>NZ_LT821228.1 GCF_900169525.1 Corynebacterium pacaense
GTTGAAGTCAGAGGGAATCTGCCCGCCAACAGTGGAACACCGGCAGGTGAAATACCTCAACAACATCCTGGAAGGCGACCATGGTCGGCTGAAGCGGATCCTCGGGCCGAAAGGCGCGTTTAAGAACCGGACATCTGCATATCGTTAGGGCCGATATCAGGTCCTAGTTCTGGTTCTGTGGCGGCAGCGCCGCGACGAGCTGGGCGTCGAAGTCCTGCGGACCCAGGCTGGCGGCACCGCCTGGCGAACCGAGGTCGTCGAAAAAGGCGGCGTTAGCGCCGGTGTAGTCCCACCATTCGTGGGGAACATCGTCTTCGTAGAAGATGGCTTCAACCGGGCAGACGGGCTCGCAGGCACCGCAGTCGACGCACTCATCGGGGTGGATGTAGAGCATCCGTTTGCCCTCGTAGATGCAGTCCACGGGACATTCCTCGACGCAGGCTCGATCCAAGACATCAACGCAGGGCTGGGCGATTGTGTAGGTCATCGGATCTCCAATACTACGGATAAAGACGTGGAAAATAGGTTCACTGTCATCCTATTAGCTCCCCGACCCTTCACCAAGGGGCACGTATTTTCGATTATCCCCGCCGCCAGTAGCGGTAAGGATAGTGGAACCGGTCAGTTGGTCACCGTCGCATGCTGGTACAAACATCAGGGGCAGGAGGCTGGTGATCGAACGGTACCGGTCCATGGTCTCGCCGCGGAAGACGGACCCTCGGCGGGCTCAAACACCCCAGGGGAAGTCCCTATCTTTCTTATTGCGTCAGTTTGGCAATGGTGATCAAAACAGCGGAGTCCTCGATTGCTTCGAGGCTGTGCCGAGATCGCGGCACGATCAACAGATCACCGCTGCGACCTATCCAGGTCTCATCGCCCGTCCTGAGTTGGACACGCCCTTGTAGGACATAAATCGTGGATTCATCGTGATTGTCGCGCTCTCCGAGCTCGGCACCCTGACGTATCCCGACGACGGTCTGCCGCAGAATTTTTTCGTGCCCGCCGAAGACGGTATCGGCGGCACGAGCACTAGGGGCGGTGACGGCCTCTTTAAGTTGCTTGCGGGCGAGGGCCTCGATCGATATTTTGTGCATATAAACAACCTTTCGGAGCCGGTCTGGGAAGCATCGAATGGTGAGGAGACGATGTTTTTGTTCATGCGCCTTCCCTGATGGCCCGAGAAGTTAGCGCAGTACGTAAAGAAGTGGACTCTGACGTGTCAGTGGTAGGGATCCTCCGTGGGCGGGCCGATGCGCAGGATAGCGGTCAGCGCTTGGTTTCGGTCACTGACATCGAGATGGGCGGCGATTATTCATGAGGAATGCAAGTTTATTGCAGCATCACGCGACGAGTCAACTACATCCGACCCATTGCGCAAGCTCTTCGATTGTGGTTGATCGTGATGGTCAAAACCAGCGGCCGGTCAGGGATCGCTCTTTGCCACACGTCAGGGACTTAAGCTCGCCAGTAATTGTTGGCGGCGGCGACGGTAGCGAACTCGATGGCGACGACATGGCCGGCCATGGTCAAAGAATCCGCGTTCGTGGCATAACCCGGTCGTAACGTCTCTCGGACTTCGGCATCTGGTTGGATTGCTCCGATGGTCTTCCGCGCGGTGCTGTTGCAAAGTTGGGGCAGTAGGAAGACAGGCGTGAAATAATCACAGCCATGGGTACCTTCTCCGGTCGTCATTTCCCCCGTGACATCATCCTGTGGGCAGTGCGCAGGTCACTGCCGCTACGGGGTGAGCTACCGCGATCTGGAGGAAATGATGACTTCAGCGGGGCGTGCCGGTCGATCACACCACGATTCTCACCGCTGGGTCCAGAAATACGCC
>NZ_LT821229.1 GCF_900169525.1 Corynebacterium pacaense
TTGCCCGTGGGACCAGGCAACAAATCAGCAATCAGTGTCCATTGGTCGTCTGAGAGGAGCTGGAATCGAGACATACCTCCACGATCTCAGCTCCCACAGAATTCATTTGCAAGACACGCCCTAGGACGAGGTGATCTGCAGAAGGATGTCGGGGGACAGCAGGTGCTCCTCCGACACCTCGAACACCTGGTTCAGGTACTCCACCTGTGCTTCGAAGTCATGTGCGTTCATTAAAGAGTCATCATAGACCCTGCCGGCGGGTTATTCACCACACCCGCCGGTTCGCCCCCGGAGCCCGGGATGATCAGCCCCTCGCCCGCGCCTTGAACTCTCGGCGGCGCGCGTGCAGAATCGGCTCGGTGTAGCCGGAGGGTGACTCGGTGCCCTTGAAGATCAGGTCCTTGGCCGCCTGGAAGGCGAGGGAATCATCATAGTTGGGCGCCATGTCACGGTAGGTCGGATCCGCGGCGTTCTGCTTGTCCACCACGATGGCCATGCGCTCCAGGGACTCGAGCACCTGCTGCTCCGACACCACTGAGTGGCGCAGCCAGTTGGCCAGGATCTGGGATGAGATGCGCAGCGTGGCGCGGTCCTCCATGAGGTCGATGTCGTGGATGTCGGGTACCTTCGAGCATCCGACGCCGTGCTCGACCCAGCGAACCACGTAGCCGAGGATCGACTGGCAGTTGTTGTCGAGCTCCTCGCGCTTCTCCGCATCGGACCAGTTGGTGTCCGGGGCGACGGGGACATCGAGAATCCTGCCGAGGGTGTCACGGCGACCCGCCTTGCGCAGCTCCTCCTGGACCTTGAACACATTGACGCGGTGGTAGTGCGTCGCGTGCAGGGTGGCGCCGGTCGGCGAGGGGACCCAGGCGGTGTTCGCGCCCTCGAGGGGCTGCTCGATCTTCTTCTCCAGCATCTCGCGCATGAGTTCGGTCATCGCCCACATGCCCTTGCCGATCTGCGCCCTGCCCGGCAGTCCGCGCGCGATTCCGGCATCGACGTTGTTGTCCTCGTAGGCCTGCTTCCAGGGCGCGGTCTGCATGTCGGCCTTGCGAACCATCGCCCCGGCCTCCATCGAGGTGTGGATCTCATCACCGGTGCGATCGAGGAATCCGGTGTTGATGAACACCAGACGGTCCGCCACGGCGAGAATGCTGGCATCGAGGTTGACGGAGGTCCGGCGCTCCTCGTCCATGACGCCGACCTTGAGGGTGTGGCGCGGGAGATCGAGCAGATCCTCTACGCGGGCGAAGAGCTCGTTGGTGAAGGCGACCTCGTCCGGGCCGTGCTGCTTCGGCTTGACGATGTAGATGGAGCCCTTGCGGGAGTTGCGCTTGGGGTTCTGCGGGACGATTCCGGGAATGGCGCAGACCGAGGTGATCACCGCATCCATGATGCCCTCGAACACCTCCTCGCCGTCGACGAGGATGGCCGGGTTGGTCATCAGGTGTCCGACATTGCGGACGAAGAGCAGAGAGCGGCCGTGCAGGGTGAGTTCGGTGCCGTTCTTTCCGATGTAGACGCGGTCCTTGTTCAGGGCGCGAGTGAAGGTCTTGTCCCCCTTGGTCACGACCTCTGTCAGCTCACCGGTGTTCAGCCCGAACCAGTTGGTGTAGCCCAGGGTCTTGTCCTCCGCGTCAACCGCGGTCACGGAGTCCTCGAAGTCCATGATGGTGGTGATGGCGGACTCGAGGTAGATGTCCTTGAGGCCGGTCTTGTCCGACTGCCCGATCGGGTGAACCGGATCGATCTGCAGTTCGATGTAGAGGCCGTTGTTCTGCAGCAGCAGCGTGGTCGGATCGTTGAAGTCCCCGGTAAACCCGCGGTAGGCGTCGCGGTCCCTGAGCCGGAAGATGCCGTTTCCGATGTGTGCCGCGAGTTTGCCGTCGGTGATGTTGTACTTCTCCACATCGGCGTGGCTGGCCCCGTCGAGGGGGACGACCGCGTCGAGGAATTCGCGACCCCACTGGATGACCCGCTCGCCCCTGACCGGGTTGTACTTCGCGGTGCGCTCGGCGCCGCCGTCATCCGGGATGGCGTTGGTGCCGTAGAGCGCATCGTAGAGCGAACCCCAGCGGGCGTTGGCGGCGTTGATGGCGAAACGGGCGTTGAGAATGGGAACGACCAGCTGGGGGCCGGCGGTGTCGGTGATCTCATTGTCGACGTTCTCGGTGCGGATGACTCCGGGTCCCGGTGCATCCACGAGGTAGCCGATGTCGCGGAGGAACGCCTCGTAGGAGACCGGTTCGGGCTTTCCGGGGTTGGCGCGGTAGTACTCGTCGAGCTGGTGCTGCAGCTCGTCCCGCCGTGCCAGCAGCTCACGGTTGCGCGGGGTGAAATCGCGGACGATTTCACCGAATCCGCTCCAGAACCTCTCCCCGTCGATTCCCACGCGGGGAAGCACCGTTTCAGAGACGAAGTCATAGAGGACCTGTGCAACCTGGAGGCCGCCGGCTTCGATGCGCTCGGTGTTGTCAGAGCTTGCGATGGTCGCATTCTGCTCAGTCATGAAGACTCCTTTTCAAGCGTGGTGTTAGTGGGGTCGCCATCTTTGTGGAAGATGCGCGTCGCTGTCACCCTGCGGGGCTGTGCGATGTGACCAGACTAAGTGATAAGGATCACCCATCCAAGGAGTTTGCGATCTTTACTGCCCTACTACCCCCGTGCAAACTTCATCACAGCGTCCCCCTGCCCGTGGAATTCCCGAACCTCACCGCAACCATTCATTTCCCCACCTCGGGTGGTTTCCCCAGTACATGCGTACCGCTACAAATCACCCACCCGCGGTCTGCGAATCCGGAGATTTGCAATATTAGCAACGGGGGGAGCTACCCCCGCACAAAACTTAAAAACCTAAACCCGTTGACGGCGGATTGTCCGATACGCCATTGTGTGAAGTACGCCACCACGGCAATGGACGAAAATCACCGAGTGAAAACGGGGTGTATTACGTCACATCAAAGTGGATGGGCACCACCTCATCAGATGCGAGAAGCATGAGCAAGAAGGAAGTGACTTCAGATGTCAAACGTTGGAAAGCCGCGCACCGCACAGGAGATCCAGCAGGACTGGGACACCAATCCGCGCTGGAACGGCATCACCCGCGATTACACTGCGGAGCAGGTGGAGAAGCTCCAGGGTTCCGTCGTTGAGGAGCACACCCTCGCACGCCGCGGTTCCGAGATCCTCTGG
Source organism: Corynebacterium pacaense (assembly GCF_900169525.1). Taxonomy (GTDB): domain Bacteria; phylum Actinomycetota; class Actinomycetes; order Mycobacteriales; family Mycobacteriaceae; genus Corynebacterium; species Corynebacterium pacaense. The sequence goes on from NZ_LT821229.1 coordinate 3,196, forward strand.
GACGAGGTCTCCGCCAAGGGTGATGGCTACATCAACGCCCTCGGTGCACTGACTGGCAACCAGGCAGTGCAGCAGGTCCGCGCCGGCCTGAAGGCCGTCTACCTCTCCGGCTGGCAGGTCGCCGGTGACGCGAACCTCTCCGGTCACACCTACCCCGACCAGTCCCTGTACCCCGCCAACTCCGTCCCCAACGTCGTCCGCCGCATCAACAACGCCCTGCTGCGCGCAGATGAGATCGCCCACGTCGAGGGTGACACCTCCGTTGACAACTGGCTCGTGCCGATCGTCGCCGACGGCGAGGCCGGCTTCGGCGGTGCCCTCAATGTCTACGAGCTGCAGAAGGCCATGATCGCAGCCGGTGCCGCGGGCACCCACTGGGAGGATCAGCTGGCCTCGGAGAAGAAGTGCGGCCACCTCGGCGGCAAGGTCCTCATCCCCACCCAGCAGCACATCCGCACCCTGAACTCCGCGCGCCTGGCCGCCGACGTCGCCGGCGTGCCCACCGTGGTCATCGCCCGTACCGATGCCGAGGCGGCGACCCTGATCACCTCCGACGTCGATGAGCGCGACCAGCCCTTCATCACCGGTGAGCGCACCGCGGAGGGCTACTACCACGTCAAGAACGGCCTCGAGTCCTGCATCGCCCGCGCAAAGTCCTACGCCCCCTACGCGGACATGATCTGGATGGAGACCGGTACCCCGGACCTCGCGCTGGCGAAGAAGTTCGCGGACGGCGTCCACGCCGAGTTCCCGGACCAGCTGCTGTCATACAACTGCTCCCCCTCCTTCAACTGGTCCGCGCACCTCGACGCAGACGAGATCGCCAAGTTCCAGAAGGAACTGGGCGCGATGGGCTTCAAGTTCCAGTTCATCACCCTCGCCGGATTCCACTCCCTCAACTACGGCATGTTCGACCTCGCCTACGGATACGCACGCGAGGGCATGACCTCCTTCGTGGACCTGCAGAACCGTGAGTTCAAGGCCGCGGAGGAGCGCGGCTTCACCGCCGTCAAACACCAGCGCGAGGTCGGCGCAGGCTACTTCGACACCATCGCCACCACCGTCGATCCCAACTCCTCCACCACCGCCCTGAAGGGCTCCACCGAAGAGGGACAGTTCCACTAGGAAACCGCCGCACCCACCAGCCAGCCCCGGACCACCCCAATCCGTGGCTGAAACGGTGGCCCCGGAATACACCCGGGCACATGCCTCGATCAGGAATGCCACCGAATCTCCGGGAGCCCGAACCACCGCGCCCCCGACCTGACCCCCGCACCACCGGTGCGGGGGTTGCTGGTGTCCGCATCCAAGGACAGCGGCGACAGGATACCCCGGGCCACGTCCGGAACCGCAGCACCGTCCCGCCACCCCCGAGCGTGGAAACGATCACACGCTCTCGGCTACAGTTTCTTGTCAAACGTTTTTTCCTGAAAGGACGCTTCATGTCGATTTCGCGCACCCTCCTCGGTGTCCTCGCCGCGACCACCGTGGCGCTCTCGGTGACCGCCTGCACCCCGCCGAACCAGAATGACTCCACCGAACCCACCGGATCGGTCGACCCCGGTGAGGTCCTGATGACCTCGCAGGCGCCGGCGTCGTCACGCAGTGCCGCCAGCACCACCTCCGGTTCCCCGGCCGGGGACGTCGAGATCACGGTGACGCCGGAACGACTCACCGAGGGTGGGGAGGTCACCTTCGAAATCACGGGCCTGGATCCCGACCTCGGATACTATGCGGCCATCTGTGCCGCCACCGCCACCCCGGGCAACCCGGTTCCGGTGTGCACCGGACAGCAGATGGACCAGGCCTCCCAGGCATGGTTGAGCAATTCCGCCCCGGGAGCCACCGACACCATTTCCGACAACGGTTCCGCGAATGTGACGCTCGTGGCATCGGCCGTCGGCGAGGGACTCGACTGCACCATCCAGGAGTGCGTGGCCAAGGTCTTCGGCGACCACACCGAGGGTTTCCGCGATGTCGCGGACACCCCCGTTACCTTCGCGGCGGCGCTGAACCGCTGAGGCACCGCACCGCCGGCAGCACCTGCGCCCCGACCTCCACGGTCGGGGCGTTGTTCGTTTCTCAGCGATCGAGCGAGGTGGAAAGGGTCCTGTGCACCACCTCGACCGGCACGGGCCGGAGATCCCAGGCGTCCACACCCACGTCGACCTGCCCGCGCCCCGTCACCGGGAAATCCGAGTGGAGGTGCCCGTGCACCAGCAACGGGACCCGCAGACGCAGCTCATCGAAGCGGGAGGGCATGCCCGGGTGGTCCTGACCGGGGCGGGGAAAATGTGACAGGTACACATCCTCCCCTCCCCAGGTGACCCGCTGAAACACCGAAACCGAATCAAAGACCTCGAGGAACATGCGTTGACGGTGGTAGGCACGCCGGAACAGGGGATGGCAGGAATCATGGTTTCCGGGCACAAGATGCTTCTCGACGCCCGGCAGCGCGGCCCCGAGGAGGCCGAGGGCGTGCTCCTCGTCCTCGGGCCGGCCACGGGAGAGATCACCGAGTATCCACAGTCTGTCGCCGACCTCGAGGGATTCGGTGAGGTGGGTCATGATCGCCTCATCGTGGTCCGCCACGGAGTCGAATCCCCTCAGTTCAGCGAGGAACTCGTGCCCCAGATGGAGATCGGAGGTGAGAAAAACCGCAGCCATGCGGGCTAGTGTAGCCTCCCCGGCCGTGGCGCCGCGAAACCCCGGTCCCCGGACCTCCAGGTGCGCCGATGACTGGGGGATGTGAGACACCCGGAAGCCGCGATGCCCCCGGTCCCGGAGATCCTGACGGCCTCGGTACCCGGATGTCATCAGTGACAACCCGCAGCATCACTGCGTCTCAACGCCGGACTCCGGTGCGATGGCGGTAGATCGCCCCTTTAATGATCTGCCGGGGTCCCGGGACGGGCGACCCTCCTGCCGTCACGGGACGGCAGGAGGGGTTCGAGTCGTGCCCACCGGGCATCGATGAGCTGCTGATAGCGGTCGGTGGCGATCATGGCCCCGCATGACGGGACACGGTCACAACGTCACAGGGAAGTACACCTAGGGCGTGTCTTGTAAAAGGTTGAGCCACGCGATCACTCCGTTGAGGACAACTGCGGCCCGGTACACGATCGCGAGCTTGTCATACCGAGTCGCGAGTCCTCGCCACTGTTTCAACCGGCAAT
>NZ_LT821230.1 GCF_900169525.1 Corynebacterium pacaense
GTACTCCGATCGGTGCTCGCGCACCAGCCTGACCGCTCGTTCACGGACCTGCGCATCAATCTTCTTTGGCATGAAGCCATCCTCTCAACTCGAAAAGATGCGGCATCAAACCTGGGCCGGTTCAACAAGCCATTAATCAGATGGCCGTGGCCTACCCCGACCGCTTCAACACATACCTCTAACCCAACAAGTCCACAAAGCCCCACACACAAAAAACTTGATACGCTCGGCATATCGGATCATTCAAGAAGGCCTCACCAATGCACATAAGCACGGGGCACAAAAGACCGCTGAGCTTTCTATCACCGTTAGTGACGATAAACTGGAGATCTCCATAACCAACCCAGTTGCGTCCGATGGAAGCAATGCCAGCGGTTTACGTGGAGAAGGATTGGGACTAATTGGCATCAAGGAACGCGTCGAGTCGGTCCGCGGCACCGTGGCAATGGCAGCAACCGAGGATTCTTTTAGATGTGATGCGAGCCTTCCACTAAGACAGCAGGAGCTTTCGTGATCGACGTTCTTATCGCAGATGATCAGTCCTTAATTCGCCAGGCTGTGGCAGATATCCTCGACAGCCACGAGGGAATCACCGTTGTTGGCGAAGCCACCAATGGCCAAGAAGCTATCGAGAAGGCCGCAGTACTCCACCCCGATGTAGTGCTGATGGATATCCGGATGCCGATTCTTGACGGCATCGACGCCACCGCCGCCATTTGCGCGCAGTCCTCGAGTACAAAAGTGCTCATCCTCACCACTTTCGAAGAGGACGAGTACGTGGTTTCCGCACTGCGCGCCGGGGCGAGTGGATTCTTGGGCAAAGGCGCTGAACTGGAGGAGATTATCCGCGCAGTCGAGGCAATCCATGCCGGCGATGCCTTGTTGTCGCCGGCAGCCACCCAGACTTTGATCACCCGCTATATCAACAGTCCAGGAAGCTTATCGACGCCCAACCCAGCAACGCGGGCTGAACTGGAGGCCTTAACTAACCGGGAACGCGAAGTGCTTTTACTTGTTGCTCAAGGCAAGTCCAATGCGGAAATCGCCGAAGAACTCTATATTTCCCCGCATACCGCGAAGACCCACGTCAATCGCATTATGACCAAGGTTTATGCTCATGACCGAGCCCAATTAGTCATTTTGGCTTATGAAAGCGGTTTGCTCACTCCAGGACATTAATGAGGGCAGGATCAGAAGCCCAACCCCTGCGGGTGGCGGGCGACTGAGGAACGGCACGCGAGGTCGGTGGTTGCCAAGAGATGTGTTGAATCTGGTGCTCGCAAGGCGACGTTCCGCAAGAGTCACGAGGTTCAAAAGATCAGTTGCCAGATAGCCCCGCAATCGCCACCTTGTCCGGCCCTGGGGCGATTCTGTTCCCCCGAGCCGGAGGATCTCACGCTCAAGGAGCGCCGCCCTCCTGCTCGACCCATCTCGACAAAACTCATATCCGTGCCCACAAAACTCTTCGGAGCAAGGAGGGTCTTATCCTTTGCTTCCCAGACTCTGCGCGCAAGGATGACTGTTCAGGTTCACGGGCAATGCCCATTCTTCGACACTGGCATACCTTCGAACCTCCTCCACGAAGCTCTCATCGTGGCAGGCCAGCACGATCGTTCCCCCCGAGCTGAGAAACGCGGCGAAGCGGTGGTGCATGAGACTGCTGCCCGCCACGTCCAACCCCACGTCCGGCTCATCGGCGCACAGGACCTCAGGCGCATCGGCAACCACGGAGTCGAACTGCGCCAGCCGCAGATCGCGGGCTGACAGATCAAGCGGGTGTTCATCGCCGCCACCAGGCACCATCGCGCCCACCGTGGAATCAATGATTTGATCTTGGGGGTCCTGCGTCATCAGTCCGACGGTGAACGGCTGCGCCACCGCGCCATCGAGCCCCGCCAGCGCACGCATGAGCGTAGTTTTCCCCGAACCATTCGGCCCCTTGAGCCACACCACTGCACCGCGTGGAATCCGCTTATGGAAGGGGCCGATCTCGAAGTTCCCACCTGCGGGTTCCCGAAACTGCCACCAGCTTCTCGATGCCCCTCCCCTGCGGCCCCTCACCGTGAACTCACAGGTCCCACGGGCCTGCACGGGGTCAGGAAGTTCGACGTCATCGATGATCTCGCCGAGGTAGGTGACGGGAGCATCGTCGAAACGCACGCGATGGTCGCCGACAACGACCTCGGCGTCCAGGGAACGCAACAGCGTGGCCACCGCGGCGCGGCCGGGGGTGTCGAGGCCGGAGAAGGGGGCGTCGAAAAGCTTCAGTGGAGCGGGGATGACAGCGACGCACCCGATGGCCAGACGCCGGGTCTGCCCGCCGGAGAGCTTATTCGGCGGGCGGTGGAGCAGATCGGTGAGGTCGAGTATGCCCGCCACCTCCCGAATGCGTGCGGGATCATTGATGCCACGCTGTTCCAGACCGAAGGCAAGCTCCTGCCAGACGCTCGCGCACAGGTAGGTGACGTGTGCGTGGGCATCAGCGGTGAGCATCACCGCGCCGGGGGTGGATTCATAAAGCCGGGTGAGCTCGCGGGTCACCCCGGAGCCGGAGGGGCCGACAATCTGGCGCAGGCTGTGGGTGCCGGGACGTGCCGCAGGCGGGTGGTCGAGGCCGGCGACTTCGAGGGGAATGGCGCGGGTGGAACCGTCTGTGTTTTGTCAAATTTTCTCCGGCCGTTTCAGCGCGGAAAACCCTGCCACCTCAGCACTGTTTCCCTCCATTTCAGCACCACCGCGCATACTGGGGGTTTTAGGACATCAGGGCATGTTTGACTCGATAAGACTCACCCGTGAAATGCAATAGCCGTCCATGATGAACAATTCGGTCGATGACTGCGGCGGCCATGTGATCATCACCGAACACAGAACCCCACTTCGAAAATGCCAGGTTCGTTGTCAGCACCAGACTGCGTTTTTCATAGGCGTCGGCGATAACCTGAAACAACAATCTCGCACCCTCGGTATCAACGGGCAGGTACCCAAACTCGTCTATAACAATCAGTTTGTTTCTTGCAAGAACAACAAGTTCCTTATCAAGCCGATTTGCTTGTTTTGCTCGGCGGAGATGAGCAACCAGGGACGCTGCTGTAAAGAATCTCGCGGGGATGCCTTTACTACATGCCTGGGAAACAAGTGCACAGGCCAGGTGCGTTTTCCCGGTACCAACGTCACCGTAGAACACCAGATCGCCACCGTTGGCGACAAACTCCAGGTCGCGTAGTTGATCACGGCTGTAGTCCTGGGGGAAGGTGATGTTAGTCCAGTCGAAACCGTCGAGGGATTTCAGAGCGGGTAGTTTCGCAGCCTTAATAAGCCTCTGCGTCCGGGCTGTACGCCGCGATGCCTGCTCAGCTAAGAGCAACCCGTAAAGATACTCCAATTGTCGCGGAGTGCCTTTCCCCGCCCATTCCGCGAGGACTGTGGATGTCAGTGAGGATGTTTTACCGGCAGCGATGATGTCAGCGGCAGAGATGGTTGTTTTCATGCTGGGACCTCAATGCACGGTTGTTCACAGGGGTGCGCCTCTGTCGGCAGTATCTGGGGTAGGCGATCATAGACTGACAGGTCCACCTCGCCAGATACGGGTTCGGTGCCTTCTTCAATACGGCGGGCAAGCATTCCCAGACTCGACCCTGTGGGGTTCTGGCCGGCTGCGATGATCTGTTCGCAGGCGGTGATCGCGCTGGTAAACGATGTGGCGGTGCTTGCCTGGTTAATCCCAGCCAGTATCCGGGAGCGATCTGCTGGCACGGCGGAATCAAGTGCATGTCGGGTGGCGTCGGGCATCAGGGATCGAACCGGTGAATTGTTCCAGGCCCCGGGTTTGGTGACTAGTGCGGGAAGTAGTGAGATAGGGGTGAAGATGGTGTCGTCCTGGTGATCAAAGGACCGGGGGAAAACCACGATCGGTCGTGAGGTTTCATCGAGTATCTCGATGATGTCATGGCGGATAGCAACAGTGAGCAACCGATTGTGGAACGCGGGTCCTGCGAGGTAGAAATTATCATCGACGGTGATCGTTCCGGTGTTGTTGGCTTTACGGGTTTCATAGCGCACAGGGTCAAACC
>NZ_LT821231.1 GCF_900169525.1 Corynebacterium pacaense
GGAGGGCCGGGCCTTCGGCGCTGCCGGGGCGGGCTGGGCCGCCGCCGGTGCGGCCGGGGTTGCCGGCTTGGGCGTTCCGGGGGCACCCGGCTTCGGTCCCTGTCCCGGCTTCTTCGGGGCACCGGGCTTCGGCGCCCCACCGGGCCTGGCCCCCGGCTTCTCGGAGGCGGACTGCTTGCCACCCTGGGATGTGTAGAGCTCCTGCATCTTCTTTACAACCGGGGGCTCAATGGTTGATGATGCGGTTTTAACGAACTCGCCCTGCGCCTTAAGCGTTGCGAGCAGTTCCTTGCTTGTAATACCGAGCTTCTTTGCGAGCTCGTGTACACGTAGCTTTCCGGGCACTTCTCTCCTCTAGTTTTCCGCTAGAGGTCGAGGGCCCGAAGGACCTTCTGATCTCTAGCTGTGGTTAGTGACGTTCATCGCTGATGCTTCATCGTGTGCTCATCAGTGTTCGGTCTTCCTTATAATCTCGGGTCCGGTGGCTTTCTCCACCAGGTACGTGCGTACGTGACCTGCATCCACGGGGGTGGACACCCGCAGCGCGCGTCCGAAGGCGCGACGCTGTTCAGCTAGCTCCAGTGCGGCGATGGTGGGGGTCAGCCATGCTCCCCTGCCGGGGAGCCGGCGTTTCGGATCCGGAAGAATGACTCCGGGAAACTCCGGATGCTCGACAACGCGGAGAAGCTGGTCATCCGGGGTACGAACCCTGGTTGCGACACATGTCCGGATACGGATAGTACGGCGTGAATGTTCTCCCGTGTCGGGCCGCTGCCGCATTCAATCCCTTTCCATGGACATATTCCAGTGTTCACCAGTTCCTCGCCGGAGCGAGCAATAAACCACAGCCCGCACGTGGGCCTTAAACAACATTACGCTATCGGTACCCATTAGTGGAACCCATGGGCAGATTTCGTCGCGAACTATTCAACATCCGAGTGGATATCGATCTTCCATCCGGTCAGTCTCGCGGCCAACCGTGCGTTCTGTCCCTCCTTGCCGATGGCGAGGGAGAGCTGGTAGTCGGGAACGGTCACGCGCGCGGTCTGCTGTTCCCCGTCGGTGATCTCGACACTGATCACCTTCGAGGGTGCGAGGGCGTTGCCGACGAACGTTGCCGGATCATCGGAGTAATCGATGATATCGATCTTTTCCCCGCCGAGTTCCCGCATGATATTGGACACGCGCTGACCGCGCGGACCGATGCAGGCGCCCTTGGCGTTGAGGTTCTTCACCGTCGCACGCACGGCAACCTTGGAACGGTGGCCGGCCTCGCGTGAGATCGCCACGATCTCCACGGAGCCGTCGGCGACCTCGGGGATCTCCAGTTCAAAAAGCTTGCGCACGAGTTCAGGATGGGTCCGCGAGAGGTTGATCTGGATCGAGCGGGTCCCTTTGTTGATCCCGACGACGTAGCTCTTTATACGGTCACCGTGCTTGAGCTTCTCACCCGGGATCTGCTCGGCGGGAAGCAGGATTCCATCCTGGTTGTCCGCCTCGGTGCCCAGCTGCACCACCACGATGCCCAGCTCAGCGGCGCGGGCGTCGGCCTGGACGATGCCGGACATGACCGTGCCCTCGTAGTCCGAGTAGGCGTCGAATGCACGCGATGCCTCGGCCTCGCGAAGCCTGCGGACGATCGCCTCCCTGACCGCACTCGCGCTGATCCGGCTGAAGTTGGAGGGTGTGTCATCGTACTCGGAGGTGACTGAACCGTCCTCATCGAGCTCCGAGACGATGACTGCGACGGAACCGGTGATGGCATCGATGTCCACCCTGGCCCTGGTGTCCTCCGACTTCTCCGCGGCGCGGTAGTCCACATACGCCTGCAGCAGTGCGGTGGCAATGGTACGGATCAGGTCATCGACCCGGATCCCCTTGTCCTTTTCAATGGCCCTCAGCGCCTGGACATCAATATTCACTTGTGATCCTCTCAAGCTTTCGCCGGTCTAGATTCCGACGACATCATCGAATGTTGCCTCCGCCAGGGTCATCTCTTCCTGTGCGGGATTGGCGAATTCAATTTCTACCACCGCCAGGGGGGCATCCGCCAATTGCAGAACGGAGGTGACAAGCTCCCTGTTGCGGCGCTCGATGAGAATCACCGCGCTCTCCTGCTCATTCAGTGCTCCTATCCGGGCGATCCTCGTCTCCGCACCGGTTCCGAGGGCAACGAGGCGACCGCGGTTGCGCCGCCAGTGCCGCGCCGCGGTCAGGGGCATTTCCACACCCGGTGTGGAGACTTCGAGGGTGTAGCCGGCACCGAAGTTCAGGCGGCCGGCCGCCTCCTCGGCGTCGAAAAACTCCCCGATCTGCCTACTGACCACCTCGAGCCGATCCAGATCGGCCCGGTCATCGGAATCGAGTTTGATGGAGACCGCCGACTTCGGGCCCGCCTTGTTGACCTTGAGCGCCTCGACGTCGAGCCCGTGGGCGGCGGCGATGGGCGTGACCAGTTGGTCGAGTTCTTCACTGCTTGGAAATGCCATGCCTGACAGACTAGCCCGGGGGCGGAGATTACACTGTGAACCCATGCATGTTGAACGCCGTCTTCCGCCACTGGCTGCCCTGATCCTGGGCGGAACACTGCTCCTATCCGCCTGCACCCCCGCGCCGAAGGCGAATGACAGCCTCGTCGCGGCCGTGGGGCAGGCGAGGTTCGACGCGCAGGCGCTCCGGGAGTCCGCCCCCGAGGTCGCCGAGCTCCGCGACGGGCACGCGGAGGAGCTCCGCAGCGAGATCGACCGCCTGTGCGGCTTCGCAGAGGACAACCGGGTACCCGAGTCATGCGCGGTGAGCCTTCCCGAGACCACCGCTTCCCCGTCCTTTGATGTCCAAGCTACGGTGTCACAGGGTCAAGCCGAAATCCTGGATATCATCTCAGAGGTCCCTGTGGAATCCGTTCCGCTGCTGGCGCAGCAATATGTCGAGCTTGCGCGTTTCGACGCCCGCGCCGCAGCACCCCGGGTGCCCGCGGACCTGACCATGGACTCCGGCGCGGACCGCAGCACCGCCACCGACCTGCTGGACCGGGAGAACGAGTCCGCCTGGATGCTCGGGGTCGCGCTGGCCTACGCCGATCCCTCCGCCAGCGGGGCGATCACCGATGCCATCTCCGCCCACCAGCTGCGGGCCGAACAGCTGACCGGCCTGCTTGCACCCTTCGGAGTCTCCGGTTCTCCCGCGGCGGGATACTCCCTCAGCGGATACCCCGAGCCCGTGGACGCCGGAAGTGCCTCGGAGCTGTTCGAGGTGATCCAGCGGGACACCGCGCAGGCGTGGCTGCGGGCGGCCACGGTCGCCGAGAATGACCGGTGGCGGGTCTTCGCCACGGAGGTCGCCGGCGACGCATCCGGGGAGACTCCGGGCCGCCGCTGAACGGGCCGCTTTTGTGCAAACGATTTCACAGAGTGCCGGTGCGCCACCACCGAAAGACCACACACTAACGGGGGTACTTTGCCCGATCCCACAAAGTGGGTTTTTCCTCGATATTGAGTGAACTAAAGAGAAAAATGCTGTTCACGGCATTTCTATTGTGTGATAGAATTCTTTTGTTTTGAATAGTTTTGCCAAGTGAATCCCAAAAGAACTTTGTTGGGACTCATGTCACACTTACTATTTAATTACCGGTTCCCGCATCGCACCCTCGCCTTACGGGATCATTCCTCAAACACTTGGAGGTCATTTCATGACTTGGAAGAAGGCACTAGCCGTCACCACGGCCGCCGGATTAGCCCTGTCTCTCGCAGCCTGCTCCTCGGATTCCTCATCCGAGGGATCCTCCGGCTCGGGCGGCGGCGACAACTACGTTGTGGTCAACGGCACCGAACCCCAGAACCCGCTGCTGCCGGGCAACACCAACGAGGTGGGTGGCGGACGTATCGTCGATTCGCTGTTCGCCGGTCTCGTCTACTACACCGCCGATGGAGCGGTGGAGAATGAGGCGGCCGATTCCATCGAGCTCGAGGGCGACAAGACCTACCGCGTCAAACTCAAGGAAGGCCAGACCTTCACCGACGGCACACCGGTCAAGGCCGAGAACTTCGTCAACTCATGGAACTACACCGTGGCCAACAGCCAGCTCTCCGCCTACTTCTTCGAACCGATCCTCGGTTATGAGGAGGGCGTCGAGTCCATGGAGGGCCTCAAGGTCATCGATGACACCACCTTCACCATCGAACTCGCCCAGCCGGAGGCCGACTTCCCGCTGCGCCTGGGATACTCCGCATTCTTCCCGATGCCCGACTCGGCATTCGAGGACATGACCGCATTCGGCGAAAAGCCGGTGGGCAACGGACCGTACAAGCTGTCCGAGTGGAACCACAACGCCGATGCCACCATCCTCCCCAACGAGGACTACACCGGTGGCCGCGCACCGAAGAACGAGGGAGTGAAGTTCGTCTTCTACCCCACCTTCGATGCCGCATACGCCGATCTGCTCTCCAACAACCTCGACGTGCTGGATTCGATTCCGGACTCCGCCTTCGCCTCCTATGAAAGCGAGCTCGCGGGGCGTTCAATCAACCAGCCCTCGGCCGTCTTCCAGTCCTTCACCATCCCTGAGCGCCTCGAGCATTTCAGCGGCGAGGAGGGCGTACTCCGGCGCCAGGCGCTTTCGCTGGCGATCAACCGCGACGAGATCACCCAGACCATCTTCGAGGGCACCCGTACCCCGGCGACCGACTTCACCTCGCCGGTCATCGACGGCCACGCCGACAATCTCCAGGGGGCGGACGTCCTCGGCTACGACCCCGAGCGTGCAAAGCAGCTGTGGGCCCAGGCGGATGCTATGAGCCCCTTCTCCGGGGAGTTCACCATCTCCTACAACGCTGACGGTGGCCATCAGGCATGGGCGGACGCGGTTGCCAACTCCATTCGCAACACGCTGGGCATCGACGCCATAGGCAACCCGTACCCGGACTTCAAGTCACTGCGCGACGATGTGACCAACCGCACCATCACCGGAGCCTTCCGCACCGGCTGGCAGGCCGACTACCCGTCACTGGGCAACTTCCTCGGCCCCCTCTACGGCACCGGAGCCGGATCCAACGACGGTGACTACTCCAACCCCGACTTCGACGCCAAGCTCAGCGAGGCGGCCAACGCCGACTCCACCGAAGCCGCCAACAAGTCCTTCAACGAGGCACAGGAGATCCTGCTGAAGGACCTCCCCGCCATCCCACTGTGGTACTCCAACGCGGTCGGCGGCTACTCCTCCAACGTTGACAACGTCGTTCTCAAGTGGAACTCCCAGCCCGACTACTCCTCGATCACCAAGAGCTAAATCCTGCGTGATCATCGCATGACCCGAACACCTCAGGCCCAGGATCACAAATAGCCTGGGCCTTTGGTCATGATTCCCCCGTGCGGCCGACGGACGGGCCAGACCCGGTCCGCCGGCCGCACGGATTCCCACTTCCACCCACACAAGCAAGGACACCCACGCTCATGCTTCGTTACGTCGGGCGGCGATTGCTCCAGATGATTCCGGTCTTCTTCGGTGCAACCCTGCTGATCTACGCCCTCGTGTTCCTCATGCCTGGTGACCCAGTCCAGGCTCTGGGCGGTGACCGTGGCCTGACCGAGGCCGCAGCCGAGAAAATCCGCCAGGAGTACAACCTGGACAAGCCCTTCATCGTGCAGTACCTGCTGTACATCAAGGGCATCTTCACACTGGATTTCGGCACCACATTCTCCGGCCAGCCGGTCCTCGATGTCATGGCCCGCGCCTTCCCCGTCACGATCAAACTTGCCATCATGGCACTGATCTTCGAGTCCGTCTTCGGCATCGTGTTCGGTGTGATCGCCGGAATGCGCCGCGGCGGAATTTTCGACTCCACCGTCCTGGTCCTCTCACTGCTCGTGATCGCGGTTCCCACCTTCGTCATCGGCTTCGTCCTGCAGTTCATCGTCGGAGTCAGATGGGGGCTCCTCCCCGTCACGGTGGGATCCAATGACACCTTCAGCGCCCTGCTCATGCCCGCTGTGGTGCTCGGCGCGGTGTCCTTCGCCTACGTCCTGCGTCTGACCCGCCAATCGGTCAGCGAGAACCTCCGCGCCGACTACGTGCGCACCGCCAGGGCCAAGGGGCTGAGCGGCTTCACCGTGATGAACCGGCATGTCCTGCGAAACTCCCTTATCCCCGTCGCCACCTTCCTCGGTGCCGACCTCGGCTCACTGATGGGTGGCGCCATCGTCACCGAGGGCATCTTCGGTATCAACGGCGTGGGCGGAACCCTCTACCAGGCCATTCTCAAGGGAGAGCCCACCACCGTCGTTTCAATTGTCACGGTCCTGGTGATCGTGTACATCGTCGCCAACCTCGTCGTGGATCTCATCTACGCCGTTCTCGATCCGAGGATCCGCTATGCCTAACAACGAATTCCACACCAACAAGGCGCTGGGTCAGGATGAACAGATCCAGCAGGCCGAAACGCACTTCTTCCCCGATGGACGGGCCGAATCCCTGGTCCGTGAGGGACAGGAGCACTTTATTGAAGAAACCGACGAAACAGGGCTGGGTGCCGTCGACGCCGTCGCCGACGATTCCGCTCCCACCTCGATGTGGGGGGAGGCCTGGCAGTATCTCCGCCGCCGTCCACTGTTCTGGGTGTCCGCGGTTCTGATCATCCTCGCCCTGGCGCTGGCGATCATTCCCCAGGTGTTCACATCCCAGGACCCGAACTTCTGCCAGCTCTCCAGTTCCCTCAAGGGGCCGGAGCCCGGTCACCCCTTCGGCTTCGACCGCCAGGGCTGCGACATCTACGCACGCACGGTCTACGGTGCCCGCGCCTCCGTTGCCGTCGGCGTCCTCACCACGATTCTGGTGCTGCTCATCGGAACCGTGTTCGGCGCACTCGCCGGCTTCTTCGGCGGGTGGGCGGACACCATCCTCTCACGCGTCACCGACATGTTCTTCGCCATCCCGCTGGTACTCGCCGCCATCGTGGTCATGCAGATGTTCAAGGAGCACCGCACGATCATCACCGTCGTGCTCGTTCTCGGGCTCTTCGGCTGGACGAATATCGCGCGTATCACGCGCGGTGCGGTGATGACCGCCAAGAACGAGGAGTACGTCACATCCGCACGTGCCCTCGGGGCGTCGAGAAGCAGAATGCTTCTCTCCCACATCATGCCGAATGCCGCGGCGCCAATCATCGTCTACGCCACCGTCGCCCTGGGAACCTTCATCGTCGCGGAGGCGACACTGTCCTTCCTGGGTATCGGACTGCCACCGAGCATCATCTCCTGGGGTGCGGACATCGCGAAGGCGCAGACATCACTGCGCACCCAGCCGATGGTCCTCTTCTACCCCGCCATGGCGCTGGCACTGACCGTGTTGAGCTTTATCATGATGGGCGACGTCGTCCGCGATGCACTTGATCCGAAGGCGAGGAAGCGATGAGTACCCCCACCACCCCACCCACCCCCGCACACGGCGGCCAGAATGTCCTGCTCGAGCCCCACACCCCCGCGAAATGCCTCCTTTCCTCCACCGTCGTCGCCGATGCCGTCACCGGCGCGTACCTGACCGCCCATCCGGGGCACGCCGTCGTCATCGTCGGTGTGGCCTGTTCCGGCCCGGCCCCCTCCCCTCTGTCAAGTAT
>NZ_LT821232.1 GCF_900169525.1 Corynebacterium pacaense
GTTCTTAAACGCGCCTTTCGGCCCGAGGATCCGCTTCAGCCGACCATGGTCGCCTTCCAGGATGTTGTTGAGGTATTTCACCTGCCGGTGTTCCACTGTTGGCGGGCAGATTCCCTCTGACTTCAACTCGGCGATTGCCCTGGCTAGGGAGGGTGCTTTATCGGTGTTGATCACTCTGGGGTACCCGGCTGACGCATTGGATCTGAGGGCCTTAGCCAGGAAACGCTTCGCTGCGGCCACGTTCCGCTTCGGAGAGAGGTAAAAGTCCAGGGTCTGGCCACCGGCGGTGATCACCCGATAGAGGTAGCACCACGTGCCGCCGACCCGGATATAGGTCTTATCCACCCGCCAGGAACTGGCCTGCCAGTCAGGTACCTGCCGGTACCACCGTGTTTGCTTGTCCAGCTCAGGGGCGTATTTCTGGACCCAGCGGTGAGAATCGTGGTGTGATCAACCGGCACGCCGCGGCTGAAGTCATCATTTCCTCCAGATCTTAGGTCAGCTCACCCCGTAGCGGCAGTGACCTGCGCACTGCCCACAAAATGATGTCACGGGGGAAATGACGACCCGAGAAGATACCCGTGGCTGTGATTATTTCACGCCTGTCTTCCTACTGCCCCAACTTTGCAACAGCACCCTGTGGACTATGGACAGAAGTGCTGAGGACTTCGGAAACTGACAAACTCCGAGTTTTCAACGATTTCAGATTCCCATATACCCCGCCCGAGAAAACGCCCGGTGAAGGGGCCCTATACGGACGCCAAAAACGGTCGTTATTGACACTCTGTTTTTTTGTTTTGTAGTCCGAGCTAACCGTTTTGTATCACTTGTTGTAGCTAGCCAATTGTCCAGACACTGTCAAGCCCCGGGTCTCATGCTTTCCATTCTCTCAAATGGGAGCAGCATGAAACCCCGGACGATTCAGGTATGTATTATTTCTGGCTAGGGCTTTGCTGAGAGTTTGATTTTGATTTGCCCCACCAAGTGAAGTTACGCCATACACGTTCTAAAGGTCCTTGTTCGAACCGTTGCTGCCAGGCCTTAGACCAAGCCCATTGCATGGCTAGGATCACTGCACATGATGCGAACGTAGTGATCCATGCCGCTACCGTACCCGATTCCCACCATCCTCCTGGCGCAAGATATTTCGCCACCATCATTAGTAGTGTGGCGGTAACGTAGTTCGTCAGTGACATTTTCCCAGCGGTGCGAAAATTTGAGTCAATACGCGACACGCGGGGGTACGCAGCAGGGTGATGAACATGGCCACGTATCCGGCAGCCATCAACAGGGTTGGCAGCTGCCCGGGGGTAGCACTGGCATTGCCATTCTCTACGGCTTCTTTCAGCCAGAATCCGAACAAGCTCAGTGCTGCGCAGGCGAGAGCGATGAAAGCTGAAACTCTTCTGGTGTGGGTCGAGCTGGCTATACGTTCTGGGATACGTGCCTGTCCGGCTAGGAAACCAACAACGAACAGTCCCGCGATGAGCATCCAGCCGCCTACCCAGCCGCCTACTGCGATAAGTAGTGCTCCGATAATGAATAGAATCCAGCGCGCCCATTTCGCTGGAGGGAGAAACGTCATGGGGATAAGAATGAAAAAGCCACACAGTGCGTAGAGCAAGAGCACTTCGCTGGGCTGAAGTTGGCTGTGCAAGACGCCGAGTATTCCTAGCAATAGTAGACGGCGGACCAGCGCAAAGCGCGGACGGCTGGTTCGTAACGGGGCGGTGCGCCACATCATACCGAATCCGATAGCGAATAGAAGGCAAAAGAGAGGGAAGAAGTGCCCCTCAATAAGGAAATCAAGCCATTGGTAGACCTGTCCGTCTGGCCTGATCTCGTGAACTCCTACTACCTCAGGGAAGTTAACGAGAAGTATCCCCATGAGCGCGAACCCGCGGAGCGCGTCAAGTCCTTCCAATCGGGCTGTTTGTGCTAAATAATTTAGAATGTGAAGCACCTAACTGTAATTCCATAAGTGGCGGTTAGAGTACCTGCGGGAACGGAGGCAGATAACTTTGTCGCCGAAGATACGGACGGGCACCAGTGGTTCGTAAAGGTGTATCGCGATCGTAACACGATTGACCAGGACCAATTCGCAGTAGATCTTGGTTCGCCCCGGGTTTAATGGAGGGTAGGAAATTGGAAAAGGAAACCCTTACATGCCCACCAAATACACTGTCGAGCTCAAGCAGCGCGCTGTAGAACTCGTGCTCCACGCTCAAGCTGATCCC
>NZ_LT821233.1 GCF_900169525.1 Corynebacterium pacaense
GCCCCGATGACGCCCACCGCCCTGAAAGGCCTCAGTCGTGCCGACCATCGCCGTCGTCAATGTCAACACGTCAACCACCATGACCGCGACCATCTCCGCGGCCGCGCAGTCAGTGGCGGCCCCGGACACCCGGATCATCGGAGTCACACCGACCAGGGGGCCGGAATCGGTCGAATCCCACCTGGAGGGTGCGCTGTCGGCGGTGGGCGTCATCGAGGCCGTACGGGCGCAGAGCACATTGGGGCCGCCCGTGGACGCCTGGATCCTGGCGGGTTACGGCGACCAGGGCCGTGAAGCGCTGCAGGAACTTGTCGACGGCCCCGTTGTGGATATCACCGAGGCAGCCGCGATGACCGCCATGCTGCTGGGGGACCTGTACGCGGTGGTGACCACACTCAAACGTACAGTTCCCATGATCCGGGACCGTCTTCGGCTTGCTGGCCTTCTCGACCGGTGCTCCTCGATCACAGCCACCGATTTGGCAGTGTTGGAACTGGAGGCCGATCCGAGTGCCACTGACCATGCCATCATCGCGCAATCCAGGGAGGCCCTGGACAACGGGGCGGAGGTCATATGTCTCGGATGTGGCGGGATGGCGGGCCGGGCACGCGAACTCTCCGGGATTCTCGGAGCCCCGGTTGTCGACGGGGTGACAGCGGCGGTGGGTCTCGCCGAATCTCTGATCGGACAGTCACTGAGCACCTCGCGGACAGGAACCTTCGCCAAGCAATACGGAAAGATCATCACCGGTTTCCCCACGCTGGATCAGCAGCGCGAGTAGCCGGTGCGGAAACCCCATATATTACAGTGCGATTCGAGTTTTACCGTCAAAGCTCAGCGCAGCGGATTGAAGGGCACGATCTCGGGTGCGACCCGACCGGTGAGCATCTGCTCAGCCAGGAACCTTCCTGTCGCCGGGCCCAGGACGATGCCCCACATGCCGTGGCCGCCTGCAACGAAGACACCCGGCGTATTGGTGGCGCCGATGAGTGGGAGACCATCAGGGGTGACGGGACGAGATCCCACCCATTCATTCTCCCGTGCATCCAGATCCAGACCGGTGAAAAGCCCACGGGAGGTGCGGATGATGGAATCGATTCGGCCGGCCTGCAGGGGCTCATCGGGCCCACGGAACTCCATCGTCCCTGCGATACGGAATCGACCCTGGTAGGGGGTGCAGGCGATTCGACGACTCGGGAAGTAGACCGGATACTCGATCGGAGGCTCGGATGCGACCGTGAATGAGTACCCGCGACCCGCCTCCACCAGGGTGCGCACACCGAAGCGACGCGCCAGACGTGGCAGCCAGGCCCCAGTGGCAATGACCACGGAATCGGCGGTGTAGCGCTGACCGTGGGCCGTGGTCACGGTGGGCTTTCCAGCCACCTCCACGCTGGTCACCGGAAGGCCGAATGCGAAGGTTGCGCCACGCTCGCGGACGGCGTCGCCAAGCGCCCTCACGAAGGGACCGGGCTCGATGAATCTCTGTCCATCCAACCGATAAACGGCTTCAAGACTGTCGGAGAGCTGCGGAACCAGGGAGCGCGGATCGCTCAGCCTTTCAAGCGGCACCTCCTGGCCATGTGCAGCAACATGCTTGAGCTCCTCGATGAAGCCACCCACCTGCTTCTCCTTCTCGAACCCGACGACGAACGGCCCCTCACGGGTCCAGGCATCGACGCCATTTCCCGTCAGCTCATCGAAGGCATCCAGGGCGACCCTGTCAATCGGAGTCAGTGCGGACATCGTGCGGTCCCAGGCCTTCTGCGTGCCGTGGCTGACGAAGCGCGCGAAGAACTCCCACAGCTTCGGGTCGGGACGGAATGGCACGTGCAGGGGCGCGTTGGGGTTGACCAGTGAGCCCGGTCCATAGGTCCAGACGCTGGTATCGGCGAGCGGCATTGTCATACCCGGGGTCAGCCATCCCGCGTTTCCCCAGGAGGAACCTGCCGCGACACCTCCCTGATCGATGACGGTGACCTCCACACCATGTTCCTGAAGATGCCAGGCGGTGGACAGGCCCACCATTCCGGCACCGATAACTATGGAACTCTTCATTTTGTAACCTCCATCACAAGCATCGACTGATTGTTTTGATTATGGGAGAGTGGCGGCCGAAAGAACACCATGATCACAAAAGACCGCAGATTCTTCGAAAATTTCGCAGTTTTCCGTATATAGTTCGAAATTAGACCACTTCAACCGAATCTAGGAACGTGAAAAACGTGGCCAACCTCGACGCCATAGACCGAGCGATCCTCCGCGAATTGGAACGTGACGGGCGCCTGAACAACAAGGAGATCGCCACCAAGGTCGGTATCGCACCGTCCACCTGCCATTCGCGAATGCGTCGACTGATGGATTCCGGTGTAATCCTGGGAGTACACGCCCACATCGATCCACGCGCAACCGGAGCAACCGTTCAGGCACTAATTACGGTCCGCCTGCACGCCAATGCACGGTCGAACCTCTCAAACTTCCACGCCTTTCTGGAAACCCTGCCGCAGGCCAGAAGTGTCTATTTCCTCGCCGGCGACCGGGACTTCCTGGTCCACCTGGCCGTCAGCGGCGTCGAGGAGCTCCGAGATGTGGTGGCCCAGACCATCAGCGTCCGCGAGGAGGTCGCCTCGACCAACACCAGCCTGATTTTTGAGCATTCCATCATCCGCCCATAACGCCCGGGGCTGCCGAATTTACCATCTCCACTATTATTTTCTGTGAATTGGATCGCATTTCATCCACTCTGTGTCTAAAGTGAGCTGCCATAGGTTCGGACCACCCCTCACCGGACCGGGTCCCGGAGATTGATCTCCCCACTTCGAGCAAAGGACGCCACATGAACGATCAACAACAGCGCTCACCCGAAGAAGCAGGGAAAGGAACCCAGCAACTCAAGCGTGGGCTGAGTAACCGCCATCTGCAGATGATCGCCATCGGAGGGGCAATCGGCACCGGCCTGTTCCTGGGCTCGGGAAAGACCATCTCCCTGGCAGGTCCGTCGATTCTCCTGGTCTACGGCATCATCGGATTCTTCCTCTTCTTCGTTATGCGTGCCATGGGAGAGATGCTGCTGGCCAACCTGCGCTACAAGTCCTTCCGTGACATCGCCGAGGATCAACTCGGGGAATGGGCGGGATTCTTTTCCGGATGGACCTACTGGTTCTGCTGGATCGTCATCGGTATCGCCGACATTCTTGCAATCTCGGCCTACCTGGCCTACTGGTGGCCCGATCTGCCGAAATGGATCGGTGGCGTCGGGCTGATCGTGCTCATGCTGGGGCTGAACCTGATGACAGTCAAGCTCTTCGGCGAGATCGAGTTCTGGTTTGCCATTATCAAGATCGTCGCCATCATCAGCCTCATCGTCATCGCGGCGATCCTCGTCGCCGTATCCTTCACCTCCCCCTCCGGTCATACCGCGAGTTTGTCCAACCTGGTAAATGACGGGGGCTTCTTCGCCACCGGTTTCATGGGATTCATAGCGGGATTCCAGCTCGCCATCTTCGCCTTCCTCGGAATAGAACTGGTGGGCACCGCTGCGGCGGAGACCGAGAACCCCGAGAAGACCCTGCCCAGGGCCATCAATGCGATCCCGGTCCGAGTGGCACTGTTCTACATTCTCGCCCTGGTCGCGATCATGGCGGTCACCCCCTGGCGTGAGATCAACCCGGAGGTGTCTCCATTCGTATCCATGCTTTCGCTGACTGGTTTCGGTGCCGCTGCCAGCATAGTGAACTTTGTGGTGCTCTCCTCGGCGGCGTCGTCAGCCAACAGCGGAATCTACTCCACCTCCAGAATGCTCTACGGGTTGGCGCGGGTGCGCAAGGCTCCTCCGGTATTCGCCAAACTCAGCATTCGTGGCGTTCCCGCGGCAGGACTGCTGTTTTCCTGCACCTGTCTGCTGCCGGGCCTGGTTCTGCTCTACACCAGTGACACGATTATCGAGGCCTTCACTCTGGTCACCACCGTCGCCTCCGTACTGTTCATGTTCGTGTGGTGCCTGATCATCTGCTCCTACCTGGTGTATCGGAGCAAGCAACCGGAACTGCATAAGAAGTCAGTGTTCAAGATGCCGCTCGGTCGGATCATGTGCGTGGCGGTGCTCGTGTTCTTCGCCATCGTGCTGGTGATTCTCGCACTGGAACCCGATACCCGTACGGGTATCATCCTCACACCAATCTGGTTCATCATCCTGGGTATCGCCTACAGGGTACACCGCGGAAAGGTCACCGAACAGGTATAGCGGCTCCCGCGATGATGCCTGCTGCGCCGCACACGTGTACGGTGGTGCGTCGCAAAGCAACAGCCCACATCCTATGATTAGATTGTCGAGCAGTCGATGACGAAGCGGTACCGCACCTTTGAGGCCAGGGTGCGCGTGAACGCCTCGTTGATCCCTGCGGCATCGATGATCTCCACCTCTGCCCCCACGCCATGTTCGGCGCAGAAATCGAGCATCTCCTGGGTTTCGGAGATACCGCCAATGAAGGAGCCCGCCAGACTCCGGCGGAACTGGGTGAAGGTCCTGGGCATCGCTCCCATCCGCTTCATCGGAAGGCCCAGTTGCACGAGCACTCCGTCCAGACGCAGGCACTGCATGTAGGTATCCAGATCCAGATCAGCTGAGACGGTGTTGAGGATGATATCGAAGCTACCGCGGTGGTCCTCGGCGAAGTTTCCTGTGCCGGTGGCGATGAGATCCTTAGCCCCGAAGGCGAGCGCATCGGACTTCTTCGAATCACCGCGGCTGAACACCGTAACCTCACAGCCCATCGCGGCGGCAATCTTCACCGCAACATGGCCGAGTCCACCCATGCCGATCACCGCTACCTTGGTACCCGGCCCAGCTCCCCAGTTTTTCAGCGGGGAGTAGGTGGTGATTCCGGCACACAGCAGGGGCGCCGTAGCCGCCGGATCCACTGATTCACAGACATGAAGCCCAAAGCTATCCTTCACCACGATGGAGGTGGAGTAGCCACCCTGGGTATATTCCCCGTCCGCGTACCTGTTGTCCTCACCGTAGGTCTTGATCGGACCTGTCAGACAGTAGTTTTCCGCACCCTGCCCGCAACAATGGCAGTGTCCGCAGGAGTCGATGATGCATCCGACGCCTGCACGTTCACCGACCCGGAAGTCGGTGACCGCGGATCCAACCTCCGACACCCTGCCGATGATTTCATGGCCAGGAACCAGCGGATACCGCCTTTCCCCCCAGTCTCCGGTGGCGACATGAATATCGGAGTGGCAGACTCCGCAGTACTCAATATCAATGCGAATATCGTCCGGTCGCAGTTCTCGTCGCTCGATGTCGGTGGCCACCAGCGGCTGCGCGAAACCCGGTACAGCCCAGGCGTGTGCAGTGGTGGTCATACGATTTGTTGTGTCTCCGCTCCTCAGGGAGGAGGGAACCATGGATGTTCTAGGCACGGGTGGTCACTCCCTGGGCTTCGTAGATGGCATCCTCAATCTCATTGCAAAGTCTATGGAAATCAGGGTGTCTGCGCATTTCATCGTCGTTGAGACTGCCGTCACCGATACTGATGTGCATGTCCCGGATTATCTTGCCCGGCCGGGCACTCATCACGAGTGTGCGGGTGGACAGGAACACCGCTTCCTCCACCGAGTGGGTAATGAAGAAGACCGTTCTCTTCTTGGCGCGCCATATCTGCAAAAGTTCCTTCTGCAGCACCTCACGGGTCATGGGGTCGAGGGCACCGAAGGGCTCATCCATGAGGATAATTTCCGGATCAGCGGCGAGAACACGAGCGATCTGGCAGCGTTGCTGCATACCTCCGGAGAGTTCATAGGGTGCACGGTCCTTGAAATCCTCAAGTCCCACCATTGCGAGGAAGTGATCGGCGATTTCCTCCCTTTCCGTCTTGGGCATGTGCTGGAACTCACCGAAGAGGGTTACGTTTTCCTTCACGCTGCGCCATGGGTAGAGGTTGGCGCTCTGGAAAACCACGCCGCGATCGCGTCCGGGCTTTTTCACCTCTTTTCCGTTGAGCAGGATCTCACCGGTCGTCGGTGGCATGAAACCCGCGATCATTTTCAGGAGCGTGGATTTTCCGCAACCGGAGGGCCCGACGATGCACACAAACTCACCGGGCTCAACGTTGAGATTCGTCGTCTGCAACGCCAGGATTTCACCGCCGTCCGTTTTGTACGTCTGCGATACATTATCCAGGGTCACCCGAGGGCTCGTGTCCTTGTTCCTGGTAAAAGAGATGGCCATGATCTCATTCCCCTTCCAAATAGGTATCAACTGCAGCATCGAGGTACACCCCAATCGAACACTTTGAGAATTACAACTCTTCTTAGTCCCGCCTGTTCGGTAGGGTTGGTTCATGACTAACGGAACAGAACCGCCGCTACCCCTAGACATTCCCGAACAGCCGGAGGCGATAGCCGGGCAGAAAATCGGATACGCGCGGGTTAGTTCCAAAGACCAGAACCTAGAGCGGCAAATAGCTGCGTTGAAGAAAGAGAAAGTCTTTCGCTATTTCACGGACACTGCCAGTGGTTCGTCCACGCACCGCCCCGGCCTTACCGGGGCACTTAACTACCTGCGCCCTGGTGACCAACTCATAGTCACCAGCATGGACCGGCTGGCACGCTCCCTTATTGACCTACACCGCCTGGTCGATGACCTCACCGCCCGGGAAGTGTCCGTGAAGTTTCTCAAAGAGGGCCAAACCTACTCCTTGACCTCAACACCCATCGCCAAACTCATGCTCGGCCTCCTTGGCTCGGTGGCGGAGTTTGAGCGTTCCATTATCCGCGAGCGCCAGGCGGAAGGCATTGCGAGGGCAAAAGCACGCGGCGTGTACAAAGGCCGGGCAAAAGCACTCACGGATGAGCAGCTGGCAGAAGCAAGGGAATTAGTAGCCACTGGTGTGCCGAAAGCTGAGGTTGCCCGCCGGCTCGGCATTGGCCGCACAACATTCTATAGCTACCTAGAACAGGTGAAGTAGACCACCGAGGACAGAGGGCAGAGGTGCGTGTCCGGGGTGTGTGCCACACTGGCACTATGACTGAGCACATTGACCACCTGCTACAACAATCGGGCGTACCGTTCTTTAACCCTGATGACGCCACACTCAGCGGTAGCGAGCTTGCTATGGCGCGCATCGTCGCTGTGCTCCGCGAGGAGTGGGAGGGTCTTGACGGCCGCCAGTAACGCGCCCTAGTCTCCGCCCTGGACGCTTCCGTCAGGGCAACCGAAGAGGCAGAGAGCGCAGGACTTACGGAATTGCGTGAACGAGGCCTGATAGCCGAGGCATAGAGCCTCGAACGCTGCGCGAGCCGCGGCCCTTTTCTTTCGCGTCTGTGCGGATTCTCTTCAAAGAGTTTTTGAACTGTCTGTAGTCCTTGGGGGAGGGGTGCCGCAGTGAGTCTCAGGTTTTTAGTTGGCAACCAAATCTTTGATTTGGGCGGCAGCACAACCGAACGTTAGTGAGGGCGTGAGCCACGATGGAGTCTGATTTGCTGAGTAACGTTAGCGTTGACTGGTTGGTTTAGCCCTGCTGGATATAGTTCTACGGGGTCGTGTCCCGTAGCGTGGTGTATCTGTAACTGCCGGTGAGGACTGTCAAGCCCCGGGTTTTGTAGAGGGTGATTTACTTGTCGATCAGGCCGCGTAGGCCTGATACTTCTGCCATTCCTGGTGAACTTCCTTCGGCGGGCGATGAGCCAGTGCGGAGTGCAACCGGCGGT
>NZ_LT821234.1 GCF_900169525.1 Corynebacterium pacaense
CCACCCACCCCCGCACACGGCGGCGAGAAGCCCCTGCTGGAGCTCCGCAACCTCAAGATCTCCTTCACCTCCTCCACCGGAGTCGTCGATGCCGTCCGCGGCGCGAACCTGACGGTGTATCCGGGGCAGTCCGTGGCCATCGTCGGTGAGTCCGGGTCCGGCAAGTCCACCACAGCTATGTCGATTATCGGTCTGCTTCCGGGAACCGGAAAGGTCACCGAGGGTTCCATCCTCTTTGAGGGTGCGGATATCACCGGACTCAGCGACAAGCAGATGCAGAAGTACCGCGGCTCCGAGATCGGACTCGTGCCCCAGGATCCCATGACCAACCTCAACCCGGTCTGGCGGATCGGCACCCAGGTCAAGGAATCGCTTCGGGCCAACCACGTGGTCCCCGGCTCCGAGATGGACTCCCGCGTCACCGAGCTGCTCGAAGAGGCCGGACTCCCCGATGCCGAACGCCGCGCCAAGCAGTATCCACATGAGTTCTCCGGCGGAATGCGCCAACGAGCGCTCATCAGCATCGGCCTGGCCGCACGACCAAAGCTCCTCATCGCCGACGAACCCACCTCCGCCCTGGACGTGACGGTCCAGCGGCAGATCCTGGACCATCTTGGAACCCTGACCAGGGAGCTCGGCACCGCGGTGCTGTTTATCACCCACGATCTCGGTCTCGCCGCCGAACGCGCGGAACATCTCGTGGTCATGCACCGCGGACGGATCGTCGAGTCCGGACCCAGTCTGAAGATCCTGCGCAATCCGCAGCATCCCTACACCCGACGACTGGTCAAGGCGGCACCCTCCCTCGCCTCCGCTCGTATCCAGAGCGCACGGGAAAAAGGGGTGGACACCGCAGAACTTTTGACCACGGACAAGGCAACCGAGTCGGAACAGCGCGTCATCGAGGTACGAAACCTGACCAAAGAGTTTGATATCCGTGGCGCGCGTGGGGACAAGAAGACCCTCAAGGCGGTCGATGATGTCTCCTTCTACGTCCGGAAGGGCACCACCACCGCCCTGGTGGGCGAATCAGGTTCCGGAAAGTCCACCGTGGCGAACATGGTGCTCAACCTCATCGATCCGACGAGCGGCCAGGTGTTCTACAACGGCACCGATCTGTCCACCCTCGGCGCCAGGGAACTGTTCGCCATGCGGCGCAAGCTTCAGGTGGTCTTCCAGAATCCCTACGGTTCCCTCGATCCGATGTACTCGATCTACCGGTGCATCGAGGAACCACTGGTGATCCACAAGGTCGGAGGTGACCGCAAGGCGCGGGAGAATCGCGTCGCCGAGCTCCTGGACATGGTTTCCATGCCTCGATCGACCATGCGCCGCTACCCCAACGAGCTCTCCGGGGGTCAGCGCCAACGCATCGCCATCGCCCGCGCGCTGGCACTCAATCCCGAGGTGATCGTGCTGGACGAGGCCGTCTCCGCACTTGATGTACTGGTGCAGAATCAGATCCTGCGGCTCCTCGCCGAGCTGCAGTCCGATCTGGAACTCACCTACCTCTTCATCACCCACGACCTGGCGGTGGTACGTCAGACCGCGGACGATGTG
This sequence comes from Corynebacterium pacaense, assembly GCF_900169525.1. Lineage (GTDB taxonomy): Bacteria > Actinomycetota > Actinomycetes > Mycobacteriales > Mycobacteriaceae > Corynebacterium > Corynebacterium pacaense. Next base: position 1,561 of record NZ_LT821234.1, read on the forward strand.
GTGGTCATGCAGAAGGGTCGGATCGTGGAGGCGGGCCGCACCGATGACATCTTCAACAACCCCGAGCAGGCCTACACCCGGGATCTGATCAATGCGGTGCCCGGTCTGGGCATCGAGCTCGGTACCGGGGAGCATCTCTAGGCTCCGCGGTCCCACCCGCAGCGGGAAGAACTACACGCACCCTGCAACCCGGCGACCATGTTCGGTACCGGATCGCAGGGTGCGTGCAGTTGTTCTCCCTTCCAGCGCGGCAGAACACCGCGCGGAAGGCGGACCGGCTGGGCCCTGGCGGTCGTCCTCGCTAGCCGCGGATGAGCCCGAGCAGGGTGTCCACGGCATTCTCGGCCGGGATCTCCACCGTCTCGCCCCCACGGACGCGCACCTCCACCGTTCCTGCGGCGTAACCGCGGCCGAGCACCAGGGTGTACGGCATGCCGAGCAGCTCGGCATCCTTGAACTTCACACCCGGGCTCACCTTGGCCCGGTCGTCGAAAAGCACGTCGAGACCGGTGGCGGACAGCTCGTCGGCGAAGCGGCCGGCGGCCTCCATCGCCGCGGCGTCCTTGTTCGCCGCGACCACGTGGACCTGGTAGGGCGCCACCTCGATCGGCCAGTTCAGCCCCGCCTCATCATGGCGCTGCTCAGCGATCACCGCCAGCAGCCTGGAAACCCCTATTCCATAGGAACCCATGGTGGGGACGGCGCGTTTGCCGTTCTCATCGAGGATCTGCACGTCGAATGCCTCGGTGTACTTCCGACCCAGCTGGAAGATGTGGCCGATCTCAATGCCGCGCTGCAGGGTCAGCGTTCCCTGGCCCGCGGGGGCGGGATCGCCCTCCCTGATCTCCGCCGCCTCAATGAAGCCGTCGGGTACGAAGTCTCGCCCTGCGACGAGTCCGACAACATGCCGTTCCCTTTCATCGGCACCGGTGATCCAGGAGGTGCCTGTGACAACCCGTGGGTCCGCCAGGACGCGCACTCCATTGCGGCTCAGGCCGATCGGCCCGACGTAGCCCTTGACCAGGAAGGGATTTGCCGCGAAATCAGCCTCCGAGGCCAGTTCGACCTCCGCCGGTTCCAGGGAGGCCTCGAGGCGCTTGATATCCACTTCGCGGTCCCCCGGTACGAGGATGCCGGTCAGCTCCCACTCCGTGGCACCGGGTTCGCGTACCTTGACCACGATGCACTTCAGGGTGTCTGCTGCAGCCACCCCGCGGTCGTCGATGCGGACGTTGATGGAGTTTGCCCACTCCACGAGTGTATCGATGGTCTCTGCAACAGGGGTCTCATGGACCACCGCTTCCGGCAGCCCCTCGATCGACCGCGTCTCACCCGGCTGCGTGATCACCGCCTCCACGTTCGCCGCAAACTCACCATCACTCGCGCGGACGAAAGTGTCCTCGCCGTTGTCGGACACCGCGAGGAACTCCTCGGACGCCGACCCACCCATCGCACCCGAGGTCGCCCGACAGATCACATACTCAATGCCGAGACGGTCGAAGATGCGCTGATAGGCGGCACGGTGCCTGTTGTAGGACTCCTCGAGTCCCTGGTCGCTCATGTCGAAGGAATAGGAATCCTTCATCACGAACTCACGGCCGCGGAGAATGCCCGCCCTGGGCCGCTCCTCATCGCGGTACTTGGTTTGGATCTGGTAGAGGGTGACCGGAAAATCCTTGTAGGAGTTGTAGAGATCCTTGACCGTGGAGGCGAACATCTCCTCGTGGGTGGGTCCTAGAAGGTAATCCCCGCCCTTGCGATCCTTCAACCGGAACAGCGAATCACCGTACTCCGTCCAGCGGTAGGTGACCTCATAGGGTTCCCGGGGCAGCAGACCCGGAAACAGGAGTTCCTGGCCGCCGATCGCGTCCATCTCCTCGCGCACGACCTTCTCGATATTGCGGAGCGCACGCAGCCCGAGCGGCAGCCAGGAGTAGATACCGGGTGCCACCCGACGGATATAACCCGCACGGACGAGCAGCTTGTGGCTGGGAACCTCAGCATCTGCTGGGTCCTCACGCAGGGTTCGCAGGAAGAGCGTGGAAAGATGTGTGATCATGAGAGTAAAATATACCCTTTCCGCCGCACCCGCCCCGTGTCCGGGGCGCGGCTGGCACGGGTTGGCCGGAGGTGCCGCCACCCCGCTGCGGCCTATGTGGACATCAGGTGCAGTCACGGGGCCCGACCCTGTGACGGACCGTTGGACAACGGCGCAGGTGGCACCGTATGAAAGCCAGCTTCTCGACGCCCCGGATCGAGGCGAACCGTAAGCGGCCGGGTTAAGGGGGATGGAGTCCTACGGACTCAGACGAAGCGGATTACCCGCACTGACGATCCGAGAAGCCTCCCCACCCCTGGCCCTTGCGCACAAATCCTCCCACCCGACCGGGAATGCGGTCTGGCCCACCCTAGGATGAGGTGATCCACCCGCCCACGCTGGCGGTGAGCTGACGGAGCAGATCGAGGATCCGGCTGAAGAATCCGGACTTGCCGCCGGGGTTGGTCGGTGTTTCGCCGCCGGGGTTGGTCGGTGTTTCGCCGCCGGGGTTGGTCGGTGTTTCGCCGCCGGGGTTGGTCGGTGCATCCTTCACTGTGACGGCGAAGCTGAGGGGATCACTGCTCTGTTTCGCGTAACGGTTCAGTTCCTTCGGCTGGAGTGTGTCCAGGAAGACTCCTTCGACCGCGGTCCAGGTGTAAGTTTTCTCCCCTTCCTGTTCACTCACGTCGGGCGTGGGGAGAACGAGTGAGGCGACATCGACCCGGGAGATCCCCTCCTGACCCGGGTCGGCCAGCTCCGACAGGTCGGCGCTGAGCACCCCGGTCTGTCCGTCCTCGCCGATCCGGATGGTGGGGTTTTCCAGGACGATGCTGAATCCGTGCAGTTCGCTGGCGAAGGTGATGCGCCCTCCGAACCGGATCTCCCCCTTACCGCCTGCGGGATCGTAGGTGGACTCAGCGGACTGCGGGAAACTGAAGTTTCCATCCTCGTTGACGCTTGCGCCCGCTGATGCCTGCGTCGTTCCCTTCGTCCAGGAGCTGGCGAGGTAGCTTCGCCACGACTCCTTGAAGCCCCAGTTCAGATCGGTGGTTACCACCGTTGCCGGATCCGCGGCGGGCACCGTGGTCTGCGTCTGCTGCGCGATGGCCGCCGGTGCGACGGTCGCGGCACCGCCGATCACGATGGTGATTGAGGTCGCGGCAGCGAGCGCGCGCCGGGAGAAGAGGGAAGGGTGTGACACGGGTGCCTCCGGGTGGGTGTTGTCCTTGGTGAATGAACCTGCCTCCTGCGGCGTTCCACGCGCAGGAGTGGGCGCGCCGCACACAGCGGCGCCGGAATCAGGTTTACCTAAATTAGGTTAGCCTGTGCAATTTTTCGGGTGCGTTTCGGGGGTGCATGATTAGTGGATCTACCATCTCGCCCGCGCCCCGACGACCGGTGCTGTTGCAAACGCGCATTTTTGATGAAAACGACGGATCTTCTACCTGTGTTGCGCTGCACGATATCAAATAGTTAGTAAGCGGAAAACCCTAGTTGCAACAGCACCGTCTCGGATGGGGGACTAGATTCCCAGTGCCTTTGCTTTTGCTTGCATGAACTCGTCGTCGTTGAGAATTCCTGCCGCATGAAGCTCGGCCAGCTTCTCAATCTGTGCAACCGGATCAGGGGTGGTCTCGACCGGAGCCGCAGAGGCGGTGGGCCGTGCGGATCCGCCCATCGCTTGGCGCAGGAGATTAGCAAGCTCAGTTCCCCGGCCATGTGGCAGCGCCGTGATCTCTAGATCACTGCCAGAGACCGTCATCTTCACTGTCTCGCCCGTCAACTTCTTTCCGGTTGACAAGGACGTGATGGACGTGGGATTGATCTCTTTCATCTCACTGCCCATGAGCTTGCGGTCCTTGATGATCGCGCGGAGATTGGTGAGGACGATAATTCCGAGGTTGTCATCCAGAGTACCGGTGGTGATCATCTGGATTTCTTCCCCGGATTGCATGTCATCCAGGATGGTACTGATTTCGCGGAAACCGAACAGTTTCGCGGATTTTTCCATCTTCGCTAGAGCTGCATTTAGGCCGTGGTCGTAGGTGGCCCCTTCGGGAAGTAAGGCCAATATTTCTGAAGCGAACTTTTCATGCATGGAGCCGAGCCCATCTAGGCTGATGCTGAGTTCGTCCCCGTTGATGTTGACGGTGCCGTTCATGGCGTACCTGTTGGCGGTTAGTCGTCTCTTGCGATCAATGTGGATGGAATTTCCGGTATCGGTGATCGTGACATCTTTGATGGCCGGCAGGTTCTGGAGCAGTGTTTGACGGGCTGCTTCTGGATTCATTAGGAGTGTGCGTCGGGTGTCGAAGTGCGGCATAAGGTGTTCCTTCCAGGCGGTACGTCGTGGTTGTGGCAGCAGCGGAGATCTAATGTGAGTGAGTTAGTTCCATTAAGTTGGTTTCAGCTTCAATTATTTATTCTGTCATTTACTGTCCTGTTCTGCTGCTGATCAGGCTAGTTCATCGTGGATCCCTCAATGCACCCGGGTTGTCCCTGCATTAGCTGGCTACTGGAACGCTCGGCAGAGGGCGGATCAGCTTATCCCCAGTTCGCAGGCGATCTTTCCCCTGAGCAGGTCGGCGGCGATACCTTCACGACCCTTCACGACCCTTCTCGATCTGCTCGGCCGCGAGTTTTTCGCCTGGCCCTTGCATCGGCCGGCGGCCCTGGCCAGCACGATACCCTCGGCCTGGTACTCACGGATCAAGGAGCGCTCGAACTCCGCAAAGGAGCGGACCGAGGCCCCTCCCTCAGAATCCGGGTGACCAGCTGACGAAGATCAACCAGCGAGCAGGCGAGCTGGCCCATCGACGATGCCCGGAGATCGTCGCCCTCACGGAGGTAACTGATGCCCTCATCGAGCCCAAAGTAGGGTGCGCCCTTCTTGCCCGAGACTTGGTCTGTTAACACTCAAGCGATGGGATCGATCGCCTCGAGTTGGCGATCCAGATTCTGGTCGGCAGTCGAAACGGTCAGCAGCCAATAGTCACTAAGAATCCTTTTCGGACAGGGCTCCTTATATATAAGGTGCTGTTGCAAAGTTGGGGCAGTAGAAAGACCGGCGTGAAATAATCAGAGCCATGGGCATCTTCTCCGGTCGGCATTTCCCCCGTGACATCATCCTGTGGGCGGTGCGGTGGTACTGCCGCTACGGGGTGAGCTACCGCGATCTCGAAGAAATGATGACCGAGCGGGGTGTGCCAGTCGATCACACCACGATCTACCGCTGGGTGCAGAAATACGCCCCTGAGCTGGATAAGCAGACTCGCTGGTACCGGCAGGTTGGTTCGCCCCGGGTTTAATGGAGGGTAGGAAATTGGAAAAGGAAACCCTTACATGCCCACCAAATACACTGTCGAGCTCAAGCAGCGCGCTGTAGAACTCGTGCTCCACGCTCAAGCTGATCCCGT
>NZ_LT821235.1 GCF_900169525.1 Corynebacterium pacaense
GCGATGCACTCATTGCGGAAAGGGCAAGGCACGATGTTTGCCCTCACGGGCAACCGAACCCGGACGCGGTGATCGTCAACCGGGTCTTCGAGACGGCCTAACAACGCCCACACGCAGCGGCCATCAGAGAATGAGAAACTGAGTTTTTGCGGCTCTCCCCCCCAACTTTGCAACAGCACCCGGCGGGTTATTAGTTGGGGGTTAAATGGGGGTTTCGTCTCCCAGCAGTGTGATAGTTGTACTGTATGCCGAAAAAAGACGGAACAAATCTGCCTGCTCTGCCCACGCCGACAGTGATCGTTTACCAGAACGCTGATTTCGTTTTGGGACTCCTCCAAGAGATCTATCAGGTTGGAATCCTAGAATCCACAGAGACTGATATCGCCTCGACAGCCTCTAAGAGCAGCGGATCATCCGGCAAAGCAGACATATCCGGTGGAGGAAAGCTTAGCCTCCCATTCGTCGGCAATGCTGATCTCAAAGCAACCGGAGAACATGTCCGGGAGCAGGCGAAGAATGATGAGAATGCGGCAGCAGATCGCCGGAAATTCGTTTACTCCCAGGCCTACTACATGGACCGGGTTCGGAATGGCCTCCGCGCCTATAAGCAGGTACGACCCGTCAAATCCCTTGCAGACGCAGAATCGATCAAGGTCGGCGAATTCATTGAGTTCGAAGCCACGTTCACTGCGAATGAGGCTAATGCAATCCTCGATATCCTCACACCAGAACTGATTGCCGCGATTACTCACTATCTCCGTAGAGCTGAAGGGATCAAGGAAATACGCGAGGTTTCAGACAATCTGAAGGAAAACGACGATGAAATTTCTGTGGATAAGATTCACAAGATTAGGGCGATTTATGAAGTAGAAGCCCAAGACCAGGCCGATCTCGCTGAAGCAGTGGCTGCTGCCGTCAGGACAGACTTCCGGAGCGATAAAACCAAGGAATTTTACGCCACTATCGGCCAGGGCAACGAAAAACTTACTGCAGTCACTGTCTGTGAGGCAGAATATTTCGTGTCGAAGGACTCAGACCGTCTCCTTGATGGTCGATTTACTGTGCTGGCAAAGGTCATCGCCGATGCCAGCCAGGACGTGCCAGTTCTCGCCAAAAACAAACTTCTGCATCGACTCAATATCAAAGCTGTCGAAAAAGCTTTGAACCCTGAACCGGCCCGGGTTCTGTGCCGCTTCTATGCGGGGAGCGACTCCTCGGTGAGGGCCGCGTAGTAGGTCGCCTCGAACTCGTCGGGGCTGACCATTCCAAGGCTACCGTGAAGCCTTCGGTTGTTG
>NZ_LT821236.1 GCF_900169525.1 Corynebacterium pacaense
ACGGGATCAGCTTGAGCGTGGAGCACGAGTTCTACAGCGCGCTGCTTGAGCTCGACAGTGTATTTGGTGGGCATGTAAGGGTTTCCTTTTCCAATTTCCTACCCTCCATTAAACCCGGGGCGAACCAGACCATGGTCGCCTTCCAGGATGTTGTTGAGGTATTTCACCTGCCGGTGTTCCACTGTTGGCGGGCAGATTCCCTCTGACTTCAACTCGGCGATTGCCCTGTCTAGGGAGGGTGCTTTATCGGTGTTGATCACTCTGGGATACCCGGCTGACGCATTGGATCTGAGGGCCTTGGCCAGGAAACGCTTCGCTGCGGCCACGTTCAGCTTCGGAGAGAGGTAAAAGTCCAGGGTCTGGCCACCGGCGGTGATCGCCAGATCAGAGGTAGCACCACCTGCCGCCGACCCGGATATAGGTCTCATCCACCCGCCAGGAACTGGCCTGCCAGTCAGGTACCTGCCGGTACCACCGTGTTTGCTTGTCCAGCTCAGGGGCGTATTTCTGGACCCAGCGGTGAGAATCGTGGTGTGATCGACTGGCACGCCCCGCTGAAGTCATCATTTCCTCCAGATCGCGGTAGCTCACCCCGTAGCGGCAGTGACCTGCGCACTGCCCACAGAATGATGTCACGGGGGAAATGACGACCGGAGAAGATACCCATGGCTGTGATTATTTCACGTCGCTCTTCCTACTGCCCCAACTTTGCAACAGCACCCTTTGGATCGATGTGGCTGTCTCTTCGTTTTACGACAGTGCACTGTTGAGGTGCTGCGCCGCAGTTCAAGTGGGGTTAAAATACGCCTGAAGCGGCACCTGATGCTAGATGCGGGTGCCGCTTTTGTGCTGGGTAGGTAGATTGAGGTTCATGCCGACCTACACCGTCTTATCCACCGCCGGAACAATCGGACCGGGGCAGCGCCCGAAACTCGCTGAGCTGATCACCGACCTCCACCACGAAGTCACGTCCGCCCCGCGCTATCTGGTTCAGGTGATCTTCAACGATCTTGCACCCGGTGAGTTATTCCTCGCCGGCCGGGAAGTTTCTCAGGACCACGTCTGGATCCGGGCGGATATCCGTTCCGGGCGCACCGAACAGCAGAAAACCGGGCTATTAAAACAGCTCACCGCCAGGGGCGCCGAGACACTGGGAATACCGGCGGCCCACCTCTGGGTCTACGTCAATGAGATCCCCGGTGCGAACATGACCGAATACGGCCAGCTCTTGCCCGAGCCCGGCGGGGAAGCTGAGTGGTTTAGCTCCCTGCCGCCACAGGTTCGCGATGTGCTGACAGGTCTGTGACCAGCGGGCCGCTAAATCTATTTGCTGCCTGTATTTGCCCACCGGACCAGGTCACCCTGGCCGAAGCCGACCTCGCCGGATTTAATCACGATGTAGCGGCAGTTGGTCATGTATCCGGAGAAGCCGCCGTCCACCCCGGTGGTGTAGGTGGTGATGGTGCGGATCGCGGTGCCGTGGCTGACCGACATCATGTCACGATCGCCCTCGAAGGTCGGGCGCAGCAACTCCAGCACGGGCTGGAACCGGTCGATGACCTGCCAATAGCAGTGCAGTAGCTCATGTTCTGGGTATAGGTGGCGGAGCCAATAGCTGACCGATCAGCTGGCGCAGATCTCCTCAAGATCTAGTTCGTCGGCCATCGCCGCGTAGCCCTCGTCATTCGGATGTAGGTTGTCGCCCGGATTGAATGCGGGAAGGAGCCTGCTCGGGTTGTCGGGGTCGCGGACCGCAGCCTCGTAATCAGCAAGGGCGTCGAATTCACCTGAGTTCCTGATCCACTCATTGACTGCCTGGCGGTCCTCCTCGCCGGCTTCGGTGTAGTAGTCGGCTCCTTCATAAGGTGTGATCGTGGCACCGACTACGCGAATGTCGTGGTCGTGTGCTCGCTCGATGAATTGGCGGTAGACATTGATCAGCTGTTCTGGTTCCACTGCGCCCTCGCTGTTACCGATGTCATTGATGCCTTCCAGGAGCACCACGGTGTGGACCCCGGGCTGATCCAGCACATCGTTTTCAAAGCGTGCCATCGCTGAGACGCCTTGCGTGCCAGCATCGGTCAGTAGATGGTTTCCGCTGATACCAGAGTTGAGCACGCCACATTGCTGTGCTTCGGGCCGCTCCAGGAGGCGGTCGGCTACCTGGTCTGGATACCGCAGGTTCGCGTCCACGGTCGATGAGTGACCATCGGTAATGGAGTCACCGAAGAACACCACGGAGCCCTGCGCCGCCGAGGTCGCCCACGTCGTTCATGGGGTCTGGTTCGCCCCGGGTTTAATGGAGGGTAGGAAATTGGAAAAGGAAACCCTTACATGCCCACCAAATACACTGTCGAGCTCAAGCAGCGCGCTGTAGAACTCGTGCTCCACGCTCAAGCTGATCCCGT
>NZ_LT821237.1 GCF_900169525.1 Corynebacterium pacaense
GCCGGTTGCACTCCGCACTGGCTCATCGCCCGCCGAAGGAAGTTCACCAGGAATGGCAGAAGTATCAGGCCTACGCGGCCTGATCGACAAGTAAATCACCCTCTACAAAACCCGGGGCTTGACAATGCCATGGTGTAAGCGCAGCCTACGGAGACCGTGGACAGTAAATCGACGGAGACGGCCGCAGGGTTTTATTGTCGGTAGGCACCAAGCAATCGGGCCAGCCCGGTCAGCCAGTCACCATCAGCCATGATGGTGTGCGGGTCGCATCCAATACGGGCGATTTCCCAGACAGGGTATTGAGGTGCTGGTGGTTGAAAATCAATGACCGCTGCAACTTTCTCTTTACTCATTAGCAGGTTCGGCGAGGCGAAATCACCGTGCAGGATTTGCATTCCCAACAGTGGGAGACTTTCGAGGATCGCCTGTGCCTTCGATAACAGCGAGCGGCGTTGCACAGCAGAATGCAGCGCGCCCACTGCTGATCCGAACTCAGAGAGTCCAGACGCTGGTAGTCGTCGATCAGCTTGTCAAAGCGGAACCGTGCCCGTGCAACGTCGATGATCCCTGTAGCTGGTCGAAGTGACGGCCGGTATGACGGGTACCGGGCTAAAAGTCGGTGGAGCTTACCAAGAACCAGACCCACGTTCTCCCAACGTTTGCCTATCAACCCGTCTTCTGCGGTCGTGGTTTCAGCCATATAATCCAAAAGCGACAAGGCCATACCCTGAGTCTCACCGATAACCCGACCGGCGATGGTGCGGTGAACCGATGGCACCGGCACTCCCCCCGGCACAGGCGAACATAGCTAGATGTCAAGCCCCGGGTTTTGTAGAGGGTGATTTACTTGTCGATCAGGCCGCGTAGGCCTGATACTTCTGCCATTCCTGGTGAACTTCCTTCGGCGGGCGATGAGCCAGTGCGGAGTGCAACCGGCGGT
>NZ_LT821238.1 GCF_900169525.1 Corynebacterium pacaense
CGCCGGTTGCACTCCGCACTGGCTCATCGCCCGCCGAAGGAAGTTCACCAGGAATGGCAGAAGTATCAGGCCTACGCGGCCTGATCGACAAGTAAATCACCCTCTACAAAACCCGGGGCTTGACAGGTACCCGACTGGCAGGCCCGGTCCTGGCGGGTGGATGAGACCTATATTCGGGTCGGCGGCACGTGGTGCTATCTCTACCGGGCTATTACCGCCGGTGGGCAGACCCTGGACTTTTATCTCTCCCCGAAGCGCAGTGTCGCGGCGGCCAAGCGTTTCCTGGCCAAGACGCTGCGATCGAATACGACAGCCGGGTCCCCGCGGGTCATCAACACCGACAAGGCACCAGCTCTGGCCAAGGCAATATCCGATCTGAAGGCGGAGGGAATCTGCCCTCAGACGGTGGAGCACCGGCAGGTGAAATACCTGAACAACGTTATCGAGGGAGATCATGGCCGACTTAAAAGAATCCTGGGGCCGAAGGGAGCGTTCAAAAACCGAATTTCCGCCTACCGGACGTTGAAAGGGATGGAAGCGATGCATTCATTACGGAAGGGCCAGGGCACGATGTTTGCCTACGGGCACCCGAACCCAGACGCGGTGATCGTCAGCCGGATATTCGAGACAGCTTAAGCACCCCGGAGCAAGGACAACTGATGTCTTGAGGTTGGGCTTTTCGACCCTGGCCCAACTTTGCAACAGCACCATTAAAATAATTTATTAATGGATTTATCCTGATAAGCCTCTTGAACATTGACCCAGAATCCCCTTCATTCAGAGTGCTTTACCGTCACCCATGGCTGAGCTCTTAGCGTGTCCAACACGCTACTTGGATTAATCACCAATTCTCGCACTCCTAATAACCAGTGTGCCCAGATCTCCGGTTCGATGGTTTCGTCGAGTTGTCCCATTACACCGCCATCAAAGTGCTCTCGGATACGCCATGGAATCGCAGTACGCAGTCTTATTGCGATCCGATGGCCCTCGGTTATGCGGTTTGGTTGCGGGTCCATAAACCTCCCAAGCATATTCTTGCGTGGTGATCGAGGGGGCAGAGCGTCTGCTTTCTCGATCTGCCGCCTAATCGTCTCCACTTCCGTTGGATCAATGGGTAAGTCAAGGAGTTTTACGCTTTGGACCCTAAGGATTGCATTCCGCCTTACTGCAAGCGAGATTGAGCCTTCGTCCTCATGGATATTGACATAGCGCGTTACTTGATTTGGCAGTGGGCAGACCTCATCAAGATCCACGTCACCCACAAAGTTAGATAATTCAGGGAAAATGCCCGGTCTAATAACGGCCGCGTCAGACAGGTGCAGGCGGTAGATGTGAAAGTTTAAATCATGGTAACCAGTCTGGTTAAAGAGTCGACGGTATAGGTTAGCAACCGCCGCCTCATAAGTCCCCACATGAAGGGTGGTTCGCCCCGGGTTTAATGGAGGGTAGGAAATTGGAAAAGGAAACCCTTACATGCCCACCAAATACACTGTCGAGCTCAAGCAGCGCGCTGTAGAACTCGTGCTCCACGCTCAAGCTGATC
>NZ_LT821239.1:0-594405 GCF_900169525.1 Corynebacterium pacaense
AACAACCGAAGGCTTCACGGTAGCCTTGGAATGGTCAGCCCCGACGAGTTCGAGGCGACCTACTACGCGGCCCTCACCGAGGAGTCGCTCCCCGCATAGAAGCGGCACAGAACCCGGGCCGGTTCATGGCGGATAGCAACAGTGAGCAACCGATTGTGGAACGCGGGTCCTGCGAGGTAGAAATTATCATCGACGGTGATCGTTCCGGTGTTGTTGGCTTTACGGGTTTCATAGCGCACAGGGTCAAACCCGATTCCGGGGAGATCGATAAAGGCTTCACGATCTTCGGTGAATAGCTCGGCGATCGGCTGCTTCTTACGATAGTGGATCTGCTGTGCTAGGTGTTGGCATTTGTTGAGGAAAGTCGTGTTCAGGCTGCGTAAAGATGTGGTGACCGGTTCGGGGACCATGAAATTTCGGCGGAGGAATCCAACGGCGTTTTCGACGCTTCCCTTTTCGTTTCCGGAATAGGGGTTGCAGTAGCGGGCGGTGGTTCTGTAGTGGAGCTTGAATGCGGAGAACATCGTCGACTCCATGATGTGTGTACCGGTACGGCGTCCTGCGCCGGTGGCGTTATCAAAGATTAGTTGTTGGGGTACACCACCGATGTGTTCGAAGATGGTGCGTAGTCCGTGGCAGACGCATTCGGCGGTTTCGCCGCGGTATCCCTGGATAAAGCGCATGTTTGAATACGGGAATGTCACGATCAGAATGTGCAGGGCGAGACGATCACCGGCGATGATGGCTTCGGCTTGTCCGAAGTCCACCTGGGCTGTGCCGGGGTGCCATGTTAGTTCGAGGTATCCCTGGCTGGGAATGCGTTGGTTTTCTCTCCAGGCTTTGATGAATCGTTGCACTGGCGAATACGAGCCTTGGTAGTCGTATTCCTCCACGAGCCGGTCGAAGACTCGTTTGCTGGTGTGTCGTTGTTTACGGGGGCGGGTTTTGTCTTCGTTGAGCCATTCTTCGATGGTGGTGTGAAGTCCGTTGAGGGTTTTGGCTCCGGGGCGTCGGGTTGGGGTGGGAGGTTGTGGGGAGAAATCATCGATGCTGGTGTATTTGGTCACCGAGTCTCGGCTTATCCCTAGTCGGCGGGCGATTTCACGGCCGGATACTCCTTGGGAGTCAAGTCTTCTGATACTTTCAACAGTGGTCATGGGTACTGCCATCTTCTTTCGGGTTCCTCCGGTTGTCTTAGCGCTTCTGCTTGTGAAATGGATTGAGAAGCGTCAAGGAAGGAACTTAGCTAACAGTGGTGGACCTGTGGCCCTTTTGCTTTGGGGTGGGTGTCTTTGTGGGGGATTTGGGCGGTCGTGACTTGGTGTGGATTGGGTGGCTGGTTTCTGCGCTTTTCTGGCCGGAAACCTGCCGCTGAGATGGCCGGGATTCTCTGCTGAATCGGCCTACAAAGAGTTGATCACACACACTCATACTGACCTAGTGCAAAGGGATAACCGCTGACTGCGAACTCAATGATGGCCTCGTCGGTGCCGGAGGTCATCACCACCGCCGCGGCACCTCGAACCGGTTCCGGCGCATACTGCACCAGTTCCAATGTCTTCGAATACAGTTCCTCCGTGTGGTCCTCAAGATCCACATCCAGATCCTCGGCCAGCTCAACAATCCGGTCTCCGGAGGCACGCCAGTTCTTCTTCGCTCTTTCCTTCTCCGCTTCATCCCGCTTAACGTTCTCTTCTGCCTGAGCATTCGCATGAGCTTGTTCGTATCGTTGTTCACGTTCGTCGGTGAAGAGTTTTTCCCGGGCAGTATCAGCAAGTCGAGAGATTTCCAACGCCAGAGTCGCTGTCGCTTCCGCTGCATCCGCAGCCTGCTGCGCTTTCTGCGCAGATTCACCAGCTTTCTGAGCAGCGACGGAAGCATCACCTGCATGGGCAACCGCTTCATAGGCAGCCTGCGCAGCAAACTTAGCCTGGGATTCAGCCTCGACGGCCGCAGCCTGAACCTCATCGACCTTCCCGGCTACCTGAACGATGAGATCGTTGACTCGATTGGATGCTGCACGCGCACGTGAGGCGGCCGCACGTGCCACAGCAGCACCCTCTCGAGCCTCCGCAGCTGCCTGTTCGCTTAGACCAGCCGCCGACGATGCCTGCTCTGCCGCGGCCGCCGCCGCGTCAGCATTCGATGCGGCATTACCGGCTGCAGCACTGGCATTATTAGCGTGAAACTGTGTCTCCGCCGTTTTCGCAGCGATCAAGGAAAGATCCCTGGACAACCCGCCCAACCGCTCCGCTTCTTCAGCGGCCTTGCGAGCATCCGCAGCAACCCTCGAATCACCATAAGCTGCTGCCGCATGTTGTTGGGCAGTGGCTGCATAGCGCTGAGCTTGAGCTGCACCAGCCGCTGCACGGTTCATAGCTTCCGCAGTGCGTATCATCGCCGCCTGGGCTTCATCCGCCGCAGCAACCGCCTCGTCGGCGGACTGCCCCGCCAACCTCGCCATTTCACCAGCTTGTTGTGCTCCAGCCTCCGCCTTCTTCACCGCCGCGCCGGCAGCCAGCGCATGGTCGCGCGAACGCTCCGTGGCCAACCGGGCCGCCTCTGCAGAACGTTCTGCCTGTTTTCCGTTCTCTACAGCATCGTTGTAGGCGTCGATCGCGGCGTCGGTTTCAGAACGTACACGATCCACCAATGCTGAAACGTCGAGTACTTCCTGATCCGCGGCCGCTGCCGCGAACTGTCCGAACTCGAGGAACTCGGTGATCACCTGATCCGAACCACTCGTCAGTGCGTACTGAGAACCCGACGCAACAGATGGCAACGGGGAAGCAGCTAGTTCGTACAGGGAACGCCGCTTATCGTGGGATTCGGCCTCAAACTGACCTGAAGAGATGAAAGCGGTGACGGCCTCATCACCGCCAGCCAACGCCTCCTGCGCCCATTGGGTAACAACATCGTTCGGGTCACCTTCGCTCAGAGCTGTCACCGTTGCACGGTCATCAATCAGCTGAAGCGACTCCCACCCGGAGTCGATGAACTCAAGCATTTCATCGACGTTTCCGGTTTCAAGAATCCGGTTTGCCTCAGCACCCGCCGTTGGTCCCGTAACTTTCACCAGAAAGGCGAAGATTCGTTCAAGATCAGCCTTCTGTGCTTCCACATATCCGGTATCAGCGAACTCCTGAAGTCCTTCGCCGCCGTCCGCCAATGCTGCGATACCAGCCGCAGCCGCATTCGGGAGAGGACCCATGGCAGCATTGACTGCAAGTTGGCGTGCAGCAGTCGGAAGCTCCTGCGCGCGCGCTTCGGGAACGCCGTGGGTGAATACAGCACCGAAAAGAACTGCAATGAAGGCTACCGTGCCCACCACGCAACGGAACCACGACTTAACTGTTTTATTGCATCTCATGACTGCGGGTCCGCCAATCCGCGGTCAAGCCGCCACAATCCGCTATTTGAGGAGTTGGACTTCAACCCCACTGATCCCAGGCCGGTGTTCTCCAGCCAACGTCCGGTGCCATCGGCGAGCCGTAGACGAACCTGTGTGCTATTCACCTCAGTCACACACCATGTCGCGCGATTAGCCACAGGTGATGAGGTCCGCACCACCCCACCCGCAGTTGCTGCTGCAGCCTGAAGGTAAACCCCTGGATATGAAGCGCTCTGGAGGCTGACACACGAAGGGTCGGACAGGCCGGCCCGAACAACGAAGGACGCATCCAGTCGATCTTCAAATCCGCTGTTCTGATTGACCGATTTCAGCTTCGCTTTATCGTCGAAAACGTCAAACCCCAGCGTTCCCTGCGAGAGAAAGGCGCTGTTGTAGAAGGAGACAGCAGATCCTTCCTGTATGATCCCCTGCCCCTGCCCGGAGGTTGCCGATGGGGTGCCCACCACCATCTCAATGACTCTCGAACGAGCACGATCAACATCGAGAGTTCTCACGGCTCCGGCGGCGATTGTCTCTTGCCAAAACACATTTCCTTCCGGAAGCCTGAAAGCCACAGCAACGTCAGAAGCCGATCGGTTGTAGATTCCGTAGACTTTCGCCACGTCGGTTCTTATCCAGCCTGTACCAGTGGTTTCAAAACAAACGGATCCCTCCCACCGGAGGTGTCCAATTGAATCTGGGGCCGGCTGTAGTTACACACGGCAGCACTGACGCCACCATCGCTACCTGGCGTGGCATTGGCTATGGAAGGTGCCACGAGTAGCGCTACAAGTGCGGTTCCGAGGGTAAGGGCATGTCGCTTTATCATTTATTCAACCTCGCATCCCGCGACGGCGCATTCTTCCAGTGGAAGAAGCTCAGACGGCACCGGGGAAGTACGCTCCTCAAATGACGTCATGGTCGGTGAGAGCTGTTCTTCAAAAGGTGAGGCGGAAACACCCGCGAGAGAGTCCTCCTCGATTCCCTCCACCAGATACACGGTCTTCATATTGTCCGTCGCGGAAAGGATGTTCCCGCCCATCTTCGCCCAGGAAGCGGCACCGATCCGTCGATTGTTGAAGGGGCCAGACCACTGTGCAGTCGCAATCGGCCCGAATGACTCAACGCTCAGTGACACCCAGGATGTCGTCGGTTCCGAGGTTCCGAATAGTATCTGCGAGGCGGAATTGGGGAATACCAAATCGGCATCTGTCGATCTGCTCGATACCAGAGTGAACGTGA
This sequence comes from Corynebacterium pacaense, assembly GCF_900169525.1. Taxonomy (GTDB): domain Bacteria; phylum Actinomycetota; class Actinomycetes; order Mycobacteriales; family Mycobacteriaceae; genus Corynebacterium; species Corynebacterium pacaense. The sequence goes on from NZ_LT821239.1 coordinate 4,634, forward strand.
AGGTGGTCGTTCTCCCTGCGCCTTCAGGAGATCCTGCCGTGGTAGTCAACGCGAAGCCGTCATCAGCGATCGTGGATACCTTCACCGTCTCCTGCAGTCCGCCCATGGCTGTGAGTTCGCAGGTGGAGCCAACCGTGATTCTTGTCGGGCAACTGGAGTAGGGGAACAATGTGGAGAAAGCACGTTTCACATGCTGATTCAACCCCTCTGGTCCAAGATGAGCTGTTTTCGATCCAGCAGAGAAATCGACCGGAAAAATAGGTACAACAACGCGGTAGCTCGAATGCGGCTTCTTGTCGCTCACAGGCAGAGGAGTCAGGGAACGCAGTCCCACCCGCACGTCACCATTTTCAAAATGCTGGACACCTGTCGCGTCCAAGACATCAAGTCCAGGATCCGACGTGGGTAGCCCAAGCGGTGAATTCTCCCAGCCCTGTGTACTCCAGTATTCCTTGATGGCTCCAGATACGGGATGCGCCCCTGTCTCCGGGCTCCAATAGATGGAACCCCCTTCAAAGTGATTGAAGCGGCCCGTGCGGTTCGGCAGCGCTGTTTCGTCAGTGGTGGGATACCCCAGATAGCCGCGCTCCCAATCCTTTTCCTCCCACTTGGATCTGATGAGTCCACCAACCTGCCGTGCCACTCCACCGGAGACGTCCGCATTCCAGAAGATTGAGGCATCATTCTGAAAATGCTGGTTTAACCCTCCGCGGGCTCCGGGTGTCTCATCACTGATGGCATCTCCCCAGGCGGAATGCCCTCCCAACCTGAGGTAGGTCTCCGCTATCGCCCCGCGAATCCACTTACCATGAAATACATCGGCGTACGCGACCGGCGTAGCCACCATTGTTGCTATCAGTACAGTTGCGATAATGGCGCCAGTGAAAGCGTTCCTTTTTTTCGTTGGCCTCTCATAGTGAACGGACGCTATCATTGGAAATATCTGTGTGCAGGGTGAAAATCTGATGAATAAGAGCTGTTACCCCAATTCAGGGGGAACACGTTCCGCACTCCCAACCGGTGAAATACCCACTTTCGCACTACTCCCACCCATAACTTAAGCACCACTGGCAACAAACGCTTATGCTGATCCTGCACATTGGCTTCCAGCCTGGCCAACTAGAGGATAGACGACCTACTGAACCATGAGATTCCCCACGCGTTCCTGCCTGACTACACTGACACTATCCGCCACTGCACTGCTCTTCACTGCTTGTAGCAGCGAGAACTCGTCCACCGAAGTGACATCCTCAAGCTCAAGTACCAACAGCGCAACCAGCACCCAAAAGAAGTCCGCAGCGCTATCGGAACTCATCGTCGATACCTCCCTCACCCCCGAGGGATTCGAGTACACCCCGCCCGCCCAAGAAGGCGAACCTTCACTCAGCGAAATCCTTACAGCAGGCGGCGCCGAAGAAGGTCTGCCGATCGCGGACAGCATTTTCGAGCCGTCGCAATGCGAGGGCGTTGCCATCGACTCGCTCACCATTCTCGATTGGATGATGGAGCCGACCGACACCACGGCAACCGCAGGTTACAGCAGCATCGCCAATGCTTCCGATGCGGTGTTTGTCAATATCACCTCGGTCCCGGTAGATCCTCAGATCTATCCGGCCAGTCTCAGCGAATGCACCGAATTCACCCGCAGCACAGCAGAATCCGCGGACCAGGGTGCCATGCGCTACAGCACCCTCCCCGCGGATATCACCGTCGATGGTGCCGAGGTCCTGGTCTCCGCGAATGTGACGCTCAACGACGTAAGTCTGAATAACGCCGCCCTGAGCGGCGAGGCAATCGGGCAGAGCATCACCATGGTCACCGCGACCACCGACGGCATCACTTTTACTGTCGCCGCACCCGACACTGTTGACGTGGACCTGATCACGACCATCGCCAACGAGCAGGCGAAGCGCATCTCCGCCTCCCACAGCTGATCTCCATAAAACCACAGAAAGAGCACTCCAGTGTCTGACCTTCCCACCGAGTTTCACAGCGATCTCTTCCCCGCCATCAACGATCACCTCGAGTTTCGCGGCCTAACCTACGTCTTCTTCGAGCAGTTCACCCTGCCCACCCCTGAACAACTGGAGCTGGTGGCATCCCAGCTACCCGGTTGGTCCCTGATCACCTGGGGATGGTGGAACGGGGACGCTGACATCGAGGACCAGGATATTGAGGCGATCACCGACGACGGTGACAGCCTGAGCACCCTGTCCGAGACGATCATCCCGTCTGACCTGCTCGGCGAGGGACGCGAACCCCAGCCGATCGAGGCGGTCGAAAGCCTCGAAAGCATCTATGCTGAGCAGGACAACTGGGGATTAGTGGCAATCAGCTGCCCCACCTGGACCACGGTCGCGGCCTGCGAATGGCGTGGCTGCATGAATGTCGCGGAACCAGGCGAAATGGCACTGGCACTGAAGAGTTGGAACACCGCCTGGGGTGTGGAGGTCCTCGCCTTCGGCGGTGAGGAGGACGACGCGGACCTTCTCCTCCGCGTTCCCCCTGCCCATACCGACAATCCCGACATGATCCATGCCTTCGCCGTCGCCGCTGATCAAGTAACTGTTTTCAACGATCCTGCACTGGGGCAGCTGATCAGCTTGTGGTTCGACTAGGTCGTCGAAACGCAAGGAGAACGATTCCTACTTCAACCCGAACCCGGCGCGCTCCAGCACCCGCCGCAGGAACTGCCTGTTGGTTTTGGTCACGCTTTCCGACGCCGCCCTGTGCGCCGTCTGCCGCGACCACAACTGATGCTGCCCGTAGCGGGAGTAGTAGGTGTTGAGGGCTTGGTCGTAGGCGTCGATAAGCAAGGGATCGGGCGCGGAGTAGGTGTCCCAGTGCACGATCGCCTCCTGCGGAAGGCGCGGCTTGATGCCCGCGGGCTCGGAAGGATCGAGGTGTCCCACCTCCAGGCCAACAACGGGCACGATCTCCGGAGGAATGCCGAGCAGTTCCTGCACCGCCTCCACATCGTTGCGCACGGAACCGAGATAGAGGGTGCCCAGGCCCAGCGACTCAGCCGCGATGGCCGCATTTTGCGCCGCGATCCCCGCATCGAGGAAACCGAGCCCCACCTCATCGAGGTAGTCGAGCGCACCGGTGGGCAGATCCTCGCGGGCTGCCACAGCACGAATCCGCGAGTAATCGATGAGCCAGATCAGCACCACCGGCACCTGCTCAAGATGCGGGTACATCTGGCGGGTGATCGTGGCCAGACCGTTCTTCAGCTCCGGGTCGCGCACGGCGATGACGGAGATGACCTGCTTATTCGATGAGGTCGCCCCCGACTGCGCCGCAGAGATGATGGTGCGGATCGTGTCCTCATCCACCGGCTCATTCAACCATTTACGCACCGAACGGTGTCGGTGAAGCAGGTCGAGGGTGTCATTCCACTCCGGTGGCGTCCACTGGGTGGGTGCGCCATAGCGCGCAGCGAGGAGTTCTTCCGGTGTCGTCATTGATGTCCTTCGTCGGTGATCATTTGCCAGACCAGGCTACCCTCACCGCATGGGTGTGCTGCTGCTTTGCAACCGTGGTGGATCAAAAATCGGTGATGTCCAAAGCGATGCGCTGTTTCCAGCCAACTTAAACTCATGGAGCGGCGGGCGGGAACGGCGGCGACACCGCGCGGAGGAGTTCCGCGTGGGCGGCGGCGATGTCCACGGTATCCACGATGAGGGCGTTTCGCGGTCGGCCCCAGTGCCCGCGAACATCGGCGACCGTGGTGCCGCGCAGCAACGGGGAGTCCGCCTCAACGTCCACCGTCGCCTCGTAACCGGAGTAGGGGACCGTGTCCAGCGAGATCATGCAGGTGAGAAGGTCATGGATCTGCGCGAGGTAGCCCTCCCCCTGCTTTTCATGGAACTCGAAATAGAAGCGCAGCATCTCGGGCAGGTGGCGGGCTATGGGGATGGGTCCGAGGGCGTGGATAAGCATGGACAGTGAGGCCGGATCAAGGGTGAACTGCTCGGTCACACCGAGGGAGCATACTGTGATCGGTGACGTGGCCTGGGCAAATGCTTGCTTCGCCGCGTGTGGATCCACCCAGGTGTTCCACTCCGCCGTCGGCGTGGTGTTGCCGGGGTAAAGGTAGGCACCACCCATGAGGGCCGCCCCCGGGACAGGGCCATAGGCCGCGAGGTTGGTCGCGGGGCCGGTGATGATGTGGCGTAACTGCGCCCCCTTCCATAAGCGCCGCCAATCACCGGCAGGCACCTCCACCTGGCCCGGATCGACGTAGCCGAGGCCGTGCTCCCCGTGTGTCTCCGGGGTCGTGACCAGCGGAACATGCCGTGGCCCGGGCAATCCGGGGACCACGGGAATCTCGGGCACGCCGCACTGGTCGAGCACCCACCCGGTGTTGATCGCCGTCTGCTCCACGCCGACATTGCCCGCGGTGGTGGTGGCTCCCACAAGACGGATCTCCCCGCGCTTATGGAGGGCCGCCAGATAGATCAGTGCGAGAGCATCGTCGATGCCGGTGTCGCAGTCAATGAGAACGTCAGGTACATCAGTCATCGGTAATCCCCACCATATAATCGGCGATCCCGTGGGGATCATCAAGGAAGTCCCGCAGCGCACGAAACGGGACGGTCGCCTCCACGGGCACGCCGCGCCGGAACGTGGCATCGACGCCGAACTCCCAGATCTCGGCGCCGGGGAGGGCGAGCAGCACCGGCGAGTGCGTGGCGACGATGACCTGCGCACCCGCCTGCGCCACCGCGTGAAGCTCAGCCAGCAGAGCCATCTGGCGGATCATGGAGAGGCCGGATTCGGGCTCGTCGAGAAGATAGAGTCCGTTGCCGTGGAAGGCATGCTGCACGACCTGCATCACCGATTCGCCATGGGACATGTGGTGCAGGTTGGACACCCCCGGCGCGCTGTCACCGTAGTCGGAGGCGACGTTGAAGTGAGACTCAGCGCGAAGAAAGTACCCGTCCATCGGGCGGTTGCTCCGGACGACATCAGCGATATCGCGCAAGGGATTCGATCTGCCCGCCGCCTGCGCACCGAAGGGCCCGCCCCGCTCATTGAAATGGCAGCTGATCGCGATGCCCTCCAACAGGGTGGACTTTCCCACCCCGTTCTCTCCGGTCAAGATGGTGACCGGGGCACGGAAGTCAAGCGCCCTGTGCTGCTTGAGTACCCGGAACGCCGGGACCGTGGCGATCCAGGGTGGGGGAGCCTTCGTCGGGGCGTCGAGAAGCAGGTACCTACGGAGGAACACCTACTCATCCCCCACCAGGTAGCCGGCTGTTCCCCGCGGATCCGCGACGAACTCCCGCGCCGCCTGCACCGCCTCACAGTCCTCGAAATCCACCTCGGTGATGCCATCGTCGGATACCTGAAGAAGCTGCGCGCCGGGAATCGCCATGAGCACCGGCGAGTGCGTGGCCATGATGATCTGTGAACCTTTTCCTGCCAGGTGATGCAGTTTGCCCAGGAGTTCCAACTGGCGCAGGATGGACAGCCCAGCCTCGGGCTCATCGAGGATGAACAGCCCCCCTGCCCCGAAACGGCGCTGGACCAGTGTCATCAGCGACTGCCCGTGACTCATGTGCAGAAAATCATCCATCTTTATGGAACCCGGCGGCTGGCCCAGTGCCTCGTAGAAGCCGGCCATGGTGAACATGGTTTCCCCGCGCAGGAAGAACGCATCCTCCGGGTTCAAGGCGCGGGTCACGGTGATGCTTCTATAGAGAGAGGACACGGCATCCTCCCTGCCGAACCTCACATGACGCGACCCGCCCGAGGGGTTGATGCGCATCGCCACCGCCAACGCCTCCACGAGGGTGGACTTGCCCGCACCGTTGTCCCCGGTAATCACGGTGACCGGACGTGTGAACCGCAACGGCCATTCCTGGAGGGCACGTACGGCGGGCAGGTCCGCAACATACGGTTCGACGCCGGTGAGGGGGGCGTCGATACGCGCGGCGGTGAGAAACATGGGACCAAGGATACCGCCCCGTCACAGCGGTGTCAGACACTCTGGAGTAATCTGAGCCGATACTCACACCGCTCAGCAACAGGGGGAGCAGCTCCATGCACCTGGATATTCCCGACATCAAGCAGGAGGTCTCCACCGGCTCGCTGCCCTCCCGCGGGAGGGTCGATGAACTGGTGACGGCCGCCTATACGCGCTACCGCAACCACACGGCCGGGGCAGTCGCCGACTACATCCCTGCGCTCGCCGACGCCGACCCGAACCTGTTCGGTGTCTGCGTGGTCGAATCAGCGGGTGCCACGCACGCCGTGGGTGACACCGACACCCTGTTCAGCATTCAGTCGATCTCCAAGGCCTTCGTCTACGCGCTGGTGTGCGAGGCGTTCGGACACGAGGCCGTCCATAAGCGGGTGGGGGTGAACAACACCGGACTGCCGTTCAACTCGGTGATGGCAATTGAACTCAATCACGGTCATCCGATGAACCCCATGGTCAACGCGGGAGCCCTGGCCACCACCGCCCTGACGCCCGGGTGCACCTTCGATGAGAAGTGGGAGGGGATCCGCGCCACGCTCTCGGACTTCGCCGGGCGAGAACTGGTTGTGGATGATGAGGTCTACCGCTCCGAATCAGAGACCAACATGCGCAACAAGGCGCTCGCGCGGCTGCTGCAGAGTTACGGGCGCATCGACATTGACCCGCTCGGTGTCGTGGACATCTACACCCGACAGTGCTCCCTGTTGGTTACCGCGCGCGACCTCGCCGTCATGGGAGCCACGCTTGCCGACGCCGGCGTCAATCCGCTCACCGGGGAGCGCGTCGTCTCCGCCCGGGTGTGCCGCGACACCCTCGCTGTCCTCGCTTCGACGGGCATGTACGAGGGATCCGGAGATTGGCTGTTCGAGATCGGTCTGCCCGCCAAGTCGGGTGTGTCGGGTGGAATCGTCGCCGTGGCCCCGGGCAAGGGGGCCGTGGCCACATTCTCCCCTCCCCTGGATTCAGCGGGGAACAGCGAACGCGGTCAACGTGTCATCGCGCGGCTGTCCCGGGCACTCGGCCTCAATCTCTTCGCCTCCTCCGTCCAAGTCGCCACACGTTAGGAAAAACACCGTGAACACTCAAGCTGTACCCCATCACGACGAACACCGTTCCTGAATCCCGATGGTGGGCCCTTTCCTCGGGCAGGTTCTCATGTCATTCAACGTCACCGCGCTGCCCGTGTCGCTCGGAGGCATGGTGGGGGATTTCGGCGTTCCACCGACGACCATCAGCTCCACCATCGTGGTGTACGGCCTCGCAGTGGCCACGCTGGTGATGACCGGCGCGAAACTCGGCCAACGCGTGGGTTGGGTCCTCATCTTCCGTATCGTCATCGTCTCCTTCGGGGTGTCCGCGCCAATGATGCTGCTCTCGCCTTCGGTGGACTGGGCGATCGCGGGGCAGGCCGTCGCGGGCGCCTCCGCCGCCGTCATCGTCCCCTCACTGGTGGCGCTCATCGCGGAGAATTACCACGGTGATCAGCATCGGTGCCCTCGGCTCAGCGCGCGCCATCTCGGGTGTGACGGCCTTTTTCGACGGCGGTGCACCGGGCACCCTCATCGGATGGCGCCCGGTGTTCGGAATTGTTTTCGTGCTCGCTGTCGCGGTGTTCATCCTAAGCTCCCGGCTCACCTCCGCCAAGGGAGACGCCGGCATCCGCATCGATGCCATCGCCGCGGTCCTTATCGGCGCAGCCGTGGTCATGCTCACCCTCGGCTTCAACAACCTCAACTCCTGGGGACCCTTCTTCGCCGAGAACGGGGCGCCCTTTGACGTTGTGGGCCTTTCACCAGCACCCATGCTCATCGTCGCGGGCATTGTCCTCGGTCAGATCTTCTTCTGGTGGACGCGCAGACGCATCGCCCAGGGCAAGGTTCCGCTGGTGGATCTCAGTGTTCTCGGCCGGGGGAGCGAACGGGCCGCGGTGTACGCCAAGTTCATCGTCGTTGCGCTGGAAGCGGCACTGAACTTCACCATCCCGCTGTATGTCCAGATCATTCAGGGGCGGACCTCCTTCGATACCGCACTGGCGATGATGCCATTCAACCTCACCGTATTCGCCACCGCGACACTCGTGGTGCGCTTCTACAAGCGCTACCCACCGAAAACGATCGGCATGTTCGGCTTCACGCTCACCACTGTCGCACTCCCCTGGCTGTCACTGGTGGTGACGAACAACTGGGAGACGATCCCGACGATTCTCGGCCTCGTCGTCCTTGGAATCGGACAGGGCGCGCTGGTCATACTCGTTTTCAACGTCCTTGTCACCGCGGCACCGAAGCATCTGGCCGGAGACGTGGGCTCGATCCGCGGTACCTCTGAGAGCCTGGCGTCCACCGTCGGCACCGCTGTCGCCGGAGCATTGCTCGTGACCATCCCCAGCACGGTGGTAGGCAAGGCACTCATCGACCACCCTGAACTACCACCCGAGCTCGTCTCCCAGGTTGATCTGGATTCGGTGAACTTCGTGGCCAACGATGATCTCCGCGATGTCCTCGCCGCCACCGACGCCAGCCCTGCCCGGGTTGAAGCGGCGGTGGAGATCAACGAGCAGGCGCGTCTCGACGCCCTCAAGCTCGGCCTTCTCCTCCTCGCCGCGCTCAGCGCCACCGCGATCTTCCAGGCAAGCCGACTGCCGCGCTACCCGCCCGGGGAGATCCCCGATGGGGAGCACAAGAAGGAGGCTGCGGGCCTCACAGCGCCAGCACAAGAGTAATCACGGCAAACAGGGGAAATATGCCCTGCCTGATTGCCGCAGACCGCTTGTTCGGGCTGGTGACCAGGAGCAGGAGTGCTGCGGCCGCCATCGATCCGGCGCCGGCGAAGATGAGCGTGGCGCCAATACTCGTGTGTCCGGTGAGCACCAGGACGATACCCACGCCCGCGGATATGGCCAGGAAGAGATTGTAGAACCCCTGATTGAAGGCCATCTCCCGGGTTGCCTGCGCGCCCTCGGGGGTCGTGCCGAAGGTGGCACGCGCCCGTGGGCCGGTCCATGCGATGGATTCCAGGTAGAAGATGAACACGTGGAGCAGGGCGGCGAGTGCCGCCAGGATGAGGGCGACGGTGAGCATGGGATCTCCTTGATCCTTATAGATCGCAACTTTTTGTAACGACCATTCCGGAGTATTCTGAAACAGTCATTACAAAATTTCAACCCCACGAACCGAGGAGCATGATGGCGCGGTCCCAGGAATTCGATCACCTCACGGTTCTCAACGAGGCACTGCAGGTGTTCTGGACAAACGGCTTCGAGACGACGTCCGTGCCCACGCTCGAGCAGGCGACCGGCCTGGCCCGCTCCAGCATCTACAACAGCTTCGGTTCCAAGAAAAAGCTTTTCGACGCCGTGGTCAACCACTACCTCGCCACCATCATCCGCCCACGGCTTAAACCGCTCACCGAACCCGACGTCGCCCCGGACGCCCTCATGGACTACCTCGACGGACTGCGGGCAGTGTTCGCTGATGCCACCTCGTTCGCCGCGGTCAACGGCTGCCTGCTACTCAACTCCGCCGGCGCGCCGATCGGCCACGACGCCGCAATCTCAGCCATCCTCGTCGGCTACAGGAAAGAACTGCGCACGGCCATCCACGCAGGCACGGTCGCAGCAGGCTCACGCGATCCGGATCTGACCGCCGACACGATATCGGGACTCGTCATCGCCTCCTTCACCCTGGCACGCATGTCATCGGCGGAGGCGGCGGCGGCGATCAGCACCGCGCAGGAACTGTTGCGCCGAACTATCCCAGAAACTCCCTGACCACAGCCTCATAGCCACGGACCGTCAGCTCGAGGTCCTCCAGATACAGAGCCTCATCGTGGGAATGGAGCTGACCGAGCGCCTCCGCGACGGTCCGCTCCCGCGCATGGACGGCAAAGCCGTAGCCCACGCCGCCGAGCCGGCGCCCGAAGCGCAGGTCCGAGCCACCGGAGGATATGGTGGGCACCACGGTCGCGTCGGGGAAGAAGTCCCCGAGCACCTTCTCCAGCACGCGGTAGAGCCCCGAATCGGTGGAGCTGACGGTGGCCTCCTCGGAAATGAGGTGTTCGATCTCCACCTCATCGGCCAGATCGCCGAGAGCGGTGCGCAGCACATCGTCCACGTAATCGTTGGTCTGGCCCGGAAGCGTGCGGATGTCCAACTCAAGATGGGCGTGTGACGGCAACACGTTAATCGCCTGCCCCGCGCGCACGACGGTCTGGGCGATCGTCAGGTGCGAGACGGCATGGGCGTAGCGGGCCAGGGCGCCGAAGCTTCCATAAGCGGACGGGTCGGTACCGTCGAGTAGCGATTGCTCGGTGGCGGGATCGAAGCGGAAAGCGCGGACAAACCCCTGCCAGACATCATCCTTGGCCACGTTGAGGTCGACTGCGGCGATGCGCCTGGCCACCTCACCGATCTTCACGATGGCACTGTCGCGGTCGAAGGGGATCGACCCGTGTCCCGCATCGCCATGAACGTGGAGGCGTCGTTGTGCGGCACCCTTCTCACCGACAGTTACGATGACGGCGTCGCTGCCGTCCTTCGCCGGGATGTGTGACCCTCCGGATTCGGAGAGAGTGTTCCTCCAGCTGAAAGCCTCCGGATGCTCCTCGGACAGCCACTTGGCGCCGAGTCCGCCACGGGCTTCCTCATCGGCGACACCGACGAAGGTCAGCGTGCCGCGCAGGCCGCCCTCCCGGGCAATCAACCTGGTCACCGCGGCCTGGGCGGCGGTGATAAACAGCATGTCGACGGTACCGCGCCCCCAGATCCGGCCGTCCGAAATCTCAGCGGCGAAGGGATCCTTCGTCCACTTCGGTGCATCCACGGGCACCACATCGGTGTGGCCGAGCAGGGTGAGGGGCTCGGCATCGGGGTCAGAACCCGGCACCGTGACAATGATCGAGGTCCGGCCCGACCTCGGTTCCAGACGGGAAATCTCCACACCAGGGGTTCCCGCGAAGAACCGCTCCAAGGTGTCGGCGTTACGCACCTCCTGCCCGGAGTCCGGGGTGAGGTCGTTCACGCAAGCATTGCGGACCAGTTCCTTGAGCAGAGTGAGGGTGTCGTCGTATAGCGTCATGTGCTTTAGCTCCTAGTGCCGTGAGCGGGCAGCCAACCAGTTGCCCAGCGATTGAATTCCTTGAACAACAATGATGAGGATGACCACAGTCGCAACCATCGCCACCGTGTCAAACTGCTGGTATCCGTAGGAGATCGCAAGATCACCCACGCCACCGCCACCGATCACACCCGCCATCGCGGTCGCGCCGATGAGCCCGACACAGGCCGTGGTCATGGCGAGAATGATCGAGCTCTTCGCCTCGGGAAGGAGGAAGTAGCGGATCGTCTGCCACAGCGAGGCGCCCATCGACGCCGCCGCCTCGAGGATGCCCACGGGCACCTCGAGCAGGGAATTCTCGATCAGGCGCCCGATGAACGGCGCGATATAGATGGTCAGCGGAACAAGCGCCGCCGTCGTGCCTATGGACGTTCCCGAAATGAAGCGGGTGACCGGCACGATGGCGACCATCAGAATGACGAAGGGAAGCGAACGGACAATGTTGACCACAACGTTGAGCACGTTGTAGATCACCGCATTGGGCCTGAGCCCACCCTTGCGGGTCAGTACCAGGACCACGCCGATCGGGATGCCGATGAGGCAGCCGAGAAACAATGAGATACCCACCATGTAGATGGTTTCACTCAAAGCATCCAGGTACTGCTGATTGGACACCCTGGTATCAAAGAGTTCGGTCATGACAACACCTCCACGTCCAGTCCATCCTGTTCATTGGCCCAGCTCGCCGCGTCGACGGCCCGCTCACCATCGAGCCCGAGGACGAGGTTGCCCACCCTGGTGCGCCGCAATGGAGCCTCCGTCGCGTGCAGGAGCTGAACCGTAACACCGAAGCTCTCCGACAGTTCGGTCAGTAGTAACCGCGCGGCATCCTCCCGGTACGCCATGCGGATGACGGTGCCCGCCCGGCCCGCCACGATGTCGGCGACAACGGATTCGGGGAGTCGAGTGGGAACCACCGTCTCCACGAACTTGCGGGTCAGGGGCGCCCTGGGGTGGGAGAACACCTCCTCCACCTCTCCGTGTTCGATGAGGCGACCGTGCTCCAGCACCGCAACGCTGTCGGCGATCTTCGCCACCACATCCATCTGGTGGGTGATGATGATCACCGTGAGTCCGAGCTGAGCATTGATATCGACAATGAGGTCAAGGATCTGCGCGGTGGTCAGCGGATCCAGCGCCGAGGTCGGTTCATCGCAGAGCAGGATCTTCGGGTTGGTCACCAGTGCACGAGCAATGCCGACGCGCTGCTGCTGTCCACCGGAAAGCTGCCTGGGATAATGCCCCGCGCGATCGGACAACCCGACCACATCCAGCGATTCTCGGACGCGGCGCTGAATCTCGGCTTTTCCGACACCGGCGAGCACGAGCGGCATGCCGACGTTGTCCGCCACAGTGCGGGAGGTGAGCAGGTTGTAGTGCTGGAACACCATGGAAACGTTGCTCCGCAGTTCACGGAGACCTCTGGACCCCAGTGCAGCTGGTTCCACACCCAGCACTTCGACGGCGCCTGAAGTGGGCTTCTCCAGACCGTTGACCGTGCGGATCAACGTTGATTTTCCTGCGCCGGATGTTCCGACAACGCCGAAGATCTGGCCCTCCGACACGTCAAAGGACACATTCTCCAGTGCGTGCAGGTCCCCGAAGCTCTTGGAGACATCGCGGAAGGAGACGGCTGACATTACTTGTATTCCGGGACGAACCAGTACCCGTTGGAGTTCTCCTTGTCCAGGAAGGACGCGAACTCATCGGATTTATAGGCTTCCGTGACCGCCTTGGCCCAGTCCGTGTCCGTTTTGTCCTCGCGGGTGACCGCGACCAGAATCAACTCGTCGCGGAGATCCTCCTGGAGGAGCGACAGCTCGGGATCCACCTTCGAAGAGTAGGAAATCGATCCGGGGATCACACCCCAGTCAAGGTCGGGCAACGAACGGGGGATGGTCGCGGAATCCATCGGCTTGATGTCGAGGTTGTGCGGGTTGGACTCGATGTCATTCTCCGTGATCTGAACTGGATCGGTCCCCTGCTTGAGAGTGATCCATCCCGCCTTGACCAGGATGTTGTAGGCACGGGACTTATTGGAGGCATCCATCGGAATACCCACGCTCTGACCATCGGCGACATCATCGAGGGACCGATGCTTCTCGGAATAGAGGCTCGCGGGGACGGTGGGGATTTCCACCAGCGAAGCAAGATGGGTGCCCCGCTCGCGATTGAACACATTCATATAGGCCGTGTGCTGATCCACGTTGAGGTCAACGGACCCTTCATCGACTGCGACATCCGCCTGCTGCAGGTCGGAGAAGTTTGTGTACTCGATTGTGTAGCCCTCCTTGGTCAGGATCGGATCAATTCCGTCCTTGAACAGTTCGGAGTACGGCCCCGGGGAGGTACCCACCCGGATAGTAGTTCCATCCTGATCACTTCCGCTCTCGCTCGAACATGCCACGAGTGAGACAGTCAGTGCAGCGGCACCGATGAGCGCGCCGAGCGTACGAAAAACTGAATGAGCCATAATTTCTCCTGGGCTGGATGATGGTGATACATGCAGAGAACCACCTTAGACCGCTGCGTCCTCAATTGCTAGACTGTGTTGTCTACCACGGTCCGGGTCATCTTCCTGGCCCTTTGAATGCAAAGTCGGTTCCGATATGGAAAACAAGCCCCTGAACGCTAATCTTGGAACCTAGCCATTGGAGCTGAGGCCCCGGTACTCAGCCAATTTCCGTTCCCGATCTGCAGCAAGAGACGATACCGCTCATGGACCGCCACTCGCCCACCAACCCACTACCCACGACGCCTCCCGCACCCGGCGCAGCAGTCCCCGCACCCGGCAGTGCCACACCCGCACCCGGCAGTGCCACACCCGCACCCGGCAGTGCCACACCCGCACCAGGCGCAGCAGTCCCCGCACCCGGCAGTGCCACACCCGCACCAGGCGCAGCAGTCCCCGCACCCGGCAGTGCCACACCCGCACCAGGCGCAGCAGTCCCCGCACCCGGCGGTGCCACTGCCGGACCGGTGTCCCCGGTCGCACCAGCAGCGGTGGTGGCGTCGACAAGCGGGGGCGGCCGAGCACACACCGCTGCACAACCCGATGGTGAGAAAGTTCGGGACAGGCAACGCCCGTTGCGGGTGCAACTGGTCAAGCCGCTGACGCGGCAGCAGTGGGCGATTACGTCGGCGGTGCTGTTCGCGGGTGTGTTCATCGCCGCTGTGGTAGCGGTGCTGGTGGCGAAGTGGCTGGTCGGGCTTGAGCCGGTGGCGCAGTTCATCGACACATACCCTGGCAAGTATGACAATCCCGCGGGCGCCCCGGTGGGCATCCCGGCGTGGTTGGGATGGCAGCACTTCCTCAACATGTTCTTCCTGGTTCTGATTATCAGGACCGGCATCCAGATCAACCGTCAGCGCCGACCAAGAGGCTTCTGGACACCGAGGAAGGGCGGGAAGAAGATCAGCCTGACTCTCTGGATCCACCTTTCCCTCGATCTCTTCTGGATACTCAACGGCATCGTGTTCTACATTCTGCTGTTTGCCACGGGTCAATGGATGCGGATCGTGCCGACCAGCTGGGAGTTCTTCCCCAACGCCATCTCAGCGGGCCTGCAGTACGTCTCGCTGGACTGGCCCACCGAAAACGGGTGGGCAAACTACAACAGCCTGCAGGAACTCACGTACTTCTTGGTGGTTTTCGTGGCGGCACCGCTATCCATCATCTCCGGTTTACGCATGTCGGCCTACTGGCCGAGCAAGAACAGGACACTCGGCAAACTCGTGCCCATGGAGCTGGCCAGAAAGATCCACCTCCCGGTCATGGTGTTTTATGTTGTTTTCGCCGCGGTCCACGTCTTCCTCGTTTTCGCCACGGGTGCGCTGCGCAACCTCAACCACATGTACGCCGCCCAGGACGGTCCGGGGTGGACCGGATTCTGGTGGTTCCTGGCCTCCATGGTGGCCATCATCGCCGGAATCATCGCGGTGCGCCCCAGCCTGGTCGCCCCGGTGGCGAAGCTGTTCGGGACGGTGACCGCCCGGTAGAAGTCACCATCACACGCGGCTCCGGGAGGCGGGCCGTCAGCTGGCGCCACCGTCGGTGCGCTGTGTTCTGCGCGCACGCCTGCGCCTGGACCTGATCACAAGACGGACCACCACAACGAACACGGCCAGCACGAGGAGTGCGTACACCACCACCGAATACTTGTCGACGTACTCGGCGACCAGATGGTAACCCGAGCCCAACCACATTCCCAGCCCCAGCAGCACCGCGTTCCACAGACCCGAACCAATCAACGTGAGAATGCTGAACCTGAACAGGTTCATCCGATGGACCCCCGCGGGAATGGAGATCAGGGAGCGCACACCCGGAACCAGCCTGCCGAAGAAGATCGACCACGGCCCGTATCTTTCAAACCACGCCAGCGCCTTATCCACATCCTCCGGCTCCGTCAGCCACATCCACTGCGCGATTCCGCGCAAACGGTCCGCACCGATCGCGGCCCCCACCCAGTAGAGAAGATAGGCGCCGAGCATAGAGCCCGCGGTCGCCCACACAAACGCGGCAACGATACTGAGCTTGCCCACCGACGCCGTGAACCCCGCCAGCGGCAGCACAACCTCGGAGGGAATGGGCGGAAAGAGATTCTCCAGCAGGACCGCGATCCCCACCGCAGGAGCCCCGAGCGCTTCCATAAGCGCCACGATCCATTCAATGACTGAGTTGATCACGCGTGCACCGACATGCATGTGAAGTGTGTGAAAGTGAACATAGGGGCACCACAATAGCAAAACCTGCCCTGAGAGTCCCTGAGCAGCGACGGTGACCGCACCTGGCCCAGGGATGGAAAAACCCGTTCCGATGGTGAATCCCCGCATCGGGGAGCACACTGTAGTCCATGAGAACAGCACAGTCCCGGCTGCTTGCGCTGGGTGCCCTGGGCGTGGTCTTCGGAGACATCGGAACCAGCCCTCTGTACGCCCTGCACACCGCGTTCAGCATGGACCACAACGCGGTGACGGTCGAGCCGCACAACGTCTACGGCATCATATCGATGGTGCTGTGGACTATCACATTGATCGTCACCGCAAAGTACGTCGTCCTGGTCACCCGCGCGGACAACGACGGCCAGGGAGGCATCCTGGCGCTGGTGGCCCTACTGCGCCGGCACCTGACAGGGCGTCGACGACTCGGGGCGGCGGTTACCGTCTGTGGCATGATCGGCGCCGCTCTGTTCATCGGCGATGCAGTGATCACCCCCGCTATCTCGGTGCTCAGCGCCGTCGAGGGCGTCGCGGTCGTCTCCCCCGGACTGCGCCACCTCGTGGTCCCCATCGCCGTGGCGGTGCTGAGCGCACTGTTTCTGATCCAGCCTTTCGGAACCGGAAAAGTGGGCAGGGCCTTCGGACCCATCATGCTGGCGTGGTTCATCACCATGGCGGCTCTCGGCCTACCGCAGATCATCAGGCATCCGGCCATCCTCCAGAGCCTGTCCCCGCACTGGGCCTTCGCCCTGCTCTTCCGGGAACCGATGGAAGCGTTCATCCTCCTCGGTGCCATCGTGCTCACAGTCACCGGCGCCGAGGCGCTCTATGCGGATCTCGGACACTTCGGGGCCCGCGCAATCCGCTCCGCGTGGTTCTGGGTGGCGATGCCCTCCCTTATGCTCGTCTACCTCGGGCAGGGAGCACTAGTCATCGCAGAGCCTGAGGCGGTGTCCAATCCGCTATATCACCTGGCACCTCCCGGGTGGCAGATTCCCCTGGTCATCTTTGCCACCATGGCCACCGTTATCGCCTCTCAGGCGGTGATCTCGGGCGCATTCGCCGTGCTCCGTCAAGCCGTCCGCCTGGGCCTTCTCCCCCGGATGACGGTCCGCCACACCTCCACGCAGGAGGAGGGACAGATCTACCTGCCCATGGTCAACGGTCTGCTGTTCGCCGGCGTTCTGGTGCTCATCCTCGCATTCCGATCATCGGAAAGGCTGGCCGAGGCCTACGGACTCGCGGTCACGGGCACCCTCGTCCTCGAATCGCTGCTGTTCCTACTGTTCGCACACCTCGTGTGGAACTGGCGGTGGCTGCGCATCGGCACCTACCTGGTGTTCATCGGCGCACTCGAGGTGCTGCTCCTTGCGGCCAACAGCACGAAAATTTTCGTCGGCGGTTGGTTGCCGCTGGGAATGGCCTCCGTGCTGGTCCTCCTGATGGTGGTCTGGCGGCGAGGCAGCAGGCGGCTGACCACCCGTCGCGGACAGTTGGAGGGCTCCCTGACGGACTTTATCGCTGCGGTACGCACGCGGAAGGTGCGTCGGGTGCCCGGCACAGCGGTGTACGCCCACCCGAGCCGGGACACCACTCCCCTGGCACTGGTCCGCTGCGTCAAGGATTTCCACATCCTCCACGAACACGTCCTCATAGTCCGTCTCGTCGCCATGAACGTCCCGCATGTCCGCCACTCCGAGCGGATCACCGTGGACAACCTCGGTTCAACCACCGACGGCATCGTACACGTGACCATCAGGGTCGGATTCACCGACGACCAGGACATCCCGAAAAATCTCCGGCTGGCGGTGTGCCAGGACGGCGAGCTCGACGTCGACCTTGACTCGGCCCTGTATTTCCTCTCCGTGCTCACGCTGCGCCCCACCCCCGGACACCGCTGGAACAACTGGCACCAGCACCTGTTCCTGTCCATGGAACGCAACCAGGCCAAACGCACCGAAGCCTTCCATCTGCCACCCCGGCGAACCGTGGTGTTGGGTTCGGAGCTGCAGCTCTAGGGCGTGTCTCTTTAAACAGTGGCCGTACCCCGTCATACTCGGTTCATGGCCACCACCGGCCGCTACCAGCAGCTCGCCGATAACCAGTGGGCCCGCATCGAACCCCTCCTGCCCTCGAGTGACGGCAGGAGGGGTCGACCGTTCCGAAACTCCCGACAGATCCTCGAAGGGATGATCTACCGGTACCGCACCGGGATTCCCCGGCGTGACCTGCCTGAACACTTCGGCCCCTGACAGACGGTGTGGAAACGGCACCGCCGCTACACCGTCGATGGGACCTGGGACAGGATTTTGCAGTCCCTGCTCGCTGACGCCAACGCCACCGGGCTGATCAGTTGGATCGTCTCGGTCGACGCGACTATCAACCGTGCCCACCAGCACGCGACAAACATAACCCGCCCCGAGCAGCACACAGGGGGCACAGTCGAATTACAAGAATCAGGCCTGTTCTGGTCTTGACGAGCGTGAACCTACAGGTCACGGGATTGGCCGGTCCCGGGGAGGGCTGAGCACGAAGATTCACCACGCCGTTGACGGGAAGGGTCGAGCGCTGTCAGTGGTGGTCACCGGAGGCCAGCGTAACGACGGGGCGGTACTGCAGGCGGTCATTGACGATATCCGGGTCCCGCAGCCGGCAGGGCGTCCGGGTAGGCCACGGACCAGGCCCGATGCGGTGATAGCGGACCGGGCGTACCCAATCGGGCAAACCGGGAGTATCTATGGGACCGGGGGATCATCGCGGTGAATCCGGAGAAGATCGACCACGTCAACACCCGCAAGCGTAAAGGCTCCAGCGGTGGTCGGCCGCCGAAAATGGATTGGGAAGCCTACAAGGGTCGCAACGTGGTAGAGCGGTCATTGAACCTGCTCAAGCAGTGGCGGGAACTGGCGACCAGGTACGACAAGCTCGCGGTGGTCTACCGTGGAGCTGTTGTCCTGGCCGCGATTGTCGCCTGGGTCAAGGCATTAGGAGACACGCCCCAGACGCCATGGAGCCAAGATACATTCGTCGGAATCACATCAAGATCGGACTCGTGTTTGTCTACAGCGTCCTGCCGGTGTTCGCGTCTATTGCTGTCCCTCTCGTCGCTGACATGAATCCGCAACGGGTTGTGTCGATCTCCCTCATTATTTATGTCGCCGGCTTGTTCCTTATGACGCGTTTCTTTCGGCCGGCCACGCAGAACTATTCTCCTCGACCCCTGTGATGATCACCACCTCTCCCTTTTTGGCTGGTTTGTCACAGAGGCATTCACAACGATGGTACTTCGAGTGCTTTATGGGTTCGACCGTCCCCTGATGTCCATTCTCGCTGGTGTCCTATTCCCGGTTTTTGCAGCTCTCGGTGTTCTGAGCGCATGGCGTTCCTCAAAGCTCCGCACTGGGGGTGCAGATCTTTAGCAGATGGTTTGTGCTCGCCCCAACACTTGACGTGGGGCCGTAAACCTCACCGATAGAAAGCAATAAGCGGCGCTACAGGGCCAACACCACCAGAGCAGGAATCAACGCAACCAACCCCTTGAGGTAGTAGTCCAGGACGCCTGGTGGGATGTTCACCCCGAGACCTGTATCGAAAACCCTGAGGCCCGAGTTGCTGCGCGGGCGCCCCCTCACTATCGCCCCGCGTGCCATTGCCACAACGGACACCGCGCAACTTAGCACGTCCAGTCTCTCCGGCCATACCACGTAGATCAGGAAACCTCCGATGACGGCATGCCCTATAGCTGCATAGATCGGAAGGCGGGACGTGATATCGAGGCGGGTGAACTCCGCGCATCGGTAGACTCCCGCCCAGGATCGACCACACGGTCACGCATGCCATTGCTCCCGCGATGCCCAGCACTCCCGCTGTTGCCACCGCCCCGGTGGCAATGGTCACTGCGATGAGAAGCAGGTACGATCGACGGCGCAGACGCCTGAAGAAGATCATCGCGATGAGCGGACCACGGGCTGCCCTTTGAAGGGCTCCGCCACTCGCTACTCAGCGCATCGGAGACCAGCTCAGAATCCTGGAAATAGAGAGCCGAGGCCCCCACCACCCGCGTGCGTCCCGCCTTAAGGAGCGTGGACAGTCGTCTCCGACCACCGAAGCCGACAACAAGCCGGCACACCGCAGCGGCGATAGAACCCCTCACGGGATGCCCCACCGCCAGACCAGGGCAGGACACTGCTGCGATGGTGGACATCCATCCCGGGATCCACGTGTCCACGCGCCGCGCGGAAAGCCACTGCCACCCCGCCCAGATGAGTCCACCCGCCATCGCCAGCAGGATGATGTGGCAGATGGCGCTACTTAACTTGTCCAGGACCCGCGTCACGTCAGTTCGACGATCTCATTGCATTCGCCCAGTACCACCGAGGAATGGGAGGCGACGAGAACGGTGGCACCCTTATCGGCCAGGCCCCGGAGCTGTCCGACGAGGAACCCCACCCAGTCGACATCAAGATGCCGCTCCGGTTCATCGAGCACAATCACCTCGGAGGGTACCTCAAGTTGTGCTCTGAGGAAGAGTCGCTGGCGTTGACCGCTGGACAGCGATGAGGGGACAACTGCCAGGCATCGATGACGGGGCAGAATCAACACCCATCGCTCTGCCCAACAGGGCAAGATGCTCCCCGACGGTGAGGTCGGGGTAGAACACCGGCTCCGCAATGCGGGCGACCCTGCCCGCCCCGGCCGCGGTGGCGGGGTCCTGTCCGTCGATAGGCACCTGCCCGTCCACCGGATCCAGTTCCCCGGCAATGCCGTAGCACCGGCCCGGTTCAAAGGCCTTTCTCAGCGCACCCACGACACCATCAAATCCGTGGGAGCAGTCCACAGTCAGCAGACGCCCCAACCTACCCCGCCCTAATGTGATATCAGTTTTATGATAAACTGATATCACATTATCCCCACATGCCGAGGAGCGCACCCATGAACGCACACATTCCCGCGGAAGAGGCCCCGCCGAGGGCCGTCGCCACCGAACCTGTCGGACATGAGGGTGCGCGGGTGAACATCACAGAGAAGAAGGTCTGGTCACTGGGCGCAATCCCCGCGACGATCCTGCTCGTCCTTCTCATCGCCCTCATCATCGCTTCCACGGTCGCCTTCATCGACGGCGTCACTCAACTCGAGTCAGGCCATGAAGGCGGACTTGTAACCCTCATAGGCGGAATCGTGGTGTTCACCGTCGCTCTTCTCGTTCTGCTCACCTCCATCAAGGTGGTCAGTCCCGGCCACACCCTGACGGTGCAGTTCTTCGGACGCTACATCGGTACACTGCGCCGCACGGGCCTCTCATTCGTCCCACCGCTGACGGTGACCAAGAAGGTCTCGGTGCGCGTGCGCAACTTCGAGACCAACGAGTCCAAGGTCAACGACTATAACGGCAATCCCGTGACAATAGCGGCGATCATCGTGTGGCAGGTCGCCGACACCGCCCAGGCCAGCTTCTCCGTGGAGGACTACGAGGAGTTCCTGCACCAGCAGTCCGAGTCCGCACTGCGCCACGTGGCCACCCAGCACCCCTATGATTCGCCCGTCGATGGCCGGGTGTCCCTGCGCGGCTCCACCGACGACGTCAGCGACGAACTCGCCGAGGAGGTCGCGGCCCGCGCCGCCGTCGCCGGACTGGAGATCATCGAGGCCCGCATCTCCTCACTGTCCTACGCACCCGAGATCGCGCAGGCCATGCTGCAGCGCCAGCAGGCATCCGCCATCGTCGACGCCCGCGAGAAGATCGTCGAAGGTGCGGTCACCATGGTCGAATCCGCGCTCGCCCAGCTGGAGGAGCGTGAGATCGTTGACCTCGACCCCGAGCGCCGTGCCGCCATGGTGTCCAACCTGCTGGTGGTGCTGTGTTCGGACACGAACGCGCAGCCCATCGTCAACGCGGGCAGCCTCTACCACTGACATCATGGCCCGCAAACAGGTGCCGCTGCGGCTCGACCCGGCCGTCCACGACGCCATCGCACGGTGGGCGGCCGATGAGAACCGCAGCGTCAATGCACAGATAGAGGTCATGCTCAGGGAGCAACTGCACAGGGCCGGACGCCTACCGAAGAACCTCGGCGATATTCCACGCCCCGGACGCCCCAAGGAGAAACCGTGACCCTCATCATTGGCGAGGACGGGCTCGCCCGCCCGCAATGGGCCGCCTCCGATCCCCTCCTGCGCGATTACTACGACACCGAATGGGGCATGCCGGTGCGCACCGAGCAGGGACTGTTCGAGAGAATCTCACTGGAGGCGTTCCAGTCGGGGTTGTCGTGGGCCACCATCCTCCATAAGCGTCCGGCATTCCGCAGAGCCTTCGCCGGATTCGCCCCGGATGCGGTCGCGGCCTTCACCGACACCGACGTTGCACGACTGCTTCTCGACGCCTCGATCGTACGCAACCGTCGTAAAGTGATGGCCACCATCACCAACGCCCGCGCCACCCTCGCCCTCCGGGCGGAGGGCGGGCTGGCGGAGCTGGTGTGGGGATTCATGCCGGATCACACCCCGGAGCCCGACACACCACACGAGGTTCCCACCCGTTCCCCCGAATCAGAAGCACTGGCGAAGGCGCTGAAGAGGAAGGGTTTCACCTTCGTCGGCCCGACCACGATGTACGCGCTTATGGAAGCCATCGGAATGGTGGACACCCACCTGATGGGTAGTCACCGGCGTGGAACCTCCAAAATCTGGCCGCGGTGAACCCCCGCCCGTCGGGAAATCTCAGGGATTATCCGGATTCCGTGGACCGGCCTGGATCATTAGGCTGGGGGCATGGGCACAAACTTCCCGGGAGATCCACAGATTCGAGTCAGCGACAATGAGCGTTCGGCCGCCCTGGCGGCGCTCGGCCAGTTCTATGCCGAAGGCCGCCTATCCATGGCCGAAACCGACGAACGCTGTGCTGCCGTGGCGGAGGCCAGGACCCGCGCCGACCTGAACAGTCTCTTCACCGATCTGCCACAGTCGGAGATCGCCGTGCCCGGCGCCTCGGGCATAAGCTTCAGTGCCCATGAGGTCGCCGAGATGCACAGGAACGGTGCCCGCCCGCGCGCCGGAATCCTCGGCCTGAGCACCGTCCTGGCCGTCACTGCCACGGCCGCCCTCGCTCCGCTCAGCACCTTCGCCCCCATTCTGCTGGCCATTATTCCCATCGTGTTCATCCTGCTCTACGTGATGAAGGTCGGGCCGCGGTCCTGGTACGCACCCTCTCCACAGCAGTTGGAGAGGGAGAGGCTGAAGGCCCTGCGGGTGGAGGAGAAGCAACGCGAGCTCGAACTCAGGGCTCAGCGCCGTGAACGCACCCATGCGCTGACCACCCGCGCACTGGATGTGGCCCAGGATGCACTGGAGAAAAGGAAGCCCTGGAAATGAAATTTATCGCCTCCCCTTTTTGTTGACACATCACAGAAAGCTCATTAGCCTTGATTCAATCAAGGAAAAGGAACAGGGTGCAGGCACAATGACACAGACAATCGCAATTCTCGGCGCCGGTCGCGTCGGCTCCTCGCTGGCCCGGGTGGCTGTTGCCTCCGGATACAAGGTCAATGTCGCGGGATCGGGATCCGCCGACAAAATAGCCCTGACCGCGGAGATACTGATGCCAGGCGCCACCCCCATGACCGTGGCGCAGGCAGTCAAGGACGCCGAAATCGTCATTCTCGCGGTTCCCCTCCACAAGTACACCGAGATCGATCCGCAGCTCCTTGCCGGCAGGATCGTCATCGATACCATGAACCACTGGCGACCCACCAACGGTGCCATGGACGAGTTGGACAACGATCCCCGCAGCACCTCCGAGATCATCGCCGAGCACTTCACCGGGTCCCGGCTGGTCAAGACACTGAACCACATCGGCTACCACGAAATCGAGCAGGATGCCGTCCGCGAGGCGGGGAAGCCCCGCCGTGCCCTGGCCTATGCCAGCGATGACGCGAAGGCGGGCGCCACCGTCGCCGGAATGCTCGAGAATTTCGGCTTCGACCCCGTTTCCCTCGGTACACTGTCACACGGTCGCATCCTTGAACCGGGCCAGGAAGCCTTCGGCGTCTGGTTCAGCAAGCCGGAGCTTGAGAAACTGGCACGGGAGCAGATCTCGACCGCGGCATCGCACTGACCGTATGGACCGTACCCGGTCCGGGTTCCCGCTGCTCACGCCGCCCGGGGGGTGGAGGTGGGCGTCGATAAGCGGGGTTCTACTACCCACGAACGAGACAAAGTGGCAACATTGAGCGGGTGAGTAAAAACAAGCGCGACACCCCAGAGACCACCGACACCGCCACACAGGCTGTGGGCGCGGATCAGGCGGCGCGTCCGGGCAGGCGCAGAGGGCGCCGAGTCTTCGACCAGTCGGAGAAGATGAAGGACGTGCTGTATGAGATCCGTGGCCCGGTGGCCGCGGAGGCGGAGCGCATGGAGCTCGACGGGCACAACATTCTCAAACTCAATCCCGGCAATCCCGCCATTTTCGGCTTCGACGCCCCCGACGTGATCATGCGCGACATGATCGCCTCACTGCCCACGTCCCAGGGGTACTCCACCTCCAAGGGGATCATCCCCGCCAGGCGCGCGGTGGTCACCCGCTATGAGGTCGTCCCCGGCTTCCCGCGATTCGACGTCGATGACGTCTTCCTCGGCAATGGCGTCTCCGAGTTGATCACCATGACCACCCAGGCCCTGCTCAACGACGGCGACGAGGTGCTGATCCCCGCCCCCGACTACCCGCTGTGGACAGCGGCGACCTCGCTGGCCGGTGGAAAGCCGGTGCACTACCTCTGCGATGAGGACGATGACTGGAACCCTTCCATAGAGGACATCCGCTCCAAGGTCACCGACCGGACAAAGGCCATCGTGGTGATCAACCCGAACAACCCCACGGGAGCGGTCTATCCACGGAAGGTCCTCGAACAGATCGTCGATATCGCCCGCGAGCACGACCT
The DNA here is from genome assembly GCF_900169525.1 of Corynebacterium pacaense. Classification (GTDB taxonomy): domain Bacteria; phylum Actinomycetota; class Actinomycetes; order Mycobacteriales; family Mycobacteriaceae; genus Corynebacterium; species Corynebacterium pacaense. The sequence goes on from NZ_LT821239.1 coordinate 29,386, forward strand.
GCTGATCCTCGCCGACGAGATCTACGACCGGATCCTCTACGATGATGCCGAGCACATCAGCCTGGCCACACTGGCGCCCGATCTGCTGTGCATCACCTACAACGGGCTGTCCAAGGCCTACCGCGTCGCGGGCTACCGTGCCGGTTGGATGGTGCTGACCGGTCCGAAACAGTACGCAAAGGGATTCATCGAGGGCCTCGAGCTCCTCGCCGGGACCCGCCTGTGTCCGAATGTGCCTGCGCAGCATGCCATCCAGGTGGCCCTGGGTGGCAGGCAGTCCATCTACGATCTCACCGAGGAGCACGGCCGACTCTGGGAGCAGCGCAACATCACCTGGGAGAAACTCAATGAGATCCCCGGCGTCAGCTGCGTCAAACCGATGGGTGCGCTCTACGCCTTCCCGAAGCTGGACCCCAACGTCCATGAGATCCACGACGACACCCAGCTCATGCTGGACCTGCTGCGCGCCGAGAAGATCCTCATGGTCCAGGGCACCGGCTTCAACTGGCCCACCCCCGACCATTTCCGCGTGGTCACCCTGCCCTGGGCCTCCCAACTGGAAAATGCCATCGAACGCCTGGGCAACTTCCTGAGCACCTACAAACAGTGATTTAAGGAGTACCAGTGGGCAGGCACGCCACCTCTGACAAGCCGACACGCTCCCCCTGGCGTGTGGGCCTGCTCGCATTCCTGATCGGCTCGCTTCTGGCCACGGTGCTCGGACTGATCAGCCTGTGGCCCGGCGGCCGCGAGCCGGTCGTTTCCGAGAGCTTTCAACAGACCTTCTCCTACAACCACGAACAGGTCGACGGCACCATCACGCTTGTCGACGCCTCCGCCTGCAACTCACCCGACACCGGACGGGTCTTCGACTCCAACCCGCGGGTGTCCACCGACACCGCCACCGTCACCTGCCAGCGCGCCCTGGTTGATATCACCTCCGGGACCAACGAGGGCAGGAAGACACAGCTGGTTGTCTATGGTCAGGCCGGCGAACCCGTCTTCGCGGTGGGCGATAGGATCCGCATGGTGGAAACCCCGGACGTGGACGGTTCCGTCATGTACACCTTCGCCGACTATCAGCGCGGTTCCGCACTGATCATCTGGGGCATCATCCTGGTAATCGCCATGGGTGTCTTCGCGGCCTGGCGCGGACTGCGTGCACTGTTCGGCCTCGTGCTCACGCTCGGAATCGTCGGATACTTCCTGTTGCCAGGTCTCGCCCGGGGCCTGGATCCACTGTGGTTGGCTCTGGTCTGCGGCGCAGCGATCCTGATCCTCGTCGTTCCCATGGTCCACGGGCTGAATTGGAAATCCGCGGCGGCACTCGCGGGAACGCTGGTGGCGCTGCTGCTGTCGGCGGTGCTGTCATGGGCCTCCATAAGCACGACGAACCTCCGGGGTCTGGGCGATGAGAACCACCTAAAGATCCTGCTCTACCTACCTGAGGTGTCCATCTCGGGGCTGGTGCTGTGTTCCTTCATCATCGGCACGCTCGGTGTGCTCAATGACGTCACCATCTCCCAGGCCTCCACCATCAACGAACTCGCCGAGATCGACGCCAAGGCCTCACCCTGGCGTCTGTTCACCGGTGCCATGACCGTCGGACGCGACCACATCTCCTCGATGATCTATACCCTCGTGCTCGGGTACACCGGCGCCGGCCTCCCCCTCCTTCTCCTGCTCTCCCTGAGTGACCGGCCGTTCATCCAGACGCTGACCAGTGATGTCATGGCCGGCGAGTTGCTGCGCTCCGGCGTCGGCGCACTGACCCTGACCCTCGCGGTGCCGATCACCACCCTCATCGCGGCCTGGACGGTTCCAGAGAAGAACCGCGTGCAGAAGGAGAACGTCGGATTCGTGCACAAGCATTAGGCGCCTGCTTCCGCGGGACTGTATACGGAAACCACCACCGTTGACGCTGCCTGGTTCGCCAAGGCCGAAGCGGCGATCACCGCCGACGGGCGTGTCGACGCCACCTCCTGCAGCTTCCCGGCGCCCCTGCCCGATCCTGCCTGGCACGGGGACGTCATGGATCAGCCCGCGTTTGATCCGGTGGCGTATCTCCCTGATCTCCCCGGAGCCCCGCGCCAGTTCCGAAGTGGGTTCGCATCACCCGGATCGTGGCCGGGATCGGATTCAACCGGTCGTGTCGAATCACCGCACACGCTCCTCCAGGAGGTCGAGAGCACCGGAGAATGCCACACGCACCGGGACGGATGGCATCCACGGTCACTGGTGCTGGATGTGCGCACCGATGTGGAGCCACCCCCTGCGGGATCCAGGCGGTTCAGGTGCAACCTCGTCGCAGCGGACCGCACCCGCCTCTGGATTCTGGAGCGCGACCGCCCATCCGCCGGAGCTTTCGACCCCGACACCCGGTGCTCCTGACGGCTGGGCCCAAACGGACGCCTGGATGATTCCCCGCGGGCACTCACGCGGCTTTACGCCGGCTCCCGGCAGTTCCCGCACTGGGGACGGGAATCCGCCAGACTGACGACGCCCACCCCCGCATCCGCCACGGTTTCCGGCTTGGCCGCGGTTCTCTCGTGGCCGATGGCGACGGCCGTTCCATCTGGATCGGCACCCTGCACATCGTTGAGGTCTCACGCCGTTCTTCCATAGGCAGAATGAGAACAACCGCGCATGCGAAGCCAGCCGTGGGTGTTCCGACCTCACTGTTGCATCCGACAGGTGCCGCGGAATCCCGGTCCGTTGATGATGAGAGGAACCTGGGGGGTTCTCTTCTGTCTCTTCCCGGGGTTGAGCAGTGGCGGAGGGCGCCGGGCGGGCGCTAGATCGCGAGGGCCCTCTTCACCTTCTCCATCTCCGTTACACCGGCCTCGACACCACCGCGGCCGCGCTCAATGACTTCACCCACGGAAAGCACGAGGTACCTGCTTGCCACCGACAGGGCGAAGTCCACGTGCTGTTCGACGAGGAGGACACTGATGCCCTCGGCGGCCAGGGAAGCGATCGTCCGCTGGATCTCGGTGACCACCGACGGCTGGATTCCCTCCGTCGGCTCATCGAGAATGAGCAGCTCCGGTTTGGTGATCAGGGCCCTCGCGATGGCCAGCTGCTGGCGCTGACCACCCGATAACAGCCCGGCCTGCCTGGCCAGAACCGGTTCGAGGGCGGGGAACCGGGCCACGGCCTCGTCGATAAGCTCCTGGCTCCTGCCTGGCTGCAGATCGGCGACCACCTGAAGGTTCTCCTTCGCCGTCAGCTGCTCGAATGACTGCTGACCCTGCGGAACGTATGCCATGCCGAGTGCCACCCGCTTATGGGGGGCGAGTCTGGTGATGTCCCTGCCCTTGAAGGTGATCGTGCCTGCGGTGGGTGCCAACAGACCGACGATGGCGCGCAGGGTTGTCGATTTTCCGGCACCATTGTGCCCGAGAATCGCGGTGACACCACTGTCACCGGTGGAGAAGCTGACACCATGAACAACCCCGGTGCGCCCGTATCCCACGGAGATACTGTCCACGTTCAACATCAGATGATCCCTTCGCTGTGCAGTTGATCGGGCGAGGTGCCCAGGTAGATCTGCTGTACCTCCGGGTGCGCCTGGATCTCCTCCACGGAGCCCTCCGCGAGGATGGTCCCGCGGTTGAGCACCGTCACACGCGAGGCGAATCGACGCATGAAATCCATATCGTGCTCAACGACGAGGATGACGCGTCCCTGCCTGATCCTGGCCAGAAGTTCACCGGTGGCGATCCGCTCTTCCTCGCTCATTCCGGCCACGGGTTCATCGAGCATCAGGGCGCGGGCATCCTGGATGATGAGCATGGCGATCTCCAGCCACTGCTTCTGACCGTGGGAGAGTTCCCCGGCGCGGCGGTTGGCCACCAATCCGAGACCGGTGAGTTCGAGGGCCTCATCGATCCGCGGGTCCACGTGGGTGCGGATGCCGAAGAGCGACCACCTGGAGCGATGAATGCCGCAGGCGATGTCGAGGTTCTGGAGGACCGAGAGGTCCTCGAAGACGCTGGCGGTCTGGAACGTCCGTCCCACCCCCATCCGCGCAATCTTCTCCACGGGTGTGCCGAGGATCTCCCGGCCGTCGAGAAGCACGGAACCCGTGCCCCGTGCAAGTCCGGTGATCGCATCCACACATGTGGTTTTTCCCGCTCCGTTGGGTCCGATGAGGAAGTGGACCTCCCCCGCTGCCGAGTGGAAACTGACGTTGTCCACCGCGGTGAAGTCACCGAAGCGCACGCTCAGATCGCGAACCTCCAGGCCCTTGGCAGTCACTGTGCCGCTCATGCGGACACCTCCTTGGATTTCATCAGACGTGGTCCCAGAATCGCCCCGATCGAGGCCAGCCCGCCGGGCAGAAGGGTGATCACCAGCACCAGGATCAGTCCCTGGAAATAGGACCACGCGCCGGGGAAGGACTGGGCCAGACTGGACTCGACGGTGCCCAGCACGAGGGCACCGATGGCGGGACCGAAGAGGCTGAAACGACCACCAGCGGCGACTGCGATGACGAAGACGATCGAGGGGACGACACCGATCTGGGCCGGGGAGATGATCCCTACGATGGGTACGAACAGCGCACCGGCCACCCCCGCCATCGCGGCGGCGATCGAGTAGGCGGCCGTCTTGATCAGGGCCGGATCATAACCGAGGAAACGGACCCGTTCCTCGGCGTCCCTGGTGGCCACGAGCAGTTCACCGTAGCGCGAACGCATGAGCCAGTAGTAGATGGCAAGGGTCACCAGCAGGACGACACTCGCGATGGTGAACAGCATTCGCTTGTTCGCCGGATCGTTGAGACTGAAACCCATGAAGTAGCGGAAACCGCTCAGTCCGTTGGAGCCTCCGAGGGTGTCCTGCTGTCCCACGAGAAGCACCACGATCGCCGCGACCAGCGCCTGGTTTATGATGGCGAAGTACGCGCCCTTGATCTTGCGTTTGAAGATGGAGAAACCCAGGACGAAGGCCAGTGCGGCCGGTAGCGCCACGACTGCAACGAGCGCGACGACGGGATTCCGGAACGGCTCCCACCACGCCGGCACCGAGGTGGCCCCGGCCAGCGACATGAACGACGGAACACCCGAACCGGCGATGTCGGCATCCGCCATCTGCATGTGCATGGCCATGATGTAGGCGCCGAGACCGAAGAATGCTCCCTGTCCGAGCGTGAGCATTCCTCCCCTGCCCCAGGCCAGCCCGATTCCGACCGCGACGATGGCGAAGCACACCAGGCGACCGAGCTGGTTGAGCCCGAAGGTGGACAGCACCAGGGGTGCGATCACCAGGAGGGCGACGGCCAGTATCGTGGTTCCGGCCATAAACCAACGTAGACGTGGCGCACCGGTGACAGTCACCGTGGGGCGGCCCTTCCGTGGCCGCGCGGTATCCTCGGCGGTCCCCGCCGTGGAATTGCTGTGGGAGGTTGCGATGCTCATACGAGACTCCTGGTGCGAACTTGGAAGAGACCCTGCGGACGGAACTGAAGAAACGCGACGATGATGACCAGGATCAGGAACTTGGCGATGCTCGCCCCGGTCGAATACTCAATGAACGCCTGGAGCACCCCGAGAACGAACGCGGCTATCACCGCACCCTTGATCTTCCCGATACCACCGGCGGCCACCACCAGGAAGGCGTCGACGATGAAGTTCTGCCCGATGGTCGGCCCCGTCGCGCCGATCTGGGTCACGGCCACCCCGGCGACGGCGGCGAGGCCGGAGCCGATGAAGAAGGTCAGTCGGTCGGTTGCCCTGGTGTTCACACCGTTGGTCTCCGCCAGGTCGCGATTGAGCACGACGGCTCTGATCCGGCGTCCCTGCGGGGTCTTTGTCATGAACGCCCCGAGCGCCACGACGGCACACAGCGCCAGTACCAGGATGAACACACGCGAGGTGGGGATGGTGGTTCCGAAGAGCTCACTGTTTCCGCGCATCCATTCCGGGGCGCGGACATCGACCGCCGGTGCGCCGAAGATGTCCCTGGCCACCTGTTGGAGGATCAGTCCGACACCAAAGGTGGCGAGCAGGGTATCCAACGGGCGGTTGTAGAGATGACGGATGAGCACCTGTTCCAGCACGATCCCGAGCACCCCACCGACCAGGAACGCCGCGGGGATCGAAATCAGCAGGGACAGCCCCGCACTGCCGAGGATCTGCTGGATGGTGAAGGTGGTGTAGGCGCCGATCATGATGAACTCGCCGTGCGCCATGTTGATTACGCCCATCTGGCCGAAGGTCAGCGACAACCCGATCGCCACGAGCAGGAGCACCGAGCCCACGCTCAGTCCCGCGACCAGCTGCTGCATAATGACGTCGATCATTGTGCCGACCCCGCCGACTCGGCGTCGGAGACCTCGGCCCAGTCGTATCCGGTGAGATAGGGGTCGGGCACGATGGGCGCGTCGGACTCCTTGATCGTATCGATCAGTCCATCGGCGTTGATCCTTCCGATGCGGGCGGTCTTGGTGATGTGGTGGTTGTCCCCATCGACAACCACCGTGCCCTCGGGCGCGTCGAAGGAGACGCCGTCGGCTGCCGCCTTGACATCGTCGACGGCGAAGGAATCCGCCTTCTCCACCATTTCCTTCCAGAGGAAGAGGCTGGTGTAGGCGGCCTCCATCGGATCGGAGGTGACACGGTCCTGACCGTAGCGCTGCTTGAAGCGCTCGACGAACGCGACGTTTTCCGGGGTGTCGATTGTCTGGTAGTAGTTCCAGGCGGTGAGCTGGCCCTGGACCGTGCTCGGGCCGATGCCCTGGACCTCCTCCTCCGCGATGGACACGGAAATCACGGGCATGGTCTCCGCGTTGAGGCCGAGGCTGTTGTACTGACGGAAGAAGGCGACGTTGGAGTCACCGTTGAGGGTGTTGAACACGGCGTCGGCGCCTGAGGATGCGATCCGGTTGGCGATGGTGGTGAAGTCCGTCGAACCCAGCGGGGTGTACTGCTCGCCGACGATCTCCATGCCGTTGGCCTCCGCGTACTGCTTGATCAGCATGTTCGCGGTGCGTGGGAACACGTAGTCGCTGCCGACGAGGAAGAGCTTCTTGGCGCCCAGGTCATCCTTGAGGTAGTCCAGTGCGGGGACGATCTGCTGATTGGTGGTGGCTCCGGTGTAGAAGATGTTGGGCGAGGATTCGAGGCCCTCGTACTGGACCGGGTAGAACAGCAGCGCATTGTTGTCCTCGAACACCGGGAGCATGGCCTTTCTGGAGGCCGAGGTCCATCCGCCGAACACCGCGGCGACGCATTCATCCTGGATCAGACGCTGGGAGCGTTCCGCGAAGGTGGTGGCCTCAGAGGCGCCGTCCTCCTCGACGATCTCCAGCTGCTTGCCCAGTACACCGCCGTCCGCGTTGATCTCATCGGCGGCCATCTTGAGTGACTGGTTGACGGTGGTCTCGGAGATGGCCATCGTTCCCGAGAGGGAGTTGATGAACCCCACCTTGATCGAATCACCGGAGGTATCGACGCAGGACTCCACCGCGGAGCTCTCGTCCCCGACGCGGGCGCCGCTGCAGGAGGCAAGGAAGAGGCTCGCGCATGCGCCCGCCGCGACAACCGAGTAACGAAGGGCACGCCTGGAATCAAACTTGGCAAAAGAGCTCATTGGTATCTCCTGGGAACAAGGGGGCTGGTCGCGTGGACTGAGGCGTCCACATGGGGTGCAACGGATTGAATCTAACAATTGAGCAGAAACCTGTCAATTGACCAATATTTAACTACTTATCTATCGATCTATCAACATGCCAGTTCAAACTATTTTAATTCAAATCCACAGCCAGCGAACTGTGTCAGGAAATACCTATCGTTTTATTGAAAACTCTGCCTCTCACTTGTTCCTGGCAGTCACCTGTATGCCCCGATCCGCGGGCGCGAAAAAGGGCCCCCGGCTATTGAAGCGGGGACCCGGTGGAGTTTGTCCTACGGCGACGGCCAACCAACCGAACAACAGACGCCCGTCGACGCCCCGACCCCACGTCCGGACGGATTGCGGGCCGGGGATGCCTAGAGGTTGCGGCCCAGGGCCTTGATCGTCCAGCCAGCCGCCTTCCATAGGCGGACGTCGAGGACGTTGCGGCCGTCGATGATGATCGGGGTGCTCACCAGTTCCGCAACCCGGACCGGGTCGAGTTCCCGAAACTCCTTCCACTCGGTTGCTAGGACGACGAGGTCGGCGTCGGCAAGCGCCTGCACGGTTGATTCCGCATAGTTGAGCGTGGGAAAGATCCTCCGGGCGTTGTCCATCGCCTCCGGATCGTAGACGGAGACATCCGCACCCTGAAGGGAGAGCGAACCGGCAACGGACAGTGCCGGCGAATCGCGGACATCATCGGAGTTCGGCTTGAACGCCGCGCCGAGCACGGTCACCCGTTTGCCCAGCAGGGAGCCACCGCTGACCTCCTTCGACAGCTGTACCACGCGCTCGCGGCGGCGCATGTTGATGGAATCCACCTCGCGGAGGAAGGTGAGGGCCTGATCAGCACCCAGTTCCCCGGCGCGGGCCATGAAGGCGCGGATATCCTTGGGCAGGCAGCCGCCACCGAATCCGAGACCGGCACCGAGGAACTTACGACCGATGCGGTCGTCATGGCCGATGGCGTCGGCGAGCGCGACCACGTCCGCGCCGGTGGATTCACAGATCTCCGACACCGCATTGATGAAGGAGATCTTGGTGGCCAGGAAGGCGTTCGCCGAAACCTTCACCAGTTCCGCCGTCGCCAGATCGGTGACCAGGAAAGGGGTGTCAGTGGCGATCGCCGTCGCGTAGATCTCCCGCGCGATCTCCTCAGCCCGCGACTCCCCGCGCACGCCGACGACTATGCGGTCCGGGGTAATGGTGTCCTTCACCGCGAATCCCTCGCGGAGAAACTCCGGATTCCAGGCGATCTCCACCGAGGTGCCGGGGCCGGCCAGGAAATCGGCCAGTTCCTGCAGCTGCACTGCCGTGCCCACGGGCACCGTGGACTTACCGAAGATGACATGGTCCCCGCGAAGCAGGGGCACCAGATCGGTGATCACCTGAAAAACATAGGTGAGGTCCGCGGCGAAGGATCCCTTCCGCTGCGGCGTGCCGACGCCCAGAAAGTGGACATTGGCAAAGCCCGCGGCCTCGGCGTAGTCAGTGCTGAAGCCCAGCCGACCGTCCTCGAGGTTGCGCGTGAGCACCTCCGGCAGGCCCGGCTCATAGAAGGGGACCTCGCCCCCGCGCAAGGAGGCGATCTTCGCCTCATCCACATCGACGCCGAGCACCTCATGACCCAGTTCAGCCATGCACGCGGCATGGGTGGCTCCAAGATACCCCGTACCAATCACTGTCATCCGCATTGTGGGGAGATTCCTTTCGACGAACGTGCCAGAGGTTTATCTCAACATGTTTTCCACCGCTCCGCGACCGGAACGCGACGCTACTGACCTGTGAAGTTGAGATAGGCCTTCGACGGGGTGGGCCCGCGCTGCCCCTGGTACTTCGATCCGAGCTTTCCCGTTCCATAGGGATTCTCCGCCGCGGAACTCATCTGGAAGATCGCCAGCTGCCCCACCTTCATTCCCGGCCACAGCATGATCGGGAGATTGGCCACATTCGACAGCTCCAGAGTGATGAATCCGCTGAAACCGGGATCGATGAACCCCGCCGTGGAATGGGTGAGCAGACCGAGCCGCCCGAGCGAGGACTTGCCCTCCAACCGTCCCGCCAGGTGGGCGGGCAGTGTGAACTTCTCCAGGGTGGAGGCGAGGACGAACTCCCCCGGATGAAGCACGAACGCGTCACCGTCGGCCACCTCGACCAGACTGGTCAGCTCGTCCTGCTTGAGCTTGGGATCAATGTGGGTGTACTTGGAATTGTTGAACACCCTGAAGAAGCGGTCCATCCGGACATCGATGCTCGACGGCTGAATCAGCGCGGCATCGAAGGGCTCAATCCCGAGGTCGCCGGAATCAATGGACTTGGCAATATCTCGATCTGAAAGAAGCACGCCGACAAGTCTACGTTCCCGCTTATGGGGAGGTGGCGTTTAGGCTTTCAAAGATGCAGTGCTAAAGTGGTGCACTAGCTCATCACGAGCACCGCCGGTGTAGTTCAATGGCAGAACCCCTGCTTCCCAAGCAGGCGGCGCGGGTTCGATTCCCGTCACCGGCTCCACATAGAAACGCACCCTGACCTGGCCTTTGCAGACCGCGCAGGGTGCTTTTCCCTTCCGTGCCCGATGGCACCATCGGTGGACCGAGACTTAGACGGAGTCTGAAATATCACACCGGGGCATTCGGTCTGTTCAGCCGGGGAAATCAACAGTAATATAGTTTCTGCAATTCAACAGGTATTTGCATGTGATCTCCCTGACCCCCGTATGTGAGGAGAAACCGATGTCCCCGAAACCAGATACCAGCCGTAGCGGCACCCCAGAAGTGAGCGGGGGAGCAATGATCGATAAATCCGACGCCGGGTATGCGAAGGCGATGCAACCCCGCCACCTGCAGATGATCGCCATCGGCGGCTCCATCGGCACCGGCCTGTTCCTCGGCGCCGGCGGCCGTCTCGCCGCGGGTGGGCCGGCACTGGCCATCGTGTACGCGGTGTGCGGCTTCTTCGCATTCATGATGGTCCGCGCACTCGGTGAGCTGAGCATCTACCGGCCGTCGTCAGGCGCGTTCGTCTCCTACGCCAGGGAGTTCATGGGTGAGAAGGGCGCCTATGCCACGGGCTGGCTGTTCTTCCTCGACTGGGCCACCACCGTCATGGCAGATATCACCGCCGTGGCGCTCTACCTGCACTTCTGGTCCGTGTTCGTTCCGGTACCGCAGTGGCTGCTGGCCCTGGTAGCCCTCGTCCTGGTGTTCACCCTCAACATGCTCAGCGTGAAGGCCTTCGGGGAGTTCGAGTTCTGGTTCGCCATGATCAAGGTCGCGGCAATTCTGATCTTCATGGTGGTGGCCATCGGGTTCATCGTCACCGGTCACGCGATCGACGGTCATCCGGCGGGATTCGGAAACCTCGTCCAGGACGGCTCAGTGTATGACGGCATATTTCCCCACGGCCTCGCCCCCATGATCACTCTGGCGCTGGGCGTCGTCTTCGCCTTCGGCGGCACCGAGATGGTCGGGGTCGCGGCCGGGGAGACCAGGGACGCGGCGCGAATCATGCCGAAGGCCATCAACTCCATGATCTGGCGCATCGCCCTCTTCTACGTCGGCTCCGTCATCCTGTTCACCCTGGTCATGCCCTGGACCGCGTACTCGGCCCAGGAATCACCCTTTGTCACCTTCTTCTCCGCCATCGGCGTCCCCCATGCCGGGGACATCATGCAGGTAGTCGTGCTCACGGCGGCTCTGTCATCGCTGAACGCGGGTCTCTACGCCACCGGCCGGACCCTTCGTTCCATGGCGGTCGCGGGTTCGGGACCGCGGTTCGCCAAGCGGCTCAACCGCCATCAGGTTCCCTCCGGCGGCATCATCATCACCGCATCGCTGGGGCTGATCGGAGTGCTCATCAACTACGTTTACCCCACACAGGCCTTCGACATCGTGATGAACCTCGCCGGCATCGGCATCGCGGGCACCTGGATGTCCATCATGATCAGCCACTGGCTGTTCGTGCGCAAGGCCGCTCGCGGCGAGGTCGAAAGACCCGCCTACCGCCTCCCCTTCGCCCCGTGGACCAATCTGGCCACCATCGTCTTCCTCACCGCCATCATCGTGTTCATGTGGTTCGCCGACGAGATCGGACGCCCGACCATTCTGCTGGGCACGGGGATCGGAATCATCATGGTGGCCGGTTGGTTCCTGGTGCGCAAGCGTATCGACGCCACCCTCCTCGACGACGCCTTCCTCTCCGGTGAGGAGGAGCTCATCAACGCCGAGGACGCGGCGGCGGAGAAGTGGGACCGCTAATCCTTCCGGTGGCGCCGGTCGCCCACGCTAAGCGTGATCGACGGCCCACCACCCCACAACCGGCCGCGGAAGGGGTGCCGGCAGGCTCAGCTGCACCGCACGATCGGTGAAGGATCGTAGACCGTGGTGGTGGTCTCGCGACGGATCTCGCCGCCGGAGGCATCACTGATCACCCGCGTATCGGAGGTGGTGAACCCCGGCGCGCCGCCGGACGGGCTGCAGCTGTCGCCGGAGACGGTCATGGGCTTCGGATCCGTCTGTGCCCAGCGGCCGTTGTTGATGGACTGCACCGACCTTGTTTTCACACCCATGATCTGCACGGTCACGTTGGAGGAGTCGGCGTTGGCCCTGATCATCACCGGATACGGGGTGTCATTGCGGAACTTCAGATCGATGGCGCCCTCATAGACGGTGGCCTCACGTCCCGCGGGGTAGCGGGAGATGTAGTAGCTGTGCGGGGTATGGGCGATGTCCTCCAGGCCGGCGAAGTAGTAGGCGTTGTAGAGGGTGGTGGCGAACTGGCTGATACCGCCGCCGACAGCGGTGTCGGCATGGCCGTTGAGGATGATGCCGGAGTCGACGAAGCCCTGTGCACTGCCACGCGGACCGGTGTAGCCGTTGAGGGAGAAGGTATCCCCGGGTGCGACCACGGCCCCGTCGACCATCCGGGCCGTCAGGCCGATGTTGGTTCCCGACGCCGCCGAAAAGCCACCGGTGGTGAACTCACCCATCACCTGATCGAAGGTGGCGGCCTCCGCGTCCGCGGTGGTGAAGGTGGCCGGAGTGTCCACGTAGGCGGCGTCGACCTCCCGCGGCCCGTTGCCGGTGATGCCGGCCTCGGCGTCGGCAAGCGTGGCATCCCAGTCAATTTCGGAGCCGTTAACCTCGGGGGTGACCACGCGGGATCCCGAGGCGAAGCTGATCTGAGCGTTCCGCGGCTTCTGCTCCGTGCCGGCGAGCGCCTCGGAGAGGATACCCACTGCGGCCCCGCGGTTGATGTCCACCCGGATGTCACCGTCTTGTTCGGGGAAGGTGACAACCTCGCCCATGCGCTCAACGGGGATGGTGCCCTCGACGTTATCGCGACCGCGTATGACGAAAGGCGCGGAAACGGCTTTTGCGGCCGGGCCCGCAGCCACCTCATCGACGCGGTCCTGGCTGATCGCGGCGGGGATGACCGTCGGTTCCACCTCGATGCCCTCCGGGTTGAGCCAGTTGTCGGTGATATCGGACTCGAGTTCCGCACGGTCCACGGACTGGCCGTTGACGGAGTCCTGGGTTGCCACGGTGCCTGCGTCGATACGCACGGTGCCGTTGACCGGGTCACGGTGCAGCTCCGTCACGGCGGCGTCCAGACGCGGGCCGAAGGCGGCCACATCGACGGTGCTCACGATCGGCACCTCGGTCTCACGGAACAGTGACATCAGCCGGGTGACGGGGTTGTAGGACTGGCCGGGCACCGCGGCGACGGTGGCGTCCCAGTCGATCCCCAGACCGGAGGTGGCCGGATCGATCTGTGTGTGCGCCTCCCCCGCGGTGACCGTGACCGGGCGGGAAAGATCGCCACCGAGGTTCGTCTCCAGGGTGCTCAGCGCCTCCTGCCTGCTCATAGAGGATATGCTCACGCCGCCGACCGCGGTCCCGCGCGGGATCCGGTCCTTGGACAGCATGATATCGGCCAGATACACCAGCACTGCGATGGCCACCAGACCGACAATGACGCCGATGACCACGCCCGCCGTCCGATTGCGCTTTTTGCTTCCCGCTTGACTCACAGCCATCAAGGCTAGTGCTCACCCGGCATTTTTCCCACTTAACCGATACCACGGGCAGGCAACATCACTGTGCCGCGGGTCCTGTGACGTGCTGCCTTTGGACCCGCAGCGCCGAATCCAGCATCTGCTGACGGGGATAATCCCCGCTGCTGACAGCGGAATCAACGCGGTCAATGGTGGAGGTCAGGGCGGTGTGATCGATCCACAGTGCCTGGTCCGCGCCAGCCCTCAGGGCTCCGAGCACCGCATCCGGTGCGCCCATTGTCGAGGAGATGGCACTCATCCCGGAGAGATCGTCGGTGTAGATGATTCCCTCATAGGCGGCGCCGCCGGGATAGTCCCCGCTGCGCAGCAGCTCATAGGCCGCGGGATTGATGCTGGCCGGCAGATCGGGATCGCCGAGGCCCGGAACGATCATGTGGCCCATCATCACCGCGCCGCGGGTCCCCGACAGCGCCGGCCCATAGGGAATCAGGTCATACTCCCTGAGCTCCCCCAGCGGTGGCGTGACCACACCCTGGGTGTGACTGTCACCGCTTGCCCTTCCGTGACCGGGAAAATGCTTGAACACCGCGTGGACCCCGGCCGCCTCCAACCCTCTTGCGAAGGCCGTGGCGTAGGTGGCGACGACCCCGGGATCATCGGAGAAGGATCGGTCACCGACCACGGGAAGCCCCCAGGCATCAACATCGAGCACCGGCGCGAAATCCACCGTGACCCCGCGGGCCGCCAATGCCGTGCCGAGAGTCTCAGCGAGCTCCTCCACCTGCTCCGGGGTCATCGTCTGCGCCATCACCCGCGGGGCGGGAAAATCCCCGAAGAGGTCGGTGGCCCGCTGCACACGGCCACCCTCAAAATCAATGCTCACCGAGAAATCCCTGCCGACGATCTCACGCAGCGCGGCGATGTTCCGACCCTGATCCGACAGCAGGGACTCATCGGTCCAGGAACCGATGAAGATGCCACCGACCCCCTGTTTCAGTGCATCCAGTGCCTGATCAAAGTCGGCCACTCCCACCACCATAAGGGAGGCGACCTGTTCGCGCTGGGTCGCGGGAAGCTGTGCCCGGGCCTGGTCATCCGCGCTCGAGGGGGCGGGACCCGGTGTCGGGGCGGTCGAGGACGAGGCAGCGGATTCCGGCGCCTCCCGCGCCGTGGACCCCTGCTCCGGTGCGGGCGCACCCTGGGAGCAGGAGGTCAGCATCGACAGGAAGACTGCCGCCGCGAGAATCCCGCCCCAATGTTTGAACACGGGTATTTACTATAGGGGTTAAGCTTGTGAAAAAGCACAAAGGAGTCCGAGCCATGACCGATGCTTCACGGGAGCTGACAATGCTCATCGCCTATGACGGATCGCCGGAGGCGCGGCGCGCCATGGAGTACGCAGCCAGGCTGCTCCGCCCGCGGAAAGTGGAGATCCTCACCGCCTGGGAGCCGCTGCACAGACAGACCTCCCGGGCCATGACTCTTAGTTCACTCGGGGTCGAGGGCGAGGATCCCGCATTCATCGCCGGGCGTGAAACCTGTAGGGAGGGCGTGGAGCTCGCCGAATCGCTCGGGCTCGTCGCCCGCGCGCACATGGTGGAATCCGCGACCGCCATCTGGAGTGCCATCGTCGACGCCGTCGGCCTGCTGCGCCCGGATGTCATCGTCACCGGAACCAGATCCATCACCGGTCTGAAGTCGCTGTGGCAGTCCTCCACCGCGGACAACGTGCTCCACCACGCCGGTGTCCCGGTATTCGTCGTCCCTCCGATGGCGGATGAACCCCAGGCAACGTAGCCGTGCCCACCACAACGGGAAGGGACCACGCGATCGGGCACCGGAGCATCGGCCCGCTCCTCCGCGGTTGAGCGCGATCGCCCACATTCACCAACAAGGCAGGGGCAGGGTCCAAACATGAAACAGGCTGAAAACGGCGGTCCGCTGACTCTTGAACGCCTCCGCCGACTCGGGATCGCGAGCTGGTCCCTGCTGGGAGTCATCGGTGTGATTGTGGTGCTCGCGGGTGGGCTCGCCGCCCTGAGTGGCATTTTGATCCCGCTGGTTGTCGCAGTGATCATCGGGACGGTGCTCGAACCGTTGACGGAGTATCTGGTGCGGGTCCGCGTCCCACGCACCCTTGCCGCCGTCATCGGCCTCCTGGTGTCCATCCTCGCCCTCATCGGCATCATCGCCGTGGTCATCTGGGGCTTTGTGGACCAGCTGCCTGAAATCTCCAGGCAACTGATGCAGGGCTGGAACTACGCGGTGGAATGGGCCAGGTCCCTGGAACTGGAGGCGTCCTCCCTCCAAAGGGCACGGAGCACCTTCAACGACTTCGCCCCGCAGGCCGGTCTGGGCCTCCTCGGATTTCTCAGCAGCACCGTCTACGGGGCGATCTCCTTCGGCATCGGATCCTTCTTCGCGCTGTTCTTTCTTTTCTTCATTCTCCGGGACGGTCGGCTGTTCCCGGTCTGGCTCGCGCGGGTGAGTGCACAGGATCCCGCAGCGGTCTCCCAGGTGGACAGCAATGTCAGGCACTCCCTGCGCGGCTACTTCAAGGGCGTCGCGGTCACCGCGGTGGTCACCGCCCCCATCTTCATCATTCCTCTGCTGATCCTGCGGGTTCCGCTGGTGATCCCGATCCTGATCCTGTACTTCTTCCTCTCCTTCCTGCCCTTTATCGGTGCCTGGATCACCGGAGCCTTCGCGGTGCTCATCGCATTCGGTTCAGGTGGTGCGACCGCCGCACTCATCGTCTCGCTGAGTCTGCTGATCTCCAACGGCACCATCCAGAGCGCGGTCAGCTCCTGGGCCCTGGGCTCCTCGCTGAAGATGCACCCGGTCCTGGTCATGCTCTCAACACTGATCGGCGGTGTGATCGCCGGAATGCTCGGAATGGTGCTCGGCGCCCCGCTGCTCGCCGCGGTGCAGAATTCCATCGCGGGTCTGCGCGCCACGGAGGGGACCGATGCCGAAACCGTGGCCGGGGTCGCGGCGGCACCGGATACCGCGGCACCGGATACCGCCGAAGGCACCGCGCCCGGGAGCGGAACCACCGGCCCGACCACCACTTGACCTCGGCGTGAGCACCATGTCCACTGTTTTCTCCCCGATTGCTGGTATCCTCGTGACCTGTTATGGCTTATGAATCCGATTCACTCAACCGCCGCACCCTGGGCCCCGCGATCGCCAGTGCGGCGGTCGGTGTCGCCCTGGGTGTGGTCGCTGTGGCGGGGGTGGCCCTGATCTCGGGTCAGGACACGGTCCCCGCGGGCGCCACCGTCCCCGCAGACGACGCCCTCCTCGGTGGCCCGGAGTATGGTTCCCGCCAGACTGCGCAGTAGCACCGCCTGCACCCACCTGGGCGCATGGTTGCTGCTGGCGGTGCTGAGCTTTCTCCAGCCACCCGGACAGGTCGCGGCCGACACCAAGCTCGATCTCGTGCTCAACCCCGCGGGGTTCCTCTCCGGTGGACTGCATGCCTGGACCGACACCTTCACCCTCGGGCAGCTGCAGAACCAGGCGTACGGATACCTTTTCCCGCAAGGCCTGTTCTTCCTTCTCGCCGAGCCCCTGCCCGACTGGATCGCTCAGCGCCTGTGGTGGTGGCTGGTGCTCGGGACAGGATTCTCCGGATTCCATCTCCTGGTCTCGCGACTGGGTATCGGCAATGCCGCAACACGCGTCATCGCCGCGGCCCTGTTCACCCTCTCGCCGCGGACACTGACCACGCTCACCGCGATTTCCTCGGAGGCCTGGCCGATCATGCTCGCCCCCTGGGTGTGCCTGCCGCTGCTGAGCACGCGTATCGACGCCCGTGCCCTCTCCCTCTCCCTCCTGCCGGCCGCGGCCATGGGCGCTGTCAACGCCACAGCGACGCTTGCCGCGCTGCTGCCCGCCGCGATCATCCTCGCCTATCGGCGCGCCCTGATCCACGGCCTCGCGTGGGGGGCGGGAATCCTCGCCGTCAACGCCTGGTGGATCGGACCGCTGATCATCCTCGGCCGCTACGCCCCGCCCTTCACCGAATTCATCGAAAGCGCGGCGGTGACCACGCACTGGCTCACCCCGGTGGAGATCCTGCGTGGTGCCACCAGCTGGACGCCCTTTGTGGATACCGAGCGACGGGCCGGCTATCTGCTGGTCAATGAACCACTCTTCGTCATGCTCACGGTGCTTGTCGCCGCAGGCGGACTCACCGGCCTCGCTCTGATGCGCAGGCGTGGTCTGTGGGTGCTCATGCTCAGCATCGGCCTGCTCATCCTCGGTGCAGCCCATCTGGAGGTGGTGCGGTCATTCCTCGACGGCCCCGGCGCGCCGCTGCGCAATCTCCACAAGTTCGATGTTCTCGTGCGCATGCCGCTGATGGTCGGCGTCGCGGCGCTGGGGGGCGTGCTCGAACCGCCACGATCGTCCCTTCTCACGCGTCGACAGGCGGGCTTCGTCCTGGTGGCGCTGGTGGCGGTGGGTGCCACCGCCCCCGCCTGGTCGGCACGGCTCCTGCCGCGCGGCACCTGGACTGCCGTGCCGGACTACTGGTACCAGGCCACCGCGTTCCTCAACGAACACGCATCCGGCACCCGCACACTGATCCTCCCCGGCGCCCCGTCCGCCAGGCAGACCTGGGGCTGGACGCGCGATGAACCGGCCCAGCCGCTTCTCGACGTCCCCTGGGCCGTCCGCGACGCCATCCCGCTCGTGCCACCCGAGGCGATCCGAGGCCTCGACGGCCTGGACGCCTCCCTGTCGAATGAGGCGCTGCGGCGCATCGGGGTGGGTGCGGTGATCGTGCGGCATGATCTGGAGGTGCAGCCGGAGCTTCCTTCCATAAGCGGATTGGGCGGGGCGGAGAGGCACACCTTCGGCGAGGTGGATGTGTACCTCCTCGACACCGGACGCAACATGTGGCTGAGCGGGACGGACCTGCCCACCGTGGCCGGGGGCGGGGAGATCCTCAGCCTGCTCGATACCCTCGACGGCTACTCCCCGCGCACCCTCGTGGACCGTGGTGCGGACATCGTCACCGACACCCCGCAGCTGGTGGGCACGAACTACGGCGACGGGCGCAGTTCCGCCGCACTGGCCTCCGCGGAGGAGACGGAGGTGCGCAACCGGATCATCGACTATCCCTCTGCGGGGCCGCTGACCTCGGTTGTCACCGAAGGTTCCATTAGCGCGTCATCCTCGGCCTCCGACGCCACCAGCTTCGGCGGATCCGATCCCTCCCGCTCACTCAACGAGGTCGTCGACGGCCGCGGGGACACCGCCTGGTACCCCACCCCTGGTGATCTCACGCCCTGGTTGGAGGTGTCCGGATCCGGAGGTTCGATGCAGCTCACGCCCACCGAGGACGTACGGGTCACCGTACGTTCCGGGGATTCGGTGTCCGTGCGCGACCTCACCGCGGGGAAACCGACCGCGTTCCCCGTCCCGGGCGGCTCCGCACGGATCGAACTGGACCGCTACGCCGGGATCACCGAGGTGTCCATGGAAGGTCTCTCGCGCACCATCACCGTGCCCGACACCTCGCCGGATGTCTCCCGATTCCTCTTCCAGCGCCTGACGGTGCCCACCGGCTATCTCGACCGTGCGTTCACCGCACCCCGTCCCATGACCGTCGATGTCACCGCCTCCTCCTGCGCCGATCTGGAACTGGACGGACGGAAAATCGACTGCGGGCCGCTCGATCTGGAATCCGGACGCCACATGCTGCGTAGCGACGCCGAGTGGGTGAGCCTTGACGCCGGCACGCCCTCCACCGCGGCGCTGCCCGCCGGGACCACCATCGACGCCACAGATGAGGATCGTTTGCTGCTGACCACCCGCGCCTTCAACCCTGGCACCGTCGCGCTTATCGACGGCCACGACCTCACCCCGGTCGAGGTCGACGCGGCGGCCCAAGGCTTCATGATTCCGGCAGGTGTGGGCGGGGAGGTGGAGTTCAGCTTCGCCGGGGAGCGACCCTACCGGATGGGTCTGTTCACCGGGGCGGGATTGGCCGCGATGGTGGTGCTCGGTTGTATGATCATGGCGGTGCGGTGCCGGGAGAAAAACCCCGGGGCATGGTCCGATCCGGGGAATGCGCCGTGGGCCGCTGTCCTGCTCATCCCCGTCTTCGGCTGGCTGTTTCTCCCCGCGGCGGCGGTGGCCTGGGCGGTTCCGCGGTTCACGCTCATTCCGCGGTGGATGGTGTCCTTCGTACTCCTGGCTGTCGCGGGGCTGTGGCTGGCCCAGGCCCCGTGGCCGAATCCCGCCTACCCCGGGGATTCCGCTGCGCTCGCGTTGTTGGCGGCGGTGTCGGTGCTGGCGGTACCCATGGGGTTCGCGAGGGAGCGCAAACACTGATGCGGTTCACCGTCCGACCCCTCATTCCCCTGATCCTCGTGGCGATCATCGGGATCACTCTGCGTTCCGCCATTTCCGCGTCCGGGTGGTTCTACTGGGACGACCTGCTGCTCATCGCCCGGAGCCGGGAGTACAGCCACCCCTCCCCCGAGTTTCTGCTCACACCCCACGACGGCCATCTCATGCCCGGCTCATGGCTGCTCATCTGGATCCTCGCAGCCACCACCACAGGTTTCTCCTGGCCCGCCGCGGCCTTCCTGAATACGCTGCTCAACGCGGCGGCGGTCTCAGCGGTTGCCACCGCCGCGGTGACCATCGCACGCAGACACGCATGGTGGATCACCCTGATCTACGTGCTCTCCCCTCTCGTACTCCCCACGGCCACGTGGACAGCCGCGGCCATCAATTCCCTGCCGCTGCACGCAGGTATCGCCCTCATGCTCCGGCACGGATGGCTGACGCTTACCACCACCCGCCGCCGGGATCCGATCATCGTCGCGTCCACGGTGCTGGTGGCCGCGCTGTTCAGCGAAAGGATCCTTTTCGCCGCACCAGTCGCTTTCCTCCTGGTCATCGCCTGGGTACGGGCGCGCGGCCTGCCGGTCCGGCGCCTGCGGGCGCTGGCTGCGGCAACGTGGATACCGGTGGTGTCCGTGGGGGCGGCGTATGCGCTGATCGTCGGGGATCCCCGTCACACCGCTGAAATCACCGCCCCCGGCGTGGCGGAGATCCTCATCCGGGGCTACACGCACGGCGTGCTGCCGGTGCTCGCCGGCGGTCCCGTGCTCTGGGAGCGGTGGGATCCCGGTCCGCCTTTCGCCGGCCCGACCCCGATACTCACGGTTCTCGGCGCAATCGTGGCGGTGGCTCTCCTTGTCCGGGCCGCCCGCTGCACCTCCGGCCGTGGTTGGGCAGTGGGCGCCCTGCTGCTGTGCCTCGCCTATCCCGTGCTCCCCTTCCTCGCGATCGCGTTGGCACGCACCTCGGCGGACACCTCCGTGGAGATCGTCCAGACACTGAGGCACTTCGGCGAGGTCGCGGTGCTCCTCGCACTCACCATCGGTGTGCCCATCTCGCCGAATTCCCCACGCGAACCCGGAAGGCTGCGCCATGCCGGCATCGCCGCGCTGGGGATCTGGTGCGCGATCGCCGTGGCCGGAAATGTCACCTACCTGCAAGTCTGGCACCCGCAGCCCGCTCGCGGATACTTCACCCACCTGAGTTCGGAACTCGCCACCCGGGACCAGCCCATCCTCAACCAGGCGGTACCGCTGGAGGTGCTCACTCCCGTGACCCACCCCTACAATCAGCTCGATCACCTCATCGGTGCACCACAGGTGGAATCCTGGACCGGTGAACCCGTGATTGTCGACGCCACCGGCACACTGCGCCCGGCCACCCTGATGATCCTGCGCGGCTACGCCGGGACCTGCATCGAAGGTCGGACCACGATCGAACTCGACGGTCCGCTCCTTGATCGTGAATGGGTGGTTCATGTCAACTACCTGGCGGAGCACTCCGGCGAGTTTGAGCTCGCCCTCGACGCCGGGGCCGTGACCGTCCCCGTTGATGAGGGACTACACCAGGTCTATGTTCAGGTGTCCGGCGGAGGGGAAGCAATCACCATTACCGGCGACGGGCTCTGTCTCGGGCGGGGCGAGGTCGGGGTACCGGGGGTGAAGTAGGCGGGCATCCGTTACACACGCACCTCCCCTTCGGCGTTCGCTCGTTGAATGCCTGATCGGGATCCAAAGACCCCACGACCCCGCGGACCACTTCCATGAGAGGTTCGGTACCGGACCGGTTCAACAGTGGTCAAAAGGGGAAGAACGCGACCTAGTACACCGAACGCAGCGTCTCAAAGCCATTTTCGGTGAGCTCCCCGAAGATCCGCAGGCGGGAGAGCCCGCCATCAGGGAAGACGTTAAGACGCACCGAGGTGAACGGGCCGGAGGCGGCGCCCTCCACGGCGTAGTAGTGCCTGGTGTCGGGCAGCACCCGGGCGCGGGGGATCACGGTGGTTTCGGTGCCATCGGCGGCGATTCCGATGAGTTCCGCTTCGTCGGGTGCGTTATGGAGGAAGTAGGAGGTGTCCATCTCCACGCGGCGTATCACACCCTCGCCGGCCAGCTGCACGGTGACATAGTCGTTGTCCCCGGAGCGTCGGCGGGCATTTTCCCAGCCCTCGCCCATGTTCCGTGATCGACCGAGGCCGAGGATGTTGTCGGGTGAGGAGTAGAACCTGTTGGAGCAGTCGATCACGCGCCCGCCGTATTCGGCGGCGGCGAGGTCGATGGTGCCGGTGAGGAAGGCGAGTTTGGGCCGCGGGATCCCGTGGACGCGCAGCCGGGTGATGCCGCCGTCAGGGATCATGTCCAGGCGCACGTGGGAGACCCTGCGCCGTTCGCTCACGTCGAAGTCGTGCTTGTGGTCGCCCCGGGCGTCGAAAAGCGGGACCAGCGGGAACCATTCCGCATCGGGGATCTGCGCCATCTCCTCACCGGTGTGCAGTTCGTGCACGCAGATTCCCCACACGGCGATCTGTGGCGGGAAGTTGCCGGTGAACCACGACGTGTCCACCGTGATCCCGTGGATCTCGCCGGGAATCCCCAGGCGGATGATCGCGGAATCGAATCCGCCGATTTCCGCGCCCCTGCGGCGCCGTGTCTCCCAGCCGTCGTAGACCTTGCCCTTGTGGCCGAAGGCACCCGGATCGAATTCCGCATCCCCCGGGGTGATCAGGTTCTCCTTCTCGGCGAAGGCCTCATCGCTGGCCCAGATCACGGAACCGGCGAGCGCTCGGCTCGCCAGGTCGGGGTAGTCATGGAAGGTCTGGAAAGTCATGGTGTCCTTTGATCAGTGTCGAGGATAGGTCCCCTCCAGCTTAAATCCTGCGGAGAATATCCTCGTTCAACCCAGCGTCCCGCAGATCGGTGCTGCTCACGGCTCCGCAGTCCAGTCCACGGAGGAGGAAGCGGGCGAGAGGTCGGGCGGTGGCGGGCTCGTCCATCCACCGGGTGCTGACACCGACGGTGTAATCATGAAGCCGCTGCAGAGCCATGTCGGAGCCACGGACGTAATAGCCGATCGTTGCCAGATGGCGGGTGATCAGCTGGTTGGGGTGCAGATCCCAGCCCTGCCTGATACCCCTGGCCAGCTGCTCGTGGACGTAACGGTGGTGGAGCCTCCAGGCGGAGAGCAGCTCCGCGGAATTCCCGAAGGGGATCCGGTTGAGCGAACCGTCGGACAGTTCCACCCCGGCGCAGGAGCAGGCGACCTGGAGGACGTCCTTGGCGTGGTGGGCGACGGGGTGCTCGAGCGACTGCTGGGCCGGATCGATGCCGAGCGCCGCAGAATAGTCGTAGGTGCCGTAGTGCAGCGCCAGCAGGCGCCCCTGCGCCGCGGTGATGATGTGCGCGGGCTCGGCCGAGCCGTCCGCCCCGAGGATCGCCTGCGGTGTCTCAATCTGCACCTCGAATTTCAGGGGATACTCCAGGCCGAGTTCATCCTCGAGCCGCTCGAGCACGGCCACCATCGCGGTGACCTGCAGATGGTGCTGCACCTTGGGCAGGGTGATCCGCAGGGCCCGGGAATCGGCGAGTTCACGGAGGGTACCGGCCTCGGCCAGGCCCCGGACGATGATCGCCAGGGTGCGCAGTCCCCGCGCACGGGTCTCGGGGGAGAACGACTTGATGCGCACCCCCGCGAACGCCGGTGCGCCCTCCTCGGACAGCCACTTCGCCAGAATATCGACGGCCTGGTGCGCATGGTCATCCTCATCCGCGTCGCGGCACCGCGGTGGCAGACCGTTCTGGGTGAATCCATCCTCGAAGTCGATCCGGAGATCCTCGATCGCCTGTTTGCGCAGCTTGTCGACGACCAGGCCACCCACCTCCTCAGGTTCCCCGAGCTGCACGGCCAACTCGGTGGCGGCGGTGACAGGGTCGCCGCCGTAGGCGTCGACAAGCGTGGTCAGTGCCGTGTCCGCCCATGCGGACACGGTGCCCGGGCCGGACAGCTTGTCGACGGGCACGTACACGGTGTGTACCGGCTGCCGCCAGGTCACCGGCGTGGACCACCGGGTGGCGATGCTGCGGTCAACGCCCTCCAGCAGTGAATCACTTTCTTCCATAAGCGCTCGGACGTCGGGGGATATCTGGGCGATTGTCACTTGAGGGCCTCCTTTAAACTTCCGGACAAGGAAATCTATTGATCTATAGAATAGCGGTGTGAGGCCCCACACTCAAGGTCACCGTCTGATTCCGGTCAGCGCATACTGCAGGGTGACCTCGTGACCCGGCAGCGCCCCGAGCGCGGAATCCAGGCTGTGGAGCCGACGAAGGGGGATGACCCGGACGTTTCCGAACCCCGCCGATCGGAGCACTCCTGCGCTGTCGCCGATGGCGCCCGATTCAACCAGGGGGAGATGATCACGCACCCGCGGCGAGTAGAGCCCGGCGAAACCCGGGGTCAGATTCGCCTCCAGCCCCCCCGGGAAACCATGGTGCGTCGAACATGATCACCCGTCCCCCCTTTCGCAGCAGCCGGTGCCAGCTCAACGCCGCGGCCAGGGGATCACGCAGCGTCCACAGCATATAGCGCCCCGTCACCGCGTCCACGCTGGCGGAGGGCAGATCCGGGGCCACCGCATCACCGAGCATCCAGGACGGAGCGGTGGGGTACCCGCGCCCGCGTGCATGCAGCAGCATCTGCTCCGACAGGTCCAGCCCCGTCACGCGGTGTCCGAGCCCCGCCAGGTGGTGGGCGAGAAAGCCACTTCCCGTCCCCACGTCAACAACATCCACCGGCGGCGCGGGCAGCAGCCGACGGAGCATCCCGCGCCAGATCGCGGTCTCCGGAGCGGCCCTGCGCGGATCCTGCTGGGCCAGGTGATAGGACTGTGCCCGCAGGTCCCAGTATCCGGTGATATAGCCCTGCACGGTCAGTGACGTTGTCATCTACACCGACCTCCGCAGCTCCCCGACCACGGCCGCGTGGAGGGCGGCGATGTCGCCGGTGCGGTGGGCGAGCGTGCGGATGAGCACCACATCCGGCGCCCCACCCCGAACCGTAACCCCCGCCCTGGTGATCCCGGACCGGCCGGAGATCTCTGCGTCCATCGACGAGACGATCGTGGCCAGCCTGTCGAACAGTGCCTCATCGATGTCCGGGGCGGCGCACACCAGCTGCCCGCTGTGGGAACGACCCTCCATCACCCCGACCCCGCGGACGCCCTCCTCGGGAACCAGCCGCAGCCGGTCCGCCGCGAGCAGGAACTCGCCCTTGTCACAGTCCTTGTCACAGTCCTTGTCACAGTGGACCATGATGTCGGTGGACATGCGCAACTCATCGAAGGCGAAGTCGGACCCGTCCGGCGACCATCCCGGGGTGATGATCTCCGCCATCACCACACGGGCGCGGGGGTGCATGTGCACCACCGTGTGCTGCCGGAAGGACGCGCCACGGTACATGATCAGCTGATCGGGAAGGTACTCCATGCTCGCCCCCTCGGCGAGGTGCACATCCATGGTCTGCTCGGCCCGCCCCTGCGGTGTCCGGTACACCTTCGTCGCCGACTGCGTGTACAGGCTCAACGACGCACCGGGGTCCACCCGGACATCGAGCAGGTAACTGTCGCCGCCGAAATACGCCCCGCCCGGGTTGAGCACCGTGTAGGTGAGCCGGCCGGAGGTTTCCAGATAGTGGGGGCGCAGCACCCGGAGGGTGCCGCTGTGCCGCTGGTGGCGTGCGTAGGAACGACCATTTTTCACCGCGATACCCAGCTCCAGCAGACCCGAGGGCTCCCGCGCAGGCGTCACCGCAGATCCAGCATGAGGGCCTCGTGCCGGATCCAATCAAGGACCTGGTCCAGCCCGTCATCGGTCATGAGGTTGGTGAACACGAAGGGCTTGTCACCACGGAACACCCGCGAATCGCTCTCCATCACCGACAGATCCGCGCCTACGTACGGCGCGAGATCGGTCTTGTTGATGATGAACAGATCCGACCTGATCATTCCCTGCCCCGCCTTGCGCGGGATCTTCTCGCCCTGGGCGACGTCGATGATGTAGATGGAGAAGTCCACCAGCTCGGGGCTGAAGGTGGCCGAGAGGTTGTCGCCGCCTGACTCGATGAAGATCACCTGCACATCCGGGATCCGCCCGCGCAGCTGCGCCACCGCAGCCTCGTTCATGGAGGTGTCCTCCCTGATCGCGGTGTGCGGGCAGCCCCCGGTCTCGATACCGATGATCCGCTCCTCCGGCAGCACCGAATTGCGGGCGAGTATCTTCGCATCCTCGATGGTGTAGATGTCATTGGTGATCGCCGCCATCGAGATCTCACCATCCATCGCGCGGGTGATCCGCTCGATCAGCTGGGTCTTTCCGGATCCGACGGGACCGCCGACACCGATTATCACTGGTTGCATTCTGCTCTTCCTTCCATAGGCGGCTGATCTAGCTCATGAACAGCCGGGCGTGTTGTCTTTCATGGCG
Organism: Corynebacterium pacaense; assembly: GCF_900169525.1. GTDB lineage: Bacteria > Actinomycetota > Actinomycetes > Mycobacteriales > Mycobacteriaceae > Corynebacterium > Corynebacterium pacaense. The sequence goes on from NZ_LT821239.1 coordinate 55,858, forward strand.
CATCTGCGCAATCTCGAGCCCGGGTACCGTCGCCCCGAGGTCGTCCGGATCGAGGTCCCGCGAGCGTTCGACGGCGGCGAGGACGGCCCCCCGCGCCCCCGCGATGGCGCGCTGCCCGGCATTCTGCCCGAGGGGAACGGCACGGACCGCATTCTGGGTCAGCGAGATCACCGTGGCGTAGAGGTGCTGCGCAACCGCCTGCTCCTCGCCCAGCCCCAGCTCCCTCGAAAGCACGCCCCAGGCCACGGCCTGGTGCCCGAAGGCCGTGCCCGCCTCGGCGTCGCCGTGCAACCGGATCGCCCAGGGCCCGGGCCGTACCCGGACCCCGATGGTCAGGAGTCTGCGTCCGATGGTCATCGACGCCTGACGGATCTGCCGGGGCGACGTCAGCGCCATGATTCGGTGATCCAGGTCAAGGACCTCAGCGTAGGTGCCCGCAGCATGGATCATGCGGATCGCCAGCGCATCGGTGAAGGTGAGCTGGCTGGAGATGAACGCCGCGAGCCAGGCTGAGAATCCGTCCGCATCGTCGAAATCACCGGACGCGAGGTAGCTCTCGAATCCGAAGGAGTGGCTGAAGGCCCCCGTCGGCAGCGCCGAGTCCAGCAGCTGCATCGCCGCGAGCGACGTCTCCAGGTCAGTGGGAATGCTCGGCATGGCGGAATGGGGTGGGCATGACACGGTCCTGTCTGCTGAAGGGGATCCCGTGATCGCTGAGGAAACTCTCGACGGTGTGATCGAAGCGCACCACCATCACCTCGGCGGCGTAGTCGCTGCCGGCATCGAAGAACTGCGCCTGCAGATGCCGGTTGCCCAGACTGTGGGCGAGAAAACCCATCTCGGTGATGGATCGCGGGGCGATGACCAGCACATCGGTGGGCAGCACCGACACCACCACCGCACCACCGGCGTCGATGTGGAGGATGTCGCCGTCGTGAAGCTCGGGTGCGTGCTGCGGCAGCTGCAGGCCGATCTCGGTGCCGTGGTCGGTGGTGACCCGCTGCCGGCGTTTGAGCAGGAGGTCACCGGGGAGCGCGACCTCTTCCACATGCCGACCGCCGATCAGGGCGGCGCCTGCCTCGTCGTGGGTGTTGCCCAGAATTTCGGTGATGATCATGGTGCTCCTTGTCGCGATGGTCAGAACAGGAAGTAGCGCTGGGTCAGGGGGAGCGTTTCACTCGGTTCGGCGGTGATCAGGGCACCGTCGACGCGGACCTCGTAGGTCTGGGGGTCCACATCGATCTCCGGTGTCTCACCGTTGAACTTGAGATCGGACTTCCTCAGGTTCCGGATTCCGTGGCAGCCGCGGATGACCTTGTGCAGTGCCAGTTCACCGGGCACGCCGGCATCGATCGCCGCCTGGGACAGAAAGGTTATCGAGGAGGTGGACACCGCCGTTCCATAGGCGCCGAAGGAGGGGCGGTACATGTTCGGCTGCGGGGTGGGGATGGAGGCGCCGGGATCACCCTGGGCGACGCTGACCACCTGACCACCCTTGATGATCAGTTCCGGTTTGACCCCGAAGAACCTCGGCTGCCACAGCACCAGATCCGCGAACTTGCCGATCTCTACTGACCCGACCGAGTCTGAGATCCCCTGGGCAATGGCCGGGTTGATCGTGTACTTGGAGATGTAGCGGCGGATGCGGGTGTTGTCCCCGACGATGGCGGAATCCTCCGGAAGGGTTCCACGCTGGCGTTTCATCGCGTCGGCGACCTGCCACGTCCGGATGATCACCTCGCCGACGCGGCCCATCGCCTGGGAATCCGAGGAGGTGATGGAAAAAACCCCGAGGTCGTGCAGCACATCCTCGGCGGCGATCGTCTCGGCGCGGATCCGGGAATCGGCGAAGGCGACATCCTCCGGAATGTCGGCGTTGAGATGGTGGCACACCATGAGCATGTCCAGATGCTCCTCGATGGTGTTGCGCGTATATGGAAGGGTCGGATTCGTCGACGCGGGGAGAACGTTCGGATCCCCCGCCAGCTCGATGATGTCGGGCGCGTGCCCGCCGCCGGCACCCTCGGTGTGGAAGGTGTGAATGACGCGCCCGCCGATGGCCTCGCGGGTGCTGTCGACGAAACCGGCCTCGTTGAGGGTGTCGGTGTGGATGGCCACCTGGACATCGTATTCATCGGCCACCCGCAGCGCCGTGTCTATGGAAGCGGGCGTGGAACCCCAGTCCTCGTGCACCTTCAGCCCGATCGCGCCGGCGGTGATCTGCTCGCCCAGCGCCTTCACGGAGGTCCCGTGTCCCTTGCCGAGCAGTCCGAAGTTCATGGGCCAGTGCTCGAAGGAGCGCAACATGTTGTGAATGTGCCAGGCGCCCGGGGTGATGGTGGTCGCCTTCGTGGATTCCGAAGGGCCGGTACCCCCGCCGATCATGGTGGTGATCCCGGAGACCAGTGCCGTCTCGATCTGGTCCGAACCGATGAAGTGGATGTGGGTGTCAATGCCACCCGCGGTGAGGATCCTGCCCTCACCCGCGATGATATCGGTGGCCACGCCGATGGTGATGGTCACCCCGTCCATGGTGTCAGGGTTTCCGGCCTTGCCGATGGCGAAGATGTGGCCGTCGCGCACCGCCACATCGGCCTTGTAGATGCCGGTCCAGTCGATGATGAGCACGTTGGTGATCACCAGGTCGGCGATCCCCTCCCCGCGGGTGGCCCTGCCATCCTGCCCCATGCCCGCACGCAGTACCTTTCCGCCTCCGAACACCGCCTCCTCCCCGGGGACGGTGAGGTCCCGCTCCACGGTGGCGAAGAGCTCGGTGTCCGCCAGCCGGACGGAGTCACCCGTGGTCGGGCCGTAGAGGCTGGCGTACTTCTCACGACTCATTTCAAAACTCATGCCCGATTCTCCTGCGCATCGTCGAGGGGGCCATTGACAAGGTTCCGGAAGCCGTGGACCTCGCGGCGGCCGGCGTAGGGCACGAGCCGTACGGTTGTGGCGTCCCCCGGCTCGAGTCGGACGGCGGTGCCGGCGGGAATGTCCAGCCGGCGGCCACGGGCCGCGGCACGGTCGAAGTCCAGTGCCGGGTTGGCCTCGGCGAAGTGGTAGTGCGAACCCACCTGGACCGGGCGGTCACCGCGGTTGACCACATCGATCTCGATGGCCTCACGTCCGGCATTGCAGACTATCGCACCCGTCCCAGGGACCAGTTCGCCCGGTATTGAGCCTGGATTCATGGTCTTTTACCCTCTCATCGGTGTTGGTCGGACCTGATCAACGAATCGGATTGTGCACTGTGACCAGCTTGGTGCCGTCGGGAAAGGTCGCCTCGACCTGGACATCGGGGATCATTTCCGATACGCCCTCCTGGACATCGTCGACGGCGAGGATCGTGGAACCCCAGCTCATGAGATCGGAGACGGTGCGTCCGTCGCGGGCACCCTCGAGCAGTTCATAGGTGATGATGGCCACGGCCTCGGGGTAGTTCAGCTTCAGTCCGCGCGCCTGACGGCGCCTGGCCAGGTCCGCGGCCACGACGACGAGCAGCTTTTCCTTCTCCCGTGGCTGCAGGTACATGTCCGGCTCCTTAAACGCATCCAGAATTGAAACAATAGACCAATAGAAACCTTAGCGTACCCCGTCTTTCAATGCATCACGCCTTAAGGTTGGCACGGGCATGCGCCGCCGGCCGACGCGAGAAGGCGACCGGAAGTCCACGATCGTTGCAGCCCAGGGCCTGTTTTCAGAAACCTTTTGATTAACCGACAGGTATTAAATAGACTAAGAAAATCCCGTCAGAGCACAACTGCTATCCCGGACCGGACCGGCCATCCGGAAACACAGGCCCTGCAGGTTTTCTTGAGTTCCCCCTCCGAGGAGTCGCAACACCAGTTGACCAAACTCGTGGACCCGAGCCCCCACCGGCCCCTCCTGCCCCATGTGGTGCCGGAGCCAATCGACGGAATCACATACCTTCACCCGTACAGCCCTACAGAGAAACCAGGAATCCATCATGAAAGCACTGAAAAACCCGGCGACCCTGATCGGACTCGCAGCAGTCGGCGGAATCATCTTCGGCGTGATCGTCGGGCCGTGGGCCGACAACCTGCAGTTCGTCGGCGATATCTTCATCAGACTGATCCAGATGGCCATCGTTCCCCTGGTCATGTCCTCGGTGATCGTGGCCACCGGCTCCATGACCGGCTCCGGAATGGGCAAGATGGCCAGCCGCACCTTCGGCTGGATGCTCGGACTGTCCGCGGTGTCGGCGGTGGTCGCCTGGATCCTCAGTTCGATCATCAAACCGGGATCGGGAATGACCTTCAGCGGTGAACTCGACCCCACCCTGCAGTCCTCGGCGACGGAGGCGACGGGATGGCAGGACACGCTCGTCGACTTCGTCTCCACCAACATCTTCTCCGCCATGTCAACGGCGACCATGGTTCCGATCATCGTGTTCTCGCTGCTCTTCGGTCTCGCGCTGAACAACTACATCACAAGAACCGGGAACCGGATGGTCCTGGACTTCCTCGACCAGGCCCAGCAGATCATCCTGACCATGATCCGCCTGATCATGAACATCGCCCCGATCGGTGTGTTCTGCCTGCTCGCCAGCCTCACCGGCAAATCAGGAATCACCGTTGTCACCACCGCGCTGTCCTACCTCGGCACCACGCTGATCGGCGTACTCATCATGGCCGTCTTCTTCGTCATCGTGGTCACGTTGAAGACCCGGCTGAACCCGATGAAGCTTCCCCGCAAACTCGGCGAGCAGACCATGATCGCCGTCACCACCACCAGCTCCGCGGTCACCTTCCCCACCGTCCTTCGCAATGCGGTGGAAAAGGTCGGAATCAGCCAGCGGGTGGCCAACTTCACCCTGTCCGTCGGCCTGACAATGGGGTCCTACGGAGCGGTCCTCAACTACATGATCGTGGTGATGTTCCTGGCACAGGCCGGAAACATCAATCTCACACTCGGTCAGGTTCTCCTGGGGATGGGCCTGGCGATCCTGCTCAACATGGGTACCATCACCGTTCCCGGTGGCTTCCCGGTGGTCGCCATGTTCCTGGCCACCTCCCTCGAGCTGCCGATCGAAGCCGTCGGACTGCTCATCGCCGTCGACTGGTTCGCCGGAATCTTCCGCACCTTCCTCAACGTCAACGGTGACACCGTCGTTGCCATGCTCGTGGCCAACGCCACCGACGATATCGACCGCGAGGTCTACAACGAGACGAAGACCGCCGTGGCCGAGGACATCAACGAGGAGGAGTTCGCCGAGAAATTCGCCCTCGCCGACGCCGCCGATTAATCCCGCCCGGTAGGTGAACGCCTGCGCCCTCAGCGCAGGACCGCGGTGCGGATCCACCGCATCACTGGTTCCTCAACGAGGGCATGGCTCACCGCCGCGACCGGCACGGTGATCAGCACCGTCGCCGCGAACACCACCATGAAACCACCGCTGAACAGCTCCAGACCGAGCAGTGGAAAGACAATTCCCATCACCGGCAGATGCCAGAGGAAGATCGAGTAGGACCACCGCCCCATGGCCAGCATCACCGGACTGCTCAACCACCTGGACCGTGGATCCAGGGCATGGGGCACCACGATCAATGCGGCGAAGGCGGTTCCCGCGAGGACGCGCCGCACAAACTCCCCCGGCGCGGGATGTGTCAGCCCGAGCGGCCCGAACCACTCCCGCCCCGCCATCCACGCCACACCCAGCGCCAGCGCCCACCACACCGCGCGCGGCACCCGCGGAAACCGCATCCCCTCGGCCTCCGCGGCAAGCATGCCGACGGCGAACCAGCAGGCGTAGGCCGGAGGCCAGATCTGCATATTCGGCCATCCCCTGCCTATCGACGCCTCCACCACGGGTACGAACGCCCACCCGAGGCTGAGCACGGCCGCACCGACAATCGCGGCGATGCGCACCCGTTGCGGGAGGCGATCGAGCACCGCCGCCAGAAGCGGCATGACCACGTAGAAGGAGACCTCGACGCACAGTGACCACAGGTGCGTCAGTCCCGTCATCAACCCATCGGTGACATAGATCTGCGTCATGGTCAGGTTCGCCAACCATGGTCCACCCGGAACAAACAACAGGACCGTGAACACCGTGACCCAGTACGCCGGAAGGATCCGCGCGGCGCGCTTGAGATAGTAGCGGCCCACCGCCTCGCCGCGTCTGCGCCACAGCAGAAAGGCCGACAGTGCGAAGAACACCGCGACGAAGTAGTCGAAGCGCGCGAGGACGCCCCCGATGTCCGTCGCCGGATCGACCCCCGTCTGGAAGGCGGCATGAGTGGCAAGCACGCCCAGTGCGGCAACGGCGCGCAGCCCCTCCAGCGAGCTGATGAATCCACCCCTAACGGGTGGTGGGTACGATTGTGTAGACATCATTTACGTCTGAGACTAGTGGATTGGGGCGACACAGCCGTGAAACGATCAGCCGTGACTCTGCTGGTGTTCGGCATCGCCTTCCTCCTTTTCGCCTTCACAGTCCCGCCATACATGACCGGCACACTGCGCACCCTGCCCACCGATCTGGATTTCACCCTCACCAGCACCGGTAGCCGCGGGGTCACCCGCACCGAACACATCCGCTCCGAGCCGACCCCCAAGATCGACGAGATCCGCATCAACGCCGACCAGACCCTCGATACCGACGATGGGAGGCAGCTGGCTTCCATAAGCGAATCGGTGACCCTGATCGGGCACTCCCGCTTCCCCGTGTTCGAGCCCACCGCCACCATATCCGGTACGCCCGTGGACTCGGAGAACCAGACACGCGAGGGACTGCGCTACTTCTTCCCCGCCAACACGCTGCGCCAGTCCTACCTCTATTATGATGAGCTGCTCGGGGAGGCGGAGTACGTCGACTACACCGACCGCGGGGGTGACACCTACATCTTCCACCAGTCCCTCGACGACCGGCGGCTCGCCGACGGTCGCAGCTATTCGGTTGATCGGACACTGTGGGTGGACCGCTATTCCGGACTGGTCCTCGACAGGCACGAGACGGTCACGCTCGGCGACGCCCCGACCCAGGAATTCTCCTTCACCGACGCGACCCGCGCGCTTATGGAAGATTGGGCCGCCGAGACCACCAGGGGGCTACTGGTCGCGAAGGTCCTGGCCTTTTCGGCCAAGTTCCTCGGGCTGGTCCTGATCGGTATCGGTCTCTGGCGCACCGGGTTCCTCCACGGGAAGACCTAGGCTCCGCCATGCAGCTTCGGCGGACACTGTTGTGGGCGTGGGCGACCGTGCTGCTGGCGTTGCTGCTGTGGCCGCTGGCCGCGCCGGGCGAACTCCTGCTCCGTGACATGGCGGTGGTTGATTCCCCCGCCCTCAGCCTGAATGCGTTCGGCTTCGGGGATCTGCCCGCCCGCAATGCGCCGCAGGACGGTGTTCTGGCACTGTTCGGTTTCCTGCCCGTCAGTTGGCTGGTCCGGGTTATCCTGCTGGCCTCGGGTCTGGCCGGGGCCTATGGGGCGATGCGCCTGGGTCCGGCGCAGTTCGCCGCGGTGACCATCACCATCTACAACCCCTTCGTGGTTGAGCGGCTGCTGCAGGGTCACTGGTCGCTGGTGATGGCAGCATGGCTGCTGCCACTGATCGCCGCACTGCGCGAGCATCCCCGCTGGCAGATTGTTGCCATGTGGGCGGGGTCGCTGACCCCGACCGGGGCGGTGGTCGCGACGGTGGTGGGGGTCGTGGCGTCGAGAAGCAGGGTGCGCACCGCGTGCCTCGGTGTGGTGACGTGGCTGCCCTGGTTGGTGCCCGCACTCCTATCGACGCCGACCTCCGGCGGTGCCACGGCCTTTGTGGTGCGTGCGGAGGCGCACGCCTCCACCCCCGGCACGATGCTCGGCCTTGGCGGGATCTGGAACGCCGACGCCGTGCCCGCCTCCCGGGAGTCCGGCTTCGCCCTGTTCGGGATTGCGCTGTTTGCCGTGCTCATCACCGGATTCCGCAACTGTCCGCGGCCGGTGCTGATCCTGGGGACCTGCGGACTGCTCGCGTGTGCGGGGTCGTGGCTGCTGCCCGGGGTGTTCTCCTGGGTGGTGTCCACCGTTCCCGGCGCCGGGTTGTTCCGGGATTCCCAGAAGCTGCTGATGTTCGCCATTCCCGCCTATGCGGCCATGGCAGGTGGCCTGAGCAGGCCGCCGGTGGAGGAACTTGCCGTGGCCCTGGCGCTCGTGCAGATGCCGGACGCGCCACGGGAGGTGGCGGTGCTGCGCCCCGAGTACTCCGACACCGCCGAGCTGGCGAACCTGGCACGGGGGCGCGATGTGCTGCTCGTTGATGCCCCGCCGCTCGTTGCCAGAAGCGATGGTCTGCCCGTGGTGGATCCGAGATCCAAGGCCCTGTCGCTGGTGGAATCCGGAGAACTCCGGGTGGACGGGGAGATCACCGACTCCCGCTCGCAGCGCCACGTGGAGGCGAGCCGCGCCTGGGGAGACGGTGATCTCAATGAGCTCCGGGAGCTGGGGGTCGGGGTGGTCGTCGACGGTGGGACAGTCACCGAGACCGGTGCCGGGCCGCGGCGCGGCTGGCGGTTCCACCTAGGAATTGCATTGAGCCTGATGTGGCTGGTCTTCCCGCTGGTCTTCCCGCTGGTTGCGGCACTGCGCCGGCGTCCGACCCTCCCTACTTCCGGGGCAGGCCCGGCGGGTTGATCTCGATGGCGTCCACGGCTTCCTCCTCGAGGCCCCACCGCTGCAGCACCTCATCATAGGCGCCGTCGTTGAGCGCCTCCTGGAGAACGAGCGCGACGGGCTCGATCAGTCCGTTGCCCTTCTTCGTGGTCGCGCCGATATTCGCGGTAAGCGGCCAGCCGCCGGGGACCACGCCGGCGAGTTTGGTGTCGCCGGTGTTCCTCGCGCCAAAGGCCCCGGTGGCATTGGGTCCGAAGGTGGCGTCGACACGACCGGACTGCAGCGCCAGCTGGCCCGCGGCCTGGTCATCGTAGTAGACCAGTTCAGCGGGTTGCTTCCCCTGCTCCTCGAGCTCCTCGTTCCAGCGCAGCAGCACCTCCTCCTGGTTCGTGCCTGAACCCACGACGATCTTCAGTCCGCTGATGTCCTCCGCGGATTCGATCTTTTCAATGTCGCTGTCGGCCGCCACGTAGAAACCGAGGAGATCGACGCGGTAGGTGGCGAAATCGAAGATGTCCAGTCTCTCCTCCGTGACGGTCACGTTCGTCACCGCCAGGTCATACTTCCCCGAGGACACCCCCAGTGGCCAGTCCGCCCAGCTCACGGGGACAGGATTGAGTTCCAGGTCGAGTCCGTCGGCGATGAGCTGCGCAAAGTCCAGCTCGGAGCCGATCAGGGTGGTGTTGTCATCGGAGGCGAAGATACTCAGCGGTGCGGCTCCGCCGGTGGTGGCGATGGTGAGCTTTCCCTCTTCGATCGGGGAGAATCCGCTGGAGCGAAGGGCGTCGACGGCTTCATCGACAACCTCCAGGCGCGGCCGGTCCTTCGCGTTCTGGGAGGTGAGATTGAATGAATCGGTGCCTTCGCCCGTCGCGGTGGCTACGATCGTCTCCGCCTCCGCCTCGGCGTTGTCATTTCCGACGACCACGGTCGTGATTCCGGCTACGAGTACCGCCACGGCGAGTGCGCCGCCAACGAGAACTCCGGTCTGTTTCCTGCTGAGAGCCATGATTGTTCCTTTTATTTTCTGGAGGGTGTTCTAGAGGATGCTGTTGATGAAGGTTCTGGTCCGGTCGTGCCGGGGGTTGTCCAGGACGGCGCCGGGTGGACCTATCTCCACCAGCGCGCCGTCGGAGAGAAGGGCGATTCGGTCCGAGATCTCCCTGGCGAAGGAGATTTCGTGGGTGACAATGATCAGGGTCTTGCCGCTGGCCGCCAGTTCCCGGATCACACTGAGGACCTCACCGACGAGCTCCGGGTCGAGTGCGCTGGTCGGTTCGTCGAAAAGCATGACGTCGGGATCCAACGCCAGCGCCCTGGCGATGGCGACGCGCTGCTGCTGTCCCCCGGAGAGCTGACGGGGGTAGTGGTGCTCCTTGTCGCCCAGCCCGACGCTGTTCAGCAGGTCCCGCGCGCGGGTGAGGGCGTCGGCCCGGGACAGGAGCTTCAGCGCCGTCGGGCCCTCGGCCACATTCTCCAGCGCCGTCAGGTGGGGAAAGAGATTGAAGTTCTGGAACACGATCCCCACGCGGGCGCGTCGCCGGAGCACCTCGCGCTCGGGGAGTTCGTGGAGCTGCGCACCCTTCTGGCGGTAGCCGATGTACTCTCCGTCGACGGTGATCTCGCCGGCATCAATGGGTTCGAGGTGGTTGATGGTCCGAAGGAGGGTGGATTTTCCGGATCCGGAGGGCCCGATGAGCGAGACCACCTCGCCGGGGCTGACCGTGAGCGAGATGCCTCGGAGCACCTCCTGCTCACCATAGAACTTGTGCACATCGCGTATTTCCACGAGACCGCTGACACAGTCGGTGTTCGTGGCGGAGTCCGGGGCGTGAAGAAGATTGCTCACAGTCGTTGCACCTTCGGGTTCGTGGTGGATACGGCGGGTGGGGCGACCGGCGCCGGCGGGGAGTCATCGGCGAGCGCACGCCAGGTCCGGGTGGACCATGCCCTCAATTTCTGGAATGGCGTCGGCGGAAGCTCGCGCTCCGCTCCCTTGGCGTAGTGCCTTTCGACGTAGTACTGGAGGATCGACAATGCCGTGGTGATCAGTGCGTACCAGGCCACGGAGACCATCAGCAGCGGAATGGGGGTGGATGTGCGGTTGTAGATGACCTGAACGGTGTAGAAGAGCTCCGGAAGCGCGACCACGAACACCACCGAGGTGCCCTTGACCTGACCGATGATCTCGTTGAAGGCATTGGACACGATGGAGCGGGCGGCCTGGGGCAGGATGATGCGGAAGAAGCGGCGGCTCGCGGGAATGCCGAGGGCCGCCGCGGCCTCGCGCTGTCCGGCGTCCACGGAGAGGATCCCGGCGCGGATGATCTCCGCGGAATAGGCGGCCTGGTGCAGGGTCAGACCCAGTGCCGCCGCAAAGAACGCGGAGATCAGGGCGGTGGTCTGGACCTCATAGAGCCAGAAGTCGGTGGTAAAGGGTGTCCCCAGGCCCAGTGTGGGATAGAGGTACCCGAGGTTGTACCAGAGGAGGATCTGCACGAGCAGGGGAACGGATCGGAAGAACCACACGTATCCGAAGGCCGCCGCATTGAGAATCGGTGAGGAGGACAACCTCATCAGGGCGAGCACCGCGCCGAGGATGAAGCCGCCGACGATGGAGACCACCGTCAGGGTCAGGGTCAGCTGCAGTCCGCGGAGGATGGCGTCATTGAAGAAGTACTCCGCGAATACACCCCAGTTGTAGTTCTTCACGGTGACCAGTGACCACAGGAACTGTGCCAGCAGGAACAGCACGACCGCGGAGCTCAGGTACAGGCCCCACTTCCTCTGTCGCACCACCGTCCTGGCCACGGGGGCACCGGAAGCCGTGCCCTCGGATACCTCAACCACCTCACCCTGCCGGTCCACCGGTGCGTCGGGACTCTTGGCGTCCAATCTGATTGTCATTGCGCATTCTCGTTTCTTATGGGGTGGGAACTGTTAACCACAGCCCGTTGGAATACCGAGTCACACTACATAGACACCTCTGTCTATTCCAGATAGACAGTTCATTTCATCTAGGGCGAAACAAAGCGGCTCTTCACGATTTAGAGTGCGTTGATCTTTCCCTGCAGCTGTCCGGAGTGGATCAGGCACCGCAATATGTAGTGGTTGATGTTCCTGAACCCGAGTGCGATCCCGCGCAGGTGCTCCAGCCGACCATTGATCGCTTCGACCGGGCCGTTGGACGCGCCGATGTCGAAATAGGCGAGCACGTCTTCGCGTCGGCGCCACAGGGTCCGCCCCAGTTGGGCGAGTTCCTCCAGCCCTGCGGGTAGCCCCTTGCGGATGCTGTTGATCACCCTGCTCATCAGCTTCTTGCCCTCCGACTTCTTCGGATGCCCGTAGGCTGCGATCAGATCCTGGTAGAACAACCACGTCACTTCCAGGGCGACGTAGTCATCGTCGGTGGCCCACAACATGTCGAGTCGTTGTTTCTGCCGGTCGGTGAGATAGTTCGTCCTGGTCAACAGGGTCCTCCGGTACTTGTACAACGGATCATCCTTGCGCCCACGCCGCCCGGTCGTCTCACGTTGGAGGCGTTGCCGGCACCCGGTGAGCTTGTCGGCAGCCAGATGCACCACATGGAACGGGTCCATCACCTTGCGGGCATCCGGGAGCACCTGGTCCACGGCTGAGGCATAGCCGGTGAACCCGTCCATCGTCACCACCTGCACGTTTTCCCGGAAATCAGGGTCGCGTTCCTGCAGCCACGTGCGCAGCACCTGCGCGCTACGACCGGGACGGATGTCCAGCAGGCGGGCATGCCCACGGCCATCCACCAGCGGGGTGAGGTCGACAAGGATGGTCACCAGATTCGACGGCTCAGTCGGTCGTCGGGTGTGCTTCCAGACGTGCTCATCGACGCCGAGGATGCGCACGCCGTCCAGATGTCCGGGGTCGTCGTAGACGAGGCTCCGGCAGGCATCGAGTGCGACCTGGTTGACCAGTTCCCAGCCCACGCCGAGTGCTTTGGCGGTGGCGGACACGCTCATCCGGTCGATCGCCAGGCGCTGGAGAATCCAGCGGGTGACCCGGTGGGTGATCTTGGCCCCGTCATCAGCGCAGTTGAGTGAAGCCTGGAAAATCTTCCTGGCACAGGACAGATTGCTGCAGGTGAAACGGGGGACGCGGACGTGCAGGCGGGTGGGGAACCCGACGACCGGCAGGGCGACGAGCCGGCGGAGAGTGTGGTCGCGCAGCTTCCCGGACTGTCCGCAGGCCGGGCAGAGGGTGTTTACGGTCACGGGGGGGGCGTCGATGATGGTGATGTTTCCGGCGTCGGCGGCACCGGTGATCGTCAGGCCGATTTCCGCGGTGCGGCAGATGGTGTCGGCGACGAGGTTGCCACTAGGCTGCACAGTAGGGTCCTGGTTCGGTCAGATGATGGTGTGGTAACTCTCATCTTGTACCGGCCAGGGCCCCTCTATGTTGTGCCACCCCGAACCCCACCTCGTGGTCAGCTACGCACTCCGAAACGCGAAGAGCCAACAAAGCCTTGTTCGCGCGGGCAGTGGCAACCTAGGCTCTGAGACCGCCCCTGCCCGCTTCACAGACGAGGTTCACCTTGAGCAATCCGAATGACATTCTGATCCACAGCAGCATCGATTCCCGCGACGCCCTGCCCATGGTGGAGGAGCTGGACCATGAATACACCACGCGCTACGCCGATTACGAGGGCTTTGACAAACCCGCGGATGCGCCAAGTGAAATCGAGCTCTTCCCTCCCCTGGTCTTCTCCGCGCCCTACGGCGACTTCCTTCTGCTCCAGCGCGACGGCCGCACCATTGCCGGTGGCGCCTTCATGTATCTGGACCGGAAGACTGCGGAGATCAAAAGGGTGTGGACATCCGCGGCACACCGCAGGCAGGGCCTGTCCAGGCGGATCATGGCCGAACTCGAGGGCGCCATCGCCGCCCGCGGCTACCGCCAGATCTACCTGACCACCGGACCCCGCCAGCCGGAGGCGAAGAACCTGTACCTGAAGCTGGGCTACACGCCACTGTTCGACCTCAACGAGGATCCCGAGAAGATCGGCGCCCTTCCCTTTGAGAAGGTCATCGCCCCGGACAACACCGGCCCGCGACTCCGCGGCGTGTCCGACCGCTGGCGGGGCCTCCGGCAACGCCGCACCGTGGAGAGGACCTACCGCTGGCGCCCCCGACCGGAACAGCGGCTGACCGCACAGATCGGCGCCGATGTGAACATCTAGGGAAGAAGGCGCGTGGATCAAGGTGCGCGTCGCCCAAGGGTGGATGTGATCCCATGACAGGTGCAGGAGCGGTCCCCTCACCGCACCACTGCGCACACCGTGTGAAACACGTGTGGATCGCGTTAGGCAGCCCGGACCGCCCCGGCACCCCACGCGGGGCGGCCACCGTCCGGATCTCCATACCCCCGACCGCGAAACGGTGGTCCGGACACAGCCCGCACCGCGTCGGGCCCCACCGAGAGATACTCCGGGGGATCTGCTCGGCGCGCCCTAGCTCAGGCGGGTCATTTCCACGGAAACGAACATCCCCGAACGGGCCTGACCTGTGAACATCCCGCGCAGCGGTGCCACATCGGAGTACTCCCGCCCCTGCCCCACCATCACATGGAGTTCGCCCGGAACCAGATCGTTGGTGGGATCGTAGCTGAACCAGTCGCCGTTGAACCACTGCACCCAGGCGTGGGACTCGCCCCTCACCGGCTCACCCACCGCGGCCTGGCTATCGGGAAGAATATAGCCGGAGACGTACCGTGCGGGGATGCCGAGAAGCCGTAGGGCCCCGATCATCAGGTGGGAGAAGTCCTGGCAGACTCCCTTCCTGCTGTCCCAGGCTTCCTGCGCCCTCGCGGTGACCTCGGTGGATCCGCTCTCATAGTTCATCTCCTCATGGATGAGCGTGCCCACGGCCAGGGCGATCTCATCGACCTGCCCGCCGCCGGCGGCGATCTCAACGACGCGGTCGCCGAGGTCCTCCCCCGGTGACACCGCCGGGGTCAGTTCCAGATACTCGTTCCAGCGGTCGGAGTAGCGGCCCACCTCATCCAGGCGCAACTGTGTCCGCCTTGCAGGGATGGAATCCACGTCCACGCAGGTGTTGACGGTGACGGTGAGCCTGTCATGCGGTTCATGCAGCTCAAAGGCGGTGACATTGGTGCCCCAGTAGTCAATGTAGGAATAGGACCATGGCTTGGGTTCAATCTTCAGCTGCCTCTCGCGGATCAGCTGCTGGGGCGTGTAGAGGGGACTCATCCGGATTTCATTGAAGGAATCGGTCACGCTGGATGAGTAGCTGAAACCGGTGGTGTGTGTGATCTGAAGTGTCGTGGTCATGACGGTTTCCCCTAACGTTCGTGCCATTGTGAGGACAAGGTGGCCTCGAAGTAGTTCGACGTCAGCGCCTCTGTCGCGCGGACCCCCGTCTGCTGGATCTCGAGGGTGATCTGATCGAGGGAATCGAGGCTGTCCTCGACGGTCGCGTACTGGATTCGTGCGCGCAGCTGTCCGAGCTGGCGGATCGCCTCATCCTCCAGCGCGCGGGACTGCCTGTCCACGACGAGGCTGTCCAGGCACGCCAGCGCCTCGGTGAGGCAGTAGTAGATCGACCGCGGCGACATCGGATCGCGGAGGATGAAGTCGACGGCGGCGGAGAGCGTGTCCTCACGGCCCCTGGCCATGACAAATGACTGCTGGGCGCCGCAGGCCTGAAGCAGAAGATGGTGGTGGGCGGGGAAGGGGGGCGCGACGACGGTGGAATGGAGCACCCTGGCGGTCATGTCCATCCGCTCGATCAGCCTTCCGAGCTGGAGGAAGTGCCACGCCTGATCCCGGGGCATGGTCGCCGCAAGCGTACCGATGATCATCGAGCAGGAGTCCCTGACCTCGCGGCAGGCCAGTGGAGGACGCACCAGCGCCAACCTCCCGGAGGTGGCCTTGCGGTAGGAGCGGTTGATCGCCTCCCAGGTGGACATGGACAGAATCTCCCGCGCCCGTCGGGCACTTCCCCGGCAGTTGCTCAGGGCCGTGACCATGGAGTATGGGGAGGTTTCGTCGATTCCAAGCACGGCCCAGGCCTCCCGTGGACCCGATCCCGAGTCCACGGGATTGCCCATGGCACGGCACAGTTCCGTACTGAATGAGACGGCATCGGCCTCCGTGCCCAGTTCGAGGTTGACGGTAAGCACCCGCGCCTGGTCATCGGCACGCTCGACATAGCGGCCGATCCAGAACATCGATTCTGCGATTCTGCTCAACATGAGGGGCTCTCCTCGGTGACTGACTGCTGCTGTTGTTGCTGCTGTTGCTGTTCCAGGTACTCCTCGCTGCGGACGTCGAGGATCGAGGTGCCGAGCCTCTCGAGTGCCTGGGCATCGGGATTGGGAACCGGAACGGAGCGACCGGTCTCCGAATCGGGTCCGCCGGAACCCGGTGAGATCACCCAGGTGTCCTTGGAGCCTCCGCCCTGGGAGGAGTTGACGATCATCTGCCCCTTCTCCAGTGCGACCCGGGTCAACCCGCCCGGGGCTATCCACATGTCATCGCCGTCATTGACGATGAAGGGACGCAGATCCACGTGCCTGGGTTCAAGCCCCGAATCGGTCATGGTGGGCACCGTGGACAGCTGGATCAGCGGCTGTGCGATCCAGCCACGCGGATCGGCGATGATCCTCTCCCGAGCGGCGTCGAGTTCCGCCCGCGAACAGCTCGGGCCGATGAGGATACCCTTACCGCCGGAGCCGTCGACAGGTTTGACCACCAGCTCATCGATACGGTCGAGGACCTCCTCCCGGTGGACCGGATCCTCCAGCCGCCAGGTGTCCACATTCGGGATCAGCGGCTCCTCGCCCAGGTAGTAGCGGATCAGGTCGGGTACATAGGAATAAACCAGCTTATCGTCGGCGACGCCGTTGCCCACCGCATTGGCGATGGTGAGGTTTCCGTTCGCCTGCGCGGAGATCAACCCCGCGCAGCCGAGCAGGGAATCGGGACGGAACTTCACGGGATCGATGTACTCATCGTCCACGCGCCGGTAGATCACGTGCACCTGGGTCAGGCCGGTGGTCTCCCTGAGATAGGCGACGCCGTGTCGGACGACGAGGTCACGCCCCTCGACCAGGGGCACGCCCATCGTCCGGGCCAGCATGGCGTGCTCGAAGTAGGCGGAGTTGTGGACACCGGGGGTCAGCACCACGATGGTGGGGTCCGCGATCCCGGACGGAGCCGCCTTCGCCAGCGCGGTGCGCAACCGCGCGGGATAATCATCCACCCGCGCCACGTTGTACCTGGCCACCGCCTCGGGAAGGGCCGCGGCGGTCGCCTGCCGGTTGGTGAGGACATAGGACACGCCCGAGGGGATGCGCGCGTTATCCTCGAGCACCCTCAACCCACCGGCATCATCACGGATCAGGTCAATCCCGGCGACGTGGATGCGGACACCGTTGGGAGGGGTGTAACCCGCGACCGCGCGGATGAAGTGCGCGGAGGTGGTGACCACCGCCCGCGGGATGACCCCGTCATTGAACAACTGCCCGGAGCCGTAGACGTCGGCGAGAAAGGCCTCGAGCGCCCGGACGCGCTGTTTGAGTCCGAGCTCGGTCTGCGCGAACTCCGCCGCGGAGATCAGACGGGGAACGATATCCAGCGGGAACGCCTCCTCCTGGCCGGAGAAGTCGAAGGTCACACCGGTATCCAGGTATCTGGCGTTGAGATATGCGACCCGGGACTCCAGGTCCTCGGTGGCAAGACCGTGATAGACATCGAAGAGTTCACGGTAAATGGGGCGGATGCCATCACGGCCCATCATCTCGTCGAACACGAGATCGTTCACCTGATACTGCGTGTTAGCTATTGTCATACGCACAGCATAACCCAGATACCTGTAGAACTATAGAAAAATGGAGGGCTTTCCCTCAGTTATCGTGGCGCGGTTCCCCCTCGACCTGACCGACCAGGCCGAGCAGGAGCCTCTCCACCTCCCGGCCGGCGGTGTCCCAGGAGTAGCCGGCGGCGCGTTGAGCCGCCCGCCCACCGAGAGCGCTGCGCAGAGCGGCGTCGTCAAGCAACCGGCGGGTCGCCGCAATCAACCCGGCCTCGGTGTCCACGAGGATTCCCGTTTCATTGTCGATCACCGAATCACGCAGCCCCCCCGAGCCGCGGTAGCCGATGGTGGGCACGCCGTGCTGGGCCGCCTCCGTAACGGCCAGACCCCAGCCCTCCTTACGCGAGGGCATGAGATGGATGACCGCCCGTGCCAGCAAGGCGTGCTTGTGATCCTCGGCGACCTGCCCGTGGAACACCACGCGATCCCGGACGCCGAGGCGGTCCGCGTACTCCACCAGCCGATCCTCCCACCAGCCGCTGCCGACGACATCGAGCACGACACCGTCGATCGCCGCGACGACATCCATGGCGTGCTCTATCTGCTTGTGAGGCACCAGACGGGAGAGGGTGACCAGGTGCACACCCCGGTCGTCGAGACGCGGCACCTGCGCGGGCACCGGATCGACACCGTTGCGGATGATGTGGATGCGCTCCCGGTCCACACCGAGGCCGACCAGCTCCTCGGCGCTCGGTGTGGAGACCGTGATATAGGGGGAGAAACGGTAGGCGCGCGGTGCGACCCTGCTCTCCAGGAACCATCCGAGCGGGGCCAGCACCGGCCCCACCACCGGCCACTGCTCACGGTGGCAGTGGTGGGTGAGCAGGACCGTGGGCCTGCCGGAGAAGAAGCGGCCGAAGAAGGGGATACCGTTCTGCGTATCGACGACCACGTCCACACCACCGAGGGTCCCCCGCCCGGCCCGGCCGAGCAGCATCGCGGCCCACGCCTTCGGATACACCGTGAACTTTCCGCCGCTGCGCGAGTAGCGCACGCCCCCGCGCACCGATCGACGCGGTGCGTCGGTATGCCCCGCGGTCCGGTAGATCACCTCATGGCCCCGGCGCGCGAGATACTCACCCACCCGCTCAAGGTAGCGTTCGCTGCCGCCGCCCTGCGGATGAGTGGTGTCGCGCCAGCACAGGAGAAGGATCTTCATAGCGGCCTCAGTCTAGCCGAGTCATCCTCCCGCCCCGAGATCCTGATCCTGGGCGTCGGGGCCGCGGGGTCGAAATCAAGGGGTCATAATGGAGACCATGAGTTCCACTGATTCCACCCTGGTCCTGTTCTCCCCCACCGGCCGGTCCCCGGAGGAGATCCGCAACCTGCTTGTCAGCCTCGCCGACGAGGACGGGTTCACCCTCCCCGGTGCACCGGTCGCCGCAGGTCACGGCGCGGTGCTCTCGGTGCCCGAGGATGAACTCAACGATCTGCTCGCCTGGCTCGATGATGTTGCTCTCGCCGAGGGCCTGGGGGTGCGTCTGGATGGCGCGACGCTGCGCTTCGGGGATGAGGACGTCGCGTTCACGGTGGGGGTCCGCGGCGAGGACGACGCCCGTCTGGGGGCCTCCCGCTTCGGCATCGAACCGACACTGAACTCACTGGAGACCGCGGAGGATTTCATCACCGTCACGCGCTTCACCATCGATGATCCCGCCAATGAGGAGGATTTCATCACCGCACGTCCGCTCACCGGACTCGACGCGATGACGCTGGAGCTCGGGCGCGCCGGCGAGCACTCCACCACCATCGTCGCCGATGCCGGACGCGCGGCGACCGTGGTGCTGCGCTGGATGAACGGCGAGGATCTCAGCGATCTGGATTGGACCAGGAGTTGATCCACACCCGCCGCCTGGCAACGCTGTCCCGCTCGATCGGCCTGCTCCGCGACTTCCGCTATGAACAGACCCGGCCGGACATCTTCTACGGCAACCTCGCCGCCGACACCGCCCTGCTTATCGACGCCGCCCTCACCGACACCACCGGACGCGGCCTGGCGGGGCGTTCAGTGCTCGACGTCGGTGGTGGCCCCGGCTACTTCGCGGAGGCCTTCGGGCGGGCGGGTGCGTACTACACCTCGGTCGAACCGGACGTGGGCGAGATGGCGGCGGCGGGGATCGAGGTGAATGCCTCGGTGCGCGGATCCGGTGAGGATCTGCCGTTTATGGAGGACAGCTTCGATGTCGTCTACTCGAGCAACGTCGCCGAGCACATCCCGGACCCCTGGCGCATGGGAGAGGAGATGCTGCGCGTCGCCCGGCCCGGTGGCATGGTGCTTCTCAGCTACACCATCTGGCTCGGCCCCTTCGGCGGGCACGAAACCGGGATGTGGCAGCACTACATCGGCGGTGACTTCGCGCGGAACCGCTATCAGCGCAGGCACGGGCACCCGCCGAAGAACGTCTACGGACACTCGCTGTTTGCGGTCTCCTGCGCGGAGGGACTTCGCTGGGCGGACACCGTGGCCGATGCTGAGCTGGTTACGGCCTTCCCGCGCTATCACCCGCAATGGGCGTGGTGGATGGTCAGGGTGCCGCTGCTTCGCGAGTTCCTGGTGAGCAACCTGGTTGTCGTGCTCCGCAAACGACGGGACTCCCGCCGGCCGTAGCCGTCGGGAGCCGAGGTGGCCGCCGCTGCTAGGCGGTGGCGGCCCGGATGCGCTTCTTCAGTGCCTCGAACTGCTCATGAACCTCGGCGGGAACCCGGGGTCCGAGAAAGGTGAGGTACTCGGCGTTGTCGTCGAGATCGCGGGCCCAGTCGGAGGCGGGAGCGGTGAGCGCCTCCCGCACATCCTCGATCGGGGTGTCCAGGCCCTCGAGGTCCAGGTCCTCGGCGCGGGCGGTGTGGCCAACAACGGTCTCATCCGCCTCGACGCGTCCCTCGATGCGGTCGATGACCCACTTGAGCACGCGGGAGTTGTCGCCGAATCCGGGCCACAGGAAGCGGCCGTCCTCGCCACGGCGGAACCAGTTGACCAGGAAGATCGCGGGCATCTTGTCCCCGCCCTTGTTCCCCATGTCGATCCAGTTCTGGAGGTACTCGCCGGCGTTGTAGCCGATGAAGGGCAGCATGGCCATCGGATCGTGGCGCAGCGCGCCGACGGTCGCCTCGGCCGAGGCCGCGGTCTGGCCGGAGGCGAGCAGTGAACCCACCATGGTGCCGTGCTCCCAGTCATAGGTCTGGGTGACCAGCGGGACGGTGTCGGGGCGGCGGCCGCCGAAGAGAATGGCGTCCAGCTTCACGCCCCTCCAGTCGTTGAACTCCGGAGCCGCGGCCGGGGACTGCTCGATGGCGACGCAATAACGCGAGTTCGGATGTGCCGCCTTCTCACCGGACTCCGGGGTCCAGTCGTTGCCCTTCCAATCGATGAGGTGCTGATGATCGCCCTCGAGGCCCTCCCACCAGATATCGCCGTCATCGGTGAGCGCGACGTTGGTGAACAGGGTGTTTCCCGGTTCCATGGTCTGCATGGCGATCGGGTTGGACGCATAGTTGGTGCCCGGCGCCACGCCGAAGAATCCATTCTCCGGGTTGACCGCGTGCAGATAGCCGTCCTCGCGAAACTTCAGCCATGCGATGTCGTCGCCGACGACCTCTGCCTTCCACCCGGGGATGGTGGGGGTGATCATGGCGAGATTGGTCTTGCCGCAGGCCGAGGGGAAGGCCGCCGCGATGTGGTAGGCCCTGCCCTCCGGGTTGATCAGCTTCAGGATGAGCATGTGCTCGGCCATCCAGCCCTCCTCACGGGCCATGACCGAGGCGATGCGCAGCGCGTAGCACTTCTTGGCCAGGATCGCGTTTCCGCCGTAGCCGGAACCGTAGGACCAGATCTCCTTGGTCTCGGGGAACTGGGTGATGTACTTGGTGTCATTGCAGGGCCATGCGACATCCTCCTCGCCGGGCTCCAGGGGTGCTCCCACGGAGTGCAGGCAGCGGACGAAGGCGCCGTTCTCGCCGATCTTGTCCAGGGCGTCCTTTCCCATGCGGGTCATGATGCGCATCGACATGACCACGTACTCGGAGTCGGTGAGCTGAACACCGAGCTTGGGGTCCGGATCATCGATGGGTCCCATGCAGAAGGGCACCACGAACATGGTGCGGCCCTTCATTGAGCCTGCGTAGTGCTCGCGCATCTCCTCCTTCATGGCCGCCGGCGGTGCCCAGTTGTTGGTCGGGCCGGCGTCCTCCTCCTTTTCGGAGCAGATGAAGGTCCGGGATTCCACTCGCGCCACATCCGAGGGGTTGGAACGGGCGAGGTAGCTGTTCGGGCGCTTCTCCTCGTTGAGCTTGATGAGGGTACCTGCTTCGACGAGTTCTCCCGCAAGGCGATCCCATTCCTCCTGGGAGCCGTCCGCGAATACAACTGCCTCCGGCTGAAACAGGTCGACCGCTTCCGCGATCCAGTTCAACAGTTCCTGATTCTTGGTCGGCGCCTCACCTTTAAGGCCCCTAATTGCAGCTGTGGTCATCATTTCTCCAGACAATTTGACACTCGACAGAGTTCTCGCCTTCAAGCGTAGCTTTCAGACCCTGATCTGGTTAACGGCTTTGATGAGACGCGGGACACATTTGTCATTACCAGTCACCGTACCCCCTGTCCACACGGGTCCATGGACGGAAGGTACGCACTCCACGCTAGGGGAGATACCCCCAAACAGGGGTGAACCATGCCCACCCCCTCACACCCCACGGTCCCGTGGTCGACACATTCATCCACCGCCGAAAAAACCGGCACCACCCCGGAGGCTCCGCCCGACCGGCCCCCACCCGCAGCGGGCAACACCGCAGGAAGAGAGCCGGGTCACGGTTGAAAAGTCATCCCTTTCACTTCGCCGGACCTCTCGAACAACACGGACATTGCAACCCTGGATTCACGCCCGCACCACCGCCCCTGCGGACCGCGACGACGCCCGCCCGCCGGCCACCATCCATTCACCCGGACTTTGTTAAAACAACATCGGAACCCAGGGGAATTGTTAACTTTTCGGAATTGGCAACACCTCCGCCTGGAGGGGAATTCATACCCAGTCACCCAACTGGTACTACCCAGTTGAAGGAATTAACAAGCTTAGCCGGGCGGGAATATCCGCCATGCACTATTTAACTCTCCCCGGCCGGCGTGCGGTCGGTGCGACACCCCTCCCGCCCGTCGTCACGCAACTCCCCGGGCCCGGTGCATCCGCCCGCATCCGTACACGGCCGTGGCCCGGGATGGCGCCGTATTGAAGTTTGACGGCTGAACAGGAAAAATGAAGATAATGTCTATCTCCGATATCCCTGAAAGCAAGATCGGCGAGCTCCCCGCTGGCCGCCCACCGCAGTCCGAGTTCAGCGACGGCCTCGACTACCCCAGGCTGGGGAGCGTGACCTTCCGTCGCGGCACGCTGACCGAGAACCAGCAGGCCATGTGGAATGAGCACTGGCCCGAACTCGGTCGCGTTCTCGGGGATCAACTGATCGACCTCGATGACTGGTTCGGACGCGAGGGCGCCCGCACCATCGTCGAGATCGGATCGGGGACCGGCACCTCGACGGCCGCGATGGCGCCCCTGGAACCCGATGCCAATATCATCGCCATCGAACTCTACAAACCCGGACTGGCGAAACTGATGGGTGCCGTCATCCGCGGCGGGATCGACAACGTCCGCATGATCCGAGGTGACGGCATCGAGGTACTCAACCGGATGTTCGCCGATGCGTCCCTCGACGGTGTCCGCATCTTCTTCCCCGATCCCTGGCCGAAGGCCCGTCACAATAAGCGGCGCATCATCCAGTCCGGTCCGCTGAACCTCATCGCCCGTAAGCTCAAACCGGGAGGCGTTCTCCACGTGGCCACCGACCACGCGGACTACGCTGAATGGATCAATGAGCTCGTGGAGGTCGAACCGCTCCTCGAGTACCGGGGCTGGCCGTGGGCGGACTGCCCGCAGCTGACCGACCGCCAGGTGATCACCAAATTTGAGGGCAAGGGTCTGGACAAGGACCATGTCATCACCGAGTATCTGTGGCAACGGAGAAACTAATGGCTGACGTTCACGAAACCGTTCACGGTTACTCGCACTCCGATCCCGCGGGACCGGAGAACCTGCTGCTGGTGTGGGACGCACCGAACCTCGACATGGGATTGGGTGCCATCCTCGGTGGCCGCCCCACGGCGGCCTACCGACCGCGTTTCGACGCCATCGGCAAGTGGTTGCTCGCCCGTGCGGGCAGGCGCGCCCACGAACTGGGCCGCCACATCGAACCGGAGGCGACGGTGTTCACCAACATCGCCGCAGGCGGCGCCGATGTGGTCCGGCCCTGGGTGGAGGCGCTGCGCAACGTCGGTTTCGCCGTCTTCGCCAAGCCGAAGATCGGCGAGGATTCCGATGTCGACATCGACATGATCAACCACATTCGCCGACGATTCGATGAAGGGGTCCTGCGCGGGGTGGTGGTCGCCAGCGCCGATGGCCAGAACTTCCGCGACACACTCGAGGAACTGGTGGCGCAGGGCGTCCCCGCCACCGTCATCGGTTTCCACGAGCACGCCTCCTGGGCGGTGGCGAACCCGGACATCGAGTTCGTCGATCTCGAGGAGATCCCCGGGGTCTTCCGTGAGCCGCTGCCGCGTGTCAGCCTGGACAACCTCCCGGACAGCGGTGCCTGGCTCCAGCCCTTCCGCCCGCTGTCCGCCCTCCTGCCCAACCGCAACCCTTCCCAGGAGTAATGCACCCGTGTTCTCAAGATGGGGCCACTTCGCCTACCGCCACCGACGCATCGTCCCGCTCATTGTCATAGCCGCGATTCTCGCACTCTATGTCGCATTCGGCCTCAGACTGGGTGAGCGCATGAGCCAGGAGGGTTGGGATGATCCCGGTTCCTCCTCGACCGCGGCGGCACAGATTGAACAGGAGACCTTCGGCCGGGACAACAATGGCGATGTGGTCATCCTGTTCACGGCCCCCCGGGGCACCTCCTTCGATGACCCGGCCGTGTTCACGGCGATCTCCGATCACCTGAACACACTGCAGGCCGACAATCCGGGCACGGTCAGCCACATCAACTCCTATTTCGACACCCGCAACCCCGCCCTGCTCAGCGAGGACGGAACCAGGGCCTTCGCCGCCCTCGGCCTGGTCGGCGACGGGGAGCAGACCCTGAAGGACTTCCGCTCGATCGAGGATCAACTGGTACCCGTGTCGCTTCCCGGAAATGTCACGACCCAGGTCGCCGGCGCCACCGCCGTGGCGGACGCCCTGGACAAGGGCATGGCCGGCGACATCTCCCGTGCCGAGCTCTACGCGCTGCCCGCGGTCGCCGTGCTCCTGATCATCGTCTTCGGCTCGGTTGTCGCCGCGGGCATGCCCCTGATCGTGGGCATCCTCTCCATTCTCGGATCTCTCGGCGTGCTCTCGATACTGGCTGGATTCTTCCAGGTCAACGTCTTCGCCCAATCCGTGGTCACGATCCTGGGACTGGGCCTGGCAATCGACTACGGGCTGTTCATGGTTTCCCGCTTCCGTGAGGAGATGGACAAGGGATCCCCGGTACCCCAGGCGGTGGCGACCACCACGGCGACGGCGGGTAAGACCGTCGTGTTCTCCGCGGCGATGGTGGCCGTGGCGCTGTCCGGGCTGTTCGTCTTCCCCCAGGCCTTCCTGAAATCGGTGGCCTTCGGCGCGATCTCGGCCGTCGGGCTGGCGGCACTGCTCTCGGTGACGGTGCTGCCCTCACTCTTTGGAATCCTCGGCCCGCGGATCGACAAACTGAGCGTGCGCCGCACCGCGCGCACCGCACGCAGGCTGGAGGACACGATATGGTTCCGCATTCCGGCGTGGGCGATGCGGCACGCGAAGTCGGTGACCGTGGCGATCGTTCTGCTACTCCTCGCCCTGACCATTCCCTTGACGGGAGTGAAGTTCGGCGGCATCAATGAGACCTACCTTCCGCCGGGCAACGCCACCAGGGTGGCGCAGCAGGATTTCGACGAGAGCTTCCCCACCTTCCGTACCGAGCCGATCAAGTTGGTGGTCACCGGCGCGGACAATGCCCAGCTGGTTGATGTGTTCACCCAGGCCAACCGGGTGGAGGGACTGACGGGCCGTTTCGGGGCGTCCTCGGCGACCGTGGACGGCACCACCGTACTTTCCGCGGGTATCCAGGACCGCTCCCTCAATGCATCGGTGATCGATCAGCTGCGGCGGATCACCCCGCCGGAGGGGGTGGAGGTCCACATCGGCGGGACGCCGGCGATGGAGGTCGAATCCATCGAGGCGCTCTTTGAGAAGCTGCCCGCCATGGCGATCTACATCGTGCTCGCCACCTTCATTCTCATGGCCCTGGTGTTCGGCTCGCTGATTCTTCCGGCAAAGGCGATCATCATGACCATCCTGGGAATGGGCGCCACCCTCGGCTTCCTCACCCTGGTCTTCGTCGACGGTCTCGGTGCGGGACAGCTCAACTTCTCCCCCGGCCCGCTGATGAGTCCGGTGCTGGTTCTGATAATGGCCATCATCTACGGACTCTCCACCGACTACGAGGTCTTCCTGGTCTCCCGGATGGTCGAGGCCAGGGACCGTGGCAAGTCCACAGATGATGCGATCCGTTATGGAACGGCGCACACCGGATCGATCATCACGGCCGCCGCGCTGATCATGATCGTGGTGTGCGGAGCCTTCGGCTTCTCCGAGATCGTCATGATGAAATACATCGCCTTCGGCATGATCGTGGCCCTGTTCCTCGACGCCACCATCATCCGCATGCTGCTGGTCCCCGCGGTCATGCACCTGCTGCGCGATGACAACTGGTGGGCTCCGGGCTTTGTGAAGAAGGCCTATGAGAAGCTCGGTCACGGATCGGGTGCACCGGCCGATCCGCTTATGGAGGAACTGTCGGTCCACCACAGCGAACCGCTGCCGGAAACCGTCGCCTCACGCAGCGGTCGCAGCACCGAGGAGAACAGCGAACTGGTTTCCTTCGTCGAACTCAGGGCGCGGTTGGAGAACCGGCCGCTGGATGACGTCGACTAGACTCGTGCCCTATGCGGAAAATTTTGGGCAACCCCTGGGCGCGGTGGGCGATTTCCCTGCTGATCCTGGGGGTTATCCTCTTCTTTCTCCGTGATCAGCTGGAGTTTCTGGCAACCGGCATCAGTGAGCTGAGGCAGGCGAATCCCCTCGGCGTGCTGCTGGCGGTCATAGCGGTGACCGCATCGATGTACGCCATGGCCGAGGTCATGCGGATCATGTTGCGCGCCGGTGGTCTTGATCCCTCCCGTGGCAGCACCTCGGCGCTGACCTTCGCCTCGAACTCGTGGTCGGCGACGTTTCCCGGTGGCCCCGCGCTGTCCGCGATCCTCACCTTCCATGTGCAGCGCAGCTGGGGTGCGAGCGTGGTGGTGTGCTCGTGGTTCTTCGTGCTCTCCAGCGCGTTGTCGACGATGTGGCTGGTGGCGATCGGAGCCACCGCCGTCTTCTTTCTGGGCGCCAACATCAGTCTGTGGTCACTGATCGCGAGTCTGCTCGCGATGATGTCGCTGTCGGCTCTGGTGTACTGGGCGGCCAGCAACCCGGAGAGGGTCGTCGCCGTCGTGGAGAACCTGATGCCGCGGGTGAACCGCCTGCTCAGGCGGGATGCGGAGGCGGGCGTCGACAAGCTTGTCTCGCACATCAGGCAGCTGAACTCGGTGAGGCTCACCTCCGCGCACTTCACCTCAACCGCGGTGTGGTCACTGCTGAACCGGCTTCTCGACGCCGCGGGCCTGTGGGTGTGCGTGTGGGCGGTGACCGACCACCTGCCGCTGCTGGCGAGCCAGAAGGACAACACCAACCTCGGCGGCATCTTCCTCGCCTATGCCACGGCCAAGATCGTGGGCAGCCTGCAGGCGACCCCCGGTGGGATCGGGCCGGTGGAGGCCACCTACATCGCCGCACTGGTCACCAGTGGAATGACCGCGGTCGATGCCGCGGGCGCCGTGATCATCTACCGGCTGATCTCCTTCATCCTCATGGCGCTGATCGGCTGGGTGGTCTACTTCCTCTACTACACCCCGAAGGGGATCAGCGCCCGCGAAATACAAAGCGATAGCATGGAGGCGTTGGAAGCCCCGTCAGCCGCCCCCGAAAGGTTTGAGAAGTGAATCGCTGGACAGCCCTGCTCTTCGATGCCATCTCCATCGGTCTTTTCGCCCTCTTCGCGCGGATCGCCCACCAGAGCGAGGAGATGCCACTGACAGTGATGGGTTGGTTCAAGACCCTGCTCCCCTTCCTGGCGGGGGTGTTCCTGGCCTATCTGTTCGCCATCATCCCGGCGAAGCTCCACCCGCAGCTCTTCTGGCCGGCAGGCGTGGTGGTGTGGCTGTCCGCGGTGGTGGTGGGCCTGGTCATCTGGGGGATCAACAACGGCGGCGTGCCGCACTGGTCCTTCATGATCGTGGCCACGACCGCCTCGGCGATCCTGGTCCTTGGCTGGCGCGCGCTGTTCCGGGTGATCATCAAGTAGATCCCCGGGGACAGGGGCCTAGTAGCTGAACAGCCCCTGGATGTAGGAGAGAACGGTGCTGAAGATGTCGAGGCCGAACAGAATCGCGATAATGGTCATTGGTGGTCACTTTCTCGGACGGTTTACGGGAAGCCCAGCTTAACACCGCGGTACCGTCCCCGTGTACTTTAGATCGGCACGAACTCACATGGGCATGATGTTGTGTTTCTTGGGCACCTGGAGCTCCTCCTTGCCCTCCATCTGCCGCAGTGCGCGCCGGAGGACCAGCCGGGTCTCCGCGGGTTCAATCATGGCGTCGATGAAGCCACGCTCCGCCGCGACGTAGGGGCTGGTCATGTTCTCATCATAGAAATCCATGAACAGCTTCTTCATGTATCCGCGCTGCTCCGGGGGCGCCGCCTCGAGCTGCTTGCCCTGGATCATCACCACCGCGGCGGCCGAGCCCATGACGGCGATCTGGGCGGTCGGCCAGGCGAAATTCAGGTCACCGGTAAGATTCTTCGAGCCCATCACGGCGTAGGCGCCTCCATAGGCCTTGCGCACAATGAGCGTCACCTTGGGTACGGTGGCCTCCACGACCGCGAAAGCCAGCTTGGCGCCACGGTGGATCAGTCCAGCCTTCTCCTGATCGACGCCGGGAAGGTAGCCGGGGGTGTCGACGATGAAGACGATGGGGATGTTGTAGGCGTCGCAGATCCGGATGAAGCGCGCACCCTTATCGGCCGCGTCGGCGTCAATGCAGCCCGCCTTTTCCATCGGCTGGTTGGCCACCACGCCTATGGAACGGCCGTCGATGCGGGCGAAGGCGGTGATCAGATTCGGCGCGAACTCCGCCTGGATCTCCAGCAGATCGGGATCATCGAAGAGCCTGCCCAGAAGATCGAGCATGTCATAGCCCTGATTGGTGTCATCGGGCATGAAGGAGTTGAGGGACTCATCTCTGGCCACGGCCTCGTCGCCGGGTGCGAGATAGACCGGCGCCGGGTCGTTGCAGGTGGTGGGCAGGAAATCGAGAAGATCATGGACCACGTTGAAGGCCTCCTGCTCCGACTCCGCGATATAGGAGATGTTGCCGTTGCGCATCTGCTGGCTGGCTCCGCCGAGCTCCGCCGAGCTGATGGTCTCACCGGTGACCTCCCTGATCACCGCGGGGCCGGTGACGTACATTTCCGTCTCCCCTTCGACCGCTATGACGAAGTCGGTGGTCACCGGCGCGTACACGGCACCACCAGCGGACTTGCCCAGCATGATCGAAATCTGCGGGGCGTAGCCGGACAGCGGCATCTGCCTGCGGGCGATCTCGGAATACATCGCCAGGGAGGTCACGGCGTCCTGGATGCGGGCACCGCCGGAATCCTGGATGCCGATCACCGGGCAACCGATGCGGATGGCCATGTCCATGACCTCGCTGACCTTCCTTCCGAAGGTCTGACCCACCGACCCTCCATAGACGGTCTTGTCGTGGGCATAGACCACCACGGGACGGCCGTCGATCCTTCCATAACCCGTCACCACACCGTCGGAGTAGGGGGCGTCCTCCTCGTCCGGGGTCCTGCCGAGGGCGCCGATCTCCATGAAGGAGCCGGCGTCGAGAAGCATGCCTATCCGCTGGCGCGGGGTGGTCCGACCCTCATCGTCGCGCTTCTTCCGGGCGCGTTCGCTTCCCGGATCCTGCGCCTTCTCCAGACGGGCGCGCAGGTCAGCCAGCTTCCCTGCCGTGGTGGTGGTGGTACTCAACTTCCGTCAGCTCTCCGTTAAGTTATTCTTGTGCGCGATCTCCTCGATGCGGCGGGTGAGATGCGCGCCAACAGTTCCGATCTCCGGCTCATCGACAACCGCGAGGTGGTCGCCCCTGAGCTGAATGATCTCCAGTTCTTCTACGATAACCGACCATCCGCCGTCCGGGTCAATCGTGGCGTAGCTCGGCTCCAGCTCGATCGCACCCTCGTGCATGCGCTCGGCGCGGAAGAGGAGCACCGGGGCGCTCACCGCCGCCCACCGGGTGAAATCGAGTTTGTCCAGGATCCGGTTGTCCACGAATGAGGCGCGCTGGTGCTCCAGCACACCTGCGGAGATGCCGTGCTCCGAGGCGTCGGTGGAGGAGAGGAACTCCCCCAGCATGCCCAGGAGGGCATCCTCGCCCGCGGTTTCCAGCAGCTCGAAGGGGACGGGGAAATCCAGTCCATAGGTCTTCTTGGCGAACGCCTGGTAGCGCTCCCACCTGGCGCGGGTCTCCTCCGGGGTGTCGGGGCTCGGCTCGGCGGCCTGAACCGTGTCCAGCAGCGCGATGGTGGCAACCTCAACGTCGGAGTCCTGCAGCTGCGAGGCGACCTCGAAGGCGAGTGCCCCGCCGAAGCTCCAGCCACCGAGGATCACCGGCAGCCCATCGCTGTAGGCCTTGACATCCTCGACATAGGCGGCCGCCCGATCCTCCAGCTGGCCCTCCAGTCGCTCGACCCCGTAGACCGGGACGTCCTCCGGCAGGCGGCGCATCAGCGGCTGGTAGACCACCGAGGAACCGCCAGCTGGATGGAACATGAACACCGCGGGCTTTTCCGAACCCTCCGGCCGCGGGCGCAGCACGCGGATATTGCCCTCGACCTCCGTCTCGAAGCCCTCGCGGACCGCGTCCGCGAGCGGCTCGAGGGTTTCAGCGGCAAGGACCTGCTCTACGGAGATGCTCACGCCGGAGCGCTCGGTGAGGCGCTCGGCGATCTCCGTCGCCTTGTCCACATCGATCTTCGGCAGCGGACTGGTCACACCGGCCGCGGCGGCCCCGGTGAGACCCGCCCAGGTTCCGAAGACCATGCGCTCGGATGCGTCGCGGGGGGCGACACCAACTCCGTTGCCGGTGGCAGACTCGACCGGGGTGCCGACCCGGACCGCCGGCTCCGTGGGTGCCGGCTCCGTGGGTGCCGGGGAGGCATCCGGGGCGTCGTCAAGCTGTTGTCCGGCGACGAGATCCTCAACCAGGTGCACGACATCGGCGACCGAGGCGTCGCGGAGCGCCTGGACCTGCAGTGGTGGGATCTGGAAGTCATTTTCGATGCGGTTCTTGATGCGCATTCCCATGAGGGAATCCAGCCCGAGATCGATCAGCGGAAGCTCCCGCGGGAGGTCGTCGACGTCATATCCCATCGCCTCCGAGACAATCGCCTTCATGCGCTGTTCCACGGTCTCGGTGTCCGGATCCCAGCGCACGGCCTCAACATCGAGAGGCAGGTCGGAGAGCGCGGAGTCGGGCTCCTCCACCTCGGATTCGAGCGGGGGTGTCACCGCGCCGAATCCGCCCGTGGTGGCAAAACCCTCCGCGACCAGCGAGGTGACATCGCCGTGGACCTTGTACACGCTCAGGCTGAGGCCGCCGAGGTGGCGGCTGACCAGCGTGGTGATCTCCCCACTCGGCGGCAGGGAATCACGCTCATCCGCGGCGACGAGGGTGGAGCCGCGGAGCACGGCCTCCGCCGCGGTTTCCATAACGGCCACGGCCGAGGGCACCATCTCGGCCACGGTGGTGAAGGCGACGGTGTTGTTGGGCAGGGTGACGCGGGTGCCGGGCAGTTCACGGCGATCGCCGCTGCTGGGGCGCGCGGAGGTCCAGAAGCGCTGGTGCTTCCAGGTGATGTGCGGGGGATCGATGATCTCTCCGTCTCCATAGAGCGGCGCGAAGTCCACCGGCTCACCGTTGACGTAGAGCTTGGACAGCAGATCACGGATCGTTTCGGCCTCGGGAACCTTGCGCTTGAGCACGAAGAGCAGCTGGGCGTCCGGCCTGCCGACCGAGAAGGCGGTGTTCATCATCCCCATAAGCGCCACCGGATTCGGCGAGATCTCAACGAGGGTGTTGTACCCCTCGGAGAAGGCCGCCTCGGTGGCGTCCTGGAAGTAAACGGGGTTGCGGGTGCAGCGCAGCATGTAATCGGCGTCGTGGACAACGGCACCTGGCCGGTAGATCACACCCTTGTCCACCGAGCTGAACAGCGGAATCCGCAGGGGCTTCGCCTCCACCCCGGCGATCTCCCCGGCGAGTTCGCCGAGCAGGGGCTCCACGGCACTGGTGTGTCCGGCTCCCCGGACGTTGAGCAGGCGGGCGAACTTGCCCTCGGCCTCCAGCTTCTCCACAAGTGCGACGACCGCTTCGCGAGGTCCGCCGACGGTGGTCATCCCCGGACCCGCGTACACGGCCGGCTCAATGCCCGCGTACTCCGGGTTGGTGTCGATGAAGGCGTCGAGGGACTCCGGGGAGAACTCGACAACCGCCATGGCGCCGAGCTCATCCTCGGACAGGGACTTCTCGCCCTCACCCATCAGACGGGAACGGTGACTGGCGATCAGCATGGCGTCACTGTCACTCAGTCCACCCGATGCGTATCCCGCCGCGATCTCACCCATGGACATGCCCATCACCGCTGCTGGGCGCACGCCGAACTCCGCCAGGAGATCGGTCAGCGCAATCTGGATGGCGGTGATGGCCACCTGGGCGGTCTCGGTGTCATAGGTCTGCTCATCATCCAGGACAATGTCCATGATGGACCAGCCGGACTCGAACTTGACCATCTCATCGAGTTCCTCGATGCGCTCGCGGAAGTGCGGGGAGGTGGAACAGAGATCCTTGATCATCTTGCGGTGCTGGGACCCGAATCCCGAGTACACGAACACCGGGCCATTCGCAGCCGGCGCATCGGCGGCGGCGATGCCGACGCTGACCTTGCCCTCCGCCACCTTCAGGAGACGGTTGATGGCATCGTCGACGGTGCCTGCGAGCACGACGGCCCGGGAGCGGCCGTGGTTGCGGCGCGCAAGGGCGCGGGCGACGGGGATGAGATCGGCGTCCGTGCGCCCGCTGAGGAACTCAGCGAGGTCGGCCGCCGCCTGTCGACGCCTCGACGGCAGGTGGCCCGATACCGGCAGGGCAACCACCTCATCGGGAAGCTGCGCCGCCTTCTGCACCGACGCCCTTCCATAAGCGGAGGAATCGAAGTCGGTGACCACGACGTGAGCGTTCGTGCCGCCGAAACCGAAGGCGGAAACTCCCGCGGTGGGGCGCTCGGAGTACTCCGGCCATTCGCGCGGGTCCTCCACGACCTCCAGGTGCTCCGCGTCGAAGTCGATGTACCGGTTGGGGCCGGAGAAGTTGACCGAGGGTGGCAGGGTCCTGTTCCGCATGGCAAGAACCACCTTGATGATGCCCGCGATACCGGCCGCCGCCTCGGTGTGCCCGAAGTTGCTCTTCGCGGATCCGAGCAGTGCGGGGTTCTCCGCGGACCTGCCGTGGCCGAGCACGGCGCCCAGTGCGGTGGCCTCGATGGGATCACCGAGTATGGTGCCCGTTCCGTGCGCCTCGATGTAATCGACAGTGGTGGGATCGACCCGGGCGTCCACATAGGCGCGCTGCAGCACATCGATCTGGGCGTCGGGGTTCGGGGCTGTCAGTCCGTTGGAGTGCCCATCGGAGTTGACGGCGGAACCCTTGAGCACGGCGAGGATCTCGTCGCCGTCGCGGATGGCGTCGTCGACACGCTTGAGCACGATCACCCCGGCACCGTCCGAGCGGACGAAACCGTCCGCATCGTCGGAGAAGGCATGGATCCTGCCACTCGGGCTGATCACGCCGAGCTCGGCGAAAGCCGTGGTGACGAAGGGTGATGCGAGAATGTTCACGCCACCGGCGACCGCATGATCTGCCTCGCCGGTCCGCAGTGCGCGGATGGCCTGGTGGACGGCCACCAACGAGGAGGAGCAGGCGGTGTCCACGCTTATGGAAGGACCGCGGAAATCGAAGACATAGTTGATGCGGTTGGCCACGATCGCACTCGAGGTACCCGTCAGCGCATAGGGGTGAGCCTCGGCAGGATCGGCGGTGATCAGCATGCCGTAATCGTTGTTGGTGGAACCCATGAACACTCCCACGGGTTCACCGCGCAGTTCATTCGGTGCGATCCGCGCGCTCTCCAGCGCCTCCCAGGTCAGTTCCAGCAGGATACGCTGCTGGGGATCCATGTTGGCGGCCTCCAGCGGGGAGAGTCCGAAGAACTCCGCGTCGAAACTGGAGATATCCGGCAGGTAGCCCCCGACGGTGCTGTACTCCTCCATCTTCTTCGACATCACCTCATCGCCCGCGTACTCGGACCAGCGTCCGATGGGCAGTTCTCCGATGCCGTCCCTGCCCTCGATGAGAAGTTTCCACATCTCCTCGATGTTCTCGGCACCGGGGAAGCGCGCGGCCATACCGACCACCGCGATGTCGTGGGTACCGGGCGTCTCGGCCGCGTCGCCGTTGGTGGAGAAGCTCAGGGGGCGGGCGCTGCCGGTGCGGGCGGGTTCTCCGTCGACCAGCCGCCTGGCCAGATCGCGGATGGTGGGGTACTCATATGCGATGGTGGCATCAAGCGATACATCGAGGAGATTCTCGAGTTCCCCGGAGAGCACCACGACATCGCGGGAGGACAGACCAAAGGTCTCCATCGCCTTATCGTCGGAAACTTCCTCCTCGGGAAGGCCGGTTGTCCTGACAACCCAGTCCCGAAGCCAGGTGCGGACCTGATCGGTTGTCATTTTCTGATCCGACGAGTGGCTCTGTTCCATGCGGATGGCCCCAGCCTTTCACAACGATTGATTAAAACTCTGCATTCAAATGTCCATCATCTGGCGGTGCCACGGAACCTCGAGCGACCGTGCACCGTGGCGGTGGCGAGAACACCCGCCGATCTGAAGGACCCGTATCCGAAGCTATATCGCCACGGATTCCGAAAGTGTTTCATCCGCGGGCGCCCAGCCGATTCGACTACCGCCGGACAACCTGGCCAACCGACCTGGCACACCAACCTGCCAAACCAACGAAATAAACAAGGAAGAGATACTACCAAGAACTCGGGCGCCGGAGAGAATCCGACCCTGGCACGGCCTCTGTCCACCCCCGGCGATATCGTGCCGGGGGTCCCGGCCGCACAGTTGCCGACCTAGTTGCCCTCTTCCGCGTTCTCGCGGAGGAAGGTGGCCTGATTCACGCGGCGGGCGATCTTGCCCGAGGAGGATCGCGCGATCTCGTCCGGGGCCAGGATGCGGATGACCTCCGGCACCAGGCCATGCGCGTTGGCCACCGCCGTGCGAATGGCGTCGATGGCGGCGGCATCACCGGATTGCTCGGCTGCGGGATCGCGCTCGGCCAGGATCACCAACTTCTCCACATCCTCGCCGGGGACCGCGAAGGCGGCGACGCAGTCGACCCTGACGTGGTCCGTTGCCGCCTGAACCGTGAACTCGATGTCCTGGGGGTAGTGGTTGCGTCCCGCAACCACGATGAGATCCTTGCGGCGACCGGTGATGTAGAGCTCATTGTCAACGATGGCCCCGAGGTCGCCGGTGGCCATCCAGTGGTTGTCTTCCACCGCGCCCTCGGCCCGCGAACTCTCCGGCAGACGGTGTTCCAGGGTGTTGCGGAAGGTCTGTGCGGTGTCCTCCTCGCGGTCGAAGTAGCCCACCGCGGTGTTCTCACCGTGGGTCCAGATCTCACCGATCTGCCCGTCGGGAAGCTCAGTTGCGGTGTCCGGATCCACTATCACCAGCTGCTGCGGGGTGACCACCTGACCGTTGGAGACGAAAGCCACCGCGCTGGGGGCACCCCTGTCCACCAGGATGGCCCTGTTGCGCGCCAGCTCCTCGCGGTCGAAGTAGGAGATCAGGGGGCGGTTCTCCGTCTGCGGGGTGGATACCAGCAGCGAGGCCTCCGCGAGACCGTAGGAGGGGCGCAGGGACTTGACAGGGAGGCCGTAGGGTTCGAATGCCTCGCGGAATGTTGTCAGGGCCTTTTCCGTCACCGGCTCGGATCCGATGATCACGGCGTCGATGGCGGAGAGGTCGAGCTCCTCACCCTCGGCCGGCCTGGCGAAGCGCGCGGCCAGCTCAAGGGCGAAGTTCGGGACCACGGTGTAGACGTTGTGGTCACCCTCGCGCCGCGAGAGCTGCCTGATCCAGCGAGAGGGCTGCTGCACGAAGTCACGGGGATTCATGAACTCATTGTCCAGGCCGAGCATGGTCACGAAGGCGCCGAGGATGATGCCCATGTCGTGGTGCAGCGGGAGCCAGGAGACCAGACGCAGAGGAGTGCGCAGATTGGCGGCGGTGAAGATCTGCAGCACGTTGGTCAGGATCGAGCGGTTGGTCAGGACCACGCCGGCGGGAGTGCGGGTGGATCCGGAGGTGTACTGCAGAAAGGCGGTGAGGTCGATGGGTGCGGCCTGGCGCATGGCGGACAGGCGTTTGCCCGCTTCGGTCATCATGGGGTTCTCGTAGGACTCCGCGAGACTGTCCGGCAGGGAATCCACGGACAGGATTCGTGGCCGCTCCGCTGCCGGGATGGAGGAGAAGTGCCTGCGCACGGCGGCTGCGGAATGTGCGTTGGTGAGCACGACCTGTGGTTCACAGTCGGCGAACACCGCATTGAGGTGATCGGCGTGACCCGGCTCGGTGGGATCATAGAGGGGAACCGGAACCATGCCCGCATAGATCGATCCGAGGAAACTGAAGAGGTACTCGGGGCTGTTGTTGGCCAGAATGGCCGTGCGGTCACCGATGGAGGCGACCTGCTGGAGCCGGCCCGCGACAGCCTTGATCCGGGTGTTGATCTGCTCGCGGGTGTACTCGATGCATATTCCCTCGCGGGAGTTGGAGAAATCCCAGAAGCGCATACGCACCTTGTCCCCACCGCCCTCGGCGATATCGGACTGGTACATGAGCTCGGCCATGGCTGCCAGGGTCAGAAAGGGCGGAAGGTTGATTTCGCCGTTCTCATCGAAGAATGCTCCGATGGCTTTGTCCAGATCCATAAATCTTCCTTAATCGTCTATTGCGGGAATTCAGGCCGGGGCAGCCCCATCACCACTTTGCATTTCGAATTTGGTCTCAATTTCATTACGTTCGGGAAATAACCCTAGCGGACGGCGGCGTCCAAGCCCCAACTTTCGGGGCCCCGGTTCCGAATTCAGCCGTTGTCGATGAGGTTTTCAGCCCAGTTCACCAGCCAGGCGTTGGTGGTTGTACCCGGGATCACGTTCGGGTTGGTGGCGTACTGCGCATGGATTCCGTTCGCGGCGACCATGGCCATGGCCCGGTCCAGTGCATTGCCCACATTCGCGGGGGCATCGCAGATGGAGTCGTCGGGGGCGCAGATATCGAAGACGCGGTCATTGAGTTCGCCGAATCCACCCACCCGCGGTCCGCGCATGGTGGCACCGGGAACGATCGGCTGCACCAGCAGGCTCAGGGGCTGCAACGCGACCTCGGCTCCGACTCCGGAGACGAAATTGCCAGGGAACTGGCCCACACCTGGTTCCCTGCGGCCGTCAGCAACCAGGGCGACACCCCTGATGCTGTCCGCCGGCACCGCCGCCTGCCCCGAACCGATCTGCGCCGCCAGGTCACCGGCAATCACCGCGCCCTGGGAGAATCCGGCGATGACGAACTGGGTCAGCGGGCACTCGTTGTGGGTGCTCACCATCTCACCCGTCATCCTGGACAGACCCTCGGTGCGCGACTGATCATAGGACATCTCATTCTGCGCATTGATGTTTCGGAACTGCGCGGTATATGGAAGGGTCCACACCTTCACCTCATCGGCGCTGTAGCGTTCCTGCAGCGGCCTTGTCACCGACAGCATGAAGGATGCCGGGTTCGCCGTAGGGTTCACCGGGTCGTCGTTCGCCGCGGATTCCCAGGTGCCCGGGGCTGCAATGAATTCCACCGCCGGACACCATTCCGGCTGTTCCGGGGCCGCCGATGTCCCGGTTCCACCCGGCCCGCCGGTGCCCCCCTCATCATCGGAGGTGTTGTTCACCCATTGGATCGCACTGACTCCGATGATCACGAGCACC
Organism: Corynebacterium pacaense; assembly: GCF_900169525.1. GTDB lineage: Bacteria > Actinomycetota > Actinomycetes > Mycobacteriales > Mycobacteriaceae > Corynebacterium > Corynebacterium pacaense. Next base: position 93,691 of record NZ_LT821239.1, read on the forward strand.
ACGATGGCGGCAATGACGATGATCGTTTTCCTCATCGTTTAACAGTACGCCCGTTCCGCGGTGCTCCTGATCAGCTCGGTGATAGTCGCACCCTGATCCTCTGCAACGTCGGTGCGCCCCTGAGCGATCAGCTGCCCTGCAATGGCGTCGAGCGTGAAGTTGTCCACGCCCTCCTCCCTGGAGCGGCACACGGTGTTCGCTGCAGCGATCATCTGATCCTCCACCCCGTCGACGTTCACGCCACCCGCCCTGAGCCCGTCGAGGAAGTCCAGTTCCGCCGGAGTGCGTTCAACGGTGAACTCCGGCAGTTCCGAAACCTCCTCTGCCGGCTGATCACGCGGCGCGGGGTTCGACCCGCCCCCGGAGGCACGCGGGGAGCTGGAGCTTCTCGACGCCTCGGAACCGGCACCGGCCTCCGAGGACCCAGTGGTCGCGCTCTCCCGCGCAACCGAGGTGGTTGCGGATTCGGTTGCGGTTCCGGATCCCTCGACGGTGACTCCGCCGCACGCGGCGAGCGTGGCGGCGAAGCCCAGGACTGCCGCCACAAGGGCGGTTCGGGTTCTAGTGAAGGTCACTACGAACGATTCTCCTCAATTCGACCGTTGACCTGTCGGATGGTTCCGTGCTGGAAGGTGATGCTCTCCCCGCCGGCGCTGATGGCGGACTGATCGGTGGTCGGCCATCCGTACTCGCCCTGCTCCCAACCCTTCGCGCCCCAGGCGTTGAAGATCTCGCCGTACTTGATGTAGTGGGCACCGGTGGATTCGGACCAGTAGATGTTGCCGTTATCAAATTCCTGGAAGGCGCCGCCGTTGATCAGCTTCTCATCGCCCTTGGGGAAGCCGAGGGTCTGCGCGACACCGTCCGCCATGTACTTCCTGGCGATTTCACCGCGGACCCAGAATGCCTGCTTCTGCGGCGTGCGCAGAACATATCCTCCCTGGAACTGCTGTGACAGGCCTCCGTTGAAGGACACCGCCGCACCCGTCGGGTAGCCCAGGCTTCCCTGCTCATATCCCTGGGTACCCCATGCGGCGAGCATGTCGCCGGGGATCTCCCACGGACCGGTGGTGGCGGTCCAGTAGATGGATCCGTTTTCGAAGGTCACGAAGCGTCCCCGGCCGTCCGGCGTTTTCATCTCGCTCGAGGTCGGGAAGCCCAGCCAGGACTCCGGGCCACCGAGCTCGGAGTAGCGGGCGTTGATGCGCCCGACCAGGCCGAAGGCGCCGGTCTCGGCGGACCAGTATGCCCGGCCGTTGGCGAAGTCCTGGGCCATTCCACCCGAGGTGGGGTATTCATTGGTCAGGCAGGTGCCCATGGCACCGTCCCTGGTCGCCTCTGCGATGGCTCCCACGGGCGCACAGTTCGCTCCGCGATCCTCCTGGGACAGCCCCAGGGAATCGGCGATGAAAGGCCAGGCCTGGGTCATCTCGAACTGCCAGTAGGGCCATGCGTGCACGCCGGAGGGGCGGAAGCGCGAGGTGACCTCGACCCCCGCCTTGTTGGCCGCATCCACGAAGGTCTGGGTGGACATCCGGGAGATGACCTCGAGGCCGACGCCGGCGGCGTTGGCCGGACCGGTGGCAACGGATCCCTGCTGGCCGAAATCGTCCGCTCCCGAACCAGCGGAGACGTAGATGGACTTGCCCTTGAGTGCTGCGACATTGCGCTTGGGATCATTCTCCAGCCAGCGCTGCGATCCCGCGGTGCCCCACATGGCGTTGACGTCGTATCCGCCGGCATCGGCGAGAGCGGCGCCGATGGCCGCGGGCATGCCCATGGAGGTGGTGTCCAGGTAGCCGGAGAAGGACCCGACGAAGTTGAACAGCTCGGGGTGGTGGGCGGCGATGTTCACCGCGGCGGTGCCACCCATGGAGATACCGGTGATGGCGCGCTGTTCACTGGAGCGAAATCCGTTGGCCAGGATCGGGGTCAGTTCCTTGGTCAGGAAGGTTTCCCACTTGTAGTTCTTGCCGTTGTTGGGCTGTTCCCAGTCCGAGTAGAAGGAGCTCTCGCCGCCGACGGGCAGCACGACGATGGCGTTCTTGTCCGCGTAGAACTGCTCGATGTTGGTCTCGATGGTCCAACCGCTCTGCTCCTCGATGGCGCGCAGGCCGTCCAGCGCCCAGACCTCGGGGAATTCACGGCCGGGATCGGAGTACCAGTCGCGGGGAAGCAGCAGCTGGACCTTGATCGGGCGGTCCGGCATCGCGGCCGACTTGATGGTCAGGATGACGTGATGGGAGGTTGCCCACTCCGCGCTAACCACCTGGACGCCCTCGGGAAGGCCCGGGATACTCGGATAGGTCACCTCGCCGTGGGGCAGCTCCTCAACGCGGGGCTGCAGGTAATCGGTCAGGCCGTCGGTGATACTGCCGATCTCTGAGCTTGAACTCGAGCTCTGTGCCATGGCGACAGGGCTGGTCAATGTCATTCCCAGCGCAATCGCGGTGGGGATGGCGCCCGCCGTGATCCAGAGGGAACGGAATCTGGCCTTGGTCGAACGGGATGCGGTGTCGCGCATGAATGTGTCCTTTTTCTTATTTCGAGTGCTACCTGCCCAGTCCCTCATAGAATCACGGTGCCGTCAACCCGGAGGTTCCCCGCCTCCGGCCTGACCGCTCCGATGGGAGGGACCGTGCCCGTGTTGAATCTTCAGTTCTTCACTGTGTGTCGTAATCCCGGGGCGAAGAGTTACACATGTGGGTGTGCAGCCGACTCCGAACCCAGATTGCCCTCAAGTTTAAGTTCAACTTGAGACTTTTATCAATGCCACACCGAAAATCGGTGAAATAATCAGCATCCGTGGAGCCCGAACGCCCGACCGATATGCGTGCACCCCCGGCGCATCCCCTGTGGGGGTGCGGTGGGGGCGTCGAAAAGCATGGGTGCTACCAGGCGTTCATCACGTTGAGCACCCGTTCGCGGGTGTTGTAGAGCTGGGAATTGAACTGCGCCCAGCTGTGGATGCCGGTCACCGGATAATCGGCTGTGGGGTTGAGCCCCTCGAGGCGCGCCTTGGCCTCCCAGGCCCTCGTCGAGGTCATGGCCACGAACTCCAGGACCGAACCCGTCATGCGGTGATCGACGCGGGTACCGTTGTCCGCCGGACCCCAGAGACCGGAGGCGGCGGAGATGTATACGTCGGTCCCGTGCAGCCCCGCCATGTTCCAGAAGGGATCATTCTCGAAGCGGCGCGGGTTGATGATCGAGCCGTACATGGCGTTAACGTTGAACCCACCGGTATCGAGCATGGCCAGGCGGAGCATGGTCTGCATGCCGGGGGCCGTGGTGTTGAGGTACCCGGACCATGACATGGCCTGCCGGAACTGGGCGGGGTGCTTGGCTGCGAGGTTGAGCGCGGCCGTACCACCCATGGACAGTCCCGCAATGGAGTTGTTGTTGCGGGCGACGCCGAAGTTGGCCTCAAGGTATGCGGGAAGCTCAGAGGTGAGGAAGGTCTCCCACATGTAGATCACGGGATCCGCCGAGGACAGTGACGCCTGCTGGTTCCAGTCAGCATAGAAGGAACCCGCACCACCGACGGGCATGACCAGCGTCAGGTTATAGTCCGCGTAGGCCGCGGCTGCATTGGTGTCCACCAGCCAGGCGTTGGAACGGTCGGTGGCACGCATGCCATCCAGAAGGTAGAGGGAGGCGTTTCCGCCTCGTTGGGCCGGTTGGATCTGAACGGGGATGTTTCGACCCATGGCGGGTGAGTAGACATCACAGCGCTGGACCCACCAGTTGGCGGGATCCCAGTCACAGGAGCCTGTTGCGTCGGGGCGCAGCCAGTCACGGTTGGCTGCAGAGGCGGTTCCGGCGCCTACGACCATGAGACCCGCCGCGGTTGCGAGTGCCACCAGCATTGCGATGAGCCTTCGGCTCACCGCGCCGGCACGCGTAAATACGGACATGTTTCTCCTCCGGCAGAAAAAGTAGTTGTAACTCGGCGAGGATGCCACCGAACTCTCTTCGTGCCTATCTCGGTTTACGGCGCTCACGTTACCAAGTTGTAATCAGATCCGGTAGTCATGGGAGGAAACTGCCCGGGTTTTAGGGGTTCACTGGGAATCCCCCGTCCCCTCTCAGCGGGGTGAATCCAGATGGATATCCACTGGCCAGGCTATCTGCGGCAGACCCTCCTGAAACTCCGCCGGGGTGGGGTCAAATTCTTTGAGAAGATCTTCAGGATCATTTGATATTTGCAGTGTCCTACCATCGGTGAGGGCATATTTGATGTTGGCCAGGAAACGATGCAGGGACATCGGCTCCCTGTAGACATGGAACAGATGCACGAGCTCGGGGTGGCGCAACGCCTGTCGTGCGCGGTAGGTGGTATCGAAGTCGATCCATCCCGGAGTGTAGGCGAGGGGTGTGGCTGATTCGGCGACCTGCCACTCCAGACCCATGAGTTTGTCGTGGCCGATTCTTCCACCCTCGATGCGCGGCTGACGAGCGGCCAGCGGCGTGGCCAGACCGATGAGATCGGTCACCCGCACATCCAGCGGCGCGTTCATCGAGGACATGCCCAGGTTCACCAGGAACACCGTCGGCGGCAGATTCCCCAGATCCCCGGCCTCCGGACCCTCCATCCGCGGCGTGGTGATCCAGGAATAGGTGTTCGGGTCCGTACCCACCAGAATGTTCAGCTGTTGGCCGGTCGGCCGCGCCAGCGTCTGATCCCGCATCACCTCGGTGAAATCATTCATCGAATCGACGGTGAGGAAGTCCTCCGCATAAAGCGGCGGATTGTCCTGGTCGCGGTTGGTGAAGTCTATCCAGAAGTCTCGCTCATCCACGACGTCCTCACCGGTGTTCTCCCAGCCGTGGCCGTTGACGAAGACCACGGCGGAATAGATCCAGACCGCGACCACGAGAACCCCCGCAACGGCATCGCGCCAGCTGCGCTCGACGACATTGACCGGGATCACGGCCACCGGCAGCAGTATCGCGAACAACGGCAGCAGCAGCATCCGCCCGTGCATGAAATCCCCACCGACCCGGATCACGTAGAGGAAGTGCACGAGCGCGCAGACAACGAGCACGCCGACGGCGACGCCCGGGGTCCGCAGACCCGTCCGGGTCAGGTGCCTTCCATAAGCGGCTGCTCCGAGCATACTTGCCGTTACCGCACCGGCCGCGAGCAGGATGGCCAGACCCAGCCACAGGTTGTAGGGTCCGGTGAAATCCTCCACGTAATCCCAGCCCGTGCCCCACATCGCATCGCTCGCGGATTTCGCCACCGCGGTGTGCGGGACAATCAGACCGTAATATCCCATGCGGAAGATCTGGTAGGCCAGTGGCAGCGGCAGGGCTGCGGCCAGGATGCCCGCCACCGAGCTTCTCGACGCCGCCGTCAGTAGCAACAGCACACCGGTCAGTCCACCGTAGAGTGCCAGTTCCGGACGAACCAGCCAGCTCAGGCCCGACCAGAAGGCCAGGACATAGGTGACCGCGCCCGGATTGAAGAGTCCGTTTGCCTTGAACTTCGCATCCCCGGAAGCGGGACCGGTGGACGCCCAGAGAACGAGCAGCAGCCACTGGACGGCGATCCACAACAGGGACAGGCCCCATTCCAGCCCCGAGGTGGCGAAGTCGCGGGCCGGGGAGAGACTGAAGTAGGCGATGATGCCGGCGGGCAATAAAACAGCGATCTTTCCGCGGTGCAGGTGCGCGGTACCCAGCACGCCCACCACCGCGGCCGCCGTGGTGAAGATGATGGCCAGCCACAACGCGATATCCTCAAGCCGCGCATCGGTGACCAGGGCGACGAGATAGATAAGGTACTGCCACAGCGTGGAGGTGTTGGTTTCCACCCGCTCCCCCGCGTTGAACACCGGGCCGTTGCCCGCCAGGAGGTTGCGGACGGTGCGCAGCACGATCAGCCCGTCATCACTGATCCATCTGCGTGTCCATCCCGCCCAGAAGGCGAAGATCCCGGCGGTGAGCGCAGCGAGGACAGCGGTGACCGCGGTGATACCGGGCGCTTTCGGGCGCTCCTGCACGAGTTCCGAATCCGGACGCGGGGCGGTTAACGTCATGAGGCCACATGCTATCACTGCATGTGGCCCCGGAAGCTAATGGACATGCTGGTCAGAGCATGTTCCTGAACGGATCAGGCGAGAGCGGGCATGACATAGACCGCCATGACGATGCAGAACACCCAGGCCAGAGCCAGGACCTGGAGCACCCGGTCGCTCAGTGCGACCTCGTCGGGTGCACCGCCGTCGCCGGTGTCCACACCCGCGGCGTAGCGCAGAATCGCCACCGCGAAGGGAACCATGGAGATCTGGTACCAGGGCCCGGCGTCGGAGGTGCCCTGGGAGAGGTCGAAGCCCCACAGCGCGTAGGACATCACCACCGCGGTGGCGGCCATAGTCCATACGAAGCGAAGGTAGGTCGGGGTGTAGCTCTCCAGGGACTTGCGGATCTTCGCACCCGTGCGCTCGGCGAGAAGGATCTCCGAGTAGCGCTTCCCGGAGGCCATGAACAGCGATCCGAAGGCGGCGACCAGCAGGAACCACTGCGAGAGCTCGATCCCCGCCGCTACACCACCGGCCATGGCGCGGAGCATGAAACCGGAGGAGACCAGGGCGATGTCGATCACCGGCTGGTGCTTCCAGCCGAAGCAGTACCCCAGCTGGAGAATGATGTACACACCCACGACCATCGCCAGGGAGCGGCCATCGGTGGCCAGGAAGGACAGGCCGAGGGCGGCGATGATGAGTACCACCGCCATGGCGTAGGCGAGCGAGACCGGAAGCACGCCGGCCGCGATGGGCCGGAAGCGCTTGGTCGGGTGCTCGCGGTCGGCCTCGACATCGCGGGCATCGTTGACCAGGTAGATCGAGGAAGCCGCGCAACAGAAGACGACGAAGGCCAGCGCGATGTCGAGGAGGGTGCGCTGATTGAAGATGGCATCCGCACCGGCCGCCAGCGGCGCGGCGAACACCAGGACGTTCTTCACCCACTGCTTCGGGCGAAGCGCCTTGATCATGGCATCGGGAAGATTCCTCGGGGGCTGCCTCTTCTTCGAATCGTTCTCGATCGCGGAGGTGTGCGGTTCAGAGCCCAGAAAAGCCTCATGCTCCGCAGGCTTTCCAGCTACGTTCTCACTCACGCGGTTGCCCTTTCAATCTTGTGGACGGCCTCAGCGGTGGCCGCACCCAGGATCGCTCCGGCGAGCACATCCGTGGGGTAGTGAACTCCGAGAACCATACGCGATAATGCCATCACCGGGATACCCAGCAGTGGCAGGGGTGAACGCGTGATACGCGAGAGATAGAACATCGTCGCCGTCGTGGAGGTGGAATGCGAGGAGGGAAAGCTCAGCCGGGACGGAGTTCCCACACCGATCCTGATCTCCTCGTCATGCGGCCTGGGACGGCGGACGATCCGCTTGAGCACCACGGAGGCTGCGTGACTGAACAACGCTGCGGTGAACAGCCCCGCCCACTGCCTGCGTCTCCTTCGGTCCACGATAGCTCCGGCGGCACCCAGTGCCAGCCACCCCGCGGCGTGTTCGCCGAGGAGGCTCAGTCCCCTGGCCGCGGGGAGGACACCGGGAAGGTCGGCCAGGGCACCCTGGATCCCGACGAGGATCCGTGCTTCGCTACTGCTCATCGAAGACCTTTCCCCAGGACTCACGGCTGACCAGATCCCCATGGGCGCCGCGGTAGCGGGTGCGGAGCTCCTCGAAACGCTCCTCCACCTCCTGCTGGAGGCGGGTCGCCTCACCGGCCAGTTCCCTGGCCCTGTCACGGTCGCGTTTCCGGTAGACAACGCCGCGCCCGTCGGCGGTGGTCACGGTCGCGCCGTCGACACGCGAAAGGCTGAACCAGCGTGCCTCGATGGGGGCGAAGTTGGCCTGCGGAACCTCATGATGTGCGGGGTTCTCCCTGGAGAGTGAGTGCTTGAGCCCCCTGGCGAGCCACACGGCCTTCTTCAGGGGAGCCAGACGGCCGCCGATGTCCTTGGTTGGAACGCCCGGCGCGCCGGAGGGCGAAGGCAGCTCGGCGGCGGTTGGCAGAACCACCGCGTCGGGGTAGGTTTTGCGGATCGCGGCGATCCGCGGCAACGAGGTATCCAGAATATCGAAGAGTTGCTCGGGTCCGGCCAGAAAATCCTTCATGGCTTCGTTCTGGATGGCCACGGTGGAGTATTCGAGACAGAGCAGGTGCTTGAAGGTCGCCTTCTGCATTGAGCGGATGATTCCGTCGACCCGACCGTTGTGTGTCATCGCCGCGACGATCAGCCGGTTGCGCAGATGGAAATACGCCTGCCAGTCGATGGCGTCATCCTTGTCCGACCAGGCCATGTGCCAGATCGCGATCCCGGGCCACGTGGCCGTGGGGAACCCCTGCGACCCTGCGCGCAGCCCGTACTCCACGTCATCCCATTTAATGAACAGGGGAAGGGGTTGGCCGATCCGCTCCGCGACGACGCGGGGGATCATGCACATCCACCATCCGTTGAAATCCACGTCGATGCGACGATGCAGATCGCGGGAGTTCGGGGCGTCCGGCTTGTCGCCGAACCTGCCACGGTCCGACAGTGGGTGTTTGGCGAAGTCGTGATCATAATGAACATGGGGCGCCGCGGTCCACATGAAGTCATGGTGGTTGATCACTTCACCCATGGAATGCAGATGGCTGCGTTCCTGCAGGTTGAGCATCTGGCCGCCGACGAGAATCGGTGATTTCGCGTAGCGCGCCACCTGGAGAGCCCGAAGGACGGAGTCCGGTTCGATGGCGATGTCATCATCCATGTAGAGAATGTAGGGGCTCTTCTTCGCCCCCGCGGCGCCGTCACCGTCAACGCCGCCGAGGGCCTCGAACATGATGCGGGAGTAGCCGCCGGAGCCGCCGAGGTTGCCCTGGCGGAACTCGAAGAATCGATCGCCGAAGGCGCCGGTCGCAGCCTTGTACCCCGGTTCATCCGAGGGGTGCCTGTTTCCCTGGTCGGGCATGATCACGGTATCGATCACCGCGTCCACGGCCGGATCGGAGGCCAGGGCTTCGAGTGCGGCCACGGCATCGGCGGGCCTGTTGAAGGTGGGGATGCCGATGGTCACACGCGGTTCGAAGGGGCCGACCTCGGTGCCGTCGGGCATGATCTGCGCTCCGGGTGCGACCGGTGCGAACCAGCCCGCCTCAATGATCTGCGCATCCGTTTCGGCGGTCATATCGAACCAGATCCAACCGCCGTCCTCGAAGGGCGCCAGGGACACCTCGAATTCAACGGTCTCATCCTTGACCACCGATCCGTCGATGCCGATCCTGGCCCCGTCAATCTTGGAGCGGTAGAGGTCCACCCTGGCCTCCCCGGCGACCTTCAGCTTCAAAACGACGGAGTCCAGCTGGGACCAGCGCCGCCAGTAGCTGGCGGGAAAGGCGTTGAAGTAGGTTTCAAACGACACCTCCGCACCAGCGGGCACGCTGACGCTGAAACGGTCCTCCCAGCTCAGGCGCTCCTTGTTGATCTCCGCTTCAAGCAGGTACAGGGACCTGACATCTGCTGGCTCGCCTCGCCGTGGCAGGAGCACGCGTTGGAGCTGCTCAACCGCCAGGTTCGTTGTGCTCATTGACGTATCTTCACCCTTCATCTTCGCTTGAGGCAGGGCCCCGGGTTTCCGGGCCACATTGATCTCACATTAACCTCCGTCAAGCGTAGTGGTCGGCCGCCCGCTTCACCGAACTCACGCGCCGCATTCTCGCTGGAAAGTGGCTGTGAATCCCTGCGTGTACGTTGCCGGTGAGTCGCAGGCGTGACCACCGCCCACCTCCTGGACACGGTCCGCACCATCGGGCGAAGGCCACTATCTGATCACGATCCATCGTTTTTGTGGAATGCGTCGCCCACGGCGACGTACCCTGGCGACCATGGAGACTAAGGCAACCATGTCGACTAAGACTACTGAGGCGACACTCCCAGTGAAGAGGGCCCTGTTCGGCATCACCGCGGCAGCCGGCTTGCTGCTGATCTCAATGCCCCTGGCAGCGGCCCAGTCCACCACGACGACACTCGATGTCTCCGTCCTGGACGGCGCGGACCAGATCACGCCGGAGGACGAGGACTTTCTGCGCGCGGAAACCCCCAAGATCGGGTTTCCCGAAGAGGTCAGGGCGGTCCGCTACATCACCTTCGCGGAAAACTCCAGCAACCTCAACGATGACGTGGAGAATCTCCTTCGCACCGAGCACCCCGAGTGGATCCAGTCCGACTCCTTCGCCCCGGGCGAACTGATCATCGTGGTCGGCTTCGACCCCCACGAGGTGGGCACCTACGCCGGTAATGACGTCGATTCCGCGATCGGCCTCTCAGAGCAGGGACGCCTCGGCGGTGTCAATGATTCCATGAAGCCACTGCTGCAGGATGGCCGTACCGCATCGGCGATGTACAAGGGCGCCGAGTCGGCCGCGGATCCCTCCGTGGTAGAGGAAACCGGTGGTGGCATCAATGGCAGAGTTGTCGCAGGAATCGCCGGCGGAGGCCTGGTGGCGGTCGGCGGGGCGGTTGCCGCGGCGGTGGTTGTCAGCAGGGGCAAGAAAGCGAAGAAACTGCGCACGGACTTCGATTACGCCAGCAACCATTACGGCGAGGTGGCCCAGCAGCTCGACGGGATCAACGTGAGAGCCCATTCCCTCACCTCCCCGCTCGCCGATGACGAGCTGCGCAGACAGTGGGAGGATGTGAACTCACGGTTCCTCGAGCTCAATGACACCTTCGGCACAATGGAGGCGCTGAACGCCTCCTCTGCGGATAAAGAGTTCCTCGCACACGCCGACGCCATTGAAAAGGCCCACACCACGGTGACCCAGATGGAGACCGCACGGGAAAACATTGACACCCTATACAACATGGAGCACGGCGACGAGGGCGTCCGACGCCGCGAGCTCACCGAACTGCGCGAGGATGTGCAGGAGGCGCGCCACGAGATCGACGAAAAGGATTCGGTGCTCGACGGCACCCTCGCCGAACTCATCTCACGCCTGGAAGCGATGGATCCGGCTTCACAGTCCTTCATGGACGAGTACGCCCGGGTGATCAGGGATTACGCGGCCGCGCTGCGCGGTGTGGAGAGCCATCTGGAGAAGGTCGAACACAGCACCGACCGCTCCACCCCGACGATCTACGACGCAGATTGGCGGGTGGGTACCGGCTACAACGCCTTCGTGCCCTACTACATGATCAGCACATGGCACGCCGCGGACGTCCAGTCCGCCGCCGCCTCCGCGGGCACCAGCTCCACGCAGAACACCACCTTCAGCTCGGGCTTCTCCGGAGCCGGAGGAAGCTCCAGCTGGTAAGGGCTGCGACGCCGGCGCCGAGCGCCCACCCGGCGAGGATGTCGCTCGGCCAGTGCACGCCGACGTACACGCGCGACAACCCGACAAGCAATGCAAGCAGCCACACCGCGCTCACCCACCACCGCCGCACAAGCAGGGTGAGCACCATGGCAAAGGCCGCCGCACCCACCGCGTGCCCGGAGGGCAGCGAGGCGTTGGTTTCCTCGACCAGCTGGGACGCGCCGGGCCGCTGCTTATCGACGACCTTCTTGAGCACGTGGCTGATGATGTTCGCGGCCCCCACCGCCACAGGCGGCCAGATCCTTCTCGTGGCACACCCGACGATGATCGAGTAGATCCACATGAAGGTGGGGCCGGTGAGGGTGGTGAACGCAATGACCAGCGGGGTCAGCCAGGCGAGGCGGTGGTTGATGAAGAGATCGAGAATCTGCTGATCGAGCACGCGCTCAACTGTACGGGAGCCACCGGGGAGTACTGCACACGCCATCTCGTGAAAAAGGCACCGTCACCGGGTTTCAAATGATCGTTTCCCCATGAATGAAACGCACGTTTCCCGCGGAGCCGGGCCCACCCCTGCCGAGATGCATTTAAACCCCGTCAACTGCTGATATCGGCTTCGCCCAGCGCCTCTGCGGCGCTCACCGCGTTGATGCAGGAGGGAAGACACGACCTTCAACGGATGACATGGGGGTATTGATGTAGTCAGTACTGGTTGAACACGCCCTCAGAAAGGGACTCCCCCCATGGCACGGATCTACGGAAATCTCACAGAGCTCGTCGGACGAACCCCACTGCTCGACATCACCGATGCCATTCCGGGGGCGAAGGCCCGCGTACTGGCGAAACTGGAATACTTCAATCCCGCATCCTCTGTGAAGGACCGCACGGCGCTGTCCATCGTGCAGGCCGCGGTCGCGGATGGCAGGTTAAAGCCCGGTGGGACAATCGTCGAGGCATCGAGTGGAAACACGGGGATCGCCCTGGCGTGGATCGGCGCGGCACTGGGGTACAGGGTGATCATCACACTGCCTGATGACGTCTCGCTGGAACGCCGCGGACTGCTTGAGGCACTTGGCGCGGAGGTCGTGCTCACCCCCGGTGTCAACGCCATGGCCGGGGCAAACCAGCGCGCGAGCCAGATCGTTGAGGACAATCCCGGCGCGTTCCTGTCGGGACAGGGCGGCAACCCCGCGAACACCAGGATTCACCGCGACACCACCGGGCCGGAAGTCTGGGAGGACACCGACGGCGAGGTGGACTTCCTCGTGGCCACGGCGGGTACGGGTGGCACGATCACCGGCTCCGGCTCCTATCTGAAGGAGCGCAACCCCGACATCACGGTCGTCGGCGTCGAACCCGCTGAGGCTCCCGTGCTGAGTGGCGGGAAGTTCCAGCCACACCTCATCCAGGGGATCATCGGCGGTGACGGATTGCCCCCGATCCTGGATATCACGCTAATCGACGAAATTATCGGTGCCCCCGGTGCCGAAGCCTTCCGTATCGCCCGCGAGATCGCCAGGAAGAAGGGCCTCATCGTGGGCATCTCCTCCGGTGCCGCGATCTGGGTGGCGGAGAAGCTCGCCACACGGCCCGGGAATGAAGGGAAGACCATTGTCGCGGTGCTTCCCGACGGCGGCGAACGCTACCTGTCCACCGGGCTTTACACCGGAGAGATTCCCACTCCCGGCCAGCGCGTATAGGCGGTGCCGGAAAACACCACACCCCGCTTCCGCTGTTGGAGGCCGGGTGGGGGCGTCGACAAGCGGGTGTCTAGTGCCCGCGGTCCTGCGTGATCGGTGCACCCTCGACGAAGTAGGGTGTGAGTTTGTTGTCGAACATCGTCAGCGCCGATCCGATCGCCATGTGCATGTCCAGGTACTGGTAGGTTCCCAGACGCCCGCCGAAGAGGACCCTGCTGTTCGTGGCCTCGGCGGCGGCGAGTTCACGGTACTTCTTCAACTTCTCGCGGTCATCGGGGGTGTTGATCGGATAGTAGGGCTCATCTCCCTCCTCGGCGAAGCGGGAGAACTCCCGCATGATCACGGTCCTGTCCTCCGGGTAGCGGTCGGCGCGCTCCGGGTGGAAGTGGCGGAACTCGTGGATGCGGGTGTAGGCGACGTCCGCGTCGTTGTAGTTCATCACCGGGGTGCCCTGAAAGTCACCGACGGGCAGGACCTCGGTGTCGAAGTCGAGGGTGCGCCAGCCGAGCTCCCCTTCCGCGTAGTTGAAGTAGAGATCAAGGGGTCCCGTGTACACGACGGGGGCATCGGGATTCTCAGCGCGAACCCAGTCGCGGACGTCGAACCAGTCGGTGTTCAGCTCCACCTCGATGAGTTCGTGGTCCGCCATGCGCTCCAGCCAGGCGGTGTAGCCGTCGACGGGCAGGCCTTCGTAGGTGTCATTGAAGTAGCGGTTGTTGAAGGTGTAGCGGACCGGAAGTCGTGTGATGTTGCCCGCAGGCAGGTTCTTCGGGTCCGTCTGCCACTGTTTTGCCGTGTAGTCGCGGATAAATGCCTCGTAGAGGGGTCGTCCGATCAGGGAGATGGCCTTCTCCTCCAGGTTGGCGGCGTCCTGGGTGCTGATTTCCCCCGCCTGCTCGCTGATGAGCTCGCGGGCCTGGGTGGGGGTGTAGTAGCGGCCGAAGAACTGGTTGATAAGGCCGAGTCCCATGGGGAACTGATAGGCGGTGCCGTCATGCATGGCGAAGACGCGGTGCTGGTAGTCGGTGAATTCGGTGAACTGGTTGACGTAGTCCCACACCCGCTTGTTTGAGGTGTGGAAGAGGTGGGCGCCGTATTTGTGAATCTCAATGCCGGTCTCCGGCTCCGCCTCCGAGTAGGCGTTGCCACCGAGGTGGTTTCGACGCTCGATGATGAGCACCTTCTTGCCCAGCTGGGAGGCTGCGCGTTCGGCCACGGTGAGGCCGAAGAAGCCCGAGCCCACGACAACCAGGTCATATTTTTTCGAATCCGTCATGGCTTCGACACTAACCGACACCGGCCCGCCCGGAATCCCGAACACCCCGGTGCGGGGGCGTCGAAAAGCAATAGAGGCAGTTCACAGCATATTCACGGACCACATTCATTTAAATGTCTAACGCAGGAAACTTCCGCAACAAAGGTACCATTAACCCCAAACGTGCACTATGATTTGCAATTGTTTTAAATTGTCTCAGCCGCACCATGATCATCAGGGAGAAAAACGTGCAGCAACGACGCCGCATCACCGCCGTCCGGCACAAGCCGACACTGGCGGTCATTCTTTCCGTCGCCCTCGTCGCCTCAGGCCTGGTCGCCGGAAATCAGATCACACGTACGCAATCGGAGGGTATCGGTCCCGTATCGGTGCTCAATCAATCCGAATCATTCGGATCGGGCACCAACGTGATCGTTGACGACCCGGCCATCAGGGCCCAGGGCGAGGGGGACGGGCCCAGGACCGTAAAGGAATTCCAGCGCAACGACCCCTTCTCCATGTTCGCCCTGACTTGGCAGGGCGATAAGGATGTCACCGCCTTCGTCCGCGCCGAGCAGGCGGATGGAAGCTGGTCCCAGTGGTACGACATGGATCCGCAGACCCCGGACGAGAACAGGGCCGGCAATACCAACGGCACCGAACTCATCTTCCTCGGCCAGACCAATAAAATTCAGGTCTCCACACACAACGTCGAGCTTTTCGACGGCATCGCCGCGGACGAAGCGGGGCAGGAAATCCCACAGACAGGGGCGGAGGTTGGTCCGGAGGCTACCTCCGGTGAGGCTGCTGCGGATACCGTTGCTCCGGCACAGGGCGCCGACGGCACCGGCGTGACCGGTGGCCTGGCACCGCTGCCCACCAACTACGGTGACATTCAACCGGTTGCCGAAGCGAGCGACGGACTGGATGCCGTCTTCATCGACGGCAACGCCGATGCGGGAGTCGGCGGAGTGGATCTCATGGCGGACACCGACGGCATGCCCAAGGTGGTGTCGCGCGCGTCCTGGGGCGCCAATGAAGCTCTCCGTTGCAGCACCCCCACCATCGATGACCGCGTCTCGGCCATCACGATTCACCACACCGCGGGAAGCAACGACTACACACCTGCCGAAAGCGCCGCCCAGGTGCGGGGAATCTACACCTACCACGCCAAGAATCTCGGCTGGTGCGATGTGGGATACCAGTCCCTGGTTGATAAGTACGGAACGATCTACGAAGGCCGATACGGCGGAATGACCAAGGCGGTGCAGGGCGCACACGCAGGTGGTTTCAACCAGAACACCTGGGCAATCTCAATGATGGGCAACTACTCCGCCGTTGCCCCGTCGGATGCCACCATCAACGCGGTCGGCGAGTTGGCCGGCTGGCGCGCGAAGGTTGCGGGCTTCGATCCCAGGGGCACCGACACCCACTACTCGGAGGGGACCTCCTACTCGAAGTTCCCCAGGGGCGCCGAGGTCCAGCTGCCGAATATCTTCGCGCACCGTGACGTCGGCCTGACCGAATGCCCCGGCAATACCGGTTACGCCCAGATGGACCGCATCCGCACCATCGCTGCGGCGAAGTATGCTTCACTGCAGTCGGGTAACCCGGGTGGGACCGGCAACCCGGGTGGGACCGGTAACCCGGGTGGGACCGGTGGAACCACGACGCCCGCCCCACAGCCGGAGGCTCCCTCCAGCGAAGACCCAGCTGATTCAACGAAGGTTCTGGCCAGCCTTCTCACCGGAGGATCCTCGGGAGGCTCCCAGCTTCTCAACGGCGCAAACAACGAGCAGATCCTCTCGGGAATCGGTTCAATCGCGGCCATCGCGATCGCCGCCGCTCTGAGCCAGGGCAGTATCGGAGGTTCCCTTGGAAACATCAACGGCGTTCCGATCCTGGAGAATCTGAAGCTCAAGGACATTGTCCCGGTTGTAAACACCGTGATCAACCTCAGCGGGGATAACAAGTATTCCCGCGCATGGAACGATCTGAACAGGGTTCTCGGGCCCGTTCTGGGCACTGCCACTGGAGGCGAAACCACTGTCGGCTACACCAGCGAAAAGAACTCCGAGGTTTCCTACGTTCCCTTCGAAAACGGCATCATCGTCTCCTCACCTGAGGCGGGAACGCATGGGCTCTGGGGCGCAATCGGTGACGCCTGGACCCAACAGGGAGCAGATCTCGGCCCCCTGGGACTCCCGCTCAACTCCGAATACCAGGCAGGCGACCGGATCAGGGTCGATTTCCAGGGTGGTGCCATTACATACAACCCTGCAAGCGGCGAAACGAATATCGAGTTGAACTAGCCTTCACGACGATTCCCCGGAATCTGAGCCCCGCCGACTTCCCTGAGTCGGCGGGGCTCAATTCTGTTGACGCCCGTTGAGCCGTGTTCAGGCCGTTTCAGGCCACTCCGTTTTCGTAGGCGAACACCACAGCCTGAGCCCGATCGCGGAGCTGGAGCTTCTGCAGTACCCGACCCACATGAGTCTTCACGGTCTCCTCCGCCACGAAAAGCTTGTCCGCGATCTCGGCATTGGAACGGCCGGTAGCGATCTGCTCCAGCACCTCACGCTCCCGTGGAGTCAGGGTGGTCAGAATTCTGGGTTCATGACGGGGACGGGACCGACGGGCGACCGCATCAGCAATGAGCCTGCGCGTGATCGTCGGCGCGAGCAGTGCCTCCCCTGCCGCCACCACATGAACCGCCCGAATCAGTTCATTCGCGGGAGCGTCCTTCAACATGAACCCCGAACAGCCCAGGCGCAGTGCCTCATAGACATAATCATCAAGATCAAAGGTTGTGAGCATCACGATCTTCGGAAGCGGATCATGGCCACGGGTGAGTATCTGCTCGGCCGCCTCGAGTCCGTTCATGTTGGGCATCCGCACATCCATGAAGACGATATCGGGCCGGAGGCCCTCAACCGCCTTGACCGCCTGCTCACCGTCTGCCGCGTCACCGACGACGGTGATGCCATCCTGGGCGTCGAGAAGCGCTGCGAAACCCTGACGGACCATGGCCTGATCATCTGCGATGAGCACTGAGACAGTCATGTCCACAGTCTAATGCACCTCTTCAGCTGCGGGTATGCAGCCAATGGGAGGAAGCGCGGGCAGGTAGCTGTGGCCGGTTCCTCGTCGTTGCAGATGGGATCTGGGGATCGCGCGCAGCGTGCTGATGAGTTCGGGATCGCCGATCAAGTCAGGTCCAAGTTTGGCGATGGGGTCATCATCATTGACTACGGAAAGCGTGCAGGTTTCGGCTGCTCGAGCAGGTGTGTGCCGTGGTGCCTGATTGGATGCGGACGTGGTCGCGCCGCCGGGAAGGCCCTGCCAAATCCGGACTGCGATGAAGCTGTCCAGCCCGGGATCCCGCAGCACTACCTCTCCGGCGTAGGCACCAAGACTCTGACCCTGCACGATAACCTTGGGACGAAGATTCTCCGGCATTCGATCGAGTCGCATCTTCAGTTCAGTCAGGAGTGCACGTACCGAATTTATGGCGCGATCCCTGTGAAGCAGATAGACCACAGCTGAAGGAGCGGCCGAATAGCGCATGGACACGGTCGAAATATCTCCTTCGGCCCAGGATTCCAGGGCTTCAATCTGCATGTCATCAACCCATCCGGATCCGGTGGGAATCGCGACCGCAAGTACCCGCCGGCTGAAACCGCCCGCGGACTCCAGATCATCCACCGTGGTCCGCGCCGCATCCTCGTCGCTCAGCTCGCGGTGATCACCATATACACGCACTCCTCCGACCGCTGAGCCTTCGGTCAACACCATCCTCGGGGAGGACGACAGCGGACCGGAGTCGAAAACCCACCACAGAATCGGCCACATCAGAAGAACGAGCAAAACCAAAGACAGCTGCCTCATGACCATGGCCATGACTCCTCCACGGGCACTCCGCCGCGCTGCCGAATGGTGTTGGCTCCAACTGCCAACACCACCACACCAGCCATGACCCGGCAGCCCGCCCCCTCCCCGGCACAGGACTCGAACAGCCGGCCGAAAAATTGACGGTCAATTGACCGTCTTGCTCCTGCCGGCACACTTGATCCCTCCTCGGCAGTGGAACGGAGAAGGTCATAGCCAAGATCGTGGGTCCTGCAGGCGGGTTCGAACACCTCCGGGAGCGGGACGGGTGAAGAGCATGACCCATGCGGGTTTGTTGCGAAACCGGCTTCCTCTCCGAGCGCGTAACCCAGGATCGAAGAGGATGCGTCGTCGAGTCGGCCCGTTTCCGTAAGTTGCCTGATGGCCACCGCCGCACCGTTCTGGCTGCCGTTGACAGACATAGTCGCTGCAGCCTGCCCATGAGCGATGCTGCAAATGACGATAAGAACAGACAGTTTCACAACCCAGTTTGCTTTCATGCACCGAACACTACGAACGGTATGTACCGGAGCAGATCCCCCTGCAGAGCGGTTTCCTCATCCCTCCCGAGGGGTATCACAGTGAGGGGTAGCACCATAGAGGTAGGTGAAAGTAGCTCCTGAGAGGGACGACTTCCGGCAACCAAGTTCCCTATCGTTCTAGTTATGAAATCCCCTGCGCCCCGGAAAAGCTCCACTCGCACCTGGATTGCACAACACCGAGTGTGGATCTTTATCGTGCCGGTCTCGCTGATCCTCTTCACTATCACCTGGCCGACTTTCTCTGCGACCCATGACGCACCTGTCTACTTGTGGCCGATTCTCGCAGCGATCGGCACGGCCCCACTGCTCCTGTGCCCACTCCACCCGTTCTGGGCCTGGGCCGGCGTTTCACTAGCTTGTCTCGTCGTAGCACCACTACATGCAAACCCCGATTTTCACCTCGCCTGGCCGGTGACCTTCCATCTGGCTCTCGGAATCTCATTCATCTGGGCTGGAATGACGGTGCGATCAAAGGAGCTTCCGTGGGTTTTCGTAGGGACCACTGCCTTGATGCTGGTCAATCCCACCTGGGATTCACGCTTTGGATGGGCGATCGGTGTACTGACAATCTGCGCATTCATTCTGCTGCTTCGACGACTCACCTCCTCACGCCGTGACCTTGAAACCTCCGCAGTGGAGCTCGCGCTTCAATCCGAGCTGAGGACCCAGGAGGCGAACCGACGGATTGCGGCGGAGGAACGCACCCGGTTGGCCAGGGATCTCCACGATGTCGTGGCTCATGAAATGTCCATGGTGGTGGTACAGGCGCAATCGGCCCCCTACCGGTTGAAGAATGTCACACCCGCGGTTCATGCTGAATTTGACGCCATCGCCGAAACTGCCCGCAAGGCTCTCGATGAGGTGCGCGGCATGCTCGGTGTACTCCGTTCCGATGCGGAGGCCCTGGCAACCACGCCGATCGGGGCCAGTCAGATCCTGCCGACCCTTCAGAATGCCAGACGCTCAGGAGTCGATATCGCATGGACCATCAATGGCGATCTGAACAATGTGGATGAAGCAACCGGGGTGGTACTCCACCGGGTCCTTCAGGAATCCCTCTCCAACGCGTCACGGCACGCCCCCGGCGGTGCGGTACTGGTCACGGCGGATCTGGAGGCACGCGACAGCCGGGACAATCCCCTCGCTTACCTGCAGATCACAAACAGCCCTGCCGCCAATGGCGAGTTGCCGACTCCGGAAAGCACCGGTGGCTCCGGGATTAAGGGCATGGCCACGCGGGTACGGGCGGTTGGAGGTGCGTTCTCGGCGACGCCTGAATCAGATGGCGGTTTTACCGTCACGGCGGAGATACCCTTGAAACGGTGATCGGCCAAGGAACACTCACCCGTTTACATTAGAACATGGGATCGGTTTATGTTGCAGTAATAGCACTGTAAAATAACTAAACTACTCTCAAATAGCTCTTGTGTTCTATTGCCTTAATTGGTAGAATTATAGCTAACTTGGGAAAGGGGGAACGATGTCAAGCATCGCGGATGACGTCCGGCAGATCGAAACAGCACTCAACCGCATTATTGATGTCTTCACCCCCAACCCCACCGCAGAGGCCTTCAGGAACAACGTCGAAGCACTTGTGGCACTGGAAAAGGTGGTCAATCTCAAATCAATCATCGATGCCGGCGTGGCAAAGTCCGCGGAACGCGCCTAGGCAGGTGATCTTGTCGGATCCATCAATTTCATCGACTTCCTGATCAAGAGACTCGGGATCTCCCGCTCCGAGGCTTTCCGCCGCGTGCAGCTGGCTGAACAGTATTTCGGGGACACCGAACCTGAGCCCGAGAATCACTCAGAACCGGACTCCGGTTTCAACAAAGAAACCGAGGAGCAGCGCCGCCAACGCGAGGCTGCGGAGAGGGCACGTGCCGAGGAACGGCGCCGCCGTCGCGAAGAAGAGGAGCGCAAGAAGCAGGAGGCACTCAGACGCGCCCGTGCGGAAAAACTCAGCCGCGAGAAACAGGACATTATCAATCAGGAACTCCGGCATCTCAACGGTGGGACAAGCCCGTCCCGCCCTGACCTGTTCGCCCGGGCCATGCAGCAGGCCGAATCGCGCACCCCAGAGGACCTTCGCCAATGGGTTCGTGCCCAGGTCCATAAGGCCAATGCATCCACCATCGATCCCTTCGCGGCGATCAAGAAGCGCAAACTGAACATCTCCAAGCAGGACTCCGACGGTGGAGCCTTTGTCAATGGCTACTTCCCTGCCGAGGTCATCGTGATGCTCTCCGCCGCACTTGCCCCCTCCGGCAGGCCGGGCCATCTTCTGGAGGATCCGACGGTCCAGGACAAGCGGACCCTACCTCAGCGCAGGGCGGATGCCTTCGCAGAGATACTCCGGAGGTACTCCTCGGATTCGCTGAAAAACCGCGGCGGGATCGGCACCATAGTCGTCTCCCTCTCCGCCAAGGACATATCCGATCTGGAAAGCACCGGCCCGGGCAACCGTTACCCGACCATGCAGGGTGTTGCACTGACACCATTCGAGATCCTTCGACTCGGCGCCGCCAAGTTCGACTTCGGTACGGTGCTCGACACCAAATCGGGCAGGCCACTGCACCTCGGGCGAACCTCCCGCTCAGCGTCCCTGGAACAACGACTGGCGCTACTGGCCTCGCAACTGGTCTGCTCCGGCGTCGACTGTGATGAACCCCTCGGCAATTGCGATGTCCACCACATCAGATCCTGGTTCGACGGTGGGCCCACCGACATCGAGAACCTCACCGGCCTCTGCCGCCGCGACCACGGCAACAACCGGGATCAACGCGATGGATTCCGGAACCAGGGACATTGCGACACTGATCCGAAAACCGGGCGAGTCGGATTCAAACCCCCCGACGGAGGGATTGTGTTCAACGAATCCTTCGCCCAACAACAATCCGGTGGTGCGAGGACCAGGAATCAATCATGGCCGGATCTCGGAGATGACCCGCCCGAAGGCCACCTGTTCTAGACCTGCCCCGGACTCGACCGAAACCGTGGCGACCCTAAACCTGATTGTAGGAATGCTCGACAGCGTTATTCCACCCTGCGTAAAGGCGTTCACGCTCCTCCGCGCCCATCTGGGGGCTCCACACCTTCTTTTCCGACAGCAACGAAGCGATCTCCTCGGTGCTGTGGAAGAACCCTGAACCCAATCCGGCGGCGAACGCCGCGCCGAGCGCGGTGGTTTCCACATCACCCGGCCGGATGATGTCAATCCCCAGGATGTCAGCCTGCAGCTGCATCAGGAGTTCATTTTCCACCATGGCCCCATCAACCCGGAGCGCATCAAGGGTGCTTCCCGCATCCTTTGCCATGGCATCTACCACCTCGCGGGTCTGATACGCATTGGCCTCCAGAACCGCCCGCGCAATATGGTAGCGGTTGGCAAATCGCGTCAATCCGGTGATCACGCCCCGGGCATCGGGGCGCCATCTGGGAGCAAAAAGACCCGAGAACGCCGGGACCACATACACGCCGCCATTGTCGGGAACCTCCCTCGCCATGTCCTCGATCGCCGGTGCGCTGGGGATCAGGCCGAGTGAATCCCTCAGCCACTGCACCAGTGAGCCGCCCATGGATACGGAGCCCTCCAGGGCGAACACCGGCTCCCGCCCCTGCTGCTGATATGCCACGGTGCTCAGCAGTCCGTGCTCGGAGAAGCGGAGCTCCTCACCTGTATTCATGAGCAGGAACAGTCCGGTGCCATAGGTGTTCTTGATGTCCCCCTCGTGAAAACCACCCTGGCCGAAGAGCGCCGCCTGCTGATCACCGAGGACGCCCCGGATCGGCACGTCGGCGAGAGTGCCCCGGTGGCGGACCGAACGGAAGTCGCCTATGGAAGGTCGGATCTGCGGCAGCATCGACATCGGGATTCCGAGCGCATCGCACAGCTCGGGATCCCATTCCTGGGTCCTGAGATCCATCAGCAGGGTGCGACTGGCGTTGGTGACGTCGGTGACGTGGAGTGCCGGATCGCCGTCGTCGCCAAGCACACCTCCGGTGAGGTTCCACAGCAACCAGGTGTCCACGGTGCCGAAGTAGAGTTCGCCCCTCTCGGCGCGCTCGCGCGCCCCCTCGACGTTGTCCAGGATCCACTTGATTTTCGGCCCCGCCGGGTAGGAGTTGATAAGCAGTCCGGTGCGCCCCAACCATTTCTGTTGGCCCTCCTCTCCGGCGAGCTCCTGGCAGATGTCCGCGGTACGGGTGTCCTGCCAGACGATGGCGTTGTACACCGGCTCCCCGGTGGCCCGATCCCAGACAATGGTGGTTTCACGCTGATTGGTCACACCAACCGATGCGATGGCATAGGCGGTGATGTCGATGGCGACCATCGCCTGGCTGACCACAGATCGAACATTGTCCCAGATTTCATTCGGATCATGCTCCACCCAGCCCTGGGCGGGAAAGATCTGACGGTGCTCCTTCGAGGCCGAGGACACCACGTCACCTTCCGCATTCATGATGATGCACCTGGTCGAGGTCGTTCCCTGATCAATGGCCGCGATGTAGGAGTTTGCCTTCGTCGTTGTCATGGCCCTTATCTTTACATGCTGCGGGGCAAAATTCACCGCAGTTGCAGCAAACCCGCCGATGGCCGCCCATGCCACGATGGCGCCGCATTGCGGAACCCGAAGGATTTCACTTGATGGATTTGTCCCCTTCCCATGGGGTTCACTCTTTGCCGGTACCTTCTGACAGGCGCCCCGCGGGCTTCGCGGTCAAGGTCGCACCCGGATCGTCCGGCACGTACCTGCCGGTGTCCCTTCACCGCCAACACTCAGGAGTATGTCCATGGCTTCAATCAGTTTCGATAGCGTCCAGTGCTACTACCCCGGATCGGATCGTCCTGCGGTCTCGAACCTCAGTCTCGACATCCGGGATGGGGAATTCCTCGTCCTCGTCGGCCCCTCCGGCTGCGGCAAGTCCACCACCCTGCGTATGCTCGCCGGCCTTGAGGAGGTCTCCGAGGGGACCATCAGCATCGCGGGCCGCGACGTCACCGGGGTGTCGCCCAAGGACCGCGACATCGCCATGGTTTTTCAGAACTACGCGCTCTACCCCCATATGACGGTCGCCGAGAACATGGAGTTCGGCCTCAAGATCGCCGGCGTATCAAAGAAGGAGCGGCGACAGAAGGCGGAGCAGGCGGCGTCGCTGCTGGGTCTTCATGAGCTTCTTGATCGCAAGCCCAAGGAGCTGTCCGGCGGCCAGCGCCAGCGCGTCGCAATGGGTCGCGCGGTGGTCCGCGAACCCAAGGCATTCCTGATGGATGAGCCACTTTCCAATCTTGACGCCCGCCTCCGTGTTCAGATGCGCACGGAAGTCTCCCGCCTGACCAAGCAGCTCGGGATCACCACGGTCTACGTCACCCATGACCAGACCGAGGCGATGACCATGGGCGATCGTGTTGCGGTACTCAAGGACGGTGAGCTCCAGCAGGTCGCCACTCCTTCCGAGCTCTACGACAATCCGGCGAACACTTTCGTCGCCGGATTCATCGGATCACCATCAATGAGCCTTTTCGACGCCCCAGTCTACGGGGACGGCCTCTCCATAGGGCGCAGCACCGTGACGCTGCCCCGGGGGCTGCAGGATTCCACCGAACGCGGCCGGCTGCTGGTGGGAATTCGACCCGAGGACATGCAGCTGAGCACCTCCCGCGAAAACACCTGCGTTGAGCTCACCGTCACCGCCGTCGAGGTCCTGGGCTCCGAGGCCTATATCTACGGCACCACCAGAATCTCCCCGAATGCGGACCCGTCCAATTTGACGGTTCGCACCGATGGGCGCCGGCACCCGCAGGTGGGCGACGTCGTCGGAGTGTCCATCAATGAGGAACACCTCCACCTCTTCGACCCCGCCACCGGCAACCGCCTCAACAACAGCGTCGAGTTCGCGATGAACTGATCACCCCGGACTGGAAAAGCGCGTGATAGGCACAGTTTGTTCACGCCGAATCGACTCCACCCCGGCTACCCCCGAAATCAGGGATGAAGGTGAACAGCAGGCAAACCACGGTGAACACAAAGCCCGGAACACGGAGCGAAGGTTAATAATACCAATCCCCTTCCTGTCGCCCCTCAAACCGCAAATGAACAATCAGTAACATACATCGCGGTTTATATTCAGCACCTATATGGTGATTCAGGGCCCCAGACTTATGCTGCCTGACCTGCATTTATCGTGCACAGGTACCCATTTTGCAGCTATCTGGCGCCCTCCTTCCGCGACTGTATCTGACGTCGCGGCATCAATCTTGACCATGAAAAGAGTTTCCTTCATATGTCCATTACCGCACCTCCCGGGGATCTCGTTTCCCCGCTCCGGGAAGCGACGTCACAACCCGGGACCCGGGCACGAAAACGCGGCAAATACACCTGGAAAGAAACTCTTACCTTCTTTCTCTTCATTTTCCCGAATCTCTCCGTGATCCTGGTCTTTTCCTATTGGCCCACCCTCTACAACGCCTTCTTCAGTCTCGTCGAGTGGGATTTCGTCCAACCCACAATGACATGGGTGGGGCTGAAAAATTACACCGATCTGTTCTCGAGCGCCCAGTTCCCCAAGATCATCACCAACACCCTCGTGTTCACCGCAATAACGGTGGTGGGCACGCTCATCGGAGGCCTGGGCATCGGTCTTCTCCTGTCGAAAAGGCTCAGATTCAGCGGCCTCGCCCGCACCCTCACCTTCGCCCCGCACATGATTCCGGGCGCGGTGGTCGGAATCCTGTGGCTGTTCATGTTCGATCCCAACTACGGTCTCAGCCGCTGGCTGTTCGGACTCTTCGGTGAAAACTCACCGCAGTGGACCTCGACATCGGCCTGGTCGCTGTGGGCCATCATCATCGCCTACTCATGGCAACAGATCGGTTTCGTGGCAATCATCTACTACACCGCGATCCTCGACCTTCCCAAGGACCTCTTCGAGGCGGCGGCCGTCGACGGCGCCGAGGGATGGAAGCTGTTTACCAACATGACGATTCCCCTGCTGCGCCCTGTCACCTTCTTTCTGCTCATCACCGGCATTATTTCCAGCGCACAGGCTTTCGACATCATAGCGACCCTGACCGAGGGCGGCCCGGGCATCTCGTCCACGACACTGACCTGGTCCATCTATGAGGAGGCCTTCCACAACTTCGACATCGGGGCATCGGCCGCGCAGTCGATGGTGCTCTTCGTCTTCCTCATGATCGTTACCGCCGTACAAATGCGCTATGTCAAAAGGAGCGTTGACTGATCATGACTCTGAGCACCACCACACCCACGGACCCGACGGCTGATTCCCCCACGGCACCTGATCGCGGCGAAGGCACCCCGCTCCCGGAAATCCCCAGCGGGCGAGGAACGGTCACCACGATTGTCACCAGGGTTGTTCTCTACGGTCTGCTCCTGCTGACCATGCTCGCCTTCTTCATCCCCCTGTACTGGATGTTCAGTTCAGCGGTGAAACCGGAATCAGAGATCTATTCCTGGCCGATCTCCTGGATACCCAGCTCCATCTCGTGGCAGGGGTTCGTCGACGCCTGGACGACGGCACCCTTCGGTCGATTCTTCGTCAACTCAATTATCACGAGCACCGTGGGTACCGTCCTTGAAGTAACCTTCGCCATCTTCTGCGCCTATGCATTCGCCTTCATCCGGGCACCCTTCAAGACCCCCCTGTTCATCCTGCTTCTCGGCTCGATGATGCTCCCCGGTCACGTGACACTGCTGGTCAACTACATCACCATCGCGAACCTGGGTTGGCTCAACACCTACCAGGGGCTGATCCTGCCGGGTGTCGGCACCGCCTTCGCCATGTTTCTGCTTCACCAGCAGATGCAACAGGTGCCACAGGCGCTGATCGATTCCGCCCGGATCGACGGCGCCGGCCATCTCCGCCAACTGTTCTCCATCGTGCTTCCGATGAGCGCGCCCATGGTGATCACCGCATCCCTGATCGTGTTCATGGGCAAGTGGAACAGCTATGTCTGGCCGCTCATCGTGACCAGCACCGTGGAGATGCGCACCCTGCCCATCGGTCTGAAGTTCCTGCAGAGCCAGGAAGGCTACACCAACTGGGGGTCGGTCATGGCAGGTGCCGTGATCGTATCCGCCCCGATGCTCATCGTGTTCTTCCTTGCCCAGAAGCGCATCATCGGCGGCATCAGCGCCGGCGCGCTCAAGGGCTGAGAACCGCCCCCCAAACCCCAAGTCATCACCTCCAAGAAGGAATGTGGAAACACCAATGAACGATCCCAGAAATCTCATCCTCAGCCGTCGCTCAGTTCTTGCCGCCATGGGTATCGGTGCGGCGGGCCTCAGCCTGAGCAGCTGCGTCGGAGTGTCCACCGGCAGCGACACAGGCTCCGATTCTGCCGAGGAAACCACTCTACGCACCGACTTCCATCAGGCCCCGGTCGAGGTTCCCGCCGAGTACCGCGACCGCACGGTGATTCTGTTCTGGGCACCCTTCACGGGCGTCAACTTCGAGGCCCTGACAAAGCTCTTCGATGACTTCAACAAGTCCCAGACCGACATCTACGCCGCGGCCCAGTCCCAGGGCAGTTACAACGACCTCTACCAGAAGTTCACCGCAGCCCTGCAGGCGAGGGAGGTTCCCGATATCGTCTGTTTCCCCGAGCACCGGTGGCTCCAGTACTGGCAGTCCGACGCCCTCGTTCCGCTGGACAGGTACTTCGACGACTCCTGGTCACTCGACGTCTACATGCAGAACTACGTGAAGGAGGGCATGGCCGGCGACAAGACATATGTGGTTCCCTTCGCCCGCTCCACTCCGCTGTTCTACTACAATAAGGACCGTTTCCTCGAGGCCGGCCTCCCGGAGGAGGGCCCCAGGACCTGGTACGAGTACGCCGAGATGGCACCGGAACTCCTGCGGCTGGATGCAGGGGGCAATCCGCTGAAGGCCTTCGCGTTCAGCGGTGATGACCAGTGGTACGGCCAGTCACACATCTGGGCCTGGGGCGGCAACTTCTCCCGTGACACCACCGTCACGGTCGATGAGGGCCCGATGGCGGAATGGCTTGATTGGAAGCGCAAGTTCATCCACACCGACGGATTCGGGTACATGGCCAAGTCCGGATTCACCGATTTCACCACCGGAATCTCCGCCGCCTGCCACGGTTCCACGGCCTCCCTGGCCGGGGCGAAGAAGACCGCCGAGTTCCGGATCGGCACCGCGTTCATGCTCGGCAAGGATTCCGCCGGCCCCAAGGTTCCCACGGGAGGTTCGGGCCTTTCCATCGTCAAGGCCGAATCCCAGGAGCGCCAGGACGCCTGCGCGGAACTCTTCCGCTTTCTCGCACAGCCGGAGAAGTCAGCCCAGTGGCATCAGGACACCGGCTACCTGCCCATCGTGAACGCCGCCCGCGACACCGACATTGTGAAGAGGATCGTGGCGGAGGACCCGAACTACAAGACCGCCCTGAATCAGGTGGTTAATGCCCAGACCGCGGACACCATCACCTGGTGGGAGGCACCCGTGGAAAAGATCGATGAGACCATGGCCTCCGTGTACGGCGACAACGCCGATCCCGCCACCCAGATACCCGCACTGCAGTCGGCCCTCGAAGAGAGCATGAACCGCTACGCTGACACCATCAGGAAGGTCCAGTAATGAACAATCAGCGTCTTCTTCTGATCTCCGTCGATGCGATGGAGGATGTCGATGTCGCATACGCGCGCACCCTCCCCTCCTTCGCACGCCTGATTGATGGCGCCGCCCGCGCCCAGATCCGATCGATCTTCCCCACCCTGACCTACCCGATCCACTCCGCACAGGTGACGGGATGCCCTCCGGCCCAGAGCGGAGTGTTTAACAATGTGCTGATGCAGCCGGGCATCGACCATCCGGACTGGTTCTGGGACTACTCCTGCCTGAAGGTACCCACCTTCCTCGACGCGGCCCACGCCGAAGGCCGGAGCATTGCGGTTGTCCAGTGGCCCGTCACGGCGAGGGCCCCCTTCGAGGTGGTTGTCCCCGAGATCGGAAATGTCGAGGCCACCGGAGGCCTCGTGGAGACAATGCGCGCGGTGACCTCTCCACGTGGCTTCGAGCTCTTCGAGCGACATCGGGATCTCATCATCACCGAGCCCAAAACCAACCACGGCCCCTTCGCTGCCGCCGTGGGCGCCGATGTGCTCCGCGAGGATCAACCGGATGTGATGCTCATTCATCTGGTTGAGCTGGATTCAGCCCGGCATCTGCACGGCCCCAACGGTCCCCATGTCAATGAGGCCCTGGACATCATCGACGAACGGCTCGGTGTCCTCCTCAAAGGCCTCGATGACTCGGGCAACGCCGATGAAACCAATATCATCATGGTGTCCGACCATGGCCAGCTGGAAACGGTGCAGCACACCAATCTCAACATCCTGTTCCGTGACCGTGGGTTTCTCGAAACCGATGCCGAGAACAACCTCTTGAGCTGGGACGTCTATCTCCACAGCTCGGGGCTGTCCGGACAGATCTTCCTGCGTGAAGGCATCGGTGAGCAGCGCCGCCGCGAGATCGAGGAGCTGCTCGAGGACATCGTCGCGGAGCCCCGGTACCGGATACGCGAGATCCTCACCGCCACGGAGGCCCGGGAGGTCTACGGACTTGACGGGCCCTTCACCTGGGTCGTGGAATCCGAACCAGGCGTCATCGTGGGAGGCGCACTCGACCGCCGCGTCGTGGTGCGACGCGAGGATCCGGACTTCCGTGGCTACCTGGGCAACCACGGGCACCATCCGACGCAGGGGGACCAGCCGGTCTTCTTTGCAACCGGACCGGCGTTCATTCCCGATTGCGACGCCGGCCGCCGGGAGATCCTCGATGAGGCCCCGACCTTCGCAAAGGTGCTCGGCGTTTCGCTGCCCACCGCCCGTGGCAGGTCAATCGATGAGCTGCTGATCCCCGGCCTGCGCTAGGGGATCCTGCTCAGAACCACCATTCGAGCACGTCGGCCACCCCGGCATCGTTGTTGCTCGCGGTCACGAAATCCGCCACGCCCTTCACCTCGGGGCGGGCGTTTCCCATGGCCACCCCGCGACCCGCCCACTGCAGCATCTCTATGTCATTGGGCATGTCGCCGAAGCAGATGACGTCCGTCTGCGCCACACCGTGCATCTCGGCGAGCAGAGACACCCCGAGCGCCTTGGTTACTCCTGGCGCCGCCACCTCCAGCAGCCCGCCCGACATGGAGAAGGTGACGTGGGCCATGTTCTCCGGGATGACCGGCCGGATGATGTCGAACATCTGCTTCGATTCAAGGACATCGCTGCGCAGCAGCAGCTTCGTCGCCGGCTGTGCCAGGACCCCGGCCTCCTCGACGACACCGTGCTCCGCGGTGTCCCAGGCATGCACATATTCAGGGGTGACCAGGAAAAGCTCATCGATGCGATCATAGGCCGAGGCACCGGCGCGTTCCACCGCCACGCTGATGCCTCCGTGCGGGGCCATCGCCTCGCGCGCGGCACCGACGATCCACCCCATATCCGCGGCGCTCAGGGTATGCGCTGCGATGATCCGGTCCGAAGCGGAATCATAGAGCACCGCACCATTGGCGCAGACGCACACCGGGCGCACCGACAACTGGTCGAGCACCGTGAAGATCCACCGCGCCGGCCGCCCGGTGGCCAGCGCCATGGCAACGCCGTGCGCATCGAGCCGGGCGATGACCTCGCGCAACCGCCGCGGAACACGTTCCGAGGAGTTGATCAGGGTTCCATCGACGTCGCTGGCCACGAGCCGCGGAGCCGAGCCGGGAACGTGCATGAATTTCAACTACTTTCTGCGTTTGGCTTTCTTTGCTTGTCGACGCTCACGTTCCGCGATCTCCAGCAGTCCGGCGCGCTCCAGGTCCGGTGCGCCGCCGCCCAGCGAAGCTGGGCGCCACGGCTCACCTCCGGCGAAGGGACCGAACTCCCTTTCGTATTCGCTGCGGACGGCGTCGAGAAGCGTCACCATTGCCTCGTGCAGCCGCGCGGTAGCCGCCTCAGGCTCACCCGTCGGATCGACCGGCTTCCCGACCGAGATGATGATCGGGGTCCTGGACCGGCCGAGATTCCTCTCGATATCCTTGGTGATGATGCGCTGCCCACCCCAGATGATCAGTGGGATCAGCGGCACCTCCGCTGCCGCGGCGATGCGCACCGCCCCAGTTTTCAGGCCCTTGATCTCGAAGCTGCGGGAGACGGTGGCCTCGGGGAAGATGCCCACCAGCTGCCCGTTCCGCAGCCTGTTGATGGCATCGTCGAGTGACCCGGCACCGTGGGCGCGGTCGACGCTGGCGTGGTGCATCCCGCGCATCAGGGCCCCGACCACCGGGGTGTCGAAGATCTCCTTCTTCGCCATGAATCGCACCAGGCGTTTGCCACGCAGCAGGGCCGGCACCCCGCCGAGGATGAAATCATAGTAGCCGGTGTGGTTGATTGCGAGAAGTGCTCCGCCCTCGGCCGGAATGTTCTCGGCACCGTGGATGTAGATTCGCAGCCCCTGTGCCTTCAGGACGCCGCGGATCGCATTGATGATGATCCGGTTGTAGAGCAGTTCCTTCGACTCGGTGGGATGCGGCGGCACCTTCGATGTGCTCTCATCGACCCAGAATCCGAATCGCCTGGTCATATTCTCCATGACGGCCTACTTCACGGGCTCGAGGACATCCCTGCCCACGAATGGGCGCAGCGCCTCGGGGACGAGGACGCTGCCGTCGGCCTGCTGGTTGTTCTCCAGAATGGCGACCAGCCAGCGGGTGGTGGCCAGCGTGCCGTTGAGGGTCGCCGCGATCTGGGGCCTGCCGTTGCCATCGCGGTAGCGGGTCTGCAAACGCCGAGCCTGGAAGGTGGTGCAATTCGAGGTCGAGGTCAGCTCGCGGTAGGTCTGCTGGGTGGGCACCCATGCCTCGGTGTCGAATTTGCGGGCCGCGGACGCACCGAGGTCTCCACCTGCGACGTCGATGATGCGGTAGGGGACCTCGACGGCCGCGAGCATGTCACGCTCCATCCCGAGCAGCTGCCGGTGCTGCTCCTCCGCCTCCTCCGGCCTGCAGTAGACGAACATCTCCACCTTGTCGAACTGATGGACACGCAGAATTCCGCGGGTGTCCTTGCCATAGGAGCCGGCCTCACGACGGAAGCAGGAGGACCAGCCCGCGTACTTCACCGGGCCGGCCGAGAGGTCGATGATCTCGTCCTTGTGATAACCGGCCAGCGCCACCTCGGAGGTCCCCACCAGATACATGTCATCGCGCTCGAGATAGTAGATCTCCTCGGAGTGATCACCCAGGAATCCCGTGCCCGCCATGATCTCCGGACGCACGAGCACCGGTGGGATCATCATGGTGAAACCCGCCGCGGTGGCCTTCTGCGCCGCCAGCTGAAGCATTCCAAGCTGCAGCAGCGCGCCGTAACCGGTGAGATAGTAGAAGCGGGCGCCGGAGACCTTCGTGCCACGCTTCATGTCGATCAGGCCGAGCGATTCACCGAGCTCCAGGTGATCCCTTGGCTCGAAATCGAAGATGCGGGGTTCCCCGACCGTCTCCAGGACCACGAAATCCTCTTCACCACCGGCGGGCGCGCCGGTGACCACGTTGGGCAGCTTCATCTGCAGGTCGTGCACCGCCGCCTCCGCTGATTCCTGCGCCGCCTCCGCCTCCCTGACCCTGGCCTTGAGATCATTGGAGCCCTCAAGCAGTGCGGGACGCTCCTCCGGGGAAGCCTGACCGATCTTCTTGCCAAAGGCCTTCTGCTCTGCGCGCAGGTCATCGGCCACCTTGATGGCGTCGCGGCGGGATTCGTCGGCACTGATTAGTTCGTCCACCAGGCCCGGGTCCTCGCCACGCGTGATCTGGGAGGAGCGAACGACGTCGGGATTGTCACGGAGGAATTTCAGATCAATCATGAACTTCAATCTACCGTGGACACGGCACCCCCGGATACTTGAGGCCAAAAGCGGTTTCATCCACGTGGTTATGACCAGATAGACTAGAGTTAAAAACATGTCTGATGCCGAGCGCGCACCCGAGGATGTCCCAGCCGGATCCGCTGCCCTCCCACACCGGATACTCAACGACGGGCCGAAGCCGAAGCATCAACAGCTCCGCGAAATACTCGAGGAGGTGTGCACCACCGTCTTGCAACCCGGGGACATGCTGCCCGGCGAGCGGGTGCTTGAGGAGAAGTACGGTGTCAGCCGCATCACGGTCCGGCGCGCCATCGGGGACCTGGTGGCATCGGGCCGGCTGAAACGGGCCCGGGGAAAGGGCACATTCGTTGCCCACGCCCCGCTGGTCTCCCGGCTCCACCTGGCCTCCTTCTCCGCGGAGATGGCCGCCCAGAACCTGAGCGCCTCGAGCAGGATCCTGTCCTCATCCAGGGGACCCGCCCCCGATGAGATCGCCGACTTCTTCGGCACCGACCGAGGCAACCAGCACATCACCCTTCGTCGGCTCCGGCTGGGCAACGGCCGCCCCTACGCCATCGACAACGGCTGGTACAACGCCAATGTGGCACCGGATCTGCTGGAAAATGATGTCTACAACTCCGTCTACGCGATCCTCGACCGCGTGTACCACGTCCCGGTCACCGAAGCCGAACAAACAGTCACCGCGGTCGCCGCCGATGAGGAATCGGCACAACTGCTCGATGTCCCACCCGGCGCCCCCCTGCTGCGGATTCTTCGCCAGTCCATTTCCGTGGACAAACCGGTTGAATGGTGCGTGTCGCTGTACCGCACCGACCGCTACTCCCTGAAAACCCTTGTTTCCCGCTCGGAGGATCTTTAGCCGCGCACCCTCTGCGTGGCATGATGGTGACAATCATGAGTACAGGCACAGAGAACCCCAACACCGGGCACCCCCGTGGCGCCCGTTCCGCCTTCGCGGTGAGAACAATGCTTGTTGCCGCCCTGGCCGGCACCGCCGCCGTCGGCGCCTACTCCTATTCGATCAATCAGAATTCACCGGAGGGCCGGGTCGCACAGCCCGTCACCCAGGCGTCCTCCCCCACGACCACCCAGGTGGCATCCTTCACCACCGCCGATGTCGGAGCCTGCGCAACCTGGGACGTCAATGACGACGGTCAGGTCTCCGGATTCGATCAGGTCAGCTGCGACCAGGAGCACCGCTTCGAAATCTCCGCGCGCGAGGATCTCGCCGCGTACCCCAGCTCCGAGTTCGGCCCCTCCGCCGCCCCTCCGAACCTGACCAGGCAGGCGCAGCTGCGCGAGGAACTCTGCCAGGCCCCCACCCTCGCCTACCTGGACGGGCGTTTCGACCCTGCCGGCCGCTACACCATAGCCCCGATCCTGCCCTCCGCCGAAGCCTGGGCCGCCGGCGACCGAACCATGCTGTGCGGACTGCAGGCCACCGATTCCAACGGAACCCCGCAATTGACGGTCGGACCGATCTCCGCCAACGATCAGTCACGGGTGTTCGCAATCGGGGCCTGCATCCGGGTGGAATCCTCAGCGGAGTTCCGCGAGGTCGACTGCGCCGGGGACCATCACCTTGAGGCGGTATCCACCGTCAACCTGGCCGTCCCCTTTCCCAACGGCGTGCCGAGCACCGAGGAGCAGAACAGCTTCCTCGGTAACACTTGCACCCAGGCGGCCATTGACTACCTGGGCGGCGAGGAGAACCTCTACCAGTCCACCCTGCAGACCTTCTGGCCCACCCTCACCGCCAACTCCTGGGTCGGAGGCTCGAACAGCGTCAACTGCTATCTGATGTCACCATCCACCGGAGGCAATGCAACCTTCAACAGTCTGCAGGGCTCCGCACGGGGCGCCTTCACCATCAACGGCACACCACCGCCCCCGCAACCGGAGCGTGAGCCTCTACGCAGCAGCGCGGGAGCGACTCCGTGATCGAGGTGAGCGAGGAACGCTTCGAGGAACTTGTGGATCAGGCGCTGGACACGATTCCCGAGGCTTTTCTCCGGCACATGCGCAATGTGGTGATCCTCATCGATGACTACAACGAGGAGTCCCGCAACATCCTCGGCCTCTACCACGGGGTGGCGCTGCCGGAACGTACCTTCGACCACGGCGGCCTCCCCGACACCATCACCTTCTACAAGGGTGCCCTGCAGGATTACTGCCATTCCGAGGAACAGCTCGTCGAGCAGGTGCGGATCACGGTGATGCACGAGGTGGGACACTACTTCGGGCTCAGCGAGGAGGATCTGCACCGGCTGGGCTACGGATAGCTCAATGTGCTCCACGTGTGACGGCGATGAGCCTCACTCGACTGGACACATCAAAGGTACGCATCAACCCAGACATCGTCTTTTTCACCGACACCTCCGACACACCAAGGCAACCAGCGATCTGGCGATTACTCTTACCCTGATGCAACAACCCGAGCACAGACCGTTCACGATCACTTAACTCCACCGACAACGTGCTCAACGGCGACACCAAATACTGACGCAAATTTGATGCAGCCACCGGGGAAATAACCGTACCCCCAGCCGCAACGGCAACAACTGCATCAATAATCTCCCTGCGCCGGGCACTTTTTAACACAAACCCCCACGCACCGGCATGCAGCATCCGCAGCATCGCCTGATCCTCATTAAACGACGTCACCGCAATCACCCTGGCCAAGGCCCCACGAGCCGACAACTCCTCAGTCAGCCCGACGCCATCCATGATCGGCATCCGAACATCGCACAGCACCACCTCCGCTTCATTCGACAGTAGGAAATCCCGTGCCTGCAGGCCATTGTCAGCAACGCCAACTACTGAAATGTCCTCGGAGGCAGCGAGAGCAGCAGACAACGAGTCACGGAAAAACACCTCGTCATCGACCACCAACACCCGAATGGGAGAGCCCTGCCTTTGTGCCATCAGGACCAACTAAGGGCGGCACACCGGCAAGTTCGGAAACGTATCACACAGCCAGCTCTGAGTAGCAACAAGCGGCACAAGCTCAAGCAGGAGAAGCATTTCTAGACTTCCTTCACAGTAGTTTTCACTGGCACCATCAAAGTGACCTGCCAGGTAGTTGACGTAGATGACATTGACGCAGCCCCACCCACATCCCTTAATCTCGCCCGGATATTGCCCAAGCCCATCCCAAAGCCACCAATCGTGTTGGGCGAACTAGACACTGCCATCCGCTGGTTTGAGACACCAACATCGATCCATCCATCACGATCGACCACGTCGATTATCACCGTTGAGCGTTGCGGTGCATGCTTAATGATATTGGCGGTGACCTCATTGAACACCAAAGCGAAGGCGGTTTCCACAGCAGTATCTATCCGCATTCCCGGATCAATGCCGTCACACTCAACGTCAAAGCCTGCGGTGTCAAGAAGATACGCCGACGAAGCGATCGTTTCCCCGATCGATGCCGTATGCCACACACCGATCGACGAGGTGGACGAGAAATCCGTCTCCGCAAGCTGTGCCATGAGTTCATGAAGATCCCGGATCGACGCACGCCCAGCGGTCGCTATCATGCGCGCAGACTGCCGGGTGACTACCGGATCCTCCGGGTCCTCCTCGAGGCTATCGGCCTGGATAGTGATCATCGTCAGCGACCGGGCAAGACTGTCATGGAGATATCGCGACAACCCCACCCGAAGAGCCTCCTGGACTTGTCGCTGAGCCCGTTCTCGACGCACGGATTGAGCTGTCATCTGGAGGCGAAAATAACCGATACCTGCTGCAATACCCAGGAGAGCAAGTTCGAAGACTATGCCTGGGATATCAGAAACTGCTGGGCCAGTGGACAATGCGATTCCATAGGCGATAATCATCCACTGCAGGGAAATGATCGATCCAAGAACCGCTCTACCCGCAGCGATCGCATACTGAACCGCCACGTAGACAATCAACCCCGACAGCAGAAGATGCTCGCCCAAGCTAGTTGTCACCAGCACACCGACGACACACAGTGGGATTACAGCCCATCCACCCCTAACCAGCAACAACGGAATAATGCACGCAGTGAAAAACTCAATGAGGATACCCCACGGCATGGCTGCAGGCGACAACAACGACAAAGCAATGATCACGACAGCGAGAAACGATTCAGCGCGAGCATGGGCTGTGGCGCGAAGAAGTAGTTGGCCTATCGGTTGTCGATCCACCACCACTCCTAAAACATCCCACTGACAGACACCCGTGCGGTGCCTGACAAGCAATAACTCTATTGCCCACTGATCAACTCCCCTAGCGCCTTTTCCCCAGCGCACCGTTTCCCCAGGAAAAGGCCGAAATGTATACCTTTGGTACCCCCTGGGTTCGGGTGAAAAGCCACGAAAATACCGCCTCCAACGACTTCTCAAGGGTTTCTGCGGTTATGTTCAGGGCGTCCACATTGTCATCTCAGAATGGAAGGGATTTGGACGTGAAACTACGACGACGAGCCACCGGTATCCTCACCGCAGCGTTGATGATCGCAGGAATCACCGCGCCTGTAGCCAGTGCACAGGCGGAGCGGGTAATCACCCCAGAGCAGCACGACGCTTATGTCCAGGAGTTCCAACAAGACCCCGTAAGGCCACCGGTTGTTGACGGGGTCGGCGGATACACCGACGACGAGGTCGCAGAAATCCAGGAAGCCATCCGTCAGGCGGAGAACTCCGGGCCACCCAAGGATGAGCTGGTTCCAGGGGAAATGTGGTCAGACAAGGTTGACCTACCAGCACGTGTGGATAAGGCAACAGCAGACGAGTCTGAGATTAAGCTCTCGCAGGAACGCTCTCGCCCGCAGGCCCGTGGTCTGGCTGCGGCAGCGCAATGCCAGAGTTTCTGGCTCTCGCCCTACCAGGTATGTGGGGCTATTCTCGAGCGCTACAACCAACTGGGTGGGGCCACAAGCTGGCTATTGGCACCGATTGAAAACCAGACCTTGAACCCTGACGGGCAGGGGTATCGTCAGCGGTTCATGAACGGGTTCATCTACTACCACCCCACGACCGGTGCGCATGCTGTGACCAACCGCAACGCGCAGGTCTGGGAACGAAACGGATGGGAATCCGGGTGGATGGGCTACCCCACCGGCGGAGAAGTACCTGTCACAGGATCCACTCCCATTGAAGGTGAAGCTAACGGATGGGTGCAAACCTTCCAGGGCGGACGCATCTACCGATCCCAGATAACCAATGGATTCCAGGTCGCTAGTATCAATGGCTTGATCTTGGACAAATGGCTTGAAGAAGGCGGGCCTAGTGGTGCTCTTGGCTTTCCCATCGCAGATGAAGCAGGCACTCCAGATAGTCTCGGTCGTTTCAGTGTCTTTCAATGGGGCTCTTTGTATTGGTCGCCCACTTCAGGCGCGCATGCAGTTTACGGACCGGTCTTGGAGAAATGGGCAGAAAACGGATATGAGAATGGCTCTTACGGGTACCCTATTTCAGACATTACAGGCGAGATTACTGGCGAAGAGCATCAGGAGTTTCAAGGCGGTCGGATCTCGTCAGGTCCCGAGATCACTGGAGTCGCGTACACCGCTGACGGTAAGGAGGTGGGCGAAAACTATGATGATATGTGGGAGTGTGTTGGGGGCTACGATACCGGCCGCCTTACGTTCTTCCATAAAACAGGGCAGAATCTATACTGCAAAGACTTTCGTCACATTTTTGCGAGACACATGCCCAACAACTTAACCATCGGCGTCTGGAGGGATTTTCAGGTTTGCGTTGCGGCGACTCTCGCTTCCTCAGAAAGGTGGGAGCCGAATGAGATTGGGACCTATGGAAGGACTCGCTATAATACCTACACAAAAACGAGAAGCTGGGTTGTAGTTTGGAACAATTCCAATAACGTCCGGACTGCGTATACCAGTGGTGAAGGCGGGAGGGAATGGTCGAAGTGTCGGTACCTCGTAAGACCTTAGAATTGAATCCTGATTATGGATCTCCGTGGGGTCTGTGGTCTAGTTCCCCTGTCATCCCGGCACATCACGGCGCTTTCCTCACACCCGATAGCTTTCTCTTAAGCACATCACTAAAAGAACGGCTGAACAATTGGCTTGATTCGTGGAGAAAGAACTTCGTCAATGCTGGTGAAGGCGAGATGACCACATGGCGATCTGGATTCGACCAGTTCGTTTGGGCGAGAGAAGGAGATGCCATTTCAGATCTAATAGAAAAGGAAGCACCTGACTTTAAAGTTGTCAGAGGTTATCTATCCTACTTGGAGCCGAATTAGAGGGGTCTGCTGGACGGATAGGTGACATCGGATCTGGCTTGACCGAATGGTGGGCATGGAAGGTTGTTGCTGTGTCTAAGCCCTACCTACCGGCGAGGAAAACTGCAGGATCGGATAGAACTGCTAGGTCGAGCTTTTAATGGAAGGGTCGTGACGATGCATTGTGAATCAGAGCAGTCAAACCCTCAACACCTGCAGATTATCTACACAGGCACGCCCGAACGGATTGTTGGAGTTC
Organism: Corynebacterium pacaense; assembly: GCF_900169525.1. Classification (GTDB taxonomy): domain Bacteria; phylum Actinomycetota; class Actinomycetes; order Mycobacteriales; family Mycobacteriaceae; genus Corynebacterium; species Corynebacterium pacaense. Next base: position 132,780 of record NZ_LT821239.1, read on the forward strand.
TTCCATGTACCTACGCCACTTCTCGGATGATCAAGAAACTCGGGCGAAGGTTGTCCATGACTGTGGAGGGAGTTCGGGTCTTTCCAGAAACCGATAGGAACAAGGTGCGATCCGAACAACCGAGTGACCTCTATTTTTTCATCTTTCCGGGTGAAGAACCCACAAGCCCGGGCATCACCATCGCCGAGGAATACTTCCGATGTCTGGGAGCCTTCCCCAGCGCCAGGGCGGCTGATTCTTTCGTCCGCAGCTATGCGGCATGGATTCCCACATTCATCCGTGCTCTCCGCGTCGGATGGCTGGCACCCGAACTCTAGCAGTGTCATTCTCGCAGAACCTGACTGCTGATCCGTCCGGGGTTATCGGCCGTTCACCCTTCCAACCACGGCAACGGCGCGTCGGTCCAGCGCACCACGGTCCACCGGCCGAAACTGCGTCCGCCCGGTTCCAGCACCACGAAGCGCCCATTACCCAGGTAGGTGTTGAAGGCGAAATTCGGATCCACACCGGAGGCGTGGGTGGCCACGATACGGATCGCGGCGCTGTGGCTGACAATCGCCACATCGCGGTCATCGTCGAGATCGTGGCTGTCCATGATCTGCTCCAGCGTGGGCTGGTAGCGATCCAGCACGTCGCGGTAGGTCTCACCGCCGGGCAGCGCGGCGCGTGGGTCACCGTGGAGGCAGCCGTTCAGGGTGGTGGAATAGTCCTGGTGCGCCTGGTCGTCGCCACGCATCTCGTAGTCGCCCGCATCGATCTCATGGATACCGGCCACCACGTCGAGGGGCACGGTGCCCGGCTCCAATGATCTGGCTTTCTCGAAGGTGGCGGCCGCCAGCACCGCGGTCTGCTGCGCACGCAGCACGATCGAGCTGTACATGTGCGCCAGCCGCTCACCGGAGTAGTCGGCCAGTTCCGCGCCGACCCCCAATGCCTGCCGACGCCCGACCTCGGTCAGTTCCGCCCCCGGCGGGCGGGTGTCCAGCAGGTGCCGCACGTTGTTGTGCGTCTGTCCGTGCCGGATGAGAATGATTCTGCCTGCCATGATCTAGTTTCTTACCTCTCCCTCAACAGCGGCACGGACCCAGTCGTCCGCTTCCCTCAATCTGGCCAGGTCCGCGGACAGCGCGTCCTCGCGACTATCGGCCAGCGCAGCCGGCCAGGATCCCAGGAACACCAGATCGTGGGCCTGGAGGTACAACGCACGCAGGGCCTCCGCGACGGGGATGTCGGTGATGTGACCGACGACGTCAACATGGAAACGGTAGGTGCCGAAGGTTTTCCGGGTCGGTCGCGATTCAATGCGCGCCATGTCCACGCCGCGGATCGCGAACTCGTTGAGCGCCCGCATGAGGCTGCCCGGCTCATTCGGCAGGGCGAAGACCACCGAGGTGCGGTCAGTCCCGGTGCGCGGGGGCACAGCCTGAGGGCGGCGTACGGCAACGAAGCGGGTACGGGCGCCGCGGACGTCGGCGACGTCGTCGGCAAGCGGAGTCAGGCCGAACAGCACCGCGGCACGCCCGGGTGCTGCGGCGGCATCCACCTTTCCCTCCGCAACCATCTGGGCGGCGGCGGCGTTGGAGCTCGCGGCCACGAACCGGGCCTGGGGCGCGTGCTGCGCCATCCAGTGCTTGATCTGCTGGTGTGCCACCGGGTGTGTGGCCAGCGTGCGCACCTGATCCAGCGCGACACCGTCTGAGGCCATGATGGTGAAGACCACCTCAAGTTCCTCCTCGGCGAAGATGTTCACGGCCGAGCCCTGGTCGAGGGCGTCGAAGGTGGGCGTCACCGGGCCGTCAACGAAATTCTCGATCGCCACGACGGCAGCTTCGGCGTCCCCGGCGCGAACGGCATCGACGGCCTGTTGCGGGGTGGACACCGGCAATTGGATCACCTCACCGGAGCCGAACACCCCGCGGGCGGCCAGTTTCAGCAATGCCGCCTCGGTGAAGGTTCCCGCAGGACCGAGATAGGACACGGTGATGGGCTCATGTGGCGTGACACTCATGGTTTCACAGCTTAACCGGCAAACGCTATCGTGGAACCTCATGTCACACCCTGGCGTCGCAGCGCTCGCCGAAACTGTCGCGGGCCTCACCCCGGAGGAGCACGGTTTCGCCTGGTTCGATCCCGCCCGTGTCGTCGGTCATGGCCACGGTGACCTGGGCGGGATGATCATCCCCGCCAAGGATCTCCATGATGTGGCGGGCATGCCGACCTCGCACGGATCGTCATCGCGCACGTACACCGCCACCCACACCGACCCCTTCCTGCAGTCATTGATCGACCGAGGGGCGATCATCGCGGGCAAGACCCAGACCAGCGAGCTGGGGATGACCGCCTACTGCGAACCCGTAGGCATGCCCGCTCCCGACAATCCACGCCTTCCCGGCCACACCCCGGGTGGTTCCTCAGGGGGTGCGGCCGTCGCAGTTGCACGCGGGCTTGTCGACGCCGCCCACGCCAGCGACGGTGGCGGCTCCATCCGCGTCCCCGCCGCGGCCTGCGGACTCGTCGGGCTGAAACCGGCGCACGATTCCCGCGGCGGCACACCGGTTGCGCAGGGGTTCCTCACCCGCGACCTGGCCACGCAGGCGCGGCTGCACCGCATCCCACCGACGATCCGGCCATTGCGCATCGGGGTGCTGCTGGAGCCGCTCCACGCCAACGTGCCTGTCGACGCCCGCACCACCGCAACGATCGAGACCGCAGCCGGCCGCCTGGAACCCGCCGGCCACCGGCTGAGCACGCTCACCCGCCCCTACGGGACCTGGGCCTTCGAGGCCTTCACCGAGGTCCTCGCCGCCCGCTCCCGCATCATCGAGGGGCCCGCGAGCCCGATCGTCACCTGGCTCCGCGAACTCGGCCTCTCCATTTCCACACCCGAACTGCGACAGGCGGTGCGGGCCTTCGACTCGGTTGGCGATATCGTCCTGGGGGCCTGGGACGTCGACGTGGTCATCAGCCCCACCCTCGCATTCCCGCCCCCACCCCTGGGCCACTTCTCCACGCTGGGCCCGGAGGCCGATTTCCCCGCACCACCCCGCTGGACCCCCCGGGCCAGCCCGTTCCACATGCTCGCCGGCCCCCCACCGACCCCGCCCCCCGGCATCCCCCCCCGCGCCCTCCCCCCCGCCCCCCCCCCCGCCCTGATCGGCATCCCGGGCCTGGCTCTCTACGTCAGCGCCATCCATCTCGGATTGTCCAAGCAGGTCATCCCCACCACCCTGGACAGTCCCTGGTGGGAGATCCCCGTCCTTCTCATCTACTCCGCGGCCAATGCCTTCGGCGAGGAGATCGTGGTGGTGATGTGGCTGATGACCCGCCTCCGCGGGCTGGGATGGACTGTCCCCGCCACCATTGCCGCCTCGGCGATCCTGCGCGGGTCCTACCACCTCTACCAGGGTGTCTCCGCCGGATTCGGCAACATAGTCATGGGTGTGGTCTTCGCATGGTTCTACCACCGCACCGGAAAGGTGTGGCCTCTCGTGATCGCGCACTTTCTTATCGACGCCGTGGCCTTCGTCGGTTATTCGGCCCTCGGCGGTGACCTGAGCTGGCTTGGGCTCTAGGGGAGAGAGGCTACTGTATAAACATGGATCAACGTGGACACGGGGACTACGCCCGCGACAGTCACGGCCGACCGATCGTCGACCGTTACGGTCGGCCGGTGCGTGCGCGTCGACAGCAGCCGCGTCAGCAGCCACCCCGGCATGAGCAGCCGCGTCAGCAGCCACCCCGGCATGAGCAGCCACGTCAGCAGCCACCCCGGCAGGTTCCTCCACCCATCAATGAGACCCGGATCTACAATCCGCCGGCAGGGCACCAGGCGGGTCACCACACACGACCCCCGGCGCAGCACCCCGCGCACCAACCAAGCCAGATCGGCCGGGTGCCAGCTGCCCAACCGGGTGTCAGGCGCCAACCAGCACCCCGTCCGCACCGTCGCCCCGGTGGCTGCCTGCGATGGCTCGGCCTGATCCTGGCGGCGGTGCTGGTCCTCTCCCTTGCCGGCGCTCTTTGGGCTGATTCCCGGCTGAACCGGGTCGATGCGACACCCGCAACCCGGGTGTCCAACACCGCGGGCACCAACTGGCTGCTCGTGGGATCGGATTCCCGGGAGGGCCTGAGCCAGGAGGACATCGACCGCCTCGGCACCGGTGGGGATATCGGACTCGGACGCACCGATACCATCATGGTCCTGCATATTCCGCGTTCCGGTGAGCCCACCCTGCTGTCGATCCCACGGGATTCCTACATCAATATCCCCGGTTATGGAATGGACAAGGCCAATGCGGCTTTCACGGTCGGCGGGCCGCAGCTGCTCACCCAGACGGTTGAGGAGGCGACCGGCCTGCGCATCGATCACTACGCCGAGATTGGAATGGGTGGACTGGCAAACATGGTCGATGCGGTCGGCGGGGTGCAGCTGTGCCCAGCCGAGCCTATCGACGACCCCCTGGCCAACCTCAACGTACAGGCGGGCTGCCAGGAGTTCGACGGGGCCACCGCACTGGGTTATGTGCGCACCCGCGCCACCGCCATGGGCGATCTGGACAGGGTGGTCAGGCAGCGGGAGTTCTTCGCCGCCCTCCTCGGCACCGTGACCTCGCCGGCCACCCTGCTCAATCCCTTCCGGATGTTCCCACTGCTAGGCGACGCGGTGGGCACCTTCACGGTGGGTAACGGTGACCATATCTGGCATCTCGCCCGCCTGGCGCTGGCGATGCGCGGCGGTATGATCACCGAAACGATCCCCATCGCCGGGTTCGCCGACTATGACGTGGGCAGCGTCGTGCTCTGGGATGACGCCGCCTCCGAACAGCTCTTCACCTCACTGCGATAGCGGTGGTGTCCGCGGGCGATGAGGAGGGAGGGTTCAGCTGATCCTGTCCTCTTCGGTTTCCGCGACCTGCGATCGATGGAGATGGGCATTCTTCTCACGCCGCCGCTGAATCCGCTCGACGTCGAGCTCGGGCACGAACCTGGCGAACACGACCCCGAGTGCGAACACGATCGGTGCGGACACTGCGAGGCACAGCGCCACCACGGAGTCCCCGCCGACCAGATCGGTGAGGTTGGTGCCGAGGAAGAAGGCGACGATTCCCAGGCCGATCACGGACAGCAACGGTGCGACGAACTTCTTCCAGCGGCTTTCCGCCAGCTCCGGTCGCTTATGGAAGTAGACGATCACGGCGATGCTCACCAGCAGCATGAGCAGCACGATGCAGAAGGTTGCCAGACCGGAGAGCCAGGTGAAGATGTGCACGACCGGGTCCATCCCGATGATGCCGGCCACGACGGTGATCAGAGCCACCGTCGCGGTCTGCACGAAGGAGGACAGGTGCGGGGAATTGTAGGTCTGGTGAACCCAGCGGAGCTGCCGCGGCAGGCCGCGTTTGATGGAGATGGCGTGCTGGTAGCGGGTGAGCACGTTATGGAAGGAAAGCACGCAGGCGAAGAGACTGGTCAGCAGGAGGACCTGGACCACAACTCCGGACCACATGCCGAGGTAGTTGACGGCGGTGGTCGCCACCATTCCCTCCGGGTCCGCCACTGCCTCGGCGACGACGTTGTCCGCTCCCCATGCCTCCACGATCGCCCATCCGGAGATCGTGTAGAAGACCCCGATGACGCCCACAGCGATGTAGGTGGCCCTGGGGATCGTTCGATCGGGGTCCTTCGCTTCGCCGCGGAAGACCGTCGTGGCCTCGAATCCGATGAACCCTGCCATGGCGAGCATGAGGCCGACCCCCGGGGACCCGGAGAACACGTGCTCGGGGGTAAAGGAAGCGACACCGAGCCCATCGGAACCACCGCGGTAGATCACGGCGGCGACGATGAGCAGCGTGATCGCGATCTCCCCGATGAGAACGAGTCCGAGAGCCTTCGAGCTCAGCTCGATGTTGCGGTAGCCGAGCAAACCGACGACCGCGATCACCGCCAGCGAACACACCCACCAGGGGATCGGGAGGCCGACCGCGCTGAACAGCAGGGCCAGCTGCGCCCCCAGGAACCCGTACACCGCCATCTGGATGGCGGTGTAGGTCAAAAGCGCGAGGTAGGCGGTGCCCATGCCGATCCTGCGACCGAAGGTCGCCTCGACGTAGGAGTAGAAGGCCCCCGGTTCCGGAATGTGCCGTGACATGGTGGTCAGACCGACGGAGAAGAGGATGAGAATGACGGCGCTGATGGCGTACATCGTCGGATAACCGGCACCGTTGCCGGTGGCTATCCCGATGGGCAGCGCCCCGCCGATGACCGTCAGTGGGGCCGCGGCGGCGATGACCATGAAAACAATGGAGGTGACGGAGAGGGTTCCGCCCTTGATTTCTGTTCCGGTGACCGGGACAGCTGTTTTGGTCGTGGACATGGAGGGTCCTTTCACGAGCGGGGGTTTTAGGATGTGGCCGGTGTGATGTGGTGGGTGACGGTGAAGGAGTCCGGCCGCGCACGCGCCCGGCCGGTCAGCGCGAGTTCCGCGGCCATCCGGCCGTACGCCGGGGCGAACTTCATCCCACGGCCGCTCATACCAGCGACGACCGTGATGGAGGTGCCGGGGAGAACATCGATGATGGGGCTCGAATCGGGGGTGAACCCGTCATGGTGCATGGTTACGCGGACGGGCGAGGCGATGATGCCGGTGACCATCTTCCCGGCCTGTTCCGCGAAGAGCTCCAGTTCCTCCCGCGTAAGGTCGGCGGGAATCTCATCGGGGGTGTCCACCGTGTGGCCGTGGACGCCCGGGCTGATCTTCACGCTGTATCCGTCGAGCGTGGGTGCGCCGTATACGTGGAATCCGGTGTCACCTGTGACGATATCCCTGAGGAACACGGGCAGGTGTTCCGGTGTGAATGCCTCGATGTCGAGAGGAAGGTACCAGGTCAGGGGTATCGGGGTGACGGCTATGTGCTCGCGCAGTTCAGGGATGAGCTGCCCGGTCCAGGAGCCGGTGGCCACGATCACGGAGCGCGCCTCGACGATGCCCGCGGAGCTGTTGATAACCACGGTGTCGCCGATCTGCTCGATGGATGTGACATCGGTGTTGTCCCAGAGCACGGCGCCCGCGTCAATCGCGAGCTGCTGCGCGGTGGCCACCGCGAGCTCGGGCCGGAGACCACCGCCGGCGGGATCGAGGATGCCGATGTCATCGTCATCGACGTCGAACGGCGGGAATTGGGCGCGGAGCCGGCCCGCGTCCAGGATCTCGTGATCAAGGTCGAATGCGGCGATCACCTCGCGGACGGCGAGGATATCGGGCAGGTCCGCCGGCCCGACGTTGAGCGCACCGATCGGGAGGAAGACGTCCCTGCCACTTCGCCGCGAGAGCTCATTCCACAGCTCCCGCGCCTCCATGGCGAGGGGTACGTACTGCCCTCCCTCTTTGAGCGCCACCCTGAACAGCCGCGATTCCCCCGAGTAGGACCCCTTGGTGTGGATGCGGCCGTGCTTCTCGATGCCGAGGATCGAGGTTCCCTCCGCCGCCTGCTCGGTGAGCTGCCACAGCGCCATGGCTCCCATGGATCCCGCGCCGATGACGGCAATGTCGACCTGTGTGCCGTGTTCGGTCATGGCCATCCCCCCTAAACCAGTTCCGGGGCGTCCCAGACATTGAATGTCTGTCCGACCCCCTGCGCCAGCGCCCTGCGATACAGTGCGGTGGCCCAGGCCACGTCCTCCACCGGCATGCCCCCGACGGAGAAGATGACGGTGTCCTCCTCGCTGCGCCGTCCCTGACTCTTGTCCAGGATCACATCGGCGAGATCGATCACGGCGCCGTCCCCGAGCAGGCCGGCCCGCTCGAGCTCCAGGAACTTCGTGCCGATGATGCCCACCGTCTCATATGCCCCGGGGGAGAACTCCTCCAGCCAGCATTCGTAGAGGCCGCGGTTGTCCACCACCAGCCTCGGCGCGCCCGATGTGAGGTACCCGTCCGGCATGTTGGTGCATGCGGGCAGGGAGACGAATGCGCCTGGTGAGAGCCAGGCGGGGTCGATGAGAGGGTAGTTGGCGGCACCGGAGGGGGCGGTGGTGGCGTAGACGACGACATCGGCGCCGCGCACCGCCTGCTCGACGGTGTCCGCGACGACGATTCTGGTGATCTGCGGAAGCGTCTTTCTGACCCAGGCGATGAAACTGTCGAGTCCGGCGACGCTGCGGCCCTTTACCTGGACCGTATCGATGTCAGGCAGCACCGCGACGAGCGCCTCGAGTGCGGTCTTGCCCATGACACCGGGGCCGACGATGCCCGCGATGGTGGATTCGGGACGAGCCAGGTGCCTGGCACCGACCCCGGTGACCGCACCGGTGCGGTAGGCGGACAGGAGGTTGGCGCTCATGATGGCCAGGGGTGCGCCGGTGTCCGCGTCGTTGAGCACGAAGGTGTGGATCGACCGCGGCAACCCCGCCTCGCGGTTGGCGATGTTGGAGCCGTACCACTTGACCCCGGCCGTGTGGAAGCCACCGCCGAGGTAGGCCGGCATCGCCATGAAGCGGCGGTCTGTGGTGTTCTCGGGCATTCGTGGATGGGGCGATTCATCGGGGAACATCACCATGGCACCGTGGGAATTGTTGCCCGCTCCCGCCATCCGGTAGTCGCCGACAGCGAGGAGTTTGAACATCTCCTCCATCGTGTCCACGCACGCCGGCATGTCCCTGACCCCGACCCTGACCATGTCCGGTTCGCTGAGAAGGAGGGTGTCTATGCGTGTCGACGCCGACGCCTGCGCACCCCCCGCCTCTGCCGGGCGGGCGATCACTTCAGTCATTTCTGTCCATCTCCTCAGGTTGTTCTCTCCTGCCGATGAGAAAATGATGATCCGAATCAATTTCTATCGGTTAATAGGTAGAGTAGGCCCGTATGGAAATGGCGGTCAACCCGCACCCCGGTGATAACTATCACTTAATAGAAAGGGGGTGTCGGGGTCAGCCGGGCACCTCCTCGGAGAGTCCGAGATGCTCCCGCAGGGTGGTGCCCGCGTACTCGCGGGGGTAGATTCCGCGGTCCTGCAGCTCGGGCACCAGCAGGTTGACGATCTCATCCAGCCCCACCGGGGTGAGATAGGGGCTGATGTTGAAGCCCGCGACGATTCCGGTCTCCGCGTATCGCTGCAGCGAATCGGCGATCGAGGAGGGTGTGCCCACGAAACCGTTGGTGTCATTGCCGCGGTTGGTGTGGTTGATCACAAACTCCCTGATGCTCCAGCCGCGGTCGCGGGCCTGCCCCCGCCAGGCGTCGATAAGCTTTCGTGTGTTGTTGGCCTGGAAACCGCTGCCCCTGGTGACATCGGCATCCGTGATCACCGGGTCAACATCGGGAAGCGGTCCGTCGGGATCGAAGTCCTGCAGTTCGCGTCCCCAGAACTGCTCCAGGTACGCCACCGCGGTCTGCGGGGTGATCTGGGCCCGCCTGACCTCGTACCACTTGTCCTGTGCTTCCTTCTCACTGTCGGCCACCACAAAAGTCGACCCGGGGAAGGGGCGCACCGACCCGGGCGCGCGCCCCGCCCTGAGCGCGCGCTGTTCGATATCGGCCGCGAAGGCGGTCGCATCGCCGAACTCGGGGTGCGCGGAGAAAATGATGTCGGCGTGCCTGACCGCAAAATCACGACCGGACGGCGAGTCGCCGGCCTGGAAGAGCACCGGGCGCCCGCCCGGAACCAGCGGCAGCGTACGGCGGACATCGAGATCATAGAAGTCATCCCTGTAGCGCAGCCCGGGCTCCCCGCGCTCACCCGCCCGCCAGATCTCCTTGACTGCGGTGACGAAGGAATCCGCGTGCCGGTACCTGTCCTCGTAGCTGACATAGCCCCCGCGGCGGAAGTTCTCCCCCGTCCACGCATTGTGGGTGGTGACGATGTTCCAGGCGTTGCGGCCCTGACTGAGATGGTTGAGACTGGCAAGACGGTAGGCCAGGTCCGCCGGATCGTTGTAGGTGGTGCTCTGCGTGGCCACCAACCCGAGCCGGGTGGTCACCGCTGCCAGCGCCGCCTCCGCAGTCTGGGCGTCGGGCCTCCCGACGACGTCAAGATCATGCAGCCGCCCCAGATGCTCGCGCAGCCGCAGCCCCTCCCCGAGGAAGAACGCCGCGAACTTGCCCCGCTCCGCTGTCTGCGCGAAGCGGCGGAAGGATTCGAAATCGATCTGGTCGCCACTTTCCGGCCAGTGCCAGATGGTGGTGAAGTTGACTCCGTGGAAGAAGATGCCGAACTGGATCTCACCGCTGATCGTGGAGGTCATCGGACCAGCACCCCCTCGTCGGAGAAGATGTTGCGTGCAGCGCCGAGACCGAAGACCTCGCGCAGGGTCGCCCCGGCTGCCGGCGGTGTGAGAACGCCGCGGGCGATGAGCTCCGGCAGCACCACATGGACCAGTTCATCAAGGTCCTCGTTCAGGCTCGCGGGAATCAGCCGCACGCCGTCAGCCACCTGTGCCAGCTCGGTGATCCTGTCCACAAGTTCCGGGGCGGAGCCGGCGAAACGGGCTTTTCCCGTGGCCCAGGGAACAACGGCATCCAGGCGCGCGAGGCGATCCGGAGCGGCCTCGCCGCGGGAATCAACGACAACCTCAAGGTCCGCGATCACCCGGGCCCCGTCGACGGCGGCACGCGCCCGGTCGATCACCGCGGCCTCCGCCGCCACCAGCACCGCGTCCACCCGCGCGCCGGAGGTGGCGTCGGGTGCGGCGTCGAGGTCGGCGATGATCGGGACCTGCCCCTGTGGCGGCCGCGGCGTGATCGCCGGCCCCCTGACCGAGAAGGAGGCACCGACGAAATCCACGGGGTGCAGCTTGTCGCGGTCGATGTAGCGGCCACTGGGAAGATCACGGATGACGGCGTCAACCTCCCAGGAATCCTGCAGGAGGCGGACAACCTCGACGACATCATCGATCTCCCGGCCCAGCTGCTCCTCCGAGAGCTCCACCCGCCCGTACTGCGCGGCGGCCGCGGCGGAGTTCTCAGCGGAGACCAGCCAGCCACCGCGCCCCCGGGTGGCGTAGTCGACGCTGATCAGCTGGGTGGCGATGTGAAAGGGCTCGAGATAGGTCGCGGGGATCTGCGCGATCAGCCCCAGCCGCGAGGTGGAGGGACCGACGAAGGCGCCGAGCTGCACCGAATCGAGACGCGGAGCCGCACCGGGCAGGTGCGACCCCGCGAAGGTGGCGTAGCTGAAGCCCGCGGATTCAATCCGGGAGATGATGCGTTGGATTCGGGCGGCATCAAGCGCGCCGCCCGATCCCGCATCCTCTCCCCCGGCGTCACCGGGATGACTGCCGAGTCCGTCGATGTGGATCCCCAGCGTGAATGGTTGGCTCATTGTTGTTTTCTCCCTGCCTGCACTACAGACCGTGTTGTCTATTGGCTGCTTCCATAGAAACGGATGCGGCACGGGGGAGCCAAGCATTCAAGTTGGGGAGAAAGAAACCGGCTGCGCCGAGCTACCTGATGGTGACCTGGCGGGACTTGATGTTCTCCAGCTGCCTGCGCTCCTCGGGCGTCAACTGGGCGTCGTTGGCCAGCTCGGCGGCGATCGCGGCGTTGAGTGCAAGGATCGCGTCGGCGTAGTCGGTGTGCGGGCGCTCCGGATCGAGATCCCACACCGGCACGGTGATTCCGTGGGTGCGGAAGACCCCGGCGAACCTGGTGTCCGCGCCCAGGTGCAGCTCCCCGCGCGCGGCGATCCGGGCCAGGGCGAGCAGCAGCGCGTTCTCCTCCTCGGTGCGCACCCAGCGGATGTGGGCCTTTCCTCCGGGATTGACCCACCAGATCGCACCAGGCACGTCGACCTCGACGGGGTGGGAGGGCAGGATGGATTCATTCGCGGCCTGCATGTGCTGTGCCACCTGGGGCGACTGGGTGTCCCCCTCGGCCAGCCACCAGTTGAAGTCCTGGTGCGGTGTGATGGTGAGGGTCGCGGAGGCGTCGATAAGCTCGGTCAGTTCCGGCTGAGTCCCGTCGGCCTTCGCGGTGGTCAGGGAGGTGCCCGCGGCGGCGGCGCGGATCCAGTTGAGCGCGAACGCGAGGTCCCGGCCCGGGGTGTTGGAGCGGTTCGCCTGCTGCAGTGCCACGAATGCCTCACTGCCGTGCTCCTCATCGCGGACGAGCGCGGCGACGGCGCCGGGCAGGACGGTGCACACGGTGACGGTGCGGTCGCTGCCCCTGATGTCCAGCGGCGCGGTCGCGGAGGGAATGAACTCCTGCAGGGCCACGAGGTCGGCCTCCATGGCCAGGCCCTCGAAGGGCCGCGGCTCCCGATCCAGCGCCTCCCGCTCAGCGGCACGGGCCGCGAGTTTCGCCTGACGGCGGCTCATGCCCTCGGGCAGCTGCTCACTCTTTTTATTCTTCTTTGCCATGCGCATTAGCGTACATGGCGGGTGCGACACCGGTGTCCAACACTTGCGCCACTTCATCGGGGACGTTGGTGGCCAGCATGTCCACCCCATGGTCCTGCGCCCACAGCACGTCCCTGGGCTTATCGACGGTGAAGAGGTACGTGGGAAGGTTCTTCCGACCGATCAGGGAGGGATTGAGCCTGGCACGCTCAATTGACAGCCCGAGGCCCGTCGGATCACCCAGACGCCGGTCGGTGGGGTTGATCCAGCGTTCCCAGGCGCGGCGCAGGTGGATACGGTCGATGGAGGGCGCGAGCCTGGACATCCAGTGAATGGCGGGCAGCGAGAAGGAGATGACATGGATCCGGGGATCCTCACTTAGCCCCCGGTAGCGCAGCACCCGCACGATCTGCTCCTCGAGCATGATCGAGTAGCGCATGGGATGCTTGGACTCGATGTAGAGGTGCTTGTCGGGATAATCCTCCATGATGTCCAGAAGGTCGTCGAGGGTCAGGACCCGCTCCGGCGCCTGCCTGGTCCCGAAGTTGAAGGTGCGCAGGGTGGTCAGATCCATCGCGGAGACCCGGCCCCGACCGTCGGAGACCCTGCTGATCACCGGATCGTGGATGTTTACCAGTTCCCCACACCTGCTCAGGCGCAGATCCGTCTCGATCCCATGGATGGGTAGTTCAAGTGCGTGGACAAAAGCCGATTCCGTGAGCTCCGGGTACTGCGAGGACAGTCCCCGGTGCGCAATGATCTTCATTCTCGATAATCTCCTACGCTGCTGCGGTGCTACTGTGCGGGGGCGAACATCCCCGTCCCAGTATTCCCCCGACACGGAGTTCTCGCAGCGCGAACGTACTCAGCCGACCTCCTCGCGCAGCACACGGACAAAGGCGCGCAGCTCCGGATCGCCCTCGAGGGCGTCGAGCACCTCGTGGAGCGCCGCTTCGCTGGTGGGGCGGGCGAGGTCGAGAAGCGCGCTCCCCTCCCCGGTGATCTCGGTGTAGATTCCGCGCCTGTCGGTGGCACAGATGAACCGTGAGAGCAGCCCCCGACCCTCCAGCCGGGACACCAGGCGGGTGGTGGCGCTCTGGCTCAGCCCCACCGCATGGGCGACCTCCTTCATCTGGAGGTGCCCGCCGATCCCGTTGTGCTGCCTGGACAGGACCTCCAGCAGGGAGTATTCCCTGACACTGAGGCCGTGAAGTGGTTGAAGGGACCGCTCGATGTGCGTGTCTATCCGGTCGTGGAGCACCTGGAGTGCGCACCAGCGCTGCGCCATTCCGGTGCGTCCGTCGACCACGCGCGCATCCTGGGCCATCCGACACCCCTTTCCGTACCGCTCATGCTATCAGCAGGCACAGGCGGCGAGGAGTACGTACACTTTAAGTTGCACATGAAAGTAACCGTCGTACGCAAGTATGCTGCGACCGCGGACCAGAAGGGCACAACAGATGGATTCATTGCAGAATCAGCGCGTACTCATCGTGGGTGGCGCCCGCGACATCGGCCTGGCGGTGGCCGGTGCCGTTGCGGACGCCGGCGGCACCGCCGTCATCGGGGCGCGCGGCGCCGCGAAGGCGGAATCTGCCGCCGCGTCGATCCCCGGCGCCGAACACGTCCTGATCGACATCACCGATGAGGGGTCCGTCACCGCGGCTCTCGATGCGGCCGCACCCCTCGACCACATCGTGATCACGACCTCGGCCCACCATAACGTCCCCGTGACCGAGCTCGAGCACGACGCCACCGTCACCGCATTCGAGACGAAGGTGATCGGACCTCTGCTGCTGGCCAAGCACGCCGCGGGCCGACTGCCCGCGCACGGCTCGATTCTGTTGTTCTCCGGCCAGGCGGCATGGAAGCCCTCTCCGGGATACTCGATCATGGGCATCACCAACGGCGCGGTTTCCTTCGCCGCCAAGCATCTGGCGGTGGAGCTCGCGCCCGTGCGGGTCAACGCCATCTCCCCCGGTGTCATCGATTCCGGAAGCTGGGACTCCATGGGTGCTGCGGACAAGGAGGCATTCCTGTCCAGCTCCGCCGAGGGGACCCTGGTCAAGCGGGTCGGACGCAACCGCGACATCACCGACGCGGTGCTCTGGCTGCTCACCGCGGGATTTGTGACAGGGGAAACCATTCACGTCGAGGGAGGGGCACCACTGGCATGACAACCAACACCTATGCGGTAGAGGGCAGGACCGTCATCATCACCGGAGCCGGATCGGGCATGGGGCGGGAGATCGCCCGCGGGTTTCTGGACAACGGTGCGAGGGTCGTCGCCGCCGGGCGACGCCTCGAACCACTGGAGGAGACCATCTCCGGTGCGGCCCCGGAACGCGCGGTGGCCATCACCGCCGATGTGTCCGACCGCGGTAGCGTCGACAGGCTCGTTGCGGAGACGGTGGGGCACTTCGGCGGGATCGACGTGATCGTGAGCAACGCCGCCATCTACATCGGCGGCGAACTCGCCGACCTGCCCGAGGATCAATGGCGGTCGGAGTTCGCCGTCAACGTCGACGGCCTCTACCACCTGGTCGCCGCGGCCTCGGATCACCTCGTTGCCTCAAAGGGCAGCGTGACAGCGATCTCCTCGGTGTCCGGGCTCGCCGGGGACTGGGGGCAGGCGGCCTATAACGCCAGCAAGCACGCGGTCAATGGGCTAATCCGCTCGCTGGCCCTGGACTACGGTGACCGCGGCGTGCGTTTCAACGCCGTCGCCCCTGCGTTCACCGCCACGGACATGACCTCCGGCATATGGAAGGATGAGGACAACCTCGGCCCCTTCCTCAACCGCATCGCCCTCGGCAGGGTCGGGCGCCCCGGGGATGTGGTCGGACCCGTGCTCTTCCTCTCCACCGATGACGCGTCCTACATCACCGGCAGCATCCTCACCGTCGACGGTGGTACCAGCGCCTCGACCGGACAGCCGCACGCATGACGGGCACACCGGCGACGGATGGTGACAACCCGGTGGTCCTGGTTGCGGGCTCCGGGGGAGTGATCGGCGGAAACGTGATCAGGCACTTCACCTCCCGTGGCGTGACCACCCGCGGGATCAGCAGGCGACCACCGGAGGGCTCGCCGGGCTGGACTCATCTGGGAACCGATCTGCTCGATGCCGATGCCACCGCCGCGGCGCTGACCGGCGCGGCGGACACCTCCCGCCTCGTCTTTGCCGCCTACATCGAGCAGGAGGAGCCACGGGCGCAGATCGCCACCAATGTAGCACTGCTCAACAACACCCTCGACGCCCTCGCCGCGGCCGGTGCGCCACTCGAGCACGTCACCCTCTACCAGGGGATGAAGTATTACGGCGCCCACCTGGGCCGGTTTGCCACCCCGGCCAGGGAGGACGATCCCCGGCTGATCGTGCCCAACTTCTACTATGACCAGGAGGATCTACTGCGCGCCCGCGCGGACAGGGACGGTTTCGCCTTCACCATCCTCCGCCCCGAGGGCGTGATGGGGTACGCGCGCGGGACGCCGATGAATCTGCTCATGGTGCTCGCTGCCTATGTCACCATCACCCGTGAGCTGGGCATTCCGCTGCGTTTCCCCGGAAGCGGGCACACCTACGACCGGGTGCTCTACCAGGTATCGGATGCCGCACTGCTTGCCGACGCCACCGACTGGGCGGGTGGCACCGCCACCGCCCATGGTGAGGCCTTCAACCTCACCAACGGCGATGTCTTCCGCTGGCGGCAGCTGTTCGAGGCGATCGCCGGGCACTACGGCATCCCGACGGGGGAGCCGCAGGGTTTCCGACTCAGCGAGCACATGCCCGCCTACGCCGGGGTGTGGGAGGGAATCGTCGACAGGCACGGTCTGCGGCGCACCCCCTGGGACACGCTGGTGGACTGGAACTTCGGCGACGCGATACTCAACGCGCCCGGTGACAACGTCTCCTCCACCATCAAGGTGCGCAGGGCCGGATTCACCGGCTGCCACGACAGCATCCCGCGGATCATCGAGCTTCTCGACGACCTCGCCGACCGCCGGATCATTCCGGGCAGGTAGGCGGCGGACCGTCTACTCCCAGCTGCGGACCTTCCGCAGCATCATGCGACTCTTGCGCTGCGAGGCACCGAGCTTCTTGCTCATCTTGCGCAACACCTTGATGGCGTCGTTGATGTGCGGGCCCTTGTTGAGCATCACGCACTCGGCCCGCAGCGCCATGGCTGCGTCGGTGATCTCGGCGCGCGAGGGCAGACCGTTCTTGGCCATGTTCTCCAGGACCTGGGTGGCCAGGATGGTCGGGATGTGGGCGGCCTCGCCCAGCGCCATGATCAGCTGCGGCACCTCCGCCATGCGCTCGAAACCGAGCTCCACCGCCAGGTCCCCGCGGGCGATCATGATGCCGAAATTCTCATGCTGCATACCGGTGAGCAGGATCTGCGCGAGGTTCTCAAAGCCCGGGATGGTCTCGATCTTGAGCACCAGGCCCAGGCGCCGGATGGCCTCCTCATCACCGGTCTCCGCGGCGATATCGCGAAGTGCCTGCAGAACAAACTCAACATCCTCGGTGTTGCGGATGAAGGAGATCGCCGCGATGTCGGCATGGGCGGCGACGAAGCGCAGGTGCTGCAGATCCTCCTCGTTCAGGCTCGGCAGCGGCAGGTTCGAATCCGGGAGGTTGATCCCCTTGTAGGCGCCGAGGTTGACTCCCTGCGGACGCGCCCTGGTGACCTCCAGCTCCAGCTCCGTTCCCCCCTCGGTTTCACGTTTGTCAATGCACACCGCGGCAATCGAGCCGTCATCGAAGAGCACCCTGTGCCCCACCTTCACCGCGTCCACGGCCTGCGGCAGGGTGCAGCTGAGCCGTGGAATCCTGCCCGCGCCCGCCGCGGGATCGTACTCGATCTCCTCGGAGGTGAGAAAGAGTCGGTCGCCGACCCGGAGTTTGACGCGCTGCACCACCGGCGGGATGCCATGGACGCGGGTGCGCTCATAGTCATGTTCAAGGAGCGTGCCGTTGGCGATGTAGGCGTTGCGCTCCCCCTGTGCGAGCACCGCCCCCGCGAAGGTGCGGACCACGGTGAACACCCGCTTTGACCCGCGGTTGTCGTGCAGGGTGATCACGCTGTCCGCCTTCAGCGCTTCGAACCACTCCCGTTTGACCTGGATGGCGAGCGCGGGTCGGCCAGGCAGATTCCCCGGAACCGGCTCGGGGCTTCCCCCCTCGGCGGGAACAGGGGTGATCCACAGCTTGGAGGGTGTGAGCACCTTGCCCGTTTCCATCCTGGTCACCCGTGCGCGGCCGACCTCGGGCCCCGGCGCGATGGCACCGGTACGCACCTTCGGACCGGCAAGGTCCATGGAGACCCGGATTTCCCTTCCCATCTCCCCGGCGACGGTGCGGACATTGTCGATCATCGCCTTCCACACGGTTTCATCGTCGTGCGCACAGTTGATGCGGGCGAGATCCATGCCGCTTTCGGCGAAGCCGCGGACCATTCCGATGTCGTGGGCCGCCTCCGAGGGCAGGGTGACCATGATGCAGGAGGGGGTGTCGGGGACGGGTGCGCCGAGCAGGACCTCCGAGTGCTCATCCAGAATCTCGTCGGCGTCGGAGAAGGCATCGACGACCTCCTTGGTGGTGTAGATCGGACCCTCGCCGAGATAGGCGCCCAGCACATTGCGGGCGGATTTGAGGCGTGCCTTCACACTGGGTTCGGTGGTGCTCAGCCGGGTGGATCCGATGGCGGCCAGGCGGCTCTGCAGACCGCTGAGATCCCGGCTCCTCAGGTGGGCGTAGTGCACGAGATTGATGGCACCGACGTAGTGGGTCGGAGCAACCCTGTCCACCTCGTCCTTATGCTCCTTGGTGACCTCGGCGAGTTCGGTCAGCAGCCGGTCGACGTGGTCCTTGAGCTCAATCAGGTGATCCCTGTCGAACGTGCCCATTACTTCTCCTTGTTTTCACCCCAACACGAGTCTTTTCTGCTCCTCATTGTGCACCGGAATCAGCGAACCGGCACCTCGAAGATTCTTCGGGGTGCCGGTGTGTCCGGTTATCGGATTCTAGGAGGCGGGGAAGATCTTGTCCTGGATCTCCCGCAGGGTGTCCGCGGAGTGCCTGAAGCGCTCCATCTCATGGTCGGTGATCTCCAGCTCGACGACGCGGCGGATGCCACCGCGGTTGATGATCGCCGGGGTACCGATGTAGATGTCATCCTCGCCGTACTCACCGTGCAGCAGGGCGGAGACCGGAAGTGCGACATCCTGGTTCTGCAGGATCGCACGGGTGATCTTGGCCAGGCCCATGCCGATGCCGTAGGAGGTCGATCCCTTGGCGTCGATGATGTGGTAGGCGGCGTCGCGGGTGTCCTCGAAGATCTTCTCCAGGCGTCCCTCCAGCTCGGGGTCCTTCTCCAGCATCTTTCGCATGGACACGCCAGCGATGGTGGTAGAGGAGAGGACGGGGAGCTCGGTGTCGCCGTGCTCGCCGATGATGTAGGCGTGGATCGAGCTGGGCGAAACCTCGTAGAGCTCGCCGAGCATGTAGCGGAAGCGTGCGGAATCGAGAATGGTGCCGGATCCGATGACGCGGTGCCAGTCGAGTCCGGAGATCTTCCACACCGCGTAGGTGAGGATGTCCACCGGGTTGGAGGCGACGAGGAAGATGCCGTCGAAGCCGCTCTTCATCACCTGACCGACGATGGATTCCATGATGTGGACGTTCTTGTCCACCAGCTGCAGGCGGGACTCGCCCGGCTTCTGGGCGGCACCGGCGCAGATGACCACGATCGCGGCATCCGCGCAATCCTCATAGGTTCCCTTGGTGACCCGGGTCCTGGACTGTGCCCAGACGACGCCGTGGTTCAGGTCCATGACATTGCCCTCGAGCTTCTTCTCATCGATATCGATGATCGCGAGGTGATCGCAGGTGCCCTGGTTGACGAGTGCGTAGGCGTACGCCACTCCGACGTCACCCGCACCGATGAGCACAATCTTGTTTCCGACGGTCTCTTTCATCTTGCCCTCCTCCTCAACCCGGGCGGGCCTAGAACGTCAAGGGGATGCCCAGGAGCGTGAATTTGTTTGAACAGTTTTAATTATGCCTGCTTTTGGAGGGAATAGCTGCCCGATCAAACATTTTGGATGAACATCACAGCTTCGCACTCCGCTCGATCCTGCACAACGCCACGGGTTCTGCCACTATTGCGGATTATGGCGTTGAACTTCAGCGTAGTTCCGTTTAGCGCACTCCGCCTCCCCGGGGGGAGGCGGTTGTGGGCGTCGATAAGCAGGTCCTCCCTCCGGGGCGCGGTCGCCGCACTCGACGCCACCGCGGAACTGCTACCTGCGGTGCGCATGGTGCGCCGCCGACACCTGCCCGGAAACATGTCCGCAGGTCTGCTCGGCGCCGAGATGGCCACCTGGTGGGCAATCTCACCATCCCTGCTGCCCCGCCCCTGGTGGGTGACCGCGGCCGATACCGCGGTGTGCCAGGCGCTCGGACACGCGACGGCCACCGCAGTTCACCAGCTGTTAAGGCGGGCCGTGGCCACCGGGCCGGTTCCCGGATTCGCCCTGGCGCACGGCCTGCTCGCCGGCATCACCGTGGTCTGCATCGCGGTGAACGCCCGTCGCCAGAACCAGCAGGCGGCGCTGATGGGGATGCACAACCGCGGTGCCGTCGAGATGGCCGGCGGCATCGCCGCGGGCACTCTCGGCTACGGCGCCCTGCTGCTGCTCGGTGAGCTGTCACAGGCCGGCACCGATCGCATCAGGGACCTGTGCATGCGACTGCTCCCGCCGTGGGTGAGGTGGCTGAGCTGGCCCATCGCCATCGGGATGATCACAGGGTGTGTGCTCATCCTCGGGGACCGCGTGGTACTGCGGCGCATGCTCGGAAACGCCGCCCGCAACGCCGCCCGGCTCAACCAGATGGTCTTTCCCGGCACCACCCAGCCGCGGGAACCCGAGAGATCGGGCAGCCCCTGGTCACTCGAACGCTGGGGGGCCGTCGGGGCGCAGGGCCGCGCGGTGTTATCCGGTGGCCCCAGACGCGCCGACATCGCCAGGGTCACCGGGCTCAGCGACGCACGCGTCCACGAGCCGATCCGGATCTTCGTGGGCAAGGTACCCGGACGCAGCCTTGAGGAACAGATCCGGCTGATCATCGCCGAGGTACACCGCACCGGCGCCCTGCGCCGCGACACCATCGTGATCACCACATCGACCGGGACGGGGTGGATCACCGACTGGTCCACCGCAGCCGTCGAGTTCCTGACCGGCGGCAACTGCGCGACCATCTCCCTGCAGTACTCCTATCTACCCAGTGCTCTGAGTTGGTACCGCGACAACGACGCCCCCATCTCCGCCGCCAGAGAGTTAATCGACGCACTCAACACCGAAATCGCCCGACGCTGCGCCGATGATACGGCGCGTCCGCGGCTCTACCTCTCCGGCGAATCCCTCGGCGCCTACGGCACCGCGGGAGCCTACGGCGAGGTCGGCGAACTGCTCAACCACGGGGACGGCGTCCTGCTTTCCGGCACCCCCAGGTTCAGCTCGGAGATGCGTGCCCTGGTCAGGGGCAGGGACACAGGCAGTCCGGAGCGCCTGCCGCTGATCGACGGCGGCCGGCGTATCCGCTTCGTCGCACACCCCGGGCATCTGGACTGTGACTACCGCGGGCGACCCTATGAAAAGCACTGGCAGCGGCCGCGCATGATCATCGCGGCCCACGCCTCCGACCCCGTGGTCTGGTGGGACACCGAGCTGTTCTACCGTTGCCCTGACTGGCTGCGTGAGCCGGGGAGCAGGGGTGTTGCGGCACCGGATGCGCAGCGGCTCGACGTCTTCCCGCGCCTGCGCTGGATACCCTTTGTCACCGGCTGGCAGATAGCCCTCGATCTGCTTGTCTCCGTCGATGTCCCCGGTGGCCACGGACACAACTACCACGGGGAGTTCTTCGACTACTGGGCCGCCCTCCTCGGCCGACGTGAGGGTGTACCCGCGGTACTGACCCCCGGGCTGCGGACCCGCGGCGAGCAGTGGATCCGGGAGAACTCGGTGAAAAGGTAGCCGCTAGAGTCGTAGGGCATGAAGTCACGGGCGATTCTCTTCGATCTCGACGGCACCCTCATCGACCACGATTCCGCGGCACGCGCCGCGGTTCTCAGCTGGTCGGAGGAGATCGGTGTGGAGGCCGATGTCGAACGCTGGATCGAGCTGGACAAATGGGGCTTCGCCCGCTTCGAACGCGGTGAGACCACCATCCCCGGCCAGCGGCGTGATCGGATCCGGGCCTACACCGGGCAAAAGCTTGACGACGCCGCCTGCGACCGGATCTTTTCCGGCTACCTCCGGGCCTACGAGGCCAACTGGCGCGCCTTCGGCGACGCCCACCGCGCGCTGAAGCGCGCGGTGATAACGGGCCGTCCTGTGGGCATCCTCACCAACGGCGCCGAGGAGCTGCAGCGCAGGAAACTGCTGCGCACCGGACTCGACCTGCCCGGAGTCACGCTGCTGGCGGCCACCACGCTCGACTCCGCCAAGCCACGCCCGGAGATGTATGAACGCGCACTGGCGACCCTGGACGCGACCACCGCCACGATCATCGGCGATGACTGGTCCAATGACGTGGCCACCCCCCGTTCGCTGGGATGGACCGCCTGGTACCTCGACCGCAGCGGACATGATGACCGTGCGGATGTCATCTCCCTCGATGAGCTGGACTTCCTCCGGACCCCCGACGGGCAATGACCACCTTGGCCTAGGCTGGGATGTTATGAAAATTGGAGTAATTCTCGGCAGTATCCGCACCGGCAGGTTCGGAAAGGGGGTGGCCGATTGGATCATGGACCAGGTGGCACTCCGCGAGGATGAGGGTGTGCACTTCGAGCTCATCGACCTCAAGGAGTTCAACGTTCCCCTGCTCGATGTGGAAACCGTCCCCGGCGCCGCAAACAAGCACTACGCGGATAAAAACGTCACCGCATGGTCACACGCAATCGATTCCTGCGATGCCTTCGTTCTCATCACCGCGGAGTACAACCACGGCGTTCCCGGCGCCCTCAAGAATGCCTACGATGTGCTGGGCGGTGAGTGGCGGGGCAAGCCGGTGGGTTTCGTCTCCTACGGTGCCGCCCAGGGCATCCGCGCCGTCGAGCAATGGCGCCAGATCGTAGCCAATTTCAATCAGTTCGATGTACGCGCGCAGCTGAGCTTCTCCACCTTCACCGACGTCCGTGACGGCCGATTCAACCCCAATGAGCGCAGCTCCGCCGAGCTGGACAATCTGCTCGCTGCCCTGATCAGCGCGGCGAAGCGATAGGCGGGTGACACCCTGACCTGTGCCGGGCCGGGGCCCGTCTTTCCGGGCCGCAGGGGACGCGGTCCCGGGTACGGCGCGCCCCGGGACCGCGTTGCCCGGGAAACCCCCAAATGCGGCTCTCCTTCTCCCTGACGAGATCCAGGGTGAACATGGTTCCGATGATCGCCTTTCGAACACTCTCCGTCGCCGCAGAATCGAAAAGGAGCACATAGGTGCCGTGCCCCGGAAGGCCCCGCCGTGCGCCGACCCATGGTGAGGGTCGACTCGAAACCCGGAGAGCGTCCCTCCAGCTCGCTCAGCCCTCCACCCCGCAGGGGATTCCCGTTGAATGCTGGGGGCAGTAACCCTCGGGGTTCTTGTCCAGGTACTGCTGGTGATAGTCCTCGGCGAGGTAATAATCCGAGGGTTCGATCACGGAGACCTCGGTGGTGATCTCCCCGAAACCGTGCCTCCGCAGCGTCTCCCCATAGGAGGCGACGATGCCGCGAACAATGTCGGCGTCCTCCTCGGTCTCCGTATAGAAGGCGGAGCGGTACTGGGTTCCCACGTCATTGCCCTGGCGATAGCCCTGGGTGGGGTCGTGCGCCTCGAGACCGGCGGCGACGAGCTGTCCGAGGCTGACCCTCTCCGGGTCGTAGACCACCTCCACGATCTCGGTGTGACCGGTGCGTCCCGAACAGACCTCACGGTAGGTCGGGTTGGGGGTGTATCCGCCGGCGTAGCCGACCGAGGTGCTTTCCACCCCGTCGATCTGCCAGTACATCTGCTCCACTCCCCAGAAGCAGCCCAGGCCGATCCACACTCTTTTCTGCCCCTGCCTCCAGGGCCCGGTTATCGGTGTTCCCAGGACGGTGTGGGGCTGCGGATTCTCCAGGACGGGGTGGCTTCCGCCCTTGAGTGCGTTCCCGGGTGAGACCATCTCCGGCTGCGGTGTGAAAAACCATGCCATCGTCTCGGATCCTTCCTTGAGCGATTGTCCAACATTGTCACCCTGCACAA
Organism: Corynebacterium pacaense; assembly: GCF_900169525.1. GTDB lineage: Bacteria > Actinomycetota > Actinomycetes > Mycobacteriales > Mycobacteriaceae > Corynebacterium > Corynebacterium pacaense. The sequence continues at coordinate 156,403 of NZ_LT821239.1, forward strand.
CCAGCTGGTGGCGTGCGATATTCCGATGGCCGACCCGGGGCCCGGTCCGCCGACCATTCTTAGGCGGTGGATAAAAGTCGTTGCCAAATCAACAAAGGCGCCTATCATGGAGAACCGTGGCACCTGATGACGGTTCGCCGAAATCTGTATATGCTCGGTGCCGAACCCAACGAAAGGACATCACATGGCTGTTTATGAACTTCCGGAACTCGATTACGCATACGACGCTCTCGAGCCCTACATCTCCGCTGAGATCATGGAGCTGCACCACTCCAAGCACCACGCAACCTACGTTGCCGGCGCAAACGCCGCCCTGGAGGCACTGGAGAAGGCACGCGAGGAGGGCACCAACCCGGATCAGATCCGCGCACTGTCCAAGAACCTCGCCTTCAACCTGGGTGGACACACCAACCACTCCATCTTCTGGAAGAACCTCTCCCCCAATGGTGGCGGCGAGCCCACCGGTGAGCTGGCCGAGGCCATCAACCGCGACTTCGGCTCCTTTGAGAAGTTCAAGGATCACTTCTCGTCTGCGGCACTCGGACTGCAGGGCTCCGGCTGGGCCGTCCTGGGATACGACCACATCGCCGGCCGCCTCGTGGTCGAGCAGCTGACCGACCAGCAGGGCAACATCTCGATCAACCTGACCCCGCTGCTGCTTCTCGACCTCTGGGAGCACGCCTTCTACCTGCAGTACAAGAACGTCAAGGCTGATTACGTCAAGGCAGTCTGGAACGTCTTTAACTGGGACGACGTGGCACAGCGTTTCGCCGCCGCCTCCAAGTAGGGCACCCGGTCACAGTTCCGCCCCGTTTCACCGGGGCGGTTTTTCATGCGCTATGGTATTCATTTTCTGGATTATAATCTGCCATTTCTAACATTTTACTAATCACAGTCGCGGGCGCATGATTGTTCCATGGACGTTTATGAAGGCATTCAGCGCGGATCGACCGCATACCGCCGGGCCGTTGTCGCCATGCTCGCGGCCGGCCTGGCCACGTTCAACGCGCTCTACTGCACCCAGGCCATGCTCCCGACACTGACCACGGAACTGGGGATCACCCCGACCCAGTCGGCGCTGACCATATCCGCCACCACCGGCATGCTGGCGGTGTGCATCGTCCCGGCATCCATCCTCTCCGAACGCTTCGGACGCGGGCGGGTGCTCATCATCTCCGCACTGGCCACCGTCATAGTCGGCATGCTCCTCCCCTTCGCCCCGGGTATCGAGGCACTGATCGCCCTCCGCGCCCTGCAGGGCGCGCTGATCGCGGGGGTTCCCGCCGTCGCCATGACCTGGCTCAGTGAGGAGATCCGCCCCCGCGATCTCGGCCGCGCCATGGGCATCTACATCGCCGGCAACGCCGTCGGCGGGTTGACCGGCCGCATCATCCCCGCCGGACTGCTGGAGATCACCGACTGGCGCGGCGCCCTGTTGGGCACCTCCCTGTCCGCCCTCACCTTCGCCGTGGTCATGGCCGTCACGCTGCCCGCACAGAAACGCTTCACACCCAAGCAGATCCGCATCCGCCGGGAGTTCGCCGCGATGGGCGCACACTGGCGGAATCCGCGCCTGGCTCTGCTGTTCATCACCGCGTTCCTGATCATGGGCACATTCGTCTCGCTCTACAACTACCTCGGGTTCCGGATGATCGACACCTTCGGCCTGAGCGAGGCCCTTGTGGGAGCCGTGTTCATCATGTACCTCTCCGGTTCCTGGAGCTCCGCGCGGGTCAGCGTCCTGCGCGAACACATCGGCACCGGCCGCACCATGGTGACCATGGCGGTGATCATGATCATCGGGGCGCTGCTGATCGCCACCGACAGCCTCACCCTGACGATCCTCGGCCTCTTCGCGGTCACCGCGGCGTTCTTCGCGCTGCACTCGACTGCCTCGGGCTGGATCGGGATCATCGCCACCGGGGACCGCGCGGAGGCGTCGAGCATGTACCTGTTCTGCTACTATGTCGGCTCGTCGTTGCTCGGCTGGGTCTCCGGCTTCGTCTTCAGCCACGCCCCCTGGACCCTGTTCATCGGCTGGCTGCTGCTGCTCCTGCTGGTCACCCTGGCCATCTCCGTGGCGCTGGCCCGGCTGGACAGGGGCAGGCGCACCATCGGCAGCACCACATCGCCACCCAGCCACAGCGCCGCCCGGGGCTGAGAAAACCCCGCTCAAAAGGTTTTCCATGGTCTGTTCCGCGGTTACTATCCTGGCTACTGTTGAACCATGAGTCGCAGCGGCCCGCCCCGCCGGGCACCGGCACGAACGCCTCCTTCTCGTCCCTTCCATATCGCGCACCGCGCCCGCCTTCGACCCTTCCCTCTGATCGTCTACGCCGTGGCCTGGCCGCTGCCGGTGGTGGCGTGGGCCGGGGCGTCGATAAGCATGGTGGCGTGGCCCGGACTTCGCCGCGGTCTCCGCCACCAGCGCCCCCGTGTGGCTGCTAGGCAGCCTTATCCACATGATCCTGATCACCTCCGCTGCTCATCGAAGCGCTGAGCTTCCTGCTGCCCACCACGATCGGTGGTGGCACGCACCGGAAAGGAACTCGAGATCACCCTGGTTCAACGTCGATGACACGGTCCACGATCTCGCCTTCGCCAACGGCGCCCGGACCGGCCGCGTGACGCCGGGCGGGGAGACCACCGTCACCGTCGGCATCATCGATGCGCCTATGGAAGGATGGTGCACCATCGCAGTTCAGCGCGCGCAGGGAATGGGCCCGCGTGTCCTTCCTCAGCCCGCACCCGCCTAGCCGAGGACCGGCGCGGAGGCCGCACCACGGCGCAGCCAGTACCTCACCGCCGCGGTGGCGCGGCAGTCATCACCGTTGTAACTGAGCAGCTGCCCACGGGCGGCCTCCGCCTCCGCTGCCTGCGAGGTCGAGGCGATCAGATAGGCGTGGAGGGAATCCTCGCCCGCGAAATCCTTCTCCGCCCAGTGGAAACCGGAGGCCGGCGCCAGTTGCTTAAGTCCCAGCCCGCCGGGGCCGATGAGCTGGGTGCGGGCCACCTTGAACATGTCGATCCACTGATCCGAGGCGATGAAGGCGCGCACCTGCTGCTCGTCCGGGACGCCGGGCACCATCCCGTGGAAGCGCCGCGCGCTGGAGAGCAGCCAGTGGTTCTCGCCACTGCTGGCGTAGCAAAAGGCCCCGAATGTCTGGCCGTGCCGCCTGGCGGCATCTCTGCGCGCCATCAGCCACGCCCAGAAATCCGCGAAGTTCTGCGCCTCCGCCCGGCCACCGAGGCCCTCCCAGATGACGAACGGCAGGTAGTCCCCGCCGTCGTAGGTTCCCCACAGGTAGGCGCCGAGGTCGAGGTAGGCCTCGACATCGATGTCGATCTCGACGTCGAAACGCGGCGCGGTGGTGCGCTCCTGACGGCGCAGCACCGGAATGCCGGCGCGCCAGGCGGTGGCGATGCGGGAGATTTCGCCGAGCGAGGCGTCAATGAGCTGCTGCGTGGTGGTGATACCGCGCCGCCGGTAGGCATCCGCACGGTCCCCGGAGAGAAAGAGGCTGATGTCATCGACGGCGCGCAGCTCCGGCTCGCATACGACCCAGAAACGGCAGCTCGCGCACTCCTTGACGCGGCGCGGCGCGGCCGGCGGCGGGCTCGCCAGCGCCCGCTCAGCCGCGGCCGCGTACCGCGACACATCGACCAGGTACGCCCGGTTTCGGTCCTGCCCGATCACCGCACCGACCTGCGTATCGACGCCCACCTCCGCCAACCCGCGCACCGCGAGGCAGAGGCGGTACCCGTCGACGGTGTGATGCCGCAGCGCGGCGGCGACCTGCAGGGGCTCACCGATTCCCAGCCGTGAGGTGGCAATCGCCAGCATTTGCGCATGCGGGTCTGGTCTGGCCACGCGGTGGTTGCTCACCATCACCGGAAGGTAGTCGCCGTCGGCGCCACGGACGAGTACATCGACGGTGACCACCCAGTCCGCGCCACCGAAGACCGCGTTGGTGATCAGGTCCGCACCGGATGCGATGGCCTCCAGGGTCTCAAACTCCGCCAGTTCGGCCTGCGGATCAAGATCGATGCGCAGGAAGTTACCACGCTTGCGCCCCGATGTCGCAGATGACGGCAGCAGCCGGAACACCTCCGCCAGCCCCGCCTCCCTGCGCACCCTGCGCTGAAGGGACGTCTCCAGCGGGGGGATCTCCGGGAACCGGCGCCGCTGGAGACAGCGGTAGCGGCAGCCGACGAGGTCACTCGCCTCCAGCCGTTCATCCCGCCTCTTGCACACGGACATGAGCTTATTGCACATTCGTGGGTAAAGTTGAATCGAAAGTCGTGATCCGCACCGACAGATTGAGAAAGTGACGAGCACATGGGTATCTTCGAAGCCATCCGTTCCGCCCGGGCGAAGACCAAGGCAGAGATCAGGGCCGCCGAGGCAAAGGCGAAGGCCGATTCCAAGGCCCGAGCGAAGCTGGACCTCAGGCGGGAGAAGCTGCTGGCACAGCAGGAGCGCAACCTCCTCAAGGCCGAGCAGAAGGGGCTGAAGGCCAAGAACAAGCATGAGCTCAAGCTCGCGAAGAACGTCCTGGAGCAGCGCAAACAGGGACGGGTCAACGCGGCGAGGTTAAGGCGCTGGAGCGGGGCGGCGCGTCTGCTGATTCCGCTGCTGCTCCCCCTCGTCTACCAGCTGACCACGCAGGCCCGCGACCAGCTGTTAAAGAACCGCGCCCGGAAGGTAGGCGTCACCACCGAACAGCTCAGCGAGTTCGCCGGCTACGGCGCACCGCTGAAGGCCCGCATCGCGGGCGTGCGGGACAGCGCGAACAGCTCCGGGCTGCCCCGCGGCTTCCTCCTCGACGTGGAGGAGCGTCTCAACGAACTCGATGCGGCCGTGGACAACGCCGAGTACATGTCCCCCCAGCAGCGCACCCGTGCACACCAGACCATCTCCCGCGACCTGAACCAGGTCTCCGATCAGATCCAGGACCGTCTGCTGGATGCGAAATAGATCCGCGGTTGCTGATTCCGGCTAGAGCACACCCTGTTCCCTGGCCGCAGCCACCGCAGAGGTCCGCGAGCGGACCCCGAGCTTGTCATAGATGTGCACCAGGTGGGATTTCACCGTCGCCTCGGACAGGAAGAGGATACGCCCGATCTCCCGGTTCGATGAGCCACCGGCAACCAGTTTCAACACCTCGAGCTCACGGGGGGTCAGTGAGGTTTTCGGGGTGCGCACCCTGGTCATAAGCCGGTTGGCCACCATCGGTGAGAGCGTGGAATCGCCCTCCGCCGCCGAGCGCACGGCGGCCAGCAGTTCATTTGGAGGCGCATCCTTGAGCAGATAACCAAGGGCACCAGCCTCGATGGCACCGAGGATGTCCGCGTCGGTGTCGTAGTTGGTCACCACGAGCACCTTCGGCGGATCATCGATGCTTCTTTTGATCGTGGCGGTGGCATCGGCACCGGTGGACACCTGAGTGCCCTGGACACCGGGGCCGAAGCGCAGGTCCATGAGAATCACATCGATACCACCCCCCAGGGCGGCCTCAACGGCGGCTTCGGCGGTGGAGACCTCCCCGACAACCTCGATGTCATCTGCACTTTCCAGCACGGCGCGGAGACCGAGTCTGACAATCTCATGGTCATCGGCGAGTAGCACGCGAATCATTGTGTGAAAAGGTCCTTCCCAATGGGCGCGTGCGCCTGTCCCTGGCTGCGGCGGCGCGTGCACCCGTCAAGAGTTTGTTTGGCAGATGAGTCGGCCCTTAGTTTAGCGCCTGTTCACCCTCAACCTTGAATTCAACGGGCAGCGCCACGGATACGGCGGTGCCCTGCCCGTGCGCCGACTCGACGACGACCTCCCCGTTGAGTTCGGCCGCGCGCTGCCGGAGGGCATCGAGCCCGATGTGACCCAGGCTGGCGGGACGCTGACGCACGTGCTCCGGATCAAACCCCACCCCGTCATCGACGACATCGAGCCGGACCTGGTTCTCATCGTAGGTCAGCGTGACGTGGCAGTTCTTCGCCTCCGAGTGCTTGGCGACGTTCCCGATCGCACCCTGGGCTATCCGGAGCAGGGTGGCCTCGGTCTTCATCGGAAGTTGCCTCTCATCGCCGTCGACGCTGATGAAGAAGTTGATCCCGAGCAGTGGCTGGGTGACCCTGCCCAGCGCAGCCTCGAGTGAGGTCTTGGCCAGCGCCGCCGGCTGCAGCGCCGCGATCATCGCCCGCGCCTCGCCCAGATTGTCGGAGGCGGTTGAGCGCGCGAGACGGATCTTGTGCAGCGCCGCGTCGGTTCCGGCACCGCCGTCACCGCCCGCAACCAGCTCCTGCTCCGCGACGTGGAGCAGCATCTGGATGCTGGACAGACCCTGGGCGACCGTGTCGTGGATCTCATGGGCGATGCGCTGCCGTTCGGCCGCGATACCCGCGCTCCTCTCTGTGGCGGCCAGCTGGGAGCGGGTCTCGATCAGCTGATCGATCAGCTCCTGCTTCTCGTGGTTGACCCGCCACAGGGTGCGGAATGCGTAGTCGATGGCGATGGTGACCAGCGCGGCCACCGAAGGTCCCATCACCCCGCCGACCGTCAGGCCCACCGGATACTGGCTGACGATTGCCACGGCGGTGGCTCCGACCACCGCCACGATTCCCCGAATGTCCGGCATCACCCGGAGATAGAGGAAGAAGAGGGGAAAGACGATGTAGACGGCGATCGGCACGATCGGGAGCATGATCACCCACACCAGGGTGAGCAGGAACAGCCATGCCAGCTGCCTGCCGTGGCTGACTGTGGCGCCGGTGGAGGAGCCGTAGAAGTACAGTGCGCCCCACACGAATAGCAGCACGCAGGACAGGGCGAAGATGGGTAGGGTCAGCCGCGCGGAGGCGCCGAGTCCGACCACCAGTAGCACCGCGGTGAGGATGTGGATACTGTTGCGGAAGCTGGTTGCCCCCGGCTGGGTGTCCTGGCCCGCGGGCATCTCCACATCAGGCTCGTTGGCGGGCGTGTCACGCCCACCTTCTACACTTGACTGCATGAGTCGTACAATACCCAGCCTCGCGTGGAAAACCAGCACGCTGGCGGTATCGTCCCTGCTGCTGCTCGGTGGCTGCTCGGATAAGCCCGATGCGGGGGACACCGGGGACACCGGGGACACTGTGGCCACCGTGGATACGGTGGAGCAGGCGCCGCCGGCGGTGGACGGCGGTGCGGGCGTCGACAAGCTCCCCCAGGTAGCCAGGGACTCCTGGGTCGAATGCCCCTACCTGGATACCGAGTGGGTGGCCGACACCAACGGCCAGCGCGTCACCGCCGTGGGCGTGGACGGCACCTTCGACATCCCCGCGTGCGTGTTCTGGTCCTACCCGCAGGAGCCACAGCTCAGCGTCATCGTGCGCACCACGGGAAGCTTCAACGAGGCGATGGACGTGGTGGACTGGGCCGCACCCGTCGACTCTACGGAACTTGCGGACAAACCCGAGGGGTGGACCGGCGGACGCCGCGGCGGGGCTGGCACACAGGGTGCGGTCTACGCGGTGGCCAGGGACAACAACGCAGTGGTGGTCTTTACCAATCAGGAACAGTCCCTCAAGGCGCAGCTGGTCGCCGAGGAGGTGATCGCTCGGCTCGGACTCTAGCCCGCGGGAACCGCTAGAAGGCCACGTCGTTGTAGGGCATCAGGGTGGACACCCAGGGAAAGACGACTTCCATAAGCAGAAGGAAGACGGCAACCAGCAGAGCCACCACGATAAGTGCCTTCACCGGCGCCGGACCCGGCAGGTAGTACCACAACAGTGAAAACATCTAGCTCTCCTCCAGGACTGCGGGGCGGGTGTTCCCGCTCTTTTGAATGCTCTCCACCTGCATCGCATGGATGATCATGCGTTCGGCGTTGGAGAACTGCGGATGACAGGTGGTCAGGGTGAGCAACGGTTCCATATCCGGAGTGGCTGCGGTGTCCGCCTGATCGGGAATCGGATGGATGACCTCGATGTGATCGGGTGTGGTGATCTGGCGCCCGGGTACCCGGGAGTAGTCTCCCCCGGCCATACGCTGCACCTGTGCCTCGCTGAAGCAGGGTGCAGCCTCCGCGCGCCTGCCCGCGGCGTCCCCCGCCATCGGCATGACACGGTAGACGTCCCAGCTGGTGGAGGTTTCCACGACGATGGCGTCGCAGGTGTTGAGTTCATCGAGATCATTGAACGGCGCGCCCTTGCCCACCCGGTGCCCCGCGACCGCGAAATTACCCGGTTCACCGGGCATCTGGGAATCCACGTACCGTCCGGGACCGGCGAGGAGATCCTCGTCCTGGGTACCCTCGATGATTGCGAAGTGAAAATCGGATCCGAATGCGGGGATGTACATCCGGGCGAAGGCCTCGCCGAGGTCGGGGGTCAGATGGCCACGGGGATTGATCCGCTGCTCATCCCAACTCTGATCGAGTTTCTCGGCCGCGGCCTCCTGCCTCCGCCCGGACTCCAGATTCGTCCAGTAGGCCTCATAGAAGGCGAAGGACAGGATCAGGGCACCGATGATGACCAGAACCTCACCAAGAACCTGCGATGCCCGGACCCGCGGCCGTTCCCGGCTTTTGGCCGTGGCTGCACCAGCTTTGGCCGTGGCTGCACCGCCGGGTCGGGGATGCGCCCCGCCATTGGCCCGCCCCGACTCCCCAATTTTCGACACCAGCTCCAACTCCGATCAACTATGTACCCTGAGGCGTGGCCACGTACCATGAGCGAGTGAGAATCGGAAGATGCGTCTGCCGAAAGCAGGATACGTAGTCGCTGCGCCGCCGTGGCCGTCGCCGCCCCGTTGATTGTAGACCCCGCAGCTGTGCGCGCAGGCACGGCTTATGGAAGGACGTTGCTCAAGTTGCTGGAATTTCTGATCTACCCGGTGTCCGGTGTGATGAAACTGTGGCATCTCCTGCTCCATAACGGCTTCGGAATCGCCGATGACCTGGCCTGGTTTTACTCACTTTTCGGATTGGTGATCACCGTCCGGGCGATCATCGCGCCGTTCAGCTGGAAGATGTACAAATCCGGGCGTCTGGCGGCGCGGATCCGGCCGCTGCGGGCCGCGATCGAGGAGGAGTACGAGGGCCGCTTCGATGAGGATTCCGTCCGGGAGATGCAGCAGAAGAACAAGGATCTCAACCAGGAGTACGGCATCAATCCGCTGGCCGGCTGTATTCCTATGCTCATCCAACTGCCCACGATCATCGGTCTGTACCAGGTGCTGCTGAGAATGGCACGACCCGAGGGCGGCCTGGAGAACCCGGCTCTGCACCCCATCGGTTTCCTCACTGCCGATGAGGTCCGGTCCTTCCTCAACGGTCGCATCGACAACGTGCCGCTGCCCGCCTACGTCTCCATGTTGCCGGAGCAGCTGGATTTCCTCTCGACCACCCGCTCGGAGGTCCTCGACTTCGTTCTACCATTCCTCATCCTCGCCGCGATCTTCACCGCCGCGAACATGGCGCTGTCGATCTTCAGGAATCTGCAGACCAACGACTGGAACTCCCCCGTCTCCATCGGAATGCTCAAATTCGTCATCGCGATCAGCGTGCTGGCGCCGGTCTTCCCGCTGCTGCTGGGTCTGACCGGCCCGTTCCCCACGGCGATTGCACTGTACTGGTTCGCCAACAACCTGTGGACCACGGCACAGACCTTCGTCATGCATTTTCTTCTCGAGCACAGGTACCCGCTCGACGAGAACTTCAGGCGGTACAACGCCGAGCGACGCGCCGAGTACCGCAGACGTCAGTCGGAGAAACGCCTGCTCAAGCGCAGCAGGCGGAGAAACCGCGGCAGGATGATCCTGGCACCGCACCGCATCCCCCAGCTCCATGCCGAGAATGTGGAGCTGACACGGGCGTACAAGGAGGACAGGGCGGTCGCCAGGGCCGAGAGGAAGGAACTGGCCGCCAAGCGTTCGGAGTCGCGCCGCAGGATCAATCAGGAGAAGATCGAAGGCTCACTCGCGCGCCGCAGGGCGCGCAAGGAGAAAAAACAGCGTAACGACGCCGCCGCCGGCACCCCGGAGGACCCCGACCTAGATTGAGTAGTCGGCCGGAGGCGCCGACAGAAGCTGTTTGGCCAGATCGCGGGCGGTTTCCAGGGGTCCGACATCCTGAAGCAGCCTGGAGCCTGCGAGCCCGCCGTCGAGGAACACGAGCAACTGGTTGGCCTGGGTCGTTCCCGGGTAGCCGTTCTTCTCGGTGAGTAGATCTGTCAGGGTCTGGTGACACCAGCGTCGGTGTTCCATAACCGCCGCGACGATCCCCTTCTCGCTGTCCGATTCCGGCCTCGGGTACTCATTGGCAGCGCTCTGGAAATGCGAACCCCTGAACCCCTTCTTCGGTTCCTCCTCGAGACACTGGTCGAAGAAGGCGAGGATCTTGTCCTCCGGATCGGCATGGGGATCGGCACGGACATGCCAGGCCTCCCGCCAGTTCTGGTCGAGCGCCTCGAGATAGGCGATCACCAGTGCGTCCTTGGAACCGAACAGGGAGTAGAGGCTGGCCTTGGCCACATCCGCCTCGCGGAGGATGCGGTCGATTCCGATGACGCGGATGCCCTCGGCGGTGAACAGGTTGGTGGCGCTGTCGAGAAGACGCTGCCTGGGACTGGGTCGATTCCTTCGGCGGGTTCCCGCACCCGCACCCGCTCCCGTCCTGCTCTTGCTTGACACGCTGGCTGCCACGTTCGGCCACGTCCTTTCGGATTCCTGTTGGGTCTGAGTCTAATATAGACAAACCGGTTCGTTCAGATTTAATTTACCGTGACTTTCCCCCATTTTGCCAACCCGTTATCCGGGCATGAAAAAACGGCCCCGGGTTATGGAACCCGTGGGCCGTGGGTAGCTAGTGTCGGGCCCGGCTACTTCCTGACCAACCTGATCAGGGAGAGCAGGATCACCGCGCCGAGGAGGCAGGTGAGGAAGCTGAAAATCCATCCACCTCCGGCCACATCGACTCCGAAGAGGCCGAGCAGCCAACCTCCGATGAGGCCGCCGACAACACCGACAACGATATTGAGGAGGATGCCCTGCTGGGCATCGGTCCCCTTGATCTTGGAGGCGATCCAGCCTGCAAGTCCGCCGATGATTATCCAGGCAACAAAACTGAGTCCGAGAGTCATGTCATGATCTCCTTCGCTATGACTTCATGTCCCACGCAGAATTTCCTCTGCCGGGTATGAACCCCAAGGTAGGCGCTGAGCCGTCCGCATGGGGTCGCGGAAGGGGGAAAATCATGGATTGTTACCTAAAGGTACTCCAATAGTAACTCCGAGCTTATTATTTGACGATGGATCGCTCCGGGAGTGCGAAACCGGCCCGGTGTTCGCAGCGGAAACCGGGCCGGCTCGGAGAGTCCTACTTGTGGTGCGGACGGACCACCATCATCGGGCACGGTGCGGACTGCAGCAGTGCACGGGAGGTCGATCCGAGGAGCATACCCTTGAAACCGCCGCGTCCATGGGAACCGACGACCAGGAGCTGTGCGCCCTCGGCGGCGTCGGCGAGCGCCCGGACCGGACGGTCACGGGTGATGACCTTCTTCACGGGCACCCCGGGATGCTCGGCGATGAAGGGGGCGAGGTTCTCCTCCAGCAGCGCCGTCTGCTCGCGCTCCACCTCGTCCCACTGCTGCTGGGCTGCGGACAATCCGGCCAGGGACGCCTGGACCTGCATGTCCATCCAGGTGTGGACGGCGATCAGTTCACTGCCGCGTGCCTCCGCCTCGACGAAGGCGTACTCGGTGGCCTGCTTGGAGACATCCGAGCCATCGACACCGACGACCACGGGGCCGTACTTGGTGTTCTCGTTGACCGCGCTGTCCTCGCGGACGACGACCACGGGGCAGTTGGCGTGGCTGACCACTGCGGCGGAGACCGAACCCATCACCATTCCGGAGAGGCCACCGAGACCACGCGAACCCATGACTATCATCGTGACATCGTTGCTGAGCTCCAGGAGCATGTCGATGGGACTGCCCTCAGCGATGGTGTAGCCGATCTTGATGTCCGGGGCGACCTCGTGGGCCACCTTCCGTGCCTCCTCGATCTTTTCCTGGGCCTCGGACTGGAGGTCGTCGAAAAGCTCCTGCGGGGGTACCATCCCTTCCGCGTAGAGGAACTGCGGCATGGTGTAGCTGGACGCCAGCCGCAGCGGGATCCCGCGCTTGTTGGCTGTGTTCGCGGCCCATCGAACGGCCTGCTTCGATGCCTCCGACCCGTCAACCGCAACGACAACAATGTTCTCAGTGGCCATGACTTTGCCGACCTTTCTTCGCAACGAACCGCAGCTCACGCTCCTGTGCGGTTCTCTAACTCTGACACCCCAAGTATAACGCGCATATCCGGTCCCAGTGTCTGGTTACTACCGGTAACGGGGGTGAAAGGGCAGTGACAAAGTTCGCAGCGTGGCGTTCACCCGCTAGGGGCTATGCACCGATGGGGATCCGGACCGGATCAGTCCGTATTGTGGTACCGGATGGCCAACCCTGGTTTCAGCCCTGGATCACGGGGGCGTCGGCATTCGCCGGGTAGATCAGGTCGAAGATCACCCTGGCCCATTGCGCGATGATCTGCCCGACGCCGGTTGAGAAGAATTCGATGATGGGATTAATGATTGCGTTGAAATCCATGAACAACAGAATAGTACAAAAATCCAGGGCCATGGCGCCGCTGCCGATTCGTGACGGCCTGAACCCCTCCAGGGTGAAACTCCCCGTTGAGGAACCCCCCATGAAGGCGATTGACTTCGTACGTTTCCTCATCGACAGGCAGCGCCACCGCGCCCCCGGCGACGATGAGCGCGCCCTCCACCAGCGCTTCGCCGACGGCGAGGTGGTCAATCTCAGGGGTCAGGCCTACGCGCCCGATGATCTGGTGACCCCCGGTGCCGACATCTGGTTCTACCGGATCCCCGCCGCGGAGACACCGGTCCCCTATGAGATCAGGATCATCCACCGGGATGATGATCTACTGGTCATCGACAAACCCCCCTATCTCGCCACCATGCCGCGGGGACGCCACATCACCGAAACCGCATTGGTGAAGATGCGCAAGCTCACCGGCAATCATGACCTCACCCCGGCGCACCGCCTGGATCGACTGACCTCCGGGGTCCTGGTGATGGTTGCCCGGCCGGAGCTGCGCGGGGCCTATCAGACGCTGTTCGCCAGGCGGGAGGCGATGAAGACCTATGAGGCCATCGCGGACTACTCGGAGCAGCTCGCCGCATGCCCGGAGCCGCTCATCTGGGAGTCCCGGATCGAAAAGACACGCGGCGAGGTCCAGGCCTACGTGGTAGACGGTTCCGCCAACGCGCGGACGAGGGTTGTGTCGATCGCGCCGGTAAGCGATGCGGAACAACGGCAGCTCGAGGCCCTCCACGGACCGCTGCCCCCACAGGGTCGCTACGTGCTCGCGCCGGAGACGGGAAAGACCCACCAGCTGCGCATCCACATGAGGGACGCGGGCGTGCCGATTCTGGGTGATCCTCTCTATCCGATCCTGCACTCCGTCGACGACGAGGACATGGCTATTCCCATGCACCTGATCGCCCGCACCCTGACCTTCAGGGATCCGGTGAGTGGCCTGGACCGCCGCTTCCTCTCTACACGGGGCATGGGAATGATGTAAACGGCGTGCCCCCTGAAAGGATCATTCGGAGGCACGCCGTTCGGGCCATAAAAGGCCCGGGGTAAAAAAAGTGTGTGGTCCCTGTGTGGTGACCCTCCCGACCAACAAGCCACGGGGGAATCACCAACACACAGGGACCACACACTACTTCTGCTTTAACAATCTTTTTAAGTTTTAGGTCGGCGGTAACCTACTCTCCCACACCCTCCCGAGTGCAGTACCATCAGCGTAACCAGGCTTAGCTTCCGGGTTCGGAAAGGGACCGGGCGTTTCCCTGCTACTATCACCACCGACACAACCACAACGGCAACCACACACCACCACACAACATGGTAGGCGATCGTGTGTCATGCCAGACACTGCATAGTGGACGCAAACACAACAATTCTTAAGTAAACACGCTTAATGCACACAAACCAACAGTTGTTTAAAATCGGATAATTAGTACCAGTCACCTCCACACCTCACAGTGCTACCAGATCTGGCCTATCAACCCCGTCATCTCCAGGGAACCTCAAAAGAAACCTCATCTCAAAACAGGCTTCCCGCTTAGATGCTTTCAGCGGTTATCCCTCCCGTACGTAGCCAACCAGCCCTGCTCCTGGCGGAACAACTGGCACACCAGAGGTACGTCCGTCCCGGTCCTCTCGTACTAGGGACAGCCTTCTTCAAGTTTCAACGCGCGCGGCGGATAGAGACCGAACTGTCTCACGACGTTCTAAACCCAGCTCGCGTGCCGCTTTAATGGGCGAACAGCCCAACCCTTGGGACCTACTCCAGCCCCAGGATGCGACGAGCCGACATCGAGGTGCCAAACCATCCCGTCGATATGGACTCTTGGGGAAGATCAGCCTGTTATCCCCGGGGTACCTTTTATCCGTTGAGCGACACCACAACCACAAGTAGGTGCCGGATCACTAGTCCCGTCTTTCGACCCTGCTCGAGCTGTCACTCTCACAGTCAAGCTCCCTTGTGCACTTACACTCACCACCTGATTACCAACCAAGCTGAGGAAACCTTTGGGCGCCTCCGTTACATTTTGGGAGGCAACCGCCCCAGTTAAACTACCCACCAGGCACTGTCCCCAACCCAGATCATGGGCCAAGGTTAAGGTATCCAATCCGATCAGAGTGGTATTTCACCAACGACTCACACACAACTAGCGTCACATGATCAACGTCTCCCACCTATCCTACACAAACCGAATCAAACACCAATACCAAGCTATAGTGAAGGTCCCGGGGTCTTTTCGTCCTGCCGCGCGTAACGAGCATCTTTACTCGTACTGCAATTTCACCGGGCCTGTGGTTGAGACAGCAGGGAAGTCGTTACGCCATTCGTGCAGGTCGGAACTTACCCGACAAGGAATTTCGCTACCTTAGGATGGTTATAGTTACCACCGCCGTTTACTGGGGCTTAAATTCTCAGCTTCGCCACCAACGTGACTAACCGGTCCTCTTAACCTTCCAGCACCGGGCAGGCGTCAGTCCGTATACATCAACTTAAACGTCTTCGCACGGACCTGTGTTTTTAGTAAACAGTCGCTTCCCTCTATTCTCTGCGACCACAATCAGCTCCCACCGCACGGTGTTCACCAACCATGGCCCCCCTTCTCCCGAAGTTACGGGGGCATTTTGCCGAGTTCCTTAACCACAGTTCACCCGAACGCCTTAGTATTCTCTACCTGACTACCTGTGTCGGTTTAGGGTACGGGCCAAACATGGACATCGCTAGAGGCTTTTCTCGACAGTACAGGATCACCAACATCACCCACACAGGGCTACGCATCACGCCTCAGACACATGACAGGCGGATTTGACCTACCCATCGTCCCACACGCTTACACCACAATCCAATAAGTGGCCTGGCTACCTCACTGCGTCACCCCATCACTTAGCTACTACCAGATCAGGTCCCACGCACACCACACCACCACATGCATCAAAGACACACACAACAGCGGGCATAGATGGTTAGTATCACTGATTCACCATGGGCGCCCACATTCGGGTACGGGAATATCAACCCGTTATCCATCGACTACGCCTGTCGGCCTCGCCTTAGGCCCCGACTCACCCTGGGAAGATTAACTTGACCCAGGAACCCTTAGTCATCCGGCGGATGAGTTTCCCACTCATCATTCGTTACTCATGCCTGCATTCTCACTCGCGCACACTCCACAACACCGTCACCAGGCTGCTTCACCGCGTACACGACGCTCCCCTACCCAACACACCCACAAGGATGCATTGCCGCGGCTTCGGCGGTGTACTTAAGCCCCACTACATTGTCGGCGCACAATCACTCGACCAGTGAGCTATTACGCACTCTTTCAAGGATGGCTGCTTCTAAGCCAACCTCCTGGCTGTTTTCGCGACTGCACATCCTTTTCCACTTAGCACACCCTTAGGGGCCTTAGCCGGCGATCTGGGCTGTTTCCCTCTCGACTACGAAGCTTATCCCCCGCAGTCTCACTGCCATGCTCTCACTTACCGGCATTCGGAGTTTGGCTGATGTCGCTAAGATTTTAGTCCCGCTAAACCATCCAGTAGCTCTACCTCCGGCAAGAAACACACAACGCTGCACCTAAATGCATTTCGGGGAGAACCAGCTATCACGGAGTTTGATTGGCCTTTCACCCCTACCCACAACTCATCCCCTCAGTTTTCAACCTAAGTGGGTTCGCGCCTCCACGACGTCTTACCATCGCTTCACACTGGCCATGGGTAGATCACCCCGCTTCGGGTCCAAGACATGCCACTAACACACCCTCGTTAGGATTCGGTTTCCCTACGGCTACCCAACACTGGTTAACCTCGCGACATGCCGCTGACTCGCAGGCTCATTCTTCAAAAGGCACGCCATCACACCACAAAGGATGCTCTGACAGTTTGTAAGCACACGGTTTCAGGTACTATTTCACTCCCCTCCCGGGGTACTTTTCACCATTCCCTCACGGTACTAATCCGCTATCGGTCATATCAAGTATTCAGGCTTACCGAGTGGTCCCGGCAGATTCACAGCAGATTTCACGAGCCCGCTGCTACTCGGGTACTAACACAACACCACCATGGTCATCTTCGCGTACAGGACTCTCACCTTCTACGGCAGGCGTTTCCACACCACTTCCACTAACAACCACAACCGATGCCACCGGCCGGCAGACCGGACACGCACTAGCCCCACAACCACCCACATGCAACCCCTGCCGGGTATCACACACATGGGTTTTAGCCATCATCCACGTTCGCTCGCCACTACTAACGGAATCACAATTGTTTTCTTCTCCTACGGGTACTGAGATGTTTCACTTCCCCGTGTTCACCCCCACACCGGCTATATATTCACCGGCAGGTGACCACACATCACTGCGGCCGGGTTTCCCCATTCGGACATCCTCGGATCAACGCTCAGTTGGCAACTCCCCGAGGCATAACGCAGCCTCTCACGTCCTTCATCGGCTCGACATGCCAAGGCATCCACCGTGTGCCCTTAAAAACAAACAACACCACACCACACCACCCACCAACCCGCCACAAGGACGAACCGGCAAAAGGCACGATGCGCGTTCGGATACACAAAACTTACAAAAAAATAAAGATGCTCGCGTCCACTATACAGTTCTCACACAACACAACACCAACACCACCACACCCACCCCACAACAAGGGAACAAGCGCAACAGACATCGATGCCCACAGGAAACAACACAACACACATGTCATCCCAGACACCCAACAGCATGCCACCTACCAACATTTCTCTTCCGCCACCACACAGATGATCATCTCCACCCGATTAATAACACGCCGATGGCAACCACATCCGGGTTCCAACACCGACACCGCACCCACACCACCAACCGGTGGCACCACGGGCACAGCACAAAAATAAAGCTCCTTAGAAAGGAGGTGATCCAGCCGCACCTTCCGGTACGGCTACCTTGTTACGACTTCGTCCCAATCGCCGATCCCACCTTCGACAGCTCCCCCCACAAGGGTTGGGCCACTGGCTTCGGGTGTTACCAACTTTCATGACGTGACGGGCGGTGTGTACAAGGCCCGGGAACGTATTCACCGCAGCGTTGCTGATCTGCGATTACTAGCGACTCCGACTTCATGGGGTCGAGTTGCAGACCCCAATCCGAACTGAGGCCGGCTTTAAGAGATTAGCTCCACCTCACGGTGTGGCAACTCGCTGTACCGACCATTGTAGCATGTGTGAAGCCCTGGGCATAAGGGGCATGATGATTTGACGTCATCCCCACCTTCCTCCGAGTTAACCCCGGCAGTCTCTCATGAGTGCCCACCATCACGTGATGGCAACATAAGACAAGGGTTGCGCTCGTTGCGGGACTTAACCCAACATCTCACGACACGAGCTGACGACAACCATGCACCACCTGTACACCAACCACAAGGGAAGGACTATCTCTAGCCCGATCTGGTGTATGTCAAGCCCAGGTAAGGTTCTTCGCGTTGCATCGAATTAATCCACATGCTCCGCCGCTTGTGCGGGCCCCCGTCAATTCCTTTGAGTTTTAGCCTTGCGGCCGTACTCCCCAGGCGGGGCGCTTAATGCGTTAGCTGCGGCACAGAAGTCGTGGAAGACCCCTACACCTAGCGCCCACCGTTTACGGCATGGACTACCAGGGTATCTAATCCTGTTCGCTACCCATGCTTTCGCTCCTCAGCGTCAGTTACTGCCCAGAGACCTGCCTTCGCCATTGGTGTTCCTCCTGATATCTGCGCATTTCACCGCTACACCAGGAATTCCAGTCTCCCCTACAGCACTCAAGTTATGCCCGTATCGCCTGCACGCCCGGAGTTAAGCCCCGGGATTTCACAGACGACGCGACAAACCACCTACGAGCTCTTTACGCCCAGTAATTCCGGACAACGCTCGCACCCTACGTATTACCGCGGCTGCTGGCACGTAGTTAGCCGGTGCTTCTTCTCCAGGTACCGTCACAAAAGCTTCGTCCCTGGCGAAAGGAGTTTACAACCCGAAGGCCGTCATCCCCCACGCGGCGTCGCTGCATCAGGCTTGCGCCCATTGTGCAATATTCCCCACTGCTGCCTCCCGTAGGAGTCTGGGCCGTATCTCAGTCCCAATGTGGCCGTACACCCTCTCAGGCCGGCTACCCGTCGACGCCTTGGTAGGCCATTACCCCACCAACAAGCTGATAGGCCGCAGGCTCATCCCACACCGAAAAATCTTTCCACCACACCCCAACAGTGCGGTCCTATCCGGTATTAGACCCAGTTTCCCAGGCTTATCCCGAAGTGCGGGGCAGATCACCCACGTGTTACTCACCCGTTCGCCACTAATCCACCCTGCAAGCAGGGCATCATCGTTCGACTTGCATGTGTTAAGCACGCCGCCAGCGTTCGTCCTGAGCCAGGATCAAACTCTCCACAAAATGAAAAAATATCACGGCCGTGAAAAGCCCGATAACCCAGCCAACAACAAAACCAACACCCACAACCACCCACACAAACGCAGATGACCATAAATGCCGACTGGCTGTCAACCAAAAATAAATGATCAAAAAACAACCACCACAACCCACCCAGACGGGGCAAAAAAAGGGCCATGATGAAAACATCGCCATCAATCATGCACAAACAATTCCCACCACCAACCACCCACACCACACGGCACGGACAACCAGCAACAGGCAACAATTTACAGTGCAGGGACATTCATGCAACCCCCACACCCGGCATGACCACCCGGCACCCACCACAACAGCAGGCACCAAAAGCGACAAAAGAAAAAAATAAATGGCACACTATTGAGTTCTCAAACAACACGCACAACCACCACAACCAAAAAGGAACAAGGGAGGAAGTGTCTTCTTTATCCGGCCAACGCCCGTTTTCCTAACCACCACACAACCAGACTCACTGGCGGGGCGCTGTCGGTCGCGCTGACTCACATAAAGTTACACACCCCACCGAGAAACCACAAACCCCCAGCTCACACCGGGTTCGCGGCCACGGGCCGCGGCAGCCTGCACCAACGGTGACCGGAAGGTGGTGGGCGTCGACAAGCGGAGCAGCCAATCATTCATACAGACCGCGGCTCTCCGCGACCCTTTCCGCCAGCGTCGCGAGCTGCTCCCTCGACATTCCCAGCTTCGCGGCCTCATCGACCAGCGGCACTATATAGGTTCCCGCAAATTCCGCCCGGCGCCTCTCCAGAATGATGGCGCGGGCACGATGGGTGACAAACATTCCCATTCCCCTCCGCTTCTCCAGTACCCCGGCATCGAGGAGCAGAGTCAGGCCCCTCCTGGCGGTCGCGGGATTGATCTGATGGAACGCGGAGAGTTCGGTCGTGGAGGGGGCCCGCTCCCCGACATCCAGCGAACCGTCAACAATGGTGTCTTCTATCAATGCCGCAATCTGCCGGAACAATGGCACGGCGGTCTCATCCACCGAGGATCACCTCACCCCTCAACGAACTTCGGTTGGTTACTGGTGTAACTAAGCATAGATCCCCTCAAGCATGGCACACCGGCGGATTGCCACGACGCATAATGAAGTCATTGTCAAAGTCCTACCACCTCTGCCCACCGCGAATGGACGCGTAAATGCTGAATAGGGCATGCTTGGGTACATAGATTTACAACTCAACAGAATCGGAATTAGGAGCCATGCTTGAACGCACCCAGGTATTTGTGGACACGTCCTACCTGCTCGCGAGCTTTTACAACTCGTGGGAAACAGGGGCACGCGCCCAATTAGAAATCGATCTCCCCGAAGTGGTCGGGGTTTTAGGAAGGATGATTGAACAACAACTTAAACAGCCCGTCCAACGGCAGATGTGGTACGACGGAATCCCCGATTCCGGCCCGCACCGCTACCAGCGTGCGCTCCGTACCTGTGACGGGGTCCAGCTTCGCGCAGGTCAGTTGATCGAATGGGGCGAACGCCGCACCCAGAAGGCGGTGGACACCCGCCTGGTGGCGGACATGGTTCTGGCCGGTGTGCGCGGCTACTGCTCCGACCTGGTCCTGGTCTCCGGCGACGCCGACATGATTCCCGGTGTCCAGGAGGCGACCAATGCCGGCCTCCGCGTGCACCTCTACGGTTTCGGCTGGGACTCGATGTCATCCCAGCTGCGCCACTGCTGCGATTCCACAACCATCCTGGATCCGCGCGAGGACTTCGCGGACTGCATGCAGCTGCAGGTGCTCGAGGGCCCGATTCCACCCGTCGTGCGCGTCAAACCCATCGGTGACGCCGAACCCCTCGATGAAAGCGGGCCCACCCCGGTGCCTGCATCGTCCCTCGGCCGGCAGTTCACCTCGCCGCGCCCCGGGGAACCAGCGGAAAATGCCGAGGAACGGGACTGCGAACAGGCGAACTCGCAGGACAGCGGTGCGCCAGGCGATGATGCCGCGTTCCCGGTGCCACAGTCCGGCGACACCTCCGCTCAGGGCGGGGTGGGCACCCGCGAGCCGCACAGCATCCCTACCCCGAACGTGCTCGCGCAGCAGGCGAACACGGCGGCAGATGATGCCTCCTCCGCCGTCGAGAAGGAACTCGATTCGGAATCACAGTCGAAGACCCCCAATCCCTCAATGATGGCACCGCGCCGCAAGCTTCGCTCTCGATATGTTCCTCTGCCCAATGAGGTGTGGGCATCGGCGGGATTCCAGACCCCATTCGACGTGGGGCAGCAGTACGCCTCCTGGTGGTTTGAGAACGCCGCGAGCAGCGATCAGCGCGACCAGGCCCATCTGCTGTCCGGGGGCGGACTACCTCCCGAGATAGACCGTCCGCTCCTGCAGTTCGCCTGCGAGACGCTCCACGAGTACACCCTGACCGAGACCCAGCGGGTGAGCCTGCGTGACGGTTTCCACTCCGGGATCCGTGGGGTCCTGATCAACCTGCGTCTGGAGTAGTAGGGGCACCGGCCGGCTGCGCCACGGTGCCCTTCCCCGGGCGCTGCGGCCTATTTCTTCTCGTCCACCGAACCGGTGGATCCCTGACCCGCGGCGGTACCGTCTTCGACAACCTCGTGCTCCACTACCTCCGCGTCCTCGGCGTCCCCGGAGTCCTCCCCGGTTGCTTCGGTGGTTGCTTCGGTCGGGGCGTCGTCACGCGGGGTCTGCTTCCCCGTCCCGATCTCCCCGGCGGCGTCCGCACCCGCCAGGCCGCGGGTCTCGGCCCGCAGCTCCTCGAGACGCGCCGCCGCGCGCAGGTCCGTTCCCGACTGCTGGATCTCCGCCATCCGGTCACCCACCGAGTTCTGGGTGAGTTCCTGGGCGCCGAGGGCGTCGGCGTAGCGGCGCTCGATCTTCTCCCGCACCGCATCCAGGGTGGGCACCGAATCATCCTGTGTCCCGAACTGGTTGAGGGAATCCATCGATTTGGTGACGGTCTCCTGCATCTTCGCCTGATCGGCCTGGGAACGCAGCGCATCAATCTGCGACAGCTGATCCTTTAGTCGCAGCTCGGACTCTTTGGACTTCTGCACCGCATCGCTGGCGGCCGCCGTGGCTTGCTGATGCAGTGCCGTCGTGCTCTCGAGCTGCTGTTCGACCGCTACGAGCTGGGACGCGAACACCTCAGCCGTGTTGTTGAACTCGTGTGCCTTGACGCTGTCCCCCTCACCGGAGGCCTTGTCTGCCAGGGCGATCGCCTGGCGCGCCTGGCTCTGCAGGGTATCGCGGTCCTTGACCAGGCGGTTCAGCTTCATCTCGAGCTGCTTCTGCTGGCCGATCACCTGGGAGGCCTGCTGGACGATGTTGGCGTGCTGCTGTTTCGCGGCTTCGGTCGCCTGCTGGATCTGCACCTTCGGATCAGCGTTTTCATCTATCTTATTGTCGAAGGACGCCATGAGGTACTTCCAGCCCTTGCTGAATGGATTAGCCATTGCCAGTCACTTCCTGAGAATCGATCCGTGGTCCCGGTAGCAACTGGGCCCCGGATGCCGAAAACGTCGGTCTGTTTTGACTCGCACGCCCGTCCGGGTACCCCGGGTCCGCACCTGCGATGTGTACAACAGACAAGTCTACGGAATCTCACAAGCCTTAACCGCCCGGCGGCACGAAAAAAGACCCCGGGGCCTCCCCCTCAGGGGACGCACCAGGGTCACATGGCGACCAAGGGACCGCTTTCGCCTAGCTGTCGGAGCCCGCCTCGCCGGAATCTTCCCGGCCGGCGTTCTGCTCCGCAACCTGACGGCGGACATCATCCATATCCAGGCCCTTGACCTGCTTGACCAGATCATCGAGCGCCGGGGCCGGCATGGTTCCGGCCTCGCGGTAGAGCATGATCCCATCGCGGAAGACCATCAGGGTGGGAATGGACTGGATCTCCAGCGCAGCCGCGAGACTCTGGTTCGCCTCGGTGTCCAGCTTGGCGAAGGTTGCGTCGGGGTGATCCTCGGAAACCTTCTCATAGGTGGGGGCGAACTGGCGGCAGGGACCGCACCATGAGGCCCAGGCATCAACGAGGACGATTCCCTCGCCGGTGACGGTCGTTTCAAATGTGTCTTCTGTTACATCCACTGTTGCCATGGAATTCTCCTGTTAACTATTTGTATGGTTCTAATAGATGCCAACCCCTAATCGGGTTCGGGTATTCCCGGAACGAAGCAATATTCAGACGCCCCCGGAACATGCATCGGAGTGTGTGCCATTCTACGCCGATGACATCCTCCCGTTCCCGGGGGCCATGCGTGGAAGGACGTGGATGTGAGTACGAAGAATTACAGTGTTGAGGGCATGACCTGCGAACACTGCGTGAGTTCGGTCGTAGAGGAGATCTCGGAGGTGCCGGGCACCCAGGGGGTCGACGTCGATCTCGAGAACGGTCGCGTGGTTGTCACCGGCGAGGGATTCACCGATGAACAGATCGCGGCCGCTGTGGAAACCGCGGGGTACAAGGTGCTATCGGACAACTGACCGCCTCACCCATTACCCACCGTTTTGCCGACGGATTCACCCGGACTCAGGCAGTGCCCCTCCCCCATGTGGGGTTGTTGACTCCCCACCCACACACCGGGCAGGTTCTCATCGCCCGTTTTTCCGGACCGTGCGCTGAAACCCACCCCGGCCGGCGCGCCCGGTGGTGTTCGACCACGACAGACCACGCCAGACCATGCCAGACCATGCCCGACCACCTCGCAGAGCCTGACAACTGCGGTCTGACGTACCGCCGTATGTTCACCGTTGAGTTTTCCTGCTCCGGACCCTCCGGTTTTCGCGGGGTGCGGGGTAGTGTTTTTGAGCATGAATCTAACTCGCAATGAGAGGCTCGATCGTCTCCCGCTCACCTCGAAGCACAAGAGGCTGCTCGGAGGTTCCGGAATCGGTTGGGCCCTCGATGCCATGGACGTCGGCCTGATTTCCTTCGTCATGGCGGCACTGGCCACACACTGGAGCCTGAGCCCCACCGAGGCCTCTCTCCTCGGTTCCATCGGCTTCGTGGGGATGGCGCTCGGCGCGTCCTTCGGCGGACTTCTGGCCGACAGGTTCGGGCGCCGGCATGTTTTCGCCCTGTCCCTCCTGGTGTACGGCCTCGCCACCGGCGCCTCGGCGCTGTCGGTGTCCCTGATCATGCTGATGGCGTTGCGTTTCATCGTCGGGCTGGGCCTCGGTGCGGAGCTGCCCGTGGCATCGACGCTGATCTCCGAATTCTCCCCGCGTCGCATCCGTGGCCGGATGGTCGTGCTGCTTGAGGCCTTCTGGGCGGTGGGCTGGATCCTCGCCGCGGTCATCGGAACCTTCGTTGTCACCACCTCGGACAACGGATGGCGGTGGGCACTCGCGCTGGGCTGTGTTCCCGCAGCATATGCGGTCTACGTCCGCATCGGACTACCGGAATCCGTTCGCTTCCTGGAGAGGAACGGCCGCCACGACGAGGCGGAGAGGATCGTCGCCTCCTTCGAGGACGCCGCCTTGAGGGAGGGAAAACAGCTTGACGACGCCCCCGCCGAAGCTCCCGTCGACGTCCTGCGGGGCGTCGACGGCGACAGGGTGTCGATCTGGTCCGCGCCGCTCCGCAGGAGAACCACCGCGCTGTGGATCGTCTGGTTCTGCATCAACCTCTCCTACTACGGCGCCTTCATCTGGATTCCCTCACTGCTGGTCGCGGACGGTTTCACCCTGGTCAAATCCTTCCAGTTCACCCTGATCATCACCCTGGCGCAGCTGCCGGGCTACGCCGTGGCCGCATGGCTCATTGAAAAATGGGGCAGGCGCATCACCCTGGCCGTCTTCCTCGCGGGTTCCGCCGTCTCCGCGATCTTCTACGGCCTCGCCGGCGTGGAATGGCAGATCCTGGTCGCCGGATGTCTGCTTTCCTTCTTCAACCTCGGCGCCTGGGGCGCGCTCTACGCGATCGGACCCGAGCTCTACCCCACCAATGTGCGTGGTACGGGCACGGGGGCTGCGGCGGGCTTCGGGCGCATCGCCTCCATCATCGCCCCGCTGATCGTGCCTCCGATTGTCTCCCTCGGGGGTCCGATCATGCTTTTCAGCGTGTTCTCCGCCGCGTTCGCCATTGCCGCGATCGCCGCGTTCACCCTGCCCGAGCAGAAGGGAAAGATCCTCGCGGACTGAGTCTCTCAGAGCGCAGAGATATCCTCCGCGGCCCGGCGCAGCACCCGGAGAACCTCCTCCCCCTTCTCCGGCGGCGACCCCTTGACGATCTCATGGAGCCTGTGGAACTCGGACCTGAGGGCGTGCTCGGTCACGGGTCCCTGTTCGGGACTACGGTAGCTGTCAACGATCTCCGCCCACTGGCTGCCGCATCTGGCCACCAGCGCCTCGCCCACCGGGGTGAGCCGGGCCATCTTCCGCCCCTGATCCAGGGAGATGGTGATCAGCCCCTCATCCTCGAGGAGGGACAGGATCGGGTAGACGGCCCCGGGGCTGGGGGTCCAACGCCCCTCCGTGCGTTCACCGATAACCGTGATCAACTGGTATCCGTGCATGGGCTGCTCCGCCAGCAGGGAGAGGATGAGTTTGCGCAGATCACCCCGTCCGGCGCGGCCACCCCTGCCCCTGCCGCGGTGAAAACCCTCGTCGATGTCCATAGCCCGGTCCCGGCTCCGCTTAGCCGCGTGCCATATCCACAAAGCGGGAGTAGTGCAGCTGGTGGGCCACCTGAACGGTATCGATGGGGCCACCACGGTGCTTTGCCAGGATGATATCGGCCTCACCGGCGCGCTCGTTGTCCTTGTCCTGGGAATCCGGACGGTAGAGAAGCATGACGATATCCGCATCCTGCTCCAATGAACCGGATTCACGAAGATCCGCCAACTGCGGCCGCTTGTCCGTACGAGCCTCCGGACCACGGTTGAGCTGGGAAATGGCGATGAGGGGAACATCGAGTTCCTTGGCCAGCAGCTTCAACTGACGGGAGAACTCCGAGACCTCCTGCTGGCGGGACTCCACACGTTTTCCCGAGGACATCAGCTGGAGGTAGTCCACGACGATCAACTTGAGATCGTGCTTCTGCTTGAGTTTCCTCGCCTTGGACCGGATCTCCATCATGGTCAGGTTCGCGGAATCATCGATGAACAGAGGGGCCTTTGCCACCTTGTCCAGGCGTTGAACCATCTTCTCCCACGCCTGTTCATCCATCCGTCCACCACGCATATCGGAGAGCCGGATCTCCGTCTCCGCGGAAAGCAGCCTCATCACGATTTCGGACTTCGACATCTCCAGGGAGAAAATGACCGAGGCGAGATCGTTTCTGATGGAGGCCGAACGCATGAAATCCAGGGCCAACGTCGACTTACCCACACCGGGTCGGGCCGCAACAATGACCATCTGTCCGCCCCGGAGGCCATTTGTGAGATCATCCAGGTCCTTGAAGCCCGTGGGAATGCCCGCGGAGAGACCACCGTCGGTGGAGATCTGCTCCAGCTCCTCCATGGTGTCACCCAGGATATCGGCGAGGACCGCGTAGTCCTCGCTCTGATTCCTCTGGCTGACCGCGAAGACCTCCTGCTGGGCGCGGTCGATGACGGCATCGATCTCCGCTCCCTCATCGCCCTCGTATCCCAGCTGGACCACCCTTGTTCCGGCGTCCACGAGCCTGCGCAGCACGGCCTTCTCAGAAACGATCTCGGCGTAGTAGCGCGCATTGGCGGCGGTGGGCACCGATTGGATGAGGGTGTGCAGATACGGTGCCCCACCCACCCGCTCCAGGTCGTTGGTGCGGTCAAGGCGACCGGAGACGATGACTGGATCTATGTCCTTGTTGTCACTGAAGAGATCAATGACCGCCTGGAAGATCAGCTGGTGGGCGGGCCGGTAGAAATCCTCCGGGCTGAGGAGATCGAGGATATCGATGACGGTGTTGGGGCTGAGCAGCATGGCACCCAGCACGCCCATCTCCGCATTATTGTCATAGGGCGGAGAGCGGAAGTCGCGGTACTCCCGACCGTTGTCGCCGTCCTTCTTCCTGCGCGCCCCGAAACCTTCGCCCGGCTCCGCGGTGTAGCTCTCCATCGGTTCTGACGGCGGAACATAATCATCATCAAAACTGGCTGCTGAAAAATCAGCTGACATCGCTCGGCCCCTCTTCTCTGATCCTGCCAACTCTACTTCGTCCGTGAGCAATCTTCATATCCCCGGCTCCTGATTCCGGCGTGAACCTATCCACAACCTAGCCTGGTTAACAACTGGGGTTGGTTGTGTATCTTTCCCCAGTTTCACCGTTGTGAACAGCTTTGCCCACACCACCTGTGGACAACTTGTGGACAACCCCGCCCATAAGGTCACTTTCAACCGTATTTCCCCAGTTCACACGGCATGTCGACGCTGTGGATAAGTTTCACCGAGCGGTGGATAACTGCTCTCACCTGCACGTTTCCAAAGTTCCGCCACAGCTCCGGCCGCTCTGCCTGTGGTTATACGGCGGGAGAAGGGGAAGTAAACTATCCACAATTGAGTCATGTTATCCACAGGCGGTGAATGGAGTGGGTGGAGATAGTTTTCGGCCCCACTCCTGCTGTGTGGAGTGGGGCCGAAAAATGCTGTTGTCGTTGGGTGCTTCGCAAATTCTTTGCAGGCACCGCCGTCGCGTGCGCGTTGTCTTACGCTGCGACGACCTCAAACTTCACGCGGGATACGGTATCGCCGTGGAGCTTTGCTTCTACCTGGTACTTGCCGGTGGTCTTGACCAGGTTCTTCGGGAGAACAATGGCACGCTTGTCCAGGTTAGGGCCGCCGGCCGCCTTCACGGCTGCGACGATGTCCTCAGCCTTGACGGAACCGAACAGCTTACCGCTCTCAGAGGTGCGCACTGCGACGGAGACACCCTCGAGTGCCTCGAGCTGCGCCTTGATTTCGTGAGCATGGTCGAGGTCGCGGATTGCGCGAGCCTCCTGGGCACGCTTGATGCCCTCGATCTGCTTCTCAGCACCGGGGGTGGCAGGAATTGCCAGGCCACGGGGGAGCAGCAGGTTACGTCCGTAGCCGTTTTTGACCTCGACGATGTCGCCAGCGACACCGAGGTTCTCAACGGCGGCGGTGAGGATCAGCTTCATGATCCCTGCCTTTCGTGGTATTAGGTTTGTGAGTTGTGAAGGAAGAGGAAAAGTTTAGAACGGAGGCTCATCGTCCGCACCGCCGAAACCGCCGGAGCCGGCCGGTGGTGCGGAGTTCCAGGGGTCATTGCTTGGAGCAGGGGATTGATTCCCTCCGCCGAAGCCACCCTGGTTGGAGTTGTTGCCCTGGGGGTTCTGGTTTCCACCGAAACCACCCTGGTTACCCTGGGGCTGGTTGTAGGAAGGGTTGTTCTGTCCACCCGCGAACCCGCCCTGGGCGCTGTTGCCGCCGGGGTTGCCCCCGCCGAAGTTACCGCCGCTTTCTCCGCGCGGAGTGCGGCTGACCTGTGCGGTGGCGAATGCCAGGGAGGGGCCGACCTCGTCGACCTCGACCTCGAAGACGGTCCGCTTCTCACCTTCACGGGTTTCATAGGAACGCTGACGCAGTCGGCCCTGCACAATCACGCGCATGCCCTTGGTCAGTGATTCCGCGACGTTTTCAGCCGCCTGTCGCCAGACGTTGCAGGCAAGGAACAGAGCTTCGCCGTCAACCCACTGATTCGTCTGTGGATCTCGACGCCTCGGGGTTGAGGCAATACGGAAGTTGGCCACCGCCGCACCCGAGGGGGTGAAGCGAAGTTCCGGGTCGGCGACAAGGTTGCCGACCACGGTGATATTGGTATCTCCGATTGCCATGTTCTCCAACTACCTCTCGTAAGCCTGAGTTTCGTTCTTTTACTTATCGATTCGCAGAACCTTGGTGCGCAGGACACCATCGTTGAGGTTCAGAACACGATCGAGCTCGAGCACGGTCGCGGACTCGCACTTGAGATCGACGACGGCGTAGATGCCCTCTTCCTTCTTGTTGATCTGGTAGGCCAGACGGCGCTTGCCCCAGACATCAACCTTCACGACATCGCCCTTGTCCTTGCGGACAACCTCGAGGAATTTATCCAGGGACGGGGCTACGGTGCGCTCATCCTGAGAAGGATCGAGAATGATCATGAGTTCGTATTGACGCACGGACCTCATCACCTCCTATGGTCTAGTATTTTGTGTTTCGGCCACATCGGTCGACGTGGCAGGAGGGTCGTTGCGTCAGCAACCTATTCAAGGTACCCCAACGTCGGACAAAAGTCGATTTCACCAACCGGTGAGCGACCTAGGAATTGTCCGCCACCTCGGCGGATTCCTCCATCCGTTCCGTCACACTGTGACCGGGTGCCGATTGTCCGCTATCTGAAACCGAAGCCAGTGAGAGCGCGGAAACCGCGAGAAGTCCCGCAATCGAAGTCCGTGTCTTCATGTGTGGATCTACCCTTTCGCCAGGCGGGTGCTACTCACTGTGTCCAACGGATACCACCCCCCGGAAGTTCCCGCATCCACCTCGGCCGCGCGCTAATTGATCAGCGTTCCCCACCCCACGGCGATAACCACGGGAATCACCGTGATCAGGACGATCGCGACCGAGAACAGCGTCCAGATCTGAGCCTGCGGCTTCTTGTACATGAAGCTCGCGAAGGCCCCGCCGAAGAACAGGAAGCCGATGAACACGCTCGACATGGTGATGATCATGACCGTGGTGCTCATCGGGTGCCTCCCGTCCCCGCAGGGGTGTGGACACCCGTGGTGCGGGCGTCGACAAGCCGTCGTCGGTCCTGCTCACCGAACACGCCAGAGAGGGGGTCGGTGCCCCCGTGGGCATCCCTGACCCGGTCGGGGCAGCGCCCGAGCATCTGCCGCACCACCAGCACGACCAGGGTGATAATCAGTGCGTCGCGGGCGAGGATGGCGATGTCGAGCACACCGTGGGGGATGCCCATGTTGTCCGCCCCCAGCATGTGCCACATCAGGATCGGCCACACCATCGCGTCCACAGTCATCCAGGTCAGGAGCAGCCTCCACCTGGGTATCGCCAGCACGGCCAGCGGCACCAGCCACAGCGAGTACTGCGGGCTCCACACCTTGTTCAGCAGAATGAAGGACGCGACGATGAGGAAGGCGAGCTCGGCGACCCGGGGACGGCGGCGCACCATCAGGCCGAAAACACCGATCGCGATGCAGGCCCCGAGAAACAGCAGGAAACTGACCGTGTTCAGAGCCTCCACGTTATTCAGGGACAAGGGGATGTTGCGGTCGAGAACCTGGTAGACGGTGGTCCATTCCGCACCCCGGGTGCTGTTGAGGCGAATGAACTCGTACCAGGCATCGGGGTAGGCGATCATCACGGGCAGGTTGACCACTAGCCAGGAAACCGCCGTTCCCCCGACCATGACCAGGAAGGACCTCATCTTCCCGCTCCGGATCGCCAGGACAAGGAATGCGCCCAGGAGATAGAGTGGCCAGAGCTTGAAGGATGTTCCCAGGCCGATGAGCACTCCCGCCCACAGCGGCGAGCCCCTTTTCACCGCGAGGAGCGAACCCACCGCAGCAGCGATCGCCGGGGTGTCCCAGTTGGTGAAGGCATGCACGGCAACCAGGGGGGAGGCCGCGACCAGGACCGTATCCCAGATGCGGTTCCCCGCGAGTTCGGCGACCATGCGAACGACGAGCACCCAGAAGAAGCCCAGGCCGAGAGCGGAAATGATGAAGTACAGGCCCACCTCGGGGATCGAGTGGAAGGGGATGGCCTCCACAACCGGGTAGGTGAAGCGGGTGAGGATCCCCGCGATCCACTGGTACAGACCCCCGAGCACCGGGTACTCCATGTACCTGGTCAGATCGCCCTCCACCCAGGAGTAGGCGTAGGGGAACCCCGGCTGGTCGAGTCCACGTCCACCGTAGAGCGGGACGAGATCGTTGTAGCAGGCGGAGACGTACTGCCGGTTTCCGGACCAGTCCAGGGTGATGGAACCGTCCTCGGCGCGGACACCCTGGATGCAATTGGCCTTGGTCAGGAAACCGATGGCGAGGAACACCAGCGAGGTGAGCACGAGGACGCGCAGGGGAGTCCAGAACTTCTGGGTGCCCACCCGCGCATAGCGGCCGAGTCTGCCGCCAATGGCGTTGATGAATCCCCTGGCGATGGGTTCCGTGGCCGCGGGGGACACCCGCGAAACCGCAACATTGCTCTCCGTCGACATTCGGCTCCTGCCGGTAGTTGGTGCCTGCTCAAGACCTGTGTCGGGTTCTATCCGTTCCCGAACAGATCACCGGGGATCACTATCCCCGGGGCGATCTCGATGTCCTCGACCGGACCCGCGGGAGCCGGGACGGGTTCCTCCACCGGCGGGACCGCACCGCCCTCCGTTCCACCGGCGGGCGTTTCCGGAACCACGTTCTGTGGCTCCTCGGGCGCGACAGTCGAGCTCTGCGGGGCGACCGGGTTCTGCGGTGTCCACACCTGCGACTGTGCCGGGGGGTTGCCGTAGTTGATGTATCCGGCGGTGGGGAATTCCTCGATGGCATCATTTTCCAGTGCGGTGTCCATCGTCTGCTTCCAGATCGACGCGGGCACATTGGATCCGTACATGTTCCCGCCCCACTGGGTGAGCAGCGGGGAGTTGTCCTCGGTGCCGACCCAGACGGCGGTTGCCAGCTGCGGCGTCGCACCGATCATCCATGCGTCCTTGTTGTTGCCGGTGTCCCCGAGCTGCGTGGTGCCCGTCTTCGCAGCGGAGGGCCGCCCACCGGCGAGGTTGTTGCCGTTGGAGTAGGCGGCGATGGGCGCCATCGCATCCAGCAGATTCTCGGTGACCTTGGCCGATGCACGACGTTCGCCCTCGCTCGGTTCCTTTTCATAGAGGACCTCACCGGAGATGGTCTCCACCCGCTGCACGAAGTGCGTTTCGTGCCAGACACCCTCATCGGCGACGGTGGCCAGCGCGGTTGCCATATCGATCACGCGGGACTCGTACTGTCCCAGGATGATCCCGTCGTAGGGCGTGGCCCCGTTCTCGGTGAGCGTGGCCGGGATTCCGGGGAGGGAGCGGGGGATACCCAGGGCGTGCGCCATGTCCGCGGTGTCCTGCGGTCCGTTCTCCAGATCCTGCTGCAGACGGATGAAGCTGGTGTTGTGGGAGTACTTCAGGGCATCGGCAATGGAACACGCACCGCAGTTGAACCCCGGAACATTGTTGATCACCATGTTTCCGACGGTCACCGGCGCCGCGCTGTAGACCTGGGACAGGGGGATACCCTGCTGCAGCGCCGCCGCCAGGCCGAAGATCTTGAATGTTGAACCCGTCTGCAGGGGAGCGTTCGCGAAATCCCATCCCGCCGCGTCCTCGCCGCCGTAGTAGGCGCGCACCGCTCCGGTACCCGGATCCACCGAGACCAGTGCAGCCCGGACATTGTCGGCCTGATTGGCCAGCTGGTCGCGCACCGCATCGACCGCACCCTGCTGGGCCACCGGATCAATGGTGGTGGTGATCTGCAGACCCCGGGTCTCCACATCCTCGCTGGTGATTCCGACATCGGAGAGCTCGGCCATAACATGATTCTTGATCAGTCCGTTGGTACCCGATGCCTCCGTGTAGGCGCGATTGTTCGCAGGGTCAACGGTGTCGGGGTAGGTGGCCTGCGCGCGCTCGGCCTCGGTGATGGCACCGATGTCAACCATGCCGTCGAGCACATAGGCCCACCGACTCTTCGCCTCCTCGGGGTTCGTCCACGGATCTAGCTCACTGGGACGCTGGATGCTGGCCGCGAGAACGGCACCCTCCGCCGGCCCCAGCTCCTCGACCGGTTTGCCGAAATAGGCCTGTGAGGCGGCCTGTACACCATAGGCGTTCCTGCCGAAGTACACCGTATTGAGGTAAGCCTCGAGCACCTCGTCCTTGGACCACTCATTGGCCATCTTCGCGGAGTAGACGAACTCCTTCGCCTTTCGCATGATGGAACGCTCATCGCCCACCACGGCCTTCTTCACGTACTGCTGGGTGATCGTCGAGCCACCTCCCGCGGAGGCATCACCGGTAATCACTCCGAGCGCCGCGCGAGCGTAGCCGGTGATCGAGAAGCCGGGATTTGTGTAGAACTCGCGGTCCTCGGCCGCCAGGACGGCGTTGCTCACCGCATCGGGGACCTTGTCCAGGCTCACCATCTGCCGGTTTCCCTCCGGGGGAACCACCCTGGCCAGCTCGGTCTCGCCGTCCGCGGCGTAGATCTGCGAGACCTGGGGCGAGACGAGTTCCTCCGGTTCGGGGACATCCACGACGATGTAGGCGGTCATAAAGACCAGTGCGGGAATGGCGATCACCGCAACGATCGCCGCGATGATACTGTTGCGCACTGTTTTCTTCTTCGACGCCTGCTTCCGTGCAGGTTTGGAGGAAGTGTTCTTTTTGTTCGTCACCTGTTGTGTCCGTTCAAGCAGATTTGGAGGTTTATCTGAAGTACTAAAAGTAGAGGATACTGTTATTTAGGCATCTCTTCGGAATCTGAGAGTCAACTGGATACCGCGGTGACAGCCTTGAGTAGATGATTCCACCGGCAATCCGGACAAACCTCGACGGTATGCACGGTGCACTCGCGATGGCCGGACACCAGCTTCGCGATCTCCTCCTCGCTCCGGGCCGACCCGGAGGCTCTGCCGATGTCCTCGCCATAAACCCACAGCACGGTACGCAGATCGGTGCCACCGCAGACCGGACAGGGGTGGTCCGAGGGTTGACCGTGATAGCGCCCCGCCGTGACCAGAAGGAAATCGGCATCGCAGATGGCGTCGCGTGACATCAGGCCCTCATGGAAGAGTTGGAGCACATGGCGACGGGTCAACTGGTGACTGATCTCATTTCGGTATTCCACCACACACCACAGTGTAGACCCGCCGCGCCAGCCTCTCCGACCCCTTCATTTTGTGCTTCACCCACAAGGGGTCGGCGTCAGAGAACGGCCAGCAGTTGGGCATGTGCGACCCGTTTTCACTGGTCCGTGCCCTTTCTCGGGAGGCGGATGGGAGAGATCCCAAACCGCAGTTTGTTTTCTTGGCGGAAAATGTTTCCAACAGTGGCTAGAATCAGCCCCATGACCGATGTAACCCCTGAGGATCTTGCCGCTGAGGTCCGCCCGGCGCTGACCAAGCTCTACGTCCTCTATTCTCGTCGTTCCGCGACGTCGGATCTTTCAGGTCCGCAACTGACCATTCTCAGCAGGCTGGCGGAGAACGGCCCCTCGAGAATCAGCCGGATCGCGGAGCTGGAGGACATCCGCATGCCCACCGCCTCCAATGCCCTGCACCAGCTCGAGCAGCTCCGGTTGGTCGAACGCATCCGGGACACCACGGATCGACGCGGTGTCCAGGTCGAGCTCACCGAACATGGCCGCAGGGAACTGGACCGCGTCAACACCGAAAGGGACGCCGAGTTCGCACGACTCCTTGCCACGCTGCCCCCGGAGCAGCTCGGCGAGCTGGAAAAGATGGTGGACATCATCAATGGTTTGGCCGAAGTGTACGGTAACTGGAAGGAACCGAATCCGGATTCCTGATCAATGCACGCCTCTCAATTCGGAATTAGATGAACTCTCCCCTCCGTGTTCTCGTTTCTTGCCGTCCCGAAGACACCACGTCCGGCGGCAAGGCCGCAGCCAATGAAGAAGTATTCGAATTCGCTGCCTGGTTAGCCCGCAGCACCGATATCAGGGTCCGTGGCATCACAACTTTCGTGCGCCCGTGGCCCTCCTCATCGATCTCAAAGCTCGGGGGGAAATACCACAAGTGGTTCAAGAATCTGGATGAGACCTACGCCGAGCGCATGATCAAGGGTCTGCGCCGGGCCGGTGTGGGCAAATCCCACTGGGACGACACCGTCTCCACCTTCGCCGACGGTCCCTCGGAGTCCGTGCTGCTCACCCAGGCCGCCCATGAGTTCAACGCGGATCTGATCCTGATCGGTTCCGACGCCACGGCGCCCAAGGGCCAGTTCCTCGCGGGATCCACGGCCGATGCGCTGCTCCATTCCTCGCCGGTGCCCCTCGGACTTGTCCCCAGAGGTGCAAAGCTCTCCAAGAAGGGAGTAACCCGCGTTAACTACGCCTACACCAGCGAATCGGGCAGCGGGCATGAACAGGGTCTGGCGTATGCCGCAGAGATGGCGAGCATCTGGGGGATTCCCCTGCGCATCCTTTCCTTCAGCTCGACCGGAATCACCAGCTCCCCCGGGAATGGGAAGCTCGATCTGACCTCGGAGCTGTCCTCGGAATGGCGCGAGCACTCCCTGGCGATGCTTGATCGCGCGCGCGACTACGCCCAGGAACTGCACCCCGACCTCTCCGTGAGCAGTGAGGTCGGCTCGGGGTGGGGCTGGGTGGGTGCCATCGATGCGCTCAAATGGAAAAAGGGTGATCTGCTCTGTCTCGGATCCCAGCCGATGGACGCACTGTCCCGGGTCTTTGTCGGTTCCGAAACGATGGAGATCATCCGAAACTCACCCGTTCCGACCATCATCTACCCTGGTCGGTAGAGCAGTGATGGCTTCGCCGCCCGCCACCGACTAACGTCATAGTCCATGGAGTTAGGAGATTGTGGTGAATAAGAAGGATAACCGGCTCAATCCGGATCATCCCGAAAATGATCTGAGCCAGGAAGCCGATTACTCCAACCGTCGTCCTCCCGCCGCCGACAGCTTCGATGATCTAGCGGATCAACCCGATCCACTCGAGCTGCAACGGAAGAACACCCAGTCCACCAGGCAGGCCCTGATCTACATGGTGGCCGTCCCCGTGGTGACCTTCGTCTCCGCCTATCTGCTCGCATGGGTCGCCCGTGCGCAGGGCGGGCCGTTCTGTGACGCAGGCGAGGCGGTGTGGCTGTGTTCCCGTGCGGCTGAGCTGTGGTGGCCGATCAGCACCAGCACCATCGCCTTCGGCGGAATGCTCGGCTGCGCCTGGATCCTCTATGACAAGTACCGGCGCTACCTGCGGTGGCGTGCATGGATGGGCGTGTTGTGGATGCTGATCCCCTTCAGCATGCTGTGGGCCACCTCGGTGCTCACGGTGGCCATTCTCGGCCATTAGTCACGGAGTGGGGCGGGGTTCAGCTGCGCCCGCCACCCGATCCGAGCACGACCTCGAACTCAAGAAGACTCGAGCCGCTGGCCACGGGCCTGGCATCGGAGCCATGGGCACCGTGCGCACCCTGCCCACCGCCCTTCTCGGCCTCACGCCACGCCTCATAGGAGGCCTCATCGCGCCACTGGGTGACCACGAAATAGCGATCCTCGCCGGCGACGGGGCGGAGGAGCTGGAACCCCTCGAATCCGGGGGCGGAGTCGACCGCGTGCTGGCGCGCAGCGAAGCGTTTCTCCAGTTCGGGCCCCGCTGCGGCGGGGACGGACAGGGCGTTGATCTTGACGATGCTCATGAGGGGCAGCGTACCCTCATTTCTTTTCCGGGGTAGCCAGGGGATCGATCCCCCGCGCGGAGAAATCGGCCGCGATGGCCGCGCACCCGTCACGCCCGCAGTGTCTGGTCTCCACGTCGGTGAAGCAGTCCGGACACATGAGGACAAGATCCCGGCATTCATCCTCGTTGAGGCAGTGCTCGAACTTGTTGGTCGGCGTACCGCAGTGGATGCAGTGTCCCAGGCGTTTGTAGTCCTCGCCGAACTCCATGTGCATCCGCTTGTCGAAGACATAGAGTGACCCCTCCCAGAGTCCTTGGTTGCCGAACTCCTCACCGTAGCGGACGATTCCACCGTCGATCTGGTAGACCTCCCTGAAGCCACGGTTGATCATCAGGGAACTCAGGATCTCGCACCTTACACCCCCGGTGCAGTAGGTGACCACCGGTTTGTCCTTGAGGTCGTCATACTTTCCCGACTCTATCTCTGCAATGAAATCGTGGGTCGTCCCGACATCGGGAACGATGGCATCCCTGAACCTGCCGATCTGTGCCTCCATGGCGTTGCGCCCGTCGAAGAAGACGACATCATCGCGCTCCTCAACCAGTTTGTTCACTTCCCCGGGTGCCAGGTGCACGCCACCACCGATGACCCCGTTCTCATCGACCCTGACCTCGTCCGGGGCACCGAAGGCGACGATCTCATCGCGGACCTTCACCGACAGCTTGGGAAAGTCATCGGCTCCGCCCTCGGACCACTTGAACTGCATACGGCGAAAGGCGGGATACTCGCGGGTTTTCCGGATGTAGCGCTTGCACGCATCGATGCTTCCGCCGACCGTCCCGTTGATGCCGTGGTGGGAAACCAGAATGCGGCCCCTGAGGTTGAGGGATTCGCAGAGGTCACGCTGCCAGAGTTGGACGGCCTTCGGATCGGAGAGGGGAGTGAGCGCATAGTAGAGGAGTATTTTGCCGATAGCCACGGCTTAGCAGTCTAATCAGCGGCGGTGCCCACGCGAAAAACACCCTTCGCAACTCGCTGCGCCGCTTGTCGACGCCCCGGTGGCCGCGCATCACGACGCACCCGCCGGGGGCGGTGCCGCCGGCTGCCCCCTGTTCAGGGGTGGCACTTGATCGGTCATGATGCCCGGGGGCATTCAATCGGCACCCCGGTCTCCGTAACGTTGCGGTGAGTGCCGTTTCCCGGGCCCTGAACAAGGAGAAAAACCCACCATGAGTTCAACCACCATCCGAGTCGCCATCGCCGGCGTCGGCAACTGCGCAACCTCCCTGATCCAGGGGGTGGAGTACTACCGCGAGGCCCCCGCACAGGAGCAGGTTCCCGGGCTGATGCACGTGCAGTTCGGCGAGTACCACGTAGGTGACCTGGAGTTCGTCGCGGCCTTTGACGTGGACGACGCCAAGGTCGGCAGGGACCTCGCCGACGCCACCGAGGCCTCGATGAACTGCACCATCAAGATCGCCGACGTGCCCACCACCGGGATCACGGTGCAGCGCGGCCCGACCCTCGACGGTCTGGGCGAGCACTACCGTCAGGTGATCACGGAGTCGCCGGAAGCGCCCGTGGATGTGGCGGAAACCCTGCGCGAGGCCGAGGTCGACGTCCTCGTCTCCTATCTGCCCGTGGGTTCGGAGGAGGCGGACAAGTTCTACGCGCAGGCCGCTCTGGACGCCGGCTGCGCCTTCGTCAACGCACTGCCGGTGTTCATCGCCTCCGACCCGGAGTGGGCGCAGAAGTTCACGGACGCGGGCCTGCCCATCATCGGCGACGACATCAAATCACAGGTGGGCGCCACGATCACCCACCGCGTACTGGCGCGTCTGTTCGAGGAGCGGGGAGTGCGGCTGGACCGCACCATGCAGCTAAACGTGGGCGGCAACATGGACTTCAAGAACATGCTCGACCGCAACCGCCTCGAATCCAAGAAGATCTCCAAGACGCAGGCGGTCACCTCCAACCTCAGCGAGGGGCCGCTGGCGGGCAAGGTCTCCGACCGCAACGTCCACATCGGCCCGTCCGACTATGTGGAGTGGCTCGATGATCGCAAATGGGCGTATGTGCGCCTGGAGGGCACGGCCTTCGGCGGCGTGCCCCTGAACCTCGAGTACAAGCTGGAGGTCTGGGATTCACCGAACTCAGCGGGCATCATCATCGATGCCATTCGTGCGGCCCGGATCGCCCTCGACCGTGGCATCGGCGGGCCCGTGCTCCCCGCCAGCTCCTACCTGATGAAGTCTCCGCCCGAACAGCTGCCCGACGATCAGGCCCGGGCAAGGCTCGAGACCTTCATCTGGGGATGAGTATCTACCGCTTGCGGTAGAGCATCCTGCGCTGGTACTTCGGCTCCGAGGTCACCAGCACACCGAGATTGCGGAAGATGCCCTCATCGACGGAACCGAGGATGGTGGTGGTGTGGACATCGCAGCCCCGGAGATTCCTGAGCTCCCGCAGTGCCAGCCTGGCGTTGTCGGAGGTGGCCGCGGAGACGGACAACGCGATGAGAACCTCGTCGGTGTGCAGCCGCGGGTTGCGGGAGCCCAGGTGTTGCGTCTTCAGCGTTTGAATCGGCTCGATCGACTCGGGGGAGAGCAGGTCCACCGTGGGATCGATCCCGGCGAGCTCCTTGAGTGCGTTGAGCAGCATCGCCGCTGAGCAGCCGAGCAGCGCCGAGGTCTTGCCGGTGACGACGCGGCCGTCGTGAAGCTCGATCGCCGAGGCCGGTGCCTGGGTCCGCTCCTCGACGGCGAGCGCGCTCCCGACCACGACGCGGTCCTCGACCGAACAGCCCGCCTTGCTCATCACGAGGGCGATCCTGGAGGAGACCGTGTCATCGAGGTCATCGCGGCGTTCATCGACAAGTGCCTTGAGGTAGCGGCGCACGATCTCCTGACGCGCGGCCTCGCGGCAGACCTGATCATCGGAGATCGCATAACCGACCATGTTCACGCCCATGTCCGTGGGCGACTGGTAGGGGCATTCACCCGCGAGCATCTGCAGCATCGTTCTCAGCAGCGGAAAGACCTCGACATCGCGGTTGTAGCTGGTGGCCCTTTCCTCGTAGGCGCTCAGATGGTAGGGGTCTATGACATTGATATCGTCCAGATCGGCGGTCGCCGCCTCGTAGGCGAGGTTCACCGGGTGCTCCAGCGGGAGATTCCAGATGGGGAAGGTTTCAAATTTCGCATACCCCGAGGTGACACCGCGTTGGTAGTCGCCGTAGATCTGGCTGAGGCAGGTGGCCAGTTTGCCCGAGCCAGGGCCCGGCGCGGTGACCACGATGAGATTCCGGGTGGTCGCCACATGGTCGTTGAGTCCAAAACCCTCCTCGCTGACGATCCGTCGGGCGTTGGTGGGGTAGCCGGGAATCACCCGGTGGCGGGCGACGCTGATGCCGAGGCGTTCAAGACGCTGCATGAAGGCGAGCGCCTGAGTGTTGGTGTCCTCGAGCTGGGTGAGCACGACGTGCTCGGTGAGGAATCCCGCCTCACGGAAGACATCGATCAGGCGCAGGACATCATCCTCATAGGAGATATCGAGGTCCGCCCTGGTCTTGTTGCGCTGCAGATCCTTGGCGTTGATGGTGACCAGGATCTCCAGCTCATCCCGGAGCTCCTCAAGCATGGCGATCTTGTTGTCCGGGGTGAATCCGGGCAGCACGCGGGAGGCGTGCATGTCATCGAAGAGTTTGCCACCCATCTCCAGGTAGAGTTTGCCACCGATCTGCGCGCGGCGTTCGTTGATGTGCTGCGATTGCATTCTGATGTAGAGGTCGCGGTCGAATCCAGTGCGCATGGGGTCAACTCCCGGCGTGAGCGTGGGCGGGTTTTTCACCGCCCTGACTCTACCCGAGGCGCGGGCTCCTGCTCCCCGTCGGCCGGTCAACGACGGCGTGGCCGTGTGCCACCGCTGCGTGGTGCGTCGATAAGCTTCCTGTTAGTACCCCCGAACCAACAGAAGGGCCCGCCGATCGTGCCCGAAGGTCATGTCATCCATCGCCTGGCCCGCGAGTTCAACTCCCGCCTGCGGGGAAGCGAACTGACGGTGACGTCACCGCAGGGCAGGTTCGCCCCGGAGGCCGCGGAGATCACCTCCCACCCCCTCAGGCTCGCAGAAGCCCATGGAAAGCACCTCTTCATCGACGTCGATGCGCCCACACCCCGCCACATCATCCACATTCACCTCGGGCTGATCGGTACGCTGCGCTTCGAGGGGGAGTCTGAAACCCGCGGCCAGGTCCGGCTGCACATCTCCGATGGTGCCACCGCAGCCAACCTGCGCGGTCCGCAGTGGTGCCGCCTCATCTCGGAGGTGGAACAGGCGGAGGTCATCGCCAGGCTCGGAGCCGATCCCATCCGCGCGGACGCCGATCCGGGGCCGGTCAGGGTGAGGGTGCAGCGTTCGGGTCGGAGCATAGCCTCGCTGCTGATGGACCAGAGCCTCTTCGCGGGAGTGGGAAACATCTACCGTGCCGAGACCCTCTTCCGCCTCGGGATCTCGCCCTTTCTCCCCGGGCGGGGGCTGCGCACCGCGGAGTTCACCTCGATCTGGAACGATCTCGCCGAACTTATGCGGGCGGGTGTCGAGGCAGGTCGCATCGACACCGTCCGCCCCGAGCACACCCCAGGGGCAATGGGACGCGCACCACGCAGGGATGACCACGGCGGCGAGGTGTACGCCTATCGACGCCAGGGACTGCCGTGCCTGATCTGCGGCACGGAGATTCAGCAGCGGGCGATGGAGGGCCGCAATCTCTTCTGGTGTCCCACCTGCCAGGGGTAGGGGAGCCCGACGACAGCACGGTGTGCAGGTCTACCAAGCCGCCAATTATTGCGCATGAACTAGGAAGTTCATTAGTATGAACTTCCTAGTTCAGTCGTCCCCCCAGTCTCCTGTGCGCAGGATATCTGGGGGACGGGGGCGGAACGCCCCTGACCCAGAAAGGAACCCCCATCCATGCGCCCATCAGCTCCTCTCTTGCGCTCCGTCGCCGCACTGGCAGTCGCCCTCGCCGTCCCTCCGCTGTCTGCGTGTGCCGACGGATCCACCCCCTCCGGCGATTCACCCCTGGTGCTGACAACCTTCACGGTCCTCGAGGACATGGCGGAAAACGTCGCCGGTGACCATCTCCGAGTCGAATCCATCACCAAACCGGGGGCGGAGATCCACAACTACGAGCCCACTCCGAGTGATCTGACAGAGGCCGCGAAGGCGGATCTGATTCTCAACAACGGACTCGGTCTGGAACGCTGGTTTGAGAAGTTCACCTCCGATTCCGATGCCACACGCGTTGATCTCTCCGAGGGCGTGGAAGTCATCGATATCCGCGGGGGCGACTACAACGGCACACCGAACCCCCACGCCTGGATGTCCCCGCGCAACGGCCAGATCTACGTGGACAATATGGTCCAGGCCTTCAGCGAGCTGGATCCGGCCAATTCCTCCGACTATGAGAACAACGGTAAGGAATACAAGAAGAAGCTCGCGGACGTCGGATCCACCCTGGACACGGAGCTCTCGGTGCTGCCCCGGGACCAGCGCACGCTGGTCACCTGTGAGGGTGCCTTCTCCTACCTGGCCCGCGACGCCAGCCTGAATGAGCTCTATCTCTGGCCCGTCAATGCCGAGAGTGAGGGCACTCCCCAGCAGATCGCCACGCTGGAGGATGAGGTACGCGCAAGCGGCGTGCCCATGGTCTTCTGCGAATCAACCGTGAACACCAACGCCATGCAGCAGGTCGCCGAAGCGACGGGAGCCAACTTCCGCACCAATGATGAGGGCATGCTCTATGTCGATTCCCTCTCCGCTTCCGATGGTCCCGTCCCCACCTACCTTGATCTGCTCAGGCACGATGCGGACACCATCATCGCCGGGCTCACCGCCTCGAAGCGGGACTGAACCACGATGAAAAGGTCAACAGCACTCTCCGCGATCCCGGGAGCACCCGGAATTCACATCGCGGACCTGAGCGTGTCATATGGAAACGTCCGGGCGCTGCACGACGTGAACCTGGACATCGAGACGGGACATATCTGCGGCCTGGTGGGCATGAACGGTGCGGGAAAGTCCACGCTGTTCAAGTCCCTGATGGGGGTGACCACACATGAGCGGGGCGAGATGGCGTTCCTCGGCCACAGTGCGGCACTCGCGCGCAACGCCGGACTCATCGGCTACGTCCCCCAGCACGATGACATCGACACCTCCTTCCCGCTGAACGTCACCGATGTCGTGATGATGGGGCGCTATGGATTCCAGGGCTGGCTGCGCCACCCCAGTCGCGCCGATCGAACAGCGGTGAAGGAAGCGATCGAGAAAGTGGAACTGACACCCTTAGTCAAACGGCAGATAGGAGAGCTCTCGGGCGGCCAGCGCAAACGTGTCTTCGTTGCCCGCGCACTGGCGCAACACGCCCGTGTGCTGCTTCTCGACGAACCCTTCGCAGGCGTCGACAAGCGCAGTGAGGCCATGATCACCTCCCTGCTGCACGACCTCGTCGCCGACGGTGCCACGGTCCTCGTGGCCACACACGACCTTCACGCACTGCCGAAGCTTTGCCGGGAGTCGGTGCTGATCAACAGGACCCTGATCCTGCACGACTCCACAACCGAGGTACTCAGGCCCGAAAACCTTGCGAGGGCCTTCGACCTCAGTACCGACCACGCCTCGGAGGTAGTCTCATGATGGGTCTGCTCGGGCTTATCACCGAACCCTGGCAGTACGCGTTCATGCAGCGTGCCCTGATCATCGGGCTCACGACCGCCGTCGTCTGCGGGGTGATCAGTTGCTGGCTGGTGCTCATCGGCTGGTCCCTGCTCGGCGATGCGATCTCGCATGCCGTACTGCCCGGCGTCGTCCTGTCCTATATTCTCGGCGTCCCCTTCACCGTCGGCGCGCTCTTCTTCGCCGCAATCGCGGTGGCGCTGATCGGTGGAATGCGTTCTGAACGGCTGATCAAGGAGGATGCCGCGATCGGCATCGTGTTCACCACACTCTTCGCCTTCGGTACGGTACTGATCTCGGTCACTCCGAGCCAGACGGATCTCAACCACATCCTCTTCGGTAATCTCCTCGGAGTCACTCGCGGAGATCTCTGGCAGGTGGTGGTGCTGGGAGCCACGGCGCTTATGGTCATTGTGCTCAAGCGGCGGGATCTCACCCTATTCGCCTTCGACCCCGTCCACGCGCGCTCCATCGGCATCTCCCCGCGCACCCTGAGCGCACTGTTACTGGGCGCCCTCGCAATCACCGTTGTTATCTCCTTCCAGGCGGTCGGCGTGATCCTGGTGGTCGCGATGCTGATCACCCCCGGGGCGACAGCCCGCCTGCTCACCAACAGAATCTGGACGATGCTCTGGCTATCCCCCTTGATCTCCTCCCTGTGTGTGATCACCGGAATCGTGCTCGCCTACGTCTTCGACACCTCCTCGGGTGGAATGGTCGGCGTGGTCCTGGGCATGGTCTTCGCCGTTGTCTACCTTTTCGGACCACACAGTGTGTTCGTGGGAAAATGGAGACGGCACCGCGGAGACATACCCGGGGCCGCGCACCCCGTGTAATCCGCAACGCCGGTGACGGCGGCCGGGGACTTGAGCGTCGGGGCGTCGAGAAGCTCAGTCCCCGAAGACCTGGTGACCCAGGTACTGACCGTCGGAGATTCCGGGAGGCACGAGGAACACCGCCGAGCCGGTGGTCTTGAGGTACTCGATGAACATGTCATCGCGCGCCATGTTCTTGTGCACCCTGGCGAAACGTCCCGGTTCCCTGACGAAGGCGATGAAGAACAGTCCGGCGTCGAGCCGCCCCTGGGCATCGTTGCCGTCGACGAAGTTGTAACCCCGCCGGAGCATGGCGATACCGTCGTTGAAGTCGGGGTGGACGCGGGCCAGATGTGACCTCTTATCAATGAGCAGGGCACCCTTCTCATCCTTCGCCGTGAAATCCGGGGCGGTGAACTCCTCACCACCGGACAGCGGCGCGCCCTCGTCCTTGTTCCGGCCGGTCACCCGTTCCTGCTCGCCGAGTTGCACCCCGTCCCAGACCTCGATGCCCATGCTGATGCGGCGGGCGATCAGATAGGTCCCGCCCGCCAGGGCGGGCGCCGAGGAGGACGGCGGAATCCACACGTGCTCCTCCAACTCCTCGGGTTGCTCGGCCTTGAGGTTGTTGGTGCCGTCCTTCTGGCCGAAGAGGTTGCGCGGGGTCTGCTGCTCCACCGAGGTCGAGGAGCTGC
The DNA here is from genome assembly GCF_900169525.1 of Corynebacterium pacaense. Taxonomy (GTDB): domain Bacteria; phylum Actinomycetota; class Actinomycetes; order Mycobacteriales; family Mycobacteriaceae; genus Corynebacterium; species Corynebacterium pacaense. The sequence goes on from NZ_LT821239.1 coordinate 201,075, forward strand.
GACCGAATCCCAGCTGCGCCCACTTCAGTGTCGCTCTTCCCATGGCGATGCGGGTCAGGTTGCGGATTGCGTGCACAGCCACCTGCGGATCATGCGCACAGGCCTGGACACACAGATCACCGCCGGAGCGTGCGGGGTCCATGAAGTCGTTGACCATTTTGGGCAGGGACGTGAACTCCTCCGGCATGGCGTGCGCGATGCCGAAGCGATCCCGGTCCCGCTCGTCCCTGAACAGGCTGGGCCCCATCCCGAAGGTGAGCGTGAGTCCGGCGGCACCGAAACCCCGCGCCTCCCCGGTGTCCTCGGGCGGAAGATAGGTACCACCGCCGAAGGCGCCTGCGACGGTCACATCCAGGCCCATGCTCATCCGGTTTGCGGCGTAGGTCCAGTCACGGAGAAGTTCAATCAGCTGATCGCGCCCCGTCTCCTCATTGACGGTGAAGGAGGCGAAATGCATCTGGTTCTGCTGGGGCGTGATGATTCCCGCCTGGTGCTCACCGAAGAAATCAAAGATCTCATCCTCGGATCCGCCGTCCCGCTGTGCACCGGCATCCCGTGCACCGGCATCCTGTGCCCCACGCGCCAGGTATCCCGCCGCGACACCCCCGCCACCGAGCCCGACCAGGCCCAGGAAACCTCGTCTGGACAGGCCGGGGTGCTCGCCGGTCGGTTCCGCTGACCCGGTCATTGCTCGGCGATGTCGATCCCGAGGACCGCATTGGTCAGCTTGGACAGCGGCTCGCGCAGCGCATCGATCTGAGCGACGAGCTCCCGGCGCTGGTCCTCACTGACCTCGTTGTACAGGACAAAGCCCTCGTCCAGATTTCCGTATTTGTTGAGCAGGATCTGGGTGTCATCGAACTGCTTCCGGATCTCCTTGACCAGCGCCCTGCCCTCATCGCTCTTCGCCTCCGCGATGGGTGCCACCAGATCGAAGGCGATCCGGCTGCCCTCCAGATTGGCCTGGAAATCCCAGAGATCATAGTGGCTCCACCAGTTCTCCTCACCGGTGACCTTGGTGATAGCGATCTCCTCCAGCAGCGCGGAGGCACCGTTGGCCACGGTGGCGATGTCCATCTGCGAGGTCTCCACGAAATCATCAGCGTGAACGGCGTCGTAGAGCTTGCCCACATCTGCGATGAGTGCCGTGCCCACCACCCTGCGCTGTGCGTCATCCGAGGGTGCCCAGCCCTCCCACGCGGAGGTCCCGTCTGGCTGCAGCTGGTCCCTGGCCGGCACCCACAGGTCCTTCTCGATCCGGTGGAAACCCAACCACTCGGTGAAGGTTGGATCATCCTCCTTCAGCAGATCCGCCTCGGCGAGATAGTCCACCTCGCGGTAGTCGATGCGGGGATCGAGGATCCCCAGCGCCTCGGCGACCGGTTCGATGCGTTCATAGTGGACACGCACCCTGGGGTAGAGGGCACGGGCGGTGTCATCATCACCCTCCATATACGCTGTCGCGAACTCCTCCACCTTTGGTTCCAGCTCGGCGACCTCGTTCTTGACGAAGTTGACATAATCGGCGACAACCTTGGCGAAGAGTTCCTCGTCCGCACCGCTGATCTCAACCGGATCACCGGTGACGGTGAAGGCGGCTTGGCCGACGTTGGCCCCGCGCATTCCCGGCTTGCAGGCGGTGTAGTACTCCCCGGGCTGCAGCGAGACACTCATTTCCGTGGTCTGACCCGGCGCGATGTTCTCCTTCTCCGAGACGATGCGCAGACCGTCCGCACCCAGCAGATAGAACTCGGTGGTGCGACTGCCCTCGTTGCTGATGGAGAAGACCGTGTTCCCGGACTCGGTGGTATCGGCTGACACCACGCAATCATCATCGGTGGAGGAGACGCTGAGGCTGACGCCATCGGCCTGCACACTGTCAGAGGGTGCGTTCTCCACGCAGGCGCTCAGTGTCAGGGCACCGAGTACGGGAAGTGCCAGAACTAGACGGGAATATTTCATGTGACAATCTCCTTGGGGGTTGACGCCTTCCGGACCGCCCGCTGCGCGCGCACCTTCCGGATGAACAGGGGGACGACGATAGCCAGATACAGCAGCCAGGCACTGACCTCGAGCCAGGACATCTGCGGGGTCCAGCCGATGGTGCCCTTGGCAAAAGCCGCGAGGATTCCGTCGGGGGCGACCGATTCGGAGACATCCCACGCCCAGCCGAATGGATATGCGGCCATCCAGAAGGGCGAGGCATCGAATCCGACGAGCACCTCGCCGGTACGGAAGTTGGTTGGGGTGATCGGCGCACCGGAGAAGGGTCCGGGGAGGACGGCCGCCTCCTGGAGGTCGTGGATTCCATAGGCGAGAATGCCGGCCGCCATGATGATGAGGAACCCTCCGGTCCAGGTGAAGAATGCCCCGAGGTTGAAGCGGAGCACTCCGCGGTAGAGCAGGATTCCCAGTCCGACGGCGGTGAGAATTCCCAGCAGTGCACCGATGAATGCCGGCCAGGTGGATGCCCAGCCCCAGATCATGATGGTTGTCTCAAGTCCCTCCCTGGCCACCGAGATGAAGGCCAGCCAGAAGATGCCCCAGGCCGCACCCCTGACCATGCTGGCGTTGGCGGATGCTTCGAGATCCTTCTTCATGTTCTGACCCGAGGTCATCATCCACATGACCATGCCGGTGACCATGGCCACGGCCAGCAGCGAGAGCGATCCTCCGATGATCTCCTGCCCCTTGAAGGACAGTCCATAGCGCCCGAAGGTCAGGATGGCACCGAGGACGACCGAGATCGACACGGCGAGTCCGACACCCCACCAGATCTTTGAAACCGCACCCGGTTGCCCGACCTTGCGCACGTGGGCGAGGAGAATGCCGATGATCAACGACGCCTCCAGGCCCTCGCGGAGGCCGATCAGAAAGGTCGCAAGCATCATGGCGGGGTTCACCTTCCGGGCAGTTGAGTGGTTTCTGTAGAGTTACCGCACCGGAATCGGCCTGATAACCAGCTACATGATAGCCCCGCCTAACCTAAGTTGAGACGTGAATAGAATCACTATGGAAAGCCAACCCTCACAGCGATTAGGGTGATATAACCTCCGCCACATCATGGCGCGCCCCGATCTCGGGGACCCGGGGGCGTGCCGAGACGGTTGTCATCCGGCGGTCTCAGCCGCCCGGGGTGCTCAGAAACCCACCACGATCTTGCCCGTGGTGTGCCCCTGTTCCACCAGGCGGTGCCCCTCCATAAGCGTGGCGGCGTTGAGTCCCTGCAGCCCGGTCCCCGTCAGCGCGGAGTACTGGCCGCGATCCACCATGTCAGAGACCCTGGAGAGGATTCTTCCCTGCTCAGCCATATCGGCGGTGCCGAATGCGGAGCGGGTGAACATGGATTCCCAGTGCACCGCGATCGATTTCGCCTTGAAGGCGCCGGGATTCGGGTCGACGGGGTCGTCGATGAGAACGAGGGCGGATTGTGGATTCATCACCGAGGCCAGCTCCACCTCCCGGCCGGTGGTCCAGGAGCTGAAAACGAAGTCCACGTCGGAGATCTGCCCGCTCAGCTCCCTGGAATGGTCGATGACCTCGTGGGCGCCCAGCGTGCGCACCCAGGTGGCCGATTCCGGTCTGGAGGCCGTGGCCACCACCGTCAATCCGGTCAGTGCGCGGGCGAGCTGAATCACCGCCGAGGGCACCCCGCCCGATCCTCCGAGTACCAGCAGGGTTCCCGAGTCGGACTGCTTGACACCGAGGCGGTCGAAGAGGGACTCCCAGGCGGTGAGGGAGACCAGGGGCAGTGCCGCAGCGTCCTGTGCCGACAGGTTGTGCGGGGCCGGTCCGACCAGACGCTCATCCACCAGGTGAAACTGTGCGTTGGTGCCCTGCCGCTGATTGGAACCGGCGTAGAAGACCCTGTCCCCGGGTGCGAATCCCGACACCGCGGAACCGATCTCCACGACGGTGCCTGCGGCGGCGAAGCCGAGTATCTTCGGTGTCGCCTGCTTCCCGGCGCGCAGACGGATCTTGGTGTCCACGGGGTTGACAGATACCGCGGAGATCTCGACGAGAAGGTCGCGGGGACCCGGCTCGGGACGCGGAACCCGGACGTCGATGAGGAAATCCGGCTGCGCGGAGGAGTGGGAGTCCATCATGGCAACGGCACGCATCTGATGATCCATATCCGCCGATATTAGCCGCGCCGGGACGTACCCGCCGGAACCTGCATCCGGGTCGGCCCCGGCCCCGGGGCAATCGGCATTCGGATCCGATGGATCCCATCACACTCCACGGCCTCCAGTGAACTTCATCCCGAAGCCGGCGGTTCCACCCTTTTGGGGTGGATGTTGTGCCAGGTTCACAGCTAATCTCAACACGTCCTTCTTGATCGTTTCCGACCAGCTGTTCCAGCCTTAAAACATCAAGCACCTACCCTCTTTGTTCCCCCTGGGATCGGAAGGTCGTACGCCATGAGCACCACCACAGCCCCCACCCGAACCATTGAAAAGAAGTTCCCCGTCGTCCCGCTGACGGCGATGAGTTTCGCCGCCTTTGTCTACGTCACCTTCGAGATGTTCGCGGTCGGGCTCATTCGCCCGATGTCGCTGGACCTCGGTGTCAGCGAATCCGGGATCGGTCTGCTGATGACGGTCTACGCGGGCGTGGTCGCCGTTGTCACCATCCCCGCGATGCTATGGGTATCGCGTTTCAACAAACGCACGATCTTCCTGATCACCCTCGCATTCCTGGCCGCGGGCATCGTGGTCCAGGCGACGGCCACCAGCTACGCCGCCCTGGCGGTGGGCCGCATCATCGCCGCCCTGACCCACGGGGTGTTCTGGGCGCTGGTGGGCCCGATGGCCGCGCGCATGTCCCCGGGGCACACCGGCAAGGCCGTGGGTGTGGTCTCGGCGGGTTCGACCATGGCCCTGGTGGTGGGTTCCCCGCTGGCCACCTGGATCGGGGAGATCATCGGCTGGCGTCCGGCGACCTGGATCCTCGGCGCCCTGGTGATCATCGCCGTCGCGGTTCTGGTTCCCACCCTGCCGTCTCTGGCCCCGACTGCCCCGGAGAACAGGACGAAGGAGAAGAAGTCCTCCGCACTCAGCCTGCTGTCGCTGGTGGTGTTCCTGCTCCTGGCGGTCACCGGAGTCTTCGCCGCCTACACCTATCTGGGCCTGATCATCGCGGAGAATGCCGGCGACAGTCTCGTCTCCACCGGGTTGTTCCTCTTCGGAGCGATGGGGCTGGTCGGTGTCACCGTGGCCACCCGGACCGTGGATCAGCGCATGATCCGCGGCAGTGTGCACACCACCACGATCTTCGTCATCGCCGCCGTCCTCAGCCATATCGCCTTTGACCTCGAGGGAACCGCGGCGATCGTGGTGATCTTCCTCGGTGTCGCGATCTGCGGTGGTGCCTATGGTGCTCTGCCCACCCTCGGCACCACCATTTTCCTGCACGCCGGACGTGAGAACCCCGATGCGGCATCCTCGATTTACGTGGTGACCTTCCAGGTGGGAATCGCCTCCGGTGCCGCTCTCGGTGCGCTGGCGGTGGATTCCGGATGGATCGCCGGAACCCTGTGGATCATGGCCGCGCTGTCCATCGCCTCGACGCTGGTTCTGGCATTCTGGTCGAGGCCGCTGCTGCGCTAGTGCTCAGACCAGCTTCCGGTAGAGCTCGTCGAAGATGCTCCGGGCCCGCCGGTAGTGGGCCACATGAACGGGATCGAAGGCGGTCCCCAGTGGTGGAAGTGCACGCGTGCCACCCGGGTCCAGAGCATCGAGGGCGATGAGCGCGGTGCCGCGCAGGGTGCTGCGCTTCATTGTCAGTGGGATGACGGGGGTATCCAGCGCATCCGCCAGCATCTGCAACCACTCCGGGTGATCAACAACCACACTGCCCGAGGCGATCACCCTTTCCGGGGTGGCGCCGGCCCGCGCCATCTGCTCCCAGACCCGCTGGTAGGACAGGGCGACGGCCTCGAAGACGCCGCGCCAGATGTGTTCGGGGCCGGTCGCCGCACTGATGCCGGTGAACGCGGCCCGCGCACCATTGGCCCAGCCGGTGGCACGCTCACCGGTGAAGAAGGGAAGGACGTCCGGGGACGCCGGCAGGGGTGGCCCGGCCAGTATCCCGGCGAGGTTGTCCACCGGCGCAAGAGTGTGCTCCAACCAGCTCACCGCACGGCCCACATCATTGAGTGCGCCGCCGACAATGCACCGTGAGCGGGAGAGCCGGTAGCACCACAGCCCCTCCGGAATCTCCCCCGGAACCTCCGGCAGCAGCACGCGCATCGCACCCGAGGTCGCCGCAGCCGCCGCGACGGTACGGGAATCCACGGCACCCGGCCCGATGTTCGAGGACCATCCGTCGGGAATGGCATGGAACCAGGGGACCCCGCTTATCGACGCCCACCTTCTGCCCACCTCACCCGCCACGGCGGGTTCGTCGGGTTCAGCAAGGGGGGCGAACAGCTCCGGCGACACACCGACCATCTCACAGGTGGCGGTGTCCAGCTCCGCGGTGTGGGCATTGAGGATTCCGCTCCACGCGGCCATGGAGGTGGAAAGTCCACGGATACCGGCAAGTGCGAGGTAGACGTATTCACCGATGGTCATCACCGTTGCGGTCCGGTTGAACAGATCGGGATACTCCTCCCTGAGCCAGAGGAGCCGGGAGGGGTGGTAGGAGGTGTGCAGCCGCACGCCGGTGCGCAGGTGGTAGTCACGTTCATCAACGCGCTCGCGCAACTGCTCTACATAGGGTGCCGAGCGGGCGTCCGCATAGGTGATGCACGGCGTGAGGGCGCGAGAGTCACCGTCAACGGCAATCATCGATGAGGCGAAGGTATCCAGCGCCACCGCAGCGATTCGGTCCGCGAGGCCGTTGAGCTCGGCGAAGTGAAGGACGCCGTCGATGATCCGCCCGATCTCCGCAACCACCTGATCCGCATCGATCGTCGAGGCACCACAGTCACCGACGGTGAATGAATGCGCAACCCGCTGCTTCGACCCCTTCAGGGGGCGCCCGGAGGCGTCGTAAAGCCCGCCCCTCGAGGCGGTGGAGCCGATATCCATCGCAAGGACGTACGGCCCCCGGGATTCGGACACGGGGATGGACATGGTGGGAATGGCCGGCATTACGCTCCTCAACTGAGTTCTACCTTCCAGGATAGTGCCTCCGGATCCGCCGGGGCCGGCATCCCGCATCGGTACTAGCGGAGGCTGGAGGTGACCATCAGACCCAGGATGGACACGCAGCCGGCGATGAGGGTCCAGCACAGTCCCTTCACCGCATCCCGGGGAGCTTTCAGGGCGATCAGCGCGCCGAGGGCCCCGCCGATGGTGTTCAGGAGGAGATCATCAACATCGGTGTAGCCCACCGCGAACACGAACTGCGCCACCTCGATGATGAGACTGACCAACGCCGAATAGGCGATGACCTCCAACAGCGGAAATCTGCTCCGGCTTCTCAGCACCACGAGGAGGAGAAAACCGAAGGGCAGGAACAGCGCGACATTGCCGATGGTGTTGGCCCACGGGCCCCACCAGATCGGAGCGTCGGAGAAACCGTTGAACAGCACCAGATCCAGGGAACGCTGGTGGTGCGCTCCGGTGTTCCACACCCCGCCCAGTGAAAGGTAGCCCTTGCACAGGGTCAGGGCGACCAGCAGCACCGCGTAGACACCGAATGCGAAGGGGACAACCGCGGGCACGCGGGGACCGATGGATCGTTTCATCTCAATCACGCGCCTCCCGGAGGAGGTGTCGTGCTCGGGTGCATGGGAAATGGACATAACGGCCGAACATAGTCCGTGCTGCTGGCAGTGAACTGTCACAGCACCGAGAAACCGCTAGTGATGATCATCCTCCTCGATGACCTCCTCAGGGTTCAGCCCCTCACTCGCCAACGCCGCGAGATCCTTCTTCTTGGCGCGGGCGGCCCGGAACTCCGGGCGCAGCCCGGCGAGATCTACCCCCTTCTTCACCGCATCCGCGACCGTGGGAAACAGGCTGACCTTGTCCATCAGACCCGATCGCCTGAGCGCCTTCTGCGTTGGCCGGGTTGCCCGGGCAATGAGAACCGGGATCTTCTCATCCTCAAGGTGACTGATCAACGTCCCCATGGCCAGCACACCGGTGTAGTCGAGATCTGAGATCGCGGCCGCATCGAGAACGACCACGGAGTAGTCGCCGTGATCGAGTTCGTTGTGTATCCGCTCCAGGACGAAATCGGCATCCGCGTACCAGATCGGTGCCTCCACCGACCACACCAGCACCTCCGGAACCTGGACGGTATCCACTCCGACGTCAACCGGGACCCAATGGTTGGACTGCGGGATCAGCCCCTTCCGGTACACCGGTGGCCGGGCCTCACGGCGCGTCCGGTCCAGCAGTGTGACCAGGGCGGCAACGGCCACACCCTGCACTATTCCCATGACACAGACCAGCACCACGGTCCCCAGGGCGATCATCAGCTCCATCCGGCTGAAGGCTGCGATCCGGCGCAGCTCCTTCACCCTGATAAGGGAGAAGGCGATCTGAAGCAGGACCGCGGCCAGCGCCGCCACCGGCAGAACCGAGAGCAGACCGGTACCCAGCAGCAGCACCCCCGACACGATGATCGCGGCGCTTATGGAGGAAAGCTGGGTTCTGCCCCCGGCCTCATAGACAAGCCTGGTCCTGGGTGGCGAGCTGTTGACCGCGAAGGCGCCGGCGGCGGCCGCCACGATGGATGCCGCCCCCACGGCGGCGAGATCGCGGTCGAGGGTCCCGTGCCCCTGCCTGGTCGTTTCCTCCGTCGCTCCCGTCTGCACGGTGATCAGCAGCGCGATCACCAGGGCGGAGGGGAGCAGATCCCACGCCGATGCCCATGGAACGACGGAGAAGTCCGGCACCTTCCACACCGAGTCCGGTGCGTCGAGGGTGCGCACACCGTACCGCTCGAAGCCGGACACCGCCGCCACCACGGAGGCCACCACCAGCCCGAGGAGTGCGCCGGGAAAACGACTGGAGAACAACCTCGCCCCGCCACCGATGATCAGCACACCGATGGCCAGCCCCAGGGCACGGACATTGATCTCCTGCCACCTCACCGCCACCTCGTAGAGCTGCTCCGGGACGTTGCCCGAGGTTTTCCCCTCCATCCCCAGCACTGTGGTCAGCTGGGAGGCGATGATGCTGATGCCGATTCCCGCCATGAGACCGATGGTCACCGGCCTGGACAGGAACTGGGTTATCCATCCGCCACGGATGACTCCGATGCCGAGCAGCAGCAACCCGGTCATAAGGGAAATCAGCATGATCGACCCGGGATCGGCGTCAGCGGGTTGATGCGTGGCCGTGACGGCCGTTCCCGCCGCTCCGGCTGCCAGCATCGGGGCGATGGTGGTGTCGGGACCGACAGAGAGTGTGCGGTGCGCGCCGAGCAGCGTGAACACCAGGGTGGCGATGCTGAAACCGAGCAGCCCCAGAGCCGGGGAGACCCCGAGCAGCTGCGCCGCCGCCATCGATCCCGGGATGGCGATGGCCGCCAGGGTGAGACCGGCGAGGATGTCGGCGGACAGGGATGTCCGGACACCGCGAAGGGTGGGCAGAAACCAGGCCCGTGTAGTCATAGGTACAGGTTTACCTGCAAAACGGACACCCGGACAGTTTTCCCGCACCACGGGCGGAGTTTCCGCCCGTGGTGCGGATCCGCAGTGTCCGGGTCTGGCAAAACCGCAACCCGGGGTCGCGTGTCCTCAGGACGGTCCTAGTTGTACTGACCCGCTCGAATACGACGAGGACACCGTCCACGCCACCCGGTCCGATTCTGCCCTTGACATCAACTGAGGTCAGCGACTTGTAGCGCCACCCATCCCTGGCCTCCCTGTTCAGAACCTTCTCCAGCTTGTCGCCGGACATCTTCCCTCCGAGCAGACCCTCGCGCATTTCCACAACCTTGTATTCCATATCCATGGTCACCGAGTGTAGAGAGATCCCCCCACCCTAGCTGCGGTCACGGGCGAGCTCGGGATAGTCGGTGTATCCGTGGGCGCCACCGGAATAGAAGGTGGAGGCATCCGGCGGATTCAGCTCAGCTCCCGTGGCCCACCGTTCGACGAGGTCCGGGTTGGAGATGAACAGCCGTCCGACGGCGACGGCATCTGCGCCGAGGTCATCGACTAGATGGCGGGCATCGTCATAACCGGTTACCGTCGGGAATCCGGTGTTGAGGATCAAAGGGATGCCCAGCTCCCGCTGGATCCCATCACGCAGGAACCGACCCACCCGATCCGCGGGATCAAGTTTGAGCACCGAGATGTACGCAGGGGTGAGGTCCCGAATCCCGGAGAACAGGGCGCCGTAGGTGGCGATCACATCCTGTTCGTCTGGTTCCACGGTCCCCTGGACGTTGTGCTGCGGCGAGATGCGAACGGCCGTGCGCTGCGCACCGATCTCCCCGGCCACGGCGCGAATAACCTCGATCAGCAGCCGGGCCCGGTTCTCCGGCGAGCCACCGTAGGCGTCATCTCGATGATTTGAGGTGGGGGCGAGAAACTCGTGGAGCAGATATCCGTTGGCACCGTGAATCTCCACGCCGTCAAGTCCGGCGTCAACCGCGCGGCGGGCCGCAGCGACAAACTCATCGACGATCCGCGGCAGCTCCGCGGTGTCCAGGGCGCGGGGAACGGGGGCCTGGAACTTCTTACCCTCCCAGCCGTGGACCTCGATGCCCGCCGCAATCGCGCTCGGCGCCTCCGGGATCCCACCGCGGAGCAGATCCGGCGCGGACACGCGTCCGCCGTGCATGATCTGCATGAACACGACCCCGCCCCGACGGTGCACTGCCTCCGCGACACCACTCCATCCCCGTTGTTGTTCTTCGTTCGCGATTCCGGCCTGCCCGGGGAAGGCCCGGTTGCCAAATGCCGGGAAGGTGCCCTCGGTGACAATCAGTCCGGCCCCGGCCCGTTGGCTGTAGTACTCGGCGTGCAGTTCGGTGGGCACGCCGTCCTCGCCCGCGCGCTGCCTGGTCAGGGCTGCCATGGTGATCCGGTTTCCCAGTTGTCGGTTGCCGAGTATGAAGGTGTCAAAGATTCGGGTGCTCATGCCCGGTGCAGCACTCCCGGGCGGAAACGTATTCCCTTTATTTCACCACCAGGTTGACCATCCGCCCGGGAACCACGATCTTCTTGACGATGTTCCTACCCTCGGTGTTGGCGATAACCTTGCCATCGGCGAGTGCGGCGTCGATGATCTCCTCCTGGGAGGCATCGGCGGCAACCGTGATTCGGCTGCGCACCTTGCCATTAATCTGAACCGGCAATTCGATCTCATCGTCCCTGAGCCACTTCTCATCGAAGGTGGGGAAGGGCTCGTAGGTGATGGTGTCCCCGTTTCCGAGCCGTTTCCACAGTTCCTCCGCGATGTGGGGTGCGATGGGCGACACCATCACGAGCAGCGGTGTGACCGCCGCCGCGGGCACCTCGCCCGGGTAGGTCTTGGTGAGATAGTTGACGTACTCGATGAGTTTGGCCACCACCGTGTTCACACGCAGGTTGGCGTAATCCTCACGGACCCCCGCAACCGTACGGTGCAGCGCCTTGTTGTCCTCGTCGCTGAGTGGCAGATCTGTGGTGAGGATGGAACCGCTGTCCTCATCGACGATCAGCCGCCACAGTCGCTGGAGGAAGCGCTGAGCACCGACGACGTCCTTGGTCGCCCAGGGGCGTGAGGTGTCCAGGGGCCCCATGGACATTTCATAGACGCGCAGGGTGTCCGCGCCGTAGTTCTCGCAGATGTCATCCGGTGCGACGGCATTCTTCAGGGACTTGCCCATCTTGCCGTATTCCTGGTTGACCTCCTTGCCGTCAAAGTAGAACCGGCCGTCCTTTTCCTCCACGCTTTCCGCCGGCACGTAGACGCCACGGGAATCGGTGTAGGCGAACGCCTGGATGTAACCCTGGTTGTACAGGCGGCGGTAGGGCTCACTGGAGGTGACATACCCCAGATCAAAGAGCACCTTGTGCCAGAAGCGGGAGTACAGCAGGTGCAGTACCGCATGCTCGACACCGCCGACGTAGAGGTCCACGCCACCCGGGTCATTCGGACCATGAACGTCGGGGCGGGGTCCGGTCCAGTAGCGCTCATTGTCTATGTTGCAGAACTGCTCGGAGTTGGTCGGATCTATGTACCGGAGCTGGTACCAGGATGAACCGGCCCACTGTGGCATGACGTTGGTGTCCCTGGTGTACTTCTTCACCCCGTCGCCGAGATCCAGTTCAACCTCCACCCACTCCCTTGCCTTCGCCAGGGGAGGGGAGGGTTCGGAATCCGCATCCTCCGGGTCGAAGGACACCGGCTTGTAGTCCTCGACCTCGGGCAGCTCGACGGGGAGCATGGACTCGGGCAGTGCATGGGCGACCCCGCTCTCGTCGTAGACAATCGGGAAGGGCTCACCCCAGTAGCGCTGGCGGGCGAAGAGCCAGTCGCGCAACTTGTACTGGATGGTGCCGCGGCCGAGGTGCCTGCTATCCAGCCACTCGATGGTCGCAGCCACGGCTTCGGACTTGGCCAGACCGTTGATATCAAGACCCTGGTCATTGGCCGAGTTCACGGCGGTTCCGGAGTCGGTGAAGGCGGCCTCGGCGATGTTGCCACCTGCCACAACCTCCCTGATGGGAAGGCCGAAAACCTTTGCGAACTCATAGTCGCGCTCATCGTGGGCGGGAACGGCCATGATCGCGCCGGTACCGTATCCGGTGAGCACGTAGTCTGCGATGAACACGGGGATCTTCTCGCCGTTGACCGGGTTCGTGGCGTAGGCGCCGAGGAACACTCCGGTCTTGTCCTTGTTCTCCTGGCGCTCCAGGTCCGATTTGGCTGCGATTCCAGCGCGGTAGGCGGCAACCGCCGACGCCGGATCGTTCCGGTCGTTCGTCCAGTGGGGGTCGACGCCCTCGAAGGATCCCGAGCCGCTTGCCACCAGGGCGTCGACAAGCGGGTGCTCCGGCGCCAGGACCATGTAGGTGACCCCGAAGAGGGTGTCCGGGCGGGTTGTGAACACCGTGATGGTCTCACCCTCACAGGTGAAATCCACCTCGGCGCCACGCGAACGGCCGATCCAGTTGCGCTGCATCGACTTGACCTTCTCCGGCCAGTCGAGCAGTTCCAGATCGTCGATGAGGCGGTCGGAATAGGCGGTGATGCGCATCATCCACTGCGAGAGGTTCTTGCGGAAGACCGGAAAGTTGCCGCGCTCGGAGCGTCCATCCGCGGTGACCTCCTCATTGGCAAGCACGGTACCCAGACCGGGGCACCAGTTCACCGTGGAGTTCGAGCGGTAGACCAGGCGGAAGCCGTCAACGACCTGCTGCTTCTCTGCGGCGGCCAAGGAGTTGTAGTCCGAGCCGTCCCTCGGCGCGAGCTCCCCGGACTCCAGCAGCGGGTAGAGCTCCGCAATCGGCCGTGCCCTCTGCAGCTCCTCATCGAACCAGGAATTGAAGATCTGCAGAAAGATCCACTGGGTCCACCTGTAGAACTCGGGGTCGGTGGTGGCCACCGAACGCCGCGGATCATGCCCCAGGCCCAGCGCGCCGAGCTGGTGCCGCATGTTCTCGATGTTGGCCATGGTGGTGGTACGTGGATGCGTACCCGTCTGGATTGCGTACTGCTCCGCGGGCAGACCGAAGGAATCATATCCGAGCGTATGCAGCACGTTCTTGCCGAGCATCCGGTTGTACCTGGCGAAAACATCGGTGGCGATGTACCCGAGCGGATGCCCGACATGCAGGCCGGCACCGGAGGGGTAGGGGAACATATCCTGAACGAAAAGCTTGTCCTCCGGCAGTGTGTGGCCGTCCTCGGGAGCCAGATCACCTACCGGGTTGGGTGCGTTGAACGTACCTTTGTCCAGCCAGTAGTTCTGCCACTCGCCCTCGATCCTGTTCGCCAGCTCGGGGGTGTAGCGGTGAGCCGGAGTTGAGGTGCCATCACTCGGATTCGTCATGGTTAGACAGTGTAGTAGGTGGGGTGGACATCCACTGTCTCAGGTTCTGCGCCACCGGCACCCCTGCTTGTCGACGCCCCCGCCCGGGGTACGTGCCGGGGCCCGCCGGGACGGCCGGTCTCTAGGCCCGCTCCTCGATCGGGTTGAGATCCCGGTGTCCCAGGCCGGCGTGGGGTTCAATCGCCTCGAGGGTCTCCCTGTGTGCCAGGTAGGCCACGGAGAGATCGTAGTGTGCCTGGAGGGTGAGCCAGAACCGGGGGTCGGGGCCCAGGTAGGCCGCCAGCCGCAGCGCGGTGTCGGCGGTGATCGCACGCTTCCCGTGGATGATCTCATTGATCCGGCGCGGTGGCACGCCGATAGCACGGGCGAGTCCGTTCTGGCTGAGACCGAGCGGCTCCATGAACTCCTGGCTCAGAATCTCCCCCGGCCTCACCGGTCGGGAATCCGACCCCCCCTGCGGTGCGTCAGCGCGTCGCCCCACCATATCGCCCCCTGTCATTGACTGTTGAAAAGATCATTATAACGCACAGCGTTATAGTCCATGACATGGGCCACACTATGGCTCCCATCTGCATCATAACGTGCTGCGTCATAGCGATGGCCGGCAGTGTCAGCCATGACGCGGAGCGCATTGGCGGGGCACGGAACGGCGCCTATGGAACACCCCGATCCCGGTATTCCTACCGCTCGAATACCGTCCGGTTCGCTATGTGGCCCAGCCCCTCGATCTCGATTCTGACCACCTCGCCGTCGCGGATGTAGCGCTTCGGATTTCGGGCGTGACCAACCCCGCCCGGCGTTCCGGTCGCGATGACATCACCCGGGTCCAGCGGGTAGATGTGGCTGATGTATTCGATCAGCTTCTCCGGAGGAAAGACAAGATCGTCGGTGGGAGTCGACTGCATAAGCTCCCCCTCGAGATGGGTCCTCAGCCCGCCACCGGGCTGGAAGGAGTCGGCGGTGGTGAGCCAGGGTCCGAAACCGGCGGTCCTTTCCAGGGACTTGCCCTGGTGCCACTGCAGGGTGGCGTACTGGTAGTCACGGGCCGTGTAGTCATTGATCACCGCGTAGCCGGCGATGTAGTCGGCGGCCTCCGCCTCCCGAACCCGGCGCGCACGCTTTCCAATCACCACCGCCATCTCACCCTCCCAGTCGAGGGCACTTCTCGCCCATTCGGGAACCACAACGTCATCGAAGGGCCCTGTCAGTGCATCGGGAAACTTGATGAACAGAGTGGGGACGCCGGGCAGCTCGCGCCCCATCTCCCTGATGTGGTTGGCGTAGTTCAATCCGACGCAGATGACCTTTCTCGGCGAAGGGAGCGCGGCGTCTAGGTCGGTGGGGGAGAAGGTGAGCGGTGTGCTGTCGGCGTCCTCTGCGACCCGCCGCCATTCAGGGTCGAGGAGGAGCTCGCTCACGCTGCGGTATCCGGTGATGGGTACCGCGGTGTTCTCGCCTTCAACGCGGGCTGCGGTGGTGGTACCTGCGGTGCGGATGGTGGCCAGACGCATGGTGTGAGTCCTTCCGGTACTGGGTGATTGCGGTATCGATGTCCATGATAGGAGCCGGGCACCGAATCATCGCGGGATGAACCGTCCGGATCGGGCCCACTCCACGCTGCAGAGATGAGGATGCCCCACCGCAAGAGCGGTGGGGCATGGGAAAGCCCGGCTGGTGCTATTGCCTGCCCTCCGCCGTGGTTGCGTCCACCAGGACGTCCTCGTCGGGGGACTCCTTGATTTTGCCCTTCGCGTACTTGTTCACGATGATCGCGATCGCCCCGTCGCCGGTGACGTTGGCTGCGGTTCCGAAGGAATCAATGGCGATGTACGCGGCGATCATCAGTGCGACCTGCTCGGTGTCGAATCCCAGCATGGAGGCGAGCAGACCGGTCGCGGCCATGATCGCGCCGCCGGGAACACCGGGGGCTGCGATCATCGTGATGCCGAGCATGAGAAGGAAGCCGATTGCCAGGGGGGTGCTGACCTCGATGTCGTAGATGAACACCACGGCGAAGGCGAAGAGGGTGATTTTCAACATCGATCCGGCCAGGTGAATAGTTGCGCAGAGGGGCACAACGAGTCCCGCCACGTTGGTGTCCACACCATTTTTCAGTGTCTGGGCGTAGGTCACCGGAATCGTGGCCGCGGAGGAGGAGGTTCCCAGTGCCGTGGCATAGGCCGGAAGCATGTTCTTAAACATTGGCCACGGATTCTGCCGGGCCACTATGCCTGCGATAGCGTACTGGATCGCCAGGAGAACGACGGTACCGATGACCGCGAGAATAAGCACCTTGCCGAATGCCGACATGATGTCCAGAAGTCCGCCGTTCATGCCGAGACCGAGGAATATGCCGAAGATGAACAGCGGGAGAAGGGGGATAACGAAGGAGGAGATAACCTTCATCACCACGCGCTCGAGATCCTGCGTGACCTTGAGCAGGGTATCCGACTTGACCGCAGTCATGGCAACGCCCAGGGCGAAGGCGAGCAGCAGCGCGGTCATGGTCTCGAAGGGCGGCGGCATCTCGATATCGAAATAGGGGACCAGGGCATCGGCATCCAGATCCACCCCGGCAACATTGATGCTATCCGCGAGCAGCCACGGATAGAGAAGGTGTGCGGCCCCGTAGGCCAGCAGTCCGGCCATGATGGTGGAGGCATAAGCGATCCCGGTGGTGATTGCCAGCCATTTTCCCGCACCGCGGCCCAATCCGGCAATGGCGGGGGTGATCAGGGAAAAGATCAGAACTGGGATGAAAAAACTGAGGAAGTTTCCGAACAGGCCGTTGAATGTGGTGAAGATCTGCGCGAGCCACACGGGGAAAAAGAGGCTGCACAGAATTCCGAGGATGATCGCCACGATCACCCGGAACAGGAGTGAGGAGCTCAAACGCTTTAGGTCCATTGTTGTTCCTACGTTGGTCAGGGGATTTGGGAATTACTCTCGCCGGAGACCGTGGATGCCACCGGACCGGGGTCCGCCCACGCCTTTCAGGGGATGTGAGAGGGTTGGTGCGACGAGTACAGCCTCACTGATTGGTGGGTGCGCCAGCCAGTTGCGACGAGTGTCAGGGTACTGCAACCTGGGAAATCAACCTATTCTTCCGGGCGGAATGAATCCCTTCGGTGAGAATGCTCACGTACCGCCCCGCTCCGAGGGTTCCTCGCCGATGTGGCACGCGGGCGTGTGCGGTCGAGGAATGCCGCGGGGGATAGAGTGGTTGATATGACGGTGATTGGCATTATCCTGGGTAGCCTTTTCGGCGCCCTCGCATTCTTACTCATTGTGACTGGCGTTCTGGCCTGGACGGCCAAACTGCCCGGCAACCCGGCCGTCGGTATCCGGGTTCCCGAGGTACGGAAATCGCAGGATCTGTGGGAAATGGCGCACCGCGTCGCCGGCCCGCTGTGGACGCTTGCCGGCGTCAGCCTGGGCATCGCCTCGATGATCGCCTTCATAGCCGGAAGCTGGATGTGGATCATCGTTGTTGCGGCCGTGATCGCCTCCCTGGTGTTCATCGGGATGGGCGCGGGAATGGGTGCCCACACGGTGGCCATGGTGGACGCGAAACGTCACAGTGAGGAAATAAGGGCGGCCAGAGATGCCCACCCGGAGTTGCCAGTGGAGCGTCCCGAGCCGGAACCTATGGAGGAGGCACCAAAGCCCCCGGTCGATCTTGATGCACTCAGGCGCGCGATGCGCAATTCCGCCGAGTGATTCAATGGGACGGACGGGCCGGGGGAGAGGGGCGGGAAAAATCCGATCCGCGGGGACAAACCTCCTACTTGGTGATAGGGTGTTATCTCGTGAACAACTTCTGTCAATTCCCCGGCACCCAGTGGTGGTGGCGCGCTAAATGAGCGGGCCTGACACCACGTTGTAATCACACTGAAGGATTTCAAGGCTCGTGCACTTCGTTCGACGAAGAAGCGGGCCTTTTGTGGTTCCGGATCGAGTTCCGGATGCACAGGCGGCAAGCCACGGAGTCGGACGAAGCTCAGTCAATTAAATTGAGTATCGTCCCCGAAGGAAAGGCTCCGCCCCCGATGTCCATCAACACACGATCCACGCAGGTGAGCACCGTATGAGTGCCACCCCCTCCGTCGTTTCCCTGGATGTCCGCTATCACGAGGACGCCGCCAGTCTCTTCGCCCATCTCGGCGGTACGGCGGCCGATGACTCGGCACTGCTCGAGAGCGCTGATATCACCACCAGAAACGGCATTTCCTCCCTGGCACTGCTCAAGGGCTCCGTCCGGGTCACGTGCAGGGGACAGCAGGTGACCGCGGAGTCACTGAGCGCCTCCGGAGAAGCCATTGTCCTCCGGCTCGGCGAGCAGCTGGCACCCTATCTACGGTCGCGGACGACCGGGGGGGCCGTTTTCGAGTTCCCGGTCTCCGATGCGGTGGATGAACGAGAACGCCTCACCGCGGTGAGCACCATCGAGGTCCTCCGCAGGCTGCAACTTGATTCCGGTGTGGAGGATCCCGCCCTGCCACTGGTGATGGGTGGTTTCTCCTTCGATTACCTGGAGACCTTTGAGGAGCTGCCCGCCGTCGGGGAATCAGTGAACACCTACCCCGACTACCAGTTCCTGGTCGCCGAGATCATCCTGGACATCAACCACCAGGAGAAGAGCGCCACCCTCAGGGGCGTCTCCATCGACCCGCAGTCCCTGACCTCGGAGCTGGAGATGCTGGCACGGCGCATCGACCGCGCACTGCCAGGAACCTCGGATGCCTACCGGGGCAGTGCCGGGGACACCGATGTCCTCCGCGTCACCGCCGATATTCCCGATGCGGAGTTCCGCGCGCAGATCACCGGATTGAAGCGAAACATCCACAACGGCGACATCTACCAGGTCGTTCCCGCGCGTACCTTCACCGCGGACTGCCCCGATGCCTTCGCCGCCTATCTGCAGCTGCGCGCAACGAACCCGAGCCCGTATATGTTCTACATCCGCGGCCTCCACGACGGCAGCAGCTATGAGCTCTTCGGGGCCTCGCCCGAGTCCAACCTGAAATTCAGCGCCCACGACCGTGAGCTGCAGCTCTATCCCATCGCCGGGACCAGGCCAAGGGGTTTGAACGCTGACGGGAGCATCAATCACGAGCTGGATATCCGCAATGAACTGGATATGCGCACCGATGCCAAGGAGATCGCCGAGCACACCATGCTGGTGGATCTGGCCCGCAACGACCTCGCCCGGGTGGCCGTTCCGGCATCCCGGCGCGTGGCGGACCTGCTGCAGGTGGACCGCTATTCCCGGGTCATGCACCTGGTCTCCCGGGTGACGGCGACACTGCATCCGGATCTTGATGCGCTCGACGCCTACCGGGCCTGCATGAACATGGGTACTCTCACCGGTGCGCCCAAACTGCGCGCCATGGAGCTGCTCCGTGGCGTCGAGAAGCATCGTCGTGGCTCCTACGGCGGGGCCGTGGGCTACCTGCGGGGCAACGGTGACATGGACAACTGCATCGTCATCCGTTCGGCCTTCGTCCGTGACGGTGTGGCCGCCGTGCAGGCGGGTGCCGGCGTGGTCCGGGATTCGAATCCGCAGTCCGAGGCCGATGAGACCCTGCACAAGGCCTATGCGGTGCTCAACGCGATCGCGCTCGCTTCCTCTTCCACCCTGGAGGTCATCCGATGACTCATGTCGTTCTGATCGACAATCACGATTCCTTCGTCTACAACCTCGTCGACGCCTTCGCCGTCGCAGGGTATGACTGCACGGTTTTCCGCAACACCGTGCCCGTGGAGACGGTTCTCGCAGCTGATCCTGACCTGATCTGCCTCTCACCCGGTCCGGGTTACCCCCACGATTCCGGATTCATGATGGATCTGATCGGGCAAACCCTGGGCAGTGTCCCGCTGCTCGGTATCTGCCTGGGTTACCAGGCGCTGATCGAGTACCACGGGGGCACCGTTGAACCCTGCGGCCCGGTCCACGGCACCACCGACCGGATGCTGCTTAACGACGCCGGCGTCGCACACCCGGTCTTCGCGGGACTGGCCACCGACATCGAACCGGATAGACCGGATGTGCCCGGCCGTCTGGTTCCGGTCGGACGCTACCATTCGCTCGGTTGTGTACGGGCGCCCGCGGGCATCGTTGCGCTGGCGACGTGCGCCTCCGATATCGGCGATGTGATCATGGCCGCGGAGACCGATGACGGAATGGCGATCGGCCTGCAGTTCCATCCCGAATCCGTCCTCAGCCCGACGGGACCGGTGATTCTGAGCAGATGCGTGGATGCACTGTTGGACAAGACGAACAAAGACAAGGACAAGTGAGCGCAATGACCTCCGAAACAACCCTGGCGACCCTGAACAGGTTCCTGGACAACCGCAATCCCTCCCTCGAGGAGGCGATTGAGGTGTTCACCCCGCTGACCATCGGCGACTACGACGATGTCCACATCGCCGCCCTACTGGCGACAATCCGTACCCGCGGCGAGACCTTCGCCGATATCGCCGGTGCCGCGAAGGCGTTCCTGGCCGCCGGGCGCCCCTTCCCGGTCACCGGGAAGGGGCTGATGGATTCCGCGGGCACCGGCGGTGACGGTGCCAACACCATCAACATCACCACCGGCGCCTCCCTGATCGCCGCGGCCGGGGGAGTGCGGATGGTCAAGTGCGGAAACCGCTCCGTCTCATCGAAGTCGGGTTCCGCCGATGTGCTGGAGGCGCTGAACATTCCACTCGACCTGGATGTCGATCGCGCCGTCAAGTGGTTCGAGGCCTCGAACTTCACCTTCCTTTTCGCCCCCGCCTACAACCCGGCGATCGCGCACGTTCAGCCGGTTCGCAAGGCGTTGAAGCTGCCGACGATCTTCAACACCCTTGGACCGCTGCTCAGCCCGGCTCGTCCGGAACTGCAGATCATGGGCGTGGCCCGACCCGAGTCGGGCCAGCTCATCGCCGAGGTCTTCCGTGAGCTCGGACGGAGTCGGGCACTGGTGGTCCATGGTGCCGGCACCGACGAGCTCGCTGTCCATGGCACCTCGCTCATCTGGGAGCTCACCGAGGACGGCAGCATCGAGCACTACACACTCGAGCCCTCGGATCTCGGTGTCCAGGCCAGTTCCCTGGAGGAACTGGCAGGAGGTGATGCCACCCAGAACGCCGCCTTCATGCGCTCAACCTTCGCCGGGGAGGGCCCCCGAGCCCACCTGGATGCCCTGGCGGTCTCGGCCGGCGCAATGTTTTACCTCAATGGTGACGTGAGCAGCTTCGCCGAGGGAACGGAGAAGGCGAAGGCCCTGATTGCCGACGGCACCGTCCGGGACTGGTTGGCACGGCACGAGGAGATTGATTATCGTGCATAAACTACCCACCGTCCTGGAGGGAATCGTCGAGGGCCGGCGTGGGCACCTCGATGATATCCGGGCCCGCATCGCCCACGTTGACGTGGGTGCGCTACCACGATCCGAGCGTTCACTCTATGATTCCCTGAACCGGGGCAGGGGAAGGGCGAGCTTCATCATGGAGTGCAAGTCGGCCTCGCCGTCGCTGGGGCTGATCCGTGATCACTACCACCCCGGTGACATCGCACGAATCTACTCCCGGTATGCCAGTGGCATATCGGTCCTCTGCGAACCTGACCATTTCAACGGCGACTATGATCACCTGAGCACCGTGGCCGCGTCGACCCATCTGCCGGTGCTGTGCAAGGACTTCATCATCGATGAGGTTCAGATCCACGCGGCCCGCTACTTCGGTGCCGACGCCATCCTCCTCATGCTCTCCGTGCTTGACGACGCCCGGTATGCGGAGCTTGCGGCCGAGGCGGAACGTTTCGGCCTGGATGTTCTCACCGAGGTGATAGACGAGGAGGAGGCGGAACGCGCCACGGCGCTGGGGGCCAGGATCTTCGGCGTGAACCACCGTAATCTCCATGATCTCTCGATTGATCTGGACCGTTCGGGTCGCCTCTCCGCCCTGGCCCCACCCGGCGCCCTGGTGATCTCGGAGTCCGGAATCCGGGACAATGAGACGGTCCGCAGGCTCGGCGCCCATTCCCATGGTTTCCTGGTCGGCTCCCAGTTGACCGGCCAGCCCGATGTCGATGCCGCGGCGCGTGAGCTGGTCTACGGCCACAACAAGGTCTGCGGTCTCACGTCCGGATCCGCGGCCCAGGTGGCGCGGGCGGCGGGTGCGGTCTATGGCGGGCTCATCTTCGAAGAGAGCTCTCCACGCAATGTTTCACGTGAAACATCGCATAAAATCATCGCCGCGGAGCCGGGTCTCCGCTACGTCGCCGTCAGTCGGCGAACCTCCGGCTACGCCGACCTCATCCAGGAGGGCATCCATGCGGTTCAGATCCACGCCCCCCTTTGCGACAGTGCCGAGGCCGAGCTGGCTCTGGTGGCAGCCGTCCGCGCAGAACTTCCGGAGGGCATCGAGGTTTGGCGCGCCATCTCCATGACTTCGACCTCCGGTGCCGCCCTTGCCGCAGCCCTGGTCGGGGAGGTTGACAGGCTTGTCCTCGATGCCCACTCCGGCGGCAGCGGCAGCGAGTTCGACTGGTCCACCGTTCCCGACTCGGTGAAGTCGCACTCGCTCCTCGCCGGTGGAATCTCGCCGGAGAACGCTTCCACCGCCCTGGAAGTGGGGTGCCAGGGGCTCGACATCAACTCCGGGGTGGAGTATCCCCGGGGGGCCGGTGCATGGACCGGCCACAAGGATGCAGGCGCCATCATGTCCATATTCACCACGATCCGTACCTTCCACTACCAGAAGGAGATGTCATGACCGACCATGATTCACTGGGGGGACACACCCTCCTCCCCGCCTACTTCGGTGAGTTCGGCGGACAGTACGTCCCCGAATCACTCATCCCCGCACTCGACCAGCTGGAGAAGGCCTTCGTCAACGCCACCTATGATCCGGAGTTCCGGGAGCAGCTCAGCGGATACTTCCGGGACTATCTCGGCCGCCCCACCCCTCTGACGGAATGCTCGAACCTTCCACGCGAGGGCCGGGGGAAGGGTTACGCGCGGATCTTTCTCAAGCGCGAGGACCTGGTCCACGGCGGTGCCCACAAGACCAACCAGGTGATCGGCCAGGCGCTGCTGGCGAAGCGCATGGGAAAGACCCGCATCATCGCGGAGACCGGTGCCGGACAGCACGGTACCGCCACGGCGCTTGCGTGTGCACTCCTCGGCCTTGAGTGCGTGATCTACATGGGTGCCAAGGATGTGGCCCGCCAGCAGCCGAATGTCTACCGGATGCAGCTCCACGGTGCGACGGTGATCCCGGTCGAGTCCGGCTCGGGCACCCTTAAGGACGCGGTCAACGAGGCTCTCCGCGACTGGACCGCGACCTTCCACGAATCCCACTATCTGCTCGGCACCGCCGCCGGACCCCACCCCTTCCCGACGATCGTCCGGGAGTTCCACAAGGTGATTTCGGAGGAAGCCAAGGCGCAGATTCTGGAACGCACCGGTAAGCTTCCCGATGTCGTGGTCGCCTGCGTCGGTGGTGGATCCAACGCCATCGGTATGTTCGCTGATTTCATCGATGATCCACACGTTGAACTGGTCGGTGCCGAGCCCGCCGGTGAGGGTATCGAATCCGGGAAACACGGTGCCACTATCACCAACGGCCAGATCGGCATCCTGCACGGTGCGCGGTCCTATCTGATGCGCAACAGCGACGGCCAGGTGGAGGAGTCCTACTCGATCTCGGCCGGTCTCGACTATCCGGGTGTGGGGCCCCAGCACGCCTACCTGCACTCCACCGGTCGTGCCCGGTATGTCGGAATCACCGACGCAGAGGCACTGGAGGCCTTCCAGTACCTGGCGCGCTTCGAGGGCATCATCCCCGCACTGGAATCATCACATGCCTTCGCCTACGCTCTCAAGCGTGCGAAGCTGGCTGAGGAAACCAACACCAAGATCAACATCCTCGTCTCGCTGTCCGGCCGTGGAGACAAGGATGTGGACCACGTCCGCCACACCCTGGAGGAGCATCCGGAGCTCGTCCTCAAGGAGCAGAACCGATGAGCCGTTACACTGACCTGTTCGCCCGACTCTCCGAGGCAGGGGAGGGGGCCTTCGTTCCCTTCATCATGCTCGGTGACCCGGATCCCGACACCTCCTTCGAGATCATTTCCACGGCCATCGAGTCCGGAGCCGACGCTCTGGAGCTCGGCGTTCCCTTCTCCGATCCCGTCGCCGACGGTCCGACGATCGCTGAATCGCATCTGCGCGCCCTGGACGCCGGCGCGACCGTTGACTCGGCACTGGCCCTGATCGCCCGCATCCGCCGTGCCTACCCGGACATCCCCATGGGAATGCTGATCTACGGCAACGTGCCCTTCACCCGGGGGATAGACCACTTCTACGAGGAATTCGCCGCAGCGGGTGCCGATTCGGTACTGCTGCCTGACGTTCCCGTGCGGGAGGGTCGACCGTTCGCCGAGGCGGCCAGGCGCGCGGGCGTGGATCCCATCTTCATCGCACCGGCCCAGGCGTCGGAGGCGACGCTCGAGGGAGTGGCCGCGGCCTCCTCCGGCTATATCTACGCCATTTCCCGTGATGGCGTCACAGGGACGGAGCGCGCTTCCTCCACCACCGGCCTCAGCGAGGTCGTGGACAACATCAAGCGCTTCGGCGGTGCACCGATTCTTCTCGGTTTCGGTATTTCCTCACCCCGCCATGTGGCCGATGCGATCAGTGCCGGTGCCGCCGGGGCGATCACCGGATCGG
This sequence comes from Corynebacterium pacaense, assembly GCF_900169525.1. Lineage (GTDB taxonomy): Bacteria > Actinomycetota > Actinomycetes > Mycobacteriales > Mycobacteriaceae > Corynebacterium > Corynebacterium pacaense. The sequence continues at coordinate 225,743 of NZ_LT821239.1, forward strand.
CAATCACGAAGATCATCGCCTCGCATTGCGTGGGTGGACATCCCGATTCCTCGACCATCGATGACCTGGAGGCACTGAAGGTTGAACTGCGCGAGTTCATCTCCTCGATGAAGTCCGCAACCCGCGGCTGAGGGCCGCGATAAAACGACAGTGTTTCACGTGAAACACTGTCGTTCCTCCTTCTTTGGGGGTTCAATGAGGGTATGCCCACATCCACAGTTCGTGTTCATCAGGTAACCCGGAGATTCGGCGGTTTCACCGCCGTAAACGATCTGTCCCTCCTCGTCGGCCAGGGAAGTATCCATGGTTTCCTTGGCCCCAATGGTGCCGGAAAGTCAACCACCATCCGCATGCTCATAGGCGTACTCAGACCGAATTCCGGCAGCATCGAGGTCCTGGATCAGAATCCAGCCACTGATCCACGCGTCCTGAGGAGGGTGGGCTACGTCCCCGCGGAGGTCGCCCTGTGGCCCACACTGACGGGACGGGAGGTCCTCCGGGCACTCGCCTCCCTTCGTGGGGCCCCAGTGAGCCAGTCGCGCGAGGAGGAGCTCATCGAAGCCTTCTCCTTCGACCCCGATAAGAAGGTGCGTGACTATTCAACCGGAAATCGGCGGAAGCTGAGCCTCATTGCGGCTCTGGCGCCCGAAACGGAACTGCTCATTCTGGATGAGCCGACCTCCGGTCTCGATCCATTGATGGAGCGGGAGTTCATGCGTCAGATCCGGCAACATCGTGATGGCGGGGGGTCGGTTCTGCTCAGCAGCCACATCCTCAGCGAGGTGGAAAAGCTGTGCGATTATGTCACGGTGATCAAAGATGGTTCTTCGGTGGCCTCCAACTCTATCGACTACCTTCGTTCCATTTCCGCCCACAGGATTTCCGCCCGCATCCGGTCCGTACCACCGGGGCTGAAGGATGTGGACTTCGACCACGGGCATCTGAGCCTGACCACCAACGCGGAGTCCGTCCCGAGTATCCTCCGCATCATCATCGACGCCGGTGGCCAGGATATCATCAGCACCCCGGCCTCCCTCGAGGAGATCTTCCTCCTCCACTACGGGGAGGCGGAGAAGTGATCTCTCTCAACCTCCGCACACACCGCTCCACCATCCTCTGGTGGTGTCTCGGTCTATGGAGTTTCCTGGCGGTCATGCCGGTGGCCTACTTCAACTACTATCCCAGTCTCCAGGAGCGAGGCGCGCTGATCGCCAGCATCCAGGACAACGCCGGGACGACCGCCATGTACGGTCGTTTCGCCCCACCGGGGACCATCGGTCAGTTCACCGCGTGGGAGGGCGGAGCGTGGATGTGCATACTCGCGTCGGTCATGGGCATCCTGCTGCAGACATCCATGCACCTTGGAGCCGAGAACAGGGGAGTGGCGGAGCAGATCATTTCCACCGGCCATTCACGACGCTCCATCCTCGTCGCGGCATACGCGAGCACGGGACTCGTCGCCGTCACACTCGGGCTCGGGAGCACCGCGATCCTGCTGGGAATGGGCATCTACATCCCGGATGAACTCGGTACCGGGGGATCCATCGCCTTCGGCCTCATGCTTACGCTATCCATGCTCGGCTCCACTGCCGTCGCCGGGGTGTTCCAGTTCCTTTTCGGCCGACCCACGACTTTCACCCGCATCGGTCTGGTCACGCTCGCCATCTCCTTCACCATCCGGATGTATGCCGACACCTCCACGCATTCCTGGCTCAACTGGTTCTCCCCCCCTGGGATGGCGTGCTCTGATATCTCCTTTCACCGACGACGATCCGGTTGTCGCGGTGGCCATTGTTCTGATCCTCACCGTCGCACTGGTACTGCTGCTCGCGATAGACGCGCACCGGGACTTCAACACGGGCGTGTTCCGGTTCCACCCACGTTCCAGGGTTCGGCCCCGGATGGTCTCCGGAATCATCGGAATCACCCTTCTCAGCACCAGGGGCTCCGCGATCACCTGGTGCGCAGTATGCGGGTTGATCATCCTGACGATGCTCCCGGTGACCAACTCGCTCATTCCCGCACTCACCGAGGACAATGCGACACTCCAGGTGATCGATGAACTTCTTCCCGAGGGTGATGTCCAGAGCGAGCTGATCATCTACATCTTCCAGTTGGTGTCCATCCTTGTCGCCATAGCCGGAATCCTCCCGATGGTGGCGTACGCGAGGGAGGAGAGGACTCACCTCATCGACTCCGTCCGCGCCACCGGTGTGCCCCGAGGCGCACCGCTGCGGGCCGCGGTGGTTGCGTCGATAGTCACCGTCCTCACCTGCGCGGCGGCCGCGGCGCTCGCCGGCCTGGCGGGCCTGGGGCTCCAGAATTCGAATGGCGGAGATGGTGTGACCGTGGTGCTTCTTGCCAGTCTCTCCATCATTGCCCAGACCGCCCCGCTGGTCGGGTCCGCCGTCTTCTTCGCGGGCCTTGGAAACAGGGCGATCCACCTCACCTGGGGACCTGTGGTGCTGGCATCGACCGTTTCCCTCCTCGGGCCGGTTCTGGGGCTCTCACGGGCGCAGATTGATCTCTCGCCACTCTCGCACACTCTCCGGTCCACCGGGGACGGCACGATGGAACTCGCCGTCTCCCTGGCTGTCGGATCGGCACTCGTGCTGGTGGGCATCTTTCTGGGCTCGCGGAGAGACCTGGTCTAGTTCTCCACTACTCCCTACCGAATTGGTCATGGGAGCCGGAAGGGCGATACTGGAGACATGTCCGATACACAGGAACAGTCATCAGTGTGCTGCAGCCGCCGCACCTTCCTTCTCGGCACCGCCACCACATTTGCGGGCGCCTTTCTGGCCGCCTGCGGCAGTGCCCCCTCGAAGGAGGTCGCCAAGACGGAAGTACCGGTGGGCAGCGCCGTTATTCTCGGCTCAGTGATCATCGCCCAGCCCACCGAAGGGGAGTTTGTGGCCTACTCCTCGGCCTGCCCCCATCAGGGGAACCCCATCACCGAGGTTGATGGATCGACGGTCACGTGCACCAAACACAACTCGACCTTTTCCATTGTTGATGGAAGCTACATCTCGGGGCCGGCACGTTCAGGGCTGCGTGAAGCGACACTCTCGGACAACGGGGACAGTGTGGGCGCTAGTGCGCAGTAGGCAGTGTTTCAGGTAAAACATAAAAAGGGAGAGCGTGAGGAGGAGGAGGGTTGCACGGGCGGATAACGTCACTGTGACCAGTTCATTCTCCGCCATGTTATTGGGCATCACCAATCGTATGATACGACAAGGATTTCCGTCTCCTGCCATCGTGCCAAGGGATCATCGCGGTGGGGAATCATTGCGGCGCTCAACGTCTCCAGCTGCGCATATGCAGGCCCCACGGTAGCAGGATCTTATCCTACACTGCACTCGCGACAGTGAGCACTCGCGACAGTGAGCGCCGCACTCCCGGCGCAGCGGTGGTGTTTGGCCGACACCACCGGTTCAGGCGTTCTACACTAAGCGCATGCTTGAACGCCTGAAACGCCTCGACCCCCTGATACTACTTATTGTCACGGCCGTGATCATCGCGATAGTCTTACCCGCACGTGGCGACTTCGCCGAATGGTTCGACGTAGCCACCAAGTTCGCCATAGCCCTGCTGTTCTATCTTTACGGCGCACGCCTGTCCACCCAGGAGGCCTTGAATGGCCTCAAACACTGGCGGCTCCACCTGACAATCCTTGCGATCACCTTCGTGATATTTCCACTGATCGGCATCGGACTCCAGCCTCTGACGCACATTATCTCACACGATCTGTACATGGGAATTCTCTTTCTCACCCTGGTTCCCTCAACCGTCCAATCCTCCGTGGCGTTCACCTCGATTGCCAAGGGCAATGTTGCCGGCGCGATCGTCGCCGCGTCGCTGTCGAACCTCGCCGGAGTGTTTCTGACTCCGCTGCTAGTCATGCTCCTGATGTCCTCCGGCAGCGGGGTGCACGTTGATCTGCAGGTGTTCCTCAATATTGCGGTACAACTCCTCCTTCCCTTCATCCTCGGCCAGCTGACCCGGAAGTGGGTGAAGGACTTCGCCGCCAACAAGGGGACGAAGATCGTCGACCGCGGATCCATAGCCATGGTGGTGTACTCGGCCTTTTCCGCGGGCATGGTCGCCGGAATCTGGAGCACGGTCAGCATCTTCGAGGTCGCCTTCCTCATCGGTTTCGCCATCATCCTTGTCATCGCGATGCTATGGCTGACCATGTTCATCGCCGTCCAGTTAGGGTTCAACAGGGCCGACTCGATCGCGATCCAATTCTGTGGAACAAAGAAGTCCCTCGCCACCGGACTACCCATGGCCGCCGTCATCTTCGGGGGTGCGAATGTCGGACTTCTGATACTCCCACTGATGATCTTCCATCAGGTTCAGCTGATGATCTGCGCCTGGCTCGCCGCACGTTACGGTAGGCAGGCGGGGGAACAGGCCGCCGTCCGGACATCCTGACCCGTCCCTCGGTACCTGAAATGCCGCCAGGGTACGGGGCGGCACCTGTTCCGTCTCGGTCCAGACATGATGCGGCAGCCACACACCACCCTTACCCACCCGGCCCCTGATCAGCGGGCGACGTCCACCACACAACCTCACGCCACCTCGCCAGGGGAGTGGCATCGCCCCCGCCGACCCTGCAGTCCATCATTACGCCGTGTGGGGACACCGGCGGGGAAGGCTCCGGAGCGGGCGCACCGCATGACTAATGGGGCCGAAGCGGAGCCAGGCAGAAGCCGTACATACGGAGGCAGCTGACGGCCACGGGATTCGACCACGGTCAGACCCGTCCGGACGGAGCACGGAACGGTGTTTCACGTGAAACATCACCCAGGGGAGCGGGGACGACCACACACCCGGGCCACGGTGATCCAGGGACCACCGACAGCGAGGATCACACCTGCACATCCAAGCCCACGGCGACGAGTCTCAGACACACACCTTGGACCTGACCGCGGTGTGGGAGTTCGGCGCGGTCCACTGACCGCGAGCCGACACAAGCGACACGCACCGGCAGCCCCTGGGCCGACATGGTTTCAGCGCTGAATCCAGGAAACACTTTCATTCACCGTGGATGAAAATGTCACCATTTGCGCTACCTGTCTGTAACGTACCAAAAGACAACTACAGACAACTCGGTCTAATAACAATAGACTGACACTTCCATGAAGAGGCCCCATGAGTAACCGCAGAAACACCGTGATCGCATCCGCGATCGCCCTTGCCGTGGTGGGGGTGATCTTCGTGGCTCCGAGCGGTAGTACCGATGAACCGAACGGCGCTGATATCTCCTCGGGCAGCCACCGCTTGAACATCGTCGCCTATGCCGTTCCCAAGGTCGGTTTCGACCACATTATTCCGGCGTTCCGCGATACGGAGCAGGGTAGGGACGTCGGCTTCGCGCAGTCCTACGGCGCATCGGGCGATCAATCCCGCAAGGCTGTCCGGCGGGTACCCGCCGATATCGTCAACTTCTCCGTCGAACCGGACATCACCCGCCTGGTCAATGCCGGGCTGGTCGACGAGGACTGGAAGGATAACGTCCCCGAGGATGAGAGCGGGAAGTCAGTACCCTTCGGCTCCGTCGTCAGCTTTGTCACCAGGGAGGGCAACCCAAAGGGTTTGAACACCTGGGACGATCTGCTTGATTCCGACGTCGAGGTGATCAGTCCGAATCCCGCCAGCTCGGGCTCGGCGAAGTGGAACCTCCTGGCCCCCTACTCGGCCTGGTTCTTCCGGGACATCGCCGAACAGGAGGCCAGGGGAGAGGTGAGTTACGTCCATGCGCACGAGGTCGCGGAAGAGAAGCTCACCCAACTGGTCTCCAGTACCTTCAAGGTTCGCCCGAAGTCCGGGAGGGAGGCCACCTCCACCTTCGAGCAGGGTCAGGGTAATGTGCTGCTTTCCTATGAGAACGAGGCGATCCTCCTGGACCGCACGAGCGGGAACATCGACTATCTCAATCCACCGGAAACCTTTACCATCGAGAACCCGGTGGCGGTGGTCAACACCTCGGAGAGCCTGCAGCAGGCAGAGGACTTCCGCGACTACCTCTTCACCGATGATGCGGAGCGGATCTGGGCATCACAGGGCTTCCGTACGGGTTCCGACCTGTTCAATCAGCAGGGCCAGACCCCGATCATCGATTCCCTGCCTGCGGATGAGCAGGCCGCCTTCAAACCCTACGAGGTCACCTTCTCCATAGATCAGCTGGCGGATGCCTTCGCCAAGCTGGCCGCGGAGGACCCCGCGCTCGATGAGCTCCATGGCCTGTCCAAGGATGGGAAGCCACGCAAGGGGTGGGGCATCGTCGACGCCTTCCTGTTCAAGCGCGCTCAGCCCGGCAGTGGCGACACCGATGGCGTAATCACACAGATCTATCAGGAGGTTTAAGATGAGTACCTCAACTCTCTCCCGCCCCGCTCCGCGCGAGATCGCGGCCGCCGGGGGCGTCGGACGCCTCGGCGTGGGCGTCGTCACGCTGTGGTTGTCCGTCATCGTCCTGCTGCCACTGGCGGCGCTGACCACGGAGGCCTTCTCGGCCGGCGGAATCGGCGGCTTCATCGATGCGGTCACCGCACCGGGTGCCGTCGACGCCCTGCGCATCACGGTCGGCGTCTCCCTGGTCGTCGCCCTGATCAACGTCGTATTCGGAACCCTGATCGCCTGGGTGCTCGTCCGTGACAACTTCCCGGGCAAAGGCTTCATCAACGCCCTGATCGACCTCCCCTTCGCCCTGCCGACCATCGTCGCCTCGCTGGTGCTGCTCTCCCTCTACGGCCCCGACAGTCCGCTGGGCATCACCATCAACGCCACCCAACCGGCCCTGGTGCTGGCACTGACCTTCGTCACCCTGCCCTTCGTGGTCCGCGCGGTCCAACCGGTTCTCATCGAGGTCGACCGTGATGTCGAAGAGGCCGCGGCGAGCCTGGGTGCGAACAACGCCACGATCTTCTTCCGGATCGTTCTTCCCGCATTGCTTCCCGCGCTGCTCTCCGGTGGTGGCCTGGCGTTCGCCCGTGCCATCGGCGAGTACGGCTCCGTGGTTCTGATCGGTGGAAACATCCCTGGTCAGACCCAGGTCGCGTCACAGTACATTCAGGAACAGATCGAATCCGACGTTCCCTCGGCGGCGGCGGCGGTCTCCGTGACGCTGCTTGCCATCACCTTCCTGGTGCTCTTCCTGCTCAGGATCATCTCACACCGCAGCGAATCAAAGGTGGAAAACTAATGAAACTCTCCAGAGGCGCCACCCTCTCCCTGCGCAGCATAGCGCTGGCCTACCTGTTCATCCTGGTCATTATTCCTATCGGCGCCATCCTCTACCGCACATTTGAACACGGCCTTGGCACATTCTGGGAATGGATCACCACTCCCGCCGCCATCGCCGCCCTGCAGGTGTCCCTGATCATCGTGGCCATCACCGTGCCTCTCAATGTGATCTTCGGCATCGTGGTCTCACTCGCCCTGGTCCGCGGCAACTTCCCCGGGAAGGGAATCGTGCAGGCGATCGTGGATCTGCCCTTCGCGGTCTCCCCGGTGATCGTCGGCGTGTCCCTGATCCTGCTGTGGGGCCACGGTGGCTGGTTCTCCGGCGTGGAGAACCTCGGGTTCAAGGTGATCTTCGCACTTCCCGGAATGGTCCTCGCCACCATATTCGTGACCCTTCCCTTCATCGTGCGTGAGGTCGAACCGGTCCTCCGGGAGATCGGCACCGAGCAGGAGCAGGCCGCGGCCACTCTCGGCGCGTCCAACTGGCAGATCTTCTCCCGCATCACCCTCCCGTCGATCCGATGGGGACTGATCTACGGAATCGTGCTCACCGTCGCACGTGCACTCGGTGAGTTCGGCGCGGTGATCATGGTCGCATCGAACTTCGCCGGTGGGGGACAGACACTGACACTGCTGGTTCATTCACGCTACATCGACGACCACAATGAATTCGGCGCCTACGCGGCGGCGACCCTGCTCATGGGTGTGGCCGTGCTCGTGCTCGTGCTCATGACACTCATCCAAAAACGCCACACGGTTAACCCGGTTTAGGGAAAAGGTTTAGAACAATGAAGATCTCCATCCAGAATGTGAACAAGAACTACGGCGATTTCGCCGCCCTCGATGATGTCTCACTCGACATCCGGGAAGGTTCCCTGACCGCGCTCCTCGGCCCCTCGGGCTCCGGAAAGTCCACCCTGCTGCGTTCCATAGCCGGCCTGGACCAGCCCGACACCGGCACCATCATCATCGATGACGCGGATGTCACCAACCTGACCCCGCAGCGTCGCGGTATCGGGTTCGTGTTCCAGCACTATGCCGCCTTCAAGCACCTCACCGTCCGGGAGAACGTGGGCTTCGGGCTGAAGATCCGGAAACGTCCGGCTGCGGAGATCACCGAGAAGGTCGATGAGCTGCTGGAGATCGTTGGTCTCGCCGGCTTCCATGAGCGCTACCCCAGTCAGCTCTCCGGCGGCCAGCGTCAGCGGTTGGCTCTGGCCCGGGCGCTCGCGGTCAATCCCAAGGTGCTGCTACTTGATGAGCCCTTCGGCGCCCTCGACGCCAAGGTCCGCGAGGATCTCCGCTCCTGGCTCAGGCGCCTGCACTCCGAGTTCAACATCACCACCGTCCTGGTCACCCACGATCAGGAGGAGGCCCTCGATGTCGCCGATCAGATCGTGGTCCTCAACAAGGGCCGGATAGAGCAGGTGGGTTCACCCACCGAGCTCTACGACCATCCCGCCAACGACTTCGTCCTCTCCTTCCTCGGCCAGGTCTCCGCACTGGGCGGGAAGGTGGTTCGACCCCACGACATCCGCCTCGGCCGGACCCCGAACCTGGCCGCGCACCATGACGAGGTGGCGGAGACGGAGGTTATCAGCGCCACCGTTGACCGCGTGGTGTTCCTCGGCTTCGAGGTCCGCGTGGAACTCCACGAGACGGAGGCAGGAACCCCCTTCACGGCCGAAATCACCCGCGGAGATGCGCTGGCACTCGGACTGGAACCGGGGGAGCTCATCTACGCCAGGGCGACGCGCCCCGCGGCGCTTGTCGACGCCCAGCCCGACCATACCGCCACCGTCCGCGCATAGGATCACACCACCGATAAGGAGCTCGGCACCACAGGTGGTGCCGAGCTCCTTATCGCATACCCACGACGGAAGAAGGAGTGGTTCCACCGCGAGGACATGCACACGGAAATCCCCCAACGTTGCGCCACTCCAGCCGGAGCGGTGGGACGTTGAAGGATCAGCCGGTTATCGCGCGGTGAAGGTCAGGCATTCAACCCCCGCATCCGAGCGGGCGAACCGGACGCCGGTGGCGGTGCACTCCAGATCCATGTTGTGGGCGCACGAGGCCCGTTGACAGGCACCGACCTGCGCGTTGACCTGGGGCATTCCAGCCTTGATATCGCGCGGGATGTAGGTGCCGCACTCCGAGGCGGTGTTGACGGTTACCGCGTAGGCGCGGCACCCGTCGAGGTTGTAGGCGCAGTCGCTGACGGCGCAAGCGGACACTTTGGGCATGATCGGGGCGGTCATTTTCCTTCTCCTTCTTTTGGGGTCTGACCTCATTCTAAGCCGATCACGCCCGCGAGATAAGGACATGTGACACACTCAATTTTGCTACACTAGCGTCGCAGAAATGGCGCTGACCTGCGTATTCAGGAAGCCCTACCCTAACATGGGCCGCCGTCGGATGACGCGGGGCCGGCGCCGGGACGGCGCGGGAAAGCATGATGTTTCACGTGAAACATCTCAATCTGGATGCCGGCTCGACGTTGCCAGACGGACCCCGGGACCCGGCGTTCCGGCCAGTCCGAGCAGGCGCCGGGCAAGCTGATCCGCCCTCTGGAAGCCCCGGGAGTTGGTGCCGGGCCTGGAGAAGGGGGCTTCACTGCCGCCGCCGGAAACCATGGGCCCGAGAAGATAGCGGGAGGTGTGGACAGTGCCGTCCGCACGCAGCGGCCTGCCCACGGTATCCACCACGAACTTGCCACGCACCGGCCCCCCAGGTGACTCCACCGTGACTTCACCGTCCCCGAGGAGGCGCTGGAGCAGCTCATCGTCAACAGCGGATGCCGCATCATCGGCGAGATAGGCGTCAATGAGGGCCGTTGCGTGGATGACGTCCCCGGGGAGCGCGGGGGAGGAGGCGGTGAACAGACCGTCCTCGATACCGACGCTGAGATCCGGGCCGAGGAAACGGAGCACACCGGCGCGGTGCAGTGCCAGCAACTGCTCGAGGCGAACCGGGGGTGGCCCACTGGCGATATAGGAGAACAGTCGGTGCAGTGAGCGGTCGATGTTCTCGCGAAGATCGATGAGACTGAAGCGCCCCTGCCCGGCCAGTTCATGGACCCGGAAATAGACCCGCAACAGAGTGAAGAACACGGCCTGATCCATGCTGTAGCGCGGATCTGCGGCGCGCTCGATGCGCGAGGAGATCACCGCACCGACACTCTCCTCCAGCGCAGCCCTACCGGAAAACACCAGACCGTCGAGCGGACGGTTGAGCCGATCGAAGCTGAAGCGGTCCGCGGGGTGGGGAACCGCCGCAGCGACGTAATCCGCGATCGATTCGGCACCACCTCCGAGCGGGGCGGGCAGAATCCGATGCAGCTGCGCCGAGAACTCCTCCCACGGAACCCTGATTCGGGACGGATCCGTCCGTGCCAACTGCGAATAGTGGGCGTACTCGAGGTTCCACGTCAACAGCGGCAGCAGGTGCTCATGGTACCCGAGTAGCCCGTCACCGAAGGCGGAAAGCGAATGATCATCGAGGTAGAGCGGAGGATCGGAGAGCACGGGAACCGAATAGGCGATCTTGGGCAGCAGCGGAACACCCCTGCCGGAACCGACCCAGATCTCGGGCTCATCACCGCTTGCCACATACTCCAGCCCCGGTCCGGATCCGATGTAGTATCCACCCCGACCCTCGGTCAGCAGAACCATGGCATCGATGAAGGCGAGGCCGAAGCCGCGCACGATCACCGGCCGGGAGGAGGGCACGACGGAGAGGTCCTGGTCCGCGGTGAAGCCCGGCGGAACATAGGACAGGCCCTCCGTCGCGGCCAGCGAGGCCAGTGCGGAGGACTCCGCGGAGGGAAGGACATCGAGGTGCCCCTGGGCGAGCACCACCTGCGCCGCGGTGACAACGCCACCGTCGGACAAGCGGATCACCTGCTCGGCATCGACATCAATGACCTCGAGCGCACGCGCGGTGAGGATTTGCACGCGGATCGGCTGCGGAAGATGCTCGAGCCGGTTCACCGCCTCGCGGAACGCCCAGTCGAGGTAGAGGGACTGGATCCGTCTGGAAGCGAAGCTCCGTCCGCTGAACCCCTCCAGCTCTGCGCCGAGGCCGGCCCCGAGCACCGTCGTGCGACCCGGACCCAGCACCCATTCCTCGAGTGTCGGCCCGGGGATAACCCGTCCCTCCATCTCCACCGACTCATCGGCGAAGATGGAGACGTCCTGCGCCATCGAGTTCATCCACAGTAGCCCCGACTGCCGCCTGCGCCAGATCCTGCCACTGCCTGCCGGAAAGGGGTCGATCACGTGGATCTCACGCAGGCGCCGATCACTGTCTGCGACACTAGCGGCAAGTCGAAGCAGGATTCCCGTTGTGCGTGGCCCACCGCCCACGAAGGCGATGCTGCTCATGGTGCCGCGAACTGATTGACGGCCTCAGGCAGGCCGAGCCGGGATCGGAGATCGGTGCTTTGGCGGTGTATCCCGTAGCGCCCCGCACTGTCCACGACCTCCGCGACAATTGTGTCCACATCCGTGCGCAGCGCCCCGGGGCGCAGGTGGAGTCCTTCGGTGCCGGCGTCGATAAGCTCCTCCGCGGTGGTCCGCAGCCAGGCCGCGGCACCGGATTCGGGGATCGCTAGACTAGGGATGATCAGGGCGCTCCTGCCCGCCAGCTCCGCGCGGGTGGCGCCGATGGAATCCAGTGCCTCATCGACCGAGGAGGCGGGCAGGATGATCACATCGGCGACGGCCAGCGCCGCGTGCCGGGAATCCGCGTCGGTGACGGTGATGAACACCGGGGGATGCCCCTGCGGGGGACGCGGCACAATCGAGGGCCCCTTGACCGTATAGGGCTGGGCGATACTGTCCGTGAGCACAGCATCGATATAGTGCACCTTCTCCCGGTCGAGGAAGCGACCGCTCCTGGCATCGCGGATCTCCGCATCGTCCTCCCAGGAATCCCAGAGTGCACGGACGAGCCCGGCCACCTGGATGCTCTCTGCCCATGCCAGAGTCGGACTCGCTGCCTCTCGACGCCCGAAGGCCGCCGCCTCCTCCGTCGTCAGGGAGGGCGCCACCGCCCAGCCCGCACGGGCGCGGCCCGAGTAGTCGAGGGTGGCGGTGGCGGTGGCGACATGGAACGGTTCGGTGTGCGTGGTGGTCACGGTGGGCACCAACCCGATCTGACGGGTCCGGGTGGAAATGAAGGATGCGCTGAGCAGCGCATCGAAGGTCGCACCGTGGAAATTATCGTCAAGGGTGACGAAATCGAAGCCACCGGAGTCCAGTGTGCGCGCGGCACCGACCTGGGTTTCCAGAACCTCAGAGACCGGTACCTCAGGGGTCGGATCAAGTGCGACACCGAGGATGAAGGAGGTTGGGGTGCTCATGACAGTGCGCTCACTTTCGAATCGGTGTGCCGGTACCGTGCCCACTGCGCGGCGGGGCGGTGGGGCGGGAGGCCGAGGTTCTCCCGCAGTGTGATGCCCGGGTAGTCGCTGCGGTAGACACCGCGATCCTGCAGTTCCGGAACGACGCGCTCAACAAACTCATCGAGCCCACCCGGGGTGACGGAGGGAACCAGAATGAAACCGTCCGCGGCGCGCTGCTGGACGAACTCACTGAGCTGCCCGGCTACCGCACCATGGGTACCCACGAAACTCGTCCGGGCACTGACCTCGATGACCAGCTCCCTGATGGACAGGTTCCTCTCCTGTGCCAGGCTCCGCCAGTGATCGGCGACAACCCGGGGATCCCTGACGTGGCGCACCCTGCCACGGGTGATGGAGGCGCCGTCGGTGTCCGGCTCCACGGTGGGCAGCGGCCCGTCGGGATCGTAGCCGGTCAGATCCCGGCCCCACACCTGCTCGAGGAAGGCGATCGCACCGGGCCCGCTGACCTGCTGGCGGTGGATCTCCGCGGCCCTTTCGCGCGCATCCGCCTCGGAGTCACCCAGCACCACGGTGACGCCGGGGAAGATCTTCAGATCATCCTCTCCGCGGCCGTAGGCGGCGAGGCGGCGTTTCACATCACGGTAGAAGGCCGTGCCCTCCTCGAGGGAACCGTGTCTGGTGAAGATGACATCGGCGGATCCCGCCGCGAACTCCCTGCCCTGATCCGAATCTCCGGCCTGCAGGACCACGGGATGTCCCTGGGGCGGGGTGGGGACGGGGAAGCGGGTGCCCACCTCGAAGAACGGGGAGATGTGCTCCACGATCTCTGAGGGATCGGCATCCCAGAACCGACGGGAGAGGTGAATGAAATCCTCCGCGCGGTGATAGCGGTCCGCGTACTCGAGATAGCCACCGCGTCGGAAGTTCTCTCCGGTGAAGGCATCGGGAGAGGTGACCACGTTCCACGCGGCCCGCCCCCCGGAGAGATGATCGAGGGTGGCCAACTGTCTGGCGAGCTCGAAGGGTTCGTTGTAGGTGGTGCTCAGGGTGCCAGCCAGACCGATGTTGTCGGTGACACCGGCGAGGGCCGAGAGCACCGCGAGGGTGTTCGGTCGCCCCGCCACGTCCAGATCGAAGATCTTCCCCTTGTGCTCGCGCAGTCGCAGCCCCTCGGCGAGAAAGAAGAAGTCGAAGAACCCCCGCTCGGCGGTTCGTGCCAGATGCTCGAAGGAGGAGAACTCGATATGGCTGCCGGAATCCGGATCGGACCAGATGGTGGTGTTGTTGACACCGGGGAAGTGTGCGGCAAGATGCACCTGCCGGTTGTGCTGAGTCATTGTTGCTCTTCCTTGCTGAATTCTGTGATTTCCTCCAGTGCGTGCAGGTAGCTGACTGCACTCAATCCGCAGAGTGCCCCGAGGAACCGGAAGCACTGGAGCTCGGCGGTGGTCATGAGGTCTTCTGTGCGTCGACAAGCAGATCCAGGCGGGAATCGGCGCCCAGGGCGATGCCCTCGATGTCGTCGGAGACCCCGAAGACCGTGGTCAGCTCGTGGACCGGGATGAAGTATGACTTTGATACGATCTCGCGCTGGATCTCCTCGAGTGCCCTGGTGCGTTCGGACTGGTCACCGATCGCCACCTGCGCGTTGAGTTTCGCTTCCAGGTCCGGATCGGGGATGGGCCAGTTCGAGGCCGATCCGACGTCGGTGAAATCGGCGCGCAGCACGTCCCCGTCGACGCGGGACAGATTGCGCCAGGCGACCTCGTACTCGCCGGAGGCGAGGTTGGACTGGAACTCGGGCACGGTTCCGGAGATCTGCGTGCTTCCGATACCCACCGCACGCAGCTGCTCCTGCAGGAGGGCGATGCTGTCGGGATTGGGACCGAAGTTGTTGATGTAGGTGATCCGGAACTCCAGCCTCTGCCCATCCCTGGTGCGGACACCATCGGGACCCTCAACCCAGCCCGCTTCGTCGAGCAGCCTGCGGGCGGCGTCGGGATCGTGCTTGGCGATGTCGGCGGACACGTCAGCGTAGTCCTTCGTGGTCGAGGACAGCGGGCTGGTGGCCACATTGAACTTGTCGTTGAGCGCTCCATCCCTGATCTCGGTGGCGTCGACGGCCAGGCCGACGGCCTGACGGACCTTCTCATCCTGGATCTCGGGCTGCTTGTAGTTGAAGTAGATACCGAAAACGGTGCCGGGATTGGCACGGGAAACAATGGAATCGCTGGCCTCCACCGAGTCGATGTCGTTGGGGGAGATTCCGCCGGCCACATCGATCTGCCCGCTGCTCAGGCCACCGGTGCGGTTTCCGGATTCGGGAACAATCTTGAACTCGATGGTGTCAAAGTGCGCATCACCGGTGTTCTCGAATGAGGGCGGCGCCCAGCTGTAGCCCTCCCTCCGTTTCAGGCTGACCTGGGAATCCTTGGTGTATCCGGCCAGGGTGAAGGGCCCGGAACCGGCAACGTTGTCCCCTGACGCCCGCTCCGCATAGGGGATCTCGAGGGATTTCTCCGAGACGATGGCCAGTGGCACACCCGCCGCCGAAGTCAGGAAGACCGCATTGGGCTGCGAGAACCGGATCACCACGGTGTGCTCATCCACGGCCTCCGCGCCGGCGTAGTCGCGGAGGTCGGCCACTGAGGATGAGGCGGCACCTGCGGCCTTGATGTCCTCGAAATTGGCCACCACCGTATCGGCGGTCAGTGCGGAACCGTCGGAGAAGGTGACATCATCGCGCAGGGTGAAGGTGAATTCGGTGGCGTTGGGGTTGATCTCCCACCCGGTGGCGAGCCAGGGCTCGAGTTCACCGGTGTCGGCATTGAGGTGAACGAGGGAGTCATAGATCTGGCGGGTAACGTTCCAGGTGTCATTGCCGTTTCCCGTGGCGGAGGGGTTGAACACCAGGGGGTCATTGGCGAGGGCGAAGGTCAGGGTGCCCCCCTGCTCACCACCACCCTCGCCGCCGGCCTGATCACCGGTGGAGGAGGAGCAGGCGGCCAGGGTCAGGGCGGTGGCCAGGGCGGTGGTGGCGAGAATGAGCGAGCGAGAACGGTTCGTCATGGTGATGTTTCCTTGAATGCGATGTGGATCAGATGGCTGTGGACGGGGAAGGAAGCTTCGGGATCGCCTGAAGCAGCTGGCGCGTGTAGGGATTCTGCGGTGCCTCGAAGACCCTGACGGCATCGGCCTCCTCGACGAGATCACCCCGGCGGATGACGCCGACGGTGTGCGCGATATCTCGCACCACCGCGAGGTCGTGGGAGATGAACAGATAGGCGAGTCCGCGCTCACGCTGCAGTTCAACCAGGAGATCGAGGATCTGTGCCTGCACCGTGACGTCGAGCGCGGAGACGGGCTCATCGAGGATGAGCACCTCCGGGTTCAGCGCGAGTGCACGGGCGATGGCGACACGCTGGCGCTGCCCTCCGCTGAGTCCCGCGGGCGTGCGTTCGGCGACGTAGGAGGGCAGCGCAACCTGGTCGAGGAGCTCGTGTGCTCGGCTGTGCCTGCTTGAACGGGTGCCTTCGTGAAAGGCGGAGAGCGGTTCGTGGATGTTTGCCGCGACGCTCATCCTGGGGTTGAGCGAGGCGTAGGGGTTCTGCTGGACAACCTGGATGCGGCGGCGCAGTTCCCGCAGCGCACCACCGCGTACGGTGGTGACATCCTCGCCGTCGATGAGCACCTGCCCGGAGCTGGGTTCCTCGAGGCGGAGGGCGATGCGGCCGAGGGTGGTCTTTCCCGATCCGCTTTCCCCGACCAGTCCGTAGGTGCTTCCGCGATCGATGCTCAGCGAGACATCGTTGAGTGCATTGACCACCTCACCACGGCGTCCGGCCGAGCGCGGCAGCGCGAAGCGCTTGGAGATCCCGCGCAGCTCCAGTGCGGGGGCACCGCTTGCCGACGCCCCGGAGGGCACGGGGGAGGGTCGCGACCGCGGCCCGGCGTCCACGCGGCGGCTGGCGTGCAGGCTCGGGGCATCACTGATCAGCTGTCTGGTGTAGGGATGCTGCGGGGATTCGATGATCTCATCCGGCGCGCCCTCCTCCACGATCCGCCCGCGGTGGAGCACCAGGATGCGGTCCGAACGCTCGGCTGCGACACCGAGATCATGGGTGATAAACAGCGTGGACAGGTTGTTGTCCCTGGTCAACTCATCGAGGTTGTTGAGAATGCGGTGCTGGACCGTGACATCGAGCGCACTGGTCGGCTCGTCGGCGATCAGTAGCGACGGCCCGGCCACGACACCGATCGCAATGAGCACGCGTTGCCTCATGCCGCCGGAAAGCTCATGCGGATACTGACGTGCGCGCAGCTCGGGGCGGTCGATTCCCGCGGCGGCAAGTGCCTCCACCGCCCGCTCCCGCGCCTCCTTCCTCCCGGCCACGCCGTGCAGGCGCAGCACCTCGGCCACCTGATCGCCGATCCGGTGCACCGGGTTGAGCGAGACACTGGGATCCTGGGGCACGAACCCGATGTGCCTGCCACGGTAGCTGTTGAGCAATCGGGGTTTGGCTCCGAGCAGCTCAACCCCGTCGCCGCCGAAGCGGATGTTGCCACCGCCGATGGCGAGGTTCTCCGGTGCAAGTCCGACGATGGTCGAGGCAATGGTGGACTTTCCGGAACCGCTCTCACCGACAAGTGCCAGGCGCTCGCCGCGGTCGACGGTGAAGCTGACGCCTCGGACGGCGTCGACAAGCCCGCCGTGGGTGCGGTAGCTCAGACGAAGATCGGACACGGACAGCAGGGGAGCGGTCACGATGCACCTCCGGAGGTGTTGAGGGCGTTGGACAAACGGTTGACGGAGAGGACCGTCAGGGTGATCACGAGTCCGGGGATGGTGGAGATCCAGCCCTGGGCCGCGAGGTAGTCGCGCCCCTGGGAAACCAGGGCACCCCATTCCGGCGTGGGTGGGGCCGCTCCATAACCGAGGAAGCTCAATGAGGAGATCGCCAGCACCGCCGTGCCGAACTCCAGCACCACCAGCACGATCACGGGGCCGAGCGAGTTCGGCAGCACGTGGCGCCACAGCACCCGCCATCGGGTCGCCCCGGAGGCGACCGCCGCATCGATGTAGAGGTTGGTGCGCACCTTGAGCACCTCCGAACGCATGACGCGGGCGATCGAGGCCACCGCGCCGATACCGACGGCGATGGCGACATTGACCGTGCCGAACCCCAGGGCGACGATCACGGCCAGGGACAGCAGCAGACTCGGGATGGACAAGAGCACATCGGCGAATCTCATGAGCACCGCATCGACCCATCCACCGATGAATCCCGCCGTGGCCCCGAGCGCGCCACCCACGGCGAAACCGAGTCCCACGGCGATGAGCACGGCCTTGACCGTCAGTCCGGTGCCGTGGACCACGCGGGTGAAGATGTCGCGCCCCAGCTGGTCGGTGCCGAACCAGTGCGCGCCCGAGGGCGGCTGCAGCTTGTCGGCCACGGTGCCGCTGATCGGGTCCCCGGAGGTGACCAGCCCCGGTGCGAGGGTCCACACCAGGATCACCGTGAGCCAGGCGAGGGCCAGGATCACCGTCGGCGCCGCGAAGCGGGAACTGCGGAAACGCTGAAGACGGCTGGTGGTGGAGAAGGTGTCCTCATTGGAGCGGTCGTGGGCCGCGCCGTCCGGCTGCTCATTCAACGGGGGCTGAACGAGTATCTGCTCAGACGAAATATTCACTGGTGCTGTCACTGGTCTCATCCTTCCTGTCATCGCCTTGCTGATCATGTGTGCTGTCCGCACCCGCACGGTCCGGGGATGTTCCGGTGCGTACCACCGAATCGAATGTCGAACCGGACACCTTGCGTGCCCCGATGCGCTCACGCTGCCGCGGATCGAACACCGGATAGAGCAGATCGACGATGAGGTTGGTTCCCGAGTACAGAACCGCGCCCACCAGCACAGCACCGAGAACCACCGGGATGTCCTGATTCGACACCGCGGTTGCGATGACCCTTCCCAGACCCGGCCGGGAGAACACTGTTTCAGTGACCACCGTTCCGCTGAGCAACTGACCGACGACGAGGCCGGTGATGGTCAGCGCGGGGAGCAGTGCGTTGCGGGCCGCGTGGTGGATGAGCACGGTGCTTCTCGGCGCGCCCTTGGCGAAGGCGGTATCGGCGTAGGCCTCATGGAAGGAGGTGCTCAGGCTCCTGGTGAACACCTGGGCGATCATGGCGCTGGTGGGCAGCGCCAGGGTCAGCGCCGGCAGAATCAGGCCGGACAGCCCCTCCGCGGAGAAGGCGGGAAACCATTGGAGGCGGAAGGAGAAAACCTGGATGAGGATCAGGCCGAGCCAGAACGCCGGAATGGACACAGCCAGCGATGGCAGCCCGAGAAGAAACTGGCGGATCAGGGGGGTGGTGGAATAGGTCGCGGCGATCGCGATCCCCACGCCGATAACGATGGCGAGGAGGAGACCGAGGGCCCCCAGAATCGCGGTGGGACCCAGCGCGCCGGCGAGGATCCCTCCGACCGCGCCGCCCATCTGCACGGAGAACCCGAGGTCGCCGCGGAGGAGACCGCCCAACGCGTTGAGGTACTGCTGGAAGATCGGCAGATCGAAGCCGTAGCGGGCCGCGAGTTCGGCGCGTTCCGCGGCGGAGACATCCACGGCGTCCGGGCCGAGCAGCAGCGACACGGGGTCGCTGGGCAGTGCGTAGAGGAGAAAGAAGGCTGCGGTGTAGGCCACCCAGGTAACCAGGACGGCCTGCCCGACACGGGCCGCGACGAAACGGGCGACGGAAACGCCCACCGAGCTATCCATGGACGGCCTCCAGCACCTCGGAACTGTCCGCGGTCCAGCCGAGTTCCGGCAGGATCCGCTCGGCGATATCGCCTATGATCTGGGCGTAGTCCTCGGCGGCGAAGGCGTAGGGAAGCGCCACCCGCAGCTCCGTGTGCCCGTCTATCACCGGATCACTGCGCAGCGCTTCGATGATGTCCGCGGAGCTACCGATGAGGTCAGGCTGGATCACGGTGCGGCGCTGCCCCTGTGGTTCGGTGGTGCGCGCGAGCCGGCCACCGGCGAAGTCCCTGTAGTGCGCCTGCTGTTCCGGTGAGGCGGAATCCAGGGGGAGGATGACGCGTTCCACGGCCACCCGCGGGGCGATTGAACCGCGGTACTCCGCCAGGTAGAGATCGATCCGGTCCCTCTGCGATTCCTCGAATCCCTTTTCCCCGACGGCGTTGGTGAGATTGCCCAGCGAGATTCCGAGTCCCTGGCGTGCCGCCCACACCGCGGACCTGTCCGAACCCGCGCCCAGCCACACCTTCTCAATCAGTCCGGGGATGTGGGGGTGGATCGAGGGACGGTGCAGGGTGCCGTAGGGGGTCGGCTGCAGCTGCGTCGACAGCTCCCCGCCCCGCAGCGCCTCCAGAAAGCGCTCGATCAGTTCATAGGGATCGGTGTAGGGGGAGACATCGGTGCGGTTGAGGGAGCCGAGGAGTTCCGCGTGCGGAGCCGAAGTACTGATGCCCACGGTCAACCGGCCACCGGACAGTGCCGCCACGGTGGAGAAATCCTCGGCGAGCCGGAAGGGAACCTCGTAGCCGAGGGGGACAACGTTGGTCTCCAGTTCAATGCGTTCGGTGCGCTGGGTGGCCGCGGCCAGCAGCGTCAACGCCGAGGACGAGCCGTACTCGAGGTGCCGCTGCCGGATCCCCGCCGTTTGAAACCCGAGATCCTCGGCGAGCCGGAATAGCTCCAGGGTCTCATCCAGACCGCGGCGCGGATTCTCCGGCGAGAAGCTGCCTGGGGAGATGATTCCGGCTCGGGCAATGCGTGCCATGGGGGTGCCTCTTTCCTGATCGCTGTAGCTGATATGCACACGATAGACCGATCAGTCTATGAACCCCTATTGTTGAATTCAGTCTGAATGGAAACCGGATTGAGTCCATGGGGAATGATATTTTCCCAGGTAGTTCGGCATGAAACGGGGGAGGTTGGAACCCCTTCCACCGGTGAATACTGAAGCAATCCCTCTGCGTGAAATAAATCCCTTGCCATACTACAGACAGATTGGTCTAGTATGACAGGACACGAGATTCGCAGAAACCAGACCGATGCAGCACCGGCACGAACAGGAGACCACCCCATGAGCACACCCCTGGCCAGGAAGACACACACCACTGAGCCCCTCGACGAGAACGCCTGGCACTCCTGGCACCACCGGCGGGTGGAGCAGGCGTTCCGCGAGGACGCTCCGCCAGCACTGACCGGCACGCACTGGGTCACCGCCACCGACCCAGGTTCTGCGGAGGGCTTCCCCGGCGCGCCGGGGCAGTGGTACAGGACCGGTGACAGCATCATCGGCATCACTCTGGCGCAGCCATACACCACAACCGGCACCATTCAGCTGCACCCGGGGGAGCGGGTCGATGATGGGCGGGTGATCCTCACCGCTATCGGACGGGACGGCGATCTGGCGCTCCGGACCCTCGACAGAAACGCCCCGGCGCGGACGGGATTCCGGACCATCGCCGTCTTTCCGCCGGCGCGCAGGTGGCGGATCTCCGCAACCTTCGAGGAGGAGATCGCCGTAGTCAGCACCACCTCGGCCGATGGGACGGTTCACCCCGCGGAGACCGCGGGGTGGGTGCACTTCCACGTTGATGGACGCGAGCACCGACTGCTTGCCACGGACAACGGAGGCGACCTCAGAGTCGTCTTCTCGGATCTCTCAGTACGGTCCGGGGTGCACCGCTTCCGCCTCCTCGACATTGAACGCCCCAGCTCCGCGGCTGCGGAAACCGTCGTGGACTTCAACCGGGCGTTCCTGCCACCGCTGGCCTTCAGTCCCCACTTCCTCTGCACCTCACCGACCGCGTCGAACCATCTGGAGATCAACATCACCGCCGGTGAGAAGTGGCCCGTGTTCGAATCAGGGAAGTAGTTGCGGGCCGGGTTGCCGGGGATCCCGGCCTTCGCGGCACCCGCCGGTGCACCCACCCCCGCCCACCGTGCGGGAAGAATATGGGAAAGCACCGATTGTTCGTCTCTTATTCACATGAATTTAATAAGTTACTTCTAATGTGTCCCTCAGCACCCGGGCTCACCCGACAGACGACTCTTCTGCCGGGCGTTTCGGCATGCCCACTCCGGCCTCCCGAAACCCCACAGATTCCCACCTCCGGTGGCGCCCGGGGCTGACCTCCATTCCAATTGGAACCGTTGACAATGAAAAAGGGACACACTTTGAATCTCCGCACCAATGGCCTCCGACTGGCCATTGCCGCCACCACGGCGTGCGCAGTCACCACAGGGCATGCCGCTGTCGCCCGGGAGATCGATCTCTCCGCGCTCAATCAGGCCCCCGGCCAGGTGACCACCCCGGCGCAGGGCACCGCCGTCCCGGACGGCCCCTCCGATCTCATCATCACGGAAATTCTCCCGGATAACACCGGCGACGATGAGTTCGAGTACTTCGAGGTCCACAACACCTCCACCCACCCGGTCACTCTGGGCACCGGCGCCTACACCTTCGCCTACTCCTATGATGATTCCGCCGACACCAGCCGCGACAAGCCCCTGCAGCTGGAGCGGGATACCGTTCTAGAGGCGGGGGAGACACTGGTCGTGTGGATGAACTACGCCACGGACAAATACGATACCTCCACCTGCACCGAGGAGGAGTTCCGTGCGGCGCATGCCATGAGCGGTGCCACCCGGATAGTGCGGGCCACCGGCCAGGCCGGACTGGCAAATGGCGGGGACCGTGGCATCAGGATCATGGCCAACGATCAGGTCGCCTCATGGTCGCACTATCCCTCCGGCAGTGCCTCGGCGAACGCGGGCATCGAGTTCTCCATGCCCGCCGCAGGCAAGCGCAGCGCCACCGTGCTGCGGACCCTCGCCACCCCCACCCCGGGCGAGGTTTCCGAGGACCAGCTCATCGCACCAGCCCCGGAGCAGTCGGAGACTACGATCTTCGACGGCCTCACCTCCCCGGACACGGCGGCACCGCTGATTCTCACCGAGCTGCTCGCCGACTCCGCCAATGTGGGCGGTTCCGACGCCTATGAATTCGTTGAGATCACCAACACCACACAGAAGACGATTGATTTCTCCGACTACACCCTCAACTACCTCTATCCCACCGACGAGAACACCAACTCCAACTCCGCTGTATGGGCTGCGAAACCGGGTGACGTCCGGATAGGGCCGGGGGCGTCTCTGGTCCTCTGGATCAAGAACGGGCCCAATGACCAGCTCACCGCCACGGACTTCAACTCGGCCTACGGAACCGATCTCGTCGCCGGTGAGAACCTGGTTGAGATCCACTCGGGCGGTTTCGCCAACGGCTCGGCACGCGGAATCCAGATCCAGACCAACACCGGGCAGGTGATCAACCGTGGCTACTACAACATGGCGGGGGCCAGGGACGTCGAGGCGGACAAGGGCCTGAACTACATCGTCGACACCGCGGACACCACCAAACAGATTCTGCGCGGCAGTGCGCAGCCGACCCCCGGTCGCACCCATCCGGTCCAGCTACCGGATCCGCTGCAGCAGGTCACCCCCGACCTCGTTCCCCCGGAGGTCACCGACGACACCGGGGAGCTGATAACCCCGGGTCAGCCCTTCGCCTTCTCCTTTACCGCAAGGGACAACGTGGGGGTGCGCACCGCCTCGCTCAGGGTTCGCTCGAACGTGGATGAGACAGCCACCGAGATCAATCTCAGTGCCACTGATTCCGACACCTACAGCTGGGTCCTCCCGGCCGCCGATATCACGGGCAAGCAGTGGTTCGAGTACTCGCTCACCGTCTCCGACGGCACCTCCCGCACGACCACCGACACCAGAAGAATCCAGGTGGAGGGCGCCGAGACGCAACCGCTGCGTCTGAACCTCGCACAGGACCAGTGGGTCAACGGCACCACCGACGTCATCGGAGTCGCGGACTCCATGACAAATGTCTCGGTGCTTATCGACGACCGGACCGTGGACACGCGACGCAGCCTGCCGGCCGCGCCGACCTTTGCCATGGAGGTCACACAGACCGACGTCTTCTTCCGCAACGGGATTCTCGCCGACGGCGAGGAACTGCTCATCTTCGATGAGGGCACCTACGAAAGAATAGAGACCGTATCCACCGCCGTTCCGCTGTACCGGATCAACGCCGACGGCACACTGACGGTCAGCGTCTACGCGGGAACCAAGGCCGCCCCGGCCATTGATCCCGATGAGAACAACGATGACTTCCAGATCCGCAACCTCCGCCTCATCCTTCCCGACGGCCGGACCCTCACCCCGGCGGGCGTGGGCAATCAGCAGGATTGGCTGAAGATGGGCGATAGCGCCGGCACCCTGGACTTCTTCGACGCGACCTTCCAGCTCCCCGACGATGCATTCACCGGGGTGGCGCATGCCTGGGACACCACCGTTGCCGAGGATGGCAGGCACACCGTGACCGTTCGCAGGGAGAATGGGCAAAGCATCAGCCGCAGCGTGCAGGTGGACAATACCGGACCGGAACTGACCATCACCGGGGTCGGGGAGGGCCAGGAGCTTCGGGGCACAGTGGAGATCGACGCAACCGCCGACGACTCCGGATCCGGGTTGGACAGTGTGGAGGCCCTCCTCGACGGCGAACGTGTCGATTTCCCCCTCACCACCGGATCCCTCGACCTGGAGAAGGGTGAACACACCCTGGTCGTGCGTGCCCAGGATGCCGTGGGCAACCGCACGGAGCGCACCATCACCTTCACCACGCCGGATGAGAATCCGATCAGCGGTGATTTCGCACCCACCGGGGGAGCGGTGGTCCCGACGGGCGATGTGAAACTGACCGCCCGCGCCAATGATCCCAGTGGAGATCAGCTGGATCTGACCTTCCTGGAGGCGGATTCCCCGACACTTGACAGTGGCAGGGTCCGCACATCCACTGGATCCGTCTCCGATGCCGCCACCACCGAACGCGCACAGCCGGCCACGCTGAGCAGGGAGGAGGTGGAGAAGCTGGGCACCACCGATGGTCTGGGAACAGAGGTCAGCTCCGACTCCGCCTTCCCCTACCAGCTCTTCGACATCGACACACCCGCCGACATGGCGGCCGACACCCGGCTGCGCATCAACTGGGCGGGATCCGCGGACAGCCGCGCACAGGTCATCCTCTACGCGCTCAGCGCCGACCGCTCGACGTGGGTGGAGGTTGATCGTCACCTCACCGGCCGGGAGCAGGAGAACTTCACCCTCGACGGCATGGTCAATGCCGCGGAGTTCGCCGTCGATGGCACCGTCACCGTCCTGGTCCAGCATTCGGAGGGATTCGCCGGCGCAGATCACACCACCCGCGACTCGGCGGTTGTCCCCGCCCACCCGGGTGACGTGCCGCGTTCGGACTATGACTTCACCCTCGCCTGGGAGTCCGATACCCAGTACTACAACGAGCAGTACTTCGAGCACCAGGTCCACATCCACGATTATCTGCTGGAGCAGCGGGAGAACAAGAACATCCAGTTCCTCTTCCACACCGGTGATGTCGTCGATGACTTCGACCAGGCAAACCAGTGGGAGAACGCCAGTCCGCAGTACGCGCGCCTCGATGAGGCCGGCCTGCCCTATTCCGTTCTCGCCGGCAACCACGATGTCGGACACCGCGACAATGACTACACCGAGTTCAGCCGCTACTTCGGCGAGCAGCGCTATGCCGGCAACCCCTGGTACGGCGACAGCTACAAGGACAACCGCGGACACTATGATCTCTTCTCCGCCGGTGGGATCGATTTCATCAACGTCGCCATGGGCTGGGGCCCGGGCGATGAGGAGATCGCATGGATGAACCAGGTACTTGCGGCCCACCCGGAACGGGTTGCGATCCTCAACCTTCACGAGTTCATGCTGACCACCGGAGGGCTGGGCCCGATTCCGCAGCGCATTCTCGATGAGGTCGTTGCCACCAACCCGAATGTGCGCATGGTCTTCTCCGGCCACTACCACGACGCCTTCCAGCGCACCGACTCCTTCGACGATGACGGCGACGGCACCAAGGAACGCACGGTGACCTCCATGCTCTTCGACTACCAGGGGCTGCCCGAGGGCGGCCAGGGGTACCTGCGCATGCTCCACTTCGACAACGAGGGAAGGAAGATGATGGTGCGCACCTACTCCCCATCCCTGCAGGACTACAACTCCGATGAGCCCTCGCTGCTCGGGCCGGCGGAAGATCCCTACAAGTACCAGGAATTTGACCTCTCCTATGATCAGCTGGGTATCGCCCCCGAGGGTCGGGTACTCACCAGCGATTCATTCAGCGCTGATTTCCTGAGCACCACGGAGATCGGGTCCGTCCACGACGTCGCCTCCGGAGATACCGCCTCCGTGGTCTGGCGGGACGTGAAACAGGGCCGCCACAGCTGGTTCGTCCGCACCGAGGATCCCTTCGGTGGCACCGAGATCTCCGCGGTGCAGTCCTTCATCGCCGGAAAGGATGATTCCGGCACGGACACCGGCGGCTCCAGCGGCAGCAGCCACAGCGGATTCTTCGGGAAACTGGCCGCGGTTGTCGCCGGGGCCATCGGTCTGGCCGGAGCGGCCTTCGCGTTCGTTCCCGGCCTCTGGGACCAGATCCAGGGATTGTTCCGGAGGTAGCGACACAATCTCCGGAGGTGTGGATAGGCTGGTTGTGCACCTGTCACAGCACAACCAGCCCGAAGGACGGACATGTCTCGAAGAACACTATCCCTGGTCCTGACCGCCGCCCTCGTGGCGGGCACGCCGGGGGTGATCCACATCCCGCGGGCCGCCGCCAACGCGGTGATCACCGAAAACACGCAGTACGACGGGGACTTCTACGACTGGCAGGGCGAGATCCCCGCACCGGGCACGCTGCTCAGGGTGGCCGACTACGCGGGCTCCGTTCCCGCCGGGGCACGCGCCCTGAGGATCCTTTACGCCACCACCCGCGGCGACGGGTCGCCCGCTGTGGCCAGCGCGGTCGTGGCGGTACCGACGACGCCCCCGAGGTCCGCCACACGCACCGTCATGGCATGGCAGCACGGTACCACCGGGGTCGCCAGGGCCTGCGCACCCAGCCTGACCCCGGATGCCCTGACCGAGGACGCCATCCCGGGTATCTCGCAGGCCATTGAACGCGACTGGGTCGTCGTGGCAACCGACTATCCGGGACAGGGTACTGCCGGGCGCTTCCCGTACCTCATCGGCGAGGGCGAGGGACGATCCACCCTGGACGCCATCCGTGCCAGCCGAGGGCTCGAGGGAGCACAGGCGGGCGCGGATGCCCTGCTCTTCGGTCACTCGCAGGGCGGTCACGCAACCCTGTTCGCCGATCAGATCTCCGCGTCCTATGCACCCGAGCTGAGAATCCGCGGTGTCGCGGCACTCTCCGCCGCGGCTGATCCGCTGTTCATGGCGCGCAGGATCCTGTCCACCACATCACCGTTGGCACCGGTGGTGGGATCCTATGTCCTGGTTCCCTACTCCGAGGAGTACCCCGACGTCAGGCTCGGTGACTACCTGTTCCCCGGTACCGAACCGCTGATCCGTTCCTTCGCATCCACCTGCGTAGGCGATGAAGGGATGACCAACGCGGTTCTCAGCTCGGCGGGGCTGACGAAGGTACTGCCGGCACCGGTGATCAACGTCAATCTGGACACCACCCCCGCGGGCGCCCGTCTCCGCGAGAACATCGCCTCCGGGCAGGGGGACGCGCCCCTGTTCCTCGGACAGGGAACCGAGGATGAGGTGGTTCCGGTGGACAGCCAGCGGGAGATGGCGCAACGGGCGGGCGAAACGCAGCGGAGGGTGGAGGTCCACGAGTACCTGGGAGGAACCCACATGAGCGTCATTGCGGCGGACTCCCCGCTACTGGGTGACCTCTTCGCCTGGGTCGACACCCTGGAACTCCGGTAGTCGACCGCCCCCGGGTGGGCACCGGAGCAGAAACGGTGCCACGAAGGGAACCGAACCCGGCGGACGGTGGTGGGTACATGAACACCCCGCCCCCACCCTCAGGTGCTCTGAAGGCGGGGGCGGGGTGTGATGCGCGGTGGGCGTCGACAGGCGGTCAGCTCTTGGCCGGCTCTATGACCTCGACCTGATCCTCGGTGAAGGGCATGTGCGAGGTATCGATATTGGGGTCGTTGTCCTGGGTGGCCACGATCTCGTGCGCCTCCCGGGTGGTCTCCACGGTGGGGAAGGAGCCCAGCAGCGGCTTCTGGGAGGATTCCGTCATGAACAGCAGGGCGATGCCGGCGATTGCGGAGAAGAACATGATGTACAGCGCCGGTACGATGTCCAGTCCGGTCTTCTGCAGCAGGAACTGGGTGACCAGCGGAGTCGTACCACCGAAGAGTGACACCGAGATGTTGTAGGAGATACCCATTCCGGAGAATCTCGAGGCGGTGGGGAACAGCGCGGGCAGGGCCGAGGCGGAAAGCGCCACGTACAGGCCGGTCGGGATGGCGACCATGGACAGGGCGATCAGGACGGCCCCGATGGAACCGGTGTTCATGATCATGAAGGCGGGCACCATGAGCACCAGCGTCGCACCGACGGCGGTGGCGTAGACGGGCCTGCGGCCCACCCGGTCGCTCCACTTTCCGATGAAGGGAAGCATCAACGACATGGCAACCAGCACCGGAACGGTCACGGCGGCTGCCGATGCGGAGTGCAGACCGATCTGTTCCTCCAGGTAGACGGGCATGTAGCTGGTGAGCGCATAACCCGCGGTATTGGTGGCCGCCACGATCGCGATGCCGATCAGCAGCGGGCGCCAGTGGTGGCGGACAACCCCGGCCAGACCGAGACGGGAGTAGGGATCCTCGGAATCCTTCTCGATGACCGCCTCGTCCTCCGCCTGATTGTTCTCGAAGGCCGGGGTTTCCGGAATCCTGGTGCGCAGGTAGACGGCGATGATACCGAGCGGGATCGCGGTCAGGAAGGGGATTCGCCATCCGAAGTCCGCCATTGCGTTCTCCCCGGCGAAGTGGGTGGTCACCCAGGTGGTGATGGCGACCACGGAGGCACCGGCGGCGAAACCCAGGTAGGAACCCATATCGAGGAATGATCCGAAGAAGCCGCGACGGCGGTCGGGGGAGAACTCGGCCACGTAGGTGGTGGCACCGGCGTACTCACCGCCGGTGGAGAAACCCTGAACCATCTTCAGCAGGTAGAGCAGGATCAGCGCCCACCCACCTATCGACGCCGCCGTCGGCAGCACACCGATGAGGGCGGTGGAGATGGCCATCATGGCCATGGTGACATAAAGGACCTTCTGGCGGCCGACCTTGTCACCGAGCGGGCCGAGAACCAGGCCACCGATCGGACGGACAAGATAGGATACGGCGAAACCGAACATCACCGCGAGCAGCTGCCATTCCTGGGGGAGCCCCTGGGTGAACACCGCGGTCATGGTGACGGTCAGGTAACCGTAGATTCCGAAGTCGTACCACTCCATGAAGTTGCCCACGACGGTTCCCTTGATGGCGGGACGGATCTTCTTCGGCGGGACAACGTTTACATCATCAACAGTCAACCGGGGGGTGCTGTCAATCTTCTTCTTTGAGCGAATTGGGCTCACGAGTTTTAGCCTCTCGTCTGCTTCTCATATGGGCGCCCGTGTACTTTGCGCCCTCTGTCCGTGCTTCCTTCTTCCTGAGTTCCTCCTGAGTTTTTCTCAGCCAATGACAGAGTCGGATCCTGTGTTGGATCCTGTCCGAATTAATTGATGGTCATCGACGTTACTCCCCCCACCATCCCCGAGCACAACTTTTCCAAGGCTCATACCAGCACAAATGCTCTCAAAACTCAGCGAAGCTGCTGGATATCGGGGGTAGGTTACAAAATGGTTAAGGTTTCGCACGCCATGTGCACACTCCGGCAAATCCTTAAATACCGGGGGCCACGGCTGGCACTCAGACAACCCCGCCGTGTGTCGGCCAGATGCCGACAGCCGCCGTCGACCGGGCGCTGTCACCGGTGCGGCGGGACGTCAAAGGCGCGGTGCGGGATCCATCACCGCGTACCGCGCCCTACTCAGTTGTCCAACAGACCCTAGTCCCTGTTGTCCGCGCTCAGCCACACGGAGCTAAACGGTGCATTCGATGTCTGGGCATCGTGGACGGCCCGGGTGACCACGCGTTTAGCGGCGGCCACGGCATCGACCACCCCGGCGCCCTTGGCCAGTTCGGCCGTAATGACGGCGGCGAAGGTGCAGCCCGCGCCACTGACGCGGTCCTGTCCGATCTTGGGTTCGCTGAACACGTGGAAGTCGGATCCGTCGAAAAGCACGTCCACAGCGTCGGGGCCGGGGAAGTCGATGCCGCCCTTGACCACGACGTATTTCGGTCCCTGCTCGTGGATCAGGCGGGCGGCCTGCTTGAGATCCTCGACGGTCTCCAACGAGCTGAGGCCGGAGAGTGTCACGGCCTCGAAGTTGTTGGGGGTGATCACCGTGGCGTGGGGGAGCACCTTCTCACGCAGTGCGGTGTCGGTGTCCAGGGCGGCACCCGGCTCCTGCCCCTTGCAGATCAGCACGGGGTCCAGCACCACATGACCGAATGCGTGCTCCTGAAGCGCCTCCGCAACAACATCGATGGTCCGCGGTGCACCGAGCATACCGATCTTGACCACGTTGAGATCATGGGCGCTGGTGGCCGCCTCGATCTGATCGGCGATGACCCGGGGGTCCACCGGTACAAAGCGGTGGGCCCAGTTGTTGCCGGGGTCGAAGGAGACGATGCACGTTATGGCACCGATTCCATAGACATCCAGATGCTGGAAGGTCTTCAGATCGACCTGGATTCCGGCGCCGCCGGTTGCCTCTGAGCCTGCAATGACAAATGCGTAATTGACCACACAGTCAAACTTAGAACGCCGGCAACCGAAACGGGGCATTTCCCCGGGTGTTTTCATTCACCCCCTCGGAATCAATCGGGGAGATTGTCCGCGGAGTAGGCGTTGAGGTACACGTCGTCCGCGGCCAGGGTGTCGATGATCCCCTGTTGCTGGAGGAACACCGCTGTATCCAGCAGGGTTCGACCGACGGTGGTGCTCAGCAGGTCCTTCTGCTCACCGGCCAGGGGGGTGCTGCTCAACTCGAGGTAGCGCTGCGTGTCCTCGACGTCCATCTGCATCTCACCCGCGATGATCGCGGCGACTCCGGCCGGATCATCATTGATTCTCTGGGCGGCATCCCCGAGCAGCTGGTTGTAGGTGCGGAGGAAGTCCGCGTTGGAATCGACGAAGGAGTCGGTCGCACTGAGCACGGTGTAGGCGGGGTATCCGAGCTCCGCCACATCACCGCTGGTCATGATGACATGGCCGGAGCTCTGGACCTCCGAGAACACCGGATCCCAGATCCAGGTCGCGTCGATTTCATCTCCACCCCAGGCCGCGAGGGTCGCGTCCGCGCCCATGTTGATCACATTGACGTTGCGACCGGGCTCCAGACCGTTCTCCTCCAGTGCCTTGAGCAGCGCGTAGTGCGCCGTGGAGGCGAACGCCACCGCGATGTTCTTACCCTCCAGATCAGCAACCGACCGGATGGCCGGATCCTTGACAACCAGACCCTCACTGCGGTCGGTGGAACCCATCACCCAGGTGACCTCGATGGGGGTCACACTGGGATCGGAGAGGCTCCTGCTGACCGGGGGAGTACCGATTCCCGCGAGGTCGATGGACCCCGCGGCGTACGCCTGCAGCATGTCCGCACCGGTATCGAAGCGGATGTAGGACACATCGGCATTGGGCAGGCAGCTTTCCGTCTGGCCCTCCGCCATGATCACGTGCATGTTCGGCAGACCGCTCTGATAGCCGATGCGCACGGTACCGGTGTAGTCCTCATTCACCTCGACGGGGCATTCCTTCTGCGCACCCGACCCGCCGGCGCCACCACTGCCGGCCGGTCCTCCGACGCAGGCACTCAACATCACACCCACTGCCGCCAGCGCTGCGGCGGCGGCCGTCATCTTCTTAGCTCGCACAATACTGCCTTTCAGTTTGGGGTAATTCATCTGTGTTGTCCCGGCCGGGGTCCCGGCCGTATCCGATCCGTGGGCCGAATCCGGCCACGGTGAGACACTCACCGCGGCACTCCGGCCACCGTGTCCCCGGAGCCGGCCCGGACGCCACGTCGGCGCAGGGCCGGGATGACGCCCTCTCCGATGTGGAAGGTCTCCTCCAGATGCGGATATCCGGAGAGGACAAAGTGTTCCTCACCCGCATCCCGGTACAGCTCGATCAGTTCGGCCACCTCCTCGTAGGAACCCACGAGGGCGGTGCCCGCACCGCCGCGGACCAGCCCGATCCCCGCCCAGACACCCGGCTGGATCTGCAGTGCCCGAACGTCGGTGTCCGCATCGAAGCTGGCCAGCTCAGTGTAGGTTTCATTCATTCGCTGCTGCCCCTGGGACTGGGCGTTGCGCAGGCCCCGCTGAACCCTGGCCACCTGCTCGGGATCGCAGTTCTCGATCAGCCTGGACGCCACCGCCCACGCCTCCTCGGAGGTGGGACGGGCAATGACGTGGAAGCGGATGGCATGCTGCAGGTCACGGCCCCTGTGATGCGCAAGCTCCGACACCCTGGCGGCGAGTGCGGAGACCCGTTCGGAGGTCTCGCCCCAGGTGAGGTAGACATCCGCGTGCTGGGCGGCGATCTCGAGCGCGATGTCCGAGGCACCACTGAAGTACACCGGCGGCAGCACCGCCGGCTGCTGGTCGATGGCGGCCCGTTCCACGTGCACATAGTCGCCCCTGGTGGTGATGGGTTGCTCCGAGGTCCACAGTGAGCGCAGCAGCGCCAGGTACTCACCCGACCGCTGATAGCGCTGGTGCTTGTTCAGGAAATCCCCATAGGCACGCTGCTCTCCGTCCTCGGCGCCGGTGACCACGTTCAGCGCGAGCCGGTTTCCGGAGAGATTCTGGAAGGCCGCCGACATCTGCGCCGTCGTCGTGGCCGAGATCACCCCGGGGCGCACCGCCACCATCAGTTTCAGCGTGGTGGTGGCGGGGATGAGTGCGGAGGCCACCACCCACGGGTCCTGGCACCATGCCCCCGTGGGAACCAGCATGGAGTCCAGGCCGTTGGCCTCCGCGGCCTGTGCGATCTGCGTCAGGTAGGACAGGGTCCCGCGCCGCACCTTTTCCGCAGCACCCCGCGCATCAGGGGTGGTGGAATAGGAATGCGCCGAGTCGATGATGCCTGTGGAATCGCCGTAGGTCGGCAGAAACCAGTGAAGTGACACCGGGGTGCTGTTGACCATGTTCCTCATACCTCCGCTTCCTGCGCCCGGTACACCGAGGCCGTGAACTTCTCCCGCAGCTTCACAAACTCCGGATCCGAACGGTTTCGATCCAGCTCCGCCGGTATGGCGACGTCCTCGATGATCCGGCCGGGGTTCTTGCCCATCACCAGAATCCTGGTGGACAGAAGAACGGCCTCCTCGACCGAGTGGGTGACAAAGATGATGGTCCGCTTGGTCTCCAGCCAGATGCGCCTGAGCTCATCCTGCAGTCTCTCCCTGGTGAGGGCATCGAGCGCGCCGAAGGGCTCATCCATGAGGATCACAGGGGACTCTCCGGCCAGCACCCGCGCGATCTGCGCACGCTGCTGCATACCGCCGGAGAGTTCATATGTCTTCTTGTCCGCGGCATCGGAGAGGTTGACCAGGTCCAGGTAGTGCTGCGCCCGCTCGCGGCGTTCCTTCCGGCTCCTGCCCGCGTAGCGGCCGGCCAGCTCGACGTTTCCCCGGACCGAGAACCAGGGGTAGAGGGTGGGCTGCTGGAACACCAGGCCCCTGGTGGCGGAGGGCCCGGTCACCGGGGCATCGTCATGCTCGATGCTTCCGCTGCTGTAGGGCAGTATTCCGGCGATGATCTTGAGCAGTGTGGTCTTGCCGCATCCGGACGGTCCGATCACGGAGATGAACTCACCGGCCTCTATGTCTATGGAGACGTCATCGAGTACGACGTGCCTCTCATTCCGGTTCTCGTAGGTCTTGCCCACCTCGGTGAGCGTGATTCTGCTGGTCATATAATGAACTCCTTGGTTTTCTTCCGCTAGCCCTTGCCATGCCACGGCACGAAGATGCGCAGGGCCTGGGTGGCGATGAGATCGAGCGCCACGGCGGTGATACCGATGACGATGATGCACACCACGGTCAGTGGCGTCTGCAGCTGCTGGCCCGAGATGTAGGCGAGGCCGCCGATCCCGGGGATGCCGTTGTTCAGCTCGGCTGCGACCACGGCGGCCCATGCGAGTCCGATCGCGAGCCGGAGACCGGTGACGATCTCGGGCAGAACTGCGGGTATCACCACGGTCTGCAGGACCTGCAGACGGCTCGCACCGAGCGTGCGCGCCGCCAGGACCCGGTCGCCCTGCACACCGGTGACGCCGGTGATCGTGGATATGGCGATCGGGGGGAAGGAGGCGATGAACAGCAGCCAGACCTTGGACACGTCACCGACACCGAACCAGACGATCAGCAGTCCGATGTAGCCCAGGGGTGGCAGGGCCCTGAGAAAGTTCACATAGGGCTCCACCGCGGTACGGATGAGCGCGGAGGAACCGGCGGCGAGCCCGAGGACGATGCCGAAGACGGCGCCGGCGCTGACTCCCACGGCTATCCGCTGCAGACTGGCCAGTAGATGCTGCCACAGGAAGTAGTTCTGCTCCCCGCACACGATGCGGTCCGTTCCCGCCGGGCCGGGCCTGCAGGTGTTCGATTCCACGAAAGCGGTCCAGACGGCGCCGGGGCCGGGCAGGAAAACCGGTTTGACCAATCCGAGGGCCGTGACCGCCCACCAAGCCAGCATGAGCGCGGCGAACACCCCCACCTGCAACCGCAGGGAGGACCAACGCGATGAAAGCAGCCGCCTGGATCTGGTGGGAGAAGCCGGCTCCGGACTCCTCGATGTCGTCTCAGCAACCGTTACCATGTGCTGACCTCATTTCGGTTAGTGAAACATTCGGGGTGTAAGAAACACTAATCTAGACAGCTCTGTTCAATAAAAATATACTTCCACTGTGGATATAAGTGGTGCCGTACTCGCGCTCCCGCCCTGGCTCCGATAGGGTCCGGACGTTTATGCTGATCAGAATGAGCAATGAAATCTACGTCCGGACGACCATCGAGATCCCGGGCGCGCCCGCGGTCATTCACCTGGCGGAGATGACTCCGCTTATCGACGCCCCCGACAGCGCACCGGCGATGTGCGCACTGGCGCGCATCATCGAACTGAGCGGCGACGAGAAGGGGGAGACCATCACCGGGGCGGGCCGTATACCGGGCCCCTCACGGGGCCTGGCGGCCGAACCGAATGAGGTGGTGCCGCACCCGGACTCCTACGCGGACTTCCCCGACATCAGCTCGGAAATGATCACCTCCGATGTCTTCGAGGGACTGTGGTTGGAGGCGGCGGCAAAGTTCCCCGAGGTCACCGACTAGACCAGGCACCATACCCCTTGGGGGTATAGGATGGCGGATGCACCCACCTTGAGAAGGGACCTAAAAGATCATGGCCATCAAGAACTACACCGTCGAGGGAATGACCTGTGCGCACTGCAAGGCATCCGTGGAGGAGGAGATCAGCGAACTCCCCGGTGTCGCCTCCGTCGACGCCGATGTTGCCAGCGGGGCGGTCACCGTTTCCGGCGAAGGCTTCACCGATGCGGACATCCACGCCGCCGTCAAGGAGGCCGGATACACCCTCAGAGCATGAGGTGAGCAGGTTGGACAACCAGATTCACCAGCACCATGTAGGCCACGGTGCCTCCGATGATGGACAGCGCGGCCGAACCCCTCCACCAGTGCAGGGCCACGGTCACCGCCACCGCGGCCAGTGAGGCCCACACGCCACCCGGCTCCGAACTGGAGGAGAACAGGGTGTAGATCACGAGCACGCTCATCACACCCACAGGCATCGTGCGACCAAGCATGCTCATCAACTCGCTGCCCTGCATCTTCCGCACGGCAACGAAGGGGATGAAGCGCAGCACCACGGTGATGATCGCGACCGGGATCAACACCGCGGCCACCTGGTACAGGCTCACCCCCTCGGGCAGTCCGTGCTCACCCATGGTCACGCACCTCCATCCGATGGTCCAGGGCCGGGAATCGGTAGCGCAGCAGCAGGATCACAAAGTAGGTGCTCAGTGCGATGATGAGCATCTGTCCGGGGGCGAGCAGACCCGCACAGACAGCCAACAGCCCCGCGGTGAG
This sequence comes from Corynebacterium pacaense, assembly GCF_900169525.1. Classification (GTDB taxonomy): domain Bacteria; phylum Actinomycetota; class Actinomycetes; order Mycobacteriales; family Mycobacteriaceae; genus Corynebacterium; species Corynebacterium pacaense. The sequence continues at coordinate 261,554 of NZ_LT821239.1, forward strand.
GGGAAGGGAGTAGTCCCGGTTGCTTTTGAACGTCTCCCAGGCGAGCACGACGAAAAGCGCGGTGAGTGCGAATTCCATCCCCCGCAGGCCGTCGGGAAGCACCTGACCGACCAGCGCACCGATGATGCCCGGGAGAATCCACAGCAGCTGGCAGACCACCTGAATCGTCAGCACCCGGACACCGGAGATCGCCCCGGGCGGACGCGCGGAGACGATCGCATAGGACTCATCGGTGAGGGCATAGGTGGAGTACGCCCGGCCCGCGCGCGATCCCACCCGGTGCCGGGGAAAGGTCAGTCCATAGAAGATGTGCCGGAAGTTCACCATCAATCCGGTGACGGCTGCGGAAAACGGCCCGACCCCGGCGCCGATCAGCCCGATGGCCAGAAACTCCATGGAACCCGCGTAGATCACCACGGAGAACACCGGCGTCCACCACCAGGCGTATCCGGACTGCACCATGAGAAGGCCGAAGGCCAACCCCAGGGGGATGAGTCCGAGACCGACGGTGAGCGTCTCCGCGATCCCGCCGCGAACTTCCTTCAGCGTTTCCCTAGTCACATACACCGGGCTCTCTAGTTGTCGTGCGGGTCGGAGGGATAGGTGGAGTAGAGGGGCAGGGGCATTGGCTGACGGCGCATGACATCTCCCCAGACATCCACACGCCCGGGTGCCAGGACATCCGAGGGCAGGGCCGGTGCGACATACCAGTCACCGGCCTCGATCTCGGCCTCCAGCTGACCGGGCGCCCACTCGGCGTAGCCTGCGAAAAAGCGCATTCCCTCCAGTGATTCCGCGATCTCGGTGGGCGAGGAACGCAGATCGACGTGGACCAGACGGTTGGCCAACCGGTTGAAATGGGTGGTGGCAGCGGGATCCACACCGGCCTTGGTGATCGCCAGTCCCACCACGGCCTGCTGATTCAGCGGTCCACCGATGTAGAGCGCCTGCGGCTTGGCCGCCAGATCCGTCCATTCGGGCAGGACGTTGGCCACGGCCAGGTCACTGCGGGCGGCCAGGTTCACCCCGAAGGTGGTCGACTGGGAATGCTCGATGACCAGCACGACGCTGCGGTTGAACTCCACCGATTCCATATCGGGCGCGGCCACGAGCACCATGCCGGGGGAGACCTCGTTTCGCTCCAGTGCGTTGAACAGCCTGTCAGCGTAAAAATCACTCATTGCCTTGTCCTTCCCACCACGCCTTGAGTTCGGCGACGGCTTCCTCATGCTCGAGCGGTCCGCGTTCCAGCCGGAGTTCCTTGAGAAAGGCCCATGCCCTGCCCACCTCGGGTCCCGCCGGAATATCCAGAATCTCCATGATCTCATTGCCGTCAAGATCCGGGCGCACCCGGGCCAGATCCTCACGTTGGGCAATATCTGCTATCCGCTCCTCCAGGTGATCGTAAGTGGCCTGGAGTCGCTGCGCCTTCCTTTTATTCCGGGTGGTGCAATCGGCGCGCACCAGTTTGTGCAGCCGGGGGAGCAGCTCACCGGCGTCGGCGACATAGCGGCGGACCGCCGAATCGGTCCACTGGCCCTCGCCGAAGCCGTGGAAGCGCATGTGGAGGAAGATCAGCTGGCTGACGTCGGAGATCATGTGCTTGGAGTACTTCAGTGCACGCATCCGTCGGCGAACCAGCTTGGCGCCCACCACCTCATGCTGGTGGAAGCTGACCCGGCCCCCGTCGCTGAAGTCCCGGGTCTCCGGCTTACCCGCATCGTGGAGCAGTGCGGCCCAGCGCAGCACCAGGTCCGGTTCGTCCTCCTGGTCGATGGCCTGCCTGAGCACCTGCAGCGAATGCTGGTAGACATCCTTGTGCTGCATGTGCTCATCCTGGGTCATCTGCATCGCGGGGATCTCCGGAAAGATGATCGCCGCAAGTCCGGTGGAGACCATGAGCTCGATGCCCGCCTCGGGGTGTTTACCCAGCATCATCTTGTCCAACTCGACCTGAACGCGCTCGGCGGTGATCCTGCTGATCTCTCCGGCCATCGCGGTCATCGCGGCAACCACCCGGGGGGCGACGGTAAAACCCAGCTGGGAGACGAACCGCGCGGCGCGCAGCATGCGCAGGGGGTCATCATTGAAGGACTGCTCCGGCGGGGCCGGGGTGTCCAGTACACCGGCGAGGAGATCGTCCAGGCCTCCGACGGGATCGTGGAAGGTCAGCGAGCCGTCACCGGCGATCTCCACGGCCATGGCGTTAACCGTGAAATCACGTCGCACCAGATCGCCCTCGAGGGTGTCCCCGAAGGTCACCTCGGGATTGCGGGAGTGCCCGTCATAGGAATCGGCGCGGAAGGTGGTGATCTCGATCTGCTGGCCCGCCTTCTCCGCCGACACGGTCCCGAAGGCGATACCGGTGTCCCACACCGCATCGGCGTACCCGTCGAGGATCGTGCGGGTCTGCTCCGGACGTGCCGGAGTGGTCAGATCGAGGTCATGGCCGAGATGGCCAAGAAAAGCGTCGCGGACGGAGCCGCCGACCAGGTACAGCTGTTGCCCTTTCGCGGCAAAAGCCGAGGCCAGGGGCTGAAGGATCCCGGAGAGCCCGGCTATTGCCTGGTGGGCCCGTGCCATCAGGGCGAATCGGTCATCGTCGCTTTGATCGTCCAGGGAATTCACGGATCATTAGTCTACCCACTGACTTGGGGTGGTTCGTTAATACCTATTGTCCCGTGCTCACGATACGATTGTTTGAATGAGTGACTTGAAGCCTGAGGGGAGCACCAGCGGGGCGCCGAAACGTCGGCGTCGCCGTCGTTCCCGGCGCTCTTCAGGTCAGAAGCAGAATCCGGAGTCCAGGGCGCAGAACAGTACCGCCGATGTCCCGGGAGAATCCCCGAAGACCGCACAGGGCCCCGACTCAGCACCAACCAGGACCGATGGTGGATCCCCCGGCCCCGACCGGCGCAAGCGTTCCCGGCGGCGCGGCGGGAACGCCGCAACCAGGCAGCAGACGCCGAACCCGGAGAAGAAGGGGGAGGGCGGCCAGAGGAGGCGTCGTAAAGCGAATCCGCGCCGTGTGCACCAGTCCGGCCAGCAGTCCCACATGGAAACCTCCAATGAGACCTCCGCGGGAGGACTCGTTGTATCCGGTCTCGCCGAATCCGTCTCCGCGGATGGTCAGGTGGATCTTTCCAAGGTCTACGTCGCGCTGATCGGACGGTTGGACCGTCGGGGCAGGCTCCTGTGGTCGATGCCGAAGGGGCACGTGGAGCCGGGCGAGGACAAGGCGACCACCGCCGAGCGCGAGGTGTGGGAGGAGACCGGCATCCACGGTGACGTCTTCGCCGATCTGGGTGTGATCGACTATTGGTTCGTCTCCGAGGGCAAACGGATCCACAAGACGGTCCACCACCATCTGCTGCGCTACGTCGATGGCGATCTCAACGATGAGGATCCGGAGGTCACGGAGGTCTCCTGGATCCCGGCCCACCAGCTCATCGAGCATCTCGCCTTCGCCGATGAACGCAAGCTCGCCCGTCGTGCGCATGATCTGCTGCCCGAGCTCGCCCGCAGGGAGAAGGCCGAGGGAAGGGCAACCCCGAGGTGACTGCCGCCGCCCGCGCCCGAACCGCGGCAGGCAGCCCCGGGGGGAGGCGCGGCCTCATCGCAGCTGTGACCGCAACCACAGTTCTGGGTATCAGCAGTTTCGCCGGCGTCGCAGCCATTCCCTTTCCCGTTGATCCCGATGACCCCGTGGTGAGCCAGCAGTGGGCCAATCCGCTCGTGCGCAGCGAGGATCGCTCCACCGAGGTGGAGCTGGAGATCACCGCCCTGCCCACCGGCACAGTCTCCGCGGGTGAAACCCTGCAGGCGCAGATCCGCATCAGCAACGGCTCTGACTTCACCCTCAGCGGCGTGACCCTGAGCGTGCAGCGCCAGCAGGCCGCAGCGGACACCGCGACCGCGCGCACGGCCCTGGCCGCGGCACCCGGGTCCTTTCCCTACTACGGCAGGTCACTGACCCTGGAGGACACCATCGGTCCGGGGGAGTCCGTCGACATGGATCTCCCCGTCGCCACGGGCGCCGAGGGCCTGGCCATTCCGGTCCCCGGTGTCTACCCCACCCGGATCGCACTGTCCGCCGTGGTCGGGGGCGTGGAGACCCACATGGATTCCCAGCGGTTCCTCCTCCCCGTCGACGGTGGGCAGGCTGCCGGCGGGCAGGCTGCGGACCCGGGATCCACTCCGACACCGACCACGATGCTCTATCCCATCAGCGCACCCACCGATGTCCTCGGTGGGGAGACAGGCGAAGCACCGGAAAGCCCGGCGCTGATCCTGCGCTCCGACAGTCTGGCGGCGCAGCTGCGCGAGGGTGGCCGCCTCAACGAGCTTGTCGACGCCTGGACCACGGCCCCACCCACCGCCCGCGCGGCCTCCTGCCTGGCGGTGGATCCGGAACTGCTGTCGGTGGTCACCCGCATGGCCGGTGGCTACAGCGTCAGCGAACAACGGGTGAGCGGCGTGAAGCAGAACCAGCGACTGAGGGATCTGTGGACCGCCTCAGCCCAACCCGAGGAGGGTGCGGACGGCACCGGGGCGGAGGACGCCGCCGCCTTCCTGGCGAAGCTGAGAACCGCGGCATCGGGAAGCTGCACGGTCGCACTGCCCTGGGCGAACACCGACCTCAACGCGGTCTCCAGCACCGGCAACCAGTGGCTGATGCGGGAGGCGCTGCAACGCGGAACCTCGGTGATCGAGGAGGTGCTGGGGGTCAGCGCGACAAAGAACGTGGTCATTCCGGGCGGTGGCTACGTCACCGAACTCACCGCGAAGAACCTCGGATGGGCCGACATTGAGGTTCCGGGGTCTCCTGAGAATGCCTGGGAGTCACAGTCCGGCCCCACCGAGGACTCACCCTCGGGTGTCAACTCCCTCGATGACCCGGCCATCGCCCCCGGCCGCACGGAGGCCCCGGAGCCACCGACACCGGTCTCCGTCCTCATCGCCGACAACACCGTGTGGGGCGCTCCCTCGGCCGACCGCTTCAGCCAGCTCGCACCCGGTATCCGCGGCGTGAGCTACCAGGGTTCCCTCTCGGCCACGCTCGCCACCCTGGGTCAGGCACCGGAAACCGTCGGCTACTCCAATCCCCAGTTCCGCTTCGACTACTCCATGGATTCCCCCGCGGCCAGAAACATGAGCGCCCGCGCCGCGGTGGAACTGACCGTCGGCAACGGAGACGGGGAGACTCCCGTGCTCATCATGCCCCCGACCTCACTGGAGGCCGGGGACGCCGACATGCTCCTGCAGACCACCTCGCAGCTCGTCGATGCCGGCAGGGCGCGACCGTTCACCCTCGGTCAGTACCTGAGCACCAGTACCGGGCAGCTGGATCGACTGGCGGCGACCGCAACCCCCGAGGGTGGCTCCTCCGCCTTCGGGGCACCCTTCGATGATCCCACCTCCGTCACCGAGACCGAGGTACTGCGTGCCACCCAGCAATCCTCCTACACCGATGACCTGACCGGGCTGATGACCAATGATCCGGCGATAGCACTGACCAGGTACGGATTCACCGAGCCGCTGCGCCAGGACCTGCTCAGGGCTCTGAGCATGAACAACCGGAGATCACGCATCCACTACCCGGAGGCCGTCGACGGCGCCGACCGGATCCTCAACGGCAACCGTGACATCCTCCAGCAGCTGCGCAGCTCCGTGGCGCTGCTGCCTCCGGGCAACGTCTACACCAGAACATCATCCTCCTCACCGCTGATCATCGTGGCCCAGAACGGCCTTCCCCTGCCCGCGATCGCACAGATCATGTACTCCGGTCCCGAGAACGCCCAGATAAACACCCCTGGCCTGGTCCGGGTCCCCGCACTCGGATCCATCACCCTGCAGATGACCGCGGATCTGCCCGATGACAGTCAGCGCACCGATCTCACGGTCTGGCTCGCCTCCCCTGACCGTTCGGCGATCAGCGATCCGGTGGACATCACCGTCCAGCCCCGCCCCGGTTTCAGTGGAACCTCGGGAATCATCGCGCTGATCATCGCGGCCCTCGCCGGGCTGCTGGTGATCCGCGTGTTCCGGGTGCGCAGAAGCCGGACGAGGAATCAGCGGGCCCCGGATGACACGTCCGCCCCGCGCCAGGGCCACGGGGCGCACAGGGCCCGACCCGGTGCCTCGCAGTCGCCGAAACCACCCCGGAACAACTAAGGTATCGGTTCAATTAACTCACCCAATCAAGAATGGTCACCAGTGACGTCCACATCTGAGCAAGAGCCGGGAAGACCGGCGGGACAACGATCCCGTATCGTGACCCCGACTCCGCCGGCACCAGTACCTGAAGCACGTCCCAGAACTGCCCCGAGGAGCGATCGGGACCGTTCGAGTCTGAAGAGCGCGCCCGTACCGGTTCCCCCTTCACCGGGGGCAACGGGTGCGGTGCCGGGTGGGGCCGCTGAGGGCGGAACCGGGGGCGCCGGGGGCAGAGCCGTAAGTCAGAAGACCTCCGACGGCGATGTCGTGCGGTCCACCGCCTCAATGGCGGTGGCCACGCTGCTCAGCCGCATCACCGGCTTCCTGCGCACGGTGATGATCGGTTCCATTCTGGGACCGCCGGTGGCCTCGGCGTTCAACATCGCCAACACGCTGCCCAACCTGATTACCGAGATCGTCCTCGGTGCGGTGCTCACCTCCCTGGTGGTGCCCGTTCTGGTACGTGCGGAGAAGGAGGACGCCGATCACGGGGCGGCCTTCTTCAGGCGTCTGCTCACCCTGGCGGTGTCACTGCTTGGCACGGTCACGGTACTCTCCGTCATCGGTGCGCCGTTGCTGGCCCGGATGATGATGCCGGAGGACAGCAAGGTCAATGTGGTCATGTCCACATCCTTCGCCTACCTGGTGCTGCCGCAGATCTTCTTCTACGGCCTGTTCGCACTGTTCATGGCTGTGCTCAACACCAGGGAGGTCTTCCGTCCCGGTGCCTGGGCGCCGGTGGTCAACAACATGATCACCATTACCGTCCTGTGCCTCTACTGGGTGCTTCCGGGGCGGCTCGACCCCCTGGAACCTGCGGGCATCACCGATCCCCATGTGCTGCTGCTGGGACTGGGCATGACCCTCGGCGTGGTTGTGCAGGCCCTGATGATGGTTCCCTATCTGCGGCGCGAGGGTATCGACATGCGCCCGCTGTGGGGCATCGACGCCCGGCTCAAACAGTTCGGCGGAATGGCCGTGGCAATCGTCGTCTACGTCGCCATCTCCCAGTTCGGCTATGTCATCACCACCCGGATCGCATCGGTGGCCGATGCGGCGGCACCGGTGATCTACCAGAATCACTGGCTGCTGCTGCAGGTTCCCTATGGTGTCATCGGTGTCACCCTGCTCACCGCGATCATGCCCCGGCTGTCGCGCAATGCGGCGGACGGCGATGACAAGGCCGTGGTCTCCGACCTGACCCTGGGGACGAAGCTCACCTTCATCGCACTCATCCCGATCGTGGTCTTCTTCACCGTCTTCGGCGTCCCGATCGCCAACGCACTGTTCGCCTACAAGGACTTCGATGCCGAAACAGCGAACATTTTGGGCTGGACGCTGAGCTTCTCCGCATTCACACTCATTCCTTATGCCCTCGTGCTGCTGCACCTCCGTGTGTTCTACGCCCGCGAGGAAGCCTGGACCCCGACCTTCATCATCGCCGGTATCACCGCGACCAAGATCGTACTGTCCATGGCCGCCCCGCTGGTGGCCGCGTCCCCGGAGCGGATCGTGGTACTCCTCGGGGCGGCCAACGGCTTCGGCTTCGTCACCGGCGCGGTGATCGGTATCTACCTGCTGCGGCGCAAGCTCGGCCGGCTCGGCATGCGCTCGGTGATCACAACCTCGCTGTGGGCACTCGGCTCCGCACTGGTCGGTGTGGCCGCGGCCTGGGTTTTCGGCTGGCTGCTCAATGTCACCATCGGAGGGGTGCTGGTGGCGATGGGTTCAATCGGATCCCTGGTTTTTCTCGCGATCGTCGGTGTGGTGTTTCTCATCGTCACCGGTCTGGTGCTCTCCCGTTCCGGACTGCCGGAGGTCCACAACCTCGGCCGTGCGATGGCCCGGGTGCCCGGCATGGGCCGCTTCATCCGACCCGATGTCACCATCTCCCACGACCTGGGCAAGGCCTCGGATCAGGATCTTTCCACACAGCTGCTCTCCCTCGACGAGTTCTCCTCGACCCCGGTGCCGCCACCGATGTCCGCCGGAATCGTCCGCGGCCCGCGACTGGTCCCTGGTGCGCCCGTCTCCGACGGCCGCTTCCGGCTTCTGGCCGACCACGGCGGGGTGCCCGGTGCGCGCTTCTGGCGGGCCCGCGAGGCCGCCACGGGGAGGGAGGTCGCACTGATTTTCGTGGACACCTCGGGCAATGCACCGATGGCGCCGAAGTCCGCGGCCGCAGCCGCCGGAATCGCCTCGGAGGTCAAACGCCGCACAAAGAAGCTGGCCGCCCTGCACTCCGTCGCGATTGCACCCAACATACAGACCGAGGCCTACCGCAACGGCTGTCTCATCGTCGCCGACTGGGTACCCGGGTCCTCCCTCACGGCCGTCGCCGAGGAGGGGGCGGATCCCCGGGCCGCCGCCTATGCCCTGGCCGATCTCACCGACGCCACCGCGGCAGCACACGCCGCCGGCGTGCCCCTGGGGCTCGACAACAAGTGCCGCATCCGCATCAGCACCGACGGCGTCGCGGTCCTCGCCTTCCCGGTACTCCTTCCGGAGTCGAACTTCGGGCGCGACGCGACGTCGATCGCCGCGGCGCTGGAAATGCTTGTCGACGCCGGGACCGCACCCTCCGACGTCCTCAGCCTGCAGGAGGACGCCCGCAGGCTGGCGGCGGAGGAGGACACCGAACCTGCGGAGTACACCGCCCTCGCGGCCTCCATGCGCGATGCCGGCCTGGCGAAAAACGAACAGAACCCCGCCCAACTGGTGGTGGAGAAGGAGACCGCGCCGCGCCCGGCGACCCGCCCCGGATTCGGCGGACGCAGCTACTCGGGGAAGATGATGGCGCTGATCGCCCTCACCGTCTTCCTGCTCGTCTCCCTCGTCGCGGCCCTCAGCGCCGTGCTGACCACCTTCCTCGGTGGGAGCAATGAGGAATCCCCCCTCGGCTCCACGAGCACATCCGTTGAAACGACGGTTCCCACGGGTCCGGCCGTGTATCTGGGGATCTCCGCAATCAACCAGTGGAACGACGGAAGCGGTGCACCTGTCGACGGCGTCGAAGATGGTGACCGCGGTACCTCCTGGAGCACCGGCGGTGGGGAGGGCCTGCTGATCCAGCTGAGCAAGCCCTCACAGATATCGCATGTGGTCGTCCACACCGGCGAGGTGGAGACCTCCGGTCAGGTGCAGGTGATCGCCTTCACCTCGCAGTCACCGACATCCATGAACGAGGGCGAACAGATCGGTTCCATAGATGTCACCGGCAACCGGCAGAACCTGGACATCTCCGATACCGAGAATCCCCTAAAGGATGTGAACTCGGTCCTGGTGTGGGTCGATGAGCTCGACGACTCAGAGACCCTGGACATCGCCGATGTCGATGTGGTGGGCTGGTAACCCCCGAATTCCCCATGAACCGAAGGTGCCGGCCCCGGTTCCACCCCTTTAAGGGTGGAACCGGGGTTTTTCTTCGGCACATATGTACCGCCGGTGCATGCGCAGGGCACACGAGGTGACCACCACATGAACCGGGGCTGCGTGGACCACCTCCGCCAAGATGAACAACAGGCATGTCATTAAAACGCTCTGAACTGCACGGATACAGGGTGCATCGAACCCGGGGCCATCCACCAGAGTGGGCATCACGGCTGCTACAACCCTGTCGAGCGCGATGTAGCATCCCCCTCAGGTCAGGAACTTCAGGCGGGACGAGGTGGGGGAGGGGCATGGGCGAGCATTCTGCGGGCAGCCGGGATCACCGGGATCACCGGAATCACAGTGACCATGGTGACCACAGTGACCAGGAACTGGTCGCCGACTACGTCGCGGGAAATCAAGGTGCCTTCGCAACCATCGTCAACCGGCACCAGAGGCATATGTTCCGCGCGGCCCGGAAGTACGGCAACAATGACGAGGACGCCCATGACATTCTTCAGGAGGCACTGCTGAAGGCGAGCAGGAACATGCACCTCTACCGCGCCGAGGCCGCGCTCGGAACATGGCTGCACAGACTCGTACTGAACTCTGGGTTCGACTGGGCAAAGCACCGTACAAGGCGGGAGCTGGCGGTGCTCGACGACACCGAATCCACCTCCTCCGAGGATCCCCGCCTCGCCCACGACCCCCTGGGATACCTCGATGTGGCCATGACCATCAGAGAGGCGATGAATCAACTGCACCCGGATCAGCGCACCGCCATTATCCTGGTGGATCTGGGCGGGTACCCCATCGAGGAGGTCGCGCACTTCGAGGGTGTGCGACCGGGAACCATCAAATCCAGGAGAGCCCGTGCGAAGGCCGCACTGCGCGAGATCCTCGACACCGACTTCTTCGGTGAGCCCGCACAGTAGGAGCGGAATAATGCGGGACCGTGCAGGTGTTGTGGGATATGCACGCTCCGATGAAATGCCCCCTGAACCCGGGCGCACCGTCGCCCCGGGTGAGTCCGGTTTCCTGGCCGGTCGGTACCACCTAGAATCTACGGGGACGTTCGTGGGATCAACGCACAAACGAAAAACACACTGAGGGAAGTAAATGTCTGAAGCAGAGTCAAGGATTCACGATGTGGCGATCATCGGTTCCGGTCCCGCCGGATACACAGCCGCGGTCTACGCGGCCCGTGCGGACCTCACGCCCATCATGTTCGAGGGCTACGAATACGGCGGATCTCTGATGACCACCACCGAGGTGGAGAATTTCCCCGGCTTCCATAAGGGAATCATGGGTCCTGAACTGATGGAGAACATGCGCGGCCAAGCCGAACGCTTTGGCACCGAGATGCACATGGAGCTCGTCGATCGTGTCGATCTCAGCGGCGACATCAAGAGGATCTGGGTCGGTGAGGACGAGTACAGGGCGCGCTCGGTCATCCTGGCCATGGGTTCTGCCCCCCGCTACCTGGGGGTCCAGGGCGAGCGGGAGCTGCTGGGCCGCGGTGTGTCCGCCTGCGCCACCTGCGACGGCTTCTTCTTCCGCGATCAGGACATCGCGGTCATCGGTGGTGGCGACTCCGCCATGGAGGAGGCGACCTTCCTGACCAAGTTCGCCCGCAGCGTCACCATCATCCACCGGCGCAACGAGTTCCGCGCCAGTGCCATCATGTACGAGCGGGCCAAGGACAACGAGAAGATCCGTTTCCTCACCAACAGGACCGTCGAGCAGGTCCTGGAGGACGGGGGCAAGGTCAACGGCCTGCAGCTCAAGGACACCGTCAGCGGCGAGTCCTCCGTCCTCGATGTCACCGCGATGTTCGTCGCCATCGGCCACGATCCCCGCTCCGAGATGCTCAAGGGACAGGTTGACCTGGATCCCGCCGGCTACGTGCTCGCCGAGCACCCCTCCACGCGCACTAACCTCCCCGGTGTCTTCGCCGCCGGGGACCTGGTGGACAGCCACTATCAGCAGGCGATCACCGCAGCCGGATCGGGATGCCGCGCCGCCATCGATGCCGAGCACTACCTCGCCTCCCTTTCCTGAGCACCGATAGACTGTGTCCAATCTCCATCCGGAGCCATCCCCGCGGTGAGCGGAGAAGACCGTTAGCCTTGTTAGAAACCAAGAGGGAGTAACGCAATGAGCAGTGTCATCGAAGTATCCGAGTCCAACTTCCGCTCCACCGTCGTAGAATCCGAGAAACCGGTGCTCGTCGACTTCTGGGCGGAATGGTGCGGACCGTGCAAGAAACTCGGCCCCATCGTCGAGGAGATCGCGCAGGAGCTCGGTGACAGCGTGGTGGTCGCCAGTGTCGATGTTGATGCCGAGCGCACACTCGGCGCCATGTTCCAGATCATGTCCATCCCCTCCCTCCTCGTTTTTTCCAAGGGGAGCAAGGTGGAGGAGCTGGTCGGTCTGCGCCCCAAGGCCGAGATCGTGGCAAAGCTGGAAAAGTATCTGTAACTGGTAGTCTGACTACATTTAAAGCGCATGAAACCCCGAAAATTGGGGTTGTGAAACTAGTTACGGATTGAGGGGACCAGGGTGGCTCAAGTCCTGAGAGTCGGCGATCGCAGCCCGCGTGTGGCCGAGGTTCGCACAACACTCGCCCGCCTGGGTGTGATCGAGGGTTATACGCGGGATGTGTCGGCGAAGACCGAATCCCAGAAGTTCCACGAGGAGGAGACACTCTTCGATGCCGAGCTCAGCGAGTCCATCAAGGCCTTCCAACAGGTCAGGGGCATCATACCCACCGGCGAGATCGATGAGCTCACCCTCCGGATTCTCCGCGAGGCCTCCTACACCCTCGGCGCCAGGGTTCTCGAGTTCCAACCGGGCAACCAGCTGGTCGGCGACGACGTCGTGGAGGTACAGACCCAACTGCAGGAACTCGGCTTCTACACCGAGCGCATCGACGGCCACTTCGGCGAGCGCACCCACCACGCCGTGATGAACTACCAGCTCAACTACGGTCTCCAGGCCGACGGTATCTGCGGACCCGATACCATCCGCGCTCTTTCCAGACTCGGGCTGCGCATCACCGGTGGCTCCGCCCAGGCGATCAGGGAGCGTGAGCGGGTACGCAAGGCGGGTCCGCGACTGGCCGGAAAACGCGTGGTGATCGACCCCGCCCTGGGTGGCAGGAACAAGGGTCTGACCGTCCGGGGCCCCTATGGGGAGGTCAGTGAGGAGGAGATCCTCTGGGATCTCGCCATGAGGCTGGAGGGTCGCATGATCGCGACCGGAATGGATGCCATTCTCTCACGCCCGCGCATGGATGACCCCTCCTACCGCGACCGCGCCTCCATCGCCAACGCCTTCGGCGCCGATCTCATGCTGGGCCTGCAGTGCGACTCGTACCCCAATGACAAGGCCAACGGTGTGGCCACCTTCTACTTCGGTTCCGAGACCGGGACCAACTCGATGACCGGTGAAACCCTGTCCGCCTACATCCAGCGCGAGATCGTCGCCCGCACCCCCCTGGCCAACTGCGGAAGCCACGCCCGGACCTGGGAGATGCTGCGCTGGACCAGGATGCCCACCGTGGAGATCGCCACCGGCTATCTGAGCAACCCCGGTGACCTCGCCGTGCTCACCGACCCCACCATGCGCGACCGGATCGCGGAGGCGGTGGTGGTCGCGGTCAAACGTCTGTACCTCCTCGATGAGGACGAACAGCCCAAGACGGGAACCTTCAAGTTCAGTGAGCTGCTGGAGTTCGAGCAGCGCTGACCGGCGTTCCCGGTGGCGCGGGCGGAATTACTTCCCGGTGAACGCATTGAAGTCGCGGTGCACCTGCTCGGCATAATGGAACGCCCAGGACGTCACCGCCTTGTCAAAGGTGTCGTTCTTGCCCAGATAGCCCGCGATCCAGTGCACGCCCCGGCTCTGTGCATGCGCCCGCCCGAGCAGCAGACCGCAGGCGGTGACATACTCCTCATAGGTGCGCCGTGACAGGTTGTCCAGGTTGACGCTGCCCTTCATGTCACGGAACTGACGCACGTAGAAGTCATGCCCCTCGGCGCTGCACCATCCGAGGAAGGGGTCGGAGACCGCCTGGAGTATCTGCTGGTGTTCCACCACGCGCTGTCCGTTGTGCTCATCCTCGAGCAGCGTCGCGGGCGTGGAATCGTTGGGTTGGTTGAACTCGGTGATCACCGAGGTGCCGGCCTCCTTGATCTGGAGGATCAGCGGTGAGGCGGTGGCGTCGAGAAGCAGGACCACGTAGCACCGTGTGCCCACGCTGCCCACGCCGACCACACGACGGGCGCCGTCGACCAGACGGTGCTTGTCCACGAGCAGCCGGATGTCGGGGCGCACCGATGCCAGATACTGTTCGAACAGTGACCGCACATCCGACTTGACCAGGCCCTCGAGTCTGGTCAGGACGGGGGGCTTCGATTTGAAGGTGGGCAGGCCGTGGTCATCGGGCTCGGTCATCTTCGACACCGCCTGCACCGAGGTGCGGGTCCGGGCCTTATCCGCGGCCGATTCAAAGGCCTTGAGGGAGGAACTGCGCAGCCGGGAGGCGATCATATCGTCATCGACGGCGAGGTAGTATCCGTCCAGCGCCGACATTCCGGAAATGCTCCGTATGGCTGCCCGATACGACTGCGCCGTCTGGAGCGCGAGGTGCTCAATGGTGTCCGGTGAGAATCCGAGCTCCTCGGCGCCGAGCACGACACTGGTGACCAGCCTGTGCACATCCCATTCCCAGGGACCGGGGGCGGATTCATCGAAATCGTTGAGATCGAAGTGCAGCCGGCGCTCCGGGGAGGCGTAGAGTCCGAAATTGTTGATGTGGGCGTCACCGCAGATGATGATCTGCTGGCCTGACACCTGCTGCTGGGCGAGATCATGGGCCATCAGGCGCGCGGATCCGCGGTAGAAGGTGAAGGGGGAGGCGGACATCCGTTCACGCCGGAGGTTGATCAGGTCGGGGAGCCGCGTGCGATTCTGCTCCTCGAGCACCGCCACCGGATCACGGTCCACCGCGTGGAACTCCCCCAGGGCGCTGCGGGGGACGTTCCTCCTCGCCTCCTTGCCCCGTGCACGTTCAACCTCCACCGGCACCACCGGGTGGGAGGTTCCTTCAAGATCATAAATTCCGATGGCCATGCCGCATCCACTTCTACTCGGGCTCATCCGCTCAGCCGCCGGTAAAATACTGCCACCAGTGTATCGCCGCCGCGGTGGTGGATGGGGATCGCCCACCCTCCGTCGCGCCTACTGCGCCTCGACCCCGGCCAACAGGATCTCGGCGTCCCTGGCGCTGAGGAGACCGTCCACGGGGGGCAGCTCCATCCGGTAACGCGGGAGCAGCGGATGATCCGCGATCAGTCGGAACCCCGCCGATTGCAGCACCGCCTCGTCGATCAGACCGATCTCGCGGCCGTGGGCGAGAATCCATGCTGTCCCCGGCGATCCGGTGTCGGCAGTAACGCCGGTGTCGGCGATGTGGGCGGGATCCCCGGCGGCGCCACCGCGACGGGCGAAGGCCTCGACCGCGGGTACCCGCCACCCGACCAGATCCATCAATGCCGCATCAATGAGCGCCGCCTCCAGCCCGAGGCCACGGAACACCTCGTCGATGAACAGGCTGCTGATCACCGCGGCATCCGGTGACACCGGGCCGCTGGGCATCGTCACCGTCCCGGGGGCCAAGTCGCGGTGACAGTAGAGCACCGTCGACAGTGCCGGGGCATTGGCATAGCCGATGTTGAAACCGCAGCTCCGATATTCCAGGAGGGTCGCGGAGAGCCACGCCTCCTTCTCAAACTCCGGGGACCCGGATCTATGCACCGCCGCGGCCGCCTCCGGGGCCATCTCCCAGAAGATCGACCGAGCGGCCCAGGGGTGGATGAGTGAAAGTTCATCCTGGGTGATCGGAAACAACGCTGCCTGCATGACGTGGCCTGTCAACTCACCGCCAGCTAACGCCCCTGGATCAGGGACATGATGCGCTGAAAATCCTCCCGGTCCCCGAACTCCACGACAAGCTTGCCCTTGCGCTTGCCCATGGTCACCGAGACCTTGGTGTCCAGGTTGTCGGCCAGGGATTCCGCGGCGCGGGTGAACACCTCCGGCGTCGGAGCCTTGGGACGGGCCTGCTTCTTCCCGTCCGACTCTCCACGGTTGTGCAGCAGCACGATCTCCTCGGTGGCACGCACCGACAGTCCCTCCGCGATGATCCGGGTGGCAAGACTCTCCTGGGTCGCCTCATCCGCCTTGAGTCCCAGCAGGGCCCGCGCGTGTCCCGCCGAGAGCACGCCCGCGGCCACCTTGCGCTGCACCGTCACGGGAAGCGCGAGCAGGCGGATCATATTCGTGATCACCGGACGGGAGCGCCCCAGCTTCTCCGCAAGTTCGGACTGGGTGACACCGAACTCCTCGAGCAGCTGTTGATAGGCGGAAGCCTCCTCCAGGGGGTTGAGCTGCACCCGGTGGATGTTCTCCAGCAGCGCATCGCGCAGCATCGACCCGTCATCGGTCTCCCGGATGATCGCGGGAATGACGTCGAGACCGGCGGTGGCCGCCGCACGCCAGCGACGCTCGCCCATGATCAGCTCGAAACCGTCACCGGAACGGCGCACCACGATCGGCTGCATCAGCCCGAACTCGGAGATGGAATGCACCAGCTCGCCAAGGGCCTCCTCATCAAAAACCGTGCGCGGCTGATGGGGGTTGGGCACGATTCTGTCAATCGGAATCTCCAGGTAGGAGGCACCGAACTCGCTTGTCGACGCCTCCGCCGCCGGTTCCACCGCCGACCCACCCAGCGCGGATTCCGCCGTCGGTGCGGCCGGGTCGCCCGTCGCGCCCCTGCTCTGGGGCGCCTGTGGCCGCTGACGGCCGCGCTCGCCGGCGCTGCCGCCGAGAATGATGTCGGCGGCGCTGCCGCCGAGTCCGGGGGAACTGCTGGGTCCGGAAGGAATCAGTGCGGCCAGCCCGCGACCCAGACCGCCCTTGCGCTTTTCCAGCTGGGACTTGTCAGAAGCCTTGTTCTGGGTCATGGCTTATGCTGCACCTTTCACGATCTGTTCCACTAACACTGCCATTCTACGGTCGGACACCGACGGGACCCGACTGCTCAGAGGGCACGAAATCCCCGCGTTTGGCCAGCTCTTTCGCAGCGTCGAGGTATGCCATCGCACCGCGGGATCCCGGGTCGTACTCAATGACGGTCTTACCATAGCCGGGGGCCTCGGAGACCTTGACGGCTCGGGGAATCATGGTCTTTAGCACCACATCGCCGAAGTGCCCACGAACCTCGGAGGCGACCTGCTCGGCCAGCTTCGTGCGGGCGTCATACATGGTGAGCAGAATCGCCGAGATATGGAGTGACTTGTTCAGGTGCTGCCTGATCATGGTGATGTTGTTGAGCAGCTGCCCGACACCCTCCAGCGCGTAGTACTCACACTGGATGGGTATCAACACCTCATTGACCGCGGTCATCGCATTGATGGTCAGCAGCCCCAGGGACGGCGGGCAGTCGATGAAGACATAGTCAAAGCCGTGCGAGGTGATGAAGTCCATCGACAGCGCATCGGAGAGCCGGTACTCCCTGCGCACCAGGCTGACCAATTCGATCTCCGCACCGGCGAGGTCGAGTGTGGCGGGAATGCAGAAAAGGTTCGGATTGGCCGGTGACTGTTGGAGGGCCTCGTCGGCCGTGGTCTCACCGATCAGGAGCTCATAGGTGGACAGGGTGCCCGCGCGGTGTTCGATGCCCAGTGCCGTCGAGGCGTTACCCTGCGGATCCAGGTCGACCACCAGCACCTTGAGTCCGTGGATGGCGAGCGAAGCGGCCAGGTTGACCGAACTCGTGGTTTTACCCACCCCGCCCTTCTGATTTGCGATCGTGACCAACCGGGGCTTCTCCGGTTTGGGAAGGCTCAGGGAGTTGGGTGTCATCACCTGCGCCGCACGACGTGCTGCCGCTGCAATCGGTGTGTCATCCCAAGTATTGTCATCCATCGACGTCTACCGTCCCTTGTCTTCTCAGTGGCATCACATCCACCCTAGTGTGTCCGGCCATATCCATTCCACCACAACGCCGTGACACACGATGGTTTAGTTCGTCCGCTCGATCGAAATCAGCGTGGTGGGCTCGGCGAGGTGCTGCTCACCGACCGTGAACACCTCAATGCGCCCGCCGCCGGCGCGCCGGATGAGAGTACGGTCGCGCTCAATCTCCTCTGTGACGCTCGAGCCCTTCATCGCGATCATTCTGCCACCGACCCTACTCAGCGGCAGGGACCAGCCAGCCAGTTTGCCCAGCGGCGCGACGGCACGGGAGGTGACCACATCCACCGGCCCCGTTTGCTTGCGCACCGCCTTGTCCTCCGCACGTCCGCGGATGACCGTGACGTTGTCGAGCTGGAGCTGGTCGACGACCTCACCCAGGTACACCGACCGTTTCAGCAGGGGTTCGATCAGGGTGATGTCCAGGTCAGGTCGGGCGATGGCCAGCGGTATCCCCGGCAGTCCGGCACCCGAGCCGATGTCCGCGACACGGGCCCCGCGGTCCATGACCTCACCGATGACGGCGCAGTTGAGAATGTGCCGCTCCCACAGACGGGGAATCTCCCGTGGCCCGATGAATCCGCGAACGGTCCCGTCCGTGGCGAGAGACTGGTGATAGGCGATCGCCCTATCCAGGTTCTCCCCGAAGATGTCAGCGGCTGCTGGTGGGTAGGTCAATGAAGGTTCCTCTCGGAGCGACGCGAACGGATGTGCACTAGAACTATAACGCCGACAGCCACCGCCCTGTCGGGAACGGTGGCTGTCGGGGAGGAAGGGCTTCTACTTTCTGCGCTTCTTCGGATTGTTCGGTTTCACACCGGGCTTCGGGGCGGTGGAGCGCTTGGCGGCCTTTTTGATCTCATCCTCCGCCGCCTCCTCGGCATCCATTTTGCCGAAGATGTAGCGCTGCTGGAAGAAGGTCCACACGTTGTTGGACATCATGTAGATCAGCAGACCGATGGTCCAGATGAAGCCGGTGAACAGAATGGTGGCGGGCATGAACCACAGCATCATCTTGTTCATCATCTGCATCTGCATCGCCATCTGGTCGTTCTGCGGCGCGGCCTGCTTACCGGAGGCCTTGCGGGCTTCCTGGCGGTTGACGGAGAGGCGGGCGTTCATGTGGGTGGCGATCACAATGATGATGATCATCGGGGCCGCGACCAGGGCGATGTGCGGCCGGGTGAAATCGACCGGCTGGAAGGCCTGGAACATGTCCTCCGGCATGGTGATGTAGGCGGACAGCGGAACCCCGAAGAGGCGGGCGTCCAGGAAGGACTGGACCTCGCCGACACCGAAGATGTAGTTGGGTGTGTCGCGGTTCTGCTCGATGGTCATCTCGAGCTGGCCGACACCCTCACCGGTCCGGTTGAAGGAACGCAACACATGGAACAGACCGATGAACACCGGAATCTGAACGAGCATGGGCAGGCAGCCTGCGATGGGGTTGACGCCGACTTCCTTCTGAAGCTTGCGCGACTCCTCCATCATCTTCTGCTGGTCATTCTTGTACTTTTCGCGGATCTCCTGCAGACGCGGCGACATGTCCTGCATCTTGCGCTGGGAGCGCATGGTGTTGAGCATGGGCTTGACCAGCACAAGGCGGACCGTGAAGGTCAGGAACATGATCGATAGGGCCCAGGTGATTCCGGAACCGGGATCCAGAACCAAGCTGAAAGCCTTGTGCCAGAACCACAGGATGGCCGAGATCGGCCAGTAGATGAAGTTGAGCACTGTGAGTCGGAACTCCTCGTTTGATAAAAGTAGTGATTCTTACATGCTGAAATGTGCCTATTATTTCACTGTCTGGGTACTCCAGAAACCCGATTCGGGCACCGGATCATACCCACCGGGATGCCAGGGCCCACATTTGGATAACCTGACCGCGGACAAAATAGTTCCTTTGAACGCTCCGTGGACCGAGACCGCCTCCAGGGCATAACTGCTGCAGACCGGGTCGAACCGGCATGTCGATCCCATCTTAAGCCCGGACAGGTACTTTTGGTAGAAGCGCAGTGATCCGACTAGAGCTTTCGCCGCAGGGCCCCTGGCTGCGGGGATCTCATTTTCCCCGGACACGGCGTGCCTTGTTCACCGCAAGGACGAGATCCTTCTCCAGATCCCTCGATGATGCCTCAGCGGATGGAGCCAGGGCCCTGACCACCACAAAGTCGGTGGGGGAGAGCTCGGCCGCGATTTTTGAGCACACATGCCGAAGCCGCCGGGAGGTGCGGTGACGAACCACCGCATTCCCGACGGCCTTGGAAACGATGAGGCCGAACCGTGGACCTCCGGTGGAAGCGATTTCGGTGCTTCCGCCGGAACCATCCAGCGATTCGGCGCTATCCCAGAGGTGAACAACGAGAGTTTTTGACCCCGCGCGCCGGCCATTTCTCATCGTGGTGCGAAATTGCACCGATGAGTTCAGCTTATTCTGCGCAGGAAGCAAAGGTTGTCCACCCGATTGGTTGCTACGCGGTCAGCTTCTCGCGACCCTTGCGGCGACGTGCCGCAACAATTGCGCGACCCGCACGGGTACGCATACGAAGACGGAAGCCGTGAACACGTGCACGACGACGGTTGTTCGGCTGGAACGTCCGCTTTCCCTTTGCCACGTTAAACACTCCTAAAGTTTTATTGCTAAATCACCGGACACACCGGTTCCACGGGTTTAGCTTGCGTAATGCGGCCATGTTCGTGACCTCGCAACAGCCCGTCGCCGGGGAACGATCATCCAACAGATTGAATGATTCGAATGAGATGTGGCACCTACACCAAGCACGCCACTGCCGCGCTTCATGGAAAACGCTGCTCTCAAGGCACAGTCGAAGACTACTCGGGGGTTCCCGACGTCAAACGATGTGACAGACTCGCTCAGCTTACGCAATCCGACCAGCAGGAACAAATCGACACGCCGTCCATGCACGGGTGCCCCTGGAATTACAAACCTGGGATTAAGCACTGGTCGGAGGCACTTCCACACGATGCGCGCCTGTCCAAATCCCGTTTTCGTGCCACTCAGCGACAGAGCGGACCCGGTGAATGATTCTCGTGTAATTCACAGGTGGTGGACATTCGGCCTGACCTGCGAGTAACAATGACTCCAGAGCTTTGTTTCAACAGCTTGTGAATACTTCAGGCTGTGAATAACTCTCACCATTAGGTTGAGGCTATTTGGAAACAACGGAAAAACTGCAGGTAATAGCGCTTTTTGGTGCGATGTTCATTTTCCACAGGCCGTAGGCTATCCTGTGGATAAGCATTTTCCGCAAGGTTATCCACATCTGTGGACAACCTTGTGGAGACAGTGGTTGCGTGCCATTTCGAACTGTGAAAACACTCGGGACGGTTGCGGTGGACAACCTTGTCCCCCTGTTTCCGGCAGCGCAGTCCACCGCACCCGGTGTTTCGGGGGTTCCCGAAACGCCCGTCCCATCCATCCACCGACACCGAGGCCTTCGGAAAAGGAGATACTCAGCGCAGTGAGCCAGAACTCATCTTCTTTGCTCGAAACGTGGCGTCAGGTCATTGCGGACCTTGATGCACTGAGCCAGCAGCCAGACAGTGGGATCACCCCGCTCACCCGTACCCAACGTGCCTACCTCGGCGTCGCAAAGCCGATTGCGCTTGTCGACGGCTACGCCGTCCTCTCCACCCCGCACGAAATGGCGAAAACCGCGATTGAACGGGACCTCGGAGCGGCTCTGACCAGGGTTTTGAGTCAGCGACTTGGTCGCAGCTACAGTCTTGCGGTCAGCGTCGAACCCGATGAGCACCGTGAAGAACCCACACCGGCACCTGCCGTGTACCGCCAGGAGGAGTTCGATTTCCACCAACGCGGACTGCGGGGACAGGGCAGCCACCCCAATCAGGTTGACGTTCCGTCCCCGGACTCCGGATGGCGATCCACCCATGCGCCACTTGCCGAGTACGAGTCCGCCCCGGCCCAGACTGGCGCCCCCGTTGCCCATCCCCCGGTACCGCCGCAGCATCAGCCGCAGCCGCAGGAGATGGAGCAACCACAGCCCCAACGCATTCCCCGTGAGACCCCGGCGCACAACCCGAACAGGGAGGTGTCGCTGAATCCCAAGTACACCTTCGAGAGCTTCGTGATCGGCCAGTTCAACAGGTTCGCCAACGCCGCCGCGGTCGCCGTCGCGGAGAGCCCTGCCAAGGCCTTCAACCCGCTGTTTATCTCGGGTGGCTCAGGGCTGGGCAAGACACACCTGCTGCACGCCGTGGGCAACTACGCCCAGGAACTCCAACCCGGTCTCCGCATCAAGTACGTTTCCAGTGAGGAGTTCACCAACGATTACATCAACTCGGTGCGTGATGACCGACAGGAATCCTTCAAACGCCGCTACCGCAACCTGGACATCCTCATGGTCGATGACATCCAGTTCCTCGCCGGCAAGGAGGGCACCCAGGAGGAGTTCTTCCACACCTTCAACGCACTTCACCAGGCGGAGAAGCAGATCATTCTCTCCTCCGACCGCCCACCCCGACTGCTGACCACGCTCGAGGACCGGTTGCGCACCCGCTTCGAGGGAGGGCTGATCACCGATATCCAACCGCCCGACCTGGAGACCCGCATCGCGATTCTGATGAAGAAGGCGCAGGCCGACGGTACCCGGGTGGACCGCGAGGTACTGGAACTCATCGCCAGCCGATTCGAATCATCCATCCGCGAGCTGGAGGGGGCGCTGATCCGCGTCTCCGCGTACTCCTCGCTGATCAATCAGCCGATTGACAAGGAAATGGCGATTGTTGCGCTGCGCGACATCCTGCCGGAGCCCGAGGACATGGAGATCACCGCCCCGGTGATCATGGAGGTCACCGCGGACTACTTCGAAATCTCCGTGGACACCCTGCGAGGAGCGGGAAAGACCCGCGCGGTGGCTCACGCCCGCCAGTTGGCGATGTACCTCTGCCGGGAGCTCACGGACATGTCACTGCCGAAGATCGGCGATGTCTTCGGCGGCAAGGATCACACCACCGTCATGTACGCCGATCGAAAGATCCGCCAGGAGATGACCGAGAAGCGTGACACCTATGATGAGATCCAGCAGCTGACACAGCTGATCAAGTCACGCGGACGCAACTGACGCCGACTGAACCCGCAGCACACAGACTCGGAAGCACATCAAACGGGGTCCACACCGTGGCCCCCGTTTTGTCATCTCCGGAGGCGGGGCGCGGGGGCGCGCCGAGTTCTCCACAGAGTCCACAAACCTATCCACAACCGTGTAATTACAAACTTGTAATTTGGTGACCTTCGTCATATTTAGCGGAACCCCCGTGATTCCGCGCCCCTGTGGACAACCCTCTCCAGCCTGTGCATGATATGGGGATACTTTGCCCTGATCTGGGGATAAAACGACGGTCCGGAAAGTTATCCACATTTCAGACCGTTTATCCACAGGAACTCCACAACCGGCTTCACAACCCGGAATCCGGTCGCTACCTTTAAAGAGACCCCTTCATCCACAGTCTCCACAGGACCTACTGTTACTACCGCTTTTCTCTCCAGAATCTAAAAAGAAGAAAGAGGGGTTGGGGAGAAGTTGCGGGATTCAAAGCGGACGCTGGCAGGGACTGCAAATGACAAATTCCCGTCAGAGCGGTGTCCCAGGTACGTTGGTGATGTGTAATTCCCGGGATCACAGCAACCGTTGAGGTCGATGGGTTTTTAGTATTTTCGTATTCTCGAGGAGCTTTAGTCAGCATGGAGTCACAGAGCGTGTCCTTCCGTGTGGCCAGGGAGGACCTGGTCACCGCGGTGGCCTGGGTTGCCAGGAACCTGCCCACCAAGCCAACCCAGCCGGTGCTGCGTGCCATGCTGATCACCGCAAGCGATGAGGGTCTGGAACTCGCGGGCTACGATTACGAGGTCTCCACCCGCGTTCGGCTATCCGCTGAGGTCGCGGAACCGGGAAGGATCGCTGTGGCAGGAAAGCTCCTGTCCGAGATCACAGGCACCCTGCCCAACAAGCCGGTTGAGTTCAGGGTGGAGGGTACCAAGATTCTGGTTTCCTGCGGTTCCGCGCGCTTCGAGCTCCCCTCAATCCCGTTGGATGACTACCCCACACTGCCAACTCTTCCCGACGCCACCGGGACCATCGACCCGCGCCTGTTCACCGAGGCCGTCACACAGGTAGCCTCCGCGGCGGGTAGGGATGACTCGCTGCCCATGCTGACCGGCGTCAACATGGAGATCTCCGGCAACCGGATCAACCTCGCCGCCACCGATCGCTTCCGCCTGGCGCAGCGCAGCTTCGAATGGGACCCCGCCTCGGCCGGAGTTGAGGCGAAGCTGCTCATCCCGGCAAAGACGCTGCTGGAAAATGCCCGCAGCCTGGACTCGCATCTCAACGATCCCATCGAAATCGCCGTCGGCTCCGGCGAACAGATCGGACGCGAGGGGCTCTTCGGCATCCGCAGCAATGATCGGGAGACAACAACCCGAATGCTTGATGCGGACTTCCCCAATATCCAGCCACTGCTGCCAAAGGAGCACACCGCCATCGCATCGGTGGAGATTGCGCCACTGCTCGATGCCGTTCGCCGCGTTTCCCTGGTCACCGAGCGAAATGCCCAGGTCATCCTCGAGTTCAGTGAGGGTCAGGTCATCCTGTCCGCCTCCGGATCGGAGATGGGTCACGCGGAGGAGGCCCTGCCCTGCGCCTTCACCGGAAAGGACCTGCGCATCGCGTTCAATCCCGGCTATCTCAAGGACGGGCTTTCCGTCATCCCGACCCCGCGGGTGGTTTTCGGTTTCACCGAACCCTCCCGCCCGGCCATCATGATTCCCGAGCCCGCGGAGCTGCCGGAGGCAGATGAGCGCGGGGTGTTCCCGACGCCGGAGACGTACTTCACCTATCTGCTCATGCCCGTCCGACTTCCGGGGTAACACCTCCGGGCTCACGCGGTGCGTTCGCGGGCCGGGCGCTTCCCCGGTGGGGCCGTGTTCACAGAAGGGAGGGCCCGGATTTTGTATATTCGTAGTCTGGAACTGCGCGATTTTCGTTCCTGGCCCGAGCTGAAGGTGGAGCTGAAACCCGGAATCACCCTGTTCATCGGCAGAAACGGATTCGGGAAAACCAACATCGTCGAGGCCATCGGCTATCTGGCGCACCTGTCCTCCCACCGTGTGTCCACCGACGCACCACTGGTCAGGGCCGATGCACGGGATTCCAGAATCTCCGCGGTGGCGGTCAATCAGGGCCGCGAGCTGGCCACCCATCTTCTGATCCGGCCGCACGCCCCGAACCAGGGGCAGATCAACCGGACCCGGGTGAAGTCACCGCGTGAGCTTCTCGGTGTGATCAGGTCGGTGCTCTTCGCCCCGGAGGACCTGACGCTGGTCCGCGGGGAGCCGGCGGAACGCCGCAGGTACCTCGACGACATCATCGCCACCCGCTCACCCCGGCTGGCCGGGGTGAAAAGTGACTATGACAAGGTGCTCAAACAACGCAACGCGCTGCTGAAGTCGGCGACGATCGCCTTAAGACGCGGATACTCCTCCGAGGAGGGTGCGGCGGCGCTGACCACACTCGACACCTGGGACGGCCAACTGGCGGCACTGGGAGCCCAGCTGATGGCTGCGCGGATCTCGCTGGTCAAGGAGGTTTCGGAGCTGATCGGCGAGGCCTATTCCACCATCGCCCCGGAGTCGAGAGCGGTGTCGGTCGTCTACCGTTCAACCATTGATCAGGCACTGTCGGACCTCTCTGACTCCGCAGACCCCGATACCGGAATCATCGAGGCGACCCTGTTGAGCGAACTCGGTCGGAAGCGGCAGCGCGAGATCGAACGGGGACTCAGCCTGGTCGGGCCACACCGCGATGACCTGGAGCTCCAGCTCGGTACGCAGCCGGCAAAGGGTTTCGCCAGCCACGGCGAGACCTGGTCCTTCGCGCTGGCGATGCGTATCGCGGAGTTCAATCTGCTCCGGTCGGATGGAACGGATCCCATCCTCATCCTCGATGACGTCTTCTCCGAACTCGACGCGGGCAGACGCGAGAAGCTGGTGGCCATAGCGCAGGGGGCGGAACAGGTGATCATCACCGCCGCCGTCAATGAGGACCTGCCCGGAAACCTCGGTGAGGTGATCACTACCTCGCACACGGTGACGGTGGTTGACACCGACAACGGCCGCATCTCGGTCCTGGATGCCACGCCATGACCGATCCCATCGACCAGGCCTTCGAGCGGATCCGGGAGGAGGCGCGCAAGCGCAACGGCAGGCTGCCCGATCTCAACAGGCAGCGCCCGGTGCGGAAGGCACAGGGCGGCGTCGGCAAGCATGTCAGGGGACGCCCCACCGGCCCCGACGGGCGGTACCGGCCGCGTCCACGGGAATTTGAGAGCCTGGGTTCGGTTCTCAACCGGGAGATTCAGACCCGGGGGTGGGGACGGGAGATCGCCGGCGGCTGGGTCAGCGGCAACTGGGAGGAACTGGTGGGGCCGAAGATCGCGCAGCACACCAGGGTGGAGATGATCAAGGATAAGAAACTGTTCATCACCTGTGATTCCACCGCGTGGGCGACGAACCTGCGGATGATGCAGAAGCAGATCCTGCAGGTCATCGCGGAGAAGGTGGGTCCCAACATCATCAGTGAACTGAGGATCTTCGGACCGAAGGCACCCTCCTGGCGGAAAGGTCCGCTCCACGTCAAGGGAAGGGGCCCGAGGGACACCTACGGGTAGTCCGATGATGGTCAGATCGCCGGAAACCGGCCTGATGGGCGATTTCCCGCGTTGTGGCGGCTAGTAGGTGGGGGACCAAGGGTGTAACATGAAAAGGTCTGTATCGGTACTGTAGCGAGGAGTGTTCCTTAAAAGTGGCTAACACTGAACACAATTATGACGCTTCATCGATTACCATCCTTGAAGGTCTGGAGGCGGTTCGCAAGCGCCCCGGCATGTACATCGGTTCCACCGGCTCCCGTGGTCTGCACCACCTCATATGGGAAGTCGTGGACAACTCGGTGGACGAGGCCATGGCTGGCTACGCCTCGAAGGTCGACGTGACCCTCCTCGAGGACGGTGGAGTCCAGGTTGTCGATGACGGCCGAGGGATCCCCGTTGAAATGCACGCCAGCGGCGCCCCCACCGTTCAGGTGGTGATGACCCAGCTGCACGCCGGCGGCAAGTTCGACTCCGACTCCTACGCCGTTTCCGGTGGTCTGCACGGCGTGGGTATCTCCGTGGTCAATGCGCTGTCCACCCGCGTCGAGGCCGATATCAAGGTCGGTGGCAAACACTGGTACCAGAATTTCAACAACTCGGTACCCGAGGAACTGGTGGAGGGTGGAAACGCCCGCGGTACCGGCACCACCATCCGCTTCTGGCCGGACGCGGAGATCTTCGAGACCACTGAGTTCAACTTCGACACCATCGCCCGTCGACTCCAGGAGATGGCCTTCCTCAACAAGGGCCTGACCATCACCCTGACCGACAGCCGCGCCTCGGATGAGGAGCTGGAGCTCGAGGCACTCGCCGAACAGGGCGACACCGCCACCGAACTCTCGCTCGATGAGATCGACGCCGAGGGCAGGACCGAGCTTGTTTCCGAGGAGTTGGACGCCCCGAAGAAGCCGAGGAAGCGGGAAAAGAAGAAGGTCTTCCACTATCCCAATGGCCTCGAGGACTACGTCAACTACCTGAACAGGTCCAAGACCCCGATCCACCCCTCGATCATCTCCTTCGACGCCAAGGGCGAGGATCACGAGGTGGAGATCGCGATGCAGTGGAACTCCTCCTACAAGGAATCCGTCCACACCTTCGCCAATACGATCAATACGGTCGAGGGTGGCACACATGAGGAGGGTTTCCGTTCGGCACTGACCTCCCTGATGAACCGCTACGCACGTGAGCACAAACTGCTCAAGGAGAAGGAGACCAATCTCACCGGCGACGATTGCCGTGAAGGTCTCTCCGCTGTTATCTCCGTCCGCGTCGGCGATCCCCAGTTCGAGGGCCAGACCAAGACGAAGCTGGGCAACACCGAGATCAAGTCCTTTGTGCAGCGTATGGCCAATGAGCATATCGGTCACTGGTTGGAGGCGAACCCCGCAGAGGCGAAGGTCATCATCAACAAGGCCGTCGGCTCGGCGCAGGCCCGCCTGGCCGCACGCAAGGCCAGGGATCTGGTGCGCCGCAAGTCGGCCACCGACCTGGGCGGTCTGCCTGGCAAGCTGGCGGATTGCCGTACCAAGGACCCGAAGGCCTCCGAACTCTACATCGTGGAGGGCGACTCCGCCGGTGGCTCCGCCAAGTCCGGTCGTGACTCGATGTTCCAGGCCATCCTTCCGCTGCGCGGCAAGATCCTGAACGTGGAGAAGGCGCGTCTGGACAAGGTCCTGAAGAACGCCGAGGTCCAGGCCATCATCACGGCTCTGGGAACCGGTATCCATGATGAGTTCGACATCAACAAGCTGCGCTACCACAAGATTGTGCTGATGGCCGACGCCGACGTCGACGGCCAGCACATCGCCACCCTGTTGCTGACCCTGCTCTTCCGCTTCATGCCCGACCTGGTGGACCAGGGGCACGTCTACCTCGCTCAGCCGCCGCTGTACAAACTCAAGTGGCAGCGCGGCGAAGCAGGCTTCGCCTATTCCGATGCGGAGCGCGATGAGCAGCTCGAGGTTGGTCTGGCCGCCGGCAGGAAGATCAACAAGGATGACGGCATCCAGCGGTACAAGGGCCTCGGTGAGATGAACCCGAGCGAGTTGTGGGAGACCACGATGGACCCCAGCGTGCGGATCCTGCGCCGGGTGGACCTCACCGACGCCCAGCGCGCAGATGAGCTCTTCTCCATCCTCATGGGCGATGATGTCGTGGCGCGCCGCAGCTTCATCACCCGCAACGCCAAGGACGTCCGATTCCTCGACGTTTAGACGCTGGACAGCGGAGCCGATGGTGGCGGGATGCGATGAACAAGGGGGCGAAACCCCGGTGTTCATCGGGGTTCCACCACCATCGGCGTTTTCTATGGAAAGGTGGATTCGGTGAACACCGGTGAGGTACATGTCGGCATGCCCGATGGTTCCGTCACCCCCGTGGATCTGTGGCAGGGAGGGGATCGACCCCTGGTGATGATCTGGCCGGGCTTCGGCATGGGCGCCGGCTACTACCGGCCGATGGCGCTGAGCCTTGTCGAGCACGGTTTTCCGGTGGCCATAGGGGAACTGCGTGGCCAGGGACGCTCCTCCGCGCGTGCGGATCGTCGCAACCACTGGGGATACCACGATCTTGCCTCCGTGGATTTCCCTCGCCAGATCCGGGCCGTCAAGGCCGGGCTGGGTGTTGCCGCGGATTATCCGATGGTCTTCCTCTCACATTCGATGGGCGGGCAGATCTCCTGTCTCTTCGCGGCCCGCGAAGACGCACCGGCGCTGGGATTGAGGGGCATCTTCGGTGTTGGTGCCGGTACACCCCACCGACCGGCTTTCGACGCCCGGATGGGCAGGAGGTTGGGCCTCGGTGCACTGCTGCTGGGAGTCGTGGGAGGCGGGGTGCTGGGCTACTGGCCGGGGAAGGTATTCGGCCGGGATCTCGTGGGTTATGGAAGGCAGTCCGGTACGCACATGCGGGAGTGGAGGCGTTTCCATCTGCACAACTCCCTCGATGATCTCAGCGGTTCGGATATCGACTATGTCGAGCGGATGCGCCTAGTTGATCTTCCCGTTCTGCTCACGCGCGGTGAAGATGACAGGGACTGCCCTGAAGCGTCGAGCAGATCGCTGGCGTCATTCCTTCCCCGTGCCGATGTCACCTGCGAGAATCTGCCCGGAGGGCTCGGCCACAACCGGTGGGCGCGGCAACCGGAGGTTGTGACCAGCCGTTTTCTGGATTTTGTTGAGGAGCTCGGGTAATCAGGCTGCGTGCTTCTGCACGAGGGCGCCGATCTCCGGGAGTTCCTCCTCGATGACCTTGGCGGCCTTGCCGCGGACACCCCTGTAGACTTTGGCCAGCCCGGGAACGGAAATACTGTCGGCGTTGCGGTCCGCGACACCGAGGATGGCGTCGAGGGCGCGGTCGCTGTTGCCGCTGAGGTAGGAACCGAAATCGGTACCGTCACCGGCGGAGTACTCCTGCCACAGGCCATCGAGTGAATCGGCCAGTTCCGGGAGGAGGCGACGGGAACCTTTTGTCAGGATGTCGGAATCAACCTTGGTGGCGGCGGCCAGGGCCCCCTTGAGTGCCACCCCGGTCAGACCCGATTGCTTGTTCACGGTGGCTGAGATGAATGCGGCCGTATCTGAGACCGTCTGTTCGAAACCGTCGTTGACAAGAAGTTCTTTGAGTGAAGTCATGGACATCATAGTAACCAAGAAAAGAGTCGGCTTTCCCCGCTGTCGCGAATCAGCCGACCAGTTTCCTGATGCTTCTCATGTTGCAACCCTTCCGCCACAGATGTCACTTGAACCTCTGTAATCACAACAGTAACAAAGACTACCTTTCATCACCCGCTGACGGCAAGCGATCAGACGTGGGAAAGCGGATCCTGGCGCACGGCGTGCAGTGCGACCTGGATGGCCGCGGTCCGCAGAATATGCTGATCCGCCCGCTGGATGCGCAGCTGGCCGCCGACTGAGGAACGCGAACGCAGCCGTTCGACCACGATGCGCAGCCCGGCCGGATCGGTGGTGAACGCATCGCCGGCGAAGACCACGGTGTCCGGGTCGACGACATCGATCGCCGAGGCCACGGCATCACCCAGGGCCGTAGCGCGGTCATCGAGGATTTTCCGTGCGACGGGCCGGGTGGAT
The DNA here is from genome assembly GCF_900169525.1 of Corynebacterium pacaense. GTDB lineage: Bacteria > Actinomycetota > Actinomycetes > Mycobacteriales > Mycobacteriaceae > Corynebacterium > Corynebacterium pacaense. The sequence continues at coordinate 291,961 of NZ_LT821239.1, forward strand.
CCCAGATGGACGAGCTCGGCCAGGCTCCTCGCCCTGATCCCCTGCTCATGGGCCTTCTGCAGTGTCTTGGTGGTGCTCAGGGGGTGTGATCCGGTGGAGTTCTCCGGATGGAAGGCGGCAGGGGAGCGCCCGGTGTGCGGCCGATGGACGGCGCCGTTGAAAATCCACGCGTGGGCGATGACCTCGCGCGCATAGAAGTAGAGGGTCGACGGCGCCGGCTGCTCGGAGGCCTGCAGCGGGGATTCGATGATCTCGGTGCCCGCCATCGCCGCGACACCGGTCCCGATGGACACGGGCCGTCCCAGGACCGCGGAGAGGTCCGCCCCCACATCCGCGTTCTCCCAACCGTAGGAATCCGAGGTGATCAGTCCGTCCCTGTCGACATGTGCGGAGAAGGCGACTCCCACGTTCACCGGTTCCGGCAGACCTGCACCGAGTTGTGTGAGCGCATCACTGACGGTGCCGAGTATCTCCGAGGAGGTTGAACCGGGGACGTGGATGTCCAGGGTCTCATGGCGTATCACCCGCCCGGCCAGGTCGGAGACCACGATCTCGGTGCTGTTGACACCGATGTGGGCGCCCCATGCGGTGAGGTGGCGGCCATCGATGCTCAGGCCTGTTCGGGGACGACCCGCCTTGGTGCCGTCATCGACGGAGGAGCGCACCTCCTCGACGAGGCCGGCGTTGATGAGCGCACCCACGTGGCGGGTGATGCTGGCCTGGGAGTAACCGAGCTGTCGCTGCAGAAGCGTGCGATCGGTCGCGGTTGCTCTAATCTGGTGGAACACTCGGGCCACCGGCAGCAGCGGGGTGGTGAAGTAGACAGGTTGGGTCGGATTTGTCACGGGCATGCCGATTATTCTAGACAGATAAGTCTATATTCCAAGCTTTTCCGGAGGTTCTCCGGGAAAAATGTCCCAACCTGCACAGATATGAGTTCTATTCTGAATGAAAAGAAAGCGTTAATTTCAAAGTGGTTGAAACTATGGCCCGCTTAATAGACTATGTAGTCTAATTTTCTCCATGACCACAGCAGTCCTTTCCTCCGTCGAACTCCGCCAGGCGCTCCGCAGGGTGCCCACCCCCATTACCTTCATCGCCAGTCATTCCGGGGAGGTGCCGGTGGGGATGGTTGTTGGCTCCTTCATCGGGATCAGCCTCGAGCCCGCTCTGGTCGGTGTCTATCTTCAGAAGTCCTCGAGCACCTGGCCGCAGTTGCGGTCCATTGTTGAGCAGGGGGCGGAACTGGGTGTGTCCATTCTCGGTTCGGCACATGCCGATCAGATCCGCCAGCTCTCCGGCCCCGCGGCCGGCCGTTTCGCCGGTCGGTGGTCCCGCGAGAACGGGGGAGCGGTCCATCTCGACGGTGCCGATACCCAGCTGAGCACGCGGGTGGTGGAGATCAGTGAGGTCGGGGACCACGACTTCGCCCTCCTCGAGGTGGTGCACGCGGCCGTGGCCGACGGGGGATCCCACGCGCTGGTCTTCCATGAATCCCAGGTGGGCACGCTCTAACTGTTGAGGCTGAGCAGCACGCGTGCGGTGACCTCGGCGAAAACATCATTTGCACCGCTCAGCGGCCCCAGCCGGGTAATGGTCCGGGCGACGGCGTGTGCCATTTCCTCCACCGAGCCGTGCACATCGACGCCGTGAAGGCTGGCGCCGCTCACTCCCGAGGCGGCGCTGAGGGCCGCGAAACTGACCACGCTCACCTTGTGGACCGCACAGACTTCGTCGGCGATGATGAGGAGCTGTTCGGCGGACAGTCCCCTCATCGCGCCTGCCTGATCCGCTTCTCGACGCCCGCGGCCTCAGCCACGTAGGTCCGTGCGAGGTCGGCGACCTCCGCGTCGGCCACGACGCGGCTTGCAGCCGCGATGATCGCCCGGGTTGCGGCCTCCTGCTTGCTGGAGCCCTGCACCCGGGCGAGAAGGGTGAGTGCGCGGTCCTGGGCGTCGTTAAGCCGGAGGGTCATAGCCATGAGCGCAATGGTATCACTGTGGTATCTGATTGGGGTCTTTATCCTTTCCATGGCGTAAAATCGATTGGGATTGAACCGAGGAAAGGTAAATAGTGAGCGACGACAATCATGACGGCACCCTGTTTGACCGCGTCCACCCCATTGACATCAATGAGGAGATGCAGTCAAGCTACATCGATTACGCGATGTCGGTCATCGTCGGCCGGGCCCTGCCGGAGGTCCGTGACGGTTTGAAGCCGGTGCACCGCCGCGTGCTCTACGCGATGTTCGACAGCGGTTTCCGCCCGGACCGCAGCTACGTGAAGTCCGCGAAGCCGGTTGCGGAGACCATGGGTAACTACCATCCCCACGGCGACACCGCGATCTACGACACCCTGGTGCGCATGGCCCAGCCCTGGTCCATGCGTTATCCGCTTGTCGACGGCCAGGGTAACTTCGGTTCCCGTGGCAACGACGGCCCGGCCGCCATGAGGTACACCGAGTGCCGCATGACCCCGCTGGCCATGGAAATGGTCCGCGACATCCGCGAGAACACCGTCGACTTCTCCCCGAACTACGACGGCAAGACCCTCGAGCCGGATGTGCTGCCCTCCCGTGTTCCCAACCTGCTGATGAACGGCTCCGGCGGCATCGCCGTGGGCATGGCCACCAACATTCCCCCGCACAACCTCAACGAGCTGGCCGACGCGATCTTCTGGCTGCTGGAGAACCCCGAGGCCGAGGACGCCGTCGCACTCGAGGCGTGCATGGGCTTTGTCAAGGGCCCGGATTTCCCGACCGCGGGCCTGATCATCGGTGACAAGGGCATCAAGGACGCCTACACCACCGGCCGCGGCTCCATCCGCATGCGCGGGGTGACCTCGATCGAGGATGACGGTAACCGCACCGTCATCGTGATCACCGAGCTGCCCTTCCAGGTCAACCCCGACAACCTCATCTCCTCCATCGCCGAGCAGGTCCGCGACGGCAAGCTGGTGGGTATCTCCAAGATCGAAGATGAGTCCTCCGACCGCGTGGGAATGCGCATCGTGGTCACCCTCAAGCGCGACGCCGTGGCGCGGGTGGTGCTCAACAACCTGTTCAAGCACTCCCAGCTACAGACCAACTTCGGCGCGAATATGCTCTCCATCGTTGACGGCGTGCCGCGCACCCTCCGCCTCGACCAGATGCTGCGCTACTACGTCGCGCACCAGATCGAGGTGATCGTCCGACGCACCCAGTACCGTCTGGACAAGGCGGAGGAACGCGCCCACATCCTGCGTGGACTGGTCAAGGCCCTGGACATGCTCGACGAGGTCATCGCACTGATCCGCCGCAGTCCCACCGTGGAGGAGGCCCGCACCGGCCTCATGGTGCTTCTGGACGTGGACCAGATCCAGGCCGATGAAATCCTCGCCATGCAGCTGCGCCGCCTGGCGGCCCTGGAGCGCGAGAAGATCATCAACGAGCTCGCCGAGCTGGAGATCACCATCGCCGACCTCAAGGACATTCTGGCCAGCCCGGAGCGTCAGCGCACCATTGTCCGCGATGAGCTCACGGAGATCGTGGACAAGTACGGCGATGAGCGCCGCTCCGAGATCATCGCCGCAACAGGTGATGTCACCGATGAGGATCTCATCGCCCGGGAGAACGTGGTGGTCACCATCACCTCCACCGGTTACGCCAAGCGCACCAAGGTTGATGCCTACAAGTCCCAGAAGCGGGGCGGCAAGGGTGTTCGCGGGGCGGAGCTGAAACAGGATGACATTGTCCGTCACTTCTTTATCAGCTCCACCCATGACTGGATCCTCTTCTTCACCAACTTCGGGCGCGTGTACCGGCTCAAGGCATATGAGCTGCCGGAGACCTCACGCACCGCACGCGGGCAGCACGTGGCCAACCTGCTGGAGTTCCAGCCGGGCGAGCAGATCGCCCAGGTTATTCAGATCCAGAGCTATGAGGACGCCCCCTACCTGGTGCTGGCGACCGCCCACGGCAGGGTGAAGAAGTCCCGCCTCGCGGACTACGAATCCAACCGTTCCGGTGGGCTGATCGCCATCAACCTCAATGAGGATGACCGCCTCATCGGCGCCGCACTGTGCGACAACGATGATGAGCTGCTCCTGGTGTCCGAGGAGGGCCAGTCCATCCGCTTCAGCGCCAACGACGACCAGCTGCGGCCGATGGGTCGCTCCACCGCGGGCGTCAAGGGAATGCGCTTCCGTGGCGATGACCAGCTGTTGTCCATGTGCGTGGTCCGCGACGGGGATTTCCTCCTGGTTGCCACCACCGGCGGTTATGGAAAGCGCACACCCATGGAGGAGTACTCCACCCAGGGTCGCGGTGGGCTCGGCGTGGTCACCTTCAAATACACCCCGAAGCGAGGCAAGCTGGTCAGCGCACTCGCCGTCGATGAGGATGATGAACTGTTCGCCATCACCTCCGCCGGCGGGGTCATCCGTACCGTTGTCAACCAGATCAGGCCATCCTCGCGTGCCACCATGGGCGTACGGCTGGTCAACCTGGAGGATGGTGTCCAGCTGCTCGCCGTGGACAAGAACGTCGAGGGCGAGGGCGAGGAGGCCGCCGAGGCGGTGGCCACGGGCGCCGTCGAGGGACCTGCGTCCAAGGCACCGGCCGATAACGACAACAGCAGCGAGGAGTAACGCATGGCAACCCGAGAAGTCTCCATCACCCGAATCTCTCCGCTCTCCGCGTTCAAGGTGACCCTGGCCATGTCCATCATCGGACTGGTGGCCTGGATCATCTGTGTGTGTGTGCTCTACCTCGGTCTGGGTGCGGCCGGGGTCTGGCAGAACCTCAACGATGTGATCGGCGGGATCGGTGGTGAACAGGCCATCACCTTCGGCCTGATCCTGAGCATGTCAGCCCTCATGGGGGCGATAGCGGCGATCAGCGTCTCGATCCTCGCACCGCTTGCGGCGATCATCTACAACGCCATCGTTGATCTCTTCGGTGGAGTCGCGCTGACTCTTCGTGAGGAAGTGGATTAGCCGACCTCCGGGGGCCTTCCCATACACATTCCCCTGGAACCCACGAAATAGGGTATGGCCAGGGGATTTGTGTTGTAGGATGGTCCTGGGTAAAGTTCTATTTCGTTCCCAAGGGGCCTATAGCTCAGTCGGTTAGAGCGCATCGCTGATAACGATGAGGTCGCAAGTTCGATTCTTGCTAGGCCCACCAGGAACGCGGGGCATTAGCTCAGTTGGTAGAGCACCTGCTTTGCAAGCAGGATGTCAGGAGTTCGATTCTCCTATGCTCCACAAATTAAAGAAGTACCCCGAATCTTGGCACAGGCTGATGCGGGTTCTGGTGTGAGGGTGGCGAGGGGCTCATCGAGTCGGATCGTCGCCTTTTCGTCTTTCCTGGTTCGATTTCGAAGAACTCCACCGTCCCCGTGATGACCGTAACTCGCACACTCACAATCGTCATGCAACGTTAGTACAGTTCCTTCATTTATTTGACATGCGGACTTGTCAGATAGGAGATCTCATAGACAATTACTCGCCGGTAGTATTGCCGGGTTCGATAGGATGAGGGTGAGATCCAAAGCGCGGGCCCAGTAGTTCAGCCCGCACAGAACCGAGGTTCCGATGGCTGTTCCCGCGACCAAGGCTGACCTGCTGGCAGTGATTGACAAGACCTTTGCGCAGCTCGAACGAGACCTCGACAGAGTGCCTCCGGTCGCCGCGCGGGAACCTGTTCTCGATGGGCACGTTAAGAACACAATGATGAGTCCTGCAGACTTGTTGGCGTACCTCATTGGCTGGAATCAGCAGGTTCTCACCTGGCATCGGCGTCGGGCGGAGGGGCTTCCGGACGAGCTGCCCGCGCCCGGCATTAAGTGGAATGAACTGGGCGTGCTCGCACAGTGCTACTACGCCGAACACGAGGCGGAAACCTGGGATGAGCTGCGCGCGCAGTTGCGTGACGCGAAGGACTCCATTGTCGATCTGATCGAGGGCTATTCCGATGCAGAGCTGTACGGACAGCCCTGGTACGGAAAGTGGATGATGGGTCGCATGATCTCCTTCAACACCTCATCGCCCTACACCAACGCACGAGGTCGTATCCGCGCGTGGCTCCGAACCTCGAATCACCCGCGCGTCTAGCGATTCGACCTCCACCTGTCTGAAACCCATGACGTGCAGGTCGCCGCTGCGCGCACCTGAATCCGGAGATCGCTCTTCCCATGACACGGCCTCGGTGCGAACATCGTCGCCGTCCGGAGGGTGGCCAGCTGAGCCGCAAGGCGGAGGTTATCGGAAACTGAAGTTGCGGGGGCACCTCCCATTTCACGGCTAGACTCTGCAGCTAAACGAAACGTCAAAAAGCAGCGAAAGAGGAGTTCAATGACCGGGGAATCCACACCAGCCGTACTTTCTGTTCACAGCACCGTGGGGGCGTGGCTCGCGCATCCCATCGGCTCGCGGATCCTCGCCGATCTGCTCGCGCAGGCGGGAACGGATACGTCGGTGCTGCGCATGATGCGAAACCTCCCCCTCGAGCACCTCCTCCGCTCAGGTGGACCGATCCCGGAAGGGTTGGTGGAGTCGCTGGAACTCAAGGTCAATGGTGGCGTCCTCCCGGATCCGGACAAGGTTGAATCACTTGCCTGGCGTGAGCGGATCACCGGGGGCCGGTTCGCGGGAGAAACGGTGATCGTCACAGGGGCGGCCTCCGGAATTGGCCGTGCCGTTGCTTCGAGGGTGGCCCGTGAAGGCGGCCGGGTCGTCGCTGTGGATCTCTTCGAGGAGAAGCTCGGAGAGTTTGCCGCAGCTCATCCCGGGAGCGAGATCATCACCGTGGCCGCCGATGTCAGCAGTCAGAGCGATGTTGATCGGGTTCTTTCCGCCGCCGGGGACCGCGTGGATGGTCTTGCCAATGTTGCGGGGATCATGGACGATTTCTCGGCGATCCACGAGGTCAGCGATGAGATGCTGGAGCGTGTCTTCAATGTCAATGTTTTCGGACTGATCCGCCTGAGCAGGGCGGTGGTTCCCCTCATGATGGAGGCGCGAAAGGGATCCATCGTCAACATCGCCTCGGAATCGGCCCTGCGCGGCTCCTCAGCGGGATTGGCCTACACCGCCTCAAAGAGTGCTGTTCTGGGGATTACCCGCAGCTCGGCGTACATGTACCAGGAGTTCGGAATTCGCGTGAACGCCGTTGCCCCCGGTGGGACAGTCACCGGAATCCGACCGGGGACCGCGGAGAACTTCGGCCGTGGTCGCGTGTTCGAGCACAACGCGGATGTTCCGCTGGCCACCCCGGAGCAGCTTGCAGCCTCAATCACATTCCTGCTCAGCGCAGATGGTTCGAATGTCAGCGGTGTCCTGCTGCCCTCGGATGGTGGTGAGTCGGTCTTCTAGAACTTCAGCAGGATCTTGCCCACACGGCCCGGCGTGAAGCTGGCGTCAACGGCGTCGACCACATCATCCGCGTCGAAGATTCCGGCGACCGGGAGGGTCAGTTCACCGGCGACGATGCGCTGCATGAGCTCGCCGAAGAGCGCGCCCTTTTTCGCCGCGTCCATCTCCCGACTGATTCGGGATCCCCAGAAGCCCTTCACCGTGATGTTGTTGAAGATGATCGAGCCCGAGGACAGTTCCATTGTTGGTGATCCCATCGCCCCGAAGGCGACGAGGGTTCCATCCTGAGTGAGCAGGGAGAGGACGTCGTTCGAGGATGCTCCGCCGACGGAATCCACACCCGCCTTGATGGGTGCACCGCCTGTGATCCGGGCGACCTTCTCGCGCCAGCCTTCGCTGTCCGTGGACACGACATTCGTGATGCCCTGGGCGGCGAGCTCCTTGATGCCCGCTTCACGACGCACAAGGCCGAGCACGTGGACGCCACGTGCGTCGGCAAGCTGTGCCAGCATCCTGCCGACCGCACCGTTGGCTGAGTTCTGCACCACCCAGTCACCTTTCTCAAGGTCGAGGAAGTCGAGGAGGGTGATCGCGCTGAACGGCATGGACACCAGCTGCGCGGCGGCCTCGTCGGGCAGCGCGTCCGGTACGGGGATCAGGCCGGCGGCGTCGACAAGCGCGTACTGCGCCCATACGCCGAAGGTTGTGCCGCTGACCACGCGGGACCCCACAGAAACACTATCGACGCCCGCACCGAGGGCATCAACGATGCCGAGGGCCTCGGTGCCGGCCGCCGCCGGGAGTTCGGGCTTGAATCCGTAGGTGCCGCGGACCGTCCAGAGATCGTGGTTGTGGATCGGCGAGAGAATGATCCGCAAACGGACCTGGCCGGGGCCGGGTTCGGGGATGGGGCGGTCCTCGACGTGGAGTACATCCCGGGGTTCACCGAATGAATCGTGAATGATGGTGCGCATGAAAACTCCTGAGTGGTTAATCATCTGAAACGGTAACGGTGACGTCGATGTTGCCGCGGGTGGCGTTCGAGTAGGGACAGACGCGGTGGGCGGCGTCGGCAAGCTTTTGTGCCTGCTCATGCGGCATGTCCGGGATGGTGACCTCGAGTTCAACGGCGAGGCCGAAACCGCCGTTGCCGGTGGAACCGATGCTCACCCTGGCGCCGACGGAGGTGTCGGTGAGCTTGATCTTCTCCGACCTGGCTACGGTCTGCAGTGCCGAATGGAAGCAGGCCGCATAGCCCGCGGCGAACAGCTGTTCCGGGTTGGCACCATTGCCGCTGCCTCCGAGCTCCTTCGGGATGGCGAGATCCAGGTCAATGCGTCCGTCGGAGGTGGCGGTGTGGCCGTTGCGGCCTTCGCCGGTGGCCAGTGCTTCTGCTGTGTAGAGGGGTTCCATGGGAGTTTCTCCTTCTTTAGTGGTGTGGTTCCGAGGCGTTGAGCGAGCCGCACATCTTCTGCAACGTGTCGATGAGCTCCGCTGCGTGGGCATCATCGGTGGTGAGCATGAGTTCACGGACCTTGCCCGGGAGATGGGCGAGTTCTGCGCGCAGCGCCGTACCTGCGTCGGTGAGTGTGACAGTGACAACGCGAGCGTCCTGTTCTCGGCGTTCGCGGCGGACATATCCCGCCTGCTCCAGCCGCCGGATCAGCGGTGACAGGGTGCCAGAATCAAGCTGCATGGCCTTGCCGAGAGAATGCACGGACTGGTCGCCGTCATTCCACAGCACCACGAGAACGAGGTACTGCGGGTAGGTGAGGTCCCAGGGTTCGAGCAGGGTCCGATATGCCCGGGTGGTTGCCCGTGCAGCCGAGTACAGGGAGAAGCACACCATTGTGTCTGTCACGCTCATGAGAACAATCATTGCACACAATTAAATTGTGCACAACTAAAATTGGTCGGGAGGTGGTTGATAAGCCGGATTGACCGCCGTAGCCAGCCCAATTGGCTTCCTCACAGCTCTCGTGGAACTGCACAGCAACGATGTTGAGCATCTCTGGTGTGAGTGGGACCCTTTGAGGCCAAGAAAGGTGAACTCGTTAACAAGGCAAATTCAGTGAGTGAGTTCCACAAGATGATTGCCCCTCAGGGTTAACTTGACCTGGCAGGGGTCCCGCTGTCTTCTGGCTACCAGCTTCGGGCTCTGAAGGCCCGAAAATCCGTTGAAGTTGGATGCCCACGACAGATTCTGTCTTCTGCGTCCAACGTCAGTGACCCGCCACGCCTTCAGGACCAGAAGTTGGTAGCCAGACGACAGTAAGGACTCTTTGGAATCAATCATGAGGGAGGAAAGCATGCTGGTTTTTGGGGGCAACGGCTGCTGAAGCGCACAGCTCACACGACGATGGTGTGGAGGATTTCGTCTGCTTTCAGCCTTACATCGGGAGGGCTCGTTTGCGTTCCGGCTTCACTCGCGGATAGCGGAGTAGCGACACCGATGGGAAGAATCCTCTATTGCCACCGCTGTGGACTTGACCTTGGCTGCGGGGGAGCGATGATAACGGTAGTAGACTACTGGCGAAGGGACGGTTTCAGATGAAGAACCACACCATGTCAAAGCACCTATATAGCGCGTTGATCGCACTTGTGATTACTCTCGTGGCCATCCCATTCAATCCCGGTATCCCGTGGTTCGCATGGGTTGGCGCGTTTGCACTGTTGCTTGTGATCGCCGAGCTTGTCTTCGCTGCGGTAAACAATGATGGTCCGAGTGCGAAGGCGAAAAAGTAGCGCACTCCCACATTCTCCGCCAGCCCCTGTTATTATCCTGCTTTTCGCTGTCGTAACCATGGATTGCACTGCTCGTGAGTGGACCTGATCCGTGCTGGTTTCGGGACCGGATTCGCGGTATCGATCATCGGTTGAACATTGTGTCGATTTCACAACTCGACACTTAAAACAGCAGACCCACATGCGTTCTCAGTTAAGTCTCCTGACGCGCTGGCGCTCGCCATTGGCCTCTTGAAAGACCTTTCGGCGGGGTTCGGAGGGATCACAGTGTGCGCAGGTACGCTCGGTTTCTGCTTGATGGTGGTGCGGTTGCGGTGATCAGACCTGTGGAGACGAGATGTCGGATGACCGGCCTTAAAGAAGTGGGGGTTCGTCCGCTGATGTTCGCTAGTTCTTTGATCGTTGTTGGCGTGTCAAAGGAGATGTGATTGAGTACCTCCAACTGAGTCGCGCTCAGATCTGTGAGTGGCCCGGGGAGGACAAAGCGCCCGGAATCGGATTCCGTCAGAATGCTCCGTTCAGCCAGACCCTGAAGCAGTAAGTTCATCTCCCCGCTGTCGTGACCGGTGTGGTTCTTGAGGTTGCTCGCTGTCACGGCTCCCAGATCCTTGGCAAGGACGAGTGCTATTGCCTCCATGCGATCGTAGTTCTCTCCCAGCAGGCCCACGAGCCAGGAATTGATCTCTGCATCTATGAGCCCGAAGCGGTGGAGAATCACTCTCACCTGCGCGATATCGACAGTGAAATCAGGTATCGGGAGCCCCGCCTCGCGCATGGTGCTCTTCATTCTGGGAATGCCACTGCCGTTGCTTTCCGCAAGGACTCCGCCATCGTCTCCCTGCCAGGGAACCTCCATCAGGAGTCTGGCGAGGGTTGGGTTGCGTGGCACTGCCATGCCATCGTCAAGGGAGTCTATGGATTTCCCACCGGGAAGGCCTCCGGGACTGGTAATCTTCAGGCGATCTCTGTAGATATCCACGGCAATGCTCTGATCCTGCGCAAGAGGGGCATAGTCCCTGTGCATCACCGCATTGGCGAGCGCCTCCCTAAGTACTTCAAGTGGGATCTCCAGGACGTCGTAGCCCGCATTATCATGAACGATTCTCCGTGTTCTCAGGTTTTTCCGGATTATTTGTAGGGTATCGCGGACCATATCCAGAAGATTGCCGTCGCAGATTCTCCTGTCCTCGAAGCGCACGCTCGTACCAGGCGAAGACTTTTCCTTGCCTGGGTGGACAGCGACATCGATGAAGAGTCGGGGAAAGAACTGTTGTGGGTACTTTCCAAGTGCCACAAGGCCCGCGACTGTGGGAACGCCGTCAGGGCTTATGATGCCCATTCGGGTAAGCCAGGCGTCGCCATTCCCCTGGATTATCCGGCTGTTGCCATCTTTGAGCCGACGGTGAACGGCAGAGATGAGGTCATCGTCAAGGTCGTCGCGATCTGCCTCGACGACTGGCTCCCGATCTGTCCGCAGATGATCGAACCTGTGCTGGAGTTCATAGATTTCGAGCGAGTTGAGCAGGCGGTCGCCATCATCGACTCTCTTGTAGCTTCCTTTTGCCATTCCCTTGTTTTTCACGAAACAGGGACCATTGATTGACAACGGAGCAATGGTGACAATCACACACTCGGCCCCATTGACCTCAACAGTGCGTAGTGTGTATTCGGGCAGGGGGTGAACCTTCTGTGCCGCTGGATCAGCTGAGTTAAGGCCACTGTGCACTGCCTGGGCAGCTATTATTGCATCGAAACCTTTGGACGGTGTGAAGTCTGGCTCTGTGAGGCCGAGAAAAATATGGCCACCCTTGGTGTTCGCGAAAGCACTGACAGAGTCCCATAGACTTTTTCCGTCGGCCTTTCCCGTGAGGCCGGACCGTGACTTTACTTCTACGTGTTCATCATCGGCTCCGCGTCGGCGAAGTCTCGTGAGATGTACGGTGAATTCTTCCGGCTCCATGTGTCTCCAGACTAGACGTCAGTGAAGTTCAGTGATGCCCTCACTTTATACACTGAGAGCCTCACTTTATACACTGAGAGCCTCACTTTCTACACTGACGGCGATTCACCAGCGGGCGGCGACGTCGGCAAGCAGTTCATCCGATCTCGTCTGCCCCTCCACATCGGACATACCGCAGGTGGCCACAATCTCATCTGCGCGCGTGAATCCCATGAGTTCGCGGAGTTGTTGCTCCACCTCGCGGCCTGTGCCGAAGATTCCACCCGCAAGATTCGCCTCCACCCGTCGTCGCTGCGTCGCGGTCAGGGAATCGAGGTCGATCTCGCCTATGGAGGGCAGCGGTTCGAACGTTCCGGTGGTCCGCGACCTTGCCAGCGCCCACGCCTCCGGGAGCAGCAGTGCCCGTGCCTCCTCAGTGGTATCCGCAACCGCAATGTTCGCTGCGATGATCGCATGGGGCACGCTTGTCGACGCACCCGCCCGGAACTCCCCACGGTAGGCGGTGAGTCCCGCGTGATGGGGTGTGGAACGGTCGAAGAGCGATGGCCCGCCGACGATCACGCCGAGTCCGAGCTCCGCTGCCATCGAGAGTGATCCCCCGCCGGAGAGCACATATACCCCCGGGATCCCGGAAATCTGCGGCCGGGCGGTGACAGGGCCTGTCCCCTTGAGATAGGAGAGGAGCTCGGCCAGATCCCGGGCGTAATGGTCGGCTGCGTCGGGCTGCTGCCGGAGTGCGGCGCGTACGGCGGAGGTGAAGCCAAGGGAGCGGCCGACGCCGGCGTCGATACGCTGCGGGAACAGTGCAGCAAGGGTGAGCAGTTGCTCGGCCACCACCAGTGGTTGGTGGGCGGGCAGCATGATGCCCGCCGTGCCGATTCTGATGAGGTTGGTGGCCGATGCCACTGCCGCTGCGAGAATCGTCGGCGCGGACCCGGCGATACCGGGGACCCCATGATGTTCGGCGACGAGAAAACGCCGGTAGCCCAGGCGTTCGGCCAGACGGGCCCGGTTGACGGTGGCGGCGAGAGCCTCGGCATCGCTGTGACGGGAGCGGATGTGGGCGCGGTCGAGAATGGAAACATGCAGTTCGGTCACGGGGTGACGTTCTCCTCGACCCAGTCGCGCAGGAGTTTCAGCGGTGCCGCGGCGCTGTGGCCGAGTGCGGTGAGCTCGTAGTCGACGCGAGGTGGCACCTCGGCGTAGACGGTGCGGGTGAGCAGTCCGGCTTCCTCCAGGCGTTTCAATGTCTGGGAGAGCACCTTCGGGCTGACCCCCTCCAGGTTGCGTTTTATCTCCCCGAATCTTCTCGGCCCGCTCTCCAGCGTGCCGATGGCCAGGGTGCTCCATTTGTTGGCCAGCAGATCGAGCATCCCGCGGCACGGACACATCGCTTCGTAGACTCCCATAGCTGCAATGGTACCCAAAGGGAAGCAGATGGCCTTGACGGTAACCACGGGTCGCGCGCAACACTGGGAGTCATGACACAGGCATTCATTTCATGCAAGGGTTCCTTTTCCGCAACCGACGTTGAGCTCCCACCGCTGAAGCCTCACGATCTCCGCGTGAAGGTGGAAGCTGTCTCGGTCAACCCGGTGGATGTGAAGGTCGCGGAATCACTGACTGAGCCCAGGATCCTCGGTTTCGATGCCGCGGGCACCGTCACTGACGTCGGCTCCGCCGTCACCCTGTTTGCGCCCGGTGATGAGGTGTTCTACGTCGGAAGCATTGATCGACCGGGAGCGAATCAGCGTCTGCACACTGTCGATGAGCGCATTGCCGGCCCCAGGCCGGAGTCGCTGTCCCACGCGGATGCGGCCAGCCTGCCCCTGACCTCCATCACCGCGTGGGAATGCCTCTTCGATCGTCTGCAGCTGCGCCCGGAATCCACTGGAACCCTGCTGGTCATAGCGCCAGTGGGGGAGTGGGGTCGATGATCCTCCAGCTCGCACAGTCGCTGCTTCCCAAAGTGACCGTCATCGCCACCGCCTCGGACGCCGAGCGTGAACGGTGGGCAGCCGATCTCGGCGCTGAACACACGGTGAATCACCATGGTGATCTCGCTGCCCAGGTGCGAGACATCGCCCCGGGTGGGGTGGACTGGGTCTTCACCGCGCACTCCGCCGGTCAGATTGAGCTCTATGCGCAACTCGTCCGTCCCTTCGGCCATATCGTGGCCATTGATGATGGCCCCCGCGACGTGGAACCGCTCAAACAACGCAGCATCGCCTGGCACTGGGAGCTGATGTTCACCCGTCCGCTGTTCACCACCCCGGACATCACAGGCCAACATGATCTGCTCACCCGGGTATCCGAGCTTGTCGACGCCCACCGCATCCGCCCCACCACCACCGAGGTGCTGCAACCGATCACCGCTGCCACCCTTGAGCGTGCGCACGCGATGGTGCGTGACGGGCACATGGTGGGCAAGGTTGTCGTGGAGGGGTGGGATTAAAGCTATCGTCGAGGCATGACCGACACTCTCAGCGCCGCGGAGGCGAGACGGATTGCGCTGGCGGCGCAGGGATTCACCGGGTCCAGAAAGATCCCAAGGCGGCGCCCCTTCGACCGGGCACTGGAGAAGCTGCACGTGCTCCAGATCGATTCGGTCAACGTCTTCGCCCGTTCGCACTACCTGCCGGTCTTCTCCCGCCACGGTGCCTACGATCAGCGGGCCCTCGATGAGTACCTGTGGGACAGCGGCGAGTTCACCGAGTACTGGGCACATGAGGCGGCGTTCATCCCGGTGGGGGACCGACCGCTGTTCGGTTGGCGCATGCGCGACTTTGAGGGCAGGTACGCCGAAAGGATCATCGAGCTGCGGCCCGAACTCGACCGCGTGCGGGGTCTGCTGGCAGAGGATGGCCCGCAACCGATCCGCGAGCTCGACTCCAATCCGCGCGGCCGGCGGGGTCCGTGGTGGGACTGGAGTGACACCAAGCGTGCGGTGGAGATCCTCTTCGCCACCGGCGAGGTGGTGACGGTGGGGCGTGAGCGCTTCGAGCGTCGATACGCATTGGCGGCCGATGTGCTGCCCGCGGGCGCGCTGGGCACCGTGCCGCGTGCCGACGCCCACCGCAGCCTGGTGGAACGCGCCGCGTGCTGCCTGGGGGTGGGCACCCTTGCCGACCTCGCCGACTACCACCGGCTGAAGAAGGCGGAGGCGCTGATCGCCGTGCATGCGCTGGAGGAGGAGGCAGTTCTTGTTCCCGTGCAGGTGGAGGGGTGGAGCGATGCGGCGTGGATGCACCGCGATGCGGTCCTTCCCTCCAGGGTCACCGCCGACGCACTGCTCACGCCCTTCGATCCGATCGTGTGGTTCCGGCCGCGGGCTGAGCGCATCTTCAATTTTCACTACCGCATCGAGATCTACACACCGAAGGAGAAGCGGCGCTACGGCTATTACTGCCTGCCGTTGATGGTCGGCGGGCGATTGGTCGGGCGGCTCGATCTCAAGGCCGATCGGGCACGGCGGGAATTGATCGTCCAGGCGGCGTGGGAGGAACCGGGAGCTCCGGGGCGAACGGCAGAAGTGGCCGCACGGCTCCTCCATAACGCAGCGGCGTGGCAGGGCCTGGAATCGGTGAGCCTCCGCGGTGCGGGAAACCTCGAGATCCCCGGGTCCGCCCTCACGGACCGGCCCGGACAGGCTCCGGCGTGAGCCCGGGGGCGGGCCCCGCCTCTCGGCGGCTTAAGGTCCGTGCGGAACGGTGCAGGTCCCCTCACTGACAGCGGTGCTTTCGGGGTTCTACACTGCAAGGTGATGCGCTCCCACGATCCCTGTTCCCCGTCCCATCACCACCACACCCACCCCGTCCCCACCGGCCGTGCGCAGCAGATCGTCACGGTCTCCCCACGCAACCTGGAATCCGAGGTTCTAGGCAGGTCCTCGCAGGTACCGGTATTCGTTCTCATCGGCGCACCCCTCATGCCCGGCTATGCGGCCCTGGAGGAGACGCTGCGCGGACTCGCGGGGCGGGCGCGGTTGCGGTGGATCCTGGCGACCGTCAACTCTGATACCGAGAGCGCCGTGGTGGCGAGGTTCCGCCCGACGACGCTTCCGGCTGTCTATGCCGTTGTGGGGGCGGTGAGCGTCGCGGTGTACGGGGAGGGCGATATCGCCACCTGGATTGACGACATCGTGGTGCGCAGCAACCTCGAGGGCCTGCACGCGGAGGTTGAGCGGGAGGATGAGCCGGGAGCCTCCTCCGGTGATCCCCGCCTCCTGGAAGCCGCCACGCTGGTCAATGCGGGGGACTTCGACGCTGCCATCAAGATTTACGACGCCCTCCTCGCCCAGCACCCCGGCGATCCGATCCTGTCACGGGCGAAGGTCGCGGTATCGGTTCTCTCCCGGGTACAGGACAGTGACCGCTCCGTTGATCCCATCGCGGCGTCGCAGGAGGATCCGGACAATATCGACCTCGCGCTGCGGGCCGCGGATGTGCTCGTCCTCTTTGACCGGCCGGGTGAGGCGGTGGCGCATCTCGTGGAGCGCATCGGTGCTTCCATAAGCGGGGAGATGCGCAACCGCATTCTCGAGCTGACCCGCTTGCTGGAGCCGGACGATCCCGTTGTCGGTGCGGCCAGGCTCAGGGTTGCCTCGGCGTTGTTTCGCTGAGGGTCAGACGGTGGCTGCGTGGAGCTTTTCCAGCAGCGTTTGGCCATCGAGGTTCACGCCGATGAGCACCACTTCGCTGCCGGGGGTCAGTTCTGAACTGGACCAGCGCATCGCCGGCCTGATGCTCAGATCTGGACCGGCCTGGTGCCACACCTGGGCGATGTCGGGGTGATCGTCGATCCAGCAATAGCCCTTGGAGCGGACGAGACCGACGGTTGACCGCAGCACCTCGAGCAGTTTCCGCTTATGGAAGGGTCGCCTGGACCGGAAGACCACCGAACTGATCCCGTACTCCTCCGTCTCAGGGGTATGCGGGTTGTCCAATTCCTCGGTGTAGCCCTCATAGGTGCGGGCGGTGTTCTCGTCGTAGAGGTTCGCGCCGAGAAGCTGGTCGATGGCTGCCCCACCCTCGTGCCGGCCGTTGGTGAGGATGTCCACCTCGGCGCGCGGGTTGAGCTTCCGCACCAGGGTGATGGTCCGCTGGACGCGCACGGTGGAGACGAGATCGGTCTTGGTGATGTAGATGCGGTCGGCGAATTCGACCTGGTCGATGAGCAGGTCCGCAACGGTGCGCTCGTCCTCGGGGGTGGCACCGCGGTCGGCGTCGGCAAGCCTGGTGTGGTGGCGCAGCTGGTCGAGGAACTGGACCGCATCGACGAGGGTGACCATCGTATCGATGCGC
Organism: Corynebacterium pacaense; assembly: GCF_900169525.1. GTDB lineage: Bacteria > Actinomycetota > Actinomycetes > Mycobacteriales > Mycobacteriaceae > Corynebacterium > Corynebacterium pacaense. Next base: position 309,322 of record NZ_LT821239.1, read on the forward strand.
GCGACGTCCGCCAGCCGGGTTCCGTCCTCCCACTCCCATTCGAAGGTTGCCGCCACCGGCATCGGTTCCGATATGCCCGTGGATTCGATGAGGATATGGTCGAAATCGCCGCGGGTTGCGAGCCCCGCGACGGAATCGACGAGATCCTCGCGCAATGTGCAGCAGATGCAGCCGTTGGACAGTTCAATGAAGCGGTCCTCGCCGCGGGTGAGGTGGCCCTCGCCCGCGATGAGGGCGGCGTCGATATTGATCTCGGAGAAATCATTGACGATGACCGCGATTCTCCGACCTGCGCGGTTGGCCAGAATCTGATTGAGCAGCGTTGTTTTTCCGGAGCCGAGGAAGCCGGAGAGAATGGTGACGGGAGTTGGGTTGGGGGAAACCATTCACTAATGATATCCATTTTCATTAATTTATGGGATCGGACCTCCGGTCGGTGTCCGGCTTGGTGGTGCACCCCCGGAAATGGTGATGATCGGGGTTGAGAAAGCGCAGCGTGAATCATCTGAATCGATCAGGTGACCTGCGAAAAGTTTGACTAAACCCGCAGCTCTGGGCAACAGTGTTCAGGTGAGACTATTCAAATCTGCCATGGCTCTTCTAGCAACCGCACTGTTGATCACCGGATGCTCGGCCACCGGGGGCGCCCCGCGCGCCTCGGACCGGGGGGAGGGGGGCGGCACCGTGGACACCCCGCGGTTGGTTGTCTCGATGATTAGCCACGGCGCTCCCGGCGACACCTTCTGGGATCTGGTGCGCAAGGGAGCGGAGGATGCCGCCCGCAAGGACAACATCGAACTGCGCTACTCCTCAGATCCCGAGGTTCCCAACCAGTCCAACCTCATTCAAACGGCCATCGATTCAGGTGTGGATGGAATCGCCGTGACCCTGCCCAACGCCGATGCCCTCGGTCCCACAGCGAAAAAGGCGGTGGATGCGGGCATCCCGGTCGTCGGGCTCAATGCGGGTATGGACAGCTACCAGACCTACGGTCTCAGCGGCTTCTTCGGTCAGGAGGAGAAGGTGGCCGGAACGAGGGCGGGGGAGCGGCTCGCGACCGACGGGGCGAAGCACGTCCTGTGTGTTATTCACGAGCAGGGGAACTCTTCCCAGGAGTCGCGCTGTGCAGGCGTCGCCGAGGGTGCGGGAGTAAAAGTGGAAACCATCTATGTCAACGGCCGGGATCTGACCGCGGTGCAGTCGACGCTCCAGGCGAAACTCTCCCAGGATCCCGGAATCGACTGGGTGATGGGCCTGGTCGCCCCGGTGGCACTGACCGCCGTGAATTCGGTGCGGGATTCCGGTTCGCAGGCGAGGATCGCCACCTTTGACACCAACGCCGCGCTGGTCACGGCGATCCGCAACGGTGACATCCAGTGGGCGATTGATCAGCAGCCCTATCTCCAGGGTTACATGGCTGTCGACGCCATCTGGTTGGCGCACCGCAACGGCACCACCGTCGGCGGCGGACGCCCCGTCTACACCGGCCCCAGTTTCGTGGACGCCTCCAATGTCGATGTCATCGCCGATGCAGCGACGGCGGGTCTGCGATGAATCTGATCATGCGCGCCATCCGACGCCCCGAGCTGACCAGCCTGCTGGGTGCGGTGGTCATCTTCACCGTCTTCATGCTCGTCGCACCGGCCTTCCGTTCCTGGGATTCCATGGCCACCGTGCTCTACGCCAGCTCCACCATCGGCATCATGGCCGTGGCGGTCGGCCTGCTCATGATCGGTGATGAATTCGACCTCTCCACCGGTGTCGCGGTGACCACCGCGGCTCTGGCGGCGTCGATGCTGTCCTACAATCTGTGGCTCAACACCTGGGTCGGAGCCCTCCTGGCTCTCCTCATTTCCCTGGCCATCGGATTCTTCAACGGATTCCTGGTGGTCAAGACCAGGATCGCCTCATTCCTGATCACCCTCGCCTCATTCCTCATGCTCCAGGGCCTGAACCTGGCGTTGACCAAGCTGATCTCCGGAGCCGTGGCAACCCAGACCATCGCCGACATGGAGGGCTTCCCCTCCGCCCGCGCGGTGTTCGCCAGCTCCGTCCCGATCTTCGGCGTGAATGTCCGGATCACCGTGTTCTGGTGGATCCTCTTCGTGGTCCTCGGCAGTTTCCTGCTGTACAAGACGCGTTTCGGCAACTGGATCTTTGCCGTGGGCGGCGATCAGGAGGCGGCCCGCGCGGTCGGTGTCCCGGTCCGCAGGGTGAAGATAATTCTGTTCATGTTCGTCGGTTTCGCGGCCTGGTTCCTCGGTATGCACAACCTGTTCCTCTTTGATTCGATTCAGGCCGGCCAGGGCGTGGGCAATGAGTTCCTCTACATCATCGCCGCGGTGATCGGTGGCTGCTCCATGACGGGTGGTCGTGGCACCGTGATCGGCACGGCGATCGGTGCGTTGATCTTCGGTATGACCAATCAGGGCATCGTGTATGCGGGGTGGAATCCGGATTGGTTCAAGTTCTTCCTCGGCGCCATGCTGCTGTTCGCGGTGATCAGCAACAACCGCTTTGCCAGGTTCAACGAGGAGCGATCATGAGCGAACTGATTCAACTGCGCGACATCTCCAAAGATTACGGTGCCTTCCGTGCGCTGGAGGGTATCAATCTGCAGGTCAATGCGGGGGAGGTGACCTGCGTGCTCGGCGATAACGGAGCCGGTAAATCCACTCTGATCAAGATCCTCTCCGGGTTGCACCCGGCGTCCTCGGGGGAGATCATCGTCGACGGGGAGTCGGTGGATTTCTCCTCACCACGCGATGCGATCGGCGCCGGAATCGCCACCGTCTACCAGGATCTCGCAGTGGTGGGACAGATGAGCGTGTGGCGCAATTTCTTCCTGGGCCAGGAGCTCACCGGACGCTTCGGCACGCTCCGCGAGCAGGAGATGCGCAGCATCACCGATCAACAGCTGCGCGAAATGGGCATTGAGCTTCACGACGTCGGCGTTGCCGTCGCCTCACTGTCCGGCGGACAGCGGCAGGTTGTGGCGATCGCCCGCGCCATCTACTTCGGCGCCCGCGTGATCATCCTCGACGAGCCGACGGCCGCCCTGGGTGTAAAGCAGTCCGGCATGGTGCTGCGCTTCATCGCGGCGGCCAGGGATCGCGGGATCGGCGTCATCTTCATCACGCACAACCCGCACCACGCCTACCTGGTCGGCGACCACTTCGTGTTGTTGAACCTCGGCCGTCAGGTGCTCGATGTTCCCCGCAGCGAGGTCAGCCTCGAGCAGCTGACCGTCGCCATGGCCGGAGGCGGCGAGCTGGACTCGCTCAGCCACGAACTCGATCGGGGATAGTTCCTACTTGTCGCTCTGGTCGCGCTGCGGTGCATTCCTGGCGTCGAACTCCGCCTGGACCTCTTCACCGATCTCCTCCGCGGCCGTGGTGTCCGGGGTGATGTCAGCGGCGTCCGTTGGCTGCTCCTCGGCCTCCGCGGCCTCATCGGCCTCATCGGCCTCATCGGCCTCATCGGCCTCGTCCACGAGGTCCTCGGGAACCTCCGGGTCGGTCTGTCCGGTCTGGGTCGAGTAGACCAGCTTTGATTCCCGATCGCCCTGCTCCTCGACGCGCGGAGGGACGGTGCCCGGGGTGGATTTGCGGTTGAGCAGTACATAGGCGGCGCCGGCGATACCGGAAACTACCACCGTTGCGATGGAGAGCTTGCTGAAGGTTCCCAGACCCTTCCGCTCCGCCTTCTTTGCAGCCTTTGACGCCTTGACCTCGGCCTTCGCTGCCTTGCGACGCGCCTTCCTGCTCAGCTTCCCGCCGGTGGTTGCCAGTTCCGTGCTCTTCTGCTCGGCAAGATCGCGAGCCTTCTCAAAACGCGCCCGCGCAGCCCTTGTGACGTTGCCGGCTGCCGCAACCGTGTCGTCGTAAAGCTCTTCTGCCTTGGGAACGTACGTTTCAGCAGCCTGCGACAGGGCATCGTAGGTTTCGGAGGCCTTCTTCTCCCGGTACTTCCTGAAGGAATCATATGCTGCGCTCGCTCCGTTGAGGGCGAGCTGGAAGTTGGATAATGCGCTCATGGAGTTCTCCTTGATATGGGAAAGAGGTCTATGGCAAACCACATTAGTGAATCTGGTGGCGCTATGATGGAACGCATGACTTTGAAGACCGCAACCGCGATCCTGCACACCAACCGCGGAGATATTTCCGTTGATCTCTTCGGCAACCATGCTCCCGTGACCGTCGAGAACTTCGTTGGCCTTGCCAACGGAACCAAGGAGTACCGCTCCGAGAACGCCTCCGGAACCACCGAGGGTCCCTTTTACGACGGCAGCATTTTCCACCGCGTCATCGACGGTTTCATGATCCAGGGTGGAGATCCCACCGGCACCGGCCGTGGCGGCCCCGGCTACAAGTTCGCCGATGAGTTCCACCCCGAGCTCCGCTTCGATCGCGCCTACCTGCTGGCGATGGCGAACGCGGGCCCCGGAACCAACGGTTCCCAGTTCTTCATCACCACCACCCCCACCCCGCACCTGAACAACGCCCACACCATCTTCGGTGAGGTCACTGATCCGGAGTCGCAGAAGGTCGTCGACGCCATCGGCACCACCGCCACCGACCGCATGGACCGCCCGACTGAGCCGGTTGTCATCGAATCCATCGAGATCGTGGAATAACTCCTTCTCATCCAGTTGAACAGGTCCCGCCATTGATGGTGGGACCTGTTTTCATATAAAGGCACCTTCTTGAAGCTCTCAGCGATCTACCGTCAGGCACCGGCCAGCACCGCCATCTCTCTTGGGATCATTGCCGTGTACCTGGTCACCGCGTTTCAATCCCATTCGGTCCTGAACAACCTCTGGGACAGTCGGCTCGCGGACGACTGGATCCTCTGGGCACCCGCCATGGGAAGCGGTTTCGGGCCGCTCAGGGCCGTCGGCGCGATGTTCCTCCACATCGGACCCGGGCACATGCTGATGAACCTGCTGCTCCTGTGGTTGCTCGGCCGAGAGATAGAGGGATTCTTCGGCGCCTGGCTGTTCACCCTGATCTACTTCGTCGGTGGGATCGGAGCCTCCGCGGCGGTGGTGTGGTTCGATCCCCTTTCACCGACAGCCGGCGCCTCGGGCGCAATATACGCGATGATGTCGATCCTCGTCGGATTGTTTGCCGTCCGGGGCGGGGATCTGAGGGCGCCTTTGGCACTGATCGCAGTCAACCTCGGCTACACCTTCCTCGCGGTGAATGTCTCACTGTGGGGACACGTGGGTGGACTCATCGCCGGCGCACTGCTCGCCTGGCCACTTGTCCGAGCAAGGACCCGCAGAACTCAGTGGGTGATCGCACTTCTGGGCCTGGTGATCGTGGTCGCCGCACTTTTGCTCGGTATTCCCCAGAAATGACGCGGCATCCTGCTATGGGAAGTGAGGATGCTGGTCGGGCGCGAATTGCCCCTTCTCCGTACTGTCTTCATGGAGCAGGATAGAACTGGAGCGGGCGTGGGCCTGGATCTGGGAGGTGTGGGACCATCCCCGCCTGAGCGGGGAGAACGCGGTGCGCGTCTCAGCGTGAGCGTGCTTCTCCGGACCATCCCCGCCTGAGCGAGGAGAACACGATCGCCGAATCCCTCGACAAGCTGGGGCAGGGACCATCCCCGCCTGAGCGGGGAGAACCCCCCACGTGGGCCACCGGCGTCGTGATAGTGCGGACCATCCCCGCCTGAGCGGGGAGAACCAGTTCCAAAACATGTAGTTCATGTTTGTAACAGGACCATCCCCGCCTGAGCGGGGAGAACGTCGAGCGGATACCCTCGGGGAGTCGTGCCTGGGGACCATCCCCGCCTGAGCGGGGAGAACCCAGGGCTTCTGCTGGTGAGGCGAGGGCTGCTGGGACCATCCCCGCCTGAGCGGGGAGAACTCGACCTCGATGCCTGCCCCGCGCACGTAGTCCGGACCATCCCCGCCTGAGCGGGGAGAACTTGACATGACCCCACCATTTTGAGAAAGGAGAGGGACCATCCCCGCCTGAGCGGGGAGAACTTGACATGACCCCACCATTTTGAGAAAGGAGAGGGACCATCCCCGCCTGAGCGGGGAGAACCCGACGAGAGCGATGAGTTCGTCCTTGGACTTGGGACCATCCCCGCCTGAGCGGGGAGAACGCCGAAGTAATCGACATCGCCGAGCGACTGAGCGGACCATCCCCGCCTGAGCGGGGAGAACCGGGCCGACAGCACCAGCAGCGCCTGTATCACCGGACCATCCCCGCCTGAGCGGGGAGAACACCCGCCGCGTCCACCACGAGCTCACCCACGAGGGACCATCCCCGCCTGAGCGGGGAGAACTCCGCAAATACGGGCAACCCACCAGCCCCAATGGGACCATCCCCGCCTGAGCGGGGAGAACGACTTTGTGGCCTTCTTCGTGGCGTTCTCGATCGGACCATCCCCGCCTGAGCGGGGAGAACCGCATGTGAGGGAGCGCGGTGGCGGTGGGCTGGGGACCATCCCCGCCTGAGCGGGGAGAACTACTCGTATCCGATACCCGGAATGCCATACCAGGGACCATCCCCGCCTGAGCGGGGAGAACCCCCTTTCAGGCTAGTGCTGCTGGTGTTAATAGGGACCATCCCCGCCTGAGCGGGGAGAACTCTTCATGATTCTCTCCTGTCTTGGAGCTGGTGGGACCATCCCCGCCTGAGCGGGGAGAACTTTTGTGCGTGATTCCGGTATGCGCATCCCACCGGACCATCCCCGCCTGAGCGGGGAGAACGTCGGAGAATGTCCCCGCGCCGCCGATCGCCTCGGACCATCCCCGCCTGAGCGGGGAGAACCTAATAGCGAGGAACCCCCCACCCGCGAGGACAGGACCATCCCCGCCTGAGCGGGGAGAACTGCCGGCGCGTGAGGAGCGGGACATCGCGGAGGGGACCATCCCCGCCTGAGCGGGGAGAACAGCCAACCCCCACAGGTGCGTTCTCGCGCCGGGGGACCATCCCCGCCTGAGCGGGGAGAACCCCGACCCCTGGGCGCGCCCGAGCCCACGACAAGGACCATCCCCGCCTGAGCGGGGAGAACTCACCCAGCCCGCGAGCGAGAATGATGCGGGCCGGACCATCCCCGCCTGAGCGGGGAGAACGGTGAGCGTGAGCGATCCTGCGGACGCGGACAGGGACCATCCCCGCCTGAGCGGGGAGAACCAGTTTAAGATCGCCCATTCCGGGGGAAGCTCCGGACCATCCCCGCCTGAGCGGGGAGAACGATTCCGCGCCTGCTCACGATCGGGTGGGCTGGGGACCATCCCCGCCTGAGCGGGGAGAACGAGAGGAACACCGTGATATTCGATAAGCAACCGGGACCATCCCCGCCTGAGCGGGGAGAACCTAATGGCGAGGAAGCCGCCACCGGCGAGGACAGGACCATCCCCGCCTGAGCGGGGAGAACCCGCGGGCTGTACTCATTGATCATCGACCTGACGGACCATCCCCGCCTGAGCGGGGAGAACGGTCGTGGCTACGGATCGCTGGGATGGCGGGGGGGACCATCCCCGCCTGAGCGGGGAGAACACCACATTCTCCAGCGCAGCGAGAAGGCCGGGGGGACCATCCCCGCCTGAGCGGGGAGAACGGCGCGCCCAGGGGTCGGGGCAACGCTGGAGCAGGACCATCCCCGCCTGAGCGGGGAGAACCTCACCCGGGCGGGAAACCAGGGGTGAGGGGCAGGACCATCCCCGCCTGAGCGGGGAGAACTCCTTACCCCCGGCCGCAAGCTCGTCTTGTTGCGGACCATCCCCGCCTGAGCGGGGAGAACCGCATATCTCGAAGAAGTCCGCGACGGGAAAACGGACCATCCCCGCCTGAGCGGGGAGAACATGTCCAGCTGTCGGCGCGTGTCCACCTTTGGTGGACCATCCCCGCCTGAGCGGGGAGAACGAGGGTGGGGGCGATTTTGGCGTTTGCTAGTAGGGACCATCCCCGCCTGAGCGGGGAGAACCACTCCCATCACATGCGCCTGCGCCTGCACACAGGACCATCCCCGCCTGAGCGGGGAGAACGGTCGTGGCTACGCATCGCTGGGATGGCAGGGGGGACCATCCCCGCCTGAGCGGGGAGAACGCGCGCTCCTCGGGGGTCATATCGGCAAGGGTCGGACCATCCCCGCCTGAGCGGGGAGAACGCGGGGCCGTACCACCGAACAACCATCTTCACGGGACCATCCCCGCCTGAGCGGGGAGAACACCTCCCCCGAGCCACTGTTGTAGTTGCCGCCGGGACCATCCCCGCCTGAGCGGGGAGAACCACTCCCATCGCATGCGCCTGCGCCTGCACACAGGACCATCCCCGCCTGAGCGGGGAGAACGCGGGTGATGTGCTCCGCAATCAGCTCCGCGGCGGACCATCCCCGCCTGAGCGGGGAGAACCTCCTCATCGCCACGACACGCCCCTGCATCCGCGGACCATCCCCGCCTGAGCGGGGAGAACCAGAACGGCGGGTTTTCGTCTGCCCCGTGTACAGGACCATCCCCGCCTGAGCGGGGAGAACGAATTGCCTCAATTTGCGCAGCACAACGCAATAGGGACCATCCCCGCCTGAGCGGGGAGAACCCGATGATTAAGGATGCTCAGGTGCAGGTCGCGGGACCATCCCCGCCTGAGCGGGGAGAACTCCGCTACGGACCCGTCAGCCCGGTATCGAACGGGACCATCCCCGCCTGAGCGGGGAGAACAACCTCAGCAAGTTCAGGGCTGGTGGGCAACAGGGACCATCCCCGCCTGAGCGGGGAGAACTCACGGTCTGCATATACGCATCCATCTCCTCAGGGACCATCCCCGCCTGAGCGGGGAGAACCTGTCCTTCCGGGACACTGCCCCTCACCCCTGGGGACCATCCCCGCCTGAGCGGGGAGAACTCACCATCAGGATCATTCGACAAATCTGAGCCCGGACCATCCCCGCCTGAGCGGGGAGAACACCACCGGCCTTGCCTGCATAAATCGCGGCGAGGGACCATCCCCGCCTGAGCGGGGAGAACCATTCGCGTCGTACCCTGAGCCTCGGCCCACGACGGACCATCCCCGCCTGAGCGGGGAGAACGCGACAAGCTGGCCTGCAAGGTAGGTGTCCACCGGACCATCCCCGCCTGAGCGGGGAGAACGTCGCCTTCGTGGGCGCCTGCAGAATCGCCTTCGGACCATCCCCGCCTGAGCGGGGAGAACCCAGGGCCGGATGTCGGTAGTCGGTATCCTCCGGGACCATCCCCGCCTGAGCGGGGAGAACGTGTAGTGATTGAAAAATTATGAGCAGTTCGGGGGACCATCCCCGCCTGAGCGGGGAGAACTTATTGATGAGGTGAATCGGACATCGGCGCGTGGGACCATCCCCGCCTGAGCGGGGAGAACGAGTCCGTGTAGTCGTGGTTCCACACGCGCAGGGGACCATCCCCGCCTGAGCGGGGAGAACGCGGGCCTGAAAGATTCTGTTTGACTACTTGTGGGACCATCCCCGCCTGAGCGGGGAGAACCCGTCATCGACAGTGACCCCGGCTCCGCCCGGGGGACCATCCCCGCCTGAGCGGGGAGAACCGTCGGTAAAGCTGCCGTCGTCGCGAAGACGCGGGACCATCCCCGCCTGAGCGGGGAGAACGCTCCGAGGGTCGGGTGCTGCTCCAAAATGATAGGACCATCCCCGCCTGAGCGGGGAGAACTGGTCGGATGACGGCTCGCGGTTTTCGGTGTCTGGACCATCCCCGCCTGAGCGGGGAGAACGCCTGCGTTTCAGCCAGCGCGTACGCGCCGCCCGGACCATCCCCGCCTGAGCGGGGAGAACGTACATGTACCCGTTGCGACGAGGCTGGGTGGCGGACCATCCCCGCCTGAGCGGGGAGAACGGTATCTCCCTGCGCCATGACTACTCATTCCCAGGACCATCCCCGCCTGAGCGGGGAGAACGGTGCGCATCGGTGCGGGAGCGGGCTGCGGCGGGGACCATCCCCGCCTGAGCGGGGAGAACGGCCTCCCAGATCACAGTGCAGGAGGGGTGCGAGGACCATCCCCGCCTGAGCGGGGAGAACAAACCGCCGCGCTGCTGGTTGCCCTGCTGTGGGGGACCATCCCCGCCTGAGCGGGGAGAACTGAAACACGTGTCACCACTTGCATAACATTTTGGGACCATCCCCGCCTGAGCGGGGAGAACTTCGAGAAGCATCTTGAGCAGCTGTTGTACTCGGGACCATCCCCGCCTGAGCGGGGAGAACCCATATCCGCGCTCGGTTGTTGACTTCCTCGACGGACCATCCCCGCCTGAGCGGGGAGAACTCGACGACCACAGTCACCTGGCCGTCATGCTGCGGACCATCCCCGCCTGAGCGGGGAGAACGGCGGTGTTGCCGGCGGCGAGGGTGTCGCCGTCGGACCATCCCCGCCTGAGCGGGGAGAACCCACAAGGTGTCACCCGTCTGGGGGTGGGCTATTTCCTGATCGAAACATACATGTCACTTTCAACTTTCTAGCAGGTTATAGTCAGAAAAATAATATTAATGCTTTCGCAAGGAGTGCTTTAGGTGTTTCGAAGAAAACTGGTCGGTGCGCTCGCATCGACCCTAATCGCTGTGGGCTTGCTATCCCCGGTGGCTACCGCGCAATCGGAACGGATTATTGCCCCGGAGGACCGTGACACCTATGTCTCAGAGTTCCAATACGATGTGAATAATCCCCCAGTCGTTGATGGTGTCGGCGGTCTCACGGAGGCTGAAATCGCTGAGATCCAGGACAAGATCCAGCAGGCAGAGGCCTCCGGCCCACCGCAAGATGAGATCATCCCCGGTCAGATGTGGTCGGACAAGGTCGGCATCCCCGAGGGTTACGACAAGACAGAAGCCGACCGCTCCGAGGTCGCGATCGCCACAGAGCAGTCCCAGCCGCAAGCACGGACATTCATGGCAACGGCGGAGCGGTGCAAGTCGTTCTGGTTGATCCCGTTCAAGGTGTGCGGGGAGATCCTGGATCGCTACGAGGCTCTGGGCGGAGAAACCAGTTGGCTTCTGCTGCCCATCGAACACCAGTCGATCAACCCCGACGGCCAGGGCCACCGTCAGCGGTTCGTCGGCGGCGTCATCTACCAGCACCCCGATACCGGAGCGCATGCGGTCTCACCGATGACAATGGCTCTGTGGCAGCGTCACGGCTGGGAAGCCGGCTGGCTTGGCTACCCTCTCGGCGGTGAAGTTCCGGTGGAAGGATCCACCACCATTGACGGTGAGATCAGCGGCTGGGTTCAGCAATTCCAGGGTGGGCGCGTCTACCGCACCCCAATCTTGGAAGGCTTTCAGATTGCCAGTATCAACGGAGTCATCCTCGATAAATGGCTCGAATTGGGGGGACCTTCAGGGTATTTAGGATTTCCAATAGCTGATGAGGCCGGGGTCACAGATGGAATGGGACGTTTCAGCATCTTCCAAAGAGGAGAAATCTATTGGGCCCCCGGGCTAGGGGCTCATGCTGTTTCTGGGACGATCCTGGACGACTGGAAAAGTGCAGAGGGGCCAGCTGGAGATTTTGGCTACCCAATTGCCCCGATGGAATGGGTTGATGAGTTCACTTACATCCAGAGTTTCGAAGGTGGAGAAATCCAAGGCGAAGTCTCTCAGGGTTTTGCTCCACGCGGTCTAACCAGTCAGTACATACAGGCTGATTCCCAGGAAGAAGCAGATGCTTATTTTGATGCGATTGAAGATGAGTGGATTGCAGAGAGTCTAGGATCCCCCGGGATTTCCCTTATGCAGAAAGGTGCACCTGTTACGTATGGACCATGCATCCTAAAGCCAAACAATATTCATATAAGGACAAAAAGTGGGGAGAGTGATTTCGGAATTGTAGGGTTTAAGCCATCGACAACTTGCACTAAACCGGTTTCATCAATCCAGCACACAACAAACTTAAGGTATAAATACTATCAGTGGTGGTTGAAGGCAGCTTCTGCAACTGCATATTCAGATCCGGGGCTCACCACAACGCTTGTTCAGAAAAACATAGAACACCATTGTCGTGGACATGTTGATACCTGGTTTTGGGGCACTGCAGCTGGTGTCATTAACTACGGCGGAAAAGAATATTACGCTAGGGTTTATCCGGACATCGCAAGATTTTCCTGCCGGGTATAGGAACAAGAGTGGCAACCTCATACGAGCTGAAGCATTTTCCTCAGAGAATCTATATCTGTTATCTGCAGGAGTCTTTGCAGCTTAGGCAAAGGGTCCTGGCGATCGTTCCCACTCTTGAAGACGCAAGAGCTATTGCGAAACGTCATAATGACTCCATGTTTCATGTCTATTGGAGTGAATGCGCCGTGGATTGTGGCAAGAACTCTAGTTGGCGCCCGGTCCATGGAGAACCGGTCATTGTTGCTTTCAGCCCTGGTTACAGCATGGAGGAGGGGGCTTGCCCAGGCGGTGAGGAGCCGGTTGATGTTCGAACCTTCCTGGATCGAAATACTGCAGTGAACTACCTGAGGTGGTTCGACCGAAATTTGTCTCCCGAATTTTGGGAACACGAATTTTGGGAGGTTGAGCTCGGATGGGAAGCATCAGGACTCAAGGAACTGATGAAGAGTTGGCAAGAATAATAGCTGGCGGCACAATTGGGAAAGCATCCATCTATCAGTCCCAGTCAACATGTCTCCCGTGTAGAGGACTTCTGAAAATGACAGTCCCGCTTGGAAAAGTACCACCCCAGGACCGCAACGTGCCAGTAGTTATCTCTATGTCAGGGCCGGTCAGCTGTCAGCCAGCGTGCGGTATAGGGTGGCCCTACTGATACCAAGGTCTGTGGCGATAGCTACCTTGGGCTCACCTGCTGCTGCTCACCTGCTGCTGCTCACTGCCGTGCTTCTTCGGCCTTTCTGTGGTCAGGGCGCGTTTGCGGCCTTTATATTTGCCGGCCTTTTCGCCAGGGCTATGCCCTCAGCCTGCCGCTCCCGGATAATCGATCGCTCAAACTGAGCGAATGAGCCGAGGATGCCCAGCATGAGGTTGTCTCAGGAGATCTCCCGACCCGTCGCAAAGGTCAGTCCTTCTTTGATGAAGTGCACGCTCGCACCCTTCTCAGCGATCTGGTCGATCAGTCCCTGCAGATCAGTCAGGGAGCGGGCCAGTCGGTCAATCGAGGCGATCAGCAGTTGATCGTGTTCACGCAGGAAGCCGATGCAGTCTTCGAGTCCTGCCCGATCATCTCGCGCTGCCGGGCGAGGTTCTACTCCGCGGTCGAGACCCGGAGATACGAGACGCACGGTCCCCGATGGGTAGCACTATCTTCTCGCTGGTTCGTGGCCACGATCGTGGCAGTCTCGTCTTGGTCGACGTCGTCATTCCTGGACTCGTCGTCACTGACGGCCTCGCTGTCATAATCAATGGTGTTCTGCCAGGCGGATGGGTTCCAGCCGTCGAAGCGCACGTCGCGCGGATGAAAGTGCTGGACCTCGCTCCATTGCTGATCGCCTCGATAGAGACGGGCTTTGATGACGTGTTTATAGACCCGCTGCACCGACAGTCGCCCCACGGGCTCGCCCGAGAGTCCGAGGTAGGTGGCATGACCGGGGTTGCTAGAGTGCTGTTCCAGAGCCTGCCGCCGTCATCGAGAATCAGATCCGTGTCGACCTGCTCGGCCTCATCCACCCAGGAACGACCGTAGGGACCATCCCCGCCTGAGCGGGGAGAACGCACACCTGTCGAGGATTTGGGCGTTGATCAGAGGACCATCCCCGCCTGAGCGGGGAGAACAAATCATCCACCCTGCCGGTCCACACAAACCCGGGACCATCCCCGCCTGAGCGGGGAGAACGCCGCCGCGATGGCCGAGCTGGCTAAGGGCGGGGGACCATCCCCGCCTGAGCGGGGAGAACGTGCCGGAGGTATGCCCACCCCACGGGCCGCCGGGACCATCCCCGCCTGAGCGGGGAGAACCGATGGCCGGACTCGCACGATTTGCGACAGGTCGGACCATCCCCGCCTGAGCGGGGAGAACTTGAGCAGCGCATTCAATGTCGCCACCTCCGACGGACCATCCCCGCCTGAGCGGGGAGAACGACACGCCTACCTGCTTCACGGGCCAGTTGAACGGACCATCCCCGCCTGAGCGGGGAGAACGCCTCCGTCCGCGGCCCATAGCTGACAGTCACCGGACCATCCCCGCCTGAGCGGGGAGAACGCCAGCGCGTACGCGCCGCCCTTACCATCGAGGGGACCATCCCCGCCTGAGCGGGGAGAACCGCATAAATCGTTGCCAGCTTATTGTCCTGACGGGACCATCCCCGCCTGAGCGGGGAGAACTTATTGCGCAGCAGGTCGCGGCGTTGGATTATCGGACCATCCCCGCCTGAGCGGGGAGAACAATTTGGTGAGATTCCGGTTTCGTCCCCTGAACGGACCATCCCCGCCTGAGCGGGGAGAACTAAGCCGGTCGCTCCGCATGCGGGCAGGGTGTCGGACCATCCCCGCCTGAGCGGGGAGAACTCGAGTGTATCAGGTGGTTGTCTGTGTTGGGGGGGACCATCCCCGCCTGAGCGGGGAGAACTCAGTAGTCGACGCCGCCAGGCTCAGAGCATCCGGACCATCCCCGCCTGAGCGGGGAGAACCCGATCTCGGCGCGGGGGATCGTGCCCTTCGGGGGACCATCCCCGCCTGAGCGGGGAGAACATTCTACATGGACAAGTCAGGGCGCAAGTGGGGGGACCATCCCCGCCTGAGCGGGGAGAACTGTTGACCAGGAGTGCGGGCTTAGACGGCTGTGGGACCATCCCCGCCTGAGCGGGGAGAACTGCGCCTTCAAACGCAGATCCCAGCCCCCCCGCGGACCATCCCCGCCTGAGCGGGGAGAACAATGTGACAGGCGACGCAGTGACGATTGATTCAGGACCATCCCCGCCTGAGCGGGGAGAACATGCTCACCGATCTAGGGCAAAGGTTCCAGGCGGGACCATCCCCGCCTGAGCGGGGAGAACATACCAATAAAGCCAGTGACCGCGTTGATTGCCGGACCATCCCCGCCTGAGCGGGGAGAACCGAAATCATCTCCTATCTGCTGGCCGCGACCTTGGACCATCCCCGCCTGAGCGGGGAGAACGAAGTCGAAGCGGAGGAGCCGAAGATCGAAGACGGACCATCCCCGCCTGAGCGGGGAGAACCGGCCCAGGCTGGGGTGTACAGCACCGAGCGAGGGACCATCCCCGCCTGAGCGGGGAGAACAATATTGGGCGGTTGACTGCGCCGGTGCGGGAAGGACCATCCCCGCCTGAGCGGGGAGAACCAGGCCCGGAACCTTGAAGGTGCTGAGAAGGGGGGACCATCCCCGCCTGAGCGGGGAGAACATACCAATGAAGCCAGTGACCGCGTTGATCGCCGGACCATCCCCGCCTGAGCGGGGAGAACCCGCTGGCACATCGAGGAGGCACCGCACGGTTGGGACCATCCCCGCCTGAGCGGGGAGAACTTGCTGGCCGCCGTCCTGAAAACAAACAACACGGGACCATCCCCGCCTGAGCGGGGAGAACACAGAGGCAGCGTGTCAGAGCGGAAACCCGGTGGGACCATCCCCGCCTGAGCGGGGAGAACAGTGCGCCGTGCTTGGCCTGCATGGCCAGCCCCGGACCATCCCCGCCTGAGCGGGGAGAACCGCGCGCCTTCTTCCGGGTGATGAGTACCTCGGGGACCATCCCCGCCTGAGCGGGGAGAACAGCTGCTGGATGCCCTTACGCACCTGATCAACCGGACCATCCCCGCCTGAGCGGGGAGAACAATCTGGACGGGGCATTTGTCGAGGATCTGTTCGGACCATCCCCGCCTGAGCGGGGAGAACTGACTACTAGGGAAGGGTGGTTTTGTGGGCGTCGGACCATCCCCGCCTGAGCGGGGAGAACAAATCCGTGCACACGGTGAGGACAGGCCCGGTCGGACCATCCCCGCCTGAGCGGGGAGAACTAACATGGCTTTGGGAGAGTGTCGTCAGCCCGAGGACCATCCCCGCCTGAGCGGGGAGAACTCACACAGAAAGGGGCCGTAATGACCCAGCTGAGGACCATCCCCGCCTGAGCGGGGAGAACCGCGTGATTGTCCCCGGCCACCGTGGTGCCAGCGGACCATCCCCGCCTGAGCGGGGAGAACAAGGAGTGGTCGCCGGGTGAGGGCGATGATCCGGGACCATCCCCGCCTGAGCGGGGAGAACGGATACTGCTCTGGCCGAGTCGAAGACGCAAAGGGACCATCCCCGCCTGAGCGGGGAGAACCTCACCTTCCTTGAGGAGTGGGATCTCGCAAAGGGACCATCCCCGCCTGAGCGGGGAGAACCTGCTGACGCCGAGGTGGTGCTCGGAGTCGCCCGGACCATCCCCGCCTGAGCGGGGAGAACGGAACCGCCCGCCCCAGATCGGAGACTGTTGCCGGACCATCCCCGCCTGAGCGGGGAGAACAAGCACTGGCCAACCTCGTCAACGCCGGGCTGAGGACCATCCCCGCCTGAGCGGGGAGAACGAGTCCGATAGCGCTGCCATCAACACCACCACCGGACCATCCCCGCCTGAGCGGGGAGAACGTAGAGACTGACTCTTCCGGTATGAGCTCCATGCGGACCATCCCCGCCTGAGCGGGGAGAACGTCGGAGGATAACCGGGCACTCGTGTTTCCGCAGGACCATCCCCGCCTGAGCGGGGAGAACGCATCCAGGTACTCATCGCCATATCCCATGCGCGGACCATCCCCGCCTGAGCGGGGAGAACCTATTTTGCTGCACCCGCAGGCGCTGACGAAGCGGACCATCCCCGCCTGAGCGGGGAGAACATCCCACAGAGATTTGAAAACCTCCCACACGCCGGACCATCCCCGCCTGAGCGGGGAGAACATCACGCGGAGACACCAGCTGCCCTGTCGTACCGGACCATCCCCGCCTGAGCGGGGAGAACTCGACGGACGAATTCATCGCCTCCTCGAGTTCCGGACCATCCCCGCCTGAGCGGGGAGAACCTCACCTTCCTTGAGGAGTGGGATCTCGCAAGGGGACCATCCCCGCCTGAGCGGGGAGAACATGGCACTTCTCATTGAGCTGACCGCCTACCAGGGACCATCCCCGCCTGAGCGGGGAGAACGGAAGGTTCTGGGTCGTCGTCATTCTGGGAAGGGGACCATCCCCGCCTGAGCGGGGAGAACCTGAGTAAAGATTCCGGCGTCGTGGATTTTCTGGGACCATCCCCGCCTGAGCGGGGAGAACCCCCGCGCCGAGATCGGGCATGGCACTTCGGATGGACCATCCCCGCCTGAGCGGGGAGAACACTACCGGGGTTCCACGCACGCCCCAGAGTGACGGACCATCCCCGCCTGAGCGGGGAGAACGTGACCGCGTTGATCGCCTTGAGGAGACCATCAGGACCATCCCCGCCTGAGCGGGGAGAACTGCAGCAGGTACCGGCTGCGATGCAGGATGAAGGGACCATCCCCGCCTGAGCGGGGAGAACTACCCACTACCAGGGCGGAACGCGGAGGTCAACGGACCATCCCCGCCTGAGCGGGGAGAACTCCGCGAACGATCGCCCACGCTTCGCAGCCTCAGGACCATCCCCGCCTGAGCGGGGAGAACGGTCCGGTAAGTACGTAAAAACTGTGCTGGCGCGGACCATCCCCGCCTGAGCGGGGAGAACGCTTTGGCGACTGCTGCGGGTGCAGTGGGGAAGGGACCATCCCCGCCTGAGCGGGGAGAACTACTAAAGGAGAATGAAAATTGTCTAATCCCACGGACCATCCCCGCCTGAGCGGGGAGAACGGTGCTGAAGCCTGCAGCTCAGGCGTGCCCGCCGGACCATCCCCGCCTGAGCGGGGAGAACGCGGTTTCCTCCGCGGACCGCTCAAAAGTCTTGGGACCATCCCCGCCTGAGCGGGGAGAACCTGTCAGCGATTTGCTCGCTGACCCTACGCTCAGGACCATCCCCGCCTGAGCGGGGAGAACTGGATCAGATCGCCGTGTTCAAGGATGCTTTGAGGACCATCCCCGCCTGAGCGGGGAGAACATCCGTCGCTTGTCGATGAGGGACCAGGTGTCCGGACCATCCCCGCCTGAGCGGGGAGAACATGGCATCTCTCATGCCACCGCCACCGGGCCTGGGACCATCCCCGCCTGAGCGGGGAGAACACTACCGGGGTTCCACGCACGCCCCAGAGTGACGGACCATCCCCGCCTGAGCGGGGAGAACGCCAACGCGGATGCGCCGCCGCTGGCGGTGGCGGGACCATCCCCGCCTGAGCGGGGAGAACTAGGCCCCAGCGGACGCGCTGGCTATAAGCAGGGGACCATCCCCGCCTGAGCGGGGAGAACACTTCGAATGCGGTGCCTGCGAACTCCTGGGCCGGACCATCCCCGCCTGAGCGGGGAGAACGTTGCGGGGATGGTGATCCTGTGGGCGTGGGGGGGACCATCCCCGCCTGAGTGGGGAGAACGATCACCGCCGCCGGCACCAGGAGACTCAAGACGGACCATCCCCGCCTGAGCGGGGAGAACCTCGCTGCCACCGAAGCAGCAGCTGTCAGAGGTGGACCATCCCCGCCTGAGCGGGGAGAACCGCATTTGGGCCGGGTGTCTTTCGAGAAGCACCGGACCATCCCCGCCTGAGCGGGGAGAACAATGTTGTCGTCCAGGTCGATGATGCCGGCGCCGGACCATCCCCGCCTGAGCGGGGAGAACTCACGGAATCGCAGCTCGCCGCCGCGATCGGGGGGACCATCCCCGCCTGAGCGGGGAGAACAAGGGCGAGCCTCAGGCATTGGTCGCGGCGACGGGACCATCCCCGCCTGAGCGGGGAGAACCACCGCGATCTGATTCGACGCCAGCGCATCTAGGGACCATCCCCGCCTGAGCGGGGAGAACACAGACCCCAAAGGCCCGGGTAGCGATGAAACCGGACCATCCCCGCCTGAGCGGGGAGAACCCCGTGCTCGTGCCGAGAGCGTCAGCGTACGAGGACCATCCCCGCCTGAGCGGGGAGAACTTGCCGAACGCGACCGCAGAATCAGACGCCACGGGACCATCCCCGCCTGAGCGGGGAGAACGTGGAGATCTCACCGACGACGGGGCGAACTAAGGGACCATCCCCGCCTGAGCGGGGAGAACGGTCGTGGCTACGCATCGCAGGTATGGCAGGGGGGACCATCCCCGCCTGAGCGGGGAGAACTCCCCGGGCGTATGTGATTCAATTGATGTTCCCTGGACCATCCCCGCCTGAGCGGGGAGAACGCGTCGGTGACCTTCTCTGACCCCGCAGTGGCCGGACCATCCCCGCCTGAGCGGGGAGAACCGCTCCTGCATCGCCCACGAGCTCGGCCATGCAGGACCATCCCCGCCTGAGCGGGGAGAACAAGGTCATAGTCGATGCGGATCGCGCCGGGCTTGGACCATCCCCGCCTGAGCGGGGAGAACCCCGCAGCCGTATGCCCCGCACCGCGGCGAACGGGACCATCCCCGCCTGAGCGGGGAGAACTCATCGGTGAATAACCCGCACTGGGAGGTGACCGGACCATCCCCGCCTGAGCGGGGAGAACAGCGTGATCTCGCGATGGCCCGCGTGCAGGCAGGGACCATCCCCGCCTGAGCGGGGAGAACACGAAGGAAAATCTCATCGCCGCGTGGGATGAGGGACCATCCCCGCCTGAGCGGGGAGAACCATCCTGGGCCTGCCAGTCCGTGGCGGCAGCCCGGACCATCCCCGCCTGAGCGGGGAGAACTGGTGGATTCCACGGAGGAGGTCCAGGCCGCTCGGACCACCCCCGCCTGAGCGGGGAGAACGAGGACGGAGAAGATACCTGGATCGGCGTGACCGGACCATCCCCGCCTGAGCGGGGAGAACCGGGGGCACCCGATGTCTCACGGCATCTGTACGGGACCATCCCCGCCTGAGCGGGGAGAACCTGCCTTTCGGCCCGCTCTTCGCCGCGTACTGCGGACCATCCCCGCCTGAGCGGGGAGAACCAGGCGATGAAATACTGGCGGGCCTGCTTACCCGGACCATCCCCGCCTGAGCGGGGAGAACCCAGGGTTTTCCCTTGCCTTGCCTTGCCTCGCCGGACCATCCCCGCCTGAGCGGGGAGAACGATGCATACACGCATTTGAATATGGTGCGCGGGGGACCATCCCCGCCTGAGCGGGGAGAACACGCCCGAGTAAATGACATTAAGCTCACCGGGCGGACCATCCCCGCCTGAGCGGGGAGAACACGGTGCATCTCTTGCTCCTGAAGCAGGGATGGGGACCATCCCCGCCTGAGCGGGGAGAACGCGGGGAGGGGCTCGTCGTCCCAGCCGTCGCGGGGACCATCCCCGCCTGAGCGGGGAGAACACGCTGGCGCGGTGCACGAACTCGGATTCACCGGGACCATCCCCGCCTGAGCGGGGAGAACGTGCCACCGGGTAAGTAGCGGTTGGCAAGGTTGGGACCATCCCCGCCTGAGCGGGGAGAACGCCGGGGTCAGCACCGGCTCCGGGCGCGCGAGCTGGACCATCCCCGCCTGAGCGGGGAGAACCCCACCGTCAGGATCTTCCCGTCGGTGTCCATCGGACCATCCCCGCCTGAGCGGGGAGAACTGCAGCCTGCCGAAGGTCACAACCCGGTCACCCGGACCATCCCCGCCTGAGCGGGGAGAACACCGCTTCGCAGCTGGCGGACGACTTCATGGCGGGACCATCCCCGCCTGAGCGGGGAGAACTGGGCATTCCTCGGCACTATCGGCGCACACCGGGGACCATCCCCGCCTGAGCGGGGAGAACCTGGTCCAGTCGCGGGTGTCGATGCAGAATCAGGGACCATCCCCGCCTGAGCGGGGAGAACGCGTCGGACACCTTCTCCGACCCCGCAGACGCCGGACCATCCCCGCCTGAGCGGGGAGAACTCGGAGCCATCGATGCCTAAGGTCGCGAAGTGCGGACCATCCCCGCCTGAGCGGGGAGAACTCCTCAATCATCTTGTCGTACTTCTCTGTCGCCGGACCATCCCCGCCTGAGCGGGGAGAACTAGTGGGTACCACGGGAAGAACATGGCCGGTGAGGACCATCCCCGCCTGAGCGGGGAGAACAGTGGGTGCAGGACGTGGCGACTCAGCATGTCGGGACCATCCCCGCCTGAGCGGGGAGAACCGTTTTCCCACACGACGAGGCGGGGCCTGATGGGGACCATCCCCGCCTGAGCGGGGAGAACATGTCATCGAACTCGGCGTCCTTGATCGGGCGGGGACCATCCCCGCCTGAGCGGGGAGAACAATCACTACACATTTGCGCAGCTAGCTACCCACGGACCATCCCCGCCTGAGCGGGGAGAACGCAGGGTCGGCCATCAGCTCAGAGACGGTGTACGGACCATCCCCGCCTGAGCGGGGAGAACTCAAGCTCGCCCGGGACAAGGCTGATGTTGCGGGGACCATCCCCGCCTGAGCGGGGAGAACACGCCCTCCTCGCCGCGTCCGCCCCGGAGGCTGGGACCATCCCCGCCTGAGCGGGGAGAACGCGGTGACTCAGTGGTGAGGGGCATTGAGGGCAGGGACCATCCCCGCCTGAGCGGGGAGAACTGAATCGGTGGCAGGTAAGTCGGTGACTTTGGGGGACCATCCCCGCCTGAGCGGGGAGAACCCTGTCGCTGACATTCTGGAAGTGCCGGAGCTGGGACCATCCCCGCCTGAGCGGGGAGAACTAACCCTTGTACAGGGGATTCTCGGAGGCGACGGGACCATCCCCGCCTGAGCGGGGAGAACCGTAAGACGCAGGCACGTGCTGCTGGAGGCTGGGGACCATCCCCGCCTGAGCGGGGAGAACGCGCGGGCCGCGGGTGGTGACCCTGATGCAGCGGGACCATCCCCGCCTGAGCGGGGAGAACTTGAAGCCCTCATCCAGCGGATCACGCAGGACCGGACCATCCCCGCCTGAGCGGGGAGAACAGCGACTTATTGATCTGGGCTTAGCGTCGAATGGGACCATCCCCGCCTGAGCGGGGAGAACTGGATGGTGCGTCGCGACGCACTGAGGGGGAGGGGACCATCCCCGCCTGAGCGGGGAGAACAGCGGGCGCAGGATGCCGGCCTGTCCATGGAGGAGGACCATCCCCGCCTGAGCGGGGAGAACCGGCGCATAAGCATTGGCAGGCGATCGCGGATCGGACCATCCCCGCCTGAGCGGGGAGAACTCAATGGAAATCAGTTCGGTTACCAGCCGAACAGGACCATCCCCGCCTGAGCGGGGAGAACGTCGGTGTAGCTGGGGGGGTGTCGGGGTGGCGCGGACCATCCCCGCCTGAGCGGGGAGAACCGATATGTGAGTTCTGAATAGTGAAATTTGTTGGGACCATCCCCGCCTGAGCGGGGAGAACCGGATCGAAAATTCCTTGATCGCGTCACCGGTCGGACCATCCCCGCCTGAGCGGGGAGAACGACGGGGGCGGGGAGTCGGTCGGCGATGAACCCGGACCATCCCCGCCTGAGCGGGGAGAACACTAGTTAACCAGCGATAAAGCTCGGTCCAACGCTGATTTTACATCACTTTGCTTTATTACGTCGACGTGCTGCTCGCTGCCTGGAGGCGGATGACCAACCGGCTTTCATCGACCCTTTGGCAGTGCTAACCGGGTGTCGCATTAGAGAGATGCCGTCGAAGTCAGCAACTTCCCACTGACTCCGGTGCACCCGGATTTCAAAACCCTGCTCGTTGCTCCTGGTTGGGAAGGTCATAATCGCCCGACCGCTCGTCAGCGTCGAAACGATCAACTCCCAGAGTTCATCCCTCACTCTGGCGGTTGGTCGCCCTACGTAGACTCCCGGGCTTACCTCCAGGAGCCAGCGGGTGAGGTGTCCCCTCAACTTTTCGGGTGGCGAGGACAGAATGACAGTGATCATGGAGTTTCGTGCCCCGTCGTGCCGGAGCCATCGTAGTTGGTGCCGCCTGCGACGCGTTTATCTCCACCGTCCCAGAGCTGGACGACGTCGGCCCAAAATTCTTCGGAGCTGATCTCCTCGTCATCGATGAGCAAAGTTTTCAGGTCTGCGGCAATGCGTTCGGCGAGCCGTAGCTCACGAAACTCGTCACGCATGGCGCGGCGGGTGATAGCGCTGACATCGGAGATCTCAGCGCGACCACTTTCATTGAGATCGGCAATGATCCGGAAGGACACGGGAATGGAAATTTCAGCTTTGTATAGATCTGCAATGTCGTAAACAAAACTCCGATCATGGCCCGTGTGGACAAATCCCAGGCCCGGGCTGCAGCCCAGCGCCGCGATCACTGAATGACAAAGCCCGTACAGGCAGGTGTGTGCCGAGGATAGGGCCTGGTTGATGGGATCGCCGGCGAGGAAATCCTCGGGGTCATAGATCCTTCGATTCCAGTCCACGCCGAACTCCTCCGAGTTCTCACGATAGATTCGACGAACGCGTGCGCCCTCCTTTCCGCGCAGTTGCTGCATCGTCAGTTTGGAGGTGTCCTCGTTCGGAAAACGCATGTCATACATGGCACGGGCGACAGCGAGCCTGGACCGGGTGTTACTGACTTTTTCAGCCTGTTTGAGCAGAAGTCGGTCGGATCGGGCGATCGAACGGCCGTGTGCGTAGTAGCGCACGCCTTCCTCGCCGACCCAAACCAGGCTGCATCCGGAGTCGGAGACGACTGATACGGCCTGATGGGTGAGCCGCGTTCCGGGTCCGAGCAGAAGGACGCTCAAAGCGGCGACAGGGACGTGTACCACGCCGTTATCATCGGTGGCGGTCAGGGCACCACCGTCCCTTCCAAGCGTGCAGTGCTCCAAATATAGAAAGCTTATTCGGTCGGTCGCCCGGCTGAGTTGCTTGGGCGTGGACGGTGGCATTCCTGATTGCATGGTATTACTCCAATGGTGCGAGAGTGAGAAGACCACATCCGTAGCCTCGGGCTTTGCCGATTCCGTTGGTGAGCGCTGAGCGCAGCTGATCGGCCGCGGTTACCTCGAGGCTTCCATCGAATGTGACCTGCTGGATAGTTACCTTGCGGCCTTTCCGGTTGAACACCAGCCGGGAGGATCTGCTAACTGATGCGGTCAGACCATCAGTCTCACTGTTGATTGAAGCTCCGAGTTGATCCTGTCTCTGCTCAAGCCACTCAAGCTGGTGTGCGGAGGAGACATGAGCTTTTCGACGCTTCACCCCCTCCTCGGTCACGGTGCGCACAGGGTTTGCGGTAAGACGAAAGGCATACCTTTGGCCTTTGACGATCCGGTTGAGCATCGGGGTGTAATCACTTGACTGCCAGGATCGCTCCTGCGACCAACCTGCCTGTTCCTGGAGGTGCTCGAGGGAAGGAACGGTAGGGCTGACAACGTACAGGGCCGTTGTCTCCATCGTCTGATCAATGCGCCACAGCACGCGCCCCTCATCGCTGCTTTCAGCTGCGGCATCTGGCGGGAAGGAAGCGAGAACCGCCGCGTGCATCTTCTGGGGACTGGCGAGCAGCTCGCGTGTCTGTCTACGTTGAGGGTTGAGGTACATCCTCGATAGATACACCTAGGCACCTCCTATCAGGTCGAAGGGATCGTGGTCAATGGCCTTGATCCCTAAGTCATTTGAAACGCCGACCCAATCATGCTTGACGGGGCGGAGCTCATAGCTGCGTTCCTTCGGGTCGAAGCTCTCGGGCCGGTCTCGAACGAGTTCATCTGCTGACTCCCCCGAAAGCACATCTCGAGAAATGGGTAGATGAACCCTTGTGGGCTTCTTCCTGCGGTACCACTCAGCTGCCGTCCACTCGGCAACCCGGAGTGCGGTTTCGAGGTCCCCGGTGACAATTCCCAAGGAGATGCGTTCTCCGGGGGGACAGCTGCGCCGGCCCAGATACAGTGGGAACACCGGGTGCTTCAGGGCCTCATCGAGTCCTTCCAAAACGTCGTCAGGACCTTCAACACCTGCGACGAAGCGATAGTCCTGTAGATAGTAGCGGTTGGTGAGAGGTTTGGACTTGTTGGTGCGCCAATCGATCTCAGTCTGGAAATCTCGGAGGACACTACCTACCTGATCGGTTCGAACACCGAAGTGAAGACCCACCAGGTCGGCTACAGATTGTTCACGTGGCCGACCTTCGGCAGCAGCGAGAAGCCCGATAACACCACTCTTCGTCGGGTGGGATGAGGTGGAGCGATTCACAAAGCGGCCACTCACTCCCCACGACTGCAACGGCCCTGACAACCGTAGAAGCAAGGTTGACATTAGTTCTCCTGTGCAGAGGAGCGGGCCGCGTCTCCAGCTCGTTTGATGATCTCCTCAAACTCAACGGAGTCCCATCGAGAGTTCAGCGCACTCTGGAGCTTTTCTGAATCGGCTGCCCTGGTCGCCATGCCGAATGACTGGACTGGCTTGGTGCCGTACTGTGCATCACCATTAACTGCATACTCAGCGAGAGACACTGCCGCCAGCCGAACTGCTTCGCCATTGTTTTGCACCGGTTTTTCAAAGGCGTTGACAAGGCTGACAGGCTGATCGTCCCGTACCTCAACAAGGAGGAAGTCCGGCCTGGTGCGGTTGGCGAAGGTGTTCTGCTTGCCTGTAGGCATGGACAGGGTGAACGACCGTGTGAACGCCTCAATGGCACGTGCCGCAGCCTCCCTGCTTCCGACGTTGCTGGCCAACTTATCCACATTGATTGTGGCATAACGGTACAACGCCGAGGAGACGAACTCCTGGGTGCCGATCATGCCTGCGCCTGCATTGTCCTCGGAGGCGTTGTCGTCCACAGCGGTGTAGTAGTCGAACTCGCGGGTCGCCTTGTGAACCGACAGCGCGTGCTCAACCTGGCAGGAGGCATCAACGTTTGCCTCGGGAGCGTCGGCAAGCATGCGTCCGAACAGAGCGACGTCGATTGCCGCAGGTCCCTGGAGGGCCTCGCGAACCTTCTTCTTGTTCGGCTTGGTATCTCCCTGGCTTTCAATTGCCAGTTCGGCCAGCCGATCAATCTCGGAACGGGAGAGGAAGAGGAGATAGCCTGTCTTGGGAGCAGATTCATCATCCTTTTTCTTCTTGTCCATGGTGATTCCGGCGGTCACGAGAATCTCGGCGGCGGCCTTTTCTGCCGCTTCCTCTGTGAACTCGGCACTGAGCTCCTGGATGCGTTGCGCGATACGCTTTACGGCCTGGAGAGTTCGCTCCCCCAGCTCCGCGGAATCGAGGTAGGTGTTGAAGTCGTTGCGGACGGCGCGCTTCCACGCCTGGCTGGACACGCGGTGACGTTCTACACCACCGAAGAGTGCGGACTTCGGTGAGCCGGTGTCATCACGGTTGATGCAGGACGGCGGAACAAGCTGGATCAGGTGGATATCGACAAACGTGGACATGGAAGTTTCCCTTCAGGGTCTTAGGATTGTGTGTTGGTGGACTTGGACGGGGCGGTGTAGAGCTGACGCCCCCAATTGAGGCGAACTCTGTCTCTGGCTTCCGGAACGTGGAAGTCGTAGATTTGTGATGCGAGCTCTACGAAGTCGAGAGGAATCTTCTCTCCCCGAAGTTGGGTGATCAGACTCCTCAGGTGCCAGAGCAGCTCATCGACGGAATCCGAGGTGGAAAGAGCGTTGAAACGTCGGAGAATTGGAGATTCCTCATTGAATCCGTTGGCGGCATCCTTGAGGATGATGTAGCGGCGGACCCCAGTTCCGAGGCCCTGCCCCTTCTGGTGCATAAACTCGCCTCTTCCCTGCTGCTGGATGGCGAAAAGCGCGAGAGCGTTGTGCACCGCTGTTTCACCCCAGCTCGGGGTGTCTGTAACCCCGACCAGCTGCTGGGGGAGATCGCCCAGAGTGATTCCCCAGACATCGGGGATCGAACCGGGAGACTGGTTGACTGCACGGCGAAGCCTGGCAAGGGTGGCCTTGGATGATGAGGTCTCAGCCCTGATTCCCGCTTCGAGTTCATGGAGTTTGCGGGCCGTATGGTTGGCTACCGCCTGACGCTTAGATATCGTCTGGTTCACTGTGTGCTCCTTCCTTTTCGTTTGATGGGGATCCGAGAATCTTCTTCAAGGAGCCGTCGAGGCGGTTCATGGCAACCGGACCGGTAATACGCGTGGATTCCCGGACCCTTCCTGCCCAGACACTTGGTGGTTGACTCGCGAGAATCTGCTCGGCCTTTTCTTTGGCCGTCGAACGCAGCCTTTGGTTCCAGTCAGCCAACAACTCATCGGGATTCTCCGCCCTGGACAGATCCGCAATCCACTCTCGGAAAGGCAGATCAATTGAGAAGTAGAATGCGCGTTGCACCTCATCGGAGTCGACGGCGCCATCTCCTGAAACCGCAAAGGCGATATTGTTGTTGAACTGCCGGAGGGCATAGTCGACCTCCTCGGTTCTGCGAATTGCCACGCGGGCGATCGATCTGAGTGTCTCGCCCTCAGGGGAAAGCAGGAAAGCAGAGACGTGGAGAGAATCGGCGAGGACGTCAGCATAGCTGGAGCTTTTTGCACCGTAGAGCATCGAGACCATACGCAGGCGAATCGGGAATGATGGTTCCAGGTATCCCTGTGCAGACAGCGTTCCCACCCATTCGACGTTCAGGGCAGGCTTCGAGGTCGGTGCGCCATCGGCGTATTTGGATTTGGCCTTTGCAAAGTCCTGGTTGGGGAGGAGGTTGGGCAGTGAGCGCCATACCGCGCGACCGGGCTGGAGTGTTGCAGGCATATACCGGATGGCCTTGGCCTTGGTGGACTGCGGATCACTAAATCGCCAGGGGGTCATTGTTTCAATCGAGTCCTGGATCGTGTATCCAATGGCATCGCCATTCGTAATCAGCACCGCTGTCACTCTGTCGCCATCCCATCGAAGTCGCAAACGGCGTTGGGGCCAGGTGAGCAGCTCGACGGGACCTGCAGCCGCATTCTCCGCGGTGGTTTCGTATCCCGACCGTGCTCCGCTGGTCAGCTGCTCCTCCAACTCCCACACGGGAACATCGAACTCGGAACCAGCCTGTTCCCGTGCAGGAACATAATTCAGTAACAGAGTCTCGCGGAGATTGTGGCCCTCCAGGATGGTGCCGCCGAGCCACCCCGCCCATCCGATTCCGAGAGGGTAGCCACGCCCCCCCTTGACCCGGGAATCACCTACGGCACCGGACTTGATACCGGAGTAGTCATAGGCATTGGCGTGAATCAGGAACTGTGCGGCCTGTGCCGGACTGAGCGACTCGATATCGGTGCGCATGGTGAAGAGATCGCCCACCTCACCGGAATCGGGAATGAAGATGTCCAGCGATTTCCACTCGTTTTTCGATGTATGGAGATCGGCTACCTGAAGGAACGGCCTTTCCGGATGGCGTAGATCGAAGCGGTCATGGACCTCGGTGAGGTACTCCTGCACATCGTCGTCAAAGACAGTCTCTTCATCCCATTTCTGCTGCCAGTGACGAAGGGCCCTCATCTTGTTGCGAAGCACCGGGCTATCCCAGGAGCGATAGAGAATGGCAAGGAGAACCCTGAGAATCGCGAAGTTCACTGTTTCCAGTGAAGCTGCGAGTCGCTGGTATCGATCTGCGTTTTCGAGTAGTTGCCTGATTGAAACCGTGGACGGCGTGGAGTCGACGCTGAGGACCTCGATCCAGGGCTCATCGAGAAGATTGAAACTCTGATGTTCACTCATTTCCTCCTCCTTTCCGCTTTGATGTCCGTGGTGTCATGTTTGGTTCTCCTTTCTTTCCATGAGCAGCCCGAGCTGCTCGTCGTAGGTGAAGATGTACCTCTCAACTTCCCGGGTGAGGTTTTCATCCAGAACCAGGGGGAGAGTTCCTTTCAACCACCTTGATTTCTGCCAGGATTCTTGGCCGTCCGCTTCCAGATTGCTAAGGTCAGAATCCGAGAGAGACCATTGCGGAAGACGAACCGTGCATGTAGCGAGGGTCCTGGCATGGGAGTACTCCAGTTCCATCATTCCGTCCACAGGAACGCCTTCAAGGGCATTGATATGGGGCAGGGCAAACAGCCGGCCACCGATGTTCTGTACCACCACAACCTCGAAGGATTCATCGGCATCCCTGACTTGAGCGACGGTTGCCTGTTCATCGGCCAGGGAAGGCTGTCGGCTCCAACCCGCGAGGTTTCCGTTGAGGGGGACCGGGATCCGGCAGTGTTTGGCCCGTGCAATCTGATCCTGTTCGAATCTTCGTTCATCGGCACGTGCGGCGTCCCACTCCTCCTTCCACCCGGCGGGTGGGAACTGGTTGGTGTCATATGAGGCTGACACCAGACTTTCCACATCCGTAGGGGTGGTAATCCTTCCACCCGAGGCAAGCGAATGATCTGCAAGCACACGGATCGATCTGAGCAAAGGTGCATCACGATAAACCAGCCTGCTCCCGATCTGGATGTCGGGAGCCTGGCCTGAAGTGTCTGGAACACCAGCACCGAAGATGGTCAGGGTTGGTTTCTTCAGAGCATCGGGGCGGGAATCGTTGAGCATCTGGTGCCTATGGAGGCGACCGATTCTCTGGATGATGAGGTCGGTGGGCGCAATATCGGTGATCATTGCATCAAAGTCGAGGTCAAGGCCCTGCTCAATGATCTGGGTGGATACGACAATGAGCTTCCTCGGGCGTTCTGAACCGGCCTTGCGTCCCAGTTGGCGTACCAGCTCGGATTCCATGTCCACCCGGTCGGTTGTAAGGAAGCGCGAATGCAACAGCACCGTGGCGTCTTCTCGGGCCACGATCAGCTGAAAAAGAGACTGGGCGCGGGACACCGTCGAGCAAATGATTGCGATGCAGCCGCCATCGGAGGACAGATCGAGCGCACGTTCCGCCATCTCCTCAAGATCTCCCTCGGCAAAGGAAAAGTAGGTGGTGCGGGTCAGCCCGTCGTGATCTGGTGCCACCGTGCCGGTCTTGTAGCCATCGGTCCAGGTAACCCGTGGGTAGATCGGGCTCTTGTCAATGCGTGCGGCGGCTCCGCTGTAATGGGAGGCACCTTGGTGGTAGGCGTCGATAAGTTCCTTTCTGGTAGCGGGTGGCAGAGTGGCCGACAGTGCGATTACCGGTACGCCGTAGAAGCCGAGCCATTCGAGTAGACATGTGGTGTAGACCCGCATGTATGCATCGGCGGCGTGGATCTCGTCGATGATGACAACTTTGCCGGCGAGACCCAGATGGCGGAGAACATTGTGCTTCGACTGGAGGACCGCAAAGAGAATCTGATCAATGGTTCCCACGGCCACGGAAGCGAGGAGGCCGGTCTTGCGTCCCTGGAACCATTGCGTTGCCTCCAGGGATGTTCGGTCGTTCGAGTCCTCATCGTCATAAACCCCGGAAATCGTCCCTGAGGTGATCGTACGGAACTCTTCGTTGAACTCGGATTTGCCGTGCGCCAGGACTGTGGAGACCGAGCCGGTGGTGCCCGAGTTAGAAAGCCATTCAGCAACGCGGCTGAAAATGGCATCTGAGGTCACGCGGGTTGGTTGGGCAAAGAAGAGTCCGTTGAAACCGAGCTTGTCTGCCGTGATGTCGGCGAGAGCCAAAGCCGCCTCGGTTTTTCCGGAACCTGTCTCGTTCTCAATAATGGTCAGTGACGGTCGGGTCTGGACATTTCCGAGCTCGATGACTGCTTTCTGGACGTTCCGCAAGGTGGCCGACGGGGGCAGGGCGAAACGGTGCATGAAGCTCTCGGCGCTGACCGGGGATGGCCTCCAGTGTTCTCCCAGGTTGATTCGCGCCCACGCATCCTCGACGCGGTATTCCTGCACCTGCGGTTCACCGTTGGTGAGTGGAAAATTGTCCTCCGATGAGGCGATCCAGTCTGCGGAAATGAGAATCCCGGTGATCAGCGCCGCGGTCGCGGTGGATGCGATGTTGTCTTCCGAGTCCTCGCTGAAGACCGTGGCCAGATCCCCTATTGTTTG
The DNA here is from genome assembly GCF_900169525.1 of Corynebacterium pacaense. GTDB lineage: Bacteria > Actinomycetota > Actinomycetes > Mycobacteriales > Mycobacteriaceae > Corynebacterium > Corynebacterium pacaense. The sequence continues at coordinate 340,169 of NZ_LT821239.1, forward strand.
TTCATCGAGGTCGAGTTCCGCTGCAAGCGCATCAAGCAGGGTGAAACGCGCATTCTGCCATTCCGGCCAGTTCCGGATTTCGCGCTTAAGGTCATCCGATGCAACGGATATTTCGCTGAAGGTGCCGTGGTGTCCGGCAATCACGGAGAACCAGAATTCACGATTAATCGGTGTGAGTGGTTTTCCGGTGCGGTTCTCCAACCACGCGAGGAGCGTATGGGCGCTGATGATGGAGTGAGGATTTGCGGACATCTCCTTTGACGTCACGTCTGAACGATAGCCGGCGTTGGAGACCCTGTAAGAGAGGGCGGGGACCTTCTGCTGGAAGTAGGGTGATGCCTTCCCCACATCGTGGGAGAGGGCTGCGAGCGTGAGAACTGCTTCCAGGGGTGCACCTTCCAGGACATCATCCAGAAAATCCCGGGTCGCTGGAGAAAGCAGAGAGTCAGCTACATCACAAATGACCGCGCTGATGTCACGGCTGTGCTGGAGTAGAGACATGAACTCGGAACTCTTCTTGTTGTGCTTCGCCCAGAACAGTTGTAGATCTACTGGCAATTGACACCTCCCAAAGAAACTTTGAATATTGAACTTCCTAGACAGTAGATCATTGTATATCGAACCCCGCTGATTCGCGGTTGATCTTCTCAACTGCGGTGGACATGTTTAGAACATCTCCTAAGAGTTGAAGTGGGAAGTCGGCCATTGTCCATGGAAAACACCCCCGTCTGCTCGAATTCTTTCGAACAGACGGGGGTGTTTAATGTAGCCCCACCTGAGTGGGGAGAAGATCCACCTTGGAAGTTCAATGGGATCATCCCCGGTGTCTGCGGGGAGGGAAGGGTAACCCACCCCCAAACTTAGTACATCGAAGGTCCAATAAAGTGGGCGCAACAAGGTTGGCAGGGGTGTCCTGAGGTCACCTCCGAATAGACGGAGCGCCCATTTGTGTGGCCAACCTGTTTCCTTCCCCGGCACAGCTGCAGGGGAATCCAGGGGAGACCGACCGTTGACACGGCCACCAACCTTCTTCGGTCCTTCCACACCCTGTGGTCAAGAGAAGTCGGGTTCCTCACATATAGATGAAGTGCTGAATCACAGTGTTGTTCACAGGGGCGCGACCGGCAACGGGCAATCCACACGAGCCGGAGTTGTCCACAGAGGTTATCCCCAATGTGGATAGTCACATTCTTGTAATTTCCACTCCTCACTTTCTAACAGCGGATTCGAACATGGATATGGGGTGCAAAAACTACCCTGAGCCGGGGATCTTATCGAACACAGACTTACAGTGGTGGAAACTGTTCACAGAGTTATCCACAGGCTGTGGAAAGGTAGTCCACTCCTCGGTTGCCCCGGGCCCATGAATTCATGCACAGTTTTATGCACAAGGTGTGGATAACTTTCATTCAGTTCTCCACCCCTTGTTATCCACAGTTGTATGTGGATGGATCCCCGAGTTTGTGGATAACTGCCATCCGGCAGACGGCCTGGTATCGCATTTTCTATGGTCGCAGCGATAGCGGAGCCCCTTCCGATGGGAGCAAAGGCGCCTATGGAAGGAGTTGCCCGGGCAGCCCCCACCCGGATCACCCCATTCTCATGCGCACCCCACACATTTCAGCCCGGGCGCCGCAGCAACCTAAGAGAATGACCGAAAGGGCGAGGACCCGTGAATGCACCCCATTGAAGGGCACCCCATTAGCCAGAGAACCGTCGCTGAATCAGGACATGACCGGTCCCGGAATCTGTCTGTTGGCGCTCTGAAAGTCGGTGGGGGAGAGTCCGTGGGTGGCGGAGAAGGCGCGGGAGAATGCGGAGAGGTGGGAGTATCCGAGATTTCTGGCCACCACGCTGGGTTGAAGGCCCCGACTGAGTTGAATCCGGGCGAGGGTCATCCTTCGGATCACGCTCCAGCGCTGGAAGTCAGTGCCGGTGGAGGCGGTGAATGCGTCGGCGCGAACTCGGCTGGACATGGATTTATCCACTTGACGTCTCTGTGCGATGCGCACCGCAATGGTGAGAGCTTCCCTGGCGTCGGTGGCCATTCCCGACGGTGTGCCCTGCCGGTTCAGCAGCAGGAAGGCCCGATCCGTCGGATGGTGCGCGGGTTTGAGCGGGGTGTAGGTAAAGACCGCACAATTGATCAGTGATTCCACCGATTCTGTGCAGTGGATGACCCTCAGCTGTTCTGCGGTGATTGCCTCGGCGGTGGGTGTCCTGAAACCCACAGGCAGAAGAAGTGAACCGCCTGGGGAGCGGACGTCCAGACGCAGACCCGCCGGGAGTATCAGTGCATCGCCCTGTTCGAGGAGTATCTCCCGTCCCGCCACCTGCGCGGTGGAGGTGCCCCGGTAGGCCCAGACCATGATGTGGGAGCCGTTGATGCGCGTCCAGGTGGTACTGGCCGGGATCTCTCCCACCTCGAGCTGTGAGATGTCCCGCCACAGACCACGATTCCGACGTCTGACCTGACCCGGGCTCATTCCCGCATGGGTTTTCAGCGCCCTGGACAAGCTGCTCGCACCTGAGAATCCGACGTGGTGAGCGGCCCATTCGGCCGAGTGCCCGTCGGAGAGATAGGACAGCGCCAGGCTCAGTCTCGTCCGGGTACGCCACACGCTGATGCTCATTCCGGTTTCCTCGTGGAATCTCCGTTGCAGCGTCCGCTCGCTGATCCCGATCCGTCTGGCCATGTCAGCGATGGCGTCGTTGTCCACGGGGTGGGTGATGATCCTGCGCGCAGCCTTGAGGGCGTATTCATCCCGCGGCAGGGGTGGTGACAGTGGCGTTCCGGCGGAAACCGCGGTCAAAAGTGAGTCCAGGAACTCCCGGCGGTCCGGATCGGTCTTGAGATAGCCGAGGCACTGGGCGAATTCATACATCAGTCGTTCCCCCAGCCGGGCGGACACCTCGATGAGTGCGAAGGTGACGTTCCGCTCCGCCGGGAGCGGAACGGGGATCACCACGGAGCTGTCGTCCGCACGCAGATGCAGTTCCTCCCCGGCCGGGCATAGTGCCGCCTGTCCGGTGGAGAGCCTGATGGATGTGCGCCCGATCCGCAGATCGGCCGTCCCCCGGCGGATCCACATCAGCATCGGGGTGTTAAGAATCTGGCGGTTGAGGAACACCCTTCTAAATTAGGTGAGCCTATGGTAATTCACAAGAGTTCACCCTTGAAAGGAAACACATGGCGAAAACACTGAAGCTGCTGGCCGCGGCGCTGGTGGCACTCCTGGCCGCGGGCTGCGGCCAGGCTGCAACCGATACCCCGGTAGCAACAGCGGGAAATGATGGCTCCTGGCCGCGAACCATCACCCACGCTGTGGGTGAGACGACGATCCCGGAGAAGCCGTTACGGATCGTGTCCACCTCGCCGTCGATCACCGGCACACTGCTCGCTGTCGACGCCCCGGTGGTGGGCACCGCGTCAGCCCTGGTAACCGCGCTGACGGATGAGAAGGGATTTTTCACCCAGTGGGCCGGGGTCGCCGATGAACGCGGGGTGGAGGTGGTCTACCCCAACCTTGAGGTCGATCTCGATGCCATCGACGCTTTCGCACCTGATCTGATCATCGGCTCGATTTCCGGGGGCGACGCCGTGGCCAACGAGTATGAGCAGCTCAGTGATATCGCCCCCACGATTCTACTGAACTACGCGGAGCCTTCCTGGAGGGAGTTGACCCGCACCATAGCGGGGATCACCGGTACTGAGGAGAACGCCGAACAGGTGTTCGCTGACTATGAGGCCTTTGTCGATGAAAAGGCGCAGGAGATCCACCTCCCCGAGCAGCCGGTCTCCGCACTGGCCTACCTGGGGGCGGACGGCGGATGGGTGTTCGATCCCGACAGTCAGCAGGCGGACCTGCTCGCCAGCATCGGATTCGACTACGTGGGTGTCAGTGACCGGTACACGACACAGAGCAACAACGGCGTGTCCGTGGTTACCCCGGAGAACCTGCCCGCGGCCCTGGAGCAGGCCCGGACGCTCTTCCTGGTTCCCACCGGTGGGCCGGCCCCCACCGGTGAGTTCACCGCGAACCCCCTTCTGGGAAATCTTCCCGCTGTGACCGGAGAACGCGTGTTCTCCCTCGGCGGGCAGTCCTTCCGACTCGACTACTACAGCGCCAGGGCAACCATTGAGCATTTGGTCGAACAGTTCAGTTAAGAGAACCCTCCTCCTGATCACGGGAGCGGTCGGTGTGATCACCGTATCGGCGATCTCAAGCCTGCTGTGGGGCTCCGCCGGAGTGGAACCGGGCGCGGTGGCATCGGCGTTCACCGATTTCGACGCCTCCAACAACGACCACCTGATCATCCGCCATTCCCGCCTCCCCCGTCTCATACTCGGTCTCATCGTCGGCGTGGCCCTGGGTCTGTCCGGTGCGCTGATGCAGTCGCTGACCAGGAACCCGCTGGCTGATCCGGGGATACTCGGGATCAATGCCGGGGCATCGGCCGCGGTTGTGATCGCCATCGCATACTTCGGCGTCACCGATGTCGGGGGCTATCTGTGGTACGCACTCTTCGGTGCGGCCGCGGCCACGGTGCTGGTGTATCTGCTCGGTGGCACCTCGCCGGCGCGGATGGCACTCGCGGGTGCCGCACTATCCATGGCGGTCGGAGCCGCGACCTCGATGGTCCTTGTGAGCAATGAACACGCATTCAACCAGTTCCGGTACTGGACCGTGGGGACGCTGCAGGGCAGGGGAATGGAGATCATCGTGGCGGTCTCGCCCTTCATCGCCGTGGGAACCCTCATCGCCCTGCTGCTCGCACGCGCGCTGAACGCCATGGCGCTCGGCGAGGAATCGGCAAAGGGACTCGGCGTCAATGTCGCCGTGATCCGCGCCGGGTGTTTCGGGGCGGTGGTCCTGCTGGCGGGGGCGGCGACGGCTGCCGCCGGCCCCATCGGCTTCATCGGTCTGGCGGCACCGCACATTGTCAGGCTCATCGTCGGTCCGGATAACCGGCTTGTGCTGCTCGGCGTGCTGTTCACTGCGCCTGCGCTGTTGATCATGGCCGATGCCGTAGCCAAGGCCGCCGCGGCCCCGGCCGAGCTGCAGACCGGAATCGCCGCGGCGGTGCTCGGTGGGCCGGTGTTCATCGCACTGGTGCGTTCCAGGAAGGTGGTGGCCCTGTGATCACCAGACTTCGCGCCGGGGAGCTGTCCCTGCGCTATCATCGCCGCACGATGGTTGTCATTGCGCTCAGTGGCGCGGCGCTTGTGATTCTGGTTCACCTGACTCTCAGTGCGGGTCAGCTGAGTGGCAGGGAGGTCTGGGATGGAATCATCGGCCGGGGGGACGTTTCCGTGGTTCGCTCGGTTCAGTCCCGTAGGCTTCCGCGCGTGCTCACCGCCATTGGCGTCGGTGCCGCCCTGGGGGTCTCGGGTGCGGTGTTCCAGTCGGTATCGCGCAATGTGCTCGCCTCGCCGGACATCATCGGTTTCACCACCGGGGCGGCCACGGCGGCGGCGGTGCAGATCATCTATTTCAATGGCGGGGTGGTGGAAACCGGACTGGCCGCCATACTCGGTGGACTGTTCACGGCGGTGTTCGTCTACACCATGGCCAGGCAGGGAGGCAGTACCGGTGGTCTGCGGTTGATTCTGGTCGGCATCGGTACCGGTGCCTTCGTGGGGGCCGTGCGCGATTTCCTCATGGTGCGCGCCGATATCACCGATGCCTCCGTCGTGCAGCTGTGGTCGGCGGGTTCGCTGAGCGGCCGGGGCTGGGAACACGCAGCGCTGATTCTCGGCGTGTGCCTGCTCCTTGTGCCGGTGCTCGGCCTGATGGCCGGGAAGCTGTTCCTCATTGAAATGGGCGATGATGTCGCCGGTGGTCTGGGAGTCGCCGTAGAGATGACACGATTCGCGGCGATCATCCTCGCGGTGCTGCTGGTGGGAGTGGCCACCGCGGTGGCCGGGCCAATCTCCTTCATCGCGTTGGCCGCCCCGCAGATCGCGCGGCGGCTCACGCGGGCGCCCGGGGTGCCGGTGGGGGCGTCGGCAAGCATCGGTGCGATTGTGCTGACCGCCGCCGACCACCTGGCGCAGCACGTTGACATTGGTCTGCGCACGCCGGTGGGGCTGGTCACCAGCCTGCTGGGCGGACTGTATCTGTTGTGGCTTCTGAGAAGGGAGAAATGATGCTGCAGACTGAATCCGTGAGGATGGGCTACGGCGAGCGGACGGTCGTCCGCGAGCTCACGCTCGAGATCCCGCAGGGGGGATTCAGCGTGATCGTCGGCCCCAACGGCTGCGGGAAGTCGACGGTGCTGCGCACCCTCGGTCGCATGCTGCGCCCACAGGCGGGGCGGGTGCTTATCGACGCCCGGGACATCCGTTCATTGCGCACCAGGGAGGTTGCACGCAGGATCGGACTGCTGCCGCAGTCCCCGCACGCCCCCGACGGCGTGACCGTGGCGGACCTGGTGGGCAGGGGACGTTATCCACACCAGCGGATCTGGAGGCAATGGTCGCGCGAGGATGAGAGGATCGTCGCGCAATCCCTCGAAGAGGTGGGCCTGCTCGATTGCGCAGACAGGGCGGTCTCCGAACTCTCCGGTGGCCAGCGCCAACGGGCGTGGATTGCCATGGCACTCGCCCAGCAGACCCCCATTCTGCTACTCGACGAACCGACCACCTACCTCGACATCGCCCACCAGATCTCCGTGCTCGACCTGTGCTCAACGCTGCACGAACAGGGCCGGACCCTGGTCATGGTCCTCCATGACCTGAACATGGCCGCCCGCTACGCCACGCACGTCATCGCTATGCGTGACGGCGGCATCATCAGGCAGGGGCGGCCCGAGGACGTATTCACCGAAACGATGCTCAGAGATGTTTTCGATCTGGACGCATCGATACTCAAGGATCCCAACAACGGACGACCCCTCATCGTCCCCAAAGACAGGAGAAATCAATGACCAACCCCGATGGACTACTGCGCGAAAACGCCCACGACCGTGACATCTCCGAGATCAGGGCAACGATCACGGCGGTGGACAGGCCCTCTTTCTCCCTGCTCCGCGTCACCGCGCACCTGCCCGGTGCGGCACAGAATCCGGTGTGGGGCATCCCCAACGTGGCTGTCCGCTTCTATCTCGACGATGCCACACGGGTGTACACCGTCCGCTCATTCGACCGTGCCTGCGAATCGATGGTGGTCGATGTGGTCCAGCACGGCCACCCCAGCCCCATGATGAGCTGGTCGGAGACAGTGGCACCGGGAGATGAGCTGACCCTGACCGGACCCCGCCCGCACTTCCCCCTGCCCCCGGGTGGGAAGGTGGCACTCTTTCTCGATGACACCGCCATTCCCGCGCTCGCCGCGATCATGGACCAGTGGCCGGCAGGGGTCGGCGGTGTGGGATGGGTGGTCACCGAGGATGTCGCCGCCTTCGAGGAGCTCCCGCACATCGAGGGATTGGAGCTGCATCTGCTCGCGCCGGGGGATCAGCCCCTCGCGGATAAGGCCCGCGAACTTCCGAACCCGTCAACCCATGTCGTGTGGGCGGCCGGTGAACGCGATGAGATGAAGAGCATCCGCGGGTACTTCCGCAGGGACATCGGGTTGGAGAAGGAGTCGGTCGCGGTGTTCGGATACTGGAAGAAGGGAACCACGAACACCCGGATCGACCAGGTCCGTAGGGATCATTACATGAGGTTGCTGGCGGAGGGCGGCGATCTCGAGGGCTTTGATGATCTGTCTCTGGAGATCTGACGCCGGAGCAAGGTGGAATCAATCCTCCGGTGTTACCCGGGCCACTGCTCCGGCTCCCACCGCAGGAGATCCCCCGGCTGGCAGTCGAGGGCCCTGCAGAGACCGGAAAGGGTGGAGAATCGGATCGCCTTCGCATGACCGTTCTTGAGCACCGAGAGGTTCGCCGGGGTGATGCCGACCTTCTCGGCGAGGGAAGCCACCGTCATTTTCCGGCGGGCGAGCATGACATCGAGGTCAACGACGACGGACATCAGATGACCGCCTCCAGCTCGGTGGAGAACCCAACCGCCTGGACCAGCAGCATGCGCTGGACATAGACGAGCATCGCGACACCGGCCACCAGAAGGGCGGGCACCGCTCCGATGAGGATGACCCCCGGGGCATCATCGATCTCGCCGACGATGTAACCCAGAATCAGCACGAGGATCGCTGCGATTCCAATAGTCCTGATGATGTGATCAACCCAGCGGAATGCGGCAGGGGAGAACACGGTCCCTCGGCCCACCAGGATGAGCAGTTGCCATACGCACACCATGGCCACCTCCACGCAGATCAGCCCGATCACGAGAATGGCCACAACCGCGGTCTCGGCCGCCCCGGCTGAATCTGTCGGGTCCAGGAAAACCGAGGCAATCAACAATGCCTGGATACCCAGGCAGCCCATGAATCCAACGGCGAGCACGACCCGCAGCAGGATGACGATTCGTGTAGTCATGGCAACGCCTTTCATATCGAAAATCAATACTATAATATCGTTAATCGATATAGAACGTCAAGATTCCCGGAGGCGGGACCCTCGACCAACGGCGAGGCGCGGGTGCGGCACACATCTTTGTGCCGCACCCGCGCCCCGGGGAGGAAGTCGGTGTCTAACGCCAACCCATGGTCATCAGCAGCCCGATGACGAGGAGACCGAATCCGATGCCGTAGTTCCAGGCTCCGAGTTCGGCCATGAACCCGATCTCCTGGCCGGCGAGATAGTTGGTGATCAGCCAGGCAAGGCCGACGATCATGAAGGCGAACATCAGCACCTTGTACCACATCGGCGTTCCGGAGGAATTGATCTTCACCGGAGTGCGGTTTGCGCCCGGGGCACTAGACACCGGTGCCACTGAGTTCTTTGTAACCTTTGCCTTGGGCATTGTTCACACCTTCATCTTCTCGTTGTTTGCGCAGAGGCAATCATAGATAGTTAGAGCTTAACGTACCAGCCGGTCCGGTGACATCTACCCAGCGGGCCCGGAGGGGACCAGAGCCCCCAGATCGAATTGATAGAGTCTCACTGTCACCGTGGCGTCCTTTCTGAACACCGAACCTGGGGCGGGGCTCTGGAAGCCGATCTTGTTCTGATCGACCAGGGCGGCGGTGGGGATCGGATCCGCGGTCACCATCGCGGAATCGGGCCCGGTCCATCCTGCCGAGCGCAGGGCGGCCAGGGCCTCCTGCGTGGTCAGCCTGGCCAGATCTGGAGCGTTGACCAGCATCCCATTGGAGATCTGCACGCTCACGGTCGAACCGCGGTTGATCTGGTTTCCCTCGTCGCTGACACTGAGCACCTGGCCCTCCGGTTCCTGGCTGTCCACGTACTGCAGGCGTGGCACGAAGCCGAGGGAGGTGAGGTTGCCCTCCGCCTGGGTCCACCGCATTCCGGTGATGACGGGCACCCTCACCTGGGTAGCCCCGGTGGATACCGTCAGTGAGACCGAGGTGCCCGCGCTGACCTGCTCACCGGGCGCCGGTGACTGCGAGATCACGGCACCGGAGCTGACCTGGTCGGAGTTCTCCTGCCGAACGGTCTGGTTCAGGCTGAGGCCCACCGCCTCCAGTGCGCTGGCTGCCTCCTCCAGCGACATCCCCGTGACATCCGGGACCTGAACCATTTCGCGGCCACTCGAGACGGTGAGGGTGATGGTGGCGCCGCTGCGCACCTCAGAACCGACATTCGGTGAGGTGCGTAGAACCAGGCCGTCGGCCACGTCCGGGCTCGGTTCCTCGGTGAGGCTGACATCAAAGCCTAGCTCCTGGAGCTGGGCTATCGCCTCGTCCTGCCGGAGACCGACCACGTCGGGGATCTGCTGGGTGACGGTGGTTGAGCGGTTGGAGGAGAGATCGTAGGTGAAGGCACCGGCGATCCCGATGACCGCGAGGGTGAGGATGACTGCCAGCGCCCCCAGCCAGCGGCGACGCCGACCTGCGGTGTTCCTGGGTGCGGGCGGGGGCGTCGATACGCTCTTGGTCAGGTTCTGCGTCGGTTCCTCCGCGATGTGCGTCCGGGCGGCGTGCGAGACCGCGTTCCGGGACAGCAGTTCCAGGTCCGCGGCCATCTCCGCGGCCGTCTGATAACGATCGGCCGGGTGCTTGGCCATCGCGGTGAGCACCACGGCATCGACGTTCAGCGCCGCCGTCGGCGTGAGATCGGCGATATAGGCGGAGGGCGGTGTCGGTTCCTCCTGGACATGCTGATAGGCCACCGCGAAGGGGGACTCCCCCTCGAAGGGCGGCCTGCCGGTGAGGATCTCGTAGAGGACGCATCCGGTGGCGTAGACATCGGAGCGCGCATCGGCGGGCTTGCCGCGTGCCTGCTCGGGGGAGAGGTACTGTGCCGTGCCGATCACGGCGGAGGTCTGCGTCATGGCCGAGGTCGAGTCATCGAGGGCGCGAGCGATGCCGAAGTCCATCACCTTCACACCGCCGGTGTTGGTGATCATGATATTCGCGGGTTTGACGTCGCGGTGGATGATGCCGGCGTCATGGGAGGCCTGAAGAGCCTGGCACACCGGGATCATCACCTCCGCGGCCCTGCTCGGTGTCATCACACCATCCTCACGGACGATGTCGCGCAGATTCCGGCCATTGACCAGTTCCATGACGATATAGGGAATGGACACCCCGTCCCGCTCCACCTCGCCGGTATCGAAGACGGCCACGATGCACGGATGGCTCAGCTTCCCGGAGTTCTGTGCCTCCCTGCGAAAACGCTCACGGAAGGTGGCATCCTTGGCCAGATCGATGCGGAGCATCTTCACCGCCACCTGCCGGCCGATGAGGGTATCGGTGGCCACGAAGACCTCGCTCATGCCGCCGGAGCCGATATTGGCACCCAGCTCATAGCGATCAGCAATCACGAAGGTCACTGGTTTCCTCCAACATCAAGTAGTCGGTCGAGCGAGTCCATCAGTTCCTCCTCGGGGGCGGCCGAGGTCGCCGGGACCGAGGTCTGGGTGGGGGTGGACGGCTGCAGGTGCGAAGAGGTCTGCGACTGCGGCGTGCTCGGCTGAGAGGGGGGCGTTGTTTAAGAGGTCTGCGACTGCGGCGTGCTCGGCTGAGAGGGGGGCGTTGTTTCGTTCCTCGTCGTTGTCCGCTCGGATGTCGTGGGCGCCGTGGTCGGGGGCGGGGGCTGATAGGACGTCGTCGGCGCGGGCCGGTAGGAGGTCGTCGATGACTGGGTCGGGGTGTAGGTCTCGGTGATCGTTTCCGGGGTGGTGGTCTCCCCGGTTTCGGTGTTGAACAAAATTCCCGTCGCCCCGGCGTAGATAACCGCCCCGATGATGATGGCCAACAGGGCCGCGATGAACAGCCCGATTCCGATCCCCGAACTGCTGCGCGCGGGGGCCGGACTGACCGCGGTGGTCGGGCGTGCAACCTTGCCCAGCATCGCGGTTGATGCGCTTGGCGACGGCGCCACCGCCACGGTCTCCATCGCCGCGGTGCGCGGCTGCGGCGGGCGCTGGCCCGCACGGACGGCGGCGACGGCCAGAGCCATGGCGTTGCCGTCCGGGAAGCGCCTGGCGGGATCCTTGCGCAGCGCGATACCGATGAGTTCACGCGACTGCGCGGTGATGGAGGTCGGCATCTGCGGGGGCGCCTGGTTGATGTGCGCGATGGCCACGGAGACCGAAGAGTCACCGTTGAAGGGCCGGTGGCCCGCCATCATCTCATAGCCGACAACACCGAGTGAATAGATGTCGCTGGCGGCGGTGACGGGCTTGCCCTGTGCCTGCTCGGGGGAGACGTACTGGGCGGTGCCCACGACCATGCCGGTGCGGGTCAGCGGCACCGCCGCCGCGGCCTTGGCGATACCGAAGTCGGTGATCTTGACGGTGCCGTTTGCAGTGATGAGCATGTTTCCGGGCTTGATGTCACGGTGGACCATACCCATGCGGTGAATCACAGACAGACCGTGTGCCGCCTGTTCCAGCACATCCAGAGCCAGGGACTCGGGCAGGGTGCCCTCCCTTTCGAGCATGTCGGCCAGGGACTCGCCACGGACGTACTCCATAACGATGAAACAGAAGGTGTGACCCGCCGGATCGGGGACCTCCCGGTAGTCATAGGTGTGCACCACGTAGTCGGACTGGATCTCCTCGGCGGCACTGGCCTCGTTGCGGAACCGGTTGAGAAACTCCACGTTGTCGGAGAACTCGGGGCGCAGGACCTTGATGGCCACCTCGCGGTCATGGACCACGTCATCGGCCAGCCACACGGTGGACATGCCACCGTGGCCGACGATCCACTGCAACCGGTAGTCCTCTCCGATCAGTGCCTGGAGGCGATCTTTTCCGGAGTCGTCATTCATATCGTCTACCCTCCCGCCGCGTGCAGCACGGTGCGTCCGATGGGGGCGGAGACACGGCCACCGGTTGCACCGGTGCCGTAGCCTCCGCCGTTCTTGACCAGAACAGCGACGGCGACATCATTGGAGAAGGCAACATACCAGTTGTGGGGCGGGGTGCCCTCATCGCCGTGCTCCGCTGTGCCTGTCTTGGAGGCGATCTGCACCCCGGAGTAGCCGTAGGTGCTGCGCTCGGAGGATTCCATCAGCTCGGTGATCTGTCCGGCGATCTCCGGGGCGATGCCCCCGGCCGACTCGGGTTTGGTGGAGCTGAGCTCCTTGAGATCCTGTCCGGTGACGCGGGACACCAGGTAGGGCTTCATGCGCACGCCACCGTTGGACACGGTGGCCGCCATGATCGCCGCCTGCAGGGCGGTCATCTCCACATCGCGCTGTCCGATGCTCGACTGCCCGAGCGCGGCGTCATCGGGAATGGTCCCGAGACCACCGGGGACATTGTCGATCCCCAGATCGTAGGTCTGCCCGACGCCGAAATCGGCTGCGGACTTGCGCAGCGCATCGACGCCGACATCGATTCCGGTCTCCACGAAGGCGGTGTTGCACGACAGTGAGAAGGCCGTCAGGAACGTGGTCGTGCCACCACCCGCACAGGCCTGACCTCCGTAGTTGGTCAGGGTGGTGTTGGTGTTCGGCAGCGTCACCTCGGAGGCGGCTGTCACGGTGGTGCTGGCGGAGTATCCGTGCTCCAGGGCAGCGGCGGTGGTGATGATCTTGAAGATCGACCCCGGTGGCAGTGATTCCTGGGTTGCATGGTTGAGCAGTGGTGACTCCGGGTTGGAGGTGTAGTCCCCCCACGCGGAATCCGCTGTCTGCGGATCGACGATCCCGTTCGGGTCAAAGCCGGGGGAGGACGCCATGGCCAGCACCTCTCCGGTGCTCGGACGAAGCGCCACCACGGCACCCTCGTAGCCGTTCTGCGTCAACTGGTCGTAGGCGGTCTGCTGCAGCTCGGGGTTCAGCGTCAACTCAATGTTCGCCCCGCGGGCGGGCTGGCCGGAGATGACATCGAGCCACCGCGAGGTGAACAGGGAGGAGTCGGTGCCGTTGAGAACGGAGTTGAATCCGGACTCGAGACCCGCGGCGCCGTAGATATCGGAGAGATAGCCGACCACGGGGCCGAAGGCCTCGGGACTGCTGATGTACCTGCGCTGGTAGAGGCCGTCGTCGTCCTGGAATGATTCGGCGAGGACCTGCCCACCGGCGGAGATCTGTCCGCGCGGGGTGGACTTCATCTCCAGGAAGGCGCGCCCGTTGAGGGGGTTGTTGGCCAGGTCGTCCTCGCGGAATCCCTGGATCCAGGTGAGGTTGGCCAGCAGGACCATCACCAGGAGAAGTGCGAAGCTGGATGCGAATTTGATTGACTTGTTCATGCCTCCACCTGCGCTTTCGTTATTACGGGCCGTCGTGCACTGTTGGATATCCGCAGGATGATGCCGAGCAGAATGTAGTTGGCCATCAGGGAGGACCCGCCCTGGGACATGAAAGGCGTGGTCAGGCCGGTCATCGGCATGAGCGCTGAGATGCCGGCGACCACCACGAATACCTGGATCATGATGGTGATGGACAACCCCGACGCCACGAGCTTTCCATAGCTGTCGCGGGTATCCATGGCGGTCCGCATGCCCCGGGTGACAAACACCGCGAACAGGACGATGATCGCGGCCAGTCCGATCAGTCCGAGCTCCTCGCCGATGGCGGCGAGAATGAAATCGGAATGAGCGACGGGCACCATATTCGGGTAGCCCTGGCCCAGGCCGGTGCCGGTGATTCCTCCCCAGCTCATCCCGAACAAGGCCTGGGAGAGCTGGTAACCGGTGGAATCATAGTGCGCCACCGGGTCGAGGAAGTTCTGCACGCGCTCCTGGATCTTGTCGGAGACCTGATAGACCGCGACCGCCCCGACCGACACCAGAATGGCTCCGATGAACAGCCAGGATCCCTTCCCTGTGGCCAGATAGAGCATGACCAGAACCGTGGTGAACAGCAGGAGGGCGGGACCGAAGTCATTCTCACCGGCCATGATCAGGATGGCCAGGATCCACACCACCAGTATCGGGGCGAGGTCGCGCAGACGTGGCAGATCCATGCCGAGGAAGCGGTAGCCGGCGACGGTGAACAGTGCCCGTTTGCTGGCCAGTAGCTGCGCGAAGAACAGTAGCAGCAGGATCTTGGAGAACTCGCCCGGCTGCACTGAGAAGGGGCCGAGGGTGATCCAGATGCGGGCGTCGGCATTGACACCCGAGGCGGGCCAGACCAGCGGCAGCGCCAGCAGCACCAGGCCGACGAGGCCGAGCAGGTAGGAATAGCGCGAGAGCGCGGTGTGATCAGGCAGGAGCACAAGCACCGCCACCATCAGGCACACTCCCACCAGGGTCCACATCAATTGGCTGTTGACGGTGGAGTAACCCGTGGCCAGGTCGAGACGGTAGATCATGATCAATCCGATGCCATTGAGCGTGGCGGCCACCGGAAGCATGATCTGATCGGCGTAGGGAGCGAAAATGCACATGGACACATGGGCGATGGTGAAAACCGCCATGAAGCCACCAATCAGGATGACGATGTTGATGTCGAGCTCATTGCCCTGCGCCAACTCGAGGTTGACCAGCATCACCGCGACGACGATGGTCGCCAGGACCAGCAGCCACATTTCCTTTCTGCGCAATGACAGCTTCTGAAGAAAACTCATGACACCTCCCTGCAGTTGACTCCTGGTTCACTTCTGTCTCCGCCCGTCGGTTCCGCGTCGCCGACACGGGTGACACAGACCGGCAGGGCCTGCGCAGCCAGACGCTGCATCTGCGCCTGCACCTCGTCATAGGACCCCGAGGGCAGGCCATCGACGCTGCTGCGCACGGATGCGGGGAGGTCACCGAGGGTGAACTCCGGGATATCGCCGCACTGCTCGTGCAGTGACAGCGCACCCTCCCGGTTCAGGCAGGCCACCTGGTAGGAGGAGTGGAGATCGCGTCCGAAGATGCGGACATCCACGCCCTGTTCCACCGTCAGCACATCCCTGTCACCCGAGGCCACGAAGAACGTGCCGTTAATACGGGAATAGCCCCACCATCCTGCGGTGACGAGACCGATGAGGAGGATCAGGGCTACTATCAGGACCGCAAGTCTGCCCGATTTCTGCGGAGGCGGTGGATCCTGAACCTGGGGTTCAATCTTCTTCGGCTCGCGGGAGATGGCCGCGGCACGTCCGGCGGAGGTGTCGGGGCGGGGATCCTCGGGCTGTTCGCCGTTGAGCGCTCCCGCGGTGAGGGGGCCGGTGGTTGGTGAATCATCCGCACCGGCCTCGACGACATCGGCGATGACGACGGTGACGTTGTCCGGTCCGCCCGAACGCAGCGCCAGATCAACCAGTCTCTTCGCCGCCTCGGCCGGGGTGCCCACCTTCAGGGTCTCCTCGATCGTGGAGTGGGTGACCGGATCGGACAGTCCGTCCGAGCACAGCAGCAGCCGGTCGCCGGGGTGGGCGTCGAAAAGCGTGAGCGTGGGGTCGACCGGGTGGCCGGTGTAGGCCTTGAGGATCAGCGAGCGCTGGGGGTGGGTGGAGACCTCCTCCGGATCGAGCTCACCCTTGTCCACCAGCGACTGCACGAAGGTATCGTCCACGGTGACCTGCGTGAGGGTGCCCTCGCGCAGCAGGTAGCCGCGGGAATCACCGACGTGGCACAGGCCGAGTTCACGGCCGTTGAACATGAAGGCGGTCAGGGTCGTTCCCATGCCGTCGCGGGCGGCATCCTCGCGGATGCCCTCGGCGATCGCGGCATTGGCCTCGGCGGCCACCATACCCATCAGGGCGAGCATGTCATTGTCGCCCGGATTCACATCCAGGTCACGCATGTGGGTGATCATCAGCTGGGACGCAATTTCACCCGCCGCGTGACCGCCCATCCCGTCGGCCAGGGCGAGAAGGTGGGGACCCGCGTAAGCGGAATCCTCATTGTTCCCGCGCACCAGACCGCGGTCGGATGCCACCGCATATTTAAGTTTCAGCATCAGGGAACAAGCCTCACTGTCGTTCGACCAATCCGGATGTCGGTGCCCACTCCGACCGCCTCGGGCTGATCGATCCGGACACCACCGACGAAGGTGCCGTTGCGGGAATCGAGATCCTCCACGAACCACTCGGAGCCACGCTTGAACACGCGCGCGTGCCTGCCGGAGGCGTAGTCGTCGCCGACGACGAAGGTGCAGTCGGGGCTGCGGCCGAGCACCATCTCGTCCTGGACCTCAATCGAGGAGCCCTTGGCGGGACCCTCCACGACGGTCAGAAGACGCGGCTGGGTGCCGCGGTTGAGGGCACGCGCCAGACCCTGGGGCGCAGCGACCGAGCTTGTCGACGCCACACCCGCGCCGACCCTGAGGTCCGCACGCATGGCACGCAGTGCCAGCAGCACGAAAAACCACAACACCACGAGCACCACGACCCGCAAACCCAGGAGTACGAGGGAATCCATATCTAGCTCCTCGGGTTGACGATACGAACTTCAATGTTGGAATGGCCCACCGTGATCACATCACCATCAGCGAGCAGCCAGTTCTCCACCGGGGTGTCATTGACCGTCGTGCCATTGGTCGACTTCAGATCAACCAGGATCGCATCCCTGCCATCCCAGGTGATCTCACAGTGCTGACGCGACACCCCCGTGTCCGGCAGCCGCAGATCCGCATCATTGGAACGGCCGATGATATTGGATCCCTCCTGGACCACGTAGGAACGGCTGGAACCGTCCTGCAGAAGCAGAGTCACGGTCGGGCCGGCATGGGTGGTGGTGGCCCCCCTCACCGCATCCACCTGGGACTGCGGAACACCCTGCGCCAGCGGGCGCGAGGCCGTCTGCGCGGGTAGGAACTCGGTGCCGGAGTAATCGGACATGTTTCTCGACTCACTTTCTGCAACAGCCACAACGCCATCGCCTTCCAAAGGCAGGAAGCCACTGTTCAACTCAGGGTCCGGATCCTTCTCCGACACCGACTTCAACTGACCCGTGTGCCGTGCCGAATCCTCGGCGATCAGCACAATAACCGGGCCGGCCAGGGACCAGTCACTATTCCTGCAAAATCTCGTCATCTGATCTGCGAAACCACTCGCCAAAGCCGGATGTTTATCCAGGAGATTGGAAAAATCCTTCGGGCTCACCGAGATCTTGAACACGTTTGGCGCCTCTACATAGCCATCCGCGGTGTGCACCACATTGTCCTCCGCCTCCTGCTTGAGCAGTTCCTCAAGCTCGGCCGGGACAAGTCGGCCACCGAAAACGAAGGCCAGTGCATTGTCGAGGCCGCGCTGCAGGGAACTGTCCAGCTTCGCCAGACTGTTCAGCGCATTGGCCACACGACCGGAACCAGCCATTTGGACGCGACCTCCTTTAGAAATTCATTGGTGTTCCATAAGCGAAAACGCCCAGGGGCATGCCTTTGTCCCGCCATGTGACTAAAAAAAGTCACGCGGTCAGCTGCGGACTCAGCGCACGATAGGGTCATTATAGGGGTGCATGCAGCATTACCGAACTGACACAGCCAAACTTTACCCGTTCGTTGTGCATGGCAAAAGGATGGTTAGCCTGCGAATTTGGAGCTCACCGGGGTGTGCGTGTTATCTTTAACAAGTCGCACATGCGTACAGCCCGGGTGGCGGAATGGCAGACGCGCTGGCTTCAGGTGCCAGTGTCCGCAAGGGCGTGGGGGTTCAAGTCCCCCCCCGGGCACCACAGTTTTTTTTAAAAGCATTACTGGCCGGAGACTCCACATTATAAGAAATGTGGGCTCTCCGGTTTTCTCGCGTGGTTGCGTCCTTTGGTGTGGTGTATCTGTAACTGCGGGTGAGGACCTCATGAATCACGTGGGCGATCACCTCAGCCTCCTTGGATTCCTGGAGGAATCTTTCCCAGAAGCTCTCGAGATCTGGGTCATCGATAGGCGGTACCGCGCCGATCTCAAACTCTGCCTCCATGCTCAGATTCTCGCACGCGGCTGGCAAGCGCTTGGACTTGGAGCGGTGCCATGGCAACAGCTCCACAAGCCAAGAAGTACTTCGCTCCCGATCTTCGTGAGGGATAGATGAAGAGCTGTACGGGACCGGCGATAAAGAGTAGGATTGAGTCCTACTGGAAGTGAGGACTCATCATGCGGACCACGAAGCAACTCAGCATCACTCTCCCGAACAACATGGCCGAGGCGTTGAAGGAGCGCGTCGCCTCTGGCGCGTATGCGAGTGAGAGTGAGGTCGTCCGCGATGGCCTGCGCGCTCTGTTCGCTCGCGAGGACGCGGTAGAGACCTGGCTGCGCTCCGAGGTCGTCGCCTCCTTTGACGAGCTGAGAGCTGACCCCTCGCAGGCGATCAGCTCGGAGGACATGCTGGCGTATCTTGCCCGTGTGCATCGGGAGCGGCTGGCTGAAAGCGGATCGTGACCCGCACTGTCGTCTACCCGCCCCGCGCCAGCGGGCAACTCACCGATCTGTATCTCTGGATAGCGGAGCAGTCCGGCTTCCCAGATCGGGCCGAGGGATATGTGACGGCGATCTTCGACTACTGCGACAGCCTTGCGATGCTCCCGCTGGTGGGTGTGGTGCGGGATGATCTGCGGCCAGGGTTGCGGACGATCGGATTTCGCCACCGCGTGGTCATCGCCTTCGCCGTGACCGAGGAGACGGTCGAGATTCACGGGTCTTCTATGGCGGTCGCGACTACGAAACCCTCCTCCGCGACGACACCGACTGACACCGCTCACAAGCACAGCGCCGAGCCACCGCATTGCGGGCCGGAGCGTCGGCGCTCCGCCTTCCTTTGCGCGAACCCCTCCCGCATCTGCTCGGCACGGACCGCCAGTGCTTGCTCTTGCGCCGTACGTGCGGCGGCTGCTTCGGTGCGCTGCCTACCGGATACGGGCTGCTGCCTGCTCGGGCGGGAGCGCTTGGAATTCGGCAATCTCCGCCCGAGCACCCTGCGCGGTGCGCGCCCACTGTAGGGCCTCGCCTTCCGGCCTGGCGAGTTCGTAATCGAGCGGGATACGACGTATCTGCCCCGCTTTCCGGGTTGGTTACGGCCTCTGCTGCCTGCGCATTCCGTCTCCCGGCTCGATGGTGTGAGCTGGTGCAACACACTGTCCATCGCGCTATCGCTCACTCCTGCATACGACATCGATGATGCCCGTGTGCGCTGGGACGTGAGGGCTGACGGGTTCCGGCTTCCGACCGAAGCGGAGTGGGAATGGGCATGCCACGCAGGAACAAGCGGTCCGCACTACGCCCCACTCCCGGATATCGCCTGGACTGACGACGACGCGGTGAGCGGTCCGCAGCTGACTGGACGCAAACAGCCCAATGCCTTTGGCTTATACGACATGCTCAGCAACGTCTGGGAGTGGTTCTGGGACTTTGCCGACCCCGCTAGCTGTACTGACCGGGGAGGTTGGTTAACCGGGTTACCGGTGGCTGGGCTGATAAACACTGGAGCGTTCGCGCTTTTATGCGGCGCGGGAGCATGGCCGGTGCGGGAGCATGGCCGGTGCGCGGTTGGACGACGTCGGCTTCCGACTCGCTCAAGGTTCAGCGGGAGAAACTGCCGACGATGCCGGACGAGGGTGGTCGCAACAGGCAGACGAGAAGCGGTCGAGAGTGGGCGGCCCCATACCGGTCGGCTGGACACCGCTTCGCATCGACCCCGACTCTGAGGCGGACCATTAATCGCCAATCAAACCGGGTGCGTACGGCGTTTCATGTGCTAAGTCATGTGCTACCGACCGCGCAGGTGCGAGTATCGCCGTGGAGTCATCCACAGGCTGGCCTCTCTGCAACCGCGGAATCATGCGGCAGAACGCCGATTCGCGATCCTATGCGCGTGGAGGAACCAGTCAGTTCACATCCCCCCGGGCACCAATTCTGAAATAGTCGTGGGTAGCAAATCGATACTAGTACTAGCCTCGGCTTTTTTATCGCGGGGGCTGAATTATCGTGCCACATGCCGGGGGAGGTGGGTGCAATGATCGATTGGTCTCCTATTTTCGTGACAGGTTTCGCTTTTCCCGATCGGGGCGCGTGGGTGAGATGGCACAAATGTACCGCCCTACCTCGGTGATCAGAGCCGAGATTGAGGAAGTGTTCACCCCACCTCCACTACAGAGTTGATCCTCTCCAACCTGCTCTTGAGGTCAATCACGACGGCGGCGTTGTTATGGAAGACCTCAGTGACCCTGCCATAGCGGGAGAATGAATCATTGAAGGCCTCCTGCAAAGAGACCCCTCCGTTGCGCGCGAGAACCTTGACCAGGTGGCGAATGTAGCCGATTTGGTTGGCGGTGAGTGTGGAGCCTTCAAGGAGGTCCGCGAATTCGGAGCGCATCGCATCTTCATCCAGTCCGACAAGGCGACGGATGAAGGCGGGGATCGTGTCGCCGCCGAGGCTGAGACGCACTTCATCAACTCCTTCGAGGCCTACCTGCGCGATCATGGTTTCGAGGGCTTCGACATCGACATTCGTGAGGGGTCGGGCGGTGCGTAGTTTCTGCATGGCCAGGGAATCATGGTGAAGGGCCAATGCGGTGCGCAGCTGCTCTTCGACGCGGCTGAGATTGATTCCGACGGCGGCGTGTGCGGTGGGGAGGTCAATTTCGGCGATTTCGCTGAACTCGTCCTCGACGTCGAGAACAACCACCTGGCGTTTGTTGCGCGGGATGAAATCGACGAGGTCGCGGATACTACGGCGAACTTTTTCCAGGTCATTGAGGGTGACGCCGTCCCACCATGCGGGGTCCAAAAGCGCCTCGAAGGTCGATGCTGCAGCGGCGACGTCGGGAAGCGTATCGACGACCTGCAGTAGCTCATCGGCGATCTGCTCGACGCGCCGGCGGTGCTGCTCCCAGGAGCCATCGGGGCTCAAAAGTCCTAATTGGAGCTGGAGGATGAGGAGATCGAAACGCTTGGCTGATTCTTGCTCCTTGATCGTGCCCAGGGGGAGGTGTGCAATGTGGTCGGTGAGTGCCTCGGCATCATTGTCGGAGAGGTGAGCCCAGGCTTCGGCGCGCTGGAATTGTTCGAGGACGGGACGGTCGATGGGGCGAACCTGTATATGGAAGGGTGAGATTTGGCTGACCAGCTCATGCAGGTTCGTCGAGAGGGTTTCGCGAAGCTCCTCATCGCCGTCTTCTGCTTGATCGAGCTGTGCGATAAGGGCAACGCGGCTGGTGAAGAGCTTTTCTGAGAGGGAAAGTTGGCGTCCGGCTCCCGCGTCTTCGGGTTGTCCGTCGAGGAAGACGCGCGCATTTCCGCAGAAATCAAGGACATGAAAATCCTTCTTGTGTAGCCCCTGGCCGAGAAGGTTTTTGCACAGGCGGGTACCGCGTCCCATCATCTGCCAGAATTTTGTGGCGGAATAGACGGGTTTGAAGAAGACAAGGTTGACCACTTCGGGGACGTCGACACCGGTGTCGAGCATATCGACGCTGATGGCTATGTTGAGTCCGCTGGTGGGGTTCTTGAATAGTCTGAGCGCCTCATCGGCATAGCGCGTGGAGTGGGTGATCACTGAGGCGGCTTTGCCGGAGTAGAGGGGGAAATGCTGGTCAAACTCCTCTTTGATCAGCGCGGCATGCTTTTGGGTGCGGGCGAAGATGATGGTCTTGCCCAGGAGGTCCCCGCCCTCCACTTTGGTCCCCTTTTCGATGAGGGTATTCAAGACCTTGCGGATGGTGTCGCGGTTGTAGAGGCGGGAGTTGATTTCCGCGGGGGAGACTCCGTCTGGTGGGTCGAGGGGGTTGCCGTCTTCGTCGGAGCCCCAGTCGAGATCGTCCCAGGTCTGCTGGTCATCGGGGTCGAGGTCCTCGTAGCGCATTCCGCTGCGCAGGAAGAGGGAGTCCTGTTCGAAGATGCGGTAGGGCACGAGGAATTTGTCCTCGGTGGCCTGTTGGAGGGTGTAAGAGCCGGTGGGTTCGCGGCCGTCGATGTCGAAAAGCTGGTAGGTGTTGCGGTGGACGTCGTCTTTCGGGGTAGCGGTGAGGCCGAGGACGTAGGCGTCGAAGTAGTCGAGGATGCGCTTGAAGCGGTGGTAGATCGAGCGGTGGGCTTCGTCGATGATGATGAGGTCAACGTCGAAAGGCCGGAACTTTGCCGGATGCACTCCGTCGTCGTTGATCAGGCTCATCATGGTCTGATACGTGGACACGTAGACCTCGCCGACACCGTCGGGATCTTTGAGTAGGTTGACCGGCGCTGATTCGGGGTAGTGGACGGTGAAGTTGTCGTGCGCTTGATCGACGAGCGCGGTGCGGTCCGCGAGGAAGAGCACACGGCCCACCCACCGCGATTCGCGCAGGAGCTTGGCGGTGGCGATGGCCACACGGGTCTTTCCGGTGCCGGTGGCCATGACGAGCAGTGCACGGCGCTTGAGCTGTGTCTCGAAGGCTTCGGTGACCCTGCGGATCATTTCTTGCTGGTAATCACGTCCGGCTATCGACGGATCGACGGTGGCGGTAGCCAGCGGCACCCTGGTGGATCGGCGGTTGATCATTGCCCGCAGGTTCTCTGCGGTGGGATAGCCTTCTACCTGGCGTGGAGGGTATCCGCGTCCGGTTCCGGGGAGATTAGCGGCGTCATCGGTGAGTTCGATGAGGTAGCCGTTGGTGCAGAAGATGATCGGGCGTTGGCCGCATGCAGCCTCGATGGCGTCCGCGTAGAGCCGGGCTTGGACGGCACCGTCGCTGAGGTTCGCACTGGATTTCTTGGCTTCGACGACGGCTAATGGCTTTCCATCATCGTCCCACAGCACATAGTCCACGTAGCCGGTACCGCTGCGGGTGCTTGCGGAAATGGGCATGCCCTGGACTCGGTATTCAGCCGTGACATTGCGGCCGAGGTGGAAACTTGCGGCGGCGAGCATCGGGTCGATGAGATCGCGCCGGGTGTCCGCTTCACTGATAGTCGGAGGCAGCGCCGGTTTGGTACCAGCGCCGGTACGGGCGGCTAGTTCGTCGCGGAGTTGAGTGCGGAGGCGGTCGATTTCAGCGTCGCGCTCCGCGCTGATGCGTCGAAGTTCCTCCTGCGCTGCGAGCAGTTCGGCCTCGGTGGCGGCCTTTTCCTCTTCGGCCTGTGCGTTGCGGGCGGCGAAGGCGGCGCGTTCCTTGGCGTGCTTCTCGGCTTGGTCGAGGTGTTGCTGTTCGACGTCGCTGAGCAGCAGTGCGGTCTTGTTTAGCTCTGCATCCTTGGCTTCAAGGTCGGCGGCGAGCTTTTTCACCTGCACTCGGGTGATGGGCGTTGATGTGGGCGTGGCCCAGCTGAGGACGTCGAAAAGCTGCATGAGCACCCGCACCGACACCTGCCGCGAAATCGGTTCGGTGCCATGGACGGCGGCGTTGCCGCGCAGCCGGATGAAGTGCATTTTGTCCAGTTGCATTGTCGTTGCGATGGCCGTGAAGCGGCGGTCCTGGAGGAGGGCGAACAGGCTGGTGTCGCTTGCCTCATCGAGGTTGCGGAACTCGCAGATGTGGCGGACAACCCGTTCGAGGACGCGCCGGGAGAAGAAGCAGGACGCCACCGGGTTCGACAGCGCATTGCGCTCGGCCTCGCGGCAATCGTAGAGCAGTGCCGGCCATACCCGGCCCACGAACGCGAAGTTGGTCTGCGGTGTCGCTGTGGTCATGGGTGCTCCGGTGCTGGTGGCGAGGGTATCTGAGTTGATTGTAGCGGGGTTGCTCGGAGGCGTTTGAGTGATCGCTGCTTATCGACGCCCCTGGCACGCCGAGTTACAGCTTTCAGGATGTATTCGAGAGAACTGGGATCGCTAGCGGGCAATTGGCTCACGCAACCGAAGCTGGAGACGAACTTAAGAATCCCGAAAGAGATCCTTGAAACGCACGTGCCTTTAGCGATGTTGAAAGCTCAAGACAAAGGGCTTGTTTCTTGGATAATTCCTGCCTCAGGACTTCTATTGATCTTAGTGAGTTGACCCACTCTAACTGCCTAGACATTTCGGGAGCTGGCAAGGGAAGTTTCTTGATGATCCCCATGTTCAGCCCAGCCATCACTGCTCCTTTGGTCTGTTGCATGAGGCTCTGGCGAACCGAAGGATGCCAGAGGAAGGAAGCTCGAAGGAACTCGGGAAGAATGCGGCAATGATCTGTTGTAATGGCACAAATATGCTTGGTATTGATCGTTGTCGGGATGTTGTCAGGGACGATCGCGCAACGTCCGGTGGTACCCATTATTGAAACTAGGACGTCTCCAGGAGTCACCTTGTATCGCCTGAGTTCGTCGTATTTCTCAGGAGTTATGAATCGTTGTTTAACCCACTGGAATCTATTGGCAACGACATTGTCTAAGCCCAGCACGGCGATCCCCTCCGAGACGAATTCATCGTGCCTAAGCTGACTTCCAAACGGACCAGTGCGAATCGAGCCCTTGCCTTGAGCAGCAACTTCCTGAGTCGTTGTTGTAGTCGGGTCGTTACCGAAAGACTTCAAGTACGAAAATTTCTCAAGCTCATCGAGCCTAGATATTTCCTGGTCGAGACTACTTGAAATTCGATGGTTGAGATCTAAGATCTCCGCGATCCGCCGCTGCTCGGCGAGTGGGGGGAGTGCGGGGATACTAAGGTTTAAGAAGTTCTGTACTGAACTTCTCCGCCTTCGTGGTACAGAGCCAAACGCAATGGAGTCGTACTTGGCGATCATTTGGGGGCTCAGCAAGAAATGCTGTGCGAAAGCGGGATCTAGCCCTGATTTAACTCTAAAAGTTGGATAAAGCGGAGAAATCACACCTTCAATGAACTCGCAGTTTCTTGCAATTGCTCCAGCCCAAAGAAGATAGGGATTAAAGGCAAACTCGTCTTGATGGATGAGTTTATATTTGCTTGTGTCTTCTGTAGCCAACCGCTTATTGAAACGGTCAGATTGTCTAACAAATCCATTCCTTTCAGTCAGTGTGAGTACTTCCGGTGAGGACCCCAGCCTTGGGTTTTCTTTGAACTCTACGAGTATGTCTTTAACCTTCATTTCAACATATCCTCCAACGCGCTCAACCCTTCAGCGATCTCGCGGTCGAGTGCTTTGATCTCGGCGAGGATGTCGAGGGGGTCGCGGGTTTCCTCGACGTCGAGAATGATCTCTTTGTAGCGGTTCATCGAGAAGTCGTAGTCGGCGGCCCTGATCTCCTCGGCAGGTACGGTGAAGGACTGCTCGGTGCGGGCTCGGGCGCGTTCGCTGGTGGTGCGCTGGTTCCAACGGGCGAGGACATCGGGAAGGTTGTTGGCCTTGTGCTGTTCCTCGGTAAGAGTGGCCGGATCGGGGTGATCGTCAGGATCTTCTGGATTTTTGTCTTGGACGGTGGGGGTGGGGCCGAGGAGGTGGGTGCCAAGAAGCGGAGTGCGCTTGTCATCGAGGGAGAAGCCGTCGGCGGTGATTTCGTAGAACCACACATCATCGGTGGCTCCGCGGTCGGTGCGGGTGAAGCAGAGGATGGCAGTGGATACGCCGGAGTACGGCTTGAAGGTGCCGGAGGGAAGTTTGATCACGGCGTCGAGGCGTTGATCATCAAGCAGGTGCTTTCGCAGCTGCTTATGGGCCTTGGTGGAACCGAAAAGCACACCCTCTGGGACGATAACCGCAGGTCGACCACCGGGTTTGAGCAGGGTGAGGAAACGGGTGAGGAACAGCAGTTCCGTCTTCTTGGAAGTGATCAGACCAGCGAGGCTGGGATCGAGATTGGTCTCATCGATGCTGCCTGCGAACGGTGGATTGGCTAGCACCAGATCGAATGCTTCGCGGTCCTCGTCGGGGATTTGCTGGAGGGAATCGCGGTAGCTGATATTCGGGTTCTCGAATCCGTGCATGAACATGTTCATGGCCGCGATGCGGACCATGGTGGAGTCAAAGTCGAATCCGGTGAGGCCGGAAGCTTCGTAGAGTGCGCGGAGGCGGGCGTCGTAAAGCTCGTCCTCGTGCCGTGTGCGGGTCCATTCCGCCGCAGCCACGAGGAACCCGGCGGTACCTGCCGCCGGATCGATGACGCGCTGGGTGGGGGAGGGGCGCATCAGTTCGACCATGAGATCGATGATGTGGCTGGGTGTTCGGAATTGTCCGTTCGTGCCCGACGTGGCGATTTTGGAGAGCATGTACTCGTAGAGATCGCCGGTGATGTCCTTGTTGGCGAAGGACAGATCGTTGACCTGACGCATCACGCTAATCAGGGTCGCGGGGCTTTCTACGCCGAAGTTGGCATTGCTCATGTGCTGACCGAAACCCGTGCCGCCGAGCGTTCGGAGGAAGGGGAAGACCTCGGAGACGATCAGCTCGCGGCGCTGCGTTCCATCGGAAACTTCCATAAGGTTGCGCCAGCGAAGGCGCTGGTGATCGGTGTCGAAGATATCGGCGGTGGAGGGTTCGACGCCGATGGAGCGCTGGAAATCATTGTTGGCCTGGCGGTCATCGAGCTGCTTCATAAACAGCAGATAGGTGAACTGCTCAATCACCGTGATCGGGTTTGATATTCCGCCCGACCAGAAGGTATCCCAGATTTTGTCCACCTGGGACTTTAATGCGCCTGTGATCATGGAGTACAGGGTAACGGTTGAGGTGGACGCCGATTCTATGGGGCGCGCGGGAGTGTTCGAAAAGGCGCAATTGGGGGGTGTAAACATGGCGAAATAGTGAAAGTTGGAAAGTGCGAAAGTGTGAAATTGGGACTCAAAGTTGGAAACAAATAGTCAAAGTTGGAATGAAGAATGTAAATTGTAACCATGACCTGGAATGCGAAGTCTCTAGCCCGGATTCTCCGTGACCTTCGGAGGTTCGGAAGCGATAACACCGCGATTGAATGCAAACGCGCAGGTAATGGGGCTAAAGACGATACTTTTGAGACTATTGCGGCATTCGCGAATATGCCAGAGGGTGGCACTCTTCTTTTGGGAATTGAGGAGAACGCGAATTTTCGAGTTTCCGGTGTCAGTGATGCTCATAATGTGGAAAGTCGTATTGCCAATACGACGCGGCAGGCTATCGTGCCGGCTCCTCTTCTCACTTTTGTGCATATTGAGATCGAGGGGAAGACCGTTCTGGTCATTGACGTCACGGCCCTGTCTCCTGAGTTTAAACCTGCGCGGTTTAAGAATAAGGCGTATCTTCGCCAGTCCGACGGAGACTACGTCATGAACGAAAATGACCTTCGAATGATCGAAATCGCGGCACTGCATGCCCACGACCATGTGCACTACGACATGGAGATTCAGGCTGGTACCAGCGCAGCAGAACTGGATTCGACTCTGCTGAAGCAGTATCTGAACAGTGCCCGCCGCAAGAACGACCGCGTCGCCAAAATTGCTGATGACGGCCAGCTTCTCCAGATCACTGGTGTGACGGACAGTAATGGGCAGCTCCGCATGTGCGGGCTTTACACCATGGGATATCTGCCGGAGGAAAAATTCCCTTCACTCGCGGCAACGGCTGCGGTGAGGGTTCCCCACAATGATCTCGGGGTGCGCACCAGGAATCTGAGGGACTTCGGAGGCCCGGTTCCTCTCCTGTTGGAGGAGACAATGGATTGGGTTCGGGACAATATATCTGAGGAACGTGCGTACAGCGCGGACGGGCATATGGAATCCCGCCCTGAATTCCCGATGTCGGCGGTACGCGAGATATTGGCCAACGCATTCGTGCACCGAGATTTGGGCCCAAACACTGTCGATGCAGGTAAGCGAGTGGAAATCCGAGTACTTCATGATCGGCTCATCATCAAGAGTCCGGGTGGATTGAAAGGATTATCCATTGCCCAGCTGGAGTCATCTGACCTGGCCAAAGTGGCTGTAAACCAGCGGGTTTATGAGATCGCAAAGCGACTTGAAACATCGGACGGTCGCCCCATTATTGAGGGTGAGGGCGGTGGCATCCAGGAGGTTTATCACGCGATGCGCATGGCTGGAAAGCCGGATCCGCTGTTCTTTGATAATGGTGTGGCGTTCACTGTGAATCTCCTTCGCGCGAACCGATACGATGGGGAAGAACAGGAGTGGCTGCGTACGATTCCCGGTCCACTGTCATGGATTAAGAAGGAAATCCTCGTGGGGCTGTTTCGAGGCGAAACCTGGGCGAGATCCAAGGCGGTGAAGGAGTTCATCCGCGTTGCACCTCAGGATGTATTTCGAGACATTGAAGAAATGATCCGGGCGGGGCTTGTTGATGAAACTGACGGAGAATTGCGGTTAGTCTCCGATCGCGAACCACCGCGGGAAACTGAGCCGACAGTGGAAGCACTCACGATGGCGGATGTCCGTGCGCTGGGTCCGAACACGGAGGCTGTTTATCGGTCGATCACGGCGGGAAATGACACTGTTCTACGTATGACAAACAACACCGAACTCTCCGAGGGGCAGGTGCGTTACGCACTCGGACAGCTTATCGACGCCAACCTTGTATCCATGATGGGAGGACGAGGGAGGCGCGGCACCCGGTACGAAGTGAATGGTGAAGGCATCTGAGCTGTCCTCACTGAAGACGAGATCGGCTTGGGATTTCTCGGATTCGCTGCGACTCCTCCATCCACAGCTCCTTCACTATGCGCTCGGCCTCGTAGCTGATCTGGAAGTCCTGTGGTCGTTCCCTCCATCCGTTCTCTGTCGAGATTGCCTGATAGTGAGGGCTGTCCAATTCCTCGTCCTCCAGTTCTTCCTGAAGAAGCTGCTTAGTCACGACCCCGAGGTATTCCTCCCGGCTCTCTTCTTCCGTTGTCAGTCGCGTTAGATCGAGAATCTGCCTCAACTCAACCCGTCCGGCTCCTGGCGCACGCTGAGATTTCGCTGTCGGGGGTCTCTGGGGTGTGCCGTCCGCAACGTGTGAGCGACGTCGTTGATCGTTATCATTACAGTCCTTTTCGTTTGGGGAACTAAGCCTGTTGGTGTGATGTGAGTTCAGCGACTACGTCGGGTACCGCCACAACAACTCTTCAACAACTTCGCGCCAGGTGGGGGCTTCTCTAACAAACTACATTGTCGTTTGCGATCCCGTCCTGTGGAAATGTCGGAACGATGTGGCTGGTGTAAGGCAAGTGAGAAGGTGCCTTCGGCAGAACGAGACCGCAGAATACGCATAGTTATAAAAAGTTGTTTGAAACAACTCTTCAACAACTCGCGGCCGAGGGCGGGGTGTCGACAGGATTTTTTACAGAAACTACCCGGAAACACCAACCGCACGGTACGGTATTTCTAGACATCTTGGTCTAGCAACTGCTCGGTCCATCTCAGGGCACAGAGCATCACCATGAACCCAGGGAGAATCACCCATGAGCCTTTTCGGAACCCACCGCGCATCCTGGAAGAAGCGCAGCACCATGATCGCGGGCGTTCTCGCCGCCGTATCGCTGGCGGTTGCGGGCTGCTCCTCCAGCGATACCGCGAGCTCCGGCACCTCCTCGGAGACCACGGCGGCCTCCGAGGTCGGCCGCACCGTCGATGAGATCAAGGAATCCGGCACCGTCCGCATCGGTGTCTTCGCGGACAAGGCACCCTTCGGGTCCATCGACAGCAGCGGCGACTACACCGGATACGACATCGTCTACGGCGACCGCATCGGCGAGGACCTCGGCGTCGAGGTCGAGTACGTTCCCGTCGAGGCCGCCTCGCGCGTGGAATTCCTCGAATCCGGCAAGGTGGACATCATCCTTGCCAACTTCACCGTCACCCCGGAGAGGAAGGAGAAGGTCGACTTCGTCAACCCGTACATGAAGGTTTCCCTCGGCGTGGCATCACCGAGTGACAGGGAGATCACCGACCCGGAGCAGTTGAAGGACGCCAGCATCGTCGTGGTCAAGGGCACCACCGCCGACACCTTCATCGAGGCGAACTACCCCGATGCGAAGGTGCAGAAGTTCGAGCAGTACACCGAGGTCACCAACTCGCTTCTCGACGGCCGCGCCGACGCCTGGGTCACCGACAACACCGAGGCACTCGCCTGGACCGGCGCCCAGGAGGGCTTCTCCACCGGGATCACCTCCCTCGGCGACCAGGACACCATCGCCGCCGCCGTGGCCAAGGGCAACTCCACCCTCCTGGAATGGCTCAACAACCAGCTGACCGACCTGGCCGGTGAGCAGTTCTTCCATAAGGACTTCGAGCAGACGCTCGAGCCCGTCTATGGCACCGACATCTCCGCCGATGAACTCGTGGTTGAGGGCGGCAAGCTGTAGACCTGCGGATACGGCGCCCGCCTATGGATGCTTCCATAAGCGGGCGCGTTTCCCTTTCCACCCCAGGACAAAAGGAGTCTCATGGACTATGCGGTGATTGTGGAATCGCTGCCGGTCTACGGCGAAGCGGCCCTGCTGACGCTGCGCATCGGGGCGGTGGGCATCGTGCTCGCGCTTACGGTCGGTCTGACCTGCGCGATCATTCAGGTCTTCCATATCCCGGTGCTGCGTCAGGTGGTCGCCGCCTACATCGAGTTGTCGCGCAACACCCCGCTGCTGGTGCAGCTGTTCTTCCTCTACTTCGGCCTGCCGAAACTGGGGGTGGTGCTCAGCGCGGAAGCCTGTGCCTATATCGGACTCGCCTTTCTCGGCGGTTCCTACATGTCGGAGGCGTTCCGCTCCGGGTTCGAGCAGATCGCACCGATCCAGTCCCAGAGTGCGCAGGCGCTCGGCTTCAACCGCGGTCAGATCATGCGCCATGTGCTGTTCCCGCAGGCCTTCTCCTACGCCATCCCCGCGCTGACCGCGAACGTGATCTTCCTGATCAAGGAAACATCCGTGTTCTCAATTCTCGCGCTTCCGGATCTCGTCTATGTGGCCAAGGAACAGATCGGAAATGACTACACCACCTCGGAGGCTCTCGTGGTGCTCGTCCTCTTCTACCTGGTGATTCTCCTGCCCATCTCGCTGCTCGCGGCGCTGGCCGAAAAGAAGGTGCGCAATGTCTATCTTGGACAGTAGTCAGTTCCTTCTCGCCGCCGCGGAACCCGGGTACGCCGTCCTCTTTCAGGGCTCGAACTTCATCCGCCTGCTCGCGGGACTGTGGGTGAGCGTGCGGATCGCGCTCATCGCGATGGCGTTCTCCGTGGTTCTCGGCCTGGCCCTGGGCGTGATCATGACGAGCCGGAGCATCGTGGTCAGGGTGATCACCAGGATCTACCTCGACTTCATCCGTGTGATGCCTCCCCTGGTGCTGCTGTTCGTGGTGTTCTTCGATTCCGCCACGCTGCTCGGGGTCAATCTCTCCGGTGAGATGGCTGCGGTGATCGTGTTCACGCTGTGGGGTACCGCGGAGATGGGTGATCTCACCCGCGGAGCCCTCCAGGCCGTCCCGCAGCACCAGTACCAGTCGGCCATGGCGATCGGCATGAACAAACTCCAAATAGCCCGCTATGTGGTGGTGCCGCAGGCCGTGCGCTCACTGGTACCCAATGTGGTCAACCTGAGCACCCGCATGATCAAAACCACCTCCCTGGTGGTGCTCATCGGGGTCATTGAGGTGCTCAAGGTGGGGCAGAGCATTATCGACGCCAACCGCTTCGACTACCCCGACGCCGCCCTCTGGGTCTACGGTGCCGTGTTCGCGCTGTACTTCATCGTGTGCTTCCCCATCTCCTGGTTCTCCAGGCAACTCGAAAGGAAATGGAAACTGGCATGAGTGAGCCGATTCTGACGCTTGAGAGCGTGGAGAAGATCTACCCGACCGGGGTGAAGGCACTCAAGGATGTCTCGCTGAGCGTGCAACGCTCCGAGGTCATCGCCGTGATCGGACCCTCCGGCTGTGGCAAATCCACCCTGCTGCGCACCGTCAACGGGCTCGAGGATATCCAGGGCGGGTCGATTACCTTCCACGGCGACAAGCTCAACGTCCGCGGCACGAAGTGGGAGCAGGTGCGCCAGCGCATCGGCATGGTGTTCCAGTCCTACGAGCTGTTCCCGCACCTGAGTGTGATGGGTAACCTGCTGCTGGGGCCGACCGTCGTTACGCATAGGGACAAGGCAACTGCGCGGGCGCAGGCGGAGAAACTCCTCACCCGTGTCGGCCTGCTCGACCGCGCAGATTCCAAACCCCACCAGCTCTCCGGCGGGCAGAAGCAGCGCATCGCCATCGTGCGCGCGCTGATGATGAACCCCGAGGTCCTGCTTCTCGACGAAATCACCGCCTCCCTCGACCCCGAGATGGTCCGCGAGGTCCTCGACGTGGTGCTGGAGCTGGCGCGCGAGGGCATGACCATGCTCATTGTCACCCACGAGATGGGCTTCGCCCGCGCCATCGCCGACCGCGTGGTATTCATGGATGCCGGGAGGATCGTGGAGATCGACACACCCGAGCGCTTCTTCACCGCCCCCTCCTCGCAGCGCGCCGCGACGTTTCTGGATACCTTCGTCTTCCAGGACCCCGGGACGGGTGCCCCGTAACAAACTGCGTGCCCTGCTCCCGCGTCCTGGGAAAAGGCGGAGCCGAAACGGGTGTTGTACGGACTTTGTGACAAGGCGGTGCCACGACCACCCGAATGAGTCGAGACCCGGAAGGTGCTGTGGCGGGGCGTCGAAAGGCGGGGATCGTCGGGGTGCCCCTATGCTGGGGCCACACTCTGAAAGGAATCCTCACCATGGCTGATAGAACGATCGTCATTTCCGGGGCGTCCGGCCTCATCGGTACCGCGCTGGTCAAATCCTTCGCCGCGGACGGTGTGGCGGTGAAAACACTGGTAAGGCACACTCCTGAAACCCGGGGCGAGGTGTATTGGAATCCGGCGGAGGGACAGCTGGACGCCGAGGAACTGGTCGGTGCGCAGGCGGTGATCAACCTCAACGGTGCCTCCATTTCCCGGCTTCCGTGGATACCGTCGTACCGGAAAACCCTGCTATCGTCGCGACTTCAACCCACGAACACACTGGTCAACGCCCTGAAGAAGCTGGGAGCCGACGCACCCCGGCTCGTTTCCGCCTCCGCGGTCGGCTTCTACGGGAGCCTCCCGGGGGAGACCATCTCGGAGTCCACCGTCGCCGGTGACACCTTCCTCGCCGACGTGTGCATCGCGTGGGAACGCGCGGCACAGGGCGCGCCGGGCCCGGTGTCCCTGCTGCGCACCGCTCCGCTGCTCCACAGGCGGGCGCTGCTCAAACCGTTGATACCGCTGACGAGGTTCGGACTCGCCGGGCCGCTCGGCTCCGGTCAGCAGTACTGGCCGTGGATCTCGCTCACCGATGAGGTCCGCGCCATCCGGCATATCATCGATGAGGGAATCGACGGCCCCGTCAACCTCGTCGGCCCGGAGGCGGTGACCGCCAATGAGACGGGACGCTACCTCGCGCACAGGCTCCACCGGCCGTTTCTGCTCCCGGTGCCGGCCTGGGCCCTGCGGGCGGTGCTGAGCAGGCAGGCCGCGGACTCCCTGCTGCTTGCCGACGCCCACGTCCTACCCACCGCCCTCACCGACTCCGGCTTCACTTTCATCCACCGCACCGCGGCGGAAGCGATCGATGCTGCGTTGTCGGGACGCTGACTCCGCCTCGATGTAACAAACGACGTGCTCTGCGGATAACTGGCTCTTCACGATTTAGAGTGCGTTGATCTTTCCCTGCAGCTGTCCGGAGTGGATCAGGCACCGCAATATGTAGTGGTTGATGTTCCTGAACCCGAGTGCGATCCCGCGCAGGTGCTCCAGCCGACCATTGATCGCTTCGACCGGGCCGTTGGACGCGCCGATGTCGAAATAGGCGAGCACGTCTTCGCGTCGGCGCCACAGGGTCCGCCCCAGTTGGGCGAGTTCCTCCAGCCCTGCGGGTAGCCCCTTGCGGATGCTGTTGATCACCCTGCTCATCAGCTTCTTGCCCTCCGACTTCTTCGGATGCCCGTAGGCTGCGATCAGATCCTGGTAGAACAACCACGTCACTTCCAGGGCGACGTAGTCATCGTCGGTGGCCCACAACATGTCGAGTCGTTGTTTCTGCCGGTCGGTGAGATAGTTCGTCCTGGTCAACAGGGTCCTCCGGTACTTGTACAACGGATCATCCTTGCGCCCACGCCGCCCGGTCGTCTCACGTTGGAGGCGTTGCCGGCACCCGGTGAGCTTGTCGGCAGCCAGATGCACCACATGGAACGGGTCCATCACCTTGCGGGCATCCGGGAGCACCTGGTCCACGGCTGAGGCATAGCCGGTGAACCCGTCCATCGTCACCACCTGCACGTTTTCCCGGAAATCAGGGTCGCGTTCCTGCAGCCACGTGCGCAGCACCTGCGCGCTACGACCGGGACGGATGTCCAGCAGGCGGGCATGCCCACGGCCATCCACCAGCGGGGTGAGGTCGACGAGGATGGTCACCAGATTGGACGGCTCAGTCGGTCGTCGGGTGTGCTTCCAGACGTGCTCATCGACGCCGAGGATGCGCACGCCGTCCAGATGTCCGGGGTCGTCGTAGACGAGGCTCCGGCAGGCATCGAGTGCGACCTGGTTGACCAGTTCCCAGCCCACGCCGAGTGCTTTGGCGGTGGCGGACACGCTCATCCGGTCGATCGCCAGGCGCTGGAGAATCCAGCGGGTGACCCGGTGGGTGATCTTGGCCCCGTCATCAGCGCAGTTGAGTGAAGCCTGGAAAATCTTCCTGGCACAGGACAGATTGCTGCAGGTGAAACGGGGGACGCGGACGTGCAGGCGGGTGGGGGACCCGACGACCGGCAGGGCGACGAGCCGGCGGAGAGTGTGGTCGCGCAGCTTCCCGGACTGTCCGCAGTCCGGGCAGAGGTTGTTCACGGTCACGGGGGTGGCGTCGATGATGGTGATGTTTCCGGCGTCGGCGGCACCGGTGATCGTCAGGCCGATTTCCGCGGTGCGGCAGATGGTGTCGGCGACGAGGTTGCCACTAGGCTGCACAGTAGGGTCCTGGTTCGGTCAGATGATGGTGTGGTAACTCTCATCTTGTACCGGCCAGGGCCCCTCTATGTTGTGCCACCCCGAACCCCACCTCGTGGTCAGCTACGCACTCCGAAACGCGAAGAGCCGGATAACTCCTGGGCAAATGCGGGGACATAATGCCCATTGCACGGAGTTTGTTACGCGGGTGGACCTAACGCCAGGTGGTGCCTCGAGAGGCGAGCCTGCGGTGGGGCGGCTGCGCGCGCCATGAGGCAAACACCGTGTGCAAACCGCGGGCGAAGCGGGTCCACAGCTGGGCCGCGCCGCGGAGCGCCCGGGAGTCCATCGAGACCACGAGATCCTCCTGGAACCACACCGTCTCATCGGCGCGGACCGCGAAGGAGAGCTGCATGTCATCGTGGACGAAGGTGTCCGCAATGTCCACCTCCGAGCGCACGGATTCCCACCAGTCGCGCCGGATGCAGCAGTTGGAGCCGAACAAGGGATAGTGTCCGAGCGCCAGGCCGGTGCAGAAACGGTAGGCACCGAGATAGAGTCCGCCGGCCAGCTCACCGCGGGCGGAGGTGAAGACACCGGCACCGGTGATGGCCACCACCCTGCGGGGTCCGGACCGCTCCGCCGCATCCCAGGTGCGGTGGAGGTGCTCGATGAAGGGGGGAGGGAGGGTGACGTCGGCGTCGATACGCAGGAGCACGTCGCCG
Organism: Corynebacterium pacaense; assembly: GCF_900169525.1. Taxonomy (GTDB): domain Bacteria; phylum Actinomycetota; class Actinomycetes; order Mycobacteriales; family Mycobacteriaceae; genus Corynebacterium; species Corynebacterium pacaense. The sequence goes on from NZ_LT821239.1 coordinate 376,065, forward strand.
GAGGCGGCGGTGAGACCCGCGGCATTCGCCCAGGTGATGCCACGCCGGGGTTCGGTGATCACGGTGGCGCCCATGGCGCGGGCGACCGCCGCGGAGTCGTCGGTGCTGCCGTTATCCACCACGATGACCTCGTCGGGGGCGGTGGTCTGCTCGCTTATGGAAGTCAGGCATGTCCGCAGCAGATCCGCGTCGTTGAGGCAGGGTATAACCACGGAGAGGGTCCGGTTGCGGTGTGACATGACATCCTTCTGTCTGGCGGGCGTTGGTGCCAAGTTATCAGTCGGGGTTCGGATGTGCGCCCCCGGAGTACGTTGAATATTGTCCGGTAGTCACCGGGAAAGTCCACCTTCGGGAAGAGAGAATCCAATGTCACGTCCCACCCCCACCGCACTCAAACGCCGGTTGCCCTCGTATTCGGAGCTTCGCCCGCTGATGAACTTCGCCACGCCGACGCTGAATTTCAAGCAGCGTCGCCTGGCGAAGGCCGCCAGTGTCTGGGACCTGCGGGACATCGCCAGGCGACTCACCCCGAAGGCTCCCTTCGACTATGTCGATGGCGCAGCCGAGGCGGAGATCTCGCTGCACCGCGCCCGCACAGCCTACCGCGATGTGCAGTTTCACCCCGGCGTGCTCCGCGATGTCTCCGATGCCGATCTGAGCACCACTGTGTTCGGGGAGCGCTGGTCCATGCCCGTCGGTCTGGCACCCACGGGCTTCACCCGGATGATGCACTCGGAGGGCGAGTACGCGGGCTCGGCCGCCGCCGCTGACGCCGGCGTCGCGTTCTGCTTGTCGACGATGGGGACCGCATCGATCGAGGATGTGGCCGGGCACGCCCCGGACGGGACTAACTGGTTCCAGCTCTACCTGTGGCGCGACCGTGAGCGTTCCAGGGAACTCATCCAGAGGGCCTGGGACAACGGCTTCAAGACTCTGCTGGTCACCGTCGACACCGCCATCGCCGGCGCCCGGCTCCGCGATGTCCACAACGGCATGACCATTCCCCCGCAGCTGACGCTGAAGACGGTGGTAGATGCCGCCTACCGGCCCGAATGGTGGTTCAACTTCCTCACCCACGAACCGTTGAGCTTTGCCTCGATCTCCCGGCACAGCGGCACCGTTGCGAGCCTGGTGGACACGATGTTCGATCCCTCGCTGACCTTTGATGACCTGGACTGGATCCGTGAGGCCTGGCCCGGCAACCTCATGTGCAAGGGCCTGCAGACCGTCGAGGATGCCCGCCGCTGCATCGACCACGGTGCCGACGGCGTGATCGTGTCCAACCACGGCGGACGCCAGCTCGACCGCGCCCCCGTCCCCCTGCATCTGCTGCCGAAGGTCCGCGAGGCGCTCGGTGATCAGGTGACCATCGGCCTGGACACCGGCATCATGAGCGGTGCCGATGTGCTCGCCGCGGTGGCGCAGGGTGCGGACTTCACCCTGGTGGGACGGGCCTATATGTACGGACTCATGGCCGGTGGCACCGCCGGCGTGGCCCGGATGCTGGAGATCATGCGGGCGGAGATGACTAGGACCATCCGGCTGCTCGGGGTGAACCGGCTGGATGAGCTCGGTCCGGAGCATGTTTCGCTGAGCACCGACGTTCCCGCCACAGGCACATGGGTGTAGCGGTATCTAGAGCCGCAGGCGGCGCAGCAGCTGGGCGTTGAGTGCGACCACCACCGTGGATGCGGACATGAGGATCGCCCCCACACTCATCGGCAGGACGAACCCCACCGGTGCGAGCACGCCGGCTGCCAGGGGTACCGCGACGAGGTTGTATCCCGCCGCCCACCACAGGTTCTGCTTCATCTTCCGGTAGGCAGCCTCCGACAGCGTGATCACCGAGAGCACCGAACGCGGATCGGAGGAGGCGAGGATCACGCCGGCCGAGGCGATCGCCACGTCGGTCCCGGCGCCGATGGCGATTCCGACATCGGCGCGGGCCAGGGCCGGGGCGTCATTGACGCCGTCGCCGACCATGGCCACGGTACGGCCCTCGGCCTGCAGCTCGGCGATGGCCTTCTCCTTATCCTCCGGGCGAACCCCGGCGAAGACACGGTCGATGCCGAGCTCGGAGGCGACACGGTTCGCCACGGCGGGTGCGTCACCGGTGATCATCACCACCTCGGTGCCCCGTGCGTGCAGGGCGTCGACGGTGGGGCGGGACTGCGGGCGCACGGCGTCGTCGAGAAGCAGGGTGCCGGCGACGGTGCCGTCGACGAGCACATGCAACACCGTGGCATCGTCGTCGGTGGTGGCGGTGATCCCGTGGAGTTCGAGCAGATGCGGACCGCCGACCTCAACGACCTGCCCCGCGACGGTGGCGCGGACACCGACGGCGGGGGAGGACTGGAAGTCATCGGCGGCGGGGACGGTGAGTCCGCGATCCCGTGCCGCACGGACAATGGCCCTGGCCAGGGGATGCTCGCTACCGGCCTCCACGGCGGCCGCTAAGGAGAGAACCCGCTTCGAATCCTCACCCCTGATCTCGGTCACGGTCGGCTCGCCCAGGGTCAGCGTCCCGGTCTTGTCGAAGAACACGGTGTTGACGGTGCGCATTGATTCCAGCGCCAGTCGGTCCTTGATCAGGATTCCGTTGCGGGCTGCGAGCTCGGTGGCGATAGAGACGACCAGCGGTATCGCCAGACCGAGGGCGTGGGGGCAGGCGATGACGAGAACGGTGATCGCACGTACGACCGCGGCATCCGGGCGTCCCAGGGAGAACCACACGATCGCGGTGACCACCGCCGAGCCGAGTGCGAACCAGAAGAACAGGGCGGCCGCACGGTCGGCGAGACGCTGGGCCCGCGAGGAGGAGTGCTGGGCCTGCTCGACCAGCGACCGGATACCGGCCAGGGCGGTGTTGTCTCCCGTGGCCGTGACCTGCACCCGGAGTCCGGAATCGGTGGACACGGTACCCGCGACGACGGTGTCGCCGAGACCACGGTGCACCGGGCGGGACTCGCCGGTGATCATCGACTCATCCACCGAGGCGGCACCGTCGATGATGCGGCCATCGGCGGGCACCGTGGAACCGGGGCGCACGATGACCACATCACCGACCTTCAGCTCATCGGGGGCGAGGCTGATCACCTTCTCCCCATCGAGTTTCTCGGCGCGGTCGGGTAGGAGTGAGGCCAGCGAATCGAGCGCGGAGGTGGTCCTGGCCAGGGAACGCATCTCGATCCAGTGGCCCAGCAGCATGATGAGGACCAGTAGCGCCAATTCCCACCAGAAGTCCAGCTCATGGCTGAAGAATCCCAGCGTCGACGCCCAGGAGGAGACGAAGGCCACGGTGATGGCCAGTCCGATGAGCAGCATCATTCCCGGTTTGTGTCCGCGGATCTCGCTGACCGCCCCGCTGAGGAAGGGGCGTCCGCCCCAGATGAAGATGACCGTACCAAGCAGGGGGGACACGCTGTGCAGCAGCACCGAATCGGGCAGTGAATATCCGATCAGCGCGGCGAACATCGGGGACAGGGCGACCGCGGGCACCGCCAGGATGAGAGTGATCCAGAACAGGCGGCGAAACATTGCCACATGGTCCATGTGGTGATGGTGTTCAGCGTGGCTCATGTCCATTGAATCCATATTCTCCATGGTTACCATGATGCCCCTGAAGCCCATGCGGCGCTGGCCGAAGATTCCGCGCGGCTGTCGGGTCGCGGTCAGTACAGCTAGGACAGCGGTTCGATCTCGCTTTCCACCACCCACATGTGGTTGTGCATGGTCATACCGTCCATGTCGTAGTCGACGACGTAGACCGTCTCATCCGTGGAGCCGACCACCGTCGCCCGCGCCCGCTCCATGCCGTCCATATGGTCGGCGAGCAGTGTCACCTCCGTGCCGTCGGGAATGCGGTCGGGCTCGGCATCCAGGATCTCCTCCTGCACCACCCATTTGTGGTCCCGCACCTCCTCGCCCCCGGTGGTCGGAATGTAGTCCACGGCATAGGCGTAGGTTCGGTAGGCCCCGACAATCCGCGCCTCCGCGCCCTGCATTCCTTCCATATGCGCGGTGTTCAGCCGGACCGTCGATCCCACCGGATAGGTCGGGTTGTCTGCCGGTACCATCGCTTCGGGGACCGCTGCTCCGTCGGTGTCGTGATTGTGGTGGCCGTGCGCATCCGGGCTCCCGGTCGTTGCCGTTTCCGTTTGTGCGGTGTCCGGGGTCGGGGTCTCATCGGTGGTGGAGCAACCACCGAGAATTACGGCGCCGCCGAGGATCACTGCGCTCATGTACCTTTTCATCTTCTCCTCCTTCTTCCTTTTCCTGGTTTTCAGCCGAGTGTAGGGCAGACGGCGTGCCTGTCCGCCCGGGCGGGGAGACCACTTAGCGGTCAGTGATTCACCTCACAGGAAAACCGTATAGGCTGGCGTGACACGCACGATGTCGACCAGGACCCACGCTTTGAGGATTGGGAAGGGAAGAGTTGCTGTGACCTTTCGAGACAAGGTGATCTACCAGATCTACCCGAAGTCCTTCCAGGATTCGGATGGCAACGGAGTGGGTGATCTCCGCGGAATCATCGAGAGGATTCCCCATCTGGTCAACCTCGGAGTGGGCATGGTGTGGATCAGCCCCTTCTTCGTGTCGCCGCAGCATGACAACGGCTATGACATCGCGGACTATCTCAACGTCGATCCCTCCATGGGAACGATGGAGGATGTGGAGAAGCTCATCAGCCAGCTTCGGGACCACAATATCGGCGTGATGTTCGACATGGTGTTCAACCACACCTCCACCAGCCATGAGTGGTTTCAACGGGCGCTGGCCGGGGAGCGACGCTACCGTGACTACTACATCATCCGGCCACCACACCCCGACGGCGGACTGCCGAACAACTGGGAATCCAAATTCGGTGGTGCAGCGTGGGCACCCTTCGGGGATTCCGGTGAGTACTATCTCCACCTCTTCGATCCCACCCAGGCCGATCTCGACTGGCGCAATCCCGAGGTCAGGCGCGAGATGGCGGACGTGGTCAACTTCTGGATCGCAAAGGGGGTGACGGGGTTCCGTTTCGACGTGGTCAACCTGATCGGGAAGCTGCCCGAGCTGGCATCGTCCGCCGAGGGCGTGGATCCCAGGGTCATGTACACCGACGGACCCGATGTGATCCCCTATCTCCGGGAGCTGAACTCCAGTTCATACGGCAGATTGCCGGACCCGGTGACGGTGGGCGAGATGTCCTCCACCAGCATCGAACGCTGCGTGGCCTACACCAACCCCGACGCCGGGGTCCTGGATATGGTCTTCAGCTTCATCCATCTCAAGATCGACTACCTGGATGGAAACAAATGGGCGCTGGCCCCCTATGTCCCCGCCGACCTGAAGAGGGTGCTCAACGAATGGGCGGAGGGGATGGAGGAGGGTGGCGGATGGAACGCGCTGTTCCTGAACAATCACGATCAACCCCGGGCCCTCGACCGATTCGGTGATCCGGAGGCCCTGCGTGTGGAATCGGCGACGATGCTGGCCACAATGATCCATCTGCTCCGCGGCACCCCCTTCATCTACATGGGCGAGGAGATCGGCATGACCGATCCCGAGTACACCTCGATTGATGACTACGTTGATATCGAGAGCCTCAACGCCTATCAGGCACTGCTCGAGGCCGATGTCGATCCGGAGAAGGCGTTCGCGATCGTCCACGCCCGATCCCGCGACAACGGGCGCACCCCGATGCAGTGGGACGGTGGGAAGAACGCCGGCTTCACCGAGGGCACACCATGGTTGGCTCCGACGAACCAGGAGCGGATCAACGTCGCGGATGAACTGGCCACCGGCCGGATCTTCCAGCATTACCGGGACCTGATCGCACTGCGCAAACACCGGCGGGCCATATCCCACGGCAGCTACCGGATATGGGACGCGGACCATGAAGGCGTCTACGCCTATCTCCGCAGACAGGACGACTCCGAGATCCTGGTGCTGTGCAACCTCACCGGTGAGGCGACGAGCATCCCGATCCCGCACCGCTTCCTCGGCGGCGAAATCCTCATTGACAACTATCCCGGGTCCGGCACGGTCATCGTGCCGGACCTTTCCCTTGCGCCCTATCAGGCGCTCGCACTACACCAAGGAGTAAAAAATGACGACTGAACAGGTGGTTTCCCCGATTACGGGCACCATCATCGATATCACCGAGGTACCGGATCCGGTCTTCTCCCGGAAGACGATGGGGGAGGGATTCGGCATCACCGACACCCCGGGCGGGGAGGTCCGCTCACCGGTCACCGGAACGATCATGATGGTGGCCAAGACCGGACACGCAGTGGGGATCAAAACCGCATCGGGTCTGCAGTTCCTGGTCCACCTGGGCATCGACACCGTCGAACTGGAGGGCCGTCCCTTCACCATCGATGTGGAGAAGGGCGATGAGGTCACCGCGGGGCAGAAGATCGCCACCATGGATGTCGATGAGATTACCGCCGCGGGCAAATCCACCACCACGGTGGTGATAGTCACGAATTCGAAGAAGAAGGTCGAGTCCATTGACATCATCCCTGGTGAGGCCGCAGCCGGTGATGAGGTGGCCACAGTGCACCTGAAGGATCCGGGTGCCACCGCTTCCGGTCGCGGGGCGCAGGCCGAATCGGCCGGCGGGGCGACCGATTCCGCATCCGACCCGCCCGGTGATGTGGCCGGTGCCGTGGCCCTGGCCGAACGCCCCGGCGATCTCAGTGGTTTCGATGCCACCGCCTGGGACATCATCCACAACATCGGTGGTGCCGAGAACGTCCGCAGTGTCACCCACTGCATCACCAGGGTGCGCTTCTACCTGAAGGATGAGGGCAGGGCTGATGACGAGGTGGTCGCCGACCTCGACGGTGTCATCGATGTGGTCAAGGCCGGTGGCCAGTATCAGGTGGTCATCGGCGCCGATGTCGAGGATGTCTACGAGGCGATCACCGCACAACTTGGCGACGGTGCCACCGACGACGGTGCCGAGGAGGTACCGCGGGAGCGGCCCACCACCGCCGTGGGATGGGTGAAGTACGGATTCTCGGAGCTCATCGGGGTGATCACCGGTTCAATGATTCCGGTCATCGGCCTGCTCGCCGCCTCCGGCATCATCAAGGGAATCCTCTCCCTGCTGTTGACCTTCAACGTGATCACCGATGTGTCGAACACCTATCAGATCATCAACGCGATGAGCGACGCGGTGTTCTTCTTCCTGCCGATCTTCGTCGGATTCACCGCGGCGAGACGACTGGGGGCGGACCCGATCATCGTCTCGATCATCGGTGGCGTGCTGTGCTATCCGAACCTCGTGGCCATATCAGAGACCGAGGGGGAGAACGCCATTCTCGGGATGTCACTGAACTCGGACTTCTTTGGCATACCGTTCCACATGGCCAGCTACTCCTACTCCATCTTCCCGATCATCGTCGCGGCCTGGTTGGCCTCGAAGATTGAGCCCTGGCTGAAAAAGGTCATCCCGAACATGGTGCGCATGATCTTCGTTCCCCTGTTTGAGGTGGTCATCGTCTCCGTCGCCATCCTGCTGATCCTCGGTCCCGTGGTCACCTTCATCTCCACCGGAATCGCCGCGGGCATCCAGGGACTCTACGATCTCTCCCCGACGATCTCGGGCACCATTATCGGCGGACTGTACCAGTCACTGGTGATCTTCGGCCTGCACTGGGCGGTCATTCCTCTGGTCGCCCAGGACATCGCGGCGAACGGAAACTCCTATCTCAACGCCATCATTTCCGCGACGATGGTCGCCCAGGGCGGAGCGGTGCTCGCCGTGTTCATCAAGACCAGGATCGAGAAGATCAAGACACTTTCCGGGCCCGCGGCCATCTCCGCGTTCTGCGGTATCACCGAGCCCGCCATGTACGGTGTCAACCTCAAGTACGGCAGGGTGTTCATCATGGCTTCCATAGGCGGAGCGGTCGGTGGCCTGCTCACCGGGTTGTTCAATGTCAACATGTGGGGATTCACCGGATCGCTCATCGGATTCACCTCCTTCATCAACCCGGAGGGCATGGACTTCAGTTTCTGGGGCTTCCTCATCGCCTCGAGTGCCGCGCTGACGGTGGCGTTCACACTGACCTGGTTCTTCGGCTTCAAGGATGCCGATGTGGAGAAGGTGCGTGAGGTGAAGAAGGTGCGCCTTGGACGCAGGGAACCGAACTAGGATCATCCGACCGGAACGCCGCATCCGTCGCCGCTAGTGAGCGTGATTACACCGGCGTTCCATTCCATTGCGCATATATCGGCGATAAGTTGATCGTAGAGTGAATCCGGCCCGCCATCCTCACAACAGTACAATGGAGTACAGCGATGAGTATCTTTCGTTCGGCGGGGAGCTTCCCCGGAAGAGCAGGTTCCAGGGTGGTCGCGGTAGTCGTCGCCATCATGGTGCTGGCGGTTTCCGGCTGCGCGTCGAGCGAGAGCTCCGATCCCGCGGTGGCGTTCAACAGTGGCCGCGGTGTCGATGAGATCAGGGAGTCCGGGACGGTACGCATCGGCGTCTACCCGGATCGTCCGCCATTCGGTGTCGTTGATGACCACGGCGTGTACTCCGGCTTCGACATCGACTACGCCAACCGCATCGGTGAGGACCTCGGCGTCGATGTCGAGTTCGTGCCCGTCTCTGCCGATACCCGTGTGCCGACGGTCGAGTCCGGCGAGGCGGACATCATCCTGGCCACGTTCACGGTCAACTCCGCGCGCCTCGGGGTGGTCGATTTCGCCGATCCCTATATGAAGGTGTCGCTGGGGGTTGTCTCGCCGGACAGCGCCGGGATCACCGATCCGGTTCAGCTCAATGGCGCGAGGGTTGCGGTGGTCAGGGGCACCACCGCCGAGACTTACATTTCCTCGCGGTATCCCGACGTCCGCGCGGTGAAGGTTGACAAGAATTCGGAGGCGACGGCCGCGCTTCTCGACGGCCGCGCCACCGCCTGGCTGGTGGACAATTCCGCGGCACTGGCCTGGACCGGCACCCAGGCGGGTTTCAGCACCGGTATCACCTCGCTCGGAGATCAGGAGGTTATCGCAGCAGCCGTCGCCAAGGGCAATTCATCGCTGCTTGAGTGGCTCAACAGCCAGATGCCGGAACTCAACGGCGAGCAGTTTTTCCACGACAGCTACGAGCGGAACCTGGCTCCGGTCCTGGGCGCGCAGCTTCCCGCCGACCAGCTCCTGGTTGAGAGCGCCGCCGGATAGCAGCCCCCACTGGCGCGTCCGCGGTGTCTCCCGGGCGTCGACAGGCAAAAGCCCCGGTGGAAACCACCGGGGCGGGATGCAGGGGTGCGCTCCTAGCTGCTCAGCCAGGCGAAGGCGCTGCTACCGGAGGAGAGGTTGTCAGCGGGGGCGTTGACAACGGTGGCCCGGCCACCGGTTGTGGTGACCTTGACGCTGCCGTCCGCATTGAGCTGTACGGTTGCACTGGTCGCGGCGGCCAGATCCAGTCGCTGCCAGCTCGCCTCCGCGGAATCCAGCGGGTAGCCGGAGGCGATGGCGGTCTGCTCAAGAACCTGACGACGCTGATCGTTGTTCAACGTGGGGAAGGCGGTGATCAGCAGGGCGGGCGCGGACTCAGGAACGGAGACTGGGCGGTCGGTGGCTCCGGTCTGCGTGAAACCATAGGTCATGCGCTCACGGTAGACACTGACGGCGGAACCGCGGTCGGTGACCTGCTGGGAGGTACCGCCGGGAAGCGCCTTGCCGGCGAAGGAGTCGTTGGAGTAGGACTTTCCGCTGGCGGCACACTTGACGATCGTGTCACCGCACTCCTGCTCGAGGTAGGACACGAGTTCCTGACGGGCGGGTTCGATGACCTCGGTGCGGTAGCGCTCGTCATTCCAGCGTGCGGCCACGGTGGCCTCGCCGGAGATGCGACCACCCATGATGTCCATCGGGTAGTGGACACCGAGGACGATCCGGTTGTTTCCGGCCTCTGAGGCGCGGCTCAGCAGTTCGGGGGCCAGCTCGGGGACCAGCGTGGCCAGGGTGATTCCCATCTGGTAGGCATCGGTGGTGTGGCCGGAGGGGAAGGATCCGCCGGTGCAGATGCCGGGCTCGCCGTAGGCGGGATCGAGCGTGCCGCCGTCGTTGCCGTAGGTGGCGTCATCGGTTGCCGGGGCGACACGGGTGATCTTCAGATTGCCCTCCGCATCGGTGTAGGTCCTGCCTGCGCGGATGTCCTTGAGCGAGGAGCCGTTGACCTTCGAGGGCGCGCAATCGGACTGGTCACCCTCGACCGGTGCGGCCGCGGGATCAACGTTGAGGTAGGGACGCGGGTAGCTGAACGCGTTCTTTGCCGCGCCTGTGCCCAGGTAACCCGGTCCGATGCCGTTGTCGCCATTGAGCAGTGCCTCGAGCTTGGGAAGCTTGCCTTCGAGGTGGCCCTGGACAAAGATCTTGCCCAGCACCTCGCCGAGTCCGTCATGCCCGACGGTGACCCACTGGTTGCTGAAGTTGGAATCCTGCAGCGCCTTGTACCTCTGGTCATCGGTGGCGTTCTGGTTGATCCACGAGGTCAGCTCGTCATTGCGTTGGAGAACCGGGGTGCCGGCCTCCGTGATCTTGCCGTGAAGGTTGTTCGATCCCTCGGAGATCCAATAGGTGTTGTAGTCGGAGAGGATCGCGGCGAGGTCCGGCTTGGCGGAGTCACTGGGGTAGCCCTCCGCCGCCTGGGCCACCGCCGCCTGGAGAACGGGGCCGGTGGGTGCGACCGCCACCCCCAGTGCTGAGGCAATGGCAATGGTTCCGAGAATCCTGCGTGTGCTGTGGAGAGTGAACGCCTTCACTAGGGCGTGTCTTGCAAATGAATTCTGTGGGAGCTGAGATCGTGGAGGTATGTCTCGATTCCAGCTCCTCTCAGACGACCAATGGACACTGATTGCTGATTTGTTGCCTGGTCCCACGGGCAAGAAGGGCCGCCCGTTCGCCGACGCCCTGGTTCGCCCCGGGTTTAATGGAGGGTAGGAAATTGGAAAAGGAAACCCTTACATGCCCACCAAATACACTGTCGAGCTCAAGCAGCGCGCTGTAGAACTCGTGCTCCACGCTCAAGCTGATCCCGTCACCGCCCGGGGCGCGGTCACCCGCATCGCCGACGAACTCGGCGTGAGCAAGGAAACTCTGCGCGTCTGGGTCCGCACCCACAAGCAATCCGGAACCGACACACCGGCCGAATCGATGGACCTGGAAACAGAAAACCGCAGGCTGCGGGCCGAGCTCGCCGAAGCCAAACGCGCCAACGAGATCCTCAAGAAAGCCTCGGCTTTTTTCGCGGCGGAGCTCGACCGCCCACACAAGTAATCGTCACCTTCATCGACGACAACCGTGCTCAGTTCGGGGTCGAGCCCATCATCCGCGTCCTGGCCACCACCAGCGCGAAGATAGCCCTGAGCACGTATTACGCCCACAAATCACGGCCTGAATCAGCCCGGTCCATCCGGGACAAGCAGATCACCCGGGCACTGCGCCGGATCTTCGAAGACAACTACTCATGTTACGGCGCCCGGAAGCTGTGGGCGGAGATCAACCGCGAGGCCACCTTCGGTCACGTCGCCCGCTGCACCGTCGAGCGTCTCATGGCGACCGACGGGCTGAAGGGGATCCGGCGGCGGAAGAAAAGACCGTCAACTCGCAGCGCCGACGCCGGCGAGTGTCCTGTCGACCTGGTGGAGCGCAACTTCGCCGTGACCGCGCCGAATATGCTGTGGGTCGCCGATATCACCTATATCCCCACCCGGGCCGGGTGGGTGTATGCGGCGTTTGTGTTGGACGCCTACACCCGTGAGATCATCGGTTGGCAAGTGACGAACCACATGCGGGTCTCGTTGGCCCGCGATGCCTTGGATATGGCCCTGTCGGCTCGTCTTCGCGCTGGTGAGGACGTCTCTGGGCTGATCCACCACAGCGACCGTGGAGTGCAATACCGCTCTATTACCTACGGCGAGTCATTGGCGGAGTCGAAGGTCGTGGCCTCGGTCGGATCCCGCGGCGACTCCTATGACAACGCGATGGCCGAGGCGTTGAATTCGATGTTCAAGGCCGAGCTGATCGACCGCAGGACGTGGCCGGCGCTGACCGATGTGATCGTGGCGACCTCGAAGTGGATCGGGTGGTACAACAACCGCCGGTTGCACTCCGCACTGGCTCATCGCCCGCCGAAGGAAGTTCACCAGGAATGGCAGAAGTATCAGGCCTACGCGGCCTGATCGACAAGTAAATCACCCTCTACAAAACCCGGGGCTTGACACCCGACTGATGGTCGAGGGGATCATTTACCGGTATCGATGCGGGATCGCGTGGCGAGACCTTCCTGATGCTTTCGGGCCTTGGCAAACGGTCTGGGCGTGGCATAGGCGCATGGCCGACGATGGTGTCTGGGATCGGGCGCAAGCGCGTCTGCACGAGTACGCAGACCGCGAGGGCCTGCTCGACTGGTCGGTATCGGTGGATTCCACGATCGCTCGTGCGCATCAGCACGCGACCAACACCAAACGCGTAAAAAAGGGCTATATCGAATTACAAGAATCCGCTGACCGAGCCGCCTGACCACGCAGTCGGCCGTTCTCGGGGCGGCTTGTCAACGAAAACACATCAGCTCGTCGATGGGCGCGGCCTGCCGCTGGTGACGATTTGCTCAGCGGGACAAGATGGTGACTCGCCGATGTTCATCCCGCTCATGGAACAAGTGCGGGTCGGCCGTCGCACCAGGCCCGATGCCGCGCTCTGCGACAAGGCGTACTCCTCGCGGGCGAACCGGGCGTACTTGCGCAGGCGTGGCATCGAAGCGGTGATCCCCGAACCTCGTGATCAGCAGGGGCATCGGAAGCGGCGCGGCATGCAGGGTGGCAGGCCTGCGAAGTTTGATGCGGAGAAGTATCGGGGAAGGAACGTGATCGAGCGTGGCTATTGCCGGTTGAAACAGTGGCGAGGACTCGCGACTCGGTATGACAAGCTCGCGATCGTGTACCGGGCCGCAGTTGTCCTCAACGGAGTGATCGCGTGGCTCAACCTTTTACAAGACACGCCCTAGCTGCCTTTCATGTGCTTCATGTCAGCGGGCTCGGCTGGGCTCGCGGGTGAGACGCTACGACGGGTTCTTGACCAGTGGTGGTCACGTCCGTGAACTTGTGGGAAACCTTCACTGAACTACAGGATGCCCTCGGCCTCCCGATTTCCCGAGTAGCATCTACAGGTGAAGAGATTTTCCAAGGAGGACGACACGATGGCGAATGCGGGATCCGAGCAGAGTGGAACGTCTGTTCAGGCGGTCGATGCACCACTGACACGATCGGCATGTTTCCTGGTGTTGGAGGTTGCGCAGGAAGAGCAGGCACTGGACTCGGTGCGCGAAGTACTCAGCGGGATCGAGGATCTGGTGAAAACGGTGGCCTTCCGCGATGTCGGCAACACCCTGTCGTGCACGGTCGGTATCGGTAGCGAGATCTGGCCGGGGCTGACCCGAATGGAGCGTCCCGCCGAGCTGCACCCTTTCAGGGAGTTCGTGGGCCAGACGCACACGGCCATCGGCACGCCCGGCGACCTGCTCTTCCATATACGCGCCGATCGCCCGGACATCTGTTTCGAGATGGAGCGTCTGCTGCTGGATTCCCTGGGTGCTGCGGTGAGCACCGTCGACGAGGTCACCGGGTTCCGCTACTTCGACGCCCGCGACCTGCTCGGCTTCGTCGACGGCACCGCCAACCCGGTCGGCCCGGCGCTTCCCGATTCCACGCTCGTCGGTGCGGAGGACCCACGGTTTACCGGGGGCAGCTACGTGGTGGTGCAGAAATACCTTCACCCCCTGGCGGCGTGGAACGCCCTGAGCACCGAGGAGCAGGAGGCCATCATCGGGCGTCGAAAAGCGGACAACGTCGAGCTTGCCGACGCCGAGGTCGGGCAGAAGTCCCACAAGACGTTGAACACCATCACCGAAAACGGTGAGGAGCTCGACATTCTCCGCGACAACATGCCCTTCGGCAGCCCCGGGCAGGGCGAGTTCGGGACCTTTTTCATCGGCTACTCACGCAGGTTGTGGGTGATTGAGAGGATGCTGGAGCGCATGTTCATCGGTGATCCGCCCGGTCTGCACGATCGCATCCTCGACTTCTCGGTCCCGGAGACCGGAACGACCTTCTTCGCGCCCTCCGCGGAGCTCCTGGCCTCCCTCGACGACCCCGGGGTCGATGAGGGTGCGGAGGGATCACTCGGCATCGGCGGACTCAAGGAAACAGAAAACGAAAGGAACTGACATGAACCATCTACTACGCGAGCGTGCACCGATCACTCCGGAGATGTGGAAGCAGATCGATGAGGAGGCGACCTCCCACGTGTCCGTCGCCCTCGGAGCCAGGAAACTGGTGGATTTCGCCGGTCCCTTCGGCTGGGAGTACTCCGCAACCTCCCTCGGTCGGGTGGGGGCGGGTGTCGCCTCACCGGTCGCTGATGTCACCGCGCGTTCCCGCCAGGTGCTGCCGCTGGCCGAACTCCGCGCCGATTTTCCGCTGTCCCGCGAGGAGCTGGAAACCGGCACCCGCGGTGCGGAGGACGTTGATTACGATGCCCTCGACGCCGCCGCGCTCAATATCGCGAGGGTGGAAAACGCCGCCATCATCGACGGCTGGTCCGAGGTGGGTATCACCGGTATCCTACAGGCCACACCGCATGAGCCCATCGTCCTCGGTGAGGATCCCCGCGATTTCGCACTGCGGGTCGCCGCGGCGGTTGCAGCGCTTCGCGACGCCGGCATCGGCGGGCCCTACGGCATCGCACTCGGCGAGGACGCCTGGATCAACGTCCAGGGTGGCAGTGACCGCGGCGGAGCCCCGCTGCTCACCCACCTGGGCCGTATTCTCGACGGTCCCATCGTCTGGGCGCCGGGCATCTCCTCGGCGGTGGTGCTGAGCACCCGCGGCGGTGATTTCCTCATGGAGAGCGGTCAGGACCTCGCCATCGGCTACGCCCAGCACGACGCCAGCGTGGTGGATCTCTACCTGCAGGAGACCTTCAGTTTCCGCGTGGTAACACCGGAGGCCGCCATCGCCATTGTGTGATGATCGCTTATGGAGGTGCGAACAGCCGCACGTCGTGGGCCCTTTCAGCGCTCACAACACCCGGTCCTCCTTCGTGATCTGCATCTGCTCGCACCAGTCGGGGTACCTCCCTGCCTATCGACGACCCCGGCGAACCCCCATGAACAGACCCGCCCACTGCTCAACGGTCAACTCCGACGGTAGGGCGGCCCGGTGGATACCGAGACTTTCCACTACGGCAGTGGATTCGCTGCGTGGGGCGATGCGCCGCCGCTCCAGAATGTCCTGGAGGCCGCGACCCCGACCTGTGTACACGGAGTGAACCAGTTCGTGGAAACTTTTCCGCTGCTGCACGGGGAGGATCGGTGAGGTGCGGCGCCTGATTATGAGGACTCCCCCGTCAACCGCGGGCCGGGGTGTGAAGGAACGTGCGGGAATACGCTCGCCGAGAGTGAATTCAAACCAGGGGGACCATTGCGCAGTCATCATCGTGGATGCACCCACACCGGCACGGCGCCGTGCGACCTCCCACTGCATGAGAAGCACCGAGTCGGTCCATGCGGGCGCACGGAGCAGCCTCCGCAGTATGGCGGTGGTCAGGTGGAAGGGGATGTTGCCGATCACCACATGGGGATCGCCGGGTAGGCGGTAACGCAGGAAATCGGCGTTGATGATGTGGACGTGATCATTCGCAACCGTCGATTTGAGACGGAGCGAGAGCTGCTCATCGATCTCGAGGACGGTCAGTGGGCGGTCGAGGTGCGCCATCGGGTGGGTGAGGGCACCGTCGCCACCGCCGATTTCGACGATGGGGCCGGAGGTGGAATGAACATGGGCGAGCAGTAGATCCACGGCGCGCGGATCGGTGAGGAAATTCTGGCCGTGCTCGTGACGACCCGAGGAATATGCTGACATGAGGTAACTCCATACGGTGTGAATGGAGCCGGGCAGGGAAGAACCACCGCCCGGCTGAATTGGCCGACGGCAGCGTCACTTTTTCTCCGGGGAGTGGGTGATCGCCTTAGCGGGTGCGGCGCATCCGCAGGAAAGCGGTTCCCTTCATCAACATGGCATTCATCATAGATGAGGGTTTCGTGGCCAGCCAACCTCATCCTCCGTACGCAGTGCCAGACTCCGGGGCATGTGTAGTGCTCCAGGGTTCTTCAGATCCTGAAAATGCATCTCTGAGAGTCCTGGTGCTGCTTCCTTGGCCGTCATCTGGGAGCATGGGCCCTTAGTTCACGGCGGACCCCTACGCGATGGGGCTGATGTGCACTGTCAGCGTGGTGCCGCTCCAGCCTGACGAGGAGGGGTCGGGCCCGCATCCCCCAGAAGGAAGTGCCATTCCATATGCGAAAAGTCAACAGCATTCATTTCCTGGTAGCCGAATGAGTAAAAGTATGTCTCCGCAATTAGAAAGCGGCATCACCCACGATATGGTCAGAGCTATCGGCAAGCGTGCCAAATACTCCAGAGACCATAGGAGGGATGAGACACGAAATGAACCGCAGCTGCATTGCTTGCGGGCGTTCTGGGTTTGACGTTGCTTCCAGCGGTGGCTACCGCGGTACAAGCGGACGAGACACAGAATTGTTCAGTTGAGTTCATACTTCGAGGAGGTGGCTTTATCGTTGCACTCACATACGGTGGTGGAATCCTTGCTGCGCATCCTTCATGATGGCCACCGAAAAGAAATCGATACCGCGAAGACACGATGGTGCCTTCGAAAAAATGGAAGATAGCAACAGTCAATCCACTCAGACCAAGAGGTACTTCGGTGGTCCGGGGATCATTGCGATGCCCCTTGCCGCAATCGTCATCATCGGAACCATCATCGTTGATGCAACGGCGGGCGTTGAATCTTCGCGGTATGTTTCCGGGGGTGCAGCTTTGTTCCTTCTGAGCTCCTTGATGTGGAGAGCGTTTCACCGGGCTCGGAAGGTTGACCATGGCTGCCCTGTTTGAGGCTTGCCCAGAAAGAACAGAAGACAGGGTAAACGCCGGGGAACACAGCCCCGGGGCACTTCAGCTGAGTTTGAGAGATTCTTCGTCTCGTCAACGTTTGCCTACCGGATCGGATGGAAGACCGTAGCCCGTGTCTCGAGAGTGCTGAATCAACACGAGATTTCATCCGATTGAGGGTCCTGGGCGGCTCAGGGCCATTTCCCTGCGCCGACTTCGGATTGACCGTGCCGTGAACGCCCCCCGGAAACCGAATCGAACGTATGGTTGCTCCACTTGGTCGCGGGGGATGTGCCCCGGTGTTTCCGCCTCGCGCCTCCCGCTTCGGGTTAGTATCGGGACTGGAAAAGATATCAAGGCTTTCAGCTGATCACAAGGAGTGTATGACCATGAGCGACGGCGAGATCTACGACGACGTCTTCGATCCGGACGATGCATTGGAAAACGACGGGCCGGTGCGGCAGCAGCTGGTCGCCGACCAGATCCGTCCGGCCAAGGCCGAGTGGTCCCTGGAAACCGCGGACGGTCCCGATGAGACGGGATTCTCATCCTGGTTGAACATCGAGATCGACTGCGAACCGGTGGTTGTCGCCAGCGATGAGGCGGACTACGCGCCGGAGGCGGATGAGGACAACTACGGTGATGACGATGAGGATGAGGAGTTCGGCGAAACCCTGACCATCAGCGCCGAGACCATCCCCGGCACCGCCACCGACTGGCGTGAACTCAGCGGTCACCACCTGGTGAGTTCCTCCTTCGGTGAACCCGGCGAGGCGGTCGTTGTCTACGGCGATCACTACCGCTTTGACCAGGTGACCATCGACGTCATTGAGCAGCGCGACAGGACCGCCGATTTCGCCATCACGCTGTCGGGGGATCTGGACGGGCTGGGAATCGATGAGATCAGTTTCAACGTCAGCGGCGAGTACATTCCCACGCCCTAGTCGGTGAAGTCGCTGATGTCTCCGCGGCCACCGAAAATCCAGGCGACGAGGATCGCGCCGGGATCCACCACACCCCGGGAGGCTGCGCCGAGATAGCTGGCGCGCCCCTTCCTGGCGATCATCTCCCGCGTCGTGGCCGCACCCTCCGCGGCCGCGGTGTAGCAGTCGGCGAGGACCCCGGAAAAATCCTTCGTGGTAGCGGCTGCGGCGGCTTGAGCTGCGGGTATGAGGGCGTCGATTAGCGTGTTGTCGCCCTGTTTGGCACCTCCCAGCTCGGTGATGGCGCGGTGTGCGCTGTCGAGTCCGGCGGCGAGCCCGGCGACGCGGTCATCCGTGGCCCGCATCGCGGTGCCCAGTTCCCGGAAGAGCGTGCCCAGTACCGCGCCCGAGGTGCCGCCGGCGCGGGTGAACAGCCGGAGGGAGAGGGCCTGGAGGACATCGGCATCGGTACCGCGCAGCGGGAGATCGATTTCGCCGAGGGCGGCATCCATGTTCTGTCCGAAATCGCCGTCACCGGCCAGGCGGTCCAGCTCGGTGAGATCATCGGTGGAGCCCTGCACGCGCGCGATAAAGCCCGTCAACCAGACGTTCTCCTCCCCCGAATCCGGCAGGTCATCGTGATGGAAGATACGCGCGGGGGTGGCAGCTGCGGCGTCCGCGGGGCCGCCGAGCACCCGGGGCCAGGCGGGGGCGGTGGTCGGGGCGTCGAGAAGCTCCACGATCTCGTCGGTGGCCCTGGTCAGGGTCAGGGAGACGCCCGCCATGTTCACCGCGGTGACGTAGGTTCCGACCATCGCCCTGCGCACCCGCAGCCCCCTGCCGGCGAGCACCCGCAGGACCGAGCCGTAGATCAGGTGGAGCTCGAGTTCTGTGGTTCCGCCGAGACCGTTGACCAGGCACACGACCTCATCGCCCTCGTCGAGGCCGAGGGCGGCGTCGATGCGCTCCAGGAGTCTGGCGACGATGGAGTCGGCCTCCTCGACGTTGAGCCTTTCCACTCCGCGTTCGCCGTGAATGCCGACACCGAGTTCCATCTTCCCCACGGGAAGATCAAAGGTGTCGCGTCCGCTGGTGGGCAGGTGCCCAGGTGCCAGTGCAACGGACATGCTCCGGGAATTGTCCGCCACCCACTGACCCAGCTCCGCGACCCTGCTCAGGTTGTACCCGCGGTGGGCCGCGGCGCCGGTGACCTTTTCCACCAGAATCGTCGCGGCGGTGCCACGTCGCCCCGGCCCATCGGAATCGGCGAAGTCCTGCGTCGCGATGTCATCATCGACCAGCACCACCCTCGTGTCCACTTCATCGAGCGCCTGCCGTGCGACCTGGAAGTTCATCACATCCCCGGTGTAGTTCTTGACCACGTGCAGTACTCCCGCGCCCCGGTCCGCCCAGCGGGTCGCCTCGGTGATCTGGACGGCATTCGGGGAGGTGAACAGCAGCCCGGGGCAGACCGCGGCGAGCATGCCCGCCCCGAGGAAGCCGGCGTGCATCGGTTCATGGCCGGTACCGCCACCGGAGATCACCGCCACCGCCGGAATACCGGAGTCCGTGCTCAGCTCGGAGGCGCGGCCGATGAAACCACTGTCGTGCCATTGCGCGTCGGGATGGGAGGCGATGAAACCACCGAGGGACTCGGCGAGGAAGTCTGCGGGATTGTTGCGGAAGGATCTGATCGAGCTTCGGTGCGGGTCGGAGTGTGGGTCGGAGTGCGGGTCGGAGTGTGCCATGGGCCCGAGGATAACCACGGGACCGCAGTGCCGGCAGCGCGGTGGACGTCCCGCGATGCCGCGGTGACCCGTCGCGCCTAGGGTGGCGGGTGTACCTCAGAGATTGTCAAGGGCAACCGCTTATGGAAGGAATTGATCGTGTCCGAGCAAATTGAATCAACCGTGACCGTCATCGACAAGGTGTTCACCAGCCCCGCACGCTATGTGCAGGGAATCGATCTCATTGACCGGGCCGCCGTCTACCTGCGGCCGCTGGGCTCCTCCGCCCTGATCATTGCGGATGAGATCGTGTGGGGCATCGCCGGGGAGAAGCTCCAGGAATCGCTGATCGGTGACGGCCTCGCCGCCGACCATGAGGTGTTCGGGGGCGAGGCCTCGCTCAGGGAGATCGAGCGGATCACCGAAAGGGCCAGGACCGGCGGGCACGAGGTGATCATCGGGCTCGGCGGTGGAAAGACCATCGACACCGCCAGAGCCGTGGCCGATCACGCGAAGCTGCCGGTCGCAGTGTTCCCGACCGCCGTCTCCGCCGATGCCCCCACTGCGCGCGTCTCGGTGATCTACACCGATGAGGGGGTCTTCGATTCCTACCTTTTCTACGACCGCAACCCTGACCTGGTCGCCGTGGACACGCGGATCATCGCCAACGCACCGGTGCGCACGCTGCGCTCCGGCATCGGTGATGCGCTGGCGACGGCCATCGAGGCCCGCGCAGTCAACCGCGCGAACTCCCGCCGCATGGATGACACCGCCCGACCCACGCTCGCCGGTCTCGCCCTGGCGGAGAAGTGTGAGGAGACCATCCTCGCCTTTGCGCACCAGGCGCTCCGTGACAACGAGGCGCATGTGGTCAGCCGCGCCCTGGAGAACATCTGCGAGGCCAACACGCTGCTGTCCGGCCTCGGTTTTGAAAACGGCGGGCTGGCCGCGGTCCATGCCATTCACAACGGGTTCACCGCCATAGGTGGGGACATCCACCACATGACGCACGGGGAGAAGGTCGCCTTCGGGATCGGGGTGCAGCTGATGCTGGAGGGCGCGGGGGAGGAGGAGGCGGACCGCTACATCGGATTCCTCCAGTCCGTCGGCCTGCCCACCACACTCGAGGAGATCCACCTCGGGGACGCCACCGATGAGGATCTCCACCGCATCGCCGAACTGGCCTGCTCCGAGGGTGAGACGCTCAAGCAGATGCCGGGCTCCTACACCCCTACCGATGTCGTCGAGGCGATAAAGGCCGCCGATCTCTATGCCCGCAGCCTCCGTGATTCCGCCTAGGAAACGACCACCCGCATGAGACGCCCCCGGCGATCCCGCGGTGGCCTCGCCTACACTCGATCCACATGAGTTCTCCGACGCTGATGTGGTTCCGCGATGATCTCCGGATCCGCGACAACCCCGCGCTGGCCTGGGCTGCGCAGCGTGGACCCTTGGTGGCCCTGCTTATCGACGAATCCAGCGCAGCAACCGGCACCCGGCCGCTCGGTGCGGCGGCGCGGTGGTGGTGGGGGCGGAGCGTCGAGAAGCTCTCTGAATCCCTGGCCGTCCTCGGCGTGCCGCTGCTCCACCGCAGCGGTGACCCGGCGCGCATCGTGCCCGAGGTGGCGGGCGCCGTCGGTGCCGCGGCGGTGACGTGGAACCGCAGGTACCACGCGCCTCTACGTGAGATGGATGCGAGAATGAAGGCGGACCTGCGGGAACGGGGGCTCGAGGTGCACAGCCACCCCGGATTCCTGCTCACCGAACCCTGGGAGGTGGCCACCGCCTCCGGCACGCCATACAAGGTCTACACCCCCTTCGCCCGCGCCGCCTTCGGGCTGGCCGCGGAACACGCCGACGCCCTCGGTGACCCCGAACCCGCCGCTCTGCACGGCGATGGCGCGGTCGCGGAGGTGCCCGAGGCGGCGGAACCGGGGTGGGCCGGTGGACTGGCCGAGCTCTGGACGCCGGGGGAGCAGGGAGCTCGGGAACGGCTGGATTCTTTTATGGAGGGGATCGACGGCTACGCCTCCGGTCGCGACAACATCGCCGCGCACGCCACCAGCGGGCTGTCGCCGCACCTGCGCTTCGGCGAGATCAGTGTGCTGCGGGTGTGGGCTTCCATAAGCGGGGCGGGGGAGGATGCGGGGGTATTTCTCGGAGAGTTGCTGTGGCGCGATTTCGCCTGGCACCGGCTCTATGAACTACCCGATATGGCAACTCGCAATGTCCGGCCCCAGTTCGACCGCTTCGGCTGGGCCTGGGACGCGTCGGAGATCGGGAAGCTGTGTGACGGACGCAACCCGCTGAACGCCACCGGCGACGATTCCTTCCATAGAGATTTCGCGGCGTGGCGCGCCGGGCGCACCGGCATCCCGCTTGTCGACGCCGGCATGCGCGAATTATGGGCCACCGGCACCATGCACAACCGCGTGCGCATGGTGGTGGCCAGCTTCCTCACCAAGAACCTGCAGATCCATTGGCGTCACGGTGAGCAGTGGTTCTGGGAGACGCTTGTCGACGCCGACCCCGCCTCCAACCCCTTCAACTGGCAGTGGGCCGCGGGAAGCGGAGATGATGCCGCGCCGTACTTCCGCATCTTCAATCCCGAGACGCAGGCCAAGAAGTTCGACCCGGAGGGGATCTATGTCCGCCGGTGGATCCCCGAGTACGGAACCGATGGGTACCCGGAGCCGATCGTGGACTTGAAGGAATCCCGGCGGGCGGCATTGGATGCCTATGAGGCGGTGAAGCAGGGGTGACTCAGGGAATCGGGAAGGTCTGGCGTTCGAGCTCCGTTTTTCCGAAGCCCTTGGTCGCCACGAGCTCAACCGGCGTCACCTCATCATCGAGGGTGTACTCCACAGCACCCTGAAGCGTGCCTCCCTGCTTGATCTCTGCGGACTGCGTTCCCACGAGCGTTGAATCGGGATGCGGGGAGACCTTCAGCTCCTTGATAAAGTTGGGGTCATTGTCCTGGTAGGCGTTAAAGGAATAGATCGAGCTGCTCGGGGTCAGGCTCTTCCCCGACTTGTTGTTGATGTCGTAGCAGAATGCGATCGCAGGCTGATCCTTGTATTGGTTGCCCGGCTGCCCGGGGGCGATCTTGCGAACATCCGTGACCCTGATGGTCATGTCGGGGGTGTCCAGGACACCGTTGGCGAAGGACCCCGCGGATGTCGACGCCGATGATGCGGTGGAGCTGGGGGTGGCGGTGGTTGACGCACTCTGTGCCACATTCTCGGTCGATTCCGAGCTGGTCGTGGTGCTTTCCGTGGTGCCCGCATCCGTTCCGCAGACAGCCAGCGCAGCGGTGAGTGTGGCGATCGTGAGAGCGGACAGCGTGTATAACTACTCCATATTTTCAAGGAGCTTTCAGGCTCATGCCGGAAAGAGCAGTGGTTACCATACCGCAGAAGGCACATTATATTGTTTCCCTCCATCAGGGATCGGACACTGCCCGGACCCGCCACCACGACCCGGTTTCCGCCCCGTGCGGTGGCCGGGGCACCGGGGTGGCGGAGTTCACACTAGTATGGGGCGTCGACAGGGGTTGGCAGAACCGAAGGACGCCGCTGCGCGTCCATTGTGCCGGTGACAGAGAGGAACGCCCTGATGCATCTGAGGTTGGGTGATACGGATCGCTCCCTCGCCCGTGGCGGGTGCGCGGCATCCGCGTTCCTGGTCGGGGTTCTGCTCACCGCCTGCACGGACAGC
The DNA here is from genome assembly GCF_900169525.1 of Corynebacterium pacaense. Lineage (GTDB taxonomy): Bacteria > Actinomycetota > Actinomycetes > Mycobacteriales > Mycobacteriaceae > Corynebacterium > Corynebacterium pacaense. The sequence continues at coordinate 399,405 of NZ_LT821239.1, forward strand.
AGGGCGATCAGCGAGAGCCCGCCGACCGCGACCGCGGGGGTTTCTTATACACAACCTCCCGCACCCCCGACCGGCCTAGATATACCTTGGCGCCTTCTGCTTGAAAAAAAAAAACATCCGTTTTCACGTTAACTTCGTCATGATATATATTACCGTCAATGATCCGACCGCGACCGTGGACGCCATCCCCACGCCCTCCCTCCCGGTGATCAGGGAGGGGGCCGCGCCGGTGATCTCGGTTCCGGGTGGGAATCTGGGCGAGCACTTCGTGGAGAGAATCCAGTACCCGGTGCGGCAGGGTGAACCCGATCCCGGCCAGAACTGGGGGGATCTCTACCTTCCGGGCGGTGGCGGTGTCGCCGGCAGCGTGCCCCTGGTCGTCTTTGTCCACGGGGGTGCGTGGCACAAGGGTGCAACCGGTACGGCGCGCCTGGCCGACAGGCTCGCCGAGCGGGGCGTGGCCGTGTTCAACGTGGAGTACCGGGACATCGATCTCGGCGGTGGCTGGCCCACCACATTCACCGATGTCGCCGATGCCGTTGATCTGATCCCTTACCTGGGACGGCGGCATCCGGAGATTGCTCTCGACGATGTCACCGTGGCGGGGCACAGCGCCGGTGCGCAACTGGCTACCTGGGCCGGCACCCGCGGGGACCTGAACACCCACGGGCTCGGGAGAAACCCCAGGTTCGTCCCCGACCGTGTTGTCTCCCTGTCCGGTCCCCTGGATCTTGTGTGGGCGGCCGACAACGGCGACCGCAACATCGTCAGGGCCATGAAGGGAACTCCCTCGGAGAAACCAGCCCAGTACAAAAGTGTGGATCCGATCCAGAACATCAACCGCGGAGTTCCGGTTATCGCTGTCCATGGAAGGGATGACGGACTTGTTCCTCCCGCGAACTCGGAGCACTACGTTGAGGCGGTGAAAAACCTGCACGGGCGGGCCGAGCTCATCCTTCTCGACGGCGAGGATCATGTGTCCTTCCTGCAGGAATCCTCCGCGCATTTTGACACGGTGCTCGGCATCATCGACGGGACGGCGGTGCCGGTCCCGCGGTGAACCACCGGCCCGCCCGGTGGTGTCGCGGTGGTGGCGTCGACAAGCGGGTGGCTGGCTTATGGAAGCAACCGGGCTGAATGATTCGATTGAGTGTTCGCGCCGGCTGAGTAGCATCCACTTCAACCGCATTCGTGCAGCGACGTTGATCAGAATAGGAAGTGGCATGACCTTCGAAGTGGCAGCAGTTGACCCCGGGCTCCTAGAGGACTGGGAATCCTGGCGCAGGGACAAGGAAGCCGGTAGGCGTTCGCCGACGGGATTCTTCGCCGTCACCGGCCTGTACTGGCTCAGTGATTTACCGGTGGAGGTGCCCGGGCTGCCCGGGACGTGGAGTGCCACCGCTGACGTGGTGAGCGCCGACCTGGGGACGGCGGAACTGGTGGACGGTGAGGGACACACGCTCAGCGGGGTCACCGAACTGACCGGGATCGGTGAGCGCGGAAGCATCCTGCTGTCGGTGCGCGGCGACGATTCCCGCGGCCACGACGTGACCACCGTGGAGGTGGCCAGGCGTGGCGGACGGTTCATCCTCCGGCCCAAGGCGGAATCCCACCCCTTCCTGAGTGAGTACCTGGGAACAGACACCTTCGCCCATGATCCGCGCTGGCGGATCACCGCAAGCTTCACGCCCTTCGGCGTTCCCCGGCCGGTCACCGTGAACGCCGCGGTGGAGGGCATTGAACATGTCTACCGGGCGCCGGGGCAGGTTGTCTTCAGCATTGACGGCGTCGAGCACACCCTCCTGGCCTTCGACGGCCACGCCCCCGGTGAGCTGCTGGTGCTCTTCCGCGACGGCACCTCCGGACACAGCACCTACCAGGCGCTGCGGGCCCTCGGCCTTCACGGAGGTCCGGACGCGGGGGAGATCGTGCTCGATTTCAACTACGCCGCGAATCTGCCCTGCGCCTACACCGACCTGGCCACCTGCCCCCTCCCACCGGCGGGAAACGAGGTCTCGGTGGATATCACCGCGGGAGAAAAGACACCGCGGCAGCGTGTGCACGCACGCGCCGATGGTCCGGGTACAACCTGGGATCAGATAGTCAGTTCCTAGAATGCCGGCGCATCCATCCCGCACGGCGGCGTGTGCGGACCAGGGATCCGGTTCCAACCGCATCGTTTCCTGGTGCGCGGTCGGCGCCGGCTTCACCACCTTGTTCGATAGTGCCACCGTCTCGTATGTCGCCCCGGCTGCCGCAGAGAGCCTCGCCGCGCCGACCTCCGGCCTCCAGTGGTTTCTCGCATCCTATTCGCTGACCTTCGGACTCGGACTGGTTCCCGGTGGCAGGCTCGGTGACGCATGGGGCAGGCGCCCGTTCTTTCTCGTCGGGCTCTCGATCTTCCTTCTCGGCGGGCTGGTAACGGCACTGGCTCCGGATACCCTGCTGCTCGTGTCCGCGCGTTTTCTACAGGGCTTCGGAGCCGGGGTGCTCAGCGCACAGGTCATGGGGTTGATCCAGGATCATTTCACCGGCTCCGCGCGGATGAGGGCGTTCGCCGCGTATACCGCGGCCGGTGCCGCGGCGGCCCTGGTGGGACCGTTGATCGCCGCGTCCCTGTTGAGTGTGGGCGGCGGGCACGGATGGCGGGTCGTGCTCCTCGTGCCGTGGATCTCCGGGGCGGTCACCCTCGGTCTTGCCTTCAGGGGACTGCAGCGCACCGCCCGGTCGGATCGGGTGAGCCTTGATACTCCAGGGTTGTGCATGTTGGGGATGCTGGTCATCCTGGCACTGCTGCCCGTTCTGGATATCGGGCTCAGCGGCGTGGCCAACGCCGCGGTGCTCGGCGCCGCCCTCACCCTGTCGGTGGTGCTCTATACCTGGGAGCGGCACTATGCCCGAAGCGGGCGCCTGCCGCTGTTCGCACCGGCCCTCATGGGATCTCCGCGTTTCCTGCTCGGCAACGCCTCCGCCCTCTTGTGGTTCGGGGCCAATCTGGCGCTGGGCTCCTCGGTGGTGATGTACCTGTTGGCCGAGGCGGAGATCTCTCCGCTGCTCATTGCGTTGAGTGCCGTGGCCGCCGCACTGGGGCGCCTGGTGGGGGCGCGTCTGAGCACCGTCGCCCACAGTCGTTTCGGGGCGGCGGTGCTGGTGGTATCCTTGGCGTTTCAGTTCATGGTCGTGGCCGCCGTCATCACCGCCACCCACTTCTTCTCCGGAACGGCGTTTCTGGTGGTGCTGTGCGCACTCTTTGTCATTCACGGCATGGCCTCGGGCTTTTACGAGCCCGTGGTCCGCTCCGAGACGCTCGAGGATGTGGATGAGGGGCTGCGCGGCATCGCGGCCAGCTTCCTCCAGCTGACCCAGCGCATGGCAGCCTCCATAATGACCGCGGTCACGGCCGGGCTGATCTTCTCCGGGGCGGGGGTTCCCACCATCGGTGATCTCCGCGCCGCCCTGCTGGTGTGCGTCGTGGTCACCTTCGCTTCCCTGGTCAGCTCCATGGCGCTGGCGTTCCATATACGTGCACATTCCGCGGGTGCTTCGCACCGCACCGTCACCTACAAGGCCTCGGGCGTTATGGAAGCCGGGGAGGACCCGGCCCCCGGCGAACTCGTGGGAAAGCGGTGTCGGGGGCAGACCTCGGGCGACATGAGCGACGCGGGTCGCGGCGGGATCTGATTAATTCAGCGGTGGTCGTATTACTCGTCTCCGAGGGGCATCAACCCTACTGTGTTTCTCAAGGTTGATCCGCCGTGTTCGGCACCGAGGTCCCGGACCCGCCACCGAGGGAACGTGGGACCTGAACAACCGTGACCCGGGATGGAGAAAGCCGTGACAACAACTGCAACCGAAACCGAGACAACCGCGCCGGGCGTTGGGAACTCCGGGACGCCTGGAGCCGGGCTCAGGTACTCCCTAGTGACCCCGGAGGAGTACGGAGAACTCGGCGGCAACCTCGTGGCCTGGTACGAAGCAACCTACCCGATCACGGACTCCTACCGTGAGAGGATCCTGGACGTGTCCACCCGTGCCACCGAGAATCAGGTGTGGGTGGTCAGGGACGGGCACACCCGAAGGATGGTGGGCACATTCGTCGTGGCCAGGGGTGGGGAAAGGCTCCTTGATCACGCACTTGACGGTGAGTTCAGCTTCAAACTCCTGGGTGTTGATCCGCAGTTTCGCCGACGGGGTATCGCCTCCCACCTGATCGGAAGGATAGAGGAGATCGCGGCGGACAGGGGCTTTTCGCGAGTGGTGCTCAACAGTGTGGACTACATGGTTCCGGCGCACCGTCTCTACGAGAAGCTGGGGTACCGGAGGATCCGGGAGCGCTCCCGCACGAATCCCGACGGCAATGATGTGTTCGTTTTCGGAAAGTACCTCCGGCCGCAGTCCCGGTAGCGGTAGGCGTGGAGAAACAACAGAAAGAGGAATCGACCATGACCAGAGTTTCGCCGTCGCACACCTATGACAGCATTCTTGAACTTGTTGGCAACACCCCCTTGGTGCGGCTGAACAGGATAGCCGGGGACATCCCCGCCTCGATCTACGTCAAGCTCGATCACTACAACATTGGCGGTTCTTCCAAGGACCGCATCGGACTGAGGATCGTCGACGGTGCGGTTGCCCGCGGTGATCTGCATCCCGGTGGAAGGATCGTGGATTCCGGGCAGGGCAATACCGCGCTCGGCTATGCCCTCGCCGCGGTGAACAGGGGCTATCGGGTCAGCACCGTTGTCACACCCGCGGTGCAGGACAACAAGGTCAATCTCCTCAGATTTCTGGGAGCCAGACTGCTGGACGGCGACTATGAGGTGGACCAGGATGATCCGCGCAATCCCGACAACGTGGCACTCGGGGAGGCGGGTGGGCAGCCCAACTCCTGGTACGCGCACCAGAAGGAAAACGGCGACAACCCCGCAGCGCACTATGACACCACCGGGCCGGAACTGTGGGATCAGACCGAGGGACGGATCACCCATTTCATTGCTGCACTGGCCACCGGTGGCACGGCGAGCGGAACCGGTACCTATCTCAAGGAGCGGAATAGTCGGGTCCGGGTGATCGGGAGTCTCTTCGATGATTCCCAGCACGCCTCCGGGAAAACCAACCTGCTCCCGGTCTTCCGGCGTGACCCGGGATGGGAGTCGCTGGAACACAACTGGCCGCGGAACATCAACTTCGACGTGATCGATGACATTGTGGTGGGTCAGCGCGCGGAGATCATCGACCTCGCCTGGCGGGTGGCACGGACCGAGGGGCTGGTGGTCGGGATCTCGACCATCCTGAGCCTGAAGGTGGCGCTGGACATCGGGGCACGGTCCTCGCCCGACGATGTGATCGTGGTGTTCTCCGCGGACAGCGGACGCGACTACCTCGACCGCGAGTACAACCTGGGCTGGCTGCGGGGCAACGGCTACGGGGACATCGCCGAGAAGTACTCCTAGTTGTACTGACCCGGAGCGTTGTTGACGTAGGAGAGACCTCCGTAGTCGAGTTGGAGCTGTCTAGGTTCTCAACTCGATCCCACGGAGGTCTCTCGTGTCCCACGTTAATGCCCGGCTGACTCCGGCCGGCAGGTTGATCATGATCCAGCGCATCCAGTCGGGTCGTGCGGTCGCGCATGTCGCGGCGGAAATGGGTATCTCGCGCACGACGGCGTGGCGGTGGTGGCGCCGGTTCCGGGAACACGGCCCGGCAGGTTTGCAGGATCGTTCGAGCGTGGCCCGCTCGCACCCGCATCGCACGGGCGTGTGTGTGGAGACGCGGGTGCGGATCATGCGTCACCTCACACGTCGCGGTCCGGTGTTCATCGCGGGCAAGCTCGGCCTGCATGCCTCAACGGTGGGGCGTGTGCTGCGCCGCCACCACGTCCCGCTGCTACGGGAGCTGGACCCAGTCACCGGGGCCGTGATCCGCGCGACCCGCCGATCCGCGCGACGCTACGAGCACGACCATCCAGGCTTACTGATCCACATCGATGTGAAGAAACTCGGCCGCATCCCTGATGGCGGCGGGTGGCGTCTGCACGGCCGCGGCGAACGCCCAAAACGCAAGCGCGGCCTCGGCTACGACTACGTCCACACCGTCATCGACGACCACTCCCGTCTCGCCTACGCGGAGATCCATGACGACGAGAAAGGCACGACAGCGGCCGGGGTTCTCGAACGCGCGATCGCGTTCTACGCAGCCCTTGGGGTCACGGTCGAACGGGTGATCAGTGACAACGCGTTCGCCTACCGCCACTCGACCGCATTCCGGGACGTGATCAACGCGCACGGCATCGGGCAGAAGTTCATCAAACCCCACTGCCCCTGGACGAACGGGAAAGTCGAGAGACTAAAACCGCACCATCGCGACCGAGTGGGCCTATGCGAGACCCTGGACCTCCAACGAGGACCGAACCGCCGGCTTGACGACCTGGCTCGACTACTACAATCTAGACAGAGCCCACCTCGGCATCGGAGGCAAGACCCCCATCGACCGAATCAACAACGGTCGAGGTCAGTACACCTAGAAGACCGGCAGCAGACCCTCCCGGCCACCGGAGGTGGCTGCGGTGTCGGCGGAGCGCAGGCCGGCGACGCCGCCGGCCAGACCGTCGAGACGCTGTACCTCGGCGGGGGCAAGTTCAACGCCGAGTGCTGCGAGATTTTCGTCGACACGCGCGGCGAAGCGGGAACCGGGGATGGAGGCGATCGGCACGCCGATTCCCCGGGCTTTCGCCTCCAGCCACGCCAGTGCCACCTGCGCCACCGTGACCGCCTGGCCCGTGCGGGCGGAAACCTGCGTCGCGACGTCGGCGACGACATCCACCAGCGCGATGTTGTGCGCCAGGTTCACCTCGCTGAAGCGCGGGATCACACTGCGGATCGAGCTGTCCGCAGTGTCCAGGGTGCGGTAGGCGCCGGTGAGCAGGCCACGTGCGAGCGGGGAGTAGGGCACGAAACCGGAGTCGATCTCGCGGATGGCGGGCAGCACATTGACCTCCACATCCCGGCTGAAAATGGACCATTCACTCTGCACCGCCGCGATCGGATGTACGGCGGCGGCGCGGCGGATCTCATCACCGGTGGGCTCGCTGAGTCCGATGTGGCGGACCTTGCCCTCTGTGATGAGTTCAGCGATCGCCCCCACGGTCTCCTCGATGGGCACCTGCGGATCCACGCGGTGCTGATAGTAGATATCGACATGATCGGTGCCCAACCTCGCCAGCGACAGATCGATCTGTTCCCGGATATGCGCGCGGTCACCCCTGATCGCGCGCTGCCCCGGCGCACCACCGCGGACGAAACCGAACTTGGTGGCCAGCTGGATCTCATCGCGCCGGGTCTTCAGCACCTTCGCGATGGTCGACTCACTCCGCCCATCACCGTAGATATTCGCCGTATCGATGAAGGTGATCCCGAGGTCAAGCGCGTGCTCGAGCGTGGCCAGCGCCTGCTCGTCGCTGACTTCTCCATATACATCGGTCAGACTCATCGCGCCGTAGCCCTGGCGCGAAACCTCGAAACCATCGCCGAGGGTGATGCGTGGTGCACTCATGTTGGGGGGAATCCTCTCTGGGAGATGGTGGCAGTAACTCACCAAAATAGGGCACAACGGGCGCGGGCGGTATCAATCGGTTCGGGGTGGGTGAATTGGTGGCCGCCCGCACCCGTGGCTTGTCGACGCCCATGCCACACTGCGGCGCCGGGGAGCCGGGGCGGTGACGGCGTGCTGACGGCCCGTGACCGTGGTGAAAGGTCATATGTTCAAAGCGGGGCGAGGAATCGACATACTGATGCGAAATGTCGATCGCTTCATCCCATGGACGATCCGAGATGCCGGCTTTTAGTCAAAACGGTCAAACCAAGTCTCGCTTACCGTGGGCTGGAGGCTGACACCGGATTCGCCGTCATCCCGGATCAGCTCGGCGAGACGATCGCCGTTAATCAGATCCACCGTCGGCGTTGCAGCGTTGGTGACCTTGTCAAGCCCCGAGTTTTGTGGAGGCGTATTTCCGCGGTGTTGTGCTTCATGATCTCAACACAGGTGACGTGAGTTTCCGGGCAGGGTTGAGGGCTGCTGCAAGAGCGAAGGTTGCGTCGGTTGCATCAGGGCGGCATGGATGTGAGATAGATTCGTGGATCCGGGAGAGGTTCGAGTTGCCTGCCGTTGACGTTCCGCGCCTGGAGGGGCTCACGCCGGAGATGGCTGCTCGGACGCTCCGTGGTGAATGGGGTCTGGGCACGAGGCCGTTGCCCAGCTTTGTTCAGCTCCTTGAGTCTAAGCGAGTCCGTGTATTCGGCGCGCCGACGAACGCCTGAGGGAACGAGATTTGATCTCGCTCATGAGCTTGGGCACCTGGTTATGCATTCGTCGGCGTCGTCAAGCTCCACCATGAGTGTCGTCAAGCTCCACCATGAGTACTGAAGAGGAACGTGAAGCAGACAGATTCGCCGCCGAATTCCTCATCCCCGAACTGAGTGCACTGGAGTATCTGCCGGCGCACACCTCGTTGGAGCACATCCTGCGCGTGAAGATGGCTTTCCAGGTATCCGCGATGGCCACCGCACGTAAAGCTTTCGCCGTCGGTCGCCTCACCGAGTGGAACTACCGGCAGATATGCGCGGAGCTCACCCACAGAGGATTCGAGACGGGGGAGCCCGGAGGTGTGTCGCACTATGAGCGATCGCGGGTGTTCTCGTTTGCGTTTTCACGGGATCGGGCTCACAACCACACGCCAAGGTCAATCGCGCGGGAACTCGCATTGCCGGAGGAGGACGTTCACTTCCTCACCTTCCAGACAGGGACATTCGGACTTGAGGGCCAAGGCAAGATCGCTGCTCCCAGTCGTCTACGTGCGAGGTTGCGGTTGGTCTAGGCGTCGGCAAGCGCATTATCGATGCCCAGGTGCTTTAAGCCGGCCGTGCTGAGAATGAACCGTAGTGGTCTTTTGGAGGTTGTCCCGATAAGGCCCCGACTTTCCAGCTCGCCCAGGTGTCTTCGGGCGGTGGCCTCCGTGCACTCCATGTGGGTGGATACGTCGCGAAGCAGCATCGTGTGATCGAAGCCGAACAGGTGTGCCTGGCCCAGTAGGTATAGCGCCTTATATAACTGCTGTTCAGAAGCCGAATGTACGCCTGATGATAGCTCTGAGATTCGCTTGCTCAACGCATGCAGTGCTTCCTGGCGCTGACGCAGATCCAGGTATGTCGCCTCCTGTGCCTGGATGATCAAGGGGAGAAATGATGTGAGGAAGGGTGTTCCATCTCCTCGGTTGAGAGGATGTTCGACCTCTGAGAATGACTTGTAGTAAGTGGTCTTCTCCTCCTGAATCGTTCGTGACAGTGACAAAGCAGTGGTGGTGGAGAGCGTGCGTTGCAGAGCGAGGGCGAGGAAGTACCGTCCGGTGCGCCCGTTGCCGTCATAAAAGGGATGCACGGACTCGAACATGAAGTGGCTGATCAATGTGTCGATGAGACCATCACTGTGAAGCGTTGAGAGCATCGTGTTCAGTCCATGGACTATTGCTGATTCGGGTGTGAACCCCCGGTGCATCACCTTCTGGCTGGCATTGACAATATCCACCGGGCCTGCACGGAAAAGACTGCCGTCGAGAGCATCCCCGTCTGCGATCTCCCCGGCGGTCACCCGGTCATATGCGGTCCGAATGTCTTCGACCGTGTGCGGCAATGATGCTTCTTCCTCGCTGAGTGTGAGGTAGAGCTGTGCCACTTCCTTGAATCTCGTCTTCTTTCCAGCGTCCCTGAGGGCGTGGGCAATCTGCTTGCGTGTGGAATGAACTCCTTCGATGGCATTGGTTGCCACTACCTCATCCATGAGGAGGGATCGCACGTAGTGGCTCCGAGCAGCGCCCGGGAGTTGAGCCCACAGCGCGAAGGTGCGCTTTTCTTCCTGGTAGATTCGCTCCACATTGCGAACAACCTCGGGGACGAGAAGACAGAAGAGCTGGTCGTTTCCCACAGGGAAATCCCAGTGTAGAGCGGATTCCGATGCCCGCCGTACTTCCCACAAACGCGCAGCCGTGGTTTCCCCTTGGGAGTAGTGGAGTTTCTTCAGCGTCGAATAAGCCATTGTGTCGGACCTTTTAATTGGGTCAGTGCGCAATATTTGTGCATTTGATGTAATCCTACATCATCTAATTTGCAAAATTCGGAAATTTTAACAAATAGACCAATTGCCATGCCCCGTATTTCTAGCTGCCGGTGCTCTTTCGAAGGAATTCCCACATCTCCTTAAAACAGGGAACCTACGATGGCTGTTAGCCCGACCCAACCACCTACCTCGTCAAGGGCATCATCAACCGGTGGCGGAGCTGCTGGTAAAGCGCATCAAGTACAACGAACACAATGAGGCTTATCCCGAACAGCGGCGCAAGGATGGAGTACGCGACGAGCAGAATCACGATCATGCCGCGTGCTACGGGGGAGGCTTTACGCCACTGACCGGCGGCGGGTAGTCGACCTGGTTTGTACCCCCGGCCGCGTCGCCACCACATCACGTATCCCCAGCAGATCATGATGATCAAACCGAAAGCAATCACTGCGAGGATCAGCTGGTTGATCCACCCGAACAGTGTCCCCATATGTAACTGAATGAGCCAGACCGAAAGCTTCGCAGCCAGTGGCCACTGGGAGAACTCAACGGTATCGATGACGGCGCTGGTCTCCCCATTTACTGAAACAGCGTCGTTGGCGAGCTTCCACGCTTCGCGGGACTCCTTGACCACCCAGCCACTGTCGGTATCCGGTGGAACGTTGACGTCGATCATCCCGGTGAGGCCTGCCTCTCGCGCCGCAGCTATCACGGTGTCTGCCTGCGCAGGATCGCTTATCGACGCCCCCGAAACCGCCTCATGATGTGTGTGAACACTGTGGTCCGCTGTAGCGTCGTGAAGCTCAGTGTTGGTGATGGATACCGCAGGTTTTGGTTCGACCCAATTAAGCTGCGACCGAAATGCACTGATATTAGTCCCCGCCACCAGTGACCATGTAAGCCCGGTGATGGTGAGGAATACGAAGCCGGGCAGCAACCACAATCCCAGCGTGGTGTGCTTCCGGCTCAAACGCTGGCGAGATGATGATGTAGCTGATCGGTGGCTTCGCCGCGACCACCACACCACCGCACCGGCGATGCTGATCGCCCCCAGCCATGACGCGGCGGTCTCTGAGTAGATTCGACCAACGTCGCCGAGCCACAGTCGACGGTGTCCCTCGGCTATCCATGACCGCAGGGGAAGAGAGCGTGATGAACCATATTGGACCATGTCGCCCTTGACCTCGAGAGAGCCGGGGTCAATGAACACCGCCCGGCGGTAGCTGCTGCTGGTCAGCGAGGGATCCGAGAAGAGCACCCGGGTGGTCGCCCTCGGATCCTCTGACACCTGCACTGCGCTGAGGTCCATGTCGGGGTGAACCTCCTTCGCGCGGGTGATCTGATCCGCCACCGGCTGAGGTGGAAGTCCGGATTCTGCGGTCAGGGCATCGCGATATATCCAGGTTTCCAAGGTGGGGGCCACGGCGTACAACAGGCCGGTGAGGGCTGCCACTAATAGCAATGGCGCAACGAACACACCGGCGACGGAGTGCAGTCGGTGCACCACGCCCTGAGCTCTGTAGGAGCGGGGTGTGCTTTTAGGGGCCGCGGAAGGTGGAGAATCGCGGATTGAGCGGATCATGAAGAAGGAGTCGTTTCTGCCGCGAAGTAGTTCCCATCGGAGGGACATCGACAAGGCGCGCTGGATCGGCTGGAATTTGTCGAAAAATTAGCCCCAAAAGGCCGTTTCCCCGTCAATTTTTCGACATTTTCCGGGCTACGGGGACATCATTGTCGAAATGCGCTGAACGCCGGCAGCGCACCATCAATCTACGAAGCCGCCCCGAGGATATTGCGCGCCATATATGGAAAGATCACCGCGTGGAAGGGTTTGACGGCCCACCAGTAGGCGCGCCCCGCGAGGCCGGTCGGTTCAAAAAGGGCGCTCTGCCTGTACACGGATCCGCCGTGACCGTCGTCGGTGACCTCCAGCACCAGCCAGGCGTTGCCGTCGACACGCATTTCCGCGGTGAGCACGAGGCGGTGCGGCGGGTCGAGTTCGGTGACGCGCCACCAGTCGATGCGGTCGCCGAGCGCCAGGTGGACAGGATCGCGTCGTCCGCCGAGGCCGGGTCCGCCGATCAGACGGTCGGCGATGCCCCGGAGCTTCCATAGGCGGGGCGCGGAGTACCAGCCGTTCGGTCCGCCAAGTCCCTCGATCACCGGCCAGATCCTTTCCGCGGGCAGGTCACTGTGACTTTCCCGGACATCCGAGTAGATGTCGCGCCCCGACCAGTCGGGGTCGGTGGGTTGGCTGGCCCATGCCTTCACCGGCGCCGGTGTGGTCCAGCTGCGGTCCCAGGAGGTGGGCACGCCGCGCCCGTGTTCGGCCTCGAGCGCGAGCCGTACCGCGGTGGGGTAGTCGATGAACCCGTCCGGTGGGTCGGGGATGATCCCGGCGATGTCGTGCTCCTCGGTCACCGCGTCCTCGGCCATGGATTGCGCCAGCGGGAACGCCAGGGAGAAGGGCACCGGCGTGACCAGACTGATCCACCACCCGGAGAGGGTATCCATGGGCAGGTTCAGAGGCACCGCGGAGATGCGGCGTTTCAGACCGCGTATCGACGCATAGATCCGCAGCAGGTCGGCGAATGCGTAGGAGGTTCCGCAGCCGATGTCGAAGGCCCGGTTGACCGGGCCGCCCAGGTCGGCGGCATTCACGAGGTAGTGCAGGGCGTCGCGGATGGCCAGGGGCTCAATGGAGTTGTTGATCCACTGTGGGGCGGTCATGACCGGCAGCCGTTCGGTGAGGTGCCGGATGATCTCGAAGGACGCCGAGCCGGATCCGATGAGGGTTGCCGCGCGCAGTATGAGGGCGGGGGTGGGGGAGTCAAGGAGGATCCGGGCGACCTGTTCGCGCGAGCGCATGTGCTTGGACAGATCCTCCAGCCGGCGTCCCCCGGGGTGCAGGCCGGAAAGGTAGACCATCTGGGACACCCCCGCCCGGGCCGAGGCTTCGGCGACGTTGCCGGCCGTCTTCTTCTCCACCTCCTCGAAATCCTCACCCCTCCCGCCCATGGAGTGCACGAGGTAGAACACCACGTCGACATCGGCGAACAACTCTGCCAGGTCATCCGGGGAGGAGAGGTCGGCCTCAACGAGTTCCACGTCCCCGTGCCAGTCGAAGCGCATCAGGCTCCCGCGGTGCCTGGAGGTCGCGCGGACGGTGAAACCGGCGGCGAGGAGCTCGGTGATCAGGCGCCCGCCGACGTAGCCGGTGGCTCCGGTGACCAGTGCGCGTCGAGAAGCATGGGTGGCGTGGTAGTTCAGGGTGGGCGCGGTCCGGGTGTTCATGTCCGCCAGTATAGGGATTAATTAAACCCAAGGATAATAAATCCGTGGTTGAGTGGTGTCAACGGGCAGGGTTTGTTCACTAGGCTGAGGGTGTGAGCATTCTGCCAACTTTCCGATGAGAATGGACCTTCACGTGGCGCGCGAGATTGATCCGACCGGCCCCGGCGATTCGTCGACACGCGCCTCGGGCCTGCGCAAGGTCTGGGCGCGTCCCCGGCTGAGCGCCGCAGTCTTTGAGAATCTGATCTTCGCCCTGTCCACGGTGCTGTTCTTCGGCTTCGGTGTGGTTATCGCCGAGCAGATCAACTGGTCCTGGACCCTTATCTTCTACGTCATCGTCCTGTGGGCCGTGATCGCCTATCTCGCCCTGCCCCGGCTCCACCGCATACTCACGGCGCTGTACGTGCCCAACTATTTCATCGGCAGGACCCGCACCGCGAATGGAATACTGGGCGATCCGGTCAATCTCGCATTCGATGGTGATGTCGAGCAGGTGCACGCGGCCATGACCGGGGCGGGATGGACACAGGCGGATCCGGTGACGCTGAAATCGAGCCTGAGAATCATCTTCAGTTCCATCGCCCGCAGGAGCTATGACCGGGCTCCCGTGAGTCCACTCCTGCTTTTCGGACAGACCCAGGAATTCGCCTATCAGCAGGAGGTTGAGGGAAATCCCGCGCAGCGCCACCATGTGCGCTTCTGGAAATGTCCGGAGGATTGGCTTCTTCCCGGCGGCAGCCGGGTCGAGTGGCTGGCCGCCGCAACCTTTGACAGGTCCGTGGGAATCTCACTGTTCACCCTGCAGGTCACCCACAAAATCGACTCCGACATTGATGTCGAGCGGGATTATGTCACCGGCTCCATCGTGGAGAATGTGCCTGGGGTCCACGTTCACCGCCTGGAGAATTTTTCCACCGGCTATCACTCCAGAAATGGCGGAGGAGACATGATTTCCACCGATGGTGCACTTCCCGTGATAAATGTCTCCCACGTTCCGGCACCGACCCCCGCGGCGGCGGTCGCAGACGATCGCAGCGACAGCGCCGTCGACAGCGTCGCACGCCGCCCCTTCTCGATCACGGCGGCCCTGCTTCTTTCCATCCTGATGGTCGTTCTCTCAGTGACCGGGCAGATCCAGCAGATCGAATCGGCGCGGACGGAGATAGCCGAGGACTTCTCCTCGCCCGAGGTTGTCGAGGCGATGACGTGGGCGACCATCGCCGTGGTCGCCGTGGTGCATCTGCTCATTGTCGTCCTGGCGTGGCGTGTGTTCTCGGGCTCGCGTTTGGCCCGGTGGTTGGCGCTCCTGCTGATCACCACTTCCCAGATGAGCCAGGTCGGACAGTACATCGGGGGAGTGCGCCCGAGCTTCTTCGCGATGGTATCCATGATGACCGGACTCCTGATCATCTATGCCATGACCAGCCAGACGGCACGGGACTGGACCTCGCGGCCCCGTGGGCGACGTCGGCCGGGGTCCCGGCACGCAGCCGCGGCGGGCTAGTTGCTCACCCTGGTTGCCCGCCCTAGTTTTTCACCGGATCCTCGAAGGCCCAGTCGGCGTTGTCCAGGGAGAGTTCCTCGGCCATGTCGTAGAGGAACCTGATCACGGCCTCCCTTTCATCCGGTGTCAGGCGGGCCGCGGCATGGAACCGCCTGGCCTGGTGCTTGCCCAGGGTGCGGGTGGCGGTCGCGCGGGTTTCGGGGGTTACCTCCAGGGAGAAGGCCCTGCGGTCCACCGGATGCACGGAGCGGATGATGTGTCCGCCCTTCTCCAGGCGGTTGAGCATCTTGGTCACCGAGGCGGGGGAGATCTTCAGGTGGCTGCCGAGGATGCCCGGGGTGACGATGTCACCGTGATTGTTGGCCACCATGATGAAGTGCAGCGCCCGCATGTCCTGCGTGCTCAGCTTCATGTACTTCGCCGAGGCTATCCCAAGTGCGCGCTCGGTGTCCCGGAGGGCCACGAGTGCCTTCATCACCCGCCCGATCTGGGCGACATCGGCCGGATCCATGTCGGAGCGGTCAATCAGTTCGCTCGCGGGGTCGCTGGAATCCACGTCATAGAGATTCCGCTGAAGAGCGTCCGCTTCCTGGGTGTCCGGAGAGTTCTGTTCATCCCGCATAAACGGATCCTAACCCTAAAACGGCAAAAAGTAGATATATTAGCTTGTGGTAAATCTTAAACTGATAGATAATAAGATCCTGTCACAGAGGCACACGGCAACTGAAGGAGGTGGCGATGCCCACGTCACCAGCCAATAGGACGGTATGCACGATGGCGGAATCCGCACCCGGACGGCGGGAGCGTGCGATGCAGGTTGGCACCGATGACGGCATCAGGGATGCGCTGGAAGGAGCATTTCGTTCCATAAGCGAACGAGCCGCCGGCTACGGGCCGGAGTTCTCCCTTTTCGTCGACGCAGCCTTCGATTCCCTGTGCGGTGGAAAGCTGCTCCGACCCACCGTGCTTATGGAAGCCCGGGACGCGCTTATGGGCAACACCGCCCACGGCCGTGCCGCCGCCCTTGAGATCGCGGCCGCGATCGAGTTTCTCCATTTCTCCTTCCTCCTTCACGATGATGTCATCGACGGTGACCTCTTTCGTCGCGGACGGTTGAACTTCATCGGTTCCGCATACGCCAGTCGACGCCCCGGCGCGCGGATTCTCGCCGCTGAAACCGGAAACCTGGACCCCGGACTGCTCCACTGGGCACGTTCCGGCGGCATTCTCATGGGGGATCTGCTGCTGTCCAGAGCCCATCAGATCATTGCCCGCCAGGATCTCCCGCACCCCGTGAGGCTGCGGCTGCTCGAGGTCCTCGAGCACAGCGTGACCGAATCGGTCGCCGGCGAGTTCCTCGACGTGGGTCTCGGCGACGCCGTCATAGCACCCGATCTGGACACGGCGATGGCGATGAGCCGCCTCAAGACCGCCGCCTACACCTTTGAACTGCCCCTGCGCGCAGCCTGCATCCTGGCCGGACTGCCGCGGGAGGTGGAGGGAGACGTCGGCAATGTCGGCAGGCAGCTGGGCACCGTCTTCCAGTTGCAGGACGATTACCTGTCCACTTTCGGCGATGCCGGGGAGCACGGCAAGGACACCTATTCCGATCTGCGGGAGGGGAAGGAGACCACGATCATCGCCTTCGCCAGGACCACCGACGCCTGGCCCGCGATCAGTGAGCATTTCGGTGACAAGCAACTGAGCATGGACACCGCGGGGAGGATCCGCGAACTGTTGATCAGGTGCGGCGCCGAGACCTACTCCCGTTCGCTTATCGACCACCGCCTCGACCTGTGCGCAGCGCAGATCGATGAACTCGAGGATTCACTCCCCGCGCCGATGACCGCGCTGCTGGTCCGGCTCACCGAGTCACTGGCGGGACGGCGATCATGAGGGTCACCACAAGGACTTGGCCCCGTTTCCTGCTCGCCGGAGTGCTCATCCTGATCTGGTTGATCGGGGCGGGGGTTGGCGGACCCTATTTCGGCAGGGTGTCGGAGGTGTCCTCCAACGAAAGGACCGCCTACCTACCCGAGTCCGCCGATGCCACCCGCGTGCAGGAGCTTCTCGGAGAGTTCACCGATTCCGAGGACATCCCGGCGGTGGTCGTGGTGGCCGGGGACTCCGAGCTGACCCCTGAACAGATCGCTGCGGTCGGCACCGCGCTGGGCAACCTACCCGGCTCCTCGCCCCCGATTCCCTCCGCCGACGGACGCGCCGTCGAGGCTTTCGTTCCCCTCAGCGCCTCCGGGGACGTGGGCGCGGCCGTCACCCAGCTCTCAACCACGCTTGACGACGCCACCGCCGCCTGGCCCGGGGTAAGCACCTGGGTCACCGGACCCGCCGGTTTCAGCGCCGACCTCGGCGCCGCCTTCTCCGGTATCGACGGGCTGCTCCTGCTCGTTGCGGTCGGCGCGGTGTTCATAATCCTCATCGCCGTCTACCGCTCCCTCCTGCTCCCGGTTGCGGTGCTGGCCACCAGCCTCTTCGCCCTGACCGTCGCACTGCTGAGCGTGTGGTGGCTGGCCAGGGCGGGGGTGGTGCTGCTCAGCGGCCAGACGCAGGGCATCCTGTTCATCCTGGTCATCGGCGCAGCCACCGACTACTCGCTGCTCTACGTCTCGCGTTTCCGCGAGGAGCTGCGGGTGCACACCGATCGCTGGGCCGCGACCACCGGCGCGATCCGCGGGTCCATCGAGCCGATCCTGGCCTCGGGCGCCACCGTGATAGCCGGGCTGCTGTGCCTGCTGCTGTCCGATCTGAAATCCAACAGCACCCTGGGGCCGGTGGCGTCGATAGGCATCGTTTTCGCCATGGCCTCCGCACTCACGCTGCTGCCCTCCCTGCTCTTCCTCTTCGGTCGGGCGGCGTTCTGGCCGCGGCGGCCGAAGTATGAACCGGACGTCGTCAGGCGGGAGGGCGGGGTGCCCACCCACGGTGTGTGGGCACGGGTCGCCGGGCTTGTGCACCGTCGCCCGCGCGCGATCTGGGTGTCCACCCTGCTGCTTCTGCTCGGGGCCGCGGCCTTCGTGCCGCAGCTGCAGGCCTCGGGGGTGTCGCAGTCCGATCTGGTGCTCGGATCCTCCGAGGCCAGGGAGGGCCAGGAGGTCCTCGGCCGGCACTTCCCCGGCGGGTCGGGAAGCCCCGTCTATGTCATTGTCGGGGCGCAGGACGCCCCGGCCGCCACAGCCGTGATCGGGGGAAATGACAGCTTCGGTGACCTCGGCACGGCACAGGGGCAGGTGGACGGGCAGGTGCTGGTGCAGGCCACGCTCACCGACGCCGCCGATTCCCCTGCCGCGGAGAACGCCGTGCGCGGGCTGCGGCAGGGTTTCGCCGATGAGGGAATTGATGCGATGGTCGGCGGTGTCACCGCGACCGCCATCGACACCGACGACGCCTCCACCCATGACCGCACCCTGATCATCCCGGTGGTGCTGCTGGTCATCCTCGGAATCCTCATGCTGCTGCTGCGCTCGGTTCTCGCACCCCTGCTGCTGGTCGCCACCACGGTGGTGTCCTTCGCCGCGGCGCTCGGGGTGTCCGCGCTGATGTTCAACCATGTCTTCGGCTTCCCCGGGGCCGATCCGGCGGTGCCGCTCTACGGATTCGTCTTCCTCGTCGCCCTGGGAATCGATTACAACATCTTCCTGGCCACCCGGATCCGCGAGGAATCACTACGACACGGCACCCGCACCGGTATCATCCGCGGGCTGACCGTCACCGGCGGCGTGATCACCTCGGCGGGGATCGTGCTCGCCGCGACCTTCGCCGCCCTGTCGGTGATCCCGCTTCTCTTCCTCGTGCAGATCGCCTTCATCGTCGCCTTCGGCGTGCTCGTGGACACCTTCCTGGTCAGGGCCTTCCTCGTGCCCGCGCTCTTCCATGACATAGGCCCCGGAATATGGTGGCCCTCGCGCCTATGGAAGGAGCGGAAGTGAATCCGGATATCCGCGCCTTCCTCGAGGCCGCCCTCAACCGCTACCACCGCGCCTCGCTGGGTGCCTCCCGCACCGTGATCGCCACCTACTCCACCAGCTTCAGCCTGGCCACACGGCTGCTGTCCGCGCAGATGCGCGCCGATATCCGCAACCTCTACGCGGTGGTGCGCATCGCCGACGAGATCGTCGACGGAACCGCGGCCGCGGCGGGCTGCGCCACCGACTCGATCGCCCAGCTTCTCGACGACTACGAACACGCCGTGCTCACCGCGCCCGGACGGCGCTTCCACACCGACCTCATCCTGCAGGCCTATGCGGACACCGCACGCCGCTGCGGATTCCGGGAGGACCATGTCCGTGCCTTCTTCGCCTCCATGCGCAGGGACCTGAGCGCCAAGGACCACGACAGCGGCAGCTTCGACGACTACGTCCACGGTTCCGCCGAGGTCATCGGCCTGCTGTGCCTGAGCGTCTTCCTGAACGGACGGATCGTCGGCGTCAGCCGTAGACGCGAACTGGAGGAGGGTGCGCGCAGTCTCGGCGCGGCCTTCCAGAAGATCAACTTCCTCCGTGATCTGGCCGAGGACCAGACCCAGCTCGGACGGACCTACTTTCCCGGACTGCGCGCCGGCGAACTGACCGAGGAGCACAAGAACATGCTTATCGACGACATCCGCCTGGACCTTGACCGGGCCCGCGGCGTCATGGGCTGGCTGCCCCTGCAGGCACGCGCCGGGGTGCTCGCCGCCCTGGATCTCTTCTCCAGCCTCACCGACACCATCGCCGCCACCCCGGCACCGGAGCTGCTGAACACACGGATCAGGGTCCGACCCCTGCGCAAGGCGGGTATCGCCGCCGCCGCGGTGGTCAGGGCACCGATCATGGGCATCAGGGGCGCTGCGTCATGAGCAGCCGAGGGCAGAAGCCTAGAAAGGCCGTGATCATCGGAGCGGGCATCGCCGGACTGGCCACCGCGACCCTGCTGGCCAGGGACGGATGGTCGGTGGAGATCGTGGAGAAGAACTCCCGGGTCGGCGGGCGCGCCGGCAGCCTGGAGGTCGCCGGGCATCCCGGTTTCCGCTGGGACACCGGCCCCTCCTGGTACCTCATGCCCGAGGCCTTCGACCACTTCTTCGCCCTGTGCGGCACCACCACCGCGGAGCAGCTCGACCTGGTGGACCTGCAGCCCGGCTACCGCGTCTACTCCGGATCCCGCGCGCCCGTCGACGTGCCGAGCGGAGGACCGGCGGCCGCCGACCTCTTCGAGAGCATCGAACCGGGCGCCGGCGCGGCGCTTATGGAATATCTCGACGCCGCCGGCGACGCCTACGGCATCTCCGTGGACAGGTTCCTCTACAACAACTTCCTCCGGCCGGGCCCCCTGCTACACCGCGATGTGCTCAGCCGCGCACGACGCCTCGCGGTGCTGCTGTCCACCTCGCTCCAGTCCTACGTCAACGCACGCTTCACCGACCCGCTGCTGCGCCAGATCCTCTGCTACCCGGCGGTTTTCCTCTCCTCATCCCCGGACACCACGCCCGCGATGTACCACCTGATGAGCCATACCGACCTCGTCGAGGGCGTGCGTTATCCCCGCGGCGGGTTCGACGCGGTGGTCCGGGCGATCCACCGCCTCGCCGTGGACAACGGGGTCTCGATCCGCCTGTCCACGGAAGCGACTTCCATAAGCGCGGCGAATGGTCGCACCAACGGGGTCACCGTCAGGCACGACGGGACGCAGATGCTTATCGACGCCGACGTCGTCGTCTCCGCCGCCGACCTGCACCACACCGAGAACCACCTGCTCCCGAAAACCGAACGCACCTACCCGGAACGCTACTGGGCGCGCCGGAACCCGGGTATCGGCTGCGTGCTGGTCATGCTCGGCGTGAAGGGCAGACTTCCCCAGTTCATCCACCACAACCTGCTGTTCAGCAAGGACTGGGACGACGACTTCGCCGCCGTTTTCGACGGGCCGCGCGAGACCCGGCCGGAGAACGCCTCCCGTTCCATATACGTTTCCATGCCCTCGGCCAGCGACCCGGATGTGGCGCCGGAGGGATACGAGAACCTCTTCGTCCTTGTCCCCACCGCGGCGTCGGCGCACCTGGGCCACGGCAACGCCTACGGGGCACGCGAGTCACCGGCGGTGCGCGCCATTGCGGATCACGTGATCGAGCAGATCTCCGGCCAGGCGGGCATCGCCGACCTGAAGGAGCGGATCGTGGTCTCACGCACCGTCGGCCCCGGCGATTTCGAGGATCTCTATCACTCCTGGCGCGGTGGCGCACTGGGGCCGGCGCACACTCTGCGCCAGTCGGCGTTCCTGCGCGGCAGCAACAGATCCGGGAAGGTGGATTCCCTGTACTACGCCGGAGCGACGACGGTCCCCGGCGTGGGAGTGCCGATGTGCCTGATCTCCGCCGAGAACGTGCTCAAGCGGCTCCGCGGGGACACCACTCCGGGACCCATCGGCGGTGACGCGCAGTGAGCGCATTCCTCTACCTGACACTCCTTCTGGTGTTCACCGCATGCATGGTCCTGTGCGACTGGCGGTGGAGGCTCGCCTTCTTCCGCAGCGCACGACGATCCGCCGCGGTGATCGCCGTGACCCTCACCGTCTTCCTCGCCTGGGATGCGCTGGGCATCGCGACCGGAACCTTCCATAAGGGAGGGTCACCCTACATGACCGGTCTGGACCTCGCCCCCCACATGCCGGTCGAGGAGCCGGTCTTCCTGTTCTTCCTGTGCTACCTCACACTCAACCTCACCTCCGCGGTCGGACTGCGGCTGGGTGCGCCCGTACCGGACAGGCGGTGCGACGCATGACCTACCTGCTGCTCAGCCTGCCCTTTCTCGTTCTCGGACTCGTGGCCTTCTCGCTGCGGGTGGCGCACACCCGCCGGTATGCGGCACTCACCGGCATCGTGGCGGTCATCCTCATCGTGCTGACGATCATCTTCGACAACCTCATGGTGCGCGCCGGGCTCTTCGGATACCGCGAGGCCAACCACCTCGGCATCTGGATCGGTGCGATTCCGATTGAGGATCTGTTCTATCCGGTGGTCGCCGTGCTGCTCATTCCCGCCCTGTGGCTGACGGGCCGCCCCCGCGGACTCGGGGTCATCGCGGTGGTGTTGTCCTCCTCGCGGCCGATCAGCTGGGTCAACACCGCCTTCCCCTTCGGCCTGGCCTACCTGCTCAGCGGCCGGGGCGTGGACTGGTTGTTCATTCTCGGGGTCCTCTTCTTCCTCATTCCCTACAACATTGCGATGTACGGAATCAACGATGTCTTCGATTATGAATCCGACATCCGCAATCCGCGCAAGGGAGGGGTGGAGGGCGCGGTGGTGGACAGGCGCCACCATTCGGCGCTGCTTTGGGCCTCGGCCCTGACCACCATCCCCTTCCTCGTCGTTCTCTTCGCCGCGGGAACATGGGCCTCGGCCGCGTGGTTGGCGCTTTCCGTGGCCGCGGTGGTCGCGTACTCCGCCCCGGGACTTCGGTTCAAGGAACGGCCCGGGCTGGACGCGGTGACCTCATCGATCCATTTCAGCTCACCCGCGCTGGTCGGTGCCACCATCGCCGGCCACAGCCCCACGGCCGAATTCTGGGTCGGCGTCTGTGCCTTCTTGCTGTGGGGGATGGCCAGTCAGATCCTCGGTGCCGTCCAGGACGTGCGGGCCGACCGCGAGGCGGACCTGGACTCCATCGCCACGGTCCTGGGTGCGCGCCGGGCGACGCGTCTGGCCACGGTCCTCTACGCTGCCGCCGCCGCCCTGGTGTTCGTTCTTCCCGCCCCTGCCTGGATCGTCGGGACGGTTTCGCTGGCCTATGTGGTCAACGCCGCCCGCTTATGGAAGGTGACCGATGCGACCTGCGAGAAGGCGCATTCCGCGTGGGTTGGTTTCCTCGTGCTCAACTACATCACGGGTGCGGTGGTGAGCATGACGCTGATCAGCGTCTTCCTTCTTCCACGGTGATCGAGACCCATACCCGGGTGACGGGGACCGCCAGGATCAGGGCCACCTCGGCCGTGATGCGCTGGAGGAGGGCGTCGCGGAACTCCTCCGTGGCGGGGTTGTCGGCGCGGATCCACACCTGATTATCCGGGGCCGCGACCCCGCCAATGAAGTGGGAGTCCGGTTCGACCTCGGCGAAGAGCACCTGGATAAGGTGGTGCGGCGTCCCGGCGAGCTCATGGTGGGCGTCCGTGATGGATTCGGCGATGCGTTCCTTGGATTCACGCGAGATTCCAATCCTGCGTGACCAGCAGGTGTAGGTGGGCATGGGCTATCCCTCAAACTGTCTGATCTCGATGGATTGTCCGCAGGCGACGGCGGCGCGCTGCGCCACCTCGGCCGCCTCCTCGAAGGTGTCTGTGTCAATCACCCAGAATCCACCGAGGACCGCGCCGGAGCCACCTGCCGGACCATCGGACTCCAGGCCCGAGGGATCAACGGTGACCGCGAGTGCGGGTGCGTTCAACCCGCCCACGTAGACGAGGACCCCCTCATCCTCCAGAGCATCGTTTAACTCCGCGGTGCGCGCGAAGGCGGCCTCCATCTCGGCGGCGCTGTCATAGGTTCCAAACTCCCGGTCATAGGAATCGGCCGGATTGTATACGGAGAGCATGAAGCTGGTCATGTCCCCATCCTAGGGTGCCACAGGTATCTTGGAAAGTGACCGGGGTCACTAAGGGGGGCGATGGTGCAGGTAAATCCATGCCATCTACCGGCTCGTGTAACTTTATTCCTAAACAGTGCCGGGCCGACTGTGACGTCCACTGGATGCACCTGCGGTTGTGCCCCGGCATCAATGTCAAACCAACCGTATCAGGAGTCCGATAAGAATGACGGAATCTACTCAGGCAGTGAAACCGAAGGGACGGGAGAGCTGGTCTGGGCGGCCCGCGTTCATCGTCGCCGCGATCAGCTCGGCCATCGGACTGGGCAACATCTGGCGTTTTCCGGGTGTGGCCTACGAAAACGGCGGCGGAGCCTTCCTTCTGCCCTATCTCGCAGCCCTGCTCACCGCGGGCCTGCCGATCCTCTTCCTGGACTTCGCGGTCGGGCACCGTTTCCGTGCGGCACCGCCACTGACGTTCCGGAGGATCAGCCGGAAACTGGAGCCCCTCGGTTGGTGGCAGACCATCATCTGTTTTGTCATCTCCACCTACTACGCGGTGATCCTGGCGTGGGCCCTGTGCTACATCGGATTCTCGGTGAAGCGGTCCTGGGGGGATGATGCCGCGACCTTCTTCGCGGTGGATTTCCTTCGGGCCACGGACCCGGGTGTCACCCCGGAGCCGGTGCCGCTGATCATGTGGTCACTGATTGCGATCTGGATCGGAATCATCATCGTGGCCGCACTCGGCCTGCGGAAGGGACTGCAACTGGCCAACCGCATCACGCTGCCCACACTGGTGATTCTGTTCCTGGCCATCGTGATCTACGCACTCACGCTGCCCGGGGCGGTCGACGGACTGAACACCTTCTTCACACCGAGCTGGTCCGCACTGGCCGACCCCAAGGTGTGGATCGCGGCCTACGGGCACATCTTCTTCTCCTTCTCCATCGCCTTCGGCATCATGCTGTCCTACTCCTCCTATCTGAAGAGGCGGAGCGACCTCACCGGCTCCGGCCTGGTGGTGGCCTTCGCCAACACCAGCTTCGAACTCCTCGCGGGAATCGGCGTCTTCGCGGCGCTGGGTTTCCTGGCCTACAACCAGTCGGTCGCCGTGGCCGATCTCGAGGGGATCAGCGGGGTGGGACTGGCCTTCATCACCTTCCCGACGCTGCTCTCGCAGATGCCCGGCGGCCAGATCGTCGGAGTGCTGTTCTTCCTCAGCCTGCTCTTCGCGGGTTTCACCTCACTGCTGTCGCTGATGCAGGTGGTCATCGGTTCCGTCGCCGACAAGACGGGCTGGACGGGACGACGCAGTGCCATCTTCTCCGGAGCCGTCACCGGTATCGCCTCACTGCTGCTGTACTCCTCGACCGCCGGGCTGAGCATCCTCGATGTCATCGACGCGTTCATCAACAACATCGGGGTGGTCTCCTCCGCCATCGTCATGGTCATCGCCTTGGGCTGGGGGGTCAGGCTGCTGCCCGAGCTGCGTGACCACATCAACGCGGTGAGTTCGCTGCGCGTCGGAAAGCTCTGGATGGTGATGATCAGGTTCATCACCCCCGCCATCCTCATCGCCATTCTCATCACCGGGGCCTGGAGCTACGTGGTCGAGGGTTATGGGGGCTATCCCACCTGGTTCCTGCTCATCGCCGGCTGGCTGATGCTCGTGGCCGTCGGCGCACTCTCCCTCCTGCTCAGCTTCTCCGGGTACGGTCGCGCCTACGCAGACGACTACGATCCCACCACGTCCGTCGACCTGAATAATCCCAGCTACCCCCAGACCCAAAAGGAACAATCATGACCCCGAGCGCCATCGCACTGTTCATTTTCTCCGCCACCATGCTCTGGGGCGGCCTTGCCTGGAGCATCATCCGGCTGCGCCGGTTCCCGGAACTCGATCAGGACTGAACCGGACCCGGGCGCACGGGTGATCCGGAAACGAGACCCAGCGCCCGGAGAATCTCGGGGATCCGCCGGGGAAGCGCATTGTGCCGGACGCCGTGGACCTCGATGACGCGACCGAGCCTAGAGGACCATGCGGGCACGACCGAGTCGGCATCGGAGACTATGGAGACGATCTCCACGTCCGGCGGGATGTCGTCGGGAAAAGGGGTGCGCGTCTGGACCTGCACGAAGGACTCCCCGAGAATGTGGCGGCGCAGCAGGCGGTGCCTCGTCCACGGGGTTCCCCGCCAGGCCGCACCCAACCCGACGATAGTGGTTATGGACCCTGGCGGCAGGACCCTGGCCAGTCGCAGCGCCATCAGCCCGCCGAGGGAGTGTCCGACGATGTCGATTCGGCGACCTCCTTCCATAAGCGGAAGCAGCCGCTGCTCGAGCTCCCTCAGGCACTCATCGAGATCCCGCGTCGCCCGCCTTCCATAGGTGAGCGCCAGGGCGGGGACGCCGTACCCGTTCAGGGCGTGCGCCAGGTGGCGGAACACTCCCGGCTCGGAACCCGTGCCGTGCAGCATGACCACTATGCGGGGCTCTCCGGCCAGGGTCTGGGGCTTCGGATTCTCCAGCAGTGGTGGAATCCACGAAATCCAGGACATAATCATTGATAGTAGGCCGGTCCCGGAGAAGGGGAGCTGGGAGAAATCTGTGAGCTTTCCATAAAGTGGATGCCACACCTGAATCTGTCTAATCGATGGGAGGACACTGGTCGCATGGATAATCTGCGGGCGGTATCAATGACTGATACCACGGCGATAATTGTGATTTGCTGCGTTGGTGCCGTCACCACCCTATTCGCCCTCTGGGGACTTCGTTCGGGGCGTTCGCGCCGGGGTGCGCTGATCGGACTGATCGCCGGGATCATTCTCACGGCGATCGTGTGGTTTCTGCTCCAGGTCGCATGGCGGCCCTTCCCCGACGGGATTCCGTGGTCGCTCTACCTCGCGGGCGGGGGCGCCGCGGTGGTCGTCCTCGGTGCGGTGTTCCAGCGGGGGCGTCGAAAAGCACTGGCGGTGGTGGCCGTGGTGGCCGTGATCAACGCCTGGGCCACCGCCAACCTGACCTATCAGCAGTATCCGACCCTGGGGTCCCTGGACCCCAGGCCGTCGTCGGTGGCGATGAGCTTCGACGAGTTCCAGGCAGCCACCGAGGTGCCGCAGCTCGACGGCCGCGACGTCGGTGCGCTGGTGACCGTCCCGATGAAGGGCACCGACTCCCAGTTTCCCGCCCGCGATGCGGTCGCCTACGTCCCGCCAGCCTATTGGAGTGAGCCGACCAGGCAGCTGCCGGTGCTCGTGCTGATGGCCGGGAACCCCGGGGAACCGATGCAGTGGTTCACCGTCGGTGACGGCGCCGCGACTGCGGATGACTTCCAGGCGGCGCATAATGGGGAGAGTCCGATCCTGATCAGTATCGACGCCACCGGCTCGCTTTCGGGGAATCCCGTGTGCGTGGACGGCCCGGATCTCAATGTGATGACCTACGTTTCCCAGGACGTCCCGCAGCTGATCAAGGAGAAGTTCCGGGTGAACCCGGACCAGCGGACCTGGACGATCGGAGGGCTCAGCTATGGCGGAACCTGTGCACTCCAGGTGATCACCAACCACCCCACCGCTTATGGAAACTTTCTGAACTTCTCCGGCCAGGCCGAACCGACAGTAGGAACGAGGCAGGACACAGTGAACCAGTTCTTCAGCGGTGACGAGGATGCCTTCCTCGCCGTCAATCCAGAGACTCTGCTCAGTGATTCCCCGGCCGGAACCTATACGGGGATCGGGGGCCTGTTCATGGCCGGCGAAAAGGACCAGTCCGCGGTCCAGGCACTGACCCATCTCAACGATCTGGCGTTGAAGCAGGGAATGGAGACGAGCTTTGATACCGTGCCCGGCGGTCACTCCTTCCAGGTGTGGCGTGTCGCCCTCGCGGATTCCCTGGAGTGGGTAGCAAACCGAGGAGGTCTGTCATGATGCCGGATAAGGCGAAAATTGCCAGGTACGCGCGGGTGGCGGTGGGTTTCGCACCACTGAGTGCCATCGCGATCGTGATCATCTGGGTGCTGCGTGAGGTTCTGGGGCCGGACACGGAAACTCTATGGAGGGACCTCGGTGTGGAGATGCCCTGGCATCTGGCCGACCTCCATTTGCTGACGGCCAGCCTGACCACCGGCACCAGGGGAGGAGCGGTGGTGGCCACCATCGCCGTTGTGCTGTTCGCCGTCCCGGCGGAGCGGGTACTCGGTCGCCTTCATTTCCTGATCGCCGCGGTGGTGTTCGCGCTCGTTGTCACCCCCGCCGGTTTCCTCGTGGCGCGTGCGCTGGCCGAAACCGGCTTATGGAAGGCCGGGGTGCTCGATGACACATTCCTCTCGCCCTCCGGCTGGATCATGGGTGTCGCGGCGCTGGCCACGGGGTCGATGCGGGTGCTGTGGCGCCGCAGACTCCGGCTGGTGATCTTCGCGGTCACGCTGACCCTGCTGTTCTACACCGGAACCGTCTCCGATGTGGTTGCCGTGACCTGCGCGCTCGCCGGTCTTCTGGTGGGGGAGTGGCGCAACAGGGGCGTCGAGAAGCACTCCGCCTCGCTGCGGGAGGGCCGGATCCTGGTGGCAACGCTGGCCACGGCCGTGGCGGCCGGGCCGGTGATAGCCGGGCTCGACCCCTATGCCGAGGGGCCGTTCTCGGCCGTGACCAGGCTGATCTGGCAGCCCGCGGTGTCGATGGAGCACATGCGGGCGCTGTGTGCCCTCGATCATGGCAGCGAGGCCTGCCAGGATGCGATCCTGCTGCTGCAGCAGAACGGTGTCGGGCCGATGGTGGCCAACCTCGTGCCGCTGTTCGTGCAGGTCGTCATCGCACTAGGGCTCATGCGTGGTCGTCGTCTGGCCTGGTGGCTGGCGGTGGCGGCGCAGCTGGTCACGATCGCCGTGATCGCGCAGCCGGGAATCGTGCTGCTGCCGTGGATCATTGTGCTGGTGGTGCTGGTGGCGATGCGCAGGCGTTTCCTCGTGCTCATCGACGCCTCCCTCATCGGCCGCGCGGCCGCCTACGTCGGCGCCACCTTCCTGGCCACCGCGGCGATATGGATCATCGGGGCGTTGCTGCTCTTCCCGCACGCCACACTGGTCAAGGCTCTGGCGGAGCTGCCGAACAGGTACCTGCCTCCGGTGGTCGCCCAGATGTTCCCCCGCCACCTATTCCCGCACTCCACCCCCGCATGGGCCCTCTATGAGTGGACCGGCACCATCTTCTGGCTGGTGGTCTGCTTCGTGCTCTACCGTCTCCTGATGAGCGTGCCGAGCCGCAGCCACGAGGCCGATCGCGAGCGGGCGCGGGAGATCCTGCGCTCCGGTACCGGCGAGCACCTGTCCTGGATGGCGCTGTGGGACGGCAACAGCTACTGGTTCGGTGAGGGCGGATTCGTCGCCTACCGGCTGCAGAAGGGCGTCGCGGTGACCGTCGGCGGCCCCGTCACCGGCCCCGGTGCGGACAGGGACGCCGTGGCCGACGGTTTTGAAAAGTACGCGATCGCGCAGGGATGGGTCACCGCCTGGTACTCGGTGGCCGATGACTTCTCCAGGTCACGGCTCGCCGTCGGTTTCCAGCGCGTGCACGTCGCCGAGGAATCCGTCCTGTCCACCGAGGATCTCTCCTTCAAGGGCAAGAAGTTCCAGAACATCAGAACCGCGCGGAACCGGGCGGAGAAGGAGGGCGTGCACGCGGTATGGACCTCCTGGGCCGAACTCGAGCGCACCCAGCGCGAGCAGATCATCTCACTGTCGGAACAGTGGGTCTCGGAGAAGGCGCTGCCGGAAATGGGATTCACCCTCGGCAGCGTCAACGAGATGAAGGATCCCGACACCAAGCTGCTGCTGGCCATCGACGATGACGGGCGCCTGCACGGAATGACCAGCTGGTTGCCCGTCTACGAGCAGGGCCACCTGGTCGGCTACTCCCTCGACGTGATGCGCAGGGACGACACCGGCTTCAAACCCGTCATCGAGTTCCTGCTCGCCGAGGCCGCGCTCAAGGCGAAGGACCTCGGTCTGCAGTGGGTCTCCCTCTCCGGTGCGCCCCTGGCCACCTCCGAGGTGATGAGCAAGCCCGGCTTCCTCGACGTCACCCTCGACGCGGTGGGCCGGACCATGGAACCGCTCTACGGATTCCGCTCCCTGGCCGCCTCCAAGCACAAGTTCCACCCCACCCACCACGGTTGGTACCTGTGCTACCGCGACGAGCTGACGCTGCCCACCATCGGCCTGGCCGTGGCCAGCTGCTACCTGCCGCAGATCAAGACGTCAGATGCCGTGGCCGCGATGAAGATCTGGGTGTCTGATCTGGAGCACGCTGAATCCGCCACCAAGTGACAAAACCCCACAGCACGAAACCCGCGTACACCAGATAAAGGACGGCCGAGGGATAGTAGCCGGCGCTCAGCAGCAGCGGAACGCCGACCACATCCACGCCGATCCAGATAAGCCAGAACTCCGTCCAGCCCCGCGCCATTCCATAGGTGGCCAGCACCGAACCGACGAAGATCCACGCCTCCGCCCACGGACCCCAGGAACCCAGCGCGGAGAAGACCCACGCGAACACGATGGTGCCCACCACCGCGGCCACCACCAGGCCGGCGCGCTCGCGTGTCGACGCCCACCGCGGCTGCACCGCCACGTTGTCGGCCGGCTCACTGACAATCGACCTCGAGGGATCCGTCTGCGTCGACTCCCTCAGCCCGGCGCGCCGCGCCGCGGACCACCGGTACCAGCCGTAGACACTGACGATGATGAACATCACCTGGCGTCCCGCCTGCCCATAGAGATCGAGATTCTGCGGCGTATGGAAAAGTCCCCCCATAAACACCGTGAACAACAACGCATTGCCGACAATACCCACCGGCCACGCCCACACCAGGCGCTTCATCCCGCCCCACGCACAGGCCAGGCCGAAGAGATTTCCGATGATCTCCCGCCACAGAATGGGCACGCCACCGATGTAGAGGGTGGCATTGAGAAGCTCGGTTATAGGATTCATTTCCATTTCCCCTTCAAGGATCCAGAGATGTAATCCTCGGGGCTACGAATTCCGGGTCGCCGACAAAACACCGGCAACCCGTGGTTCTCTCTCATCCGGACTATCACCGTCGGCCCCGGATTCACACCGGATCTGCTGGCCTGCCCACAAGAGCAGCGCTCGCGGGCTCGGCCCCCCACATCCGGTGAGCGACCATACCGCCGGTGGGGAATTTCACCCCGCCCTGAGAACAGCATCAAGTCTAGTGCCAATGTCAAGCAAGGTGAACAATCCATGACGCGCGGATGAAACGTTTCCAGCCGGGGCACCCTTCCCGCGATCCGGCGCTACCGTTGCCTTAAAGCCACCCTAGGAGGAGCAGTGACAACGACCTACCCGGATTTCCTCGACAACAACCCCCTCCCTTCCATAAGCGGATCGGGGCGGCGGGAACCGGAGGGGGGTGAGACGGGGTCGGTTGGACAACGGACCACCACCTACGTTCTGGATACCTCGGTGCTGCTCTCGGATCCGCTGTCACTAACCCGCTTCGCGGAGCACGATGTTGTCCTGCCGATCGTGGTGATCACCGAATTGGAAGCCAAGCGCCATCATCCGGAGCTTGGCTTCTTCGCCCGACAGGCCCTGCGCATGCTCGATGAGCTGCGCGAGATACACGGCGATCTGTCCCGGCCCCTGCCGATCGGTGACGCCGGTGGGCACCTCCACGTCGAGCTCAACCATCAGAACCTCGAGTCGCTGCCGGCCGGTTTCCGCCTCGGTGACAATGACACCCGCATTCTGGCCGTCGCAAAGAATCTTCAGGGCGAGGGGCGGGAGGTGGTGCTGGTCAGCAAGGACCTGCCGATGCGGATCAAGGCGTCGGCGAGCGGGGTTCCCGCCCAGGAGTACCGCGCTGAGCTGGCGCGCGATCGCGGCTACACCGGCATGACCGAGGCCTCCATAAGCGACGAGCAGCTCCAGTCGCTTTATGACGGCCGGGAGATTGACGTCCCCGCCCTCGAGCACCTGCCCGTCAATCACGGATTCACCCTCCGTTCACCCTCCGGCGGATCCGCGCTGGGCCGGTTGACCACCGTCAAGACGATTGAGCTCGTCCCGGGCGACCAGACGGTTTTCGGAGTTGCGGGACGCTCGGCCGAGCAGCGGATCGCCATCGATCTGCTTCTCGACGAATCCGTCGGCATCGTGTCACTGGGCGGTGCCGCGGGCACCGGAAAGAGCGCCCTGGCGCTGTGCGCCGCGCTCGATGCGGTTATGGAACGACGTGAACAGCGCAGGATCATCGTCTTCCGCCCTCTCTACGCCGTGGGGGGACAGGAACTCGGCTACCTGCCCGGCGACCAGGAGGAGAAGATGGGGCCCTGGGCGCAGGCGGTCTTCGACACCCTGGGTTCGATGGTCAGCCAGAACATCGTCGACGAGGCGCTGTCCCGCGGCCTGCTCGAGGTCCTCCCCCTGACCCACATCCGGGGCCGCTCACTCCACGACGCCTTCGTCATCGTCGACGAGGCCCAGTCCCTGGAACGCAACGTTCTGCTGACCATGCTCTCCCGGATCGGCCAGAACTCCAGGGTGGTGCTCACCCACGACGTCGCACAGCGCGACAACCTCCGCGTCGGGCGCTACGACGGCATCGTCTCCGTCATCGAGGCGCTCAAGGAACACGAGCTCTTCGCCCACATCACCCTCCAGCGTTCCGAGCGATCGCGCATTGCCGAGCTGGTGACGAAGGTACTGGACGCCCCGACGTTGTAGGCTTCTCGCCATGACCTTCCATAAGCGAAAAATCCGCGACATCATCGCAGTGGTAGCCGCGCTTATTGGTATCAATCTGATTGCACACTTCACCTCCCTCAATCCCTGGGTGACAGTCCCGGCGGGCGCGCTCATCGTTTTCGCTCTGGCCCGCGTCCTTGGGTTGAGCTGGGATGACCTCGGGGTGTCTAGCCCTTCCATAAGCAAGGGCATCCGCTACGGCGGGGTGTGCATCCTCGCCACGGCGGTGGTGGTGATGATCGCCGTGGCGGTGCCCTTCCTCCGCGAATTCTTTCTCAATGATGCCTATTCGAGCATCCGGACGGCATTGCTCGCCGCTTTTGTGATCATTCCCCTGTGCACCGTACTTCCCGAGGAGCTTCTGTTCCGGGGAGTTCTCCATGGCGCACTGGAACGGTTCGGTGGCATGAAAGCCGCGTTCCTCGGGGGTTCAGTGCTTTTCGGCTTCTGGCACGTGGCGAGTTCACTCAATCTAACGGCCGGCAATGCGGGACTGGTGGCTGTTCTGGGATCGGGTTCCTTTGGGAAATGGGTGGGTGTGGGGCTGGCAGTCGTGGCGACATCACTGGCTGGCGCCGGATTCATCTGGCTGCGGCACCGCACCAACTCCGTCATCGCGCCCATAGGAATGCACTGGGCACTGAACTCCGTGGGCGCGCTCGCCGCGGCGATGGCCTTCCAGCTTCAGTAACCCTTGTCCACGTCGACCTCGGTGAGCATCCGCCCGCCTTCCATAAGCAGGCGATAGTTCTCCGCGACGACCGGAGCCAGCATTGAGTCCATGGATGCGATGGTATTGGCAGAATGCGGTGTGATCAGCACGTTCTCACGTCCCCACAGGGGGTGATCATCCGGGAGCGGCTCGGGATCTGTGACGTCGAGGCCGGCGCCGGCGATGAGGTGGGCGTCGAGGGCGTCGCAAAGCGCGGCAGTGTCGATCACCTCGCCGCGAGCGACGTTGATGATGTTGGCCGTGGGTTTCATCGCCGCGAATTCGCGCTCGCCGACCAAGCCGCGGGTGTCCCTGGTCAGCGGCACACATACGATGACGTGGTCCGCCTCCGCGAGCACCGTCTGGAGTTCGCTTATGGAAGCGACGGAATCAAAATCCCCATCGGGCAGGCCCGTGCGGGTCACAGCGATCGACCGTGCACCGAAGGGGCGCAGCATCGCTGCCACGTGGCGACCTATGCCACCCGCTCCGATGATGGCGACGTGGGCGCCGTTGAGCCAGGTGGTGGAGGCGTCGACACGTGGTTGCGGTGACCAGCTGTCCGCCCGCACCATCACGGGGTGCTTATGGAGAAGTCCGAGGAGCAGCGCGATCGCTGCCTCCGCGACCTGCCTTCCATAGACGCCCGAAGCGTTGGACCAGCGTCGGTTCGCGGTGATCACCCCGGATTCGAAGTAGGCGTTGATGCCCGCGTTGGGTAGCTGCACCCAGCGGACGCTGTCGGGCAGCTCTGGGAAGTCGGTCCCCGGCGTCTGGGTGAACACGAAACCCTCGGCCTCGCCTATGGAGGAAACGATGGTTGCACCGGCTTCCATAAGCGCCCGGGTCACTTCCGGGTAGTCGCCGTTTCCCACGAAAACTCGCATCTGTCCTCCTGTGTTCTCACCAGCTCCCCACCACACTATGCGCGGGGCTTTTCGAGCAGTCGGTCAGGGGTCCGCACGGCGGGTGTGGTTTCAGGAGGCGCGGGATCTCAGGGGGTGCCGCACCCCGGTGCCCGCTTATGGAGGGCGGCTACTGCCTGCGGATCTTGGCGCCGGCCGAGCGGTTCTGTGCGACGGTTTCATTGAGCTGGACCGAGGGGTCGGGGGTGTAGCTGTTGGTCGGTGGTCGGTATCCGGTGCGGCCGGTGGCGGGATCGTGCTCGGCCTGGCCGCGTCGGCCATGGCTCCGGTTGGCGGTGTCGTTGTTGAGGGTGTGGTGGCTGCGGCAGAAGGGGCACAGGTTCTCGATGTCCGTGAAACCCCCGTCTGCCCACGCCGTGATGTGGTGGATGTCGCAGTTGCACAGCGGTTGTTCACAGCCGGGGAAAATGCACACGCCCTGCGCCGCCATGAGGGCGATGCGTTGTTCCAGTGAGGCGCTGCGCGCCGTGCGCCCCAGGTGCAGGGGCGAGCCGGAGTCGGGGTCGTGGACGACCCCGAAGTCGAACTCCGCGGCCCCGAGCATCAGGATGTCCAGTGCGTTCAACTGGGAGTGGGTGTTGGTGGGGAAGCGGGTGTGCGGGGTGATGTCCCGGAGATCCTTTATGGAAAGGGACACGACGATGGAGCCGACGCCGCCGTTCCGCTCGGTTTTGTCCTGGTGGTACCTGCGTAGCAGGTGGTGTAGCGCATCCACGCGGCGGTGCTGAAGCCCGCGGGTATCCTCCTCGGCGGGAACGGAGGAGAGGTGGCCGGGGTTGCGGGCGGGGGCCAGCGCCGCCTCGAGGAGCGCCGTGGTCGCCGCGGGCAGGTACCCGCGGATGAAGCTGCCCCCGTCGGCGTCGGGTGCGCCGATGACGAGGTGGCGCCGGCGGGCGCCGGCGCTGGGATCCCTGCCGGTGTGTGCGTCGTTAAGCATTGCGACCTGCTCACGGATCCAGGTGCGCAGGTCCGCGAAAGAGCGTGTCGACGCCTCCTCCGCCGCCCTCACCCTCAACCCGTGGAGTTCCGGCCGATTCTGCAGCTTCTTGAGTTCCCTTTCGAGAAGCTTCTGCTTCTCGGCACTGATGGCGTGCCGGTGCAGGACATCCCTTCCATAGGCGCGGGCATCCTCATCGGTGTGTTCATCCATCTGGCCGAAGTCCCTCAATCCGAGGCGGAGCCGGGAGAGCGCCTCGGGCCGGGAGATGTCGAGGTGCTGCGCCAGGAAGTCGACGGGCCGCGTGGATCCGACAAGGTTGCCGGCCCTGGCTTCCCGGACGGACTGTGCGAAGGCGGAATCGATCAGCGTTTTCTGATTGAATGCCCGCTCGAGCTCGATGACCGCATCAAGGTTCTCCCTGGTTGCTTTGGTGGCGCCGATGTCCTCGATGAACAGGGCGGCGAGGGCGGTTATGGAACGACTGATTGCCTGGGTCAATTCGCTTATGGAAGCCATGGTCGACATGAAAGCAGAGGTGCCCCGGTTCTGGAAAGCAGCAGGTCCGGGAAACTGTGGATATCCGGAGCCTGTCCACAGGATGGGGCGATCGCGGGAACTGGGGGGAACCGGAAGACCCTTCCGGGAGTCCAACCATTCCTCGGGGTGGGCGCATACCCGGTGGATTCCCGCCCGCGGCTTCCATAGGCGTCCGCGGTGACATCCACCGTCCGGCTCCGCCGCTTATGGAAGGACATGGTTTCCTTGCGCCGGTGCCGCTCTGTGCTATATTTGCAAAGCTTACTGAAAACAGTTTCCACTTGAATGTGTGATACATCGGGAACTCCGGGGAAGGAGGATGGCATGGCCGGTGCACTGCTGCGTGCAACGGACGTCACGATGAGACGTCACGGGGCACGCCGTGACGGGCCCGCATCCCCACTGATCGACAACGTCAGTCTGGACATCGGCGAAGGGGAGCGGGTGGCCGTCATCGGGCGTTCGGGTTCGGGGAAGTCGCTGCTCGCCGGCGCACTCAGCGGCACCGTGCCGGCGACACTTTCCATAAGCGGAACGGTCACCTTCGATGGTCGTGCTGTGACCGCACGAACGGTGGGGGACCGTGGCATCGTCGTCGTGCGCCAGGACAGCGCCGACGCCCTGAACCCACTGGTCATGGTCGCTGAACAGATGGGGATTCCGCTCCGGGTACGGGGAGTGGACAGCACGAACGCCGCTGAGTTTCTCCGCCGCGTCGGGATGGATGATCCGGAGCGGATCCTGCATTCCTACCCCGGGGAACTCTCCGGAGGACAGCGTCAGCGGGTGTGCGTGGCACTCGGTCTGGCCTGCGCACCCAGGCTGCTGATCACCGATGAATCCACAACCGCCCTGGATGTGATCAATCAGGCGGTCGTGGTTGAGGCGCTGGGCGGTGTGGAAACCCTGGTGTTCATCACCCACGACCTGGCGCTGGCGGCACAGCTGTGCACCCGCGTTCTGGTTATGGAAGCCGGACGCATCGTGGAGGACGCGTCGCTCACCGAGGTCCTGGGCAATCCGGTTCGGGACATCACCAGGTCTCTGGTCGAGCAGGCGAAGCGGCGGGGCGGGTGGGTGGCGTGAGCGTGGCACTGACCCTCAGGGGCGACAGTCTCAGCCGTGTCCACACCCGGCCCGGAAGGCGGGGACGCGGTGGGACGGTCGCCGCGGTCTCCGATGTCAGCCTGTCCCTGGAACCGGGGCAGCGGATGGCCATAGTCGGGCGTTCCGGGTCGGGAAAGTCCACCCTGCTGCGGATGCTCCTGGCGCTGGACCTCCCGGATTCCGGTGGTGTGAGCTACGGGGGTCGGAAGGTGGAACCGGGGTCGCTGCGGAGTCTGCGGTGGTACCGCCGCAGTGTCCAGTACATCCCCCAGGATCCGGCGCTGAGTCTGAGTCCGCGGATGTCTGTCGGCGCGCTGGTCTCCGACCCCCTGCGCAGACTTGGGATCGAAGGCGATCACCGGGGGATGACCAGAAGGGCCCTGGCGCAGGTGGATCTGGGGCCGCGGTTCGAGTCCCGCCGTCGCAACGAGCTCTCGGGTGGTCAGGCGCAGCGGGTGGCTATCGCCAGGGCATTGGCGATCGGTGCCGGGACCCTGCTTGCCGATGAACCGGTCAGCGGCCTAGACCTCCCCCTCAGGGATGAGACGCTGGAACTGCTGCACCGATTGTCCGTCGAGGGGGGAATGTCGATTCTCATGGTCACCCACGACCTGGAGGCCGCCGCCCGGTTGTGCACCGACGCCATGGTGATGTCGGCGGGTGAGGTGGTCGAGCGCGCGCCGATCTCCCAGCTGCTGAGTTCACCGGCGCACCCGGAAACCCGGCTGCTGCTGAGATCGGTGCCCCGCTTACCGACGCCCCTCTCCCCATAGAACATCCGGGCGTTCCCCCCAGACCGCCCACGACCCCATAAGGAAACCCCATGTCTGTCACCCCCATGAGAAAACCCCTCATTGCCGTCCTCGCCTCCATAGGCGTGTTCGCCCTGTCCGGCTGCTTCAGCGGTACCGGCACCTCGGCTCCCTCTGAGGGAACCGGCGATGGTCGCATCTCCGTCGCCATGCTTCTTCCTCCGCGCAGCGGCTTGTCCCCCTTCAGCGATGATGCCTTCAAACTGTCGCGCTGGAGCACCGCCGAAACCCTCGTCGTACTCGATGATGAGGGGGAGGCCCAGCCGGCCCTGGCGACCGGGTGGACCAGGGAGGGCCCCGACACGTGGCGCTTCAGAATCCGGGAGGCAGTCACATTCCATGACGGCAGCGAACTGACGGCGGAGACCGTGGCCCGGGCGCTGAGCAGCGCAACCGAGGCGGTCCCGAAGCCGCGCATCCTCGACGGCGTGGACATGACCGTCACGGCCGATGACGGCGACGTCGTCGTGCGCACCGCCGATGAGGATCCGCTGGTGCCGCAGCGACTGTCGAGCCCGCAGCTGTCCATACTCTCCGCCGCCGCTTATGGAAGCGACGGGGTCGTCGATCCCGTCGGGCACGGCACCGGCGCCTTCGAACTCACCGCCGTCGACGGGACATCATCGGCAACCCTCGACCGCTATGAGAATTACTGGGGGCACAAAGCCATCGCCGAGGGAATCGATGTCTCCTTCGTTCCCGATGGTACCGCGCGCGCGGCAGCTCTGCGCACCGGAGATGCGCAGGTCGTGGAGGCCATCCCGGTGGGTCAGGCCGCCCAGATCGATCAGGACATGATCATCGAGGTGCCCATGCCCCGTACCAACACCCTCTATCTCAACACCAGTCGGGGGCCGTTCGCCGACCCGGCGGTGCGAGCCGCCGCCAATGCGGCGATCGACCGGGCAACGCTTGTCGACGGCGTCTATGAGGGCCGGGCCGACGAAGCGGTCGGACTCCTGGGACCTGCGTTGCCGTGGGCGGCGGAGTACCGCGACCGAGAGGGCTACCGCGCCACCATCGGGCAGCGGGCGGAGCCGGCGACCGTTGACGGCGTGGAGATCTCCCTGGGAACCTTCACCGACCGTGCTGAGCTTCCCGAGGTGGCGGTCCGCCTCGAGCAGCAGCTCGAGGCGGTCGGATTCATCGTCAACCAGGATGTCCGCGAATACCAGTACATCGAGTCCGATGCCATCGACGGGGCCTTCGACGCCTTCATCCTCTCCAGGGCGACCGTCCTGGACTCCGGGGACCCGGTGGCCTACATGTACAGCGACTTCGCGTGCGAGGGCTCCTTCAACATCTCCCAGTTCTGCGATCCGGACGTTGATCGCGCACTCGAGCAAGCCGCGGCCCTGGAGCAGGGGACCGCACGCAAGGAGGCCATCATGGGCGCCGAGGCGCTCATCCTGAAGAACACCGCAGCAATCCCGTTGCTGCACGAGCGCGTCATCCAGGGGGAGGCCGTGGGCGTGAGCGGAGTCGCCCGCGATTCCCGCGAACGCGAGCTGATCACCCCGGAGTCGAAGGTTGAACTCGGCTAGTGTCTTCTCTCCGACGCTCCTCCTCCCGCACAGATACGCTGATCATCGCCGCTTCGCGCGTGGCTTCCATAAGCGCGGTCGTGCTTCTGATCGGCATGCTCCCGTGGTTGTCCGGCAACCGCCCCGAGTACACGATTCTGCGCGCACGTTATGCGGATCTGGAGGTCACGGAGGAAAACCTCGCCGCCGTCCGTGAACAGCTGGGTCTCGATCGCGGACCGTGGGGAGTGTTCGCCGATTGGCTCGGCGGACTCGCCCATGGCAACGCCGGGCAATCCTGGATCAGCGGCAGGCCGGTGCTCCCCGGAATCATCAACGCCTTGGGAGTCTCGGTCACGCTTATGGGGTGCGCGATGATGGTCGCCTGCGTTGCGACGGCGGCGATCGCGGTGCCACCGATGGTGCGGGGCCTGAGGGGCCGACCGTCCCGGGGTTCGGGTCTGCTCGCCGTGGCCTTCACCGCGCTGCCGGAGTTTCTCCTCGCGGCCGTGCTCCTGGTTATCGGTGCGGTGTGGCTGGGCTGGTTTCCGCCCTATGGATGGAAGAGCCTGCACTATGCCGTTTTGCCGGCGCTCGCCCTCGGCATTCCGGCAGGCGGGTTGATCGGTCGGTTGATCTCGGATTCCATCACCGCGGTGTTCAGCGAGAAATGGGTGCTGACCTGGCAGATGGCGGGTGCAACGACGGTTAGGCTCGCCGGGGCGGTGTTCAGGCGTGCTCTGACGCCGGTGCTTCCCCAGGTCGGACTCGTGCTCATCGGACTGACCGGCGGCGCGGTGACCGTGGAGCAGGTCTTCGCGATCCCGGGACTGGGCCGGACCACCCTGGGCGCCGCCAGCTCCCAGGACATTCCCACCCTGCAGGCCGGGGTGCTGGCACTGGTGCTGCTCGCTGTGATCGTGGGCGCCCTCACCGGGTTGGCCCGCCGG
The DNA here is from genome assembly GCF_900169525.1 of Corynebacterium pacaense. Taxonomy (GTDB): domain Bacteria; phylum Actinomycetota; class Actinomycetes; order Mycobacteriales; family Mycobacteriaceae; genus Corynebacterium; species Corynebacterium pacaense. The sequence continues at coordinate 439,152 of NZ_LT821239.1, forward strand.
ATTCTTCTGGGTCCGGCGCTGCACCAGGATTCCATGCCCGTCCAGATTGAGCAGCGGCACCTGCGGAGGCGTGACCTCGTTGTTCCGGTGGTCATCGCCGTTGTGCTGGCACTGATTATCATCACCGGGCTTCTCCGTGACCCCTTCACCTCAGCCCACGGCAGGCTGGAGGGCCCGTCCCCGGCACTGCCGTTCGGGGCTGATGCGAGTGGGCGCGACCTGCTCGCCCGCGTCGGACACGGCGCGGTGACCACGCTCGGCTCAGCCGTCGTGGTGGTGCTGATCTGCCTGGTGCTCGGCCTGGTGCTCGGGTGCTTTCCGCGGCTCCCCGTCGGCGTCTTCGAGATCACCAACGCGGCTCCCCCGATCATCGCCGGATTAATCGTCGCCGCCATCGCCGGACCGAGCACGGGCGGGGCCGCGCTGGCGGTCGCCGCCGTCAGCTGGGCGCCACTGGCTGCGCACACCGGATCGCTGGTCACCGAGGCCAGGGCGCAACCGCATATCGCCATGCTGCCTGTCCTCGGCGTGGGGCGCGCCCGGATCCTGCTCGTCCATGTGCTGCCCACCGTGATACCCCCGGTGGCAAGGCACGCGGCTCTGCGTCTTCCCGGAATCGCCCTCGCCCTGGCAGCACTGGGTTTCCTCGGCCTCGGCCCGCATCCGCCGACCCCGGAGTGGGGTCTGATTCTCTCGGAGGGCATCGACTACGTGGAGCGCGCCCCGTGGGCGGTGCTGGCACCGGCCACGGCGCTGGTTCTGTCCTCCATGCTCGCGGTGTCACTGTCCGCGCTGCCTCCGCGCCGCCGCTGAAGTTGACCCCCGCTTCTCGACGCCCGCACCCACTCAACCCGGGACGGCCACGGGGCGCGGCCTATGGGCGGCCGGTCGCCGCGCCGACCCTGCGGCAGAGGGCAACCAGGACGAGGGCGGAGGAGGCACTGATCAGGGAGAGCAGGAACCAGGGCAGCGCCGCCTGCGGTTGGGGGGTGGTGGCGGCATCCAGGAGGTGGCCCAGAAACAATGAGCTCCCGAGGACCGCCAGACCCCCGAAAGTGTTGAGGAAACCGAAGTACGCACCGAGGTTTCGCTCCCCGGCCAGAATGCCGACGAAGTCCCGGGCGACGGGTACGGCGAGCATCTGGCCGAGATGCATCAGGGTCAGCATCGTCACCGCGGGGGCCAGGGACCACAGGCCGGGCGGGGGTGGGAACACCGCCGCGACCGCGAGGAGGAGGAATCCCGCGGCAGTCAGGGCGAAACCGGCCCCGAGGCTTCGCTGTCGTGGCATCCGCTGGGCCCTCCTCCCGAGCGGAATCTGGAGCAGCAGGATGAGCACACTGGAGTAGACGAACATCCAGCCGAGGTCTTCCTGGTGCCCCCGGGCGCGGGTGAGCTCGGTGGGCAGCGCAAGGTACTGCTGATTGTAGGAGACCAGGTAGGTGCTGTAAGCCAGCGCGAAGATGAGGAACACCCTGTTGCGCAGCACCGTTGACCAGCCCCGCAGCAGGGGGGTGGCAGTCCCGGTCCGGACCGCGGGAATCAGAAGGAGATGGGCGAGAAAGAGCAGGGAGAAGATCCCGGCGGCCACCCAGCAGGTGACGTCGAATCCGATGTCGATCAACAGGGCGCCGAGCACAGGGCCGAGGAGGGCACCGGTGCGGGAGAAGAATGTGTCAAAAGCGAAGACCTCCGCACGTGTTGTCGACCCTGCGCGCTCGGTGTCGCGCCCCGTCGTCGCCAGTGCGGCCTCCGCGGCGGGAGAAAACAACGCCGCCGCGAAACCGATGAGGATCACGCCGATCATCAGGTGCACCGTGGAGTCCGCCGACGCAGCGATGAGGAACCCCAGGACACGGATCGCGATTCCGGTCAGCAGCACGGGTCTGACACCGAAGCGATCGGTCAGCCCACCGCCGAGAAAGAACAGGCCCTGCTGGCTGAAGGTGCGCAGTCCCAGGACGAGTCCGACCATGGCGCCGCTGGCACCCAGAGACTGCGTCATGAACGTGGCCAGGAAGGGCACAACCAGGTAGAAGCCCACGTTGAACATCAGCTGGGTCCACAACAGGAGCTGGACTGCCGTGGACAAGCCCCGAAAACGTCGGTACGCACCGCCGGGGGCAGCGGTTGTGGCGAGCTCCGTGGGCATTGTTGAGCCTGCCTCCTTTCAGTGACCACCTACTGCGGTGAGGGATCGATGCCCAAGTGAGTTTAGCCGTTCACCCATCTGCGGCCGCTGTGCCCGCTTATGGAAGCCAGGGGCAAAACATATATAGGATGATTTGCATGACCTCCGGCCGTGGAAAACCAGTTGCCGGGATCACCGGTGCGGTGGGCAACACCCCGCTCGTGCGCCTGGCGCGCCTCAGTGACCGTGACGATATCCTCATCTGGGCGAAACTGGAGGAGTTCAATCCCGGCGGCAGTGCGAAGGATCGCACCGCACTGGCGATGATCGACGCGGCGCTCAGCGACGGAAGCATGACGGCTAAGACCAGCATCGTCGAATCCAGCTCCGGCAATCTCGGGGTCGCGCTCGCGCGTGAGTGTCTCCTCCATGGCTGGGCGTTCCACTGTGTCGTCGACCCCCGGGTGAACCGGCGCACTGTGGCACTGATGTCGGCGTTCGGGGCGACCATCCACCGCGTCACCGCGCCGGATCCGAAAACCGGCGACTGGCTCATCGCCCGACGCGCCATGGTCCGGGAGCTGCTCATGGAGATCCCGGATTCCGTGAGCTTCGATCAGTACTCCAATCCCGCGGCGTTCACCGCGCACGCGGCCGGGACGATGAGCGAGATCGTCTCGGACCTCGGTCACGCCCCCGATCTGCTGTTCGTGGCCATGAGCACCACGGGCACCATCGGCGGGTGTGCCAGGCACCTCGCTTCCATAGGCGCGCGCACCCTGGCCATCGGTGTCGATGCGGAGGGTTCCGTTCTTTTCGGAGGCAGCAGGGGGACGCGGGTCCTCCCGGGTTTCGGTGCGGGCGTAGCGCCGGAACTGGAGAAGAACGCCCATCCGCACGAGGTGGTCCGCGTCGCCGACACCGCATCGGTGGTCGGCGCCCGCGCACTCGTCCACCGCGAGGGTGTCCTCGCAGGCGCCTCGGGAGGGGCGGTCGTCGCCGCGCTTATGGAAAGGATCGGCGATTTCGCACCCGGCACCGAGGTCGTGCTTGTCCTCCACGATTCCGGGGCCTCCTACCTGGAGACGATCTACGACGATGCCTGGGTCGAGGAGAACCTGGGAATGTGTGCCGGGGAGCTGCGGCGCCGCGAGGAGCTGATGACATGAGGGTGGCCATCATCGGTGCCGGGCCGCGGGGACTCTGGGCCGTCGAGGAGCTTCTCGACGCCTCCGACACCAACTGGGTCGACCTTGACATCGATGTCTACGAGCAGGGCGTTCCGGGTGCGGGTTCGGCCTACTCCACCGATCAGCCGGATTATTGGCGACTCAACGTCGCCTCCTCCATCGTGACCACGGCATGGACCTCCTTCGATCGGTGGCGCAGGGACGGCGGAGAGGACCTGCCACTGGATCCCTTCCCGCCGCGGGCGCTGGTGGGCGCGTTCCTCGCGCAGGCCTGGGAGCGCTGCGCACGCCGCGGGGTCACCACCTTCCATAGGCGCGTCGAGTCCGTGGAGCAGCTGGCCTCGGGTTGGCGTGTCGAGGGCCGCGTCTACGACGAGCTCCTGGTGACCACCGGCCACGCCACGGGCCGCAGGGGTACGTTGTCCGGCATCTATCCGCACGGGCAGCTGGACGCGGTCGCGCCCGGAGCGGTGGTGGCGGTGCGGGGCATGGCGCTGACCTTCATCGATGCCGCGCTGGCGCTGAGCCTTGGTCGCGGTGGCCGGGTGGAGAACGGGGTCTATGTGCGCGGTGGCGGTGAACCGTCGCTGATCATTCCGACAAGTCGCAGCGGACGGCTTATGGAAGTTAAGCCGGACCCCGCCGGTGACCTGGCGAAACTGGATCTGGACGCGATTGTGCACAGGGGATCCCTGGCGGTGCGCGCGGCGGTCGACCTTCACGGGATCCGTACCGCCCTGCTCGCGGCGGCGCGGGGGATACTCGGGCGCGCCGAATCCGTTGCCGATCTCGGTGATTTCCCCGCGGTGCTCGACGGGACGGATGCGAGCGGGGATCCCGTGGCGGAGTTCCGGCTCTCCCGCGATGTCGCCGTCGGTCGCGTGCGCCCGGGTGCGCGCTGGGCGGTGGGCGAGGCGTGGCGACGCCTCTACCCCGCGATCGTGCACCGCGTCTCCTACCGCGATCCGCTGCCCGGCTTCGCCGAACTGGCGCGGCGGATGGAGCGCGTCGCCTTTGGGCCGCCGCCGGTCAACGCCGATATCATTCTCGCGCTCATCGACGCCGGGCTCATCGACACCTCCGCCGACCCCTCGGTAGCCGACCTGCTTGTCGACGCCACCACCGCACCCCCCGGCGTTGCCGCCGGTGGAGTCGTCGACAAGCTCGGTGTGCGGCGCGGCGGCCGGGCCGCGATCGTCGACCGTGACGGTTCGGTCCCGGGGTTCGCGCACCTGGCGATCGTCGGCCGCGACGCCGCGGATCGCGTCCTGGGCCCCGACACGCTTTCGCGTACCCTCCACGATGTGATCCCGCGGTGGGCGCGGAGGGTCGTCGCCGCGGCCGGGACGCCGCCCCTCGATCGCGGCATGGGGGCCACCGTACCGCTGAGCGCCCGCCTGGAGCCGTGGATGGTGGCGGTGGCCGCGGACCCGCGGCGCTGCGACCGCCTACTTGAGAGCCATGGATCGCCGGTGAACCTCCTGCGCCCGCCGCTTATGGAAGGACGGGTCCGCGAACTCATCGACGCGGGTCGGGACGCCGGGGTGGACACGCGCATCTTCTTCGCCCGCAAGGCCAACAAGGCGCTGTCCCTCGTCGACGCCGTCCGGAACGGCGGGCACGGGGTGGACGTGGCAAGTGAGCGGGAGCTGCGCCAGGTGCTGTCGCGGTCGGTACCGGGGAGGCGGATCATCCTCAGCGCGGCCATCAAGCCGGATTCCCTGCTCGAGCTGGCTATCACCAGTGATGTGTGCATCTCGGTCGATTCCCTGGCGGAGCTGGCGAGGGTGGGGGAGCTGGCATCCTTCCATAAGCGGATCGCCAGGGTGGCCCCCCGACTGGCGCCGGATCCGCGCACACTGCCGCCGACGCGTTTCGGTGAGCTCCTCGATGTGTGGCTGGGGGCGGAGACGGGGGCGTCGATAGGCGTCGTCGGTGTGCATCTGCACCTGCACGGCTATGCCGCCGCGGACCGGCGGGCCGCGCTGACCGAGGCGTTTGCGCTTGCCGACGCCCACCCGGGCTGTGAATTCATCGACCTCGGTGGAGGAGTGCCGATGAGCTATCTCGACGATCCCGCGCAATGGCGCGCCTTCCGCGCCGCACTCCGCGCGGGCGCGGATTTCACCTGGAAGAATGATCCCTTGACCGCGACCTACCCCTTCCACCAGTCGCCGACCCGTGGCCGCTGGTTGTCCGAGGTGCTCGCAGAACCCATCGCGCGGGGCTTCGTCTCCCGCGGGCTGCGCCTTCATCTTGAACCGGGGCGCTCGATTCTCGACGGCTGCGGAATGACCCTCGCCCGCGTCGCCTTCCTGAAGAGGCGCAGCGACGGTGTCCCGCTCATCGGCCTCGAGATGAACCGGACCCAGTGCCGGACGACCTCCGATGACATCCTCCTTGATCCCATCCTCATCCCCACCGGCCGGCCCGCCGCGAACGGGTGGGGGCCCGGTGCCGAGGGGTACCTCGTCGGTGCCTACTGCATCGAGGATGAGGTCATCGTCCGCCGCCGCATGCGTTTCCCGAGGGGTGTCGCGCCGGGCGATATCGTGGCCATTCCCAACACCGCCGGATATTTTATGCACATTCTCGAAAGCGCCTCGCATCAGATTCCGCTGGCGCGCAACGTGGTGATGACCGGCCCGGAGCCCGGGGCCGAGATGCTCGACGACATCGACCTGCCCGGCTGATCCACCCTGGTCGGCCGTGGTTGACCGATCTCCGCGATGGGCCCGGGCGTGCCGGCCCCGGCGGTTCTGTAGGGTTGGTGGCGAATCAACAACTTTTCTCTATGGAGGCAGCACATGAGTTTGTCCAACGCAATTCTGCGGGGCGTGTCCGGGGCCTATCTACTGCAATCCGGTTATGGAAAGCTCGGCCTGCCACCGGAGGCGGCCGAGGGACTCAAGGGATTCGCCTCGACGGGTGTGCCGCAGCTTGGGGGCCTCGACGCCGACACCTTCGGCAAACTGCTGGCCTATTCCGAGCTCGGTATCGGCGGCGCGCTCGTCGCACCGGTGGTGCCCAACCGTCTCGCGGGACTCGCCCTCGGTGCCTTCTCCGCCGGCCTGCTCGCTATCTACTTCCGTAATCCCGCCATGACCAGGGAGGACGGCATCCGACCCTCCGAGGCGGGAACCGGCCTGTCCAAGGACCTCTTCCTGGCCGCGATCGCCGGTGCGCTGGTTTTCGCTCCGCGCCGGAAGGGGCGGAAGTAACGTCCTTCCATAAGCGCGCGGTCGCCCGGGGACCCGGGACCCGCGTGCGCGTCTCCTGACCCGAATTGAACACTGTTCAATCGGTGGTTAAGCTATCTCCCTACACATCCATTTGCGTGAGGAGTAGGCGTGACGATCCTTGAAACAGCCCGAGTAAAGGTTCTCGAGAACGGAACAGGTCTGGACCAGGCCGAGGTGCTGGAGGTGCTCAACCTCCCGGAATCGGAGATTCCCGCGCTTATGGAGATGGCGCACCAGGTCCGGTTGAAGTGGTGCGGGGAAGAGGTCGAGGTCGAGGGCATCATCTCGCTTAAGACCGGCGGCTGCCCCGAGGACTGCCATTTCTGTTCCCAGTCCGGCCTCTTTGAATCACCCGTGCGTTCGGTCTGGCTCGATATCGCACAGCTTGTCGAGGCCGCCAAGCAGACCGCCAAGTCCGGGGCCACCGAGTTCTGCATCGTCGCGGCGGTCAAGGGGCCGGATGAGAAGCTGGTGGAGCAGATGGAGCAGGCGGTCGCCGCGATCCACGCCGAGGTTGACATCGAGGTCGCGGCTTCCATAGGCACGCTGGATGCGCAGCAGGTCGAGCGGCTGGCGAGGGCGGGGGTGCACCGTTACAACCACAATCTCGAGACCGCGCGGTCGTATTTCCCGGAGGTCGTCTCCACGCACACCTGGGAGGAGCGCCGCGACACCCTTCATCTTGTTGCCGACGCAGGGCTCGAGGTGTGCTCGGGAGGAATTCTGGGCATGGGCGAGACGCTCGAACAGCGCGCCGAGTTCGCGGTGCAGCTCGCCGAGCTGAATCCCACCGAGGTTCCAATGAACTTCCTCGATCCCCGCCCCGGCACCCCCTTCGCAGACCTTCCGCTTATGGAAGCTCCGGATGCACTCCGTGCCATCGGTGCCTTCCGCCTGGCGATGCCGCACACCACGCTGCGCTTCGCGGGCGGCCGGGAACTGACCCTCGGTGATCAGGGCGCGGAGCAGGGGCTGCTGGGTGGGATCAATGCGTTGATCGTCGGCAACTATCTCACCACGATGGGAAGGCCCATGGAACGCGATCTCGATATGATGGACAGGCTCCAGCTTCCCATCAAGGTACTGAACAAGGTGATTTAAATGTCGGAGCTGCTGTCCGCCGTGCTTGCGGGGGAACAACCCCTGTTTCATCCCAACACCGGTCTCCGGGGTGATGAGCAGCACCTTTCACCGTCCGCGCGTGCCGGTCTGGAGGCGCCGCGCTACTGCCAGATCTGTGGCCGGCGAATGAAGGTGCAGGTCCGTCCCGACGGCTGGTTGGCGCAGTGCTCGCGTCACGGCGAGCTGGACTCGGTGTATCTGGAGCGGCGCTGATGGGCTGCCGCCACTACAACAGCGAGTACGACGTGGTGCTCAACAGGTGCTCCACCTGCGGGGAGTTCTGGGCCTGTCATCTCTGCCACGCGGAGGCCACGGAGCACCCCTTCGGAAGGATGCCTCTCGACGCCCCCGACTCCACCCGGTGCGGCGCCTGCGGGCTCCTGATGGGCTACGCCGAGTACTCGGCGCAGCCCCGGTGCCCGGGGTGCGGCCACCCTTTCAACCCCGGTTGCTCCCTGCACGCGGGGATCTACTTCGACCTGTAGTGGGTGGGTGAGGGGGTGCGGTCCGGGCGTCGAGAAGCGCGGCCGCGGCCAGCCGCCCACCTGGACGGCGGTGCCTTCCCGGTGCGGGGAAACACGATGTCGCTGATGTGTACAGTCGGTGTGACCGGTCTACGGACGACGAGTCGCACCCAAGGAAAGGACTGAAGTCCGATGAGCACTGCTTCGACCTATGTACCCGATCCGGGCGGACACCATCAGCTGGAGGAGGAGTTCATCTCTTCCATAAGCGGAGCGCTCACCCTCTCGAGCCCTGACGGGGGCGGAACACTCGAGCTCACCGGGGAGCTCTCCGACGCCATCCGCGAGATCGTCGGAGTTTTCGCGCGCGGGCGCGGCGTGCGGATCGAGGCTCTTGGCTAGGCGAGCGCGGCTGTGGTCGGCGCCCCAGCCGGGGCGGAAGGGGTGCGTCGTGGACGATTACAATGGCGTCGGTGTTCAACCCCGACATCGCCCGCGCGCACCGGGCGGCTCTGCGTTCGATCAACCGTGTGGTCACCGACACCGCCACGCCTATGGAGGACGGGGCGGCGAGGGCGGGTGTCGTGGGGCTGTTCCGCTCCGGAGGCGTCCTCGTCCTCACCGGCGCCGGGGTGTCCACCGACTCGGGCATCCCCGACTACCGCGGACCCGGTGGCCGTCATGGACGCCACCGGCCGATGACCTACCAGGAGTTCCGCCACGACATACGCGCCTCGCACCGCTACTGGGCGCGTTCCTTCGTCGGGTGGCGGGTGATGGCCTCGGCCGCGCCTAACCGCGCCCACTTCAGCCTCGCGGAACTGGAGCGTGCAGGGCTTGTCGACGCCCTGATCACACAAAACGTCGATGGCCTCCACCTTGCCGCGGGCAGCACCAGGGTGCTGCCCCTGCACGGGGATCTCTCCAGGGTGCTGTGTCTGAACTGCGGATTCGTGGAGGACCGCCGGGAGTTCGACCGACGCCTGGAGTCCGCGAATCCGGGGTTTGTGGATGCGGTGCGCCTGGATCCCCGCGTGCTCAACCCGGACGGTGATGTCTTCCTGGATCCGGAGCAGGTGGCGCGGTTCCGGATGGTCGGTTGTGTCAGGTGCGCGTCGACGCTGCTCAAACCTGATGTCACCTACTTCGGTGAGCCTGTATCCTCCATAAGCAGGGCGCGGTCCCTGGAGCTGCTGGGGAGGGCCTCATCGCTGGTGGTCATCGGCTCGTCGCTGGCGGTGATGAGCGGCTACCGGCTCGTTATCGAGGCACAGCGCGCGGGAAAGCCCGTGGCGGTGGTAAACGGCGGGCCCGGTCGCGCCGATGCCCGGGCCGAGATCGTCTGGCGAACACGGATCGGACCTGCGATGGATGCCATCCTCGATGGCCTGGACCTCTAGTTTCTGACCTCCCCGGTGATCTCGGGTTTGGGAGCCGCGGCGCCCTCCGCTGTGATGAAGCGGTAGGTTGCCCCGGCGATTATCGCGCCGATGATCGGTGCGAGCCAGAACAACCAGAGCTGTCCGGGGGCGCCGTTGCCGTTGAAGAAGGCGACCGCCGTGGAACGCGCCGGGTTGACCGAGGTGTTGGTCACAGGGATGGAAACCAGATGGATCAGGGTGAGGGTGAGGCCGATGGCGATACCCGCGAAACCCTTGGGGGCGCGGCCGTCGGTGGCACCGAGGATGACGTAGAGAAAGATTGCGGTGAGGATGATCTCGATGAGCAGTGCCGCACCGAGCCCGTAACCGCCCGGTGAATGCTCGCCGAAACCATTGGCCGCCATGCTGCCCACGGCCTCGAACCCCGGCTTGCCGGAGGCGATCGCGTAGATGGCGGCGCCGGCGATCAGACCACCGATGACCTGGGCGATGATGTAGGGGATGACATCCTTCCAGGCAAAGCGCCTGCCGACGGCCAGACCGACGGTGACCGCCGGGTTGAAGTGCCCACCGGAGACGTGGCCGAAGGCGTAGATGCCCGTGAGGACCGTCAAACCGAAGGCGAGGGCGACGCCGAGGAATCCGATGCCGAGCTGGATTCCATCGTCGTTGAGGAATATGGCGGCGAACACGGCTGAGCCGCAACCACCGAAGACGAGCCAGAATGTACCGATTGCCTCAGCACCGAGGCGTGAGATGAGCGGGGGAGTATTCATTCTTATCAGTCCCATTGCGGATGGAGTCCGGTCGTGCCGGATGCCGACCGGTGATCCAGAGTCTAGGACAGTGGGTGGACATGGGCCAGAGTTTCATCTACTCCGCGGAAAGCAACCTGTTGAGGTCGGCCCTGACCAGTGCCCTGACGTTGATGTCATAGGGCATGGTTTCATGGAGGACCACGGCGTTCGGTGAGAGGTTTTCCACCCAGAGATTGCGCACGCGGTCGGCATCCGCCGGGTCATCGGCCTGGAGGAAACAGGTCTCGGGGGGCTGGATCACGGTGTCGAAATGGGTGGAGATGCACGTGTAGGTCACCCCCGGGTCGAGGTCGCCTCCGGCGTTGATGGCCTCGATCGTGGGATGTCCGCGGATGATCTCCACGCAGGCCTCGCCGAACCACGACTGCGCCACGCTGTAGGCGATCGCCTCCCCGCGGTTGCTGCGCAGCAGCGGACTGACGATGCCGCCCATGGTGGTCCCGTGGTTGGGCACCGCGAGGCAGACCAGATGCTTGACCCTCGGCGCACCCCCGAGCAGCCGCATCCAGTAGCGGATGAGCACCCCACCCTGGGAATGGCCGACCAGGATCGCCTGCTCCGCCCCGGTCACCGATAGGACGACCTCGATATAGGCCTTGATCTGTTCCGCAGACTCCCTGACCGGACCGGTGGCGCGCCTGCCGAAGTCGGGTGCGAAGACCGCCCAGCCGTCGTGACGCAGGTCCGCCCCCATCTGCTGCCAGTAACCCTTCGTGTCACCGGTGCCATGGATGAGAATGACGGGCCAGGGGCGTTCCGCGGTGGGCCGGGCACGCCAGTCATCCTCGAAGACGCCCTGCGGCTTCCGGCGTGCCATCAGCGGCAGGGAACCGGTGCTGTCATCATCGAAACCGTCGCGGTGATCGGGGTTGGCCAGATAGTTGGTGACGATTTCCTGAACCAGGTCATCATCGAGGGAATCGACCTTCGGGCTCTGATCGTCAGGGACGTTGCGCCACAGGGACCTGATCGCGGAACTCAGCTCCAGACGAAGTTCACCAAGGGGATCGACGTGCATGCACCCAACTTAACCGAGTCGTGCGACGCGGTCGAGTTCAGCACGCACGATCTCGATGACCCGCGGATCACGGACCATGTCGTTGTGCCTGATCATCGCACGCGGATTGTCGTCCTCGACCCAGATGTTTCGTACCCGGTCCGGATCGTCATCCTCACCCACCTCCAGGAAGGCCACCTCGGGTGGCTGGATGAAGGGGTCGAGGTGCGTCGCAACGCAGCTGTAGCTGACCCCGGGATCGAGGTCCCCGCCCTCCGCCAGGAAGGTGATGATGTCATGTCCGCGCAGCTGCTCGAACCCGGTCGGCCCGAACAGGGAATCCATCACCGACTCCAGGAAACCCTCACCGCGGCGCAGCTTGGTCATGGGATTGAGGATCCCGCCCATCAGCGTTCCGTGATTGGGCACGGACAGCGAGACCATGTGGCGGACCTTCATGTAGCCGCCGTAGGTGCGCATCCAGTAGCGTGCAACGACCCCACCCTGGGAATGGCCAACCAGCACCACCTGCGCCGCGCCGGTGATGAGGAGCACGGCATCGATGTACGCACCGACCTGGCTCGCGGACTCTGCGATGGGATCGGTGGCCCGGGTGCCGAAATCCGGCGCGAACACCGCCCATCCCGCCTTCCGCAGCTCCGCACCCAGCTCCTGCCAGGACCCCTTGCTCGCCCCCGAACCATGGATGAGAACGACGGGCCACGGGCGCGCCGCAGTCGGACGGGCACGCCAGTCGTCCTGGAAGAAACCCTTGGGCTTCAGCCGCGCTGTCAGCGGCAGCGTGATATTGGTTGCATGGTCGTAGAACTCCTGCGTGAGTTCCTCCGTGATGTCTCCGCGCGGGTTCCGACGCAGCTTGGCCACGCCACGATCGAGAGCACGCCGGAGCAGACCCGGCTCTTCCTGGGACATGGCCACACCATATCTTCCATAAGCGGATGGCGCGCGGTGAGCAACCGTCACACCGCGAACCCCGGACCACTCCGCTGCGCGGCCTATGGAAGCAGTGAGCACCGGAGTCAGTCGGCGAAGTCGGAGACCACGAGCACCGGCGTCAACGGTATGGTTCTCCTCCAGCGCTCCGGGAGCAGGTCGTAATTGTCGAGTAGTAGAGAGACGATATCCTCGCCGGACAACAGTCGCAGCCCAGGTCGCTGACGCTCAATGGCCAGTGCATCACGACTGTAGGCGCCCAGGCTGAAGAACAGACAGAGCTCGTCGTGTCCCCGCGTACCCACCAGCTGCTGCACCTCGGGTGCGCCAACCGTCGAAACCTTCTGTTTGCACTGTGCCTTGATCTGTGGGGGTTCGACCCCCAGCGGATCCCTGTGCGCGATGATATCCACCCCACCATCTGATGAATATCGAGTTACGCGTGCCTGATATCCGATTACCCGAAGCAGATCCGCACAGATCTCCTCGAACTCCCATGGCGTGATTCGGCTGGACAGGGCATCGAGGACGAAATCTCGGATGTGCCTGTCGATCCTGGACGCCCGGGGCTGCTCCGGTTCATCCTCGACCGGATCCGTATCGGTGGATCCTCGGTCGGGAAGCTCATCCACCGATTCGGCGAGTGTATCCGCGTCCTCGGTATCTGCGTTCATCACCGTCAACACCTCATCGGTGTGTCGACTGATCTTGAACAGCGTCAGCGAAGAACCCAGCTCGTAAAGCGCGGATTGGCTGAAAACCGCTCGCGGCAGACCGGTCTTGATCCATCTCACCGCCCGTCTGTTGGGATGGGACGCAGCGTCGGCCTGAAAATAGTAGGGGCCGTCCACGATGCCGATGCTGATGGTGCTGTCGGGCTTGTACGGAGCGACAATCACATCCCCGATGGCCATTTCATGGACGAATCTTTAGGCCACTCCCGCCCTACCGGCGATCCGGTTCGGCGAGTCCCTCGGATGGAGTTCATGCAGCGCATCCTTTTTGCCGGCCCGCCCATTGGGGATCGTGGAAAGATCACCGAGCTCATCCCAGCCGATGCTGACAAATCCCTCGTCGACAAGCTCGTGGGTCAGTGTGTCATTGTGGATTCCCCACATCGTCGCCATCGCGTCATCCTTGTCAACGTCGTTCGTACTGGTCAAAAGGGGAAATGGTGCAGATCGCACAGGGTTGCGCGGCGGTATCGGCGGACAGCCTAGTGTCGCGTTTCTGAAGTTGGTTGACGGTTCGCTTTGGTGAGGATCTCGTCGGCGGTCTTGGTCCACATGAAGGCGTGTTTGCGGACATTCCAACCGGTGATGAATTGCCGGATCTTCGCATTGAGGTCCTTCACACTCGTGAACACGCCGCGGCGGATCGCGTGGCGATCAATGATCCCGAACCAGACCTCAACGAGGTTCAGCCACGACCCCGAGGTCGGGGTGAAATGCACGTGAAACCGCGGGTGCTTCTCAAGCAAGTCCTTCACCTCGAGCGTCTTATGGGTGGCGTAGTTATCCATCACCAGGTGCAACTCCCGCTCCGGGTGGGCGCGGTCAAGCTGGCGTAGGAATGCCAGGAACTCCTGACGGCGGTGCTTGGGCTTGACCGCACCGGTGACGTGCCCTGTCGCGATCTCCAACGCCGCGAACAAGGTCGTCGTGTCATGCCGCTTGTAGTCATGGGTGCGTTTCTCTGTGTCCCCGATGCGCATCGGCAGCATCGGCGCGGTCCGCTCCAACGCCTGGATCTGGCTCTTCTCTTCCACGCACAACACGATCGCGTTCTCCGGCGGTGCCAGAAATAACCCCACAACATCGGTGACCTTGCCGACCAGCTCCGGGTCAGTGGAGAACTTAAACGTCTCACACCGCCACGGCAGCACGCCATACGTGCGCCACGCTCGAGCAACGGTCGCGTTCCCGATCTTCAAATGGGTCACAAGCAGCCTCGAAGACCAATGCGTCACCCCGTACTTCTTCGGTGGCGGCCCAAGAGTTGCCGCGATGATTCGTTCATCATCAACACGCTTCGGCCTCCCTGAACGAGACGCATCACCCAGCCCCGGTAAACCGGCCTCGACATACCGCTTCCGCCACTTCCAGACCGATGTCGTCGTCCCGACTTCAGCCGCGTGAACCGGCCCGGGTTCTGTGCCGCTTCTATGCGGGGAGCGACTCCTCGGTGAGGGCCGCGTAGTAGGTCGCCTCGAACTCGTCGGGGCTGACCATTCCAAGGCTACCGTGAAGCCTTCGGTTGTTGTACCAGTCGACCCATCCGGCGGTCGCGAACTCGACGTCTGCGATTGTCTTGTAGGGGCCGTCGTGGAAGATCGTCGTACGCACGCATTCGGCCTTGTAGAGCCCGTTGATCGTCTCCATAAGCGCGTTGTCGTACGCATCGCCGACGGTCCCGATCGAGGCGGCGATACCCTCGAGCGCGAGATGCTCGGTGAGCATCACGGAGGTGTATTGGGCCCCCGCATCCGAGTGGTGCCGCAGTTGTCCGGGGCCGACTCGGTGGCCTTGCCGGTCACGTTCCCAGAGCGCCATGCGCAGCGGGATCATGACGAGGTCGACATGCTTGGTGGTCTGGACGTGCCAAGACACGATGCGTTGCGAGAACACGTCGAGGATGAACGCGACATACACCCATCCCGCCCAAGTGCGGACATAGGTGAAATCGGTGACCCACGTGTGATCGGGCCGCGGGGCGGTGAAGTCCCGGTTCAGCAGATCCCCGGCCCGGATCCCGTCCTTCACACGGATCGTCGTACGGATCGCTTTCGCCCGCGTGACGCCCGAAAGCCCCAATGCCCGCATGGCACGGTCGACTGCCCCGCGGGAGGCCTCCGGGAGCGCGGTGCGGCGGATCAGGGCGGTCATTTTCTTCCGCCCGTACAACCCCTCCGGAGTCATCCGACGACGTTGCTCACCGGCCTGATCCTCGACGGTCGTCCAGGCGGCGTCACGGACCGCGTCCACGACCATCGCGTCGGCTACTGTACGGGCCGAAATCCGGGGGCGTTTCCAGGACCGGTAGGTGCGTGCCGCGATCTTCATGCCCTGCTCACGCAGGACGCGAACGATCGACTCGACGGCGAAGCCCTCCGAACGCATCTGGTCGATGAAGCCCATCATCAACGGTTGCGGGGGTCGAGCTCCCCCGCGAAGAAAGTCGTCGCCGCGCGCAGGATCGCTACGTCCTCACGGAGCCGACGGTTCTCGGCTTTGAGCCGCTTGATCTCAGCGTGCTCTTCGCTGGTTTGACCTTCTCTGGTGCCGGCATCGATCTCAGCTTGGATCACCCACCGGCGCAGCGACTCCACGCCGACGCCCTCCTGACGCGCAACGGCTGCGATCGCCTTCGCGTTCGATGGGTACTCCGATCGGTGCTCGCGCACCAGCCTGACCGCTCGTTCACGGACCTGCGCATCAATCTTCTTTGGCATGAAGCCATCCTCTCAACTCGAAAAGATGCGGCATCAAACCTGGGCCGGTTCAGCGATCCGCGCGTTCGCCACCCCCTCCGACGCGAGCAACACGATCCTCGCCCGCATCGCCAGCCCGGCACCGATCGCCGTCGACCGCGTCCACGACAACAACTCATCCCGGTCACCATCACGAAGTACTAACGCCGGAGCAGGAGAATTCGCCATAGGCAATTCGCCCACACCACGAACCATTAACGCGACACTAGGATACGAACCCCCTCCCGATCTCCCACCGCTTATGGAAGGACTCGACCACAGCCGAGCCGGGGTCGCCCAAATCGCTCACCCTGAGCCAGCTCATCTCCGCGCTATCCCTGCCGAGCCTCACGATCGAGTAGCCGTGGGCGTCCAGGTCGACGTGCCGGATGTGCGGATTCGCGTTGGCGATCACGGTCTCGGCGAGGAGGGAGACGGGGTTGTCCACCGGGAGGTTGAGCTGCTCGTCGATGTTCGGTGCGCTTATGGAAGCACAGACCACCTCCAACCCGAGTGGCACGCCCTCCAGAGTGATCCAGCTGGCCCATTCGGTGTGGATGTCGCCGGTGAGGAAGAGGGTGTCGCATCCGCGGGCGAGCTGCTGCCGGCGGAGGAGGTGGAGGAGGCGGGTGCGGTCGGCGCCGAAGCCGTCCCACTGGTCGAGGTTGAGGGGGATTCCCTCCGCGGAGCGGACGCCCAGGAATTCGGCGACCGGGTTGAGCTGTTCGTGCTGGTTGAGTGTGGCTGCGTTCAACGGTGCCATCATCACTGAATTGCCCATGATGTTCCAGCGGGCGTGTGCGCCGTCGAGGTCCTCCTCGAGCCAGCGATACTGCTGTTCGCCGAGCATGGTCCGTGTGGTGGGGGCACCGGTGAGCCAGTGCATGTGGTCGATCGCCTCGTCGCGGTGGGTGCGCAGGTCCATCATCGACAGATGCGCCAGGTCGCCGAAGTCGAAGGAGCGGTAGATGCGGTCCCTGTCCGTTTCGGCGACGCGGCGGATGGGCTGCCATTCGAAGTAGGCGCGGCGGGCCGCGTCCGAGCGTTCGGCCCAGGGGCCCTCGGCGGTGGCGTCGTGGTTGGTCGCTCCCCCGCGCCAGGAGTTGTCGGCTGTCTCGTGGTCGTCCCACACCATGATCCAGGGGGCGCAGGCGTGCGCCGACTGCAGGGCCGGATCGGTGCGATAGTGGCCGTATCGTGCCCGGTAGTCGCCGAGGGTGGTGGTTTCCCAGGGTGGTTCGTGGGCGCGTGTGGCCCCGGCTTTTCCGGTGTATTCTCCGCGCGCGTACTCGTAGATGTAGTCCCCGAGGAAGACCACCAGGTCCAGGTCACCGTTCCATCCGCGTGCGGCGAGGTCGGCGTAGGCGGCGAAGAAGCCGGATTCCCAGTTCGCGCAGGACGCCAGGGCGATGCGGAGGCTGTCGGTGCGTGCCCCCGCCGGCGGCGCTGTCTGTGTGCGGCCGGTGGGTGAGACCGCGCCGGTGTGCGGGCCGTCGGTGACGGTGAACCGGTAGTGGTAGACGGTGGCCGGAGTGAGGTTGCGGGCGTCGATACGCAGGGTGTGGTCCGAGCCGGCGTGGGTGCGCACGGTACCGGAGGCGGTGACCCCGGCCGCGGTGAAGATCTCCCAGCGCACGCCGGTGTCGGCGCCGAGTCCGGATCCCGGTGTCGCCTCGGGGGAGGGGGTCAGGCGTGTCCAGAGGATGACCGCGTCCGGCAGCGGGTCGCCGGAGGCCACGCCGTGCCGGAATGGGGAGGCGGCCAGCGCGTCGGCGGGTGCGGCACCGAGGCCGATTGCACCGAGGCCGAGTGCACCGAGCAGAGCCTGTCGACGCGAGAGCTGCCGCGGAGGTGTGGCGTGGGTGCCCATGGAAGGTCATTGTCACCGGCATCGCGCAACCCGGCAACCGGAGGAAGGTGCGATACCTGGTGTTCGTTTCCGGGACATTTGGATATCACCCTGTGGCGCTATCGTCCCGCCTAGCCCGCACCCACCTTCCATAAAGGATTCGGCCCGTGAAACCTCTCCAGTCGACCACCGTCATGGCGGCCGCCCTCGCCTTGATCGTCCTTGCCTGGGCACCCGCCCCGGCCGCTGCGCAGCCCGCTGTTGACGGGAACCCGTTGTTTCCCCCCGCGGCGGTGCAGTACCGGGGCGCCCCGGTACCCGGCGCCTTCCCACCGGAGGCCATGCTGAGCGGATACCGGTCGGATCTCTCCGGTGACGGCGGCGACTATCACCGCATCATCGACCAGTTCCCGCTGCTGCGCGCCAACGCCCCACAGGTGATGAGGGCGAACATGGAGACGGTGAGGGGGATCAATAACGCGGCCGGTGCCACCACCGTCGAACGCGCCCTTGCCGATGACCACGACGACCTCCTGCTGACCATGTCCGATGCCTGGGGGCCGACTCTGTCGGAGCATTTCAGGCGGGCCGTCGGGCAGGGGCGCCTGCCCAAGACCACCCAGCTGCTCTCGGGTTCGCTGGCGCGTGCCGGGGGACCGGCATCCTCAACCTTCACGGAGAAGTACCTGTACAACCAGGACCGACCCTTCGTCGTCCATCCCGCGGCGGTCGTCCGCCACCACCGTGAGGGCGCCGGGGACGAGTACTCCACCTCGCCCTCCTTCCCCTCCGGGCACACCAGTCAGGCCACCTGGAAGTCGATCCTTTTGGCGACGATGCTCCCCGAGTTCGGTCCCCAGATGCTCGCCCGCGGATCCGAGGTCGGATACAACCGCATCGTGCTCGGGGTGCACTACCCCCTCGATGTGATCGGCGGGAGGATGACCGGGATGGCCGCGGCCGCCGACCGCCTCGGTGACCCACGGTTCCGAACGCTTATCGACGCCGCCGCCACGGAACTGCGCGCCGAGCTGGAGTGGCGGTGCGGCACCACCGTGGCGGACTGCGCCGCCACCGACACCCCCTACCTCAGCGACGAGCGGGCCGTGGCGGTGTACGGGGGGAGAATGGACTACGGACTGCCGAAGGTGGGCCCGACTGACCTGGGAATAATTGTGCCGGACACGGCACAGATTCTGATCTCCGGCGCGCACCCACAGCTCGGGCCGGAGCAGCGTGCGGAGCTCCTTGGGCGGACGGCGGCCTCGTCAGGCTCCCCGCTCGACCGCCCCGGAGCTGACGGTTCCTGGCAGCGGCTCAACCTGGCCGCGGCGTGGACCGAGCTTCCATAAGCGGAGGGAGTGTGCGGGAGCGCACAGGGTGAGTGCGAAACTTCCGGCGGGGAAAGTGTTACCTGAAACACGTTTTGAGATCAGAATGAGGTGCACCACGAACTTTGTTGAAATGCCCGACCACAGGGCACCGACCGGAAGGTGTAGACATGTCTGATCAAGGTATCCAGGAAACGGCGGGTGCGGTGCGGGACCGCGCCGGCGACGGGGAGTCCGCAGGGGGTGGAACGACGA
The DNA here is from genome assembly GCF_900169525.1 of Corynebacterium pacaense. Taxonomy (GTDB): domain Bacteria; phylum Actinomycetota; class Actinomycetes; order Mycobacteriales; family Mycobacteriaceae; genus Corynebacterium; species Corynebacterium pacaense. The sequence goes on from NZ_LT821239.1 coordinate 458,356, forward strand.
AGGGGCTCCGCCGGGTGGTTGTGGCCTCGATGGCCGGCACCGTCGTCGAGTGGTACGAGTTCTTCCTCTACGCCACCGCCGCCACACTGGTGTTCAACGTCGTCTTCTTCCCGCCCAATGACAATCCCTACCACGGCATCATCGCGGCCTTCGGCACCTATGCGGTCGGTTTCGTCGCCCGCCCGCTCGGTGGCATCGTGTTCGCCCATTTCGGGGATCGTTATGGAAGAAAGCATCTGCTCCAGGTGGCGATCATCATGGTGGGCGCCTCGACCTTCCTGATGGGCTGCCTGCCCACCTACGACAGCATCGGCTATCTTGCGCCGACGCTGCTGGTGGTGCTGCGCTTCATTCAGGGGATCGCGGTCGGTGGCGAATGGGGCGGGGCGGTGCTGCTCGTCGGCGAGCACGCCCCGGCGAAGAGTCGTGGATTCTGGTCGAGCTGGCCGCAGGCGGCGCTGCCGCTGGGCAACCTCCTCGCGACGGTCGTGCTGCTGGTGCTGTCCTCGACTCTGACCGAGGAGGCGTTCCTGAGCTGGGGTTGGCGCATTGGATTCTGGCTGTCTGTGGTGATCGTGGCGGTTGGCTACTATGTGCGCACCAAGGTCGAGGACGCCAAGATCTTCCAGGAGTCCAAACAGCGCATCGAGTCCTCGGATGAGGTTCAGTTCGGTGTGTTCGAGGTGGTGCGCAAATATCCCCGCGGCGTGCTCAATGCGATGGGCCTGAAGTTCGGGGAGAACGTGTTGTACTACATGGTTGTCACCTTCTCCATAACGTATCTGTCGGTGTGGGTGGGCATGGACACCGGAAGGATCCTGTTCCTGATCATGTTCGCCCATGCGAGCCAGTTCGTGATGATCCCGCTCATCGGGAGGCTGAACGACGTCGTCGGCAGGCGACCGGTGCAGATCCTCGGGGCTCTGGCCACGATGTGCTGGCCCTTCATCGCGTTCCCTATGCTCAACACCGCGCAGCCGCTGGTCATCTTCGTGGCCATCGTCCTCGGCCTGGGTGCCCAGAGCCTGCTTTACGCCGGTCAGCCCTCGGTGATGGCGGAGATGTTCCCCACCCGCATGCGCTACGCCGGGGTCTCGCTCGGATACCAGGTGACGGCGATTCTCGCGGGTTCGCTGGCACCGATCATCGCCACGATGCTGCTCGACCGTTTCGATTCGTGGGTGCCGGTCGCGGTCTACATCGCCTTCGCCGGCGGGGTGTCCCTGATCTCGGCGCTGGTGATGCGTGAGACCAGGGGAGTTACCCTCGAGGAGATCGACGCCAGGGACCGCCAGCTGCATCTGGTCTCCACCTAGCCCCGGCCGCGCCGCCGGAACTCGGCGCTGTGGGCGAAGGCGTTGATGGCCGACAGGCACGCCAGCACGGCGGGGTTGCGGATGTTCTCCTCCCTGACCACCGACCAGTAGGACAGGCGGTGGGCGAACCGGTCGCCGAGCACCGGGATGAGGGCGGGGTCCTTGGCGGCGTACTCGGGAAGCAGTCCTATCCCGGCGCCGCTGAGGGTTGAGGCCACATGGGCGAACACGCTGGTTGAACTGATCCCGAGCTGATAGCTCGGGATCTTTCGCGCGCCGAGATCGAGATCATCAACCTGGAGGGCGGATTCGATGTAGTAGTTCAGGCGGTGCTGCGCCAGTTCGCTTATGGAAGTCGGGGTGCCCGCGCGCTCGAGATAGTCCGCTGATGCGTACAGCTTCAACTCATAGGAGAGGATCTCATGGGTGACGGCCTTGTTCACGATGGGCTTTCCCAGCACGATCTCGATATCGACGCCGGATCGACGCTGCCGGACCTGCTGGGTGGCGGTGGTGATCTCGATGCCGAGCCCGGGTTCCCTGATCTGCAGTTCCGCGAGGGCCGGGATGGCCACATAGGTGGTGAAGGCGTCGGGGGCGGCGATCCGGATCATGCCCCCCAGCCTCCTGGTGCTCCGTCCCTCGGCGCAGGACTCGAGGTCGCGCAGCGCCCGTTCGGCGGTTTCCGCGGCGGGGATCACCCGTGTTCCCAGTTCGGTGAGCTCCCATCCGTGTGCGCCCCGGGTCAGCACCGCGCCGCCGAGGGCCTTCTCCAGATCGGCGATCCTGCGCGAGACCGTGGAATGGTTGATGCCCAGGCTCTTGGCGGTGGCGGTGTAGCGGCCGAGGCGGGCCACGGAAAGGAAGGTGATCAGGCTCTCGAGGTGTGCGGTGTCAATGCGGGCGACCATGGTGCCCATTGTGCATTCATGCACAGAGTAATTGCAATAATCGAGGGTCAAATACATTGAAGCGCACACCCGGTGCCCCTATCATGAGTTGCAGATCACAATGACACGTCGAGTGTGAGGCACACTCGATCCGCTTATGGAAGGAATGGGCAATGAGCACAATCGGATGGATCGGTCTCGGAAACATGGGCTCGCGGATGACGGCGAACCTCGTGCGTGCGGGACACACGGTGCAGGGTTTCGATCTCAGTGAAAGGGCGCGGGAACAGGCCGCATCCGTGGGGGTACGAAGCGTCAACTCCGTGGCGGAGGCGGTGGCCGGTGCGGATGCGGTGTTCACCATGCTGCCCAAGGGTGCGCACGTGCTCAGTGTCTTCGAGGGGGAGTCGGGCATCTGGGCCAATGCAGACAGGCGCACCCTGCTGATCGACAGTTCCACCATTGACATCGAAACCTCCACCCTCCTCCATGCGCGATCGGGCGAGGCCGGCTTCTCCTTCGTTGACGCACCGGTCAGCGGTGGCGTCAGCGGTGCCGCCGATGGAACCCTCGCGTTCATGCTGGGTGGTGATCCCGCGGACTGCGATCGGGCGGCGGAGTTCATCGGGCCGATGTCGGGGCGGATCTTCAAGGCGGGTGGACCCGCGATGGGGATCTCCGCGAAGATCGCCAACAACATGATGCTCATGATCAATGTGGTGGCCAACTCGGAGGGCGCCCAGCTCGCCGAGCGGATGGGCCTGGACCCGAAGGTGTTCTGGGACATCGTCTCCGCATCATCGGGACGGTCCTGGGCGCAGCAGACCTGGTACCCGCAGCCGGGTGTCAGTGCCTCCAGCCCCGCCAACAACAACTATGAACCCGGTTTCGCCGCGGAACTGGCAGCCAAGGACGTCGGGCTGGCGCTCGCCGCGGGTGCCGCCGCCGGTATCGAACTGCCCGCCGCGGAGATCGTCGGGGCGCAGCTGGACCGACTCATCGCCGAGGGATACGGGGGCAGGGACTGCACCCTGATCGCGAAGTATGTCGACCCGGCCGGGCGGGTGGCCGGCTGGGACGGCGAGGACGCCGGCCGGTCCGTCGCCTGAACCCGCAACCTTCCATAGACCGCTGAAATTAAGGAGTGAAACATGACTACTTCCGTGGCAACGGAGATTATCGCCCACGTCATCGGCACGGAGCGGGTGACCGAGTCCGCGCGCTATGCCGATGTCTACAACCCGGCGACCGCCCGGGTGATCCGCCGCGTCCCGCTGGCCGACGCCGCACTCGTCGATGAGGCCGTCGAGGTCGCGGCCGCCGCGCAGCGTACGTGGGGCGCGCTGGGACTGGCAAAGCGCAGCCAGGTGTTCTTCGCGCTCTCCTCGATCCTGCGCGCCGAGGGCGAGGAGCTGGCCGCGATCATCTCGCTCGAGCACGGAAAGACCGTTCCCGATGCTATGGGTGAGATTGCCCGCGGCCTGGAAAACGTCGAGTTCTGCGCCGGTCTCATGCACCATCTCAAGGGGGAGGGGGCGCAGCAGGTGGCCGGCGGGGTGGATGTGCAGCAGCTCAAGCAGCCGCTGGGCGTCGTCGCGTGCATCACGCCCTTCAATTTTCCCGCGATGGTCCCGCTCTGGATGATCGCCACCGCGATCGCCGCGGGGAACGCGGTGATCCTCAAACCATCCGAGCGCGACCCCTCCGCGGCGGTGTGGATAGCCGACGCCTTCGCGCGCGCCGGTCTGCCGGAAGGCGTGCTCAACGTCGTCCACGGCGACAGGGACACCGTCACCGCCCTGATCGAGCATCCGGCGGTGAGGGCGCTGTCCTTCGTTGGCTCCACGCCGATCGCGCGGCACATCTACGCGGCCTCCGCGGAGCGCGGCAAACGGGTCCAGGCGCTCGGCGGGGCGAAGAACCACATGGTGGTCATGCCGGATGCGGATCTCGATTCCGCTGCCGATGCCGCAATCTCGGCGGCCTTCGGTTCGGCCGGGCAGCGGTGCATGGCGGTGTCCGTGCTCGTCGCGGTGGGAGAAATAGCCGATGACCTGGTGGATCGGATCACCCGCCGGATGGCCGGGCTCACCCTCGGTGACGGGGCGGATCCGGGTACCGATATCGGGCCGTTGATCTCGGCCGCGGCCAGGGAACGCGCGGACCGCATCCTGGCCACCGCTCCGGAGGAGGGGGCCAGCATCGTCGTCGACGGTCGCACCGCAGCGCGGGATCTGGAGGGCTTCTTCGTCGGGGCCAGCCTGGTGGACAATGTCCGCCCCGGCATGCAGGTCTACGAGGAGGAGATCTTCGCCCCCGTGCTCTCCGTGGTGCGGGTGGACACCTATGGGGAGGCGGTCGGGCTGATCAACGCCAACAACTTCGCCAACGGGGTGGCGCTGTTCACCCGCGACGGGCGCACCGCCCGCGAGTTCCAGGCCGATATAGAGGTAGGGATGGTTGGTATCAACGTTCCGATTCCCGTGCCCGTCGGCGTCTTCTCCTTCGGGGGCTGGAAGGATTCGCTGTTCGGTGACACCCACATGTACGGTCCGGAGTCCTTCAACTTCTATACCCGCCGCAAGGTGGTGACCACGCGCTGGCCGCTGCCCAGTGAATCCCAGATCGAGTTGGGGTTCCCGGTGAACTGACCGCCCACCGCTTGCCGACGCCCACCGTGGGCGTCGGCAAGCGGGCGCGCGGCGGCGGGAAACCACATAAGGTGTGGGCCATGGGAAGAATGCACGAGGTGGCCACCATCGATGGGGCCGTCACCACATTGATCGAGATCTACCGGGAATCCACCGAGCTGGCCAGGCGCTCCCTGGAAACCGAGAACTATGCGCTGTACCGCGAGGTTGTCTACCCCAAGCTCGTGGTCGAGGTCCTCGAGTGGAAACCGATCGACCGGACCGAACCCTTCGGTTACGTCGACAGGGCCGGGCGCTACGCCGCCGTGCTGTCCAAGCCGCACATCATGGAATGGTACCTGCGCGAGCAGCTCGAACGCCTGACAGACAACTACCCCTGCCGCATCGAGGTCGGCACCTCCGACATCCGCATCCCGCCGGAGTACATCCGCGGCGCTCCGTCGGCGAACGAGGCCCGCAGGGCCGGCGACGTCGCCGACATCATCCCCCGGCCCACCCTCGACGAGGTTCACGATGACATCATCGACGGCGAGTGGGAGGCCTTCAACGGCGATGAACTGCCACTGTTCCATTTCCGCCCCCAGCGTTTCGATATCGCCTGCGCCCGCATCCAGCACTACACCGGAATCGACGTCGACAGCCTGCAGCGCTACATCCTGTTCACCAACTACGCCATGCACACCACGGAATTCGTCGGCCACGGCATCGACGCGCTCACCGGGCCCGGCACCAGGTACGACGCGGTGGTGCTGCCGAGCGGGCAGCGTATCGACGCCGCCACCGCCGCTTCCATAAGCGCCGAGGGCGGGGTGCACAGTCTGGACCTGGGCAGCCGCTTCCAGATGCCACGCTATGACCTGACCACACCCGACGGTGACGGCATCTCGATCATCAACATCGGCGTCGGCCCGAGCAACGCCAAGACCATCACCGACTGCCTCGCCGTGCTGCGACCCGAGGCGTGGGTGATGATCGGTCACTGCGCCGGAATGGATGCCCGCATGCGGATCGGCGACCTCATTCTCGGCAACGCCTACCAGCGCGAGGACCACATTCTGGACAAGCGCATCCCCCTTGGCAACCCCATCCCGGCGATTCCGGAGATCCAGCGCGCACTCGAGGCCAGCGTCGATGAGATCTACGGCAGGGACAATGATCTCATGCGCACCGGTACGGTGATGTCCACCGATGACCGCAACTGGGAATGGCACACCCCGCGGAAGCTGTGGGAGTGGCTGAGCAACTCCACGGCGGTCGCGGTGGATATGGAATCCTCCACCCTGGCCACCAACGGCTACCGCTACCGGATCCCCTATGGAACCCTGCTGTCGGTCTCCGACCTGCCCCTGCACGCCGTGCCCAAACTGCCCGCCCAGGCGCAGGCCTTCTACTCCAATTCCAAGGAAGCCCATGTCATGTGCGCGGTGCGTGCGATGGAGTACCTCGCACTGGATCCGGAACGCCTGCGTACCCGGAAGCTGCGCCGGACCCTCGGCGAGGTTCCGTTCCGCTAGGGGCGGGGTGCAACCGCCGGGATGCTGAGTTCGACCAGGTCGGTGCGCTCGCGGGTGTCCAGATCGATCTCCCAGATCAACCGGCCGTCATCCTCCTCGAGCTCGAGATCGTCAGCAAGCGCGTCCGGGTGCAGATCCAGTGCCTGTCGGAGCGCCTCCGCGACGGTGACCGTCGCATCGGCGGCCGCACGCACATCCTCATCATCGTCGCCTTCGCGCTCCGCGACGCTGATCCGGCCCGCGTCATCCACCTCAAGTTTGATCACCGCGGCGTCGATCACCACATCCACATCATAGGATCCGGTGCGCAGGTCATGGTCGACTACGGTGATCACCCCGCCGGGATGCTGCGCGAGGACGGCGTCGATGACCGCGAAGGCGGGGTCGATGCCGGTGGGTGCGGCCTGCGCCGTTGTCGCCGGGGTGGTGGCGGGGGCGTCGTCAGGCGAGTCGGTGGCGGCACAGCCCGAGAGCAGGAGGGCGGTACCGGCCAGCGCGGCGGGAAGGGGACGTCGGGGCATTCGGCTCTCCCGTTGGGGTCGGGTGCGGGTCCGTCCCGATGCTAACCGAACTCCGTGAAACGCGAATGACGCTATGTTGGGGGTCACAGTTGAAGCCTCGTGTCTTGCAAGGAGCGTGAATTGCCGTGAACCTGGAAACACTTGCCGATGATGCCGTAGCGAAGGTCCGGACCTGGCTGAAGTACAGCAGCGAGGAAAGCGACGGTGACGCCGCGGCCAGGAGACTGGCCGCCGTGCTCTCCGACCGAAACGGACTGGCCTTCACCGTCGGTTTCGTGGACAGGGTGATCCGCACCGAGGACGTCGACGCCGCCGCCCACGCCCTCCACGAACTGCGCCCGATCATGCCCGAATCGATGTCCCTGCTGGACCGCGCCCAGATCAGCGCCGGCTCGCTGCTTGGGCGTCGCCTGCCGAGGGTGGTGGTTCCGGCGGCACGCGCGCGCATCAGACAGATGGTCGGCCACATGATTGTCGACGCCAGGGATAAGCCCTTCACCCGGGCCGTCGCGGAGCTCACCGCAGACGGTCACCGGCTCAACATCAACCTGCTCGGTGAGGCCGTGCTGGGGGAGGACGAGGCACTCAAACACCTCGGGGACACCCGTGACCTGCTGCGCCGCCCGGATGTGGACTATGTTTCCGTCAAGGTCTCTTCCGTGGCCTCCCAGATCTCCATGTGGGGTTTCGACACCACCGTCGAGGAGGTCGTGGACCGCCTGACACCACTGTTCCTGGAGGTGGCCGCGGCACCTGCGGGCTCGAAGTTCATCAACCTCGACATGGAGGAGTACCGCGACCTCCGCCTGACCATCGAGGTGTTCAAGCGGCTGCTCTCGCTGCCCGGGACCACCGAACTCGAGGCGGGCATCGTCCTCCAGGCCTACCTCCCCGATGCGCTGGCCTCGCTTATGGAACTGCGGGACTTCGCCGCACACCGCGTGGCCGGGGGCGGCGCTGGAATCAAGATCCGCCTGGTCAAGGGTGCGAACCTGGCCATGGAACGCGTCCACGCCGAGATCGCTGGTTGGCCGCTTGCGACGCTTCCCAGTAAGCAGGCCACCGATGCCAACTACAAGCGGGTCCTTCTCCACGCACTCGACCCCGAGCAAATGAGGGGACTGCGGCTGGGGATAGCCGGGCACAACCTCTTCGACATCGCCTTCGCCCACCTTCTGTCAGTGGAACGTGGAGTCTCCGATCGCGTCGAGTTCGAGATGCTGCAGGGGATGGCCTCCGACCATGCCAAGGCTGTCAGCCACGATGTCGGCGAGCTGCTTCTCTACGTGCCCGCTGTCAGGCCCAGCGAATTCGACGCCGCCATCTCCTATCTCGTGCGCCGGCTCGAGGAGAATTCCGCGAGCGAGAACTTCATGTCCGGCATCGTTGAGCTCCGCGCGCAGGGCACGATTTTCGACAGGGAGGAGGAGCGGTTCCGGGCTTCCATAAGCGAGCTGGTGGCGCTTATGGAAGAACCGGTCCCGGGGCCCAATGACTCCCAGGACCGAAGCACGGCCCAGGAACCGGGGAGCCCCACCACCTTCTACAACGAGCCCGACACCAATCCGGCGCTGCCAGCCAATCAGCGGTGGGCCGGGGCGGCACTGGAGCAGGCGGTGGAGCCGGGCTGGTTGGAGGGGAGGGTGGCGCCGGCGTCGATAGGCAGTGCCGACGTTGAGGAACTGGTGACCTCGACCAGGGAGGCCGCGCTGGGATGGGCGGCGCGACCCGCACGTGAGCGCGCTGAGATTCTGCTGCGGGCCGCGGACATCCTCGGCCGGCGGCGCGGCCACCTCGTATCGGTGGCGGCAGCGGAGGTGGGCAAGTCGGTGGCGCAAACCGATCCTGAGATCTCCGAGGCCATTGACTTTGCGCGTTTCTACGCACATCTGGCGCTGGAACTCGACGAGGTGGACAATGCGCGGTTCACCCCCGACCGCGTCGTTGTGGTGACCCCGCCGTGGAACTTCCCGATCGCCATTCCCGCAGGTTCGACGCTCGCAGCGCTGGCGGCGGGGGCGGCGGTTATCCATAAGCCGTCCGGGCCCAGCCGACGTTGCTCGGCGGCGGTCGTCTCGTGCCTGTGGGAGGCCGGGGTGCCCCGCGAGGTGCTGCGCTGCGTCTACCCCGCCGACCGTGACACCGGCCGTCAGCTGATCGCCCACCCGGGGGTGGATCGGGTGATCCTGACCGGTTCCTCCGAGACCGCGGCCATGTTCGCCTCCTGGCGGCCGTCACTGAAGATCAGCGCCGAGACCTCCGGCAAGAACGCCATCGTGATCACGCCCTCCGCCGATCGTGATCTGGCGGTGGCGGATCTGGTGAACTCCGCCTTCGGGCACGCTGGACAGAAGTGCTCCGCGGCGTCGCTGGGGATTCTCGTCGGGTCGGTGCATGACTCGGAGAGATTCCGCAGACAGCTCATCGATGCGGCGTCATCGATCGTGGTCGACTGGCCGCAGAACGCCTCGGCGACCATGGGTCCACTGACCGAGGAACCCACTGGAAAACTTCGGTACGCACTGACCACCCTGGAGCCCGGCGAGCGCTGGCTGCTCGAACCGCGCCAGCTCGATGACACGGGACGGCTGTGGACGCCGGGGATCAAGGACGGGGTGCGGGAGGGGTCCTACTTCCACCTCACCGAAGTCTTCGGGCCGGTGCTCGGGTTGATGAGGGCGGAGACGCTCGAGGAGGCGATCGACCTGCAGAACGCCACGGAGTTCGGTCTCACCGGCGGGTTGCAGAGCCTGGACCCGGTCGAGGTGCGGCAGTGGATCGACGAGGTGGAGGTGGGGAACGCCTATGTCAACCGTGGCATCACCGGGGCCATTGTCCGGCGCCAACCCTTCGGTGGCTGGAAGAAATCCTCGGTGGGGCTGGGATCGAAAGCGGGCGGGCCCAACTATGTCATGCTCATGGGACGCTGGTCCGATGAGCCGGGGGAGTTCGCACCGACCACGCCCTCGCCGCTGATCAACCGCTTTGCGGGGGTGCTCGACGCGGGTGAGGTGGAATGGCTGGAGATCGCCAACGCCAGCGACCGCGATGCGTGGGAGGTGGAATTCTCACGGCCCCGCGACCCCTCGGGGCTGACCGCCGAGGCGAATATCTTCCGCTACCTGCCCACGGAGATGGTGCTGCGGGTCGCGGATGACGCGGCGGCCAGGGATGTGGCCAGGGCGCTGTTGGCCATCGAGACGACGGGGGCCCGGGTGCGGATCCTGCGCAGCGTGGGGGTATCGGCGAGGGTACGGACGATTCTGGAGCGATCCGGCGCTGACGTGGAGGTCGTCGACGAGTCCGTGTTCATCACCAACCTCACCCGCGGCAGCTACGACGAGGCATTTTCGGCACGGGTGCGGGTGATCGGAACCGTCAGCGAGTTTCTCCGGGAGCGACTCTCCTCGCGCCCTGAGGTTGCCCTCCTTGATGATGCCGTGACCTCCTCCGGCCGGGTCGAGCTGCGGTACTGGCTCAGGGAACAGTCCTTGGCGATCACGCTGCACCGCTTCGGCAATCCCTCCGCGGACTTCCATAAGCTGGCGGAGGACCTGAAAAAAGAACGTGACCCGAAATTCGCTTATGGAAGGAGGTGATTTCAATGCCTGAGTTCATCACAAATTTCCTGTGGAACTTCTCCACCTGGGCGGTGCTCGGAGTATTCGGCGGCTTTGTCACTGGCCAGATTCTGAATCCGGAGTATCTCGGACTGCTGTCGAGTGCGTGGACGACGATGTCGAGCAACCCCTACTCCTAGGAGGCTGCTGAATAATTCGGTGGATTCAATGTGGCCGAGTCCATGCGCGGCCGGGACATCACCTGACAAGAAAGGGGGACGCAGACACGAGAAGACCTCGAGTCCACCTCAGTCTCTGGCGCGGATCCGGCCCGGAGGCACCCCCTCGGGGCCGGGTCTTACCCAGTGATCGCCCACCCTCCCTGACCGCGCTCCAAACCCGGGGTCAGCAGCCGCTGCAGGGTAATTCCCGCGCCCGGATGTATATAGCCATGCGTCATTCTTGCGCACCCCGATGTTCCGCAGACGCCGCGATCCACGGGTCATCCACGCGATGGTCCTTACCACCATCGGCCGATGCGCCCGAAACGTCTCGCCAAAACAGTCCAGCCAGTGGATCCACCGCTGCCGACGCAGCAGAATGTCATGATCAGTCAAACGCATCCTCCGCCCGGACGTTGACGTCGTGCACTGCTGACGCAAAGGAAACGACGTGCAGATCTTGCCGAAAGCCACCTGCCCCGACTCGCTGATGAACCGAGTGTGTCCAGCCGGGCACGTTAGGGTTGCGGCTATGTCATCGTGGTGGAAATCATCGACGGTAAAACCACCGTCGACCGCAGCTCGCAACCGCATCGGTTTAAACACCGGCCCGAACGCGTGTTGCTGCAGCGTATTCGGCATCGACCCGGAGGCGTAGGCTGAATCGCCGAGTACCATGATCGGCTCGTCACCAGCGGATTCCTCCAGCGTGGAAGCACGGGCGGGTAGCTCGGCCCCTGCCGTCGGGTCGGTCGCCTCCGGGCCCGTGGCCGTGGTCATCGACACCTGGGTGGTCAGACCCGTGTCCGGCTCGACAACCGGATGGCCGACAACCGGATGGCCTTTGTAGCCGTCATGGCCACGCTCACAAGACTTGTGCACATGCCGCGACTTAGGGATTCACGGTCGATATCACCCGATCCTCAGCAGGGTCCACGTCCTGGCCGGCCACCGAAGCCAGCGGGGCGACGGCTTCTGCCCCCGCCCGCCGGCGACAGGGATCGCCGCGACATCCAGCGCATCGAGCAGGGCGAGTGCGTCGTTGACCAGCGCGCTGACCAGTTCCTGCTGATCGTGAGTGTCGTACCAGTCAATCGCTGGTTTCTTCACCTGGATGTAAGTCCTGGCCCGTCAACGCCGGGTAGCGGTGGCAGACGCGGGTGAGCAGTGCCCCGGCGCCGTCAGCGACGGTGCAGACCCGCCGGATTTGGCTGATCAGCTGTCCGTCGCCGGGAGCCGTATGGTCAGCCGGTGCACCGGGGATTGAACCCCCTTCCCGGTGTCCCGGCCCCTCCCATGTTCCCCGGCGCCCGCACTCCTGCCAAAAGGCGCGGCCGCGGGCAGTTTCATCCGAGGTGGTCGCATCGCCGGTGATGCAGCAACCGGGCGTATCCCCCACTGATTGCTGCAGGTGGAGGAGGTTTCCAGGGTCCGGATCGGCTCCTGCGGGCTCCGTGGTGCCGTTCCCGGACGGCGCCGGGACCGCCCTCGGCGGAGGTCGATTTCGAGTACGGTGGTTCAGCGAAAGCAGCCCGACCATCATCTCGACACAGGAGAAAACCATGACTTTGATCAAGGGAACCGAATTCGATGTCTTCCCACTCAACCTCGGCGGAAACACCTTCGGGTGGACAACCGACAGGGAACAGTCCTTCGCCGTCCTCGATGCGTTTGTGGAGGGGGGTGGCAATTTCGTCGATACCGCGGATGCCTACTCGGCGTGGGCGGAGGGGAACAGCGGCGGTGAGTCCGAAACGATTCTCGGAAGCTACATTGCCTCCCGCGGTGCGGACAAGCTGATCATCGCAACCAAGTCCGGCGCGCTCGAGTCGCTCAAGGGGCGCTCCCGTGAGGCGACCTTCACGGCCGTCGACGGTTCCAGGGGGCGCCTGGGGGTGGAGAGCATCGACATCTTCTACTACCACTATGACGATGAGTCCGTTTCCATCGACGAGCAGATCGAGATCGCCACCGACCTGATCGACGGCGGAAAGATCAAGCATCTCGCACTGTCCAACTACTCACCCGAGCGGCTCCGGGAGTTCTTCGAGAAGGCCGCGGGGACCACGGCGGCGCCCGTGGCGGTCCAGCCCGCCTACAACCTGCTTACCCGCCGCGACTTTGAAACCGGCGTGCGTCCCATCGTCGATGAGTTCGGACCCGCCGTGTTCAGCTACTTCTCGCTCGCATCCGGCCTGCTCACCGGAAAGTACCATTCCCGGGAGGACCTCCGGGGCCACGCCCGTCAGGGTTTCGCGGAGGCGCAGGCCACCGAGAAGGCCTTCGTGGTTGTCGATGCCCTGCGGGAAATCGCCGAGGAGTCCGACTCCGCCCCGGCCACCGTCGCCCTGGCCTGGCTGCTTGCCAAGGGGGTCACCGCGCCGATCGCGTCGGCGACCTCCGTCGAACAGCTGCCACAGCTGCTGGCCGCACCGCAGCTCTCGCTTGATGACGCCCAGATTTCACGCCTCGACGAGGCATCCGCCCCCTTCGCCTAAATGGCGGGGCCGCAACCTTCCATAAGCGGTGGGGGCGGCACGACGCAGTGTTAACACTGCGGAGCGAAGGAAGCCATCCCGGGGATGGGCCGTGTGCCTGCCCCCGGGATCTGTCATGTTTCCGGCCGTTCCGGTGTCATAGGTTTCACACAGATTAGGCGGTGTTTATCATGTGAACTGCGCCACATCGAGCTGCTAGAATGGTTCGTGCTGGAACGTGGCACCCCGTCCGGGGGCACCGCCCCACGAGGATGGGTCCGGCCCAATCTGCTGGCTGAAGGGTTTTTATGGGAAAGAGGGGAGGTGGTCGAGACCAGTATCTTTTGACCTATAGAAAAGCGGAGTGTTATGTTTTCTAGTGCTCGACAGTTAACGAAAAAGGCAAGAATACTGAATTTTTAGTTAAAAATTGACAGATTCCGCCAGGGGCGAAGCGCTTCAATGACCCGTGCCGCGACGGATGCGGCGTTGAGCACGCATTCGATGACAAGGATCGATACAACTATGACCTCAAAAACAAAAGACGATGATCACGGTGCGGATCCGGCGGTGCCGGACGCACCGAGCAGTACCCTCGGAAAGCTGGGCGACAGGTTCCTCACCGGCGTCGAGAAGCTAGGCAACAAGCTGCCCACCCCCTTCACCCTCTTCCTGGGTCTGTTCCTCATCACGGCCCTGGCCTCGTCGATCATGGCGTGGATGGGCGTTTCCGTGCAGGTGCCGGGTTCCAGTGAGCAGCTCGATATCAAGGGCCTGTTCACCGGGGAAGGACTGACCTGGCTCACCATCAATCTCGGCGAGAACTACATCGGTTTCCCACCGTTGGTCACCGTATTGCCCATCCTGCTGGCTGTGGGTGTGGCCGAGCGCTCGGGGATGCTGTCCGCGCTGATCAGGAAGCTCTTCGGCTCGGCGAGAAAAGCCGTGCTCCCTTACGCGGTCGGCGTGATCGGCATTTCGGCATCGGTGATGGCCGATGCCGCATTCGTGGTGGTGCCACCACTGGCCGCGATGGTGTTCAAGGCGGCGGGACGGCATCCGGTTGCCGGACTCCTGGGTGGTTTCGCCGCCGTCGGGGCCGGATACTCCACGTCCCCGGTCCCCACGAGCCTCGACGCGCTTTTCGCCGGTATCACCAATGCGGTTATGGAAACCCTTCCGGGGATCGAGACCACCGAGGTCAATCCGGTTTCCAACTACTACTTCAACATCGCCTCCTCGGTGGTGCTCGGACTGCTCGCGGGGTTCCTCATCGACAAGGTGCTGGAACCACGCCTGTGGCGACAGAAGGTGGCGGTCGACTACGCCGCGGCCGAGGACGGTGGCCAGCATACGGAGGAGGAGATTTCACCGACCCTCAGCGCCCAGGAATCCACCGCGCTGAAGGTCTCCATGTGGGTCACCCTCCTGACCACGATCATCGTCCTGATCGCGGTACTGATCCCCGGTTCGCCCTGGAGAAATGAGGACGGCGGATTCCTGCCGAAGTCCCCGCTGCTCAGCTCCGTTGTGTTTATCGTCTTCCTTCTCTTCATGGTGATGGGAATCGCTTATGGAATGGTGCTCGGCACGATCAAGTCCATGGATGATGTGGTCCGGATGATGGGTGATTCCATCAAGGACATGATCAGCTTCCTGGTGCTGGCATTCATCCTCGGGCAATTCGTGGCGCTGTTCAACTGGACCGGAATCGGAACCTGGACGGCGGTGCAGGGTGCCGCGGGCCTGGAGAAGATCGGTCTCACCGGATTCCCCGCGATCATCGCCTTCATCATCCTGGCATCCTGCCTGAATCTGCTCATCATCTCGGGCTCGGCGATGTGGACCCTGATGGCCGCGGTCTTCGTCCCGATGTTCGCGCTGCTCGGCTATGAGCCCTCCTTCACCCAGGCCGCCTTCCGCGTCGGTGATTCCGCAACCCAGGTGATCACCCCGCTCAATCCCTACATGATTGTGATCCTGGGACTACTGCGGCGCTATGAACCGAACGCGGGGCTGGGCACGCTCATGTCCAGGATGATCCCCTTCGTCATTCCCTTCTGGCTGGCATGGGCCGGAGTTCTGGCAATCTGGTTCTATGCGGATCTGCCCCTGGGGCCGGGTTCCCAGATATTCCTCAACTGATAATCATCAACACGAGTAGAAAGTTGTCATGAGCAATTCTGCACAACCCACGACACCCTCGACCGTCTACCTGGACTACATGGAGGCAGGGATCTCGGCGCGCAAGGACGCCGTCCGGCCGGCGGAGGAGGTGACCTGGGACTATCCGAACCAGTCCCTCCTCTGGCGTGAGGCGCAGGAAGTCGGCGAGGGGCTGCGCGACGATCTCCGGGACCTCGCCTTCGATCTCCACGACCATCCCGAGGAGGCCTTCGAGGAGTTCCACGCCCGCGATGCGATCGTCTCCCTGCTCGCGCGACACGGCGTCACGGCGAGCACCGGGGTGTACGGATTGCAGACCTCACTCGAGGCGCGGTTCAGCACACCTGGGTTCAATCCCGACACCGACCCCACGATTGCGATCCTGGCGGAATATGATGCGCTTCCGGAGATTGGGCACGCCTGTGGGCACAACATCATCGCCGCCGCCGGTGTCGGTGCCTTCCTCACTTCCATAAGCGCGCTGAGTATCGAAGGGGCACCGCAGGGACGGATCGTGCTGCTCGGAACCCCTGCGGAGGAGGGTCATTCCGGCAAGCAGTACATGATCGCGGAGGGTGCATTCGAGGGCATCGACGCCGCCATCATGATCCACCCCTTCGGCTTCGATGTCGCCGAGCACGCCTGGGTGGGTCGCCGCACCATGACGGCGACCTTCCGCGGAGTTTCCGCGCACGCCTCGGCGCAACCGTTCATGGGGAGAAACGCCCTTGATGCGGCGAGCCTCGCCTACCAGGGGTTCGGACTGATGCGTCAGCAGATGCCACCGAGCGACCGCTTCCACGCGGTGATCACCGAAGGGGGCAACCGCCCGAGTGTGATCCCCGACGAGGCGACCCTCTCCATATACGTCCGCTCGCTGCTCCCCGAGGCACTGCTGGATCTGTCGCGCCGCGTCGATGACATCCTCGACGGTGCCGCCCTGATGGCGGGGGTGGGCGTCGAGAAGCAGTGGGACATCCACCCGGCCAGCCTCCCGGTTCGCAACAACCACGCGCTGGCCGTGCGGTGGGCGCGCACGCAAAGCGGTCGCGGGCGCACCGCGCTGCCGGCCGGTGTGCTGCCGGATACCGTTGCGGCCAGCACCGATTTCGGCAACGTCTCCCACCTGGTTCCCGGAATTCACCCGATGGTGAAGATCTCACCGGAGAACGTCGCGCTGCACACCCGCGCCTTCGCCGAGTTCACCCGCACCGAGGAGGCTGTCGACGGCGCAGTCGACGCCGCGATCGGCCTGGCACAGGTGGCTATCGACGCCCTGGCCGACCCCTTGTTACTGCAGGCAGCGACAGCCGAGTTCGAGGCCGCCGGCGGCCAGCTCAGGGTGGAGGAGTACCTGGATTCCTGACCCCGTATAACAAACTGCGTACTATGCGAGCTCTTCCAGGGGAAATGCGGGGCCCTTCCGGCTGTTGTACGGAGTTTGTGACATCGGGATCTGCGGCCCTGCCCAACCGGTGATCTAATAGCAGAATGGATACGGTCGGGGGGCCGCTGATTCGCACGGCGGGTATGTCCCAGAAGGAACGCGCGGCGATGTCGCGGGCGGCGAAGGTGGGCGAGTTTCGCAGGCTGGCGCGCGGTGCATGGGTGCCTGTCGACGAGTGGGCCAAGCTCACAACCGATGAACGACGCCTGCTGCAGACCGTGGCCTCGGTGGGTGCCTGCAACAGGGCCGTCGCCAAAGCCGAGTCCGCCCAGCTGCTTCACCAGTTGCCCAGCGAGTATCCGCGCACCGCGTACCTACCCCACCTCGGAGTTCCCGGTACGTGGACGAAGAGGGAGGGGGTGAAGATCACCCAGCTTCCGGTATGCGTGCACCCGCATGTGCGCCGATACATCACACCCTTCGGCGCTGTGTGGGGCACGACCCCCCCTCCAGACGGGGTTGGATCTCGCGCGATTGTGCAGCATGGAGGAGGCAGTGATGGCACTCGACGAAGGATTGCGCTGCGGGCATTTCGGTCTGGATTCGCTTATGGAAGGTGTCGGGGCCATGCGCGGAACCACGGGTGTGGAGAAGATTCGTTCCGCGGCGGAGCTGGCGACGCCCTGGTCCGAGAGCCCGCGGGAATCATCGCTGAAGGTGAAGCTGCGGCGCGCCGGTCTGCCATCCCCCTACCAGCAGGTCGACCTCTTCGACGGGAGGGGCAGGTTCGTCGGTCGCGCCGATTTCTATTTTCCCGAGGCCAGACTGGCCGTGGAGTATGACGGCGTTACAAAGACCCGGGGGAACTTCGGGGTGGAACCGGAAGCGGCCGCGCTGGCGGAGATGCGGAGGGCGAGGGCGCTGCTCAATGCCGGTCATCACCTCAGACGCGTCGACAGGCACAACTATGGAAACGGTGAGGGGGTCGCCTCCATAGTGGCGGTGTACCGGGAACTTGTGGGCGGGATCGCCCCCGCGGGCCGAACACTATGGGTGGTTCGTGGAGGCCCCGCCTGGGTCGGCCTCAGGCATTGACCCCGGCGCGGGCGCCGAGGTTCACACCATCGTTCTCCGCTGCGTCCCAGATCTCCTGGTTCAGGATCCCCTCGCGTTTGGCCACCACGGCGGTGACCAGGGCCTGACCGGTGACGTTGACAGCGGTGCGTCCCATGTCGATTATCGGCTCGATCGCCAGTAGCAGGCCGACGCCGGCCAGGGGCAGTCCGAGGGTGGACAGGGTCAGGGTGAGCATGACGGTGGCGCCGGTGGTGCCCGCGGTTGCCGCCGACCCGAGGACGGAGACTATGACGATGAGCACGTAGTCCATCAGGCTGAGATCAATACCGTAGAACTGGGCTACGAAGATCGCCGCGATGGCCGGGTATATGGATGCGCAGCCGTCCATCTTGGTCGTCGCGCCCAGTGGCACGGCGAAGGAGGCGTAGGAGCTCGGTACGCCGAGGGATTGCTCGCTGACCCGCTGGGTGACGGGCATGACCCCCATGGAGGAGCGGGTGACAAAACCGAGGCTGGTCACCGGCCACACGCGGCGGAAGAATCCGAGCACGGGCAGGCCGTTGAACCTGAGCACCAGGGGATAGATCACGGCGATGACGATGAGCAGACCCACGTAGATGGCGATGACGAACTTGCCCAGCGACCCCAGCGCGGACCAGCCGTAGGAGGCCACGGCGTTGCCGATCAGCGCCGCGGTGCCGACGGGTGCCAGTCTGATGATCCACCACAGCACGGTCTGGATGATGCTGAGGAAGGATTCGGTGAAGGCAAGGAACGGCTCGGCGGCCCTGCCCGCCCTGAGTGCGGCGACCCCGATGGCGATCGAGATGACCAGGATCTGCAACACGTTGAAGGACATGGTCACCGCTCCGCTGCTGTCGCTGTAGGACGCGGAGAGGCCGAGGATGTTGCTCGGCACGATCGATTGGATGAAGGCGAGCCAGCTGCCGGTCCGGGACGGCTCAGCGGCGGTCGCGGCGTCTATGGAGGTTCCGACGCCCGGCTGCATGATCACGCCCACGGCGATGCCCGCGAGTACGGAGAAAAAGGCGGTGATGGCGAACCATACGAGTGTGGACACCGCGAGCCTGGCTGCGTTTGCCACCTGGCGGAGTTTGGCCACGCTGGTGACCACGGCAGCGAAGACCAGCGGCGGGACCATAACCTTCAACAGCGAGACGTAGGCGGAGCCGACTCCGGAGAGCAGCCCGCCGAGCCAGTTCGATTCACCGAGTCCGCGGGCGATGAAGCCCAGGACGAGGCCGATGAGCAGGCCGGCGATCACCTGGGCGCCGAAGCCCGTCATCCAGCCGGGTAGGCCGAGTTTGCCTGTTTTGGCCATTGGTGGTGGCTCCTTTTCTTGGGTTGACAAGGTGTGGCGTTCCTCAACCCCAGCGTTGTGGGCCTTCGGAAAAGTCCATGGTGTGACTAATCTAACGAATCGCCCCTCACCGCTTGTCGACGCCCACCCCGGGCACCAGCTCGACGTTGTCGATCAGCCTAACGGCACCCACGTGGATCGCGGCCACCGCCAGGGCGGGCCGCGAGATGACGCCGGTGGTCACCGGTTCGAGGGTGGCGGGATCGACGACCTGAAGATGGTCCAGCCGGACCCCGGGTGCGGAGCGCAGGGTCTCGCGCACCGACTCCACCTCCAGGTCCCGGCCGTCGGCGGCCCGGTCGCGCAGCACCGTCAACGCCTGCGGCAGGGCGAGGGCGTGTGCCCGGTCCTCGGTGGACAGTCGCTGGTTGCGGCTGGATTCGGCGAGTCCGTCGGCGGCGCGGATGATCGGCACCGCGCGAACCTCGACAGGGAAATCCAGATCGGCGACAAGGCGGCGGATCACCGCGACCTGCTGGGCGTCCTTCTGCCCGAAATATGCGCGGGTGGGTCCGATCAGATTGAAGAGTTTGCTCACCACGGTGGCCACCCCGTCGAAGTGGCCGGGCCGGCTGGCGCCCTCCAGCCTCCCGCCCATCGAGGAGGTGTGGACCCGGACGATCGGGGCGCCGGTGGGATACATCTCCTCGACGGAGGGGGCGAAAACGATATCGACGCCCGCCCCCTCCAGCAGGTCGAGGTCGGCGGGAAGCTGACGCGGGTAGCGGCGGTAGTCCTCGCAGTCGCCCTGGTTCTCAAACTGCAGGGGGTTGACGAAGATGGTGCCGACCACGAGGTCATTGTCCGCGCGCGCCGCGGCGACCAGGGCGAGGTGCCCCTGGTGCAGTGCCCCCATGGTCGGAACAAGGCCGGTGGTCCCGTGGGGTGCTCCCAGGGCGTCGACAAGTTCGTTTCTGGTGCGAAGAACCTTCATCGGTAGGACTCCGCCTCGCCCGGGAACTCGCCGGATGCCACGTCCGCGTCGTAGGCGCGGGCGGCTGCGAGCAGCGTTTCGCCGAGATCGGCGTACTCGCGGACGAAGCGGGCCCTGCGTCCGCGGTTGAGGCCGAAGGCATCCTGCCAGACCAGGACCTGGCCGTCGGTGGCGCTGCCCGCGCCGATTCCGATGGTTGCGATCTCCACGGACCGTGTCACCTGTGCGGCGACCTCGGCGGGCACCATCTCGAGCACCACCGCGAAGGCCCCGGCCTCCTGCACCGCCTCTGCGTCGGCGAGCACCTTGCCGGCGCCCGCGCCACGACCCTGGATGACATGACCGCCGAGGGCATGTTCGGACTGAGGGGTGAAACCGATGTGGGCGCACACGGGGATCCCCGCATCGACGATGCGCCGCAGGGTCGGGGCGATCTCGGCCCCACCCTCGATCTTGACCGCCGATGCCCCGGTCTCCTTCATGATCCGCACCGCGGTGGTCACCGCCTGCTCCTCGCTGACCTCGTAACTGCCGAAGGGCAGATCGACGACCACGAGTGCGCGCCTGGCGGCGAGTGTGACGGCCCTGGCCAGGATGATCATCTCATCGACGGTTGCGGACAGGGTGGTATCGCGACCGAGGACGACATTCGCCGCCGAATCCCCGACCAGGAGCATATCGATCCCCGCCTCGTCGAAGATGCCTGCGGTCAGGGCATCATAGCTGGTCAGGACGGATATTTTGCGGCCCGCGGCCTTGGCCTGGGCGAAATGGCGGGTACGGACCCGTTGTGCGTCGATTCCGGACATGGCCTGAGTATAGAGTTTCACCGCACCCCGGAGAACTTTTGCTCACGATAGGGGGAGGGGCGGCCGCTGTGCCCCGGCCTCCCGCAGCGCGGCGCTAAGGGTCCGGTGCGCCTGATCAGCGGAGATATCGCCCTGGAATACCCCGAGGGTCAGTCCCTCGCTGAGGGCCTGCAGCTGGAGCGCCGCGGCCGGATTCGCGCCGAGGCGGGTGAGCAGTTCCTGGATCTCGCGTCGGGCTCCACGGCGTGACTCGGTGAGTATTCTGCTGATCTCGGGATCGGTGACCGCCAGGGCGAGGTAGGAGTAGTACACCGCCACACCGCGTCTGGCGGCGGGGCTCTCGGCGAGGGGCTGGGCGAGGATGTTGCGCAGTTCGGCCTCCACCGTGGAGTCCTCGGTCAGCTGCGCGTGCCGCTGGGCGGCCCGGAGGATCAGATCCTGGAAACTGCCGTGGATCAGCGCCTCCTTGGTGGGGAAGTGGTACTGGACCCTGCCCGCGGAGACGCCCGCCTCGGTGGCGACGGATCTGAAGCTGACCGCTCCCACTCCGCGCGTGTACATGACCTGCCAGACGGCGTGGATGATCTCTGAACGGGAAATCTCAGTTTTTCGCTTGGGGGTGGTCATGCCTCCGATTCTACGATACAGTTGTATTGAGATAAAAATACAGCCGTATCGCGAAAGGGGATAGTAATGGACGTGCCGCAAAGGGGCCGCCGCGGGTGGCGCGTTCTCGCGTACATGTCCGTGGCCCTGGGTGCACTGCTGGCGGTGGTCGGAGTGTGGAGCCTGATCCCATCCGCTCCGGGCGTGGGCTCCTGGAGCTCACGGGAAACGATGCAGCGGTATGGGCGCGCCTATTTCTCCCTCCTTGACGGGGTACCGACTCCGCAACGCCGATGGGTGGAAACCGAGCACGGCAGCGTTCACGCGCTGGTGTGGGAGGCGGACAATGACCGGACCCCCGTGCTGCTGCTGCCGGGCCGCAGTTCGGGGGCTCCGATGTGGGTGGAGAATCTCGAGGGGTGGATCGGCGAGCGCACCATTATCGCTGCCGATCCGATCGGTGATGCGGGCTTCTCAGCCCAGCGCCTGGCACTCACCTCCTTCGAGGAGCAGGCGCAGTGGGTGGACCCGCTCCTCGGTGGGCTCGGGGTGGACCGCGCCCATGTGGTCGGGCACAGCTTCGGTGGCGCCACCGCGACGGTGTTCGCGGAAAGGCATCCGGAGAGGACCGCCTCACTGACCCTCCTCGAACCCGTGATGGTCATCAGGGGTCTGTCGCTGTCCACCTATTTCTGGGCCACCATCTCCCAGCTTCCAGCGCCCCAGTCCTGGAAGGACCGGGCACTCGCCGAAATTGGTGGGACCACGGTGGAGGAGGTCCAAAAGCGCACCCCCATGTCGGAGATGATCGATGCGGCGGCCTCCGGATACGCCGCGGCGGTACCGATGCCGGCCACCTTGAGTGATGAACAGTGGCGCGGGATGACGGTGCCGCTGCGGGTGGACATCGCCGGGACCTCCTCCCTGGCGGGCGGTGAGGCGGCCGCGGCGCGGATCCGGGAACTGCTGCCCTCTGCACAGGTGCACTTGTGGCCGGATGCGACCCACAGCCTGCCCATGGATGAGAAGGAGGAGCTCGGCCCACAGTTGAGCATGTTCTGGGACGACGGTGACCCACCGTGATCGTGTCCAGCACGGCTACGGGGCGGGCCGCCCTTTCCTGCGTGAGACGGTGACATCGCCGGGGATCCAGAAGCGGAGCTTCGCCTCCACATTCCTCGAGATCCCAACTCGCGGCCCGCGCACCCATTCCGGCATGTTCCCGGGTTCGACCAGCTGGAAGTCATCGCCGCCGAGCTCCGCATGGTTATCGGAAATCTGCAGGTCCAGGGCGCGGCCCAAATTGCCGGGGCCCTGGGCGAGGCGGTGCGGGGGCACCGGGCCGCGGCGTCGAGAAGCCAGCTCCTCCCCGGCGACGACCTCACCCGCGCGCAGCAGAACGCCCTGGCCCGTGCCGGCGGGGCCACAGACAATGTTGCCTGCGCGATGGATTCCATAGGAGAGGTAGACGTACATGTGGCCGCCGGGGCCGAACATCGCCGCGTTCCGGGGCGTCTGCCCGCGGAAGGTGTGCGCCGCCTCGTCCCCTGCCCCCAGATAGGCCTCCACCTCGGTCAGCCGAATGGAGACTCCCGCATGGGTGAGCACACAGCCGAGCAGCTGCGGGGCGACGGTGTCGGCGGCCTGGAGAAAATCAATGGGCATGGCCGCGAGTGTAGGTCGTTCCGGGGAGTATGCTGCCGCGGCCCGGGGGAATGAAACCCGCCACTAAATCTTGCATTCAGTTGACATGGCAACTTATTGTCTATGGAGGAAGAACACACCCCCGAACTCAGGAGAATCATGACCCTGTCCGTAGCAGAAGCAATCAGCTCCCGTCGCGCCACCCGCAAGTACACCGATGAAGTTCCCAGCCCGGAGCTTCTTGACCGCGTAGTCTCACTCGCACTCGAGGCACCGAGCGCCTTCAATGCGCAGCAGCGGGATCTGGTCGTGGTCACCGACCAGGATGTCAAGCAGAAGCTCTTCGAGGCGTCCGGACAGCATCAGTTCCTTGATGCACCGGTCGTCTTCGTCACCGTCGCCCGCGTTGAGAATGAACCGCAGGACCTGGCGGACCTGATCGGGCCCGAGCGCGCCCAGCATATCGGTGGATTCCTGATCACCAGGAGCGTGGAGAAGGCCCGCGAGGCCACCATCAAGGACGCCACCCTCCTCGCGGCGTTCGTGCTCATCGCGGCGCAGGGCGAGGGCCTGGCCACCAGCCCGACCACCGGCTGGGACGAGGAGAAGGTCAAGGAGGCCATTGGGCTCGGCGGACGCGAGGACCGCGCCATCGCCCTGGTGATCGCAGCGGGTTTCCCCGCGGAAAAGCCCGCGCATCCGGGCCGCAGCCTTGATCGTCGTGTGAACAACCACTACTGATTCCACCCAACACATCCCCGCGATCGGTGGGAAAGCAATAGGGTTGAGGGTGACAAACCCCGAATCGGCCCCACATTGAAAGGCTTTCCACGATGCCGGAACCCTCCATAACCCCACCGGACCGGGCGGCCCCGGCATTCCTTTTCGATGTCTTCGGCGTGCTCATCCGGACCCAGGGTCGGGCGCATCTCGAGCGCATCGACCGTGAGCTGGGGGAACCGGGTCGGTCGCAGCGGCTTATGGAGGTCTACGCCGAGCTTCGGCCCGCATTGGATGCGGGTCGGGTCAGTGAGACCAACTACTGGAACCAGATCCGCCTGCGTGCGGGGCTGGAGTTCCTCGACCCCGCGGAAGCCATCGAGGTGGACTACCGCGGAGTGGTCGAGGAGGAGAACCGGGATGTCGTTGACCTCGTCCTCGATCTCAGGGCCCGCGGCTACAGGGTGGGAATCCTCTCCAATATCCCCGAAGGACTGGCCAGGGATCTCCGGAACGCCCATTCCACCTGGCTGGACAAGGTGGACTCGGTGACCTTCTCCTACGAGATCGGGGCGGCGAAACCGGAGCCGGAGGCCTTCCACGCAGCGCTGGAATCCCTGGGTGTTCCCGCTGAACGCGTCATATTCATCGACGATACCGAGCGCAATGTCGCAGCGGCCCGCGAAGAGGGGCTGCAGGCGATCCACTTCCGGGGCATCGATTCCCTGCTCGCAGATCCGCTTATGGAAGGACTGCTGTGACCGGCCCGCTGATCCTGCCCTTCAACGGTCGGCTGCCGCGCATCCATGAGTCCGCCTGGATAGCCCCGACCGCCACCATCATCGGCGATGTGGAGATCGGCCCCGACGCCTCGGTGTTCTATGGAAGTGTCCTGCGCGGCGATGTCAACGCCATCCGAATCGGTGCCCGCACCAACATCCAGGACAACTGCGTCATCCATGTCGATGGTGACGCGCCCTGCACGCTCGGTGAGGATGTCACCGTCGGGCATCTCGCGCTGGTCCACGGCTCCACGGTGGGACCGGGGACGCTGGTCGGGATGAAGGTGGCATTGCTCTCGCACAGCGTCATCGGCCCCGGATCCCTCATCGCGGCCGGCGCCATCGTGCTCGAGGGTCAGGAGATCCCGCCTAAGTCACTGGCCGCAGGTGTTCCCGCCAAGGTCAAAAGAACACTTGACGACGCCCAGTCCGCATCCTTCATCCCACACGCCGGACGCTATGTGGCCACGTCGAAGGCCCAGGCCGCGCCCGGGCAGGCGTTGTCGCTGGAGAGTGTCCGTTACTCCTAGAGCGCCAATGACAACGGTTCGTTGAGCAGCCGGTCGAGCGCCACGGACCGGGCCGCCGCCCGCGTGTTCTCGCGGTGGGTGGGGATCAGGCGCAGTTCGACATCGTGGGTGTAGTTCTCCTTCAGTTCGGCGGCGAAGACCTGGCGGCCGTCGGGGTCCTCGGAGAATGCCGAGCCGGAGAGCACCACGGTGCCGGGGTTGACCGACTGTGCCGCGGTCGCGGCGGACCGTGCGAGGAGGCGGGCGCGGTCGTCGAGAAGCTCCCTGATCCTGGGATTGTCCGCGGCGAGTTTGACGAGCTCGTCCAGGGAGTCGGAGAAGATTCCCTGGTCGGAGACGCGGTTGAGGAATCCCTGGGTGCTCAGTGCGTCCTCGGGTGCCATGCCGCCGGTGTCCAGGGTGGAGTCGCCGCTGGCCTCCAGGGCGCCGATGACATGGACGCCCTCGTCATCGCTGTAGGCGGCGCCGACGGAGTCGTCGGCGTAGAAGGTCAGCGTGACCGGGGCGGTGTCGCCCGGGCGGGTGAGGGGTGCGGCCTGCAGCTCGGAGGCCGCGATGGCGGGGATCGCCGAGGCGATGGTCGCGGGGACGCTGAACTGGTATTTCAGTCTGCTCGCGATATCCACCGCGTCCCAGCCGAGGTTGTGCGCGGTGACCACTCCGTCGGCGGTCACGCGGCCCGAGGTGGCCACTCCGATCCCCACCAGCGGCAGCGTGATGCCCGTGGTCAGCCGGTTGACGCCGGCGATCAGGTGCTCGATGAAGGTGTCGGGGTCCAGGTCTATGGAGGATTTCTCCAGCACGGATTCGCGCAGGGTCCGTCCCTTGGTGTCAAAGAGCGCGATATAGGAGGACCGTGTGCCGATGGCCACTCCGGCGTGGATCCAGGGGCTCGGCGCCAGTTCCAGCGGGATGTTCGGCCGTCCGGGGCCCGATGACTGCATGAGGTCCGGGCGTTCACGGACCAGCTCGGCCTTCATCAGTGCCGTCACGGCGCGGGTGACCGTGGGTTGTGACAGACCGGTCGCCTCGACCAGCTCGTTGCGTATGAGCTGCTGGCCGAGGCGGATATGGTGCATGCACTTCGCCGCCGGGGTGCTCGGGCGGGCGAAGGTTGCGGTGGAGTTGGCCGGATTGGGCATGAATGAAATTATAGCGTCTTGTAGACAACACTGTCTAATCTGGTAGACTGCATAGTCTATAAAGGTGTCAGGGTTCACCGGATCCAACAGTCGGGGCGGGCCTGCGGTAGCGCCAGAATTTCGGAACCGCCACCATGCACACCAGGGTCAGAACCACCACCGCGACACCGCCGGCAAGGATCGTCCATCCCGCCCCCCAGGGCTCGGCGAGCCAGCCGTGGAGCACATCGGCCAGCCGGGGCCCGCCGACGACCACGATGATCCAGACGCCCTGGATGCGGCCCTGGACATGCTCCGCGGCCGACTGCTGCAGAATCGCGTTGCGCACCGCCGAGGAGAACATGTCCGCCATGCCGCCGATGATCATCATGAGGATGAACATCCACGCCCACACCGTCACGGCGCCCGGACTGAGCAGCACGGCCACGCCACCCAGCGCCACGGCGACACCCCATGCGATGATGCACCAGTACACAGCCACCCCCTGCCGACGGACCCTGGAGACCCACCCGGAGAACAGCCCGCCGAGTACGGCGCCCAGTGCCATGGAGGAGTAGAGGAAGGCCAGCATTGTCGCCCCGGCGTCGCCACCTCCGAAGTCATGATCGGCAATCTCGGGGTAGAGCGCCCGTGGCATGCCGAAGACCATGGCGATCAGATCCAGAAGCATCACCATCATCAGAACGGGCTGCCCCCCGAGGTAGCGCAGCCCGTCCACCA
Organism: Corynebacterium pacaense; assembly: GCF_900169525.1. Taxonomy (GTDB): domain Bacteria; phylum Actinomycetota; class Actinomycetes; order Mycobacteriales; family Mycobacteriaceae; genus Corynebacterium; species Corynebacterium pacaense. Next base: position 485,404 of record NZ_LT821239.1, read on the forward strand.
CGCTGGCGAAACCGGCCTTCACCACCTCGCCGAGGGGTTTCATCGAGGGCAGCGCCCACACCGCCCACAGTGTGGGCACGATGGAGATGACATCCAGGAAGTACAGCCAGCCGAAACCGATCAGGGGAATCAGCGCGCCGGCGATCAACGGGCCGACGATGGCGCCGGTCTGCATGAGCATCATGTTCAATGAGGTCGCCGAGGCCAGTTGGTCGATGGGCAGAAGCCGCCGCAGCACCGATGTCCGCGTGGGCTGGTTGACCGCGAAGAAGGCCTGCTGCAGCGCGAAGTTGAGCAGCAGCAGCCAGACGTTCTGATTCTGCATGAGGGTGAGAACCCAGAAACCCGCCGTGGTGGCGATCATCCCGATGGTGGTGCAGATCAGCACGATCCGCTTGTCAAAGGCATCGGCGATCGAGCCTCCATAGAGGCCGAAGATCACCAGGGGCACCAGCCCGAAGACACCGGTCAGCCCCACATAGGCACTGGATCCTGTCATCTGGTAGATCTGCACGGGGACGGCGACCACGGTCAGTTGGGCGCCGATGACGGTGGCGACATTGCCCAGCCACAGGTTTCGGAAGGCCGGGACCCGGAACGGGCGGGTGTCGGCGAAGATATCTCTCAGGCTCACGCGCATAGACATTAGCCCAGCACCGTGGATCCGCAGTGGATCCTCCGCCATTTGGTCGCGCTCCCGGGCCCGGGACTTCCGTGCCGGATGAAACCCTGTCGCCTGCACGCGGTGCCGTGATAGCGCCCCGCACCGCATAACCCGGGATGGACCCCCTCCGGGGTTGGTTGTGCCGACGCCGTGCCCCGAGCCTATCCTGATTGATTGTGATTACCATTGCACTGGTCCTTCTCGCCTCCGTCTTTGTCGGCGCCATTCTCCAACGCATCACCGGACTCGGCGTCGGTCTGGTCGCGGGTCCCGTGCTCACCGCGCTGCTCGGCCCCCTCGCCGGTGTGACCATGGTCAACGGACTCTCGGTGATCAACGCCGTGAACAACGCCTGGTCCGTGCGCAGGAGAACGGACTGGAAACGCTTCCGCATCCTCGCGGGCGCCCTGGTCATCGGCTCGCTGCCCGCGGTGTGGGTGGTCCACACCCTGAACGGACCGTGGCTGCTGATCGCCGTCGGCCTGCTGGTTCTCCTGGCACTGGGGATCTCGCTTTTCCCGACGGAGAAATTCCGAATCGACGAGCACGCGAGGGTGCCGATGATCCTCTTCGGTATCGCCGGCGGCTTCATGTCCACCATCGCGGGCATCGCCGGCCCCGCGCTGACCGTCTACGCCCGTCTGGCCAGGTGGGACTACCGCGACTTCGTGGCCACCCTGCATCCAATCCTGGTCGTGGCCAACTCCGTGTCCTTCCTGCTCAAGGTCTTCCTCATCGGTGGCCTGGACTTCGGTGGCACCCCGGCCTGGCTGTGGGTCGCCGCGGTGGCGATGATCTTCGTCGGTGCCTGGTTCGGCGAGCGCATCAACGCGCGCATTTCCACGCCGATGGCCAGACGGATCGCCACGCTGCTGGCGGCCGCGGGCGCGGCCGTGGTGCTCGTCCGCGGCGTCACGGGGTTTTAAAACCCCGCCTGTCGACGCAACCACCGCGGGCGCGGGCGTCGACACGCTAGTTCGGCGTACGTGAGGAGATCATCTGCGTCGAACCCGGAACCGGCTCCGCCGGATCACTGCCCAGCGCCACGATCCGGTTCCCGGCGTCCACGTGCACGATCCGTGGAACGTGCACGGCCGCCTCCTCCGACGTCGCCTGCAGGTAGGACATGATGATCACCAGGTCGCCGGGATTGACAAGGTGGGCCGCCGCCCCGTTGATGCAGATCGACCCGGTGCCCGTGGCACCGGTGATGATGTAGGTCTCCAGACGTGCCCCGTTGGTGATGTCGACCACCGAGACCTTCTCGCCTTCCATAAGCCCCGCGGCCCGAACCAGATCGCCGTCGATGGTGATGGAACCGACGTAGTTGAGATCGGCCTGGGTGACGGTGGCGCGGTGGATCTTGCTTCCGAGGATGGTGCGCAGCATGATGGCGGGCGGTCCTTTCCTGCACTGAAACGTTAATTGAGTCTAGACAGTAGAGCCTCCGCTGCCCCTGGGTCAAAGGCCGAACGCCGTGCCTCGGGGTTGCGGGCCGCTCATTAGAGTGGAAACCATGATCTCCAGAGTTGCCGTCTACTGCGGCTCCGTCCCCGGTACCAGGCCCGGCTACGCCGCTGCGGCCCGCGAGCTCGGGCAGGAGCTCGCGCACCGCGGTATCGAACTTGTCTACGGTGGCGGCAACGTCGGGCTGATGGGCGAGCTTGCCGACGCCTGCCTGGACATCGGCGGCGAGGTCACGGGGGTGATCCCCCGTGCGCTGGTCGACCGCGAGATGGCGCACCCGCACCTGAGCCGGCTCGAGGTGGTGGCGTCGATGGCGCAGCGCAAGGCGCTTATGGAAGAACTCAGCGACGCCTTCATCGTGCTGCCGGGCGGAATCGGCACCCTCGAGGAGTTCTTCCAGGTGGCCACCCGGCAGCAACTGGGTCCGGAGCCCGGTCCGGTGGGCTTTTATAACGTCGACGGTTTCTGGACACCACTGCTGGAGATGCTCCGCCACCTGGTCGCGGAGGGCTTCTATCCGCAGAAGTACGTCGACGCCTTCGTCGTCGCGCAGTCGGGCGGCGCACTGCTCGACGGGTTGGAGAACTGGGTGAGTCCGGGCAGGAAATGGGAGTGAGGTCGGCTCCCGGGGGCACCCCGGCACGCTTAGATGGTTGCGAAATGACAACAAGGTCCTACTCAGGTGGTGTATCGGCATGGGGAATGGCTACGATAGCGACCTATGACTCCTGAGAGTTCTGTACAACGATCTCCATCTCTTCTCGACGCCTCGTGTGAAGTGTTCGTCCACGACCTGGCGGCGCTCTCGCCGACCTCCGCCACCGACTGGGGCATCCCGGGCTACGAGGGCGAGTTGCAGGACTTCTCGCCCGATTACTGGAATGCGCTCGCCGAGCGCAACCGTGACATGGTCGCGGATGTTGACGCCTTCGACGACGGCACCGACGACAACGATGATGATGAGGATTTCGACGACGTCGACAGGGTCACCGCCGAGGCGCTCCGTGACCGCGTCTGCCTCGATCTCTCCCTGCACCACCAGGGCGAGACGTTGCGAATGCTCAACAACATCGACTCCCCGGTGCAGACCATCCGCGATACCTTCCTGATGATGCCAGGTGAATCCGACGAGGAACGGGAGAACATCAGGGAGCGGCTCTCCCGCGTACCGGACGCCCTGCACGGATACTGCGAATCCCTCGCCCTGGCGGCCAGCCAGGGACGCGTCGCCGCGGCACGTCAGGTCGATGAGGTCATCTCGCAGTGCGAGGACCTGGGGGACACGGGATCGGTGCTGGAGAACCTCGGTCTCGAGGAAAATGATCCGGTGGTGCTCGAGGCGCAGAGTGCCTTCCAGCGCGTCGCCGGCTGGCTCGGTGAGCAACTTGCCCCGCACGCTCCGCACGAGGATGCGGTCGGGCGTGAGCGTTATGAGCAGTTCTCCCACCTCTTCGTCGGTGAGTTCGTCGATCTCGACGAGGCCTATCTGTGGTCACTCGATCAGCTCAGGGCCATCGACGCCGAACAGCAGGAGCTCGCCGTCCAGCTCTACGGAGCGGGAACCACGGTGCGCGAATCCATGAAGAAGCTCAACGCCGATGAGCGCTACATCATCCACGGCAGGGATGCGCTGGTTGAGTGGATGCAGACCACCGCTGACAGGGCCGTCAGCGACCTCGCTGGCACCTACTTCACCATCCCGGAACCCGTGCGCACCATCGAGTGCAGAATCGATCCCGCCGGAACCGGCGGAATCTTCTACACCCCGCCCTCCGACGACTTCTCCCGCCCGGGGCGCATGTGGTGGTCCGTCCCGAAATCCCAGGAGATCTTCCACACCTGGCAGGAACTGACCACGGTGTTCCACGAGGGGGTGCCCGGCCACCACCTTCAGATCGGTCAGACGATGACGAACACCGAGGAGCTCAACCTCTGGCGCCGGGCCGTCTGCTGGAACTCCGGACACGGCGAGGGGTGGGCCCTGTACGCGGAGACCCTGATGAAGGAACTCGGCTATCACGAGGACCCGGGAACCCGCATGGGCTACCTCGACGCCCAGCGGCTCCGGGCCGCCCGGGTGGCCATTGACATCGGGCTGCATCTTGGCAAGAAGAATCCCGAGGGTACCGGACCGTGGGACGCCTCCTACGCCCGTAGTTTCCTGCGGGAGAATACCTTCATGGCGGAGGCCAACCTCACCTTCGAGCTCACCCGCTACCTCGGCTGGCCCGGCCAGGCCGCCTCCTACGCCATCGGTCAGCGCTTATGGAAGGATCTCCGCGATGACGCGGTCTCCCAGGGCATGGATCTTGCGGAATTCCACTCCAGGGCGCTGAGCTACGGCAGCATTCCCATGGCCATCCTGCGCGACCAGCTGCTGGACTGAACGCCCCCACCCCGCTGATCCCGCAGCTACCGCCGCGGCAGAATGAGGCGGAGAATACCCGGCAGCCAGCCCGCGATGGCGAGGATGGACAACAGGCGGATGATCTGGATGGTCACCACCACCGGACCCGCCGCACCCTCCGAGCTCAGCGCCAGGACCGTTTCCAGCGCGCCGGGACTGGTGGCGAGATAGGCCTCGAAATAGGAGATGCCCAGCCACCGGCTCAGCACCGCCGCCGTCGCCGCGCACAGCCCCAGAAGCACGAAGATGAAGGCGAAGGTGGCCGGTAGCTGCCGGGAGAACACCCGCAGCGCAGGCATGTTCAGCGCCCCGCCGCACATCCAGCCGATGGACAGGAAGGCGATGATGACAAAGGGTGTCGGCGGTTCGAGATCAACCGGGAACAGGGCACCCACCACCACGGTGCACAGCAGTGGCCCCAGCACAGCCGGGGCGGGCAGCCGGAGCAGCCGGCCCAGGGGTTCGCCTACCACCACGATGCCCAGAATCACCACGATGCCTATCGACGCCTCCACCTCACCCAGCCCGAACACCTCCAGGCCCTCCGGCCGCACCCGCCCGGCACCTCCGGTGCCCGGCACGAACAGGTGCGTGACCAGGGGTAGCGAGATGGAGACGACGAGCAGGCGCAGGTACTGGGAGAGGGTGACATAGCGGTAGTCGGCGCCGAGCTGCTGGGCGAGCACCGTCATCACCGACGCGCCACCCGCGAGCATGGACAGCACGCCGGTCTCCGGGCTGATCGCCTTCTGCGAGCGCGACAACATGATCCCGCCCGCCACGCCGATGCCCACCGTGATCAGGGAAACCAGCAGGCCGGGCAGGAGGTACCTGAGGAGCTGGGCCACGGGGGCGTCGAGAAGCGGCAGGGCGGCGAGAATGGCGATCATGCTGCGACCGAAGACGTTGACACCCTTGTTCAGGGGTAGATCCTCACCGGTGATCAGCGCACAGGCACCGGCGACGACGATCGCCGCCAGGATCCACGAGGCGGGAAGGTGCCACAGGGTGAACAACCAGCCGAGGCCGAGTGAGGCGGGTATGACGATCGCCCATCGAAGCGCGACCGCGGATACGTGCCTGCCCACTCGTTCCGGCCTCCCAACTACTGCGTCATGTGGCACTCACACTAGCAGTCAGCTCCAGCACATCGTATGAGTCGGGGGTTATAAGTGCGACGGTGCCACCGGCATCCCCGATCGAGACGTGGCCGGGTTTGACGGTGACATCGAGGCCCTCGAGGCGGGTGGATCCATTCACCGGCCGTGGCTGCGCCACCGGGGCCGTGGGCCATTGCACGTCGGTGCCGATTCCGGTGATGTGGGCATCGGCAAGCGAGATGACCACCGTGTTCGCCTGCCTTCCCGTCGCGTCCTTCCAGGTCACCGGGAAATCGGGATGACAGGTGATGGTCACGCTGGTGAAGGTACACAGCAGCGACTGCCGGGGTGTCATGGTCATCCGGTAGCTCGGCGCGGGGTGCTGATCCACCGCGGGGACGACGGGGGCGGCCAATGCCGTGGACACCGCGGAGCCCAGGAGGACGGGGGTGAGCAGGACGGCGGCTATGCTTCGAAGGAGTTTCATGATGGATTCCCTTTCGTGGATGGCCCGTGGGACTTCAGTGTATTCCCAGCGCAGGATATAATCGCCGGGTTTATACTTTGGTGACCCTATCTTGATGAAAGGCATATGAATGGGTGTTGAACTGGCTGCCGGCGGTTGGGCGGTCCTGATCGCCGGAGCCGCCATCGCCGGGTGGATCGACGCGGTCATCGGCGGTGGGGGACTGGTGCTGATCCCGCTGATCATGGCGGTGATTCCGCAGCTGGCACCGGTCACCGCGCTGGCCTCGAACAAGCTCGCCGCCGTAACGGGCACCGCATCCGCGGCCTTCACGCTGGTCCGCACGGTGCGGCCACCCGCGAAGCTGCTGGCGCTCTACGTGCCGGTGGCGCTGACCTGTTCCGGACTGGGAGCACTGGTTGCCAGTGCCATAGATAAGGATGTCATGCGGCCACTGATCATCGTCCTCATGCTCCTGGTCGGAGTGTTCGTGGTGTTCAAACCGGGTTTCGGTACCGGGAGCAGCGCCGAGCTTCCGGCGGGCTGGCGCCGGTGGGCTTCCATAGGCGCGGTGGCGGTGATCGCGGGCTATGACGGCATCTTCGGCCCCGGCACCGGCATGTTCCTGATCATGGCCTTCACCGCGGTACTCTCGCAGAACTTCCTCACCTCGGCGGCCATGGCGAAGGTCGTGAACACCGCAACAAATCTCGGGGCGCTTATTGTATTCATTCTCGGAGGTCACATGTGGTGGACCCTGGGTATCGTGCTAGGTGTCGCAAACGTCCTCGGCGCGCAGATCGGCGCCAGGACCGTGCTCGGCGGCGGGACCAGGCTCATCAGGTATGCGCTGCTCACACTGGTTGTCGTGATGAGCCTCTACCTCACCTGGCAACAGCTTGGGTCAGCCTAGACTTCTTAGTCTATTCAGCAGTGGACTGGCAGCCTCAATCCTGGTTGATCCCAGACAATCTTCCTAGACTGGTCGGCATGACGAGTACACAGCTGGACACGCAATCCGGTACGCCGCAGGAAGAGCCCCTCAGTCTTCCGGGACATCCCGAGGTCATCACGGAGAGCACGGTCACGGTGGTGGTCGAGGACTCAACGAATCCCGACAGCTTCCCCTCGCTCATCGGAGGTGCCGCGGCGACATCCCGCCTCCTCGGTGCAACAAGGCTCCATATCGTCGCCCCGGCCCAGCATCTGCCCGCGCTGGCCGTCGCGGCCGGCGAAATGGTGGCGGAGCTGCCGGAGGGCTTTCTCTTCTGCGAGGCCGGCTGCGCCGAGCATGACCACTCGCACAATCCCTCCGGTGGCGCGATGGTGCTCTCTGCCGAATCGGTGATCCAGATGGGGCGCGCGGCGTAGGGGTCCGTTGGTGCCACGAACCGATCGCGGTACATCAGATACTTGTGGTGCGATCGTGCACCTTCGATATGCACGTCTACGGCGAACCTACGGGCTCCGGTTTCACCGTTACCGCAAGGACCAGCATGTCCAGAGGGCAAGACCCGCCCGGCGTTTAGGGGTTCCCGTCCAGGTGGAGGGCACAACGTCGTTGTCGGGGTAGGTATCCAGCAGAGACAGTGGACGCTCTGCCGGAGATAGGTCGAGTTGACGGTGCAGGTACTGGATCAGCCTGAGTTGGCCGAAAGCTCATTTCATTTCTCCAACCATCGGCACTAACCGCTGGTCATTATTCAGCTTGGGTCCGAGGCCGTGGGCGCGGTTGAACATCCGGGCATGATGTAATGCGAAGTTGCGCACAGTACTCAACGATTTAGCCAAAACTCGAGTTGAGCAGCGCTCTGCGTGCGGTTGCGTCCTTTTGTGTGGTTTATCTGTAAACGCCGGATATGGCCCCACGAATGCCATGGACGACCACCGCAGTAACCTTTAGAATCAACCCACATCTCCTTGAAAGGGAACCCACGATGGCAACTGGGTCCTATTTTATCGATCCGATCAGGACGGGCCTGAACCCCGGATGGTGGACACTGGGATTTAATCAGGATGCGATAGTAGGTGTAGCTGATCCTGCGGCTTCGAAGGTGTTCGGCGAGCGGTGTCCGCACCATGAGTGCGAGCGCCTGGAGTTGTAGCGCGTGCACCACCGGAACACGTCGTGGCGACATGGCAGCTGGCTTTGGGAAACGGACTCGTCCTTCAGGACTTCCCGCTTCAGTGTGGTGTTGAACGACTCCGCCAACGAGTTGCTCCCATCGATTGGGTTGCACCGAGCCGTTCACACAGTCTCCGGTAGTGCTCCAAGGCATAGACGGCGGATTCAATCGGTGGTCGCAACACCAGGTTCTTGGGCCGATGGTAGCTGCTCTGTGAATACCTCGGCTGGGGTTTTCCAGTTGAGCACTTTCCTCGGCCGGTTATTTAACGTGTACGCGACCGCGGCGAGATCGTCAGCACCCCATCTCGACAGGTCGGTGCCCTTGGGGAAGTACTGTCGCAGCAGCCCATTGGTGTTTTCGTTCGTGGGCCGCTGCCAAGGCGAGTGCGGATCAGCGAAAAACACCGTGGTGCCGGTCTCGAACGCGAATCTGGCATGCTCTGCCAACTCCTTGCCTCGATCCCAGGTCAACGTCTTACGCAGTTGCTGCGGTAGATCCGTGATTGCTCGGGTGAGCGCATCAGCCATCGCGGTCGCGCCGTGGCCGGCCAAGGCCGGCCCGTTTTTCACTCGCGGCTGCTGCCCGTAGCCTGCAAGTCGTGGCAGGTGCACCAGCAGCACAGAGCGGCTCTTGCGCTCGACGAGCGTGCCGATCGCGGACTGGTGTGTGCCGATGATCAGATCCCCCTCCCAATGTCCAGGCACCGCGCGGTCCGCCGCTTCGGCGGGACGCTCGGAGATGACGACATCGTCTGTGACATGGCCTTGTGGCTTGTTCCGTGAACGCCGTCGTGGTTTCCGCAGCGCTCGACCAGTGCGTAGACACGTGACGAGCTCGCGCTTGAGTGCGCCGCGCCCCTGGATGAACAGTGACTGGTAAATCGCTTCGTGGCTGATCCGCATGGCACCATCATCAGGGAAATCAACTTTCAGCCGGTGCGAGATTTGTTCCGGGCTCCAACCCGTGACCCATTGACGGTCCTCTCGGTGTGGCTTGTTTCGTCCCTTCCAACGCGGTGCATCGGGCCCCTGAGCTACCGTCCCGTCCGGCAGACTGACGCTGCCCTCAAGGCGCTGTTGCACATAGTCACGCAGCGCGGTGTTGGTCACCAGTTTCGCTTGTTTGGGCCGCTTGGCCGCAGACTCGGCCTTCCACTGCGCAACGGAAGCCCGGTACTCCACTTCCCCGGCACGGGTCGCGGCGTTTCGCCGCAGTTCCCGGGAGACTGTCCCGGGATCGCGTCCGAGTCGTCGGGCGATCTCACGGACGCCGACATTTTGAACGTGTAACAGCGCGATCTCTTCACGCTCAGCAAAGCAGAGATAACGGCCAGCAGCTGGAGCAAGATCTAGTGGAGGCATACCTCCAGCATGGCGAAACCACCGCGTACCCACCGGTGCTGACACACCAACAGCAACCGCGGCATCCTCGCTCGTAAGCCCATCAGCGATCTGTACCCAGAATGCCCGCTCGACCTCACGTCGCGGGGGCGGGCGCCCCGGAGAGCGCATCGGTTGTCGCACCGCTCGATCCGCATCCGCCTGACGACGTAGCATCACACACCTCCATGTCATCGAGGTGTTGCGACGACCAGTTGAATCCGCCGACGCTACCGTGGTCGGAATGGAAAATCGCCACGTCAAGGCTGCCTCGGATCCCGTGGGCCATCGTGAGGGCTTCTTCGACCAACTCCGTGTGCATGTGCTCGGCGATTGCGAATCCGGTCAACTGCCGCGAATAGTAGTCAATGACCGTGGCCAGGTACATATTCGACACCTCCGCGATCGGCAGATACGTGATGTCGTTAACGTAGACCCTGTTTGGTTTCACCAAAGTGAACCGGCGCCGCAGCAGGTCGGAGAACCTCGGAGTCCGTTTCGCAGGGACAGTGGTCGTCACCCGGCGTTTTTTGGTGTAGCCGAACAGCCTCATCTGGCGCATCAGCCTCGCGGTGCGCTTGTGATTGAGACGGCCGTCGTTGGTTGGATTGGAGTTGATCGCCGCAGGCACGCGTTTCGCCCCCTAACAGCCGTTCTCGGCCGTGAACACGGCCCTGATCCTCGCTGTCAGCACCGCGTCGTCGATAAGGCGTCGCCGGCGCCGGGGAGCAGCAGATTTTCCATGAGTTGTACGAGGACCGGTTGATCTTCAAGACCTTACATAACCGCTTGACCTCGTAGAGGCCTCGGTGGTCATCAATGAACTGAAAGCGGTTCACCCGTTCGTCTGCTTGCCGCGAAAAACTTGGCCGCCGTGCGCAGGATCTCTCGTTCTTCCCGGAGCGTGGCGTTCTCGCGTTCGAGCATGCGGATGCGCTCGGCATCAAAGAGCCCTTCAGCGGGCGTGCGTTGGCTGTTGGCCGCGGCGGTGGGGCTGGCGACTTTCTCGCCGTTGGCGTTGGTTGTGGTGCCGGTGCCGAAGGCGTCGAGCCAGGTGCGCAGGGAGTTGCGGTTGACCCCGAGATCGGAGGCGATAGCGTTGATCGTGGCTGCGGGGTTTGACTCGGAGAATGAGACTGCGTCACGCTTGAACTGCTCGGTGTCGGTCTTGCGTGGCATGGTGGAAAGGTACCTCACTTCTCCAATGTGATGCTGGTTTCAGCGTGTCCACCACCGAGGGGTCAAGTCCGATGTAGTAGGCACGGGCTTCTGCAGTCTGCACCGGCAACAACATGTGGAAGTGACTCCGGCTCAATTGTTGCGAGAGCGTTGCGACAATCTGCGCGTCGGCGAAGAGCTGAGCGAACTGGAGCATGTGGTACAGGCTCGCCCTGCTGAAGCTACGACCGTATTTCTTGGCAAATTGTCGCGACAGCGCCGCCACAATCTCCTGATCGTAACCAGCGCGTTGTTTCTTGAGTACCTTGACGTCGATCATCCGCCCGATGTACCAGTTCCGCAGCGTCAAAGTGGTGTTCACCTGTGAGGCCATGAGTGCCTGTCCCTGCTCGATCAGGGTCGACACCTGTTCAAGGAGCTCACCATCATAGGCACTGACAGCTCCGCGATAGCCCGAAACGGAGTCAGGTCAGCGCCAGAGTGACATGCGGGTGAGCTGTCACTCGGGGCTTGATCTGGCTCTTCACGATTTAGAGTGCGTTGATCTTTCCCTGCAGCTGTCCGGAGTGGATCAGGCACCGCAATATGTAGTGGTTGATGTTCCTGAACCCGAGTGCGATCCCGCGCAGGTGCTCCAGCCGACCATTGATCGCTTCGACCGGGCCGTTGGACGCGCCGATGTCGAAATAGGCGAGCACGTCTTCGCGTCGGCGCCACAGGGTCCGCCCCAGTTGGGCGAGTTCCTCCAGCCCTGCGGGTAGCCCCTTGCGGATGCTGTTGATCACCCTGCTCATCAGCTTCTTGCCCTCCGACTTCTTCGGATGCCCGTAGGCTGCGATCAGATCCTGGTAGAACAACCACGTCACTTCCAGGGCGACGTAGTCATCGTCGGTGGCCCACAACATGTCGAGTCGTTGTTTCTGCCGGTCGGTGAGATAGTTCGTCCTGGTCAACAGGGTCCTCCGGTACTTGTACAACGGATCATCCTTGCGCCCACGCCGCCCGGTCGTCTCACGTTGGAGGCGTTGCCGGCACCCGGTGAGCTTGTCGGCAGCCAGATGCACCACATGGAACGGGTCCATCACCTTGCGGGCATCCGGGAGCACCTGGTCCACGGCTGAGGCATAGCCGGTGAACCCGTCCATCGTCACCACCTGCACGTTTTCCCGGAAATCAGGGTCGCGTTCCTGCAGCCACGTGCGCAGCACCTGCGCGCTACGACCGGGACGGATGTCCAGCAGGCGGGCATGCCCACGGCCATCCACCAGCGGGGTGAGGTCGACAAGGATGGTCACCAGATTCGACGGCTCAGTCGGTCGTCGGGTGTGCTTCCAGACGTGCTCATCGACGCCGAGGATGCGCACGCCGTCCAGATGTCCGGGGTCGTCGTAGACGAGGCTCCGGCAGGCATCGAGTGCGACCTGGTTGACCAGTTCCCAGCCCACGCCGAGTGCTTTGGCGGTGGCGGACACGCTCATCCGGTCGATCGCCAGGCGCTGGAGAATCTAGCGGGTGACCCGGTGGGTGATCTTGGCCCCGTCATCAGCGCAGTTGAGTGAAGCCTGGAAAATCTTCCTGGCACAGGACAGATTGCTGCAGGTGAAACGGGGGACGCGGACGTGCAGGCGGGTGGGGAACCCGACGACCGGCAGGTCGACGAGCCGGCGGGGAGTGTGGTCGCGCAGCTTCCCGGACTGTCCGCAGTCCGGGCAGAGGTTGTTCACGGTCACGGGGGTGGCGTCGATGATGGTGATGTTTCCGGCGTCGGCGGCACCGGTGATCGTCAGGCCGATTTCCGCGGTGCGGCAGATGGTGTCGGCGACGAGGTTGCCACTAGGCTGCACAGTAGGGTCCTGGTTCGGTCAGATGATGGTGTGGTAACTCTCATCTTGTACCGGCCAGGGCCCCTCTATGTTGTGCCACCCCGAACCCCACCTCGTGGTCAGCTACGCACTCCGAAACGCGAAGAGCCCTTGATCTCGCTGCCGGACATGATCTAAGCTTCGTCGCCCCACGCGATCAAGAGACCGTTCAAGAGGCTCGCGTCCTTCGTGTCCTTCTTCTTGACCTCATGAAATGGCAGGAAGCTCAATTCCTTACCCAGTGTCCGGGTTTGCGCGTGTCTGCCCCGGCGCCAAGCCACGGAGGTGCAGCCGGCACGAGGTGTCGCGAGCGTCGACGTTGCGTTAGTTATCGCTTTTGCCACAAAGTGCTTCCCTCCGGTTCTGGGCAGTGAATCAGGATCAGGAAACCACCGACAAATATCGACGGCCTGAGGTAAGCGGATCGTTCATTTAAGTGATGCGAGTTCGGAGTCAGTGGCAAAACAGCTTCGCGCACCTACCAGTGGATCTCAGCTTGGCCGACGCCTTCGCTACCCTAGGACTACAAACGTCTCTTGGTCCGCGCCGTCGCCTGTGCGCTCCACGGATCCTCTGGCCAGGGGTGCTTCGGGTAGCGCCCCCGCATCTCCGCCCGCACCTGTGAGTAGGGCCCCGACCAGAAGCTCGCAAGATCGTCGGTAACCGCCAATGGTCGTCCGGCGGGGGAGAGGAGATGGAACTGCACCCTCTCACCGCAGAACTCAGGCGAGGCGGCGAGTCCGAAGCATTCCTGTAGTTTCACCCGGACGATCGCATGCCCCGTCGAATAGTCGATGCGGTGCTTGTGCCCGCTGGGCACGTGCAGTGATCCCGGCGCGAGCTCATCCATATGCGCGGCGTCGGGCCACGGGAGTAGGCGTTGGAGTGCCTGGGCCATGTTGATTCCGCTTATGGAAGCCCCGTGGGCGATCGTGTCCAGTTCGGGCCCGAGCCAGGTGTACACATCGGCGGCGTCGACATCCGGCCACGGGTCCCCGAGGTGGGCGTGGAGGAACCGGAGGCGATCCAGCAGCGAGCGCGCGGCCTCTGAGAAGGTGAACAGGGAGAGTCCGTCGCGGGCGATCGCTTCCGCCACTGCCGTCGCCGCATCCTCGACAGTGGGGGTGGTCGGGGTGGAGCTCAGTTCGATGGCCCAGGCGTGGCGGATGGTTCGGGCACGGATGCGGCCGTTGGCAAGCTCTGCGTGGGTGGTGTCGCGGACACCGAGGAGCCCAAGAGCCTGCTCCTCGCTTATGGAAGCGGCGGCGCGGATGAGGGCGCGGTCGCCGGAGCGGGAGATGTTGCCGATGGCGAGCCAGGGGGAGCCTTGAAGCTCGGTGTCCTTCAGGAGTGCACGTGTGCCGCTGGCCAGCAGGTATTCACCGCGGGTGACCCGTTTTGCGATGAGTGCAGGGAAGGCCGCGCCGGTTACCTCACCCGCCGACGGCCGGCCGGCAACACGTGGTGCGAGTCGGCGTAGGCGGGCGACCTCGCGGTCGAAGCGCGCGCTTCCGCGCAGCCGGGTGGCCTGGGTACTGATGTTGCCGGAGGGGGCGTCGGCAAGCACGGCGAGCGTCTCGGCGGCACCTGCGCCGAACCGCAGCAGCGACGCCCCGAGCTGCGGCGCCAACGGCAGCAGCGCCAGGCGACGTCCCAGGTCGGTGATGCCATGCTTATCGACGGCCCCCAGCGCCTGCAGCGTGGACGTCGCCGCCTGCATCGCCGGCACGGGAGGAGGTGTTGGCAGCTCCGGTGTGCCCCAGCCCGCCATCCAGAGCGCCGTCTGGGTAAGATCCGCCGACTGGATCTCCGGTGTGGTGAACGGCTGGAAATGCGCGTAATCCTCCTGTGAGTAGCAACGGATCACCGTTCCCGGCCCCTCACGCCCGGCGCGGCCCGCCCGCTGATCGGCCGAGGACTGCGCGCAACTCACCGTGACCAGGCCCGTCATGCCGCGTGCGGCATCGCGACGCGGCACCCGGGAAAGCCCTGAATCCACCACCACGCGCACACCGGGGACCGTCAGTGAACTCTCCGCCAGTGGCGTGCTCACCACAATCCGCGGATCCGTGCTCGGGGTCAGGGCCCTGTCCTGCTCTGCGGCGGTGAGCCGGCCGTGCAGCGGCAGCACACTCCTCTCGCCCCGGGAGCGCAGCGTTGCGATGACCTGCTCGATCTCCCACACGCCGGGCACGAACACGAGCACCGAACCATCATGGCCAGCCGCCTGCCGTGCCACATGCTCCAGGAATCTTCTCTCCACACCCCGCTGCCCCATCCGCGGGCCGGGGGGCGGGGCGTAGATGGTGTCCACGGGGAAGATCGGGGACTGCGCTTCCAGAACCTGTGCTTCCATAAGCGCGGCGAAATGCTGCGCATCCACGGTGGCGGACATGGCGATCACGGAGAAATCATCACGCAATTGGCTCAGCTCCGTGGTCATGCCCAGCACGAGATCGGTGTCGAGCTGGCGCTCGTGTACCTCATCGATGATCACCGCCGACACACCGCGCAACTCCGGATCGCTCAGCAGCTTCCGCACCAGCACCCCAGGGGTGAGGAACTCCACCCGCGAGCCGGGGTGATGCTCACCGCGCACTGAGAATCCGACGGTTGTTCCGATCGGGGTCCCAGCCAACTGAGCTAATCGACGCGCCGCCGCCCGCACCGCCACCCTCCGCGGCGCGGTGACCAGGATCTTCCCCTCCGTGAGCGTGTTGGCGACGCTCGGCGGGACCACCGTTGTCTTACCCGTTCCGGGAGGGGCGACGATGACGAGATTCGCCGGCGAGGTGCTGAGCGTCGTCTCCAGGCGCGGGATCAGGGTTGCCGCGGGTAGGTCGCCGGCGATGGTTGCGAGGTCGAAGGGGGTGGTGTTCATCGGAGATGCTAGGACCCCAGCCCTCCGAACACCGCGTAGGAGATCAGAAGATCCAGGCGACGGATGTCCACGCCCCTGCCAAGCTTGATCTTGATGTGTCCGGCTCGGGTCCAGAGTTCCAGCTCTGAGGTGAAGTCGAGCGTTCCCGCATTCTCAGAGGACCACATGTTGATGGAAGAGTAGGGCAGAGAGTACATCTCCACCTTTTTGCCGCGGATGCCCTGCGAATCGCGAACGATGAGGCGACGGTCGGTGAAGATCGCGGAGTCGCGGAAGGTCTTGTACGCGGTGACGGGGGTTTCTCCGGGAACCAGGACCTCCTGGATGTCGGCTGGAACTGGGATCTCCTGGTTGAAGATCCATTCGGTGATGCTGCCTAACTCGCTGGACATAGTGTTGGAATCCCTATCGTCTGTTGATTGTTTGAGCTTCATCGTATCCAGTGGTGTGCCGAGGTTGTCCGGGGGTGTTGGAAAAGAGCGTTGTGGCTCGTCTTCCCGTCATGACATTGACGTCTAGCGTTACAAACGCTCCCCATCACGTGACGGTACCGTGACCAGGCCTTTAGGAAAGAAGGGTACCGGACGGATCCGGTATGAACAGCGCATAAGGCGCACTGACCCTACTTCACAGCTCTCAAAAGCAGTCAATCCTTGGGAAAACTGAAAAGATCCACGCCGCCAACACCATCGAAGACCTGCGTATCCCACCTGGAAGTCGATTGGAGCAACTCGGGGGTGATCGTCGTGGACAACACGGAGTCCGGGTGGATCCGCGGTGGAGGGTCCGTCCTCTATGGAGGATTGGAGGGATGGGAGGTATCGAACTTGTCGATTGCCACTGATCCCGACATGTTTGAGCCGATCCCTCCCGGAGGAATGCTGGTGGAGGGCTGCATCTTCATCAATGGCTTCGGGATAAGGCGGCACAGGGTGGCCGTGGATACTGGAGCTCCACCGCGTCGGATCAATGAGATCGCTCACGGCTAGCGTGGAATCTCCGCTGACACGGCCATCCGTTTCGCGCGGTGTGACGGGAGGTAGGAAGAATTCTGAATGCATCTGCAGTCAACGAGGAGCTGCGGGTCGAGTGGCGAGTGCTGCGCAAAAGGACAGGTGCTAGCCACGAAGAGCGGGCTTCGACGGTGGGGTTCACCATGGCAGTGCCCCCCACGCGTCCACCGGCACCCCTTCGGGGAGCTCCGTGCGCTCCTGGTGGGCGTCGTCACGCATGCGGATCACCCGCGCCGGATTGCCCACGGCGATGGCATCGGCGGGAATGTCCCTGGTTACCACCGCGCCGGCGCCGATGACCGCGCGGTCGCCGATGGTGACGCCGCCGACAACGATAACACCGCCGCCGAACCACACGTCCTCGCCGATGGTGATCGGCGCGCCGTTCTCCCAGCCGCCACGGCGCATCTCCACGTCGTTGACGGGATGGCCCGCTGTGAGCAGCTGGCAGTTTGGCCCGAGCATGGAGCGTGCACCGATGGTGACCGGACAGATGTCCAGGATCGTCAGCCCGAAGTTGATGAACACCCCCTCGCCGATGGTGGTGTTGAGCCCGTATTCGATGATCGCGGGTGCCTTGATAACGCAGTGTCCACTGTCCGGGTTGATCCATTCGCGCAGGATCACCCCCGACCGCTCGGGATCCGTCGGCCCGATCTGGTTGTACTCGTGGCCGAGCTCAGCGGCACGGCCGGCGATCCGCCGCAGTTCCGCGGACCCCGGAATGTACCACTGCCCGCTGCTCATGTGGGAAAACGTTGAGTAGGGTCTAGGGTCGAAGGAAGACATGCCTGCCATTGTGCACGAGAGGGAGGACGCGCACGTGCCCACGCTTTTCGACGCCCCCGGCGCCGACCTCCCGCGCCCGCCGCGGGAGGTCACCGACGGTGTTGTCCACCTCCCGGGCTTTCTGGACCTGCCCACCCAGCGATCGCTGGTAGCTGAGGCCCGTCGGATCGCACGCAGCGCCGCGGGCACGCCCTTTGCGATGGTCCGACCCCGCCTGCGCAGCGGACAGATGAGCGTGTACATGCTTTCGCTCGGCCGCTACTGGAAATCCCATCCCTACCGCTATGTGGAGGAGCTCGAGGGAATGCGGGTGCCGCCGATTCCGGAATCCTTCCATAAGCGAACGCGGGAGGCCCTTGAGGCGGCGGGACGTTTGAGCGGATCGCTGGCCGCCTGGTCGGGGAGCTTCCGTGCGGAGGCCGCGTTGGTGAACTACTACCCGCCCGGCTCGACGATGGGGATGCACCAGGACGCCAATGAGCTTTCCGAGGCCCCGGTGATCTCCCTGTCCATCGGTGACACGGCGTTGTTCCGCCTTGGTGGAACCGAGAACCGCAACCGGCCCTGGAATGAGATTCCGCTGCTCAGCGGTGATCTGATTGTTTTCGGGGGAGCACACAGACGCGCCTTCCACGGTGTGCCCAAGGTGGAGGAGGGCACCGCCCCGGACGGTTGCGGTCTGGCTGAGGGTCGGATCAACATCACCATTCGCCAGGTGGATCTCTAAGCCGGGGGTGGGCAGGGGGATGAGATGTCACGTGCCCGGTTTATCGTGCAGCCATGACGACGATAACAACTCATACATCCAATGACCCTGTCCGCTGCGCCGATGGCCGCACCCGGCCCCGCTGGGCCTCCAGGGGGGAACTGAGCTGGATCTACTTCGATGAGGAGTGGGGGAGAGCCCCGGATTCAGACTCGGGCCTGCTGGAGATCCTCAGCATGATCGTGTTCCAGCTCGGAATCACATGGCAGGCGGTGCTGGCTAAGCGCAATACCCTGCGCAGTGCCTTCGCCGGGTTCGATCCCGCCGCCGTGGCCCGGTTCGGCCCGGAGGAGGTCGAATTCCTCCTCGCGGATCCCGGCGTCTTCCGCAACCGGCGCAAGATCGAGGCGGTGATCAACAATGCCAAGGCGATGCTCCGCCTCCCGGAACCTGTGCCGGTGCTGTTGGAAAGATACGCCGGTCACCATGTCCACCGCCCCGGGGACCCCGTGCCGCTCCGCACCGATGGCTCCTCGGAGGCGGCTGCTGCATTAAAGGAGGCCGGCTTCAGCCATATAGGTCCCACCGGGGCGTTCATCCTGATGCAGGCGACAGGAGTGGTGAACGGGAGGGCCTATATGATGTGACCTGATGAATGCCGCTACCGTTGTCTCACTGCTGCTCGTCTGGTTCGCCGCGATCGCCTCCCCCGGCCCCGACCTCCTTCAGATCATCCGCCTCGGTTCAAGGAGCAGATCGGACGGGATCTGGACGGCGGTGGGAATCATGATCGGAAACTCCCTGTGGATCATCGCGAGCCTCCTCGGGCTGTCCGCCCTGATCTCCGCGACGCCTTCTGTGCTCCACGTTCTGCAGCTGCTCGGTGGTGGCTACCTCGTGTGGATGGGATTCGGGGCGGTGCGTTCGGCTTGGCGCCAGCGTGGAAACCGGAGAGCAACGGCGTCGATTCCGGTGGTCGAAAGCGCCGGGGAGGGTGCCGGGGACACCGCGGCGGGCCACGGCCATGGTGCTGCGTCAAGCCTGCGATTGGGAATCGCGACGAATCTCTCCAACCCCAAGGCCGTTCTCTTCTTCGGTGCGGTCTTCGCCCAGTTCGTCCGCCCCGACATGGGACTGGGATGGAGCGCGTTCATCGCGGTGTTCCTCATCTTGACCGGCTTCGTCTGGTTCGTGGGGGTGGCTCTGGTGGTGCGTGGTTTCGCTGCGCAGATCACCGGAAACGCCGCACTCATCGATGTGGTGACGGGGGCGATCTTCATCTCCCTGGGAATGTTCATGGTGTGGCAGGCGGTTGCGGGATTCGGGGGTCGGATCCCGTTTTAGCCCGATACCTCAGTCACCGATAGACTCAGGAACCATGCAGCCGGAAGAAGTGCACATCAGGGATGAGTCCATAAAACTTGGCCAGTTCATCAAATTGGCCAACCTCGTTGCAACAGGCGGGGAAGCCAAGGACGCGATCTCCACGGGCGAGGTCACGGTCAACGGCGAGGTGGACACCCGACGTGGGAGAACCCTGCGTGACGGAGACGTGGTGTGCATTGCCGCCAGCTGTGCACGGGTGGTCAGCGGCGGCAGCGATGAAGACTATTTTGATGAAGCCACCGCCAATGATGGCTTCGACCCCGAAAAGTGGAGGAACATGTAATGCCAGCTTTTGAAGCCATGCCCGGAATGCCCTACTGGATTGATTTGAGCACCTCGGATATCGCGAAGTCCTCCCACTTCTATCAGCAGGTCCTCGGGTGGGAGATCAGCGAGGTGAGCGCGGGGTACCGCATGGCACGGGTGCAGGGACTGCCGGTGGCCGGTTTCATTGAACAGCCGGAGGACGCCAGCCTGCCCGATACCTGGATCACCTACTTCCTCTCCTACAATCTCGAGGAGGTCGCGGCGAAGGTGGTCGAGCTCGGTGGTCGCGTCCTCGCCGAGCCCACTCAGGTCCACCTGGGCCGGATGGTGCTGGCGGTGGATACCGCCGGCGCGCTCTTCGGGCTCATCGAACCGGACAGCGAGGAGTCCTTCGTCGCAGCCGGTGAACCGGGCACACCGGTCTGGCATGAGCTGACCACCGTGAGCAGGTACCCCGCGGCCGTGGAGTTCTACGGTGAGCTTTTCAACTGGACCACCTCGGAGATGGCCGCTGCGCAGAATGACTCCTCCTTCCGGTACACCACGGCGCTGGTTGACGGGGCGGCCTTCGCCGGAATCTTTGATGCCGAGGGCCAGTTCCCACCCCAGGTCCCCAGCTTCTGGCAGTCCTATCTGGGTGTCGCCAGCGTCGATGAGGCGGTAGCCAGGACACGCGAGGCCGGCGGGGAGGTCATCCGGGAACCGTGGGACTCCGAGTTCGGTCGTATGGCACTGGTTTCGGATTCCACCGGGGCGACCGTCACCCTGTGCGATGTGGATGAACCGGTTGAGGAGGGAACGGAATCGGAGGATCTGCTCGGCATCGATCTCTCGGCCCTCGAGGAGCAGGCGCTGCAGCACCGGGGTGAATAGTTGCGCGCCGGGGAGCTGGAGCTGGGGGAGCGGGCCACCCTTGTACTCGACTGCGTCGACCTGATTCCGGAGGGCGTCGTGGCCAGCTACGGTGATATCGCCGCGCTGGTGGGCACGGGACCGCGTCAGGTCGGGCGCATCATGTCCACCCACGGGCATCTGACCTTCTGGTGGCGGGTGGTGTGTGCCGATGGAGGCTCGCAGGTTGCAGGGCGTGCGCTGGAGCACTGGGATCGCGAGGAGATCTCCTATCGTGACGCGGACAATCCCCGCGTGGACATGGCATCCCATCGCATCAGCGACGAGCGGTGCTCCGAGATCGCCGCCGCGCTCGCTGACAGGTACGCGGAAAACACCTGCGGAAAACACTTGAGGTAGACACCAGAGCTGAACACCTCAGGTCATCCCACCCGAGGTGGTCGGTCTGTGAGTATCAACGGAGCTTGATGTGGATTGCTCCGCAACGCCCACCCGGACGCGGGTGCCATGGAAGTCTCGGACTAAAGTCTGGCGCATGAGAATTACACGTCCGGTGCCCCTCGTGTGCGCTGTGGTCCTCGCACCCGTGGCACCGGTGGCGGCGACGGCACCCGCGGGGGCGGTGGCGCTGGACCGTGGTGCCACCGATCACGCGGAGATCGCGATCGTCGAGGACGATGGAACCATCGAGGAGACGGAGGGCGCCCGCGAGTCCTTCCCGGCGCTGTCGCTGGCCAAGCTCTTTCTCGGATACTACGTCCTGGAGAACGGTGAGGATGAGGACCGGGCGCTGGTTGAGGATATGATCCGCTATTCCGAGGACGCCACCGCAATGTATATGGAAGCACGCTACCCGGAGGCCATCCCCGCGGTGGTCGAGGCCTTCTCGCTCAACGACACCGATCCGGCGGACTACTGGGGCAACTCCACAACCACGGCGGCGGATGTGGCGAAGTTCGTTGCGGCGATCCGCAGGGACCCCGTCGCGGCGCCCATCATTGACGGAATGGGCAGCGTCGCCGACTACGCCGCCGATGGCTATCCGCAGAACTTCGGAACCTCGACCCTGTCCGGGATCAGTGGTACGAAGTTCGGCTGGTCGGACAACCTCGATGTCCATTCCACGGTCAGCCTCGGTCCGGGCTATGTTGTGGCGGCGATGGTCGAGGGCTCGGCCGAGGAGCTCACCGCTGACGTGCAGGAAGCCGTGAGGGATCCGGAGAAGGCGAATACCGCGGCGGCGGAGGACGCCGAATCCGGTGCCGCTGCCACCTTCGCACATCCGCGGCAGGGCAGGGCGATCAATCCCACGGCCGCGATCCGGAAAAGGTTGCGCTCGACGCTGCTGGCACCGATGGCGGACCTGCTCCCGGATTCCGTGGTGGTTCCGTCCTTCATGGCCAGACTCCTGCCGAAGGACTCCCTGTGCACCTAGATTCAGTGGGATTGGACGCGCACTAGACGGACCTGAGGTACTCCGCCACGTCGACGATCCTCTGGCGCGCGATCTTCGGGGTGGAGATCCGGTGGTGGGAGACATATTCGCCGATGGTGATGTCGGTGGCCCGATCGAGACCGGTCGGGGCGGAGGCAACCTCGTCCTGCAGTGCGATCTGGACGAAGGTGGGCGGCCACTGCTCCGGCGGTGTGAGCGCGGCATCGCCGCGGATCTCCGTGGGCAGCTTGGCCACGCTGCCGAGGTCGGGGAAGGTGAGAACCTGGGCGTCGAAAAGCGGGGTGTTCAGGACCACGAGTGCCGCACCCGAGGAGTACCCCCACCCCGTGACCGAGCTGGCGCCGTGGCTGCGTGCGTACTCCACCGCGGCCGCCACCGCGGAGTTCATCTCGGCGATGGTGTGCTCGGGTGCGAGCGGGTAGTCCAGGTCGAGGATGGTGGTGCCGGAGAGCTCGGCCACCGCGGCGACCTCCGGGCGCCACTGGTATTCCAGGGAGTCCCCGGACCCGCGCCACCAGCCACCACTGTGAAAGGACGCCGCCCAGCGTCCGCTCGGTTCGGAGGGGATGAACCTTTCCGCCGCAAGCTGCGGGATTGATTCAGTGGAGATCCCGCCGAGGTAGGCGACACCGGGCATGGAGTGATCCACCGCGGAACCGAGCATGAGCATCGCGGTGTGGGTGATGCGGTCCGGCAGGTGCGCACTGTAGCGGTCGGCCGGACCCGGGTCACCCTTGCCGCCGGCCCAGGGCGGGGTGAAATCGGGCAGCGGGTAGTGCGCATCGAAATAGGAGGTGAGCTGCTCCAACTGCTGCTCATCGGAGAGCTCCCGGTCGATCCCCCCGACCTGGAACTCCTCGCGGAAACGCTGTTCCCTGGCCTCGGGGGTCTCTGGTGTGGGCCCGCTGCTGTGATCGTGTTCTGTCATGCCCACCACCTTAGTTCCCGCCCAGGGGTATGCACACCCCTCTAGACCCCTGCCATCAGCCGGTATCGGGAGTAATGTGGGCGCCACATCCCTAATTGAGGAGACCCCAGCATGAGTGGCATCGCGAAGATCTACAAGACCACCCTCGACCCCACCAAGGAAGCCGTCGCCCGCGCGTGGGTGGGCGACGTGAAGCTGGTGGGCAGCTATCGGCTCGTTGACACCGTTGATGATGCAACCGGCATCGAGGTGCTGATCGCCTCCGATCCCGATGGCCGACTCGTGCAGATCCCCTTCACCTACCGCTCGCAGGAGATCAACCCGGAGCAGACACTGACCACCATCGAACACGGGGTCCTGGGTACGCGGTGGGTCACCAATGCGCTCGGGGATCCGGTGGCCGTCCGCGAATTCATCCGTACGATCCTCACCGGCGACCACGGCGCCACCCGCGATGACGGTGTCGAGGCCTATCTCGACGTTCACGGCACCGGTAGTGAAAAGGACCTGCAGCTTAACGACGTCCGCCTCAGCGAGATCACCCGTCAACGTGCCGTGGGCACCGTGGACATCAACGGACACCGCCGGCAGTTCATGCTGCGGCTGCCGCACGTTCTGGCGGGTTTCAAGAACACCGGCCGCGGGCACAACGCCACCGCGCTGCGCCTGGTCGCACCCAGCCCGCAGCACAGGGACCGGGAGCTGCTGGTCGCGGAGTTCAACTGGCTGGAGTAGCTTCCGCGGCAGGACCCCGGCGCCGAGGTGTACACCCGGGCCGGTAGGTACGCGATGAGGAGGTCCGTGCCGTCCGGAGGCCGTAACTGAGCGTGGTCGGTGCCACGGTGGCGCACCATCGACTCCGGAGGGGTGGCTCAGTTGACGCCGGGGTGGTGTAGACTCACTTATGGTCAAACTGACCATAACTAAAACCGCACCAAAACAGGCACCGAAGGGGCACCCCCGTGGACTACTTCAGCTTCAGCGCCACGGAACGGCGCACGCTCCCTCCCGCAGTGGCCGTGTCGGCCGTGGCCTTCGCGCTGCGCCCACCCGCGGGTGCCGTCACCGCACCGGGTACGGTCACAGGGGGAGACCAGACGACGCTCTGGATTCCCCTGGTCCGGCGCGTGCGCCCGCCGTTCAAGGGAGTGTGGGCGCTCCCAGGTGGCCCGTTGCGCTTTGACCAGACCCTCACCCAGGCTGCGGAGAACACCCTGTGGGAAACGGTCCGTCACGCTCCCGCCTACCTCGAGCAGCTCTACTCCTTCGGCGGGCTCGACCGCTCCGGTCACGCCCAGCGCCTGGTCACCATCGCCTACTGGGCGCTGTACGCCGAGCCGGAACTCGCAGCGGCACAGCAGGAGGATGTCGACAATGTTGCCTGGTTCTCCGCGGACACCCTGCCCGAATTGGCCTTCGACCACGCCGACATCGTCGATTACGCCCTGTGGCGCCTGCGCACGAAAACCGGCTATGCCGCCGTCGCCCACCGCTTTCTCGGTGAAACCTTCACGCTGACCCAGTTGCGCGGTGTCCATGAGGCGATCCTCGGGGCCCGCGTGGATCCCGCGAACTTCCGCAGGCAGGCGCTTTCCCAGGGAAACCTCATCGATACCGGGAAGGTGGAGTCGGGCGCCAAGCACCGCCCGGCCAGTCTCTACCGGCTGCGCAGCACATCTTGAGAACCCCCAGCACACTCACAAGCTCAGAAAGGCCGCACCATGTTCAGTGTCGCCGAACTCATCCGATCCGCCGCCGCACGCGAGGGCTCCTGCGATGACGCCCTCGACAGTCCACCGTGGACCGTCGATCACGATCCGCGTGCGGGGTACGGCCCGGGGGCGTCGTCAGCCGACCCCCTGCCCTTTCCGGTGCCGCGGCAGCAGCCGCTGCCGGAGAGGTATACCTCGGCAGGCGTGGAGGAGCTGCACGGGCGGATCATCGCCGCCAGGGAGCAACTCGGTGACCGCGTCCGCATCCTCGGGCACTTCTACCAGCGCGACGAGGTCATCGTCCATGCAGACGCCGTCGGCGACTCCTTCATGCTCGCCCGCGCCGCCCGGGAGTATCCGCAGGCCGAGGCCTTCATCTTCTGCGGTGTCCACTT
Source organism: Corynebacterium pacaense (assembly GCF_900169525.1). Classification (GTDB taxonomy): domain Bacteria; phylum Actinomycetota; class Actinomycetes; order Mycobacteriales; family Mycobacteriaceae; genus Corynebacterium; species Corynebacterium pacaense. Next base: position 510,442 of record NZ_LT821239.1, read on the forward strand.
CATGGCGGAAACCGCGGATATTCTCTCACGCCCCGACCAGGCGGTGCTGCTGCCCAACCTGGCCGCGGGCTGCTCCATGGCGGACATGGCCACGATCGGCCAGGTCGAGGACTGCTGGGCGCAGCTGACCGGTGTTCTTGACCAGCCGCCGATCCCGGTGACATACATGAACTCCTCCGCCGAGATCAAGGCCTTCTGCGGCCGCAACGGCGGCATCGTGTGCACCTCCTCCAATGCCCGCACGGTGCTCGACTGGGCATTCACCCGGGGGCGTCGGGTGGTGTTCTTCCCCGACCAGCACCTCGGACGCAACACCGCCGCCACCATGGGTGTCACCCGTGAACAGATGCCGCTGTGGCGCCCGGGCCGGGTCCTCGGCGGCAACACGGCGCAGCAGCTTATCGACGCCCGCGTCATCCTCTGGAACGGTTTCTGCTCCGTCCACCGCCGCTTCACCGTCGACCAGATCGTCAAGGCACGCGCCGATCATCCGGGTGTGCGCGTGATCGTCCACCCCGAATGCCCGGCTGCTGTGGTCCGGGCGGCGGACGGCGCCGGTTCCACCGACTACATCCGAAAGCAGATCGAGGCCGCCGCACCCGGTGACGTCATCGCCGTGGGTACCGAGATCAACCTGGTCAACCGCCTGCAGGCGCAGCATCCCGAGCTCACCGTCTACTGCCTCGACCCCGTGGTCTGCCCGTGCTCGACGATGTACCGCATCCACCCCGCCTACCTGGCGTGGACGCTGGAGTCGCTCATCGACGGCCGCACCCCGAACCGCATCAGCGTCGACACGCGGGTTGCGGAACAGGCGCGGGTCGCGCTCGAGCGCATGCTGGCGGCGAAGCCATGATCCTTGTCATCGGGGCCGGTGTTGCGGGCCTGAGCTGCGCACTTGGCGTCGCCGACGCGGGCGGGGAGGTCACCCTGATCCGACCCGATTCCGCTTATGGAAGCACGCGCCTGGCCCAGGGCGGCATCGCCTCGGCGATAGCCACTGGCGACAGCCCCGCCGCACACCTGGCGGATACTGTCGCCGCAGGCCACGGACTTGTCGATGCGGTGGCTGCGCGCCAGTTGGTGGAGGATGGCGTGCAGGCCGTGCGTGCTCTCATCCGGGCAGGTATGCCCGTCGACCGCGATACCGCCGGCCACCCGCTACTCGGCCTGGAGGCCGCGCACGGTCGGCCCCGGATCATCCACTGCGGCGGCGACCGAAGCGGCGCGGTCCTCCACGACCATCTTCTCGCGCAGATCGATGACGGAATCACGGTGCGCGAGGGTGTGTCCGCCGACTCGCTGCTGCTTCGAGGTGGCCGCGTCACCGGCGTCCGGCTCACGGACGGCACCACCCTGAGCGCGACTGCGGTGGTCCTGGCCACGGGCGGCTACGCGGCCCTCTATCCGTCCAGCTCCAATGATCCCACCACCCGTGGGCAGGGCATCGCCCTGGCGGCACGGGCAGGCGCGGTGATCGCCGACATGGAGTTCGTGCAGTTCCACCCCACGGTGATTGACGCCCCCACCCCCGGTCACCGTGGTTATCTCGTCTCAGAGGCGGTGCGCGGCGCGGGAGCGGTGCTCCTCGATTCCTCCGGCCACCGTTTCATGTCCGATCATGATCCACGTGCCGAACTTGCCCCCCGTGATGTGGTGTCCGCCTCCATAGACGCGGTGCTGCGTGAGCGTGGCGACGCCCACGTATTTCTTGATGCCACGCGTGTGCCGGACCTGGCGACCAGGTTCCCGCAGATCACCTCGGCCACCCGCGCGCTCGGGCTGGACTGGACCGTTGATGCGATCCCCGTTGCGCCGGCCGCGCACTACACCATGGGCGGAGTGGCCACGGACCTCGATGGCCGTACCAGCGTCCCTGGGCTGTTCGCGGTGGGGGAAGTGGCGTCGACAGGCGTGCACGGCTCCAACCGACTCGCCTCGAACTCGCTGCTGGAGGGCCTGGTCTTCGGTCGGCGCGCGGGACGTGCCGCTTGTGGAACGTGGACCTACCGCGGCGCGGCTCTGCCCGAGCTGATCCGCACAGCGGACACACTGACCGTTTCCCCTCAACTGACCACGGATGAACGGGCCATCTCCTCCGCGATCGGCGAGCACCTGGGCATTGTCCGTGACGCCTCGGGCATTGCGAGCGCGGCGCGGACCTGCTCCTTCCATAAGGGAAATTCGGCGCTGGTGGGTACGCTCATCGCCGCTGCCGCCGCGGCCCGCACCGAATCCCGCGGCGCCCACCGGCGCAGCGACCACCCCGGAACCGATCCGAAACAGGCCAGGCGCACCGCGCTGACCGTCAAGGAGATCACGGCATGCTGACACCCGCCCACACCCAATCCGCCGTCCGCGCGGCGCTTATGGAAGACGCGCCCTGGGGCGATGTCACCGCCCGCCTGGTGATCAGCGACACCGCCACCATGACAGCTGCGATCCGTGCCAGGGAACCCGGCGTCTTCGCCGGTGGCGCGGTGCTCACCGAGGCTTTCCGCCAGGTGGACCCGCGTATCACCGTGTCCGCACTGCGTGCCGACGCCACCGCCTTCGCCCCCGGCGACGTTCTCGCCGAGGTCACCGGACCCGCCCGCGGCATCCTCACCGCCGAGCGGGTGGCGCTGAACTTTGTGCAGCGGATGAGCGGGATCGCGACACTGACCTCGCAGTACGTCGCCGAGGTGGAGCGGGTGGGCGCACATGCTCGCATTGCCGATACCCGGAAGACCGTTCCGGGATTGCGCGTCTTCGACAAGTACTCGGTGACTGCCGGTGGTGGCAGCAACCACCGCTTCGGACTCTCGGATGCGATCATGGTCAAGGACAACCACCTCGCCGTGCTCGGCGGGGACATCACCGCGGCGCTGATCGAGCTCAAGCGGCGCGCCGGGCACACCACCTCCATCATCGTTGAGGTCGATCGCCTTGAGCAGATTGACGCGGTGCGCGCAGCCCGGCCGACCGGGATTCTGCTGGACAATTTCTCCATAAGCGATCTGCGCGCGGCCGTGGCACTGATTGACGGGGCGATGACCGTGGAGGCCAGTGGCGGCGTCACCCTGGGCACCGTCGCCGAGATCGCCTCCACTGGCGTTGATGTGATATCCGTCGGTGCGCTCACCCACTCGGTGCGCGCACTGGACCTGGGGTTGGATGCGCGGTGAGTGGATACCTGGATGCGTCGGCAAGCATGCCCCTGTGCGCCGAGGCCCGGGCCGCCATGTTAGAGGTCTATGACTCATTCCCAGGCAATCCCTCCAGCGTGCACTCCTACGGGCACCGCGCGCGCTCAGTGGTGGAGCATGCGCGCACCCAGCTTGCCGACGCCTTCCACACCTCCCCCGACGCCGTCGTGTTCACCTCCGGCGGGACCGAGGCGAACAACCTCGCCGTGTCGGGCATCGCCCTGGCCAGTCCGCGCGGCAGGCGACTGATCACCACCGCAATCGAACATCCGTCGATGCTGGAAACCTGCCGTTATCTGGAGCGTGTGCATGGATTCGCGCTCAAGGTGTGGGGTGTGGACGGGTTCGGCCGCGTCGTGCCTCAGGCGGTGGACGTCGAGACGACGCTCGTGGCGATGTCGCTGGCCAACGCGGAGATAGGCACGGTACAGGACCTGCCCGATGCTGCCGTACCGCTGGTCGTCGACGCGGTGCAGGCCGCACCCGTCCTTCCGGCGAGCCTATTGACGGACCACTGGCCCGGCCCACGAGTTGCGGCGATGACGGTGGCCGCGCATAAGTTCGGCGGTCCGCAGGGGGTGGGTGCGGTGATTTTTCGCCCCGGCGTGGCAGTGGAACCGCAGATGCACGGCGGCGGCCAGGAACGTGGCCTGCGATCGGGCACACTCAACGTGGCGGGTATCGCCGGTTTCGGAGCGGCGGTGGAGGCCGTGCACCGCGCGGGAATCGGGCGCCGGGCGGTGGCGCTGATGGAGAGTCGCGATGAGCTGATTGCCGGAATCCTGGGCGCCGTACCCGGTGTGCGCCTGACCGGGCATCCCACCGAGCGGCTGCCGGGCCATGCATCCTTCGTGTTCGAGCAGGTCAGTGGGGAAGCGATCCTCGTTGCCCTCGATGTGGCGGGTTTTGCCGTGTCCTCCGGATCGGCGTGTGCCGCCGGGTCCGCGGAACCTTCCCCGGTACTCCTGGCCTGCGGTATTGATGCGGACACCGCACGGACCGCAGTGCGCTTCACGCTGCCATCGCCACTGGATTCCCGGACCGTGGATCGGGTGGTGGAGATTGTGGCGGCGGAGTGTGCGCGGGTGGAGTAATAGCTGTACTTCCCTGTGACGTTGTGATTCAGGGAGTCCGGCGTGCGCCTTGGGAAGGCATGAAACCTCAACGTTTCACTCGCGGCGATCAGAGCGGAGATAGTGAAAGTGCCGCCTCCCTGCTCTTTGGAAACCGGAACCGCCTCCCCGCTTGTCATGGCCAATCGGTTCGCTTGTTGTGGTGCTCCGAGTTCGATCATAGCCATTGGGAGCGAGCAGATAATCAACCCAACCGGCGCACCCTCCACTCGGCGTATGGTGTCCGATTCTGCCCCAAGTTCGGGATAGCAATCGGCTCCTTGTTGGCAGTTTGTTTGCCGAAAGGGCAGATACACCACTCCAGTGGGCTTGACCCTTTCGACGCGCCGGTTGCCGCCCCGGAAAGGGTCGATGCGACAGCGGTGCTGGCCGTATTTGCGGGTCGGGGATAGGCAATTGAGCTTTTCCAGTCAACCGGGGGATCTGGGGTAGTTGGCTGGTAAGGCCGCCGGTGAACGTTTCCGACCAACTATGTGCTCCCGGGGCGTGAATTCGGGGGGTAGTTGGCTGGTAAGGCCGCCGGTGAACGTTTCCGACCAATTATGTGCTCCCGGGGCGTGAATTCGGGGGGTAGTTGGCTGGTAACGCCGGTGCGGGAACGCCCCAACGCCAACCACCACATCGCTCAGCTACCAGATCACCACGCGGTCCGGGGGTGCGATGTACATGGGCGCATCCGCGGGAACGTCGAAGGCCTCATAGAGCTCCGCGATGTTGCCCGCGATGAGATTGCAGCGGAACTCGGCGGGAGAGTGTGGGTCGATGGCCAGGTACTGCACGGCCATTTCGGGCCGGATCTTGGTGCGCCACACCCTGGCCCAGGACAGGAAAAGGCGCTGGAGACCGTTGTACTCGTGTTCCGCCAGTTCCGGTGACCCACCATCCGCGGTGAACGAGGCCACGGGGGAGGTCTCGAAGGTCAGTGAGCGGTCGGCGAGATAGCGGCGGTAGGCCACCACCGCGATTCCGAGCCCGCCGAGGTCACCGATGTTCTCCCCGAGGGTGAAGGCGCCGTTGACCCCCGAGGTTTCTATGCCGCCGGTTTTTAGCACCGAGGGCACCAGTCCGTTGAACTGTTCCACCAGTCGGTCGGTCAGTGCGGTGAAGGCGGCGCGGTCCTCATCGGTCCACCAGGAGTTGAGGTTGCCATCGCCGTCGTACTGGCTGCCCTGGTCATCGAAGCCGTGGCCGATCTCGTGGCCGATGACCGCGCCGATGGCACCGAAGTTCTCCGCCGCCTCCGCCCCTGGATCGAAGAAGGGGGCGCGCAGGATGGCGGCGGGAAAGGTGATGTCGTTGACCACGGGGTTGTAGAAGGCGTTGACGGTCTGTGGGGTGGTCACCCATTCTTCACGGTCGGCTGGCCTGCCGATCTTGGACAGTTCATAGTCGTGCAGGAAGGCGGAGCCATGGCGCACATTGTCCAGCAGGTCCGCCCCGCCCGCCCCGAATTCAAGGCCCTCGTAGGAGCGCCATTTGTCCGGATATCCGATCTTGGCGTTGAACCTGTCCAGCTTCTCCAGTGCCCGCTGCCTGGTCTGCGGGGTCATCCATGCGAGCTCACTGATCCGCTCCCGGTAGGCCGCGACCAGGTAGTCGACCAGGGTGAGCATCTCCTCCTTGGAGCTGGCGGGAAAGTGCTCGGCGACGAAGATCCTTCCGATCTCCTCACCGACCATCCGCTCAGCCAGACCCACGGCCCGCTTCCACCGATCCTTCTGCTCGGTGGCTCCGGACAGTTTCGTTCCATAGAAATCGAAGTTGGCCTGGGCGATCTCCTCGTTGAGCAGGCCGGCGCGTGAGCGCAGAATGTGCCAAGTGGCCCACAGCTGCCAGTCCGCGAGGCGGTCATCGCTGAGCATCCCAGCCAGATGAACGATGTAGGAGGGCATCATGTTCACCAGCCGGTGGTCAGGCAGCTGTGACCCCTCGAGCAGTGCACGGATCCGCGTCGGCAGCTCCTCGAACTGCACGGGATTGTAGGTGGCCACGGCGTCACGGGTTTTCACCACGTCCCAGTGCCCCCGGGCGATCTCCGTCTCCAGGGCGAGAATGCGTGTCGACGCCTCCTCCGGCGTCAGCCCAAGCAGGCGTGCGGGTTCGAGGAACCCGAGCATCCGGGTGATGTGGCTTCCATAAGCGGCGCGGACCTCCTCATGGGACGGCTCCCGATAGTAGGCCTCATCGGGCAGGCCGAGACCTGCCTGGAAGAGATAGGCGATCGCCTCGTCGGAGGAGGAGTCTTTCTCCACCCAGAATGCGATGGGTGCCGCCGCACCCTCACGGTCGAGTTCCCCCAGCACCCTGGCGAAGCTGTCGGCGTCGCTGACGCCGAGTTTGTCCAGGTCGGGATCCAGTACCGCGATTCCGGCGGCGTTGATGCCCTCGGTGTCCATGAAGGATGCGTAGAGGGTGCCGGCGCGGCCGTCGTCAGCATTGACGATGTCGTGGACGTCCTCCTCCGCATCGTCGCGAAGCTTATGGAAGGTACCGTCCACAGCGCGGTCGTCGGGGATGATGTGGGTGTCCAGCCACGGGCCGTTGACAAAACGATAGAGATCTTTCATGCAGACCACTCTAGGTTAACTCCGGGTGGGGCGGTACGGGCGTGGCGGCGGAGAAGGTAGCCTTGTCGGGTGGGAATCAATCAGGGTGCATACCAGCTCAAACCGGCGGGGAGGCCGGGGGTCTGGTGGTCGGTGATGGCGGTGGCGACCGTAATGCTGCTGCTGCCGACCGTCATCAACCTCGCCATCCCGGACAGGGGCGGGGACTATCGGCAGCTGAGCGTTGACGCCTTCGGGGTCGATTGGCGGATACCGGTGACCACCGCCGATGGCGCGGAGGTCCGGTGTGAAGTGTCGACGGATGATTTCGTATCTAGGACATGGATCTGCACCGAGGGGACCACCATCACCACCCAGTTCGTCGAGGGCGTGCGGGATGCCGAGAACACCCTGCGCCGGATGATCAGGGCGAACAGTGGTTTCGCACCCGGTTCGGATGCGCGGGTGGCGCACAGCGCGGACGGACGCGCGCACATGCTCAGTGAGCAGCCCTCCGACTACCCCGGTGCGCCGCTGGTGGCACTGAGCATGGATGGCGCCGGCGATGAGGAGGGCACCACCGCGATCGCGGTCATCAGTGGTGATGCGGCGCAGTACTACGCCTCGGCGATTTGGGCGTCGATGGCGCAGGCGCGCGGTCTGCCTTATGACGCCGATCTGCCACTGGAGATCGGGGCGGATGGGCAGGATCCCGGGCAGTGGCACCTGCCGCAGGTGCCCGGACAGGGACGGATGGGATTTCGGGGGAATGAGGACGTATGAGCAGGATGTTCAAGATCACGCTGTGGGTGCTGGTTCTGCTGACCGCACCGGCGGGGATCTTCACCGTGGCCGGGTCGGTGTTCATTTCACCCGTCTCCGGGCTGCTCGGCATGGTGTTCGGGGCGGTCTACCTCGTGCTGATCCCGTGGCTGCTCAGTCGCACGCCGCTGTGGCCGGATTTCCGCAGCGGCCGCCGGATGCCGGACGGTTCGCGCCGCAAGGGCGACGGCGCCACGTGGACCTGGATGCTCGCCTGTCTGATGTGGGGTGGCTCGGCATCCTTCGCGGTGGTAATGGTCACGGCACTGCCGATCATGGGGATCACGGACAAGCTCGGGTGGGTCTTCGTTAGCGCCAGCCTCGGCGGAGCCTACCCGGAGGAGATCGTGAAATCCCTGGGCATACTCCTCATCCTCTACAGCTTCCGGCAGCTCAACCGGCCGTGGCACGGGCTGGTCACCGGCGCGATCGTGGGTCTCGGCTTTGAGGTCAACGAGAACATCCTCTATGGGGCGACCGGCGCACTGATGGATCCGAACTCCGATTTCGCCGGTCTGATCAGCATGTGGCAGCTGCGTACCTTCGTCGGTCCGCTGCTGCACACCGTCTTCAGCGCGATCGCCGGCTACGGCATCGCCCTGGCGCTCTTCCGTGCGGGGAAGTCGGCCGGCTGGCGTTGGGCGGTCGGCTGCGGCTGGGTGTTCATCGCCTTCACCCTGCATTTCGCGTGGAACCTGCTGTGGGAGAACACGGTGATCGCCTACGTGAACATCGTCGTGGTGTGCCTGGTGATGTATCCGCTTATCGGCTACCTGATCTGGACCTGCTGGAGGCAGGCACGGGTGGACGCCAGCTACGCGTGGGCCCCGGGGGCGATCACCTCGACGCGGGAGCTGTCGCTTATCGACGCCCACGCCGTAGAAAACAGGCGCACCTAACGGGCGACCAGGGTGGTCTCGAAGTTGTACATGTCGGGACGGTAGCAGTGGTTGCCCACCTCGATGACCTGACCGGCATTGTCCAGGACGATGCGCTCCACGGTCAGCAGCGGGCCGCCCTCATCGACGTCGAGAAGCTCGCTTTCATCGCCCACCGCCCTGCGGGCGCCGATGGTCTGGTTGGCGATCTTGAGTACGACACCGCGGGCACGCAGCGCGTCGTAGAGGCCTCCGGTCTCAAGCTCCTCGCGGGTGACGTCCGCCAGGGAGGGCGGGAGGTGGTTCTCCAGGATCGATACCGGAACGTCTCCGGTGGACCGCAATCTGCGGATGAGCAGGATTTCATCGCCAGGGTCGACGCCGAGCTTCTCGGCGATGGCGGAGTTCGCCGCCAGCAGGCGGTGCTCGATGACGCGTGTGCGCGGTTCGAGGTTGGCGTTTTTCAGATCATTGTAGAAACTGGTCAGCTCGACGTTCCGGGTGACATGGCTCTGCACCACCTGGGTGCCCACACCGCGGCGGCGCACCAGCAGCCCCTTGTCCACCACCTCCTGGATGGCGCGGCGGATGGTGGGGCGCGAGACGCTGAGGTTCTTGGCTATGGAGATCTCATTCTCCAGCCGGGAGCCGGGTTGGAGGATGCCGCTGCGGATTCCCTCCTCGAGGCGCTGGGCCACCTGGAAGTAGAGCGGGATCGGGCCGTTCCTGTCGAGATCGGTGAACAATTCACTGGGCCAGACCGGTGCTTCGGCTGCCATGGTGTCTCCTTTCACACTTCGAAGCATCACATCCGCTAAATGTGTAAAGACATTCGGACAATGTGATGACGTCCTGCCGAGAGCTGAGCTCCGAAGTGACAGCGTGGTGGGGGAAACTCAGCCATTAAGGGTGCGCATCCTGCGATTATGTGCATGAAACTGTGGGAATCCTGATGGGGCGAATGGAATTCTCTTTGCTGACATTATCACTTGTCGTGACATTTGCGCCATGCATCGCGGGGGTAAGTAAGAAACTTTGTCTGGTGACATTTCACTTTCCCCAGCTAGATGGATATTTTTCCAACACTCACCCGAATCGGGGGTGGTGTACTTCCGCAGGTCGCGACCCTCGGGTCGGTGGTTGCTGAACAGGCTCTTTAGAGATAGGGGGTGGAGGGGTGGGGAAAAAGCGGAAAGAGAGATTGTCATGACTGGACAATGTGCTATTGTCATGACATGCGATCGTGAGGATCGCCACATTCCACCTCGAATGAGTGAAGGGTTGCACTCCCCATCATGAGTAACTTGACTAGCCCCCACGAAGTTTTGTCCATTGGTCGCCTGGGCACCGACATCTACCCGCTGCAGAGCGGCGTTGGTCTTGAGGATGTCTCGACATTCGGCAAGTACCTCGGCGGCAGCGCGGCCAACGTGGCCGTCGCCGCGGCCAGGTACGGACACAGCTCCGCTCTGCTGTCCCGGGTGGGAGACGATCCCTTCGGCCGCTACCTCCTCGGCGAGCTCGAGCGGCTGGGCGTCGACAATGACTATGTCGCCGTCGATCCCACCTACAAGACCCCGATCACCTTTTGTGAAATTTTCCCCCCGGATGATTTCCCGTTGTACTTCTACCGTGAGCCCAAAGCTCCAGACCTCAACATCGAGGCCTCCGATGTCAGCCTGGATGACGTCCGGGAGTCCGACATCCTCTGGTTCACCCTGACCGGTCTCAGTGAGGAGCCCAGCAGGGGTGCGCACCATGAGATCCTCAACACCAGAGGACGCCGCTCCCACACGATCTTCGACCTGGATTACCGCCCGATGTTCTGGCAGGATCCAGCGGAGGCCGCCGCGCAGGCGGAGTGGGCACTGTCGCTGTCCACCGTCGCGGTGGGCAACAAGGAGGAGTGCCAGATCGCGGTCGGGGAAACCGAACCCGAGCGCGCGGCCCGCGCACTGCTCGACCGTGGTGTCGAGCTGGCCATCGTCAAGCAGGGGCCCAAGGGTGTCATGGCGATGACCAGCGAGGAAACCGTCGAGGTTCCGCCCTTCTTCGTCGACGTGGTCAACGGCCTCGGCGCCGGCGACGCCTTCGGCGGCGCACTGTGCCACGGCCTTCTCTCCGGCTGGCCTCTCGAGCAGATTCTCCGCTTCGCCAACACCGCGGGCGCGATCGTGGCCTCCAGGCTTGAATGCTCCACCGCCATGCCGACCCAGGACGAGGTCGAAGCCCTCCTCAACCAGAAAGCCTGACATGACACATCCCATCATTTCCGCAGAGGACTTCGACTCCCTGCGCCAGCTCCGGGCCACCAGGCCCGAGGCCGTCGGCCAGAAGCTGAAGGATCGCCGCCGCCGGGATCTGCTCGGTGGTGACGGCCGCCTGTTCATCGTCGCGGCCGACCACCCCGCACGCGGGGCCCTCGGGGTCGGGGACAACGGCACGGCCATGGCCAACCGCTATGAGCTGCTCGAGCGGATGGCCACTGCACTCTCGCGCCCCGGCGTCGACGGCGTGCTCGGCACCCCGGACATCATCGATGATCTCGCAGCCCTGGGCCTTCTCGACGACAAGATCGTCGTCGGTTCCATGAACCGTGGCGGACTGCGTGGCGCCAGCTTCGAGATGGATGACCGCTACACCGGTTACAGCATCGGTGCCATGGTCGACAGCGGCCTCGACTTCGCCAAGACGCTCGTGCGCATCAACCTCGAGGACGCGGGCACCGCACCCACTCTCGAAGCCACCGCCAGGGCGGTCAACGAGGCAGCTGCTGCCCACCTGCCGATCATGCTGGAGCCTTTCATGAGCAACTGGGTGGAGGGAAAGATCGTCAACGATCTCTCCACCGACGCGGTGATCCTCTCCGTGGCCATCGCAGCAGGTCTCGGCAACGACTCCTCCCACACCTGGATGAAGCTCCCGGTGGTCCAGGACATGGAACGGGTTATGGAGGCCACCACCATGCCGACGCTTCTGCTCGGCGGCGACAACGGCGACGATCCCGACACCACCTTCGCATCCTGGGCGGACGCCCTGAGACTGCCCGGTGTCCGTGGACTGACCGTGGGCCGCACGCTGCTCTATCCGCCGGACGGGGATGTCGCGGCCGCCGTGGACACCGCCGCACGCCTGGTACACACCGACCTGTAATCACAACGACCAAGAGGGAAGACAATGTCTGACACCACCATCATCAACCACTGGATCGACGGCGCGATCGCCCCGTCCGAATCCGGTCGTACCGCCCCCGTGTACAACCCCGCCACCGGTGAGGTCACCGGCAGGGTCGTCCTGGCCAACCAGGAGGAGATCGACGCCGCCATTGCATCCGCGACACGTGGGGCGGAGGTCTGGGGCGGGCTGTCCATCGCCAAGCGCCAGAGCGTGATTTTCAACTTCCGTGAACTGCTCAACGCCCGCAAGGGCGAGCTCGCGGAGATCATCACCGCCGAGCACGGCAAGGTGATCTCCGACGCTCTCGGTGAGATCCTCCGAGGACAGGAGGTGGTCGAACTGGCCACCGGGTTCCCGCACCTGCTCAAGGGCGCCTTCAATGAGAACGCCTCCACCGGGGTGGACGTGTTCTCCTTCAAGCAGCCGCTCGGCGTCGTGGGCATCATCAGCCCCTTCAACTTCCCGGCCATGGTCCCCATGTGGTTCTTCCCCATCGCGATCGCCGCGGGCAACGCCGTGATCCTCAAGCCCTCGGAGAAGGATCCCTCCGCAGCACTGTGGATGGCCCGCCTATGGAAGGAAGCCGGTCTGCCCGACGGTGTCTTCACCGTGCTTCAGGGCGACAAGCTCGCTGTCGACGGACTGCTCAACAGCCCCGAGGTTTCCGCGATTTCCTTCGTCGGATCCACCCCGATCGCGCAGTACATCTACGAGACCTCCGCCCGCAACGGCAAGCGCGTCCAGGCACTCGGCGGCGCGAAGAACCACATGCTCGTCCTCCCCGACGCCGACCTCGATCTGGTCGCGGACCAGGCGATCAACGCGGGCTACGGCGCTGCGGGTGAGCGCTGCATGGCGGTCTCCGTCGTGCTGGCCATCGATTCCGTGGCCGATGAGCTGATCGAGAAGATCAAGGAGCGCATCGAGACCCTGCGCATCGGCAACGGCGCCGGGGACGACCAGGGCGAGCCCCACATGGGACCGCTGATCACCGACGTCCATCGCGACAAGGTCTCCGGCTATGTCGACATCGCCGAGGCCGACGGCGCCAGGATCGTCGTCGACGGCCGCGGGTTCACCGTCGACGGACTCGAGGACGGCTTCTTCTTCGGCCCCACCCTCATCGACGATCTCCCGCTGACCTCCCGTGCCTACACCGAGGAGATCTTCGGCCCGGTGCTCTCCGTGGTCCGGGTCGCCTCCTTCGACGAGGCCATCGACCTGATCAACTCCGGCGAGTTCGGCAACGGAACCGCGATCTTCACCAATGACGGCGGCGCGGCACGTCGTTTCCAGAACGAGGTGCAGGTGGGCATGATCGGCATCAACGTCCCGATCCCCGTCCCGGTGGCCTACCACTCCTTCGGTGGCTGGAAGAACTCCCTCTTCGGTGATGCCAAGGCCTACGGCACCCAGGGATTCGACTTTTTCACCCGCGAGAAGGCCGTGACCAGCCGCTGGCTCGATCCCGCCACCCACGGCGGCATCAACCTCGGATTCCCGCAGAACGACTAGAACACAACAACTTAGGAGGAGGCACCATGGCTGATCGCTGGTTCCATAAGAAAAACACCCTCGCGAGGGGAGAGTGGCAGAGCGTCGTCGATGCCTCCCTCCCGGGCTGGGAGTACACCGGGATTCGCATCGCGGAGCTCGAGGACGGATCCGTCGAACTCGGGGACACCGGCGTCGAGCGGATCATCATTCCACTCGCGGGATCCTTCGATGTCGCCCATCACGGACAGAGCACGCATCTCTATGGAAGGGCGTCGGTTTTCGACGGCCCCACCGACGTGCTCTACCTGCCGACGGGCAGCACCGCCGAAATCTCCGGCACCGGCCGCGTCGCGGTCGCCGAGGCCCCGACCTCGGAGCCGAAGGAATGGCGGTACATCGCCCCGGCCGAGACGCCGGTGGAACTGCGCGGCGCGGGTCGTTCGAGCAGGCAGGTGCACAACTTCGGAACCCCCGAGTCCCTGGACGCCGCCCGCCTGATCGTGTGCGAGGTGATCACCCCGGGCGAGAACTGGTCCTCCTACCCGCCGCACAAGCACGATGAGCACAAGCCGGGCCATGAATCCAAACTCGAGGAGATCTACTACTTCGAGAGTGCCCCCTCCCGGGTCGGTGGGATTCCCGAGGCCGCCGACGGCGCCTTCGGAATGTTCTCCACCTATTCCTCCCCGGCCGGCGAGATCGATATCAACGCCATGGTCCACACCGGCGACATCGCACTGGTGCCCTACGGCTATCATGGGCCGGCCGTCGCGGCACCCGGATACGACCTCTACTACCTCAACGTGATGGCGGGGCCGGATCCCGAGCGCATCTGGTTGATCAATGATGATCCGGCCCACGCCTGGGTCCGGGACACGTGGAATGGGCAGGCCTTCGATGAGCGCCTGCCGTACGACAACAAGAAGGAAGGCTAGACGCTCATGGCAGCGACGAAAAGGATGACGGTCAGCCAGGCACTGGTGGAGTTCCTCGGACACCAGTGGACCGTCGATGGTGACATCCGTGAACGCACGGTTGCCGGCATGTTCGGCATCTTCGGGCACGGCAACGTCGCCGGCATCGGCCAGGCGCTCAAGCAGTACAACGTTGAGCAGCCCGACCTCATGCCCTATCACCAGGCCCGCAATGAGCAGGCCATGGTCCACCAGTCGGTGGGATACGCAAGAATGCACCGCCGCCGCGGAACCTACGCCTCCGCGGCGTCTGTGGGACCCGGTGCAACCAACCTCATCACCGGTGCCGCCCTGGCCACCACCAACCGGCTGCCCGCCCTGCTGCTGCCCAGCGACACCTTCGCCACCCGGGTGGCAGATCCGGTGCTGCAGCAGCTGGAGCAGCCCTGGGACACCGGACTGACCGTCAATGACGCCTTCCGTCCGGTATCGAAGTTCTTCGACCGGGTCCAGCGCCCCGAGCAGCTGTTCTCCATCGCGCTCTCGGCCATCCGTGTGCTCACCGATCCGGCCGAAACCGGGGCCGTGACCATCGCGGTGCCCGAGGACGTCCAGGCGGAAACCCTCGAGGTTCCGCTGGAGTTTCTTCAGGACCGCGAATGGCACATCCGCCGACCGCTCCCCGAGCGTGCCGCCCTGGCACGCGCGGTGGAGGTAATCAGGAACGCGAAGAACCCCCTCATCATCGCCGGCGGGGGCGTGCTCTACTCCGATGCCGAGACGCAGCTGCAGGCCCTGGTGGAGCAGACGGGCATTCCCGTCGGCACCTCCCAGGCCGGCGGCGGAGTTCTGGCCTGGGACCATCCGCAGAACCTCGGTGGAATCGGTGCGACGGGCACACTGGCCGCCAACCGGATCGCCGCCGACGCCGACGTGATCATCGGTATCGGCACCCGGTACAGCGATTTCACCACCTCCTCCCGCACCGCGTTCCAGAACCCCGACGTCACCTTCATCAACATCAACGTCGCCTCCTTCGACGCCTATAAGCACGGTTCCCAGTTGCCGGTGATCGCCGACGCCAGGGAGGCCATCGTTGAACTCAGCGCGGCCCTTCAGGGCCACCGCATCGACGCCGACTACGCCGCCCGCATCGCGCGGGAGAAGGCCGAATGGGACGCCCTGGTCGATGAGGCCTTCGCCCCCTCCGGTCTGGACCTGCCCGGTCAGCCTGAGATCATCGGTGCGGTGCAGTCGTCGACAAGCAAGAAGGACGTCATCGTCCAGGCGGCCGGTTCACTGCCCGGTGACCTGCACAAACTGTGGCGGGTGCGGGATGCGCTCGGCTACCACGTCGAATACGCCTTCTCCTGCATGGGCTATGAGATCGCCGGGGGAATCGGGGCCAAGCGCGGACTCGACGCCGCCGGGGATGACCGCGATGTGGTGATCATGGTCGGCGACGGCTCCTACCTCATGCTCAATACGGAGCTGGTCACCGCCGTGGCCGAGGGCATCAAGGTCATCGTGGTCCTGATCCAGAACCACGGCTACGCCTCCATCGGCCACCTGTCCGAAACGGTCGGGTCCCAGCGTTTCGGAACCTGGTACCGCGAGTACGATCCCGCGGCGCGCAACTTCCAGGGTGAGGAGATCCTCCCCGTGGATCTGGCGATGAACGCCCGGAGCTACGGACTCGACGTCATCGAGGTCGAGCCGAGTGAGAACGCGATCAACGATCTCAAGGCGGCGATGGCCACCGCCAAGGCATCCCCGCGCTCTACCTTCATCCACATCAACAGCGATCCGCTGATCTACGCACCGGACGGCGCGGGTTGGTGGGATGTACCGGTCGCGGAGACCTCCACCCTGGAGAGCACCACCACCGCCTACGCGGAATACACCGAACAGCAGTCCCTGCAGCGTCCGCTGCTGGGCTAATAGCAAGAAGACACAAGGAGAATCAATCACCATGACAAGCACCGCACCCGCAGGCAGCAAGGCCGCAACTGTCGCCGGAGAGAACCCCGGTCTGCGCATCGGCACCGCACCCGACTCCTGGGGCGTATGGTTCCCCGACGATCCCAAGCAGGTCCCGTGGGAGCGCTTCCTCGATGAGGTGGTCAAGGCCGGCTACTCCTGGATCGAACTCGGCCCCTACGGCTACCTGCCCACCGATCCCAAGCAGCTCGAGGACGAGCTGGGCAAGCGCTGCCTGAAGCTCTCCGCGGGCACCGTGTTCACCGGCTTCCATAAGGGAGACGAGCAGTGGAAGCGCGCCTGGGACCAGGCCATCGACATCGCGGGTCTGGCCTCCAAACTCGGCGCCGAGCACCTGGTTGTCATCCCCGACCTCTGGCGCTCCGACGCCACCAGCGAGGTCCTGGAGGCACGCACCCTCGACGATGCGCAGTGGAAGAAGCTCGCGGCGGGCCATGACCGCCTCGGCAAGGCCCTGCTCGAGGAGTTCGGCATGAAGCAGCAGTTCCACTCCCATGCCGACAGCCACATCGGCACCACCCGTGAGGTTGTCCGCTTCCTTGACGAGACCGATCCCCTCTACACCAACCTCTGCCTGGACACCGGTCACTTCGCCTACTACGGCGGCGACAACGTCAAGCTGATCGAGGAGCGTCCGGAGCGCATCGGCTACCTGCACCTCAAGCAGGTCGATCCGAACCTGCTCTTCGACATCCTCAAGAACGACACCCCCTTCGCCGAGGCCGTGTCCCAGGGCATCATGGTAGAGCCGCCCTACGGCGTCCCGGACCTCGCGCCGATCATCGAGGCCTGCGCGAAGATCGATTCCGATATCTTCGCCATCGTCGAACAGGACATGTACGGCTGCGACGTCGACTACCCCTTCCCGATCGCCGACCGCACCCGCAAGCACATCTTCGGCTGCACCCACTTCGCCCGCGTCCACTAGAACCCCCACCAACCCCCTTTTCTGAAAGGCCAGTCACAACCAATGAACAACAGTCTGCGAATCGGCGTCGTCGGCGCCGGTGCCATGGGTGCCGATCACATCGACCGCATCAACAACCGCACCAGCGGCGCGGTGGTCTCCGCGATCATCGAACCCGATGCCGGCCGCGCGGCACAGGCCGCCGAGTCCGCCCCTGGCGCGGCGACCTACACCAGGATCGAGGACGCCATCGCCGACAACGCTGTGGATGCCGTGCTCATCGCGGTCCCGGGTCAGTTCCACGAGCCGGTGCTCATCCCCGCCCTCGAGGCCAAGCTGCCGATCCTCTGCGAGAAGCCGCTGACCCCGGACTCCGAGTCCTCGCTGCGCATCGTCGAACTCGAGCAGAAGCTCGACCGCCCGCACATCCAGGTCGGTTTCATGCGTCGCTTCGACCCGGAGTACAACAACCTGCGCAGGCTCGTCGAGTCCGGCGACGCCGGTGAGCTGGTCATGATCCGCGGCGTGCACCGCAACCCCTCCGTCGGTGAGAGCTATGCGGAGTCGATGCTGATCACGGATTCGGTGGTCCACGAATTTGATGTAATTCCGTGGCTGGCCGGCTCCCGCGTCGTCTCCGTCGAGGTCAAGTACCCCAGGACCAGCTCACTGGCACACGCCGGTCTGCGTGAGCCGATCCTGGTGATCATGGAGCTGGAGAACGGCGTGCTCGTCGACGTGGAGATGAACGTCAACATCCAGTTCGGCTACCAGGTCGCCACCGAAGCGGTTTTTGAGAAGGGTCTGGCGCG
Organism: Corynebacterium pacaense; assembly: GCF_900169525.1. Lineage (GTDB taxonomy): Bacteria > Actinomycetota > Actinomycetes > Mycobacteriales > Mycobacteriaceae > Corynebacterium > Corynebacterium pacaense. The sequence continues at coordinate 528,317 of NZ_LT821239.1, forward strand.
CATCGGCCAGCCCTCCGGTATCCAGCAGTGGAGCGAGGGACGCTTCTTCCTCAATGAGCACACCGATTTCACCACCCGCTTCGCAGTGGCCTACGATCGCCAGATCCAGGCCTGGGTCGACGCGATCCACGACGGCAGCCTCGTCGCCGGCCCGAACGCCTGGGACGGCTATCAGGTGGCGCTGGCCTGCGAGGCCGGTGTCAAGGCCCTTGACGGCGGTATCATCCCCGTCGAGTCCGCTCCGCGCCCGGCCTTCTACGCATAGTCAGTTCCACCTCCAACCCGCACTAGTGACAAGGGAGTATCGCCATGGTGCGCATTGCACTTGACCCCACCCCGTACCACCATGACTTCGATCTGCTGGAGTTCCCGGACGTCGCGGCACGGCTCGGCTACGAGTACATGCAGCTGACCCCGCATGTGGATTTCGGCCCGTTCTTCCGGCATCCCAAGGCTGATGATGAGCTGGTGGCCAAGCTGAAGAAGCGCGCCGCCGACGCCGGGGTGACCATCCCGGCCCTGCTGCCCGTGCAGCGGATCTCCTGGCCGGATGAGGTGCAGCGGGTTGCCGCGGTGCGGAACTTCCGGAGGATCATTGAGATCGCAGTGGATCTGGGTGTGGATACCCTCAACACCGAGTTCTCCGGGCGCCCGGAGCGGCAGGAGGATTCCGAGGACGCCTTCTACCGCTCCATGGAGGAACTGCTCCCGGTTCTTGAGACCGAGGGCGTGCGGCTGAACATTGATCCCCATCCGGATGATTTTGTCGAGGACGGGCTGGAGGCGCTGCGGGTGATCCGTGGACTGAACAGCCGTCAGGTCGGGTTCGTCTACGTTGCACCGCACACCTTCCATATGGGGGATCAGGGTCGTTCGCTGCTGCCGCAGATCGGTGAGCGTCTCGGCGCGGTGTACGCCTCGGACACCTTCGATCACCACCGTTCGCACGGCCTGCGCTACATCTCCAACCCCCCGGGCAACGCCGTGCGTGTCCATCAGCACCTCCGGATCGGTGACGGTGACGTCAACTGGGAGGAGCTCTTCTCCACGCTGCGCGGAATCGGCTACCTCGACCGTGAGGACGCGCTGATCGTCTCCAACGTCTTCGCCGAGGATGAGAACGCGGATGAGGTCTCCCGCTTCCAGCTGGCAAAGATCCGCGAGCTGATCGGCTAGTTTCCCGCATTCACCCGCCATACCGGGTACCCCGCTCTTTTCTCACACACCATCGGAGGAAGGGCGGGGCGTTGTGCTTTTCCCGAGGGGAGTTATCTGAAGTGAGTTCGAGGAGTTCCTTCTCCACTCCGATCGCGCTGCTGGCCGCGGGGGCCCTGTTCCTGGAGATCCTGGACGGGTCGATCCTGACCACGGCGGTGCCCGCCATCGCCGCGGATTTCGGGGTGCGGCCGACGGACGTCGGAATTGTCCTGGTGGCCTACCTGATCGCCGCCGCCGCGGGTATCCCGGCCGCGGGATGGCTGGCCGACCGCTTCGGCGTGCGAAGGGTGCTGCTCGGGGCCCTGGTCGTGTTCACGCTTGCATCCGGACTCTGCGCCCTGGCTCCGGATCTCACGGTTCTCAGCGCCGCCCGGGTTCTGCAGGGACTCGGCGGTGCCCTGATCGTCCCGGTGGGCCGGCTGGCGGTGATCAGGGGGATCAGACCGGAGGATCTCCTCGACGCCATCGCCTACCTGACCTGGCCGGCACTTGTCGCCCCGGTGATCGCGCCGGCGCTGGGCGGGGTCATCGCCGATACCATCGGTTGGCGATGGATATTTCTGATCAATGTTCCCCTGGGCGTGATCGCGGTGGTGGTCGGCCTCCTCGTGCTGCCCCACGGCACGCAGAGAAGGCCAGGGCCCTTCGACTGGACCGGGTTCATCGGAGTGATGGTGGTGATGGTGTGCATCACCGCCAGCGCCGAGATGCTATCGGCCGGTGCCCCACGGTCGGGGGCGTGGGCGCTGTGCCTGCTGGGGTGTGCGCTGGTGGCCGGGATGCTGGTCATCCGGTGGCTGCGGGTGCCGGGACGGTTGTTCGACCTGTCGGTCTTTCGTCTCGCCTCCTTCCGCGTCGGCAATGTCTCGGGAAGCGTCTACCGCCTGGTGATCACCGCTGCGCCCTTCCTTTTCACCCTGTTGTTCCAGATCAGCTTCGGGTGGTCCGCAACGGCGGCCGGTACGATGGTGGTGGCGCTGTTCCTGGGCAATGTCGCTGTCAAACCACTGACCACCCCGATCATCCGGCGGTGGGGTTTCCGCGCCGTGCTGGTGTTCTCCAACGCGGCCGGGGCGGCGACCCTGGCCGCCTTCGTCCTCGTCGGTCCGGGCACACCGCTGGTCTTGATCGGTGTGCTGCTCTTCCTCTCCGGGGTGTTCCGGTCCCTGGGGTTCAGCGCCTACAACACTCTGCAGTTCGCCGATTTGGACGCGGAGTCCCTTCCACACGCCAATGTTCTCTCCGCGACGCTGCACCAGCTCGGAATGTCACTGGGCATTGCCGTGGCGGTGCTGTGCACGCAGCTCGCTCCGAGCATGAACATCGCGTTTCTGCTCGCCGCGGCGCTTTTCCTGTTTCCTCTCATCGGCTCCCTCCTGCTCGACAGTGATGCAGGCGGGCGCGCCCTCACCAAGATTTCGAAAGGTTAGATCATCATGACAATCCGTATCGGTCTCGTCGGCTACGGCACGGGCGGACGCTGGTTCCACGCCCCTTACATTCGCGCCTCGCGCAACTGCGAACTCGTCGGCGTGGTCGCCCGTTCGCAGGCATCCAAGGATGCCGTCCGCCAGGATGACCCCACGCTGACCGCGGTGGATTCCCTCGCCGAGCTGATTGCGCTCGGCGTCGACGCCGTGGTCATCTCCACGCCGCCGGAGACCCGCCAGGCCCTGGTACTTGAGGCCCTGGACGCGGGCGTCGCCGTGGTGGCCGACAAGCCCTTCGCGCCGAGCGCGGACAAGGCGCAGGAGCTTGTCGACGCCGCCCGCAGCCGCGGGCTGCTGTTGAACGTCTTCCATAACCGCCGCCAGGACGCGGACCTTGTCACCGCCCGCACACTGCGGGACAGTGGCCGGCTCGGCGAACTCCGTGGCCTTGATCTCCGGCTGGACCTCGACGCCCCCGACACCCTCGAGCCGGGCCCGGGTGGCGGACTGCTGCGTGACCTCGGTTCCCACGTGGTCGACCAGGCCCTGGTGCTCATGGGCCCGGCCCGGGCGGTCACGGCGCAGCTGGGTTCGATCGAGCTGCCCGAGGGTGTGACCAACGCCCGCTTCGCCATCGAGATCGAGCATGTCTCCGGTGCCTTCTCCCGGATCTCCGCGAGCAAGGTCGATCACCTGGTATCCCGCGAGATGCGCCTCTATGGAACGCTGGGCTCCTATGTTTCCGACTACGCCGACGTCCAGGTGCTCGCGGTCTTTGATGGCCACATGCCCGCGGACAACCGCGAGACCTGGGGGATCGAAGCGGAGGAACGGTGGGGCGTGCTGCGTACCGACGCCGGCGTGGAGAAGGTGCCCTCCGAGCGCGGGGACTACACCCGGTTCTACGACGAGCTCGCCGAGGCCGTGGAACACGGCGGCCCCGGCCCCGTGCCCGCGGAGCAGGGCGTTGAGGTGCTGCGGGTGCTCGACGCGGTCGTCGTCAGTGACAGCCAGGCTCGTACCGTGGTGCTCACCGGCCCGACCGCCTGAGCATTCAGCAACCCCATGGAGGAAAAATGAGCGGCATCTTCGATATCTCGGACCGGCTGGCGCTGGTTACCGGATCCTCGCGCGGACTCGGCCGTTCGCTGGCGCTCGCGCTCGCGGACGCCGGGGCGCGCGTGATCGTCCACGGCAGGGACGCCGCGGCGGTCGAGGATACGAGGGCACAGGTGGAGCAGCGGTCGGGGCGTCCCGCCCACGCGCTGACCTTCGATGTCACCAGTCCCGATGAGGTCATGGAGTTCCTCGGGGCCGCGGTGGGGAAGTACGGTGTCCCGGACATCCTGGTCAACAACGCCGGGATCCAGCGCAGGGCGCCGATCCAGGACTTCTCCGTCGATGACTGGGACGGCATCGTGGCGGCCAATCTCAGCAGTGCCTTCTATGTCTCCCGCGCGCTGCTGCCGCACATGGTCGGGCGGGAGTCGGGGAAGATCATCAACATCGCCTCCGTGCAGTCACTGCTGGCGCGGCAGACCATCGCCCCCTACTCGGCAACCAAGGGGGGGCGTGGTCCAGCTCACCAAGGGAATGGCCGCCGATGTCGCCCGTTTCAACATCCAGGTCAATGCGCTCTCGCCGGGCTATTTCGCCACGGACATGAACCGTGCACTCGTTGAGGATGAGGATTTCACCTCCTGGCTGGTCCAGCGGACCCCGGCTAGGCGGTGGGGCCGCTTCGAGGAGCTGCACGGCACACTGCTCTTCCTCGCCTCGGATGCCTCGAGTTTCGTCTCCGGCCAGAACCTCTTCGTCGACGGGGGCATGACCGCCGTGGTGTGAGGCGGCGCCACCCGTCAGCGGCGCCGCCGGTAGCTGCGGTTGCGCACCGAGAGGTACAGCGATCCGATCACCGCGGCGATCAGCGAGGCGGTGAGGACACCGACCTTGACATGCTCATTCCGATCGCTGCCCGCACCGAAGGTGAGTTCGCCGATGAGCAGGGAGACGGTGAAGCCGATGCCCGCGAGGATGGACATGCCCAGCAGATCCCGCCACAGCAGCGTGGAATCCAGAGACATCGATGGCAGCCGTGAGACCGTGAAGGTGGTCAGCAGGATTCCGATCGGTTTACCCAGCACCAGGCCCGCAATGATCCCCAGGGTCACCGGGTCACGGAATGCGGCCTGCAGACCGGCGGTACCACCGAGCGCCACCCCGGCGGCGAAGAAGGCGAAGACGGGCACGGCCAGCGCCGATGACCACGGTTCCAGACGCCACGCCAGGCGCTGGCTCAGGCTCCTTCCGGGGGTCTCCGGGTTGAGCACCGGCACCGTCATGGCCAGAAGCACCCCGGCCACCGTTGCGTGGATGCCGGAGATGTGGACCAGGGCCCACACCGAGACGGCCAGGGGAATCAGAATCCACCAGATGGTCATTCCGCGCTGGACGAGCACACCGAAGAGCACCAGCAGCGCGAAGGCGCAGACCAGGGCGAGCACCGAGATGCTGTCGGTGTAGGCGAGCGCGATGATGACGATGGCGATCAGATCATCCACCACCGCCAGGGTCAGCAGGAATGCCCGGAGTGCGGCGGGAAGCGCGGAACCCACCACGGCGAGGATGGAGACCGCGAAGGCGATGTCGGTGGCGGTGGGTATGGCCCACCCGTGGGGGACCCCGTCGCCGGAGACGGTGTTGATCAGCAAAAAGATCAGCGCCGGAACCAGGACACCGCCCGCGGCGGCGGCGACGGGGATCGCGGCCGCCCGCGGATCGCGCAGGGAGCCGACCAGGAACTCCTGTTTGAGCTCGAGCCCGACGACGAAGAAGAAGATCGCGAGGAGCCCGTCCGCGGCCCACTGTCCGAGCGTGAGGTGCAGATGCAGGGCGGAGGGGCCGAAGGTGAAATCGCGGAGTGCGGCATAGGAGCCGTGGGCGGGGCTGTTCGCCCAGATCAGGGCGATGGCGGTGGCGAGCAGAAGGAGCAGACCGCCCGTCTTCTCACTGCGGGCAAAGCTGCCGAGGGTTGCTAGCGTCGATCGTAATGGGGGCATGAGTGGACCGGACCTCTTTAGGGGGCGTGGGACGTGGAGTCTTGATCAGGTGTCCGGAAGATCCGCGGCGGGCACCCCGACATCAGCGCGCCCCAGGTCGATATGTACCCGTTGGTTCCCGGATGGGGGATCTCGAAGCGGTGCTGCAGGGGGGTCACAGGAATCAATCTACCCAACCCCTGGCACGTGGGGTGACTACGGTGCGGGCGTCGATTAGCTACCGTGCCCGCGGGGCGGTGGTGCCACGCACCACCAGCGAGGGCTCCAGGGAGCGCCGGATCCCGCGGGGCTGTCGGCCGTCGATCAGTGCCAGCAGCAGTGCACCGGAGTTGCGGCCGACGCCCAGGCTGTCATCGTCGATGGTGCTGAGATTGATCAGTCTGGTCTGGGCGAGGGCGGTGTTGTCATATCCGATGATCGAGAGATCGCCGGGCACCTCCAGTCCCAGCTCCCTCGCGGCGCCGAGCGCCCCGATGGCCATCACGTCATTGGCCGCGAAAACAGCCGTGATGCCGGGATGTGCCCGCAGCAGTTCGAGGGTGTTGACATAGCCCGCCGCCTCCGTGGCCGGTCCGCGGTAGCTGCTGACTATTCCCTGACCCGCGCCGTCCATGGTGGCCGCGAAGCTGCTCCTGCGGATCTCGCCGGCACCGCCGGCCATGCTCAGGTGGCCGATGGCGGTGTGGCCGAGATCCAGCAGGTGTTCGGTTGCGAGGCGGGCGCCGAGCGCGTCATCGTTGGTGATCGTGTCCGCCGCGGTCGGGGAGTCGATGCGGGTACCGGCGATGACGTAGGGGACCGGGGTGTCGGCGATTCCCAGGCTGTCGATGTCCTGGGCGATGACGATGCCATCAGGACGCATGGACAGCGCATTGGCGAGGGGGTCACCCCCGCGGTTGACCGTCGAGGAGTCGATGACGCTGAGGCGGTACCCCTTCGGGCTGAACACCTCATCCAGTCCGCGCAGCAGATCGACGAACCACGGGTTGGAGTAGTCATCGATGAGGATCGTGATCAGCTGGGTGTGCTTGGCCGCAAGATCGGATGCGGCACGATTGGGCTGGTAGTTCAGCTTTCTGATGGCCTCCTCCACCGCCGCCTGGGACTGTGCGCTGACGTTCGGAGCACCCCGGATCACGAGTGAGACGAGTGATTTGGACACCCCCGCCTCGCGGGCGACATCGTAGATCGTGGGCCGTGACGTGCTCATTGTGATTTTCTCTCTTCGTTTTATTGACAGGACATATCTGCGAGTATAGCTTGTTCTTGGAGCGCTCCAAAAGCGTCCCAACTCACATCGTGGATTTCTGACAATCCAGTTCACATCAAGGAGGATCCCATGTCCCTGCAGGAAATCCGGGTCGCCGTCATCGGCGCCGGCATGGCTGGCAAGGCCCACGCCGCCGGCTACAAAACCGCACCCACCGTGTTCAGCGGAGAGCTTCCGCCGGTCCGCCTGGTCAGCATTGCCGATGCATACGAGCCCCTGGCGCGGGAGACCGCCCGACGTTTCGGCTTTGAGCGCTTTGACACCTCCTGGCAGGCCATTGTCGACGCCGATGACATCGACGTGGTCAGCGTCGTGGTGGCCAACGCGCTGCACCGCGAGATCGTCGAGGCCCTGCTGGCCTCCGGCAAGCACGTCCTGTGTGAAAAGCCCCTCTCGGACACCATCGCCGACGCCGAGGCGATGGTGTCGGCCGCGGAGGCCTCCGACCGTGTGGCCCGGATCGGTCTGACCTACCGCAGGTCACCCGGCATCGCCCACATCCGGAATCTGGTGCGGTCCGGCGAACTCGGTGCGGTCCTGCACATCAACGGCTTCTACTGGACCGATTACGGCTCCAACCCGAATGCACCGATGAGCTGGCGCTACAAGGGCCCCAACGGCTCCGGAGCACTGGCCGACGTGGGCAGCCACCTGACCTATCTGGCGGAGTTCATCGCCGGCTCGGAATTCTCCGAGGTCCGCGGTGGACAGCTCAGCACCGTGATCGGCGAACGGCCCAGGCCCGTGGGCAACGTCGTCGGCCACGAGGGTGGTGCCGTCTCCGATGAGTACGAGGCTGTGGAAAATGATGACATCGCCTCCTTCTCCGGCAGCTTCGCCGGTGGCGGCACCGCGACCCTACAGGTCAGCCGTGTCTCCCAGGGCCACCCCAACTCCCTCGGATTCGAGGTCTTCTGCGAGCGCGGCTCGGCGATCTTCGATTTCCGCAGCCCGGGCCAGTTCCAGATCTTCACCCCGCAGGACAGCGATGCAGGCTACCGCACCGTCACCCTGGGACCTCACCACCCCTACTGGCGCGGCGGCCTGGCGATGGACGCCCCCGGCGTCGGTGTCGGACAAAACGAGCAGTTCGTCTACCAGGCACGGGCCTTCCTCGAGGAGGTCGCCGGTGTTCCCGAGTCCGAGAGCCTGCCCCGCAACGCCAGCTTCGCCGAGGGACTGCACAACATGCAGCTTATCGACGCGGTCGCCGAATCCGCGGCCGAAGGCGGCCGCACGGTCGATGTTCCCGCACTCGAGAACGCACTCCTCTGATACTCGCCACCAAGGACAAGAAGATGAAACTGGGTCTGTACAACGCGATCTTCCATGATCGTCCCCTCCCCGAGGCACTCCGGGCCATCGCCGAGGCCGGTCTGACCGGCATCGAACTCAACAGCGGTGGATTCCTGCCGGCGGTGCACATTCCCACCATGGACGACATCCTCGTCAGCGACGACGCACGTGACGAGTTTCTCGGCACCTTCGAGGGCACCGGCGTCGAGATCTACGGGTTGAACTGCAATGGAAACCCCCTCCACCCTGATTCCGTGATCGGCGACGCCCATGCCCGGGATCTGCGCCGATCCATCCGGCTCGCGCACCGCCTCGGGCAGACCCGCGTGGTCACCATGTCCGGGCTGCCCGGGGGTGAACCCGGATCCCGGCGTGTGAACTGGGTAGTCAACGCCTGGAACTCCGCCGGTCTGGACGTCCTTGATTACCAGTGGGACATCGCGGCGCCGTTCTGGCGCGACATTGACCGCTTCGCCGCCGACCACGGCGTCAAGGTCGCCCTCGAGCTCCACCCGCAGAACCTCGTGTTCAACTCCGCCGATGTGCACAAGCTCATGGATGTCACCGGGGCCACCCACCTCGGTGTCGAACTCGATGCCTCCCATCTGTTCTGGCAGCAGATGGATCCGGTGGCCGTGATCGATCACCTGGGGGAGCTGGTCGTGCACGCCGCGGCGAAGGATGTTCGCATCAACCCGCAGTGGGCACGTCTCAACGGCGTCCTGGACAACAGCTTCCGCCGGCTGCGCCCGGATGAGCAGCGCACGAATCTCGGCGGCGATGAGTGGGTCAACGAGTGGCCGAAGAACTCCTCCTGGGACTTCGTGGCGCTGGGCAGGGGACACGACACCGCCTACTGGACCGAGTTCCTGCGGGCTCTGCACCGCGTTGATCCGGACATGCTGGTCAACATCGAACACGAGGACACCTCGCTGGGCCGCGAGGAGGGCGTGAGAGTCGCCGCCGAGGTGCTCATCGCCGCAAACAGGGCCCTGTGACTAAAGAAACCAGGGGTGCCGTCCCCGGCACCCCACCTATGGGAAAGCCAGGAATGAAGAAGTGAAGAATCTCAATATCGGTATCATCTCCCTGGGTTGGATGGGGGGTCTGCATGCGCGCTCCTATCTGTCCGCACCGCGGCGCTACCCGGAGCTCAATGTCGAGCCGGTGCTACACACGGCGGCGGACCCGGATGCCACCGCACGCGATCTCGCCGTGAACACGCTGGGTTTTGCCCGGGCGGTCGCCGACTACCGCGAACTGCTCTCCGATCCCGAGATCGACGCGGTGTCCATCTGCTCCCCGAACTTCCTGCACCGCGAGATCGCACTGGCCGCGGTGGAGGCGGGAAAGCCCTTCTGGATCGAAAAGCCGATGGGGCGGAGCGCACAGGAGTCACGCGAAATCGCCGAGGCGGCAGAGCGGGCAGGTCTGGTCACCGCCGTCGGTTTCAACTACCGCAACGTTCCGGCCATCGCGGAGGCGCGCCGGCTGGTGCGCTCCGGCGGGATCGGGGAGGTGACCAATGTCCGGGTCAGTTTCCTCGCGGACTATTCCTCCGATCCCGCCAGCACCCTGACCTGGAGGTTCAAGCGGGAGCTCGCTGGCACCGGTGTGCTGGGGGACCTGCTTTCGCACGGTTTCGACCTGGCGCAGTTCATCGTCGGGCGCATCGACAGCGTCACTGCCGCCGACAGCCTGGTGATAAGGCAGCGCCCCCTGCCCACGGCGGGTGCCACCAGCCACCTCTCCGCCTCCGCGGGTGGGGGGCCGGTGGGGCCGGTGGAGAATGAGGACTACGCGGCCGTCATCGCACGGTTTGATTCCGGAGCGATCGGGGTCTTCGAGTCCAGCCGGATCGCCGTCGGACCGCGGGCCGAGTACATCATCGATGTCTATGGAACAAAGGGATCACTGCGGTGGAACTTCCACCGGCTCAATGAGCTCCAGATCGCCGATTCCAGGGACGGATACCGCACCGTCATGGCCGGACCCGGATTCGGTGATTTCGCCCGCTTCCAGCCGGGGCCGGGACTGAGCATGGGCTTCGATGACCTCAAGACCATCGAGGCCGCACTGTTCCTGCGTTCACTGGCCGAAGGCGAGCAGTTCGCACCCTCTGCGGCCGATGGCTGGGCGGCGGCGGAGATCGCCGACGCCGCGCTGGAAAGCGCCGCCTCCGGCGCCTGGGTGACGGTGCCCGAGGTCTCCGGCGAGACCACCTACAACCGGTAGAACACAGATCAGCAACGACCGCACCCCCCTCCCGCCGGAAGTGGCGGTAGGGGGGTGCGGCGGAGAATTCTTCAAGTGTCTTACCTGTGCGCTATCCGGATGCTCAGACCACCTTTCCCCGACGGATCTGGGAGTCGAAGATGACGCCGTTGGTGACGTCGCGGTCGATCTCCTCGAGGGTGCGTCCGCGGGTCTCCGGAACCTGGGTCCAGATGAACAGCAGTGCCAGGACTCCGATACCCGCGAAGAGGAAGAAGGTGCCGGTCAGTCCGACGGCCGCGATCAGGGTCGGGAAGAACAGTCCGAGGAATGCGTTGGAGACCCAGAGGAAGAACACCGAGATGCCGATCGCGATGCCGCGGATGGCCAGCGGGAAGATCTCGGAGAGCATGACCCAGATGGCCACGTTGAGGAAGGTCTGCATGGAGCCCACGAACACGACCACCAGGGTGAGGATGACGAAGGGGCGCAGCGGGTCGCCGACGGGGAAGGCCACGGAGGCGATACCGATGAGGACATGGGAGATGGTGGTCAGGGTGAAACCGATGAGCAGGGTGGTGCGGCGGTTGACCCGGTCCATCATCCACAGGGCGATCACGGCACCGACGACGGCGATGACACCGGGGGCGACGTTGGCGATCAGGGCCGCCGATTCCGAGAAGCCCGCCTCGATGAGCACGATCTGGCCGTAGTACATGATCGAGTTGATTCCGGTCAGCTGCTGGGCGACACCCAGGCCGATACCCACCAGTACGATGCGCACGAACCACTTGTTCTTCAGGATGTCTCCGAAGCTCATGGCCTTTTCGGCCTGGTTGGCGCTCGCCTTTGCCATTGCCTCGACCTCGAGGACCTCGGCCCTGGCGCGATCGACCGGGCGGACCCTCTCCAGAACCTGGCGTGCCTCGTCGATGCGTCCGCGGTCGACCAGCCAGCGCGGTGACTCGGGGACGCGCAGCATACCGACGAACAGGGCGATGGCGGGAATCGCGGCGATGGAGAGCATGATGCGCCAGATACCGGTGGTGTCGGACCAGATGTTGCCGATGATCGCATTGATGATGAAGGCCGCCAGCTGGCCGACGACGATCATGAGCTCGTTGCGGCCCGCGAGTGAGCCACGCGTTTCAAAGGGTGCGATCTCCGCGAGGTAGACCGGAACCACCGTGGAGGCGCCGCCGACCGCGAGGCCGAGGATGATCCGGCCCACGACCATGATCTCCATGCTGGGGGTGAACACACAGACCAGGGTGCCGATGAAGAAGGCCACGGCGAGGAGGATGATCGTCTTCCTCCGGCCCCAGAAATCGGAGACACGGCCGAAGATCATGGCACCGATTGCGGCGCCGAAGAGCAGTGAGGAGGTCACGACGCCTTCGGTGAAGGCGGTGAGGCCGAGCTCGATGGACATCGGGTGGAGGGCGCCGTTGATGACGCCGGTGTCGTAGCCGAAGAGCAGTCCGCCGAAGGTGGCCACCAGTGCGACGTAGAACAGTCGCTGCTGATGCGGCCCCGGTGTCAGCGGGGGAAGCTTGCCACTCTGTTCGGGAACATCAGCTTGGATGAACGTACTTGCCATCTTGTCTCCTAGAGTCGGGCGCGGATTGAGATCCGCGAAACACCTTGTGATAAACGGTGACTCACATCACCAATTTGATTAATGGTGGCAGAAGTACATATGTCACGTCAATCAGTCATAACAACTTTTATTCTCGACGCCCGCGGGTCACTGTCGTCGGGCCCGTCACTTTAGGTTGTCTAACCTGCGCTTTTTGCGTGACGACGCCCCCGGGGACATCCCGACTGCCGCCGCCGGGCGCCCATAAATACGGGGGCAATACGGGGGAAAATAACTCGCATATGCAGAATGAATTGTCCTTACATTGCTGCGTGAGTTCGCGCGGGAGGCCCGCATATCGGCGACTCCGGTCACACTGTGGCCGGGAGTGGTGAATTCTGGCCGAAATGTGAATTGCACCACAGAGGCGTCACGTGACCTCCTCTTTTCCTATAGGTTGATCGAAAGGAGTCGCATGCGCGCTTGCATTGCGGGCCATCCGCCTGATTCTCTGTAAATCGAACGATCGATAGTTGCCCATTTGGGGGTACACAGATTGAAGGTGAGCACAGTGAAGAGAGAAGGCCTCTACAACCCGGCATTCGAGCATGACGCCTGTGGAGTGGCATTCGTCGCCGATATCCACGGTCGCGCGAGCCGCAGCATTGTGGACAAGGCGATCCGCGCACTGGTCAACATTGATCACCGCGGTGCGGCAGGAGCAGAGAAGAACACCGGTGACGGTGCCGGCATCCTCCTGCAGATCCCCGACGGCTTCTACCGCGCCGTGGCCGCCGAGGAGGGCATCACCCTGCCCGGGGCGGGGCACTATGCCACCGGTATCGCATTCCTTCCCTCGGCCCGTATGGCCATGCTCGACGCCCGGCGTGGCATCGAGAGGATCGCTGAGCAGGAGGGCGCCACCGTTCTCGGTTGGCGCGCCGTCCCGGTGGACGCCCGCGAACTCGGTTCGATGGCCAAGGAGGCCATGCCGAGCTTCCACCAGATCTTCCTTTCGGTGGAGGGCAAGGAGGGCATTGAACTCGACCGCGTGATGTTCTTCATCCGCAAGCGCTGCGAGCGGGAACTGGGCACCACCAACGGTGTGGAAACGGCCTATTTCCCATCCCTGTCGGCCCGCACCATCGTCTACAAGGGAATGCTCACCACATTGCAGCTGGAGGGCTTCTTCCGCGATCTGCAGAATCCGCTTATGGAAACCGCGATCGCCCTGGTGCACTCACGGTTCTCCACCAACACCTTCCCCAGCTGGCCGCTCGCCCACCCCTACCGGCTCGTGGCGCACAACGGTGAGATCAACACCGTCCGCGGCAATGAGAACTGGATGCGCGCCCGGGAGGCGCTCATCGAGTCCAGTCACCTCGGTCCACTGAACAAGGTCCTGCCTATCTGTACGCCGGAGGCCTCGGATACCGCCCGCTTCGATGAGGCGCTAGAGTTGCTGCACCTTGGTGGCTACTCCCTGCCGCACGCGGTGGCCATGATGATCCCGCAGGCGTGGGAGCACAATGGAACCATCGACCCGAAGCTCAGGGACTTCTACGAGTACCACTCCTGCCTTATGGAGCCGTGGGACGGGCCGGCGGCGCTGGCATTCACCGACGGTCGCTTCGTCGGCGCGGTGCTGGACCGCAACGGTCTCCGCCCCGGCCGAATCTGGATCACCGACGACGGCCTGGTGGTCATGGCCTCCGAGTCCGGCGTGCTCGATCTGGACCCCGCCCACGTGATCAAGCGGACCAGGGTGCAGCCTGGCCGGATGTTCCTGGTGGATACCCAGGAGGGGCGCATCATCGAGGATGAGGAGATCAAGGAGAACCTGGCCACCGCCAACCCCTACGGTGAATGGATCAACGACAACTTCGTCCACCTTGACGGGCTGCCACAGACCCGCTACGAGTACATGCCCCATGACCGAGTGGTGCTGCGCCAGCGCGTCTTCGGCATCACCGAGGAGGATGTGGATCTCCTGATTCAGCCGATGGCCCTCTCCGGCACGGAGGCCATCGGTTCCATGGGATCGGACACCCCCATCGCCGCGATCTCCCAGCGGCCGCGGATGCTCTATGATTTCTTCGCCCAGCGCTTCGCCCAGGTGACCAACCCGCCGCTGGACTCCATCCGGGAGAAGCCGGTGACCAGCATGTACACCCTGCTGGGTGCACAGTCCGATGTGCTCACCCCTTCGGCGGACGCCGCACGGAGGATCCGTCTGGATTCACCGATCATTGACAACCACGAGCTGGCCACCCTCATCCATGCCGATGACCACGGTGAATGGGATTCCTTCGGTGCAGCGGTGATCTCCGGTCTCTACCCCGTCGCCCACCACGGTGCGGGCATGAAGGCGGCCATCGCCAGGGTTCGCCGTGAGGTTTCCGAGGCGATCCGCCAGGGCAGGTCCCTGATCGTGCTCTCCGACCGTGAATCCGATGAGCGCCTGGCGCCCATTCCCGCCCTGCTGCTGACATCCGCGGTCCACCAGTACCTGGTCCAGCAGCGCACCCGAACTAGATGCTCGCTGGTCGTGGAGTCCGGTGATGCCCGCGAGGTGCACCACCTGTCCATGCTGATCAGCTTCGGTGCCGACGCAATCAACCCCTACATGGCCTTCGAGACCATCGATGAGCTGCGGATCAAGGGTCAGCTGGGAGACCTCGACCTTGACGGCGCCTCCCGCAACTATGTTCGCGCGGCCACCACCGGTGTGCTCAAGGTGATGTCGAAGATGGGTATCGCCACAGTCTCCTCCTACCGAGGCGCACAGCTTGCCGACGTCACCGGTCTGCACCAGGAACTCCTGGACTCCTACTTCGGCGGCATCGACTCCCCGATCTCCGGCATCGGTCTCGAGGAGATCGCCGCCGACGTCGAGTCCCGCCACCGCAGCGCCTTCCTCCCGCGCCCCGAGGAGCACGCCCACCGTGAGCTCGACCTGGGCGGGGAGTACAAGTGGCGGCGCGAGGGTGAGTACCACCTGTTCAACCCGGAGACCATCTTCAAGCTGCAGCACGCGACGAAGACGGGCAGCTACGAGATCTTCAAGGACTACACCCGAAAGGTCGATGACCAGTCGCAGCGACTGGGCACCATCCGTGGCCTGTTCGAGTTCAGCACGGACCGTCAGCCGATTCCCCTGGATGAGGTGGAGCCTATCGAATCGATCGTCAGGCGTTTCTCCACCGGCGCGATGTCCTATGGAAGCATTTCCGCCGAGGCCCACGAGGTGCTGGCGATCGCCATGAACCGCCTGGGCGGAATGTCGAACTCCGGCGAGGGCGGCGAGGATGCGCGCCGCTTCGACGTCGAGCCCAACGGTGACTGGAGGCGTTCCTCCATCAAGCAGGTCGCCTCGGGACGATTCGGTGTGACCAGCAACTACCTCAACAACTGCACCGACATCCAGATCAAGATGGCACAGGGCGCCAAGCCTGGTGAGGGCGGTCAGCTTCCGCCGAACAAGGTCTACCCCTGGATCGCGGAGGTCCGGATCACCACCCCGGGTGTCGGCCTGATCTCCCCGCCCCCTCACCACGATATCTATTCCATCGAGGACCTGGCTCAGCTGATCCACGATCTCAAGAACGCCAACAAGGATGCCCGCATCCACGTCAAGCTGGTTGCCGAGCAGGGTGTGGGAACTGTCGCCGCGGGAGTGTCCAAGGCGCACGCCGATGTGGTGCTGATCTCCGGCCATGACGGCGGCACCGGCGCCTCGCCGCTGACCTCCCTCAAGCACGCCGGCGGCCCCTGGGAGCTCGGTCTGGCCGAGACCCAGCAGACGCTGCTGCTCAACGGTCTGCGCGACCGTATCCGGGTGCAGTGTGACGGCCAGCTCAAGACCGGCCGTGACGTCGTCATCGCCGCGCTGCTCGGCGCGGAGGAGTTCGGTTTCGCCACCGCGCCACTGGTCGTCGAGGGCTGCATCATGATGCGTGTGTGCCACCTCGACACCTGCCCCGTGGGCGTCGCAACGCAGAATCCGGAACTTCGTAAGAAGTTCACCGGAAAGGCCGAGCATGTGGTCAACTTCTTCACCTTCATCGCCGAGGAGGTGCGCGAGTACCTGGCGCAGCTGGGCTTCCGCACCGTCGACGAGGCCGTCGGACAGGCGCAGGTCCTGCGCAAGCGCGCCAATGCGGCACCCCATCTCGATCTCAGCCCGATCTTCCACCGCCCCGCGACCCCGCACTTTCCGGAGCAGGACGTCCGCTGCACCACCACGCAGGAACACGCCCTGGACAAGGCCCTGGACAATCAGATCATCTCCGCGGCAGCGGACACCATCACCAGGGCGGCGGCCGGTGTGAACGCACGGATCACCCTTGACTACCGCGTCAGCAACGTCAACCGTTCGGTGGGGACCATGCTCGGTTCCGAGCTGACCCGCGCCGCCGGTGCGGCCGGGCTGCCCGATGACACCATCACCCTCAACCTCACCGGCTGTGCGGGCAACTCCTTCGGCGCCTTCCTGCCCGCGGGAATCACCATCAACCTGACCGGTGACGCCAATGACTTCGTGGCCAAGGGCCTCTCGGGTGGACGGATAATCATCCGCCCGGACTCCCGTGCGCCCAAGCAGCTCAAGACCAACCCGGACATCATCGCCGGCAACGTCCTGGGCTACGGAGCCACCAGTGGTGAGATGTTCATCGCGGGTCAGGTCGGCGAACGCTTCTGCGTCCGCAACTCCGGTGCCACGGCGGTGGTCGAGGGAATCGGCAACCACGGCTGCGAGTACATGACCGGTGGCCGGGCCATCGTCCTCGGACCGATCGGGGAGAACTTCGGCGCAGGTATGTCCGGCGGAGTCGCCTTCGTTGTCAACGGACCGGGTCTGCGGGAGAAGATCAACCCGGAGCTCGTGGAGCTCGAGGACCTCGCCGCAGACGAGATGCTCGAGGTCGATGAACTGATCTCCCGCCACATCGCACTGACCGGCAGCCCCACGCAGTACCGCGCCTCGGACCTGATCAAGGTCATGCCCCGGGACTACAAGAAGGTGCTCGGAATCATCGAAACCGCAACAGCACAGGGTGAGGACCCTGCTGTCAAGATCATGGAGGCAGTGAGCTAATGGCCGATCCACACGGATTCCAGAAATACACCCGCGCCGAGCCCGCGCACCGACCGGTGCCACTGCGTCTGCTCGACTACCGCGAGGTCTACGAGAAGGCCCCGGCGGGGCAGATCGAAGAACAGGCAGCACGCTGCATGGACTGCGGAGTGCCCTTCTGCCACGAGGGCTGTCCCCTGGGCAACATCATCCCGGAGTGGAACGACCTGGTACGTCAGGGCAGGTGGAAAGAGGCCTACGACAGGCTCCACGCCACCAACAACTTCCCCGAGTTCACCGGTCGGCTGTGCCCCGCGCCCTGCGAGGGTTCCTGTGTCCTGGCCATCAACGATGATGCCGTGACCATCAAGAACGTTGAGCTCGCCATCGTCGAGCACGCTTTCGAGAAGGGCTGGGTGGAGCCGGTGAAGCCCACCTTCGACACCGGCCTGACCGTCGCCGTCGTGGGATCGGGTCCCGCCGGGATGGCAGCGGCCCAGCAGCTCACCCGTGCCGGGCACCGCGTCGTGGTATTCGAGCGCGACGACCGTATCGGCGGTCTGATGCGCTACGGGGTGCCCGAGTACAAGATGGAGAACCGCTGGATCGACCGTCGCATCGCACAGATGGAGGCGGAGGGCACGCAGTTCCGCGTCAATTCCTCACCGCGGGCCGCGGAACTCGCACTCTATGACGCCATCGTCCTGGCCACCGGCACCCCCGTCCCGCGACCGCTGAAGGTCGAGGGGGCCGATCTTGACGGCATCTACCCCGCCATGGAGTTCCTCACCGCACAGAACCACGTCAACGAGGGCGACATCAACACCACGCCCATCGACGCCCGCGGCAAGAAGGTGGTCATCATCGGCGGCGGCGACACCGGCACCGACTGCTTCGGCACCGCACTGCGCCAGGGCGCGGCGTCGGTCACCCAGTTTGACATCCGGCCACGCTCACCCTTCACCCGTGCCGAGACCACCCCCTGGCCGATGTACCCCAACCTGTTCCGTACCGCCACCGCCCACGAGGAGGGCGACTACCTGATCACCGGGGACGAGTCCGCCGACGAGATCGCGGCCCTGGGGCTGGCGTCCCGGAACCCCGCATCCTCCATGGGTGAGCGGAGGTTCGCGGTGAATACCGTGTCATTCCAGGGGGAACAGGGCCATGTGACCGGGCTGATCGCCAACCAGATCCGCATCGTGGCGGGAAAGCGCGAACCCATCGAAGGCACGGAGTTTCCCTTCGAGGCCGACCTCGTCCTCATCGCCCTCGGCTTCAGCGGTGCCGAACAGGGCGGCCTGGCGCACGATCTGGGCGTCACCTTCGATGAGCGTGGCCGCATGATCCGCGACAACGAATACCGCAGTCCCACCAATTCCCGCGTCTACGTCGCCGGTGACAACGGCCGCGGACAATCCCTCATCGTCTGGGCGATTGCGGAGGGCCGCGCCTGCGCCGCCGCCGTCGACGCCGACCTCATGGGAGAGACCGCCCTGCCGATCGCCGTCACTCCGCAGGACGCGCCGTTGTCGGTCTAGGCTTCCATAAGCGGATCGGCTGCCCGCGCGCTTATGGAACGTCCCAGGTGTGCACCGGATCGCCGGTGGCCTGGTTGGCCAGGTAGAGCCTGAGCATCGTGGCCAGCGCCTCCGCGCGGCCGGCTGAACCCGGGGTGCTCCCGGGTGCCTCCACCCGGCCCAGGGTCCGCAACTGCCAGGTGGCCCCGTTCTGGCGGCTGCGTGCGCGGGCGTCGATAATGCCCAGATAGAGGTCGATCAGGTCGGAATCCACCTCCAGTCTTTCCAGTCCCTCCCGCGCCTGCGGCAGAAGGTGGTCACAGACCAGGTCCGCCACGTTGACCTGACCCAGGGTCGGCCAGGTCATCCGCGCGAACAATCCGGAACGGGCCCCGGAGAGGAAGTTCTTCTCCGCGTCGGCGAAGGTGAGCCGCGACCACACCGGCCGGTTCTGCTCCGCAAGGTACTTGACCAGACCGTAGTAGAACGCGGCGTCGGCAACGATGTCCGTTGGGGTTGGGCCCGCGGGGAGCAGGCGGTTTTCCAGACGCAGGTGGGATCGCTGCTCGCCGGGGGCGTAGATGGGCCGGTTCCACCTCCAGACCGTTCCGTTATGGAGGTTGAGGTAGTGCAGGGCGGGGGAGCGGCCCCTCATCATCGGCGTGCCCGACAGGGCCCGCGACTCGGCGATAAGGGGGGAGAAGTAGCGGACGTTCTCCTCAAAGAGGTCAAAGACGCTGGTGATCCACCGTTCACCGAACCAGACCCGGGGCCGGACCCCCTGGGTGACCAGCTCGGGGGTGCGGGTGTCGATCGACTGCTGGAACACGGGAATGCGGCTTTCGTGCCAGACGCGTCGTCCCAGGAACAACGGTGAGTTCGCGCTGAGAGCCGCCTGCACACCCGCGATCGCCTGTGAGGCGTTCCAGGCGTCGGCGAAACGGTTGGGGGCCAGTTGCAGATGGAGCTGGATCGAGGTGCAGGTGGATTCGGGAGAGATGTCGGCGAAGTCCTGCACCACGTGCTCGCGGTCGGCGATGTCGATGTGGACAAGTTCGCCACGGCTTTCCATAACCGCGTTGTTGAGCGCGTTGTACCGGTTCTCCTGGGTCATCCACAGGCCGTCGCCCAGGAACTCGGGGGTGATGGTGGGCAGCGTGCCGATCATCGCCACTCCGGCCCCCTGTGTCGCCGCGGACGCCCGCACCTGATTCAGGCGCGAGACCAGCCCCGCCTCCAGTCGTTTCAATCCGTCCCCCTGCACCGACAGGGGAGGATGGTTCATCTCGACGTTGAAGCTTCCGATCTCGGACTGGAACTCCTCGTCGAGTCCGGCGAGCACCTCCCGGTTCAGACGCGCCGGTTGCATGTCGGAGTCGATGAGGTTGAGTTCGAGCTCCAACCCGATGGATCCGTGGTCATCGAAATCGGACCTCTGCAGATGCCGGTCGAAGATCTCGAGATCCTCTGCGAGCAGCTGCCGGT
Organism: Corynebacterium pacaense; assembly: GCF_900169525.1. GTDB lineage: Bacteria > Actinomycetota > Actinomycetes > Mycobacteriales > Mycobacteriaceae > Corynebacterium > Corynebacterium pacaense. The sequence goes on from NZ_LT821239.1 coordinate 548,465, forward strand.
ACTGGGTGCGCTGGCGCGGGGTGTACCTGTCCGAGGAAACTGATTCGCCCATGCCACTGAGCAAACCACACTTTCCGCTTCCCGGGAATGTTTTGGCGGGCGCCTTCCAAAGCCGGATACCGGAGCCGGGGATCACTCCCGCGCGCCGACGCCGACCCGCCTGTTCGTCCTGGCGGGGGCGAGGGCCTCGATGATCACTCTCATCAGCGCCTCCAGTGGTCCGCGGGTGAAGAAGTGCTTCCAGATCACGGCGAACACGAGGAGGGCGATGATGCTGCCCCACGCGAAGGCGACGAAATCGAAGACCGGGTTCTCGCCACTGGGCAGGACGATGAAGTCACCGGCGACGGCGACGGAGACCGCCAGGATATGGGCCACGTATGAGGTCAGGGACATCGACCCCATCGCGCGCAGCGGGTAAAGGAGCTTGTCGACGGTGGCGTTCCTGCACAGCAGGAGGCAGGCACAGATGACGAAGATGGACGCCGCGGCGGAGAAGGCGATGTCGAGGAGCCCGCCGCTGTGGGGAACCGGCGAGAGAACACCCATCAGGAAGGAACCGTCGGCGATGTTGACGTAGACCAGGGGACCGGCGTGGATGAGCAGGCCGATCGCGGCAACCGCGAGGGATTCGCCGAGAACGATCCGTTGGCGCCCGGCGGAGTGCAGCAGATACCTTCTGATGAGCAGGCCGACGATGCCGTAGATGATCCACGCGTTCACCGGATAGACGCCTGTGACCAGCGGAATGTCATAGTTCTCACCGAGCCACATCTGCGCCGGGACACCGAGGAGGATCAGTGCGAAAAGTATCCACAGGAGCGTCTGGGTTCTCAACCGGTACAACAATCCGATGGAGATGACGATCACGCCCATGGACGCGAGCACCACCGGAATGAAGTGCGGCAGTGGTTCAAGCGCCACACCGATGATGATGAGCAGGACACCGCGGATGATCAGGCGGGCGCGATCGGCGATGATGCCGGAGGACACTCCGGCGAGCACCGCGAACAACACGGCCGGGTAGCCCTCGGTGACAATGGTCGTGCCGGCGAGATGGGCGGCGATCATCCCGATGATCGCCAGCGCACGCGCGACATCGAGACCGGTAATCCTATTCATGTGGCACACATCCTACGTCTGGGTCGTTTGCTGGAACTGGGCGGGGCCGCGGTCGCGGGTCCGCCCGCGTACCCGCTTGCTGCGGTGGAGGCGTCGAAACGCGTTCGTACGGACACCGGTTACTCCACGCCCTGGAGGTACTCGGTGACGCCCCACTTCCGGCGGACGCGGGTCAGGGAGTCCGCGGTGCGCACATAGACCTCCGGTTGGTACTCAATGAACATCGACTGATAGCACATCGTGTAAGCGCCAACCTTGTTGAAGATGATGCGATCGCCCCGGTGGAGGGCGGGGGCATCACTGAGAGTCATGAGGCGGTCATCCTCCATGCAGGTGAAACCGCTGAGAATCTGTTTGGGGACGGTTTCGGTGGAGGAGGCGTGGAGTTCGATGTCGAAGGGGCGCCGGCGGCGGAAGAGGGGATCGATGTTGGTTCGACTGGCGTCGGTGACCACGAAGGTGGCGGGACCGACCTTCTTGACATCGATCACCCCGGCGTGGAACTCCACCGGAACCGCGATCAGGGAACCCCCCGGCTCGACGATGAGCCGGGTCCGGGTGATGTCGACCACGGGGGAGAGCACCTCCAGGATCGTGGAGACGTAGTCGTCGAAGGTCGGCTGTGCGTCCACTCCGCCGAAGAATCCCCCTCCGATGTCTATCCACTCCGGCGTCAGGTTCCGGGAGGTGATCAGCGCGGCGGCCACCCCGGCGGCGGCACGGTACACCCCCAGACCCTGGGAGCGGGAATTGCGGTGCATGTGCAGACCCGCTATCGCCACCCCGGATGAGCTCAGCTCGGAAATCGCCTCATCCAGCTCACCGTTGTCGGCATTGAAGCCGAAGCGGCTACCGTCCTCGCCGGTGGTGCTCTCCCCCGGGCAGTGGGCCTCGAGATCCCAGTTGACCCGCAGCCCCACCTTCAGTTCGAGTTCGGGGTGCTCGCGCGCAAGCTCAGCCGTCCACTCCACCTCACGTTTCGCATCCAGGTTGATGATCGAGCCCTCCAATAGCGCTGAGCGCAGCCGCTGCCGGCTCTTGATCGGCCCGTTGTAGACGATGCGCGCCGGCTCGTAGCCCAGAGTCAGGGCCAGCTCGTATTCGGTATCGGAGACGACCTCCGCCCACGCGCCGTGCTCACGCATGAAGGTCACGAGCCAGGGCAGGGAGTTGGTCTTGAAGGAGTAGGACAGGATCGAGTTCGGCCAGTGCGTGAGCAGGGCCCGCTGGAAACTGTGGAGGAAGGACTCGAGAAGGGGCACATCAATGACAAAGGACGGGGTCGGCGGTGTCAGATCGGGTGCGGGTCCGGAACGCTGCATGGTGGGTCTCTTCTCCTGGAGGGTCTTCACAGTTGCGGGGATGACGGGGCGTTCGCACACCCGGGTACGCGACCGGAGGACCGGTCGGGCACCTCCGCTTCGGAGGGGCGCAGATTGCTGTAGAGGATGGGCAGGGTGATGACGAAAACCGTGAACACCGTTCCCACAAGGCCGATGCTGAACAGTGAGGCGCTCTCGGCCAGGGAGTACACGGCCACGGCCACGCCGGAGGCGTAGAGGACGTGGCGGCGGTAGCTGTCCAGAGGGCTGCGGGCGAGTCGGGACCAGGCAATCGACACAATGACCAGCAGCACCAGCATCTCGACCAGTCCGCCGCCGACCAGTGTCTCAACGAAGAAGCTGTGGAACTCCGCGGTGGTCATACCGAGCTGCTGGGCCATGTCGATGCCGTTGAAGGCACCGACCCCGAAGAGGATATTGTGGTCGTACCAGATGCCCAGACCCAGTTGCCAGAGGTCATCCCGACCGGCGAGGCCCGAGCTGGGGCGGACGAGGACCTTTCTCAGGGTGTCCATCAGGCCCAGGTAGTTGGCCAGCAGCACGGCGAATCCCCCGAGGACGATGAAGGAAATCAGGAACGTCGGCCTGCTCCTCAGATGCAGCACCGCGAAGACAAGGGCGAAGATGAGCACCGCGATCAGCGAGGTCCGGGACATGGTCAGAATTAGCGAACCGAACTGGGCGGCGAACAGCAGGATGCTCACCGGGCCGGGCCTCCTGCCGTGGAGAAACAGCGCGTGCGCGACGATGCTGAGGAACAGGAAGAACCCGTACTGGTTGCGGTTGGCGAAGAAGCTGGAGAAGTCCAGCTCGTAGCTGGAGGTGACGGTGGAGATGCTGGAGAAATCCCCAGCGTTGAGCGCAACGTTGACGATGACGGTGAGGACCGTGAGCCACAGGAAGCCCCGGAGGAAATCCCCCATCTGCCTCTCGCTCGGCGTCATCGCCTGTGCCACACCCGCGTAGATCACCACGCCGAGGAGCTTGCCGACGACGCCGAGCAGGTCCATCAGGTCGGTGTCCAGGCCGGCGAGCCAGGCACTGACCAGGGTCACCACCTGCAGGCAGGCGTAGAGCACCGCGATCCAGATCCAGGGGTCCTGCGGCTGGATCCGCAGGCGGAGCAGTGCAACGCACACCACCACCAGCTGCAGCAGGTAAGCCGCTCCGACACCGGCGGTCAGGGGTACCGGCAGATCCAGGGTGGTGATCAACGCCACGGGCAGGATCGCGATGATGATGAGCAGGACCCAGAGTCTCCCCGAGCCCACGCCCGTTGCGGGGGTGTCAGGTCTTCTCATGGAAGTATCCGATCTGCTAAACATTCATAGGTTTCGGCGCGGTTGAACAGTTCCTCGGCCATCCTCCGAGACTCCCGCCCCATGCTCCGGCGCAGGACAGGATCGGAGGCGAGCTCCGCGATTGCGGTGGCGACATCGCTGGATGACGGCCGGCAGTTGATTCCGGCACCGTAGTCGTCCAGCAGTTGGCGGTACTCCTCGCATTCCTGCGTGCTCACCACCGCCAAGCCCGCGGCGGCGTAATCACAGACCTTGTTGATGATGCTCTGCGCGGCCCCGGGCACGATTGGATTGACCGCGATATCGCAGGAGCGCAGCCGGGCGACCATCTCCGGATAACCGAGCCGCCCATGAAAGCGCACGGAATCGCCCAGGTCCCGGGCATCGTCACGCCACCGGCTCTCGAGCGGGCCGGAACCGATGATGTGCAGGATGACGTCGCGATCCCGCCCCTTCAGCTCGCGGAGCGCCTCGAAAACCAGCGGCAGATCGTAGCTGTGGCCGAGGGTGCCGATATAAGCGAGCGCAAGCGCGTCACCGGTGTCGTCGAAGGGTTCGGCCCCGAACTGATCGAACTCACCGAGGTTGGTGCCCAGATAGGTCGTGGACACCCCGCCCGTCGACCCCCGCGCCTCGCGGACCCTGCGCGAGTAGGTCTCGGAGACGGTGACGCACTCATCGGCCGCACGGTAGATGCGCTCCGCGCGACGCCTGAGCGGGGTCAGCAGCTGATGGGACAGCCATCGGGGTTTGAGTACCAGCTCAAAGGCCTCCGGCCACAGATCCTGGACATCCAGGATCAGCCGCACACCCTTGTCGCCGGCGTACCTCGCCGCCGCCTCCGCCACGTCGGTGGAGGGCATGGCGCAGAAGATCACATCGGGCACGGCACGCGAATCAAGGTAGTCCATAAGGTTCCTGCCCAGAATCCGGTGGCTGCGCAGTCGAGCGAAGGAGACGTTCGAGGAGTAGGCGGGTTCGGTGACACGGGTGATCCGGTAGTCGGCGACCTGGGAATCCTGAGCGTCCCGATCCCGCTTATGGGTGTGCAGGAAGGAGGAGGTGACAAGCTCCACGTCGGCTCCGCGCCGGGCCAGGATCCCGGCGAGCTCATGAAAGCGGCAGTTGGCTGAATCCCGCTCCTCGGCGAAGTGGGAGATGATCAGAATGTCGGGGTTCCTCATGGGTTTCTCCTGGTTCTGTTCACGCTGATCAATGCGAAGGCCGCGGCCACCGCACAGGCGCTGTACCCGATGATGGAACCGTAGGCGGCTCCCAGCATCCCATAGCCGGGGATCAGTGCAACATATGCGAGCAATGAAACCGCGGTGCCGAGGATCTCCACGGCCGAAACCCGACCCTCTGCACCGAGGGCTATGAGAATACCCTGTTGAACACGGGTGAGGCCGAAGATCACCGATGCGATGGCCAGGGGCAGGATGACGGTGGTCGCGGCACGGTAGGTATCCGGGAGAACGAACAGGATCATCAGATAGGCCGCGACTCCCATGATCGCCGACATCGCAACCAGGAGCAGGAACGACTGCAGCAGCAGGGGGCCCATGGACAGGGAACGGTCCCGCATCGTCTGGGACCAGCGGCGAAGGGAGGCGTCGACCCACTGCTGCACGGGCCAGGTCGCCATCTGGAGCACCGTGGCGACGGTGACATAGAGCCCCAGCTCCGCGGAGCTGCTCAGGATCGGCAGGAGCAGACGGTCCGAGTGCATCATCGCGGTGTTGCTGAACGCAGACGGCAGGAGCACCCATCCGCGGCGTCGTAAAGCCCGTCTCTGCTCATCCGTGGGCCACTCCGGCTCCGGGCCCCGCCGGACCGCCAGCCACAGGAGCACCACGGCCGGGATTCCCGAGGCCGCATAAATGCCCATCCACGCCACCGGATCCGAGACCCCGAGGATGACGAGCAGCCCCGCCCCGGCGATGATGATCAACTGCGCGGCGATCGCATTGAAACCGAAGCGCCTCCAGTCCATGCTCGTGACATATGCGACACGAACCGACATGGTCAGCGAGTTCAGCGCGACATAGACGGCGATGACCCCCGCACCGACCCACAGCCAGGAGGTACTGAATGGAGAGAAGGCGGTGGCGATGACCACGCAGGGAATCACTGCGATCGTCCCGGGCGTGATCAGCCGGACGAAGACACGGTACTCCGGGTTGAAGGCGCCCGTGCGCGAGGCCATGAAGGGTCGCTCCAGACCCATCACCGCGAACACCGAAACGAAATAGGAGAGCTGGAGCGCATAGGCGAGATCGCCTCGCGCCGAGGGATCCAGCACACGCGCAGCCAGCAGGTTGACGGCCAGCGCCCCCACCGCGGCGAGAAGTTGACCGCCCACCAGGACCACCGCCGCCGCACGGGCGCGCCCGGTCTCACTACCGACGCTCATCGCTGACATCCCATCCGGGGCCCGACGCCACCCTTCTTCAACTTCTTCGGGGAGAGGGTGCTCACGGGCGCAGCTCCAACCGGAGCATGGCGGCCGCCGGATCAGTAATCGAGAAACCCATCTCACTGTGCACCCTGATCGATTCACTGTTCCTCCCGGGGATCAGCGCGGCGGCGCCAGTGAACCCACCCTGATCCCTCATGAACTCCAGCAGCAGCGCCAGCGAGACCGCCTCGGCGTCCGGAGCAGCCCTGTCCGGGTCCACCCGCACCTGAACCAGCGGCACCCCGTCGCCCGGGCTCCTCTCGAAGCCGACGATCCCGATGGGACGGTCCGTCCCCTCGGCGATGACCGCCAGGACGGTGTAGGCAGCCGGATCCATCCCACCTTCCATAAGCGGATCCGGCGCAGAGGGATCGCCCGCGGTGATCCTGCGCAGTGAGTGCGAACCGGTTCCGGGGCGGCTGCGGTGGACATCCAGATCCTCGATCACCGTGGACTCGTCCTCGACCACGCCCTCGCTGCGGATCACCCCCTCGACCGTACGGATGATGATGCCCAGATCATCGCGCAGCGTGCCGTGCCGGGCGTACTCCGCGTCGATCGCAAGTCGTTCATCCCAGCCGAGAAGGTTGCGTCCCCCGACCTGTGCGGCACCGGTGATCCCGGGCCTGACCTCGTGGCGCCTGCGTTCAAGGTCGGTATAGAAGGGCAGGTAGTGCACGAGCAGGGGGCGGGGACCGACCAGCGACATCTCCCCCCGAAGCACATTGATCAACTGCGGAATCTCGTCCAGGCTCGATTTCCTCAGCAGTCTGCCGAAGGCGGTCAGGCGCTCACCGTCGGTCAGGATCGCGCCGGAGGCGGTGGTTTCGGGCAGCATCGAGCGGAACTTCAGCAACTCGAAGGGCTGCTCATCACGTCCGATCCTGTTCTGCCGGTAGAGGACGGGGCTGCCCATGAAGATCCGGACCAGGACGGCGGTCACCGCCCCGGCCGCAAGCGTCAGCGGAGCCGTCGCGAGGATCAGGGCCGTGTCGATCACCCTTTTCGCACGCAGACGCCCCCGCCCGGCGGACACGGTGCCTCTCATGACACCCTCACCGCCTCTACGTACTTCCCGCTGATGATCCCCGGCCTGGACGCCAGCCATTCATTCCCGGGAGTCAGTCCCGCGGCCCAGGCCACATATGCGCCCGGGACGTCGGCCCCGGCCAGATGGGAGAAGGGGTAGCCACCGCCGAAGCGTGGATTGATGTCAATGACGAAGGCCTCACCGGTGGAATCGACGATGATGTCGAGGTCGATGGTGCCCGGATGCGGAACCGCCTCGGCGATCCGCTCCGCGATCGGGGTGAATGCGTCGGCATCGACCGACTCCGCACGGTCCGTCTCCCCGGCCCGCATGCTGATCTTCCGGCGCGCCAGGGCACAGGCGAAGCCGCCCTCGAGGTCACAGACGACATCGAGTCCATACTCCACGCCCGCGATGTGTTCCTGGACGATCACCAGGGACTCCGGTGGCACCGCGGACTGCCCGAGGGCGGGGTTTCCCTGCCGTGTGGTCACCTCGAGGGTCGCGGATGCGATGGCGTCTTCCAGGTTTCCGCCGTCGGTGAAGCGCAGGCCCCTGGATGCGCTTCCATAACGCCCCTTGGTGATGAATCGACCCGCCGGTTCGAGGTCCGCAGGTACACCGTTACCGAGCCAGGTCGCCGGGGTGGTGATGCCGGCGTCCTCGAGGGCGCCGCACATGACCAGCTTGTCCTCCACCAGTGCCTGGGTTGCGGGGGAGACCCGGACCAGCGGCTGCCACTGCGCGGTATATGGAAGGTGCGCCCACTCGGAGAGCTCGAAATCATTGATCGACACGGCGAGGCTGATCTCGTTGTCCTTCAGGACCTCCCCCAGCCAGTCCCGGTAGGAGGGATCATCGACGCGCGGTGCCACCAGGAACTCATCCGAGAAGGCCTGTGCGGGGGAGAGATGGTCCAGATCCGCCGCGATGACGCGGCCGGTGAGTCCGTTTGCGGCAAGCGCCTCCCGGAACCAGCGAACCAGATAGGGGCGCCGGCCCACCGAGGACAGCAGGATGTTCATCATCGCTCCTCCAGGAACTCCGTGATGCGGGTGTCCACGCGCTGCTGCTCGGCGGCGCTGAGTGCGGATCCGCTGGGCAGGGAGATGCCGGTGCGGAACAGATGCTCACTGGTGCCGTCGATCACCGCCCTCCGGTTGGCGTGCACGGGTTGCAGGTGCATCGGTTTCCACAGCGGGCGTGCCTCGATGTTCGCCCCACCCAGCGCAACCCGGAGGTCCTCGGCGGTGAAACCGGAGGTGGGGGCGTCGACAAGTATGCTGGTGAGCCAGAAATTATCCCGGGTGTCGCCGCCGTCGGCTCCGGAGGGTTCGCCGAAGATGCGCACCCCCGCGACATCCCTGAACAGACGGCGGTACCGCAGGCGGTGGGCGCGCCGCTTCTCCAGCATCTCATCCAACCGGGAGAGCTGGGCGCGGCCGAGACCGGCCAGAAGGTTGGACAACCGGTAGTTGTAGCCGATGTCGGTGTGCTCGTAGTGGACCACCGGTTGCCGCGCCTGGGTTGCCAGGTACCGCACGTGATCGGCCATCGACGGATCATCGGTGAGGAGGGCGCCGCCCCCCGAGGTGGTCATGATCTTGTTGCCGTTGAAGGACACTGCGGTGGCAACCCCGAATGAACCGGCGGACCGTCCGGCCCGCCTGGCACCGAGGGATTCCGCGGCGTCGGAGACCACAACCGCGCCGTGACGATCGGCGATCATACGGATGCGGTCGTGGTCGGCGATCTTCCCCAGCAGATCCACCGGCACCACCGCCTTGACCTCACGCCCCTGCTCCTCGAGGGCGAGGAAGGCGTCCTCCAGGAGATCGGGGTTGATGTTGCCGCTTTCATCACTATCGACGAACACCGGTTCGGCACCTGTGTAGATGATCGCATTCACCGTGGCGGTGAAGGTCATCGTGGAGGTGAGCACGAGGTCGCGCGGTCCGATACCCAGGGTTAGAAGTGCCAGGTGCAGTGCGGCGGTGCCCGAGGACAGCGCGACCGCGTGCGCCCGGCCGCAGTACTGCGCGAGCTCAACCTCGAATGCATCCACCTCCGGTCCGAGGGGTGCGATCCAACCGGAGCGGAAGGCGCGGACGAGGGCGTCCTCCTCCAGCTGCGTCACATCGGGGGAGGACAGATGAATTCGGGTTGAGGTCATTTCGAGAGCTCCCTTCTGCCCGCGGAGGCGTGGGGTGCTTTTCCGAGCAGGAGGCTGAAATCATCATGGTTGAGCTGTTCGGGGCCGAGCACCTCGGCGTGTGCATGGGAGATCAGCGGATGGAAGGGGCGGAACTCGGTTTCTCCGTCACCGACCAGTTCCTCGTGCATCTTCTCGCCGGCCCGCAGACCGGTGAACACGATCTGGATTTCCTTTCCGGAGATCTCGATCATCTTCTTGGCGATCTCGAGGATGTTGACGGGCTCACCCATGTCCAGGATCAGCACCTCGCCGGATTGGCCGATCCCGCCGGCCTGCAGGACCAGCTGACAGGCCTCCGGAATCGTCATGAAGTAGCGCGTGACATCCGGGTGGGTCACCGTCAGTGGCTTGTCCTCCTCTATCAGCCGCATGAACGTCGGCAGCATCGAGCCCCTGCTGCCGATGACGTTTCCGAATCGGACCGACAGGTAGGGCCTGCCGGTGTTCACACCGAACCAGGCGGTGAGCCTCTCGGCGTAGCGCTTCGAGTAGCCGAGCACGCTGGTCGGATTGGCGGCCTTGTCGGTGGAGATGTTGATGAAGGTCTCCACGTTCGCGGCCTCCGAGGCGCGCAGGACGTTGAGGGTGCCCAGGACGTTGGTTTTCCACGCCTCCTCGGGATACTGCTCGAGCATCGGCAGATGCTTCAGCGCCGCCGCATGGAAGACCACCTGCGGCCTGCGGTTGATGAACAGTTCCGTCAGGGTCTCGGAATCCCGGATATCGGCGAGCACGACCGCCTCGGTATCGAGCAGTCCGTTACCCGCCACATTGATCAGTGCCCCCTGCAGGCCCGTCTCGTCGCGGTCCAGCATGATCAGTTCCGAAGGTGCGAACCTGCTGATCTCGGTGCACAGCTGGGAGCCGATGGAGCCGCCCGCGCCGGTGACCAGCACCCGCTTGCCCGTGAGGTAGGAGGCGATCTCCGCAACATCGGTTTCCACCTGCTTGCGTCCGAGCAGGTCCTCGATCGCGAGGTCGCGCAGATCGTGGCCGCGGATCCGGTTGTCCATGATGTTTTCCAGAGATGCCATGACCTTGACCGTGACACCCAGCTGGTGGGCCCGGTCCTGCGCCCGGCTCAACAGCGCGGCATCGGCCCTGGCGATGGCGATGATCAGGACCTGTGCCCCGGTGGACTCCGCGGCGAATTGCAGATCGTCGAGTGAGCCGAGCACCGGGACCCCGCGGATACGTCGGTGCTTCAACCCCGGGGCGTCGTCAAGCAATCCGACCGGCAGGTACCTCGATGAGGAATCCGACATCATCCAGTGGATGAGAATGCCTCCGACGTGGCCGGCACCGTAGATGAGGGCGGGGGTTGAGCCCTCACCGGGGCGCATGGAACGTTCCCGCCACACCCTGGCGATGTACCTGGCACCGAACATGACCAATAGGGCGAGGGGGGTTGCGATCAGCATCATCCCCCGCGAGATCCCCCACTGGCCACCGAAGATGAGGGAGACGACCCAGAGGGCGAACCCCACCGTCAGGCCGATGGAAGCTATGGTCAGCGCCTCCTCGAAATCGCCGGTGTCCGAACGCTTGCGGTGGCCGTAGAGATGAAATGCCGTTCCCACGGCGAACTGGAGCAGCATGGCGAAGACCACGAAAGCCAGGCAGCCGACCCAGTTGATCTCGTCCAGTTGGAAGTCATAGCGAATGATTGCGGCGGACGGGATGGCGTACAACCATGCCAGTGCGTCCAGGATGTAGAAGGATGCGCCCGGTGGCATGCGTCTTCGGGGATACGGTGCGGAGCCGCTGGTGCTCCCGCGCCGGGAGTTCAGAACCATGATGTTCCTCCATCTAGTGAAGTGGTGAGTCGGTTATCGGACCAGATGAGGATCGAATCCCCGGTCCGTGAGAGGGCCAGATTCGCTGCATCCAGGGAGGTGGTGGCCCCGTTGATCGCGGCACATCCCGTGTCCACGACGTCGCCTGTCGCATCGAGGGTGGTGAGGCTCAGACCCGCACAGGTCTCGCCCCCTGGCTGGGCAAGGATGAATCCGGTGTCCGACAGGCCCACCGCAAGGGTGGCTGAGGGCTGCGTCAACCGTGTCCAGGAAGCTCCGGAGTCCGGACTCAGCTCGAGCGAGCCGTCACTGCACAGTGCGAGAGCCCTGGCGCCGGCCGCCGAAACCGAGGTGCTTTCGCATCCAGGGGTCTGTGGTCCCAGGGGTGTGTTGATCAGCTCCGGGTCGGAGGGATCGAGATACCAGGTGGCTTCCGCAGGCGACGGCCCGGTCCAGGTACCGCCCAGGTTGACGGTTGAATAAAGACGCGGTTGGCAGTCGGCGTCGAGCGCCACCATGAGTACCTGCGAGCGGTTCTCGGCGAGGATGCCCAGGATCCTTGTGGGACCTGAGGCGGTGGCGGTTTCGGAGGGGATCCAGCTCCGTCCGGAGTCACCGGAGAACTCCACGACGCCGGGAACCTGGCAGGAACCGGTGGACGCGCGCACCACCACGGAGCCATCGACATGGGTGAGTATTTTCTGAACGGGACCGTTGTTGGCCGTGGCGCCGGTGGCACCACCGGGCCTCGCCCCCGGATTCGCCCCCGGATTCGCCCCGGGATTCGCCCCGGCGGCGACGCGATCCTGCACCGATGCGTTCATCCCTGCCTGATTTCCACTGACCACGGGCAGCGCCTTGTGGGTGCCACTGTGCACGCTGACATAGGCGATGAAGGCCAGCGCCAGTGCGAAGATGCTCAGGAAAACCAGAGAGGAGACCTGGATCCACAGTGAGGTCGGTGCTCCGCTGATGCGTGAGCCACGCGTGCTTCTGTTTCCCTTTCGCATCAGTTCTCCCCCTCCACGGGTAGCGTGAGTGACTTCCGCAGCAGTTCCACGGTCCGTTCCACGGCGGGCAGCAGATCTTCGGCTGTCTGGGCATAGACCTTCGGACCCTGACGATAGGGGTCGGTGACATCGTCATCGCCCGGATTGCGCAGGGGCTGGAAGATGTCGCGGCTGAGGGTGACGGCGCGCACCGCGGCCCTGAGGCGTTCGATGCCCCCGGCCTCACCCGCGCCTATCTCAGCGGCGAGATCAAGGTCGGTGGTGGCCTCGGCCAGTCGAGCGAAACCCCGGATGGTGAAGACCTTCCGCGTCGCACGCGGGGTCAGTTCCACCACGGCGCGCCGGTGCTCTCGTGCCATCACGAGAATCAGGTCGGCGGATTCCACAAGATCCCTGTCAATCTGTCGGCCCAGGTGTCCGCCCGGGTTGCGGACGCCGAGTGAACGGGCCAGTTCCTGTGCGGGTTCGGGCATCGGTTCATCCACCAGTGCCTGAACTCCGGCCGAGGTCACGGTGATCACGGGGGTGTCGCGGAGCCGGTCATTGATCAGTTGGGCGGCGAGGGGTGATCTGCACACATTTCCCGTGCAGATCGTCAGAATCCTAAAGTGGCCTGGATTGCTTTCCATGTCTTTCCTTATGCTCTGAAACGCGGTCGTCGGTGATCTCGGCCCCGGGCGTTGCCGCAGCTGTGGATTCGGTGGGGGACTGCTTGCCGTAGCCGTAGTACTTGATGCTGCCCGGGCCCTTTTCCGGGACCATCGTCAGGATGATCCCGAGGACGGCCGCACCGGCGGTGCACAGGGTCTGCAGTGTCGATTCCAGGTCCTGTCTCGCCGTTGATTGTGCGGCGGCGACGACGAGGATCCCGGTTGCCCTTTTTCCCACCACGGCTGCGTCGGTGACGGCGAGAGCCGGGGGAGCGTCGATGATCACGTAATCGAAGCGTTGCTCGAGTGTGGCCAGGGCGGACTCCATCTGGGGTGAGCCCAGCAGTTCACTCGGATTCGGCGGGATCTGGCCGGCGGGGAGAACATAGAGTTCGCTTCTGCCCCAGCGTTGGAGGACATCGTCCAGTTTCGCGCTGCCGATCAGCACATCCGTCAGTCCGGCACCCCCCTCCACGCCGAGGTAGCCGCTGATCCCCGGTTTGCGGAGATCGCCCTCGACAACGGCGACGCTGGAACCCGCCTGCGCCAGGGTGATGGCGAGGTTGAGGGAGGTGGTGGTTTTTCCCTCGTTCGGATTTGGTGAGGTGACCACGAAAACGCGGTTGCCGGAGTTGATACTGAGGAACTCAAGGTTGGTGCGCAGGGTGCGGTAGGCCTCGGCGCGGGGACTGCGCAGCTGCTCATTGAGCAGGAGCGGGTTCTTCTCGGCGTTCGAGCTGTCCGCTATGCGCCCGAGGACCGGCTTTTCGGTGATCTTCTCGATGTCCTGGACCGTGTGGATCTTGTTGTCGAGCAGATTGCGGAGAATCGCGACCGCGTATCCGAGAACGAATCCGGCGAACAGGCCCAGCGCCAGGCTGTTGACAAGGTTCGGGGTGGTGGGGTTCTTCGGCACCCTCGCCGGTTGCGTGGTGGTCAGGCTCAGGCTGGAATCCCCCGCCGCGCCCTCGGGTTCGAGCTGGGTTCTCACCACCTCCTTGAAGCTCTCCCCGACGGCCCCCGCGATCAGCGCCGACTGTTCCGCGGAGGGACTGGAGGCGCTGATGTTGATCAGCACCGACTCCGTCGTGCTGCTCGCCTTGACGCGTTTTGCCAGGTCCTCGGCGCTCATGTCGAGGCCGAGTTCCTCAATCACGGGATCGAGAACCGCCGCGGTGCCCACCACCTGGACAAAACTGCCGATGATTTCCCGGGCGAACGCCGCCCCCTGGACGAGATCATCAGTGGTTCCCGTACCGGACCTGACCGAGACATAGACCTGCGTCTGGGACACGTACTTGGGTGTGACAATGAGGCAGTAGGCGGCACCTGCCGAGAAACCGAGGATGGTCATTGTCATGATCAGCGCCCAGTACCTGCGCAGAATGCCTAGGTAGTCGCTTAGTTCCATGGCGTTCGAGGGTTTCCTGTCAATGAGTGGTCGGGTTGCGGGTGTTTTGCGGGGAAATCTCTATCTGATTTACTAATGGGGTATAGGATTTTTCCAGAACATCGTTACACGAAAATTGCTACCTGTTGCTAATCCTACAAATCAGGTGTGAATCGACTCCGTTTTGCCTGAAATCATGCAAATATGGGGGTAGTGAGTACGCTAAGTGGCTGCATGGAGGGGGTGGCTGGTGTCCGGCCACCCCCATCCCGGGCTGATCCCGGAGCCAATCGGGCTGAAGAACCCGCTTGTCGACGCCCACCGAAGTGGGAAACGATGGTGAAGGAGGAGTAGATGAACAGTGACCGCGGGTCCGCATCAACCGCGGACGGGAGCCGCACGGGCCGATGGCTGCTGCGCCTGCTGGCTGTGATTCTCCTGGCAACCTGGGCACTGGCTTTCTTCTCCACCGTCAACAGCGCACTGATACCACCGATGTACCTCTACGTTTTTTCCGCGGTCTACACCGTGGTCGTGCTCATCGTGGTCTGGTGGTTGTTGAGGATCGGGAACTCGCCACGGCTCTGGAAGAAGACGCTGGCGGTGATCCTCGTGCTCGCACTGGTGGTGTTCCACATCGCGCTTGTCCGCAGCGCCTCCAGAACCGGGGAGCTGCTGCAGGGACTGGAGCAGCCGGCCAGCTCCAGGACCGGGTACGTCATCGTGGGACAGGAGGGGGAGCGGATCAACCTGGAGGACGCGGACAACATCGGCATCCTCGGCGATGATCTCGCCCAACCGGGACTGGTGGAGGCGCTCCGGCAGCGGACACCGGCGAAGCCCCGCACCGTGGGAAGTCTCGCGGAGCTGGTCCGCGAGGTCAAAAAGGGGGAGATCCCACTCGCGGTTCTCCGTGCCTCCGCATTCGAGGTCCTCGGTGATTCCCTTCCGGAGACGGATCGCGGTCTCGGCGTGATCGAGTCCGTTTCGGTGGAGTCGGCGGCCCCACCGATGGTCGAGGCGGAGTCGTCGGAGCCCTTCGTCCTCTACCTCAGTGGCCTGGACACCTACGGTGAGATCCAGGATTCCGGGCGAAGCGATGTGAACATGCTCGCGGTGGTCAACCCGAAAACCAAGAAGCTGCTGCTGGTGAACACCCCGAGGGACTACTTCGTCCAACTCGACGGGACCTCAGGTGCGCGGGACAAGCTGACCCACGCCGGGATCTACGGCATTGATGTTGCACGCCGGACCATGGAGGACCTCTACGGGGTCGAGGTGCCCTACTATGCCCGCGTCAATTTCACCTCCCTGCTGGAGCTGATCGACATCATCGGCCCGATCAATGTGTACGCGGAGCAGTCATTCGGTGACTTCAAGGAGGGAATGAACGTCCTCGACGGTGAGGCGGCGCTGGAGTTCTCCAGAACCCGTTATGACTTCGAGGACGGAGACCGGGAACGCGGACGCAACCAGCAACGCGTCATCGCCGCCATCGTGATGAACCTGAGCAGTCCGAGGAACGCCCTCAAACTGACAAGGGCCCTGGATCATATGCAGGGATCCTTTGAGACGAACCTCAGTGAGTCATCAATGCGGGAGCTGTTCCGGGAACAGGCGAACAGCGGCGGTTCCTGGGAGATCGAGAACTTCGCGGTCGAGGGCACCGATGCCGAGGATTACACCTACAGCATGCCCGACGTACCCCTGTACGTTATGATCCCCGATCAGGAGTCGGTCGATGATGCCAGGGGACGCATTCTCCGGGATCTCAACCGGCAGGGGGAACCCGGAAGGACAGCGCGAGCTCAATGAGCAGACGGGCTCCGAAGCCCGTCGGACCGCGGTTGATCCACCGGCGCGTCGACGATGCCTGTGCGGTGCCCGCGATATCGAGGTGCGCCCACGGAACCCCGTCGACGAATTCCCTGAGGAACAGACCGGCGGTGATGGAGCCGGCGTTGATGCCCCCGATATTCTTCAGATCCGCGATATCGGAGTCCAGCTCCTCCCGGTACCGCTCAATCAGCGGCAGACGCCAGACCGGCTCATCCGCATCGACGGCGGCCGCGGTGACCTGCTGCGCGAGATCCTCCGAATTCGACATCAACCCGGCGACATCCTCACCGAGGGTCCGCAGACACTGTCCGGTCAGGGTTGCGATATCAACGATGGCGTCCGCGCCGTCCTCGACGGCCAGCACGATCGCATCGGCCATCACCAGCCTGCCCTCCGCATCGGTGTTGAGCACCTCCACGGTCCTGCCGCCACGCATCGTCAGGACGTCGCCAAGCTGCATCGCCGAACCTGACGGCATGTTGTCCGTGCACATCAGGTACCCCGTGACCGCGGAGGTCACACCCAGTTGTTCCAGTGCGCCCATCGCCGCGAGGATGCTTCCCGCCCCCGTCATGTCATTTTTCATCTGGGAGTGCGAGATATCGCCGGGCTTGAGGCTGATTCCGCCGGAATCGTACATGATTCCCTTGCCCACCAGTGCCAGATGACCCGTGGGCTCGGCCGGCCGGTACCGCAGCACGATCATCCGCGGCTCCTCCACGGATCCACGGTTGACACCGAGAAGACCCCCGAGTCCGAGTTCCCTCACGGCCTCAAGGTCGAACACCTCGACCTCCAGTGAAGCCCCGGCGCCCACCTGCTCCGCGATGTCGGCGAACCTGGACGCGGTGAGCACACCCGCCGGGCAGGTGGCCAGATCACGCGCCAGTACCGCGGCGCCGGCGGTGGCACGGCCCCTCCGGGCCCCTGCGGAAACCGCGTCCTCCGCACCCGGGGGTGCCACCAGCACCAGGGAGGTGAGCGGAACCTGTTCCGGGGCGATGCTGCGCATGGAAAACTCGTGCCGTGCGAGAACCGTGCCCTCGACGATGGCCGCCGCCATCGCCGCGGGGTCACCGACCGCGGGAACCTCCGCGGCCAGGGCGGCATCGAAGGGCACCGACCTGGCGAATGCGGCGGCCGCATCACGCATCCGTGCAGGATTCAGGTCACTGAGCGTATCGACGCCCACGGCAACCGGCAGCGGCCGCCGCACGGTGGGCAAGGGCAGTGCCCTGCCGACACGGGGAAGGAAACCCGCACGGCGCAGCGCGGCGGCGTCAACGCCCGGGATGCCGGGGACGGTTCCGGAGGAGTCGACGGGGACGGCCACCGCGTCCGCCACGACCTCCTCTCCCGCCCGGACGACGGTGAGGGTGATGTCATTTCTCAGTTCAATGGTCATGTCCTTGTCCTTTCAACAGGTGTGGGGGTCAGTTCAGTGAAACCGGGGATCCGGGTCCCCAGGGGATGCCGAGAAGGAACCACCCGACATAGAGCAGCGTCCACGCCGCGAGCACCGCGAGTGCGTAGGGGAGCATGAGGGCGATGATGGTTCCAATACCCGCGTCCTTCCGGTACCGCTGGGCGATGGTGACGATGAACGGGAGATACACCATCAGCGGGGTGATGACGTTGAAGGGGGAATCCCCCACGCGGTACCCGGCGAGCAGGGTCTGCGGTGCGATTCCCAGCGATGCGAAGATGGGAATGAACACCGGTGCGAAGATCACCCATTTGGGGACCAGGCCGGGAAGGATGATGTCCAGTACGACGATGACCAGAATGAATGCGATCAGCAGGACCACGGCAGGCACATTGGCCCGCTCCAGTGCCTCCGCGGCGGACACGGCGGCCACGGTGGGAAGATTGCTCCAATTGAACAGCGCGATGAACTGGGAGATCATCAGCAACATCACGATCAGTCCGGACAGGCTGGAGAAGGTCTTCGCCACCGCCGCCACCGTCGCCTCGCCGCCCCGGAGGGTGTTGGCCCCGGCTCCGTAGGCGAGGCCGCACACGAGGAAGGCCAGGGAGATGATGAAGATCAGGCTCGACATGAACGGCGTCGTGCCGATGATCCCACCGGTCTCCGGATCCCGCAGCGGGGCGTTGGGCGGGAAGGTCAGCAGCGCGATCACGGCGACGTACGCCAGCAGCGCCCAACCGGATAAGCGCAGACCACGGGACTCGTGTTCGGTGTCCACGGCGTCCCCGGCCTCGCCGGGATCGGTCCCGGCGGACTGGGAGGGATCATAGGGGCCCAGCCGCTTCTCCGTGACCAGCACCGTCACCAGCAGCACCACCACCGTGAGCACGAGCGCGGCCACGGATGCGAAGTAGAAGTTGTGGGTCACCTCGATGGGTGCCATACCCGAGGTCTGGAGTACCTCATTGGTGATCTCCGTCATCATGCTGTCGGAGGGAGTGATCAGGACATTGGCGCCGAACACCGCGCCGACACCGGCGAAGGCCGCCGCGAGACCGGCCAGCGGATTTCTTCCGACTGTTTTGAACGCCATCGCAGCCAGGGGAACGAGGATGAGGTACCCGGCGTCGGTGGCCACCGAGGAGAGCACACCGATGAAGATGAGGATCGTGGCGATGAGCTTCGGTGGTGCGACGGCCACCGTCTTGCGGATCAGGGCGGCCATGAGTCCCGCGGCCTCCGCAACGCCGACACCGGCCATCGCGACGAGGGTGACCGCCACCACCCCGAAGCCCGCGAAATTGTCCACGAAGCTGCTGAAGAAGAAGCGCACGCCCTCCGCGGAGAGAAGGTTTCGCACGGCGAAGGTTTCCTCGGAAACCACGAACTCTGGTACCTCCGCGGGTTCACCTGTCGTGGAATCATAGATTGACCAGGTTCCACCGAGGTGCTCGTTGATCTGGCTGAACTCATCCTTCGGAACGGGCATGACCACGTCATCGGTGACCGAGATCTGCAGCCAGGACAGAACCGCGGACAGCGCGGCGATGAACAGGATGAGGTAGACGAAGAGGATGGTCGGGTTGGGTACCGCGTTGCCCACCCTTTCGATCCGGTTCAACAGGCCCTTCTTCGGGGCCTGCGGTGTGTTTGCCTCGGAGGTAGAAGTCATGGCTTCCTCGCACTCTGCAACCGATGGGGTTGCATGGATTCTCGAACAGCGGTTACGTGCGATATCCTATGAGCGGCCCAGGCGCGGCGGCTATCCCCAGTTCCAGGGGTTCTGGTGCGACGGCGGTCAGTGGAACGGCCAGATGAACGGCACCCAGAACACCGCGACCACCAGGTACATGATCATCAGTGGCAGCCCCAGCCTCCAGTAGTCGCCGAAGCGGTAGCCCCCGGGCTCCATCACCATGGTGTTCGCCGGGGTGGCGATCGGGGTCAGGAAGGCCGCGGCGCCGGACACCGCGAGCGCCATCATGAACGGTAGTGCGGAGACGTCGAGGGCCTCGGCGAAAGCCAGTGCCACCGGGGCTACGATGAGCACGGTGGCGGTGTTGGAGATCAGCTGCCCGAGGAGCATGGTGACCACGCAGATCACCAGCAGTGCGGTCACCGGACTGCCGCCGTCGAGCAGATCCAACAGGGTTGTCGCGATC
Organism: Corynebacterium pacaense; assembly: GCF_900169525.1. Classification (GTDB taxonomy): domain Bacteria; phylum Actinomycetota; class Actinomycetes; order Mycobacteriales; family Mycobacteriaceae; genus Corynebacterium; species Corynebacterium pacaense. The sequence goes on from NZ_LT821239.1 coordinate 568,210, forward strand.
AGATCCGCGGCGCCGGTGCTGATAAAGGCCGTCGACAGCGGGATCATGCCTGCGATGAGCACGACCGTGGTCCAGGAGATGCTCCGGTAGGCGCGCGCCGGGGAGACCACACCGAGGGCGATCAGGGCGCCGGCGGCCAGGAGGCCGGCGATGGCGGGGGGAACCAACCCGCTGATGAGCAGGGCGATCATCAGGATGAGCACCGTGATTGTGCGTGTGGATCCCCGGCTAAGGGGAATCGATCTGCGGATGCTCTCCGCGGAGCTGACGGGCAGGAGTTCAGGTGATTCCGTGGTGTGCTCGGTGAGGTTCTCCCAGGTGCCGCTGAGCAGGAGAATATCCCCCGCGCGCAGGGTCGGATCCTCCTCCTCCCTGAGTGCCCGCCCCCCGCGTTGCGCCGCGATGACCACGATGTCGGAATCCGGTGTCAGCATTCCGGGGAAGAGTCGCTGTCCGATGAGCTCGGAACGCGGGGGAACCATCACCTCGACGATTCCCGAACCGTTGCTGATCAAGGTGGCCGAATCCCCGAGATCATATTCATCACGCAGCGCCAGCGTAAAGGCGGCGAGATCCTGCGGTGCCCTCCGGGAACTCCTGGTGGGAAGCAGTTTCCGACCGAAGACAAGGATGAAGATCACCGAACCGATCAGCAGCGGCAATCCGGCGAGGGCGAACTCGAGGAAATTGAAACTCCTGCCCCCGGCCTCCTCGGCGAGATCGCTGACGATGACGTTGACGGGCGAGCCGGTGAGGGTGAGCAGCGACCCGGCGTGGGCGACGAAGGCGAGGGGAAGCAGCATCTGGGATGCCGGAATCCTGGCCCTGGCCGCGATCACGACAACCAGGGGCAGGAGCGCGGCCACCGCGCCGTTGACACTGATCAGTGCGGTGGTGAGCGCGGCAAAGAGGCTGATGGTGATCAGGAGCGGTGCACGTCTGGTCCCGGCCCTGCGCATGATGAGGTTGCCGGCCCACACCGTTATTCCCGTGGACTCGAGCGCCTCACTGACAATGAACAGCGAGGCGATGAACAAGACGATGGGATCGCCGAATCCCCCGAGCGCCTGGTCCAGATCGAGGACGCCGGTGGCCCAGAGACTGACCGCGACCCCTCCCGCGATCAGTCCCAGCGGAATGCGGTTGGAGATGAAGCCGAGGATGGCCAGTGCGAGGATGATGAAGGTGGCGATCATGATATCCCCCGTTCTCTGGGTCGTTGAATCCGGATTGTCTGCACCAACCCGGGTGGGAGGGGTTCACCACCGTTATCCTATCGGCGTCCCGAACCACGGGGCGGCTCAACCGGGGATCACAGCGGTGCCGCGTCCTCGATGGCCGGACGCGTGGTGGCCCTGTGCCCGTGTGCCCGATCATGAGCAGTTGCGGGGCGTCGATAAGCGGGCACCGCACCCGTTGGTGCACACGGGATTCCCCTGTGGCTCGTCAGCTGGCGAAACGCAGGATTCCCGCGGCCACCACGCCCTCGGGAAGGTCGGCGGAGCGGACCGCGAGAACCCGGGCACCGGTCGCGAGTGCACGCCGGGCGATCTCCTCCAGGGCGTCGAAGTCGGTATCGCCGAGATCGAGGTTTCCCGCGTCATCGACTGAGCCCGCAACCTCCGCCTCGAAGTTGACGACGAGGGTCGCGATCGCCCCGGATGCGGTGCTCCGTGCCAGATCACTGAGGTCGGTGACGGCCCGACCGCTGTTCCGCCTCTGGGAGAACAACTCCTTCAGCTCCGCCAGTTCCCTGTCGTAGATGCGATCGAGAATCCCCCTGGCCGAATCGGCGAGTTCGGCATCGCTGATCTCATCGGAATTGCCGCGGATGCTCTCCTCCGTCAGTCCCCGATATCCGGCGAGATTGCGGTAGATGCTCAGGATCGGCTCCGTGGCCGCGACGATCAGGGGCAATGAGGTTCCGTTGAGAATGGGACGGAGTGCGTGGTCGACGGCACGTGCGTACTGCGTGAGTCGCACCTTCCGTCCCTCTCCACCCTGCAATCGCCCATAGGGGGCCCGCCCGCTTATGGAAGGTAGGCCGACCGCCTCCTCGGCGCTGCCGGGAAGATCCGGCACCGAGACTTCGGTGGCGGGCTCGTCGGCGGTAACCTCCACTAGGCGGGCACCGTTCTGGGAGAGCGCGAGCACGAGTGCGGAGTGCGGGAAGGTGACCGCCCGCAGCAGCGGGGTGATGCTGAAACGGTCGCTGACCGCGACATGCTCACCCAGCTCATTGGGCAGGCGGTACTCGGTGATGCCGGTCGGGGTGAGGAAGACCGCGAGGCTGCGTCCGGGGCGTGACCAGAAGTCCCGGTCATCGAGAAGCTCGTTGAGGGCTTCCCGCACCGGCAGTGCGCTCCGCCTGTCGGTGCGCTTTTCAACCTCCTCCATCGCGGCGTCGAAAAGCTTCCGTGCCGTCAGCTGCGTCTTCTCGGCCCCGGTGTGCCGGAGGCTGGTGGGCAGGTAGATGCTGACGCAGAAGCTCTCGCGGGTGGCGGCGAGCTCCTCGATATCGGTTCTGGTTGGTATGTCGGTGTGCACTGAAGGGATCTCCCGTTGGATTCGGATGCGTAGCAGCTAAACCTAGTAGTCCTCGGTGTCCGTTGGCCATCCCCGGAAGCGGGGGTTTTATCCCCTGAAACGGTGCGGGAGATCACTGCAGTGCGGAGGTCAATCGCGCCAGTGCGTCGAGAATTCGTCCTCCCATGGGCCTGCCGGACCATTCCTCGGGATCGAGCCGGAGGCTGTTGTCGCGGTAGTTGTCCTCCACCTCCCGCATGTGGTCGGTAAATCCCCGGCTGCGCACGAGGACCGAGACCTCCATGTTGAGACTGAAGGAGCGGATATCCATGTTGCTCGAGCCGATGACCGCGACTTCGTCGTCGATGGTGAAGTGCTTCGAGTGCAGGACGGTGGGGGACCGGTAGAGATAAATCGCCACACCGGCGTCGAGCAGGTCCGAGTAGTAGGACCGCTGTGCGTGGTGGACCAGGAGCTGGTCCGCGACCTCGGAGACGAACAGCTCCACCTCAACTCCGCGGGAGGCGGCGGTGACCAGTGCGAGCAGTGTGGATTCATCCGGCACGAAGTAGGGGCTGGTGATGCTCACCCGTCGTCTCGCATTCTGGATGAGCATGACGAAGAGCTTGAGGTTGTTGTCATTTTCAAAGCTCGGGCCGCTGGGTACCACCTGGGCGTCCAATCCCGCGATGGTCTGCGGCGACCGGTCCGCGGCCCCGGCCACGGTGTGGACGGACACGGGGAGCAGCTCATCGGTCTCGCTGTACCAGTCGGTGACGAACACCGCGTTCAGTTCGCCGACGGTCGGCCCCTCCATCCGGACCATCAGTTCCAACCAGTGCAGTCCCCGGCGCACATTCTTCGGTTTGAGGTAGGAATCATCAATGAGGTTCTGCGAGCCGGTGTACCCCACCCGGCCGTCGATGACCAGGAGTTTCCTGTGGTTGCGCAGGTCGGGCCGCTGCCACTGACCACGCCACGGACGCAGTGGCAGCATCGGGTGCCACTGTGCGCCGATACGGTCCAGGGCATCCACGGTCGCCCGCCGATTCGGGAACATGTATCCGGAGATGAAGTCGGAGAGGACCCTGACTTTCACCCCGCGTGCCGTGGCGCGTGCCAGCGCATCGAAGATGGGGCCGGTGGTGTCATCGAGGACCAGAATGTAGAACTCCACATGCACAAACTCCTCCGCTGCGTCGATGTCACCGATCATCATCTCGATGGACCGCCCGTAATCCTCAATGAGAATCGCGTCGTTTCCGCCCAGCATCGGTAGCGAACCGAGTCGCTCATTCAGGATCAGGGCCGTGTCCAACCAGTCCGGGTTTCCGTGACCCGCGCGGTGCCTGTCGAGTTCGGGGCGGCGCAGCATGATCCCGCAGACTTCGCGCTGCTTGAGTCTTCTGCTTCCGGGCAGCCGACCGACACCGATGATCAGGAAGATGATGGCCCCGGTGAAGGGGATGAACACGATGGTGAGGATCCAGGCGATCGCCGTCGCGGGTTTCCGCCTCAGTGATATCGCGACCGCCGCGGCGAACCCGATGACGATGTGCAGCAGGATCAGGGCGACGCCCAGGGATTCAAACATGATTTCCTCTCATCTGACCGTTCATCGATACGGTCAGCTCCGTGATACTTCCGAGCCGTCGGCCGCGAGCAGGATCTGCTCCGAATTATCCCGTTGCTGGATCACCACGCTGAGCGCGGCACGCCTCCCCGGGGGGGAGGCTGCGCACGGTGATCCGCCCGGAGTCCACCTCCGAAAGAACCTCGATCAGCCGTGTGATCAGCGCATCATCAACCTCACTGCGGTCCATGGACGGCTCTCCCAGCACAACCACCGTTACCTCCTTCTCCCGGAGATCGGCCACGACCCTGACCAGCTCGGAATCCTGGAGGTGCGGCACCGTGATCCGATCCCTGATGGCCGCCTCAGTCCGGATCAGCTGCACCCGCAGCGGATTGTCGATTTCGGTGCCGTCGATGATCCCTTCCATAAGCGCGGCAATCTCGGCCCTGATGGTTGCGCTCTCCTGTTGTGCCGTGGCCACGGCAACCATGGATGCGGCCGTGCGCTGCGCGGCCCGTCCCTCCTCGCTGCGGTGGTGGCGTTCCTGCCCGACGATCCAGCGCAGGGTGAGGGCCCAGACGATTCCGGCGATCAGGCATCCGATGGGAACGCCGAGGAGTTCGGCGATCTCGGGCGCCGCCGCACCGTTGATCATCGCCCACAGGGACGCGTAGCCGATGACCAGGACACTTCCGACAACACCGGCAACCGGGTTGCCACGGGGGATGGCGAAGGCCACGAGATATGTGGCGAAGTAGACGGTCTCGAAACCGGACACCCGGTCCGCATGCGCCAGCACCACCGCAACCATGGTCAGTGAGATCAGCGGGAGGCAGGTCGCGTGGCTGCGGGACAACGGTGCTGCACCGGGGGTGGTGAGCAGCAAACCGCCGACGAGCCCGAGTGCATACGCCAAGGCGAGCAGCGGGGTGAGCGGAGGGGAGTTCTCGGTGACGCAGTCCGCCCAGACGCTGCAGACCCAGACTAGGACGAAGACCCAGCGTGCCAACGGTGTCCCGAGGCCGCCCGCCCCGGTCAGGGAGACGCTCATGCTTTCCATGTCAGGGTCACCGTCGTTCCTGCTCCCGGGCTGGAATGCACCGTCGCGCCGCCACCGACCTCGGTCATCCGCCGGTGGATGCTCTCACGGATACCCAACCGCCCACCGCCTGCGAGATTCTCAAAGCCGACACCGTCATCCTCGACTGAGACCAGGGCGTACCCGGGCTCAATCCTCCCGCTCACCCTACGGTTCGCGCCGCCGCCGGCATGCCGGACGCTGTTGCGCAGCGCCTCCGCAGCCGCCAGCTCCAGTGCCTCGGCGACCGGGGAGGGGAACATGCCCGGCGCGACGCTCAGGTCGCGGGAAAACTGCGTATCGACGCCACGGAGTCTGGCGATCAGACCGTCCGCGGCCGCCCGGGTTGGCACGTGGAAGTCCTCCGGCGAGGACGGGGTTTCTGCATGTGCGTCCAGCGCCGCCAGGGCATCGGCGGCCGCGACCCTGAGTACAGCGGGTGGTGTTCCTTCGGTCTGGATCGCCGCGGCGAGGACGGAGAGCACCTCGTCGTGGACAATCCGGGAGAACCTCGAGTGCTCGGTGGCGAGGGCGGCGGCCATCGCCTCGCGTTCCCGCTGCCTGCGGGCCGCCTGCTCGCGGTCGTGCAATGTCCTGAGCCGCGCATGGACGCCTATGAAGATCGCCACGTAGAGGATGCTGCCCAGCTGGACCGGAATCTCGCGCTGAACCGCGTCGCTGACGCCGCCCAGAAACAGCAGGCTCGCAAGCGCCGGGATAAGGGAGATCGCCAGGGAGGAGACTAGCACCGGCACCGGTTTCATGGAGAGGAGGAGAAGCACAACCACCGGCGGCTCCAGCGTCCATATCCACGGGACCGCACCGGCATCTTCCCCCCGGGCTCCGAGCGGCCAGAGAAACTGCAGCATGATGAAGAGAAGCGGTGTCGCGATCCATAGAGCGCGCAGCACCCCCAAGGGGAGCACCAGCCCAAGGACGGCCAGGAGGACAAAGCTCGTGACAACCGCCCAGGCTCCGACATTCCACCAGGTGGACCACTGATTCTCCTCCGGGATCGCGAACACCGTCTGGTCCAGGAGGATGATGCACCCGCCGACGGCGAAGAGCCAGCCCAGCTTTCTCTCGATTCCTGCTTCCCGATTCGGATCAGAAAACGGCATTATCTGTCCACGATATGACGCCGTCCTCCACCGCACGCTGGTGCAGACTCACCTTCGTCGGTGCTCGTCGGCCGGCCTCGGCATACTTGATGCGGATGTGCCGGATGTGATCCAGTACCGTCTCCCGCGAGATGAACAGCAGTTTGGCCACGCGGTCGGCGGTCTCCCCGGAGGCGTAGTGGCCAAGTACCTCGGCCTCCCTCGGGGTCAGGTGGACGCGAGTGAACTCCGGATCGACATCGAGTGCGGCCGCCCAGTCTGCGGAGGCGACCACCTCACCACCGAGCATCGACCGCACGGCGGTGACGATCTCCGACGGCAGTTCTGATTTGCGGATCATTCCCGCGGCCCCCGCGCCAGCGGCCTCTCTGATCAGGGCGGGGCGGTCACCGGAGGTGTAGACGAGAATCGGGATGCCGAGCGTGGAGATCCTGTCGATGTTGGCGGTCGGTGTGCTGTCGTCGGCGAGCTTGAGATCGAGGAGCACACCGTCCAGGGCATCCCCGAGTGCCAGCAATTCGTCCACGGTGGACGCGGTGGCCGTGACGATCATGTCGGGCTGGGCGTTGAGGATGGAGACCACCCCGAGCATCACCGCAGGATGATCATCGACGATTCCGATTCGAGCTCGCATTGCCAGTGGCCTGCTTTCAGTAGCGTCACCGTGCCGCGCACCCGCCTCCGGTGAAAACGTCTCCTGTGGATGCAGAAAACTATAGCAGTCACCCCGCGCGTGACGGGCTCGCTTATGGAAGCACGGGTGGATCCCCCACTTCCGGGGATTCCGGTGGCGGGCAAAAACGTCTAGAATCTTGGTTGACCTGCAAGGGCCGGAGGCCATACGCGGTTGATGGCCCAGGCCTCATTCGAGTATTCAAGGAGCAATTATGTCTTTTTGGTCATCAATCTGGGACACCCTCTGGTGGTTCATCACGATTTTTATCTTCATCGCCTATCTGATGGCGCTGTTTTCCATCATCACGGATCTGTTCAGGGACCGTAAGCTCAATGGTTGGGCGAAGGCCGTGTGGCTGATATTCCTGATGTTCGTCCCCTTCCTCACCGCGCTGGCCTATCTGATCACCAGGGGCGGGGGAATGGCGGAACGCAGTGCCGCGGCGCAGCAGAACGCGGAGAAGGCGACCGATGACTACATCAGATCGGTTGCCGGTGCCTCCCCGGCGAGTGAGATCGCACAGGCCAGGCAGCTTCTTGATTCAGGTGCCCTGACACAGGGTGAGTACGAGCAGTTGAAGCAGAAGATCCTGGCCGCGCCCTACCCGAACCAGTAGTTGGCCGAACACCACAACCCCCGTCCCACAGTGTGCTGCTGGACGGGGGTTGTGCGTTGGTGCCGGCCAGAGCCTAATCCACCTTCATGTGGCCGGGGTCCCAGAGTCCGGAACGCTGGATGGTCTCCAGATCGATGTCGGCCACCTCCGGGGACTGCCCCTCGGAGTTGGTCCGCAGCTGGTAGCGCTCGATGGAGCCCCAGTCGCGTCCCCAGTCGCCCTTGAGGTAGGAGGGGATCTCGAAGGAGCTGTTGACGGCCTCGGCCGTGCCCATCGCTCCGCCGCCGGCCCAGTCCTGGAAGGGGCTGAGTGTGGCTTTGCCACCACTGTCGGGTGAGATGCGGAACTCCGGAATCTCCGTGACGCCCGCGAAGTGGTCGAAGGTGCGCTGGCAGGTGAACTGCAGGCCGACCGCCCAGTCCAGAAGTCCCGGGGTCTCGGAGCCGATGACGCTGTTCAGTGACTCCAGTTCGGGAACCCGGGGGGGAGTGAAGGCCAGCCACTGGTCCGAATCGAGGTTGACGTCGGTGGCGACGATACGCACCACGTTCGCGCCCTCGGGCAGGGCGTCGAGAGGCAGGCGCAGGTTGCGCCAGGAGGGCTCGGGACCGATGTCGTACATCATCTGCTCGCCGGTATCGCTGACGGAGCCGTCCGCGCCGAGGGTGCCGTACTCCAGGAGCAGGGACTGGCCGGACTGGTGCACGCCGTTGATATCAACATGTTCGATCCGGCCCGCCGCCGAGACGACGATGATCGGGGTCTGCTCCCCGGCCTCGGGCAGCTGGTACCAGTCGGTGGTCACCGATGCCGGTGACTGGGTGCCAGGTGCCCAGGACCCGAGGACCGGAACCTCGGTGTAGTCGAGGTCGAAGGGCAGACGTGCGGTCGAACCGTTGATGCCGACATCCGAGCGCATGCCGCCGGTATTGCCCGTGGCCTGTCCGGAGGCCTCATCGGAGCCGCCGGTGTCGGAGTCCGCGAGCGAGTCCGCGATGGCACCCACCGACGCCGTCGAGGCCTGGTCCTGGCTTATGGAGGCGGGGATGCCGGTGGCGCTGAAGCCACGCACCTCATCGACCTCCAGGGATTCGCCGAGCGGAGAGTTGACAGGGGTGAGGAAGGAATCATTGGAGTTTGTCTCCAGCAGTGCATCATTGGCCAGCCCGCAGGTCTGGCCACCGAGCGCCCGAAGGTTTCCAAGGCCGACCGAGTAGTTGGGGTACTGATCCACAAAGGCCTTGCCCAGTGACGCCATCGAGATGAAGACGACGAGGGCGGAGACCACCGCGATCGGCGACGCCAGCAACCCGTTGAAGCGGGATGCCCGTGCCACCTTGGCGGCCTCCTCCCTGCGCAGCTCACCCTGGGTGTGCTGGGTCTCAGCCTGCGCCTCCCGGACATCCTTGACAAAGGACTGCACCACACCGGCGATGAGCACGATCACGGAGATGATCAGCACCACGGTCGACGCCTCGATCCCCTTGAACTGGATCGTCTTGTCCCACCAGGGCACGGAGTAGCTGGAGGCGTACCACCAGCCGTTGACACCGGCGAGGGAGAGCGCGAGCAGGAAGAGGAAGGCACCCATGGACACGGTCCGCATCCGCGGGGATTTCACCGCGACGTAGGACAGTCCCACCGCCGCCAGACCGGCAAGGGCTCCGGCCAGACCGGCGTAGACACCGAAGTGGTGCGTCCACTTGGTGGGGGTGAACATCATGAAGAACATGGTGCCGAAGAGCACCATCATCAGACGCAGTGACGGGCCCTTCGCGGAGCCGGGCACGCGGCCGTAGCGCAGGATCGCGGCCACCACGATGGCCAGGCAGGCGATCAGCATGATCACACCGAAGCGGCGGGTGAAGGAACCGTCGACGGTCTGCTGCATCAGGGTCTGGTAGCGGACGTACTCGTGGTACCAGCTCATCGCCGGTCCCTTCGCCGAGCGCACCGAAATGGATTCCATCACCGTGGACCAGGTCTGATCGCCGAAGACGGCCAGCAGAATCGCGGTTCCGGAGGCCAGGAAGGGGGCGATCATGGCAAGGGAGGCCACCGCGATCCTGCCCTTCGGTGCACCGTGGGGTGCGCCGAGCAGGGGAAGACGACGGTAGATGATGCGGATCAGGCTGGAGAGGCTGACCAGCAGCGCCGCGACGGCGATCAGGCCCGTCGGCCCGGCGCCCAGGGCGATCGTCGCCAGGATCACGCCGATCGCCGCGGGCAGCAGCCGCGAGGTCGCGATCGCCCTCTCGAAGGAGACCCAGGTCAGCAGCGCGGTGGCGGCGATGATGGGTTCGGGACGCAGACCGTTGTTGTAGGGCAGCCAGAAGGCGAGGAACACCATTGCGGCGGACCAGTGAGCTACTCGACGCCCGTCCACCCGGGAACCCAGCCGTGGCAGGACCTCCCGGGAAAGCACGAACCAGATGATGAAGGCGGCGATCAGTGCGGGCAGTCGCATCCAGATCGAGGAGGTGGAGACGTAGGCCATCAACCCGAGAAGATCGTAGTAGGGCGCACCGAAGGGTGACTCGGGCACACCGAACCACCGGTAGTAGTTGGCCATGTACTCCGCGTGATGGGATACCCGGGCCATGTTCAGGAGGAAGCCGTCATCGGAGGTGTTCGCACCGAAGAAGTGCCAGTACACAAGGATGGCGGAGACCACGCCGTCGAGCGGCTTGAGTTTGTACCAGTTGGCGGGAAGGAAACGGTTCGCCCTGCGGCCGTCCAGGATGTCCATGCGGTGCAGGCACCACAGTGAGATCAGGAGGAAGGCGATGCCGGCGAACATGGCGATGTACTTGAGCGCGCTCGGGGAGGAGGTGAAGCGGGAGTTGATCTCCACGTTCACATTCAGCCCGGCTCCGGTCAGTGCGGAGGAGGTGGCCGGGGCGTCGTCAAGCTCGGTGTACACGCCGGTGACCTGGGGGCGTTCATCGCCCTCGATCTCCGCCTCCTGGTCGGATCCGCTTATGGAAGCGGTGGTGGCCTCCTCGCGGGAGGAGATCTGCAGCACCGCATCGTCCGGGAGGCTGTTGACCTCTGCCTCGTTGAGGTCAAGGAGCACCTCACCGCGGACGATCACGTCCAGATTCCCGTCGATGCTGCGGACGAAGAGTCCACGGTTGGTGGCATCGGTGCTGTCCGCGGGCAGGGTGCCGAGGACGAGTGACTGGTTCTCGCGCAGGCTCTCCAGTGCACTCAGCGGTACCGTGGCGTCCATCTGCTGCGGGGCATAGGAGATCAGGGGCGCATTGATGCTCGAGAGCTCATCGTTCTGCGGCCAGGTGAGCGAGGACTGCACCTGGTTGACCGGCAGGAAAGGGGTGAGCACGAACATGAGCAGCCCCAGCAGGCCCGATGCGATGGAGAGGTTCCGCAACCAGCGTGGTGCCACCCCGGGCGGGGTGGCACCACGCTTATTGCTGGTGGAACCCTGTGCATTTCTCGACTCAACTACTTCTGACACAGAGTCAGAGTCTACGTTATAAGATTGTTTCCTTCCGCTTTCGTGGCCACTGGCCGTGGTGTCACTCGTCACGGGTTACCACCACGAAGGGTCCGATCTGAGCCGCCGACCACGGTGCGCCGTCGCCGAGGAAGACCTCGGGGTTGAAGTAGATGCCCCGGAAACGGACATTGGGATTGTTCGGGTAGATGTCCTCCGAGAGATCGTATTTCCATCCCGCCGGGGCATCCTCCATGTCGCCACGGAAGATGAACACCTCCGGTGGCGTCCACCGGGAGCCGTCAAGCGAGGCGACGAAGTCCGCAGGATTTTGCAGGAAGGTCCAGCTGTCCACCGCCCACGTCTCGATCTGCTCGTTGCGTTTGGCGAATTCTCCGAGGGGGTTGGCGTAGTGCGAGGTGAATGCCTGGAAACCACGGTAGGGGTGGTAGGACATGAAGTTCTGCTCATCGGTGAGAACCACGGTCTCCGAGGGCTCGAATCCCAGGTCGCGGAGATGGGAATCGATCTCGGCGTAGTAGCGGGCGGAGCCGGCGGGGTAGCGGTCGGCACGCTCCCCGTATCCGTCGGTGTCGGTGTAGGCCAGATCAATGGCATGGGAGTTCATCTGCGGGATGTTCTGGGCGTAGCTGAGCCCACCGAAGGCGACCAGGACGATCAGGACCATGCTGGTGTTCCGGGCGGTACGCCTGGTTATCCGATCCGGGTACAGGGAATAGAGGCCGACCAGCCGGGCGTCGGCGATGCCGAGCACCCCGGCTGTGGCCAGGGTGGCCACGATGAGGGTGTCCAGGCGGAAGCCGAGCAGGGTGGTGCCTATCAGGGTGACGGCCATGGACATTCCGATCCAGGCGTAGAACACACCCAGGGCCACCGCGAGTGAGCGGGCCTCGGCGATGCGGATGTTCAGTACCAGGTAGACCACACCCACGAGACAGAGCAGGCCGATGACGCTGGAGGCGAAGATCGGGACGGGGAACTGCGTCCCCTCCAGGGGCAGGTAGTGCAGGGCGGTGTCTCCGGACTGCTCCGCACCAGCCGCCCGGGCGAACAGATACGGACCCCAGGAGATCAACGCGATGAGCATCGAGGAGGCGCCGAGGACCACCAGCCAGATGATCGGCCGCCAGGTTCGGCGCATCGCCGAGGTCATCACCGCGCAGACCGCCACCACCGACAGTGCGATGACGGCGGTGAACAGGGTGTAGAGGGTGGCTGAGACGCCGAGGAAGATGACACCGCCGGCCAGGGCGAAGAGATCTCCCCGGAGGATTCTCGGGCTGATCGCCGCCATCGCCGGGATCCCCATGGCCACGATCGCGGCGTAGGGTTCCTCCGCACTCATCACCATGACCACGCAGACGGTGACCAGGGCGACGCCCACAGCGGTGGGCAGCGAACCGGTGATGCGCTGCCACACGGGCACGAGGATCGAGGCCGTGACCGCCAGCGAGACGATCGCCCAGGGCTGGAATGCCTCCCAGCCGGGAAGCCCGAGAAGATTGGCGAACCGGCCCCCGATCCAGAACCAGCCCACGGGGTAGTGCGCGGGCATGTCGATGTAGTTCATGTCCGAGATCAGGATGCCGTCGGCGGCCCTGGTCATGTACTGCGTGCGGAAGCCCTGATCGACGCTGATTCCGTCGAGGTAGAGCCGGGCCGAGGACAGCGGGATGGCCAGCACGGCGATGACGATCGCCGCCGGGCTGAGATAGGTGGCCGCATAGGTCAGCCACACCCGCCACCGTGGGCGGGTCACCGGGAGGGCGCTCCCCCCGTTCCAGCGCGGGTTGCCGCGGTGCTCATCGCGCACCCACAGCCACATCAGCACGGCCACCACCAGGATTACGGCGATGATCACGGCGGAGGCGAGGGCCCTGGTGACCATGGAGGTACCGAAGGCGGGCAATGAGGTCTGTTTGAGCGCCCACCAGGCCGCCAGTGTGACCACGAAGCTTCCGGCGGCGGCCAGCAGGATGCCGAGCAGTGTCGCCGACCTGCTCAGACGGTCGGGATGGTAGGGCCTGGTTGTGACCGGGGCGGTGCCATCGAGGGCCGGCGGGGCATCGGCGTGCGACGGCCCCGTTTCCGGCCCTCCGGTGGTTTCGGTGGCATTGGTCATGAATAGCAGTCTTTCACACTGTGGGCGGACACCGGATAAAAGTATCCCAGCAACGGAGCAACCCGCCCGTTGAGGAACAGGGGCGGGTTGGTGGCGGGGAAAGCCTAGATGGGCAGCTTCCGGAAAATCTGGCGGGGAATGAACTGGAAGGCCAGGGAGACGTAGCGGAACAGCGGATGGACCCAGATGATGTCCGTCCCGTTGATCACCGCATCGTAGACGGCGTCGGCGACATCATCACGGTTGACCGTCAGCGGTGCCTCACCCGCGTCGGCGCTCATCTTGGTGCGCACCTGACCCGCTCGGACAACCAGGACATTGGCGCCGGAGCCGCGAAGCGCCTCGCCGAGCTGGGTGTAGAACCCGTCGAAACCGGCCTTCGCAGATCCGTAGACGAAGTTGGAGCGACGCACGCGCTGACCGGCCACCGAGGACATGGCGACGATCGTGCCGTGGCCCTGCTGCTCGAAGTGCCCGGCCAGGAGCACACCGACGGACACTGCCGCGGTGTAGTTGACGGAGGCGGCCTCCACGGCGAGCCCCTGGTCATGCCACTGCTTCTCGTTGTCACCGAGGATTCCGAAGGCGACGATCGCGACATCGACATCACCCGCGGAGAAGGCCTCGTCGATGGCGGCGGGATGCGACCGGGTGTCCAGTGCGTCGAAGTCGACCACGGACACCGAGGCCGCCCCGGCGGCGGTGATTTCAGCGACGGCGGCGTCGATACGCGGTGAGTCCCTGCGGGCCGCGAGGGTGACGTGTGCGGGACCCTGGATGAGGAAACGCTCGACGATGGCGAGCCCGATCTCGGAGGTGCCTCCAAGCAGGAGGATGTTCTGGGCCTTGCCCACAGCATTCAGCATTGTTGTTCAGGCCTTTCTAGTGCAGCTCGAGTCGGCGGGACATATCGGAGGCGAAGACGCCGGTGGGATCGATCTCATTGCGTGTGGCCAGCCAGTTGTCCATCTCCGGGTACATGGAGTGGAACATCTCGGCGGAGGTGCGTGATTCCTTGGCCAGGTACAGGCGACCGCCGAACTCGTGGACGCGGCGGTCCAGGTCATCGAGGAAGGCACCCAGACCCGGACGGATGGGAAAGTCGACGCAGACGTTCCATCCCGGCATCGGGTAGGACAGCGGGCCCCGGTTACCCGGGCCGAAGAGCTTGAACACGTTCAGCGCCGAGTAGTGGCCGGAGCGCTGCATGTCGCGGATGATGTCCTTGAAAGGCTCCACGGCATCCATGGGCACGACGAACTGGTACTGGAGGAATCCCTTGGAGCCGTAGCCGCGGTTCCACTCGCCGATGAGATCAAGCGGCTGGTAGAACTGCGTGAGGTTCTTCACCTTGTTCCGCGCCGGTGCGCCCATGGCGTAGTAGGCCTCACCGATGGCCATCAGCGAGAGCTTGTTCATAGTCCAGGAGGGGAAGATGTCCGGCACCTTCATCAGCTGCGGAGCGTTGAACTTCAGCGGATCCTTCGCCAGTTTCGGAGTGAGCTCCTCCAGCTGCTCCAGGGTGGCGAGTGAGCCACGGGAGATGGTTGAGCGACCCAGCTTCGGTTCGGGACTGATGACATCGAACCATGCAGAGGAGTAGGTGTAGTTCTTCTCGGAGCCATCGGAGTGGAAGGCGACGGTTTCCTCGAGGTTGTTCGTGCGGTCGGTATCGGCGATGAAGTAGGCCGTTTCGGTCTTGGTCATCCGAATGCGGGCGCGGACGATGATTCCGGTCAGGCCCATGCCACCGACGGTGGCCCAGAAGAGGGTTCCCGCCGGGTCCTCCGCGGTGCCCTCGGGCTCCAGGTGCAGGATGCGGCCGTCGGCGACGAGCAGTTCCATGGAGACCACATGATCGCCGAAGGATCCCGCTGAATGATGATTCTTGCCGTGGATGTCGGGGCCGATGGCGCCACCGATGGTCACCTGGCGGGTGCCGGGCAGTACCGGTACCCACAGGCCGTAGGGCAGGGCGGCCTTCATCAGCTGGTCGAGGGTGACGCCACCGTCGACGTCGACGATCGCGGATTCCGGGTCGATGGAGTGGATCTTGTTCAGTGGCTGCATGTCCACGACGAGGCCGCCGGCGTTCTGCGCGGGATCACCATAGGAACGGCCCATGCCACGGGCGATGACACCACGCTTGAGGTGCTCGGGTTTGGCGTCGTTTTGTTCAGCCACCTGGCGGACGGCATCGACGATGATGTCGAGGTCCGGGGTGGAGAGGACCTCGGCGGTTGTGGGGGCGGTTCGGCCCCAGCCATTTAGTTTCCGGGCTTCTAGGGGGAGGGCTCCGTGGGCACCGGTCGAAGCACCGGTGCTGGGCGTGCCTGTAGAACTGTTCATCGGCTCCCAAGATTACCCCGCTTCCCGTGCACACCACCGGCCCACCGATTTCGGAATGAAGGGAGTTTGCCACATACCGTACGTTCGGACTGCGGATTTCCGCCCCTTGAAAGGGGTTGATAGTTCAGCCCTGACCTTGAGAGGGGACTTTTCCGGGTCGCGGGGTACGTGACGGATGTGTCGGATGTGAACTTAGCCACGTGGCGTGTCGGGGTCGTCCGGCGCCGCCCGCTTATGGAAGCCGGGTCAACCCCTTCTCCTCCAGCCACTGTCCGGCAATAGTGGAGGCCGGCGACTGGTCATCGACACTCCGCGCGTTGAGGTTGATCAGATCCTCCGAGGTCAGCGCCGCGCTGATCCTGTTGATGATGTCCCTGGCCGGCGCATCCAGGGCATCGCTTGCCACCGGCACGAGATTGGAGGCGAGGAACAGTCCGCGGGGATCGTCGAGAACCACCAGATCGTTCTTGGCGATGGTGGGATCGGCGGTGTAGACGATCGCGAACTGGATATCGCCGTCCTTGAGCGCCTTGATGGTCAGTGGGCCACCGCCGTCCTCGATGGGGGTGAAGCCGGCATCTATTCCATAGACGGATTTCAGGCCCTTCGGCCCGTTCGGTCGGGTCTCGGCCTCCGAGTTCGCCCCGAGCGTGATCGGTCCGGGGATATTGGCCAGGTCGGCGACGCTGCGCAGCGAGTACTGCTCCGCCAGTTCCCTGGTGACCACATAGGAATCCTGGTCACTAGCGGGGGAGTCATCAAGAATGCTCAGCCCCTCCGGGGCGGCGGCGACCAGCTCCGAATGCACATCCTCCCGCAGCCGTGCGGTGGTGTCCGGTTTCCAGTACTGCAGGAGGGGACCGGAGTACTCGGGGAAGAGATCGACATTGCCCTGCTCCACCTCGCCGATGTAGACCTCGCGCTGACCGATGCGGAAATCCCGACGGACATCGTAGTCGGAGGATTCCAGGGCCTGGGAGTAGATCTCGGCGATGATCTCATTGGAGTAGTAGTCCTGCGAGCCGACGACGATGGCGCCGGACCCCGGTTCCCCTCCATCCAGGGAGTCGGAGGAACCGCAGGCGGTGAGGAGGACAGCGGATGCGAGAAGGGCGAGCGGGGCTCGGGGCGTGATGTTCACGGGCGGGCCTTTCTTTGTGGTGTCAGGGCGAAGAGTGCTTCCAAAAGCAGGGCGAGTGCGATGACCAGCAGTGCACCTCCGATCATTTCTCCATAGTCCCTGGTCTTGAGGCCGGAGAAGATGAATCTTCCGAGTCCGGCGTCGGCCGTGTAGGCCGCCAGTGTTGCCGTTGCTATGACCTGTGTCACTGCCGAGCGTAGCCCACCGAGGATCAGTGGTGCCGCGAGCGGGATCTCCACGCCGCGGATGATCTGCCATTCGGACATTCCGATGGCGCGGGCCGCCGTGACCGTGGCGGGCTCGACGCTGGTGACCCCGGCGAAGGCTCCGGCCAGCAGCGGTGGTGCGGCCAGCACGATCAGTGCCAGGGTCGGGGCCGCCAGGCCGATTCCCATCCAGAGCCCGAGGAGGGTGAGCAGACCCAGCGTGGGAATCGCGCGTCCCGCCCCCGCGACGGCCTGGACGAGGTTCCCGCCGATCCGGAAGTGCCCCACCAGGATCCCCAGGGGCACAGCCAGGATGAAGGAGATGGAGACGACGACGGCGGTGAGCAGCAGATGTTCCAGGATTCGTTGCGGTATCGCGCCGGGTCCGCTCCAAGCGGTCGAGCTTCCCAGCCACGTGAGGGCGTCCATGATCAGATTCATCCCCGCACCTCCCAAGGCACCAGAATGCGCCTGGCCAGGACGCAGAGGGCGTCGAGCACCAGCGCCAGGAGGATGGTCAGGACCACGCCGGCGATGATGGAGGGCAGGATGCCGCGTTGGAAACCGTCGGTGAACAGGGTTCCCAGGCTCTGGATACCCACCACCGAGCCCACGGTGGCCAGACTGACGGTGCTGACCGCCACAACCCGAAGCCCGGAGATGATCACGGGGACCGCGAGCGGAAGCTCCACACCCCAGAACTGCCGCCGGGGTGAGAATCCCATGGCAACGGCCGCGCGCACGACATGTGTGGGCACCGAGGCGAAGGCGTCGGCGACGGTGCGGGTGAGTATCGCGACCCCGTAGACGGTGAGCACCAGGATCATGGTCAACGGCGAGCGCAGGCCCGTGCCGAGGAACACCGGTATGAGGATGAACAGCGGCAGCGAGGGGATGGCGTAGAGGATGCCGACCAGCGGGAGGAGAACGGTCCCCGCGACGCGGCGCCTATGGGCGAGCAGACCGAGGGGAATGGCGATCAACAGGCTGAGAACAACCGCGGGCACGCTCAGACACAGATGTGTCCAGGTCAGTTCGAGAACCCAGGGATAGTTCTGTGAGAGCCACCTCATTTCTCGAGAGCCCCCAGGATCCGGCCGGTGGCATCGACGACGAGGGAACCCTCGATCCGCAGGCGGCGCGAGGAACCGGCACCGATGAACTGCGAAACGAACTCATCGGCGGGCTCCGACATCAACTGGGTGGGTGTGCCGATCTGGGCGATTCTGCCGCCGGGGCGCAGCACCACGATGCGGTCGGCCAGGGCGAACGCCTCGTCGATGTCGTGGGTGACAAAGATGATGGTCTTGGCCAGGTCCCGCCTCAGCCTCCTGACCTCCCTCTGCAGGTCGAGGCGGACAATGGGGTCCACGGCGCCGAAGGGCTCGTCCATGAGCAGGATGTCCGACTCACCGGCCAGGGCGCGGGCCACGCCGACGCGCTGCTGCTGGCCACCGGAGAGCTGGGCGGGAAAGCGGTTGCCTAACGACGCCTCCAGCCCCACAACCTCCATGAAGTGCAGGGCCTTGGCGCGGGCGGCCGCACGGGTCTCGCCCTTGAGCCGGGGAACGGTGGCCACGTTGTCGATGACGCTGCGGTGGGGCAGCAGTCCGGAGGACTGTAGCACGTACCCGATGGAGCGCCGCAGCTGCACGGGGTCGGTGTCGGTGACGGGGTGGGCGTCGATAAGCACGCGTCCCCGCGTCGGTTCGATCATGCGGTTGACCATGCCGAGCAGTGTCGACTTTCCGGAACCGCTTGAGCCGAGCAGCACCACGATCGACTGCTCCTCCACGGTGAAGGAGACGTCGTCCACGGCGAGCGTGCCGTCGGAATAGCGTTTACTGATGCCCTCGAACTCGATCATGTGACCTACAGATCCATTATCGTGCGGATTTCCTCAGGAAGCTCCTCCTGGGAGGTGATTGTCGGCCCATCATAATCACGGAGCAGCTCATAGACGCGGGAACGGTCGACGCTGTCGAGCAGCGGCAGTTCCTGGGCGATCAGACGGGTCATGAAATCATCGAGGGGAAGATTGGTGCGCTCCGCCGCGATGTGCGGCGCGGGAGCCTTGGGGGTCTTCTTGAACATGCCGAACATTCGTCCAAGGTTACCCTCGGATCGGACGCGGGGGCGGAGGAGTGGCACGGTGGCGGTGTGTGGCGGGCCCGGGGTGTCGCGGGTGCCGCCTGTGCCACGGGTGGTGTGGCCTCTCTGGGCGGGCACGGGGAAAAAGTGTCTAGGCTGGGGCCCATGCCCGCACATCTTGCCAGTGACAAAGTCATCTCGATGGCGTCCGCGCGTGCACACCGCAACCGCACGGAGACGGATGGCAATCCGAGATCGGAGCGCCCGGGGGACGCACCGGAGATCTCTCCCATGCACACCGTCATTGTCCAGGCCAGCAATATCCAGGCGGATCAGGAGGTCCACCGCCAGATCGGGCTCGATGCCTCGATGAACCTCGCCGAACTGCACCACGTTCTGGACACGGCCTTCGGGCTGCAGGGGGAGTCACCCTGGTACTTCACGGTGTCCGACCACCGCCCCGACCCGGCTGAGCTCATCGATTCCGTGCTCCGGGCCGAGGGCGACCACCTGCTCTACGTCTGGGGTCTGTGGCATTTTGATCTGCACTGCGTGGGCCTGTACGCCAGGGACAACGGCACCCCCCGCGCGCTGTGCATTGGCGGCTCCGGTGGCCTGCACGGAACATCCTTCGACCAGGCCGCGATCAATGCAGCACTGACCGGCACCGAGACCATCCGCGATGTCCTCGCCAGTGTCCGTCCCGAGATCCGCTGCCTGGTCGATCGCAGCGGTGTCTTCGATTTCATTCCGCTGCTGCAGGCGATGGATCTGCGGCGGGGCTCCGCGGTGGACGAAACGGTCTCCCGTCGCCTGCGCGCCCTGCCGGTGGAGAAGGCAGACCTGGCGAGCGATGCCTTCTGGTCCTGCGTGCTCGCGCTGTCCTGCCTGGGGGAGAAGACGCTTTTCGACGACGTGGCCACCGCCACCGTCGCCGCACTCGGGTGGGTCGACGATGACGGTGCGGAACTCGACATCGACGCCATCGCCGGGGAATGCGGCCAGTCACTGTCCGTCCTGGAATCCCTCGGAGCCTACGGGGCATCCCTGAAGTCTCCCGTCGAGCGCCTGGACATTTTCCGGGAGCTGCTGCGCGCCTGAGGCCGAAGCTGGGGCCCGGCGGTGTCCGGGTCTGCTATCAGGGGCTGGTGTTGGCATCCGGTGTCCGCAGTGACGCCTTCCCACTGTCTTTTGCATCGGGAGGCGGGGTATCTACGTCCATTTGATGTCCTTTCAAATCCGCGCCACGGCTCCCGATGTGCGGACGGCTGCCTTTTCTCGGTTGCCGGGTCGACGACGTCCGGAGCGGCACTAACGCAGGTTCCTTCACCCATGCCTCGGGAAGGATGCCCGTTCATTGCTGAATGTCTGTGCATCGAGCCCTGTTTTGTGTCCCCATAGTGCGGAAGTGTTCACCACCCACACTTAACCTTCGGAGTCTTCCGGGATGATCCCGGGGGTCGGTTACGGGCCTTCACCTGAGGTTATGTTCGAAGTTGATCGCGATCGGATGATGAACAGCGTCAGATTCAAATTGTTCGTAGCAACTGTTCAGTTGGTGAACAGTTGACCTATTGCTTGGTCATGTGTACAATTTGAGTAGCTGCAAACGCAGTGAAGAGCGAACTTTGGAACAACTGAAGGAAAACCCATGGAACCCCGCACCCGTCGCATCCATTTCATCGACATCGAGAACCTTTGTGAAACCGCGATTGTCACCGAGCGAAACGTTGCCGACGCTCTCACTGATTACATCCAGCACGTCGGAATCGACAACGATGATCTGGTCACCATCGCCGCCAACACCACCAACGCGTCCATCTCGTATCTCACAGCCCACCGGATGCTCAGTGCATGTTTTGTTCCCCCGGCGTCAGGCAGGGACGCAGCCGACCTCGCCCTCATCGAGGCCATCACCGGTACCCCGCGCATCTCCACTTTTGACACGGTTTTCATTGCAAGCGGAGACCACATCTTTGCTCCTGTACTCGACCGCCTCGCGGTCCTGGGAGTAAACACTGTCGCAGTCAGTCGGGCATGGTCCCTGTCACCGCACGTGCGTCTGGCGGCGCACTCGACCATCACATTTCCCCATCTCACCCATACTCGGCGCTTCCGTTCACAGTGTGCGCCCGTTATTGACATCACCACCCGCAAGGAGATCGCCTAATGTCCACACCCATAACCGCCACCACCATCGCCGAGATCGCCGGCGTCACCGTCACTGCAGTCGGCCAGTGGCGTCGCCGCGATGCCACCTTCCCTCAGCCGATGGATCCGTCCAGCAGGCCAGCCATGTTCGATCACGACCAGGTCATCCAATGGCTCACCAGGACTGGCCGACCATTCAACGACTCCATGCAAGCGGACACGTCCGTTGATGCCATCAGCGTGATCCTGAGAACCGTCACGGACAAGCTTCATGTCGTGGTTCCCGCCGAACAGTTCACCTACGTGTTGTCCCTCTTTGCCGCCCAGCGACACATTGAGGACGCAGGTATCAAACGAGGTGCGATCCCTCACCCGCTGGCCCGTGAACTCGACAAGCTTGACAAACGGCCGGAGATCCGCCAGGCCTATGCGCTCATGTCGGGTCTGGATGCGGAGAGCATCCTGAGCTTCATTTTCGACCGGGCGGCCTCTCCCGCCCTGCGAAGCCATGGCGCTTCAACCCAGGTTGTCAATGATCTGCTGGCTGCGCTCGCTCCCGAATCATGTACCTCGATCATCGACGTGGCCTGCGGCACCGGTGGAACACTCGACGCCCTGCGCCGTCGCTTCCCTGATGCCGAGTTGGCGGGAAACGACGTTGATGCCCTCGCGCTGGCTTCTGCCCAGGCACGTGCACTGGTCTCCGGCTGGAACGCCACCTGGTTCCAGGTGGATGCCCTTGCTGCACATTCTCTCCCGGGCGGGTCCTATGACCTCGTGTGTACCGTTCCCCCGTGGAATGCCCGTCACAACGCCGCCGTCCTCGATGAGGATCCGCAGCGCTGGCACTATGGCACACCCAACCTCGTCGACGACACTGCCTGGCTGCAGGTCGCACACCACCTGCTCCAAGACAACGGTACCGCGATCCTGATCCTTCCACCCAGCACATTTGAGAGGCCCTCGACGAGGGAGGTGATGAACAAATTGACAAGCGATCGCAGTCTGCAGGCCATCATCGAGCTGCCCGGCAATCTGCACAATGACACAAACATCAAAACTGTCGCAGTGGTTATCACGAAAAACTCAACGAATCCCACCTCATCGGTCCTGTTTGCTCAATTCGACGAGGGGCACATCACCAGGACACACCGCCGGGTGAAGGAACTCGACACCAAGGAGATCGTCGCGGTCCTGCGCGCCCATCGCGCGGGAGAGTACATCAGCACCACTGAGACGATTGTGCAGGTGGACCGCTTGGATTTGATCAACGCCGACAAGAGCTACAACCCGCAGTACTGGATCGACCATTTGAATGCTGCCGACCCGGGCGAACTGCGCCTGCAGCTGCGCCACGCCGCGGACGCGATCACACCTGTCAGGGGAATCGGAGGTGAGCTGGGCGGACTTACCATCTCGGACACGCCGGCCAGCACGATAAACGTGAAGGAGATCCGCGGATTCGCACCGGTTCGAATCAGACCGAGCGATGAGCGGGATGCGGCACTGCGGGCGGGCGACATTTGTATCGGCCCCCGAGGTGCCACCGTGTGCACTGCGGACGGAACCCGACCGGACAGGGGACTTTTGCAGGCGTTCCGCTGTGACTCGGAGCAGGCCGACCCCTGGTTCCTGGCGGCGGTCTTTACCTCGGCTCTCCATAACGGAGGGTCCGGCACGGCAACGGGCATTCCCCGGGTGAACCTCCGCCTCGTGGATGTCCCGGTCCTGACGATTCAACAGCAGAGAGACCTCGGAGCGGTGTACCGAGAAACCGTTGAGAGCCAGCGCCGAGTCGAAGAGCAGGCCCAGGCGTGGAGAAGACTCAGCCTGCAGGTTGCGGGTGCGATCTCCAGCGGCCTCGCCGCGACATCGGAATGAGGGGTGCTGATGCGCGAAAAGGTGACGCCTGATCCGTCCTCCCCGCCCCGGGGGTCTGGCTAGAAGAAGGGTCATGGCATTAAGGTGAGAAGCCGTGTCACAAACTTCCGCTACACCCGCAGTTGAACAGATGGCCCTGGGAACGCAGGCTTTCCGCTTCATCATCACCGGAGCCATCTCCGCGGTGGTGGATCTGGGGCTGCTGTCGCTGCTCCAGCTGTTCTTCGGCCTGCCGGTTCCGGTGGCCCGCGGAATCAGCTTCATCGCGGGCACAACCACCGCGTACATGATCAACCGCAGATGGACCTTCAAGGCGGAGAGCTCCACCCGTCGTTTCCTCGCGGTGGTCGCCCTGTACGCCGCGACCTTCACCGTCAATGTGGGATTGCAGACCCTGTGCAGCGCGTTGTTCACCGGCTGGGGCTGGGCGGAATCCATCGCGATGGTCGGAGCCTTCGTGATCGCCCAGGGAGTGGGTACGACGATCAATTTCATCGTGCAGCGAACGGTGATCTTCAGGGTGAAGTAGATGCGAAGCCGGAGTGAGGCGCCGGTGTGCAATCATCCTAAACCGCACATCTCAGGGAACAGGGGCCGTCAATGAATGCAACAGTGCTATCCACCAATCTCGCCCAGCCGCAACCCGACCCCGGTGGAGATGACCGCGTCAGTGGAATCCTGAAACTGCCCGTCCCCTCCATTGAGGTCTTCACACCGGGACCCGACTACGGCGACGGTTCAGGTGTGCGCGGAGATGTCATCGGCGATTCACAGCACCACGGCGGAGCCCAAAAGGCCGTGTACGCCTTCACCCGTGAGGAGCTGGATCACTGGGGTTACCCGGACGGATACTTCGGGGAGAATCTGACCACACTCGGCATCGAGCTCCATGAACTGCTGATCAACCAGCAGATCCGCGTTGGCGGTGCCGTCCTGGAGGTGTCCGTTCCCCGACGGCCCTGCCGAACCTTCGGGGCGTGGCTCGATCGCCGGGGGTGGATGAAGACCTTCACCGAACGGGCACGGCCGGGCAGCTATTTCCGGGTCGTCTCACCGGGAGTGATCACCGCGGGAGATGACCTTGACCTGATCGGATCGCCTGGGCACGACATCACCATGGAAATGGCCTTCAGAGCCAAGATGGGGGACCGGGACCTGGCGCGCAGGGTCGTGGCGGCCGGCTGCCTGCCCGGCCCGTACCACGATGAACTGGCACGGCTGATTTAGGTGTACTGACCGGGGAGGTTGGTCGAATCTGTGTGATTCGGTGACATGATGAAGACCTCTCGTATGGAATGGGATGTGCCTTAATCCAACCCGGTCACACGAGAGGTCTTCGATGTCTCATGCTAACGCAGCATTGACCCCACGTCACCGTCTCAAGGTCGCCCGCCCGGTCGTCGACGAGAAATATCCCATCGCCGAGGTCGCCGCCCGGTTCCAGTGCCCCTGGACCACGGTCAAACGCAGGGCCGAGCGCTATCGTGCCGGCCAGCCCATGCAGGATCGCTCCTCCCGGCCGCACACCAGCCCGAACAAGACACCCCTGCCGGTGGCAAAGTGGGTGGTATCGCTGTGGTTGCGTAAACGCATCGGACCCCTGCAGCTGGCGGCACTGTGCGGGATCGCCCCATCGACCGCCCACCAGATCCTCAAGCGGTGCCGACTCAACCGCCTGTCGTATACCGACCGGGCGTACACCGACCGGGCCACCGGGGAGCCGGTACGCCGCTACGAACATGACCACCCCGGTGATCTGCTGCACGTCGACGTCACCAAGTTCGGCGACATCCCCGACGGTGGTGGATGGCGATTCGTGGGACGATCCCGAGGACGCACACACCGCGCAGCTCCCCGTTACTTTGATGGTGTTGTCAAGCCCCGGGTTTTGTAGAGGGTGATTTACTTGTCGATCAGGCCGCGTAGGCCTGATACTTCTGCCATTCCTGGTGAACTTCCTTCGGCGGGCGATGAGCCAGTGCGGAGTGCAACCGGCGGTTGTTGTACCACCCGATCCACTTCGAGGTCGCCACGATCACATCGGTCAGCGCCGGCCACGTCCTGCGGTCGATCAGCTCGGCCTTGAACATCGAATTCAACGCCTCGGCCATCGCGTTGTC
The DNA here is from genome assembly GCF_900169525.1 of Corynebacterium pacaense. Taxonomy (GTDB): domain Bacteria; phylum Actinomycetota; class Actinomycetes; order Mycobacteriales; family Mycobacteriaceae; genus Corynebacterium; species Corynebacterium pacaense. The sequence goes on from NZ_LT821239.1 coordinate 593,342, forward strand.
ATAGGAGTCGCCGCGGGATCCGACCGAGGCCACGACCTTCGACTCCGCCAATGACTCGCCGTAGGTAATAGAGCGGTATTGCACTCCACGGTCGCTGTGGTGGATCAGCCCAGAGACGTCCTCACCAGCGCGAAGACGAGCCGACAGGGCCATATCCAAGGCATCGCGGGCCAACGAGACCCGCATGTGGTTCGTCACTTGCCAACCGATGATCTCACGGGTGTAGGCGTCCAACACAAACGCCGCATACACCCACCCGGCCCGGGTGGGGATATAGGTGATATCGGCGACCCACAGCATATTCGGCGCGGTCACGGCGAAGTTGCGCTCCACCAGGTCGACAGGACACTCGCCGGCGTCGGCGCTGCGAGTTGACGGTCTTTTCTTCCGCCGCCGGATCCCCTTCAGCCCGTCGGTCGCCATGAGACGCTCGACGGTGCAGCGGGCGACGTGACCGAAGGTGGCCTCGCGGTTGATCTCCGCCCACAGCTTCCGGGCGCCGTAACATGAGTAGTTGTCTTCGAAGATCCGGCGCAGTGCCCGGGTGATCTGCTTGTCCCGGATGGACCGGGCTGATTCAGGCCGTGATTTGTGGGCGTAATACGTGCTCAGGGCTATCTTCGCGCTGGTGGTGGCCAGGACGCGGATGATGGGCTCGACCCCGAACTGAGCACGGTTGTCGTCGATGAAGGTGACGATTACTTGTGTGGGCGGTCGAGCTCCGCCGCGAAAAAAGCCGAGGCTTTCTTGAGGATCTCGTTGGCGCGTTTGGCTTCGGCGAGCTCGGCCCGCAGCCTGCGGTTTTCTGTTTCCAGGTCCATCGATTCGGCCGGTGTGTCGGTTCCGGATTGCTTGTGGGTGCGGACCCAGACGCGCAGGGTTTCCTTGCTCACGCCGAGTTCGTCGGCGATGCGGGTGACCGCGCCCCGGGCGGTGACGGGATCAGCTTGAGCGTGGAGCACGAGTTCTACAGCGCGCTGCTTGAGCTCGACAGTGTATTTGGTGGGCATGTAAGGGTTTCCTTTTCCAATTTCCTACCCTCCATTAAACCCGGGGCGAACCAC
>NZ_LT821239.1:595121-704696 GCF_900169525.1 Corynebacterium pacaense
CGGGCCAACGAGACCCGCATGTGGTTCGTCACTTGCCAACCGATGATCTCACGGGTGTAGGCGTCCAACACAAACGCCGCATACACCCACCCGGCCCGGGTGGGGATATAGGTGATATCGGCGACCCACAGCATATTCGGCGCGGTCACGGCGAAGTTGCGCTCCACCAGGTCGACAGGACACTCGCCGGCGTCGGCGCTGCGAGTTGACGGTCTTTTCTTCCGCCGCCGGATCCCCTTCAGCCCGTCGGTCGCCATGAGACGCTCGACGGTGCAGCGGGCGACGTGACCGAAGGTGGCCTCGCGGTTGATCTCCGCCCACAGCTTCCGGGCGCCGTAACATGAGTAGTTGTCTTCGAAGATCCGGCGCAGTGCCCGGGTGATCTGCTTGTCCCGGATGGACCGGGCTGATTCAGGCCGTGATTTGTGGGCGTAATACGTGCTCAGGGCTATCTTCGCGCTGGTGGTGGCCAGGACGCGGATGATGGGCTCGACCCCGAACTGAGCACGGTTGTCGTCGATGAAGGTGACGATTACTTGTGTGGGCGGTCGAGCTCCGCCGCGAAAAAAGCCGAGGCTTTCTTGAGGATCTCGTTGGCGCGTTTGGCTTCGGCGAGCTCGGCCCGCAGCCTGCGGTTTTCTGTTTCCAGGTCCATCGATTCGGCCGGTGTGTCGGTTCCGGATTGCTTGTGGGTGCGGACCCAGACGCGCAGGGTTTCCTTGCTCACGCCGAGTTCGTCGGCGATGCGGGTGACCGCGCCCCGGGCGGTGACGGGATCAGCTTGAGCGTGGAGCACGAGTTCTACAGCGCGCTGCTTGAGCTCGACAGTGTATTTGGTGGGCATGTAAGGGTTTCCTTTTCCAATTTCCTACCCTCCATTAAACCCGGGGCGAACCACGTTTATTCCTACCCGGGCAAGCATTACTTCGGATCAATGTGAAACATTGCGGCCCGGACCGGCTCCCTCACTAGTGTGAGCATCGCTGTGAAAGCGATAGCTGATGACCTATTCCCGCACCCGATGAGGTGCTCGAACATCCACACTGGGACCCCGCCTGAATGCGGGGTCGATGCTGAAAGGAAGACCATGTCCCCTGGTTTTAGGAAGCGGTTGATTGGAACAGTGGGCTCACTGCTCGCCGCGGCACTGCTGGTTACCGGCTGTTCCAGCGAAAGCGGTGCGGATGGTCCGGGTGCCTCCGAAGGGGAGATCTCACGCGGCGGTGAGCTGCGGGTGGGTCTCAATGTTGATCCGGGCACGCTCGACCCGGCCCAGACGACCTTCACGGTTACCCGCCAGCTCTATGATTCACTGACCGCGCTCGATCTGGAAACCGGGGAGATCAGGCCGTGGATCGCAGAGAGCTGGGAGGTCAACGGGGATTCGACCGAGTTCACATTCAAGATCAGAGACGATGTGACCTTCAGCAACGGAACAAAGCTCAATGCTGAAACCGTCAAGGTCAACTTCGATGAAATTGTGAGAAACAGCCTCCAATCCTTCTTCCCCGGTTACCTGGAGACCGAGGTCGTTGATGAGTACACCGCGAAGGTGACGTTCTCCAGTCCGAACTCTGGGTTCCTCCAGGCGACCTCGGTGCCGCAACTCGGTCTCCGGGAACCCTCGACCATCGAGGGCAAGACCAAGGAGGAGCGCAGCTCCGCGGACAGCTTCATCGGTTCCGGCCCCTTCGTGCTCGACAGTTATGACAAGGATCAGGAAATCGTGCTGAAGCAGCGCGAGGGCTATACCTGGGGATCACCGACAAGCTCCCATCAGGATGAGGCCTACATTGATTCACTGAAGTTCCTGATCGTCCCGGAAAACGGTGTCCGAACCGGACTTCTCCAGTCGGACCAGCTCGACATCGATGCCTCGGTCAATCCCGCCGATGAATCAACCAACGAGGCCGCCGGTTTCACGGTGCACTCCCGCATTCTCCCGGGCCTTGTGCAGAGTCTCTATCCCCACATCTCCAGCCCCCGCCTCGCGGATGAGAGCGTGCGGCAGGCCCTGCAGATCTCGGTTGATCGCGAGGATATCGTGAACACCCTGCTCACCCCGAACTACCGTGCGGCGACGAATGCCGTTTCCCAGACCACTCCGGGATGGACCGATCTGTCGGAGAAGCTCGAATATGATCCGGAGGAGGCGAAGAGCATCCTCGACGGTGCGGGCTGGAGGGAGGGCCCCGACGGAATCCGGGAGAAGGACGGTGTCAGGCTGAGCTTTGAGGTGCACTATCTTCCCAACACCTCCTACTCCACCGATGTTCTCGAGCTGGTGCAGCAGCAGCTGCGCGAGGTCGGATTCGAGCTGAGCATCAAGCAGAGCGTGACCGCCGATTTCCTCGCGGCCCTGAGGAATCCCGAGGTGGACTTCACCGCGGGAAATCAGACCCGCGCCGATATCGATGTCCTGCGCACCGCGTATTCACCGACGAGTGGAAGCAACTTCGCCTTCCTTGACGCCGGTGACCCGATTGTTGAGCTGATCGAGCAGATCCCCGCGACCTCGGACCCGGAGAAGCGCAACGCGCTGGGTGAGGAGGCCGCCACCGCGCTACTCGACCACGGCATCCAGATACCGCTGTTTGACATCTCTCAGTCCGTGGCCGTTTCCCCGAAGGTCCAGGGGCTGGGATTCGAATCGAGCTCACGCCCGGACTACTACTCCGTCTGGCTGGAGAACTAGGAAACGTGGGATCGACTATCGTGCGTCCGTCCCCTCCGTCGGGACCGCGTCGCCTGCCACTTCCGGGCCGAAGGGGGATGCCGGGGATGAGCAGATACATCATCAACAGGGTTCTGCAGGGTCTCCTTGTCATCTGGGCGGCGTTCACCTTCACCTTCGTGGTGCTGTACCTGCTTCCCAGCGATCCGGTCGCCATTCTCCTCGGTACCGATTCAAACTTCACCGAGGAGGAGTTGAACCGGATGCGGGAAGCCTACGGGCTCAATGATCCCTGGTACATCCAGTATCTGAGCTACCTGGTCAATTTCCTCCGGGGTGATTTCGGCAGTTCCATTCAAACCGGAACCCCGGTGCTCAGCGAAATCCTCGGCGCGCTGCCGAACACGATACTCCTCGCCGTGGCCAGCCTCATGGTTGCGGTGGTCATTGCCGGGGTGGTGGCTGTACTCGCGGTGTTCGTCAGGGTCGGATGGTTGAAGAACATCCTGCTCAGTGCACCGTCCTTCATCTCGGCGATTCCGGGTTTCTGGTTGGCGCTGATGCTCCTCCAGATCTTCTCCTTCCGGTTCCAACTGCTTCCCGGTGTGGGAACGGAGGGGGTGTCCACGTTGATTCTCCCCGCCCTGGCACTGGGCATACCAGTGTCGGCGGAGATAGCGCAGGTCTTCACCCGGAGTCTGCAGAACACGCTGGACAAGCCGTACATCATCACCGCCCGTTCGCGGGGGTGGAGCTACTTCTCCACCATTACCCGGCATGCGCTCCGGAACTCACTGCTTCCGACGTTCACCGTATTCGGGTTGTCGGTGGCCGGGATTCTCAGCGGTGTCGTGGTTATTGAGACCGTGTTCTCCCGGGCCGGCCTGGGCCGGATCGCCCAGGTCGCGACCACGAACCAGGATATTCCCCTGGTCCAGGGTGTGGTGGTCTTCTCGGCGGTCATCTACGTGGTGATCAACCTTGTGATCGACCTGATCTATCCGCTGATAGATCCACGGATACGCCTGCAGGAAGCGAGGACCCCCTGACATGACTCTGCTCAAGAACAGACCCGCGGCGGCCCTGCGGGAAAAGATGGGCGGCACCGGCAGCCGGAGAGCGAGGAAGCCGGTCTGGTTTCAGCTCACTCTGGTGCTCTCCGCGGCATGGATTCTGCTGATTGTCGCATGGCTGGCCTTTCCGGGCTGGTTCGCCTCCGCGGATCCGCTCTTCGGGGACACCTCCCAGAAACTGCTACCACCCTCGGGCGAACACCTCTTCGGCACCGATAAACTCGGCCGGGATCTCTACGCACGGGTTGTGCACGGAACTCGGCTGTCCATCCTCGCCGCCTCAATCGCTGTCGGTGTCGGATTGCTGATCGGGGTGTTTGTCGGGTTGGCGTCCGGATTCTTCGGAGGCCGGGTCGATGATGTGCTAATGCGGCTGATTGACGTCCTCCTGTCTGTGCCCAGCATTCTGCTGGCACTGACTATTGTCGCCGTCCTTGGAAATGGAACGGTCAATGTGGCGATCGCCATCGGTGTCACGTCCACAGCGAGTTTCGCCAGGCTCATCCGTTCGGAGGTTATGAGGATCCGCCATTCCGCGTTCATTGAGGCCGCATATGTATCCGGAACCAGATGGTACGCGGTGGTGCTGCGGCACATTCTTCCCCATGCATGGAGCACCGTGCTCGCGCTTCTGGTCATTGACTTCGGGCGGGCGATCCTGGCCGTTTCCACCCTGAGCTTTCTCGGCTTCGGCGCACAGCCTCCCACCCCGGAGTGGGGTGCGCTGATCTCCGACGGCCGGAATTTCCTCCTGACCGCCTGGTGGCTGACCACCATACCCGGGGTGGTCATCGTCCTGCTGGTTCTTTCCATAAACCGCGTTGCAAACGCAATCAGGAGTGCACGATCATGACTGAACCAACACTGTTGAATGTGAAGAACCTCAGCATTGACTACCTTCTCAAAGGGGAACGAATCCGGGCCGTGGACAAAGTGAGTTTCTCACTGCGGGCCGGCGAGGTGGTCTCCATCGTCGGTGAGTCGGGTTCGGGGAAATCCACGCTCGCCCTCGCCCTGCAGGGCCTGCTGCCGGCCAATGCGGACGTCGTCTCGGGCGAGGTGGTCCTCAACCAGGATCAGCTGCAGACATTCAGCGAATCAGCCTGGAAGACCATCCGCGGTACCCGGATCGCCTACATTCCCCAGGATCCGTCAACATCGCTGAATCCGGTCAGCAGGAACGGCCATCAGGTGGGGGAGGCGCTGGTGGCACACCGGATCGCCACGAGGCACAGCGCCAGAGAGCAGTCGCTGCAGGCGCTCCGGGATGCCGGAGTCACCGACGTGGAACTGCGCTATGAGCAGTATCCCCACCAGCTGTCCGGAGGGCTGAAGCAAAGGGTTCTCATCGCCGGAGCAATCATCGGTTCGCCCACTTTGATCATCGCGGATGAGCCGACCAGCGGACTCGATGTCACTGTGCAGAAACAGATTCTCGATCATATCGGGAGGCTGGTCAAGGAACGGGACTCCTCCATGATCCTGATCACCCATGATCTCGCGGTCGCTCTGGATCGTTCAGATTCGATCATTGTGATGAAACAGGGCGAGATCGTCGAATCCGGGACCACCGCCCAGATCTTCGGCTCACCCCAGCACCCCTACACCAGGAAACTGCTCGGTCACACCAGGGACTTCGGTGACATCCTGACGGCGGACCTCGTCCCGGATCCCGCCCCGGACCCCACCTCGGACCAGCACGGGACCGGCGCGGCCGATGCTCCGATTGTGGAACTCGTCGGATTGCATAAGGAGTTCAGGATTTCGCGCCATCAGAGCTTCACGGCGGTCAGAGATGTCTCCCTGACCATCAACAGAGGGGAGACCCTGGCACTGGTGGGTGAATCCGGCTCCGGTAAGACGACGATCAGTCGCATCATCGCCGGGCTGGAGAAGCCGAGTTCCGGATCGGTGATCGTGGATGGCCGTGACGTCGGGCGTCTCGGACGCGGACAGCATCGGGACCACTGGAGATCCGTTCAGATGGTGTACCAGAATCCCTACGATTCCCTCGATCCCACCTACACCATTCGGCGCATCCTCGAGGAACCACTGAGGTCCTTCGACCTGGCTCCACGGGAACGACGCCGGGCGATCGCACAGGAGGCGCTGGAAAGAGTGGCGTTGCCGAGCGGCTTCCTGGACAGGAAACCTGGGGAACTCTCAGGCGGACAACGCCAGCGCGTGGCCATCGCCCGGGCGCTGATCGTCAATCCCCGGCTCGTTGTTCTCGATGAGCCGGTGTCCGCCCTCGACGCGACGGTTCAGGAACAGGTTCTGGATCTGCTCAAGGAACTGAAGGCCTCTCTCAGCGTCTCCTTCCTGTTCATCACCCACGATCTTTCACTTCTACCCGGCTTCGCGGACAGTATCGTCGTGTTGAAAAACGGTGAGGTCAAGGAACGCGGGCCCGTTGTCGATGTGTACCGATCACCCCGGGACCCTTACACCAGACAACTCATCTCGGCCATTCCCGGCCTGAAAATTACCACCTAGAAACAAAGGAAAACCATGAGCAACCTACCTCTCACCCTTGGCTTTCTCGCCTTCACCTCCTATCATGAGCCCGGTGGCACGGCAAAGCAGTCCCTGGAGGACACCATCAAACTGTTCCAGTTTGCGGAGTCGAGGAACTTCGACGGCGGCTGGCTGCGCGTCCGACACTTCGAGAGGGCGCTGACCGGGGTGTTCCCCTTCCTCGGTGCTCTGGCGCGTGAAACCGACAGCATCCGGATCGGTACCGCCGTCATCCCCATCGCCCATGAGAACCCCGTGCGTCTGGCCGAGGATTCGGCAACTGCCGACATTCTCAGCGATCAGCGACTCGAGATCGGGGTCAGCACGGGAATCGCCTCCGTTGGAGAGGTCTCGGATGTCTTTGCGCGGGCATATGGACACGAAGATGGGCGGAGCGTCGGCGAACGCAGCCAGGCGGTACTGGGTGGGTTCCTGCGCAATATCGCGGGTGAGGAGGTCGCTCCGACCGATCCCGGTTTCAGGCTCCAGTTCACCGACGAGGGTGAGGGAGCCAGGATCTATCCCCACTCCCCGCGTCTGAGCGAGCGGATCTGGTACGGCTCCGGCACCGAGTCCAGCGTGATCAGGGCGGCCCGGCTCGGCCTCAACCTGCAGGTATCAACCATCAACACCGCCGGCACAACCGATCTCACCGTCCCCCAGGAGCAGGCGTTGTTCTTTGACAGGTACAGCGAGAACCTCGACCTGTCCGGAATTGAGAAGACGGTCTCCGATGTTCGTCCGCGGCAGATTTCCATCAGCAGGTACGTGGTGCCCTATTCCACACAGCGTGAGAAGGACCTCTTCCTGGCGGCCAGTGACCGGCACGTACCCAAGTGGCCGACTCTCAACGGACAGGGATGGAATGTGGGAACCGTCGATGAGGTGATCGAGCAGCTGCTCGCCGACGAGGCGATCGCCCGTGCCCGCAGGGAATTCAACACCACCCTGCTGCTGAACCTTCCGTCGACGCTCGGGCTCGAATGGACCAGGCATCTACTGGAGAAGGTCCAGGAGGAGGTGTTCCCGGCGCTGACCGCCTCCTAGCTAGGGCCGCCCGAAATGCTCCTGCCTGCCCATGCGGTGCAGGTGCAGCCACTCTCTGAAACCGCGCACATCGTGGCGCTGAACCAGGAAGAACCAGGCGAAACGGGCGTATTCCTGGGGGAGGAGCCTGCGCATTCCGGGCTGGCTCATCAGGTAGCCACGGTTGCGGTAGGTGAAAAAACGCTTGAAGTCGTTGTCCGGGTACTGCGTGTGCATGCGTCCGCCGAGGATCGGTTTGAATTCATCGGAGCCGTCGGGGTGTAGATACGCGGTGGTCAGGCAGGTGCCGAAGGCGAGGCCGGAGCGCACCAGACGACGGTGGTACTCCACCTCGTCGCCGCGGATGAACAGCCGGTAGTCGGGGACACCGATGCGTTCCATGGCATAGGCGCTGATCAGGGCGCCGTTGAACAGTGAGGCGATGCCGGGGAGAAGATCGTCGCCGGGGTTGTCCGGGTCGATCAGTTCACCGCGGTAGCGGCGCCATTCCAGGCCGCGCCGCAGAGGGAAGGCGAGGCGCTCCGGTTCGGAGGCGTTGCACACCACCGGTGAGACCTCCTCGAGGTTGTGGCGGGCGGCGGCGTCGATAAGCGTGCTCAGGACCTCAACCCCCTCGGGTCGTCCGTCATCGTCGGCGCACCACACCGCCTCCGCACCGAGCGCCAGCGCGGTGAGGAAACCATAGGCGAAGCCGCCCGCACCACCAAGATTGCTTTTCGACGCCCGGTAAACCCCCCGCTCACCGGCCACCTCGGCCACAAGGGCCGCGACCGCGGCGTCGTCGCCGTTGTCCACCACGATGATGTGACTGACCGGGTAGGTCTGCGCGGCCACCACCTCGAGGGAGTGCCGGAGCAGATCGACGCGGTTGTGGGTGACGATGACCGCGGCGACGTCGATGCCGGGATGCAGGTGCGAGGTGTGTGGCATGGTGACCATCTTGCCACGAGGGCAGGGGGCCGCATCCCATTGCCTGAATCGGGGAATGCTCTAGATGTCGCCGATGCCCACGAGCCCCTTCGGGGTGTTCAGGGTCAGCTCGAGGAAGGGATCGCCGTCCGCAAGCTCGATGATCGCGGTGAGATCGTCGGAGAAATCCGCGGACAGCGCCTCAAGTGCCGCGGCACCGCCGTGGATGATCAGCTTCTCGACGGATGCCAGTGGCGTCTCACCACCGGAGGGGTGGGCGGTATTCCCCCAGTCGATGGCGAAGGGTAGGGGTGAGTAGTCCACGCCCGGGGCAGAGCGGATCAGACGCCAGCTCAGCACCGCGCCGTCCGGGGTGTGGCGGTTCATTTCCCCGATCCCGTCGGGCTCAATGCCCAGTTCGCGGTATTGCACCGCCAGCTCATCGAGGGAGTCCGGCCTGATGCACCATGCCGCGACACGCGGTTCGGAGGCGCCGGTGCTCGCCAGGGCGAAGTGGTCCGAGCTGAGCTGTGCGGCCTCCGGATCCGGCGCGATCAACTCGATGTAGGAGCCAGGGGGATCGGCCAGGGGTACCAGGGCGTTGGCCGAACCCGTCTCATGGCGCCCGCCGGGAACTGGGGTGATTCCGGTCAGTTCGCTGAAGCGGGAGACAAGTTCATTCAGATCCGGTCCGGCAATGACGATGTGGTCAAGGTGTGAGCTCATGGCCGCCCATGGTAGCCGGAAGCTAGTTCTCCTCTTCCTGCATGCGCTGCAGAAGTCGGCGGACATGGTCGGCGGCGCCCTTGCCCTCGTAAGCCTCCACCACGTCCGGGATCAGGCCGGCCTCGCGGATCTCACCGTGATCGACCCACAGCGCAGTATCGCAGAGCTGTGCCAGGAAGTCATTGGAGTGGGAGGCGAAGACGAGGATTCCGGAGCGTTCGACCAGGGCGGCGAGTCGGTCACGGGCCTTGGCCATGAAGGCGGCGTCGACGGCGCCGATGCCCTCGTCGAGAAGCAGGATCTCCGGTTCGATGGAGGTGACCACCCCGAGTGCCAGGCGGATGCGCATGCCGGAGGAGTAGGTGCGAAGCGGCATCGAGAGATACTCGCCGAGCTCGGTGAAATCGGCGATCTCCTCCATCTTGGCCTTCATCTGTTTGCGGGTCTGACCGAGGAAGAGTCCGCGGATGATGATGTTCTCATAGCCCGAGATCTCCGGATCCATGCCCACGCCGAGATCAAAGACCGGCGCCACACGCCCGCGGATGTTCGCGGACCCGCGGGTGGGTTCGTAGATGCCGGACAGCAGCCGCAGGAGGGTCGATTTTCCCGCCCCGTTGTGTCCGACGAGGCCGACGCGGTCGCCTTCCCGCAGGTGCAGATTCACGTTGCGCAGTGCCTCGACCACGACGACGTTGTCCTGGTTGCGGCCGATGGCTCCGCCCGCCGCTCCGAGGAAGGCTTTCTTCATGGACCGTGATTTGGCGTCGAAGATGGGGAAGTCGACGCAGGCGTTGTAGGTGTCTATCGATACCATGTCAGATTCTCCCTAAACCCAGTAGCTGACGCGGAAACGCCACTGTTTCATGGCCAGCAGTGCGAGGCCGAGGCCGGCGATGGTGAAACCGATGACGATCCACCAGTGATAGGCGGGCAGCGGGGTGCCGATCATCGGGGCGCGGACAACCTCGAGATAGTGGTAGAGCGGATTCAGCTCCGCCAGCCTGGCACGGCCCCCCATCTCCGCGCTGTGGTTCTGCAGGGTGGAGGTCATCCACACGATGGGGGTGACATAGAACAGCAGCTGGGTTCCCGCTTCGAGCAGCGGGGAGATGTCGCGGTAGCGGGTGGCGATGATCCCGAAGAACATGGCCACCCAGACACCGTTGACCACCAGTAGGAACATGCCGGGAATGATCAGCAGCACATCCCAGCCGAGCGGCCGCGGGAAGATCAGCATGAGGATCACCCAGATGACCAGATTGTGGGCGAGGAACAGGGCCTGTTTCCACACCAGCCGGTAGACGTGGACCGACAGTGCGGAGGGCAGCTGCTTGATCAGCCCCTCGTTGTCGATGAAGATGTCCGCGCCCTCCCTGATGCATCCGGAGATGAAGTTCCACAGGATCAGGCCGACGGTGACGTGGGGGAGGAACTCTGCGAGCGGAATCTTGAACAGGACCGAATAGAGCAGTCCGAGGGCCATCGCCATCACGCCGGTGGCGATGGTGATCCACAGCGGACCGAGGACCGATCGCCGATAGCGTTGCTTGATGTCCTGCCAGCCCAGCTGCAGCCACAGTTCATGCTGGGTGAATCCCCGGACGATGTCGTTCCAGGCGGCGCGGAAGGTGGTCGATTTCGACTCCGGCGCGGACTCCGGGGACACCGCCGTCATTCTGGCGAGGTCGGCTTTGAGGTCTTTCGAGGCTTGTTCCTGCACATTAAACACCCTAGTGCCCCAGACCTCGAGATTGAGTATCGGCACTGGCAGAGTGCACTGGTAATGTGTGTTGCGAGTTAGTATTTCCGGTGGGAAGGAGTGTCATTCGTGGTATTTGACGTGGCCAGGGTCCGGGGGCTGTACACCTCTTTGGGCGATGGTTGGACGTACCTGAATGCGCACCAGATTCCCCAGGTTCCGGAGCGCGTGCTCTCCGGCGTCGCGGCGGCGTTCCGTACACATGCGCAGATGCCCTTCGATGATTACCTGCGTTCTTCCCATTCCTCGGCCTCGCAGCCGAATGCGCTCGCACAGCTGGAGGCCGCCCGGCAGGCGGTGGCGGACCTGACCGCCTCCCCGGCGGAGTGCGTGGTTCTCGGTCCCAACCGGCAGTACCTGACGGCGGTGCTGGCGGAGAAGTTGAGCACATTTGTGCGTCGTAAAGCGGGTGTGGTCCTGTCCCGCAGCGACGCGCAGTGGTTCACCCGACCCTTCACCCGACTTGACGCGACCCTGCGCTGGGCGGAACCCGACCTGGGCACGGGGCTGCTGCCGGGGTGGCAGTTCAACGAGCTTGTCGACGGCTCCACCAGACTCGTGGCACTCAACGCGGCGCACCCGCTGCTGGGCACGGTGGCACCGGTTGCCGACATCGTTGAAACGGTGCGCGCGAAGTCGCGCGCCTGGGTGATCGTCGACGCCTCCACCTACGCCGCCTACCGTCCCCTCGACGTGGAGGAATGGCAGGCCGACATCGTCCTGCTCGACCTGGCGGAGCTCGGTGGCCCGCAGGTTTCGGCGATGGTGTTCCGGGACACCTCCATGTTCCCGCGGCTGTCCGGTGCGATGCCGCTGGAGCTCGGCGTCGAGTCGCTGCCCAACGGGCTGCTCGGTGGTGTGCCAAACCTCATCCACCACATGTCGGTGCTGGATGAGGAGAGCGGGAATATCCACGCCTCGATGGCGGCCCTGGCCGACTACCAGGGGACGGTTACCGAGCATCTGATTGATTCCCTCAAGGGGCTGCCCGCGGTGCACATCATCGGTGTGTCCGGGGATGCCGCGGGGGAGTACGCGGCGGCCCTGGACAGGGTGCCGCGCCTCAGCTTCGCGGTACGCGGTGTGCCCGCGGAGATGGTCCACCGCAGACTCATGGACAACCACCTGGTGACCACGGTCAGCCCTCAGGACCCTCTGCTCAGTGCGATGGGGGCCACGGAGGCCGGTGGCTCCATCACCATCGGTCTCGGCCCCTTCAGCACCACCTATGAGGTGGACCAGCTCACCCGCGTGCTCGCCTCACTCGCCTAGGACCTCGAGCACGATCTTGCCGGTGACCGTGCCCTCCTCGAGGGCCCGAAGCGCACCGCCCGCGTCCCGCAACGGCAGTGTGCGGTCGATCTGTGTCCTGATCTGCGAGTTCTCCAGCAGGGGCCAGATGTTGTCCACGGTGGAGGCCACGATCCGGGCCTTGTCCGCGACATCGCGACCCCGCAGCGCCGTCGCGGAGATGGTGCCGCGCTTGGCCAGCAGCAGGCCGAGGTTGAGCTCGCCCTTCACCCCTCCCTGCAGCCCGATGGTGACCATGTGGCCGTCCGGGGCCAGCGCCTTGACGTTCTGGGGCAGGTACTTCGCGCCGATGATGTCCAGGATCACGTCGGCTCTGTTCCTGAGAACCTCCGCGAAATCCTCCTTCCTGTAGTTGATCAGGATATCCGCGCCGAGCTGCCTGCAGGTCTCCAGCTTCTCCGCCGATCCCGCGGTCACCGCCACCGTCGCGCCGAGGGACTTGCCCATCTGAATGGCGAAGGTACCGATGCCCCCGGCACCACCGTGAACAAGAAAGGTGTCGCCCTTTTCCAGGCCGGCGAGCATCCCGATATTCGACCACACCGTGCACGCGACCTCCACAATGGAGGCCGCCTCGATGAAGGAGAATCCCTCCGGGATGGGGAGGAGCTGGCCCTCGGGAACCGCAACGTACTCAGCGTAGCCGCCGCCGGTGAGCAGACAGGCGACCCTCTCGCCCCTGCTGCGGCCGGTGTCACCCGGATCCTCGATCACTCCGGCGCACTCGAGGCCGAGGATGGGGGATGCACCGGCAGGGACGGGGTAGTGGCCCTTGGACTGGAGGAGATCCGCGCGATTGACACCCGCCGCGTGCACCTTCACCAGCACCTCCCCGGAGGAAATCTCCGGGGCGGCGACTTCTTCGACTACGAGCTTGTCTTCATGCTGAACTATTGCCTTCATGGCTATCAAGGGTAGGCGGGGTTTCCAGGCCCTGTGCAGAAAGCCGCAATGATGAAAGGGGCCGGGGGTGGCGCCGCGGGCACAAGTGGACGCTGGATCGACCCGTGATTCCTCTGGCCAGCGCATCAGTCCCGAAGTTCAACGCGAAACCGGCAATGAAGGCAGGTGCTGCGGCGAAAAGATCGGTCCCGGGACATGTCGATCACATGCGGTCTATGAGCCTCGCTTCAAGGGGTATAGGGCCCCAGCTCAACCGCATCAGCCAGGTGTCGGCGAGCGCCCTTGCGAGGATGGTACGTGGAAGTCCATCCAGCGTGTGGGAGTTCCGCCCTTTATATACCAATAGACAATGAGCATCACAGAGATCACTTTCGTGCTTGGCAGAGCTGGGAGGAATCTCCCTATTCGTTTGTTTCCGTGGCAGAGTGGGCAGCGTGGCGGACAAGCGCAAGAATGGTGGCAACGATCAGTGCCGTTGGTGTGGCGCCGAGAATATATAGGAAAACTCCCAGCCCAGCGAAGTCGTCTGGGTTACCGTGCATTTCCCACGTCCCCGCGACCAAGGCGAACCCGAAAACGAAGCCCAGAGCAGCCACGAAAGGACCAGTGCCCCGCCATTTCGACCAAGATCCCAGCGAGACGGATGCAAGCACAGACATGAGGAGGCATCCGAGAATCTGCAGGGTGTGTATGGAGGTCGGTGCTTCACCAACGAGGTACATCCAACCGAGCCAAATCCCCCACGTTGCGGCACCCGAAAAAATAGCACCCAGGAAGGTGGCGAGCAGCCCAATGCCTCGCGCTGGTGGCTTTTCCGAAGGCGCAAGGTAGTGGACGAACAGGGTGATTAAGAAGGGGACGGCGAGAGCCATGGCACAGAACCGGAGGGTCAAACCGAGTGCCGATCCGAAACTCATGTTGTGTTCCTTCACTTACACCCTGTGGTTTTTGCAGCGTGGCGTGGTCGGGTAAGATGATCGCTTGTCGTTGTTCATTATGCATGGCGGCAGGGAGACGTGACAGAGCGGCCGAATGTACTGGTCTTGAAAACCAGCGATGGGAAACCATCCGAGGGTTCAAATCCCTCCGTCTCCGCCAAACTTTGTATTATCCGGTGTGGCCGTGGGTATCCAGTTTCGGCTCCCGGTGGCCCGGTGTGGGGGGTTAGTTGGTCGGAAACGGCCGGTGTGGCCGTGGGTATCCAGTTTCGGCTCCCGGTGGCCCGGTGTGGGGGGTTAGTTGGTCGGAAACGGCCGGGAACCTCAGTCGGCTCTACGATGTCATACATGACATGGAGAAAACGGTGTGGACCCGCCACGAGCTGCTCGCCGCCGGAAAGTCATCGGCCTCAATCACACGGGCGGTTCGCGCGGAAAAGATCCGCAGGCTGTGCAGAGGCATCTACGCACTCAGGGATCCTGATCCCCTCGAAGTGCTGAAGGCAGTCACCGCAGCCAGACCGGAGGCTGTGGTCGATGGCGCCACCGCGATCGCACTCCACCAGTACACTACCCCGAATTTACCCATCTGCCTGCGGGTTTCCAGTGTGGTACACGGTACCGGCACCCCCGCCATCCTCCACCTCCGCCGCTCCCGGAGGTCGGCGCAGTGTGAAATCGAGGGGTACCGCGTGGTGTTGCTTGCGGATGCAATCGGCACCTGCCTGGAGGAGGGGTCCGTGCCTGAATCGCGGTTGCGCCTGGTCGCCGAGAAGGAGTTCGGCTCCTACCGTGGCAACCTGCGTCTCGACGGTGAGCTCGCCGCGCTGGCCACCTCGTCGAAATCACGGTTGGCGGAATTCCTGCAGAACTGCTCCACCGGTACCGACAGCGCTCTGGAGAGGGCCTTCGTGGACAAGTTGCGTCGGCATGGTTTTGTCACCACCCAGAACTTTAAGGTGGGTGGCTATAAATGGGATGTGTGCCTTCGTGAACTAGGGGTGCTCATTGATGTGGACAGCCGTCGGTTTCACGCCGGCGAGCACAACGCCGCCTTCGTCCTCGACCGCTGGAAAACCAATCATGCGCAGGTGGCGGGGTGGACGGCGCTGCGCGTCTCCGGCGATTGCATCCAATTCCACGCGGTGGAGGTCCTGGGTTTGCTCGAGAAGATCCGAGAGTTCCGCGGGAGAAATCCCACGGCCCGGCTCGCCGGTATCGTGGAGTCGCCCGTGTGGGAATGGCATATGGAGATCAGGCCCCTGTAGCGTCCAGCCATCCCTCGATTCCACCGTCGAGGCTGCTCATGGAGCTGAAACCGGCCGCATGCAGAATCGCCACCGCCTGGGCTGAGCGCACACCGGAGGCGCAGTAGAACACAACCTCCGAGCCTGTCTCCACTTCGGTGGGGATCTCGCCCGCCCGAATGGCGGACAGCGGAACATTCACGGCGCCCGGGATCGAGTAGGCGTTGAACTCGGTTGCCTCGCGGACGTCGATAAGCGCGGTGCCCGGTGGTGGGGAGGGCACGCGGGGGACGTCGAGAAGCTCCGTTGAGGAGCTGGAGGCGCCGACATGCGCCAGGACCCGGGGCACCGTCCGCGGATCGGCGCGCACCGGGATGTACTCCCATGTGCCCTCCAGTGAGCAGTAGTAGCCGAGCGTGCCCAGCAGCGGCGTGCCGATGCCCGTGATCAGCTTCACGGCCTCCACCGCCATGGCCGAGCCCACCACTCCGACGACGGGACCGAGGACACCGGACTGCGAGCAGGAGGGGACCGATCCGGGTGGGGGAGGAGCGGGGAAGAGGTCCTCGTAGATGGGGCCGTGACCGGCCCAGAAGACGCTGAGCTGGGCATCGAAACCAAGGATCGAGGCCCAGATGTGGGGGATGCCCAGGCTGGCTGCGGCCCGGGATGCGATGTGGCGGGTTTCGAAATTGTCGGAGCCGTCCAGGACCATGTCATGGCCCGTGAGCAGTTCCCCGGCATTTTCCCAGCTCAGGCGTTCTCGGACCACCGTCACGCTTATGGAAGGATTCAGCTCCAACATCGCCTCGCGTGCGGAGTCGGTCTTGGGCCGCCCGACGCCCGCGGTGGTGTGGATGATCTGGCGGTGCAGATTGGACAGGTCGACCTCGTCCGCGTCGATGATCAGCACCCGCCCGACTCCGGCACCGGCGAGGTAGAGGAGGGCGGGTGAGCCCAGTCCGCCGGCGCCGATGACGGCGACGCGGGCGTCAAGAAGCTTTTGCTGCCTGTCCTGCCCCAGCAGGGTGACCTGTCTGCGGTAGCGGGCGATCTCGGAGCGCCTCACAGCCCCACCCACTCCGTGGAACCGTCGCTGAGCTGCTGTTCCTTCCAGATCGGGACACCGGCCTTGACTGCGTCGACGAGTGCGGAGCAGGCCGCGAAGGCTTCCCTTCGGTGCGCGGCCGCCGCCACGACAAGGAAGGCGACATCGCCGACGCGCAGGGCTCCGGTGCGGTGCGCCGTCCACAGGCGGACGTGGGGGTGCCCGGCGGCCACCTCCAGTCCGACGTCGATGATCACCTGCTTCGCGGAGGGGTGGGCGGTGTAGGTCAGCAGGGACACGTGGTGTCCGCCGTCGTGGTCGCGCACCACGCCCTCGAAGGTGATCACCGCACCCATCGCGGCGGTGGCGGTGGCGGACCTGGCGTCGGGAAGCAGCTCCTCCAGCGGGCCTTCGCTGATGAGCGCATCGATGAGATGGCCGCCGTGGTTCCCGTCGCGGGCCGGATCAGTGGTCATGATCGCCGCCCAGAATCGCCAGGATGTGATCCAGAAGCGGGTCGAGCACGGCCGTGGCGTCGCGGGCGGCGCCGACTGATCCCGGCACGGCCATGATGAAGGTGGTGCCGATGACGCCGGCGAGGGTGCGGGAGAGCACCGCGGTGGACAGCTGCTGCATCCCGTGGCTCCAGAAGGCGTGGGCGATTCCCGGTATCTCCCTGTCCAGATGGGGTGCGATCACATCGATCGTCCGATCGTCATCGGAGAGCCCGGTGCCGCCCGAGGTCAGGAGCACGCTGGGCAGTCCCGGGCGGTCGCCGAGGATTCCGGACAGGACGTGCGTGAGCTCGGCATCGGAGACCACGGTCGCCTCGGGCACGTCGAAACCACGTGAGCGAAGCCAGGAGACCAGCACCGGACCGGAGCGGTCGGGATAGTCCCCGGCCGCGGCGCGGGTGGAGGAGACCACCACCAGAGCCGTCCTCATGACACGCTCCAATCGCCGGAGGTTCCGCCGGACTTCCCGAGCACGCGGACACCCTCGATCACCGCGAGTTTGTCCACGGCCTTAATCATGTCGATGATGGTCAGGGCGGCGCAGCTGACGGCGGTCAACGCCTCCATCTCCACGCCTGTGGTGCCACGGGTCTTCACTGCGGCCTCGATCCGGATGCCGTCCGCCAGACGCTCGAAGTCCACGGAGATCCCGCCCAGTGGCAGCGGGTGGCACAGCGGAATGATCTCCGGGGTCTTTTTCGCGCCCATGATCCCGGCGATGCGCGCCACCGGCAGCGCGTCACCCTTGGGCAGGTCCGCCTCGAAAATGCGGGCGACCACGTCCGCGCGGGTGCGCACGATGCCCTCCGCAACGGCGGTGCGTGTGCTTTCCGGCTTTTCCGTGACATCCACCATGTGCGCGGAGCCGTCGGCTCTCATATGCGTCAATTCACTCATGAAGCGGGGCCTTTCTATGGAAGCGGGTAGATCCGCACGGCGGAGCCTGCCTCCACCGTAGTGCCGGCGGGCACCCGGATAAGACAGGTCGCGCCCGCGGCGCGGGCGAGCAGATGCGATCCGGTGCCGTCCAGGGGCGTGGCCACCAGTTGCGTATCGACGCCAACGAAGGTGCCCCGCAGGAACTGCTCCCGGCCCCCGGGCAGGCCGGTGACCTCCCGGTCGATCACCGCGTCCACACAGTTCCACGGCCGGTGGCTGAAGCCGGCGGGGAGGAAGAGGACGAAGCTGACCAGCGTGGACACCGGGTTGCCCGGCAGACAGATCACGGGGGTGCCGTGGAGGAGGGCGAGCCCCTGGGGGCCCCCGGGTTGTTGATCCACGTGGCCGAACCAGGCACCCGGGGTTGTCTCCAGAACCTGCCTGACCACCTCGAAGCGTCCCAGGCTGATCCCACCGGAGGTGATGATGGCATCGGGCTGGTGGCGGTTGATGCAGTGCTCCAGGTCCAGTGCCAGCCGGGCGGGGTTGTCATTGGTGCGCAGATGTTCAAGGATCTCCATGCCCGTCCGCGCCGCGAGCCCGCGGAGCAGTGGTCCGTTGGCGTCGGGGATCGTGGCCGCGGATGGTGTGCTGGTGATCTCGGTGCCACCGGTGACGATGACAATTCTCGGCCGCCTGAACACCGTCACCCCTGCGATGCTCTGGCTGGCGAGAAGACCGAGGTGAACGGGGCCGAGCACGGTTCCCGCGGGGATGATCTCGGTGCCGGCTGCGATGTCCGAGCCGCGTGCCCGGAGGAAATCTCCGGCGGTGGCGGGGGGAAGGCCGACGGAGCGGCCCTCCCCGGTGAACACCCCCTCGTCTGTGCGTTCCACCGGCACCACGGCCGCGGTGCCGCGGGGCAGGCGCGCACCGGTCATGATGGGGCAGACCCGCGAACGCAGGCCCAGTGGGTAGAGCTGATCGGGGTCGGTTCCGGCGGCCAGCGTCGGGCCGACGGGGAAGATGCCCCCGCCAAGATGTGCCGGGCCCACCGCGTACCCGTCCATCTGGGAGTTGTCGAAGCGCGGCGAATCCCACCTGGCGGTGACCGCCTCAGCGAGCCGGCGGTCCAGGGCGGCATCGAGGTTGACCCGTTCGGTGCGCGGTCCGGGCAGCAGCGCCCGGACCGCGTCGAGGTGTTCCTCCGGGGACCGTGACATCAGCGGTATCCTCTCTGCCTGGTGATCATGGCGACTACTCCGATCGCGCCTATGATCAGACAATAGATGGCCAGCAGCATGATCACCGCCCCCAGTGCCTGATCCATGTCATTGGAGCTCAGGGCGAGCTCGATGTGCAGGGGGACGGTTCGGGTTGTGCCGGCGATATTACCCGCGAAGGTCAGTGTCGCCCCGTATTCGCCGAGGGCGCGGGCGAACCCCAGGACCATTCCGGTGAGAATGCCCGGCATGCTCAGCGGGATGACCACCCTCCAGAGGACCTGCCACCGGCTGGCACCCTCGGTGGCTGCGATCTCCTCGAAACTCGGGGGAATGCCGCGCAGCGCCGTGGAGACGGTGGATACGAAGAAGGGCAGCGCCACGAAGACCTGCGCCACGATGACGGCGGTGGTGGTGAAGGCGATGTCGAAGCCCAGGTGCGCACCGATCACACCGCGACGCCCCCATAGGAAAATCAGGGCCAGACCCGACACCACGGGGGAGAGCACCAGCGGGGCGTAGACCAGCAGCGACACGGCCGTCGCGGTGCGCGGATACCTGCGCGAGCACAGGTGCAGCGCAAGCGCCAGGGGCAGACCCAACAGGAGGCACAGCACCGTGGCGATACCCGCGGTGCACAGTGACAGCCCCATCGCCTCCAGGGCGGCCGGATCCGACAGCAGCTGCGGGCTCCTGTTCCAGGGGATGCGGAGAACAAGTGAGAGCAGCGGACCGATCAGCACCAGCAGCCCGAGGCCCGCCGGGATGAGCAGCCAGCCGGGCATGATGTAATTGCGCGGTGCCCCTGTTCTGGTCGCAGATCGCGCCTCTTGCCTAGCCACGACCGAATCCGTGGTCGTCGAGGATGTCCCTGGCACGTTCGCTTCCCAGAAAGGCGGTGAATGCCCCGGCCACCTCATTGCTGCGACCGGATGTGGTCAGCGCCAGGGGGTACAGCGTGGGTTCAGCCCCCGGCAGCTCAATGACGGTGATCTCCCCGGAGTCGGACAGCGCCCGCGCATCGGTGGAGTACACGAAGCCGGCGTCCACGGCCCCGGTGGAAATCCGCGTCGCCACATCGGTGACATTGGCCTCCTCCGTGCTCATGCCAGGGGAGACGCCGGAGCGTTCGAGGACCCGGTGGGCCAGCGCGCCGCAGGGCACCTCGGGGGCGCAGATGGCGATGCGGGAGGTGCGCACGTCCGCAAGTGAGGTGATCCCCGCGGGATTTTCGCTGGAGGTAGCCAGGACCAGGGTGTTGCTGGCGATGATGGCGGGGTCGGCATCGACGAACTCGGGTAGCTCACGGGCCCGGTCCATGGTGGGGACATCGGCGGGGATGAAGATGTCGGCCGGCGCGCCCTCACCAATCTGGCGCAGCAGCGCGGAGGAACCCGCGAAGTTGAAGGTGATCCCGGAACCCGGGTGCTCGCTCTCGAACGCCACCGCCAGATCCCCACCGACACTGCCCAGCGAGGCCGCCGCGAAGACGGTCGCGTGGGCGGGGGATTCGGCGGTGCCGCAGCCGGTCACGCTCAGGCAGGTGCTGACGCTGGCGGCAAGGGCCACCAGGTGGAGGAGATCTTGCTTCACGGGAGGGCCTTTCTTATGATTGTGTCAGCTTAGCCCAGGGAGGTGCCATGGAGATCCACTATTTCGCCGCCGCGCGCGCCGCCAGGGGGCGGACGCAGGAGACCCTTCCGGAAACCGGCTCCACCCTCGGGCAGCTGCTCGACCTGCTGGGAGGACTGCACACCGGAACCGCCGCCGGCATGACGCTGGCGGAGGTCTTCACCCGCTGCACCTTTCTCATCGACGGCCGCGCCGCCAGACCCGCCGACTCCCTCAGCGGAGCCACCCGCGTGGACGTGCTCCCTCCCTTCGCCGGAGGCTGACACACCGCCTCCGCTTATCGACGCCAGGGGGCGCCCCCTGCTCACCGTTGCGCCTTCCCCCCGAGCACACCGGTGATCGGCCCCAGGATCCAGCTGACCACGGCCATGATGATGGCTCCGAAAAAGGCGTCGCCGAAGGTGGCGATACTCAGTCCGAGCCCAAGGGCATTCGAGATCCACTCGGCCACGAGGAAAATGAATGCGTTGATCACCAGGGCGAAAAGCCCCAGGGTGAGAATGGTCAGGGGAAGGCCCAGGGCCCGGAGCACCGGCTTGACCGTTGAGTTGAGCAGGACGATGATCGCTGCGACCCCGAGGAACACCAACAGCCGATCGTAGTCACCGGTGCCGACGAGCGGGGTCGAGGGAACCGTGAGCGTGATCCCGCTGAGGAACCTGATGGCCACCCACAGGGCCGCGGCCGTGACGGCTGTGCGCACCAGGAAGTGCCAGAGACTAGACAACATGGATCTCCTCCCACGCCCTCAACAGGGCGTCCGTTTCCGCCGCAGTTGTCACCGTGATACGTGCACCCTCGGGAAAGGCACGGATGACCACGCCCCGGGCCGCCAGCCTCCCGGCCAGTTCCTGCGCGCCGGGGCCGGGCAACCAGACGAAATTGGCCTGGCTCGGATCCGCCCCCAGGGCCACGGCAACCCGATCCCGTTCCGAGATTGTCTCCTCGAGGCGTTCCAGGAGCTGATCGCCGGCATCGAGGGAGGCCAGGGCCCCGGCCTGCGCAACCGAGCTGACGGCGAAGGGAATGGCGACCTTGTTCATCGCCGAGATAATCTCCTCATTGCCGAAGGCGTAACCGACACGGACGCCGGCCAGACCATAGGCTTTGGAGAACGTGCGCAATCCGATGACATTGGGATAGTGGTGCACCTCCTCCGTGGCGAGCGGGGTGTCCCCGGCACGGTTGAACTCGAAGTAGGCCTCATCCAGGGCGACAACGACATCTTCGGGAACCCGTGCCATGAAATCGTGGAACTGTAGCTCCGTGATCGTGGTCCCGGATGGGTTGTTCGGGTTGCAGATGAAGATCAGACGGGTCCTGTCGGTGATGGCGTCGGCCATGGCATCCAGATCGTGGTCCTGGGTGTCGGGGCGCAGGGGAACGGCGACTGCGGTGGCGCCGGCGACCCTGGCGAAGATCGGATAGGCCTCGAAGCTGCGCCAGGCGAAGATGACCTCATCCCCGGCCGCGCAGGTGACCTGGACCAGCTGCTGGCACAGTGCGGAGGAACCACAACCAACAGCAACCTGGTCGACGCCGAGTTCGAGATGCTCCGCCAACACCTCGCGCAGTCTGATCGCACCCATGTCCGGGTAGCGGTTGGCGGTTGCGGCGGCGGCGCCCATGGCCTCAATCGCCGCAGGAAGGGGAGGGAAACTGGCCTCATTGCTGGAAAGCTTGACGGCATTATCAATGCGCTTGCCCGGGATGTAGGTGGGGATATCAGCGAGATCGGCACGAATCATGGTGCCCAGCCTACTAGTGGGGGTGGACACCTCCGTTGGGCACGGCAGGGAACCTACTGTGAGCATGGAGTTTGTCAAATTTCTGATTCTCGCGGTACTGTACAAGTCGGTTGCAATCAGCGAGTCTGATCCAGCCGTGGAGACGTGCCAGAGCGGCCGAATGGGGCTCACTGCTAATGAGTTGTCCACTTAACGGTGGACCGGAGGTTCAAATCCTCTCGTCTCCGCCATGCGCCCGTAGCTCAACGGATAGAGCATCTGACTACGGATCAGAAGGTTGGGGGTTCGAATCCCTCCGGGCGCACCACTAAAGCCCCAGGTAGATCGCGTGATCTACCTGGGGTTGTTTCGTCTCGTGTCGCCGTGGGGGCGGCGTTGGGCTAATGTCACCTCCGCAAGAGGTGGGGGTGGAGCGTCGATAAGCGGAGGTGTCGTTATGGCAATGCTGAAGGCGGAGAATGCTGCTGAACTGGCGCAGCAACTCGAAACCGAACCGATCAGGGACGTCATCGATACCGTCGAGCGCACCAGCGCAGCCAAGGCGGCGGTACTCTTCCGGCTGCTGAGCAAGGAGCGCGCGGCCACGGTGTTTGATGCGCTGGATCCCCGCCACCAGGCGGAACTGATCGGCGCATTCCAGGATTCCGAGGTGTTGGAGTTCTTTGAGGAGCTGGAGCCCGACGACCGTGTCTCGCTCATCGACGAACTCCCCGCGCCCATCGCGGAACGGCTGATGCGCAGCCTCGATGCCGAGGGAAAGCGCGTCACGACGTTGATCCTCGGCTATCCGCGGGGATCCGTCGGGCGGTTGATGTCCCCGAAGACCCTCCTGATCCGGGACACGTTGACCGTCGCGGAGGTCAGTGAGCTCGTCCGGAGCACATCGAAGGATGCGGAGACCATCTATACCCTGCCGATCGTGGACGCTGACCGCAGAGTGGTCGGGGTGGTGTCACTGCGCAAGCTCTTCCTGGCGGATCCGGCGGCGAACATCAGCTCGATCATGAAGAAGCCGGTGATGGCCCACGTCATGGACGACGCTGAGGATACCGCCCGGTGGTTCGTTCAATTGGATCTCGTGGCCATACCGGTGGTGGACGAATCGGACATGCTCGTGGGCATGCTCACCTTTGATGATGCGCATGACATCGTCGCGGAGGCGGAGGCGGAGGACGCGGCGCGCGGCGGTGGTGCGGAACCCCTGCTGCGCCCCTACCTCTCCACGCCCGTGCGCAAGCTCGTCCGCTCACGCATCGTCTGGTTGCTCGTCCTGGCGCTCTCCGCCATCCTCACCGTGCAGGTTCTCGAGGTGTTCGAGGCGACGCTCGAGAAGGCCGTGGTGCTGGCACTGTTCATTCCGCTGCTCACCGGCACCGGCGGCAACACCGGCAATCAGGCGGCGACGACGGTCACCCGTGCACTTGCGTTGGGTGATGTCCGGAAGTCAGATGTCTTCCGCGTACTCGGTAGGGAACTCCGGGTGGGACTGCTGCTCGGAATGTTGCTGGGATCGCTCGGTTTTATCCTGGGCGCCTTCGTGTACGGGTGGAGCGTGGGTGGCGTCATCGGGCTGACTCTCCTGGCGATCTGCACGATGGCTGCGTCGGTGGGTGGCGTCATGCCGATCATCGCGAAGGCCGTGGGAGCCGATCCCGCGGTGTTCTCCAACCCGTTCATCTCCACGTTCTGCGATGCCACCGGCCTCATCATCTACTTCCTCATTGCGAAGGCGATTCTCGGTATCTGATTCCCGGAGGTGTCCGTTGGGGGTACCCGGTGCGGAATCCAACATCGCGGCCCATTCCCTTCTCGTTATGTTCTGCCTGAAATCAAATAGTCAGAGGGAAGCTAATCACCCCGTGGCGAGTGCTCGGCATTGAGCATCGTGGGTGGCGGCAGCTGTTCCAGGCAGACAAAGACACGCAGTTGAGCGCCGAAGAGAACCGAAGTTGAGCACACGCGAGTGAAGTGGCTGCAATGCAGACAACTGAACAATCCGCGCAGGCACCGCTAAAGCTGGGTAACAGGGCTGAAGCCCGAGAGCAGGTCACCGGCCTGACCCTGTTCTGTGGGCCATCTTCCCCGCCGGCACCGCAGAGGCGGTGAATGCGGAATAAAGGGATGCCGAGACCACCTGCACGCACCCCTCCGCGAGGCTCACGGCGGCGGTGACCGCCATGCCGCCGCTGATCATCTTCCCCCTCCTTCAGATCATCCCCTTCGCCGACATTGCCGATCCCTTCGCATCCCCACGATCTTTCTGTTCATGGGAGGTTTCATCCTCACCCTCGGGATTCAGCGGTGGAATCCGCACCGCCGTCTCGCGCTGCATGCCATTCTGCTCGTGGGAACCACACCGGAGCAGCTGATCGGCGGCTTCATGATCGCCACCGCACTCGCGTCAATGTGGGTCTCCACCACCGCGACAGCGGCCACATTCCTGCCGATCATGGGTGGTGTGGCCAGCGGCACCGGACTCGCCGACCATCGCGAACAGAATGTCCTTCTCCCTGTTCTCCCCGTGGACACCCCACCCAACGCGATCGCCTTCGCCCCCGGCTACAGCCGTATCGTCGACATGATCGTGGGGGCTTCTGGCTCAACGTCATCGCGCTTTTACTGGTTACGCTCGCCACCTACTTCGTTGCCGTCCCCGTCTTCAGTCTGGTCCTTCCATAAGCGGACTGTGCACCGGTGGCTGACCTCGGGATTTGTTCGGAAATTGCGGCCGGTGTAGAGTAAATAGACGTTGCATCAAGGCGCACAGCGCATTCATGCAGGTTGCGCCCGTAGCTCAACGGATAGAGCATCTGACTACGGATCAGAAGGTTGGGGGTTCGAATCCCTCCGGGCGCACCACTTAAAGCCCCAGGTAGATCATATGATCTACCTGGGGTTTTCGCGATTTTCGATCCACCTCGCCCAAATGGCGGAGGCCGCATATTCCCCCACGGAGCCGATGTGTGGGGGCGGCGGCGTCGATAGCATCCACTGCATGACGATTGCACTATCGGCACGGGATGTGTCTGTGGCTTATGGAGGAAAACGGGTCCTGCACGGGATGAGTATGAGGGCGGTGACTGGCCGTATCACCGTCCTGCTGGGGCCCAACGGAGCGGGGAAGTCGACGGCACTGCGGGCGATTCTCGGTCTCGTCCCCTCCACGGGAGAGCACAGCATCGGTGTGCCCTGCGGAACATTGCTTGACGACGGCGGCCTCCACCCCGGCCTCACCGCACGTCAGCAGCTGCACGCCGCGGCGTTGGCGGCGGGGCGTGTGGACGAGGAACGGATGGGGGACCTGCTGGACACCGTCGGAATGTCCGCGGAGTCCGATCGCAGGATCGGCGGGTACTCGCTGGGCATGCGCAGACGAGTCGCACTGGCGCTCGCATTGCTCACGGACCCGGGGCTGCTGATCCTTGATGAGCCAGCCAATGGTCTTGATCCGGGGGGAATCCGCTGGCTGGGTAAGTTTCTGCGTCAGTTCGTCGGTGGGGACAGGGCGGTGGTCATCGCCACCCACCATCTTCGGGAGGCGGCGGCCATCGCGGATGATGTGGTGATCATCGATCACGGCAGAACGCTGTTTTCCGGTCCACTCGACGATCTGGCGGGGGATTCCGATCTGGAGACCGCCTACTTCGCGCTCACGGATGGAGCGAAGTCATGAGCGGCACGGGAGCCACGGCCTCGGAGTTGTACACGGCGACCCGGGTGAGGAGTCTGCAGGTGACCATTGCGTTGGTCGTGCTGGCCGCGGTGTTCGGGTCGGCGATGGTGTGGGCCCTCCCCTCGTTGATGACGCAGGTCGGTGCACAGGATGCGGAGGCCGCCGCTGGAATGGGTGTTGATCTGGGTGCCTATTCCCCGGAGAATCCGGGTTTTCAGCTCATGGCTCTGGATGTGAGCGGTTCATTCCAATCGGGAATGCCCATGATCATTCTCGTCGTCATCGCGCTGGCGGTGTTGATCCCGGGGATGTCGTTCCGGTACGGCGCGGTCACCTGGAAGGTGCTGCTGGTCGGTGGCCGACTGAGGTGGGCCGTCGGCACGCTGGGGGCGGTGGCGTGTCTGACCGCGGCGGTGGGAGTTGTGTCCGCGATCGCCGTGGCGGCGGTGGGCTACGGTGCTGCGGCGGTGCAGGGTACCAACATCAGCGTCAGTGTGTGGGAGCTTCTCGGGATGTGGCTCCGGGGGATCGGGACCCTTGTTCTGATCGCCGTCATGTCCTCGGCGGTGGTGATCGCGCTTCGTTCACTGGGGCGGGCTCTGGCGGTGATCGCCGGAGTCGCCGTGCTGGGCATCCTCCTGAATACCGTCGGTACCTTCGCCGGCTGGGAGGGCGGGTACTTCTCGTGGCTGCCGCTGAACGCTGCGGCATCCGCTGTCGGTGTGTCCCCGCAGGCTCCACTTTCGATCGCGGCGGGGTGGGGGGTCCTGACTCTGTGGACGGTGTTGGCCGTCGCATGGGGTCTGATCCGCGTCAGACGATACACTCTGTAGATCATGCGCATGTCTGCCCTGGTGGAAGGACCGTGGTTCGCCTCGTGTGTACTCCTGGTGTTGTGGCTGCTCAGTGTCGGAACCGTGTATTTTTTCGGTGATGGACTCGTTCCCGGCATGGGGATGTGGACACTGGTGGCGGCCACGACCGTCGTGATTATTCACGCCGGGGTGTTCATGTTCCGCGGGTCGTATCCCTACGCCGTGTTCACCGCCGGCGTGGTGGCGGCGGCACTGATGCGGTTACTTCCGCTGATGCAGGAGCCCCAGGCGGAGCCCGTCAACTACGGTGCCATGATCTTTGCGTCATATGCTCTGCTCCGGCACGCGGCGCCGCGTCTATACGCGTGGTCGGTGCTGCTGCTCGGCACTGTGGTGCTGTCGGTCGTCTATGGAGTCGTCGCCGTGTACTCCGGGACAACAATTGTCGGTGGCCTCACCGTGAGCCCTACCCTCCTCATTGTTCTCAGTGTCGTGTCCGCGTGGATGGACCCCCTGGTTGGAGCGCTGATTGCGGTGATTGTGAGTAGCTCGCGCGCATTGACGGCGCAGCACCGCAGAGCGGATGTGGAGGCCGAACGCACGCGAATTGCCAGGGAATTGCACGACACCACCGCACACCACCTCACCGCGATCGCCATTCAGGCGACCGCGGCCCGCGCAGTGTTCGATCGTGATCCTGAGGCGGCCCGCGCCAGCCTGGAGCGGATTTCCACCAGTGCCTCTGAGGCGCTCTCTGAGATTCGTCTCACGCTTGGGCAGTTGCGCGGGGAGGAGCCGGCTCCGATGCGTCCGCAACCACAGCTCGGTGACCTCCCGATCCTCCTTGACCAGTGCCGTGATCTGGGGATGTCCATTTCCGTCAGCGGTGGAGGATTGGATCCGGAACTCACCCGTGCGGAACAGATCTGTGCCCATCAGGTTCTCCGTGAGGCTTTGACCAATGCCCGCAGACACGCCCCCGGCGCGCAAGTGGAGGTGAACCTCCATGCACGTGGCCTTCAGGTGCTCACGATCGGACGCTTTTCACCGGCGGCGGAGGGTAGAGGCACCTTGGGAATGACGGAACGGGCGGAGTCGGTGGGGGCCACGATTGAACAGGGCCCGGTTCCAGGGGGCTGGGTTGTCAGACTGAAGTGGAGGATTCCGTGATCCGGGTCGTGGTCGTCGATGATGAGGCGCTGGTGCGCGTGGGTTTGACGACGATCCTCCAGTCCGTCGATGACATCGAGGTGGTGGGTGAGGCCGCATCGGCGCAGGCCGCGGTCATGCAGGTAAGGTCACTGGAGCCCGATGTCGTGTGCATGGACATCCGCATGCCGGGCGGCAGCGGGCTCGAGGCGACCGCCGCCATCCGCGAACTCAGATCCCGCCCTGAGGTTGTGGTGATCACCACGTTCGATCTGGACGAATACGTCTTCGGCGCCCTGGAGGCGGGCGCCTGCGGAGTGCTGCTCAAGGATTCCCCGGCGGAGGTACTCGTGGAGGGAGTGCGTCGCGCAGCGCGCGGGGAGGGGCTTGTCGACGCCTCCCTCACCCGCCGCGTCATCGCCGAGTTCGCCCGTCGCCGCAGTCCCAACAGACCCGGCCGTATCTCTGCGGCGGCCATCACGCCGAGGGAGTTGGATTGTCTCCGGAAATTGTGTGAGGGCCTGACCAACGTTGAGATCGCCCGGACGCTGTGGCTGGAACCCTCCACGGTGAAGACCCACCTGTCTTCGTTGATGGCGAAGACGGGAACACTCAGCCGTGTGCAGCTGGTGATCTGGGCATTCCGCGCCGGGGTCGTCGCTGTGGAGTGACCATGGGCATAGGGGGAGTCACCGCTCCTCACGGCGCAGGGTTGGCTGCGAATACCCAGGCGTCGGGCGTCGGGTCAGAACACCTCGATGCGGGCGCCGAGGGTCTCCGCGTCCACGAGCTGTTTCTCCCAGTTGGGGGTGCCCGGGTGCAGTCGCAGAACCGGCCGGGAGGAGGTGATGGTCGGACTGACCGATTCCTTGGAGCGGCGCTGGCCGGAGCGGGCCTCGTAGCGCAGGCGGGAACGGTAGCCGTTGTCGGCAAGCTGCTCGATGTTGGGATCCGGTGAATCCAGGTGTGCCCTGGTGTCGTTGAGAATGCTCAGTGCCTCGTCCAGTGCCCCGACAAGAGCTGAGGCGTTGCCCTCGCACATGGCCCTGACCAGGGCGGGATCGGTTCCGGCGACCCTGGTTGCGTCGCGGAAGCTGCCCGCGGCGAGGGAGAGGGTCAGCGCGCCCCCGTGGTCGGCGACAATCGCCAGGGTTTCGGCGAGCACATGGGTCAGGTGTGAGATCCGTGCCGCGGCGGCGTCATGCGGGCCGACGCGTGCCGGCACGACCTCGGCGCCGACCAGGGATCCGATCTGCGTGACATCCTTCCAGATGCCGATCCACCGCGCGGTGACCTTCTCCGCGTCGAAGAGGTGGTCGAAGGTGACCACCCAGACCGCATTCTGGAACAGGCCGGTCTGGGAGGCCTTCCAGCCGGATTCGGCGGTTCCGGCCATCGGGTGGCTTCCCACGTAGCGTTCCTGCATGCCGCGTTCCCTCACGGCGTCGTAGACGGCGGTCTTGACACTGACAACGTCGGTGAAACCGCAGGTCGGTGCGTACTCGTTGATGGCGTCGAGAAGCTCCTTCACGGCGGTCATCGGGACCGCGAGCACTATGAGTGCGTCCTCGGTCTCGGCGCGCTCGAGGGTGGTGATCAGGTCGGGTGAGACGTCGAAGCCCTCCGCGGAGGCTGAGCGGGCTCCGGAGCGTGAACGGTTGTATCCGAAGACGGGGTGGCCGGCGGCGTGGAGATCGCGGAGCAGCGAACCTCCGATCAGTCCGAGGCCGAGGATGCAGACCGGGCGGGAGATGTCTTTGGTAGTCACCTGACAAGTGTTACACATACCTACTACGGTTAGCTCTATGAAGGGCAATGAAACAGCGCAGACCATTAACTCCGAGGACGGTCTGAGCTTTGCGGTCACCGTCACCCGTACGGACAACAGGTGGCTGGTGGCGGAGTTCGATGATGATTTCACCACCCTGGACACCTCGGTGCGGGCCGTGCGCGGACTCCGGAGCGAGGGGCCGGCGTTCGCACTGCTGTGCGTGGAGGATGAGTACTTCGTGATCGTTCGACCCACCCCCGCCAATGTCCATGTCTTCCTCTCCGATGCGACGATGGCCGTCGATGATGATTTCGCGGCGTCGGCCATGGATGAAATGGACGCCGATATCCCCGATCTTGACCCCGAAGAGCTCGATGACGTCGATCCCTGGGCCGAGGGTGACTTTGATCTCCTCGCCGACCTCGGCCTGAGCGGGCAGGTGCTGTCGGTGATCGCCGACGATCAGGAGCTGGCACCGTCCGAGCAGCTGTTGCGTGTCGCCGAGGAACTCGGTTTCGATGAGGAGCTGGCACGCCGCGTCGGACTTGACTGATGGGGGTGCTGCCGATCCCGGCCCGCGAACGGGTCGACCGGGAGCGCATGGAGCACGCCCTGGCGGTGGCCGGGACCACCCCGCTTGTCGACGTCCCGGTAGGAGCCGTCGTGTACTCCCCGCAGGGTCTGGTGCTGGCCACCGCCACCAACCGCCGCGAAAGTGACGGGGATCCGACCGCGCACGCCGAGGTGGTTGCGTTGCGACGCGCCGCCCGCCGCTTCAATGACGGTTGGCGGCTGACCGGTTGCACCGTCGTGGTCACCCTCGAACCCTGCAGCATGTGCGCGGGCGCCCTGGTGGGTGCGCGCGTCGGCCGCCTCGTCTTCGGTGCCTTCGAACCGCGCACCGGGGCGTGCGGTTCCGTCTTCGACGTGGTTCGTGATCCCGGGGTCCTGCACCGCATGGAGGTCAGCGGCGGGGTGCTTGAGCGTGAGTGCGCGGCGCTTATGGAAGATTTCTTCGCCGACCGGAGAGAAGGGTAGCAAATGTACTTCAGATCAATATTCGGCCAAGTTTTTCTTCCCTCTGGGCATCATGTGCAATAAGTGCCTACAGTGGGAACCAACCGACAGTTAAATACTTTAAGGAGTACATATCATGGCAGATTTTTCCGACAAGGTATCCAACAAGGCTGAGGATCTCGGCGGAAAGGCGAAGGAGGGCATCGGCGAGGCCACCGGAAACGACTCGCTTGCCGACGAGGGTCGCGCAGATCAGGTCAAGTCCGAGATCAAGGAAGCCGTCCATGAGGCCGGCGACAAGGTCAAGGAGGTCGCCGACAAGGTGCTCGGCGCCTTCAAGAAGGACGATGACAAGCCGCACACCGGTGATGTCAACTAGATAGCGACAGGCTTGGGCCCCGGCCCCCGGTTCTCCCGGGGCCGGGGCCCGGCTTTATTCCCGGGGGCGGGTGGGGCCGAGAACGAGTGCCACGGGTCCCCTGGCCGTACCGCCACAGGAACTGCCCTGTGCGGTGGCGAAGCCGCAGGAGGAGCATCCTCCCCCGGGGCAGCTGGATCCCAGCTGCTCGCGGTGGAGCTGACCGGCGCGCTCGAGGTGGGTCAGCACTGCGTCGACGGTTTCGCGCTGGAGCCCCGTCCTGGCAGCGATGTCTCCTCTCGAGACCGCCCCGGCCAGTAGTGCCGCCCGGACATCAGCGACAGGTGTCCTCGTGCTGGGGCCGGGCGGGCTGCTGCGGCGCGACTTCACAATTCCGGGCAGGCCGATCATAGGAATGCGCTCACCAGCTGGAAGGTGGACACCGCCAGCAGCCAGGCCGCACCCAGCTGCACCACCAGGCCGAAGAGCATCCACTTCGTTCCGATCTCCCGTTTCTGTGCACCGAGGGTGGCCACGCACGGT
Organism: Corynebacterium pacaense; assembly: GCF_900169525.1. Classification (GTDB taxonomy): domain Bacteria; phylum Actinomycetota; class Actinomycetes; order Mycobacteriales; family Mycobacteriaceae; genus Corynebacterium; species Corynebacterium pacaense. The sequence goes on from NZ_LT821239.1 coordinate 626,600, forward strand.
GTGTAGGCCAGAAGGAAGATCATGTAGGCCCAGACCGCGGCGAGCGCGTGACCGCCGGAGGTATCGTTGAAGTCCTTCTCAATGGCCGCCGCGAGCGGACTTGCGGCCCGCTCCGGGGCGTCGTCATCGGTGACATCGGCGGCATCATAGGTCTGCGCCCAGGTGGAGATGACCGCCTCCTTGGCCACGAAGCCAGTGATCAGCGGCCCGGTCAGTGACCAGGAACCGAAACCGGCCGGCGTGAACACCGGGGCCACGGCCTCACTGAGTGCTCCATAGGCGGAATCCTGGGTGGGAAGGTCCTCATCGGCGATACCGTAGCCGCCGACCACGGGGATCGACTGCAGCAGCCAGACCACCGTGACGGTGGCGACGATGATGCCACCCGCCGTCTGCAGGAACCCCTTGAGGCGAACCCACGCGACACCGAGAGCTATTCTGGGGACCGGCCACTGGTAGTCTGGGAGATCGATGACCAGGGGTTCCGAGGGCATCGCCCGCCAGAGGGTGTGACGCAGGACGAGTCCGGTGAGCACGATCAGTGCGATGGAGATCAGGTACATGGCGAAGACCACGGTGCCGGCATGGCCGGGGAAGAACACCGCGGCGAGCATGACATAGACAGTCAGACGGGCCGAACATGAGGTGAAGGGGATCAGCAGGGCGGTGAGGATCCGCTGTCGGGGGCTGCCGAGGACCCGCGTCGCCGAGATGGCGGGGACATTGCATCCGAAACCGACCACCAGCGGGATGAACGCCTTTCCGGGCAGCCCGATGGCGCGCATGAGACGGTCCGTGACCACGGCGGCCCGTGCCATGTATCCGGAATCCTCCAGGACGGCCAGACACACGAACATCAGCGCCATCAGTGGGGCGAAGGTCAGGACCATTCCCACGCCACCGATCAGACCGTCCACGATCAGACCCTCGACCAGCGGCCGATCCAGATGGACCAGTGAGAGCAGTGAGCGTGCCCAGTCCGACAGCGGGCCGGTCACCAGGGATTCCAGGCCGTCCTGAAAAGGCGCCGCAACTGTGGTGGTTATCTGGAACACACACCACATGACCGCCAGGAACAGTATCGGGCCGGCGACCGGATTGAGGGCGAGCCTGTCGATCCGCTCGGAGACGGACACCGGGGCGGGCCGGGAGCTTGACGCCAGATCCAGTGCCTGATCAATCGATGCGAAACGCACCTCCGCGAGATCATCGGCGGTGAGGTGCTCAGCGGACACCGGATTGCAGCACGGACAATCCGGATCGGTGGCCTGTCCGGGGAGGCAGATGCAGGTGGTTCCGTGGGCGATACGTCCCGCGGGGCGGGTGATCGCGGGTGCCCTGCCCATAGCTTCCATAACCGCGGTGCCCACGGCCTCGACATTGCGGCGGTGGCGGGGATCGACGGCGACGGTCGGGATGCCGAGCTTTTCTGCGATCCCCTCCGGGTCGATGTCCAGGCCGCGGGAGCGTGCCACATCCATCTTTGTCAGGACGATCAGCAGGCGATAGGGGTATTCGGCGAGCTCGGTGGCGATGTAGAGTCCCCGGGCGGGGGAGCTGGCATCGACAACCACGATCACCAGGTCGGGGCGCTCGGACTCCCCGCGTTCGATGAGCAGCTCCCTGGTGAGTTCCTCATCCGGACTCAGTGGTTCCAGCGAATAGGCGCCGGGGAAGTCTATGACATCGAAAACGGTGCCACCCGCCGTCCATGCGCCACGGCTGGTCTCGACCGTGGTGCCGGGCCAGTTGCCCATTTTCACCCGTGCACCGGTGAGCGCGTTGAACAGCGTCGACTTACCGGAGTTCGGTGCTCCCACGAGCCCGATGATCGGTGAACCCTCCGGCGCCGGCGTGGTGCCCTCCTGGCAGTGGCAACTCACGGCCGCGGACATCGTCTCCGGAGTATTGGTGGTGGTGCTCATCGCCGGACCTCCATCATGCGCAGGGTCTCCCGGTCGATCGCGTACCGGGAAATCCCGGTGTCCACCACCCGGCCTCCTCCGGAGGTGCGCTGGACCACGGTAATCGTGGTGCCCGGCCGCATCCCGAGCTCGGCTAGCCTGGACCGCAGCGCCGGCTCCGTGTGTGATCTGACCAGCGTCGCCTCCGCACCCCTGGGCACGTCGGCCAGGCTCGGCCATGAGCTCTTCCCACGGTTCCTCGAAGGAATCAGCATCGGGAGCCTTCCTTTCTCTGGTGGCCACCTTCTTCTGGGCCGGAGCGTTCGAATTGTTCCGCTCCAAAGGTTTGCCTAAGGCTTTAATGGTTACCCTACGCTCGATGAATACAGTTGCTACTTTGGTTAGGCATGACTCTAATCACGGGGTGGCGGGTGGACTTCCCGCGATTCCGGGGAGTAGGGGCCGGACCCGCGCAGGTGCCTCGTCGAGGGTGATTTGTTTGCCCGTACCCGTCTCCGTTAAGCTATCTCGCGGTGGCGTGTCCGAGCGGCCGAAGGTGTTCGCCTCGAAAGCGAATGTTGGGTAATCCCCAACCGGGGGTTCAAATCCCCCCGCCACCGCCAATGATCCCCCCAGCTGTTTCCTCAGCTGGGGGGATCTTTTTTACGGTGGTCCCGGGTGGGAGCTGAAGGGACGGTGGAAACGCCTCCGGGGTGTTGAGTTCACATTGTTGGTTCCAGAAGCTGTGACGGTACACTGTGTCCACATCATTTCGTATCCACTCAAGACGGGAACCCCGTGGCCCATATCCCAGCAGACGTTCGTCGTGAGCAGTTGGTGGATGCCGCGTTCCAGATCATCGCGACGCAGGGCATTCAACGCGCGACGACCAGACGTATCGCCGAGGCGGCGAATGCGTCGCTCGCCCTCGTCCATTATTGCTTCGAGAGCAAGGATGACCTGTTGCTGGAGGTGTTCAAGAAGCTCGCATACGAGATCGTGGACTTTACCGATGTCGCTTCGCTTCCCGCTGATCCCGCGGAACGGGCAGCGGCGTATATCATCCGATCGGCCGAGTGGGTTCTGGCTGATCCGGAGCGCGCACACGCCATGTACGAGACGACGCTGTGGGCAACCCGGCGCATCGAGGGGGAGGTGAGCATGGCGGCCACGGTGTACGAGTTTCACACCGAGGAGATCCTTCGCGTCCTGGCACCGGCTGAAATGACAGCAATGGAGGAGCCCGTTCTCCGCGATGTCGCCCGCCTGGTGCTTTCCCTCGTTGACGGTTTGCAACTGCAGTGGGTGGCCGGCGGGAATACGGCACGATTCCGCAGGAACAGCGAACAGGCGGCGGAGATGATGCGGGATCATGTGGCACGGATGATGCAGCAACAGCCATCTGGGACATAACCTCGCTCATCGCATGGACCCTGGGATCTGACCGGGTGGGCCATCTAGGGTGTGGTGAAAAGGCCCCGTGGCCCGTACGAACCCGGCAGGCAACCCCAACTCCTGGATTTTCAGTGTCGTGGATCGTTGCCTGCCGGGTCCTGTCAGCCGGATGTCCGGGCGTCGGCACGGACGCTTCTCAGTTCGGGGGCGGAGTCTTTGACCCTGCAGTCAGCGGTGGACGGACCCCGTCCCAGGGGAATGACTGCTCGATTACTGCGCTGAGGCTGAAAAGCAGATCCTCGCGTCCCGAGGCGGCGACGAGCTGCACTCCGATGGGTAGTCCGCCCGGGCCTGAACCGACCGGGAGGCTGATCGCAGGCTGCCCACCGATGTTGAAGGGTGCGGTGAAGGCCCCGACGCTGAACATCGTGTCCAACCAGGAAGGGAGGGTCTGGGTCGGGTCGTCATAGTTTAGAGTGCCGTGGGCGAACGCCGGCACGGTACTGGTCGGGGTGACCAGTACATCGATCTGCTCGAAGAAGGCGGCGAGGTCACGTACGATCTGGTCGAACTCCAGTAGACCTGCTGCCAGTTCCGTCGAGGGCATGCTGCGTGCCTCCCGCCATCCGGCCAGGGTCACGGCCTCGACGGAATCCCTGTCCGGTGGTACGGGCGCGTCGATGAACATGGACAGGTACGACAGGCCGCATACCGCGGTGAACGCCGAACGGATCGCGTCAGGACGAATCGGGAGTGTGACCTCGTCCACGATGTGCCCGGCAGACTCGAGTTCCCGGGCGACCGACAGCGCAGCCTCAGTGGCAGCCGGATCCACTGCAACCCCGTTCCAGGTCTGCGTCGCAACGCCCACGCGGAGACTCCCCTTAACCTCGTGCAGGGCGTTGAGGTATGAATTCATGGGGGCGGGGATTCGGTACTTTGCGTCGCGACCGGGCCCGGCGAGTGTGTCAAGTGCGAGGGCGCAGTCCCGCAGTGTGCGCGTCAGCACGAAATCGTAGCCCGCTCCCGAGAAACCATCGACGTCCTGGGGAGTGCGTCCGCGGGTGGGCTTGAGGCCTACGAGGCCGCAGAAAGAGGCGGGGATGCGAATCGAACCGAGTCCATCGGTGGCGTGTGCGATCGGCACACCACCGGCGGCGACGAGGGCGGCGGCGCCGCCGCTGGAGCCACCCGGTGTCCGGGAGAGGTCCCATGGGTTGCGGGTGATGCCCCGGCGTCGGGACTCCGTTGCGAAGCTCATCGAGAACTCCGGCGTCGCCGTGGATCCAAGGATGGCGAGGCCGGCGCTGCGGGCACGTGAGATCTGCTCGGTGTCCGACGCGGCGACCTGCCCGTCGAAGTACCGGCTGCCGCCGCTCCAGGGAAACCCGCCGACATGTGGCCCCTCGTCCTTGGCCAGGAAGGGGACACCGCCGAACGGACCGTTGGTGTTGAAGGATGGGACGGCATCTGCCAATGGAAAGGCCAATGCATTGAGTGAGGAGTTGAGCGACTCGATGGCAGTGCGCGCGATAGCTTGCACCTCGTCGGGATCAACCTCTCCGGAACGTATCAGCGCCGCGAGGGCGGTTGCATCGAGGGTTGAGTATTCGGACAGGGAAAGTGACATGATTCTAGACTTTCAGGGAGTAGGTGATAGCGGTCAGGATGCCTGGCGGCCGACACCTGCATAGACCCGGGGACGCCGAGTGCGGAGCCAGAGAGCGTAGAGGCATCCCACGATGAAGGAAAGCCCGACGAACCCAAACCCGATCGGGGTTAGAACTGTCGGAACACCGAGCAGCAGTGTCGCCTGCGTTGCGCTGTACCAGAGCAGCACGGCGATGGCGATAACGCTGATCGTCGGGGCGATTGCGACGGTCCAGATTGATCGCCCGCCCCTACCGTTGCGGATGAAGTACACAATGCAGGACAGTGACACCAGAAGCAGCAGCGTCTGGAAGGCGAAGATGCCGACGCCACCGAACGTTCCATAAGCCAGGACCGGATCGGTGCCGGTCACGACCACCGCAAGGACGACCAGTGCGAAGATCGTCACCGTGAGCATCGCGGCGCGGTGCGGTGAACCCAGCCGCGGGTGTGCGATCGCGAGATTGTGCGGGAGCAGTCGGTCGGCGGCGAAGGAGAAGAAGTAGCGTGAGGTGGCGTTGACGGTGGCCAGCTGTGAGGCCAGCGCACTGAGTAGCAGCAGGGCTGATACGACGAGACTGGCCATGTGCCCGACCTGCTGGTCGATGGCCATCGTCATGACGCTTGCCGGATCCTCGGCGGCCGTGGCGGCGATGTTGTCGATCCCGATGGCCGTGATCAGCGCGTAGGCGGTGGCTCCGTAGAGCACGGTCATGATGATGACAAGTGTATAGGTCGCCCGCGGGATGGATCGGTCGGGGTCTCGCACCTCCTCACGATAAAGGGCGGTGCTCTCGAAGCCGCCGTACAGCGTGGAGGCGAAAAGGATGCCGATCGAAATGGAGCCGCTGGTGAAGCCGCCGAGTGTGAAAGGTTCGGCGGACCGGCCCTCAGGGCCTCCTGAGACCACGGAGAAGACAATGAAGGCCGTGAGAACGATGACTTCGATCATTACGATGACACCGAGAACGCGACCGTTGAAGTCAGCACCCCTGTAGGCGCAGAAACCGGCAATGGATAGATAGCCAACTACGTAGATCCACCAGGGAATGTCGATCCCAACGGCGTTCAGGAAGAACGACTGGGCTGCCAGTCCGCCGAAAATCGCAAATCCCACTCCGGCGAGGATGTACAGGGCGGCGGCCAGGAAACCCGAGCCGACGCCGATCACCTTGCCGAGACCTGCGGTGATGTATGTGTAGAAGCCGCCGGGTCGTGGTACGGCACGCACCATGGCGGTGTAACCGACGGCGAAGATCAGCAACATGAAACCGACGACGGCGAAGGACAGTGGCGCACCGATTCCGTTGCCGTATCCAATGACAAGGGGGACGTATCCGGCGGCTGCTGCAAGGGGTGCGACATAGCCGAGAACAGTGAGAGTGACTCCGGTCGCGCTCAACCGTCCCGAGAGTTTACCTGTTTCGGGGGCGGCAAGATCGGCTTTGGTGCCGTTCTCGCGGAATGTGGTTTTCATGGGGGCTCCAAAGCGAGTGATGATGTTGCAGGAGACGGAGTGGGGTGTGGTTCAGAAATCAAGGGTGGTTCAGAAATCAAGGGTGGTTCAGAAATCGAGACCGCGGGGATCGGTGATCGAGAAGTAGTCTTCGTATTCCTCGATGACTTCGTAGGTCGTGACGGCCCCGTCGGTGAGGTGCATGACGTCGCCGGGAGAGCAATCGATGCGCGAGCCGTCGTCGGCGGTGATGATCAGGCGTCCCTTGAGTACGAGCGTCCATTCGTCACCGACCTGGGTGAAGGTGAAGACACCGGGGGATGCGCGGAAGATTCCCGTGATGGCGGTGCCGTCAAGGGAACGAGAAATTGTTGCGTAGTGCGGATTGGGATTTCCTGCGGTGATCGCGCCCTCGTCCAGTGGGAATGGCTCGGCGTCGATGCTGTCAAGGCGGAAACTGTGAACGTGTGGCATGTGGAAAACCTCCAAGTTGGTCATTGATTAAGTCAATGATCAAGTTAGTGTAACCTCCCGTGCACGCTCTGTATATACTCTTTTTTGCCGATTGCGGTTTTCTTATGTTTTTGGCTAAGAGGTGCCTTGTGGATCATCGGGCCATACCGCATTCCGGGGCTTGTAGGGGGCTTCCGACGTCTCGCGGAAAGCAAGGGAATCAAGCTTCTCAGAAGCTCTGGGGATGCATGTCAAACAGGCTTCCGGCGCTGGAACCAGGGTTTTGAGAACCGGTACGTTGCTGCTGGCTGCTCCCATTAGGTGCAGGGTTGCAATGGTCCGTGAAAGGGGCCTCGGCCCGTGAGCTCAACTCTTTTCAGCCACGTCGCCCAGCGACACCGGGCGAGCCGACGGAACCGGGTCGGCGGGAATCGTCCATGGACTTTCCCAGACCCTGATCGGGCTCCCATCCCGCAATTGAAGAGAAATATGGTGGCGAGACGCCGAAACCGTTCACATCGCTGGGAACCCCTCGGCGGACAGAGCCCGGCGCCGTTTGCACCTCTCTCCGCCCCTCCTTCGGTTGGGATACATGCCGATCGGGATCACCTACCCCCCGCGGTGCGGCCACCTCTTGGATGGGGGAACGGTAGAATTCCCAGACATGACAACGCCTGCCCGGGGATCGACGAAATACGACACTGAACGGCGCATCCTCGCCGAGCTACGCCGGATTCACGCGAGGATCGAGTCGGCACCGGAGGGGGTGGACAATGCCACGGCCACCGAGTTGTCGGAGGAGCTGTCGGTTCTCCGCGCCTTTATCAGCGAGGTGGATCGCCTTCCCAAAGGTCAGTTCATCCCGGTGTTGGACCCCGACGGCCGGCTGCGCGCCGAGCCGGCGGATACACGGGATGATCTCGGTGCCCTTATCCTCGGTGTGCAGGATTGGTTCGACCTCTCCCGGCTGGCCGGGAACGGCGGCTCAATGTTCGAGGCGGGCCGGCTGTGTTCGGCGATTGGTCTGGCACTGGGCAATCCGGCGCTCACCGGACGGGGCCGGAACATGCGGGAGCGGGCACGGGCCCTCGAGGAGGAACAGGCCCAGGCGGCGCTTATGGAAGCCGAGGGCGAGGCTGCGATAAATCCCGAGGTCGCCGCGGTCGACGAGGAGATTGCCATCGCGCTGGCGCGCACCCCCCTGGAGCTGACGGAGGCGGAGGTGGCCGGGGTACAGGGTGTGCTGGAGCAGCTGCTGTCCGCTGGGGATGTAGTCACCGTGCAGGCTATCGGGTTCATCGTCACGGACTATCTGGAGACGAGGTCGGATTTCGGAGAGACGTCGATGTCGACCTCCGATGCGAACTCCTATGTGTCGGCGCGGCGACTGCTGGCCTACACTCTCGAGAGCGGCGGTGCGGCGGAGGATGCGTTCCTCGCCAATACCGAGCTGGTGCGGGAGGTGGTGCTCAATTGGAATCCCGAGCTGCTGGCCAGACTGTCGCCGCTCCACCGTGCCTTCTGCCTCCGGTTCTCGGCGGCGGAGGAGGCCGTGGGGGAGCTGGGTGTGGAGGATCGGATCTCCAAAGCCAAGGATGCCGCCACCGCCTATGAGCAGGGTGGACGCTTGGATCTGGCCTCGGGGAGCCTGCTGCTGGCGGGTGCGCTCACCCATCGCAGCGGTGACAATGCCGCCTGGTTCGAAATGATCAACGGGGCGTTGAAGAAGGCCTATGAGTCGGAGAGTTTTCCCTCGATCGCCCGTGCCACCGTGGACTTGTCCAGGGTCTATGTCGCCGCGAACAGGTACCAGCAGGCGGCGCAAATTCTCATTGATCTCATCAAGAGGGCGAAGACACTGAGCCTGGGCTCAACCGCCGAGCAGGAGGCTCTCGCCTCGGTGATGGTGGAACTCGCCGGACTGTACGCGATCGCCGGGCAGCCGGATGAGCAGGCGAGACTGCTGTCCCAGGCACATGGGATCTACACCGCGACCGGGAACCTGGACATGGCCGCGAGGGTGGCCCCGGGCAGGTCCTAATGGAAGCCGAACCACCGGGAGTTCGCGGGCATCCACATGAAGACCAGTGCCAGGATGCCGAGGAGGGTGACCGGCCAGAAGTCGGTGACCACCACACACAGGATGCCGAGCGCGGAGAGGACACTCAGTGCATATCTCGCCCACGGTTGCGCCTTGAGCATGACGTAGCCCAGGGTGACGAGTGTGCATGCCGCCACCACGGAGATCACCGCGGGAATCACGGGCAGACCCGAGTCGAGGGTCCACCAGCCGAGAAAACCGGCAGCGATGAGGTAGACACCGGCGGAGACCTTCAGGGCCCAGGGTGCCCACAGCGGGTTGGTACCGCCAAAGGTCATGTGATCGCGCCGGATCTCGGTGGCCTCGCCGAAGACATAGCTGCCCCGGTCCTTGTCCGGACCGGTCCCGGAGGGAGTGTCCCATCCCCCGGTTGAATCGTGCCCGGGCCATCCGCTGCTCACTGCGCCTCCCTGGTGAACAGCTGCCATGGCGACAGTGCCCATCGGATGGGGTCGAGGGTCCGGAAGGGTGCGATTCCCTGCCTGCTCAGATGCTCTCCGCGCGGTGATTCGCCCAGAGCGGAGACCGCGAAGTATCTCAGCGGCCCCCGCCCCCCGTACATCTCGGTGATCTGGTTGAGCAGATTGTTCGCCTGCACATAGCGCAGCAGGCTCTGGATCTCCAGGTCGAGCAACTGCTGATCGTTTTCGTCAAAGTCCCATCCTGTATCGCGCTTGAAGGCCGCGCCGGTGTTTCCCATGATCGATCTCCAGGACCCCTCCGGCAGTTCGCCGAGCTTCTGCAGGGTGTCAAATTTCGAGATCGTCACCGCCAGCGCCGGGCGCGCGTCGCCGAGGATGCGCCCGAGGTTGCGCAGCACCGTCTCGGGTTCGCCGCCCAGTCCCTGCGGTGCGGGGATCAGTCCCCGCAGGTAGGTGGAGATCTGGTTCACCTTCAGGGGGTCGAAGAGAAAGATGATCAGATCGGCGAAGCGGAAGAACTCCATCGAGTCGGGGTCCGTCTGGGAGTTTTCCAGGTCCTCTCCGGCGACATCACGGAACACCAGGTAGTGCTGACGGCGAACGCCCTCGGGGTCGAGCCAGCGCCCGAGCGCGAAGATGAGGGGGTCACGCTGGTAGGCGTTGCCCGAGGCGCTGGCCGGTGTCGGTGCCATGTGCTTCATCTCCACGTACAGCGGGTTCTCGTAGTGCTCCTGGTAGTTTTCCCTGGTCTGATCGTCGGCGGCGATGACCACCTTGTTGAACTCCTGCCCGAGCAGTTCGAGCTGTTTGACCATCACAGCGGTGTACAGGCTCTTTCCCGAGGCGCGCGCACCGGCCATCGCGACGCAGTGGGTGACAGATTCCGACCAGCCCTCCGGAAGGGGGACTCCCGTGGTGGAGGTGGTAGCCCCCTCCTCCAGCGGCCTGAAGGTGTGGGGACACCGCGCAAAGGTGCTCATCGGATCACCCCGGTGTTTCCGGAGCCCAGAATGGGGGCGATGACCGACGTCGGCGGGACAAGCGCCGCGGAGTCGCCGGCATCCAGGGCGGCGAGCAGTTCCGTGCCCAGGGCGATGACGGCGGTGGAACCGTTGGAGCCGGGATCGGCGTCGAACAGCCGGGCCTCATCGGAGGCGGAGGGACCGAAGACGAGCACCAGGGTCGGACCCTCCTTCGATGCCATCGAGATCCTCGGGAAGGCCGTGACATGGATGGTGAGTGTGCCGGGGCCCGCGGTGCCCACCTCACGGACCCCGATGCCGGTCCGGGCGTGGTCGAACTCCTGCTGCAGGTAGCCGGTGACGGCGGACAACGGTGGAGCCGGGAATCCGCCGGGGATGGACAGGTCGGTGATCGCGAGCGCGGTGGCCAGCCCGGTGAGCACGCTACCCACCGCGGAGATGGCTTCGGGGGAGGCGGCCAGCGCGGACGCTGCGGTGCCGTCGGGGCGCAGGGCGATCGCGGTGATTCCGGTGGCCGGTGGCAGCTGGCCCCGGATCGCGGACAGAACGGCCATGGCCCGGTGATCGAGGTTGGTTGAGGTTGCAGAGCGGTGTGCGGTGACCACGTAGTTGTCGCCATCGCGCAGGAGTCCGCCGACCACGCTCTCATTGGCGCCGTCGACACGCACCAGGGGCAGTTCAATTCGCACGCCGGCGGAGGGCACGGCGCGATTGTTCTGGGTGATGGTCACCCGGGCGGACTCCCCGGGGCCGAAGGCACCGCCCGCGGTCGGGGAGATCGTCAGGTTAGCCCTGCTGGGGCAGTCGATGAGCATCACGGTGGAGGCATTGGCCACGTTGGCCTTGAGGTTCTCCCCATTGACGCTCAGGGTCACCGAGGAGGTTGGTCCACCGACCGCAAATGCCTCGATTCGGAGGGATCCTTCTGCCGGAATCCGGCGGGACTCACCGTCTTTCAGCGTGTAGCTCTGCATGTTTTCTGATCTTCCTGGTTGCTGGAGTTGCGTCAGTGTCCGGCCCGGAACCCCGGGGTCCGGGGAGGGCGGTGGGTATCGGGTCCGTTGAGGGATCGCGGTTGCCGCTGGGAGTCTCGGTACTGGCTCAGGGTGGAGCCCGGTCCGCCCTGAGCCCGCGTCAGCGCCGCGCGGCGGCGGATGACCTCCCGGACCAGTGCGTCGATAAGCTCGCTCCCGGAACTGCCCTCGGTGAATGATCCGATGGCGGCCGCGCTCTGCACGGCCAGGCCGAGGATGGTCTCCCTCTCAGCCGCGGACAGGGACGCGAAGGGCCAGTCGGGCAGGGGCTGCCTCTGGACCACCGACACCGACAGGGCCGCCAGGATCATCGCGCGGGAGGTGACCCCGGCCCTGGTGCTCGGCGGATGGGAAAGATAGATGCGTAGCCGCTCCGCCGTGATCGGCTGGAACTGCGGGTCGTCGAATGAGTTCTCGAGCGCGCTCGACCAGTCATCCAGGGTGCCCAGTTCGATGAATCGCAGGTCCAGATCCGTCAGCGAGGGCACGATGCCCGCGGTGATTCCGGCCCCGTGGGGAAGCCTCGAGAGATAGTCCCGCACGGCCCTGAGATCGGGCGACATCGCGGCGCCACCGGCCCCGGGCTGCGCTGCCTGACGCGGACCGGGCTGCGCGAAAGGATTGGATCCGCCGGTGTCCGGCAGATCGGGAGGGGCGAGCCGGACCGCGGGGGAGGTCTCCTCGGTCGGATCCTCCCAGACGCCGGTGCGCGCCGGGGCGGGCGGGACCTCATCACTGGTGAGGATGCGCACCTGCCGCCCCGCCAGATCCTGGGTGATGCGCTCGAGGTCCATCGGCGGCACGACCGTCAGCAGGGAGCCGTTGCTGATAGCGGCGGCTACGGTGTTGAACCGCTCGAAGGTGGAGAAGGGCAGGAGGTGGCCCTCCGGCAGCTCCCTGGCGACGGCGGCCACCCACAGATCCGCCTCGGCGGGCGGTGCGGCGAGGATGACCGGGTTCTGCCCACCGCGCAGAATCCGCACGATATGCTCCACCAGTGCCCTCCGGCGCCCGTCCATGGAGGCGTTGGCGATCCCGGCATAGGCCGCGGGCAACGGCGACGCTCCGGAATCCGGCCCCCAGCCGTCGAGAAAGAGATCCGGCATCCGGCCCCCGGCGAGTGGGCCCTTCTCCGGGAGGTCCGCCGGGATCCGGATGCGCTGCGTCTCGATCGCCCCGAAGGGGGCCGGGATGGCGGGGGAGCGCAGGTACTCGTGGGCCGGGGCGCCGTCGATCAGCGCACCGCCCGGCACCAGCACGTAGGTGAAAACGTTGCCCGGTCGGCCGGTTGAATCCTGGCCGGCCGGCGCCGAGGCGTAGAACACCATCTCCCCGTGGTTCCACGGGGCGGGCAGCCACGCGAATCTGCGCGTCAGACGCAGCCGCTGGGCGCGGGAGGGGTAGGAGGGCACCACCGTTCCGTCGTTGAGCTGCGTGGGCACCTGCGCCACCAGCGTGTCGACGCGAGCACCGTCCGCATCACCGCTGACCTCCCGGACCCGCCACCCGCCGGGCAACCCGGGCTCCTCCTTGAAGGAGGCGTAGCCGAAGGCCCAGGACATCAGAACTCCCCGCCGTGGTGGGGGGTCCACCGCAGGCGTGAGACCACATCGCGCTCCACCACGATCCTCTCCGCGGCATCCGGGTCCGGCTCGCCGACCGCACGGATGAACAGACGGAAGTACCCGCCGGGCGTCAGGGGCCGGGTGTCAACCCACCAGCGGGGTTGATCGGGGTCGGCGGCCGGGCCTTCCCCGGATCCGCTCTGCAGGGAATCGGGGGAGATGAGAAGCGTGTTCTGCGAATCCTGGAGGCCCTGGCACTGCACGGGGGCGCCGTCATCGGGATCAAGGGGGAGGCGGTTGTCGTTGTAGATCAGGATGAACTGCGGGGGATTCATATCCGGGTTCCCCTCCCGCCAGATCGACAGCTGAGGGGACCGCCCCGGCGCGTACTCGATGTCATAGGAGTACCGCTTGAGTCCGCGGTACCTGACAACGCTGGGAGCAGCCTCGGTGTAGTCACCCTTCCATATACTTCTCGGCGTCAGGGTCACCGTGTCCCCGGTCGAAGCCAGATTCAGCCGCACACCGCCCTGCCTGCGGTAGACATCCTCCTGGAGTTCCAGGGAATGGCCGTGCACCGGCGCCACCTCCACGAAGGCGGCGCCGGCCGGCCAGTCGAAGGTGAGCAGCTGGCTGTTGACCCTCTCGATCAGCCGCACCTCGTTGATGGGGGACACCCGCTGGAGAACGCTGGACTCGCCGGCCCACGCGCGTTCACCGACGATGTTGACGGGCGTCACGTAGACCAGGTGCCACTCCGAGGGCCAGGGCATATCGGTATTGACCAGGCTTCCCGCTTCGCCCTCCTCGGTTTTTGTCGGCACGTCGTCGATGAAGGCCTCCTCATTGTCAATGTAGAAGGTGTCCACGGCCGCCATGGCGAGATCCGGGCGCGGCTGCAGCCGGGAGAGGAAGATCTTCACGCTCCCGGTCGGCGGGGCGATCCAGGACAGCACGATCCTGTCGTTGTCACCATCCCCGACCCGCTCAACCACCGAAAGCTGCACCTTCTGGATATCGGCGTTGACATGCTTGCTGATGACCTCGCCGCCCTCACCGGTCAGGTCGGAGCCGCGGAAGCGGACAACGGGCACCAGCTGGAAACGGTAGGTAAGTCCGCGGGTGAGAAGGCGGTCGGTGAAGCCGTGGGCATCTACCCCGGTGGTGAGCTCATTGGCCGGGGAGGTCAGTTCACCGGCGCCCGCGGTCCGGTAGACACGGACGGCGGAATGGCCCTCCAGGGGATCCCAGCTGCCAGATATGACACCGTTGGATTCATTGACCTTGAAGTTCTCCGGTGGGAAGGCGATCGCCCTCTCGCCGATGAGCACCGGCTGCGCATCGGCCATCTCCGCCTCGTTTCCCGCGGAGGCGTGCGCCCACACCATGTAGTGGCGCATGCCACCGGTTCCGGGATTGTTGTCACGGAAGGCGGTCCCCCAGGTGGCCACCAGCTGCTCACCCACATCCGGGGACTGACTGACCTCGGAATCCGCGGCGATCACTCGGTAGATCACCTTGTAAGTGGCCGGTACGTCCAGGCGTTCCCAGGTGATCAGGACGCTGCCGCGGGAATCCGGATCGGCGGGGTCGCGCTCCTGGGTCAGGGTGATCCCGTGCGGGTTGCCACTTTGTTCGCCGTAGAGGAAATCGGCGAAGAACTCGCGACCGATGTCCTCGAAGTCCGCGGGGTCGACCTCGATCACCCGGTGATTCGCGGCGTGCTGCTCACGGATCAGGTCGGCCAGGGACTTCCTTGATGACGAGGGCCCATGCCGCGAGGGTTGCGGTTCTTCCATAGGCGCCGGGACGGGTGCGGGGGTGCGTCCCTCGAGCACGCCGAGCAGGTCCGCGGCGTGCATCCGCGCGTCCGCGAGCAGCAATGCCCGGATCGAATCCTCGGTGGGTGGGCTCAGCAGCGCGATCTCTCCGAGCAGTGACAGTGGTAGTTCCCTCAGGCTTGGCATGTGTCCATTCCCTCCTAGATCAGCTTGTCCCATGTGGAGGGCGGGAAGGTCGGGCCCTCCGCCTCGGTGGCCTGGGTGTCGAAGGGATTGCCGAAGGTGGGTGGCTCATTCGGGGCGGGGGCCGGGGGCGTGCCCCTGAGATCGCGGAGGTTCCCGAGTTTGCCGTACTGCACCACCGTCACCGACCTGGTCAATGATCCCTGCGGG
Source organism: Corynebacterium pacaense (assembly GCF_900169525.1). GTDB lineage: Bacteria > Actinomycetota > Actinomycetes > Mycobacteriales > Mycobacteriaceae > Corynebacterium > Corynebacterium pacaense. Next base: position 641,737 of record NZ_LT821239.1, read on the forward strand.
GTGTCCGTCGGTGTGGTGATGGTCCTGCCGATGGTGTCATCGACCACCAGGGCGCCCGAGTTGACCCCCTCCGCATTGATGGAGTCGCTGGAGAAGCGGGCGTCGGAACGCGGTGTCCGCGACAGCGGGTTGAGGAAATCCTCCTTCGGGATTCTGATGAGTTCGCCACCACGGACGATTTCAACGGTGCTGAGGCGCCGGGAGAGTTCCCTGGTGACACCGGGGTGCACAAGCGCCTCCGACCACGCTTCGGCGGATCGGTCCGCGCCGGCGAACCCGGCCGTGGCAACGGTGCCGGCGAGGCTGTCCAGGGTGGATCCGCTGCCCGAACCGGCCTGGCCGTAGAGATCGTTGAGGTTTGAAACGGTGGAGCCGGTGCTGCGCCGGAGGGAGTGCTCGGCGTCGTCGATAAGCGAGACCATTGCCTTGCCGGCCCAGTCGCGGGGAAAGACGATCTGGCGCATCTCATTGACCACATCGGTGATCTCATCCTCGGACAGCACCGCACGCCCCAGCTGGGTCGAATTCGGCAACCCGTTGTCCGGCAGGACCCTGGACACGGCCGTACCCGACTGATCCCCCAGGGGGTCGGCGATCGCGCGGCCCAGCAGCACCGACCACGACAGGAACTGCCGGTAGGCGCTGGCGGCACGGCCGACGTCGCTGAGCGCGGCATCCCGGTTGTGCCTGGCGATCTGTTCATTGGCGATCAGCAGATCCGCCTCCTGCACCTCGGCCAGGATCCCGCGTCGCGCGGAGGCGAGGATCTTCATCTGGATTCCCATGACAGCGGCGGTGGAGACCGCACCGATCAGCAGGTACCAGCGCCAGTCCGGGCCACTGAGCTGCTCAATAATGCGGACATCCGGCTGATAGTGGCCGATGCACAGATAGATCAGTATCAGCATGAGCGCCAGCCAGACGAGGCTGAGCGCGCGCAGGGTCCTCGTCAGCTTCCGGTTCTCGCCGTCGTAGTCACGCGCGCGGTAGTTGTCCAGGCGGGCCTTGAGCTCCATGTGTTCCTCGCGTGATGTGCGGGCCGACTCCTGCGAGGTGGAGATCATGTGTGCCAGCTGTTGTCCGGTCTTCCAACCGAAGCTCGCGGAGTACCTCGTCGCCCACCCGAGAAACTCCTCGCGCAGGGCGTGCAGACTCTGGTCGGGGGTCTGGGTCACGGCGAAGTCGATCTGCGACTTATACCAGGTCGCGCGATGGGGATCGAAGGGATGGATGATGGCATCGTGCTCGCTGATTCCCACGATATCGGCCAGCAGCGGGTGGTAGCCGTTGAAACTGTCCGCCACGTCGGGAACCGACATCCAGCCCTGTTCGAGGATCGCCGGGTTGTGCTGATTGTCTCGCGGGGGCTCCAGCCCCGCCACGTGGCGGTTGGTTCCGTCGACAAGCGTCTGTGCCACCTGGGAGTATCCGCGCCAGAGCTCCGGGAGCGAGGGCGGGTCCTCCACCGACATACCGCGGTCTCTGGCGCCCCGCGTCAGCTCGGTCGACGCCTCGGAGAGGCTGTCCAGTGGATTGCCGCTGATCCGGCCGCCGTAGGTTCCGCAGATGACATCGACGGCGTGGGAATCGCCGTAGAGCTGCTTCTGCACGGAGCGCGAGACCGCCCTGTCGATATTGCCGCGCAGCTCATTCTGCCAATCGCGCGGGGTTCCGATGGCGAATCGGAAGTAGTCGGAGAGGAAGGATCTGATTGCCGCCCACGCGTTCGTCTTGGTGGTGTGCGGGGTCTTTCTCGGCTGCTTCTCCACGATCAGTGAACTACGGTAGATATCAATGAGCTGCTCGGCCATCCGGTGGTTGATGTCATCGGCGTTATGGATGCGGACCGCGATGCGACCATCCTCCACCTTCGGCAGGGGCAGTTGGGAACCGACATCGAAGCTGCGTTCACGGACAACCGCCTCGACCTCGGAGGCGTCGATGTTGCGGTGGAAGGCGCGGACATAGCGGAAGGTGTACTGGTCACCGGTGGAGATTGCCTCGCCCGATGCTCCGATGAGTGCGCACTCGCGGGACCCGGACCACAGGCCGCTCAGACTGGCCAGCGTCGGTGCCGCTAGTCGTGCGATGTCCACCGGGTCCCCGGCACGCAGAACCGGGGTCGTTCTGGAATCGGGTGAGGCGGACTCGGAATCGGTCGGGGCGATCGCAAGCGTGGACCATCCCATCTCGTGTGCGGGCTCAACCGGATCCAGCGGCAGCCGGGGAATGAGAACGCGCACCCGGGGGGTGACGGTCGCGGCGTTCAGGCGGTGATCGATCTCGCCGGTCCAGCGTCGCAGCCCTTCCAGATCCAGGGTGTGTCCATCCTCATCGGCATCGAGGGCGATCAGAAGCGCACCGCCGCGGAACCTCTGCAGGGCGTCATCGAGGGTGACCACGGCCTCCACGGACTCCGGTTCGGCACCCGATGCCGGGGTGGCCACGCGCACCACCTTCCGTGAGGTCTCGCAGCGCGGATCGATCCAGGTGAAGGCATCGATGAGACCCATGGCCGCGAGATCGAGGAGGTTTCCCCGGATCTGCTCGGCGATGCTTCCGTGGCCGAGGAAAATGACGTGGGGGAGGGCCATCAGATGAGTCCGCCTGCCTTGAATGTCGGGACGTCCGGGTTGGCGTTGAAGGTGGCATCCTGCCCCGGGGTGGTGGCGGGGTTGAATTCCGGTGTCACCGGTCTACGGGCCAGATCGCGGGCCTCGTCGAGCTTACCCAGCAGGTCCGGGACCATCGCGTAGACATCGGGTGCCAGATCCCGGTAGAAGGGCATGCCGCTGGCGTACTCCCGGGAGCTGACCGACGCCCAGGGTTTGTTCTCGGCGGGGGACCCCGGAAGCGGGGAACCGGCGGAGGGGATGAACTGCGCCGCGTTCGCCAGGGCGCCCTCGAGGCTGCTGCGGACGATGTCATAGCGTTCATCGACCGACTCCCCCACCGGGCCGGTACCTTCCGCCATCCGCACGGGATGGTCACCGTTGCGGAGGAACTCGGTGAGCCTGGCGACGGCGGGGCGGACCTTGATGCCGGTCGTCGGGGCGTCCCTGCCGGAATCGTAGAGGGATCGCAGCAGCCGGTAGGGCAGCAGGGAGGAACCGACGCTGCCGTCGATGGATCCGGTCTGGGAGCCGGCGTAGGCCAGCAGCACGGATTCGATGACGGCCGGCATCCAGTCGATCGCCGCGATCATCTGGGACGGCGGAGTGAGAAGCGGGTTGGGGAAGGGAACCCACTGCCTGGTGGAGTCATCGAAGATGAAGGCGGCGTCATTGGCCACGTAGATCCTGCCGGTGATCGTGCCGATGATCCATCCGGCCACCATCGCACGGCGCTCGGCATTCGACATCGGCAGGGCCGCGGGCAGCGGGCGAGCGCGGCGCATGCTCCAGAAACCCTCGGAACGACCGCGGCGCGCGGCCCACTGCTCACTGATGTGGGGAAGCAGGGAGCTGAACACGATCGGGGAGTAGTTCGGGTAGGAACCGAAGACGTCGATGTGCTGGATCCGGTGCTCGGTTCCCAGAGACTTGGTGAAGGTCTCCAGGGTCGTGTTGTCCAGATTGTCCTTGGCCTGGATGACCGCGGAGAGACTGTCGGCTGCCTCCATTGATTTGAAGGGTATCTCCGAGAAGGTGAAGCGGTAGATCTCGGGGGATCCGTGCACCGCCTGGACCATCGTGGAATCCACCGCGGCCAGTGGCCTTGCCTGGGCCAGTGCCTGGTCGAATGCGGAGCGCAGGCGCTGCAGACGCGCATTGTAGTTCACGTCGTTTCCGGCATTCTCCCTGGTCAGATATGTGCGCAGGTCCGCGGAGATGAAATCGGAGAAGGGATAGTTGGGCCTTTCGATCCATTCGCGGGAGCGTTTGAGAATGTCCTCGGGGCTGATGCGGACCTGGAACTGGGCGGCACGGGCCTCCCTGGTTTCGCCTCCTGCGGGTGGGGTGGACAGATGCTTGGACACCCATCCCGCGCGGTTCCCTCCCTCGGAGCGGGCCCCGCGCGGTGGGGCGAGCGTGTTGTCCGGAGCCTTCTTCGCTCCCTGCGACTCCCACTGGCCGAGAACGATGGCTCTGGCCGCGACCCTGGAGGCCTCCCTGTCATCGAAGATGCCATCATCGGCGGCCCGAACGGTGTTGAGCAGGTGGGTGGCGAAATCGCGGGGGAAGGAGTCGACCTCGGTGATCAGGATTTCGTTGTGGGAGCCGTAGAAGCGGGAATCGATCCGCTCATCGGAGTCACGGGGCCATGCGACAGGATCGGCGGTCGCGACATCGGCGAGGGTGGGGGACACATCGCGCTTCCTGTCGGCGGCGTCGAGGGCGGCGTGGGCCGCGTTGATCTGCCTGAGAAGGCGGGTGAGCACATTGGCCACAAAATCGTCGAGGACCTTCTCCAGGTATCCGGCGACGCGGACGATGAAGTAGTCGAAGAGCTGCGGGCGGTAGAGCGAGATGATCGAACCGGTGAGCACATCGGCCTGGGACACGGCGCCGTTGCCACTGAGCGGTTGCATCCGCTGCTCGAAACCGTGGGGTGGGGCGGCCGGGTTCCTGCCCTGGTTCTGGCTGACCAGGGTCCACATCGGCTGGATGACACGCTGGGTGTAGATGTCCTTCAGGCGTGCGAGCATGGCCTCGACGAAGGGGACGCCGTTGTGTGCGAGTTCACGTTCGGTGACCGCGATCAGCCTGTCGGTGAGGGTGTCGGCGAAGTCGTAGACGGTGGCGTAGGCGGCCGCATCGAGCTGTCCGTGCAGTTCCCGGGAGGTTCCGGGGTCGGACAGGCGGTTGCGGATCAGAGCGGAGAAATCCCGCGCCGGGATGCCGTCCTCGATGCGGAGCTGGGAACGCAGCCACCTGGCGGAGTTCTCCACCGGCCCCACCCCCTGTTCGCGGAACACCCCGGACAGCCACTGGGTCAGCTGTTCGGTGTTGGGCCGACCCTGGCTGAATTCGGCCTGGAGACTGAGTTCGGCGATGATCGCGACGATGCGGTCGTTGAGCCGGCTCTGCAGCTGTTCCTCGCCGGTGGCGTTGTTGGCCGGGTCGAGATGGCCGCGGAGGAGGCGGTCGAAGCCGGTGCGGGCCAGGCGCTGAGCGGAGTACTCGGCGAAGCGGTCGCGTCCCATGGATAGCTGGGCGTAACCCATCGACGCCCAGGGCATCCCGTCCCAGGGGAGCTCGTCAGGATTGGCCCATCCGAGGAAGGAGCGGTCACTGTCGGGCGATCCGGTGTTGGCCAGGAAGAAGGAGGCGAAGGAATCGGATGCCTCCTCCGATGCCATCAGTGCGGCCAGGGCGCGTCCGAGTCCACGGTAGACGGTGTCGGGGTAACCGTCGCCGAAGACCGTGCCCTGGGAACCCATGCGCGCGCCGATCGGGAACAGGCGTGCGAAGGTCGATGCGGAGGACACCTCGTCCAGACCCATGGCACGGAACAGCGCGCGGTCGGACTCCGCCGAGGCGCCGGTCTGGGTCGCGATCGCCTCCCCGAACATCGCCAGCGCATTCGGCCAGGTGCCCAGGACATCGGAGGCCGCCAGCTTCTCAAAGACCTCCGGGGTCAGCATGAACACCGCGGTGTGGTCGGGTTTTCCGTTTTTCAGGGTGGACAGCACCCGGCAGACATCCAGAAACATCGAGGCCCCGGCTCCACCCGCCATCGAGGACACCACGAAGATGATCGGGGCCTCGTTCTGCTTGTCGCTGTGCCGTCCGGTGATGCGGTAGGTCAGCTCGTTGAGCTCCGTCACGCTTTCGGTCTTGTGCAGGGTGTCGAGTGCCTGCTCCAGTCCGTTGCGGATCTGGGTCAGTGCCGGGATGGTCAGCATCCTGCCGATGGCGCGGTACTGGCCCGCACCATCGGAGATCGGCACTGGGATCGACGTGGGGCGGCGCGGGGCCCAGGTGGCGATCTCCCCGAGCGCTTTCTTGTCCCCGAGGACCGTGGACAGGCTCGCATCATGGGTGCGGTACTGCGCCTTGGAGCCGATGCCGATGTATGTGCCACCGTTGTCCTGCACGTTTCCCAACCCGGAGGGCCCCTTCTCGGGGACGATGGGGACATCGATGGTGACAAACTGCCATGCCTTCGGCAGTGAGGTGATCGTGGGATCGATGCTGCGAAGCGTTGCCTTGAGCTGGTCGATCATATACGCCTGGGTTTTGGCTCCGGAGCCACCACAACCGACGACAAGGAACTTTCTCACAGATAATCCTCTTTCCTTTTGCTAAGAGCTGTCTTTCCGGGCACGAGCTACTGCTGGTTTCCCCTGCGGAACGGATCCTCGGGACCATTGTGCCAGCCGGGGGAGTCATGGCCGGATGCCGTGTCGTTCCGCCGGGATTCGGGGGAACCCCAGCCCGGGTCCTTCGGGGCTGCGGTGGTCAGCGGCTGCTCCGGTTCGGCGGCCGGGGGTCGGGCCTGCTCGACCTGTTCGCGCAGACTCCGCAGCCGGTCGGGTGCGTTGGCCCTGATCTGCTGCACGATCATCCCCACGCCGTCCCTGCTAATGGATTCATCGACGGCGATGACCACGGTCGCCTGATCGGGGTCGGACACCTGGGAGATGAGGAACCAGTGGTTGTGCACCGCAAGCGGGAGCCGGGCCCGGTTTCCCGTCTGATCCCCCGAGTCGGACATGGAGTAGTCCTCTGTCGAGGCCGCGTATGCGGGGGTGAAGGGGTTGAGCCCGAGCTTCACGGTGACCTCGTGGCCGGCGAGCACCACCGACTTCCCGTCGGAGGTGGTACGCGGTGTCTGCGCCACCAGCTCCTCGAAGGTGAGGTCGAACTCCCCGCCCCTGTCGGTCCGCAGGAGGCGGGAGTTGTCCAACCTGACCGGGATCCCGAGGGCGTGGATCCCGGGGCGCCGCGGGATCTTCCCGGTGATGAACTTGATCAGGTACATCAGCGCCAGCGGCAGCAGCAGCGCCAGCAGCAGGGCGGCGATGAGCGCGAGGCTGAAGGCCCCGGTGTTCACGGGGGCGCGCATGTTTCCACTGATCGGCACGTTGATCGGTGCCGATTCGGAGGGATTCGAGGCGTCCTCGAGATGGAGGGTCGGGAGCAGCCGCACGGGGCCGTCCGCGAGCTGGTCGCTGGTGAGGGTGATCTCCAGTTCGCCGTGTTCACCGTCGCCGAGGGTGAGTGCGGAATCCCTGCTGCTGTGCGGCGAGGTCAGTGCCACCGAGCCGACGCCCGCGGGCAGCACGGCTCCGTCGGTGGCCAGGTCTCCCTCCTCGACCCACACCCTGCCCGGTCCCTCGACCGGGATGCTCACCGTGGTTTCCCTGGACTCGAGGTCGGCGGAGATGCCGCCCGGCACCCTCGGCATGGTCGCAGGGGTGATCGCGACGGGGAAGCGGGCCTCGATCGGGCTCAGTGTCGTGCCGGGGATTCCACCACCGTCGGTGGTGATGACCGTACTGAGCGTGACGACGCCCGCCGCCGGACGGCCCACCGCATCCAGCGGGACCTCGGCGCTGCCCGCCTCGATGCCCGTGTTGTCCACCAGGGTGACCGGGGCGCCCCCGTCAGGGGTGAAGGTGGCGGTCAGGGGCGCCGTGCCGGCCAGTTGCCGGGTGGTGCCCGTGGCGTCGACAAGCGAGACGTTGAGCGGTGTGGAGATGGACAGGCCGGTCTGGCTGCTCTCGCTCAGCGCGTCCGCGTTTAGTTTCAGGCCGGGGGAGATGACCATTGTTGCGTGGTAGTTCGCATCCACCGGGCCGGTCACGCGGTATCCGAATGTCCACCGGCCGGCCCAGTCGCCGCCGTCTGCCAGTGTCATCTCCACGTCAACCATGCCCGGGACCGTGGAGCTTTCGACCACATCGACGGCCGTGGAGCCCATAGTGTGCCTGCCCCGGGTGAGATCGAGCACGGTGCCGTCCGGCGCGCTGAGGGTGGGTACCAGCTGGCCGGGTTCGAGAATGTCCCGCGGTTGGGCGGAGAGCCGGACCGGTGAGACGGAATTGTCCAGGATGAAGTCGAAGCCCTGGTCAACCGGGCGGTCCGCATCGATACCGCCCGGCGCGGGCAGGATGCTTCGGAAGGCGGCGAAGAGTGCGGCCGGATTCGTCCCCGCATTGAAGAAGGCACCGTTCGCGCGGGTCCCGGGAACGCAGGAATCCTCCTCGGAGATCGCTCTGAGCAGCTGTTCGGGTGTTTCCGCGGCGCCGGGGATGAGTCCGACACTGAATAGTTGAATCCCGGTACGGCGGAACACCCCGACGGGGCTCTCCGGGGAGCACACGGCGTTCCTCGCGGCCTGGTCATCGGCCGCTTCACCGGGCACCGTGAGCTGCCCGTCGGTGAAGAAGAGCATCGCGCGGCAGGAACCGGAATCGCGGGCGGAGAACTCCGTCAGCGCGCCGGTGAAGGCATCCCCGTAGATGGTGTATGGATCGTTATTGCGCTGGGCCGCTGAATCCACCGCCGCGTCCAGCCGGTCCGCCCCGGTGCGGGTGTTCTCCCAGCCGCCGTAGGTGTCGGGATCGGAACGGTAGCCCTCGCCGAAGGCGGCGAGCTTGACGTTGATGTCCGCGTCCAGGTCACGTGCCTGAACGCCGAGCTGTTCGATGAGATCCTTGGTCGCATCGACGCGGAGGTTGTCCGGATCCGTCGCCTCGGGCCCGCGCAGCGATGCCGACTCGTCCAGCACGAAGAGGATGTCCGCCTTCTTTTCGGTGGACAGGCAGGCGCCGAACTCCGCGAGGTTTTCCCGCGCGGTGGCGGAGGTGGCGTCCGTGGCCGGCGCCTGGGCTGCGGCAAGAGGTATCCCGGGCACCGCTGCGGCCATGGCCAGCAGTGTGGCCGCGATCATCGCGGGGAAGCGGAGGGGAAGAGATGGGTGCTTTGTCACGAGTTTCCTATCCTCCGAATGCCTTACCGAACCAGAGCGCGAGTTCCACGGCCGTGATGATCACGCCGACCACCGCCACCGCCGCGGTGATCCGGTAGGCCATGGTCTGCGAGGGTGATGATACGTAGAAGCTCTCCGTCTGTCTCCGCGTATCGGCGGCGGTGTGCAGACCGAGGAGGATGAATGTGAGGGTCCCGGACAGAACCCAGCCGATGAGGGAGAGGATCAACCAGGATGACTGTGTTGCGGTGCCTGTGGCGTATGCCAGGATCCCGCAGATGATCCCGGCGACAGCCGTTCCCAGGGCCGCGAGGATGAATACGCGGGGATGGCTGACCGTGGCATCCGGGAGCGGTGGGGCAGGTGGGGCAGGTGGGGTCTCCGGTGCGCCCCAGTGGGGGGCCGCCGGTGNTTGGATTAATCGGGCTATCCTGTACCGCATGCGTACGGCATATAGACAGCAATTGGACTCTTTCGCGCACAATCTCATCGTATTGTGTGACGTAACCAAGGACACCATGGCGAAGGCCTCCGATGCGCTGTTGCGTGCCTCCCTGCAGTCGGCGGAAGACGCGCTGTCCAATGCCGAACAGCTCGATGAGGTCAGGAGCCTCTGCGAGGATCAGTCGGTGGAACTGCTCGCTCTGGAAACCCCGGTGGCAAGGGATCTGCGCCAGGTCGTGTCCTCGATCTACATCGTCGAGGATTTCGACCGCATGGGCGCCTCGGCGACGATCGTGTCCGCGGCGATGTCGGGCAGGACTCCCGCGAAGAGTGCCTGCTCGGGCAGAGTCCACTCGGTCTGGCCGAATGAGGAGAAGCCGGGGCGGGTGACCGTGGTATTGACCCGGACCGGGGTACCGGCGTGTGCGATTACATCACCGGTTCTCAGTGCGGCGGTGTCCGGATCCCCCAGGCACTCCCAGAGCCATTCGGCCGCGTCATTGTCCGAGGTGGTCAGCGCGGCCGTGACCTGAGCCTCCAGTGATGCGCGGTCGGCATCGCAGCCGTCGAGCGCGGCGAGCGCGATGGGGACCTTGATGGTCGACCGGGCGGGGGCGTCGAGAAGCCCCCCGAAGGTCCGGGCCTGACCGTCCTGCGCTAGCCCCCCCCCGCCCCGTCCCCCGTTTGTCGACGCCACCGCCGCTACCGCGGACGCCAGATCCGGGCCGGCGCCCGGCGTGACCGCCGCGGTGGTTGGTTGCGGTGGCCGGGAGGTCGGGGAGGGGACGGGGTCGGTGTCCGTGGGGATGGTGCAGGAGGTGGCCAGGGACAGAAGCGCGAGGGCGCCGATTACACCGGCGGGGCGCCTCATGCGATGTAGACGATCGCGTTGTTGCCGCCGCGGCAGGTGACAAAGTCCCCGTTGTCCGAGCAGAGCATGTCATAGTAGCGTCCGGTGACCGAGCTGTAGGCGGAGATCTGCCCCTCGGTCCGTCCCGTGGAGAGGTAGTGGTCGACGAAGGCATTGCGGACGGCCTCGGCGAAGGGCGCGGAGGTTTCCGGTGATCCCCGCCAGATGCTGTTGAAGTCCCCCGTCGGGGCGGCTGCGCTTGCGGCGGGGTTTGCGGCCACCGCTCCCGCGGGCAGGGTGATCGAGTTCGGGCGGGAGTCGCCGGAGGCGGTGGAGGTGGCCTCGGCGGGCTGGGACTGCGTGGCGGCCCCGGTTGTGGTGGTGGGGGACTGGGAGAACAGGTCACCGCCCCTGGTCACCAGAACACCGATCCCCACACCGGCGGCGATGAGCGCGATGGCGAGAACAGCGATGATGAAGCCCGCCGCGGACCTTCTCGGCGGATCGGGTCGCGGCGCGGGCGCGGGCTGCGGGGTGTTCTGCGGGGTATTCTGCGGGGTGTTCTGCCATCCCTGTGCGGGGGCGACCGCCGGAAAGGAACTGGTCTCGGCGGCGCCGGGGGAGTCGAAGGGGTTGGAGAAGTCCTGGTTGGAGTGGTCCTTGTTGTTCATCCTCGTCCCGATCGGTGGTAGATCCTCCCGGGACGGTGATGTCGGCCCCAGGCAGCAAACAGCTCCACATCAGCTTAGGTGCCAATCGGGAAATCCGGAGTGGTATCCCCGCCGTCTTTTAAGGATTTGCCGGGGCACGCGGGTAAGTTGGTCAGCACATGTGTCTGATCGTTAGAGGAGAAACACCCCGTGGCGAAGCTGCTGTTCAGGTTGGGTCGATGGTCGTACAACCGGAAATGGATCGTCATTTCGGCCTGGTTGCTCATCCTTGGCATCGTCGCGGCCTGCGCACTGAGCCTGCAGAGGGGCTTCACCGATACCTTCACCATCGATGACACCCCCTCGATCGACGCGACGGTTCTGCTCGTTGAGAAATTCCCGGATCAGCAGAACCCGGTCACCGCGGCCGGGGTGAACCTGGTGTTCCAGGCGCCGGAGGGGCAGACCCTGGCGGAGGCGGGCAACAGTGCAGCCATCGATGATGTCGTCTCCTATATTAAGGAGAACCTCGATGGACTCAGCGGCACCGATCGCTTCGGAAATCCCGTTGAGGTCTCCCCCGCGCTGCAGGACATGGTGGTCACCCAGATGACCGAGATGGGGTTGCCCGAGGACAACGCGCGCCGGGATGCGGAGAATCTCGCCCTGCTCAGCGACGACGGAACCATCGGCTACACCACCTTCAACATCGATGTCCCGGGGCCGGAGTTCGTTGAACAGAGCCAGCGCGATGTGATCACCCGCGCCATGGAGATCGGTCGGGACCGGGGGCTGACGGTGGAGGCCGGGGGCGCGGCCTTCGGTGATCCCATCCAGATCAAGACCACCAGCGAGATCATCGGCATCGGCATCGCCTTCGTGGTCCTGGTGTTCACCTTCGGTTCGCTGGTGGCGGCCGGTCTGCCCCTGATCACCGCGGTGATCGGAGTGGGAATCGGAGCCCTGGCTATCGTCCTGGCGACCCGTTTCGCCGACCTGAACACCGTGACCCCGGTTCTGGCCGTGATGATCGGGCTGGCCGTGGGCATCGATTACGCACTTTTCATCCTCTCCCGCTACCGTGCCGAGTACAAAAGGATGCCCCGGGACGAGGCCGCCGGCATGGCCGTGGGGACCGCGGGATCGGCGGTGGTGTTCGCGGGTGCCACCGTGATCATCGCGCTGGTGGCCCTGGCCATCGCCGATATCGGCTTCCTCACGGCGATGGGGCTCTCCGCAGCGCTGACGGTCTTCATCGCCGTGCTCATCGCGATCACCTTCATTCCCGCCCTACTTGGTGTGCTCGGGCCCCGAACCTTCAAGGGCAAGATAGTGGGCATCGCGGGCAACCCCACCCCGAAGCAGACATGGGAACAGGCACTGAACCGCCGGTCGAAGGGCCGTACCTGGGTCACCTTCGTGCAGAAGGTTCCCGGTCTCGTGGTGGCGGTGGTGGTGCTCGGTCTCGGTGCCCTGTCCGTTCCCGTGATCAATCTGGAGCTCGCCCTTCCCTCCGACTCGACCTCGAACGTGGACACCACCCAGCGCAGGTCCGCCGATCTCATGGCCGAGGGTTTCGGCGCCGGCGTCAATGCTCCCTTCCTCGTCATCGTGGATGCCGAGGACGCCGATCCCGATTCCGCCGCCCTGCAGCCCCTGATCAGTGCCCAGGACACCGGCGAGGGGGAGTTCGATGCCACCGCGGCGGCGCGATTCGCCACCTATCTCTATGTGACCCAGACCTACAACTCCAATGTTGACATCAAGCATGCGCAGATCATCGGGGTCAACGCCGATTCCACGGCCGCGCAGATCCTGGTCACCCCGTTCACCGGTCCGGCCGACCAGGAGACCACCAGGGCCCTGCACATTCTGCGTGCACAGGAGACCCAGATAGAGGATGTCACCGGGGCCGAACTGGGAACCACGGGTCTGACCGCGGTGCAGCAGGACATCACCGATCAGCTCGAGGGTGCCATGCCACTGTATCTGGCTGTGGTGGTCGGACTGGCCATCGTGCTGCTGTTGCTGGTCTTCCGCTCGATCATGGTTCCCCTCGTCGCGGGCCTGGGATTCCTCCTCTCCGTGGGTGCGGCCTTCGGAGCGACTGTCCTGGTGTGGCAGGAGGGCCTGTTCGGACTGGTCAACACCCCCGGTCCGCTGATCTCCTTCATGCCGATCTTCCTCATCGGCGTCACCTTCGGGCTGGCCATGGATTATCAGGTCTTCCTGGTCACCCGGATGCGCGAGCACTATACGCACCACGGGGGCAAAGGTGTCCCCGGCTCGCGCTACACTCCTGTTGAACAGTCCGTCATCGAGGGATACACACAGGGTTCGCGGGTGGTCACGGCGGCCGCCTTGATCATGATCGCGGTGTTCGTGGCCTTCATCGACCAGCCACTGCCCTTCATCAAGATCTTCGGATTCGCTCTCGGTGTGGGTGTGTTCTTCGATGCCTTCTTCGTGCGCATGGGTCTGGTGCCGGCGTCGATGTTCCTGATGGGCCGCGCAACCTGGTGGATGCCCCGATGGCTCGACCGGCTGCTGCCCAGCCTGGACATCGAGGGCACCGCGCTCGAGCGGGAATGGGAGAGCAACCACCGGCGCGATAAGCTGGACAACCATGTCGACTGACCTCTCTTTCACTCTGGGCACCCAGCTTAACGACGCCTCCCCGGGCAAACACGGACGCACAGGCGTGATCCACACGCCGCACGGGGACATCGCCACCCCGGCGTTCATTCCGGTGGCAACGAAGGCGACGGTCAAGACCCTGACCCCAGAGCAGATCCGTGAGACGGGAGCGCAGGCCATCCTCTCCAACGCGTACCATCTCTATCTCCAGCCGGGCCCGGATATCGTCGATGAGGCCGGTGGGGTCGCCCGCTTCGAGAACTGGCAGGGCCCGACGTACACCGATTCCGGTGGATTCCAGGTGATGAGTCTGGGTGTGGGCTTCAAGAAGGTCCTCGCCATGGACACCACCAACCTCACCCGCAATGATGTCAAGGCCGCGCACAAGGAGCGTATGGCGCACGTCGACGAGGACGGCGTGGACTTCAAATCCGTCATCGACGGCTCAAAGCATCGCTTCACCCCCGAGGTGAGCATGCAGATCCAGCATCAACTGGGTGCCGATATCATGTTCGCCTTCGACGAGCTGACCACGCTGGTCGACTCCTACCAGTACCAGACCGAATCGGTGGAGCGGACCCGGCGCTGGGCCGACCGCTGCCTGCGTGAGCACGAGAGGCTGACGCGCGAGCGCGTCGGCAGGCCCCTGCAGTCCCTGTGGGGGGTTGTCCAGGGTGCGCAGTACGAGGATCTGCGTCGACAAGCAACGCGTGGCCTGCTGGAACTCGACGCCCGCGCCCGTGATGAGGGCCGCCGCGGCTTCGGCGGCTTCGGTATCGGTGGAGCCCTGGAGAAGGAGAATCTGGGGACCATAGTGGGCTGGGTGTGCGACGAGCTGCCAGAGAGCATGCCGCGTCACCTGCTCGGTATCTCCGAACCCGATGATCTCTTCGTGGCCATCGAGGCGGGCGCCGACACCTTCGATTGCGTCGCCCCCACCCGCCTCGGCCGTCGCGGTGGCGTGTACACCCTCGACGGGCGCATCAACCTGACCGGAGCGAGATTCAAGCGCGATTTCTCCGGCATCGACGAGGAAGTCGGCGGCTACGTCTCGGAGAATTACTCCCGCGCCTATATCCATCACCTGCTCAAGGCCAAGGAATTCCTCGCCGGAACTCTGTGCACCATGCACAACCTCTACTTCATGATCGGGCTGGTGGACAAGATCCGGGCTTCCATAAGCGACGGGACCTACCACGACTTCAAGACGGAGTTCCTGGGCCGCTACTATGCCGCGCGCTGATTCCGGTAGCAGAACCCATCGTGGTGTGTTTAGCTGTCCGCATGACGCATCAAGGGGGGATGTTGATCAGGCAGTCGGCATGCTCGCGCGCGCAGAGCCGAGATCTGTACAGGAAATGCTCATCGGGGGAACTCCGAAAACTGGCGCCGGGGGTGTTTGTGCCGGCCGAGGCCTACGACGGACTCAAACCCTGGGAGCGGTACCGGCTGCGCTGCGCTGCGTACGGATACGCCTACCCGAGGTACGTCGTGGCGGGAAGATCGGCCGCGGCGCTGTGGGACATGGCTTCCGGGAGTGTCCCCGAGGAGGTTGAACTGGGGCGGCGGGCAGGATCGGGGCCGGTGGGCGCCAGCGGGGTGAGGAACCGCAAGCTGCCCGGTGAGGCCCCCGGCCGGGAACCGGTACTCCACCGTGGGCTGTGGCTGACCTCGCCCATCATGACGACGATCGATCTGGCGAGGTGGCATTCACTCGTCGATGCCGTAGGCGCAGCTGATTCGGGGATGCGGGGCAAACAGTTCACGCTGGAGGATCTCGAGGGGGCGGCCGGTGGCTACCGCGGGTACCGGGGGCGTCGACACATAGAGGACCTGTTGACGCTGGCTCACCCGGCCTCCGAAAGCCCTCGGGAATCGGCCATGCGGGTACTGCTGTGGCAGAACGGCTTCCCCGTCCCACATCTGCAGGCTGTCATCTCATCGGCTGCGGGGAGGTTCATCGGCCGTGTGGATGCATTGTTTCCCCAGCAATCGACGATCCTTGAGTACGACGGAGAACTCAAGTACTCACGCGCCTTTGGAAAGGATCCCGAGCAGACGATGCGTGAGGAGCTCGAGAGGCAGAAGGCCCTGCTCAATGCCGGCACCCGAATGGTGAGAGTGACGGCCGCGACCTTCAGGGATCAGAGCTGGATGGAGGATCTGCGCCGGGAGCTGAAACGCGGCGAGGGAAATCCGCTGCCCGAGAATCAATGGTCCTCGGCGGGCCTCGGCTGGGGGACGAGGATAGAGAAGACACCGGTGGGTGGGGCATTCAGAATATAAACGGTCAGCTGGTCGCAGCGGGTGCGATGAGGTGTCCGTTTATCGGGTTCCGGCCCGGATCTGCCCTGGTTTCCGGGTGCTGTGGGGGCAAACGGTCAGCTGGTCGCAGCGGGTGCGATGAGGTGTCCGTTTATCGAGTTCCGGCCCGGATCTGCCCTGGTTTCCCGGTGCGGTGGGGGCAAACGGTCAGCTGGTCGCAATGGGTGCGATGAGGTGTCCGTTTATCGGGTTCCGGCCCGGATCTGCCCTGGTTTCCCGGTGCGGTGGGGGCAAACGGTCAGCTGGTCGCAGCGGCCCTCAACCCCCGAAGCAACGCCTTAGTATCCCTCGCGCCTCTTCACCCAGGCGATCACCGTGTAGGTCACGGGGAGCAGGACAACTTCGAGCAGAGTTTTCCATAGGAAACCCACGATGACGTAGTTCAGGAAATCGCCGGTGGTCACGATGCCGATGACAGGTGCCGCGATCGCACAGAACAGAAGCGTGTCGCCGAATTCGCCGACGATGGTTGATCCGATGAGTCGGGCCCAGAGAGTCTTCTCGCCGGTGCGTTTCTTGATCGCCACCAGGACGGTCGCGTTGAGGAGCTGTCCGACGACGTACCCGGCGAGCGATGCCAGGACGATCTGCGGCACGAGCCCGAGCACGGAGGAGAAGGCTTCCTGGCCGTCCCAGAAGCTTGCGGGTGGAAGCCAGATTGCGATGTAGAAGGAGATCACGGCGAGGATCGTGACTCCGAAACCGGTGAAGATGGCCCGTCGGGTTGCCTTGAAGCCGTAGCATTCGGCGAGGACGTCGCCGAGGATGTAGGCGAGCGGGAAGAGGAAGAAGGCGCCATCGGTGACCAGGGGGCCGATCTCCACGCCTTTGGTCGCGGTGATGTTCGAGATCAGGAACACTGCGACGAACAGTGTCGTCAGGATGGGGTAGAGGCCAGCCTGCACGGGGATGAAGTGGGGGTTTCCGGACACCTCGGCGGTGCCCTGCCCAGACTCGTTTGATGAATTCACGTCCCACACCTTAGCTTCCCGGGATACTAGTGTGTATGCCATGGTTGGCAGATACGCACCCTCCCCGAGTGGGGATCTTCATTTCGGTAATCTGCGCACGGCTGTGCTCGCCTGGTTGTTTGCCAGGCATGGCGGCGGGGCCTTCCGTATGCGGGTCGAGGACATCGATGAGCAGCGTTCGAGTGTGGAGTCCGCGCATCGCCAGCTCGAGGATCTGCGCACCATCGGCGTCGACTGGGACGGCGGGGTGCTCTACCAGTCAACGCGCGATGCGGCCTATCGTGAGGCCGTGGGCCGCCTGGACACCTACGAGTGTTACTGCTCGCGGCGGGACATCCAGGAGGCATCGCGGGCTCCGCACGCCGTGCCGGGGTTGTACCCGGGAACGTGCCGTGATCTGGGGGAGGGGGAGCGCGTCGTCAAGCGGGGCGAGCTGGCGGCGCAGAAGCGGTACCCGGCCTTGCGCCTTCGTGCGCAGGTGTCGGCCTATGAGTTCGATGACCGCCTGCGCGGGCATCTCAGCGGTGAGGTCGATGATTTCATCCTCGTGCGAGGGGGCCGGGAACCCGGGTGGGCCTACAACCTCGCGGTGGTGGTCGATGATGCCTTCCAGGGCGTAGACCAGGTGGTGCGCGGCGATGACCTGCTCGGGTCCACGGCCCGCCAGGCCTATCTGTATCATCTGCTCGGCCTGACGACCCCGGAGTACGTGCATGTTCCGCTGGTGCTCAACGACCACGGTCAACGCCTGGCCAAGCGCGACGGCGCTGTCACCCTGCGCCAGATGCTTGTCGACGCCCCCCTCACCCACGTGGTCGCCGCCCTTGCGGGCTCCCTCGGTTACCGGGCGGACAACCTGAGCGATCTGCTGGCTGACTTCGATCCGGGACGGGTGGGCACCAAACCCTTCGTGTTCACCGCTGTGAGCTAGCAGCAGTCCCAGTTCATCTGCACCCGCCGGAAATCGCGGGTCCGCAGGTCCTCTGGTGAGATAAAGAAGTTCATCACCCCGGAATCGCCGATGACCACCGCGTTGTCTATGCCGTCGAGCTGCATGAGCAGCTGCAGCGTGGTGCCGGAGGGGCGGGGATCGACCTGGGTGAAGAAGGGGAAGCCACCCACCTGCGTGCCGCCGGTACCTGTGGCTTTTTCAACCGCATCCTGCGATTCCCGGTCCTCGGGGAAGAACCTCAGCTCCGCGGGCAGCGATCGGTCATTGTGCGGTGAGACCATCTGCACCAGCGGTTCGATGGCGGCGGGTTCAAGCCGGACGGGATTCTCCGGCTGGGTCAATGGGCTCCAGCTCCATGCATTGCTGGTGCACGCCGAGCTCGGCCGGCCCGCACGGAGCTGGCGGTTCGGGGTCTCCGCAACGAAGGTGGGCCCATCGCCGCGGATGACGGCGAGGATGCGGTCGTCGAGAGCATCCTCGGACTCGGTGACCTGCGGATACCAGGTGACAAAGGTATCACCCTCCATCAGTCCCCAGCCCTCCATAAGGGGAAGGAAGAACTGAAGCAGACCGTGGGTGGGAAGGTCGCCGTCAAGGACAGCGGCGGAACCGGTGCGCCGGCACCACCGCTCGATCTGATCCAGGTTGATCTGTGCAAGGAAGCCCAGTGGTTCCTCCACCCCGTCGGCACCACGGCGGTGGGGCCACCCGGCGCCCACGGTGCGGTAGGGGGCGCCGCCGAGTTTGGAGTCCCAGGGGGCGGCGGGGAGAAACTGTCCGCTGTCCCCGTCGACGGCGGCTATGAGGGAGATCCTCGGGCGACGGGGAAGTGCATCGGTGCGCATGGGGGCTATTATAGGCAAAACCCGGGCCTGCTCCGTGTGGAGCAGGCCCGGGTTCAATCTGCGGAGGATAGGGGATTTGAACCCCTGAGGGATTGCTCCCAACCCGCGTTCCAGGCGAGCGACATAGGCCACTAGTCGAATCCTCCAGCTGCGAACAACAGTAACCATGGCTACTGCGTCCTTGAAATACAGTACACAAATCGCGCGGAGTTAAACAAATCCGCCGGTAGCTCGGACGGGTTAGCGTTTCCGGGTGAAAGTCCGCTAGAGTATTTGGAGGATCCCGTGCGGCGTTCATCTTGTGAACTCCCCCAGGGCAGGAATGCAGCAAGGGTCAGCGAGCTCTGACGGGTGCGCGGGGTCCCCTTAAACGTCTAGAGTGGTGGCCTGAGGCCGCTGCTCTTTTTTTGTGGCCATGCGCTGCCGCCGTGGCGCATCCCTGTTGCCCCGTATTTTGTACACCGGAGGTCCACCGTTATGAGTCCCAGTCAGCTGCAGGATTTCGATGCAGATCAGCTCGCGCGCTTTCGAGAGGAAATCGAACTCGCCTACGCAGAGCTCAAGGCCAAGAATCTCAAGCTGGACCTGACCCGTGGCAAGCCCTCGTCCGAGCAGCTGGATTTCGCCGATGAACTCCTCGCACTGCCGGGCAGGGGGGACTTCATCGCCGCGGATGGCACCGATGTCCGCAACTACGGCGGGTTGACCGGCATTGTGGACATCCGGAGGCTCTGGGCGGAGGTTCTCGGTGTCCCCGTCGAGCAGATCATCGCCGGTGACGCCTCCAGCCTGAACATCATGTTCGATGTCATCAGCTGGTCCTATGCCTTCGGCAACCCGGATTCACCGAATCCGTGGAAGGACGAGGCCTCCGTGAAGTGGATCTGCCCGGTCCCGGGATATGACCGCCATTTCTCCATCACCGAACATTTCGGCTTCGAGATGATTCCGGTTGCCATGAACGAGGACGGCCCGGATTTGGAGGCCATCGCCGAGCTGGTCAAGGATCCGCAGGTCAAGGGAATGTGGGTGGTCCCCACCTTCAGCAACCCCACCGGCTACTCCGTCTCACCGGAGGTCGCCCGCGGGCTCGCCGAGCTGGAGACCGCGGCCCCGGATTTCCGCATCGTCTGGGACAACGCATACGCCGTGCACACCCTCACCGACGAGTTCCCCGACAACATTGATGTCGTCGGTCTGGCCGAGAAGGCCGGGCATCCCAACCGTTTCTGGGCGTTCACCTCCACCTCCAAGATCACCTTCGCCGGTGCGGGTGTGTCCTTCTTCATCACCTCGGCCGAGAACCGCGACTGGTACACCGGCCACGCAGGCATCCGCGGAATCGGGCCGAACAAGGTCAATCAGTTGGCCCACGCGCGGTACTTCGGTGACGCCGAGGGCGTGCGTGCGGTTATGCGCAAGCACGCGGCCTCGCTGGCCCCGAAGTTCACCGCCGTCCTCGGGATCCTGGATCAGCGTCTCGGCTCCCGCGGTGTGGCCACCTGGACCACCCCCGCCGGCGGATACTTCATTTCCCTCGATGTCATTGACGGCACGGCCAGCCGTGTCGTTGAGCTGGCGAAGGAGGCGGGTATCGCACTGACCGGAGCCGGTTCCTCCTATCCGCTGCACCGCGATCCGAACAACCGGAACATCCGCCTGGCGCCCTCCCTTCCGCCGGTCGCCGAGCTTGAGGTTGCGATGGACGGTGTAGCCACCTGCGTGCTCCTGGCGGCTGCGGAGCACCTCGCGCAGCAGTGAATATCGTCGAAACCTCCCACTGGGTGGACGGATTGTTTCCCGGTCGGGCCGAGTTTCATGAGGTCGGTCCGTTCACCGTCGCCGCATTTGATCTCGGTGGGGAGTCCGTTGCGTGCTCGGTGGATTTCGGAAGGGTGGACACCGGGCTGATCACCTCGGCCGCGGCGGAGAGCCTGGAGGTGCGCAGCGAGCTGCTGTGCCTTGCCCGCGCCGCAGGTGACGTGCCCGGGCGTGCCGTCGGTGCGGCGGCAACGATGCTTCTCGACGCCTCCACCGCCTTTCGTTCCGCCACCCGGGAGGGCGCGGCGGCGTCGGCACGCATGCACGCACAGCCGGGGCAGCTTCTGCCCGCCGTGGGAATCGTCGCCGGCCTGCCGGCCCAGGGTTTCACTGTCAGTCACGGGATCCTCGCCGATCCCCGAATCTGGGGCCCGGAGATTCCCTTCGTCAGGGAGGAGGCCGGGCAGGTGAGCACCTCCGCACCTGATGAGGCCTCGGAGCTCGGCCGACTGACCCTGCCCCTGCAGCTGATTCTGCTCACCGAGGAAGAGTTCGGGATCGCGGCGGAGCAGGGGGGCGATGTCCTCATGAGGCAGATGGCGGCCGCTGAGGTGGATCTGCTGGATCTGCGGCGGTAGGCGGTAGGCTCTAGAACCGTGGCTCTGTATCGCAAGTATCGACCGGCAAGTTTCGACGAAGTGGTGGGCCAGGATCATGTGACCCGCCCGCTTTCCGCAGCCCTGGACAGTGGGCGGATCAATCACGCGTATCTGTTTTCGGGGCCGCGCGGCTGCGGCAAGACGTCCTCGGCACGCATTCTTGCGCGTTCGCTGAACTGCGTCCAGGGGCCCACCTCCCATCCCTGCGGGGTGTGCAACTCCTGTATCGCCCTGGCGCCGGGCGGCCCGGGCACCCTGGATGTCACCGAGCTCGATGCCGCGACGCACAACGGCGTGGATGAGATGCGTGAGCTGCGCGACCGCGCCCAGTACGCCCCCGCCGAGTCCCGCTACCGGATCTTCATCATCGACGAGGCGCACATGATCTCGCGCCAGGGTTTCAATGCCATGCTCAAGACGGTGGAGGAACCGCCGGAGCACGTGATCTTCATCTTCGCCACCACGGAGCCCGAGAAGCTGCTCGATACCATTCGTTCCCGCACGCACCACTACCCCTTCCGGCTGCTCACCCCCCAGGCGATGCGCGGACTGCTCGAGCGCACCTGCCGCTCGGAGGGGATCGCCGTCGAGGATGCGGTGTTCCCCCTGGTCATCCGGGCCGGTGGCGGATCCCCGCGGGACAGTCTCTCCGTCCTCGATCAGCTGCTCGCCGGTTCCGGCCCGGAGGGACTGACCTACCAGCGGGCCCTGCCGTTGCTCGGGGTCACCGATTCCACGCTGATAGATGATGCACTGACCGCCCTCGCGACCAAGGACAACGCGGCGATGTTCACCACCATCGACCGTGTCATCGAGGCGGGTCATGATCCCCGCCGATTCGCCACGGATCTGCTCGACCGCCTCCGCGATCTGATGATTCTGCAGGCCGTTCCCGACGCCTTCGAACTCGGGCTTGTCGACGCCCCCGCCGACCGCACCGACGTCCTACGCGGGCAGGCCGCGATGTTCAACGGCAACGAGCTTTCCACACTCGCACTCATGGTCAACAGCGGGCTCGATGACATGCGCGGGGCGACCTCGCCGCGCCTGCTGCTCGAGGTGCTCTGCGCCCGCCTGCTGCTCTCGGCGGGCAACGCGGTTCCGACGCCCGTTGTTCCGGAGCAGCCGAAGGCGGCGCCCGCACCGGTGCCCGGCGGGGCGGCCGCGGCTGCCCGTGCCGCGGCCAGGGCAGCCTCGCAGACCTACGGGCAACGCAGTGAACCGCAGCCCACGCCCGTTCCGGAGCCAGCCCCGGAGCCGGTCCGGGAAACCCCGGAGCAGGCACCCGAACCCGAGGACATCCTCAGCACCATCCGCTCGCAGTGGGCGCATCTGCGGTCCCTGGTGGGCCGGAGCAATACCCATGCGGAGATCATGCTGACCGAGGCGAAGGTCCTCGGGCTGCGCGATGGAACCCTCGTTCTCGGACACAGCACCGGGGCCCTGGCCAATCGGCTGAACGCTCCCGAGCACAATGCGTCGATCGTCAAGGTCATCGCCGATGAGCTGGGCCGCAAACTGAGCGTCGAGTGTGTCGTGGGAACCGACCCGTCCGCAGCGGGGTTCACGGCGGAGTCGGCGGAACCCGCACCGCCCCGTCCGGCGTGGAATCCCGCGAAGAGCCCCCGCGAACCGCATGCGGCGCCCGAGGAGCCCGAGAGTCCGGAAACTGAGCCGAAGCATTGGGGTGCCCCGGTGGAGCTGGGTGGAACGCCCGCACCCGCGGCGCCGCCCGCTCCTCCGGCACCCGTGGTTGCGCAGCCCGATGCCTCGAAGCCGTCATGGAAGGAGATCGCGGCGAATGCGGCGGCGAGCATCGCCAATCAGCGAAGCGCACGGCAGGGTAGCGGAGCCCCCTTCGAGGGTGGTGTGCCGCTGCCCCCGGAACCGGTCGAGGAGGAACCGGCGGATGACCCCTATGGATATCCCGCCGATGAGGGAATCCCGGAACCGTCCGGGGCCGCGGAGGTGGAATCCGAGGAGGAGCAGATGATCCGCCAGGCACAGGAGGAACCCGGGGAGATGGACCGCCGCGACGCCCGCGCGATCGCCATGGAACTCCTCGCCGCGGAACTCGGTGCGAAGCCGCTGTAAGCCGTGAGCGAACCCCGGCCTTCCATAGGCGCGCGGGGGTGCCACCGGCGGTAGACTCGTGCCGAACAACAAACATCTTCCGAAAGGTTCACCATGACCCAGCCCGATATGTCCCAGATCCTGGCCCAGGCACAGCAGATGCAGGCGAAGCTGCAGGAGGCGCAGCGGGAGATCGTCAACTCCT
Organism: Corynebacterium pacaense; assembly: GCF_900169525.1. GTDB lineage: Bacteria > Actinomycetota > Actinomycetes > Mycobacteriales > Mycobacteriaceae > Corynebacterium > Corynebacterium pacaense. The sequence goes on from NZ_LT821239.1 coordinate 664,989, forward strand.
CTGTCGTCGGCGATGCCGCGAACGGTCTCGTCACCGTGACCATGGCGGGCTCGGGCGAGGTCACCGCCGTGAGCATCGATCCGAAGGTCGTTGACCCCGACGATGTGGAGACCCTGCAGGATCTTGTCCAGGGAGCCTTCCTGGACGCCCACAAGAAGGTCGCGGAACTCGCCGAGGAGAAGATGGGTCCGCTGTCCCAGGGCTTCGGTGGCGGCGAGCTGGGCGGCCTGTTCTAGGCTGTTCTTTCCAAGGTGCCGGGGGATGCCGGTATGGTGTTCTTGTCGCAGGTAATCAACTGATAGGTGAAATCGCAACGTGTTTGAGGGGCCTCTCCAGGATCTGATCGATGAGTTGTCCAGGCTCCCCGGCATCGGCCCGAAGAGCGCCCAGCGCATCGCCTTCCATCTGCTCAGCGTTGAACCGACAGATATCTCGCGTCTCCAGGATGCGCTGGGCGCGGTGCGCGACGGGGTGCGCTTCTGCCGGATCTGCTGCAACATCTCCCGCGAGGAGGTCTGCCGGATCTGTGCGGACTCGGGACGTGACCGCGGTACCATCTGTGTGGTCGAGGAACCGAAGGACATCCAGGTGATTGAAAGGACCGGGGAGTTCAACGGTCGTTACCATGTGCTCGGTGGCGCGCTGGATCCTCTGGCCAACATCGGCCCCCGTGAACTGCACATTTCGGTGCTGCTGCAGCGTATCGGTGGGGTGTTGCCGGACCGCGAGCTGGCGGATTCCACTCCGGAGGAACCGCTTTTCGACGCCACACCGACCATCGGGGAGGTAATCATCGCCACCGATCCCAACACCGAGGGCGAGGCCACCGCAGCCTATCTGGCCCGACTGCTCAGGGATTTTCCGGATCTGGTGGTCTCGAGGCTGGCCTCGGGCATGCCGCTGGGCGGGGATCTGGAGTTCGTCGATGAGCTGACCCTTTCCAGGGCCCTGAGCGGCCGGCTGCGGATCTGAGCGGGCCCGGTAATAAACTGCGTACCATGCGCGAATCCGGGCCACGTTTTCCCTGGACGCGTCCGCAGGGCACGCAGTTTGTTACACGCGCCTAGGCTCCCAGTCGCTCCCGGCGCAGCTGGTCGACCACCTCGATGTCCAGCGGGGGCAGCTCAGCCAGCGAGATCCCCATTGCCTTGGCCAGCAGCAGATCAGCGAGCTGGGGATTTCGTGCCAGCCCGGGCCCGTGCATGTACGTGGCGATCACACTGCCTTGGACGGCACCCTCGGCGTACTGCTGGCGTTCGACGTCTCCGAAGTCCGAGGCGCCGTAGAGGTCGGTGTTGCCCTCCCCGCGCACCACACGCCCCAGTGGCTCGGCTTCCGGTCCGAGGATGGTCGCCCCCATGTGATTCTCGAAGCCGGTGAGCCTGTCCTCGAGCTCGGCGGTGAATCCGGCGCGGGTGGGTACGGACTCGACCTCCCCGATGGCGCGCTTTTTCAGGCTGACGGTGGTGGCGTCGATAAGCCCGAGGCCGTCGACGATTCGGTCCGCGGCGCGGAAGGAGTAGCCGAGCACCTGCATGCCTGCGCAGACGGCGAAGATCGGGCGACCGGCCGCGGCCGCGGACTGCAGTCCGTCGTGCTTGAGAAGGTGCTCGGCCGCCAGGATCTGGGCTGTGTCCTCGCCGCCACCGAGGCAGTAGATGTCGAGGGTTGAGGGGACGGCGTCGTCAAGCGTGATGCGTTGCACCTCGGCGGTGTAGCCGCGCATCCGGGCGCGCTGGCGCAGCACCAGCGCATTGCCGTCGTCGCCGTAGGTGCCGAGGACGTCGGGGAGAACAAGTCCGATGGTCAGTGAGGTCATTTCTTCTCCAGGGCCTTTTTCAGATCGCGGAATGCTGTGTAGTTTGCCAGAACCTCCACGCGCCCGGGTGGGCACGCGCGAATGGCGTCGAGGGGGTCCTTGATCAGCTCGTGGTCTATGGAGGCATAGGTCAGGCGAACGGCGAGATCGGTGCCGCGTTCACCGGAGGCCTTGACGGAGATGCCCTCGAAGTCCTCGAAGCGGACGTCCCAGAGCCAGGAGAGGTCCTCGCCGTCGGCGACCTGGCCGTTGACCGCGATCACCAGACCGTCGGCGGTGCGGTCGACCATGGCCAGCGCCTCCTGCCAGCCGGCGGGATTCTTGGCCAACAGGAGGTGGACATCGTGGTCACCGACCCGCACCGTCGAGTAGCGTCCGGCGACGTTGTCCACGGTCTCCACCGCCGAGACCGCGGTGTCCAGGGGAACCTCGTACACCTCCACCGCGGCGGCCAGGGCCTCGGCGGCGTTGCCCCGGTTCGCCTGGCCGGGCAGCTTCAGATCCAGTTCCACATCGCCTTCAGGGGTGTGCACCGTGTTGCCCTCGACCGTCCAGGTGGGGGTGGGGCGGTGGAAGGTGCGACCGTCGAGAAGCTTCTTGGATGCGTACCAGTGGCCGTCGGTGTGGATGATGCGGCTTTCGGTGCGGGGGCAGGAGACGGCATCGCCCTGCCAGCCGGTGCCCGCGGCGACCCAGATGACGTTGGGGGCATCGTAGGCTATGGAGGTGACCAGGACGTCATCGCAGTTCGCGATCACGGTCATCGAGGGGTTCGAGCGTACGGCCTCGCGCAGCACGCGCTCGATCTTGTTTATCTCGCCCACGCGGTCGAGCTGATCGCGGGAGAGGTTGAGCAGCACCAGGCAATTGGGTTCGAGCCGTTCGATCGCGGAGGGCACGTGCAGCTCGTCCACCTCGAGCACCACGTGGGAGGCGTTGCGGCCCGCGAGGAGCGCGGAGATGATGCCGGCGTCCATGTTGTCGCCGCCCTCATTGGTGGCCACAGTGTATCTGGCGCGCATCGCGGCTACGAGCATCCTGGTGGTGGTGGACTTGCCGTTGGTGCCGGTGACGAGCATTGTGGGACGGCCGTGGATGAGTGACTTCATGATCCCCGGATCCAGGGTGGTGGCAACGAGTCCACCGATCATCCCTCCCGAGCCGCGGCCGGTGAGGCGGGAGGCGGCGGTGGCCAGGGCTGCTGCGGCGACGGCGGCGCGGGTACGAAGCGATCTGATGCCGGGGGGAAGTGTCGGACTCATGTGACCAAGGATAACCCCTGCAATTATTGCGCAGGCCATGCCATGCTGGAAGATTGTCAGGGGCAGGTCTTGCGGAATCGTCCGGACGGACGGAGGAGATGAGGATTGTGGCGGAATTCAGAGGTGGGCGCCGGTGGTTGCCGCGCCTGGTGCTGTCCGTGGTTCTGGTATCGATTCTGGCCTCGGGCCTCATCGTCTATCTGGCGACGCGCGACACCGACGAACGTACCGATTGCACGGACTTCGGCATCGCCCCCGGGGATGCGCTCTCGAGCGTCGATCCGGTGATGATCCCCGCAGCTGACGTGGAAAACGGTGAGGGGTGGGCGCGGGGAGGCTCGCCCTGGGACAACGGTGAGGTCAGTGCGGCCGAGGGCGTGCAGCTGGGCCGGCACTTCGATTCCGGCTCCGTGCGTGGCAGGTACCACCTGTTCACCCGCGGTGTGGACTTCACCCGTCCGGTCGGCATGATGGTCCGGCTGCACGGCGACGGCGGGGATGAGTACCGCAACCCCGATGGCGAGATGGCATGCATGGCCGCTGTCGCCGCGGCGCACAACATGATCACGCTGGTACCGCGGACGCCGGATCGCTCCACCATGACCTGGTGGCGCGACCTCACACCGAACACAGAATGGGTGACGAAGCTGGCCGCACGCGTCGCCGCGGACAACGGTGTCGCCGAGGACAGCACCTGGTGGGTGGGCTACTCGGGCGGGGCCGAGATGATCAGCTACGGTCTGATTCCGAAGCGCCCGGAGGCACTGTCGGTGGGCGCCGTGATGTTCGGCGGGGGCGGGGCGCCAAAGGACGTGGAGCTGACCGTACCGGACCGGATCCGCACCACCGCGCGGCTGCACTGGATCACCGGGGAGCTTGACGACGGAACAGGCACCGAGGACGGCTTCAATGCGATCCGTGCGGCGCGCGAGGGCTCTCAGTGGTACCGCGAGCGCGGCTTCACCGGGGTGGAGACCAACTTCCCGCCGGACCGGAATCACTTCGATCTGCCCCAGGTGGGCATGATGAACGACATTCTCAACGCCGGGTAGCACTCGGACACGACCGCAGGATCGGACGGTGGCGAATGGTCGCGGGTGCCGGTCCGATCCGCGAAATACCCCTGCATGAGGGTGATCGAAAGATCGACCAGCGAGAAAATCTCGCGCAAATCACAATTCTCAGCTAACGCTCATCCTGGCAACCAATCTGGCTGTGACATTGGAGTTTTCTGGCTATTTGGCTGAGGAAAGTTAATAATCGACTTCCATGGCCCACGCCTCCCCTGCGGGACCGTTTCGCGGGTCAGCACAGTTCCTATTCAACTAGCAGATCTGAGATAAGCTCTGTAGCCGACGCCTCGACCATGCAAAAGGTCCCGGGTCCCGCGACGGGTATGCATCCGCATGCATATTTCTCGTGCCCAAAAATTCCGCGAACCGTGTGAAAAGCCTGGGTTGTTGATCACAAAAAACTGTGACAGACGGCCCACCATGGATTGGTAACCCTCAATGTCCCACGTCTTTACTGCCCGACCCCAGAGCCCTGAAGATCATCCCTTGTACGCAGTATTCGGTGTCGAGAACAACGACGTCGAAGAAACCATGCTTGATGTGTTGAATCGTACCATCAATGCGCACCGCGATACCACAGCCATCGAGGGGACGGACGGCGCACTGAGCTACGGACAGTTGGCGCACCGCCTGGACTCCGAGGTTCTGCGCCTGCGTGCTGCGGGTGTCGGGCGCGGCGATCGCGTGGGCATCCGTGTTCCCTCCGGAACCACGGACCTTTACGTGGCCATCCTCGCCACCATCAGTGCGGGTGCCGCCTACGTTCCCGTTGACTGGGATGAGACGGAATCCCGTGCCGAGACTGTGTGGGAGGAGGCCGGTGTGGTTGTGGTCTACGGCGCCGACCTGACCATGGAGATCCGACGGAGCAATGAACCGGATGAGTCACAGCCCACCCCCGATGATGCGGTGTGGGTCATTTTCACCTCGGGTACCACCGGAAAACCGAAGGGCGTGGAGGTCTCCCACCGTTCCGCAGCAGCCTGGATCGCGGCGGAGAATCGTATCTACCTCAGCGGCGCACCGTTGCGTCCGGCTGACCGCGTCATGGCGGGGTTGTCCGTCGCCTTCGATGCTTCCTGCGAGGAGATGTGGCTGGCGTGGAGCAATGGGTCGACCCTGGTGGCCGCCGAGCGCAACCTTGTGCGCTCCGGTGCGGACCTGGGGAAATGGATCGTCGAGAAGCAGATTTCGGCCGTGTCCACCGTGCCCACCCTGGCCGCGATGTGGGAACCTGAGTCCCTCGGCGCCGTCCGGCTGCTCATCTTTGGTGGTGAGGCCTGCCCGCAGCAACTCATTGAAAAGCTCGCCGCCCCCGGACGGGAGATCTGGAACACCTACGGCCCTACGGAAACGACGGTGATCGCCACCGGGCAGCTCATGGTCCCTGGCGAACAGGTGCGCATCGGCCGTCCCATCCCGGGCTGGAGGCTGGCGGTGGTCGATGAGGAGGGTGTTCCGGTGCCCTGGGGGGAAACCGGTGAACTCGTGGTCTCCGGTATCGGACTGGGGCGCTACCTCGACCCGGAGCTGGATGCGGACAAGTACGCGCCGTTGAAAGCCCTGGGGTGGTCGCGCTGCTACCGCACCGGGGATCTCGTTCGCGCGGAGCGTGAGGGTCTGGTGTTCGCCGGCCGCGGTGATGATCAGATCAAACTGGGTGGACGCAGGCTCGAGCTGGGCGAGATTGACAGCTACCTCAGCGAGGTTCCGGGTGTGGATGCCGGTGCCGCCGCTCTGCGGAAGACCGCGGCGGGCAACAGCGTGTTGGTCGGGTACCTCAGTGGCAAAAACCCCGGGGACATTGATCTTGATCTGGCACGGACCCTGCTCAGCGCCAGGATGCCCAAGGGTGTCGTGCCGTTGTTCTGCGTGCTCGATGAACTGCCCATGAAGACCTCTGGCAAGGTCGACCGGAAACTCCTTCCCTGGCCGCTGCCCGAGACCTCCGGGACCGCCGGGACTTCTGCCCTGCCGGAGCGCTATGCGCACCTCCAGCGCCTGTGGGCCGAGCAGCTGGGCCCGGTGCAGCTCACGCCGGAGAGCAATTTCTTCGACCTCGGAGGCGGATCGGTGCCGGTGGCGCTACTGACGGCACGGATCCGCGAAACCCATCCCGGCGCCGAGATCGGGGAGCTCTACCAGCGGCCCACGCTCGCCGAGATGGCCGACTACCTCGATCACCTCCAACCAGCCGGTGGACAACGCAGGATGCCCCGCCGGATTCCGCAGCTCAGTGCCGCCTTTCAGACGATCTGGGTGCTGTTCCTCTACCTGATCAACGCAGTGCGTTTCACCGTCGGTGCCCTAATAGCGGTATGGATTCTTGAAGGGCTTTTCGACGCCGGGTGGGTGCCGCACATTGACGGACTCCCGCTCATCGCCGCCTGGATCCTGCTCTATTCGCTGCCGGGAAAGGTGCTGCTTACGGCCGCGATTATCCGCCCCCTCACTCTCGGTATCACCCCGGGTCGCTACCTCCGGGGAGGATGGACGCACCTGCGGTTGTGGGCCGCCCAGCGAACCCTTGTCTTCATGCAGCTGGACAACATCAATGGCACGCCCTTCGCGCCGACCATGCACCGTCTGCTCGGCTCGAAGGTGGGCAGGGACTGCCATCTCGAGCACGCGCCCTCGGTGACTGGTCTGCTGTCCATCGGACGCGGGGCCGTCATCGAGCATGAGGCCGACCTCGAGGGGTACTGGATCGATGGCGATTCCGTCTTTGTGGACCGGATCACCATCGGTGAGGGCGCGAGAATCGGGACCCGCTCCATTGTGCAGCCCGGGGTGGAGGTGGGCCGCTACGCGGAGATCCTTCCCGGATCCAACGTCGACCGGAACATCGGTGACTCCGAATGCTGGGCGGGATCCCCCCTGAGCAGGGTAGGCGAGGTCGGTTCAACCTGGCCACGGATCGCCGCGGATCGTCGCAGTCGGAAGGAGAGGCTCAATGTATTCCAGCAGTTCATCGCCTATTCCGGCGGTCTCCTGATTCTCCGGGTGCTGCAGATTCTGGCGATGCTTCCCGGGTTCATGGTGGTGTATCCGAACGTCGCCTATCTGCAGCGCTATGAGGAGGTCTTCCCGATCCTGTTCCTGTGGGTGCCGGTGTTCACCATCCTCATGGTGATCACCTGGCTGACAGGGGTGGTAGTGGTGGTCAGGGTCGCGGCCGTGGTTATCGCCCCCGGGTTCTACCCGGTTCACAGTCTCACGGGATGGGCGGTGTGGCTGACGCACACGGTCCTGCAGCGCACACTGATCTCCACCTACCCGATCTATGCCTCCAGTTTCACCCCGATCTGGATGCGCATCCTGGGAGCGCGGGTGGGCCGGGATGTGGAGATCTCAACCATCGAGACGATCCCGCATCTGACCTGGATCAAGGACCGCAGTTTCCTCGCCGACCACTCACTGATCAACTGCACGCGCATGTACCGGGGATGGCTTCATGTGGGAACCTCGGTGGTCGGGGAGGGCAGCTTCGTCGGAAACTCCGGCATCGTCGGCCCGGACCGCGATGTCAGCGACGGTTCGCTCGTTGCCGTGCTGTCCTCGGCGCCGCATCATCCCCGTGCCGGCAGCTCCTGGCTCGGGCGCAGTCCGCGGTCGATTCCGCGGCTGAATGTCGAGGGCGAGTCCTCGCTGACCTACCGGCCCCCCACACGTCTGAAGGTGCTGCGACTGCTCGTCGAAAGCTGCCGGATTCTGCCCGCGATTATCAGCAACTGGCTGGATCTGCTGACGGTGTACGTGCTCACCATGGTCTACATGCACTACTGGCTCGCCGGCGAGGGCGCGGTGAAGGCACTGACGGTCGCCGCACTCTGGTCGTGGCCGGTGGTGCTGGGCGCGGGAATCTGTGCATCCCTTGTGCCGGTCGCGGTGAAATGGCTGCTTATCGGTCGATTCCGGGTGCGGAACGCACCGTTGTTCAGTTCGCTGGTGTGGCGCGGTGAGCTCCTGGATGTCTTCGTGGAGAGCCTGGCCGTACCCGCACTGATCCGCATGAGTCTGGGCACACCGATGCTCAATGTCTGGCACCGCCTGATGGGATCGCACATCGGCCGGAGCGTCTGGTGCGAGACCTGGTGGCTGCCGGAGTATGACCTGATCGTCATCGGCGACGGTGCCACGGTCAACCGGGGAACGGTGCTGCAGACGCACCTGTTCCACGACCGCGTGATGTCCATGCAACCGGTGCACATGCAGCAGGGGTCGACGCTGGGACCCAACAGTTTCATCCTTCCCGGCGCAGATCTGGGCTCATGCTCGACGGTGGGTCCCGCATCCCTGGTGCAGCGCGGCGAGATCCTCCCGGACAACAGCGTCTGGCAGGGAAATCCGGTTCGCTACCGCCCCGGGAGCGGACGCCATCTCCTCGGGGATCAGGCACCCGAATCCACCACCGGCGATCGATTCAACGAGAGAACGGCTGATTTGTCATGACCAATCAAACCATTGGCATCGAGGGCACCGTCCCCGAGGGAGACCTGCCACAGGGAACACATCCGGTGCCCGGTCGCAGGGAATGGCGTCCGATCTGGAGCGGGCGGGGTGGGGAATCCATCCCGCAGCATTTCGGTTCCTGTGCGGCGGACACCACCGATCCCCGCAGTGAGTTCGGCTCCGAACGGCAGATGAGGGGCAGCAGAATCATCGGTATCGATGTGGCCAGGATGGTTGCACTGATCGGCATGATCCTCGCCCACACCCTGCCGACCATGGACCCCGAGACCGCGGAGCCGACGTTTGTGCAGATCTTCGCGGGTGGCAACGCCTCGGCACTGTTCGCCCTGCTGGCCGGCATCGGCATCACCCTGACCACGAGAAGGGCGCAAAACCGTGGATTCGGGGCTAGGCAGGTGGCCAGGACACAGGTCGTGGTCCGCGCAGCACTGATTCTTTTCATCGGGTTGAGCTTCAACTCACTCGTTGAGCCACTGGATATGAATATCCTCCCGTACTATTCGATTCTCTTCCTCATGACCATCCCGTTTCTGTTCGTTAGGCGACGGGTGATCATCGGCTGGATAGTGTTCTGCACCATCGTGGGACCGCTGGTGCAGTATGCGGTGCGTGCACGAACCGGTGTGGCCACCATCCCGGCTCCGGTGTTCTCCGATTTCCTGAGCTCTCCGGTGGACACCTTCACCGGGCTGCTGTTCACCGGAACCTATCCGGTGACCACCTGGGTGGTGTACATCCTCATCGGTCTGCTCGTGGGCAGGCTCGCGCTCAACCGACTGCAGGTCCAGCTGGGGCTGCTCGGGGCAGGCACCATCATCTCCCTTCTGGGCTTCGGACTTTCGCGGCTGCTGGTGTCCTACGCCGGCGGATTCGAGAGGATGCTGTACTCCACGGAGGCGACCACTGCGGCTCAGGTGCGCGAAGCGTTGCACACCGTGCCGGACACGGGGATCCCCACCTCCTCGCTGTGGTGGTTGACCACCGCGGCCCCGCACGCCAACACCCCGTTCTCCCTCCTGCACAGCATCGGTGTGGCGATGGCGGTGCTCGGCGCCGTGCTCCTGCTGTGCCGGCTGTCCTCCCGCATCACCTATCCGCTGTCCCTGGTGGGTTCGATGACACTGACGCTGTATGTCATCCACCTGACCTTCCTCGATTTCATCGATGTCGAGGCCTTCCCGAACACCGCCTTCGCCATCCAGGTCCTACTGATGTTCGCGGTCGCCCTTAGTTGGCGGAGCTTCTTCGCCCAGGGTCCCCTGGAATGGGTGGTGTCCCGAATCACGAAATCGGTCGGACCCCGCCGCCGCTCTCCACAGCGGGTGTCGGGCGATCCGGAGCCGATGACAGACACAGGGCCAGTTCCACCCCGCGGTGATGCGAGTTGAGATTGAGCACGCGGTAGCCGGGCGGGGCCAGCGGGGTGCGGCGGGTGCCCACCTCGTCCAGGGCCGGGTCCCGGCTCAGCCCCACGGCCTGGGCCTTGAGTGTTGCTTCCTTGCGGGTCCACGCCGCGGTGACCTCCCTGCGGAAGACGAACCGGGGGAAGCGCCGGCGGTTGAGACGACGGCGGTCGCTCGGATGCAGAAGGCTCAGCAGCAACTGACACTGTTCGGTCGGGCGCGTTGTCTCCACGTCGATCCCCACGGGTCCGCGCGCCAGTGCGACGGCGGTGTAGCCGTTCGTGCGTGACAATGAAATCCGCGGCGGATCAGCCACACCGTGCAGGTGGGTGCGGATCCCCGGGGCGCCGACGCGCAGGTCAAGGTCGCCGGGCCCGATTCCGGTGGCTTCGGACAGCAGCAGGCGGAGCAGAATATAGGATTCGAGCCGTTGTGAGCGCCCACCCGCCCGCTGCAGTTCCGCGGCGGTGAGCAGGTGGGTGTGGGCGTCGACAAGCCCCTGCAGCGAGTTCGCGGTGAACAGGTGGACGGTGGCCGCGCACCCGGTATCGATCCGTGACGCGGACAGGTCCACCGCAACCGACCTACCGGTTCTTTTCCATGCGCCCGCCACGCACCCGTTCGGCGGCCTTCATGAAGGCCACGTCGGACAGCAGCGGGATGCCCTTGCGCTGGGCGTGCATGGCCTTGCCATCGATATCACGGGTCTGGTTGCACACCACCACCGAGGTCTGTCTGGTGAGCTTCTCCGAGTAGCTCAGGCCCTTGTCCACGACGGCCCGGATGATCTCGTCGGGATCCATCTCGATCTCCGGGGCGACCACCACCTCCATTCCTGCCACGAGCGACTTTCCCGGCTCATAGGGGCCGGGATTGATCAGTTCGGGCTTCGTCTCCTGCGCCCGGACACGGATATCTGAGCGCTGCAGCCCGAACTTGTCGGCCCTGAGCGAGTCCGGGGGCAGCTCCGCCAGCGGGCCCGAATCGCGCAGGGTGAAGTAGAGGGTGCCGATCAGCCGGGTATCCTCCCGGCACAGCTGATCATGTGGCAGGCGGGCACGCGCGACCGAGGCGGCCGCCGGCGCGGCGGACACGCCGATGCTGTGCGCGACACCCCTGATCCGGACGTCATCGAGCACCACGCCCTGACGGCGTGCGGAAGCGAGCGTATCGACGATCACCTGCGGCCGTGGTACATGCCCCACACGCTGACGACGCCGTCCCCGCCCGCCGCGGCCACCGTTGCGGTTGCTGTTTCTATTGGCCCGGGCGGCATCATTCATCGCGCGCTTGGCCTCGGCGACGATGAACCCCCATACGCGCGGGGCGTTGTGAATGATCAGTGCCCGACCGTCAATGAGCCGGTCCAGGGCCTTGAGGATCTGGCCGAAGCGCCGTGCCCCCGAGAACTCCTCCGGGGTGACACCGTGAAGATGAAAAGGCCCCGGATCGTCGCCGGGGTTGAGCACCGCGTGGAAGGTGTCCACGGGTTCGTTTTCCTGGGTCAGTGTGACGGCATCGACCGTGATCAGGCGGGATGTGGAGGGGTGGATACCACTGCTCTGGATGCTCAGTGCGACGAAGGGGGCGTGCCGGATGGCTTCCTCGCGGAGCTCCTCCTGACTCGGGCGCGCGGGCTTCTCCCGTTCCGGGACGGGAGAATCCTCAGTGTCGTCGGGAGAAGCGGGGGAGGGCGTGCGCGCGATCATGCTGCCTACTCTACTGTCTCCCCCTGGGCGTCCCGGGAGCGGCGGCGTCCAGGGGCTGAAACCGACACTGCCACAAGGGGTGTTCCAAGGGTCTACAGCGCGGCGCCGGCTGATGAACAGAGGCTAGTCGTTCGTTTCCACTGCGAAATCCCGGAACTGAAAGTCCACGTTGTCACTGCGCCATCCTATCCTTCCGGGTTGGAGGCTGCTCTTTTCAATGGTGTGGGACAAGACCTCGACGCCATCGCGATAGTAGGTGATGATCTGGTTGTTCCCGTCCCGTCTGACGTCGATCTCAACTGTGTACCACGTTCCGATCGAGCAGGGCAGGTCCGTCTGGTCAAGGGTGACATAGGGATCTGAACCGTTGGCGGGGTCCTTGCTCTTGATCACCACCGCACCGTCGCGTCTGCAGAGCGACAGGGAGTCGAAGTTATCGTGATCCTGGTAGTTGGTGAAGAAATGAACTCCGTCATAATCCATCGCCGGGGTCCGTGGGGTGGTGGAGAATTCATTGATCCGGATCTGGGTGCTCACCTTGAAGTCGGAGAAGTCCTCGCGCTGTGACACGGTGCGCAGCACCGAGGACCCGGTGGCGTTGCTGCTTGAAGGATCGGGGCTGTCCCCGTCGGGATTTCCGCTCCACCCCCCGCCGTCACGCGAGAACAGTGATCCACTTGTGGCGAGCCAATCTTGGGAGCGGACCGCCAGTGTCGAAGCTGAGTTTCTGTATGCCCACTCGTTGGTCACCAGTTCTGATTCCTGAGCAAAGGCGGGCTGCCAGGCTCCACCTGAAGTGGCGGAGTTCGAATCGCCGGGACGGGCAGGGGAGGCACAGGAGGACAGCGACAACGCCACCGCGGTTAGGGTGGCGACACCTGTGCGGATGCCGTGTTGATGCATGGTTCTCCCTCAACTCATCTCCAATGACTACCAACACCATAGTTCCGCCTCCACGAGCGGGGGACGATCGGTGCCGGACCGCATGGGGGGCGGGTGCCCTCCACCCCCTTGATGCTCGGCCCGTTCAGGCGCGGTAACCGCGCGAAGGAGGTGGCCCTCTACAGCCGTGGGAGGGAGTTTGTGCTGCTCAATGCTGCCTTGAAAGCCAGTGCATGCCGGCACTCCTCCCCGTGAACGGAGGGCCCGTGGGGCGTTCCTCTGTTTGGGCCACACGGGGCCGGGTGTGTTTCCTCCCGCCGGTGGTGGTGGGATCCGTCGAGCTGTTGGTCTTCTGCCGGTGTCACCGACCCCTCCGGCATCGGACTCCGATCTCCGCTGAGGTGGTGGGCGATCCTGCGGGAAACTATCACTTGAAAAGAGCATCCGAACGTCAGACGGTTTGTTCTATAAATTCAAAAAGTTTAATAATCAGCTCGCGCCCAGTTAAGTATATGCTCAGTGTTTATAAGCTGTGGAGTGGGACAAGCTCAGGGTTCTTTAATTGCGGGGTATCCCCTGAAAAACCTTTGTTTACGTGCGGTAACAGCATTTTGCTCCGGGGCTTCTCATGTTCTACACTTTTCAGAAGCGGCATAAAGCCATGGGTGGCTTCTCTCGGAAGCCAATGTAGACGGGACGGACAACATCGTGAACAAAGTGGGAATAATAGGTTTGGGCTATGTTGGCTTGCCAACTGCCATCAGTCTCGCCGATAAGGGGCATTCGGTCATCGGATATGACCTTTCCCCTTCCCGGATAGGAGCCATCCTTGGAGGAAATGTTGATCTGAGCGATGCCAAGAGGGAGATGCTTCGTCGTTTCCTGGATTCCGGGCAGATTCAGGTCTCAACAGATCCCGAGGGGCTCGTCGACGCCAGTGCGATCATCATCTGTGTTCCCACGCCGATCAACCGGCATCGCGTTCCCGACCTTGATGCACTTAACTCATCCATCGAGACGGTCCTTAGTGTGGTCCATCCGGGCCAGACAATCATTCTGACATCGACCACCTATGTGGGATGTACGCGCTCCATGATCGCGGACAGGCTCACGGACAGGGGTTTCACCGTCGGGAAGGACGTGTTCGTCGCATTTTCTCCTGAACGGATCAATCCCGGTGTGGTTGAGAATGAACCGATGAAGACTCCGCGTGTGCTGGGTGGCGTGACCGCGCAGTGTTCCGAAGCCGCAATGGAGACGATCAGGGATACCGCATCAATGGTGCATGTTGTCTCATCGCCGGAGGTTGCGGAAATGACCAAGCTCCTCGAGAACACCTTCCGGGCCGTCAACATCGCGTTCATCAACGAGTTCTCCGATGCGGCTGAGCACTACGGCGTACCCATCTCGGAGGTGATCGAGGCCGCCAGCACCAAACCCTATGGCTTTATGAAGTTCACTCCCGGCCCCGGCGTGGGTGGACACTGCATTCCATGTGACCCGGAATATCTCCTCTGGGGGCTGAAGGCGGAGCATGCCCGTGCACCCATCACCGAGACGGTGATGAACGAGATCGCGGAAAGGCCCATGCGGGTTGTGCAGAGCATTCAGAACGTACTCGGCGCGAATGGGCGTTCCCTCCACGATTCATGGATCCATATGGCAGGTGTTGCGTTCAAGCCCAACGTTGCGGACGTCCGGGAATCCCCGGCACTGGTCATCATCGAGGAACTGATCAGGAGAGGTGCCAGAGTCACCTATTCTGATACACACGTCGATTCAGTCAGGGTCAACGGCGGGTATATTGATGCTTCACCCGCAAGTATCGCCGAAGGTGCGGACCTCGTGGTGGTGCACACTCTGCACGAGGGGGAGACCGTTGGCGGATGGGAAAGTATCAATTCGCGAGTCTTCGATGCGACCTTCAGCTCCAAAGTGACGGTTTGATCGCCAGATTCCGAACCCATTCAGCTCACATATGCGACAACCACGGCATGAGGAGCCCGACACTGCAATCAGAGGCCACGACTCAATGAACAACTCCGCAATGCAACCGATCGGAAACACCGCATCGAGGATTGCAACCCCGCCTCCGGGGTCCGCTGCGTACATCGACGCCAGGAATCTCGGAGAGGCGAAACCACGGCGGAACCTCCTTGCACACGCCGACCCGCACGTGAGTTTGGCGGTACGGGCATTTCTCATCCTCATGGCGCTGATCCCGTTCCTCATCCTGCTCAGTACCCGACTGCCCCAGTTGCTGAGAGATCCGCTGATCGTCTCCTATGGTGTCGCGGTGCTTTCTGCCACGCTCTTCTACTTTTTTCTGGCCTACTCCTTCTATTCCGATCCCTCCGATGTTTCCAAATCCCGTCACGTTGCACCCATTTCCTTTCCCTCGCTCGGCGCGAACCCGAAGGTGAGCTTTCTGGTGGCGATCAAGGATGAGATCGATGTGATCGAGAGGTGTGTTCGATCAATGGTTGGTCAGGACTACCCGAATCTGGAGTTGATCGTCATTGACGATGCCTCCGAGGATGGAACGACAGAACTCCTTGAGGAGCTGGTACCGGAACTCGGTTTCATCCTGGTGAAGAATGAAAAGAACGTGGGCAAGAAGCGGGCCCTAGTCAAGGGTGCCGAACTAGCCACGGGCGATGTCATAGCATTCACCGATTCGGATTGTGTTCTCGCACCGGATGCTGTTCGACGCTGCACGGCCGCCCTCATTTCAGAACCCGACCTGGGAGCGGTTTCGGGACATGCCAGGGCGCTGAACGCGGACTCCTCACTGTTGTCGAGGATCCAGGACACCTGGTACGAGGGCTCGTTCCGAGTGGTCAAGGGAGCGGAGGCCTCGGTGGGATCCGTAACCTGTGTGTCCGGACCTCTCGCCGTGTTCCGAAAAGATGCAATCTGGAACTATCTCCCGGCCTGGCAACAGGATCGTTTCCTCGGGGCGGAGTTCCGATTCGCAACGGATCGACAGCTCACGGGGTATGTCCTCGGGCAGAAATGGGTGGGGAAGAAACTCAAGGATCGCCATCGTGATGATCCCTTTGTCGCCGAGGTGGACTACCCCGAGAGGAAGTGGCGAGTGGGCTACGTCCGATCCGCCGAGGTGTGGACCGTCGTGCCCGAGACCTTCAGAGCATTCATGAAACAGCAGATCCGCTGGAAGAAGAGTTTTCTGAGGAATCTGGCTTTCTCCGGTTCCTTTATGTGGCGACGGGGTCCGATTCCCACGGTTCTTTACTATGGGCACGCGCTCTGGGTGCTGGCCGCCCCCATTATGGCCGTCCGCCACATGATCTGGGCCCCGCTGATGGGGCTGTGGCTCCTGACGGCACTCTATCTCGCCGGAATCCTCCTCAAGGGAAGCCTGTGGGCGTTCTCTTTCGCCTTCGACAACCCCCGATCAAATCGCTGGAGATACAGAATATCCATGGGGCTGGTTTCATCGCTTCTCCTGTCCTGGCTCCTCCCATATTCCCTATTAACTATCCGACGCGGGATTTGGTCAAGGTCCCTGTAAATTAAGGTGGGCAGGTCCGTGAAGCGAAGAAGATTCATTAACCTCATCATTAACATCATTACTGTTGGAGCCCTGATTCTGCTCTATATCTTCGTCCTCTCCCGCGGGAGTTTCTGGGCATGAGCTACAAGGAGCGGCATTCTGCGCGCCAGCGCGCCACAAGCCTGCGCATGCAGGCCGCTGACCTGATGGACCAGCCCGTGGAATCCACCGTTAGGGGGGCGGCTTTTCGACGCCTGCAATCGGTGGCTCTGATGAGCGTGGTTGTGGTGCTGTTGGTCGCGCTACTGAGCACAGGCTTCGCCTACAACTGGTGGTCGAATAACATCGGATCCAAGGTTTCTCCACCGGATTTCTCCTTCACCGGGGAGGAGAGCGATCTCATCAAGGAGCTGAGTCTGTCGAACGCATCCAATGAAGCGATGGGCTTCGGCAGTGAGCCACTGGTGCTTACATATCACGACATCCGTCCTGAGCCGCCGGAGGGATCGGGGGAGCCCGTCAACTCCGTCTATGTCGTGACACCGGACAAGTTTGACAGGCAGATGGGTGCTCTCCATGAATCCGGCTACCGCTCCATGACATCCGCGGAGTTTGACGCCTACCGGGCGGGGACCTACCAACCTCCGTCGAACAGCTTCTATCTGACCTTCGACGATGGGACCTCGGGTCTGTATAAGTACGCCGACCGGATTCTTGACAAGTACGGGTTCACTGCAACCTCCTACCTGATCGGAAGCTTCATCGGCCAGCACCGCCCCTACTACATGACGTGGTCACAGATCGAGCTGCTTCACAGGTCGGGGAGGTGGGATTTCCAGTCACACTCAAATGGCTTTCACTATCGGACCGGACAGGGGGACAGGCTGGTTCCCGCCGTCGCTGCCCGCCTCTGGGTTGATGATAGGTGGGAGACCGATGAGGAGTTCACCGATCGGATAAATCAGGACTTCGAGGAGATCAGTTCCCAATTCCGGGAGCATGGCCTGCCCACTCCAACCCAGTTCGCCTTTCCCTTCTCCACAGCATCCAGCGATTTCAACAGGAACGACCCGACGCACCAGCTTGCGGTTCACCAGATGACCCAGAACTATCGGACCGCGTTCACCAATGTCGGCAATCCGTTGCCGGCGGCGACCTCCGCCCGGAACCCCTCGGCCTTGGTCGAGCGATTGGAGGTGACCGCGGATGATACGGCCGTGGGTCTTCTCAGGCGGGCATCGGCAATGCAGTCTGTTCCGGTTGGTGATTATGACGCCATTTCTCTGGACGCATCGTGGTTGCAGCCCAAGAGGTACATACGTGCGCCAATCGATGACAGGGATCTGGAAGCCGGAATCGTGAGGATGGATGCGGATACGATGCTGACGGCGGAGGCACTGTGGGCATCGCAACGCACGGCCGAGTGGGACCAGTACACAGTCACCGCGGACGCGATGGATCTGGGCCCGGAGACGTACGTCGGCCTGGGGGCCCGGGTGGGAAATGACAGCGCTCAGGAACTCAAGCTCCTGGTATCTGCGGATTCCTACCGGGTTCTTCGAGGCAACAGCACCATTGAGGAGGGTCCACTTCTTGAATCCTCCGAGAAGAACATAGGCCTGGAGACGAGTGAATCCACGTCGCGGTTCTATGTTGACGGACAACTGGTCTATGAGGGTGCCTCCAGCGAGGGCCAAGGTGGTTTCTCGGTGGTATCGAAGCGCACGAGCGCTGATATCCCGTTTGCGGCCCTGCGCAACATCTCAACAGGGACACTCGGGTTCTAGCTGTACTGACCCGGAGCGTTGTTGACGTAGGAGAGACCTCCGTAGTCGAGTTGGAGCTGTCTAGGTTCTCAACTCGATCCCACGGAGGTCTCTCGTGTCCCACGTTAATGCCCGGCTGACTCCGGCCGGCAGGTTGATCATGATCCAGCGCATCCAGTCGGGTCGTGCGGTCGCGCATGTCGCGGCGGAAATGGGTATCTCGCGCACGACGGCGTGGCGGTGGTGGCGCCGGTTCCGGGAACACGGCCCGGCAGGTTTGCAGGATCGTTCGAGCGTGGCCCGCTCGCACCCGCATCGCACGGGCGTGTGTGTGGAGACGCGGGTGCGGATCATGCGTCACCTCACACGTCGCGGTCCGGTGTTCATCGCGGGCAAGCTCGGCCTGCATGCCTCAACGGTGGGGCGTGTGCTGCGCCGCCACCACGTCCCGCTGCTACGGGAACTGGACCCAGTCACCGGGGCCGTGATCCGCGCGACCCGCCGATCCGCGCGACGCTACGAGCACGACCATCCAGGCTTACTGATCCACATCGATGTGAAGAAACCCGGCCGCATCCCTGATGGCGGCGGGTGGCGTCTGCACGGCCGCGGCGAACGCCCAAAACGCAAGCGCGGCCTCGGCTACGACTACGTCCACACCGTCATCGACGACCACTCCCGTCTCGCCTACGCGGAGATCCATGACGACGAGAAAGGCACGACAGCGGCCGGGGTTCTCGAACGCGCGATCGCGTTCTACGCAGCCCTCGGGGTCACGGTCGAACGGGTGATCAGTGACAACGCGTTCGCCTACCGCCACTCGACCGCATTCCGGGACGTGATCAACGCGCACGGCATCGGGCAGAAGTTCATCAAACCCCACTGCCCCTGGACGAACGGGAAAGTCGAGAGACTAAAACCGCACCATCGCGACCGAGTGGGCCTATGCGAGACCCTGGACCTCCAACGAGGACCGAACCGCCGGCTTGACGACCTGGCTCGACTACTACAATCTAGACAGAACCCACCTCGGCATCGGAGGCAAGACCCCCATCGACCGAATCAACAACGGTCGAGGTCAGTACATCTAGCGGCAGGGGGCCGACCCAGTTGACCGGTACCTGCCCGATATCCGACAAAAGGCCGGCACGAGGGGATCCTCCCCCGTGTCGGCCCTTCAGCACGTGACCGGTGACTAGTTGGTGACAACCAGATGCTTGATGTCCAGTGCCCTGTTGACGGCGGAGGTGACCGCCTTCAACGATGCGTAGGTGATCGATCCTGCGATGCCCACTCCCCAGACCTTACGGCCGTTGACGTCGGCCAGCACATAGGCGGCGGCCTCTGCATCATCGCCGGAGGTACGTGCGTGCTGGCTGTACTCCTGGATCTCCACGTCGATGTCCAGGTTCTCCAGGGCATTGGCATATGCTGCCAGCGGGCCGTTGCCGCGGCCGCTGACGGTTTGTGTCTCACCATTGACCACCAGCTCCGCGGTGATCGTGGCATCGTCGTTCTCGCTCTGCGCATTTTCGACGCGCAGGGCGATCTGCTCAACCGGCGCGGAGCGCTCGAGGTACTCGGTGGTGAAGATGTCCCACATCGCCTTCGAATTAACCTCGCCGCCCTCGGCATCGGTGACGCTTTGCACCACCGAGGAGAACTCCACCTGCATGGACCGTGGGATCTTCAGACCGTGGTCGGTCTTCATGATGTAGGCAACCCCGCCCTTGCCGGACTGCGAGTTCACACGGATCACGGCCTCGTAGTCGCGGCCGACATCCTTGGGGTCGATGGGCAGGTAGGGAACCTCCCAGGTGGTTCCACGCAGCTCCTCCCAAGCGACCTCGGAGCTGGAGGCGCCGGGGTTGACCTTCGCGGCCATCGCGTCCAGTCCCTTGTTCACGGCATCCTGGTGCGAGCCGGAGAATGCGGTGAACACCAGATCGCCACCGTACGGGTGGCGCTCGGGTACACGCAGCTGGTTGCAGTATTCGACGGTGCGGCGGATCTGCTTGATATCGGAGAAGTCCAGCTGCGGGTCGACGCCCTGGGTCGCCATGTTCAGTGCCAGCGTAACCAGGCAGACGTTGCCGGTGCGCTCGCCGTTGCCGAAGAGGCAGCCCTCGATGCGGTCGGCGCCGGCCATGTACCCCAGTTCGGCTGCGGCGACACCGGTCCCGCGGTCGTTGTGGGGATGCAGGGACATGATGATGGAATCTCGACGCTTGAGATTGCGGTGCATCCACTCGATCGAGTCGGCGTAGACGTTCGGGGTGATCATCTCAACGGTGGATGGCAGGTTGATTATGATCGGGTTCTCAGGGGTTGGATCCATCACCTCGACGACGGCATCGACAACCTCCTTGGCGTAGGCGACCTCGGTGCCGGTGAAGGATTCCGGGGAATATTCCCAGCGCCAATTGGTGTCCGGGTAGTCGACTGCGATCGTCTTGATCAGCGCCGCAGCATCGGTGGCCAGGTTCTTCACTTGCTCCTTGTCCATACGGAACACCACATCGCGCTGCAAGATGGAGGTGGAGTTGTAGAAGTGGACGATCACGTTCTTCGCACCCTCACAGGCCTCGAAGGTGCGACGGATCAGATGCTCACGCGCCTGAACCAGGACCTGGATGGTCACATCATCCGGGATCATGTGCTTTTCAATGATCTCACGGACGAAATCGAAGTCCGTCTGGGAGGCGGAGGGGAAACCGACCTCGATCTCCTTGAAACCCATCTGGACCAGCAGTTCGAACATCCGGCGCTTGCGCTCCGGGGACATGGGATCGATCAGTGCCTGGTTGCCGTCACGCAGATCCACCGCACACCACTGTGGTGCCTGCGTGATCTTCTTGTCCGGCCAGGTGCGATCGGGCAGGGAGATATCCTCGACCTCCACCTCGAAGGGCTGGTACCGGTTGACCGGCATTGAGGAATTGCGCTGCTTGTTCCATGCGGGCTGGTTCGGGTTCCGGTCACCATCGGGGGTGTTGATCTTGGAGGGTGCGGAGATGAATGCGTCATTGGGAGACATTGCTTGTGGTTCCTTCTCATGGGTTACGCGCCAGTGCTTCGGCTGCGTGCTACTCGGTTCCACGACCGGCAACGCCAAACTCCGCGACGGGGTGCCGGTCGTGTTAGGACCTCTGGAACCCGCCGCGGCACAGAAGGAGGTTGCGTCCACGGAAGAACATGAAAGGGAGTATAGCGCGTTTTGGCGGGTTGGCGCATTAGAATGCCGGAAATAGCGAAGTTCCCGTTAATCGATGACGATTGATGCCTTCAGGACTGAAACGTAGATTTCACTGAGAAAGTACTGAAACTATCCCATACGGGGGTATTTTGGATTTTATCGACACGATTCATCCCTTCTTGCGTATGTGTTCTTGAACACAGAAGAAGCCACTGGTTAGGGAGAAATTCAGTCATTACTTAGTTCTTTCTCAGGTTGCGTGGGTTTCGAGCTCAGTATTGGGAAAACCTGTGTGAGAGCTGATCTCGGGGCCTGTCATAGGGCGGCGCCTTTGGGATAAAGTTTCCCGTCAGGATAGTGGGGGACCGCTAATCCCTGATGTTGGTCGCCGTTTCCGCTTGGATGTTTTATACACGGGAACAATCTCCGGACCATACTGCGATGTCTTCGACCTTGGAAGGGAAGTAGAAAATGAATAGTCTGTTGAAACGACGCGACCGAGAGGGGGTGGCGTCCTGGGTTCCTTTTGCAGCCATTGTTGGAATTGTTGCGCTGATCATGACCATGATGAGCATCATCCCAACAACCGCAAACGCAGTTGAAGATGATGACGTTCTTCAGCAGCAGAGTGAAATTAGCCAACAGTTGGACGCCCTTCCCGATTATGTGACTCCGAGTGAACCGGAAGCGCCCACATCGACGGATGTGCAGACGGAAGCCACTGATAGCTTTGCGCATTCGAATCCGACGCCGGAAGAATCCCTGTTCAGCCCCTTTGATGCGGCAGTAGAGCGTGCTGTTAATAACTCAATCGTGGTTGACGTTACCCAAATCGAAAATGTTTCGGATCCTGGCCAGCAGCTCGAGGTGGGCAAGAGTGCGAAAGTCTCGGGTACCTGGGATGCCACCAATGCTGACCCCAAGTCCGGCGATACCTTCACGGTCGGTTTTCCGGAGGAGCTGAAAATCCCCGGAGGACAATCCTTCGAGCTGTTGGGTGAAGATGGCGCCTCCTATGGCACTTGCGTTGTCGCCTCCGATAACAGCTTCACCTGTACCCTCAACGACCAGGTCATAGGCAAGGATGGCGTCAAGGGAACCTGGTTCATTCAGGCAACCGCGACGAAGTACACCGCAGCAGAAGATGTCATCTTTAACCTTCCCAAAGGGGAGGTGAAGATTCCTCTCCCGGGTGACAATGGAGGAATCAGTGATGGTACGAAACTTGAACTCAAGAAGTCGGGAGCGGTTCAGCCCGATAGCTCTTCAATTCGGTGGACGGTCGATATCCCGGGAGCCATGCTGGTGGCCCAGGAAACTCCCAATGACGGTTCCCTGACGCTGAAGGACAAACTCCCTCAGGGGCTGAAGATCTGTGACCCTGTGCGTGATCCAAAGCTTTCAGTCGGTAGATCATCCTTTACTCCGGTTGAAGGCGGGCTGAGTGTCGCGCCCGGAGCGACGGGTGATATTTCCGTCGGAATTGATGCGGGAGCTCCCTTCAAGAGTGACCAGATCTACCGCGTTGAGTACACCGCGTGTACCACGGATGGCAAGGTTCTGACAGCGGGAAATTACGAGAATCAGTTCTTCATTGGGGAGAATTCCGTAAGCGGCATCGTCGGATATGACGGATACAAGCCGGCGGAATTGAACAAGGCGGGGTCAGTTTCTGGCAGCCTCGATAAAGTCAACTGGACCGTGACCATCCCCGGTGACTTGGTCAACTCCGATGGAACGGTTGCCTTCTCGGATACTCTCGGTGGAGACCAGAGCATCTGCGAAGGCGGCGTCAACCTGAAAGTTCAGGTGGCCCCGGATGTCATTGTCTACCCCAACACTTCCCGCCAGTTTCAGGACGTTGCCGAAGTTGGCGGTGTTGCCGGTCTTGGCTCAGCCGGTGAGAAGAACTTCGCTACCACCATCACTGGACTTAAGAAGAACGAGGATCTCGTCTATCAGGTCACCTACTCGACCTGTTTGAGCAGCATCCCCGATCGTGGGACCAAGTTCCCGAATAGTGCCAACGTCAATAACAATCCAGTTTCAAACAACGCGGATACCCCGAGTCCCGGTTCCAAGAAGTCCGGCGCGCTGAATAAAACGGCGGTAACCATCGGCAGTGTCGTCTACCCAGCGGGGACAACCCAGACGTGGACAATCACTATTCCTGGATACGATCTTGAAACCGCGGTGGACGGGGAAACTCCTGTCCGCGGCACCAATATTGATGCGACCGACGTCATCAGCGATACCGCTCAGGTCTGTGGAGACAGCGGAGACCTCAAGGAGCGTCTCAACCTCAAAGTCTCTGGTAAGGGCGTCGGTAATAACGGTGATGTCGATCTGACCGGCAATTCAACGGTCACAGGAGACAAGAACTCCTTCAACCTGGTTACCACACCTGCAGATGAGAAGGACTTCTCCAGGATGCGTAACTACACGATTACCTACGTGACGTGTACCAGCAGTGGTGGTCAGGATGTGCAGGGCACGACCTACTCCAATGATTTCACCTTCGGCACTAAAAAGCTTTCCAGTACGGTGAAGATGGACTGGAATGCCGGGGGTACCGGAGAGGGTGTTTCCCAGGGCTCGTTCTCCCTCTTGAAGGGGAATACGACCGACTCGGCAGCCTTTGATAAGAATCTTGAGTTCACCGTCACGGTGGAGGAGTTCGCGCCGGGCAAGGACCTCAATGATCCGACGGTCAAAGCCGATTCAACCTATGACATCAAGGTCAAGGCTGATGGAACTCCGGTGAGTGGAAAGTTCGCACGCGGAAACGGCTGGCAGATTCGTCTGAGCGAAACCGGCTTCCCTGGCGGAAGCGGATTCATCTGGGGACCGGCTACTTTTGTCTCCAGTCCCGGTGTGACCGTTGACGATCAAGGACGTGCGATCGTTACCATCACGCCGAAGACCAATGTTGCAGTGACGCTTAACAACACAGCCAAACTCGGCGACCTTAAGATTGTCAAGAAGGTTGTTGACAACACCGACGGCAAGGTTGACCCGGCGCAGAAGTTCATCGTCAACGCGAAGGTCGATCCCGACGGCTCAGGCCCGATGGGAAGCACTGTCCAGCAATTTGAGCTGGCTGATGGAGGAATAGGCCTTATTAAGAATCTGCCCCTCGGTGCTGTGGTTACTTTCGAGGAGATTCAGCCGACCAACACCGATACCGTCACCTGGGGCAAGCCTGTGTTCTCGCCTGAGTCATTAGTGGTGAGCGCGGAAACCGCAGGTAGCGAAGTAACGCTGACGAATACGGCAAATACGACAACCGGTACCTTCGAGATCTCCAAGAAGATCACCGGTCCCGAGGCTTATAACGCCAATGTTCCCGCCACCTTCACAGTGCACGCTACCTGGGGAGATGGCCAGTCCAAGGACATTATTGTCAACGCTAACGGCGATGCAACACAGTTTGGTGAGCAGCTGCCCGGCGGTACCGTGGTAACGCTGTCAGAAATCCTCCCGCCCAACGGCGGAGGTATCCACTGGGGCGATGTGGCTTTCTCCGGTGAGGGAGTCAAGGTCGATGACAATGGCACCGCCACCGTGACGATCGGCAAGGATGTCAAGATTGTCACAGTGACAAATTATGCCGACAAGAATAACGCGACACTTCGACTAACCAAGGGCGTTGTTGGCGAGGCTGCCGATGGTGTGGGCGAAGATGTGACGTTCCAAGTTCGTGCAGAGTGGCAGGAGGGAACCGAATTCCACAGTGAGGTCCTGGAGATCTCAAAGGGGCAGAGCACCCAGCTTTCCAAGGAGCTGCCCGTTGGAACCCAGGTTACTTTCACTGAGATTGAGCGTCCTGAGGTCCAGGGAGTTGAGTGGGGAACGATCAGTTGGGGCGAGAACACCAGCTGGTTGCGGGTCAATCCCGATGGCTCCGCCACCGGTATTGTCTCCGATGATCCTGCTGAAGGTCGTCTGATCACGCTGAAGAACGAAGCGCTCTGGAAGCCCGGAGCCGTTGAGATCGTCAAGAAGATCAACATCAATGACCAGGTGGTTGACGCCTCAGAAGCCAATTTGGCTGAGGGCACCGAATTCACCCTCAATGTGCGCTTTGACGTTCCCGAAGGTAGTTCACTGCCGGAAGGATTTGCCAATCCGCAGTCGGTGACCCTGAACAAGGACAACGGCTACCGGTGGTCCACCGACAAGATGCTGCCGAAGGGGACGACTGTCACCTTCAGCGAGGAAGCTCCGCAAGAAAGTGACACGCTGACCTGGGGTGCACCTGTGTTTGTTGGTGCGGACTCAGACGGACAACCGAATGATCTCAATACAGTCGTCGTGCCGGCTGATTCGGCGGTGACGGGTGAAGTGCACAATACTCCCATTTACTGGGTCCCCGTCAACATTCACAAGAAGATCGACAGCTGGTGGGATTCGATTTTCCTCAACGATCGAAACACCAGGTTCCATGTGAAGGCAACGTGGAACGATGACCTGGGTGCTCCCCAGTCCTGTGTATTCCGTGCCTATCTGAGCAGCCGCACAGATGCGACAGTCGTCGAAGATCAGCCGTG
This sequence comes from Corynebacterium pacaense, assembly GCF_900169525.1. Classification (GTDB taxonomy): domain Bacteria; phylum Actinomycetota; class Actinomycetes; order Mycobacteriales; family Mycobacteriaceae; genus Corynebacterium; species Corynebacterium pacaense. The sequence goes on from NZ_LT821239.1 coordinate 690,639, forward strand.
CGATGCACGTGTGATTGACGGAAAGATCTACCTGCCGCAGAACACTGATATTCACTTCGCCGAGGTCCTGCGAGAAATTCGTGGCAAGCAGGTTGAGACAACTGCAACTTGGACCGTGAAGACGGGACAAGCCACCGTTGTAGCCAACGACGAAGATGATTCTGTTGTCATCAACCTTGATGGTGAGGCTGGAGCTGGTGTTGATCTCCAGGTGAAGAACTCCACCTCGGATAACCCCGGTCCGACACCGACGCCGACGACCAAGCCGACTGAGCCGACCAAGCCGACTGAGCCGACCAAGCCGACTGAGCCGACCAAGCCGACTGAGCCGACCAAGCCGACTGAGCCGACCAAGCCGACTGAGCCGACCAAGCCGACTGAGCCTCCGGCATCTGACGTCGTGGTAGAGAAGTCCGTGACCGGACCGAAGGGTGACGCGGTTGAGGCCGATGCCAATGCAGAGTTCCAGATCGAAGCAAAATGGATCGATGCAAATGGAAAACAGCAGACTAAGGTGTTCACCGTTGTTCCCGGAAAGCCAGTTTCAGTTGAGGGTCTTCCGCTCAACACCGAAATCACTTTGTCCGAGGTCGGCGCAAAGACTGACGTTCCGAACGTGAAGTGGGGAGACATCATCTGGTCGGGAACCGGAGTTAAGGATGAGGTTGGAAACTCCCCGTCCGCAACAGTCATTCTCAAGGGTGACGGTACTCATCAGATCGATTTGGAGAATAAGACCAGCTCTAATGGAATGATTATCATTCCGATCCCGATCCCGGGTGGCGGGTCTTTGGAGCCTGGAAATCCTGTGGAACCAGTGGTTCCGGTCTCCCCGGGCGCGACTCCAAGCAATCCGGCTGCTCCTGTAGTTTCGAGCTCCTCGGTCCCTGCGCCCGGTAGCAAGACGACAACTGCCAATTCAGAAAGGAATGGTCTGGCAAACACCGGAGCCAACGTTGCATGGCTGGTCGGCGGTGGCGTACTTGTTCTCATCGGTGGAGTATGGCTTGCGCTCCGTGGCCGTAAGAACAGCTAGGCGTTGTCTTTGACACAGTGAAGTCAGGGCCTTAAGGCGTTGATTTCGGGGCGGATGAGTTCTTCCTTGGGAAATCATTCGCCCCGCCAGCGGGACATAAAAGCGACAACAGAAAGTGGTTACATGATTTTTCCCTTGCCTATCGTTATCGAAGACATCCAGTATGTTGGTTCAAGTGCGATTGATTTTTTCGTGGATCTGTCGGTGTGGCTATTTGACGCATTGTCAGGCGTGGGGAGCAGTACTGCGGAGCTTTCTTCCGTGTCTTCTTCCTAGATTGATCCTTTAGAACCAATGCCGGTGTGCAAGCCAGTTTTCTGGTGCACACCGGCATTCATTCGCTTCCATGTCCGTGGTCATAGCTCATATGAACTTCGGCATAATCAAAAGGCTCATCATGGGTACCAGATTTTGCTATGGAAGTACCTTGAGCGCGTTCGAATAGGGTTCAGCGGTTGTTTGATTTCTTTGTTTCTTGGTATCTGGCGAAGGTAGTCGATGCTCCGGAGGCCTTCTCCAATAACCTCCCCGCCTGCCTTGCCTCGGGCGCAAGAGCTCTCGGCCTAGATCACCGTGACCTGAAGTATGGAACTGGTCCAGTGGCGTTGATAGTCTTCCCGGACTCTCCATCAACCCTGGGACGAATCATCCAACTTTCCAGCGCTCGATTAGGACCGCTGCTGGATTGCGTGTCGCGAATGGAGACACGTGGCAGAAGGACAGACGCAGGCGCGCATATGGTCGGTGGGGAGTGAAGAATTGTCTTTGAGCGTTCGGCGGAATCCAGGAAGGGAACTTCGAGGAAGATGTCACAGTCTCGGGCCGCAGCACTATCTACAGACTCTTGCGCGAGAGCACCACGGTGGCCACGACCACGACCAGGATGGCCAGCCCCATCCAGACCCATTCCCAGTCGTAGACCTGGAACTTCTCGCCGAGGACGATATAGCCCAGGGAGAAGGCGACGATGGGTTCACCGATCTTCATGGCGGGAAGTGAGGTGCGCAGGGCGCCGGCGTTGAAGGCGTTCTGCTGTACATAGGTGCCAATGCTCGCCGTGGCGGTCAGTGCGTACAACTCCCAGGCGGTTAACAGGCCGGGGATTCCCCCGGAGACGAAAACGTCGGCGACGGCCTTGGAGAAGACGGCGACGAAGCCGAAGAGAGCACCGGTGACCAGGCCCTCCAGAAGTGCACGTTCGCGCCGGATGAGTCGGCGTGCGATGCGTTCCATGCCCACGAGGATCAAGCTGCCCACCACGAGGGAGGGGATCCACCGCTGAATCTCCGGGTGCGCCTCGCCGCCCACGGGACGACCGAGAATCACCACCACACCGACCCCGGCGGTCAGAAGGGCGGACCAGAAGGTTTCACTGAGAGAGACGCGCCGGCCGTCGTAGATCGCGGAGAGTGGCAGTGTGAACATCAACGACATCACTAGGACTGGCTGGACCACGAGCAGGGGGCCGAAGGCCAGGGCCACCACCTGCAGCATGTAGGCGATGATCGCCGTGGACATCCCGGCCCACCAAAGCGGCCGGCGAATGGCGGTGAGAAAGGGGGACTTCCCCTCGGGGGCGTGTTCTGCAATACGGTGCCGCACAACGGTTCCCCACGCGATGGTGAGGGCCGAGGCCAGTGCGAACAGCACGGCAAGGGTATTGCTTTGCACCCGGTCAACGTTAGTTGATCTGTCACCTGCGCGCCCGTCGGGTGGTGGGTGGTGGGCGTCGAAAAGCTGTGGCGGAAGTAATGTTTGCCCCGGATATGTATCGCGCGACCAAAACGGTAGAGTAACTAGGCGTAACTGACAGTAGAAGTGATCGAAAGGTGCACAACGGTGGCCCTGGTCGTACAGAAGTATGGCGGTTCCTCGCTTGAGAGCGCGGAACGCATCCGAAATGTTGCTGAACGGATCGTCGCCACCAAGAAGGCCGGGAATGATGTCGTGGTCGTCTGCTCAGCAATGGGCGATACCACCGACGAACTTCTCGAGCTGGCCTCCGCGGTCAATCCCGTTCCCCCGGCCAGGGAGATGGATATGCTGCTCACCGCGGGTGAACGCATCTCCAATTCCCTCGTTGCCATGGCGATCGACTCCCTCGGGGCGCGTGCGCAGTCCTTCACCGGTTCCCAGGCCGGGGTGCTCACCACGGAACGTCACGGTAACGCGCGCATCGTCGATGTCACCCCCGGCCGAGTCCGGGAGGCTCTCGACGAGGGCAAGATCTGCATCGTCGCCGGCTTCCAGGGTGTGAACAAGGAAACCCGCGATGTGACCACCCTCGGTCGCGGCGGTTCCGACACCACCGCGGTCGCGCTGGCCGCGGCGTTGAACGCCGACGTGTGTGAGATCTATTCGGATGTGGACGGCGTCTACACCGCGGATCCGCGCATCGTTCCCAATGCGAAGAAGCTGGACAAGCTCTCCTTCGAGGAGATGCTCGAGCTCGCCGCCGTCGGTTCGAAGATTCTTGTGCTGCGCAGTGTCGAATACGCCCGTGCATTCAACGTCCCGTTGCGCGTACGATCATCCTATAGTAATGACCCCGGCACCCTGATTGCCGGTTCGATGGAGGATATTCCCGTGGAAGAAGCAGTCCTGACCGGTGTCGCCACCGACAAGTCCGAAGCCAAGGTCACCGTTCTGGGCATCCCCGACAAGCCGGGCGAGGCCGCGAAGGTCTTCCGTGCGCTCGCCGACGCCGAGATCAACATCGACATGGTCCTGCAGAACGTCTCCTCCCTCGAGGACGGCACCACCGACATCACCTTCACCTGCCCGCGCTCGGACGGGCCGCACGCCCTCGAGCTGCTGAAAAAGCTGCAGGCGCAGGGACACTGGTCAAACGTGCTTTACGACGATCAGGTGGGCAAGGTCTCACTGGTGGGTGCCGGCATGAAGTCCCACCCCGGCGTCACCGCCGACTTCACCGAGGCGCTGCGCGACGTTGACGTCAACATCGAACTGATCTCCACCTCCGAGATCCGCATCTCCGTCCTCATCCGCGAGGGTGACCTGGACAAGGCCGCCCGCGCCCTGCATGAGAAGTTCCAGCTCGGCGGCGACGAGGTTGCCGTCGTCTACGCCGGAACCGGCCGCTAAACCCACTTTCAAGGAGCAAGTTCAATCATGACCACCATCGCAGTTGTCGGTGCCACCGGCCAGGTCGGCCGGGTAATGCGTGATCTCCTCGAGGAGCGCAGCTTCCCCGCGGAGACCGTCCGCTTCTTCGCCTCACCCCGCTCGGCTGGGTCGAAGCTCGACTTCAACGGCGTTAGCATCGAGGTCGAGGATGTCACCGCGGCTACCGTGGACTCGCTCGCCGGGATCGATATTGCCCTGTTTTCCGCGGGCGGTGCCGCCTCTAGGGAGTACGCCCCGCTGTTCGCCGCGGCGGGAGCCACCGTGGTGGACAACTCCTCGGCATGGCGCAAGGACGAGGATGTCCCCCTGATCGTCTCCGAGGTCAATCCGGAGGCCAAGGAGAATCTGGTCAAGGGGATCATCGCCAACCCCAACTGCACCACCATGGCCGCGATGCCGGTGCTCAAGGCCCTCCACGATGTCGCCGGCCTGCGTTCCATCCGCGTCTCCTCCTACCAGGCGGTGTCCGGCTCCGGCCTCGCCGGCGTGGAGACCCTGGCCAAGCAGGTCTCGGAGATCGGCGACCACAACGTCGACTTCGTCCGCGACGGCAGCGCCGTCGATCCCGGTGACCTCGGCCCCTATGTCGCCCCCATCGCCTACAACGTCGTTCCCTTCGCCGGGAACCTCGTCGACGACGGCACCCTGGAGACCGACGAGGAACAGAAGCTGCGCAACGAGTCCCGGAAGATCCTCGGGCTGCCGGAGCTCAGGGTTTCCGGCACCTGCGTGCGTGTCCCCGTGTTCACCGGCCATACCCTGACCATCCACGCCGAGTTCGACTGTGCGATCACACCCGAGCAGGCCGACCGCGTGCTCGAGACCGCCCCGGGCGTCAGGCTCGTCGACGTCCCGACCCCGCTGGCCGCTGCCGGCATCGACGACTCATTGGTGGGACGCATCCGCCAGGACGCCGCCGTAGATGACAACCGGGGTTTGGTCCTCGTCGTCTCCGGTGACAACCTCCGCAAGGGCGCCGCCCTGAACACGATTCAGATCGCCGAGCTCCTCCTTCCATAAGCGAGGGGGGGTGGCGCTCATCCGCTTATGGAAGCCTCCCACTCGAAGAGGTCCGGGATCAGCGGTGAGTCCTCCGCGATCACACCCATGTGGCTCCGCCCGGGGTAGGACCTCTCGGTGACGGGCCGGCCGCTGAGCCTGGCCCGTTGCGCCATCTCGGCCTGCCCCGCGATGGGAACGACCTCATCGTCGATGCCCTGTCCGAGGAAGAGGGGAGCGGTGCCCGCGCCGCTGGCGGTATTGCCGCGGAGATGCTCGGCGGCAGCACTGTCGTCAAGGTCAATATCGAGCAGGGGCGCCCTGCCGCCCAGCGCGGCCGCTGTGAGCACGGAGAGCACCATTGACTTCTCGGTCACACAGCGCTGCGCATAGGCCCTGATGAAGGCCAGTCCGGCCGGGTGGACATAGTCGGCAAGGGCCACATCCGGATACTCCTCGGAGTAGGGCACCAGGACATAGGAACTGATCACGGATCCGAGGGCGCTGGCCCCGGAGGCCGTGATGCGCTCTGCCAGGAGCAGGGGATCGGCGGCCGCGGACAGGGCGGCGACGCCGGTTATGTGCAGTTCGGGTGCGTAGTCCGCGGCGATCTGGTCGACGAACAGGGTGGCGTGCCCGCCCTGGGAGTGTCCCCAGAGCATCGTATCCCCGCTGCGGCCGACACCGTCGAGTCCACGGGCCGCGCGGACGGCATCGAGGGTGGCGCGGCCCTCGCCCTCGCCGATGAGATAGGGATAGCGCCCGGTGGTTCCCTGTCCGGGGTAGTCGGTGGCCACGACGGTCCAGCCGCGGGAGATCGCGGTATCGATACCCGGGATCGCGAGTTCGGTCAGTGCCGTGGGGGTCATGCTCGGGGCGCAGAACTGCGAGACCCCCGTGGTGCCGTGCTGCCAGGCGAGGACGGTGGAGGTCCGCCGGTCCGCGGCGGGCAGCGCGACGACGGCGCTGGCTACCGCCGGCGAGCCGTCGGCGCGCGTGGTGGCGTAGAGGATTCGTTGCGGCAGCGCGCTGTCCGGGGTGGTGCCGGTGTAGGCGTCGATACGCAGGAGCGTTCCCGGTTCCGGGATGGTTCCGGCCCAGTCGTAGAAGGGATCCGCGGCGGCGACGGAGGCGCGCGCGTAGGTGGTCGCCACCGCGGCGGTGCCGCTGAGCAGCAGCGCCAGCACGGTGACAAGTGACACCGCTATTCGACGCCCGCGTGGCCGCCACTCCGGCAGCAGGCGGAGCACCCCGCCGAGGATCAGGGTGAGCGGGAGGGTGTAGGCGATCAGGAGCAGTGCCGCATCCGGCCACCACCACAGCGACCAGGCGGCGAGGATGCAGGCGCCGGCGCCGAGGGCGGGGAGCACCAGTCGGCGTCGGATGGCGTAACCGAGCAGGGCGATTGATCCGATACCGAGGCCGATCGGGAGGATGACGGGCAGCGCGGTGACCAGCGGCCGCGCGTTGATCACGGCAGCCGCCGAGATGGCACCTGCGAGCACGACGGCGCCGATCCCGAGCGGGAGCGCGGTGTCCGGCCTGCGGCGCAGATACCAGGCGAGCGGTACCGCGAAGGGAAGGACCGCGAGAAGAACGAGCAGGGCCGTCAGCGGCCGGGGAAGCAGGAACAGGCCGATAAGCACGGCGAGCACCGAGGTGGAGAGCCGGATCCAGGGTATTTTCACAGGCTCAACATTAGGGCATCTCGATCAGCGGGTACGCTCCCCCAGGGGAACGGCAGCCCTCCGCGCCGCGCCCTTCGGTCCGCCGGTGGACACCCACGCCACTCCGAGGATGATGAACCACACCGGTGTCACCATGAGCGCCATCCGTGTGTCCGCCTCGAGGGTCAGGACAACGAGCATCGCGGCGAAGAAGACCAGCACCACTACGGCCATGACCACACCGCCCGGCATGGGGAACACGGAATCCCTGTGCAGTTCCGGGGTGCGGCGCCGGTAGACGATGTAGGCGAGGAGGATGAAGGTCCACACCACCATGAACAGCACCGAGGACACCGTGGTGATCAGGGTGAAGGCTCCGATGACCGTTCCGCCGGCGTAGAGCACGGCGATCGCCGGGATCAGACAGAGCACCGAGAAGACCAGGCCCCTGGCCGGCACCTGGGATTTGGACAGCCTGGACCAGGCGCGCGGGGCCGCTCCCTCGAGGGAGAGGCCGAAGAGCATCCGGGAGGTGGAGAAGATGCCGCTGTTGGCCGAGGACGCCGCCGAGGTGATGACCACGAAGTTGATCACCCCGGCCGCGGCGGGAATCCCGGCGAGCGCGAACATCTGCACGAAGGGGCTTGAATTGGAGTCGACCTCGTTCCACGGGGTAACCATCATGATCACGGTCAGGGAGAGGACGTAGAAGATCACGATCCTGATCGGAATGGAGTTGATGGCCCGGGGCAGGGTTTTCACGGGATCCCTGGTCTCAGCCGCGGCGGTGCCCGCCAGCTCGATTCCGACGAAGGCGAAGATGGCGATCTGGAAGCCGGCGAGGAAACCGGTGAGACCGTTGGGGAAGAAGCCACCATTGTCAATGAGATTGGCCACGCTCGCGGTATGGCCGTCAGGGGACTCGAAGGCTGTGAGCACCATGAACAGCCCCACCAGGATCAGGGCGACGATGGCGACGATCTTGATGATGGCGAACCAGAACTCGATCTCACCGAAGAGTCGGACGGCCGCGAGATTCAGCGCGAAGAGCAGGACGATCACGCAGACACCCGGCAGCCACAGGGGGACCCCTGGCCACCAGTACTGCGTGTAGCCGGTGATGGCGACGATATCGGCCATTCCGGTGACAATCCAGCAGAACCAGTAGGTCCAGCCGGTGATGAATCCCGCGCTGGGGCCGAGGATGTCGGAGACCGCGTCGCGCAGCGACTTGTAGTTGAGGTTGGCCAGCAGCATCTCACCCATCGCACGCATGACGAAGAAGAGCATGAATCCGATGATCGCGTAGACGAGGATGACAGAGGGGCCCGCAACCGAGATGGTCTTTCCCGACCCCATGAACAGTCCGGTCCCGATGGCTCCACCGATGGCGATGAGCTGCAGATGCCGGTTACTCAAACCTCTTTTCAGATCGGAGGATTCCTGAGTGGGGCTGTGTTGTTCCAATGTTTCGGTCTTCCCGTGAAAAAAGGTGTCGGTGGGGATGGATGCTCAGGCTGTTCAGCTGCCCAGTTGGCGCGGGGGGTCCTCCGCGGAGCCATCGGCGCTTCGGGTCGCGTTGATCAGATCCGCGCGGGCGCGGGCGACCCGGGACCGGATGGTGCCCACCCGGACGCTGGCGATGGAGGCCGCCTCCTCGTAGGTGTATCCGAGCACCTGGGTGAGGATCAGTGCCTCCCTGCGTTCGGCGGGCAGGGCGTCGATAAGCGTTCGGACGTCGATCCACTCCGACCAGATCGCCGAGCTGCTGCCGTCTGTGACGCCGGTGTCCTCGTACTCGACGATCGATTTGCGGGGACGCGCCATGTCGTGGCGGATGTTGTCCACCCAGACGCGCCGGGCGAGTGAGAGCAGCCAGGTGCGGGCGGAGGATCGGGCAGCGAAGCGTGGCAGTGCGCCCATGACCCGCAGGTATGTCTCCTGCGTGAGGTCGTCCGCGATCTCGCGGCCGCCGAGGTGCGCCAACAGGCGCCAGACGTCGTCCTGGGTCGCGCGGATGAATTCCGTGAGCGCCGAGCGGTCGCCGCGGCCGGCTGCGAGGGCCAGCTCGGTGACATGCGCGTCGTTTCGCTCGTGGTGCTTCACAGTTGGCAAGAATACCAGCTCAGGCGAGTCACGCTGCAGGTGCCCGCACACATCACGGTCAAGGTTGACACGGCAAACAGGGGGTGGTCTGGGGGTGGTCACCGGATGCCGATACCGATGTCGAATGACTTAGGCGCTGGTCAGTCGCTTGGGATGCGAAAAGATGGTGGCGGGAGGTGACATGAGCGGGTATTCTATTAATAAGGCAACATCCATAGGATACCCATATTTAAGGAAGGCTTTGCTCATGTCCGACCATCAGACCTCAGCAGCAGACCAGATCCTGGACAAAGGCCGGGAGGATGCTGCGGCCCAGGCCACCAACAGTCGCCGACTCAACGGCGCACCGGTCCAGTCCGAGAACATCTCCATCACCGACGGTGCCCAGGGGCCGAATGTTCTCAATGACATCCACCTGATCGAGAAGCTCGCACACTTCAACCGTGAGCGCGTGCCGGAGCGCAACCCGCACGCCAAGGGTCACGGTGCATTCGGTGAGCTGCATATCACCGAGGATGTCTCCGCATACACAAAGGCCAAGGTGTTCCAGCCCGGCACCGTCACCCCGATGGCGATCCGCTTCTCCACTGTCGCCGGCGAGCAGGGTTCCCCCGACACCTGGCGTGACGTCCACGGTTTCGCCATGCGCTTCTACACCGAGGATGGCAACTATGACATCGTCGGCAACAACACCCCGACCTTCTTCCTCCGGGACGGCGTGAAGTTCCCCGACTTCATCCATTCCCAGAAGCGCCTCGGGCACAACGGACTCCGGGACGCGGATATGCAGTGGGACTTCTGGACCCGCACCCCCGAATCCGCGCACCAGGTCACCTACCTCATGGGTGATCGCGGAACCCCGAAGACCTCCCGCCACCAGGACGGCTTCGGATCGCACACCTTTCAGTGGGTCAACGAGGCCGGCGATGCGGTCTGGATCAAGTATCACTTCAAGACCCGCCAGGGTTGGGAAACCTTCACCGACGCGGAAGCCGCGGAGGTCGTCTCCAAGAACACCGATTACCACCGCGAGGATCTCTACCGGTCCATCGAGGAGGGCAATTATCCCATCTGGGACGTCAAGGTCCAGATCATGCCCTTCGAGGATGCGGAGAACTACCGCTGGAATCCCTTCGATCTGACCAAGACCTGGTCCCAGAAGGACTACCCCCTCCAGGATGTCGGATACTTCATCCTCAACCGTAATCCGGTCAACCACTTTGCCCAGATCGAGCAGATCGCCCTTGATCCCGGCAATATCGTCCCCGGCGTCGGACTGTCCCCCGACCGCATGCTTCAGGCACGTGCCTTCGCCTACGCCGATGCCCAGCGCTACCGGATCGGGCCAAACTACCGCCAGCTGCCGGTCAACCAGCCCCTGGTCCCCCGGAACACCTACTCCCACCAGGGGCCGATGGAGTACTTCTTCGCAGATGCGGGTCAGCCGACCTACAGCCCGAACAAGTATGACCGCGGCGCAGGAGTCCTCGATGACGGCGTGAGCTCATCGTCCAACCACACCAGCTACGGACAGGCATCGGACCTTTACGTCAACCCGGATCCGCACGGAACCGACCTCGTCCGGGCAGCCTATGTCAAGCACCCGGACGACGATGATTTCATCCAGCCGGGAATCCTCTACCGCGAGGTCCTCGATGACGCCGCACGGGAGCGCCTGGCGGACAACATCACCAATGCCATGGCGGGCGTCTCACCGGAGGTTGAGGAGCGCGTCTACTGGTACTGGGGTTCCGTCGATGAAAACCTCGGTGCGCGGGTCAAGGAACTGTTCGCGCAGAAGTACGGCCCTGATCATGGCGACAGCGAGGCGAACCAGCCGGGCTGATCGCTGAACCTTCCATAAGGGAGAGGGCACCCCGAGATCGATGGGGTACCCTCTTTGTACCGATCGGGCGCTAAAATGCGCGGCTCTCGGCGATCGCTGTGCGGAGTTTTAGTACAGCGAGGTGCTCAGCGCGGTTGAGCTACCGAGGCCGAGGCCCAGGACGGAGCTTCCGACGCTGGCCACGGAGCTGCCGACACCAATTGCCAGCCACGCTGCGACCACCTGGAGTCCGGCAAGAGCCAGATCGTGGGGAACGCCAAAGTTCTGGACAGTCTGGACAAACTCGCGGGGCATCTGAATCTCTGAGCTGGGGTAGGGGGCGGTCACGGCATTGGCTGTTGCGGTGGTGCTCCCCGTGATCATGGCGACCGTGAGGATTGCAGCGGCTGTTTTCTTATAACGCATGAGGACTTCCTCCGTGTAATCGGTAAAGCTTCAATGAGTTGTGTCACCTCTGATACTAGACGTGGAGGTGGGTGAAGTCAGTATTTATGCAAAACTAATCAACTCTGAGCTTTTCGCTCCGCGGGCCACCGTTCCGGAAGTGCGGGCCACCGTTCCGGAAGTGGGGGCCGGGGCTTCACAGGTTGTGGACAGGTGGGTCAAACTTTGGGGGTCCTGGGCTGATGGGTGCCGGTTGGTGGACTTTGACCGGTCCGTCAACGCGCAGGGGGCGCCTGCCGACGTCACCGCCGCCCGCGGTGCTGCGGCCCCCACCGGGCTGCGGGCCACCGTTCCGGAAGTCGGGGCCGCCGTTCCGGAATGGGGCCAGGGCTTCACAGGTTGTGGACAGGTGGGTCAAACTTTGGGGGTCCTGGGCTGATGGGTGCCGGTTGGTGGACTTTGACCGGTCCGTCAACGCGCAGGGCGCCTGCCGACGTCACCGCCGCCACCCCGGAAATCCCCTGGGGCCTCCGCGACCTGCGCACGCCACCTCGCCAGCGTTTGGGGTGGTGCTTACCGGTGCGCCTAACCGATGAAACATGGAGAAGTTACTACATTGCTGACTATGTCCGCCGACTCCGCCCGCGCCGCATCATCCACCTCGAAACTGCGTAGCGTTCTGGCCGCTCTGCTCCTCCTCATCCCGGTGCTGGGAGGGACTATTTTCGCTGCGGCGACCGACCTCGATATCTCCAGGGCGTGGGCGGGCGAGGATGAGATCACCGGTGCGCCCGCGCCGGCCGTCGCCAATAGTCAGGCGCTGATCGATGCGCGCCGGGCAGCCGGGGAGGCCGGCACCCAGGCGGGGTTCCTTGTCTCAGGCACCGATGAGCTGACCAGGGGCACACAACAGCTTGTCGACGGCGCGACCCCCCTCACCGACGGGATGGGCAGCGCCGCTGACGGCGCCAAGGCCCTCCACGATGGGCTGGTGCAGCTCCAGGCGGGAACGGGCCAGTTGGGAAGCGGAGCCACCGAGATCGCCGATGGGGTCGAGGGGGCCGTCGAACAGCTCAACGGGTACATGGTGGTGCAGCAGCAGCTGGTCGCCGTAATGGACCAGGCGGATAAGACGCTTGCGGATAGCAAGACGCCCGAGGCCGAGCAGCTGCGGGGCCAGCTCGCGGACCTGCGCAGGCAGATCCAGCAGTTCGGGCTGTCGGTGGGAATGACCGATCAGCTCAACGACCTCCGCTCGGGAACCCGTGACCTGGCCAATCAGCTCGCGGTGCCCGGCTATGGATTCCATGACGGCATCTACTCAGCGACAAACGGTGCTGCCGAACTGTCATCTGGACTGAGCCAGCTTGAGGAGGGAGTGGACAAGGCTGTCAACGGCTTCTCCACCCTCGATGAGGGCGCGGAGCGCCTGGATTCCATGGCCACGGCGGTCCAGGACAAGACGGGTGCGGTCCAGCGGGCGCTTCCCGTGGTTCAGGCCACCGGGGCGGAGGAGGGTGCAACCGGCCAGGCGGGCGAGGATGGGCGCAGTATGGCGCTGGCCCCGATGTATGCTTTCCTTATCGCCACCCTTGTGATGCTCGGAGGAGCGGCGATCGGCTGGGCGACCCTGAAGAACCGCCTGCTCACGGTCATCGTTCTGCTCGGTATCACGGCACTGGGCGGGATCGTCCTTTTCACCGTGGCGTTCGGGATGTCCCCGGCGGTGCTCGCGGCATCGTCGGCGGTGCTGCTGCTGGCAACCGTTGTGGGCGCGATTCTCACCCGCGTGATGGTTCAGCTGTTCGGGGGCACGGCTGCGGTGGTCCTCGGGGTGGTCGGATGGCTCCTGCAGGTGGCTGTGGTGGCCCATGTGTGGAGTGTGCAGGCGGTCTCGGAGATCTCCACCCTCTGGCGGGCGCTGGCCGGAATCATGCCGCTGCACTACCCGACCTTCGCACTGGTCTCGCTCGGCAATGACGGGGCCCAGTCCGCCATCTGGATGAGTGTCGCGGTGCTGGTGGCGGTTGGTGTGATCGGCGGGGTCATTCTGAGAATAACGCGGAGGCGGATTCCCGCGTAGCTTCCCGCCTCGCAATGCCGGCGGGTCGACCCGCGCCCAGGCGTCTATTAGGGTTGGTCGAATGCTCAGTGCCTTCGACCCCGTTGATTGGGAGCCCCAGAGAATCGCCGTCGCCGGGACCAGCGGCTCGGGAAAAACCACCCTGTCCGGGCAGGTGGCGGAGATTCTGGGGTATCCGCGCGTTGAGATTGATAGTCTCTACCACGGTCCCGGATGGCAGCCGCGTGATGCGTTCCTCGCCGATGTCGAGGCATTCATCGCCGGCCCGCGATGGGTGATCGAACTGCAGTACCGCCAGGCCAGGCCGCTGATCACCGCCCGTGCCGATACCGTCCTGTGGTTGGACTATCCCACCGTTGTGCAGATGAGAAGACTGATCCGGCGCACCCTGCACAGGCGCCTCTGGCGGAAGCGGCTGTGGAACGGCAATGTCGAGCCTTCCCTCGCCACGATCTTCACCGATGATGAGCACATCCTGCGCTGGGGCTGGCGCACCAGGAACCAGCTGAAGCCGGTCATCCCCACTCTGGAGGCGCGCTTTCCAGGGTTGAGGGTCGTGCATCTGAGGAATCCGAGGGAGACCAGGCACTGGGTGGAGTCGCTGTCGGGGCGGGGCGGGGGGGGTCGGGGAGGGGGGCACGCACAGCCAGGCCCCGGTGGGGTGGGGGGTACCCGGGGGGGTGTCGGAGGTCGGTTCGTCTTTGGCCGCAGACCCAATGCACGGGGAGGAGCCGCCCCCCGGGCGTTTCGGGGGTCTACTTGATGATCCTGGGCGTGTCTTGGGCCCCCG
>NZ_LT821239.1:704707-1512061 GCF_900169525.1 Corynebacterium pacaense
CCATGTCTACACTAGTAGTCATATGCGCAAGTGTGCAAGTCGAAGATGTGTACAAGAGCACGACTGTATTAGTGCGATGCGACCTACCGTGGTCATCGCCTGAGCCGTCGTCGGCCGCGGCGGAGGTGTATAAGAGACTGCGCACGTAGAGCAGCCGCCCCACGGACGTTCCGTGGCTCGATTCGATGCTCCAGGCGTGTTCATGCACCCCGGCGGACCGTTGGTTTTCTAGCTGGAAGATTCTCATTCCCACACTATGGTGTAATGGTCTTATGCATCTCAACCCTTACGGACAATATGCGGTCCTGCTCGCTGCGTCCCTGGCCAATGACTGGCCCGCCGAACGCGCCGGCATCGAGGCGAGGACCAGGGAGTTCGGCATGACCATGGCGTTTCCGGAGGCCTCCGATGATCATCGGCTAACAAGGGGGGTCATCGATGACTGGCTCCGTGTCGTCGATGCGGGGGACCATGTGGTCCGCGCCCGGATCCTCAACGATCACATGGCCGCCGCGGCCGCGTACCCCAGGCTGGCCGACCACGACAACGAGGGATGGCACCTGCACTACCGCGACGATGAACAATCCCTGCCGCGTGTCCTGCGGGCCGTGATCAGCGTGGGCACCGCCCTCCATCTCAGTACCCGCGGTATGCACAGGCTCCGGCGCTGTGCGGCCGGGGAGGCGCCTGGCGACGGCTGCACCGCGGTGGTCGTCGACGTCACGCGCAACGGACGCCAAAGGTACTGCTCGGTACGGTGTGCGAACCGTGCCGCGGTGCGCAGGCACCGCGCCAGATGATGGCCGTGTGGCGCCTGTCAGTGCGTCGATAAGCTGGGTTTCAGACCTCGGGCAGCGGGCGGGCTGCGACGGTGCGTGCGTCCGCGGGGGGGACGCCGACCATGCAGAGCATGGACACCGCGAACTGCTGGTCCCGGTCCGGTACCGCGGGGTCGGACAGTGCCAGCCTGATCGCGGAAATCAGCGAGCCGAAGGTGCAGGTGACGGCGAGGTCGAGATCCTGAATCTCGAAGCGGCCGGCTTCGAGACCGCGGTGCAGGTCCCGGCGGGCGCGGGGACCGAGAATCTCGAGCAGTTTCGGGTGCGAGGCTCCCATGCGGACGATGAACCAGCCCCACACCGGGTCCGTCAACGCGTGGCGGACGAGGTGGCGCAGTGAGCCGGCGAAGACCTCGGCGGGGTCGCCGAGTTCGGTCATCACGCGGTCCAGTGCCGCGCCGACGGTCTCCATGGATTCCTCGGCAACCGCCTCGAGGATCTCGTCGCGGGAGGAGAAGTAGTTGTAGAAGGTTCCCGTTCCCACGTCCGCGGCCTCGGTGATGTCGGTGATCCCGATGCTCTCGGCGGTGTGTGCGGCCGCGAGTGTACGGGCGGCGTCAATGAGCCGGGCACGGGTCAGTTCGCGGCGGCGCTGGCGACGTCCCTCTGCCCGGGGGAGGGATTTATCGACATCTGCGGTGGCCATGCCTCTCAAGTTACCGCACCACGGGGGTGGTTCCGGCCGGATTAATGCGAACCATTGTTCATTTCTGAATCCCGTGTCAGAATGTGACTCAGACAACATGATCTGAAACACATCTGATGGGAAGGGAAATCTGTGTCACCTACCACGAGTTCACCGCCCCGAACCGCACAGGACAGGACCGACGTGGCCATCGTCGGTTGCGGTCCGGTCGGACTGCTGCTGGCCATACTGCTCGCCCGCGCCGGGCACGACAGCATCATCGTCGAGAAGTGGCCCACCTTCTACGAACGCCCCCGAGCGGTCACCTATGACCACGAAATAGCCCGCATCCTGGGAATACTGGGTATCGATTCGGAGAATGACCCCGCCATCGAATTCCACGACGATCTCTACTACTGGAAGAACGCGGACCGGGAAACCCTGCTCGAGGTCGACTGGAACTCGATGACGGACTCCGCCTGGCGCACCCGCTACTGGTTCTATCAGCCTGATCTTGAGAAGCGACTCCGAGAAATCGCGGGGCGGTACGCCAACATCGAGATCCGAACCGGCTGGGAGGCGGACGGGGTGGACCAGGATGGGCGGTCCATCACCGTATCCGGAACCCACGGGGGTCGGCGCGAGTCAATCAACGCCCGTTTCGCGGTGGGTGCGGACGGGGCCAACAGCTTCGTCAGGGAGGCACTCGGAATCGAGTTCGCGGATCTGGGATACTTCTTCGACTGGCTGATCCTCGATCTGCGCCCGACCGATGACCGGGAGTTCACCCCCGCGCACTGGCAGTTGTGTGACCCCGCCCGGCCGACGACGATCGTGCCCGGCGGACCGGGACGCCGCCGCTGGGAGTTCATGGCGCTGCCGGGTGAGGATCCGCAGCAGCTCGCCACCCCCGAATCCGCATGGCAGCTGCTCGAACCCTGGGACGTCACGCCCGACAACGCCATCCTGGAGCGATCGGCCGTCTACCGGTTCCAGGCGCGCTGGGCCACACAGTGGCGACAGGGTCGCGGACTGATCGCAGGGGACGCCGCCCACCTCATGCCGCCCTTCGCGGGGGAGGGGATGTGCGCAGGCCTCCGGGATGCCCTCGCACTCGCCTGGCGGCTGGACCTCGTGCTCTCCGGGAGGTCATCCGAGGAACTGCTGGACAGCTACACCACGGAGCGCGTCGAGCATGTCACCCACTACATCCGCTTCTCCATGGACCTCGGTCGGATCATCTGCATCGCCGATCGGGAGGAGGCAGCCAGTCGGGACGCCCGAATGATCGCGGAACTGGCGGGCTCCGAGGGCACCCCCGTCAACACCGACGTGGCGACCCTCGGTGCCGGACTGTGGTGCGCCGACACTCCCGGTTCCGGCGAGCTGTCGGTTCAGGGGGTGGTTGACGTCGACGGGCGGAGCGGCCGCTTCGACGACCTCGTCGGACGCGGCTGGGTCATCCTGGGCTGGGACACCGATCCCGCGGAGGTGCTCGATGGGCGGATGCTCGGACAACTCTCGCTTATCGACGCCCACCTGGTCCCCCTCGGCCCCGCCGGCAGCGGCTACCGGGTGACCGACGCCGACGGCTGCTACGGGCGCTGGTTCTCACGAACCGGCGCCCGCTTCGCGGTCCTGCGCCCCGACTTCTACGTCGCGGCGACCGCCGCCACCACGGATGAGCTCACCGAGAGGCTCGAGGAAATCATCCACGGGCTGCACCTGTCCACCGGATTGGACCGTGAGGGCACACGCCCCGCACAGACCCTGTAGAAAAACCCAGAAAAAAAAGGAGTACCACCATGACACAGGCACAGACGGAACAACCGCGTTCGCAGACCCAGATCGAGGAGGAACTGGTCGAGCGGGTGCTCGCATCCTTCGCGGAATGCGAGGACCCCAGGCTCCGACTGGTCATGCAGCGGCTGGTCGTCCACCTGCACGACTTCATCCGTGATGTCCGGCTGAGCGAACAGGAGTGGAACAGTGCCATCGAGTTCCTCACGGCAGTCGGGCACATCACCGATGACCGCAGGCAGGAGTTCGTGCTGCTCTCCGATACCCTCGGGGCCTCCATGCAGACGATCGCGGTCAACAACGAGGCCTACAAGAATGCGACGGAGGCCACTGTCTTCGGTCCCTTCTTCGTCGATGATGCCCCCGAGATCGAACTCGGTGGCGACATCGCCGGCGGGGCCGTCGGGCAACCTGCGTGGGTGGAGGGATCGGTCACCGACACCGAGGGCGTTCCGATTCCGGGGGCGCGGATCGAGGTGTGGGAGTGTGATGAGGACGGATTCTACGACGTCCAATATGATGACGGCCGGATGGCGGGCAGGGCACACCTCCACAGCGATGATCTGGGCAACTACCGGTTCTGGGGTCTGACTCCCGTGCCCTATCCCATTCCCCACGACGGGCCCGTCGGCAGGATGCTCCAAGCGGTGGGGCGTTCCCCGGTCCGTGCCGCCCATCTGCACTTCATGGTCACCGCGCCCGGATACCGCACCCTGGTCACCCACATCTTCGTCGACGGCGATCCGCAGCTGGAGATCGGGGAGTCGGTGTTCGGGGTCAAGGACTCCCTGATCACCCGCTTCGAGGAGCACTCCCCGGGGACCGCGACCCCCGATGGGCGGGACATCGGTGAACAGAGCTGGTCCAGGGCGCGCTTCGATATCGTCCTGACACCGGCGGAAACCTAGCGACGGACGCGGCGAACCCCCTCCGCCACGGCGCGCTGCCGTGATGAAGGGGGTTTCCTGGAGAACATCTGGTCGGGATAACAGGATTTGAACCTGCGACCTCGTCGTCCCGAACGACGCGCGCTACCAAGCTGCGCCATATCCCGTGATACTCGAACTACTTTAGCGCAGCACGGTTTGATGGCCAAAACGCCAGCTAGGCAGGCCTCTCGGCGATCCGGAGCAGGGTTGCACTCGGTCGGCAGAAGATGCGTACGGGGGCGAATTTCGAGGTGCCGAGGCCGTTGCTCACGTGCATCCACATCCGTCCGAAGCGGTGGAGCCCCTGTACCCGCCCGCGGTCGATGCCGGAATTGGTCACGATGGCGTGCGATCCCGGAAGACAGATCTGGCCACCGTGGGTGTGGCCGGAGAGCGACAGCTGGTAGCCGTCAGCCTCGAATCGCTCCAGAACGCGGGGTTCCGGGGCGTGGAGCAGCGCGAGGGAGAGGTCCGCGTCGGCGTTCGGAGGCCCGGCGATCTCCTCGTAGTCGTCGAGGTCATGATGGGGGTCGTCCACCCCGGCGGCGGCAAGGCGGATGCGTCCGACCTGGAACTCCAGCCGGTTCTGGTTCGCGTCCTGCCACCCTCTTTCGATGAAGGCGGCACGCATGCTCCTCCACGGCAGGTCGATGTGGCTGACCTCGCGCTTCCTGCCCAGCAGGTATCCTACCGGGTTGACCAGCCTGGGTGCCCAGTAGTCGTTGGTGCCGAATACGAACATTCCGGGACGCGAGAGCAGCGGACCCAGGGCGCGCAGGACATCCGGTACGGCCTTTTCATCGCTGAGATTGTCGCCGGTGTTGATCACCAGGTCCGGCTCCAGCGAGTCGAGTGCACTGACCCACGCCTTCTTTGTCTCCTGCCCCGGGATCATGTGCAGGTCCGAGATGTGGAGGATACGGAACTCCTCATCCCCGCGCAGCGTGCCAGGTTCGAACAGTGGCAGGGTGAGGGTCTTGAGCTGGAATTTATTGAGCTCGCTGACGCCCCACGCGAGGGTTCCCAGACCCGCGGCGATCAGGGTCCCGGTGGCTATGGCGATGCTTCTTGCGTTGACAAACACCTGGTCCATCTTACCCGGGGAGTATTCTCGGTTGGCATGAGTGAACTTAAGGGAAAGATCCGCGCCGACCTGACCGCATCGATGAAGGCACGGGACAGGGACCGGACCGGCACCCTGCGGATGCTGTTGTCCGCACTGACCCAGGAGGAGACCACCGGCACCAAGCATGAACTCGGCGACGAGGAGGTGCTCAAGGTCATCGCCAGGGAGATCAAGAAGCGCCACGAGTCCGCCGAGGTCTATGCGGAGAACGGGCGTGGAGAACTCGCGGAGACCGAGCTGAAGGAGGCCGCGATCCTGGAGTCCTACCAGCCGCGTCAGCTCAGCGACGAGGAGCTCAATGAGCTTGTCGACGCCTCCATCACCGAGGTGGCGCAGGCACACGGAGGCGAGGTCGGAATGCGGAACATGGGCGAGGTCATGAGGGCGGCCACCGCCGCCGCGGCCGGCCGCGCCGATGGAAAACGGCTCTCCACCGCGGTGAAGAGCCGTTTGTCCTGATCTGCTAGTTCCCGAGGAGCTGCCTCACCGCGTCATTGATGGCGTCCTCGAGAGAGGGAGCCTCAGGGGGTGCAGCCGGCTCGCCGCCGGGTGCCGGGGGCTGGGCGGGTGCGGCCGGGGCGGCGGCGGATCCATCGGAGATGCTGAGAACGACGGTCCCACCGTTGGACAGCACCCCGCCCTCTGGGTTGGCAGAGACGACGGTGCCGCGTGGTCGGCCGTTGCCGGCGACGGTGCGCGTCGTCACGCGGTAGTTCTTCGACTCAAGCTGCCTGCGGGCGCTGGTCTCGCTCATTCCGACGACGTCGCGCAGCAGGGCCCCGGAGGTGCCGAGACGGAACTCATCGTTGGTCTGCGGGATGTTCCCGGACAGCGCCGCCGAATCGTTGGTGGCCAACTGGAACCAGGTCCGGGCGGGCTCGTTGCCGCCGAAGAGATTGCCGCTGGAGCACTGGCGGACCGGTGAGGAACACAGCGAGGAGGTGGTGGTGCCGTCATTGTAGATGTACGGCGCAGCCGAGATCTCGCTGTTGAAGCCGAGGAAGGCCGAGGACTGGTTGGACTCCGTGGTACCGGTCTTGGCCGAGACGGGAGCACTCCAGCCGTAGGAGCGGGCGGCGTTTGCGGCAGTACCGATCGTGGTGTCATGGCTCATGCCCACCGACAGCGCGTCGGCCATCTTCTCATCCACCGCCCGCTCACAGGCGGGTCGGTCGATGAAGACCTCATTTCCATCGCGGTCGCGAACGGAGGAGATCGGATTCGGTTCGCACCACACCCCGCCCGAGGCGATGGTGGCCCCGACATTCGCCAGCTCCAGGGGGTTCACCGCGGTGGGCCCGAGGGTGTAGGAACCGAGGTTGTTGTTCTTCATGTAGTCGGCGATCGAGGATTCGCCGTCGAAGCTCCCCTCATCGGTATAGCTGCGCAGACCCAGCTTGACGGAGAGATCCACAACGGCCGGGACCCCGACCTTCTCGATGAGCTGGACGAAGGTGGTGTTGGGGGACTGCGCCAGCGCGTCCTGGAGGGTCAGCTGGGCGGGGTAGTTTCCGGCGTTCTCCACACAGTAGGTGTTCGCGGGACAGTTCGCGGCGCCTCCGGCACCCATGCCTCTTGCCTCGAAGCGGCGGGGGACATCGAGGACCGTGTCCAGGCCGACACCCTGCTCAATGGCCGCGGCGGCGGTGAAGATCTTGAACACCGATCCCGCACCGTTGCCCACCCGCGAGGAGGTCTGCGGGAGCATGGTCTCCCCGGCATCGAGGTCGAGACCGTAGTTGCGTGAGGAGGCCATTGCGAGGATGTCATGGGAATTCTCCCCGGGGCGGATGACATTGGTCACCGCTGCGACACCGGGTGTGGTGGGGTCGGTGTTGGACACCAGTGCCGCCCTCGCCGCATCCTGCGCCTCCGGATCGAGGGTGAGCTTGATGGTGTAGGAATCACGCGCCAGCATGTCCTGGGAGATTCCCTGCTCGTCGAGATACTTCAGGGCGTAGTCGCAGAAGAAGCCTCGGTCCCCGGCGCCGATGCATCCATTGGACAGCCCCGCCGGGGAGTCAAGTGTTCCCAGTGGCTCCAGCTGGTAGGCGGCCGCCTCCTCGGGGAGGATGTACCCCTCATCCGCCATGGCCTGCAGAACGGTGTTGCGCCGATCGAACACGGCGTCGTGGTTGGTGTAGGGATCGAGGTAGGACGAGGACTGCACCATTCCTGCGAGCATCGCGGACTGCGGTACCGTCAGTTCCGCGGCCGGGATACCGAAGTAGGTGCGCGCCGCCGCCTCGATTCCATAGGCGCCGTTGCCGAAGGGCACGATATTGAGGTAGCGGGTGAGGATCTCATCCTTGCTCAGGGTGTCGTCCAGGTTGGAGGCCATGCGCATCTCGCGGAGTTTGCGGGGGATCGACGTCTCGATCGCCGCGGCCTGCTCGGCCTCGTCCTTGGCATCCACCAGCAGCAACCAGTTCTTCACATACTGCTGATTGATGGTCGATGCACCCTGTTCGACTCCGCCGGCGACCAGGTTGGTCAGCATGGCGCGGCCGAACCCCTGCAGATCGACGCCGTCGTGCTCATAGAAGCGACGGTCCTCGATGGACACGATCGCATCTTTCATCGGCTGCGAGATCTCATCACCGGTGACCTCGAAACGGCGCTGGGTGTAGAGGTGGGCGATCGGAGTGTCGGTGGCATCGGTGATGGTGGTGACGCCGGGTCCGCGACCATCGGTGAGATCGGCGAGATTCGACTGCATCGTCTCATTCGTGCGGGCGACCGCCACCCCGGAGATCCCGGCGAGGGGAACGAGCGCGACGGCGCCCAGGACGCCCGCGGCGACCGTGGATGCCAGAATCTTCGTCAGGGACTGGGTGATAGACACCCCAACAGCCTAACCACTGGGTGGGTGATTCGTGAACCTCGAATGATAGGAAATGTGAGTAATCATCCCCCGAAGGTGTGATGCATTCGACAACTGTTCAGCAGTGTGAATACACTAACTGGTGTACTTAGATTTGATGGCATCCTAGCTAGAGGAGCGTGTCATGACATCAGTCATCCGAGAGCAGCGCAACAACCCCTTTGCCAAGGGTCTTGTTTCCACTGACACCGCGGAGCAGTCCGAGCGTGGGGAGTGGGTGACACAGGCCAAGTGCCGAAACGGTGATCCGGATGCCCTCTTTGTCCGCGGGGCGGCCCAGCGCCGCGCCGCGACGATCTGCCGACACTGCCCCGTCGCCGTGCAGTGCTGTGCCGACGCGCTGGACAACAAGGTCGAGTTCGGGGTGTGGGGCGGGTTGACCGAGCGTCAGCGTCGTGCACTGCTCCGAAAGAACCCCCACGTAACCAATTGGGCGGAGTACCTGGCGCAGGGCGGGGACCTCTCCGGCATCTGACCCGAGGTTCCGTTCCGGAGGGCCCCCGCCGCCGGTATGGTGGTCTGCATGACCAAATGGGAATATGCGACCGTACCGCTGATCACACACGCCACCAAACAGATCCTGGATACCTGGGGCGAGGACGGGTGGGAACTCGTCTCCGTCATGCCGGGAATGAACCCGGAGAACCTCGTCGCCTACATGAAGCGCGAGGTGGCCTGAGCATCATGGCTTCCACCACACAACGTATGGCCGAACTCGGAATTGTTCTGCCCACCGTCGCCGCACCCGTCGCCGCCTACATCCCCGCCATCCGCACCGGAAACCAGGTGTGGACATCGGGACAGCTTCCGTTCGCTGACGGCCGGCTTCCCGCGACCGGGAAGGTCGGGTCCGCCATCACCGCCGAGGACGCGGCAACCTACGCGCGGACGGCGGCGCTGAACGCACTGGCGGCCATCGACGCCCTGGTCGGCATCGACAAGGTCACACGGGTGCTCAAGGTCGTCGGATTCGTCGCCTCCGACCCCGATTTCGGCGGACAGCCGACCGTGATCAACGGGGCCTCCAACCTCATGGTCGAGGTTTTCGGGGAGTCCGGCGCGCACGCACGTTCGGCGGTCGGCGTGGCCGTTCTTCCGCTGGATTCCCCCGTCGAGGTCGAGGTCATCGTGGAGATCGCCGACTAATCACCCGGCGTTGACGCGGCTTTCGCGGACGGTCCGCGGGCACCGGCGCCCGGCCACCGCGGTGCGGGAAACGGGTTTGTCCCTTCAGTTCCACGAAATCGCTCGGGCACGATAAGCTGAGACACATGGAGCATCCCGCTTACAGTCAATTGCGGCCGGTTACCCCGTCCGCTTCTGTTGTTCTGTGCCCGAATCCAGGCTATAGCTCGCTGGAGGGTACCAATTCCTGGGTCATCCGTGCACCCGAGGATCCCCGGAGTATCGTCGTCGATCCGGGTCCGGAAGATGAGGGTCACCTCAATGTCCTCCATTCCAAGGCGGATGAGGTCGGGCTGATTCTTCTCACACACCGCCATCATGACCATGCGGATGGAGCCACCAGGTTCCGTCAGCTCACGGGCGCCCCGGTCCGGGCGCTCGATCCGACCTATTGCGCCGGTGCGCCCCATCTGAAGGACGGCGAGATCATCACCATCGATGGTGTCACCCCCCAGCTGGAGGTTGTGGCCACTCCGGGGCACACCCGTGATTCCGTGTGCTTCTTCGTCTGGAGCGGCACCCCCCATGAGTCAACGCTCGAGGGGATCATCACCGGCGACACGATCGCCGGTCGGCACACCACCATGATCTCCGAGACCGACGGGGATCTGGGTGAGTACCTGAAGTCCCTGGCGCTTCTGGAGAAGCGCGGGAAAAACGTCCGTCTGCTTCCGGGTCACGGTCCCGACGGGGCGGACGTCTCGGCCTTCGCCCGCAAGTACATCGACCGCAGGGAGCAGCGTCTGAACCAGATCCGCAGGGTCTGGGCGGAGCAGGGCCGCGATATTTCCATGAAGGATCTCATCGACGCCATCTATGACGATGTCGATCCCGTGCTGCGCGGCGCGGCCGAGCAGTCCACACATGTTGCCATCCGCTACCTTGACGATCTCGAGTCCAGGACTGCGGCGCACGACACCAACGCCTGAATTCTTAATTAACCACATCCATCAGTGAGGGGCCCGGGCTGATGCCCGGGCCCCTCACTGATGGATGTGCCGATGAATCTATCGTGCCCTACGGGCCAGGTGCTCGGTATCGACGATGAGGACGGACTTGCCCTCGAGGCGGATCCAGCCGCGGTGTGCGAAGGTGGCCAGGGCCTTGTTCACGGTCTCCCGGGAGGCGCCGACGAGCTGGGCGATCTCCTCCTGCGTGAGGTCGTGGTTGACGCGCAGCGCACCGGCCTCCTGGGTACCGAAGCGATTGGCAAGCTGGAGCAGTGTCTTGGCCACCCGGCCGGGGACATCGGTGAAGATGAGATCCGCCAGCGAGGCGTTGGTGCGGCGCAGGCGACGGGCCAGCACGCGCAGGAGCTGTTCGGCGATCTCGGGGTGGTTGCCCACCCAGGCACGCAGCATTTCGGAGGTCATGGTGGCGGCGTGCACCTCTGTGACGCACACGGCCGAGGAGGTGCGCGGACCGGGATCGAAGATGGAGAGCTCGCCGAACATGTCCGACGGGCCCATGATGGTCAGCAGATTCTCGCGACCATCGGGGGCGTGACGGGCCAGCTTCACCTTGCCGGAGGTGATGATGTAGAGACGGTCTCCGGGCTCGCCCTCGTCGAAAATTGTTGCTCCGCGGGGGAAACGTACCGTCTCCAGGTCCTGAATCAGGCTGTTCACGGCCGTCGGGTCCACGCCCTGGAAAATTCCGGCGCGGGACAGGATATCCTGTACACCTTCCACTACTTTTCTCCTTCGTCTGCACACATATCTGTTTGAGTCCGGATGAGTAGTGGCAAATGCATGCCAATTCGGGGTTGCCGCGCGATCCGGACGGGGGCGGAAAATAGTTGCCCCTGTTTATGTGTCAAGGACCACCCTACTATGTGATTTGTCACGACGACAGTCAAACCGTCGATTTGTCACAGCTTCGGGCTGCAGTGGAAGAAAATACGCGCGGGGCGGGCACCTCAGGCCGCGGCGCTGTGCGGGAAGGCGGGGACCTCGGTGAGCGTCTCCGGCAGCTCGGGTGCCTTGAGCAGCGACGCTTCGATGCGTTCCATGGTGAAGGCGAAGAACATCAGCAGAAGCGGAACCAGGACTACGGCGAAAACAGTCATGACTTAGCATCCTATCCCGGATGCGCCCGCAATGCGCGGCCCGGGGGTCTGGCACTGTAGTGGCTATGGGATCAATTACACCGATCAGACGCCCCCGGGTCGGATCGCATATCGCTGGCAGGGGCGAGGAGAGCGCGCTGGGGAGAAAACGCCGGGCCCGCCGCATCAACCGGACCCTCGCCCTGGCGTATCCGGACGCCCACTGCGAGCTGGACTTCCGCACCCCCCTGGAGCTGACCGTGGCCACGATCCTCTCGGCGCAGTGCACCGACGTCCGCGTCAACCAGGTGACCCCGGCCCTGTTCGCGCGCTACCGCAGCGCCCGCGACTACGCCAGGGCGGACCGTGCGGAACTCGAGGAGATGATCCGTCCCACCGGCTTCTACCGCAACAAGGCCGCTTCCCTGATCGGGCTCGGAACCCAGCTCACCGAGCTTTACGACGGCCAGGTACCCCGCACCATGGCGGAGCTGGTCAGACTGCCGGGGGTCGGTCGAAAAACCGCCAATGTGGTGCTCGGAAACGCGTTCGGCGTTCCCGGTATCACGGTGGACACCCACTTCGGCAGGATAGTGCGACGGTTGAAGCTGACGGAGTTGACGGATCCCGTGCAGGTTGAGCACGCGATCGGGGAGCTGATTGAAAAATCGGAATGGACTATGTTCTCCCACCGCATCATCTTCCATGGACGTAGAATATGCCATAGCCGACGCGCCGCCTGCGGGGCGTGCATGCTCGCGGCGGATTGTCCCTCCTTCGGACTGGAGGGACCCGCCGACCCCATGGAGGCGCAGAAGCTGATCAAGAGCGATGACAGGGAGCACCTGCTGAAGATGGCGGGGATTGAATAGATGACGGCGAGCGCAAAGTGGTATCTCGCCACCGTTGTGGTGGTGCTGGCGGTGATTGTCGCGGTGATTCCGCGCCTGCTGAGCTCCGGTGGTGAACCCGCCGACGGAGGCGGCCAGGTGGTGGGGGAGGCGTCGACAAGCAGCGTCGTCGCCCCCCGCCCGGACTGCCCCGCAGCCGGGGTGGCCGGAGTCGAACTGCCCTGCCTCGGCGGGGCGGAGAACCCGGCCGGTGCGTCCAAGCCCACCCTGGTCAACCTCTGGGCCTGGTGGTGCGGGCCCTGCCGCACCGAACTTCCGATCATTGACCAGTTCGCCGCGGCGCACCCGGAGTACGAGGTGGTGGGCGTGCACGCGGACGCCAATGCGGGCAACGGTGCCATGATGCTCAATGATCTCGGAATCTCCCTGCCCTCCTATCAGGATGACTCGAACCTGTTCGCCGGCAGGCTGGGGCTGCCCTCCGTCGTGCCGATCACGATGCTGGTGTCGGCACAGGGCGAGGTCCTGGCAACCTTTCCGCGCACCTTTGACAGCCTGGGGGACCTGGAATCCGCGGTGGGGGAGGTGCAGGGATGACGCCCCACCTCCCCCATGACTTCCCGGGTCAGAATGTCAGGCTCATGCCCTCCAAGGCACCGGTGTGGATGCACCGGCTGCTGCACCGCATCGATGGCGGACATCTGCACAACCCCGGCGCCGGGGCGATACCCGCGCGCGACCTGGAAAGACGCGCCGCGGTACTGATGCTGTTCTCCGGCTCAGAAACCTCCTTCGACCTGCCCAATGACGCCGCCGTGCTATTGACGCACCGCTCACCGTCCATGCGCTCGCACTCGGGGCAGATCGCCTTTCCCGGTGGCCGCATGGATCCGCAGGACAAAAACCCCGTGGACTGTGCCTTCCGCGAGGCGTGGGAGGAAACCGGCCTGGACCGGCGCACAGCCACACCCCTCGCCCAGCTCGAGGAGGTGCACATCCGGGCCACCGGATATCCCGTCTACCCCGTCCTCGGCCACTGGCACAGCCCCTCCCCGGTGTCAGTGGTCAGCCCCGACGAGGCGGATGCGGTCTTTGACGTGCAGGTTTACGATCTCATTGACCCTGCCAACCGCATCATGGTCGGCTGGCGGGGATGGACCGGCCCCGCCTTCATCATCGACGACTACGTGATCTGGGGCTTTACCGGCGGGCTGCTGTCCACTCTGCTCGATCAGGCGGGTTGGGCGCACGGATGGGATACCTCCACGGTGGTGGATCTGCAGGAGACACTGGCCGCATCACGCAACCAGGAACGCCACTGAGGCCAGCGGGACACCAAGGCGCTCCGCCCCACCTTCCATAAGCGGCGTTCCCGCGGTGGGCTCACACCCGGGTGGGGAGTACCGGGCGATTTCACAGCGAAAAAGGATGAACCATGCGGCGGGTTTTATTCGGCAAGCGGTGGGGGTGTGGCCTAAAATCGGAGCGATATGCCCGGGCAGGGATGCCCGGTCCATTGCCCCGTCCGTCGTCTGAAAGAGTTGAGCACCCACCAATTGTTGAGTTCGAGTCTGGTCGTCGATGCCATCATCGTCCTCGTCATGGTGTTCGCCCTGTACAGCGGCTGGCGGCAGGGAGCGTTCACCTCCCTGCTGTCCACGGTCGGTGTGGTTGCCGGCCTGATCATCGGCGCCGCCTGCGCCCCCCTGCTGATGGGGCTGACCGAATCAACCGCGCTGCGCTTTCTTCTCGCCATCGGTGTGGTGGTGCTCCTCGTGGGCCTGGGAAACCTCATCGGCGCCCAACTGGGAGTGGCCATCCGCGATCGGATCAGATTCAGGTCCTCGCGGCTGCTCGATTCCTTCGTCGGGGCGGTGTTTCAGGGGCTGGCGACCCTGATCGTGGTATGGCTGGTGTCAATACCCCTGGCCACGGCGATGTCGGGTTCCGTCGCAGCGGGGATCAGGAATTCACAGATCCTCGGCTTCGTCGATGCCCATACCCCGCCGGGGTTGGACAACCTCCCCTCGAAGATCTCGGCCATGCTCAGCGACACGGGGCTGCCACCCCTGGTGTCGCCCTTTGACAACCGTCCCGTGCGCGAGGTCGAGGCCCCGAACATCAATGTGGAGAACCGGCAGCTGGTGGAGTCGCTGCGCCCGTCGGTGATCCACGTGATGGGGGATGCGCAGGAGTGCTCCCGCCGACTCATGGGATCCGGTTTTGTCGCGGCGGAGGACTATGTGGTAACCAATGCCCATGTGGTGGCCGGTACGTCGACCGTGTCGCTGGACACCGTGGTGGGCACACGCTCCGCGGACGTGGTCTTCTATGATCCCGATGTCGATATCGCGGTGCTGCACAGCCCCGGACTGGGTATCGATCCCCTCGCCTGGTCCGAGGTTCCGCTCGAGACCGGAGATGACGCGATCATCATGGGCTTTCCGATGTCGGGTCCCTTCACCGCCTCCCCGGCGCGTATCCGGGAGCGCATCATGATCACCGGAAGCAACATCTACGCCAGCGGCGAGCATGAGCGTGAGGCCTATTCGGTGCGCGGCTCGGTCCAGTCGGGCAACTCCGGTGGTCCGATGGTGGACACCAGGGGCAATGTCGCAGGTGTGGTCTTCGGCGCCGCGATTGACGGCTCCGACACGGGGTACGTGCTCACCGCGGCAGAGGTGCGGAACAGGATCGGGGATGTCACGACGCTGACCACCCCCGTTGACACCATGCAGTGCGCCGCGTCCTAGCGGGGGATCACCTGCGAAGCTGATTGCCGAACTGCGCCACCTGGGCCGCGAACTCCTCCGGGTTCTCCAGGTGCGGGAGATTCTTGGTCCCGGGAATCGAAATCACCCGCAGCGTGCCCGTGCTCCTGGCGCGTGCATAGGGGATCAGGTGATCCCAGCGGTGCGTGTGCTGTTTAAGCAGCCAAACCGGAGCGGGGGTGGTGTCCTTCTGCAGTTTTGCCGGCAGCGTCCCGGTGAGCAGGCGATTGTTACGGATCATCGGAGTGAAGGCATGGTCGATGGACATGGCTTTTCGACGCAGCCGCGCGGTCTCGGCGAAGGATCCGCTGCGCTGATAGGCCGGACCGGTGTTTTGTGCCACCTCCCGGCGCGAGGCGCGGATGACCACGCTCCGCAGCAGTTTCAGGACGGGAATCGGCAGCCGGAAGAGACCGAGCCTGCCCAGGTCGGGCAGGAAGAGCAGGGGTTGGCGACGCACGGCCCTGCGGAAATCCACCGGATGCAGCGCACCCACCGACAGCACACCCTCGACGCGTTCCGGGTAGACCGTTGCGGTGGTCCAGGCGACCGAGCCACCGGTGTCATTGCCAACCAGCAGGGCTCGATCATGACCGAGTGCCGCGATGATCCCGTTGATGTCGCCTGCGGCATGCCGCAGATCATAACCGTTCGGTGGCTTGTCGGACATGCCGTAACCGCGCATGTCCACCGCGGCGACGTGGAAGCCGGCCTTGGCCAGGGGGGCGATGACGTCCCGGTAGTCGAACCAACCGCCGAAGGAACCGTGGATGAGCAGTATCAGTGGGTCCTCCGGAAGGCCGGCCACGGCGACGTGGAGCCGGATCCCGCGGGTGTAGACGTGGTCGTGCTGGAAGGGGCCGTCCAGGGCCACCACGGCTGGTGAGCGGTCGAGGTTGGCCACGGTCCGGGCCATGAAGCGTCGTCTGCGGAAGAGCTTTTTTCGTCTGCTCAGCCGTGCACCGATGCGGCTGCCCCGTGGCCGCGTCGCACCGTCCTGTGCATCCTGTGGCGTGGTGAGGGGAGTCATGAGGTGGCGGACATCCTTCGCGGTGCGGGGTGACTTGAGGGGGGCGGTCGGCTGAGGGGGTGCTGTTAGGGCGATGCCCCGCGACCAACGGGTTTCTCGGCGTTGGCCGCGGGGCTGTGGCGTAATCTGCGGCGGGTTCTAGTGCCTGCCGGAGTTGGAGGTGACCGCTCCCGGTCCGTGGAAGGTGGGGGAGGTGTAGAGGCCGCGCCTGCTGGAACGCTCGAGGTTCTCGGTAGCCTGTCCCGGCACCAGATTCTTCAGTTCGTTGACCGATTCGATGGTGTTCTTCGGTGCGCCCATCTTCTTCACCTTACGCCAGCCGAACAGCGCCAGCGCCGCCGCGAGCACGAGCATGACCAGGAAAACGATCAGGAACGCCGCCCAGCGGTCGAGCCAGACACTGAGCAGCTCCGCGGCGAAAAAGAAGAAGAAGAAGGAGCTGTACAGGGCGATGGTGCCCGCGACGCCGAAGAGCCCGCCACCGACGGCGGCCTTCTTGGCCTCTCCGACAAGTTCGGTCTTGGCCAGCTCGAGTTCCGAACGGAACAGGGTGGACATCTGGGAGCTTGCGTTGGAGATCAGCGTGCCGATGGACGCCTCACCGCTGACGCTCGTATCAACATCGCTGAGCGGGATGGAACTCACCTTGGGGGTGAAGCCGGTGGTGCCGTCAGTAAAAAGGCCGTCGTTGTTGCTCACGTGGAAGCTCCTCCAGTGTCATAAAAGCGTATATATTCAGCGATCTTCAATATCAATCGTGCCACGAAACGTCGATCCGGGCGAAGTTCGCGGTTTTCTGGCGGGGTTAGAGCCGTTGCCGCATCCGTCCGTGGTGCACCTGAGACCATGATACGACCGGTCGGCGGGACGTGGTGTTGAACCGCCGTGAATGCGGGCCGGTCCGCCATTCTGATCAACCGCTGTGCCGGGAGCGTTTGACCCACCAGATGCCACCCGCAGCCACTGCGGCGAGTCCGGCGACGACCCCGGTGCCGATTCCGACCTCGCGTGTGCTCGGCAGCTGGAACAGTGGCTCGGGGTTTTTGAAGCTCAGTATCTTCCATCCGCGTTCGAGGGCGACCTTTTTCAGCCCACGGTCGGGATTCACCGCGCTGGGGTGGCCGACGATCTCCAGCATGGGCAGGTCCGTGAAGGAGTCGGAGTAGGCGAAACACGAGGGGAGATCATAGCCGTTGACCCCGGCGAGATCCTCTATCGCGCGCGCCTTCGCCCCGCCCTTGCAGTAGAAGAGAACCTCACCGGTGTAGGCCCCGTTCCTGGTCTCCAGGACCGTGTTCACCGTCTGGGAGACCCCGAGCTCCTCGGCGATGGGTTCAACCAGTTCCCGCACCGAGGCGGAGACGATGATGACATCGTGGCCCTGCTCCTGATGGAACTCGATCAGTTCGCGTGCCTCGGCGTAGATGGTCGGGGTGACCACCGAATGCATGGTCTCCTCGGCGATGGTGCGCACCTGCGCGACGTCCCAGCCGCTGACCATTGCCGTCAACTGGTTCCTGGTGTTATCCATCTGCTCGCTGGTGTGGCCGGCGAACATGTAGGTCGCCTGCGCCAGGGAAAGCTGGAGGGCCTCGACCGGTGAGATCAGGCCGCTGTTCATGAACTCACGGCCGTAGGCATAGGTGGAGCTCATGGCGATGATGGTCTTGTCCAGATCGAAGAAGGCGGCGACCCTGGTGGGGGTGTTCTCCTTCCGGGCCCCGCTGATCGATGCCGCCTTTGAGGCTCCGTCCGCGTCACCGGGTGTGGATTCACCTGGCATCGGGGTGCCATTGGGGTTGATCGCGGCATCTCCCGGGGCCCTCGTCTCGGGGTGATCTGAATTGCTCACAGTGTGCAGTCTAGCGCTTTTCCTTACCTTGTCACGGAACTGCGAGGAGGATTCGGGTGGAACTGGTGTGACGGGAGAGGTGGATGGGAAACTGTCACCGTCGCCGACTTCGCATGTGTGAGCTAATAGGGTATTCGAAAAAAGTTGCGGGTAGCCCTTGTCTTGAAGCGTGCGATATGTCATAATTTCAGGTGCAAGGCCCCAATATATCGAGTGGCCCCGTCTCTTATACCCATCTGACGCTGCCGACCCGCGCACACCCCCCCGAGGCGCGGGCCGTCCCATATTCTTCAGACTGTCGGGAGCCTGCAAAGGTTCCCTCCCCCTTCCGGAAGCCTTGTTGATCCTTCAACAAATTCGTGAGTTCTCCACAGGTGGGCCGGAGAATGATTGCCGCGGGCGCCGGCCCCGGCGAGAGTGTCGGTTATGGGCAAAACGAACACTTCACAGGCGCTTCTCGTGGCCGTTGCGGATCCGGTCCTCCACCCGGAGGCGATGCACATCGCGGCGGCCACCGGCAGGCCGATCATCGACAGCACCTCCCCACAGGATCTGGCGCGACATTTCACCCGCGTCTCCGCGGTGCTCATCGACGCCGAGATGGCGACGCTGATCGCCTCCGGACCGCCCCGGCCCCGACGCGAGCGAGTGTTCCTCCTCGGGTCCGACCCCGGCCCGATCGACTGGCAGTGCGCCATGGGTGTGCACGCGGAACAGGCACTGCTCCTGCCGGCGCAGGCCCCTGAACTTCTGGCGGCTCTGGGCAGGGAGAACTCCTCCACGGGTGGCGGGGGAGGCGGGGTGTGCATCCGCCGTCCTTTATACAGATCTCCGACCCCACGAAACCGTACTAGAACTCCTATGCCGTCTTCTTCTTGTAAAAAAAAACTACTATCGTATAAAATACACCTGTTCGTGATCGCGTAGACATGTCCCACCTTTTAATATACCTATCTCTTCTCCAGATCTCCACGCCCACGAGAGGGGGGGGGGGGGGGGGGTGGGCATCGGGGTGCTCGGCGCCGTGGGCGGGGCGGGAGCGAGCGTGCTCGCGGTCGCGCTGGCGCGGCGCAAGGCGAGCGCGGGCCGGGCCGTGCTCATCGACGGAAGCCCGGTTTCGGGTGGTCTGGATCTGCTGGTGGGGGTGGAGGAACAACCCGGGGCGCGGTGGCCCGACCTGGATTTCGCCCGGGGCACGGTTCAGGCCGCGGATGTGCTCACCGCCCTGCCCGCCCACGCCGATGGACTCTGCGTCCTTTCCGCGGCCCGGTCCCCGGTGGCGGACACCTTCGCCCCGACCCCCGGGGACACGGCCGCCGCGGCGACCTGTCTGCGCTCCGCCGACGAACGGGTGGATGTGGTCGTCGACCTGCCTTCGGGACAGATAGTCCGGGATACCGTCGAGGTGCTCGACCATCTCGTCCTTGTGGTGCCCGCGGAGGTCAGGGCCGTGGCCGCGGCCGCTCAACTCAATCAGCGGCTCAGTGCCCTGCAGATGCCGGTATCGGTGGTGCTCCGCCACCGGGGATGGTCGGGGATGGAGGCCACCGAGGTCGAGGGGATCATCGCGGCTCAGGTCGTCGCCGAGGTGGGTACGGTCTCCCGACTGCCCAGAACCGTGGAGATGCAGGGGCTGGGTGGAGCACTGCCCCGTGTCCTGGTCAACGCGGCCGATGCCATCGTGGCGGAGCTGTCATGAAGGTGGATGATCGTCTCGTTGAACGCGTGCAGCGGGTGGTGGCCGGATTCGGCACGGCACCCACCGCCGCCGAGATTGCCCGGATAGTCCGGGAGGAGGCGGGGGTGATCAGCGATGAGCAGCTCGTCGAGGTGCTGCGCAGGCTGCGCAGCGATTCCGTCGGTGTCGGCCCGCTGGAGCCCCTGCTGTCGCTTCCCGGTGTCACCGATGTGCTGGTCAGCGGAGCCGGAAACGTCTGGATCGATCGCGGGTCGGGGCTCGAGAGGATGACCGTGGATCTGGGACCGGAGGTGGCGGTGCGACGACTGGCCACCCGGCTGGCGCTGTCCTGCGGGCGCAGGCTCGATGACGCCCAGCCCTTTGCGGACGGCAGGTTGTTCCGCGATGACGGCAGCGTGGTCCGGGTTCACGCGATCCTCGCCCCGCTGTCGGATTCGGGAACCTGCATCAGCCTGAGGGTGCTGCGCCAGGCGCGATTGACCCTCGAAGATCTGGTCGCAAGGGGAGCGGTGCCGCCGGAGATCACCGGGGTGCTGCACAGGGTGATCGAACACCGTGTGGCCTTCCTGATCGTCGGAGGCACCGGTTCGGGCAAGACAACGCTGCTCTCGGCGATGCTCGCGGCCATCCCGCACGACCAGCGGATCATCTGCATCGAGGACACCGCTGAGCTGCAGCCACCGCATCCCAACGTGGTCAGCCTTGTCTCACGCGCGGCCAACGTCGAGGGAGCGGGGGAGGTGAGCATGGCGGAACTCCTGCGTCAGTCCCTGCGGATGCGGCCGGATCGCATCGTCGTCGGCGAGATCCGGGGGGCGGAGGTGGTCGATCTGCTCGCGGCACTCAACACCGGCCATGAAGGCGGTGCGGGGACCGTCCATGCGAACTCGATCGCCGAGGTTCCCGCACGCATGGAGGCTCTCGCCGCACGCGGGGGCATCGATGCCCGGGCGCTGCACACCCAGCTTGCCGCCGCGCTGGAACTGGTGCTGGTGATGCGACACGGCGGATCGGGAAGGCACCTCGCGCAGATCGGGCTGCTGCACGGCAATCCGGTGGAGGCGAGGGTGGTGTGGGACCACCGCACCGGCTTCTGTGAGGAGGAGGTGCCCCCATGGCTCTGGTGACGCTGCTTCTGTCGCTGGCGTTCGCGGCACCCGCTCTCGCGCCGGGGCCCGCGCGCCGACTCACCGGGTCACGGCGCGGGAAGGCCGTGCCGGGACGGATGGTCGTCCTCCTGTGCCCCCTGATCACCGTCATCTTCGTGGCCACCGGACTACGGATCACCTCGGTGCTGGCGCTGATCATGGTCATCGCAGTGGCCGTGTGGCAGCTCAATCGGATCCGGGTGTCGCGCCGGGCGAACGCGCATTCCGCTGCTCTCGCCGCCTTCCTCGGGGTGTGCGCCGGCAACCTGCGCGCGGGCATGTCCATGCCCGGGGCCATGGACTGTGCGCTGGATTCGGCGCAGCGGCACCGGGAACTCACCGGGGAGCTGTCGGTGGCCGCCCGCAGAGCGGCCACCGGAAGTGGGGGAGCTGAGGTGCTTATCGACGCCACCGACGCCGACCTCAACCGCCTGGGCACCCTGTGGGAGGTCTCGGACCGCCACGGCATCCCGCTGGTCACCCTCCTCGAGCAGATGCGTCGACGCATCGACCTCCGGCTGCGGCACCGTCGGTCCACCATGGCAGCCCTCCAGGGGCCACAGGCCACGGCGATGGTGCTGACGGTTCTCCCGCTGGGAGGTGTGGCCATGGGAACCGCCATGGGCGCCGACCCGCTCGGTGTGCTCCTCGGGGGTGGAATCGGTGGGCTGATGCTCGTCGGCGGGGTCGGCTGTGCGGCGGCGGGCTTCATCATGACCCAGAAGATCCTGGAGGCGGCGACATGAGCCTGGCGGTACTCCTGGCAGCAATTGCCCTGTTCATCGGCCCCCCGGCACCCACATCGCGGCTGGGTGCCGGAAACGGCGGAAGCGCGCACCTGCGGATACGTGCAGGTCCATGGGCACGTTTCCGCAGCACCGACACCGGGGACCCGGTCGAGCTCGCCGGCGATATCGATGTCTTCGCGGCGTGCCTCGATGCGGGGCTCGGCACCCGGGACTCGGCCGAGGTCGTGGCCCGGATGACGGGCGACCCGCACCGCGGGGCCTGGATGTCGGCGGTAGCGCTGCTCGGCGTCGGGGTGCCGGCGGAGCGGGCGTTCACCGCCATGGAGGGCCGGGGCGGACTGGAGGAACTGGCTTCTCTGGCCACGGTCTCGGCCCGCTCCGGCAGCGCGTTCAGCGCAGGGTGTGTCCGGATCGCGGACACACTCCGAGCCGATGCCGCCGACCACCGCACCGCGGCCGCGGAACGGGCCGGTGTCCTGATCGCCCTACCGCTGGCCACCTGCTTCCTTCCCGCCTTCATGATCCTCGGGCTGGCCCCGGTGATCCTGGGGCTGGGTTCGGATCTTCTGGCCAACCTTTAGAAGAACACACCACAACACATGAGGAGAAAAACAATGACCACCAACTACCTGACCCGTACCCGACTCCTGCTCCGTCGTGACGACGGCCTGACCACCATCGAATACGCTCTCGGCACTCTGGCCGCGGCCGCACTCGCCGCGGTGCTCTACACCGTGGTCAACAGTGACACGGTGGTGTCGGCCTTCGAGGGCATCATCGGTGACGCCCTGAGCGCCAGGCCCTGAGCCATGGTCGCCGGATGCATCCGGGCCCGATGGCCGCCGCGCGGGCTGGACAATGACCGCGGATCGGTCACGGTGGAGGCGGCGCTGGCGCTGTCCGCGATGGTGGTGGTCTGTGCTCTGATCATCGCCTCGATGGCTACCATGCTCAGCTATCTCGTGGCCGTTGACACCGCGGGTGCAGCAGCCCGCGCGTACGCGATCGGGGAGGATTTCCATCCGCCGCGCGGCGGGGTGAACGTATCCGAATCTGAGGGATTGGTCACCGTGCGGGCCAGTGTGCCCTCGCCCTTCGGGGTGGTGAGCGCCGATGCCGTGTTTCCGAGCGAAACCCGTTGACCTCCGCGGCGACCGTGGCTACGCTACGGTTGCCGCCGCCGGGTTCTCCGCGGCCCTGGTGTCGATGCTGGCGATCGCGGCCCTCCAGATGTCCGCACTGGTGGCGCGCGAGCAGGCCCAGGTCGCCGCGGATCTCGCGGCGGTCGCTGGGGCGGGGGCCCTGGCTGCGGGTGTCACCGCGGAGCACGCCTGTGGCACCGCGCGGGAGACCGCAGAATTCAACGGTGCCGAACTCCGGTCGTGCGCCGTGGAGGCGGAGGATCTCATCGTGGCCGCGCAGGTACGCGGAAGATCAGCGGGGGCCCGCGCCGGGCCCCTGTGAACCGAGGAGGGTGACCATGGCGCCGAGGACTGCGACGGCACCCGCCTTGTCCAGCGGGTTGTTGCCGTTTCCGCACTTCGGGGACTGCACGCAGCTCGGGCACCCCGACTCGCAGGTGCAGCTGCGCACGGCTTCGAAGGTGGCCTCCATCCATTCGGTGAAGCGGTGGAAACCGCAGTCGGCGAACCCCGCGCCACCGTCCATGCCGTCATAGACGAACACGGTGGGCAGGCCGGTCTCATGATGGAGTGCCGTGGATACCCCGCCGATATCCCAGCGATCGCAGGTGGCCAGCAGTGGCAGCATGCCGATGGCGGCGTGTTCGGCGGCGTGGAGCGAACCCGGAATCCGGTCGGCGGTGATACCCATCGCGGTCAGGGCCAGGGGATCGATGGTGTAGGCGACCGCGCGGGTGTTGAGTACCTGAGCAGGCAGGAACAGCGGGGTGGAGTCGAGGGTGGTGCCGTCGAGAAGCCTGGTCACGTAGCCGGTGACACGGTCGGTGACCTCCACGTCGACGTTGGCCACCCAGAGCCCGCCACCCGGGGTGAAACTCCGCTGGTCAACGGGGTCGCCGGTGATCCGGATATCCGTCTGGCTCCGGGCGTAGGTGGTGTAGTCGGGAACGTCGGGTCGTGCCAGGGCGAGCTGCTCGTCGAGATCGAGCTCCTCGATGACAAAGGACTGCCCCTGGTGCAGGTGGACCGCACCCGGGTGGACCTGGGCCATGGCGCGGGCGGAGTCTATGGTGCCCAGCAGGCGGCCGTCGCTGAGATCGACGATCATGAACTCGGATCCGGAGCCAGCGCGGAGGCTGACGCGCTGGTGGGCGTTGTCGGGGGTGGGCCGATCCGGGTCGTCTGAGGCGGTGTGGACGGCGAACCATCCCCGGGCACGGCGACGCAGCAGGCCTGATGCGGTCAGCTCCTCGACAACGCGCTGTGCACCGAATGCGTCGACCTCCGCCGGGGTCAGTGGCTTCTCCACGGCGGCACAGTAGAGGTGGTTGCGCAGCACATGGGGGTTTGTGGGGTCGAAGACCGCGGCCTCCACCGGCTTGTCCAGCAGCGCGGCCGGATGGTGGACCAGGTAGGTGTCCATGGGTTCATCGCGGGCGACAAGGACCACCAGCGAACCCTGACCGCGCCGGCCCGCGCGGCCGGCCTGCTGCCAGAAACTGGCCACGGTTCCCGGGAATCCCGCGGTGACCACCGCATCGAGGCCCCCGACGTCGATGCCGAGCTCCAGGGCGTTCGTCGAGGCCACGCCGAGCAGGCGGCCGTCGTCAAGCATCTTCTCCAGCTTCCGCCGGTCCTCCGCGAGGTAGCCCGCGCGGTAGGAGGCGACGCGGCGGCTGAAATCGGGGCGGCCGAGAAGCTCGAGTTCCTCCCGCGCGCGCAGCGCGACGATCTCCGCCTGCCGGCGCGAGCGGACGAAGGTCAGTGTCCGCGCGCCCTCTGCAATCAGCGTTCCCATGATCCGTGCGGATTCAGTGCTCGCCGCACGGCGCACCGGCGCACCGTTCTCACCCTCCACACCCTCGAGGAAGCCCGGCTCCCACAGCATCACGGTGCGTTCGCCGGTGGGTGCTCCGTCACTGGTCACCTCGACCACGGGGGCACCGATCAGGCGCGAGGCATGCACCGCGGGTTCGGAACTGGTCGCGGATGCGAGCACCACCGTGGGGTGGGATCCGTAGAAGTCCGCGATGCGCAGCAGCCGACGCAGCACCAGGGAGACATTCGCGCCGAACACGCCGCGGTAGGCATGGCATTCATCCACGACGATGAACCTCAGGTGGCGCAGAATCCTCGCCCACCGTTGGTGCTGGGCCAGGAGGGAGGAGTGGACCATGTCCGGGTTGGTGAAGATGTACCTGCTGAGATCGCGGATCCCCGCGCGCGCCTCGGTGGGGGTGTCACCATCATAGGGTGCGGGGTGGACACCCGCCCCGCGCAGTTCCGGGGTGGCGGCAACCAGGGCGGACGTTGCCAGCAGCTGGTCCGAGCCCAGCGCCTTGGTGGGGGTGAGGTAGAGGGCGCAGGCCGTGGGGTCGGTGGCCAGGGTGGACAGCACCGGCAGCTGGTAGCCGAGGGATTTTCCCGAGGAGGTTCCCGTTGCCACCACGACGTGCTCGCCCGCCCACGCGTGTTCGGCGGTGTCCACCTGATGGCCAAAGAGCTTGTCGACGCCGCCTCCCCGCACGGCGGACACCAGCCCGGGGGGGACCCACCGCGGCCACGGGGCGAAGGTCGCCCTCTCCGCGGGGAGGGTAACCAGATGGGTCAGCGTTGATTCGGGGTATCTCCGGGTGATGATATCGGCCAGTTCTTCGCCGAAAGCGCGCTGCATCTTCTGGAAAACCCCCTCGTTCTAGGTTTATTTGAACGCTTTGACCTGCGCAAACAGAATAAGATTGCTACAAGACTATCCTTTGTGGGCTAAACGTGACACACTGGTACCCAGGTCGCAGTTTCAGTGCGCAGTGTCTAGACGCTCGCAAGGATAGACGCGGGCGTTCAGCACGTAATACTGCTGGCGTTCGAGCAACAACGGCCAGATGTCACCGTTCATGTATCCGTACGTGGCCGGGGATGTCGAACCCGGTAGTATTTTCCAATCAGTAAAGGTAACACAAATGGCACAGGGCACTGTTAAGTGGTTCAACCCGGAGAAGGGCTTTGGCTTCATCGCTCCTTCCGATGGATCCGCTGACGTTTTCGTCCACTACTCCGAGATCCAGGGCAACGGCTTCCGTACCCTCGAGGAGAACCAGCTCGTCGAGTTCGAAATCGGCGAGGGCGCCAAGGGCCTCCAGGCTCAGGCAGTCCGCGCAGTCTAACTGCAGCTGGCTTAACTTAAAGCCGGTCACCCCCGTAAACAGGGGTGGCCGGTTTTTTCATGCCATGGCACCGTGCCACGGATGGTGGAGTCCATACCGGCGGCCAGGCCCCGACACACCGGTAGTGGGCATCGTTGCGCAGGAGACCTTATTACTACTGTGTACCGTGTATGGGGTAGTCGATGCGGCGGGCTCCGCAGCGCCCCACGGCGATGCCAACGAGCACGGCTTTTGGTGTGATGGCACCGCCGGATTCAGAGAAGGCACCACCCGTGTGGTTATGCTTTCCACTACTGAACGTTCTAGTCTTCACATAAAGTGATGCGAGGATTGGGGCCGCAGAGGTTACCGCGTAGGTTATCGCAGAGGTTTTTGGAAGTATTCGGACAGCATCAGCAGTCAACGAGAGGGAAGCATCCCCGTGGCAGAAACAAAGGGATCGGGCACCAAGCGTCTGGTCATCGTGGAGTCGGCGACCAAGGCGCGCAAGATTCAGCCCTACCTGGGCGACGATTATATCGTCGAGGCCTCGGTGGGGCACATCCGTGACCTTCCCCGGGGTGCTGCTGATGTTCCGCTGAAGTACAAGAAGGAGCCCTGGGCGCGCCTCGGTGTGGACACCGAGCACGGTTTCGCCCCGCTCTACGTGGTCAGCCCCGACAAGAAGAAGAAGGTCGCCGATCTCAAGGCGAAGCTGAAGCAGGTCGACGAGCTGCTCCTGGCGACGGACCCCGACCGTGAGGGTGAGGCCATCGCCTGGCATCTGCTCGAGGTGCTCAAGCCACAGGTTCCGGTCAAGCGCATGGTGTTCAACGAGATCACCAAGCCCGCCATCATCGCCGCGGCGCAGAACACCCGCGAACTCGATGAGAACCTGGTTGATGCGCAGGAGACACGCCGGATCCTTGATCGCCTCTACGGCTACGAGGTCTCGCCTGTGCTGTGGAAGAAGGTGATGCCCCGGCTGTCCGCCGGTCGCGTGCAGTCGGTGGCCACCCGTGTCATCGTCGAGCGGGAACGCGAGCGCATGGCCTTCATCTCAGCGGACTACTGGGACCTGACTGCGGAGTTCGATGCCGGTGCCACGGGTGGGGCGGATAATCCCACCAGTTTCACCGCACGGTTGGCCGGCATCGACGGTCAGCGGGTGGCACAGGGCCGCGACTTCAACGACCGCGGGCGGTTGACCGCTGATGTGGTGGTCGTCGACAAGCAGCGCGCCGAGGCATTGGCCGAGGCACTGCGCGGTGAGACCCTTACCGTCACCGGCGTCGAGGAGAAGCCGTACACGAGGCGCCCCTACGCGCCGTTCATGACCTCGACGCTGCAGCAGGAGGCGGGACGCAAACTGCACTACACCTCCGAGCGCACCATGCGCATCGCGCAGCGGCTCTATGAAAACGGCCACATCACCTACATGCGTACCGATTCGACGTCACTGTCGGAGCAGGGCCTCAAGGCCGCCCGTGCGCAGGCCCTGGAGCTCTACGGTCGCGAGTACGTCTCGCCGAGCCCCCGGACCTACGACCGCAAG
Source organism: Corynebacterium pacaense (assembly GCF_900169525.1). Taxonomy (GTDB): domain Bacteria; phylum Actinomycetota; class Actinomycetes; order Mycobacteriales; family Mycobacteriaceae; genus Corynebacterium; species Corynebacterium pacaense. Next base: position 732,083 of record NZ_LT821239.1, read on the forward strand.
GTGAAGAACTCGCAGGAGGCGCACGAGGCGATCCGTCCGGCAGGTGAGGCCTTCGCCACCCCCGGTCAGCTGCACGCCCAGCTCGACGCCGAGGAGTTCAAACTCTACGAACTGATCTGGCAGCGCACCGTCGCCTCCCAGATGGCCGATGCCAAGGGCACCTCGATGAAGGTCACCATCGGGGGTACCGCCAGAACCGGCGAGAAGACCGAATTCAACGCCACCGGGCGGACCCTGACCTTCCCCGGCTTCCTGCGCGCCTATGTCGAAGGTGCACCGAGCCAGGAGGGTCGCGACGGCGCCGACGGCTCCGAGAAGCGTCTGCCACGCCTGGGCGAGGGCGACCAGCTCACCGCAACCGACATCCATGCCGACGGGCACAGCACCAACCCGCCAGCCCGCTACACCGAGGCCTCGCTGGTGAAGAAGATGGAGGACCTCGGTATCGGACGTCCCTCCACCTACGCCTCGATCATCAAGACCATCCAGGACCGTGGATACGTCTACTCACGTGGCAACGCCCTGGTGCCCTCCTGGGTCGCTTTCGCCGTGGTCGGACTGCTGGAATCGAACTTCTCCTCCCTGGTCGACTATGACTTCACCTCCTCTATGGAGGATGAACTCGATGACATCGCCGCCGGGCGCGAGGACCGTACCGAATGGCTGAGCGGCTTCTACTTCGGTGACGCCGACGCTGATGATTCCATGGCGGAGTCCGTGGCCCGCCAGGGCGGGCTGAAGACGCTGGTGGGCGAGAACCTCGAACACATCGACGCCCGTGAGGTCAACTCCCTGAAGCTTTTCGACGACGCGGAGGGTCGCCCGATCAACGTCCGCGTTGGCCGCTACGGACCCTACATCGAACGCGTGGTGGGCACGACGGCGGAGGGGGAGCCGGAATATCAGCGCGCAAACCTTCCGGAGGAGACCACCCCCGATGAACTCAACCTGGAGACCGCGGAGAAGCTCTTCGCCACTCCGCAGGGCGGCCGTGAACTCGGCGTCAATCCGGCCAACGGACGCATGATCGTGGCCAAGGAGGGGCGCTTCGGCCCCTACGTCACCGAGCAGGTCACCGGGGATGAGCGGACACGCGCGGAGGCGGAGGCCGAGAAGGTCGTCGCCGCCGAGCGCAGGGCGGAGGATGAACAGCGCGCCGCGGAGGGCAAGCGGGCGAAGAACTGGGAGACCAAGACCGCAGCCAGCCAGAAGGAGAAGCGCATCAACCAGCTGGTGGAGGAGAACCTGAAACCGGCCACCGCGTCGCTGTTCAGCGGTATGGAGCCCGCGAGCGTGACGCTGGAGGAGGCGCTGAAACTCCTGTCCCTGCCGCGTGAGGTGGGCATCGACCCCTCCGACAATGAGCCGATCACCGCGCAGAACGGCCGTTACGGCCCCTATCTGAAAAAGGGCAGCGATTCGCGGTCCCTGGCGAGCGAGGAGCAGATCTTCACAGTCACCCTCGATGAGGCGCGCCGCATCTACGCCGAACCGAAGCGCAGGGGACGCACCGCCGCACAACCTCCGTTGAAGACCCTCGGCGACAACGATGTCTCGGGCAAGCCCATGACCGTCAAGGACGGCCGTTTCGGCCCCTATGTCACCGACGGTACGACCAACGCCTCGCTGCGCAAGGGCGACGTTCCGGAGACGCTTACCGACGCCCGCGCCAACGAGCTCCTCTCCGAACGCCGTGCCAAGGAGGCCGCGGACGGCGGACCGGCCAAGAACACGGTGAAGAAGGCGGCGAAGAAGACCGCCAAGAAGACGACGAAGAAAACCACCGCGAAGCGACCGGCGAAAACAACGAAACGTGTGGTAAAGGCCGGGGCGAGGAAGAAGCCCTAGCGGTGAACGGGAAGCCCGGCGGCTGGAAATGCCGAAGCGCCGTGCCGGCCGGGGGAACCCGGTCGGCGCGGGCGCGCTAGCTAGCCGCGAAGAAGACCTTGCTTCCGAACACCGTCGGGGACACCGCGAGGGTTCCCTCGGTGGCGGTATCCGCGGGGACGGACAGGGTGATGTTCCCGCTCGTCGACGCTCCCTGGTAGAGCGTCTCGAGGGTGTTGAAGGGCTCCGGTTCCACGACCGTGGTGGGGTGGATGGAGTTGCCCGCGGGCGTGACGTAGTCCACGCCGACCCAGGGGGTGGCACCGGCGGGGTTGGCACCGGTGTACTGCGCGGAGATGTTGACCATGAGGTAGGTTTCACCGGCCGGCGCCGCGGCATTGAAGGGGTTGGCGGCCGCGATCGCCGCATTCGCATCCGGATTCACCGAGTTCACGGTGACCGTCCAGTCACCCTGCTGGATGGTTGAACCGATGGCGAGCGGGTTGGCACGGCTGCTCCCGGCCTCTTCTGAACCGGTGCCCTCGGCGCCCGGTACGGGTGCGGCAACCCCTCCGGAGGGGTCGGCCACGTTCACGGTCTCGGGGTCGAAGGCATCGTTGACGGCGTCCGCGAGAACGAAGATGAACACGAACGCGGCAACGAAGGTGCCCACGATGGACACGATCAGCGCCGTGATGCCCTGTCCGTGGCCCACGTCCTTCATGAACAGCGAGACGATGGCCAGAATGAATGAGATCGGAAGCAGAATCCATCCGATCACCATGGCCCCGGGGATGCAGGAGAAGATCACCCCGGCCACCGACAGGATGAGGGCGATCAGCCCCGCGGTGTTGCGCTTCTTCCCGGCCGGGGGCTCGGTGGTGGGAGGCTGCGGGGCGGGCGCCGGATCCGCAAGCGGTGATGTCTGGGTCGGGTAGGGCTGGGTCATGGTGTTCTCCTGATCGGGTCCGGTTGCGCTGTGTTGCGCCAACGAGGAGAAATCTACGAGGCCGACGGGACACGACCGGGCACTGAAACGATCATCCGAATAGGTGAACGATGCGGAGAATCTGTGTTGGGGCTGGGAAAACAATGGCCATGGGCCTGTTTCCGGGTGTGGAAGGATCGCACACCGAGGCGAGGGAACCGTTAGGAGCGGTCGGCGAGGGTGGGTCGGATGGGTCGTGCGATCTGGGTCATCTCGCCGCGTCCGCGCAGCTCCACCGATTTCATCAGCGTCCATCTCGCCTGTTCCGCCTCATTGGCCTGGCGCAGCGTCGCGGCGTTGGTCACGGTGCGTCCCGGGGTGGTCTTGGCGATCTCGGTCAGGCGGGCGGCCTGGTTCACGGCGTCGCCGATCACGGTGTACTCAAAACGTGCGTGTCCGCCGATGTGGCCGGCCACGACGTGTCCGGCGGCCACTCCGATACCAGCCTTGAGCTGGAGGTTCTTCAGTTCGATGCGGAGCTCGCGTGCAGCGGCCAGGGCGTGCCCGGTGGCGTCGGAAAGCGGCAACGGTGCGCCGAAGATGGCCAGGGCGGCATCACCCTGGAACTTGTTGATCACTCCCTTGTTGCGGTGCACCACCTCCACGACCCGCTCGAAGAACTCATTGAGCGCCTCCACGACCTCCTCGGGGGCATGGTTGACCGCGAAGGTGGTCGAGCCGATGACGTCGACAAACAGTACGGCCACCTTCCGGTCCTCGCCTCCGAGGGTGGGACGTTCCTCGAGTGCCCTACGGGCGACCTCGGTGCCGACATAGCGTCCGAAGAGATCACGCACGCGCTGCCTCTCACTCAGTCCGCGCATCATCTCGTTGAATCCGGCCTGCAGGACGCCGATCTCGGAGCCGTCGTAGATGTCGACCTGGGCCTCGTTGTCGCCTCGGCGCACCCGGTTGATCGCCTCCTGCAGTTCGAGGATCGGGTCGACCACGGAGGCCACCGCCAGTCGGGTGCCCAGGTACCCCGTGACCATCGCCGTCAGGGCGAGGGCTACGATCGCGGGCAGGATCCGGGCCGCGTCCGACCCGAAGATTCCCTTGTCATAGCCGAGTATCAACAGCAGAATGCCGAGCACGGGCACGCCGATGGTCAGCACCCAGGTCATCCGGAGGCGCTGGCTCACGGGTGGTTCCAGGGTGGAATCCTCGAAGCGTCGCGCCAGCGCCGTCGCCGCGACGGGGCGCACCAGGCGCTCGGCTTCCAGGTAGGTCAGCAGCGAGACCACCGCGCAGGCCATGAGGGTGGACACCGCGATGACCACCGCCAGGCTCACCGACATGCTTGCGGCGATCCCGGTGGCGATCACGATGCCGATCAGCCACACGATGGCGCAGAGGACCGACTGGTAGATCGGTATCCGCATGACCAGGTTGCGCACCATGTTCGGATCGTGCGCCTCGGGATGGCGCTGCCAGTCCAGGACGGGGCGGAACATCATGAAGGTCACGGCGATTCCGACCAGGACGGCGAAGACGACGTAGGTGATCCCGACGACGGGGAGGAAGGAGAGGTCGGCGTCGAAGCTGGAGTGCTCGGGCAGCGGAATGAGGAAACGCACGAACATCATGATGGCGAGCGCACCGATGACGTTGGTGCCGAGCACCGTCGCGGCGTACAACGGCCACGAGGTGCCCCACAACCATTTCAGGGCGCGCAGCAATCGACTCATGTCCAATACTCTAACCCGCGGATCGGGTCGGGTAGGGATTAGTGTGGTTGGGGTGAGTGCCCAGACCGTCTTCGACCGGCTCGCCGGTCCGCAATCCCTCAACCGCATGCTTTACGACGCCGCGACCGCAGCACGTCAGAAGGCGCGGGGTGCGGGCGTCGACAAGCAGAATGCGTTCACCCAGTCGTGGTTGTTTACCGGGCCCCCCGGGTCCGGACGCTCCGTGGCGGCGAAGGCGTTCGCCGCTGCGCTGGTGTGCTCGAATCCGGAGGTCGTCGGTTGCGGGCGGTGCGAGGACTGCCGGTTGGCGCTCGTCGACGCCCACGGCGATATCGTCCACATCATCCCGCATGAGCTGACGATATCGGTGGACCGCATGCGCGAGGTGATCGGCAGTGCCGCGACGCAGCCGACCGTGGCCAACTGGCGGGTGATCATCATCGAGGACGCGGACAGACTCTCCGACGGTGCGGCCAACGCCCTGCTCAAGACCGTCGAGGAACCGGCGGAGCGCACGATCATCATCCTGTGCTCGCCCTCGACCGACCCGCACGACATCGCCATCACCCTGCGCTCGCGGTGCCGCCACGTCTACGTGCCCACGCCCTCCGCCGAATCCGTGACACGCATCCTGATGGCGGAGGGGGGCATCAGTGAGGACGCCGCACGGCTCGCGGCGGCATCCTCCGGTGGCCACATCGGTCGTGCCCGTCACCTCGCACACAACCAGGCCGCCCAGATCAGACGGGCGAACATCCTCAATCTGGCTGAGTTGATCTACCACGGTGATCAGGCGTTCCGTACCGTCAATACCCTGGTCAAGGGTATTGAAGCGGAGTCCAGGGACGCCCTTGCCGAAGTGGAGAAGGCGGAGAGCGACAAGCTCATGGTCAGTCTCGGCATGGGGACCAGAGGCAAGGGCGCGCAGAAGCTCCTGCGCGGGACGACGGGCCAGCTCAAGGACCTGGAGAAGACACAGGAACGGCGGCGCACCCGTTTCCTGCGTGATGCGCTCGACCTCTCCCTCGTCGATCTCGCCGGCATCTACCGCGACGCGCTCCTGATCTCCTCGGGTGCCGGAATCTCCCTGACCCACCCGGATTTCGAGGGACTCTCCCGTGAACTGGCGGAGAGGGTGGGTAATGAGGGGTTGGTGGCCTGCCTCGATGCGATCAGTGTCTGCCGCGAGTCCTTCGGCTTCAACGTTCGACCGATCGTGGCCATGGATGCGCTGGTCGGGCGCCTGCGCAAGGCCTATCGCGTGTCCTGAGGGCCCCGAATTTCTGAAGTGGCGGAGCCATCGGGTAAGGTGGCAAATCGGTAAAACCACTCATGTGGGCAGTGCCGTGCCGCTTTAGCTCAGTCGGTAGAGCGTCTCACTCGTAATGAGAAGGTCGCGAGTTCGATTCTCGCAAGCGGCTCCACAATTCTAGGCCCCTCACCAGCATGTATAGGTGAGGGGCTTATTTTTATTCGAACAGCGAGGGTGTCTTTGCGGTGCTTTTGACTACATTTTGACTACGAACCCGGCTTACTCAACCTTGCATGAAGCGCATCGAGAGCGTCCGCCACCTGGTCCAGATCGTCGGGAAATAGGTCTGCGTAGATCCCGAGGGTAACAGCCGCGTTCTCGTGCCCCAGGAGCTTCTGCACGGCCATCACGTTCGCACCGGCACTGATTGCCATACTCGCGCACGTATGCCGGAGAGCATGAGGCGTGATCGTTGGGAATCCGCGCTCATCTTCTTCGTGGGCCGTGCTCCACGCCTCCTGAGCCGCTTTCACACCTGGTTTGAACTGTCGTAGCCGGAAGTTGTCCGCGTCGAGCCTGGCACCTTCTGGGGACGTGAATAGGGGACCGTGGATTGATCTCCCCTCAACAATTCTGTTGATCATCGCGGCCACGAACTTAGGGACCGGTACACTGCGCTGCTCGTAGGTCTTCGTCGGCCCGATCTCGCCGGGGCCTTTCACCGCCTTCGTGATGGAGATCCGCCGCGCGTCCTTGTCGTAGTCCGCCACATTGAGCGCGGTGGCTTCATTGATCCGTGGGCCGCAGTAGGCCAGCACGTAGATCAGAGTCTTGGCTTGATCGCCGTTCATTGCCGCGGAGAGGGCATTCACCTGAGGGATGGTGAGGTATGGGCGCTTGGGTCGTACTTCGCGCTTCACCTGAATCTTGACCGCCGGATTGACCTTAATGCGGTGTTCCTCCACCGCCACATCGAGGTGGGAGCGTAGGACGTGCAGGGCACGCAGAACGGTGTCCCTGCCATTGTCGTCCTGGAGCTGCGCTATCCATTTGCGGACCTCGCCGGTGGTGATCCTGCCTACTGGCCATGTGCCCCATTTGGGTTGGACATGGACGCGCCAGGAGGAGGCGTTGTTGCGTTGGGAGCGGGTGGAGAGTTGTTTCTGTCCGTGCTCCCACACTTCGTGAATCTTGCTGAGGGTGATGTTCCCAGCGGTGGGCGAGATGAACGTTCCCGATGCTTTAGTGGTTTCGATTTCAGCGGCGAATAGTTCCGCGTCCTTCTTCCGCTTGAATCCGCGTTTGGTTGTGGCTTTGCGGTCGGGGGTGCGGTACTGGACTTTGTAGCGTCGCCCTGCCTTCGTTTCGTATGGCTCAATCGTCGCCATTGTCGCCCTCTGGAGAAACTTCGAGTGTTTCATCAATCGTGCTCAGATCTCCACCTAAGTCCTCGATTCGGACCTTTGCCCGGTCGATATCTTCGATGGCCTGCTCCGTCAGCTTCATCTGGACCGCGCGTTCAGCGTCACCTGATGCACGTTGAAAACGGCTCGACGCCTTACTGAGGCGTTCATAGCAGCGAGCAAGCTCGCGACAGGCGTCCAGAAGGTCGGAAGCTCTCGAGCGCTTCTGAAAGATCGGGAAAACTCCGCCTGCGCCAAAGAAGTAATCGTAGGTCACCTTCATTACTGCAGGGGCACCTGTTTCGGGATCGAAGCCAAAATCAGGGCCAGAGGGAACGGCTCGCGATTCTCCGGTAAACCATCTGAGCGCGTCAAAAGCTGGCACTTCAGAGTCTGCGGGGATGTTATCAACCTCAGACTGTCCTGGAGGCATTGCGGGGATAAGTGCATTTGGCAGGCCAGGAAAGAGCAGCGTAACTGGGGGAACTTCTAAAACTCTAGCTATAACGATGAGGTCGGTGACTGGGACTGTCTTTCGCTTACCTCGTCGGTACTCCGAGATTGCGGTCCGTGAAATTGGATGCCTGAGCTTGATCGTTTCGTCTGCGATCCACTGGTCCGAACGGTCTCCCCTGGCTTGATCTATCGCCCTGCCGACCATCTCGGAGAACTGCTCGGACCATGGCTTTTGTGATGACATGGCAGTCATTCTACGGTCCCTGTTGACTGGAAACCAGTCATGCACTAGATTGACTGGTATCCGGTCAAATTGATTGGATAATGACTGAAAAGAAGGACTGTCACCGGAGCATAGGCACGGTGACCAGATCGAAAGAGGAGTGATTTCCGTGAATCTCAAGACCGCCACTGAACAAGCCCACAAATATTTCACCGCCAACAACATTCCCTTTGGCTACCGCAAAGCGGAACGAATCTGCCGGGCATGGATCAAAAGCCAGCCAGACCCCACAGCGGAATCACTCCACAGCTTCCTTTCATACGCAGACCCAACAGGTGAGCTGGCCGCCAGGCTCGCCGACAAGAACCCCAGGAGGAAAAATGACCGCACCACTGACCATCGATGACATGATCGCTCGTTACCCGGGCACCAACCGCCAGTCATGGGCGAACATCCGCTACACGGGCAATGGCCCCGCTTACTTCAAGGTTGGCCGCAAGGTTTTCTACCGGACCGAGGATGTGGCTGCTTGGGAAGAGTCCCAGCGTCGCACCCGTACCGACGAGCAGGTGGCCTGATGACCGCCATCGACTTTGACCGCATCGGACCGGAGGGTATGCGCACTTCGATGCGTGAGCGCCTGGCAGGGCACCTGCGCCGCGAAGTAATCCGCAGCTTGAAGGACGAGCACCCGGATCTCGCATTCAACGCGCTGGCCACGGATCTCGCCGATGAGTTCGTCCGGGCCGCCGCCCGCATCGACGTTGACGACTATGACATCCGCCTTCGTCGACCCCGCACCACTGATGACCAGCTCGAGCAGCTGGCAGACCGATAAGGAGAAACACCATGTCTGTTTCACGCATTATCGCGGATCTCCGCACGATTCTCGCCAACGATGACCGATACAGCGTTGAGGACATCGCTGTCGAGGACCTGGCCGTGGATATCGCCCGCGAGCTGCGCCTCAGCAATGTCCCGCCAGCGGAACGCACGCTGAGCCGCTACATCGCCGAATTCGGGCTGACTGGCCTCACCGAGCTGATCGGGGAGCATGAGCATCTGGATTGGGCTTGGCAGGTCGGTTACACCGAGAACGATCAGGTTGAGATTTTCTCCCCTGCTGGTGGCCATGTTGTCCTGGCCCGTGCTCATGCTCTGCGCATGGCCGTCAGCATCATCGAGAACACCGCAAACACCATCAACCAGGAGGCATAAACCATGACCGCATACGAAAAGACCGCCCCCGAAGTTGCAGCTTCGGAGACGGCAAAAGAGCTTGGAATGGGCTCAGATTCTCGACTATACCTGTCCCGCTACGGACAGAGCACCCGCACCACCCTCGGCACCTGGTCGGGGCAGGACCTCCCCATAGAGGACTACGCACTCGTCGTTGTCTCCCGTGATCTCCTCGCGGACCTCGCAATCGATGGTGAGCAGACCGTCACCCTGAACCCCGCGTGCCTCGCAGCCCACGACGAAGCTGCACGACGCACCCGGGAGAAGAAAGCGGAGGAGGCCCGACAGGCGAAGTTGGACAAGCTTCGCCGCCGAATCATTGAGGAGGAGTTCGAGGACGAGCTCGCCGCCGCGGATCATGTCGCCAGTGAAATCTGGGGTCGCATCGATGCTCGGATGAACGAAATCCTGGAGGCTGCGAAATGATCCGCGTTGTATGTCGAGGTGGTGCAGAGTTCACCGGGCAGTCCGTTGAGTCGATCTGTCGCCGGAAGTTCGGCCGGGGTGCGGTGTACGTGCCCACACAGAACCCCAACACTGTGGAGGTCGGCCAGATCCTCAAACCCACCAAGCACAACCCACGTGAATATTGGGTCCTCGCCGTGGTGCTGCGCATTGAGGAGCTCTCGTGATCAAGCTCACCGACACCAATGGCCGCGTCTTCATCGGCCCGGACACCGCCACCATCATTAGCCGGCACCACGGAAGCACAGCCCGCTACATCGACTGCAACGCGCCGCACCGGGGTTTGATCGGCTTGATCGTCCGTCGGTCCCACACCATCGGCCAGGCCCCGCGCGTCGTCTCCCGAGTCGCCTCATTGGAGGTGATCTGAATGGCTGAGTTGATGATTTTCGGTGGTCTCATCTGGGTGATCATCGCCGCTTGCGCAGTAGCTGAACTGTGGGAACGCTTCAAATCGTAACAGTGACATTAATAGCCCGGATGGTCGTAGGTGGGGTTCGACTCCCCACCCGGGCGCTACTCAAAAAATGAGGAACCCCCACCCGTGGAGGCGAGTGGGGGTCGGGATCAAATGGAGGATTTGATGAAACCAAGCCTACTACAACGCCGCCGCCGACACGATTCATTCCTGAGATGCGTACCCCTGTATTCCCCCGACGAAAGGACTGTTCGCGTGCCGCGGCCACCACTACAACCTAGAACCGCCCTGACCCTCGCCCTCAGCGGTGTTGGATTCAAACTCACTCTGGGTGAGTTGCGCTCCGCCTGGCATATCGCCAATGAAAGGGACAGACCATTGATCGAGGAGCAAGCCCGAGTGCTGCAGGAGGACGCCGCGTGAATATCACCCCCCGCGAACAAGCCCGCCTCGACGGCGTCCCCGAGTCACAGCTGAAGTACTATCCCGACACTCTCGACGACGCCGAACAGGAGGCGTTCAAGACCGAGCACCAGGAGCCAGCGCGCCCCGCACTCAAAGCAGTGCCAGCAACGCAGGAAGCCGTCATCATAGATGATGCCAGCATCTACCCCTCCGCGGCACTTCCCCTGTCCGTCGCGCGCCGCCTGCTCAAAGACTGCTTCGAGCACCCGACAGGTCGCACCCTTGTCTATTGGCAAAACACCTGGCATCTCTGGGACGGCACCAAGTGGAGAAGCGCCGCTGATGACCTCGACGTCAAAGAAAGAGTGTGGGAGCGCCTCGAGCAGGCACAGGTGGAGGACAAGGAAGGCAACCTCCTGCCGTGGATGCCAACGACCTCGAAAGTCGCCGGACTGATGGAACCGCTGATGATCCTTGCCCGCGTCCCCGCCGACGCAGTAACCCCCAGGTGGCTCAGCGGTAACCAGCACCCTCATTCGGAAACCATCATCGCCATGCGCAACGGCTTGCTGAACCGGTCCACTATGCAGCTGCAGCCCCACACCGCCGAGTTCTTCAACCTGTGGTCATTGGGATTCGACTTTAACCCGAAGGCAACCTGCCCTGTCTGGGAGCGGTTCTTGTCGCAGGTATTCGCCCACGACCCTGCAGGTGCTCTCCTGTTGCAGGAGTTCGCCGGCTACCTGATATCGGGGCGCACGGACATGCACAAGGCCCTGCTGATCGTCGGCCCGCGCCGCGGTGGCAAGGGCACCATCTCCCGGACGCTTCGTAGCCTGATGGGCGCTGACAATTGTGTGAGCCCATCACTGGGAACACTCGGTAGTGATTTCGGCTTGGCTGATCTGATCGGTAAGCCCCTGGCCGTTGTGGAAGATGCTCGCGCCGACGATGACAGGCGCAACAACACCACCGTGGAACGCCTTTTGAACATCATTGGTGAAGACGCGGTATCCGTTAACCGGAAGAACCGTGACTACTGGAACGGCACGCTACCCACCAGGTTCGTTGTTATCTCGAATGAGACGCCGAGGTTCCTCGATTCATCTGGTGCGATCACGAGCCGGTTCATGTCGGTGCGGCTGAAAGCCAGCTTTGAGGACAACCCCGATATTCATCTGGGGGAGAAGATCTCCCGTGAGCTTCCCGGTGTGTTCCTGTGGGCTTTGGGGGGCTTGGAGCGGCTGACGAGGCAGGGGCATTTCACCAGGCCCGAGACGATGGACGAGATGCACGATCTCATGAGTGACATGGCATCTCCGATGATGCAGTTCCTCGAGGAGAGCTACGAGGTTACTGGCGACGAGGATGACGTTCTCAAAGTCTCTGCGGTGTTCGGACGGTTCAAGGTCTGGGCCGACGAACAGAATATGCGGCCGATGAATCGAGACACTTTTGTTCAGCGAGTGCAGGCTGTGAACCCGTCGATCTCCTATAAAAACACCCGCGTCAATGGGCGCATGGGTCGGCACTTTTTCGGGATCAAGGAAAACGCATGGCATTTCTCAGACTGAACTTGCTATCAACCGGTTGCATTGGTTGCAGCAGCTCACAGGGTGTTTCCTATCGGTTGCACGCAACCACGCAACCGCAGCCCCCTTAGCTGCAACCGGGGTGCAACCGGCCCGCAACTCCCCAAAAACCACCCCTGACCAGCGGCAACCGCTGCAACCGGTTGTAAGGCACTTACTCACCACGATGAAAGGACCCAGTAATGAGCCAACGAATCCGCTTCACAGATGAACGAGGCGTAGCCCGGACGTTCCGCGTCCGCCGGGACTTTGATGACCGCACCCGGCTGGTTATCAACTCCCCACCGTTCATGAACATCGACGCGGCCACAGCCGTCGCACTGGCGAACGCCATCGCAGATGAACTGGAGGCCGGACGGTGACAGGATTCCCTAAGCCCCCGCCCGAGCTCGCTGCTCTTTGCGATCCGCGTCTCGACGGTGCGGCGTGCGCAGGGAAAGCGCCCCTGTTCGACGCTCGCGGCAAGCACGAATCTCTGCTCGACGCCGACTATCGACATGATCGCGCTAAGGCAATTTGTCGCCGGTGCCCCGTCGTCGCGGCGTGCCGCCAAGCCCTCCTCGAGCTACCCCAAGCGGAACGCTCCGGCATTTGGGCCGGCCTCGACGCCCACTACATCTCTACTCGACTCAACTCAGAAAAGGACATCGCAGCATGACCCGCAACACTGATAGGCCTTCATCTTTGGATCTCGATGCCCGCGCCGCCCAGGTGCTCACCGCAGCTCTCGACGGCCATAATCCCCGCATCGCCCACAACCCGGACGGTAGCGTTTCCCTCCGCCCCAGCAACAACCCCTCAGATCTCGATGTTGCGATCTGCGAACTCCTCGCCGTTCCCGTGGCCGACCATTACCAGATCAAAGCCCTTGCCCAGCAAGTAATCGGCGTCATTCAGTGGATCTCCGCCCGCCACAACATTGACCAGGGCGAACTTCTCGAAACGTTCCGGCGTAACGGATACGGTCACATCCTCGCAGCGGAACAAACCAAGGAAAGCCGGGACGATGCCTAGACCCACCGGTATCGTCGCCCACATGCCGCCCGGCTCGGTGGTGCTGGCACCTACCGCCGTTGCGATCCTCGCCCGACACTTCCGCCGCTTCCCGCCGCAGGAAATGGGAGCCGCAGCCGTTGCCGCAGATATCGAACGCATGTACCGCACCATTCCCGCAGACCGCTCCTTACGTGACATTACGAACCCACCCGGACAACAATTAGAACTAACGACCGAGCAGGCAGCACGCCAACTAGGCATCACCGCCAGCGCGATCCGAAAACGAATAACACGCGGATACCTCCCAGCACGCCACGACGGCCGTCGCTGGCTGATAACCCGCACCGACCTTGAAAGGCATAACACACATGGCTAATCCCATCCTTGGCAACCTGGCCGGGAAAAGTTCCGTATTCGGAACACCCGCCGATACCACCCTTTCCCGCGACGTCCTCAGCGACCCGGGCGCACTAGCGGACATCCTCGCGCAATATGCAAAGGATTCACTGCCCGTGCAGATCTTCGGTGAAGAGCTCGCACCGTCCGGCAACGTTGTTTACACCCAGGCCGGGCCGGAGGACCTCACCGTCGAGGGTATCGGCGACCGTGGCGAACTCTCCGAATACCCCATGGTCCGGTTCTCACCCACCGACCTCAAGGAGGTTCGCACCGCCGATATCGGCGGTAAGTTCCGCGTCTCCGATGAAGCAATCGCAGCAGGGGACACGACCCTCCTCGGCGACGGTATCGCCTTGCTCGGCAACCAGATTGAGCGTCTGCTTGATCAGATGATGATCGGCGCCCTGGAGCAGGCAGTCAACAATGGGCCCGGCCACACCATGGGCGCCACCTCCGGTTGGTTCGGCGTCGAACTCGACGGGGCCAACCCCACACCAGCTAAGGCCCGACCCCGCGCCGACCTGGTTCGAGCACGCCGCATCCTCCGCCAAAAGGGACTCGTGGCCAGCGGTAACACCCTGCTCCTGTCCTCCGACTCGTGGGACAACCTCGCCACGGCCTACGACATCCCAGCTCTCGCCGAAGAATGGGGACTGGCTCTCTACCAGTCCGATCACGTCGCTGAGGGTTGCGGCTACCTCATCGAGGGTGTCGGCTTCGGAAAGCTCGTCACCCGGCAGGGCATCCAGACCGAGACGTGGCGCGACCCTGCTATCCGCGCAACGTGGGCACAGGCGTTCTGTGAGCCCGTGGTCATCATCAACCGGCCAACCAACATTGTGAAGCTCACCGGCCTCGACGGCGACGCCAACGCCTAACCGACAGCCCAGACCAGAAAGGAAACACACCAAATGTTTAGCTTCAAAGCTCTCCTCGATGAACTGTTCGCACCCGGTACCGCGATCACCGGCACCGCAGCCCAGGACATCAACCTAGGACAGTTCGTTGCAGTATCCACCAACGGCACCCAACCCAACCCCACAGTCAGTGTCGCACCAGCAGGTTCCTACCCCCTCGGACTCGCCCAGGACGCCGCGGAAGCCGGCTCCAAGATCACCGTGCAGCGCGGGAACGCCCGGTGCTTCCGCGTCCCAACCAACGCGACGATCACCGCCGGTGCTCTCCTGCAGGTCGGGGCCAATGGTCAACCCGAACCCGCCACCGACGGGCGTGTCATCGCACAAGCCCTGTTCAACAGCGCCGATGGTCACATCGACCTCACCTTGATCTAACCCCGGTGCTGTAGCCGCGTTAAGCTCAGCTCACCGTTCGGTTTCTCCACTTCTTTCAAGCGGTGAAGCAGGTAAGGGCACCAGCCGCACATGACAATGAGGGCTTCGCACCTCGCCGGTCCCTGCGTCGCTACAGCACCGAGATCCCCCGCCTCAGCTCCTACTGGGACGGGGGATCATCCATGTCTCGACCCCCCGCCTGTTTTCCTGAGGGGGTTGTCCGCCTCACCCCGACCCGTTCGCTGGCATGAGGGAGTCTCTCTCTCCGGTGGTTTGGGCCCTTAGGACTTCGTTCAGAAAAATCTGATCGGGGTCCGCCCCTCGCGGGCACGGCAGGGATCTTTAGGTCAAGATCTTGATCTAAAGAAGGATCGTCTGCCCCTCGCGGGCACGGGCAGGAGTTTAGGTCGGGACTCCGACCTAAAGCTCCGCGCGTCTGCCCCTCGCGGGCACGGCCGGTCGTCGAGGCTCACTTAGCGGAAGATCTTCCGCTAAGTCTGCCCCTCGCGGGTAGGAAACGTAACAACTGGAACGGAGTGTTACGGCTATGTCTTATCTGTAACAGCGACAGGTTAGTGTGACATCTATGTCATATCCGTAACAGAACTAAGGTAGTGTTACAGATATGAGTGTATGCGAGAAGTGTGGAAAAGAGTTCGAGGGACGGGCAGGCGCAAAGTACTGTTCATCGGTGTGCAGACAGGCTGCGTATCGTCAGCGGAAGGATCCGCGGCCACCAGTTCGCCGTGTTCCACTTCGTGACATCGCTTTGCGCTCAAGGTTTGAACTGGACCGTAGTGTCCGCAGGATTCAACGGGTCGCCCAGGATGATCGGTTTATGAAGATGGTGCGGAAAGACCCGGGTCTGCTCAGGGGTGATCTTCAGCGGTCTGTTGATGAGTTGCAGGCTGTTATCGCGGAGATTGACCGCATACGAGGATGAGCACCTGCCCCGGTGACTGGCACGGACGGGTGACTACATTTTGACTACATGTGACTTGAATCGAGCACTATTCACCAGACGATGAAAGCGGGTTAACGCCTGCTCAAACTACGTTTTCAACCTGGCCAATTCCCATTTGTCGTTCTCGTAATGAGAAGGTCGCGAGTTCGATTCTCGCAAGCGGCTCCACATATCCCCAGCTAGATAGTGTTTCTAGCTGGGGATTTTCCCTTCCCGGAGCGGTTGCTCGCCCTAGTTGTCCCCGGAGTCGCCGAGCACGGCGAGTTCGCCGAGGATCGCCTTTTCAAAGCTCGCGTAGGGTTGCGCCCCGGAGACGAACTGGGTTCCGACGACGAAGGCAGGGGTGCCCGTGATGCCGATCTCCTGGCCGTAAGCCTGGGCCGCGTCGACGGATGCGGTGAAGGTATCATCGGTGGCGTGCCGGCGGAACAGGTCGATGTCTGTGACCCCGGCGGTTTCGGCGAAGGCCACGTAATCGTCGATGGTGAATTCCGGATGTCCCCCGGTGGCGGGATGGTTGGCGTAGAGCTCCTTCTTGAATTCCTGGAAGCGGCCCTGCTCCGCGGCGGCGCGGCCGGCCTTCGCCCCCTCAACCGCCAACGGACCGTTGATGGGCATATCATTCCACTCGATGCGGACCAGGCCGGTGTCGACGAACCTGGTGATGATCTGTGATTCCGTCTCGTTGGTGTAGCGGGCGCAGTAGGGGCACTCGGTATCGGAAAACTCGGAGATGACAACGGGTGCGTCGAGGGCCCCGACGGCGAAGGGGTCCGCGGGGTTGCGGCGGTGGACGGCGGTGATATCGGCACCCGCCGTCAGCGGGGCGCCGGAGCCGTAGATGGTGGCGTCGAAGGTGCCGTCCGCCCCGGAGGTGGGCCCCGCCGTCTCTGTGCCCGGTGCAACCACACCCCCGGTTGCCAGGGCATAGGAGGTGGTGCTGTTGTGCTGCCCGGCGAAATAGCCAGCTGCTCCCGTGAGCAGGGCGGCTGCGACCACGATCGCCCAGGCCCTGCCCGGGATGGCCCTGCGGGCGGAGACCTCGGCCGGCTGTACCTCGGCCGCCTGTTCCTCGGTGGGTGTTGCGGTGGTGGGGGCGTCGTTAGGTTCCTTGTCCGGCACAGTCATGGGGATCATCCTAGCCTCCGGGCCCGTAATCCCCGGTCGGCGCCATCGTCTTGTCGGTAGGGTTGGGGTTGAGTATGTGACAACATATTGAACATCTTTTTAAGGAGCGAATGTGAGCATCAGAGTTTCCGGTATCATCGCCCGCGAGAAGGGCGCCCCGGTGGAAAAGACAACCATCATCGTCCCGGATCCGGGTCCCAATGATGTGATCGTGAGGATCCAGGCCTGCGGTGTCTGTCATACCGATCTCGCCTACCGGGACGGTGACATCTCCGATGAGTTTCCCTTCCTTCTCGGCCATGAGGCGGCGGGCATCGTCGATGTCGTGGGCGAGGATGTCACCCACGTCGCGCCGGGTGATTTCGTCGTGCTGAACTGGCGTGCGGTGTGCGGGGAATGCCGCGCCTGCCGCAAGGGTGAGCCGAAGTACTGCTTCGCCACTCACAACGCCTCGAAGAAGATGACCCTGGAGGACGGCACGGAATTGTCCGCGGCGCTGGGCATCGGCGCCTTCCTGGAGAAGACCCTGGTCCACGAGGGGCAGTGCACCAAGGTCAATCCCGAGGAGGATCCCGCCGCCGCCGGACTTCTCGGCTGCGGAATCATGGCCGGTCTCTGCGCCGCGGTGAACACGGCCGACATCAAGCGTGGGGAGTCCGTTGCCGTCTTCGGACTCGGCGGGGTGGGAATGGCCGCCGTCGCGGGGGCGAAGCTGGCCGGTGCCACCACCATCATCGCCGTGGACATCGATGCCAAGAAGCTCGACTGGGCGAAGGAGTTCGGTGCAACACACACCATCGATTCCTCGGCACTGTCCGGTGAGGGTGAGAACAGCGAGGTCGCCCAGAAGGTCCGGGAGATCACCAATGGATTCGGCACCGATGTATCCATCGACGCCGTGGGAATCATGCCCACCTGGCAGCAGGCCTTCTACTCCCGTGACTTCGCTGGGCGAATGGTCATGGTCGGGGTGCCGAACCTGACCTCTCACATTGACGTTCCAGCCATTGACTTCTACGGACGCGGGGGATCCCTCCGCCCGGCCTGGTACGGCGACTGCCTCCCCGAGCGGGATTTCCCCACCTACGTCGACCTGCACCTGCAGGGACGCTTCCCCCTGGACAAGTTCGTCTCGGAGCGGATCGGTATCGATGATGTCGAGCAGGCCTTCTCCACGATGAAGTCCGGTGACGTCCTGCGTTCAGTGGTGGAGATCTGAGATGGCACACAGGGACCTGCGCATTGAAAACATTGTCACCCACGGCATCTTCGCCCTCGACGGCGGCGAGTGGGAGGTGGACAACAACATCTGGGTGCTCGGCGATGACCGGGAGGTACTGATCATCGATGCGGCGCACGACGCCGCCCCGATCATCCAGGCCGTCGGTGGCCGCACGGTGAGGGGGATCCTGTGCACCCATGCGCACAATGACCACATCACCGTCGCGCCGGAACTGGCCGCGGAACTGGATGCCCCCGTGTACGTGCACCCGGGCGACCAGATGCTCTGGGAGCAGACACACGGCGATCTCGGCCACGAGGAACTCTCAAACGGCCAGGTGTTCACCATCGCCGGCACTGAGGTGCATGTGCTCAACACACCGGGCCACTCCCCGGGCTCCTGCTGCTTCTACGTCCCTGAGGCGGACGAACTTTTCTCCGGTGACACCCTTTTCCAGGGCGGCCCCGGTGCCACCGGCCGCAAATACAGCTCCTTCGACACCATCATCGAATCCCTGAAGTCGTCGGTGCTTGATCTTCCGCCGGAGACCACGGTGCGCACCGGACACGGCGATCACACCTCGGTCGGTGCCGAGGCGCCGCATCTGGAGGAGTGGATCCGCAGGGGGCACTAGGGGATCCCGGGGTGGGCCCCGGGCTGGCCCCCGGCTGCGAGCCACCCCCTTTATGGGGCAGAACGGCCGTACTGATCTCGGTCTTTCCGCCCCGGGGCGCGACCTGCGCACACCCGGGACCCACTTAATCCACGCTTAATGCACATCCGTACCTGTGATGGGCCTAACATATGGCACATGGTTGATAACGTACGTGGGCAGAAGCGGGTGTGGCTGGCCGTATCTCTGTCCATCTTCACCGTCGCCTGGGGTGGCAACGAATTCACGCCTCTGCTCGTGTTCTACCGTCAGCAGGGGAATTTCTCCGATCTTGCCGTCGATCTGATGCTGATCTACTACGCCATCGGTGTGGCCGCGGGCCTGCTGGTGGCGGGTCCGCTCTCCGATCGCTACGGACGCCGGGTGGTGATGCTTCCCGCACCGCTGATCGCCGCTCTCGGCTCGGCCTTCATCGCCAGCGGGGAGGAGACGGCACTGCTGATGTCCATCGGTCGCGCACTCTCCGGAGTCGCGGTGGGAATGGCGATGACGGCGGGCGGTGCGTGGATCAAGGAACTGTCCACACCCTATTTCGAGCCCGGCGTGGGCTCGAGTGAGGGTGCGCGCCGGGCATCGATGTCTTTGACCGCGGGCTTCGCGCTCGGGCCCGCCGCCGCCGGAATCCTGGCCCAGTGGCTGCCGCTGCCCGGTCAGCTCGCCTACATCCTGCATATCCTCCTCTCCCTTCTGCTCCTTCCCCTGCTGCTCACAGCGCCGGAAACCCGCCAGTCGGCCCATCTGAAGGTGCGCGGATCCTTCTGGGGCGATATTCTCGTGCCCTCTGTGTGGGAAAAGCGCTTCCTGTTCGTGGTGACACCGATGGGGCCCTGGGTATTCGGTGCGGGTTTCACCGCCTACGCCATCCTGCCGGCGCTGCTGCGCGAACAGGTGACCGTGCCCATCGCCTACAGCGCCCTGATCGCACTGGTCACCCTCGGAACGGGATTCGGTGTGCAGCAGCTGGGTCCGCGGATCATGGGGGAGGGCAGGACCCGTGGCCCGGTCCTCGCCCTCGTCGCCACCGTCCTGGGGATGGCGGGCGCAACACTGATCGCCATGCACCCCCACCCCTGGTGGGCGCTCGTGGTGTGCATGTTCCTCGGCTCCTCCTACGGTCTGTGCATGTTCGTGGGCCTGGCGGAGACCCAGCGGATCGCGCCCCCCGCGGACATGGCGGGTCTGACGGGTATCTTCTACTGCCTGACCTATTTCGGCATGATCTTTCCGGCGGTTCTGACCAGGCTCAGCGACTATTTCACCTATCCCGCGATGCTCGGTTTCGGGGTGGCCATGGCGGCGCTGTGCCTGATCATCGTTTCCTTTACATCACGGCGCCTGTGAGGGCGGCGGGGTTGGCGGGCTAAAGTATGGTCCATGCGCACAGTAGTCACCGGCGGTGCCGGATTCATTGGATCACATCTTGTCGACCTTCTGATCGCGAAGGGGCACGAGGTCGTGGTGGTGGACAACCTCTCCCGGGGGAGTCTGTCCAACCTCGAGGATGCGCTGGGGAGCGGGAAGCTCACCTTCGTTGAGGATGACCTTCTGGAGATTGATTTCGACGAGTTCCTGGATAGGTACCGTCCCGAGGTCATCTTCCACCTCGCGGCACAGATCGACGTCCGCCACTCCGTTGCGGACCCGCTTTTCGACGCCCAGACCAACATCCTGTCCACGCTGCGCATTGCGGATGCGGCCCGTCGGCACGGTGTCCGCAAGATCGTGTTCACCTCCTCCGGAGGCTCGATCTACGGCGAACCGACAAGCTTCCCGGTCGGGGAGGACATCCCGGTGGATCCGCATTCGCCCTACGCGGCCTCGAAGGTGTCCGGCGAGATCTACCTGAACACCTTCCGTCACCTCTACGGTCTGGACTGTTCCCATATCGCACCGGCGAACGTCTATGGTCCGCGCCAGGATCCGCACGGCGAGGCCGGGGTGGTGGCGATCTTCTCGCAGCGACTGCTTTCCGGGGAACCGACGCGGGTCTTCGGCGACGGGGGCAACACCCGCGACTACGTCTACGTCGGAGACGTGGTCCGCGCCTTCTACCTGGCATCCGGGGAGATCGGAGGCGGTCTGCGCTTCAACATCGGCACTTCGGTGGAGACTTCGGACCGACAGCTGCACACGCTGGTCGCCCGTGCCGCGGGTGCGGCGGACGATCCTGAGTTCGCCCCGGCGCGCCTCGGCGACATTGCGCGGAGTGCGCTCTCCTTCACCAGGGCGAAGGAGATCCTGGGCTGGGAGCCGGAAGTCGATATCACCGAGGGAGTGGCCAACACCGTGGACTATTTCCGGAGCCACTAGAGTCTCACCACAGCCACCGAAGCCGGCACAGCCACCGCGGCGGGCACGGTGGTTGCGGAGGTGGAACCTACAGCTTGTCCTCCGGCAGGACCGGGTTCTGCAGGGCGACGGCGCGGGCCAGCTTGGAGTAGCGCAGCTCCTGTTCACGGAAACGCACATAGCTTGACACCGTGGTGAACATGAATGCCACCGCCAGTGCATAGAGCATGAGGTCGGTACCGCGGTCGACCCCGACGAAATTGGCCACCGCGGTGAGATCGTCCGGGCGCAGAACCGCCCACACCGCCGCCGCGATGAATCCCACGAAGCCGATTTTCACCCAGGCCTTCGCGCGTGCCTTGCGGCGGTTGCGCAGGAAATAGAGCACCAGCAGCGCGGTGGCCAGCAGGAGCAGGACCTGGATGATGATCTGGGTCGTTGTCTGGGTCATGGAAGTCTCCTTGCCAGAAATCCGTCGGCGAGAATATTGATGCCGTTGATCAGGGACTGACCCTTGCTCATTGAATACTCGGTGTAGAGGATGTCCACGGGCTCCTCGGCGACCCGCCAGCCGCGTTTGTCAATCTGGTCGACGAACTCGGAGGCGTGGGACATCCCGTTCATCCGGATGTTGAGCTCCTGCGCGACCTTCTGGTTGAACACCCGCAGACCGTTGTGGGCATCGGAGAGCCCCAGTCGGCGGGTGGTCGGGGAGAGGAGGACCACGATGCGCAGAACCAGGCGTTTGATCCAGGGAACCTGATCGTCGGCGGCGCGTGGCCTGCCGAAACGGGTACCCACGATGATGTCCAGGGGCTCGTTGCGGAGACGTTCGACCATCCGGACGACGTCCTTGATCTGGTGCTGGCCGTCGGCGTCGAAAGTGACAAAATACCTGGCCCCGGGCTGCTTGCGGGCGTATTCCACCCCGGTCTGAATGGCCGCCCCCTGCCCGAGATTGACTGGGTGGTTGATCAGGTGGGCGCCCGCCGCATGGATCTCCTCGGCGGAGTTGTCCGATGAGCCGTCGTTGACCGCAACGATGTTGGGAAAGGTCTCCCGTGCGTGCGAAAGCACCTCACGGATGACCGTGCCCTCGTTGTAGCAGGGCACGACGAGCCAGGTGTCGTTGAAGTCGCCGGCCGGGCGGGCGGGACCGCTGTTGTGTGTCGCATCCATGATGTTTTCAGAGCTTAGTGCATATCGCCCGTTTTTCCCTGCAGCACGTGCCGATGTCCCGGGTGTACGGCCACCCCAGTGGGTAAGCTGTCGTGGAGTCAGAGCAAGTTTGGACAGTTGTTAAGGAGTCGGCCTTTCCCATGAACAGCAAACGCATCGGTGTGGTGATCGTCTCCTACGGTCACGAGCGGGACGTGGCGAATCTGGTTGATTCCCTCGCACCCCAGCTGAGGGAGGGCGACCGAGTCGTGGTCGTGGACAACCGCAAACCCTGGGTGCTGCAGGAGGCGGTGGGGGACCGGCTCCGCGTCCACGGTGTGGAAATCATCAACCACGACAACGGGGGTTTTGCCGCAGGCTGCAATGTCGGGGCGGCCAGGATCGTCGATGAAGTTGATCTGCTGTTCTTTCTCAATCCCGACACCGTGATCGAGGATCCATCCCTTTTTGATACCCTCCGGCGCGTGGATGAACGGTGGGCGGCGTTCATGCCCTATCTGCTGCTTGAGGATGGCAGCATCAATTCCGCGGGCAATGCGCTGCACATCTCCGGACTGTCCTGGGTGACCGGCCTTGACGGAGAGGCCGAGCGGGGGGGCGGGCAGGATCAGGAGGTCACCGAAATCTCCATTGCCTCCGGCGCCTGTCTGGTGGTGCGCAGTCAGTGGTGGAGGAAGCTCGGGGGTATGGAGGAGATGTACTTCATGTACCACGAGGACACCGACTTTTCCGCGAGGCTGCTGCTCGCCGGTGCCCGGATCGGTCTGGTGCACTCCGCATTTGTCACCCATAACTATGATTACGCCAAGGGCGACTACAAGTGGATCTACATCGAGCGGAACCGCCACGTCCTACTGCTCAGCGTCCTTCCGCTGCCTCTTCTGGTGGCGCTCGGACCGCAGATCCTCGGCGCGAACCTGGGCCTGTGGGCGATCGCAGCGCGCGAGGGGCGACTCGGTTTGAAGCTGAAATCCACACGCCTGCTCCTGCGGGATCTACCGGGGATCCTCGCCCTCAGGCGACGCACCCAGGCCCTTCGCAGGGTCGGTGCAGCGGAGTACCTCTCCCATATGGAATGGCGGCTGGATAATCCGCATCTGGGGAACATTGGTAAAAACCGCGTGGTCGCGGCGATCTATGGAACCTATTACCGGATGTGCCTGTCGGTATTGCGTCTGCTCTCCGCCTGACGACGCCCCCGCAGCCGCGCACCGCCCTCCGGCACACCCCTTTGCGGGGGTGCTGAGATGAACTCCCGATAAATACTATCTTTCTCGGGGAGAAACTGCGTGGATGATCAAAAACGCCTGCGTTTAACTGCTTCCTGAACATGGCGTTTCGCTATTCACAGGAGGCTTTTAGGTAATGATCAAGATGTCGCGCGTCGCTCTGGCGGCTGCCACCATCGCGGGACTCGGGCTCGGCGTCACCGCCGTCCCGGCCACCGCTCAGGACAACACCACGCAACTGAACATTCTGGGCATCACCGATTTCCACGGACATATCCAGGAATCCAAGTCGAAGGACGGGGAGGTCGTCGAGGCGGGAGCCGCGCAACTGGCCTGCTATGTCGACAACCGCCGTGCGAAGAATCCAGACACCAACTTCGTTTCGGTGGGTGACAATGTCGGTGGTTCACCCTTCGTGTCGTCGATCCTCAGGGACAAGCCCACCCTCGACGCCCTCAACGCCATGGACCTGGATGTCTCGGCGCTGGGCAACCACGAGTTCGATGCGGGATGGGCGGATCTGAAGGATCGGATCTCGCTGGACGGAACCGGACAGGCGCATTTCCCCTATCTCGGAGCCAATGTCACCGGTGGTGGCAACCTGCCAAAGGCCTCAACCGTTCTGACCACCGCGGATGGTGTGCGCATCGGCTACGTCGGTACAGTCACCGATGAGACCAGCGATCTCGTTTCGCCCGCGGGAATTCAGGGAATCGGCTTCACCGATGATGTCGCGGCGGTGAACAAGGAGGCCGACCGTCTCCGGACCGGGAACGAGGCGGACGTTATCGTCGCGCTGACCCACTCCGGCGGAGACGTCGCTTAACCGTTCAGCAATGCCGTCGATGTTGTCTTCGCGGGGCACACCCATGCTGTCTACGCTCAGCAGGGGATCGCACGGGAAGGCAAGGAGCCACTGTTTGTCATTCAGCCCGCGAACTACGGAATGTTCCTTGCCGATGTGAGCATCACCTACGACAAGGCGGCCAAGAAGGTCACCCGGGTTGAAGGCCACAATGTCCCCGCGAAGGAAATCGCTGCGGAATGTGCAGGTACACCGGATGCCGAGGTTGCGGGAATCGTCGCAGCGGCTGTCGATTCCTCGGTCGAGGAGGGTAACAAGGTTGTCGCAACCATCGACAATTCCTTCTATCGCGGTTCGGACAAGGATGCGGGTCCCGGAACCAACCGCGGTACCGAGTCCACGCTGAACAACCTTCTGGCCGAGGCGGGATTCTGGGGTATCAGGGAAACCACCAAGCTCGGTCCCGATTTCGGCATCATGAACGCAGGTGGGGTCCGCGAGGATCTGGAGAAGGGTGAGGTCACCTTCTCCGATGCCTACCTCGTGCAGCCCTTCAACAATGCCTACGGTGTGGTTGACATCAAGGGCGAACAGGTCAGGGAACTCCTTGAACAGCAGTGGAAGGACCCCAACTCCGAGCATCCGCGTCTCGCGCTCGGACTCTCCAACAATGTCCAGTACTCCTATGATCCGACCGCTGAACAGGGCAAGCGAATCACGGCCATCTACATTGACGGCAAACCGGTTGACCCCGCGGCGACCTACCGGGTCGCAGGCTCCAGCTTCCTGCTCTCGGGAGGAGATGGTTTCAGCGCTCTGAAGTCGGGTTCGAACTTCACCGATGCCGGCGTGATCGACGTTGACCTGTTCACCAGGTACCTCGCCGAACACACGGGGGTTGAGCCGCGGACCAATCAGGCATCCGTCGGTATCTCCATCAAGGGCGAAGCGCGGCCGGGCAATGAGGTAGAGCTTGATCTCTCCTCGCTGTCCTACACCTCCGCGGGGGAGCCGCAGGCGAAGGATGTCACCGTCACGGCGGGCGGGGAATCGGTCACCGCAGAGGTGGACAACACCGTCGTCACCGATTTTGATGAGACGGGCAGTGCCACGGTGAGTCTGCGGATTCCCAGCGATGCCACTGAGCTCAAGATTGAAACGGACAACGGCACCACCTTCACCGTTCCACTGGACGAGCAGGTCTCTGGGAGTTCGAGCTTCGGGAAGTTCGCCGGAATCGCGGCAGTACTCGCGGTCCTCGGTGGGGCCTTCGCCTTCTGGTATGCCAATGTCGGCAGCCAGCTGCTGGCTCAGTTCCTCTGAGTCCGCCACTCGGACGGAAGGGGATGAAACTCTGGTCCGAGCGGTACGTAAAAGGCGGAACGGTCTGTCTATCCTATCGCGGTGAAAATTATTCTTACAGCAGGTCAGGATAATTTTCTCCGGGGATGAAACGAAGGCTGCTAGCGCTGATTTACCTCGCACTCTACTGTGACGGGAACGTGATTCCATAAAGCGGTCACGCCCGAGAAAATGTGCAGTGAGTGAAAGGTACGTCAGTGGAGAAAAGACTTCGAAGGAAACTGGGCCGGGCGGGTAGCTTGAGTGGCGCACTCCTTATCGTGGGGGCCCTGGCACTCGCGGGATGCTCCAGCTCAGCCGAGGAGGCGCAGACCCAGACAGAGGGACCTGTCGAGGGCGGAGTGCTGAAGGTGGCTTTCGGCAGCGACACACCGATCATCAACCCGCATCTCAGCGGCAGCTCCATCACCGCAACCATCGCGCGTGAGGTTGTCGATTCCCTGGTCTCGCAGGACGTCAACAATGAGATCCATCCCTGGCTCGCCAGTGACTGGTCCATCAACGACGACAACACCGAGTACACCTTCACCATCCGCGATGACGTCACCTTCTCCGACGGGGAGACCCTGGACGCCGGTGCGGTGAAGGAGAACTTCGATTTCATTCTCGATCCGGCGAACAACTCCAACTACGCCCGCTCACTCCTTGGCCCGGTGGCGGCCATCGAGGCTCCGGACGCATCGACCCTGATCATCCGCTATGACACGCCCTTCTCCCCGCTGCTGCAGGGGCTCAGCCTCCCCTACCTGGGTATCCAGTCGTCCGCGTTTATCAATGGTGGCGGCGAACTGACCAACAGGATCGTCGGCTCGGGGCCTTTCCTGCTCGACTCCTACGTGCAGGGACAGGGCAGCAAGCTGTCCAAACGAGATGACTACAACTGGGGTCCGACGCACCTCGATCACACCGGACCGGCACACCTGGACGGGATCGAGTACAGCTACCTTCCGGAGGCGTCGACACGCCTCGGGGCGCTGGAAAGCGGTCAGGTGGACGCCATTGACGCCATCCCGCCGGCGAACAACGCCGGTCTCCGGGGCAATGACGACATTGTCATCGACACCTACGAAAACCCCGGTGTGCCGTGGACCTTCCAGTTGAACACTGAAACCGGGCCCTTCTCCGATCCCCTGGTCCGACAGGCCTTCCAGACCGCGGTGGATATTGATGCAGGTGTCCAGGCGACCTACTTCGGAACCGTCGA
The DNA here is from genome assembly GCF_900169525.1 of Corynebacterium pacaense. Lineage (GTDB taxonomy): Bacteria > Actinomycetota > Actinomycetes > Mycobacteriales > Mycobacteriaceae > Corynebacterium > Corynebacterium pacaense. The sequence goes on from NZ_LT821239.1 coordinate 758,781, forward strand.
ACCCGCCACGGGACCACTGAGTTCCCACACCCAGTATGCGGATGCCAGCATCGACGGATCCTGGAAGAACGATCCCGACCGTGCCGCGGAGCTTCTTGATCAGGCGGGGTGGACGGAAAGGGACTCCGAGGGCTACCGGACCAAGGACGGCAAGCGGCTGTCGGTCAGATGGGTCTACGACGCGGCACAGAGTGGCCAGGACAATGTCAACCTCGTCCAGGCCCTGCAGTCGGGGTACCGGGAGTCGGGCATTGAACTGGTGCTCGATTCGGTGGACTCCGGTACGCTGACCTCGAGAAATGAGTCGGGGGACTATGATATCGTCGCCTACTTCTTCGTCCGCGCCGAACCCGATATCCTGCGCACCGTGTACGGCTCGGCGACGATCGGTGCCGGGAACTCATCCCGGGTGAGCTCCCTGGACGGGCAGTTGAACGAGGCTGTCGGCGCATCGGGTGAACGCCGGGAGGAGCTCTACGCCCAGGTCCAGCAGGAGATCATCAACGAGGCCTATTCAGTACCCATCTACGTCCCCAACTACCAGTTGGCGCATACCAGCGACCTTCAGGGCGTCGAGTGGGCAACCAACGCCAAGCCCTTCTTCTACAATTCCTTCCTGTCAAGGTAGGCCGTCATGAGCGAGTTAGTGTCCCCGCGTCCCGCGCAGGGCGGTGGGGTGGACGTGCTGGACCGGGACCACCGTGATTCCGCCCCGACCCGCGTCGCATCCACGGCACGGTCCCTGTCCACCGTTCTCCTCCGACGGCTCGTTGAAACTCTCCTCGTTGTCTGGGGTGCAGCCACCATCGCCTTCGTTGCGGTCAAGGCGATCCCCGGTGACCCCGTGGCGATCATGGCCGGCGGCGAGAACATCGTTGACGCCGAACAGCGCCGGGTCATCACCGAGCAGTACGGTCTAGATCAGCCGCTGGGCATCCAGTACCTCAACTACCTGCTCAGAGCCTTTCGTGGTGACTTCGGTGATTCCTATGTCTTCCGGAACCCCGTGCTGCAGGTAATCGGCGACAACATCGGCCCGACCCTCGAGCTGGCGCTGGCAGGTTTCACCCTGGCCCTCATCCTTGCCTTTGCAACCGCGATAGCAACCTCCGGGGGGAAATCCGTCGCCAGGACGATCGCCTCCGGGGCCGAGCTCGTCTTTCTGAGCACACCGGTGTACTGGATCGGAATCGTCCTGCTGGTGATCTTCAGTTTCGGTCTCGGCTGGTTCCGCGTGGTCGGGGCCGACGGCCCCGCGGCACTCGTCCTCCCCGCACTTGCACTCTCGCTTCCTCTGGCGGCAATTCTGTCGCAGGTCCTCCGTGATGGAATTGAGAACGCGATGGAGCAGCCCTTCGCCCTGACCGTGCGTTCGCGCGGCGTCAGCGAATCGACTCTCAGACTCCGGCACGCGCTCCGGCATGCACTGCTTTCGGTATCCACCGTCTCCGGAACACTGCTCGGCGGCGTGCTCGCCGGTTCGATTCTCACCGAGACGGTGTTCGGACGCCCCGGCATCGGCCAGGTGATGCTGCTGGCGATCAGTTCCAGGGACATGCCACTGATTCTGGGACTGGTCGTGTTGTCAGCCCTGGTGTACTCCCTCGTCAACGCGATCATCGACGTGGGCTATGTGGTTATTGATCCACGTCTTCGGAAGGGAACCGGTTCATGAGTACGGCGAATGCCATTCTGGCTGCTCCGAGAATAGACAGCGCACGGCGGGTACCCGTGGGGACACTGCTGGCGGGACTGATTGTCATCGCCCTGGTCGCCGCCGCGCTGGTCCCGTCCCTGTTCACCTCCTTTGATCCGCGGGAGGCGGCCCTTGGTTCGGTTTTCCAGCCTCCATCACTCTCGCATCCCTTCGGCACCGACCAGCTGGGCCGTGACGTCTTCTCACGGGTGGTCCACGGCGCCCGCTATTCTCTGCTGATCGGGATCGGCGCGGCGCTGCTCTCCCTTGCGGTGGGCACCCTGCTCGGGCTGCTGTCGGTGTACCTGCCCCGGGGTCTCGACCGCCTGGCACAGAGGCTGATCGACATCCTCCTGGCGTTCCCGGAGCTGCTGCTCGCACTTGTGATCGTCGCGGTACTGGGGCGCGGACCGCTCAACACCCTCATCGCGGTGGGGCTGTCGGGCATCGCCGGTTACGCGCGACTCGTGCGGTCCCAGGTCCTCGCGGTCCGGTTGTCCGGATACGTCGAGCACGCGCGGGTGGTGGGGGAGAGCCCCGGCTGGATCATCTACCGCCACGTCCTGCCCAACATCATCCGGCCACTGGCCATCCTTGCAACGATCGGGGTGGGCACCTCGATCCTGTCCGCGTCCTCCCTCAGCTTCCTGGGGCTGGGCGTCGCCCCTCCGACACCGGAGTGGGGTGCGATCCTCTCCGAGGGACGCAGCTACCTTTCAGTGGCGCCCTGGACGAGCATCTTCCCGGCGACCGTCGTCGCCGTATCCGTCATCAGTATCACCGTTCTGGGGCGCAAGCTGCAGGCGGTCATTTCACGAGGAGGACAGCAATGATCAGTCAGGATCTAGACACCGAAACCCGGATCCGTCGGAAAACCACCGATCAGGGGCCCGGCGTGACGGGAGGGGAAGTCAGAACGGATCCGATCTTCTCGGTTCGTAATCTCACCGTCTCCTTTCCGGGGAGGGGCCCGGAACCCGTCGTCAACGGCGTTTCGCTGGATGCCCACCCCGGCGAGATTGTCGCACTGGTCGGTCAGTCCGGATCCGGGAAGTCCGTCACCGCCCGCACCCTGATCGGACTGGCGGGTGAGGATGCGGTTGTCCGGGCGGATGAGATCCGGCTCGGGGCCCGCAACCTCCAGGAGCTGACGGAGAAGCAGTGGCAGGGCATCCGCGGCAGGGAGATCGGATTCGTGCTCCAGGATGCGCTGACCTCCCTCGATCCGCTGCGCAGAATCGGCAAGGAGGTCGGTGAGGCGATCGGGAGGGCACCCCGTGCCCAGATCGACGCACAGGTGGAGAGGGCGCTGCTTCAGGCGGGGATCCCCGACCCCGAGATCCGCAGGCGGCAGTATTCCCATGAACTCTCCGGCGGATTGCGGCAGCGAGCCCTCATCGCATCGGCACTGGTCAATCAGCCGGGACTGATCATCGCCGACGAACCCACGACCGCCCTCGACGTCACCGTCCAGAAGCGGATACTCGAACTCCTGAGGGCACTGGCCGATGGTGGCCGCGCCATCCTGCTGATCTCCCACGATCTGGCTGTGGTGTCCTCCATCGCGGATCGGGTACTGGTCATGCGGCACGGTGAGATTGTGGAATCCGGTCCGACCGTCGAGGTCCTCGGCCGACCCCGTCACTCCTACACCCGCAGGCTCCTCGGCGCCATACCCAGCGAGCGGACCCGGGGCCGGAAGCTCCATGTTCCCGAGGGCGCTGAAGCCGCCGGCACCGAGTCCGCGGCGCACATCCACGAGGACACGCGGCAGTTCGATGCCCAGCCCCTGTTCACGGTCAGGAAGGCCACGGTGGTCTTCCCCGGGCCGAAGTCGAGCCGGCGCACCGCCCTCGACGGGGTTGATCTGCATATCCAACCAGGGGAAACCCTGGGTGTGGTCGGTGAATCCGGATCGGGAAAGAGCACCCTCGGACGGGCCATCATCGGACTTCAGAAATTGGACGAGGGGCGTATCGACGTCTTCGGCCAGCAGTGGAGCGCCCTGCCAGAAAGGCGCAGGCGGCCCCACCGCCACAGGGTGCAGACGATCACCCAGGACCCCCTCGGTTCCTTTGATCCGCAGTTCCGGGTTGATCAGCTACTTGAACAGCCACTCCGACTCCATTCCGGCCTGGACAGGCACGCTCGCCGTGAGGAGAGCCTCCGGCTCCTCGGACTCGTCGGCCTGGACGAGGCCACACTGACCGCGCGCCCGGGGCAGCTGTCGGGGGGCCAGCGACAGCGCGTGTCGATAGCGCAGGCACTGGCAGGCAAACCTGATCTGCTCATCGCCGATGAGCCGGTGTCCGCCCTCGACGTGATCACCCAGGCGCAGGTCCTCGATCTTCTCCAGGAAGTGCAGAAACTGACCGGCCTGGCGATGCTGTTCATCTCCCACGACCTGGGGGTGGTCCAGCATCTCAGTCACCGGATCGCGGTGATGAAGGATGGTCGGATCGTTGAGCAGGGCACCACCGATGAGGTGTTCCGCAACAGCCGTCACCCCTACACGCGAGAACTCCTCGATGCGGTTCCGACTCTGGAGGCGGTCGCATGAGTCGGCTGACCCGATCCGGGACCACACTCCTCCTGCCCTCCCACACCGGCAGGGCACTGATCTATGGAGCCATCGAACATGGTCTCGGTTCCAGCAGGATACTGATCGATCGCGGACAATCCACCAAGGTCCTGCTGGTGCGGTGGCGCAGCGACGGGGAACGTGTCGTCTTCGATTCGCTTCCGCACCGTCTCGGCAGCGGCAGCGGCGACGACGATGCTGACCTGGCGGTGACAGAAGCGTTCGCGACCGAGTTCCTGGCCGCGGTACCCGTGGTCGAGGGGCGTGGTGGGCTCGCCGTGGATATCACGGAACTTCTCCTGGCTGATCCCTTCCACCTCGCGGAATCGCTGTCGCAGCAACCCTGGGGAGGCGCCTCCGAGAAGAGCAGGTACAGAGTTGTTCCCGCGGCATCCCGGGTCCGTACCGACAGTGAGCGCGGTGACATCGCCACCGACCTGGTCTTCCGGAGGTCCCCGGGGGTAACGGATCCCCGCCACAACCCTTTCAGCACCTTCGCCTCCACCGAGGAGGAGGCCGAAAGCTGGCTGCCCTCCGACAACATATCCCTTACGCTGCGTACCTGGATCACAGCTGTGCCCGGGGAGGTGGCTGTGCTGGCGCACCATCCGAGGTCCGGGGGCAACGGACCGCGGAGCATTGATCCTCGACGAAGCGATCACATCGACCTCGCGGTCCAGCCACGATTCCGCCCCGGTGCGCCCATCACCTATCTTGTCGATCCCGCCATACCCGAACCCTTCCGGACTGCGGTGGTCGAGGGAGCGAACTGGTGGCGATCCGCCTTCGCGGAGGTGGGCATCACCTTCGAGGCACGGCTGCCACTTGCGGGGGAGTCATTGTGGGGCGAGCGCACCAACGCCATCTTCTGGGTGCACCGGACCGGCAGGGGCTGGTCCCTGGGCAATTCCCAGGCCGCACCGCTGACAGGGGAGATCCTGCGCGGAACCGTGCGCTTGGGCAGTGAGCGGATCATCCAGCTGCGCCAGTTGTTCGAGGCACTGCTCCAGCCCTACGGCGCCACCGATGAAAAGGAACGGTTGGACAGAATCGACTCCGTGCTCATTGAGCGTGTCCGTCTGCTGTCCGCCCACGAGATCGGGCACTCCTTCGGATTCGCGCACAACTTCACCACCCACACCCACCTGCGATCCTCGGTGATGGACTATCCTTTCCCCGCCCTCGGGCAATCAGCCGAACGCGGGGTGTTCTTCGCGGAGCGGGCCTATCCCACCGGCCTCTCCGACTGGGATGCCCGCCTGCTCAGATGGGCGTACCCGGAACGTAGCGGTGTGACCGGGAGGACCGATGCCCAGGGCTTTCTCACCGAGGGCGATGCCGCCGATGCCGTTTCATCTGCACCGTGGGTGTCGCGCCGCCCGGACGAAACCGGCGATGCCCTGAGCGGCCTTGGCCACATCCTGGATATCCGCCACCGTGCCCTGTCCACCTTCGGTTCCTCCGCGGCACCTCCGGAGGCGCAGCAGGGGGAGCTGCGGGACAGATACACCCGCCTGTTCCTGCTCCATCGATTCCAGGCCGAGGAGGTGGCGGGACTGCTCGCCGGGGTGGACTATGTCTATGACACGGTGGGTGGGTCGCGGCCCGTCGACCGGGTTTCCCCCGAGGTTCAGCGCCGTGCACTTGCAGCTCTCGCCGACCTGCTCACGGGTGGGATCGTGGATGTGCCTGCCGAGATCCTGAGGCTGGTACCGCCGGCGGCGGACCGCATCCCCGCGGGCCCGGCCGAGGTGGTGTCCCGGTTGGGGCGCCTGTTCGACCCGATCAGCCTGGGTGCTGCTGCCACGGCGGTCGTCGTCACGCAGGTGGTCAGCGCACCCCGCCTCAACCGGGTGTGGACGCAGGCACGCCATGACCCCGGATTCCCCGGGGTAACGGAGGTGACCGCAGCCCTCGCCCGGGCCTCCACCGTGGATAACGCCCATGTGGTGATTCACGCCGTGGTTCAGGTACTGGCCTCGGGAGAACTTCTCGCCGGCACGCAGGATGAGCTGCTGGCGCTGCTGTCCAGGTGGCCCGATGACCGGCAGGCTGAGAAGGCGCGCTGGGCGGCCGCGGTCTGGAGGGAGGATCCGAAGGCTGCGGTCCATCGCTTCCCCCTACCCACGGTGCCCCCGGGCGCGCCCCTGTAGAAGCGGACTAAACCGCCTCCACCTCGTTGAAGGTGGAGGTGTCGATGACGAAGCGGAACTGCACATCCCCGGCGACCACGCGGTCATAGGCCTCATCGACCCCGGTGACACCGATTTTCTCGATGCGTGCACCGAAACCGTGCTCCGCACAGAAGTCCAGCATCTCCTGCGTCTGCCGGATACCGCCGATGTTGGAACCGGTGAGAACCTTCGCGCCGCTGATCAGTGCATTGAAATGCAGGCTCTGCGCCGTGGGCGGGAGTCCGACCACGGCCATGACCCCGTGCGGTTTGAGCAGCCGCAGGTAGGAATCGACATCGATATCGGCGCTGATGGTGTTGAGGATGAAATCGAACTCGCCGCGGTGCTCCTCGAAGAATCCCTCCTTGGTCGTGGCCAGGGTGCGGTGGGCACCGAGCTCAGCGGCGATCTCCGCCTTCCGCAGCGACCGTGAGAGCACCGTCACCTCCGCTCCCTTGGCCGCGGCGATCTGCACCCCCATGTGGCCGAGCCCACCGAGCCCGAGGATCGCGACCTTGTCTCCACTTTTAATGTCCCAGCGGGTGATGGGGGAGTAGGTGGTGATCCCGGCGCACAGCAGGGGGGCCGCGACATCGAAATCCAGCTCATCGGGTATCCGGCAGACGAATCTCTCATTGACCACGATCCGCTCGGCGTAACCACCCTGGGTGACGGTGCCGTCGACGTCGATCGAGTTGTAGGTCCCGACGTTTCCCCTCAGACAGTTCTGCTCCTCACCGGCCACGCACTCCTCGCACTCGCCGCAGGAGTTGACCAGGCAGCCGACCCCGACCCGGTCGCCGACGCTGTATCGGCTCACGTCCGTGCCCACGGCGGAGACCACACCGGCGATCTCGTGACCGACGGTGAGCGGGAAATGTGCCTCCCCCCACTCATTGCGGATCGTGTGGATATCGCTGTGGCAGATGCCGGCGGCCCTGATCTCGATGACCACGTCATCCGGTCGCGGATCGCGCCGTTCGATCAGCTTCACCTGGAAAGGGGACTCCGGGTCGGTCTTCTGCAGTGCCTTGGTTGAGATACTCATGCGCGCAAGACTACATCGGCGCTCCCCGCACGGCACACGCGCAGGTCAACGGACCAGGAAGGGCACGACCCTGACATAGACGATCATGCCGACCAGCTCCACCAGGGTCTGGGTGACCACCACTGCCGCCACCAGCGCAAGCTCCGCCGGTAGGGCCAGCGCAAGCGGAAGAACTACGAGGGAGTTCCGCGTCGCCCCGGAAAAGACCAGGGCCCGGATACCCCGGGTATCCTGCCGGGCCATCCGGCCGACGAGGATACCCAGCGGGACCATGATGATAAGGAAGGCCACGAAGATCGGAATCACCGCGAGCAGCGCACCGAGTTCGGAGCGGACGGAGAGGATCTGTGACGCCACCACGACTGCGAGGGTGAGCATCATCAGCGGAACCATCAGGGCCTCGAAGAAGGCGCACACCCCGACCCCCGCCCGCGATGTCCGTGCGATGAACTGGGTGGCGGCGGCCAGTGCCAGGGGAACTAGAATCAGCAGGACAAATGCCTCGATGAAGGGGCCGATGTTTATGATCGCGCCGAGACCGGCATCGCTGAACAGGCTCATATAGACCGGAAGCAGCAGCATCTGCAACAGCATGAGCAGCGGCGACACCGCAAGCAGACGGTCATTGGCCGCCCCGGCGATGCCTGAGAACACGATCACATAGTCGATGCACGGGGCAAGCAGGACCAGCATCACCCCGATGGCCAGGGCGGGTTCGGCGGCGACTGGGCGGGTGAGCAGATACACCACGACCGGGACGATGATGAAGTTGAGGATCACCACCGCGCCGAGGAAGCGGGCATCCCGGAACACCCGCGGCAGTTCCACGAAGGGCACCCCGAGGAAGGTGGCGTAGAGCAGAAGCATGAGGACGGGATTGATCGCGGACTCCAGATGCCCCGCCACCCCGGGCGTGACCAGGCCCAGTCCTGCCCCGAAGGCCAGCGCCAGAATGTAGAGGACCACCTGGTGCCTGTTCCACCACTCGACCATGAATGTCCCGGGCCCGGTCGTTCAGGCTTCGTTCGCGGCGCGCAGGAGGTAGGTGCCGTAGCCGGACTTCCTCAACTGCTCACCGAGGGAGGCCAGCTGGGGGGCGTCGATGAATCCCTGCCGGTAGGCCGCGACCTCGGGGGAGCCGATGATGGTTCCGGTTCGTTTCTGCAGCACCTCCACATAGGCCGAGGCCTCGCTCATGGAATCGATCGTTCCGGTATCCAGCCAGACGTCACCGCGTTCGAGTCTCTGGACCGTCAGCGCGCCCCGGTTCAGATAGGCCTCGTTGACACTGGTGATCTCCAGTTCGCCGCGTTCGGAGGGGGTGATCCCGTGGGCGATCTCCACCACCCGGTTGTCGTAGAAGTACAGGCCCACCACCGCGAAATTCGATTTCGGTGCGGCCGGCTTCTCCTCGATGGATACGGCCCTGTTCCCGGCGTCGAACTCGACGACGCCGTAGCGTTCGGGATCGGAGACCTCGTAGGCGAAGACGATCCCGCCCTCCGGATCGACGCACTGCTTCAGAGCATGGCCCAGCTGTGCGCCGTCGAAGATGTTGTCGCCGAGCACCAGGGCGACATCGTCATCGCCGATGAAGTCCGCGCCGATGATGAACGCCTGTGCCAACCCGTCCGGGGAGGGCTGAACCGCGTACTCCAGGCTGATTCCCCACGCCGAACCGTCACCGAGCAGGCGGATGAAGGATTGCGAGTCCTCCGGCGTGGTGATGATCAGGATCTCCCTGATCCCCGCCTGGATCAGCGTGGTCAGGGGGTAGTAGATCATCGGCTTGTCATAGATCGGCATCAACTGCTTGGAAATGCCCCTGGTGATCGGGTAGAGGCGGGTGCCTGATCCGCCCGCGAGAATGATGCCCTTCATCTGTTTCTGATTCCTTCCAGATAGTCACCGAGGCGGTCCCGCCAGGGCGGTGCATGAAAACCGGCGGCCTCGATCCTGGAAAGGTCCAAAACCGAGTTCAGGGGGCGGGGAGCGGCCCCGGGCTTGTCGGCGAAGTACTCGGCCGTGCTCACCCCGGTGACCTGACCGGGATCATCATAGACGGCCCGGGCGATCTGTGCCCACGACACCGCCTCGCCGCTGTTGCTCAGGTTGTAGATTCCGAATTCGGCATCGGAGTTCAGCAGATGCTTGATGCCGGCGGCGATATCGACGGTGAAGCTCAGGCGACCGATCTGATCATCGACCACTTTCGGGGCGATACCACGGGCATCGAGTGAGGCCATGGTGGCAACGAAATTGGGTCCGTCGCCGATGACCCAGCTGGTGCGCACGACGTAGTGGCGTGGTGCGGTGGCGGCTGCGATGTCACCGGCTGCCTTGGACTGGCCGTAGACGCCGACCGGACACAGTGGGGCGTTCTCGGAATAGGCGCCGGTGGCGGTGCCGTCGAAGACATAGTCCGAGGACACGTGCACGAGGGTGATCTGATTGGCCGCGGCGATGCGTGCGAGGTTGGCCACGCCTGCGGCGTTCACCGCCCAGGCCGTGGCGCGGCCGGTGGTCTCGGCCGCATCGACGTTGGTATAGGCGGCCGCGTTGATGATGGTGGAGTACTGCCGCCACGGGCGGGCGGAGTCCAGATCGGGGGAGGTGATGTCGAGGTCGTTGTGGGTGAGGAACTCCGCGTCGGGGAACTGCGCGCGGAGTGCGGATCCCAGCTGCCCGGCCGCGCCGGTGACCAGGATCCTGCGTGGCGGCACCGGGCGGGCCCGCTCGAGCGGGGGATGGTTCCTGTCCTTGTCGGACACCTCCGTCAACGGCAGTGGCCAGTCGATGCCCAGGGAGGGGTCGGCGAGGTTGACAAAGGAGTAGCTGGCCTCGGGCGACCAGTGGTCGTTGACCAGATAGGTGTATGCGGTGCCGTCCTCCAGGGCCTGGAAGCCGTTGGCCACCCCGCGCGGGACATAGACGGCCCGGTCCACGGTGATGGTGGTGGTGGCCACCTTTCCGTAGGTCGGGGAGCCCTCACGCAGGTCGCACCAGGCACCGAAGACGCTGCCGGTGGCCACGGAGATGTATTTGTCCCAGGGTTCTGCGTGGAGCCCGCGGGTGACCCCGGCCTCGGCGTTGAAGCTGATGTTGTTCTGCACCGGGGCGAAATCGGGCAGGCCCAGGGCGGTCATCTTCTCGCGCTGCCAGTTCTCCTTGAACCAGCCGCGGTTGTCACCGTGGACGGGCAGGTCGTAGAAGACGAGTCCGTCGATGGCGGTCGGGGTGGCGCGAAGTTCCGTGTTGAATTCCGAGTTGAGCTCGCTCATTTACTGTCCCTGCCTGGCGTAGGTGGCCTCGACCCCGGCCTTGGCCTCACGCCACCAGGATTCGTTGTCGCGATACCAGGCGATGGTCTGTTCCAGCCCCTCGCGCATCCCGGAATCGACGTCGGTGTAGCGGGGGCGCCAGCCGAGCTCGCGGCGCAGTTTCGTGGAATCCATGGCGTAGCGCATGTCATGGCCGGGCCGGTCGTTGACATGCTCGTATGCGTCGGGTGCCCGCCCCATCAGTTCGCAGATCAGGGAGATGACGTGCTTGTTGTTGATGTGGTCGTTGTCGGCGCCGATGATGTAGGTCTCGCCGATGCGGCCCCGGTCCAGGATCAGGTGCACGGCCGCGTTATGGTCATCGACGTGGATCCAGTCGCGGACCTGCTCACCGGTGCCGTAGAGCTTCGGGGCCAGCCCGGCCAGAATATTGGTGATCTGGCGTGGGATGAACTTCTCTATGTGCTGGTAGGGGCCGTAGTTGTTGGAGCAGTTCGACATCGTCGCCCGAATGCCGAAGGAGCGGATCCAGGCGTGGACCAGATGGTCGGAGCCTGCCTTGGTCGCCGAGTAGGGCGAGGAGGGATTGTAGCGGGTGGTTTCGGTGAAGCGATTCGGGTCGTCGAGTTCCAGGTCGCCGAAGACCTCGTCGGTTGAGATGTGGTGGAAGCGGGTGCCGTGTCTGCGCACGGCCTCGAGCAGGGTGAAGGTGCCGTTGATGTTGGTGTGCACGAAGGGGGAGGGATCGGCCAGTGAGTTGTCGTTGTGTGATTCGGCGGCGAAGTGCACGGTGACGTCATGGGTGCCCACCAGGTCGTCGACAAGCTCGGTGTCGCAGATGTCGCCCTTGACCAGGTCGACCTCGAGGCCCGCGAGGTTGGCGGGGTTCCCCGCGTAGGTCAGTTTGTCCAGGACCGTGATGCGGTCATACTCGGGGTGGTGCGAGATGGTGTGGCGAACGAAGTTGGCACCGATGAAACCGGCGCCACCGGTGACGAGCAATGAAGTCATGGCACCAACTATACGGCCCGTTCACCCGAGCTTTTCGACGCTCCCCTCGGCGATTCCACCGGAACGCAGCAGAGCTGCGGCGTGCACGACCAGGCCCGCAAGCGGGCCGCAGATCAGTGCCAGTCCCGCGGCCGTCGCCAGTTCCCAGGGACCGAGCAGCAACCCGATGGCGACGGCGGTGGCCATCAGCCAGCCACCCAGGTACAGCCCGTGGCGGCCGTAGGCGATGCTCGCACAGCCGGTGACCATCAGCGTCGCAGTCGATGTCGCCCCGAGTGTCAGGACCGCGAGCAGGCTACCGGGCACCGCATAGATCTCCCTGGCCAGCAGCACCTCAAGGAGCCAGGGGCCGATCAGCCAGGCGAGCCCGGCACCGATGAGGCCGACCGTCCAGACGATCAGGAGGGGTGCGGCCAGGGCGCGCAGGGGAGCCTGCCTGTTCTGCACGAAACGGACGATGATCGCCGATTGGAACTGCTGCAGCGGCACCAGCAGGGGCGCACGGGTGAGGGTGACGGCGTAGATCACCGCGGCGGCGGTGACCGCCTGGCCCGTGGTGTCCGGATTCGTCAGTTTGACCAGGGTGGGAAAACCGGTGATCAGCACGGCCGTGGCGCCGGAGGCCGCCATCGCGGTCAGGGCCTGCCGGGTGAACACGGCGGCCGAGACGTCCGTGATCGATGACAGCGCGGCCCGTGCCTCGCGGGAGCCCGCGACGATGAAGATCCAGGATACGGCCCCGATCACGGTGATCACGAGGAACGCGAGGAGCTGGTAGCCCAGCAGCCAGGCGGCAACAGCCAGGATCATGCGCACACCGGTGTCCAGGGAGATCAACGCGGCGTACTGCTTCCACAGCTGGCATCCGGAGAGGATGCCCGAGATCGTGGCCTGCACCGCGTAGCTGCCCAGTCCCAGGGCCAGCATCGCCACGCTGATCCCCTGGTGGTCGCTGAGCAGGCGACCGATCCACAGGGGAGTGGTCGCGCCGAGGATCACGGCCGTCGCGGCGGCGGCGAACAGGGAGAAAACTATCGGGCGGATCGATCCGCGAGGTGCATCCGGGGCGCTTCTGGCCGCCGAGATGGCGCGGGTGGTCTCCTGCGTCAGGCCGGTCAGAACTCCGGTGCCTGCGAAGAACAGACCCCAGTAGGCGGTGAACTCCTCCGCCAGGGTGCTGGAATCGCCCAGGGCCCTGCCCGCGATGATGATTACCACGAAACCGGAGAGACCGGCGATGACGGTGGCCAGGGTCAGGTATTTCATGCGCCCTCGGGGAAGGGCGGCAGGGGGGTGCTCTTCAACCAGGAATCCCAGATGCGGTCGACCTCGGTGCCGGGGATACCGATCTCCGCGCAGGTCCTGTCGATGTGGCGGCGCAGGTCCACCGGCTCAACCACCGAGTGACGGCCCTCGGCGACGTAGGCGCGGATGGTGCGGAAGAAGGCCTCATCGCCGAGCAGGACGCGGACGGCGTGCACGGTCAGGGCGCCCCTCTTGTACACGCGGTCGTCGAACATGTCCCTCGGACCCGGATCGGAGAGCAGGATGTCCTGCGGCAGGGTGGACAGCACGTTGTAGAACTCCCTGGCACTGGTTTTCGCGGGAAGGCCGTGCGCCTCCTCCGCCCACAGCCATTCCGAATAGCAGGCGAAACCCTCATTGAGCCAGATGTCATTCCACTGCGCGAGCCCGAGGGAATTGCCGAACCACTGGTGTGACAGTTCGTGGGCGATCAGCCTCTCCCAGGTGTAGTCGCCGTCCGCGTGGTTGGCGCCGAAAATGGACAGGCCCTGGGCCTCCAGTGGAATCTCCAGTTCATCTTCGGTGACCACTACACGGTAGGTGATGAAGGGGTAGGGACCGAAGAGCCGCTCGTAGACGTCGAGCATGCGGGCCTGATCGGCGAAATCGTGCAGAACCCGCCTCCTCAGCGCCGGATCTGCGGAGGGGATGAACGCGGACACCCCGACACCGGACTGTGCCAGGCCGAGGGAGACCTGTTCGTAGGCACCTACCTGGATCGTGGCCAGGTAGGTCGCCATGGGTTGTTTCGTGCGGTAGTGCCAGCTGGTGGCGCTGCCCCGGGTGGTGCGATCGATCAGCTCGCCGTTGGCTACCACCGTGTAGCCGTTGTCCGCGGAGAAGCGGATATCAAAGTGCGCCTTCTCATCCGGGGTGTCATCGCAGGGGAACCAGCTCGGGGCACCGCAGGGCTGCGAGGCCACCAGGGCTCCGTTGCTGAGCTCCTCCCACCCGATCGGACCCCATTCGCTGCGCGTGGGCCGGGGATTTCCGCGGTACCGGATCTGGAGGGAAAACTCCTGGTCGACCGGGATCTCGTTGCGGAAGGTGATGCGCAGCTTCTTGTTGGCGTGCCGGAAGCGTGCCACCTGGACGTGTGTTCCGGCGGTGCCGGTGGCGGTGACCTTCTCCACCCGGATATTGGTGGACAGGTCCAGGGTCAGTGAATTGAGCGCCTGGTAGTTGTCCATCCGCAGCGTGGCGGTGCCGCTGAGCAGGTTGGGTGCCACCCGGTAGAGCAGATCGAGCTCATAGCGTCGGATGTGGAAGCCAAGATTGAAGTCCACGCCTGTGTAGGTGTCGCGGGTACCTGGGACCGGGGTGGAACGCAGCCTTCTCGTAGTCATCGTCTAGTGATGTTACCCCTCGGACAGGTCGAGAGCGGAGTCGATCCAGGTGTAGATCAGGGCCTCCACGTCCGCGACCTGCCTGTTGTCGCCGGCCCCGGCATGGCCGCCCTCGGTGTTTTCGTAATAGTCCACCGGCTGTCCCGCGTCGGCGAGCGCGCGGGCGAAGAGCCGGGCATGGGCCGGGTGAACCCGGTCATCACGGGTGGAGGTGGTCACCAGCGCGGGAGGGTAGGGCCGCGTCGCATGCCCGGCGATATTGTGCAGGGGGGAGTAGCGTTCAATCACCCGGCGCTCTTCCGGATCGTCCGGGTCGCCGTACTCCGCCATCCAGGAGGCTCCGGCGGAGAGCCGGTGATAGCGCAGCATGTCCGTGAGCGGGACCTGGATCACCGCCGCCCCGAAGGCCTCGGGGTACTGTGTCAGGGCCCCGCTGGTGAGCAGACCGCCGTTGGAGCCGCCACGGATGACAATCTGCGCAGGCGTGGCATAGCCTCGCTCCACCAGGTCCTCCAGGACCGCGCGGTGGTCCTCGAAGACGCGCATGCGGTTGAGTTTGGTCGCCCGGGAATGCCATTCGGGGCCGAACTCACCGCCACCGCGGATATTGGCCTCGACGAAGAAGCGGTTCCTCTCCAGCCAGGCGATGCCCCGGGTGACGGAGTGGGCAGGCGTCAGCGACACCTCGAATCCCCCATAGGCGTGGACCAGGGTGGGCCCTGGGCCGGGCGCGGCAAAGTCCCCGGAGATGAAGTAGGGGATCCTTGTCCCGTCCCTCGAGGTGGCCCAGTGCTGGCGGGTCCCCACCCCGGAATTGTCCCATTGCAGGGGGGCGTGTCTGACCTCGGTGAGGTCGGGGGAGACCGCGAGGTCCCCGCGCAGCAGGGTGGCAGGACTGGAGAAACTGGCGGCGGAGAGCCAGACCTCATCGCCGTCGAGCGCGGAGGTGGCCACCACATGTGCGCTGACGTGGTCCGGGAGCTGAAGCGGGCGCGGGGTGGCGGTGGGATCGCTGATCTCCAACAGCCGGATGGAGGTGGAGACGTTGTCCAGAAGTGTCAGCAATAAAAAGCTCCGGGTGAAACTCAGACCCTGCAGCGACACCGAGGCGGTCGGCAGGAAAACCGGCGCGAAATCCCTCGATCCCTCCAGGAAGGAGTCGAAGCCGATCACCCCGAGTCCGCCTGCGGGGATTCCCGAGAACTCGCTGCGGGGGTTGATGAACAGCCACTGGCGGTGGACAACCACCTCACAGTCGTCTGGTACCTCGAGAAGGCGCAGGCCGGAACTCGTTTCCACGAAGGTTTCGGAGTTGTAGAAGTCCAGCGCCCTGGAGGCGAAGGTGCGCTCCCAGCCGGGGGTGTGGTCCCGCCATGCGCCCACCGCAACGTCGTGCGGGTCGCCGGAGAAGAAGACGGGGGCGTCGGCAAGTGGTTGACCCCTCCGCCAGAGGCGGATACGCACGGGGTAACCGGAATCGGTGAGTGACCCCTCGCCGGTATCCGTGCCGATCAGCAGGGTATCGCGGTCCAACCAGCTGACATCCGTCTTGGCCTCGGTGACCGTGAAGGCACCGTCGGTGAGAAACCTACGGGTCTCCAGATCGAACTCCCTGATCACGGTGGCGTCCGCACCGCCGCGGGAGAGCCTGATCAGGGCGCGGTCGTGGGCGGGGGCGCGCACGTGGGCGCCCTTCCAGACCCAGTTCTCCTCCTCCTCCGCGGCGAGTGCATCGACATCTATGATTACCTCCCATGAGGGGGAGCCGGCCAGATAGGATTCCGAATCGCAGCTGCGCCAGACACCCCGGGGATGGTCGGCGTCACGCCAAAAGTTGTACAGTCTGTCTCCCCTGCGGGAGACATAGGCGATTCGCTCATCGGTGTCGAGGGCGGCCAGCAGGCGCCGCCTCAGCGACCCGTACTCAGCCTCGGACGCCAGTTTTTCAAGGGTGCGCCCGGACCACCCCTCGGCCCAGGCAAGGGCCTGCGGGGAGTCGATCTCGTCGAGGAAGCTGTAATCCGTCATGTCACTGAGCGTAGTGCGGCAGGGAACATGAAAACGGCACCACCTCGGTTGAGGTGGTGCCGTGCAAGGAATTCAGACTATCAGGTTAGATGCCGAAGGAGCGGGCGAAGGTGGTCCAGGAGCCACGGAGATCATCCTGCCACCAGCCCCAGGAGTGGGTTCCGGTGGGGCGGAGGTTCCAGTCGGCGGGGATTTCCAGGCCGTCCATCTTGGCCTTGAGATCGTGGGTGCACTTGTTGGTGGCGGCCTCGATGACGCCACCGGTGATGATCGTTTCACCCATCGCAGCTGAGAGGTAGCCGTCATTCAGGCCCTCGAAGCGCGGACTGGTTGCGGATTCCCATTCGCCGGCCAGGCCGGAGGCGTTGGAGACATAGATATCGGTTCCACGCAGCTTCTCGGCGTTGACGAGGGCGTCATTGTAGAGGTTGTACTCGCCCCCACGGGGTCCCCACATCTGCTCCGGGGTCGCGCCACCGCGGTTGAGGGTGATGCGGAGGTACTCCCAGGGCACCACCGTGGAGGTGGCCGCGCACCCGGAGAAGGAGGCCGCGGCATCATAGAAGCCCGGGAAGTGCTGCGGGAGAAGCAGGGAGGAGGTCGCGGACATGGACATGCCGGAGATGGCGCGCTGTCCGTCGGTGTTCAGCTTCTTCTCGATGGGACCGGGGAGTTCCTTGACCAGGAATGTCTCCCACTTCTGCTTGCCGCCCAGGTTCGCATTCTCCTCCACCCAGTCGGTGTAGTAGGAGAACTTCCCCGACATCGGGATGACCACATTGACGTTCTTGTCGAGGTAGAAGTCAATGGCATCGGTCTGCATGACCCAGTTGGCCGCACCCTCCCCGCCGTCACCGCCGTTGAGCAGGTAGATGACCGGGCGTGGACCCGACTTCTTGTCCGGGGTGATGACAACGAGGGGGACGTCCCGGTCCATGGCGGCGGAGTAGGCCCACATCTCCTTGACGCGGCCATCGTACTTGTTGATGATGGAGCGCCAGCGCGGTGCCTTCTGATCACCGTACTTCGGCCCTTCGGTGATCGTCGAGGGAACCGCGTCACCCGCAACTTCGGAGGGTGTGACCTCTGCGGCACCGGCCGTGGACGGCGCGACGACGGCGGACAAAGCGATACCCAGTGCGACGATCGGCGCTGTGAAGCGGCGAAGAATCTTCATATATCTTTTCCTCGTGAAGTCATGGCCTGTGGTTGCACGGCCCGTTTTCATTCCTGCACACCGCCGGACAGCGGAGCAACTTCTGGTTAGATCGGTACAAGCCAGATAAACGTTAACAGCTTCTTCTGAATTTGGTTACCCCAATGTCCATTCCACGGTGGGAGGCTGTGACGGGGCTGAGGGCGGGAACGGACACGCCCGGTGTGCGATTCGTCCCGGCCTGTTAACATTTTCCACCTGGCGGACGTTAGACCATCTAGACATCACACCCATCGCCGTTCCGCGCGGTGGGGTGCAGGCTCCCGATTCAAAAGGACATCTCAATGAATATCGTTGAACAGATCATCTTCTTCATCAACACCATCCTCGGCTACGGAATCCATGCGGGTTCCTCCGCCTCGAGCAACCTGTCCTACTCACTCGGGCTGTTCTGAACCCTGCTTTTCGACGCCCGCGGCGCACCCGGTGACGGTGCACCGCGGGCGTCGACGTGTGTGAGGGGAGGGGTGAATCTCCCCCTTATGTCCCGGATTGACCACACTTTCCCACCGAGCACGTATCCTTGGATGCGTGACTGAACATTATGACGTTGTTGTACTTGGCGCCGGCCCCGGAGGTTATGTCGCCGCTATCCGCGCATCCCAGCTTGGACTCAAGGTCGCTGTGGTGGAAAAGCAGTACTGGGGCGGTATCTGCCTCAACGTCGGCTGCATTCCCTCCAAGGCGCTGCTGAAAAACGCTGAGGTTGCCCACACCTTCAATCATGAGGCGAAGACCTTCGGTATCTCCGGCGAGGTCTCCTTCGATTACGGTGCCGCCCATGATCGTTCCCGGAAGGTTTCCGGAGGCATTGTCAAGGGTGTCCACTTCCTGATGAAGAAGAACAAGATCGATGAGATCGACGGCCTGGGTACCTTCAGGGACGCTCGGACGGTGGAGATCTCGGAAGGCAGGGACGCCGGGAAGACCATCACCTTCGACAACTGCATCATTGCCACCGGTTCCGTCGTGCGCTCCCTGCCGGGGGTGGAGCTCGGTGGGAACGTCGTCTCCTTCGAGGAGCAGATCCTGGACAGGGACCTGCCGGAGAAGATGGTCATCGTCGGCGCCGGCGCGATCGGTATGGAATTCGCCTACGTCCTGTCCAACTACGGTGTTGAGGTCACCATCGTGGAGTTCATGGACCGTGTGCTTCCCAATGAGGATGCCGACGTCTCCAAGGAGATGGCGAAGCAGTACAAGAAGCTCGGCGTCACACTGCTCACCGGGTACAAGACCACCGCGGTGCGTGACAACGGTGATTCCGTCGAGGTCGATGTGGAGTCCAAGGACGGCTCCAAGAAGGACACGCTCACGGTTGACCGCGCGATGATCTCCATCGGATTCGCCCCGCGCGTCGAGGGATTCGGCCTGGAGAACACCGGCGTGAAGCTCACCGAGCGCGGTGCCATCGACATCGATGATTTCATGCGCACCAACGTCGAGGGCATCTACGCCATCGGTGACGTCACCGCCAAACTGCAGCTCGCCCACGTCGCCGAGGCGCAGGGGGTCGTGGCCGCGGAGACCATCGCGGGTGCGGAGACACAGGAACTCGGCGATTACCAGATGATGCCGCGTGCGACCTTCTGCAACCCCCAGGTCGCATCCTTCGGCTACACCGAGGAGGGCGCCAGAAAGAAGTTCGAGGGCCGCGAGATCAAGACCGCCACCTTCCCCTTCTCCGCGAACGGCAAGGCCCAGGGACTCGCGGAGCCCGCGGGCTTTGTCAAGATCGTCGCCGATGCGGAGTTCGGTGAGCTCCTCGGTGCCCACCTGGTCGGCGCCAACGTCTCCGAACTGCTGCCCGAGCTGACGCTGGCACAGCGCTACGACCTCACCGCGGAGGAGATCGCACGCAACGTCCACACCCATCCGACCCTGTCGGAGGCGATCAAGGAAGCTGCCCACGGAATCTCCGGTCACATGATCAACTTCTAGACCCGGTCGGGGAACACCACGACCCGCCTCGGTGAACGGGGCGGGTTTTTGCATGCGTAAATTGGATGGCATGGCAAAGAAAATGGACTTCAGCCAGGCGACCCCCGCGCTTATCGCCCTCGGTGAGGCCGGTATCGCGTACGAGCTCGACATCCACGATGTCGATCTCCATTCCGCCAGGGGCTTCGCCCTCAATGCCGCTGAGACGATGGGGGTCGATCCGGACACCGTCTTCAAGACGCTGATGGCCGATGTCGACGGTGAACACGTGGTTGCAGTGGTTCCCGCGGACACCACACTCAATCTCAAGTCCCTGGCCCGGGCAGGCGGTGGCAAGCACGCGGGGATGATGGACGTCAAACGGGCGCAGACGGTGACGGGATACGTCGCCGGGGGGATCTCCCCGATCGGGCAGAAGACCGCGCACCGGGTATTTCTCGATGAGTCGGCGATCATCCACGAGAGGATCTATGTCAGCGCCGGGCGCCGCGGATGGTCGGTGATCATCCGGCCCGATGATCTACTGGCGATCACCGGCGGGGAGTACGCGGACATCGCCGACCATCCGCGGCGGGGCTGAGCCGGCACCGCGGATGGAGTGTAGATACCACGAACCCTCAGTAGGGTGCCACCGTCGATTCGTGCGCATCGATGTTGATGCGGCCGTGGACGGACGGGAAGGCGCGCTGGGCGCAGTTCTCACGGGTGCACACCCGGCAGCCCGATCCGATCGGTGTTGCCGTCGACAGATCCAGGAGGTTGAAACCGCGGGCGTAGACGGTCCGGTCGGCGTGCCTGGCCTCGCAGCCGAGACCGATGGCGAAGAGCTTGCCCGTCTCGCCGAAACGCGCCTCGTGGTGACGCACGGTCCGGGAGATCCACAGGTAGTTACGTCCGTCGGGCATCTGCGCGAACTGGCGCAGGATCTGACCGGGATTGGTGAAGGTCTCGAAGACGTTCCAGAGGGGACAGGTGCCGCCATAGTGGGTGAAGTGGAAGCCCGTGGCCGACTGGCGTTTGGACATGTTGCCGGCGCGGTCGACGCGGACGAAGGTAAAGGGGATGCCCCGGAGATTGGGCCGCTGCATCGTGGAGAGGCGGTGGGCGGTGGTTTCGTATCCGACACCGAAGAGTTGCCCGAGGTACTCGATATCGTATCCGGAGCGCTCCGCCTCGGCGTGGAAGGTCTTGTAGGGAAGCATCACCGCGGCGGCGAAGTAGGAGGCCACGCCGCGCCGGGCCAGGGTGCGGGCCTCCGGGGTGGACCACTGCGCGTCGTCGATGATGGACTCGATCAGGTCATTCGCCTCCAGAAAGCCCAGCTCGGTGGCCATGCGGAAGGCCTTCTGACCCGAGGACAGGCGCGCGTGGATGGACAGGATCCGGGTCTCCGGATCGAAATGGTGCAGGGTCCCCGATTCGTCCTTGGTGGTGGTGATGGTGACATCGTGGTCCAGCTGCAGGCGGCGGCTCAGCGCGTCCTCGGAGGATCGCACGTCATAGGGCTGCCATCCGATCTGGGCGGCGATGGCCTCGGCCCGCCGGTCCAGCCCGTCGAAGTAGTTCTGGCGGGCGTAGATGAAGTCGCGGACCTCCTCATGGGGCATGGTCACCGCCTCGGCGATGGGGCGTCGCTCCTCGGGGGTGCTGTGCCGGCTGTCCACGGCGATGGAGAGCTTATCGCGGACGTTTCGGTAGCGGCGGTGCATCTCCACCATGGCGCGGGCGAGCTGGGGATGGTTGTAGACCATCTCCGATAGCTCCTGGAGCTCGACGGTGGAAGGGTTGATCTCGCGGTCGAGCATGACGTCCTGGACCTCGGCAAGAAGACGGGAGTTATCATCGCGGGAGAAGAACGTGGCATCGACACCGAAGGCCTCGGTGATCCTCAGAAGGACCGGCACGGTGAGCGGCCGCACATCGTGTTCGATCTGATTGACATAGCTCGCGGACAGTCCGAGAGTCGCGGCCAGCGAGGCCTGGCTGAGATCTCTCTCGCGGCGGAGCTGGCGCAGCCTGGAACCCACATAAGTCTTTCCCATGGCACGACTATAGCGTGACGGGCATCACCTTAACCAAGATTGGCAGCGGTTTTTTGCAAACTTGCGGATTCCGCGATGTTTGCAGCGCCGCCAAGGGGGCGTGAGGGGTCTGCGGGGGACGGAGCCAGGGGCGCGGGGTGAAAAGCGTAGCCCGTCGATGTGGGCGAATCACCTGCGGGAACGCGGGTGGCCCCCAACGGTGCCGGCGTGGGTAATCTTTTCGGTTGATACCAAACGGGGTTGATATTGCCGGGAAAGGGACTTCTGTGAGGAAGCTCACGCCAGTCTGAAAGTGTATCGTTTCGCTCAGGTTTATGCAGGTAGAAAGGCTTAGCCGGATTTGCTGGCAAAGTTCAAACAGGTGAGGCTACCCTAATTAACTCACAAAGTGCGTGGTAACGGCCATCGGGGGGCTGAAAGTGGACGCTGTAAAACTAGTTAATCGAAGTTGGGGACACGTACAGTAATCGTGACACAGGAGGTGCCATGACTGTTAGAAATCCCGACCGTGAGGCAATCCGTCACGGAAAAATCACAACGGAGGCGCTGCGTCAGCGCCCCGCATATCCGACATGGGCAATGAAGCTGACCATGGCCATCACCGGCCTCATCTTCGGAGCTTTCGTTCTCGTTCACATGATCGGAAACCTGAAAATCTTCATGCCGGATTACGGACCGCAGTCCGCACATCCGGGTGAGCCGCAGATCAATGTCTACGGTGAGTTCCTGCGCGAGATGGGTGCGCCCATCTTCCCGCATTCCTCTCTTCTCTGGATCGTGCGCATTGTGCTGCTGGTCGCTCTCGTGCTGCACATCTACTGTGCATTCGCGCTGACCGCCCGTTCGCACAAGTCGCGCGGCAAGTTCCGCCGCACGAACCTGATGGGTGGACTCAATTCCTTCACCACCCGCTCCATGCTGATCACCGGCATCGTGCTGCTGGCCTTCATTATCTTCCACATCCTCGACCTGACCCTGGGTGTCGCCCCCGCCGCACCGGACGTCTTCGAGCACGGTGAGGTCTACGCCAACATGGTCGCCAGCTTCAGCCGCTGGCCGGTCGCGATCTGGTACATCATCGCCAACCTCGTTCTGTTCCTGCACCTGTCCCACGGCATCTGGCTCGCCGTGAGTGACCTGGGCATCACCGGTCGACGCTGGAGGTCCATCCTCCTCGCTGTCTCGTACATCGTTCCGGCAGCCGTCCTGATCGGCAACATCATCATCCCGTTCGTCATCGCAGTCGGCTGGGTCAGCTAGGTCAGAAGGTAGGAATATTTTAATGAGCACTCACTCAGACACCATCGAGCGTCCCGAGTTCAAGCAGCCCGTTTCAATCCTCAAAGAGGTCAAGCCCGGATCCGTGCTGGATGCCGCTGAGCCCCGGGGCGTCCCGACCAAGGACATGTGGGAGTACCAGAAGGACCACATGAACCTGGTCTCCCCGCTGAACCGTCGCAAGTTCCGCGTCCTGGTCGTCGGTACCGGCCTCTCCGGTGGTGCGGCCGCGGCCGCACTCGGCGAGCTCGGCTACGACGTGAAGGCATTCACCTACCACGACGCACCGCGTCGTGCGCACTCCATCGCCGCGCAGGGTGGCGTCAACTCCGCCCGCGGCAAGAAGGTGGACAACGACGGTGCCTACCGGCACGTCAAGGACACGGTCAAGGGCGGCGACTACCGCTGCCGCGAGTCCGACTGCTGGCGCCTGGCGGTTGAGTCCGTCCGCGTCATCGACCACATGAACGCCATCGGCGCACCCTTCGCCCGCGAATACGGCGGCACGCTGGCAACCCGTTCCTTCGGTGGTGTGCAGGTCTCCAGGACCTACTACACCCGCGGTCAGACCGGCCAGCAGCTCCAGCTGTCCACCGCGTCCTCCCTGCAGCGTCAGATCCACCTCAAGGCCGTGGAGATCTTCACCCACAACGAGATGGTTGATGTCATCGTCGCCGAGCGTGACGGACAGCGGCGGTGCGAGGGCCTTATCATGCGCAACCTGATCACCGGCGAACTGACTGCGCACACCGGTCACGCGGTGATCCTGGCCACCGGCGGTTATGGCAACGTCTACCACATGTCGACCCTGGCGAAGAACTCCAACGCCTCTGCCATCATGCGCGCCTACGAGGCCGGAGCATACTTTGCCTCGCCCTCCTTCATCCAGTTCCACCCGACCGGCCTTCCGGTCAACTCGACCTGGCAGTCAAAGACGATTCTGATGTCGGAGTCGCTGCGAAACGACGGCCGCATCTGGTCACCGAAGGTGCCCAAGGACGACCGCGACCCCAACAGCATCCCCGAGGACGAGCGCGACTACTTCCTCGAGCGTCGCTACCCGGCATTCGGAAACCTGGTTCCCCGCGACGTGGCCTCCCGTGCCATCTCGCAGCAGATCAACGCCGGTCTCGGCGTCGGCCCGCTGCACAATGCCGCCTACCTGGATTTCCGTGACGCCACGGAGCGACTCGGCCAGGACACCATCCGCGAGCGCTACTCCAACCTCTTCACCATGTACGAGGAGGCCATCGGCGAGGATCCCTACTCCAGCCCGATGCGTATCGCTCCTACCTGCCACTTCACCATGGGTGGGCTGTGGACGGACTTCAATGAGATGACCTCCATCCCCGGTCTCTTCTGCGCAGGCGAGGCGTCCTGGACCTATCACGGGGCGAACCGTCTCGGTGCGAACTCCCTGCTCTCTGCCTCCGTCGACGGCTGGTTCACCCTGCCCTTCACCATCCCCAACTACCTCGGACCCCTGCTGGGAACCGAGCGGCTGGCTGAGGATTCACCGGAGGCGGTGGCCGCCCTCGAGCGCGCCCAGGCGCGTATTGAGAAGCTGATGAACATTCGCGGTGAGAACCCGCACGGACCCGAGTTCTACCACCGTCAGCTCGGTGACATCCTTTACTTCGCCTGTGGTGTGGCGCGAAATGTCAAGGATCTGCAGGAGGGCATTGACAAGATCCGTGCGCTCCGCAAGGATTTCTGGGCCAACATGCGCATCACCGGCACCCCCGACGAGATGAACCAGGTTCTCGAATACGCGGCCCGCGTCGCGGACTACATCGACCTGGGCGAGCTCATGTGCGTGGATGCTCTCGACCGCGACGAGTCCTGTGGTGCCCACTTCCGCGACGATCACCTCTCCGAGGACGGCGAGGCAGAGCGCAACGATGACGAGTGGTGCTTTGTCTCCGCATGGGAGCCCGGCGAGAACGGGACCTTCATCCGGCACGCGGAGCCACTGTTCTTCGAGTCAATCCCGCTGCAGACAAGGAACTACAAGTAATGAAACTTCATCTTGAGATCTGGCGTCAGGCTGGACCCACTGCTGAGGGCAAGTTTGAGACGGTCAACGTCGACGACGCTGTTGCCCAGATGTCCATTCTGGAACTGCTGGACCACGTGAACAACAAGTTCATCGAGGAGGGGCGAGAGCCCTTCGCCTTCGCCTCCGACTGCCGTGAAGGCATCTGTGGCACCTGCGGTCTGCTGGTCAACGGTCGTCCCCACGGAGCCGATCAGAACAAGCCTGCCTGTGCGCAGCGTCTGGTCAGCTACAACGATGGCGACACCCTGACCATCGAGCCTCTGCGTTCCGCGGCGTACCCGGTGATCAAGGACATGGTCGTTGATCGTTCCGCACTGGATCGCGTCATGGAGCACGGCGGCTACGTCTCCATCAACGCGGGTACCGCCCCTGATGCGGACACCCTCCACGTCAACCACCAGACCGCCGAGCTCGCGCTCGACCACGCGGCCTGCATCGGTTGCGGTGCCTGCGTGGCGGCCTGCCCCAATGGAGCGGCCCATCTGTTCACCGGTGCAAAGCTCGTTCACCTCTCACTGCTGCCCCTGGGCAAGGAGGAGCGTGGGCTCCGCGCACGGAAGATGGTCGATGAGATGGAGACCAATTTCGGACACTGCTCGCTCTACGGAGAGTGCGCTGACGTCTGCCCGGCAGGTATCCCCCTCACCGCTGTGGCAGCGGTCACCAAAGAGCGTGCGCGTGCAGCTTTCCGCAACAAGGCCGACTAGGCTGTAGAGTCAGAGAATTATTCCGCAGGCTTCCTAGAAGAAAGACGAGTGAACGCCATGTCCTCCGCTTCCCGTTCCGCACAGGCTCAGAAAGCTAAAGCTACCGAGCGTATGCACTATGTCCAGGGCTATGTGCCGGTCAGCTACGCGGCCGCGCACTCCTCCCTGTCCCGCGCCTCAACCTGGGTGGGCATGGCGCTGCTCCTGAGCGCACTCGCCGGCATCGGCACCATGATCTTCGCCGCGGGTTCCGCAACGGTGGGAAGCCAGGAGCACTGGGTGACCTATATGTGGATCGGCGCGGTCATGACCGTGATCATGCTCGTCGGCGGAGCTTATGGAATCATTCACGGTCGCCGCGAGTTTCACCGCTATGCCCGTGAGACGGGCCGCTCCCAGTAGCCGACGCCTCCACCCGACCGCGGAAACCCTCCGTCCCCACCGCTTCCACACCGGAAGCGATCCGGGGGCGGGTTTTCTGCATCCTGGGACCGTTTCCGGTGCCCGCGGCCGATCAATTGGTCTGAGAGGGTGCAGAGAACAATCGTCCTGATCGTCGGAGCGCTGATCACACTGATCATGGTGATCAACCTCGCGCAGCTAGGGCGTGTCTTGCAAATGAATTCTGTGGGAGCTGAGATCGTGGAGGTATGTCTCGATTCCAGCTCCTCTCAGACGACCAATGGACACTGATTGCTGATTTGTTGCCTGGTCCCACGGGCAAGAAGGGCCGCCCGTTCGCCGACGCCCGACTGATGGTCGAGGGGATCATTTACCGGTATCGATGCGGGATCGCGTGGCGAGACCTTCCTGATGCTTTCGGGCCTTGGCAAACGGTCTGGGCGTGGCATAGGCGCATGGCCGACGATGGTGTCTGGGATCGGGCGCAAGCGCGTCTGCACGAGTACGCAGACCGCGAGGGCCTGCTCGACTGGTCGGTATCGGTGGATTCCACGATCGCTCGTGCGCATCAGCACGCGACCAACACCAAACGCGTAAAAAAGGGCTATATCGAATTACAAGAATCCGCTGACCGAGCCGCCTGACCACGCAGTCGGCCGTTCTCGGGGCGGCTTGTCAACGAAAACACATCAGCTCGTCGATGGGCGCGGCCTGCCGCTGGTGACGATTTGCTCAGCGGGACAGGATGGTGACTCGCCGATGTTCATCCCGCTCATGGAACAAGTGCGGGTCGGCCGTCGCACCAGGCCCGATGCCGCGCTCTGCGACAAGGCGTACTCCTCGCGGGCGAACCGGGCGTACTTGCGCAGGCGTGGCATCGAAGCGGTGATCCCCGAACCTCGTGATCAGCAGGGGCATCGGAAGCGGCGCGGCATGCAGGGTGGCAGGCCTGCGAAGTTTGATGCGGAGAAGTATCGGGGAAGGAACGTGATCGAGCGTGGCTATTGCCGGTTGAAACAGTGGCGAGGACTCGCGACTCGGTATGACAAGCTCGCGATCGTGTACCGGGCCGCAGTTGTCCTCAACGGAGTGATCGCGTGGCTCAACCTTTTACAAGACACGCCCTAGCCATGGAGTACTTCGAGCAGGACTCCGGGGTCGGCACAACCCCGACCACCCGGCCGGCGTCCCCCTTAGAGCGGCAGCGCCTCGCCGCGGACGACACGGAAGGGCTTGAAGATGCCGTTGCGGCCCGGGCCGATGGAGAACTGGTGTGCCGGATCCATCACGTGGCTGCGGTCGCTGTAGGACAACAGGTACTCATCGAAGGCGGGAAGTGTGATCTCCCGGCCCAGGGCGGCCTCGACCTCCGCGGCGCTGACATCCTCCGCCCATGCGGGTATCCACAGCTGTTCCCCGGAGGGACCGTCGACGCGGTGAGCCTCCCCGGCGGACTCGATGATGGACAGTCCCCGCCTGACCTCACGCACCGTCAGCCCGGTCCACCACTGCAGATCCTTCACACCGGCGGCCCCGCGTGAACCGAGGTACCTGCCGGTCACCTCCTGCAGTGCCGCATCCCCGTGCAGGTCGTGTTGTCCCGGGGCGATGGCGTCGAGAAGCACGAAGGTGTCCCCACCGCCCACCGGTGGTCCCTGGACAATCTCCCCCTCGCCCCCGAAGTGCCGCAGCAGGTGCTGACCGCGTCCGCCCTGCGGATCCACGCCGACCGAGGCGAACAGCCCGTAGGCGGTGTCGCGGGTCACGGGTTCGGTGCAGGCGGCGAACAGAGCATCCCTGGCCCGATCGACCGCGGCATCATCAAGCCCGAGGGCGGGCCGCCGCTTGGCAGAGGCCGCGAGCACCCGTGGTGAGCACAGCAGCGTCATCCACCGCACATCACAGGCGGCCAGGAGCTGGTGGGTACCCCTCTGCGACCAGCTGCGAATCAACTGTGAGGACGCGAGCGCCTCGGCCGCACCCGCGGAACCGTTGCGCAGATCGATGGCGTTAATCGCCGCGGTTCTCTGCTGCGCCTGGGTGGCGAGCATGTGGCTTGCGACGCCCACCGCACCGGCACCGACCGATCCACGCGGCCCTGCCGCCGAGGCCGCCAGCAGCTGGCCCACCAGGCGCAGGGCGCGCAGCCGGTCCAGGGGCAATGGCCTACTCATAACTGACAAGGTAGCAGGGGTCCCCCGGGTCCGGCTCTCCTCGGCTTCACCGGGCAGACATAATGGGGGCTATGGGAAAACACCAGACATCCGATCTATCTGTCGCATCGGAGAAAACCTCCGCGGTTCCCGGCCCGTCGCCCGAGGTCGAGGCGCAGCGCCGCAGGGACCTGCGCAGGCACAAGGCCGTGGCGACCGGACTGCTTATCTTCGCCGCCGTCGTCTATCTGCTGTGCCGTTTCGTCGAGACGCGGGAGGGGGAGACCGCGACCTGGGTCGGTTTTCTGCGCGCCGCGGCCGAGGCGGGCATGATCGGCGGGCTGGCGGATTGGTTCGCGGTGACCGCGTTGTTCCGCTATCCCATGGGCCTGAAGATTCCCCATACCGCGATTATCAGGCGGAAGAAGGATCAGCTCGGTGAGGCGCTCAGCGGATTCGTCGGGGAGAACTTCCTCAATGCACCGCTGATCACGGAGAAGGTCAGACAGGCGAAAATCCCCGATCGTCTGGGGGAGTGGCTGTCGCAGCCGTCGAACGGGGAAAAGGTGTCCCGGGAGGCGGGAAAGCTGACGGCCAACGTCATCCGGGCGATCGACCCGAAGGATGCGGAGGCCGTGATCAACTCCGCGCTGATAGAGAAACTCGCGGAGCCGGAATGGGGGCCTCCCGCGGGACGGCTGCTCGAGCAGCTGATCGCCGAGGGCAAGGCGGAGCCGGTGGTCCAGGAGCTCAGCGTCTGGCTCCACCGGAAGGCGCTGGGATCCGAGGAGCTGATCACCCGTCTGCTCAACGAGCGTCGACCCATCTGGGCACCGAAGTTCATCAATGAACTGGTGGGGGACAAGGTCTACCGGGAACTGATTCAGTTCACCGAGGCCGTCGCAGAGGATCCCGATCATGAGGCCAGGCAGGCGGTGCGCCGCTTCCTCGGGCAGCTTGCCACTGACCTGCAGCATGATTCGAAGATGATCGCGCGCGTCGAGGAGGTCAAGGCCGATGTCATGGGTTCCGAGGCCATCGCCAGGGTGGCCCCGACCGTGTGGGTCTCCGCCTCGACCTCGCTGATTGATGCGACGTCCAATCCCGAGTCGATCCTGCGCCGGAAGATCGCCGAGCTGTCGGTGACCTGGGGCGGCAGGCTGCTCGATGATGCCGGGCTCAGGGCCTCGCTGGACAAGAGGATCACCGGTGCGGCGGCCTTCCTCGCCGACAACTACGCCCCCGAGGTCACCGGGATCATCTCCGAGACGATCGAGCGTTGGGATGCTGACGAGGCCTCGGACAAGATCGAACTGATGGTGGGCAAGGACCTGCAGTACATTCGCCTCAACGGAACTATAGTGGGTGCGCTCGCAGGGTTGGCCATTTACACTGTATCTCATCTGATGTTCGGCGCATGAGGGTTGACATGACAGGAGATGCGGCATGAGTGGCGAGGAAGACAGGGACGGCGTCCTGAACAAATGGGGGCAGGCCGGTTCCGCAGCGGGTGACCTGGCGGGCAAGGTCACCAGGAAAGTCCGCGAGGATCTCGGCGACGACAGTGGGGAGGGAATCGGCAAACTGAAGGCGGACGCCTCCGGTGCGCTGGATTCGATCAGGAAGGCGGACTCGCGGGAGGATTATCTCCAGGCTGGCAGGGAGATCGCCCGCGATGCGGGCGGATTCATCAAGGGTGTGGCCGAGTCCGTGAAGTCCGTGGTCGCAGAGGAGGGTGACGCCACAAGGGCGGCCTTTGCCTCCGCGGTCGAGTCCTCCAGGGACAGGTTCGATGACGCCGTGGACAGTGTTCGTTCCAAACGCGGGGCGAGAAAGGCGGAGAAGGAGGAGGGGACGCAACCGAATTCCCCGGATGCCACGAAGGATGCGGAAGAGGATATCATCGACGGAGAGGTCGTTGCCGAACAGGGCGACACCGGGACACCGACGCCGTAGAACTACCAAGGAAGTTTCCGATACATCATGGACCTGACATTGCTGTCATATGGCACCTCCCTGGTCATCCAGGGGATCTACCTGCTGATCGCCGTCACGGGATTCATCGGCGCCGTGTTGGCGGCCGGTACCCGTGAGGACGCCTTCGAGGTGGCGGGCAGGCAGAACAAATGGATCTGGGTGGCCATTCTCGGGGCATCGGGCTTCGTGCTCTTTCTCAGCGGGGTGGGGTTGGCCGTGCCGTTCCTCAGCTGGGCGGCCATGGTGTTCATCGGGCTCTACTGGTGGGACGTCCGTCCCCAGATCAACGGCATCCTCCGCGGGGCCGGCGGCTGGTAGCCCCGGCCGTGTGATGCCCTCGTCGGCGTCGAGAAGCGAGGTTGTCCCCGCCCTGTGTGGCGGGTATTTTTGCATCTGTGTGTGCTATCTCACCCTCGCGGTATGTGGTCGCTAAATTCACCCGGTGCAATATTGCACCCAGTGTAAGTTTGCACTAGGTTTACTTGGGTGACTGAAGAACAACCCTCCCTCCGGGAATTGAAACGACGCCGAACCTTCGATGCGATCATGGACAACGCGACCCGTCTCTTCCTCGAGAAGGGCTTCGACAGCGTCACCGTCGAGGACATCTGCACGGCAACGGGAGTGTCCAAGCGGACATTCTTCAACTACATCCCGTCAAAGGAAGTCGCCGCGATCGGACCCGGCCCACGGGCTCCCAGCGAGGAGGAGATCGCATGCTTCCTCGCCACCAGACATGACAATGTCCTGGAGGTTGTCTTCGATCTCGTCGTTGATCTGTTCGGGATCCAGGACCATCAGGATGATTCCTTTCAGCGTGAGCTCCTGCGGCGCCGCAAGGAGATCCGGGTGCGGCACCAGGATCTGGCGCTTCAGCACTTCGCCCGATTCCATCAGGCGCGTGCGGAGCTGGAGAACCTCCTGACCGACTATTACGACCGCTGGCCGGATACCCAGCAGCTCGATGCCTCGCCACAAACCGAGGCCACCACAGTGGTCGGGACCCTGATCGCCGCAGTTTTTCAAGGAGCGCGGGCCTGGCACGAGCTGGACGGGGCGCAAGCCGCCGACTTCCGCGCCTGCTGCCATCAAGCACTCACCAATATCTTTCTTCTTCAAGGCGGACGAACCATATGACTCCAAGCAACAACGGTGACAAGAACGACCTGCTCAACCAGGACCGTCCCGTCACCACCATCTCCAGAAGCGGTGCACCGGCCGCACACGTGCCCACCAACCACGGACAGGCCCCGGAAGAGGTCGCAGCAAAATCCGGTGGACATCTCAAACTGATCATCGGTGCGCTCATGCTCGCCATGCTGCTCAGCTCACTCGGGCAGACCATCTTCGGTTCCGCGCTGCCGACCATCGTCGGCGAGCTCGGTGGCGTCGACCACATGACCTGGGTGATCACGGCCTTCCTGCTCGGTCAGACCATTTCGCTGCCGATCTTCGGAAAGCTCGGCGATCAGCTGGGACGCAAGTACCTGTTCATGTTCGCGATCGTCCTGTTTCTGGTGGGCTCCATGATCGGCGCTCTCGCGCAGAACATGAGCACGCTGATCGTCGCCCGCGCACTGCAGGGCATCGCCGGTGGCGGCCTGATGATCCTCTCCCAGGCGATCACCGCCGATGTCACCACTCCCCGTGAGAGGGCGAAGTACATGGGAGTCATGGGTTCGGTGTTCGGCTTCAGCTCCGTGATCGGCCCGCTGCTCGGCGGCTGGTTCACCGACGGACCCGGTTGGCGCTGGGGACTGTGGCTGAACGTGCCCATCGGTGTCATCGCGCTGATCGCGATCACCGTTTTCCTGAAACTGCCCCGGCGGGAGCGGAGGAAGGTGCGCATCGACTGGCTCGGTTCGCTTTTCATGGCGATCGCCACGACCGCACTGGTACTCACCGTGACCTGGGGTGGCAATGAATACGAGTGGGGTTCCCCCATGATCATCGGTCTGGCGCTGACCGCCGTCGTCGCCACCGTGATCTTCGTCTTCGTTGAACTCCGCGCCACCGATCCGCTGGTCCCGATGTTCCTGTTCAAGAACCGCAACTTCGTGCTCACGGCGGTCGCCGGCGTCGGTGTCGGGCTGTTCATGATCGGCACGATCTCCTACATGCCGACCTATCTCCAGATGGTGCACGGACTCAATCCGACCCAGGCCGGACTGATGCTCATTCCGATGATGGTCGGCCTGATCGGCACCTCGATCGTGGTGGGCAACATGGTATCGGCCTCCGGCCGGTACAAGTGGTACCCCTTCACCGGCATGCTCATCATCGTCGGTGCCCTGGTGCTGCTGTCCACACTCGAACCCGCCGACCCGCTGTGGCTGATCGGCATCTACTTCTTCGCCTTCGGCTTCGGCCTCGGCTGCGCGATGCAGATTCTGGTGCTCATCGTCCAGAACTCCTTCCCGGTCACCATGGTGGGAACGGCCACCGGAGCCAACAACTTCTTCCGTCAGATCGGTGGCTCCGTCGGGGCCGCGCTCATCGGCGGAATGTTCATCACCAACCTGGGAAACCGCTTCACCGAGTATGTGCCCGCCGCGGTGGCATCCATGGGTGGGGAGGGCGCGGGCGCCGCCGGTCAACTAGGCTCCTTTGATGGAGCGCAGAATCTCACCCCGCATCTGGTGATGGACCTGCCCGCTCCCATTCGCGAAGCAATCCAACTGGCCTACAACGATGCTCTCACCCCCATCTTCCTGGCACTCGTGCCCCTTGCTGCGCTTGCAGCCTGTCTGCTGTTCTTCATCCGCGAAGAGCACCTGAAAGAAACGAACGACTAGTGAAAAACCAAGAAACACACGAGCGTGACGACGCCGCGACCGCGGGAGCGGCCGTCACAGTCAAGCCCCAGAAGCGGGGCAAACGCGAATCATCGATGACCCCGGAACAGCAGAAGAAGGTCTGGTGGGTGCTCGGCGCCCTGATGGTGGCCATGATGATGGCCAGCCTCGACCAGATGATCTTCGGCACGGCCCTGCCCACCATCGTCGGCGAGCTCGGCGGCGTGGACCACATGATGTGGGTGATCACCGCGTATCTGCTGGCCGAAACCGTCATGCTCCCCATCTACGGCAAGCTCGGTGACCTCGTCGGACGCAAGAGCCTGTTCATCGGGGCCCTGGTCGTGTTCCTCGCTGGTTCCATCATCGGTGGTCTCGCCAACTCCATGGTCGCGCTGATCGTCGGTCGCGCGGTGCAGGGCATCGGCGGCGGCGGACTGATGATCCTCTCCCAGGCGATCATCGCCGATGTCGTCCCCGCCAGGGAACGTGGCCGGTACATGGGTGTCATGGGCGGGGTATTCGGACTCTCCGCCGTTCTCGGGCCCCTGCTCGGTGGCTGGTTCACCGAGGGCCCGGGCTGGCGCTGGGTCTTCTGGATGAACATCCCCCTGGGACTCATCGCCATCGGCGTCGCCGTCTACTTCCTGGACATTCCGAAGAGGAACGTGAAGTTCCACTGGGACTACCTGGGCACCTTCTTCATGATCGTGGCCACCACCTCCCTCATCCTGTTCACCACCTGGGGCGGCTCACGCTATGAGTGGTCGGATCCGATCATCATCGGCCTGATCCTTGCCACCGTCATCGCCGCCGTGCTGCTGGTGATCGTGGAACTGCGCGCCAAGGATCCCCTGGTCCCAATGGAGTTCTTCAAGAACATCAACTTCTCCCTCACCACCATCGCCGGCCTGGTACTCGGTGTGGCCATGTTCGGTGTGGTCGGCTACCTCCCGACCTATCTGCAGATGGTCCACAACATCAACGCCACCGAGGCCGGCTACATGATGATCCCCATGATGGTGGGCCTGATGGGCACCTCCATCTGGACGGGTATCCAGATCAGCAGGTCGGGCAGCTACAAATGGTATCCGCCTTTCGGCCTGGCGATCACCTTCGTTTCGCTGCTCCTGTTCAGCACGCTGACCATTGAGACGACGCTCTGGCAGATCGGTATCTATCTGTTCGTCCTGGGTGTCGGACTCGGCTTCGCCATGCAGGTCCTCGTTCTCATCGTCCAGAACACCCTGCCCACCGCAGTGGTGGGTTCGGCCACGGCGGTGAACAACTTCTTCCGCCAGATCGGTTCCTCCCTTGGTTCCGCGCTGGTGGGCGGAATCTTCGTGGGCAACCTCGGCACCCTGATGTCCGAGCGGCTGCCCGGTGCAATTGCCCAGCTGACCCCCGCGGAGCAGGCGGCGCTGGCGCAGACGGGCGGGCTGGACTCCAATGATGTCACCCCGGCCCTGGTCAAGGAGTTCCCCCCGGTGCTCCACGATGCCTTCGCCGGTGCCTACAATGATGCGCTGACCCCGGTGTTCTTCATCATGATGCCGCTGATTGCCGCGGCCTTCGTGCTGCTGCTGTTCATCCGCAAGGAGAAGCTGCGCGAGACCACCACCGATGAAGCACCGGTGGCGGCCCACTAGGTTTCCCGCAACGAACCCCCGGTCCCCTCCCCAACCCGGGGGAGGGGACCGGGGGATTCTGTCATGCCGGGACCGATTCTTCGCCTCGATCCGGTGGAGGAGCGGTGGCGCACAACAGCGGTCACCTCACCGCGCAACGGCCGACACCGCCCGGTGGTTTAATCGAAGACCACGGTGCGGTTGCCATAGACGAGCACCCGGTCCTCGAGGTGGAACCTCAGGCCCCGGGCCAGCACCTGCTTCTCCGCATCGCGTCCCAGTCGCTTCATCTCGGCGGGGGTGTCCTTGTGTGTCACCCGGATGACGTCCTGTTCGATGATGGGCCCGTCATCGAGATCCGGGGTGGCGTAGTGGCAGGTGGCGCCGATGAGCTTGACACCCCTTCCATAGGCCTGGTGATAGGGGCGCGCGCCCATGAAGGAGGGCAGGAAGCTGTGGTGGATGTTGAGTACGCGACCGGCCCACATCTCGCACAGGTCGGGGGGAAGGATCTGCATGAACCGCGCAAGCACGATCGCATCGGGATCGAACCCGTTGACGATCTCCGCAACCTCATCGAAGGCCCTCCGCTTGCCCACCGCGTCCCTGGGGAAGGGGACGTGGAAGAACGGGACGCCGTGGTTCTCCGCAATGTATTCGAGGTTGTCGTGGTTGCCCACCACCGCGACCACCTCCATGGGGTAGTCGTTCTCGGCGACGCGCCCCAGGAGGTCGTGGAGGCAGTGGCCCTCCTTGGAGACCAGGAGAACGGCCTTCTTCACCTGGGCGGTGTCGGTGAACCGCCAGCGGGCGCGGGGTCCGAACTCCTCCGCCACCTCGCTGAATTCCGCACGCAGCTGCTCGATGGGAATATCAATCGATTCCGCACGCACGGCCTGGCGGGTGAAGAACCAGTTGCTGTCGGGGTCGGTGAAATAACCGGCCTCGGTGATCCAGCCACCGCGTTCGGCGAGGAAGGAGGAGAGCCTGGCCACGATGCCGGTGGAGTCGGGACAGCCGAAGGTGAGCACGTACTGCCGTTCCTCGGGTGCCGTGCTGGGTCGATTCCGGATTTCGGGAGTACTCGGGGTCATTGCAGGGATTCTACTTCACCCCTCCGCCACCTCCCATCTAGGCTTGGTGCATGAGCATTTCCCGCAGTGAGCTGGCAGCGATCATCGACAACGCACGCTTGGGGCCGGAGGTCACCCCCGCGGAGATCGATGAGCTTATCGGCAGCTCACTCGGCCTCGGCGTGGGCGGCATCTGGGTCCCGGCATCCATGGTGGGACTGACCAGGTCAGCCCAGGAACGGGGGCTGCGCGTGGGCACCGTGGCGGGATTCCCCCATGGAAAGTCGGTTGCGCTGATCAAGGCCGCGGAGGCCCGGTTCGCGGTGCAGAACGGGGCCTCAGCGATCGGCGTCGTGCCCGACATCGCCGCGGTGAAGGTGGCGGATGAGAACGCGCTGCTCTCCGAGATGGTTGCCGTCCGCGAAGCCGTTCCCTCGCCGGTGCTGCTCACGGTAATCATTGAGGCTGCGGTGCTCGATGAACGGGCCATCACCGTGGCCACCCGTGCAGCCCGCGCAGCCGGTGCTGATTTCGTCGCGACATCCACCGGTTTCCATCCCGCCGGAGGGGCATCGCCGGAGGCGGTGAAGATGATCGCCGCCGCAGCTCAGGGCCTGATCGGGGTCACGGCCTCCGGTGGTATCGCAACCTTCGCGCAGGCCGAGGAGCTCGTCCGGGCCGGAGCCACCCGGATTCTTACCTCCGGGGCGGGGGAGATCCTAGGCCCGTGAGAAGCGGGCGATGGCATCGGAGACTTCCTTGATCTTGGTGTCCAGCTCCCCACCGCCTAGCTCGGCGGCATCGCGCAGGCAGTGCTTCATATGGTCGTCGAGAAGACCGAGGGCGACCTTGCGCAGCGCCGAGTTGACCGCCGAGATCTGGGTGAGGATGTCTATGCAGTACTGTTCCTCGTCGATCATCCGCTGGATTCCCCGCACCTGACCCTCGATGCGTTTGAGTCTGGCCAGATAGCGGTCCTTCTCGCCGATGTAGCCATGATGTGCATGGTGGTCGTGGTGGTCCTGGCAGACGGTTTCATTGTGCATGGCCACTCCTTCAAGAGCTGTGTGTGGTGGAGAATCCGCGCAGGCGCAGTGAGTTGGACACCACGAACACGGAGGAAAAGGCCATCGCGATGCCGGCGAGCATGGGGTTGAGCAGGCCAAGGGCCGCGACCGGGATCAGGGCGATATTGTAGGCGAAGGCCCAGAAGAGGTTGCCCCTGATCGTCCCCAGGGTGCGGCGGGAGAGCCGGATGGCACCACCGGCCGAGCGGAGATCGTTGCTCATCAGTGTGATGTCCGAGGCCTCGATGGCGACATCGGTGCCCGCTCCCATCGCCAGGCCCAGATCCGCCTGTGCGAGTGCGGCGGCGTCATTGACCCCGTCGCCGACCATCGCGACGTTTCTGCCGAGCCGTTGAAGACGTTCGATCTCCTCGACCTTCTGTTCGGGCAGGACCCCGGCGATGACATTCGCGGGATCGATACCCACCTCCTGTGCCACCGCGGTTGCGGCGCCCTCGTTGTCGCCGGTGAGCAGAACCGGGGTCAGCCCCAGATCCTTCAGGGTGGCGACAGCCTCGGCGGAGGTGTCCTTGACGGTGTCACGGACGGTGATCACACCCGCCGCCGTACCGTCGACCTGTACCACCACCGGGGTTGCGCCGAGGCCCTGTGCCTCGGTGAATGCGGCATCCAGGGCGTCGTCAAGCGTGGCAGGGGGGCGTCCGACCGTGACGCTTCGTCCGTCTACCGTTCCCCTCACGCCGTGGCCGGCGAGGTTCTCAAAGCCGGTGACACGCTTCGTCTCGCCCGCTGCCTTCGCTATCGCCTGCGCGATGGGATGTTCGGAGGCCGCCTCCACGGCTCCGGCCAGCGCCAGGACCTGTTGTGCTGCGAATCCGTCGGCGACGGTGACATCGGTGACCGACATGATGCCGGAGGTGACCGTGCCGGTCTTGTCCATGACGATGGTATCCACCTTCTTCGTGGATTCGAGCACCTCGGGGCCCTTGATCAGCAGGCCGAGCTGCGCGCCGCGGCCGGTGCCGACCAGCAGGGCCGTGGGAGTGGCCAGGCCGAGGGCGCAGGGGCAGGCGATGATGAGCACGGCGACCGCGGCGGTGAACGCGGGTGCCAGGCCGGCATCGGTGAACACAAAGTGCGCGATCAGCGTCAGGATGGCGATGACGATGACCGTGGGGACGAAGACCTGCGAGATGCGGTCGACGAGGCGTTGGACCGGCGCCTTCCTCGACTGGGCGTCGGTGACCAGCTTGGCCATCCGGGCAAGCGTTGTATCCCCTCCCGTGCGGGTGACCTCCACCAGGAGCCGGCCGGAGGTGTTCAGTGTCGCACCGGTGACGGGGGAGCCCTCGGTGACCTCCACCGGGATGGATTCGCCCGTGAGCATCGATTCATCGACCGCGGAACTGCCGTCCACCACGCGACCGTCGGTTGCGATCTTC
This sequence comes from Corynebacterium pacaense, assembly GCF_900169525.1. Taxonomy (GTDB): domain Bacteria; phylum Actinomycetota; class Actinomycetes; order Mycobacteriales; family Mycobacteriaceae; genus Corynebacterium; species Corynebacterium pacaense. The sequence goes on from NZ_LT821239.1 coordinate 796,992, forward strand.
TCCCCGGGTCGGGTGACAAAGATGTCTCCGACCTGAAGTGATGACACCGGGACGCGGACCTCGGCGTGATCGCGGATCACAGCTGCGTCCTTGGCGCCCATGTTCAACAGCGCTCGCAGCGCCTCCGAGGACTGTCCCTTCGCCCGGGTCTCGAACCAGCGGCCCAGAAGGAGGAAGGAGATCACCACGGCAACGGTTTCCAGATAGATCTCATCCATCGTCGAGCCGGAGGGAAGGAGGTGGACCTCCATTTTCATGCCGGCGTGGCCGGCGCTGCCGATGAACAGCGCCCACAGCGACCAGAGGTAGGCGGCGGAGGTTCCCAGCGAGACCAGGGTGTCCATGGTGAAGGAGCCATGCCGCAGATTGGTCAGGGTGGCGGAATGGAAGGGTGTCCCTCCCCAGAAAAAGATCGGGGTGACCATGGTCAGCACGGCCCATTGCCAGTTGGTGAACTGCAGCGCGGGAACCATGCTGAGCAGGACGACGGGAACCGTCAGGGCCGCCGAGATGACGAGCCGGTGCCTGAGGTCTCCGGCCTCGCTGTCGCGGGCCGCGTCGATGCGGCTCTGTCCGTCCCGGACCTCGGTGGTGCCCGTCGCCTCCCCGGGTGCCTTGGCGCCCATGGTGAAGGCGTCATATCCTGCGGCCTTGACGGTGTTGACGATGGTGTCCGTGTCCGCCTTGGATGGGTCATAGGAGACGGAGGCCGATTCAGTTGCGTAGTTGACATTGGCGTCGATCCCGTCGACCCTGTTGAGTTTGCGTTCGATGCGGGCGGAGCAGGAGGTGCAGGTCATGCCCGTGATGCCCAGATCGACGTGGACCAGGTTCGGTGCGGCCGGAAGTTGTGTCAATTTAGTCAGTCCCTGAGTAGATGCGCAATGCTTCGATGCACCCCACCATATACCCCTGGGGGGTATAACTCAAGGGTGTGGACAGCCCGGGCGGCGGGGGGAAGGGTCCGTCCGGAGTTGGTGGTGCCGTCCGGCTCAGGGTCGGATGGGGTTGACAGGTGTACCGGAGAGATCCAGCACGGAGGTGTCCCCCGTGGTGTGGGGTGCGCCCGTTGAATCCCGCGGAGCCGGGGACTGGTGGTGCGGTGCCCGGTCGGGGTCCGGCTTTTTCCTGCCGAGCCAGACGGGGGAGAGGCCGGGCATGAACCATGTGGTGATGAAGGCAATCACGGCTGCCGCGACGGCGCCCCAGTTGATTCCGCCACGGGTGAGGAGATCCGCGGGGAGGAAATAGCCGATGCCGAGACTGGAGGCCGCGATGAAGGCCCAGAAGACGGGGACGAACAGGTTCGTGTTCACGTTGTTGAGCAGCGCACTCTCCGCCCATGGCTCCCGTGGGAAGCGGGTGCGCGCCTCTCTGCGGATCCTCCGTTTCACGGAGGCGGCCGGAACCGCGAGGCTGATGATCACCAGCGCCAGACCGGCGATGGTGACAACGATATCCATGCCCGCCGCGCCGTAGGCGAGCGTGGCCGCCGCGACCCCGGTGGATATCCGTTCGCCGGAGGAGACCGGAATCGGGGTCCCGGGGTCAACGTCGGGGTAGAGACTGGTGAAGGCGTCATGTGTGTGGTGGTCCTGCATTGCTGATTCCTGTTCTTCCCCCACCTCTAAATGGGGTAGTCAACCTTTCGGGCGCTTACGAAACTCTATGAAAGTAAGTTAGCATAACCTTATCTTGTCGGGGTTGGGCTCTGAACGGTCTCCAGCCCCGCCCTGATGTGCGCCTTGATTTTCACTGACGTCTTGATGAAATGGGACCCCTAATAATGCATCTCTTCTCCGATTCTCCACCTGCGAAAGCGGTGAAACCGCTGCGAGCCGCGTGTGCGGTGGTGGCCACGCTGCTGATCGTGCTGTCGATGTCCGTCGTGTGCGGCCGTGGACCCGAGGCGTCGGCCCAGACCTCCTACCGAACCGCGAACGGTGGCTCCCTCAACTGGGGATTCAAACAGAGTTTCCGAAACTACATCACCACGGGTGCGGCCAGGGGAGGCATCGAGGTCGGTGACGGCGCCGGCGACGACGGCCGGAACTTCAGCTTCCCTCCCCGGGAGAACGGCACCGCCGTCGACAGTGATTCCTCGGGCACGGTGGCGCTTCAGGGATCCGTCCACTTCTACGGACACCGCTCCAACGATGTGTGGATTCTTGACATGACGATCTCGGACTTCAAGGTTCGGGTCGACGGCAGCCGGGCGCAGATCATCGCGGACGTGGTCTCCCGCGAATTCAAGGGGATGACCTATGAAGATCTCGGTGACTACATCGTCTCCAGCGACATCCCGATCGCCGACGTGAATCTCAACAGTCCCGCCAGTTTCCGCGCGGGCGCCATCGATCTCTCGGGCACTTCGGTGATATCCCCCGGTGCGGTTCAGGCATTCGGTGGCTTCTATGAGCAGGGGCAGCAGTTCGACGACACCTCGGGATCCCTGAGCGTCGGCGACACCTCCACCGCTCCGAGTTCCGGAGGTACCTCAGGCTCCGGCGGTGGGGCCAAAGCCGACTGCTCAGCCGGCGCGCTGGGGGTCAGTGCCACGGGGGGAGCACAGGATGGCACCCTCGGACTGATCCAGAGTGTCAATGACAGCATCGCAATGTGGAACAACCTCCTGGTGAACTCCGAGCGTCTTTTCTGCAATCTGGATACCCTCCAAGCCCGGCTGAAGCCACAGACCACCTCTGCCCCGGCGAACTCCGTCGCGGCGGGCGGTTCCGGTATCGGGGGAGGGACCACCGTCTCGAATGCGGGCACGGCCGCACAGGGTGGTGCCAACGGAAACACCGCGGCAGCGGGGGCTGCGCGCAGCGTCGGCGGCACCGGAGGTGTCAGCGGGAGCGGCAACCCCAGCGGAGCCGCCACCTCCGGTGCGGCACCAGCGGGGGCGGGCGGTGCCGCGGCCTCCGGTTCGGCGCCCGCCGGCGGCTCCTCGGTGTGCACGGCCGAGGGGGCGGTGGGTGTGACCCAGTCCCAACTGACCTGGGGGGTCAAGCAGTCGTTCCAGAACTACATCCGCGGATCCATAGCCAAGGGACAGCGGGAACTCAACGGTGTCGGCTTCGAGAACCAGCAGTTCGTCTTCGCAGGAAGCAACGGCTCGGTGACGCCCTCGGCACAGTCGGGGACAATTCTCTATCCCGGTTCAGTACACTTCACCGGGCACGGTGGAATCCTCAACCTGCGGCTGTCCAATATCGAGATCACCTTCAACGGTAACAGCGGGGAGCTGATCGCGGATGTGGTCTCCAGCGATATGGAAGGATCCAGCAGGGACTATGGCCGAACCGTGGTGGGCACACTGAACTTCAGTTCGCTGAACGTCGCGGAGACACAAGCCTCGGGTACCGCCGGTGTGATCCTGTCGGCCGCCGGCTCTCAGGCCTTCGCGGAGTTCTATCAGCCGGGTCAGCGGCTTGACCCCCTCTCCTTCACCGCCGCACTGGGTGGAGCGGCCAACTGCGCGGCATCCCAGGGATCCGGTGGATCGGGCAGCGCAGTCGCGGGAGTCAGTGGCGGGGGCATGGATGCCGTCGCCGCGGGGGCCACCTCGCCAACCTTCGGAGAGGCGACAACCTCAGATTCCTACGGCAACGGAGAGGGAAACCAGTTCCGGATCAGGTCCACCGGCGAGGATACCGGGGGAGGCCTCGGCCTGGACACCGGAACCACCCTGATGCTGATCGTCGCCGCGTTCATCGTCGCCGGCGGATCGATGACCAGGTTCACCGCCAGCAATCCCACGGGATAACAAGGTCCCGTTCCGGAGTTCCCGCCCGCACCATCGTGCGGGCCTCCGTTTTGTGCCGTACCGGCGCACCGTCCTTCCAGAATTTATAGATACATTTAAGAGGTGGAACTGATATGAACACGACATCAGGGGTGCGGAGCCGTCCCTCACTGCGCGGGGCGGTCACGGCAGTTGCAGTCGCGATGAGCCTCGCCCTGTCATCATGTGCGTCCTGGGATTCCCCGGGGACATCATCCGGCAACGAGGAGCTGATCCAGCAGCTGGAGAACGCGGATCATTCCAGCGACCCGCACACGTTCACCGGGATGAGTCTCGTCGATGACATCGGCGATGTGGAACCGGTCACCGACCGCGCGGAACCCAGCCTTCCGGTCCAGCTGACCGATGCTGATGGATTCGACGTGGAGGTCACCGATGTCTCCCGGATCCTTCCCCTGGATCTCTATGGAACATACTCCAAAACGATCGCCGGAATCGGCCTGGCGGACAATATTGTGGGGCGCACCGTCAGCTCGACGGAACCGGCGCTGGCGGATGTGCCCGTGGTCACCACGGGTGGACACAACCTCAACGCAGAGGCCATCCTGGAGATAAATCCGACATTGATTATCATCGACCATTCCATCGGTCCCCGCGAGGTGATCGAGCAGCTGCGCAATTCGGGAATCACCACCGTGGTCATGGATCCGACGCGGACGATCGCATCCATCGGCGACGACATCATCGACATTGCCTCGGTGGTCGGTCTTGCGGACGAGGGTGAGAAGCTGGCGCAGCGCTCGGTCACCGAGGTTGACCAGGCCAGGGGTGTGGTGCAGGAGCTGGTTCCCGAGGATCCGCTGCGCATGGTCTTTCTCTACGCCCGCGGCACGGGAGGCGTGTTCTTCATTATCGGCGACGCCTATGGCGGACGCGACCTGATTGAAGGGCTCGGTGGGCGTGATATGGCCGCCGAGCACGGCATCGAGGATTTGGCACCGGCCAATGCCGAGGCGTTGGCGGAGCTGGATCCCGAGGTCTTCGTGATGATGTCGGAGGGGCTGGTGTCCACCGGCGGTATTGACGGGCTGCTCCAACGTCCCGGCATCGCCCAGACCACGGCGGGAAGGAACCAGCGCATCCTTGCCCTCCCCGATGGACAGTCACTGGCCTTCGGGGCGCAGACGGGCGAGCTTCTGCTGCGCGCCTCGCGTGAGCTCTACCTCCCGGAGTCTGAGCGATGAGCCACGGGGTGGAGCGGGCAGTCCCGCCCCCGTCCTCTCAATCAGCCCGGTCGCAGCCCGGTACCGCGCAGCTGGCCCGGTTGGAGCGCTCGGTGCTCGCCAGGCGCCGGGCAACCCGGATCGCGCTCTTCGTGGGTCTGGGAATCCTGCTCCTGGCCACGGCCCTGTGGTCGATCATTGTCGGGCAGTACACGATCCCGCTCGCGGATCTCCCCGGTGTCCTTGCGGCCGGACCGCTGGGTGCCACCACGATGCCCGAACAGGTGGTGTGGCAGATCCGGATTCCCCGGATCGTTCTCGGGATCCTGGTCGGTGCGGCGCTGGGCGTCTCGGGGGCCCTGATGCAGGCGGTGTTCTCCAATCCGTTGGCTGAACCGTCTGTGATCGGTGTGACCTCGGGTGCCGGCGTGGGGGCGGCATTCGTCATCGTGTTCAATCTCACCTTCCTCGGGACCTCGACCATTGCCTTCGGTGCCTTCGTCACGGCCGTGATCACCACCGTTCTGGTGTATCAGCTGGCCAGGAGCAGCGGCCGGGTCCAGGTGATCAACCTCATTCTCACCGGTATCGCGGTCAACGCGGTCAGCGGGGCGATCATCTCCTTCTTCGTCTACCTCGCCCCGACAACCTCCCGAGATGAGATCGTCTTCTGGCAGATGGGCTCCCTGAACGGTTCGCAGTGGTCGCATGTGTCGGTGGTGCTCGTCATCGCCGTCGTCGGTATGTTCGTCGCATGGCGTTTGGGACGTCACCTCGATGTCCTCGCGCTGGGGGAGAGCGCCGCGGGGCACGTGGGGCTCAATGTCGGCCGGCTGCGGCTGATCGCGATCGGCGCCTCGACGCTGCTCACCGCCGGTGCGGTGGCCTATGCGGGTCTGATCGGTTTCGTCGGGCTGATCATCCCACATCTGTTGCGCACCATCACCGGGCCGGCGAACAGAATCCTCATTCCCGCCTCCGCGCTGGGTGGTGCCGTGCTCATCTGTCTCTCCGATATCGCGGCCAGGACCGTTGTTCCCTACGCGGATCTCCCGATCGGAATCTTCACCGCGCTGGTCGGTGGTCCGACATTTTTCATACTCCTGCGCCGCATGCTGAAGAAGGGGGGCCACTGATCGTGGCAGCCACAGAAATGATCACCGTTGACAACGTCACGGTTGCCATCGGAGAGAAGAAGCTTCTCGACGGCGTCACCATGTCCGCAGCCGCGGGTGAGGTGCTCGGCCTCATCGGCCCCAACGGTGCCGGAAAATCCACACTGCTCGCGGTTCTCACCGGTGACAGGGACAGGATCGCGGGTGAGGTCAGGATAGGTGGTTTCGACCCGGCCACGGCCTCTCCACTTCACATGGCGCAGCTGCGGGCCGTGATGCTCCAGGATGTCTCGGTCGCGTTCTCCTTCCTCGTCTGGGACGTGGTGGAGATGGGGCGCCGACCCTGGGAGAAGACCTCCGATCCCGAGACCGACCGCGCGGTGATCGAGGTCGCCCTCGAAGCCACCGGCGTCTCCCATCTTGCGGAGCGCGAGATCACCACCCTCTCCGGCGGTGAGAAGGCGAGGGTCGCGCTGTCCCGGGTGCTCGCCCAGCAGACCCCCGTAGTGCTTCTCGACGAACCGACCGCAGCCATGGACATCGGCCACCAGGAACAGACCCTGGGGATCGCCCGTGCGCTGGCGCGCAGCGGTGCGGCCGTGATCGTCGTCATGCACGACCTCAATGCCGCGGCGGCCTACTGTGACCGCGTGGTCTGTCTTGAGAGGGGACGGGTGGTTGCCCAGGGGACGGTGGATGAGGTGTACACCTCCGAGATTCTCAGTGGGGTCTACGGCTGGCCGATCAGGGTCGAACGCCACCGGGACGAGAGCAATAGAAAAAGTGTGCGAGTTATACCGCAAAGAGCGACGCCTGATATCTCTAGCTTGGGATTTCTCAGTGCTAACAGCGGAATTTGAGCGGTTTGTTTCGAACTTTTGATTGCATTGGGAAGCATCTCACCGTGTATACGCAGTGAATTTAGGAAAGGCTACCCTATAGCGGGGGTGCGATCAGTCCTTTTTGGAGTTTCTTAAGTTAGCATTACCTTCACCGGCGAACTGCAGATTTCGTATCGCCTGAATGACAACTTCCGAAACTCAAGAATTGGGGATAGATATGGCGCTTTTCTCGTCTCGTGGATGGGCAATGGCCGTCGGCGTCGCTGTGGCGGCATCTGCACTTGTAGTACCAACCGCATCCGCCCAGGCGGATGGGACCTGTAAGAATGTGAAGACCACCACCACCGGTACCGCCAATTGGAATGTGAAGGAATCCTTCAACAACTACCTTGAGGGTCCCATCGCAAACGGTACCGCCTATCAGTACAAGGGTGGCATCCAGGTACGGGATGGAGTCCAGACCTCCGGGACCAAAAGCGGCCGAACCTTCTCCTGGCCGGTCAATTCCTCCTCGACTGATGTGACCGCCGGCGTGGTGGAGCACAAGGGTGGCGTCCACTGGACCGGCCACAATCACTACAAGGGTGAGGATGCCACCCAGGTTGATGACAATTTCATCCTGGACCTAGACTTCTCCAATATCGTGGTAGACGTCGAGGGTAACACCGGGACCCTGGCCGTGGACTACAAGTCCCGCGAGTTCATCAACACCGAGACCGTCGGCAAGTTCCTCAGCGGAAAGCGCGCCGAGCTTGCGCAGATCACCTTCGATTCCACTCCTGATCTCACGCAGCCCACGGTCTCCGTGAAGGGAAAGACCAAACTCACCGGCGCAGGCGTCGCAGTGTTCGGCAACTTCTACGGTCAAGGCGATCCTCTGGCGGACATCACCCTCAATCTCACCAACACCGAGGAGTGCCTCGACGCACCGCCGACGACCCCGAAGCCCACCACCCCCAAGCCCTCGACCCCGGGTTCCTCAGCTCCGGGCTCCAGCACCCCGGGCTCCAGCACCCCGGGCTCAAGCACGGACCCCAAGCCGAGCACGGACCCCAAGCCGAGCACCCCCGGTTCCAGCGACCTGTCGGAGCTGACGGGGATTGTCAACTCCTTCCTCAACGTCGGAACCCTGGTCGGGCTGGGCGGACTGCTCGCTGCGGTCTTCGGTTACATCATCCAGAGCGTGCAGAACTGGAACAAGTAGCCACCGGCTGATTCGGGCATCACTAACACTGCTCCCCGCGAGCTGGGTATCCCATCAGGGAAAACCAGCCTGCGGGGAGAATTTGTTCCACGCTTTGGATGGGATGTCTACGCCGCCGGCTCCAGCGTGCGGACATTGATATTCTGACCGGTCAGGTCGATCTTCAGTCCGTTGTCCAGGACTTCGATGCCCGCCACCTGCAGGCCACCGGCGACCTGATCCACGGAGCTCTGAAGACCCTCGGTGAGCGCCGCGGAGACTTCCTCGGGAAGTCCGATACCGAAGAGCTGGGATTCCAGCACCTCGAAGGAGACCTGGCCGTTGTCAACGGTGGGGCGAAGTGTCAGCCCGGCCGCTCCGCCGGTGAACTCGACCTCAACGGCCCCCGCCGCGGGATCCGAGGTCACATCCGTGATCTGGATGAGCTCCTGGAGGAGTTGCTGTGCAAAATCGGTGCTCTCTCCCCCGCCCATCTGGGTCGACATCTCCCTCTGCACCGTGGCCAGAATGAAATCATCGGTGGCGAAGGTGGTGATGTCCATGCTCCTTGCCGTGGGATTCTCCGTATCGCTGATGTTCAGGCCCTTGAGGGTGACGGTGGCCTGCGGTGTTCCCAGAATCTCGGGTGTCTGGCCGGCACCGCCGGGGTAGGTGATGGACAGGGTTTCGGGAGTGTTCACCGTCACCTCTCCGATGCTGTTCCTCGCGATGCCGAGCAGCAGGGGAGTCGGTCCGAAGGAAATGGAGGGTTCCTCTTCCACCGTGACACCCTGTTCGGCGACCTGGTCGGCGAACTGCGCCTTCAGTCTGTTGCCGATGAACCAGCGCAGTCCGAACTCGGCGATGAGCAGGAACAGGAGGATCACCGCGATGACGATGATCAGAACTTTGGAAATAGCGGATCCCTTTGATTTAGCCACGCCCTCCAGTCTCCCTCATCGGCTGCCGCGGGCAAAGCCAGCGCGCTGCACAATCCGGTAACAACTTCTTAGCAGTCGGGTGCGACGGTTTCCCAGGGAACGGTGAGCAGGGCGTCCCGGCTGCGTCCGCGTGCCACATGAACCGGCCAACCCTGGTCGATCATCATCGCGCGCGCCTTCTCCCAGCGCACGCGCGGGCCGTAGGGTTCCCAGCCCGCGGCATGATCCCAGGCGCGGTCGGCGGCGCCGAGGAGGGTGTGGATTCTCTCCCCGGGGACGTTGCGGTGGATGAGGACCTTGGGAAGCCGCTCGGCGACATCCGAGGGTTGTGGGACATCCGAGGGCTGCCACGCCAGGGTCAGCGTGCGGGGGCCGGAGGCATCGAGAAGGATCCAGCTGCAGCGCCGCCCCAGCTCATCGCAGGTGCCCTCGATGAACACCCCGCCGGGCGCAAGCCGGGAGATGACGGTGGCCCAGGCGTCCTCGACCTGCCCGACGTCATATTGGCGGAGCACGTTGAAGGCGCGGACCAGATGCGGGGTGTGGCCCGCGAGCTCGAAGCCACCCAGTTCGAAGGTCACGCCGTGTTGTGCGGGCAGCACCCGCTCCGGATTGATCTCCAGTCCAACGACCCGGGCGTCGACACGCATCCGGTGCAGCCACGGCCCCCATTCCGCGGTGGTGGTGTGGCTGGCGCCGTAGCCGAGATCGAGTGCCAGGGGGTGCGCTGCCCGCGCCATCAGTTCACGGATGCGGGGGTGGTGGAAGCACCAGCGGTCAAACCGTCTGAGACGGTTGACCCCGGTGGTGCCCCGGGTGATCACGCCAATCGGCTTTGCTGTGCGACCGAACTCGGCGCGCAGGTTGTGCGCGTGATCAACCATTGATGCGCTAGATGTTCTCGGAGATCCACTTCTCGGTCAGCGCGCCCTCGTTGGTGAAGAGCTCACCCAGCGCCTCGGCGACCTTGGGCTCGATGGCCGGACCCATGAAGGGGATGTTCACGGAGACCTCGTTGCTGTAGGACAGGGTGGAGGTGGCATCATCGCCGGAGAGCGCGATGGTGCCGTTGAAATCGACCGGGGTTCCCTTGACATCGGCGGTGTAATCGATCTGTGCGTTGTTTCCGTCGAGTGCCCCGATGGTGAGAACGCGCTTGACCTTGAGCGCCTGGCTGATCATTGCGCGCACGGCCTCGGGGAGGATCTCCAGCGGAAGAACCTCGAAGAGGGTGGCCACAGCGGTGCCGTCATTATGGGAGAAGTCGTTGACCTCGCCGGGCTCGGGGCTCAGATTCGCCACGATATAGGACCAGTAGTCGGGGTTGTTGAAGGCCTCGTGGACCTTCGCCGCGGGCTGGTTGATCGTTACTGTGTTGTCATTGCGCGTTGCCATGCCGTTAAGACTACCGTTAGTGGGGTGTTGGATTCACCGCTGACCCAGAAACTTGCCGCCATTGACGGTGTTGAGCTTGATCGCGAGGTCACCTTCGCCGGACTGACAACCCTCCACGTCGGAGGGAAACCCCTGCTCGCACTGCGTTGCTCCACACGCACCGCGGTGGTCGAGGCGGTGCGGCTTCTCGACGCCCACACCTGCCCCCTGCTCATCGTCGGCGGGGGTTCCAACCTCGTCGTCGCCGATGGCGATATCCCGGTGGTGGCCGTGGTCATCGAAGCCGATGATGTCTCCCTCAATCTCGCCAGCGGCGTTGTCACGGCGGAGGCCGGGGCGGAATGGGATGATGTGGTCTCCCTCGCCGTCGCGGCGGGGATGGGTGGGATCGAGTGCCTCTCGGGCATCCCCGGTTCGGCGGGGGCCACCCCGGTGCAAAACGTCGGGGCCTATGGAACCGAGGTCTCCGATGTCCTTCTGCGCGTCGAGCTTCTCGACCGTGCCTCCGGTGAGGTGTCCTGGGAGCCGGCGGCATCGCTTGATCTGGCCTACCGATACTCGAATCTGAAATTCACCGAACGTGCCGTCGTCCTGGCCGTTGAGCTGCAGTTGTCCACGGATGGGATGTCCGCTCCGCTTCGTTTCGGCGAGCTCGCCCGACGTCTCGCGGTGTCCGAGGGGGAGGACGCCGCAGGTGAGGTGCGCCGCCCGTGCGGGCTGGTGCGCGAGACGGTCCTGGAACTGCGACGCGCCAAGGGCATGGTGGTCGAGGCCGCCGATCACGATACCTGGTCCGCCGGCTCCTTCTTCACCAACCCGGTGGTCCCGACGTCGCATGCGGATGAGGTAGAGGCCGTCGCGGGTTCCCCGATGCCCCGCTACGGCGCGGGGGAGGGCAGGGAGAAGCTCTCCGCAGCGTGGCTGATCGAGCGTGCGGGCTTTGCCAGGGGATTCCCGGGAGGCGGCGCGCCGGCTGCCCTGTCCTCCAAGCACACCCTCGCACTGACCAACCGCGGTGAGGCCACCGCCACCGACGTGGTGGAACTGGCCAGGCGGATCAGGGACGGCGTTTTCGCACGATTCGGGGTGCGGCTGGTTCCCGAGCCGGTGTGGGTGGGGGTGGCACTGGATCCGGAGGATTCCGGTGACCGGGACTGAGCCACTCCGCTCCCGCAGGACAGGCTCCACGTTTGAAGGGCCCTCCCCCGTGATGGCCCTGCACGGATCCCTCGAACACCGTGGGCGGCGGTGGCCTCCCACCGGCGAGGACCGAAACTACCTGCCCAACTTGTTCAGCAGCTCCTCCTGCACCTCGCGGCGCCGGATCTTGCCCATCTGGTCCCGGGGCAGTTCCTCGAAGTGGTAGAAGGTCCGCGGGACCTTGTACCTGGTGAGGTTCTCGCGGGCGAAGTCCTTGAGGCCCTCGGGATCGAGCGCGGCACCTTCGACGAGAGTGATGGCGGCGACCACGTTCTCGGAGCCGTCCTCACGGGGAATGCCGACGACCGCGGCGTCCTCGATTTCCGGGTGGGCGGTGAGAACCTCTTCGACCTCCGCCGGGTAGACGTTGAATCCGCCGGTTATGATGACCTCCTTGATCCGGGCCACCAGGCGGATGAAACCATCCTCCTCCATGATTCCGACATCTCCGGTGCGGTACCAGCCCTTGTGGAAGGACTTCTCCGTCGCCTCCGGGTGGTTGAGGTAGCCGGTGAACACCTGGGGACCCTTGACCAGCACCTCGCCCTCGGTGCCATCCGGCTGGGTCTCATCGAGGTTATCGGGGTTGGCGATGCGCACGAGGGTATCCGGGAAGGGGATTCCGACATAGCCGGGACGGCGATCGCCGTTCATGGGGTTGCCCACGATGATCGGGGAGGTCTCGGTCAGTCCGTAGCCCTCGACAAGGCGTCCACCGGTGTGGCTCTCCCAGCGCTCGACCGTGCGCACCGGAAGGGTGGAGGCGCCGGAGAAGGAGTTGCGGATGCCCTTGATATCGATGCCCTGGGAATCGGAGGCATCGACGATCTTCTCGTAGAGGGTGGGCACGCCCGGCAGGAAGGAGGGCGTGTGCTTCTTCATGATGTCCATGATCAGGTCGATTCGGGGGGTGGGCAGCAGCACCATCTCCCCGCCGATGAACACCGAGAGCGTGCAGACCATGGTCAGCCCGTAGGCGTGGAACATCGGCAGTGCCCCGAGCAGGCGCTCGGGCTTGTCACCGAGCTGCGGAACCCAGTGCTTGCCCTGCAGGATGTTGGCGAAGAGATTGCCGTGGGATAGTTGTGCGCCCTTGGGCTTGCCCGTGGTGCCGGAGGTGTAGAGGATCAGTGCGATTGAATCCTTGTCGACCGTCGACTCGGAGGTGATGTCCTCACCCTCGCCGCCCAGCGCGGAGCCGGTGAGAACCTCCCAGGGCACCGTGTTCGGAGCCGCGCCGGAGAGTGATTCCCGGCTCTTCCGCAGCGCGGGAATGGGCAGTTTCAGGGCGAAACGCTGGATTGCGGGCATGGCGTGGATCATGTTCACCGAGACGATGGTCTCCAGCGAGGTGGTGCCGCGCAGCTTCTCCAGGGTGGAGGCCGCCTTGTCCCATGCGATGACCACGCGCGCCCCGTGATCCTGGAAGGGGCCCTCCAGTTCATGGGCGGTGTAGAGGGGGTTGTGCTCGATGGCGGTGGCGCCGAGCTTGAGCACGGCGTAGAAGGCCGCGATGTGCTGGGGGCAGTTGGGCAGTGCGATGGCCACACGGTCACCCGCGCGAACTCCCAGCGCGCGCAGGCCGGCCGCGGCGCGACGGACATCCTTGTCCAGGTCGGCGTAGCTCTGCGTCCGACCGAAGAAATAGGTGGCCGGCTTCTCCGCATTGATGGCGAGGTTGTTGTCGTAGACATCGAGCAAGGTGGTGTCACCATAGTCCAGCGTGTGCGGTGTCCATTCCGCGTAGTGCTCAAGCCAGGCCCTGGTCTCGTATGCCGACATGATGTCCCTTCAATTGAGTTCTGTGATGCTCTCCACAATCACTTTTGTGTCCGAGTATAACGAGTAGTCTGGCCTGCTGTTTAAGATGGCCTCATGCGCGTTGCGATGATCTCCATGCACACCTCGCCCCTGCAGCAGCCGGGAACCGGCGACTCGGGTGGAATGAATGTCTACATTCTCTCCACCGCGACGGAACTGGCCAGGCAGGGGGTGCAGGTGGACATCTACACCAGGGCCACGCGCCCCTCCCAGGGGGAGATCGTCCACGTGGCCCCGAACCTGCGGGTGATCAACATCATCGCCGGCCCCTATGAGGGGCTGGCCAAGGAGGAGCTGCCGACCCAGCTGGCCGCCTTCTCCGGTGGCGTGATGCTCTTCGCGCGCCGGGAGCATGTGGAATACGACCTCATCCACTCCCACTACTGGCTGTCCGGTCAGGTCGGTTGGCTGTTGCGCGATCTGTGGCGGATCCCGCTGGTCCACACCGCGCACACCCTGGCCGCGGTGAAGAACTTCTACCGTTCCGAGGAGGACTCCCCGGAATCGGAGGCGCGCCGGATCTGTGAGCAGCAGCTCGTTGATATCGCCGATGCGCTGGCGGTGAACACCCCGGAGGAGGCCAGGGACCTGGAGCACCACTATGACGCCGATCCCGAGAGCATCACGGTGGTCTCGCCCGGCGCCAATGTCGATCTCTACACGCCCGGAAATGACCGCGCCACGGAACGCTCGCGACGTGAACTCGGGGTTCCGCTGCACGCGAAGGTCATAGCTTTCGTGGGCAGGCTCCAGCCCTTCAAGGGGCCGCAGGTCCTGATCCGGGCGGTGGCGGAGCTGTGCCGCCGTGATCCGCAGCGCAACCTGCGGGTGCTTATCTGTGGTGGCCCCTCGGGGCCGAGCGCAACCCCCGAAACCTACCGCACCCTGGCCTGTGAGATGGGCGTCGAGAAGCGGATCCGTTTCCTTGAACCGCGGCCGCCGGAGGAGCTGGTCTCCGTCTACCGCGCCGCCGATATCGTCGCGGTGCCCAGTTTCAACGAGTCCTTCGGGCTTGTCGCCATGGAGGCGCAGGCCACCGGGACCCCGGTGGTCGCCGCGCGGGTGGGGGGTCTGCCGATCGCGGTGGCGGAGGGGGAGACGGGACTGCTTGTCGACGGCCACGACCCCGTGACCTGGGCGGACGCGCTGGCTGCACTGCTTGACGACGACGCCACCCGCAGCCGCATGGGACAGGATGCCGTGTTCCACGCCCGCGCTTTCTCCTGGGCCGCCACCGCGGCCCAGCTGTCCTCGCTCTACTCGGAGGTGGTCGCCACCGAGGTCTCGCCGTCGACCCCGCGTCAGGCGCGGGGAGCCCGCGACACCGCGTGGTAGGAGAAACTCCATCGTTCGGCGAGCATCCGTGCGTACAAAGTGGCAAACTGAAAGGCATGACAAACGGAAAACTGATTCTTCTTCGTCACGGTCAGAGTGAGTGGAACGCATCAAACCAGTTCACCGGCTGGGTTGACGTGGACCTCACCGAAAAGGGCGAGGCCGAGGCCAAGCGGGGCGGTGAGCTGCTCGTGGAGTCCGGGGTCCTCCCCGAGGTCGTCTACACCTCCCTCCTGCGTCGTGCCATCCGCACCGCGAACATCTCCCTGAACGCCGCGGATCGCCACTGGATCCCCGTCGTGCGCGACTGGCGCCTCAACGAGCGCCACTACGGTGCGCTGCAGGGTCTCAACAAGGCGGAGACCAAGGACAAGTACGGTGAGGAGCAGTTCATGGAATGGCGCCGCTCCTACAACACCCCGCCGCCCGAGCTCGCCGATGACGCCGAGTACTCCCAGGCCCATGATCCGCGGTACGCCAATCTCGAACAGGTCCCGCGTACCGAGTGCCTGAAGGACGTCGTCGAGCGTTTCGTCCCCTACTTCGAGGAGGAGATCCTTCCCCGCGCCAAGAGGGGTGAGATCGTCCTGATCGCCGCCCACGGTAACTCCCTGCGCGCTCTGGTCAAGCACCTGGATGGAATCTCCGACGAGGATATCGCCGGCCTGAACATCCCCACCGGCATCCCGCTGGTCTACGAGATCACCCCTGAAGGTGGCGTGGTCAACCCCGGCGGCACCTACCTCGATCCCGAGGCGGCGGCGGCGGGTGCCGCAGCCGTGGCCAATCAGGGTAGTAAGTAGTTTCCACACAGTTTGAGCACATTCCTCGCATTCCTGGTGGGCGTGGCCGTAACCGGCCTCGCCCTACCCGCCTATGGGTGGGTGAAGGAACGTCTGCGCCGGCACCGTTCGGCGCAGACGTTGTCGGAGAATCAGGTCACCACCGTCGGCCAGGTGCTCCACCTGGCCATCCAGGGCTCACCGACCGGAATCACGGTGATCGACCGTACCGGCGAGGTGGTCCTGTCCAACAGCAGGGCCCACGAACTCGGCATCGTCCACGAGCGCACTGTCAACGCCCAGGTCAGACGCGTTGCGCAGGAGGCCTTCGATGACCAGGAGACCCACGCGGTTGATATCACCTCGCAGGTTTCGGCACGCAAGCCCGGCAACCGCATCACCGCGGTGCAGGCAGTGGTCAAACCTCTGACCCTCATCGATGACCGTTTCGTCATCGTCTACGCCTCCGATGAGTCCGAGAATGTGCGCATGGAATCCGCGCGCCGGGACTTCGTGGCCAACGTCTCCCATGAACTGAAGACCCCCGTCGGGGGCATGGCGCTGCTCGCGGAGGCACTGGTGGAATCCGCCGATGATCCCGAGCAGGTCCGTTACTTCGGCGAGCGTCTGCGCCGTGAGGCCCACCGGTTGGCGGACATGATCAATGAGCTGATCTCCCTGTCCAAGCTCCAGGGTGCGGAACGCCTGCCGGACATGGAACCGATCCGGGTCGATGATCTCATCGACGAGGCGATCGAGCGCAACCAGCTGGCCGCGGACAATGCCAACATCACCCTGGTCAGGGGAGACCGGACCAATGTCTGGGTCGATGCCGAGAGGTCGCTGCTCGTTACCGCCCTGGCGAACCTGATCAGCAACGCCATCAACTACTCGCCGAAATCCGTTCCGGTCTCGGTATCCCAGAAGGTCACCAATGACGTGGTCCTGATCAGGGTGACAGACCGCGGTATCGGCATCGCTCCGGAGGATCAGGAAAGGGTCTTTGAGCGCTTCTTCCGCGTGGATAAGGCGCGATCGAGGCAAACGGGCGGAACCGGCCTCGGACTGGCTATTGTTAAGCATGTGATGGCCAATCACGGTGGCAGCATCAGTCTGTGGTCCCGCCCGGGTGTGGGATCGACCTTCACGCTTGAACTGCCGGTTCACCATCCCGAGTCCGCTGCCCCCGCCGTTTCCCCCGAATCGCGCAAGGGGCCGGCACTGGACTCACAACTTCGTTCGACCGCGTCCCGGGTAGCCGGACGCCGAAAGGAAAAGACATGACGACGATCCTGATTGTCGAAGATGAGGAATCGCTGGCCGATCCGCTGGCCTTCCTTCTGCGCAAGGAGGGGTTCGACACCGTCATCGCGGGGGACGGCCCCACGGCTCTCGTCGAGTTCGAACGCAATGACATCGATATCGTGCTCCTTGACCTCATGCTGCCGGGAATGTCCGGCACCGATGTGTGCAAGCAGCTGCGCAACACCTCCTCGGTACCCGTGATCATGGTGACCGCGCGCGACTCCGAGATTGACAAGGTCGTCGGCCTCGAACTCGGCGCCGACGATTACGTGACCAAGCCCTATTCATCACGGGAACTGATCGCGCGCATCCGGGCGGTGCTGCGGCGCCAGGGCTCGGAGTCGGAGTCCGATGAGCTTTCCGACGACCAGATCCTCGAGGGCGGGCGGGTTCGCATGGATGTAGAGAGCCACACCGTCACCGTCGACGGGGAGCCGGTGAGCATGCCGCTGAAGGAGTTCGATCTCCTGGAGTACCTGCTGCGCAACTCCGGTCGGGTGCTCACCCGCGGCCAGTTGATCGACCGCATCTGGGGGGCCGACTACGTCGGTGACACCAAGACGCTCGACGTGCACGTCAAGAGGCTCCGCTCGAAGATCGAGGCGGAGCCCTCCCGCCCGCGGTATCTGGTGACCGTCCGCGGACTCGGATACAAGTTCGAGTTGTAGGCCCCCGGGGGTCCTCAGTCCGCGATCGCCTCGAGCGGATTGGTCCTCCCCGCCCGTCGCGCCGGGAAATAGGCGGCCGTGGAACCGATGACGACGCTGGCGATGAGCATCAGGCCTATCTGCGTCCAGGGGATCTCCACCGGCGCCATGCCGCGGCTGCGTAGCGCACTCACCACGGCCCAGCCCACAATCGTGCCGCCGAGGATGCCCATGATCGCCCCGTGAATGGAGATCACGACGGATTCCAGGGTGACCATCAACTGGATCTGGGAGCGCTGCACACCGGTTGCGCGGAGGACCCCGAGCTCCCTCGTCCGTTCGCTCAGTGAAAGCACCAGTGTATTGACGATTCCGAGGACCGCGATGATCACCGCCAGGGCGAGCAGCCCGTAGACGATTCCGAGCAGCTGATTGATCTGGGTGCCCAGCCCGCCACGGAATTCATCCTTCGACTTGACCTGGACGATCAGGAACTCCGCCACGGCCGAGGTCAGTTCGGATCTCATTGCCTCCTCACTCTGCGTCCCATCGGTGTTGATGAAAACCTGCGAGCGGTGGAAATCGCCCTCGCTGGTGATCACCCGCTGCGCGGCGGACATGGTGACAACGAGATGGCCCAGCAGGCCGGTTTCCGCGTATATCCCGGTGACCGGAACCACGATGCCGTCACCTGTGCCGTAGGGGCTCACGGTGACCAGATCGCCGACCTTGAGATCGGACTGGCTGGCATAGGTGGTGGAGATCATGACACCGGGCTGGTCACCGGCGGGTGCCGATCCCTGCCGGATGGCTACGTCGAGGAAGTCGGCGAGATCGCCATCGAAGACCGTGGTGGATTCATTGTCCCAGCCGTCCACGGCCATACTGACCGTCATCAGCGTTCCCACCTCGGTGACCCCCGGGGTGTCCGCGGCCCGTTTGGCCACTGCGGGTGACAGGGAGAGTGAGCGCGAACCGTCCGAGGGCTGTCCCGGAATGGTGGTGCCGCCGATGGAATCGAGGACGAAGGGGGCGAGGACCGAGGATTCCACCGTACTGAACACACTCGCCCTGGTTGTTGCCCCGATGACGCCGACGCACGACACCAGGCCGACGCTCAGTGTCACGGCGAGCGCGGTTGTCGCCGAACGACGCGGATTCCTCAGAACGTTTCGCCGCGCCAGGCGCCCGATGGCGCGGAAGGGCAGGCAGACGATGACCCCGATGGTCCCGGAGGCGACCCGGATCAACGGTGCCCCGGCCAGTGCCAGCCCGAGGAACCCCAGCACCGTACCCGCGCCCACCATGCCAAGGCGGGTCTCGGAGGGCAGCTCACTGCCATTGATGGCGGATACGAGAGCTCCGGCGACGCTGACACTGGTCCCCAGCGTCAGCAGCACCGATGCCACGATGTAACGGGCACGGGAGAGCACACCGGATCTGGCGTCCGCGTCGGAGAAGGACTGGACGGGGGGCAGCATCCCGGCGCGGCGGGCGGGATCAAGGGCACTGAGGACCGTGGAGGCGATGGCAAAGATGATGGGCAGGATGAAGGACCCGGGTGTCAGCGCCATTTCAATGGAGGACAGTTCACTGCCACGGTGGTTGAGCACGGCAACGAGCGCGAGCACCACCCCGAACCCCACGGCGACGCCTCCGAGCGCACCGATGATCGAAATCACCGCTGCCTCCATGACCACGGAGAACCCGATCTGGAAGGAGGACGCCCCGAGGCTGCGCAGGAGAGCGAACTCGCTGGTCCGCCGCGCCACGATCATGGCGAAGGTGTTGGCGATGATGAAGGCACCCACCACGAGCGCGATACCGGCGAAGGCGATCAGGATATAGGTGATGAATTCCAGCTGGCGGACGGAGTCCCCGGTGGTCCTTTCGATGATCTGTTCCGGAAGCAGTGGTGTCAGGGTGGGGAACTGCTGGCCGATCCGGTTGCGGACACTCATCGGATCCACGCCGTCCCGAACCGCGATGACCACCTGGGAGGCGTTTCTGCCGTCGGTGAACAGCTCGAGGTAGCGCTCCTCGGTGAATCCCACACCGATCCAGCCAGCGACATCGGAGTCCGCCCTGAAGATTCCGCTGACCGAAACGGTGATCCTCTCGGTCGGGGTGATCACAGTGACCTCGTCGCCGGGGGAGATCCCTCCCCGTCTGGCGGCGGACTCATTGATGATCACTTCACCGTCGTCGTGGGGGGAGCTGCCCTTGATGATCTGCGGCTCCGGCCTGACCCAGTCCCCGGACGGGTACATGGAGAAGGGGTGCGCCCCGGAGGAACCAGCCTGCAGCGGCTGCCCGGAGGGGTCGGTGAGGATCAGGGCGGACAGTCCCGCCTTCTGGGTTCCGGAAGGCGTTCCCGGGCCGTCGCCGACGATGTTGACGGCACGGATGTCGGGGGAGCGCTGGAGCTGTTCCACGACGGCGAGGGGGACGCCGTCCAGATTGGACTGTGATCCGACCACGCCCACATCCACCCCGGCCACCCCGGCGTCGGTGATGGAGACGAAGGATCTCTCCAGTGAGTTGGTCAGCAACAGGGAGCCGCAGAGAAACGCGGTGCCGAGGACCACGGACAGCAGGGTGAGCAGCATGCGGAGCTTGTTTGCCGACACCTCCCGGAAGGTGATCGTGCGCAGCGGTGAGCTGAGGAACGCCCGGACCATACCGAGCGCACCCCGGCGCGACCCGCTGACGGTGATGACGACCTCCTGATGGTGTCCGAGTGGTCAGTGACTTCTCATCATTAAAGCTTAACCGCGGGACCTCGGCTGCGCGCTCGCCGGATGGGTGGCAAGGGCAGAGGGTGCGACCTCCCTTGCGTGCCGACGCCCCCGCAGGTGTTCCACCAGCACAGCGTAGGCCTCATCGCCCATGAGCGCGCGCAGTTCGGTCTCCTGGGTGATCCACATCGGTTCGGAGGCGGTGTGACAGCGTGGGGCGGTGGTGCAGTACCAGTCGAAGTCCTCGCCGCCGTTGCCCCAGCCCCGTCTGTTGTATTCGGTGATGGTGGTGCGGAGGATCTCCTGGCCGTCGGCACGCTGCTCGTAGGCCTCCAGCCGGCGCAGGGGAAGCTGCCAGCAGACCTCGGGTTTGACCACGGTCAGATCACGGCCCGTGGAGACGGCCCACTGGTGGAGTGCGCATCCGGCCCCGCTCGCCCAACCCCGCCGGTTGGCGAAGATGCATGCGCCGTCGATGGTTCTTGTCTTCAGCGCCGGTTCCGGTTCGCCCTCGTCATCGTCGAGCTCATCCCACTCCAGCCAGGGTTCGATGTCGGTGCCGTCATCGCCTTCGAAGAAGGCGTCCGTGTTCGACGGGCGCAGCTGCCAGAATCCGGTGGGCATCTCGGCCACGGCGTCGTAAAGCTGGTCCCTGTCCGTCTCGTCGGCGAGGAAGGCACCATGCACGCAGCACCCGACGTCGGAATTCCCGGCGTCGATCCCCAGGCAGTCGGAGGTGCCGAAGGTGCAGTTCCAATGGGACTCAAGCCAGGTCACATCAATGCTGAACTGATGATTCACGTCGATGGGGCTGGTGAATTCGAACCAGTCGCGGGGGAAGTCCGGGGGCAGTTCCTCGCCCGATCGGATGGAGCGTGCGGCGGGTGAGGATTCGGGAAAGCCCAGAAAAACCGGTGTAGAAGATGGCCAATTCACACTTTGCCACCCTAGACCGTCTAACCTTTAGGTGTGAGATTAGGTGTATTGGACGTGGGCAGCAACACTGTCCACCTAGTTGCAGTCGACGCGCGCCCGGGTGGACATCCCACTCCGATGAGTAATTGGCGCACCCCGTTGCGTCTCGTCGAGCTCATCGACGACTCCGGGGCCATCGGCGACAAGGGGCGGAACAAACTGACCGCCGCTGTCGCGGAGGCCGCGGAGCTGACCGATCAGCTCGGGTGCGTCGAGGTCATGCCCTTCGCCACCTCTGCGGTGCGCTCGGCAACCAACAGCGAGGAAATCCTCGACCATGTGGAGAAGGAGACCGGGGTTCGCCTGCAGATCCTCTCCGGTGAGGAGGAGGCCAGGCTGACGTTCCTGGCCGTGCGTCGCTGGTACGGGTGGTCCGCCGGCCGGATCACCAACCTCGACATCGGCGGAGGGTCCCTGGAGATCTCCTCGGGATCGGATGAGGATCCAGATCTGGCGTTCTAGCTCGATCTCGGAGCGGGGCGTCTGACGCACCAGTGGTTCGACACCGACCCGCCCGCGCGAAAGAAGATCAACCTGCTGCGCGACTACATCGATGCCGAGCTGGTCGAAGCGGCGCGGTCGATGCGCACCCTCGGTCCGGCGCGCCTGGCGGTGGGAACGTCGAAAACCTTCCGCACGCTGGCGCGTCTGACCGGTGCGGCGCCCTCATCGGCCGGCCCACATGTTCAGCGGACACTGACGGCCCCCGGTCTCCGGCAGCTCATCGCCTTCATCTCACGAATGACCGCAGCCGACCGCGCAGAGCTCGAGGGGATCAGTGCGGACCGTTCCCACCAGATCGTCGCCGGGGCTCTGGTGGCCGAGGCCGCGATGAGGGCACTGGACATCGAGAAGGTGGAGATCTGTCCATGGGCGCTGCGTGAAGGCGTCATCCTGAACCGGATCGACAAGGGACTTGAATAACCAGGGAAGGGAGTAGGCGAACATGAGCGAGGAAAAACTCACCGTCGCTGAGCTGATGGCACGTGCCGCCAAGGAGGGCCATGGCGGTGACGCCCCACGGTCACGCCGTCGTCGGCGCAGCCTTGAGGAGGGCGGCGTCTCCGTGGCGGAGCTCACCGGTTCCATTCCGGCCGTCAAGGATAAGCCAGTGGAGTCGCGCCACTCCTCCGTGCCCATTGATGCACCTACCGACACCCCCGTGGCGGAGACGCCGGAGCCGCAACAGCCCGCGGAACCGTCTGTGCCGTCGGAGCCGCTTGAA
The DNA here is from genome assembly GCF_900169525.1 of Corynebacterium pacaense. GTDB lineage: Bacteria > Actinomycetota > Actinomycetes > Mycobacteriales > Mycobacteriaceae > Corynebacterium > Corynebacterium pacaense. The sequence goes on from NZ_LT821239.1 coordinate 819,467, forward strand.
CAGCCGCAGCAGCCGCAGCAGCCGCAGCTCAAGGTGGTCCCGGCCGCGAAGGAAAAGCCCGTGCCCGAGGCTTCGAAGAGGGAGCCCGAAAGGCACACCCCGAGCGATGATGAGACCATGGTGATCTCCATCGTCGACGAGAAGGATCCCATCCGGCTGACCACCGGGGCCTTCCCCGTGGTTCCCGCCTCGGCGGAGAAGCAGGCCGTGGTGGCCGGCACCGGGCAGGATCACCTCGGTGCGGAAGCCGCAGCCGAGGCCGAGTTCGCGGATTCCGGGGCGCCCACCGACCTCACCGGGGAGCTGGAGGCGGTATCCATCGATGAGGAGGAAGAGGAGGGCAGGGGTTCGATCCTGTCCATCATCCTCATGGCGCTGGTGGGTGTCGTGCTGGGGGTCCTGGTGTTCCTCGGTTTCCAGATCCTGTGGGAGCGTCTGGACAGGTGGATCGTCAGCATCCTCGCCATCGCGGTCACCCTCGGAGGGGTCGGGGTTATTCACGCCCTGCGCACCTCCAGGGATGGTTTCAGCATGGTCCTGGCGGCACTTGTCGGTCTGGTGATGACTTTCGGCCCACTTGCCACGGTGCTCTAGCTGCACCTTCCCGCGGTGATAAGACCCGGCGATCGCGCCGGATTGTTGTTTCTGCTCGCGTTCGCGGGGGTCGCGGTGGCAAGGTGGAGGCATGACAACAATCGCAATCATCGGCGGGGGGCAGATCGGTGAGGCGCTGACCTCAGGGCTCGTCGCCTCCGGCATTAACCCGATCAACATCAGGGTGACCAACCGCAATGAGGAACGGGGGCGGGCGCTCAAGGAGCGCTACGGAATCACGCCCGAGACCGACAACACCAAGGCGGTGGAGGAGGCCGACGTGGTCTTCCTCTGCGTCAAGCCGAAGGGCATCCTGTCCGTGCTGGCTGAGATCGCACCGACGCTCGACAGCAACAACATCCAGTCTGTGGTGGTGTCCATGGCGGCCGGAATCAACCTCGCCACCATGGAGGAGCATGTTTCCGCCGGACTGCCCATCGTCCGCGTGATGCCGAATACGCCGATGCTGGTGCGCAAGGGGATGTCCACGGTCACCGGCGGCAGGTTCGTCACCACGGAGCAGGTGGAGCTCGTCTCCAGGCTGCTGGGGGCGGTAGGTGAGGTCCTCGTCGTCCCGGAGTCCGACATCGACGCGGTCACCGCAGTTGCGGGCAGTTCCCCCGCGTACCTGTTCCTGTTCGCGGAGGCACTCATCGACGCCGGAGTCTCCCTCGGGCTTACCCGTGCAGCGGCGAAGGAGCTGGCGGTGACCTCGCTCCACGGCGCGGCCACGATGCTCAAGGAGACGGGGGAGGAACCGGCCGTGCTCAAGGCCGGGGTCTCCTCGCCCGCCGGCACCACCGTCGCCGCCCTCCGGGAGCTGGAGGAGAGTGGACTGCGCGGTGCGCTCTTCCGGGCGACTCAAAAATGCGCAGACAGATCCGCCGAAATGGGTGCAGCCGGGTGACACCCTCTGTGTTATCTGCTCGTTATCGCCTCGTTGCAGGAGCTGTTCCCCGAAAAAATTACAGTCCAGTAATTCGATTCTGACCTGGGACTTTGTCCTCTGTTTTTTCTTCCATGTGAGAACCCACTGGGCCAATCAGTAACATTTGTCGCACTATTCACAGGTTTCACGCTAAGCTGAACCAGGCACGTGCGTGATCGTTCTGCGGGAGGGGAAGCCCGCAGCGCGCGACTTGCTGAAGGGTAAGGATGATTTATGGCTAGAGAAGAACAGGGAACCTTCCTGACGGTTGCCGAGGTCGCGGAGATCATGCGCGTTTCCAAGATGACCGTCTACCGGCTCGTTCACTCCGGTGAGCTCCCGGCGGTTCGAGTGGGACGCTCCTTTCGCGTCCATGAGAAAGCGGTCAACGACTACCTGGACTCCTCCTTTTACGAGGCGGGATAAGCCACCGGTGGACGGGCCGATTCCCACTGCAAGGAGCCTTCCTATCTGATCCCCGCGGGATCGGGTAGGAAGGTTTTTTCTTTCCCCGGTCACGAGTGTCCGGGTGCTTTTTTGGTGGCCCGAACCCCACAAGGTAAGATGGTTCCCATTCGTGCCAGCGCACACCAATGGAATCAGCCTTCACGGCCGGCCATGTGGATTTCTTCACCACTGTCGCTATGGTCCACGGTGACTTCACGGGCATCTCGGTGACTGTGACCGAATGTGCACTTCGGCAACTGTGCTGGCAGGTTTTGTACGTACAACATCGATTGAAGCGAGGGAAACCTTTATGGGTTCTGTCATCAAGAAGCGCCGCAAGCGCATGTCCAAGAAGAAGCACCGCAAGATGCTGCGCCGTACCCGCGTCCAGCGTAGAAAACTCGGTAAGTAGATCTTCGCTCAACACCACCTGCTCATTGTGTGCAGGTGGTGTTTGGTTTCTGGGCCGTGAGGGGAGTCGGTCGGAGAAATGGGTCAGTGCCGTTGCCGGCGCAGCCGCCAGCCGGTCACACTGAATGCCGCTGTCACCAGTGCGGGGATGCCGAAGGTGCGCACCGCCCTCCGGATGTTGCGGAAGTCCCGAATTTCCCAGCCCCGCCGGGCGGCCTCTCTGCGCAGCTTCTTGTCCGGGTTGACGGCCACCGCCGTCCCCACCATGGAGAGCATGGGCAGATCGTTGATGGAATCGGAGTATGCGGTGCAGCGCGACAGGTCGAGCTGCTCGATAGCCGCCAGTGCCGCGACGGCGTGGCGTTTTCCGGGACCGTGGAGGATGTCGCCGACGAGCCTTCCGGTGAACACGCCATCCTTGGACTCCGCGACCGTACCGATCGCACCGGTGAAGCCGAGCCGCCTGGCCAGAATCTGGGCGAGCTGGACCGGGGTGGCCGATACCAGCCAGACCTGGTGTCCGGCCGCGATGTGCATGTCGGCGAGCTGCTTGGTGCCCGGCCACATCTTGTCGATCATCGTCTTGTCGACGATCTCCTCGCACATCTCCACGAGGCCGCTCACGGACCGCCCCTTGATGAAGGCGAGGGCCTGCTGCCTCCCCGAGTCGACGTCCTCAGCGTTCTCCGATCCCGAGACCTTGAACTTTATCTGCTTCCACACCACGGGCAGGATCTCGCGGATGCGTATGAAGCGTTTGCGGAAGAGACCCTGGGCGAACACGATCAGCGAGGAACCCTGGATCAGGGTGTTGTCCACATCGAAGAAGGCGGCCGCACCGGCATCCTGCGGGACATCGGGATCGGGTGCGTTGACGTGAACCGCTCCGGCGGACTCGATGGCCCCGGACACGGAATCGACACCTGAGTTGAAGTCATCGAGGTCGAGGCCGTAGACCTGGGCCACCGCGCCCGCGGCCGCCGCCTCCCCTGCCTCGCGCTGGGCTTGCTCGCCGAGTGGCGGCAGGGCACGGTCCTCGAGAAAACGGCGGAGGTTTCCACGGGTGGCGCTCCATTCCAGGAGAAAATCCTCCGGGGTGCCGCTCACGTCGAAGCCTTCACTGCCCTTGCCTGTGGCTGAGTTCATGAGCTGGCGGAAACCTTCCTCGTGCCTAATCGGGGGAAACCCCCGACGTAACTGCCCCTTCGGCACGATCGGTGGGTATCGTGTCCATGGTAAAGCTTTGTGCGCGTGGATGCGCGCGGAGGGGACGGGTCCGGATGGAAAGGTCGACGGTGGCCCCTGTGCATACTGTGGAGTTGATCGTCAGAAACAATTGCGGTTCCTGTGAGCGCGTCAGGGAGCAGATCACCCCCGTTCTGGAGGAGGCCGGCGTGGAGCTGATCATCAGCAACGTCGATGAGGATCCGGCACTGAAGATCGAGTTCGGGGACCGTGTGCCGGTTATTCTGATCGATGATGAGGAGTTCGCCTGCTGGGAAATCGACAACGATGACTTAGCCAAGGCTTTGTTGTAAGACGCGCGTTCTGACAGTAGCGTGAATTAAATATTCAACATTCATCCTTTTTGATGATCAGTACCTCAATTGAAAGACTGGTGAGACAGTGAGTGTGCTCGTTGTGGGAATGTCCCACAGGTCTGCACCTGTGGCGCTTCTTGAGCGACTCAGCATGGACGACGCGGTACGTGGTCAGACAACCTCCTCTCTCCTGGACCGCGCCTCGCTCTCCGAGGCGCTGATCGTCTCCACCTGCAACAGGCTGGAGGTGTACACCGTCACCACCAGCTTCCACACCGGAGTCAACGACGTTGTAGAGGTTCTCCATGAGGTCAGCGGGGTCGACATTGAAACACTCCGTGGCTACCTCTACGTCCGCTACGCTGATGCCGCCGCCGAGCACATGCTCGTGGTCACCGCGGGTCTGGACTCCATGGTGGTGGGCGAGCAGCAGATCATCGGCCAGATGCGCACCGCCTACCAGCAGGCCACCGAGGCGGGGGCGGTCGGTCCGGCACTGCACTCGCTCACCCAGGCCGCGCTGCACACCGGCAAACGCGTGCACGCCGAGACCGATGTCGATGATGCAGGTGCGTCGATGGTCTCCTTCGCCGTGGCGGAGGCGATGGGGATCATGGGCCGCGGTGACGGTGGGGACAGCGGCAGTCCGCTGGCCGGCACCGTCGCACTGGTGCTCGGGGCAGGGGCGATGAGCTCCCTCGCGGCCTCCCATCTGGGCAGGTTGGGCGTCGACAAGCTTGTCATGTCGAACCGGACGCGCTCGCGGGCGGAGCGGATGGCCGAACACTCCCGGGAGGCGGGTGTACCCGCCTCCGTGGTGGACTTCACCGATCGGGCCTCGGTGCTCCCCGAGGTGGACATCGTCGTTTCCGCCACCGGTGCGGACGAGTTCACGGTCAGACCGGAGGACATCCCGGCAGGTTCCCGGTTGATGCTCATCGATCTCTCCATGCCCAGGGACATCGATGATGCCTGCGCGAACACCGAGGGGGTCGACCTGGTCAACATTGAGAGTCTGCACCGTGCCACCCGCGAGGACCCCTCCGGCGACCTCGGGGGCGGCTCCGGTGCGCTGCGTATCGTGCGCGAGGAACTGGATGCGTTCACCTCGGCGCAGCGCATCCGTGACGTCGTGCCGGCGGTGTCCGCCCTGCGCAGGCAGACCACCGTCCTGATGAACGAGGAGCTGGACCGCCTGCGCGCGCGCACCCGCAACATGGATGACGCCGACTGGAACGAGGTCACCCGGACCGTGCGCCGGGTGGTGGACAAGCTGTTGCATGAACCGACGGTGCGGGTCAAGGAACTGGCCGCACGTTCGGGCACGGTCTCCTATGAATCCGCCCTTCAGGAGCTTTTCGGCCTGGAGATCCTCCAGTCGACGGCCGCACCCGCGACAACCTCGGTTAACGTGGAGGATCTGCCGGATGCGGGTATCGTCGCCATCGTTAACTCACCGGTTAACCAGACAGGGAGCCAGCTTCCTGCCACCGCTCAGATCTCCAGGGAGTGACATGACTCTGAAAATTGGTACCCGAGGTTCACAACTGGCCACCACACAGGCCGGAACCGTTCGAGACCTGCTGAAGAACTTCGGCCGTGACGCCGAACTGACCATCATCACCACACCGGGCGACACCAACATGTCGCCGGTGGAGCGTATCGGCGTCGGGGTGTTCACCCAGGCCCTGCGCGAAGCCCTCATCGACGGCGAATGTGATATCGCCGTGCATTCCTTCAAGGATCTGCCCACCGCCGCCGATCCCCGTTTCCACCTCGTGGTTCCCGGTCGCGCCGATGTCAGGGAGGCGCTGATCGCGCGGGACGGTCTCACCCTCGAGGAGCTCCCGGAGGGCGCGCGGGTGGGAACCTCCGCGCCGCGCCGTATCGCCCAGCTCCGTGCACTTCGCCCCGACCTGGACATCCGGCCGCTGCGCGGCAACATCAACACCCGCATGGGAAAGGTCGAATCCGGTGAGCTTGACGCGGTGGTGCTCGCCTATGCAGGGCTCAGCCGCCTGGGTATCGGCGAGCGTGCCACCGAGGTCTTCGCCCCGGAGGTGTTCATCCCGGCCCCCGCCCAGGGGGCGCTGGCGGTCGAGTGCCGGGCCACGGACACCTCCACCGTGACCGCGCTGGACATGATCATGCATGCGGACACCTTCGTCCGCTCCATCGCCGAGCGCACCGTGCTCAACCGGCTCGAGGCCGGCTGCACCGCCCCTGTGGCCGCCTATTCCACCCTCGCCGGATACACCGGGGACACCATGGAACTGACCGCGGCGGTGTTCGGTCTCGATGGAAGGAAGCAGCTGGTCTTTTCCGCGGAGGGACCCGGGCAGCGGCCGGAAGAGCTCGGTGAGACCGTGGCGGCGCAGCTGATCGAGGACGGCGCGGCGGAACTGCTGGGGTAGGCGTCCACCACGGCTGCATCCGGGGGTGCACGTCGAGTCGCACCGGATTCCCCTGCCAAACCCAGGAGTTTTTCATCGGGGCGTGGAAGAATACAACCGTCCCTCATCGTTTGCTGATTCATGGAAGAGATCCGCTCACCGTGGCTGAATTGATAATCACCAACAAGAACCTCACCGTACGACTCCGATGGTGGGAGAAGCTTGGTGCCAGGCGCAGTCATCTGACGGTCCCGCGGCGCGCGATCCGCAGCATCGAGGTGGTGGACAACGCCTACACCCTCGCGCAGCTGCCGGGCCGTGGTTCCCTCACCCACATCCCGGGGGCCTTCGTCGCCGGCACCCGCGCCACGGATCTCAAGGTCCCCGAAGTACGGGAGAACGTTTTCAGCGTGTGCCTGCGGAATTCCCCCGGTCTGGTCATTGATCTGGAGAACGTCAGCATCGGCCGGATCATCATCTCCACACCGAATGCCCGCGAGTACGCCTCGCAGCTCAGCTCCACCAGCTAACCGGGCGGAATCTGACACACACCCTCTTCTTGGCTACCCTCGGGACACACAGCAATCCATCGAGTAGAGGGAGAAGAACATGTCCAAGAAGATTCTCGTGGTCTCGACTGAATTCGGAACCGAACGTGATGAGATCGTCGTGCCCGTCCAGAAGCTCCGGGCCCTCGGCCACGAGGTGACCGTTGCCACCCCCTCCGGAGGGGAGGTGCAGACGGTGCTCGGTGACAAGGACTGGGATGTCACAGTCCCGGCGGACCGGGCACTCAACGGGGTGCCGGGGGATGAGTTCGATGTCATTCTCCTGCCCGGCGGTACCGTCAACTCAGACCAGACGCGGATCAACGAGGACATACGGGCGTTGCTGCGGGCCCAGGCCTCCGCGGGGCGGGCAATCGCCGCGATCTGTCACGCACCCTGGTCACTCATTGACGCGGGCATCGCCCGCGACAAAAACCTGACGTCCTACATTTCCGTGAAGCTCGATCTGGAGAATGCCGGTGCCCACTGGGTCGACCAGTCGGTCAAGGTCTGCGGCGCCGGCGGCTGGACACTGATCACCTCGCGCAACCCCGGCGATCTCGAGGACTTCATCCACGCCATCGACGCCGCCTGATTCCCGCGCGGGCCGCAGGTGGGGCAGTGGGCTCAGAGCACCTTCGGTTCCTCGGTGTCGATCAGCCCCTTGGCCTCGGCAAATCCGGTGCCGGTGAGTTCACGGTGCCTGTTGATGGCGGCGATACCCCTGCCCCGGCGCCGCAGGCCGATGACATCCGGGTGCAGGGTTGGGCGTGGTTTCACCAGGGAGGCCGGAGTGGAGGTAGCTTCTCCGCCGGTGGCGGTGAACAGGGTGTCGATCAACTGCCGCTGCCGCGCCACCGTCAGCTCCAGATCGGCGATGAGACGCCGCAGATCGGCGAGGTCGTCCGCGCCGGGGAGTGACCGAACATCGGTACCAACTTCCACATGAGTGCTCCTCGGGGCCTCCGGTGTGGCACAGGTGGGGTGGAGATCGGAATGTTCCATCGGTGGAACAGCTGTCACCAGTGGGGATCACCGGTCGGTGTGGGAAATCCGGAGGTATGCGTCCCGTCCAGTGGACAGGGGTGGACAGGGGGATGCCCGCCCGCGGTCGAGCGGGCGTTTTCCTAAAACGGCATCACTGAATTATCGTGTATATACCACACGGTGAACGTCCCGCGAGAGGGTGGTCGCTTTTAACCACAGGCATCTTCCGAGCCGCTCGCAGGCGTGAATTTGTGCGTCGACCAGTTTCGTCCTCATCCGTTGACTGGCCAGTGTCCATCATCATCCGGGCAACCGTTGTCTATCCACATCATAGAAAACGCCCGCGGTGCTGATGCACGTTGGTCGTCCTAACGGACAAGAACCAGAAAAGATATTGATGACTATCGCCTACAAGGCCGAGATGGCCGACACCACCGGGCTCGAAACCAGCCAGGTTTCCGAGACCAGCGGTGTCGACGCAACCGCGAAAGATCAACGTGCGCAGCTCAGGGTGCAGGCAGAGCTTTCGGCGGAGTTGATTCCGGGCAAGGTCATTTTTGTCGGAGCTGGGCCGGGAAACCCTGATCTGCTGACCGTTCGCGCCCGCGAAGTGCTCGGACACACGGTCCGTGCCATCACCGATGCCCAGGTGCTCGATGGTGTCCGGGCCTTTCTCGCCTCCGAGATTCCCGTGCCCGAGGACAAACTCAAGGCCGCGCGGGAGGAGTACGAGCGCATGTGCGCCGAGGCGAAGGAGTCGGGTGCGCGTCGCAGGCCCGCCCGTCCCGCAGATCCCACCGCGGCGGAGATCATCGAGGTCACCGAATCCGATCCCGCACGCATCGTCGAACTGGTGGAGCGGGAACTGGCCAAGGGTGGCGATGTCATCCGACTGGTCACCGGGAACCCTTTGAGCAGCGATTCCACACTTGCGGAGATCACCGCTGTCGCCGAGGCGGGGATAGAGTTCCAGGTGGTTCCGGGGATGTCGCTACCCGCGACGGTTCCCGCCTTCGCGGGAATCGCCCTGGGATCGACCTACACCGAGACCGACGTCAGCGGCTCGGCGGCGTCCGCGGTCGACTGGGATCAGCTCGCCTCGGCCCCGCAGCCGCTGGTGCTGCAGGCGCGCGCCGGGGACCTTCCCGGAATCGCCACGGAGCTCAGGGCCCGCAACCTGCCCCTGGAGACCCCGGTGTCGGTGACCGCCCACGGCACCACCCGGATGCAGCGCACCTACGACACCACGCTGGGCACCCTCGGGAAGCTCGACGCGGATCTCAGCGGTCCGCTCGTGGTCACGCTCGGCAAGGGGGTCGACGACCGTTCCAAGTACTCCTGGTGGGAGAACCGCTCCCTCTACGGATGGAGGGTCCTGGTCCCGCGTGCCAAGCAGCAGGCCGGTCCCATGAGTGCCCGCCTCAGCAGCCACGGGGCCATCCCGCAGGAGGTGCCCACGATCTCCGTCGAACCGCCGCGCAACCCGGCCCAGATGGAGCGCGCGATCAAGGGGATCGTCGAGGGGCGCTACCAGTGGGTGGTTCTCACCAGCGTCAATGCCGTGAAGGCGGTCTGGGACAAGATCATCGAATTCGGATTGGATTCACGCTCCTTCGCCGGTGTGCGCATCGCCGCGGTGGGGGAGAAGACCGCCGAGCAGATCAGGGCGCTGGGTATCACCCCCGAGCTGCTTCCCCCGCACACCAGGCAGAATGCGCAGGGACTGGTGGATGTCTTCCCCGAGTACGTCGAGGAGCTCGATCCGGTCGGACGCGTCCTGCTGCCCCGGGCGGACATCGCAACCGACGTCCTCGTCGACGGACTGCAGGAACTGGGCTGGGAGGTCGATGATGTCGTGGCCTACCGCACCGTCCGTGCGGCCCCGCCGAGCGCGGAGATCCGGGACATGATCAAGGCCGGTGGCTTCGACGCCGTCTGCTTCACCTCCTCCTCGACGGTGAAGAACCTCGTCGGTATCGCCGGTAAACCCCACCAGCGCACCATCATCGCCTGCATCGGACCGATGACCGCCGCCACGGCACAGGAACTGGGCCTGCGGGTCGATGTCGTTCCGGAGGTCGCCGAGGTGCCCGAGCTTGTCGACGCCCTGGCCGAGCACGTGGCCACCCTGCGTGCGGCCGGCCAGCTGCCGCCGCCGCGCAAGAAGCGCAGGCGTCGAAAAGCGTCCTAGGCTAAGAGACACACATTCTCAACGAAGGGTTTCATTGTGACCGCAGACTATTCCAGCCACCTCATCCGCCGTCCCCGTCGACTCCGCTCAACCCCGGCGATGCGGGAACTGGTTGCGGAAACCTCACTGCGCCCCGCGGATCTGATTCTTCCGATGTTCATCGCCGACGGAATCACCGAGGCCAGGGAGATATCCTCCATGCCCGGCGTGTACCAGCACACCGAGCAGTCCCTGCTGCGGGCGGCCGGGGAGGCGCTTGATGCCGGTGTGCGGTGCGTGGACCTTTTCGGGGTGCCGTTGGCGGAGGACAAGGATGCCACCGGATCCCAGGCTTGGGATGATGGCGGTGTGCTCAACCGCGGGCTGGCCGCGTTGCGCAGGGAGTTCGGCGATGATCTCATTGTCATGGCCGATACCTGCCTCGATGAATTCACCGACCACGGACACTGCGGCGTCGTCTCCACCGACCGTTTCGGCGCGACCGTGGTGGACAATGACGCCACGCTTGCGCTGTACCAGAAGATGGCGCTCGCCCAGGCACGAGCCGGGGCGCACATGATCAGCCCCTCGGGAATGATGGACGGACAGATCGCCGCGATCCGCGCCGCACTCGACGGGGAGGGATTCCAGGACGTGTCCATCATGGCCTACTCCGCGAAGTACGCCTCCGCTTTCTTCGGACCCTTCCGCGAGGCGGTCGGCTCCTCGCTCCGCGGCGATCGCCGCACCTACCAGCAGGATCCCGCCAACATCAGGGAGTCGCTCCTGGAGGTCCGCCTCGACGTCGAGGAGGGTGCCGATATCGTCATGGTCAAACCCGCGCTGCCCTATCTGGACGTGCTGACCAAAGTCGCCGAGATCTCCCCGGTCCCGGTGGCCGCCTACCAGGTCTCCGGTGAGTACGCGATGATCCAGGCCGCCGGCGCCAACGGCTGGGTGGACAGGGACGCTGTCATGATGGAATCGCTGATCTCCATCAGGCGCGCGGGGGCCGATCAGATACTCACCTACTTCGCCACCACGGCGGCCCGCGCCCTCCGGGGCTGAGCGAAACCGGGTCGACTGTTGCCGGATCGGTGGGATGGTTAAACTGGTTCACCTATGAGCACCCCCTCGAGCAACACCCCGCCCGCATCCCCGCCGAAACACGCCTCCGGGGACAAGGGCACCGTCGGGCGGCGCCCGGAGGTGGTCAGACTCATGCTGATCCTGTGGACGGTGATGGTGGGCCTGGAGCTCGTCCACCAGATCATCAATGTGATCATGAGCCTGCTCGACCCCTCGGAGCTCAAGGCCGCGGCGCGCCAGCAGGCCGCCGCCGAGGGGCTGGCCGACAATGTCGTTGATTCCGCGGCGATCTCGTCAATCCTCCTGCTCGGGTTGTTCAACCTGATCATCATCGGTGTTCTGGCCTGGATGCTCGCGATGATCGCCAGGAGGAGCAGGATGGCCGTCACCGCCCGGTTGATGTTGACGGTGTTCAGTCTGTTCTTCGTGCTGCGCTCCCTCATGCTCTTTTTCGCCGCCCCCGGCGGGACGGCGGTTCCGATCGCCTGGTACGCGGTCGACGGGTCCCTGCAGATCCTGATCTCGGTGATCGGCGTCCTGGCGGTGCTGATGTCGAGGAAGCCGGAGTCGGTGGAATGGATCGGGACCAGGGAACCGCTCGACAGGCGATAGCGGAGCTTTCCGCCTACGCTGGTTTGTGATTTGTCACCGATACCGATGGAGTCCGCCGTGCCCACCATGTTTCCCACCCCCGCAACCGGTGGCGATGACCTGAATCGCCGGCAGCGGCCGACCGCCGAGGGCGATGGCCTGCCCACCTCCCTCAAGGCCGCGTTCTGGCTGCTGCTGGGGACCTCGGTGCTGCTGGTGCTCTCCGGCCTGGTCCTTCTCACATCCGGCTACACGGGCGATGATTCGGCCAGCGCGGAGTACCGCGAGCAGGTGATCAACAATCAGAAGTTCATCGGCGGGATCAACGCCTTCGCGGGAATCGTGGTGGCTGCCCTGACCTCCCAGGTACCCAGAGGCGGAAAGAACGTCCGGAGGCTCCTCCTGGCCATCATCGTGCTGCTCCTGCTGGTGAACCTGCTGGCCTTCGTGGTCCGCATGGGCGGATTCGCGCTCGCTGTCATCGGGGTACTGCTGGCTCTGGGTGCACTGCTGTTGTACCGGCCGGCGGCCAGTGACCACATCGAGCGAAACCACATGGCGCGTTCGTCGACCAGGAATAGTTGAGCCTTTCCGCCTCCGCCGGTTCTATACTTTGGTCACCGCTATTTCCGTTCGAGACTTGAAGGACGCCCGTGCCGGATCAGGATCATGTTGACCACGCCATAAGTGATGCCAAGGTGGCGGCGCTGCGGGCCGGTGTCGGCGCACACACCGGCGATGATGAACTGGAGGCAGAGGGCAGACACCGCAGCTCACTGTCCTTTGAACTCGAGGGACTCAAGGGCGCACCCTCGGTCGCGGCGATCAAGGCCGATCTGGAGAAGATCCCCGGAGTCTCGGCGACGGTGGTCTATCCCACATCCATGGCATGGGTCACGGCGAATGACCGGGTCGATCCGGAGATGCTCATCCATGTTTTCGCCGCGCACGGGGTGCGTGCACACCTGACCCCCGGGTCGCTACTGCGGCGCAGCCACCGTCTCAACATGGAGGCCGACCGGGAGGCGCGGGTGGAGCGCTTCCGCAGGCGCGCGAAATCCCGCAGTGTCAGCCCACGGGTGCGTCGACACGCCCGTGAGGAGCACATCGCCGCACTCCGCGCCAGGGAGTCGGGCTGGATCTCGGCGACCTCGGATCAACGGGAGCAGCTCAGGACCAGCAGCGGGGACGTGCTGTTCACCGCACGGGCCCTGATCACGCCATTGCGCCTGGTGCTCTGCCTGCCGCCGGCGCTCGCCGTGTTGCTGATCTCCTATGTGTCCAGCTGGCAGTTCGACTACTGGCAGTGGGTCGTCGCAGCGCTCGCCCTGCCCGTGGTCACCTGGGGGGCCTGGCCCTTCCACCGTGCCGCGGCCGGCGGCCTGCGCAGGGGCATCTCGGCGCTTGACGCGGCGGGCTCCGGGGCGGTGATCCTGGCCTATCTCTGGTCGCTCGCCATGCTGCTGCTCACCGCAGCGGGGGAACCGGGATGGCGCTCCCAGCCCCAGTGGTTCGCCTTCAGCCAGGGCGGTATCGCCCAGAACGAGGTGTTCTTCGACGTCGCCTGCGGGATCACCGTGATTCTGCTCGCCGGTCGTCTGCTGACCAGAAGGTCCAGCCAGTCCCGACTGCTCACCGAACTCGACGCGGCGAAAGTGGATCCGCAACATGTGGTCACGGTGGTCCGCAGGGACCGCTCGCGTGCGCTCACCCTCAGGCTCGACATTCCCGTCTCCGAGGTCCGCGTCAACGACGATGTCATCGTGCCCCCGGGCGCGCGGGTCCCGGTGGACGGTCAGATCATCGGTGGGGGGACAACCATCGAGGCGAGCATCATCATGGGACAGGACCGCAGGAAGGTCAAGGTCAATGATCCCGTCTACGCGGGTGGTGTGAACCTGGACAGCGAGATCAAGGTCCGCGCCCTGCGCACCGGGCACAACACCCGCATCGCCGCGGTCAGGAGGTGGGTCACCGAGGCCATGGCGCGGGAAAACAGGCACAACCGCGCCTCCCTGAAGTCCGCGGGTTCACTCGTTCCGGCCGCCTTCATCCTGGCCGTCGTTGATTTCTGCCTGTGGGCGCTGATCTCGGGGAACATCAATGCCGGATTCACCACCGCGCTCGCGGTTCTGGCCTGCGTCGGCCCCGTCGCGCTGGCGCTGTCCACCGCGCTGGCCACACGCAACACCATTGAGGCCGCGGCCCGCCACGGCATGCTTATCCGCTCCGGCGAGGTCTTCAGGGTGCTCGACGACGTGGACACCGCGATCTTCAACCGCCTGGGAACCCTCACCGACGGCGGGATGACGGTGGAGACCATCACCGCGGACAAGGGCGAGGACGCCGAGCTCGTGCTCCGTGTGGCCGGCGCGCTGTCCATGGAATCCAACCACGCGGTCTCCCAGGCGCTGGTCAAGGCCGCCCGCGAGGCCCGGGACTTCGGTACCGGTGGCGTCCAGGTCCCGCACTGGATCGATGTCGGGGAGGTCGAGATCACCGAGGACGGTGCGTTCAAGGCGAGCGTGCAGATCCCTCTTCCCGATTCCGACGGCACCCTGCACATGCGTTCGGTCGATGCGATGCTGTGGCGGCCCCGTTCGATGACGGAGGTCCGCAGTTCCCTGAGTCCCCGGCTCGCCGCGGCGGCCACTTCGGGTGGAGCGCCCCTGGTCGTCCGGTGGAAGGGGAAGGACAGGGGGGTGATCACCCTCCACGACGGGGTGAAGCCGGATGCGGACGAGGCCATCAAGGCGCTCGAGGACCTGGGGATAGAAACCATCATGCTCAGCCGCGACACCTATCCGGTATCCAGACGTTACGCGGACAGCCTGGGCATCACCCATGTGCTGGCGGGTATAGCGCCGGGGAAGAAGTCCCAGTCGGTGCGTTCGGTGCATACCAGGGGCTCGACGGTGGCGATGATCGGTGACAGTTCCGTCATGGACTGTCTGCGGGTCGCCGACGTGGGCCTGCTCATGGGGGTGGACGATCCCAAGGATCTGCGCGATGACTCCGATGACCCGGCGGCCGACGTGGTCCTGATGAGGCCGCAGGTGATGGCCGTGCCGCTGATCTTCAAACTGGCAAGGCGCTACGTCCGACTGGTCAATGGCAACATCGGGTTCGCCTGGGCCTACAACGCGGTGGCCGTGGTGCTGGCGGTATCGGGACTATTGCACCCCATGGCGGCCACCGTGGTGATGCTCGGCTCCTCGCTGCTGATCGAATGGCGTTCCCTGCGGGCCCGACGCCTCTAGGATTGCGGTGCCGGGGCACGGGGGAGGGCCCGCCCCCGTTATCCGGGATGTCCGCCGGTCATCCACACTTCGGTTGATATCGGGATCATTCCTAAGGTTCGGCTTTGTTTCCCCGCACGCCGTCGATGGTGCAAGATTGAACCCATGTGTCCCGAAACGATTCCGTCCACCCGACGTACCCTGAACAACGCGCCCATTCTCGACGCCGTGAGCGGCACCACCCCCACCAGGACGCCGGTCTGGTTCATGCGCCAGGCGGGCAGGTCCCTGCCGGAGTATCTCAAGCTGCGTGAGGGAATCAGCATGCTGGATTCCTGTTTCCAACCCGAACTCCTCGCCGAGATCACCCTGCAGCCGGTGCGCAGGCACGACGTCGACGCCGCCATCCTGTTCTCCGACATCGTCGTGCCTTTGCGTGCCGCCGGGGTGGAGGTCGAAATCGTCCCCGGGCGCGGTCCCGTGCTGGCACACCCCATCCGCACGCGCGCGGATGTTGATGCCCTTCCGATTCTCGACCATGATGTCCCGGAGGTCGCGGCGGGTATTGCCATCATCCTCGAGGAACTCAATGATCAACAGGCCCTGATCGGCTTCGCCGGTGCCCCCTTCACCCTCGCCAGCTACCTCGTCGAGGGCGGTCCCTCCAAGAACCATGAGCGGACCAAGGCGATGATGCACGGCGATCCTGCGACCTGGCACGCACTGATGGAGCGACTGGTGCCCACGGTGGTCAACTTCCTCGAGGTTCAGATCGACGCCGGTATCGACGCCATGCAGCTCTTCGATTCCTGGGCGGGCTTCCTCACAGCCCGCGATTACGAGCGGTACGTCCTTCCCCA
Organism: Corynebacterium pacaense; assembly: GCF_900169525.1. Taxonomy (GTDB): domain Bacteria; phylum Actinomycetota; class Actinomycetes; order Mycobacteriales; family Mycobacteriaceae; genus Corynebacterium; species Corynebacterium pacaense. The sequence goes on from NZ_LT821239.1 coordinate 835,265, forward strand.
TTCCACCGAGATCTTCTCGCGGATCGAACGCCACCGGATTCCGCGGATCCATTTCGGTGTGGGCACCGGTGAGCTGCTGGGATCGATGAGCAGGGCGGGGTCCGAGGTGATGGGCGTTGACTGGCGGGTACCGCTCGACACCGCGGCACGGCGGATCTCCGCCGCCTCCGGCCCCAGGGTGCTGCAGGGAAACCTCGACCCTGCGATGCTCTTCGCGGGGACAGCGGCGCTGAGCGAGGAGATCGCGCGCATCAAGGCGGAGGCCGACGCGGCGATCGCCGCGGGCGATGCGCGGGGGCACATCTTTAACCTCGGGCATGGCGTGCTGCCCAACACCAATGCCGAGGACATCACCGAGGCCGTTCGGATCATCCACTCCTAAGGAAGTCTTCTTATGCGCTATGCCATCATCGGTGCCGGCCTGTCGGGTCTGACCGCAGCCTACGAGATCCACAGGGCCGATCCGACGGCTCACATCGACGTGCTGGAGGCGGGTGAGCGCATCGGGGGCAAACTGTTCACGGTGCCCTTCGCCTCCGGCCCCACCGACATGGGCGCCGAGGCCTACCTGGCAGCCCGGGGTGACGCCACGGAGTTCTTCACCGAGCTCGGCCTCCGCGACTCTCTGGTCTCCCCCTCAAACGCACGCTCGCTGCTCTATGCCGGTGGCGAGCTCCGCGGCATTCCCCGCGGCGGGGTGATGGGGATTCCGGCCGAGCTTGCCGACGCCTCCGCCACGGAACCGACGGTGTCCTGGGAGGTCGGTGGTGACGCCTCGGTCGGCGCGCTGGTGCGCGCCGCCTACGGCGAAGAGATAGTGGACACCCTCGTTTCCGCACTGCTCGGAGGGGTGTATTCCTCCACCGCCGACGATCTCGGTGTCCGCGCGACGATCCCCGCCCTCGCCCAGGCGCTGGACACCCTCGCCGAGTCCGGTGAGCCGCTGAGGCTCAGCTCCGCGGTGAAACTCGTGGAGGAGGGACGGCGCGGTTCCACAGCCTCGAAACCGGTGTTCGGCACCTTCCGCGGAGGCTACGCCGAACTCTATGAGACTCTGGCGGAGAAATCGGGCGCCGATATCCACCTGGACTGTTTCGTGTCGTCCATCACCGCGCGCGAGGGCGGCTTCGAGGTCAAGGGCGGTGTGGGGATATACGATCGGATCGTCCTCGCCGTCCCGGCACCCACCGCAGCCGTGCTGCTGCGCGACATCGCCCCCGGCGCCTCCCCCCACCTCAACTCGATCCGGCTCGCCTCCTCGGTGGTGGTGGGCATGAAGTTCGATGCCGCGGAGGGACTTCCCGAGGCATCGGGAATACTCGTGGCGGCCAATGAACCCGGGATCACGGCCAAGGCCTTCACCTTCTCCTCACGGAAGTGGCCGCATCTCGGCGACCGCGGCGGTGCACTGGTACGTGCCTCCTTCGGCAGACTCGGCGATGATGCCGCGGTGCGCATGGACGAGGATGAGCTGGTGGACATCGCACTGGATGATCTGCACCGGATCACCGGTTTTGACGGCCGGGCCGCCGGGTTGTCGGAGATCTACGTGCAGCGCTGGTTCGGTGGACTGCCCGCCTACGGGGTCGGCCATCTCTCGGTGGCGGCCGCGGCCCGCGGGGAGATCGCCAGGATCGAGGGCCTGGAGGCCATCGGGGCATGGGCGGGGGGAGTGGGAGTACCCGCGGTGATCGCCGATGCCCGCGCAGCCGTCGCCCGCCTGACCGGTGCCGGGAATTGATTCCCTGCTTCGAGGTTTTCCCTGTCAATTCCGTAGATTGGTTTCACAGCATGAATCAATACAATGATTGACATGACTTCATCCCCATCGGGCACGTCGATGAACACGGCCCGTTCCGCAGAATGGTTCACCAAGGCGAAAAAACTCACCCCGGGGGGAGTCAACTCCCCGGTCAGAGCGTTCGGATCGGTCGGGGGGCAGACCCGCTTCATCGAAAGCGCATCGGGCTCCACGCTGGTTGACGTCGATGGAAACACCTATGTGGATCTGGTGTGTTCCTGGGGTCCCATGCTCATGGGACACGCGCATCCCGTTGTGCTGGATGCGGTCCGCGCCGCCCTGGCCAAAGGTCTGTCCTTCGGGGCGCCGACGATCGGCGAGGTGGAGCTGGCGGAGGATATCATCAGGCGCACCTCGGTCGAGGAGGTGCGCCTGGTCAACTCCGGGACTGAGGCGACCATGTCCGCCGTTCGCCTGGCCCGCGGTTACACCCGCCGCCCGAAGATCCTGAAGTTCGAAGGCTGCTACCACGGCCACGTGGATGCGCTCCTGGCCTCCGCCGGTTCCGGAGTCGCCACCTACTCCCTTCCCGATTCCCCCGGTATCACCGGCGCGCAGACCGCCGACACCATCGTTGTCCCTTATAACGACATTGAGGCCGTGCGCAACGCCTTCGCACAGTATCCGGGCCAGATCGCCTGCATCATCACCGAGGCGGCGGCGGGCAACATGGGAACGGTGGCACCCCGGGAGAATTTCAATGACAAGCTCCTGGCCATCGCCCACGCGGATGGCGCGCTGCTGATCATCGACGAGGTCATGACCGGCTTCCGCACCTCCTACCGCGGCTGGTACGGCATTGACAGGGTGACGGCGGATCTGGTCACCTTTGGAAAGGTCATCTCCGGCGGACTGCCGGCGGCCGCCTTCGGCGGCAAGGCCGAGATCATGTCCATGCTGGCCCCGCAGGGGCCGGTCTACCAGGCGGGCACGCTGTCCGGAAACCCTGTTGCTGTTGCGGCGGGGCGGGCGTCGTTAAGCCTGGCCGATGAGGCGCTCTACGCAACCATCGATGCCAACGCCGACCGGCTCGGCGGTCTGATCTCCGCCGCGCTCGGCAGGGAGGGCGTCGCCCACCACATCCAGCGCGCCTCGAACATGCTCTCCATCCGCTTCGCGGAGGGGGAGGGGCACAACTTCAGTGACATGAAAGCCGCCGACACCTTCCGATTCGCACCCTTCTTCCAGACCCTGCTCGACCATGGCGTCTATGCCCCGCCGAGTGTTTTCGAGACCTGGTTTGTGTCCTCGGCACTTGGCGAGGATGATTTCCAGAAGATTGATGATGCCCTGATCCCCGCAGCACGCGCGGCCGCCGCCGCCACTGCGCCAACCGCGTAAAGGTGCCATGAGTTCCACGATCGTTCACCTCGTCCGCCACGGCGAGGTCCACAACCCCGAGAAGATCCTCTACGGCCGGATGCCCGGATACCGGCTGTCCGAGCGGGGTCGCAACCAGGCCGCCGCCACCGCAGCCTCCTTCCGTGGCCACGATGTGGTCCATCTGGCCGCCTCCCCGCTGCAGCGGGCCCAGGAGACTGCCCAGGCGTTCGCGCAGGTCACCGGATTGGAGGTGCTCACCGACGAGGATCTGCTGGAGGCGGGCAACCGCTTCGAGGGCCTCCGGACCAAGGGATTGCGTTCCCAGCTGTGGAACCCGATCAGGTGGCAGCTGATGACCAGGCCCTCCCTGCCCAGTTGGGGCGAGCACTATTCGGTCATCGAGGCGCGGATGATGGACGCGGTGGAACGGGCACGGCTGGCCGCCGAGGGCCATGAGGCGATCCTGGTCAGCCACCAGCTGCCGATCGTGTGCGTACAGCGCAGTGTCCGCGGCCAGGGTCTGGGCCACAATCCCGCGGCCCGCCAGTGCGATCTGGCATCGGTGACCTCGCTGATCTTCCGTCAGCAGGAGATCGTCGACATCTGTTACACCGAACCAGCGCAGGAGATCTGATCCACCGTGTCCAGAACCCGACTCGCCGCAGCCATGACAGCCGTGGCCCTCGCCTCCGTGACCCTGGTCGCCTGTGGCGAAGACAGCACCGCCGGCACCGACGCCGTGGCCGTCGGTGGGACCTTCCAGTTCCATTCACCGGGTGGGCAGACGGAGATTTTCTATGATCAGGCCGATCGTCAGCCGCTTCCGGAGATCAGCGGTGATTCGCTGATGCAGGAGGGCACCACGATTTCACTGTCGGATTTCGAGGACCAGGTTGTCGTGCTCAACGCCTGGGGACAGTGGTGCGCCCCCTGCCGCTCGGAATCCGATGACCTCCAGGCCATCCAGGATGAACTCCAGACCGCGGGTGGTGCGGCCGGCCCGGTGGGCACCGTGCTCGGAATCAACGTCCGTGACTACTCACGGGAGATCGCACAGGATTTTGTCACCGACAACGGCCTGACCTACCCCAGCATCTACGACCCGCCGTTCATGACGGCCGCGGCACTCGGCGGAGTCCCGGCCTCGGTCATCCCCACCACGATCATCCTGGACCGGCAGCACCGGCCGGCGGCGGTGTTCCTGCGTGAGGTGACCGCCGGGGACGTCCTCGACGTGGCACTTCCGCTGGTGGACGAGACCTAGATGCTCACGATCACCGCAGCCCAGGGTCTTGGCCAGCAGTTCGCCGACACCGCGGCGTCGGGTCCCCTCCTGCTGGGGATCCTCGCGGCGGCCGCGGCCGGGCTGGTCTCCTTCGCCAGCCCCTGCGTCGTTCCCCTCGTCCCCGGGTACATCTCCTACCTCGCCGGTGTGGTCGGGGGAGAGGTGGAGTACACCTCGGGTGGCACAAGGGTGAAGACCCGCCGCGGTCGGGTTGCCGGAGCGGCGCTGATGTTCATCCTCGGGTTCACCGTGGTGTTCGTCCTCGCCACCGCCACCGTCTTCGGTGCCATCAGTGTGCTCACCCTCAACGCGGAGACCCTGATGCGGGTCGGTGGCGTGATCACCATCATCATGGGGTTCGTGTTCATGGGGTTCGTCCCCGGAATGCAGAGGGATACCCGGATGGCACCCAAACGATGGACCACCTGGCTCGGCGCACCACTGCTCGGCGGGGTCTTCGCCCTCGGCTGGACGCCCTGTCTCGGACCGACCCTGGCCGCGATCATTTCCGTGTCCGCGGGCACCGAGGGAATGACGGCCGCCCGCGGAGTGATCCTGATCATCGGGTACTGTCTCGGCCTCGGTTTGCCGTTCCTCCTGCTCGCGCTGGGATCCACCAGGGCACTCCATGCCGTGGACTGGCTGCGGCGGAACTCCCGCCGTATCCAGATCTTCGGCGGGGTCATGCTGGTACTGGTCGGAGTGGCGCTGCTGTCCGGAACCTGGGCGATCTTCATCAACTGGATCCGGCAGTGGACAGTGGAGTACGGCGCCACCCTGCTCTAGCGCCTTCACCGCAGGCGGTAAATCAACAATCACAACGCGAGGAAGAGAAGCAGCAAGCAAATGCTCAAAACAGTGAAGGTGTACGCAAGGAAGGCGTGGCACTGGCTCACGAGTATGAGAACGGCACTCGCCCTGCTGTTCCTCCTGGCGGTTGCCGCTATTCCGGGTGCGCTGCTCCCGCAGCGCTCCCTCAACGAGGGCAACGTCCAGGAGTACCTCGAGAGCAACGGTCGGCTCGCCGAGATCTACGACAGGCTCCAGCTCTTCGACGTGTTCTCCTCCTCCTGGTTCACAGCGATCTACATGCTGCTGCTGATCTCCCTCGTCGGATGCATTCTGCCGCGCACCTGGGACCACTACAAGGCACTGCGCGCTCCGGTGGTGCGGGCTCCGCGGAACCTCTCCCGACTCGCCCACCACGGGCAGGGGAGCATTGACAAGCCGGCCGCCGAGGTCGAGGCCGATGCCCGCAGGCTGCTCAAGGGTTGGAAGATCACCGCGTACACGCCGGCGGAAGACCGCGCGGGGGCGGCGTCGATCGCGGCCGAGAAGGGTTACATCAGGGAGTTCTTCAACCTTGTTTTCCACCTCGGCCTGGTCTGCGTCATCGTCACCGCCGGTCTGGGGCGGCTTTTCTACTATGAGGGCCACGTCATCGTGGTCACCGACGGGGAGCAGAGTTCGCAGAACTCGATGTTCTGCAACACCGCCACCGCCAATTATGACTCCTTCCGTGCGGGTGCGAATTTCGACGGGACGGGCCTGAGTACCTTCTGTTTCGAGGCGCACGACTTCTCCGCCGATTATCTGCCCAACGGTCAGGCGGAGATGTTCCGGTCCAACATCTCCTACGCCCTCGGCGATGACATCAACACCGATCCCGCCACCTGGGAGGACTATGAACTCCGGGTCAACCATCCGCTGCGGATCGCGGGCGACCGCGTCTACCTGCAGGGACACGGTTTCGCACCGACCTTCTCGGTGAAGTGGCCCAATGGCGAGACCCGGACCCAGACGGTCCAGTGGCGTCCGGACGATCCGACCTTCTTCCTCTCCTCCGGGGTCATGCGCTTCGATCCCCCGGCCGGAATGTTCCCGGATCTCTATGAGCGTCGCCAGAATCAGCTGGCCATCCAGGGATTGTTCGCCCCCACCGCGGAATGGAGTGGGGAGAACGGTGAGCTGCTGACCTCGGCCTACCCCGCCATGCGTGATCCGGCGGTGGCCATTGACATCTACCGTGGTGACAACGGCCTGGACACCGGTGTCGGGCAGTCGCTGTTCTCCCTGGACACCTCGCTGATGCACAGCGGTCAGCTGCAGCGCATTGAACGCGTGAACCTGCAGGCCGGTGACACCGTGACTCTGGACGACGGCACCGAGGTCACCTTCGACGGTGCCTCGGAGTTCGCCAACTACCAGATCAGCCACGACCCCAGTCAGGTGTGGGTCCTGGTGGCCACCAGCATCACACTGGTCGCCCTTGTGGGATCGCTGATGATCAGGCGTCGTCGTATCTGGGTGCGTTTCTATCCGCAGCCCGATGGCGGCACCCGCGTCGAGACCGGTGGCCTTGCCCGCACCGACCGCGCGGGTTGGGGCTCGGAGTATGAGGTCTTCCATAACAAACTCCTCGGTATCGAGGAGACCGATGAGGAGGACGAGGTCTACTTCGATGATGAGGACCGTGATTGATGGAGGTCCTTTATGCTGGTCACAGCTAGTTCACAGTTCCTTTGAGTTTTCCACACCCGTTCAGGTGAGCATTGGTTGTCATCCCGGTTGAGCGGGTAGTGTGTCATCAAAACCGCACAATTCGTATGAGATAAGGGTGGCCCAACCCATGCCGGTCAATCAGACATTTGCGACGTTCTCGGACACCGCTTTCGAAACCGCGTTTGTCGTATACTTCCTCGCACTGATTCTGTCATTGGTGTACTACGTCAAGCAGCAGGGCATCATCGATGCCCGACGCGAAGCCATGCGCGTTCAAGAGGAGCGCTCACTGGTCAGTGTGGGGGCCGCGGATGCGGACTCCGCCCCACTTTCCGAGGACGTGGATCTCAATGCGGGTCTGGTTCCCGATGAGGCGCTGGCGGCTCGTGAGGGCAAGGCCCGCAAGCTGGCGAACATGACGCAGTCGCTGATGTGGCTGGGCGTGCTCATCCACCTGGCCTCGATCGTGCTGCGCGCACTCTCCGCTTCGCGCTTTCCCTTCGGCAACCTCTACGAGTACGTGCTGGTGATCACCTTCTGCGCGATGTTCCTGGCGGCCTGTGCGCTGCAGCGCCCGCAGCTGCGTGTCATGTGGCCCTGGGTGGTCACCCCGATGCTCGGACTGCTGTTCTTCGGTGGGACGAAGCTGTACGCCGATTCGGCTCCGGTGGTTCCCGCACTGCAGTCCTTCTGGTACCCGATTCACGTCTCCACCGTGTCCATCGGAGCGTCGATAGGCATGGTTTCCGGTATTGCCTCCCTGCTGTACCTGCTGCGCATGTGGCAGCCGAAGGGACGGGAGAAGGGCTTTTTCGGAGGTGTGGCCAAGCCGCTGCCCTCGGCGAAGACCCTGGACAACCTCGCCTACAAGACCGCGATCTGGACCGTACCCATCTTCGGTCTGGGGATCGTGCTCGGCGCGGTGTGGGCTGAGGCCGCATGGGGCAGGTTCTGGGGATGGGACCCGAAGGAGACGATGGCCTTCATCACCTGGATCCTCTATGCCGGCTACCTGCACGCGCGAGCCACCGCCGGATGGCGCGACACGAAGGCCGCCTGGATCAATATCGTGGCGCTGGGGACAATGGTGTTCAATCTCTTTTTCATCAACATGGTTGTCTCCGGCCTGCACTCCTACGCCGGACTGAACTAACCGCAGGTCATCGCGGGTGACCCTAAATCACCCGCATCCTTGTGCCGCACCCTTTCCGGGGGTGCGGCTTTTTCATGCCCAAGATCAACGGAGCCGGGTGCCCCGGCGTCCGGTGCGATCAGCGTGGTCCCGGCAGTTCAGTGGAGGTGGCTCCGGGGCATGGAGAGAACGGAGGTGAGCACCTCGGTCACCGTCTCCGAGTTCTCGGGGTTGATCGAGTAGTAGCCCCATCTGCCGTCCTTTCTCCTGGTGACCAGATCCACGCTGAGCAGCTTTTTCATATGGTGGGTGATCGTGGGGGCGGAGAGGCCGAGCGTGTTCGCCAGGCTGTTCGAGCTGATCCCCGCGTTCGGCTGGGAGGCGATGAGGTAGAGGATGCGTAGACGTGTCGGGTCTCCGAGGGCCTTGAAGAAGTCGCTGGCCAGGTCCGCTCGTGCATTCAGTTCACCGGGTGGGACAGCAGATAGTCTGTCCACGACCGGCTCGGAGGAGCGGGGGTGCGGGCGATGCGGCGTTGGGGAGGCCATGCGTCCACTATATAGGTTTGGATTACCTAATTTTCACCCGGGGTGCCCTTCCGCGCCCTTCCGCGCCCTTCCGCGCCCTTCCGCGCCCTTCCGCGCCCTTCCGCGCTCCTCCCACGTCGATCCCCGGTGACCTGGATTCGCGGCCTCAGGGGTTCGTCCCCTTCCCCTCCCCGGACTGGTCATCGTCGTCGCGTTGATTCTCCGCGTCCTGATCGGGGCCTTCCGTCTCCTTCGGCCCCGTGGGGTCGGAATAGCGCTCCCGGGCTCGCTTCATCCGGTCCTCCTCCTCCCGGAGGGCGGCTTCCTGGGCACGCCGCTGTTTGAAGCGGTTCTTCTCGATGTTCCAGAGGAATTCCTCGTCATCGTCGGGTCCCTTGATTTCGCGCGCGGATGCGGATCCGCCCCGTCGCTGTTGGTTTCCCTTCCAGGTGGACGGCTTGAACGCCATCCACAGCAGCACGATCGCTGCGACAATGAGCAGTAGAAGCAAGAGTCTTCCCATCTTGTGCCTCCTAAAAAGTCTTCCTCCCCTCCACAATACGTGGCCCGTGGTGGCTTCTTTCTGTGGAAGGAGGGTTTGAGTAGGGTAAAGCGTGTGAGTGAGTCCATCAGCAACCAGCAGCCCGAACTAGATCGCAACGTCCAGAGATCCGCGCGCCGGAACGTCATCGTCTATGCGGGCGCGAGGGTGCTGCTCGTGGTGGTGTTGACCCTGATCATCCAGGGTCTGGCCTGGCTGATCAGTTCGCCGGTGCCGCTGGTGATGTCCGCGATGCTGGCACTTGTCGTGGCATTTCCCCTGTCCATGCTGATCTTCGACAGCCTGCGCATCAACGCCACGCGCGCGGTCGGCCAGTGGGACGCCCAGCGCAGGGCGCACCGTGCCTGGGTTCAGCAGGAACTGGCCGACCGCTGAGCTAGAGCCAGGCCAGTGCGGCGGCGGTCACCACGGCCCACACCGCCATCCCACGCCCGGTCATGCCGAGTACCGGGATAAGTTCCCTGCCCTTGAGTCCCCGGATGATCGGCAACGCACCGGCGAGGTAGAGCGGCAGTGCGATCAGAGCGAGCAGCACGGGAAGCGTCGCCGCAGCCATAAGCACCGTCATGATGAACGGTGTGCAGACCAGCCCGATGAACAGTCTCCTGGATCCGGCATCCCCCAGGCGCACGGCCAGGGTGATCTTTCCGGCGGCGGCGTCGCTCGGGATGTCTCGGATGTTGTTCGCCAGATTCACCGCAGAGGATGACGCCCCGATGCCGACGGCCGCCGCCAGGCCAAGCCAGCTCACCGCACCGCTCTGGGTGAACTCGGTGCCCAGGACGGCCACCAGACCGAAGAAGATGAACACCGCGAGTTCTCCGAGGCCCATGTATCCGTAGGGCCGTGAGCCCCCGGTGTAGAACCAAGCGGCCAGGACGCAGATGACGCCGCCGAGCAGTAGCCACCACGCACTGCTCAGGCTCAGCGCCGTTCCCGCGATGCCGGCGACACCGAAGCTGATGAAGGCCGCCATTTTCACCTGTCGTGGTCGTGCCAGTCCCGAGCCCGTGAGCCTGAGCGGCCCGGAGCGATCATCATCGGTGCCACGGACCCCGTCGGAGTAGTCGTTGGCGAAGTTGACACCGATGATCAGCGCCCAGGCCACCAGGGCCGCGAGGATGGCCTTCCACCAGACGAATCCCCCGTGGTAGGCGGCCACCCCGGTGCCTGCGATAACGGGGGAGAATGCATTGGCCCACGTGTGTGGGCGGGCACCCTCGAGCCATTGGGATGCGGTGGGGCGCGGGGAACCAGAGATTTCAGACATGGTCCCCATCTTTCCCCATCAGCGGTGCGTTGGCGTAAATGCCCATGGACGGTGCGGAGGGCGCGGTTGGGGCTATTGTGTTTGGGAGGTAGGAGAACGGGTGTCTGGACCGTCACCCGTTAATCGGATTGATGGAGGTGAGCCCGGATTCCATGTGGATCGGATATGCGGTTTCCCAGATTGCGAGCATCTTCCTCACCTTCCTCAGGATGGTGCCCCTTTCGTTTCGGAACAGGTTCTCACACGCTCAAATTCCGGATGACGGCGATGTGGTCGTTTCCCTGACCACCCATGGGAGCCGACTCGCTCACGCCCATCTGACCATTGAATCCATCGCCAGGGGTTACCTCAAATCGCCGATCGTGCTCTGGCTGGATGAGGGGGATTTCAACGGGGTCTGGCCGGCCACCATCACCCGCCTGGTGGACCGCGGGCTGCAGGTCAAATGCAGCGACGGCTCCTACGGCCCGCACACCAAGTACTGGGGTGAGTTCCGGGAACTGCGGGGAAGTGGAAAGCGCGTGGTCACCGTGGACGATGACATGATCTATCCGGAGTGGTTCCTGCAACGGCTGTTGTTCATCGGTGATCTGCGCACCGACGTCGTGGTCGCCTACCGTGCCCACCGCATTGAACTCCGGGACGGACGGATGCTGCCCTACGTCAAGTGGACTCCCGCCAACACCTCGGAGGCCTCCTTCCTGCACTTTGCCACGGGCGTGTCGGGTGTCCTCTATCCCTCGAGTTTCATCGAGTACGTCGTTGAACAGGGGGACGTGTTCCTTCAGGGATGCCGGAGGGCGGATGATGTGTGGCTCCATGTCTGCGCACTGCGATCGGGACACCCGATCCGGCAGGTCTACGCCAAGCCCCGGCACTTCGCGGTGGTGCCCACGACCCAGCTGGGGGCCCTGGTGGTGGGCAACACCCTCATGGGCGGAAACGACGAGCAGATCGCACACGTGTACACAAGGGAGGATGTGCAGATCCTCATCGAGGCCAGTCGCAGGGAGGACTAGAACAACCTCGATACCGCCCGCCGGTCTACCTTTCCCGGGCCGATCATAGGCAGCGCGGACAGGTGCATCAGCTGTTTGGGCAGCTGCCACCGCGGCAGATCATCGAGCCCCTCGATGATCGCTGCGGGGGAGGGGGTTCCGGAGTAGACCGCTACGATGGCCTGACCGAGCCGGGGGTCCGGGATTCCGACCACGCAGGCGGCACTGACTCCCTTGATGTCGGCGATCGCACGCTCCAGGACCTCCGGATGCAGTTTCAGTCCACCGGAGTCGATGACCGCGTCGAGCCGTCCGGTGACGGTGAGTCGGCCGTCGACAAGCTCCCCTGCGTCCGAGGTCCTGAACCAGCCTGCTTCGCTGAAGGCCTCGGACCCCGCCTCGTTGCGGTAGCCCCTGGCTATCATCGGGCCACCGAGTTCGATCCGGGAATCGCGCACCCGGCCACGGGCGCCGGGCAGCGGGCGACCGTCGTAGACGCAGCCGCCGGCGGTCTCCGAGGAACCGTAGGTGGTGACGATGCTGATGCTGAGCGCGGCGGCCGCCTCGCCCGCCCGGTGGCTCAGGGCCGCCCCACCGATCAGGATCGCGTCGAAGAGACGGAGGCCCTCGATGCCCTCCAGGGTGTCCATCGCCTTGAGAAGCTGCATGGGCGTCAGCGCGGTGTAGATGCGGTCGCCGGTTTCCTTGAGCTCGCGGGCGGCCGCGGTGAACTCCGTGACATCGAAACCCCCGCTGAGATTGAGTGCCAGGGGTTCGACCCCGGCGACCAGGGAACGGATGAGAACCTGGATTCCGGCGATGTGGTGGGCGGGCATCGCAAGCAGCCACTGCCCCTCCCCGCCCAACCGGGCGTGGGTGGCATCGGCCGAACTGATCAGGTTCCCGGCCGTCAGCAGGGCCCCCTTGGGCGTCCCCGTGGATCCGGAGGTCGACATCACCAGCGCTATCTCCGCGTCGATCGGCTGTCCGGCCCGCTGGGATGCCGCCAGAAGCTGTGCCCGCGCCGGGTCCTGCGCGGGCACGGGGAGAAAGGAATGCTTGCCGACGACCGCGGCCTCCAGCTGCTCAATGATGGCGGTCGGTTCGGCCAGGCTGACGGGCAGAACCTCGAGGGTGTGGGGGGACATGGGAGTTGAGTTTAACCGGGCTCCAAAGGAGCCGACACATTCCTCAGGGCCGTGACCCCGGCGGGGCCGCCCTCAGGAGTGGTCGAGAACCGCGAGTATGCCGATGCTGTCGATTCGGCACGGGCCCGACGATCCCGGCTCCGTACTGAGCCAATGGATGAATCTGCTGAACGTGCTCATTGGTGCGCCTCCTCGGAATGCTCTCTGCGAACTGGTGGAACCAACTCTAAATAAGAACTCAAGGTTACGCAAGGGTAAATAGAAGTTTAACAATGTCTGGGGTGGGTGCCTTTTCCGGACGTTCGGGCATGGCCGGCGGTGGCGGAGTGGGGAACACCGGGTCAGGAAACCGGGAAGCCGGCATCCTTCAACGCGTCCCGGATCCGCGTGATGTCCTCCTCCAGGGGAGCCTGGGCGTGGATCCTCAGGATCAGTCTTCCGATCTGTTCGCGGGTGATCGGTTCCGGGCGCAGCGTCGTCGATTCCCCCTCGGCGATGATCATCTCGGTCAGTTCCCTGAGATCGGCCTCGGTGAGTTCACGTTCAAGTACGTAGAAGAGGGCGAAGGTGTCATGATTGGGAATGCCGTTGGGATATCCCTGGCGCAGCCAGTTGAGCACGCGGGCCGCGACGCCGGGGCGTGCGGTGGATCGATCCTGGGATTTTTCGCTCACACCTGGTCATTTTAACAAGGTGTCGCCGAGATGCACCCAATATATGTGGGGCGTTGTGCTACGCCTCCGTGCCGAAGATGTCCACCCCGAGGTACTGGTGGATCGTGCCCTTGGTGATCCACAGGATGCCGACGGCGATCGCCAGGATGATCACCGCGAAACACAGTACCGCCGCCACCTTCCCCGGCGTTGTGGATGAGGCCCCGCCATCGGAGGTGGAGGGCCCGTGAGCCAGTCGGATGCCCAGGGCGAACAGCGCCGGGAGTCCGGCGCCCAGTACGATGCCGACGATGGTGACCTCGATGAGGCTTCCGAAGAGTGCGGAGAAGTTCATTTACCTGGATTCCTCAATCTTGGGCGCGGGCGTTCCCACCGATTCGGCGGCAGGCACCGTGGCATCGGACTCCGCATCCCATTCCTGGTTCACGTTGTCTGGATTGACCGGGGCCTTGCGCGACTCGGCGAAGATGTAGCCGGAGAGGCCGAGGAGGACGGTGAAGGCCACCAGCACGCCGACCATGTCCGTGGAGACCAGTCCGACCCCGTGTGCGAGCCACCAGCACAGCGCACCGACAAGTGCGGAACAGGGCAGGGTGATCACCCACGCCACGGCCATGCGCCCCGCGACCGACCAGCGCACCGATGCGCCCCTGCGGCCGATCCCGGTACCCATGATGGAGCCGGTGGCCACGTGGGTGGTCGACAGCGCCATGCCGAAATGCGAGGAGGTGAGGATGATCGCTGCGGAGGAGGTTTCGGCGGCCATTCCCTGGGGGGAATCGATTTCCACCAGTCCCTTGCCCAGGGTGCGGATCACCCGCCAGCCACCCATGTAGGTTCCGATGGCGATGGCCAGGGCACAGGATGCCTTGATCCAGAAGGGGATATCGGCCTCCGCGCCGATATGTCCGGTGGCCACCAGCGAAAGGAAGATCACGCCCATCGTCTTCTGTGCGTCATTGGTTCCATGGGCGAGGGAGACCAGGGAGGCAGATCCGATCTGCCCCCACCGGAAGTAGCGGTTCTTGTCGCGGTCGTCGACGGAGGAGGTGATCGCGTACACGGCGAAGGTTCCGATCGCCGCCACCAATCCGGCCACCACGGGGGCGGCGAGTGCGGGCAGGATCATCTTGGACACCACACCGCTCCACACGACACCGCCGAAACCGAGCGACGCGATCGCGGCACCGATGAGGCCTCCGAAGAGGGCGTGGGAGGAGCTGGACGGGATGCCGAGCAGCCAGGTCAGGAGGTTCCAGGTGATGGCTCCGATGAGGCCTGCGAAGACAACGAGGAGGAGTCGGTGGGAGTCCCACGCGTCGCTGAGGTCGAATTCATCGAGGTTGACAATACCCTTGGCCACCGTGGTGGCCACCTCAACGGAGAGGAAGGCCCCGATGAGGTTGAGGGTGGCGGAGAGGGCGACCGCGACCTTTGGGCGGAGTGCTCCGGTGGCGATGGATGTGGCCATGGCGTTGCCGGTGTCGTGGAATCCGTTCGTGAAGTCAAAGGCCAGGGCCGTTGCTATCACGATCAGCAAGATGATCAACTCAGTCACGACTATGCAGTATGCACTAATCGGGACGGCGATCGGGCATCGAATACCGGCGTTTAACTGCTAAACCGCAGGGTGTGTCCGGGAGCTCAACCCGCAATGGGGGTGGGCACGTGTACTGGGGTTGCCATGATCATTGGGTCCGGCCCATTTTTGACATGCGCTTTTCCTGTCGACTTATGCCTCACGCGCGGCTAGGTAAATTTTTTAGGACTTAGGTGGACACAATGAACCAAACAGATGAACAGTGAGTGAATTTTGACACCCTGCCCTGAGCTCCCCGAAGGGGAGGGGCCGCCCGCGACGGGCGGGAAGTGCGCGGGCGGCCCTGGAACATCTGAGGGGGAGGTTGATAACACTCCGGCTCGGATGACATGACTGCGGGTCGCAGGTGGCAGCCGGGGGAAAGCGGCAGGTCCTTTGGCATCCTCGTAACGCACCACCGACCCCTACCTGCGCAGCACAGCTCTTCAGCCTGATCGTCGGTCACCCGAGGACTCGACGCCGTGGTGCTCAACGTTTCAAACTCTCACCGGGCTGGCGGAATCCAGGTGGAGGCCCCGACCAGAACCTGCAAACCCCTCGCGTGGTCAATTCCATCTGCGTCAGGGCATCAACGACCACGCGCCCGGTGGGGTGCTGCGACGTCCTCGATGACGAGCAGAAGGACACCGGTGCGGGATTCCGGATAGGGGCGCGCAGATGCGTCGTGTCGGCTGGGGTGGGGTCGGTGGCGCTAATGATCGACGATGGTTC
Source organism: Corynebacterium pacaense (assembly GCF_900169525.1). Lineage (GTDB taxonomy): Bacteria > Actinomycetota > Actinomycetes > Mycobacteriales > Mycobacteriaceae > Corynebacterium > Corynebacterium pacaense. The sequence continues at coordinate 850,798 of NZ_LT821239.1, forward strand.
GTGCCACGCCTTCCCTCGCGTTCGCAGGTGCTCTTGCTCCAGGGTTAAGCAGCGGAGGTTAGGGCCGAACCGACCGTGGTCCAACTGGAAAGCCCGACGGTTCCATCGCTGGTTGCTTACCGGGTCTGAGCTTTTGGTGGAGCGAACTGGGAACGAACCTATTTTCTTATCCGGACACCGCAGCGTCTACTCCGCGGCGGATTCGCTGACCGTAAGCCGGGGAATCCTCATCCTTTAACAGGAAAATACCTGCCCAGGTACTCTCTGAGTCCCGGGTCGATGACATAAAGAAAGGTCCCTTTGATCGCCCTGGTCAAGAGGACTGCGTAGATGTTGGTTATGTACTTGAGCAGGTCCTGTTCAGTAGTTGTCTGCCCGCGCATCTTGTTGCTCTTTTTCCCTTGGCGGTCAAAGTAGTTCGACTTTTCCGCAAACAAGCCAAGCTCCGGGGTGTATCTGAGATCGGCACCAACAATGACACCCGCGTAATTGAGGTCATAGCCCTGAATGGTGTGGATAGACCCTGCTTCGTTCACGGCATTGTCAGAGGAAACCCAATCAACCACCGCGGTGTTCCACTGATACCTGACGCCGTCGCCCAAATCTATGTCAAAGGCTTCCGGGTCCTTCTTGCTTACCCAATCCCAAGCGTAGCCGGCGACGATCCGGGAGAGACCCGACTCTTGTTCGAGACTCTTGATGGTCGAGTCGAACTCAGCCGGTGAATCTATGATGGCCAGATCGTACCCCTCGAAATTCAGCCTTTCCGTCGGTGGGATCGGGGACAGTACCTCCTGCACATATTTGATGTAGTCCCGGCCTCCCAGGCTGCGCATTTGGGTATGCAACCTGTAATTCCTGTTATCCGGCACTGAGGTCAGCAGAGCCTGAAACTCCTCCTTCGGCAGATCATTCGGTCGGATTGACTGTGCCAGATCAAGCATGAGGATCACGTGACGCGATTTCTTCATCAACCATTCCAACTGCGAGGCTTGAGGGTTCTCACCGTTGAACAGCCGCTGATTGATGTTATTGAACCTCTTTGTCAATGCGGGGACCGATTGCGATGAGTACTGGTTGAGCCGATGAGCCTCATCGACGATCAGAACATCGAAGGTGTCGGGAGACTCAGCAACGGTGAACGCTGACATAACCATCGACTTCTCCAGACCGGGAGTGGCAGCGAAGACCCTCTCGAAGGATCTGCGGAGAGCCTGCTGAGGAACCACAACGCCGATCTTCAGGTTCCTGAAACGTTCCCGCGTTCCCTCAACGAAGAATTCCGAGAACATTTCGTCGCCGTCGATATCCTCGCCACCACTGAACTCTGAGATGTCACGCAGCAGCTTGGCCAGATAGATGGCGACAATGGTCTTGCCCGTGCCGGGATCTCCCTGCACAACAACCATGCTGCCGAGTTCCCTGCTCGCAACCAGATCCTCACTTAGCCCCTCGAGTATGTCCATTATGGCAAGACCTTGGTCGTTGTTCAGTGCCTTGAAGGGAGATAGTTTAAAGAGTTCGGAGTTGACGATCTCGGGAATACTGCGCTGAAAAAGCCCGGCGTTTCTCAGCTCATCGAATATCTCACCGAAGGTCTCCTGATAACGGTCCCGGCGGTAGTAGTCCGCATTGGAGATGCCCATGTTGCGATTGAGGACCTCATTCTCGCCATCTCCAAAAGCAAGGCTGATCAGAAATGACTCCAGATCAAGACAGACGGACTTGTTGAAGGTGTCGTCGAGGACCACGCGAACGGTCCTGAGATCAAGGTCCTTCTTGCCTTCGAGATGCTGCTTCATACGCGTATTGAAGTTCCTTGATTCGCCGATGTAGATTCGACCCCTCTGTGTCGTCGAGCGTGCCGGGCGATTCAGGATGTACACCACCGGCCAGTTGACCAGATGACGGTTATTCCTTGTTGAGTCGATCAAATCCACATCGAAATCAAACTGTTGGATCTCAAAGCCGGTCATACTTCTCCGACTTTCCAAACGCTTTGTTGACCGGATACTTCTTCTCCGTAAGCGCGAGTTTCTCCAGGACGATTGTTCCCGGATCGACATCAAGCTTCATCGCCAGGAAATAGCAGTAGGTCAACACATCGGCCAACTCAAGCCTTACCTGTTCCTCATCCCCCCTGGCATTCCACTGAAAACACTCAAGCAGCTCGGCGGCTTCGATGCCTATGCTTTTCGCAAGGTTCTCCCGGGAATGAAACTGCTCCCAATCCCGAACTTGAGCGAACTTCCTCAGGCCTGCAAAAACCTGCTCAGTATCCATAACAGGTGATATTAACAACTGGGGAATTCCCCGAAAAGGGGCAGCGGTACCTTCCTCCTCCCGAGTCGGTCGCGGCGATCCGGGTCGTGTCCTTCACCGTGTGGGGTACACGGGGATTGCAGTCAGGATAACAGCCAGGATTTGAATTTCTCCCGCTCACCGTGTCCGAGCGCGAGGTACCAGGACTCGACCGGGGTAGATGAATGACCTCCCACTTTGCGCACTGTGCGGGACTGCCAGCCCGTCCCCAGCATCCGGATCCAGGGGATCGTCGTCCTGAAGAGACAGAGTCGGACTCAACCCGGTGATCCAATGGGACCCCTGTGCTGGTCGGGTCGGGATGTCGTCGTCGCATCAGCGGGGGTGATCAACTGAACAGGTCTGCGACGTCGATAGGCAGTGACCTTCAGGATCCGGCCACGGGTTCCCTCAACTCCGCCTGCCAGCAGCCGAGGTGCTCGGGCAGGACATGCCAGAGAACTCAGGTCCAGTGGCGGCGGATCACGCCCCGATGATCCGGCAGGAGCAGGGAATGGATGACCGCTTTGTCCCCCGCTGGACTGCAGGAGCGGTTGGTTGCCTGTTTGCTGTTCGCCGGCCGGCCACATCCGTGAATCCGGCGAGACGGACCGCGATCACGAATCAACAGCTGACGGCATGCGCTCTAGGGCGTGTCTGATAATTGAGGGTAGCGCGGCATGGGACCATAGATCCCGTGTCGCGCTTCCAACTTCTCACCGATGACCAATGGGCCCTGATCTCCGATAAGCTGCCCCATCGCACCGGCAAAAAGGGTCGCCCCTTCTCCGACCCCCGACTCATGCTCGAAGGCATCATCTACCGGATCCGCTGCGGTATTCCCTGGCGTGACCTGCCGGAATGCTTCGGATCCTGGCAAACCGTCTACCACTGGCACAACCGTATGGCCAAAGACGGCACCTTCGATGAGATCGTGACCACCCTGATTGCCGCAGCCGACCACCAAGGCCTGGTGGATTGGTCGGTCAGCATCGACTCGACGATCAGTCGTGCCCATCAGCACGCTACGAATATCACCCGCCACACAGGGGGCTTTGTCGAATTACAACAATCGGCTGACCGAGCGGCCTGACCACGGTTTCGGACGCTCCCGGGGTGGGCTATCAACCAAGACCCATGCCCTAGTCGATGGGCAGGGCCTGCCCCTGGTGATCTTGATCGGCCCTGGTCACGCCGGTGACAACCCGCAGGCGGTTCCCTTATTGGAGGGCCTGTGGGTTCCTCGGCCGATCGGTCGGCCGCGTACCCGGCCGGATGAACTACGCGGTGACAAGGCGTATTCCTCGCGGGAAGTGCGCTCTTGGTGCCGGAAACACCGGGTCAAGGTGACCATCCCGGAGCCTGATGACCGGATCCGGAACAGACAGCGGAAAGGCTCGAAGGGTGGCCGGCCTCCGAAGTTCGACGCGACTTCCTATAGGGGTCGTAACGTGGTGGAACGTCGGTTCTGTGAGTTCAAGAACTGGCGAGGTATAGCTACTCGCTACGACAAATTATGTGTGGTGTTCCGGTCTGGGGTGATGTGTAGAGCGATGGTCGCCTGGCTGAACCATTTATCAAACACGCCCTAGTAGTAGTAGGGGAACCGGGACCAGTCGGGATCCCGCTTCTCCAGGAAGGACTCCTTGCCCTCGACCGCTTCATCGGTCATGTAGGCAAGTCGCGTCGCCTCGCCGGCGAAGACCTGCTGCCCCATCAGGCCGTCGTCGGTGAGATTGAAGGCGAATTTCAGCATGCGCTGCGCGGTGGGGGACTTGCTGTTGATCTCGCGCGCAGCCTGAATGGCCTCCTCCTCCAACTCACCGTGGTCGGCGACGATGTTCACCGCACCCATCTGCTGCATCCGCTCGGCACCATAGGTGCGGCCAAGGTGGAAGATCTCGCGGGCGTTCTTCTGGCCCACCATCTTTGCCAGGTAGGCGGAGCCGTAGCCGGCATCGAAGGACCCGACATCGGCATCGGTCTGTTTGAAGCGTGCCTCCTGGCGGGAGGCGATCGTCAGATCACAGACGACGTGGAGGGAATGCCCGCCTCCCGCGGCCCATCCGTTGACCACGGCGATGACCACCTTGGGCATGGTGCGGATCAGGCGTTGCACCTCGAGGATGTGCAGGCGACCGCCCTCCACCCTGGCCCGCGCCTCATCGATGCCGGAGGCGTCGGCACCGCTGTCGTTGGCGTCATGGGAGGTGGCGTACTGGTAGCCGGAGCGGCCCCGGATACGCTGATCCCCGCCGGAGCAGAAGGCCCAGCCGCCGTCCCTGGCACTCGGGCCGTTGCCGGTGAGCAGCACGGTTCCCACATCCGGTGTGCGGCGGGCATGATCGAGGGCGCGGTAGAGCTCATCGACGGTGTGCGGGCGGAACGCGTTGCGGACCTCCGGCCGGTTGAACGCGATTCTCACGGTGCCGTCGGCGCGCGTGGTGCCGACGTGGCGGTGGTAGGTGATGTCGGTGAGTCCGTCGAAACCCTCCACGGTGCGCCATTGCGCGGGATCGAAGGGATTGTCGGTGGAGTATTCAGTCATGTCCCACAGCTTAGAAGTTCCACCCGCCGGTGGTACCGGTCGCCGCCGGCTTATCTAGAGTTGGGTCCATGACAATCCCAACCGTCGATGAGATCCTCGACCGCGCCCATGTCGTGGCCCTGCCCATGAAGGTGAGGTTCCGGGGGGTGGACACGCGTGAGGCGCTGCTCATCGACGGGCCCGCCGGATGGGGTGAGTTCGGGCCCTTCCTCGAGTACGGACCCCGGGAGTCCGCGGCGTGGCTGGCATCGGGAATAGAGGCCGCCTGGCGCGGCTTCCCGGCACCGCTGCGCGATCGCATCGAGGTCAACGCCACCATTCCCGCCGTCGACGCGGATCAGGTGGCGCAACTACTGGAGAACTACCCCGGGTGCCGGACCGTGAAGGTCAAGGTTGCGGAGAAGGGACAGCTTCTCGACGCCGATGTGGCACGGGTCGCCGCAGTGCGTGCGGCCCGGCCGGGCGCGGTGATCCGCGTCGACGCCAACTGCGGGTGGAGCGTCGGGGAGGCGGTGGCGGCGGCGGAGGCCCTCGGCCCCCTCGACTATCTCGAGCAACCCTGCGCAACGCTGGAGGAGCTCCGCTCGGTACGTGGGATTCTGCAACGCAGGGGAATCTTCACCCGCGTCGCAGCCGATGAATCCATCCGCAGATCCGATGATCCCTATCGGGTGGCGGAGCTGCGTGCCGCGGATGTCGCCGTGGTCAAGGTCGCCCCCCTCGGCGGTGTCCGTCGGGTTCTCGGGATCGCGGCGCACCTGCGGGCGCGGAGCATGGACATCACCGTGGCCAGTGCGCTGGACACCGCGGTCGGCATGAACGCGGGACTGGCCGCGGTGGCAGCGCTCCCGAGATTTGAGGACGATGATCTCATGGACGCCCCTCCGGCACCGGCGGGGCTGGCAACATCCCGGCTGTTCATTGAGGATGTCGCCGCACCCCGTCAGATCCGGGACGGGTTCCTGTCCACCGCGGTGCTGGAACCCGAGGAGGCACGGCTGAGCGGACTCGCCGCCTCGGCGGCCCGACGCGACTGGTGGTTCGAGCGGGTGCGCCGGGCGTGTGCGTTCCTGGCGGAAAACTAGCTCGACCGGGCCCCGGAACCGATGATCTAGACTGTTGTCCATGCCCAGTACCACCGCTCAGGAACTCGCAAGCGCCGTCATTGATTCCCTGGCCCCGCACGTCACCGATGTGGTGCTGTGCCCCGGTTCCCGCAATTCCCCCCTGGCGCTGGAGGTGCTCTCCAGGTCGTATCTCAGGGTGCAGGTGCGCATTGATGAGCGAAGCGCGGCGTTTCTCGCCCTCGGAATCTCCAGGGTCCAGCGCCGCCCGGTCGTGGTGATCATGACCTCGGGTACCGCGGTGGCCAATTGCATTCCCGCGATGACTGAGGCCGCATACGCCCATGTCCCGCTGATCGTTCTCTCCGCCGACCGGCCGGGCCACCTGGTGGGCACAGGTGCCAGCCAGACCATCGCACAGATCGGCATTTTCGGTGCCGTGGCGCCGACGGTGCAGGTCAACAGCATCGCCGAGGTGCCCGCGATCACCGCGGAACTGCAGGCGGGGGCGTCGCAAAGCCCGCGGCACATCAACGTCGCCTTTGACACCCCGCTGCTTGGGGAGGAGCTTCCCGGGCTGCACGGTGAGAACCGTCAGGTCAGCTGGCCGCACCGCTGGGTTGACCACGGCACGATCGCCATCGATCTCTCGGAGAACACCCTCGTCGTAGCGGGCGACGAGGCATGGGAGGTGGAGGGGCTGGAGGACGTGCCGACGATCGCCGAGCCGACCGCACCGGTACCGTTCCGCCCCGTCCACCCCCTGGCCGCGGAGATTCTGCTCAAGGAGCAGGTCTCGGCCGAGGGCTACGTGATCAACACCCGGCCCGACCACGTGGTGGTCGTCGGCCACCCCACGCTGCACCGCGGGGTGATCTCCCTGATCACCGACCGGAATATCCGCCTCAGTGTCCTGTCCCGGACCGGTACCGTCACCGATCCCGGACGCCACGCAGACCAGGTGGGCACGGATGTCCGGGTCAGCGGGGAGCAGGACACGCAGTGGTTGAAGATCTGTGCCGCCGCGTCCGACCTCGCCGCCGAGGGCGTGCGCACGGTGCTGGAGAAACAGGAGCACGGGTTCACCGGCCTGCACGTGGCCGCGGCTGTCGCCGACACTCTGGGTACAGGTGACACCGTCTTCGCGGCGGCATCCAACCCGATCAGGGATCTCGGTGTCGTCGGCCTCCCCTTCGACGGAGTGGACGTCTTCTCACCGCGCGGAACCGCGGGCATCGACGGTTCGGTGTCCCAGGCCATCGGGACCGCCCTTGCCGTCCAGGCCCGTCACCCCGGGGAGATCAGGGCGCCCCGGACCGTCGCCCTGCTCGGTGACCTCGCCTTTCTCCACGACATCGGCGGGCTGCTCATCGGCCCGGACGAACCTCACCCGGAGAACCTGGCCATCGTGGTGGCCAACGACAACGGCGGGGGCATCTTCGAACTCCTGGAAACCGGCGCGCCGGGTCTGCGCCCAAGCTTCGAGCGCGCCTTCGGCACCCCGCATGACGCATCCATCGCGCGGCTGTGTGCCGGATACGGGGTGGAACACCGCGTGGTGGACAACCTCCGGGACCTCATCGTGGCGCTGGTGGAGGCCGTCGAGGTCTCCGGATTCATCGTCATCGAGGCACGCACGGGTCGGGACACCCGCCGTGCCCTCCAGCGAGATCTGATGTCGCAGGTGCGGTAGATGCTCAGGCACAGGATCATCAGACGCGCCCGGCAGCTGGTCATAGCCATGTACGCCATCGCGCTGCTCGGTTGCGCGGCCCTGGTGATCGGACCCTATCTCAACGACCGTTCAATTGAGTCGAATCAGGGCAGGGCCCTGGCGCAGGTGGTCAATGTCGGCAGCTACCGCACCACCGTGGACTTTCAGGACGACAACGGGATCTACCATTCGCCCGCGACCGGGCTGCTCTATCCCACCGGACTGGGTGAGGGGCAGAAGGTGTGGGTCAACTACGCCATCGATGATCCGGATCTCGTGAAGGTCGAGGGCCGCGAGTGGACCCTGTCCGTGGTCCCCGCGCTCAGCGTGGCGGCTGTTGCAAGCGCCATCGCGGGACTATTATGGTTCGCTGTCGGATTGATTGCCGGGAAGTCACGCAATCCGGAAGTGTTTTAATGGGACGTTAATATCATTGAGTTGAAGAGTTAACCAGAGTTCTCATTAAGGTCATGTGAGGTTCATCGCCTGGACGGTGTGATGTGGAGATAATGGAACCCATGCGGGTAGCAATCGTTGCAGAGTCCTTCCTCCCCAATGTCAATGGGGTCACCAATTCGGTTCTCCGTGTCCTGGAGCACCTGAAAGCAAACGGACACGAGGCGATGGTGATCGCGCCGGGGGCGCGGGAGTTCGAGGAGGAGATCGGCTCCTATCTCGGATTCGAGATCGTCCGTGTGCCCACCGTGCGCGTCCCCCTGATTGATTCGCTGCCCATCGGCGTCCCCCTTCCCTCCGTGACCTCTGTCCTGCGCGCGTACAACCCCGATATCATCCACCTCGCTTCGCCCTTCGTTCTCGGCGGGGCGGGTGCCTTCGCCGCCCGCCAGCTGAGGATCCCCGCGATCGCGATCTACCAGACCGATGTGGCTGGGTTCTCGCAGCGCTACCACCTCGCGCCCCTGGCCGCAGCGAGCTGGGAGTGGATCAGAACGGTTCACAACGTCTGTCAGCGCACCCTGGCGCCCTCCTCGATGAGCATCGGTGAGCTCAGGGAGCACGGTGTCCATGACATCTACCACTGGGCCCGCGGTGTGGACGCGGTCCGGTTCCATCCCTCGAAGCGTTCCCGTTTCCTCAGGCGGAGCTGGGACCGCAGCGGGAGGAAGAAGATCGTCGGTTTCGTCGGGCGTCTGGCCTCCGAGAAGGGGGTGGAGCGTCTGATCAGCCTCTCCGGACGCTCCGATATCCAGCTGGTGATCGTCGGGGACGGCCCCGAGGCCAAGTACCTGCAGGAGAAGATGCCCGATGCGATCTTCACCGGAGCTCTCGGCGGGGAGGAGCTCGCCCGGACCTATGCGTCCTTCGATCTCTTCGTCCATCCGGGGGAGTTCGAGACCTTCTGCCAGACCATCCAGGAGGCACAGGCTTCCGGGGTACCCACCATCGGCCCCCGCGCCGGAGGGCCCATCGATCTGATCGAGGACGGCGTCAACGGACTGCTCCTGGACGTAGTCGGTTTCGGCGAGAGCCTTCCCGTCGCCGCCGAATGGATCCTGGATGACTCCCGGCACGGACGACTGCGGAAGGCCGCCCGGGAAGGCGTGCAGGAGAAGACCTGGGATGCGCTCTGTGGCCAACTCCACCGCCACTACCTCGAGGTCATCGAGCAGTCCCACCGTGTGCCGCTGACCTACTTCGGTCCCAGCCCCGAGGCTGCGAAAATGCCCAAATGGGCGGCCCGGGCGCTCGGGGTCAGGGTGGACGCCTTCTCCGGCATCGAGGTCTAACCCTGCACGGGTACACGGCCGTGGCGGTGGCATAGACTATCGACTGTGGCTAAGGCATCCCTGGACAAAGATCCCTTCGACGTGGCATCAATGTTCGATGACGTCGGGGACAAGTACGATCTGACCAATACGGTCCTCTCCTTCGGGCAGGACCGGATGTGGCGCAGACGCACCCGCGAAAGACTCAACCTCAAACCCGGCGAGAAGGTTCTCGATCTCGCCGCGGGCACCGCGGTGTCCACCGTCGAGATGGCGAAATCCGGAGCATGGTGCGTCGCCTGCGACTTCTCCCAGGGCATGCTGGCCGCGGGAAGGCGACGCCCGGTTCCCAAGGTTGTCGGTGATGCCATGCGGCTTCCCTTCGCCGACGGGACCTTCGATGCCGTGACCATCTCCTACGGGCTGCGCAACATCCACGACCACCGCGCCGGGTTGCGGGAGATGGCCAGGGTGACAAAGCCGGGGGGCCGGCTGACCGTGGCGGAGTTCTCCACACCGGTGGTTCCAGTTTTCGGCACCGTGTACAAGGAGTACCTGATGCGTCTTCTCCCTACCGTCGCACGCGCCGTGTCCTCCAACCCCGAGGCCTACGTCTACCTCGCGGAATCGATCCGCGCCTGGCCCGACCAGGAGGAGCTGGCGGAGCAGATCAACGCCAACGGCTGGTCCGACTGCGGTTGGCAGAACCTCACCCTCGGGATCGTAGCGCTGCACTCTGCGGTCAAACCCGCCGCGTAGTTTCACCTCAGCGGACGGTCGAGTCCCACAGAGGTGTTCCCCGTCTCGCCGCCGCGACCACGGCTCCCGCACCCCGCCACAGCCTGGCCATGATATCGCCGTCCTCCTCGGTGATGAGGTTGCCCATCAACCGGGCGGCCGCGGGCATGAGCAGCTGGGCCAGTGGACCGCGGAAGCCGATCGGCCCGACCAGCGGAAGGAAGGTGGGGTAGGTCAGCGCCCGCGCCGCGGTCCGGGCGAGCAGGAAGGCCTCACCGTAGTTCTCCCTGAGCACATGGGGCCAGAGCAGGGTGAAGTCACGGCCAGGACCCCCGGAGATCAGGGACACCGCAAGCTCGGCGGTCTCCAAGCCGTAGTCGATGCCCTCGCCGTTGAGTGGGTTGACGCAGGCGGCGGAATCACCGATCAGCATCCAGTTGGGGCCGGCGACATTGGACACCGCACCCCCCATCGGTAACAGGGCGGAGGCCACATCCCGTTCCGTTCCCAGCCTCCACTGTGGGCGCTGCTGGGAGGCATAGAAGGTAAGGAGCTTCTTCGTGTTTATCTGGGCTGGCCTGGAATCGGTGGACAGAGCGCCGCAGCCGAGGTTCACGGTGCCATCGCCGAGTGGGAAGATCCATCCGTATCCGGGCTGCACGACACCGGATTCGTCTCGGAGCTCGAGGTGGGAGTGGATCCAGTCCTCCCCGGAGTACGGGGTGGGGCAGTAGGAGCGCGCTGCGATGCCGTAGACCTCCCCTCGGTGCCAGATCCTACCGAGCTTCCTTCCGAACACCGAGCGCACCCCGTCGGCGACGATGACATGGCCGGCCCGGACGGTGCGGCGTCTTCCCGCGTGGTTGACCACCACCGACTCCAGGCGCGATCCGGAGAACCGTGGAGTGTCAGCAGTGGCGGACTCCCACACCGTCACGGCGCCGAACTCCCCGGCCGTGCGCAGGATCAGGTTGTCCAGGCTCGCCCTGGTCATGGCCGAACCCACGTTGCCGAAGGCGGAATCGGGCCATGGCGCCTCAACGGAACCGCCGAAACCATGGAGTTTGAGGCCCCGGTTTGAGTAGGCGCGCGTGATCTCCTCCGCCAGCCCGAGCTTCTCCAGCTGGTGGACGGCGCGGGGTGTCAGCCCGTCCCCGCAGGTCTTGTCCCGGGGGAAGGACTGGGCGTCGATAAGAAGGACCTCGAGTCCGGCCCGCGCCGCGTGAATCGCGGCGGCCGATCCGGATGGTCCCGCACCGACGATGAGCACATCGGTTGAGACCCCGTCGTCGCCGGCGGGAAGTGGGACGGGTTTCTGGGAAGGCGTGGACACGGACACCATTGTCGCAGGGGACGGCCCCCAAGGACCACCCTGGGGTGCTTGATGTGGCGTTCGTGGACTACGGTTAGACAGAAAAGCTTTCACGTCCAAGGAGCTGGAATCGCCGGAGGCGCCATTGAAACCCGACCGGGCCGAGGGTGCACACCGCGCAGATGACCAGACACGATCACCAAAGGTTGCGATGAATGAGTAACGGCCGAACCGTTCCAACCCGTTCCCACGGGCTTGAACAGACTGGTGCAGCTGGACATGGTGCACCGCAGGTCGAACTTGGTGATCCCGAGCTGACCGCCAGGATCGACGAGGCCATGGCGAAGGTGGAGGAACTGCTCGGCGAGGAACTGAGCAGCGGCGCGGACTTTCTCGTGGACAAGGTCACGCATCTGACCAGGGCCGGTGGCAAGCGCTTCCGGCCGATGTTCGCGCTTCTGGCCTCCGAGTACGGTTCCCGGCCCCTGTCCGGCGATGTCATCCGAGCGGCCACGGTCGTGGAGATCACGCATCTGGCCACGCTCTACCACGATGATGTGATGGATGAGGCGACCATGCGGCGCGGGGTGCCCAGTGCCAATGCGCGCTGGGGTAACTCGGTGGCTATTCTCGCGGGCGACATTCTTCTCGCCAGGGCCTCAAAGGTGATGAGCGAACTCGGCACCGAGACCGTGGCCCATTTCGCCGAGACGTTCGGGGAGCTGGTGACCGGACAGATGCGGGAGACGGTCGGCCCACAGGGCGGTGACCCCATCCAGCACTACATGGACGTGATCAGGGAGAAGACCGGTGTTCTCATCGCATCGGCGGGATTCCTCGGTGCCACCCACGGCGGTGCCACCACCGATCAGATCCGGGCACTGCAGCGCTTCGGTTCAGCCATCGGGATGATATTCCAGATCGTCGATGACATGATCGATATCTTTTCCGACTCCCGGGAATCCGGGAAGACCCCCGGTACGGATCTGCGTGAGGGGGTGTTCACGCTTCCCGTGCTCTATGCGATGCGCGAGGACAACGAGATCGGGCGGGAACTGCGGGGCATACTCACCGGCCCCATCGAGGACGACGCCACCGTCGAACACGTCCTGGACCTGCTGGCCAGGTCCGGAGGCCGGGAGAAGGCACTCGCCGATGTCCACCACTACATGGACCTCGCCGAGGAGGAACTCGCCCGTCTTCCGGAGAACTCCGTCACCGAGGCGCTGCGCAACCTCGCTGCGTACACGGTACGTCGGGTGGGCTAGAAAACCGGATCTGAGCTGCCGATTTGCGCGATGATCGGATGCTCATAGTAGAGTGTGTATCGCACCCGAGCGGTGCTTGCCGGATTGCCCGAGCGGCCAATGGGAGCGGACTGTAAATCCGTCGGCTTTTGCCTACGCAGGTTCGAATCCTGCATCCGGCACAACATACCCGCTGAACCCCTTTCATGGGGGGTCAGCGGGTTTTTAGGTTTTCGTCCCGGCGGGGTCCGCCCATCGACGCCCTGAGGGCGCCCGGAACTGCCCCCGGGAGCGGGGGACCGGGTGCGCGGACCTGCGGCCGCGGAGCCCTTCGGGGACCTTCTGCGGTCTGAAACCACCGGTTTACGTGCGGATTTGTGTAGCACACCATGATCGGGTTAATCTTCTTAAGGCTTCAACGGAGCGGCCAAGGGAAAACCCACGGCATCACTCCGGAGGATGCTTCGCCCCCTTAGCTCAGTCGGTAGAGCGTTTCCATGGTAAGGAAAAGGTCAACAGTTCGATTCTGTTAGGGGGCTCTGTTGTTTTTCACCTGCGGCACCCAACCGGTTCATCGTGGGCGATGAACAGCATCTTGGCGGTGTAGCTCAGTGGTAGAGCAAGCGACTCATAATCGCTGTGTCGCGAGTTCAATTCTCGCCATCGCTACTGCGGATTGTTCCCGGGGGAACCGGGAACGGTGCCTGTGAGGGTGCTTTTCGCAAAACTATGGGCCAATCAACCACTTGCACGCCGTTTTCTGTGGAAGCGGACGTCGTCTGGTAGAGTTGTCCGTGCTACAAGTGATTGTGGCCTATAGGGGCGTAGCTCAATTGGCAGAGCAACGGTCTCCAAAACCGTAGGTTGCAGGTTCAAGTCCTGTCGCCCCTGCAAAGTTTTTCAACCCGAGGAGTGTTGTGAGCGACGATCAATCCACTGGACCAAGCGGAGCTTCACGTCCCACGGGCAAGCGTCAGCTCTCCGGGGTATCCACAACCTCCACGGCCGGCTACGAGGCCAAGGTCGCCGGTTCGACGCGTGCCACGAACGAGGATGACACCAAGTTCGGCGGCGGAACCCTCTCATTCCTGCCCGAGGTCGTCAGCGAGATCCGCAAGGTGATCTGGCCCACAGCAAAGCAGATGGTCATCTACACCGTCGTCGTCATCGTCTTCCTGATCATCCTCACGGCACTGGTTTCGGGAGTGGACTTCCTCGCAGGGCTCGGAGTTGAGAAGATCCTCACCCCTTAGGCTAAGATGATCTGGTCAGGTTTTCATCCCGCTGGTTCCGCAAGGAGCCGGCGGGATAATTTTTACCCCATCGCCTGAATCGACATCCGCCCCCGGCGGCCGGATGTGAGGCGTGCGTCCGGGCAGTAGCATGGACGGGAAGAGGACGATCACCACGGTGACCGCCATCCACGCCGCGGCGCCGCATGCACCATCGTGCCGGTGGGTATGGAGTTACAACACTAGAGGTTTGGAGAACACGGACAATGAGCGAAGAGAACACCGACGGGTTCGCCGTCGAGGAGCAGCCGATTCAGGAAGCGGACCTGGAGATCGCAGAGACCGGGGACGCCGATCTCGTCGAGCCGACCGAGGAGACCGCCGAGGACGTGGTCGAGCTCGCAGAGGCAGTGGACGCAGAGCAGGCGGCGGACACCGTGGACGCAGCGGACTCGGGGGATGGAGTCGATGACGCCCCGGAGGTCACCGATCTCGCACAGGCGGCCGCCGCACTCGGTGACACCGAGGAGGATGACGCCGATGCCGAGTACCGCGCCCGGCTGCGCCAGTTCACCCGAGATCTCAAGAAGCAGCCCGGGGCCTGGTACATCATCCAGTGCTATTCCGGTTATGAGAACAAGGTCAAGGCCAACCTGGACATGCGCGCGCAGACCCTCGAGGTCGAGGATGACATCTACGATGTCGTCGTGCCGATCGAGCAGGTCACCGAGATCCGTGACGGCAAGCGCAAGCTGATCAAGCGCAAGCTGCTGCCGGGCTACGTCCTCGTGCGCATGGACATGAATGATCGCGTTTGGTCCGTGGTGCGCGACACCCCCGGTGTGACCAGCTTCGTGGGCAACGAGGGAAATGCGACCCCGGTCAAGCACCGCGATGTGGCGAAGTTCCTCATGCCGCAGGAGCAGGCGGTCACCACCGGCGAGGCCGCCGCGGTGAACTCCGATGGTGAGCAGGTCGTGGCCATGCCCTCCGACACCGCCGCGCCCAAGCTCTCCGTGGACTTCCAGGTCGGCGAGGCCGTCACCATCCTCACCGGTGCCTTCGCGTCGGTATCCGCGACGATCTCCTCGATCGATGTGGACAACCAGAAGCTCGAGGCGCTGGTGTCCATCTTCGGGCGTGAGACCCCGGTCGACCTGAAGTTCGATCAGGTGGAGAAGGTCAGCTAAACCGGAACACCGTGTTTCGTGGAGCCCCGTCGGATCCAGGCTTTGGATCGGCGGGGCTCCATTGTGTAGAGTTGATATCCGCGTGTTTTTCCAACGCGCATTCATACATTCATCCCCGGTGGCCCGGTTACACGAAGACCCAATGAAAGTTGTTGGCAGTGGGACCGAGCATCCGGACGGTGCGGTGCGGGGTTTCATCGTCTCCACCACCACCGGTAACAAGGAAGCAGGGCAAACGATGGCTCCCAAGAAGAAGGTCTCCGGCCTTATCAAGCTCCAGATCCAGGCCGGACAGGCCAACCCGGCACCGCCGGTCGGTCCCGCACTGGGCGCCCATGGTGTCAACATCATGGAATTCTGCAAGGCCTACAATGCCGCAACCGAGAACCAGCGCGGCAATGTGATCCCTGTCGAGATCACGGTCTATGAGGACCGTTCCTTCACTTTCAAGCTGAAGACCCCGCCCGCCGCGAAGCTGCTGCTCAAGGCTGCCGGCCTGCAGAAGGGTTCCGGGGTTCCGCACACCCAGAAGGTGGGCAAGGTCACCATCGCCCAGGTCCGCGAGATCGCCGAGACCAAGAAGGAAGACCTCAACGCACGCGACATCGACGCCGCTGCGAAGATCATCGCCGGTACCGCCCGTTCCATGGGCATCACCGTCGAGGGCTAGTTTTTAACCACCGTGGCAGGGCCAGCTCCGGCCCGCACCACAAATTCCTAGAAGGGGAATTTCCAATGAGCAAGAAGTCAAAGGCATACCGCGAAGCGGTGGCCAAGGTCGATTCGACCCGCGAGTACAGCCCGATCGAGGCCGCTGCGCTGGTCAAGGAGACCGCAACCAAGAACTATGACGCCTCCGTGGATGTTGCCATCCGCCTCGGCGTCGACCCCCGCAAGGCAGACCAGCTGGTCCGCGGCACCGTCTCCCTGCCCAACGGCACCGGTAAGACCGTCCGCGTCGCCGTCTTCGCCGCCGGCGAGAAGGCATCCGAGGCTGAGGCCGCGGGAGCCGATTTCGTGGGCACCGACGAGCTCGTCGAGCGTATCCAGGGCGGATGGACCGACTTCGACGTCGCCATCGCCACCCCGGATCAGATGGCCAAGATCGGCCGTATCGCGCGCGTGCTCGGCCCCCGTGGACTGATGCCGAACCCGAAGACCGGTACCGTGACCAACGATGTGGCCAAGGCCATCGAAGAGGTCAAGGGTGGCAAGATCTCCTTCCGCGTGGACAAGGCTTCGAACCTGCACGCCTCGATCGGCAAGGCATCCTTCGATGCCAAGGCCCTGGCTGAGAACTACGGAGCTCTCCTCGACGAGCTCCTGCGTCTGAAGCCCTCCTCCTCCAAGGGTATCTACCTGAAGAAGATCACCCTGTCCTCCACCACGGGCCCCGGCATCCCGGTTGATGCCCACGTGGTGAAGAACTACGCAGAGCAGGTCTAAACACACGGGCTATACCCGTCCGGTTCTCCCCCTCCCGCAGAGTCACTGTGCGGGGCGGGGGAGTTTCGCTATTGTGGCGCCCATGCAGGACTCCTATGCCCCGCCCCGCACAGTGACTCTGCGGGAGGGGGAGAACCGGACGGGTATAGCCCACCACCGCCGACGGTGGCGTCGTCAGGCGTCGGCACGTCCGCACCGACCTGCGGCTTGCTCCCGAGGGTGCGCCAAGCGGGGGATATGCCACCATCGATGGTGCTCTGCCGCGGAATCCCACCGGTGCCGCGGTCTCCGGGAGACGCGCAGCGACGGCGGTGAGGATGTGACCGTGCGTTACGGTTCCTCATGAGCAGGCGTGCGGCAATCGTCGGGTCCGGGCCCAACGGCCTGACCGCCGCGGCCCTCCTCGCCCGTGCGGGGTGGGAGGTCGACGTCTATGAACAGGCCGATGTGCCCGGCGGTGCCGGACGATCGTCGGATGTGCTCGGCCCTGGAACCATTGTCGATCTCGGGGCGGCGGGACATCCCTTCGGTATCGCCAGTCCCGCCTTCCGTGAGCTGGACCTCGCAGCGCACGGACTGGAGTGGAGGCATTCGCGCTATCCCATGGCGCACCCACTGGACAACGGTGAGGTGGCGCTGCTGCACAGGGGTGTCGGGGACACCGCGCGGGGGTTGGGCGGTGATGGACGGGCGTGGCGTCTGCTGCATGCGGACCTGACCCGGCAGGTGGATCTCCACCTTGACAACCTCCTCGGACCGGTTCTCCGCGTTCCGCCGCACCCGCTGGCCCTGCTCGCCTTCGGACCACGGGCGCTTCCCCCTGCCCGCGCCCTGGCCACCGCGGCGTTCCGGGGCGAGCGGGCACGGGTGCTGTTCACCGGCAGCGCCGTGCACGCGATGGCCGCCCCGTCCACGCCGATGACCTCCGCCTTCGGCCTGCTCTTCGGCGCCCTCGGCATGAGCAGGGGATGGCCGGTCGCAGCGGGTGGCACGCGGTCCGTTGTCGCCGCGCTGGAGGGGGCGCTCACCGCCCACGGTGGCCGCATCCACACCGGGCACGAGGTCGGTGATCTGCGGGAACTCTCCGGTGCCGACGCCGTGATCGTCAACATGACCCCACGCCAGGTACTGGGGCTCGGTGGCCTGGATGCGGTACCGCGGAGCATGTGGTCCTGGCGCTATGGCCCCGGCGCCCACAAACTCGACATCCTGCTTGACGGCCCGGTGCCCTGGGACAACCCCGCGGTCTCGGATGCCACCACCGTCCACGTCTGTGGAAGCACCGCGGAGATCGACACCGCGGAGCGGCAGGCGGTGGCGGGGACGGTACCGGAGCGTCCCTTCGTGCTCCTGTGCCAGCAGCAGGTGGCCGATCCCTCGCGTTCGGCGGATCCGCGGGAGCACGTGGTGTGGGCCTATGCGCACGTGCCGGCCGGCTCGGCGGATCCCCGGGTCAGGGATCGAATCATTGCGCAGATCGAGCGTTTCGCCCCCGGTTTCACCTCGCGGATCATCAGGGTGGTCGAGCACACCCCGCGGGATCTGGAGAGGTGGGACCCCAACCTCGTCGGCGGGGACGTCGCCGGCGGTGCCACCACTGGGATCCAGGCGGTGCGGCGCATGCCGGTGCGCCTGGGCGGGAACCTCTACATGGCCTCCGCCTCGTCTGCGCCGGGGGGAGGGGTCCACGGGATGCCAGGGTACTGGGCGGCGCGGGCGGTGCTCCAGGACGCCGCGGGATGGGGAGGCCCGCGCCTTGGGCCACCTCGACGGAATCGGCTGCATTAGGGTGGGGGCATGAGTGAACACACTGTGCGGGCCTCCGCCCGGGTGGGCGTCGTGGTGCTCGCCGACATCTGGCGGCTGCAGCTCCAGGTCCAGGCGAGGGACAACCAGCAGGACCAGGCTTTTCGACGCCGCCAACGGGCGGTGGACACCGTCCGGCGGGTACTCGACGGAACCGGCGTCCATTCCTTCGACGAGGTGCTCCGGGATGACCTCCACCATGATGGCGCCGTGGTGGCAACCTGGTCGATATCGGTCTCCGGTGGGATCACCGAGCAGACGGTCGTCCGGGAGATCACTGCGCGCCTGGCCGCAGAGCCCGATGTCCTCATCAGCGGCCCCGAGTGGGAACTGGCAGTGGCATCCCGTCGTCAGGCCCGGCTGCGTGCACTCGGCGAGGCCGCGGAGAAGGCGCGGGAGGATGCGGAGGCCATGGTCACCGTCCTGAGGCGGCGGCTGGGTCAGCTGATCAGAGTCGAGTCCGGTGACGGCTCGCGCAATTCCCCGATGATGCTGCGGACCGCGGTGGCGGCTGGTGCCGGCGAGATGCCAGGGCGCACCCTCGAGCTCGAGCTTGAACCGCCTGAGATCGATATCGATGCGGAGGCGACCGTGACCTATGAGGTGGTGTAGCCGCGATTTGGTGTTCACCGGCCCTTCGCACTAAGGTGGTGTTTCGAAGTTTGAACAACCGGGTCCCGCATCCGGTTGAACTCAAGGTTCACCGAAGACCGTTGGTCATCCGCCTTCCGGCGGGTCGAAGGTTCCACATCAAATGGAACGGCCCACGCAGGAGACACTTGAACGCCTTGGATTCCCTTCAATGTGGAATGTGATGCGCCCTGTGCTCTTGCACGGGGCTTTTTTCGTGGGTAGTCCAACCCGTGGAGAAGGCTCCGCGGATGAAGAAGATTACACATAGAGGAAAGGAGGCGAAGTAATGGCAAACCCAAAGAACACAGCAGCTCTGGCCGAGCTCAAGAACCGTTTCGCTGAGACCGATGCAATCGTGCTCACCGAATACCGCGGTCTCTCCGTGGCTCAGACCACCGAACTGCGTAAGGCACTGGGTGATGATGTCCAGTACTCCGTCGCCAAGAACACCCTTGTCAAGATTGCCGCCAAAGAGGCCGGCATTGAGGGCCTTGATGATCTCCTGACCGGTCCGACCGCTGTCGCCTTCATCAAGGGCGAGGCCGTCGACACTGCAAAGGTGCTGAAGAAATTCGGCGGCGACAACAAGGCACTCGTAGTCAAGGGTGGCTACATGGACGGCAACGCACTGACCGCAGATCAGGTCAATGCGATCGCCGAGCTGGACAACCGCGAGACCACTCTCGCGAAGCTTGCCGGCGCCATGAAGGGCAACTTGGCAAAGGCCGCTGGCCTGTTCAACGCCCCTGCTTCCCAGGTCGCACGCCTCGCAGCTGCGCTCCAGGAGAAGAAGGAAGCATAAAGTCGCCTCCCGGCGCACGACGTTTCAAACCACAATCATGTTTTCGGGACTCAGGTAGTCCCGACAAGGAAAGGATGCCACCATGGCTAAGCTCACCAAGGACGAGCTCATTGAGGCTTTCAAGGAAATGACCCTGATCGAGCTCTCCGAGTTCGTCAAGGAGTTCGAAGAGGTCTTCGAGGTCACCGCTGCCGCTCCGGTCGCTGTCGCCGCTGCAGGCGGTGCAGACGCAGGTGCTGGTGCCGCTGAGGAGAAGACCGAGTTCGACGTCGTCCTCGAGGATGCCGGCGCCAAGAAGATCGGCGTGATCAAGGCTGTCCGCGAGCTCGTCTCCGGCCTGGGCCTGAAGGAAGCCAAGGAGCTCGTCGAGTCCGCACCGAAGGCTATCATCGAGGGTGCAAGCAAGGACGACGCTGAGGCTGCAAAGGCAAAGCTCGAAGAGGCTGGCGCAAAGGTCACCCTCAAGTAGGAATACCTCCTACCGCATTTTCGAGTCAACCCCGTCACCGGATTCCGTTCCGGGAGGCGGGGTTTTCCCGTACCCTGACCGCGGAGCCCAGCCCGCCCGGCTCAGCTGGTGGCAGGGGGCGCGGGGCACTGCGGTAACATCGTCGTCATGCTGCCCAAAACCAGGATCTTCTCCGCGCTGCTGCTCGGACTGGGCGTGGCACTGATTGTGTGGGGGTCCGTCGCCCCCCGTTTTGTGCACGCCGATGGCCGTCTCCCCGTCGATCTCGATGCGACCACCTACACCCTCATCGATGACACGGTGCTGACCCGGCTCAACTCGGAACCCGGTGGGCGGGTGCTCGAGGTCCCGGTCAGTCATCAGATCCATTTCGAGGTCGTCGACCCCGTGGACGCCGAGCACGCCACCCTGCGGGTGGGGGACAGCTTCATGCGGGAGAGCTATCAGCAGGAGCAGGACCGCCTGATCTCCGCATCCATCGCGAGTCTTCGTGTCGAGCGCTTCAGCGGGGAGATCGTGTCCGAGGTCGTCCTCAGCGATCAGCTGGCATCGCCTCCTGCTACCTTCGACGCCGAGGGGATCTATCTGAAGTTCCCCACCGACGCCCAGCCGACGACCTACCAGGTCCTCGACCCGGCGCTGCGAGCCACCCGCGCGGCCGACTTCATCGACTCCACCCGGATCGAGGGGCGCGAGGTGATGCACTACCGGCAGACGATTGACAATGAGAATGTGGCCACTCTCTTCGCCGGCCCGCTCAACACCACCACCTTCACAGCCGAGGACGGGTCGACGAGCCAGGGATACCTCTTCCATAACGCAACCCGTGATTTCTGGGTGGATCAGAAGACGGGACTGATCGTGGACATGTCCGAGTCGATCGATAACTTCTACGGCACACGGGACGGCCGTAAGGTTGACCAGGTCCTGCTTTTCGACGCCTCCCTTCCGCAGGATCAGGTCTCCACACTGGTCCAGCAGGCGGCGGATGTGCCGGACGGCAGCGTGGCCAGGACGGCCAACCTCATCGTTTTGATTCTCGGTGTGATTCTCGCGCTGATCGGAGCCGCCGGCAGTTTCGGGCTGTTCAGCAGGGCAAACGCGAAATCGACGGAGCGGAAACGCTGAATCGGCCGCGGCGCGGGAACAGGAAGCGCCCGCGTCGGATTGCGCCGGGGGCGGGGTTGTTTGCTAGGGTGCCCATGTAACAGGGAATGACCGCCGATCGCGGTCGGGAGTTGACCCCTTTACTTTCATGCGCCTGTGGTATAGGCTGAGTCGTTGCGTTGGAATTCGTGGCTTTTTTGCGGTTCCGGATATGGGAGACCTTGCTCGAAATGGCTTGAAAAAGTCGATTTGACAAGGTCATTCAGTGCTATCTGGAGTAGGAAGCGAGCCACCACCATTCCACAGCAGACCAATTGCTCAAAATACCAGCGGATCTGTTGTTCGGTGAGGCCTTGACCAGCCCCTCGGACACTACCGCGTGAGGTGCTGGAAGGACCCATCTTGGCAGTCTCCCGCCAGACCAAGTCAGTCGTCGATATCCCCGGCGCACCGCAGCGTTACTCCTTCGCTAAGGTGACCGCGCCCATTGAGGTGCCCGGGTTGCTAGATCTTCAGCTCGATTCTTTCTCCTGGCTGATCGGTACGCCCGAGTGGCGCGCTCGTCAGAAGGAAGAATTCGGGGAGGAAGCACGCATTACGAGCGGACTTGAGAATATTCTCGAGGAGCTCTCCCCAATCCAGGACTACTCTGGAAACATGTCCCTGAGCCTTTCGGAGCCACGCTTCGAGGACGTCAAGAACACCATTGACGAGGCCAAGGAAAAAGACATCAACTACGCGGCGCCACTGTACGTGACCGCGGAGTTCGTCAACAACACCACCGGTGAGATCAAGTCCCAGACCGTCTTCATCGGTGATTTCCCGATGATGACGGACAAGGGAACCTTCATCATCAACGGAACCGAGCGTGTCGTGGTCAGCCAGCTTGTGCGTTCGCCTGGCGTGTACTTCGACCAGACCATCGACAAGTCCACCGAACGCCCCCTGCACGCGGTGAAGGTTATTCCCTCCCGTGGCGCGTGGCTGGAGTTTGACGTCGATAAGCGCGACACCGTCGGTGTCCGCATCGACCGCAAGCGTCGGCAGCCGGTCACCGTCCTGCTGAAGGCACTGGGCTGGACCAGTGAGCAGATCACCGAGCGTTTCGGTTTCTCCGAGATCATGATGTCCACCCTCGAATCCGACGGTGTGGCCAACACCGACGAGGCACTGCTGGAGATCTACCGCAAGCAGCGTCCCGGCGAGCAGCCCACCCGCGATCTCGCCCAGTCGCTGCTGGACAACAGCTTCTTCCGTGCCAAGCGCTACGACCTCGCGAGAGTCGGACGGTACAAGGTTAACCGCAAGCTCGGCCTCGGCGGTGACAATGACGGTCTGATGACGCTGACCGAGGAGGACATCGCCACCACCATCGAGTACCTGGTGCGTCTGCACGCGGGTGAGCGTTCCATGACCTCTCCCACCGGCGAGGTCATCCCCGTGGAAACCGATGATATCGACCACTTCGGTAACCGTCGCCTGCGCACCGTCGGTGAGCTGATCCAGAATCAGGTCCGGGTCGGACTCTCCCGCATGGAGCGCGTTGTCCGGGAGCGCATGACCACCCAGGATGCGGAGTCGATCACCCCGACCTCGCTGATCAACGTGCGTCCCGTCTCCGCGGCGATCCGCGAGTTCTTCGGTACCTCCCAGCTCTCGCAGTTCATGGACCAGAACAACTCCCTGTCGGGTCTGACGCACAAGCGCCGCCTGTCGGCTCTCGGCCCGGGCGGTCTGTCCCGTGAGCGCGCCGGCATCGAGGTGCGCGACGTGCACCCCTCGCACTACGGACGAATGTGCCCCATTGAAACCCCTGAGGGCCCCAACATTGGTCTGATCGGTTCCCTGGCGTCCTATGCGCGCGTGAACCCCTTCGGATTCATCGAGACCCCCTACCGTCGTGTGGTCGACGGCCACCTCACCGATCAGATCGATTATCTGACCGCCGATGAGGAGGACCGCTACGTGGTCGCCCAGGCCAACACGCACTACGACAGTGAGGGTTCCATCACCGATGAGACCGTCACGGTGCGCCTGAAGGACGGTGACATCGCCATGGTCAACCGCACCGAGGTTGACTACATGGACGTCTCCCCGCGCCAGATGGTCTCGGTGGGAACCGCGATGATTCCCTTCCTCGAGCACGACGATGCCAACCGTGCCCTGATGGGCGCCAACATGCAGAAGCAGGCCGTGCCGCTGATCCGTGCCGAGGCACCCTTCGTGGGCACCGGCATGGAGCAGCGCGCCGCCTATGACGCGGGCGATCTGGTGATCACCCCGAAGTCGGGTGTCGTGGAGAATGTCTCCGCCGACATCATCACCATCATGGATGATGCGGGCAAGCGGGACACCTACATGCTGCGCAAGTTCCAGCGCACCAACCAGGGCACCAGCTACAACCAGAAGCCCCTGGTCAACATCGGAGACCGCGTCGAGGCCGGTCAGGTGATCGCCGACGGCCCCGGCACCTATAACGGTGAGATGGCGCTCGGACGCAACCTGCTCGTGGCATTCATGCCGTGGGAGGGTCACAACTACGAGGACGCGATCATCCTCAACCAGCGCATCGTGGAGGAGGACATCCTGACCTCCATCCACATCGAGGAGCACGAGATCGATGCCCGCGACACCAAGCTCGGTGCCGAGGAGATTACCCGTGACATCCCCAATGTCTCCGAGGATGTGCTCAAGGATCTCGATGAGCGCGGCATCGTCCGCATCGGCGCCGACGTCCGCGACGGCGACATCCTGGTGGGCAAGGTAACCCCGAAGGGCGAGACCGAGCTGACACCGGAGGAGCGCCTGCTGCGCGCCATCTTCGGTGAGAAGGCGCGTGAGGTCCGCGACACCTCCATGAAGGTGCCGCACGGTGAGACCGGCAAGGTCATCGGCGTCCGCCGCTTCTCCCGCGAGGATGATGACGATCTGGCCCCGGGTGTCAACGAGATGATCCGCATCTACGTCGCCCAGAAGCGAAAGATCCAGGACGGCGACAAGCTCGCCGGACGACACGGCAACAAGGGTGTGGTTGGCAAGATCCTCCCCCAGGAGGATATGCCCTTCCTGCCCGACGGAACCCCCGTGGACTTCATCCTGAACACCCACGGTGTGCCGCGCCGTATGAACATCGGTCAGGTCCTGGAGACCCACCTCGGTTGGCTGGCCTCGGCCGGTTGGTCGGTCGACCCCGAGGATCCGAAGAACGCCGAGCTCGTCTCGACCCTGCCGAAGGACCTCTATGAGGTGCCCGCGGGATCCCTGACCGCTACCCCGGTGTTCGACGGTGCCTCCAATGAGGAGCTGGCCGGTCTGCTGGCCAACTCCCGACCGAACCGCGACGGCGACGTCATGGTCAACGACGACGGCAAGGCCACCCTCATCGACGGCCGCTCCGGCGAACCCTACCCGTACCCGGTCTCCATCGGTTACATGTACATGCTGAAGCTTCACCACCTGGTGGACGAGAAGATCCACGCCCGTTCAACCGGCCCGTACTCCATGATCACCCAGCAGCCGCTCGGTGGTAAGGCGCAGTTCGGTGGACAGCGTTTCGGTGAGATGGAGGTGTGGGCGATGCAGGCATACGGTGCCGCCTACACCCTGCAGGAACTCCTGACCATCAAGTCCGATGACGTCGTCGGACGAGTCAAGGTGTACGAAGCCATCGTCAAGGGTGAGAACATCCCGGATCCGGGTATCCCCGAGTCCTTCAAGGTTCTGCTCAAAGAGCTGCAGTCGCTGTGCCTCAACGTGGAGGTCCTCTCCGCAGACGGTACCCCGATGGAGCTCGCCGGCGACGATGACGAATTCGACCAGGCGGGTGCCTCCCTCGGCATCAACCTTTCCAGGGATGAGCGTTCCGACGCTGACACCGCATAACAGACCGCTACAACCCACAAGCTCAAGTATTCAAGCCATACATCCTTCGGACGCCCGTACGGGCGGTACCGGAGGGAAAGGGAGTTTTACGTGCTCGACGTAAACGTCTTCGATGAGCTCCGCATCGGCCTGGCCACCGCCGACGACATCCGTCGTTGGTCCAAGGGCGAGGTCAAGAAGCCGGAGACCATCAACTACCGAACCCTGAAGCCGGAAAAGGACGGTCTGTTCTGCGAGCGCATCTTCGGTCCCACCCGCGACTGGGAGTGCGCCTGCGGCAAGTACAAGCGCGTCCGTTACAAGGGCATCATCTGTGAGCGCTGCGGCGTCGAGGTGACCAAGTCCAAGGTTCGCCGTGAGCGCATGGGCCACATTGAGCTCGCCGCCCCGGTGACCCATATCTGGTACTTCAAGGGTGTTCCTTCCCGCCTGGGCTACCTGCTGGACCTGGCGCCCAAGGACCTCGATCTGATCATCTACTTCGGTGCGAACATCATCACCGGTGTCGATGAGGAGGCCCGCCACAGCGATCAGTCGACTCTCGAGGCGGACATGCTTCTGGAGAAGAAGGACGTCGAGGCCGACGCGGAGTCCGAGATCGCCGAGCGCGCTGAGAAGCTCGAGGAGGATCTCGCGGAACTCGAGGCCGCCGGTGCCAAGGCCGATGCCCGCCGCAAGGTGCAGAACGCCGCGGACAAGGAGATGCAGCACATCCGCGAGCGTGCGCAGCGTGAGATCGACCGCCTCGACGAGGTCTGGCAGACCTTCATCAAGCTTGCCCCCAAGCAGATGATCCGCGATGAGAAGCTCTACGACGAGCTTGTCGACCGCTACGAGGACTACTTCACCGGCGGCATGGGTGCCGAGGCCATCGAGACCCTGATCCGTGGCTTCGACCTCGATGCCGAGGCCGAGGAACTCCGCGTGATCATCAACGAGGGCAAGGGTCAGAAGAAGATGCGCGCCCTCAAGCGCCTCAAGGTTGTCGCGGCCTTCCAGCGTTCGGGCAATGATCCGGCCGGCATGGTGCTCAACGCCGTGCCTGTGATCCCGCCGGAGCTGCGCCCGATGGTCCAGCTCGACGGTGGCCGTTTCGCCACCTCGGATCTCAACGATCTCTACCGTCGTGTGATCAACCGCAACAACCGTCTCAAGCGCATGATCGAACTCGGTGCCCCCGAGATCATCGTGAACAACGAGAAGCGCATGCTGCAGGAGTCCGTTGACGCGCTCTTCGACAACGGTCGCCGTGGCCGTCCGGTCACCGGACCGGGCAACCGTCCGCTGAAGTCCCTGTCCGACCTCCTGAAGGGCAAGCAGGGTCGATTCCGCCAGAACCTCCTGGGTAAGCGTGTCGACTACTCGGGTCGTTCGGTGATCATCGTCGGTCCGCAGCTGCGTCTGCACGAGTGCGGTCTGCCCAAGCTGATGGCTCTGGAGCTGTTCAAGCCCTTCGTGATGAAGCGACTGGTGGAAAACGAGTACGCCCAGAACATCAAGTCCGCCAAGCGCATGGTGGAGCGGCAGCGTCCCGAGGTGTGGGATGTCCTCGAGGAGGCCATCTCCGAGCACCCCGTGATGCTCAACCGTGCACCCACCCTGCACCGTCTGGGTATCCAGGCCTTCGAGCCCGTGCTCGTCGAGGGTAAGGCCATTCAGCTGCACCCCCTGGCCTGTGAGGCCTTCAACGCCGACTTCGACGGCGACCAGATGGCCGTCCACCTGCCCCTGTCGGCGGAGGCCCAGGCCGAGGCGAGGGTTCTGATGCTCGCATCGAACAACATCCTCTCCCCGGCGTCGGGTAAGCCCCTGGCCATGCCCCGTCTGGACATGGTCACCGGGCTCTACTACCTGACCCTGGAGAAGGGGCGTGAGGAGTTCGGCGGCCAGGGTGCCTTCGAGGAGGCCACCGACAGTGCACCGGAGAAGGGCGTCTACTCATCCCTCGCCGAGGCCATCATGGCCTACGACCGTGGGGTCCTCGGACTCCAGGCACCGGTTCACATCCGTTTGAACCATCTGCGTCCCCCGACCGATCTCGAGGCCGAGCTGTTCCCGGAGGGCTGGAACCAGGGTGAGACCTGGCTCGCGCACACCACCCTCGGTCGCGTGATGTTCAACGAGCTGCTGCCGTGGAACTACCCCTACCTTGAGGGCGTCATGGTCCGTAAGGGCGGTGGCTCCAACAAGATCATGCTCGGTGACGTGGTCAATGACCTCGCGGCGAAGTATCCGATGATCACCGTCGCCCAGACGATGGACAAGATGAAGGACGCCGGCTTCTACTGGGCCACCCGTTCCGGAGTCACCATCGCCATGTCCGACGTGCTGGTTCTCCCCAACAAGGAGGAGATCCTGGATCGCTACGAGGTCGCGGCGAGCCAGATTGAGAACAAGTACGGCAGGGGTAAGTTGACCGGCCGTGAGCGCTATGACCGTCTGGTCGAGCTCTGGAAGGACGCCACCGACGAGGTCGGCGAGGCTGTGGAGAACCTCTACCCCGATGACAACCCGATCCCGATGATCGTGAAGTCGGGTGCCGCGGGTAACATGCGCCAGATCTGGACGCTGGCGGGTATGAAGGGCATGGTGGTGAACTCGAAGGGTGACTACATCACCCGACCGATCAAAACCTCCTTCCGTGAGGGACTGACGGTGCTCGAGTACTTCAATAACTCCCACGGTTCCCGCAAGGGCCTGGCCGATACCGCTCTGCGTACCGCGGACTCGGGCTACCTGACCCGCCGACTCGTCGACGTGGCGCAGGATGTCATCGTCCGTGTCGAGGACTGCGGTACCCGCCAGGGTGTCCGCGTCCCGGTTGCGGCCGAGGTCCTGGATTCCACCGGAGCGGTGTCCGGCTACACCCGCCACGAGTTGATCGAGACCTCGGTCTCCGGTCGTGTTCTCGCAGGCGATGCCACCGACGCCGCGGGCAACCTCCTTCTGTCCGCAGGTACGGATCTCAATGAGCTCAACATCGATCTGCTCGTCGACGCCGGCGTCAGGGATGTCAAGGTTCGTTCGGTGCTGACCTGCCAGACCCCGACAGGTGTCTGCGCGAAGTGCTACGGCAAGTCCATGGCGTCGGGCAAGCAGGTTGACATCGGAGAGGCTGTGGGCATCGTCGCCGCACAGTCGATCGGTGAGCCCGGCACCCAGCTGACGATGCGTACCTTCCACCAGGGTGGTGTCGGTGGTGACATCACCGGCGGTCTGCCCCGTGTGCAGGAGCTCTTCGAGGCGCGTGTTCCCAAGAACCGTGCACCGATTGCGTCCGTCGACGGTACCGTCCACCTCGACGACGAGGGCAACTTCTACACCCTGACCATCGTTCCCGATGATGGTTCGGACAACGTGGTCTATGAGAAGCTGTCCAAGCGTCAGGGCCTGGCATCGGTGCGGGTGCCCATGGAGTCGAACCCGGGTGCGTTTATCGAGCGCACGCTGTCCGAGGGAGACCATGTCACCGTGGGCATGCGACTGCTCCGTGGCGCCGCGGATCCGCACGACGTGCTCGAGATCCTCGGACGCCGCGGTGTCGAGCAGCACCTCATCGATGAGGTGCAGGCCGTCTACCGGGCACAGGGTGTGGCCATCCACGATAAGCACATCGAGATCATCATTCGACAGATGCTGCGTCGCGGTACCGTCATCGAATCCGGTTCCACCGAGTTCCTTCCGGGCACCCTGGTGGATCTCTCCGAGGCGAAGCTGGCAAACTCCGAGGCAATCGGAGCGGGCGGCCAGCCCGCGGAGCTGCGTTCGGAGATCATGGGTATCACCAAGGCTTCGCTGGCGACCGAGTCGTGGCTCTCGGCGGCCTCCTTCCAGGAGACCACCCGAGTGCTCACAGACGCCGCCATCAACAAGCGCTCCGACAAGCTGATCGGCCTGAAGGAGAACGTGATCATCGGTAAGCTGATCCCGGCCGGTACCGGAATCTCCCGTTACCGCAACATCTCGATCAAGCCCACCGAGGCGGCCCGCAACGCCGCCTACTCGATCCCGACCTTCGGTGAGTCGATCTATGGTGACGACGGCTTCGGTGAATTCACCGGCGCCTCCGTCCCGCTGGACGAGGCCTACTAGAAAATGGTGGTCCTTCTCCGGTTCTGAGCAACTGGTCTGCTGGAAGCACAGGGCCCGGCGCCTTTCCTTGAAAAAGGAAGGTGCCGGGCCCTGTGCCATGTCCGGAACGTTGCTGTTCCGTCTGTGGAACACCACCTAGGTGACCTGGAGATAGTTTCCGTAGGAGTCGACGCCGCGGGCGTTCTGGATCACCAGTTCATGGCCACGCTCGGCTACCTCGGCGCGCAGCCGGGAAAGATGCCGGTCCACGATGCCACCGGGCCACACGGTGGTGCGGACCTGCACCGCCACCCCCGAGGAGCCGATGATATCGAGTGTTTCCCAGGCCGCGAGCGCGGCCCGCGGGGTGCATCCCGCGACGCCCGGCATGTCCCCGGGCAGTCCCTTGATATCCAGGCCGATCCAGTCCGGCCTGGTGTCGGCGGTCTCGAGCAGCCCACGCATTCTCCGTGGTGCATAGCCACAAGTATGCAGGCCGACACTGAAACCGTGGTCGTGCGCGGCCGCGATCGCGGCCGGCAGGGCGGCGTGTGCGAGCGGCTCACCTCCGGTGATGACCAGGGCGTCGATAAGCTGTCTTCGTCTTTCCATCAGCTCAAGGGCCCGGGACATGGTCGATTCCCCCTCCCCGAATTCCTGGAGGCCGGGGTTGTGGCAGTAGACGCACCTCCACGGGCACCCCTGTGTGAACACGCTGACGGTCAGCCGGCCCGGCCAGTCGGTGGCGGAGAACGGGATGATTCCGGCCAGGGGCAGGTCATTGCACGAGGGACTCCGAGAAATACCTGCGTTCATGGAACTCACCCCTCTTACCGGTGTTGAAACTGGATACCGGGCGGAAATACCCCATGACGCGGGTCCACATCTCGGTCGGGGAGCCGCAGTGCGGGCACAGCGGGTGTTCACCCGAGAGGTATCCGTGGGCGGGACAGATGGAAAAGGTCGGGGTGATCGTGATGTAGGGGATACGAAAGTTTTCCAACGCCCGGCGCACGAGGCGGGCACAGCTCTCCCCGGAACTCAGCGCCGCACCCATGTAGAGGTGCAGCACCGTGCCTCCGGTGTACTTGCCCTGCAGGTTCTCCTGCGCGAACAGCGCCTCGAAGGGGTCCGGGGTGTGGGCCACCGGAAGTTGGGAGGAGTTGGTGTAGTACGGCTCCTCCGCGCTTCCGGCCTGCAGGATCCCCGGATGGCGGGCGCGATCCTCCCGCGCGAAGCGGTAGGTTGCGCTTTCCGCCGGCGTTGCCTCGAGGTTGTAGAGGTGCCCGGTCTCCTCCTGCGCCGTGACCAGCAGTGAGTTGACATGGTCGAGCAGGCCGGCGACCAGCTCGTTGCCCCTGGGATCGCTGAGATCGAAGGCATCCCCGCTGAAATTCCGCACCATCTCGTTGCACCCGTTGACCCCTACCGTGGAGAAGTGGTTCTCCAATCCGGGGAGCCACCGTCTTGTGTAGGGATAGAGGCCCTTGTCCAGCAGCTTCTCGACGCACGACCTTCGTCGTTCCAGGGTGTCCACGGCAAGTGCGGTCAGGTGCGTGGCGGCGCGGAGCAAGCCCGCCTCATCCCCGGGGTTGAGGTACCCCAGCCGGGCGCAGTTGAGGGTGACCACCCCGATCGACCCGGTCTGCTCCGCGGAGCCGAAGAGTCCGTTGCCACGCCGTAGCAGCTCTCTGAGATCGAGCTGGAGCCGGCAACACATCGAGCGGATCATTCCCGGGTCCAGATCCGAGTTGAGGAAGTTCTGGAAGTAGGGCAGGCCGTACCTTGCGGTCATGGTGAACAGGGAGCGGGCGTTGGGGGAGTCCCAGTCGAAATCATCGGTGATGTTGTAGGTGGGAATGGGGAAGGTGAACGGCCGGCCCACGGCGTCCCCGCGGGACATCACGGCGATGAACGCCGCGTTTATCATCTCCATCTCCTTGCCCAGGTCCCCGTAGGTGAAACTGACCGGTTCACCGCCGATGAAGGGAACCTGGTCGCGGAGATCACCGGGGCACGACCAGTCGAAGGTGAGATTGGTGAAGGGTGTCTGGGTGCCCCACCTGGAGGGGACGTTGAGGTTGAAGATCAGTTCCTGGAGGAGCTGCTCCACCTGGTGATAGTCGAGGCCGTCCAGTCGGACGAAGGGCGCCATGTAGGTGTCGAAGCTGGAGAACGCCTGGGCACCGGCCCATTCATTCTGCAGGGTGCCAAGGAAGTTGACGATCTGCCCGCACGCCGTGGAGAAATGCCTCGGCGGGCCGGAGGAGATGGCTCCGGCCACGCCACCGAAGCCCTCCTCCAGCAGTTGGCGCAGCGACCAGCCGGCGCAGTAACCGGCGAGCATGTCCAGGTCGTGGATGTGGATGTCGCCGTTGCGGTGCGCCGCCCCCGCCTCATCGCTGAAAATGTGGTCGAGCCAGTAGTTGGCCATCACCTTGCCGGAGGTGTTGAGGATCATTCCCCCGAGTGAATAGTCCTGATTGGCGTTGGCGTTGACGCGCCAATCGGAGCGCTCGAGATACTCGTCTATGGTGTGGGCCGGATCGAGAAGATGTGCCATGCGTTCGACCATAGCTTTTAATTACATATTTGTAAGCATGATCCTATTGTCTGAAGAATCACAACATATGGCGGGAACTTACCCACAGTCACCCATATCTGGTGTTCCAGCATCGTAGGGCAGTGGGGATCGCTGTCCCGCGGAAGCCACGGGAAGTGATGTCCGACAAGCGGTTGTGTGAAAAGACTCTGCCCACCAGTTTTCAACGCCACCTCCCGATCAGGCGGAGGCCGCCGGGATGCGGGGTTGGTCGGGGCGGCGCGGGTGCCGGATCATTCGAAGAGGGCGCCAGGGACCCGCCCGGCGGTGGCACACCGCGGGTGGACCCACCACAGCCTAGTTGTAGTCCCTGGGCCTGGTCACCACCGATACCCCGCCCATCAGTGCCACGCCGCTGACCTGAACGGTGGGCGCATCGGCGGGAAGGCTCCCGGGCTGGACCGTGGCGGTCTTATCCACCGACGCCTCGAAGGCGCCCATGATCCCGACCCCATCACAGCGCACCCTCACGCCCTCCGGCACAATGATCTCGATACCGCCCATCAGGGCGAAAGCGGTGATGCGGATCTCCCCGCTTTCAAAGGTCGCCTCCCGCAGATCGATGACGTTGCCCCCCATCACGGTGATGGAGGAGTGGCTGCTCGGACACAGCCAGTTACCGGCTCTCGTTGCACCGCCCATCAGCGACAGCGACAACCCGGAACCGCCGGGCTGTCCGGTGATGCGTGAGCGGATCAGGGCCACGGCCCCCGAGGCGGTGCCCGCTCCGGGTGTTGCGGTTCCAGGTGTTGCGGTTCCGGGGGCCTGCAGGGCGAAGTGGCTCGGCGATGCGTCGAGCCTGACATCGGCGATGAGATCCTGCAGCTCATCCATGAACCGCGCGGAATAGGCGAGGGTGGATCGTTCCTCGAACTCGACGAGGGTGAGCTGACCGCGCGACAGCGCCGCGCTCAGCTCGCCGACCGTCGCGTTGCGCAGGTCATCCGTTGCACGCTTCCGGGGGGCACCTGCCCCGACTGTATCTGACATGATCCCCATCGTAGAGGAGTCGGACGGGTCGGCGTTTTGGAGTTCGGGGGCGGAGACTGGTAGTGTCCGTTAACGAGTCCCACTTACGTAGTTGGGAATTGACGGCCACCTCGCCTGCACGCGCTGGTACCGCCCCTGGGAATCCGGGATGCGGTGGCGCATGTGAGCTTCGGGTAGGTGTCTGTGACGTGCGGCAGGGCCCCGGAAAAGAGCCCCTATTTTTGCGCGTCCAGGTACTTTTTCCCGTATCGCGCGCCATCGAAGAACTCATTTCGTGTTCGCCTCTCGGGGCGTTACGCGGCCGATTTTACAGAACAACTCCGAAATAAGGATGGTTCATGCCAACTATTCAGCAGCTGGTCCGCAAGGGCCGCCACGATAAGTCCGCCAAGGTGGCTACCGCGGCACTGAAGGGATCCCCTCAGCGCCGTGGCGTGTGCACCCGTGTGTACACCACCACCCCCAAGAAGCCGAACTCCGCTCTGCGTAAGGTCGCCCGTGTGCGCCTGACCTCGGGCATCGAGGTTTCCGCCTACATTCCGGGTGAGGGCCACAACCTGCAGGAGCACTCGATGGTGCTCGTCCGCGGTGGTCGAGTCAAGGACCTCCCGGGTGTCCGTTACAAGATCATTCGTGGCGCACTCGACACCCAGGGTGTCAAGGACCGCAAGCAGGCCCGTTCGCGCTACGGCGCCAAGAGGGGATAAGAAGAATGCGTAAATCAGCAGCTCCCAAGCGTCCCGTCGTCAAGGATCCGGTATACGATTCCGAGCTCGTGACCCAGCTCGTGAACAAGATCCTCCTCGATGGCAAGAAGTCCACCGCCGAGCGCATCGTCTACGGTGCCCTCGAGATCTGCCGCGAGAAGACCGGCACCGAGCCGGTCGGCACCCTCGAAAAGGCTCTGGGCAACGTTCGCCCAGACCTTGAGGTCCGCTCCCGCCGTGTCGGTGGCGCCACCTACCAGGTGCCCGTCGAGGTTCGCCCGAACCGCGCAACCACCCTGGCCCTGCGTTGGCTCGTGAGCTTCACCCGCCAGCGTCGCGAGAACACCATGACCGAGCGCCTCGCGAACGAGATCATGGATGCCTCCAACGGCCTCGGTGCTTCGGTGAAGCGCCGCGAGGACACCCACAAGATGGCAGAGGCCAACCGCGCCTTCGCCCACTACCGCTGGTAGTTCCAAACGACATGAATGCCCATTCGCCAGTTTCACTTGCATGTTCGCACGATCGATCACCCAGCGATCCCGCGGTGCCGGAGTGGAAAGCGGCGGCTGGGCATTTGGTCTCACAGGCAGCGTACGTGACCCGGTGCTCCTTTCAGACTGCAGCTTCGCGGGCAGTGTGTTACACAGGACTGCCAGGGGTGGCTGACAGAGCAGCCACTGCCAGCTACGCTACTTAATGGCAAAATGTAACGAGAGAAATATCCGTCGGTGTCTCATCGCGCCCCGGGCAGCTCCGACCACGGTCGGGATAGTGCCGAGGGTTCCGATAGGCACCACAACCAACAAGTTGGGGTACCACTGTGGCACAAGAAGTGCTTAAGGACCTGAAGAAGGTCCGCAACATCGGCATCATGGCCCATATCGATGCCGGTAAGACCACGACCACCGAGAGAATCCTCTTCTACACCGGCATCAACCGTAAGGTCGGTGAGACCCACGACGGTGCATCCACCACCGACTGGATGGAGCAGGAGAAGGAACGCGGCATCACCATCACCTCCGCCGCGGTGACCTGTTTCTGGCATGAGAACCAGATCAACATCATTGACACCCCCGGTCACGTCGACTTCACCGTCGAGGTTGAGCGCTCCCTCCGCGTGCTCGACGGCGCAGTCGCCGTCTTCGACGGCAAGGAAGGCGTCGAGCCACAGTCCGAGCAGGTGTGGCGCCAGGCAGCCAAGTATGACGTCCCCCGTATCTGCTTCGTCAACAAAATGGACAAGCTCGGTGCTGATTTCTACTTCACCGTGGGCACCATCGAGGACCGCCTCGGCGCGAAGCCGCTGGTCATGCAGCTGCCCATCGGCGCAGAGGATGAGTTCGACGGTGTCGTCGACCTTCTGCAGATGCGCGCGCTGACCTGGCGCGGAGTCACCCCGATCGGTACCGAGGCCACCGTCGAGGAGATCCCAGCCGACCTTCTCGAGCGCGCCGAGGAGTACCGCGAGAAGCTCCTGGAGACCGTTGCGGAATCCGACGAGGAACTGATGGAGAAGTACTTCGGTGGCGAGGAACTCACCATCGACGAGATCAAGGGCGCCATCCGCAAGATGGTCATCAACTCCGAGATCTACCCCGTCTTCTGTGGCACCGCGTACAAGAACAAGGGTGTTCAGCCTCTGCTCGACGCCGTCATCGATTTCCTGCCCAACCCGCTGGACATCGGCGAGGTCCACGGTGTGAGCATGTCCGACGAGACCGTCGAGCTCAGCCGCAAGCCCTCCGATGACGAGCCGCTGTCCGCACTCGCGTTCAAGATCGCGGCACACCCCTTCTTCGGCAAGCTGACCTTCGTTCGCGTCTACTCCGGCAAGGTCGAGCCGGGCGAGCAGGTGCTCAACTCCACCAAGAACAAGAAGGAGCGCATCGGCAAGCTCTTCCAGATGCACGCCAACAAGGAGAATCCTGTTGACATCGCGCACGCCGGTAACATCTACGCCTTCATCGGTCTGAAGGACACCACCACCGGTGACACCCTGTGCTCCATCTCCGATCCGATCATCCTGGAGTCCATGGACTTCCCGGATCCGGTCATCGAGGTCGCCATCGAGCCCAAGACCAAGTCCGACCAGGAAAAGCTCGGCGTGGCCATCCAGAAGCTCGCCGAGGAGGACCCGACCTTCACCGTCCACCTGGACGATGAGTCCGGTCAGACCGTCATCGGCGGCATGGGTGAGCTCCACCTCGACGTCCTCGTCGACCGCATGCGTCGTGAGTACAAGGTCGAGGCCAACGTCGGTGAGCCGCAGGTCGCCTACCGTGAGACGATCCGCAAGCCCGTCGAGCACCTCGACTACACCCACAAGAAGCAGACCGGTGGTTCGGGTCAGTTCGCGAAGGTGATCATCTCCATCGAGCCCTACGCACCCGCACCCGAGGATCTTGAAGAGGGCGAATCCGCCACCTACAAGTTCGTCAACGCCGTCACCGGTGGCCGCGTGCCGAGGGAGTACATCCCCTCCGTCGACGCAGGTATCCAGGACGCCATGCAGTACGGCTTCCTCGCGGGCTTCCCGCTGGTCAACGTCAAGGCCACCCTGGAGGACGGCGCCTACCACGACGTCGACTCCTCGGAAATGGCCTTCAAGATCGCCGGTTCGCAGGCGTTCAAGGAAGCAGTGGCCAAGGCGAAGCCGGTCCTGCTGGAGCCGATCATGTCCGTCGAGATCACCACGCCCGAAGAGTACATGGGTGAGGTCATCGGCGACGTGAACTCCCGCCGTGGCCAGATCGTGTCCATGGAGGATCGCGCCGGCGCCAAGCTGGTCAAGGCCAAGGTGCCGCTGTCGCAGATGTTCGGCTACGTCGGTGACCTGCGCTCCAAGACCCAGGGACGTGCCAACTACTCCATGGTCTTCGATTCCTACGCGGAGGTCCCCTCCAGCGTTGCGGCGGATGTCATCGCCGAGCGCAACGGAACGGCCTCCTAGGTTTTCCCAGGGAGTCCGCCCCCACCGCGCCCGTGCCCGGTGGGAACCGCATCCCGTGTCTCCTCCGTGTCAGTCGGAGCAGGGGGTGTGCGGGGTGGCGGCCCGCTGGATGCATCCGCGCGAAGCGGGTGCCTCCAGCTGGCCGTTACCCCGCGAATGTCCACAGGGTAACTGGTAGTTTGATAATGAACGCCGGTGCCCCTAGGATCATGTAACTGGCACATTTTGTAATGAACCTGAACCGTTTTCAATCAGTCTCCCGGGCTGGTCGCGCGGTGAGGGCAAAACCAATTCGTGGCTGCGAAAGTCGTAGCCACCACGAAGTCCAGGAGGACATACAGTGGCAAAGGCGAAGTTCGAGCGTACCAAGCCCCACGTAAACATCGGCACCATCGGTCACGTTGACCACGGCAAGACCACCACCACCGCGGCTATCACCAAGGTTCTGGCTGACGCCTTCCCGGATCTCAATGAGGCTTTCGCCTTCGACGCCATCGATAAGGCTCCCGAGGAGAAGGAGCGTGGCATCACGATCAACATCTCCCACGTGGAGTACCAGACCGAGAAGCGCCACTACGCACACGTCGATGCCCCGGGCCACGCCGACTACATCAAGAACATGATCACCGGCGCCGCTCAGATGGACGGTGCAATCCTCGTGGTCGCCGCCACCGACGGCCCGATGCCGCAGACCCGTGAGCACGTTCTGCTTGCTCGCCAGGTCGGCGTCCCCTACATCCTCGTTGCCCTGAACAAGTGCGACATGGTTGATGATGAGGAAATCATCGAGCTCGTCGAGATGGAGGTTCGTGAGCTTCTCGCTGAGCAGGACTACGACGAGGACGCCCCGATCGTTCACATCTCCGCACTCAAGGCTCTCGAGGGCGACGAGAAGTGGGCAAAGCAGATCCTGGAGCTCATGCAGGCCTGCGATGACAACATCCCGGATCCGGTTCGTGAGACCGACAAGCCCTTCCTCATGCCCATCGAGGACATCTTCACCATCACCGGCCGCGGCACCGTCGTCACCGGTCGTGTCGAGCGCGGCAGCCTGAACGTCAACGATGACGTTGAGATCATCGGTATCAAGGAAAAGTCCACCGCCACCACCGTCACCGGTATCGAGATGTTCCGCAAGCTCCTCGATTCCGCTGAGGCCGGCGACAACTGTGGTCTGCTCCTCCGTGGCATCAAGCGCGAGGACGTTGAGCGCGGCCAGGTTATCGTCAAGCCCGGCGCCTACACCCCCCACACCGAATTCGAGGGTTCCGTCTACGTCCTGGGCAAGGACGAGGGCGGCCGCCACACCCCGTTCTTCGACAACTACCGTCCTCAGTTCTACTTCCGCACCACCGACGTTACCGGTGTTGTGAAGCTGCCCGAGGGCACCGAGATGGTTATGCCCGGCGACAACGTCGACATGACCGTCACCCTGATTCAGCCCGTTGCCATGGATGAGGGCCTGCGCTTCGCTATCCGCGAGGGCTCCCGCACCGTTGGCGCCGGCCGCGTCACCAAGATCATCAAGTAATGATCTGATGAGGACGGCGTCGGGACAGTCTGAACACTGAACCGCCGCCTTCCCCCCTTGAAGGGCCCGGAGAAGAAATTCTCCGGGCCCTTTTTCGTGTCTGCCCGCGTCGCCGCCAGCCGAAGGCGTGGTTTAGAGTTGAGTTCCATGAAAGATCCCACCCGAATCCCGTTCGTCATCGCGGAGCTGCAGGCCACCTGGGAGGGGCAGCCCGATGTCTCCCTGAGCACCCTTTTCGGGATGCTGGCGAACCGCGGGATCGGTTGGGGGTCTGAGGACGAGGAACTCGTGGCCGCCCTGCGGGAGATGCGTGGCCGGAACCCCGCCATGATCTCAGGGTATTCGCGTCTGGCCGCCCCGACACCCGTTCAGGCCGTCACGGCCAGGTACGTCATCGACACGATCTCCCCGCAGCACCGGATCACCATTGATCCTTTCCGCGTCTGCGTCCGGGGCGTCGATGGCTCGGGTGAGCCGCTCCAGCCGGGGGTCTGGCCCTATAGTCGGGTCAGAAGGGCTGCGGTGGGTTCACCGCTGCTCCTGATCGATTCCGAGGGAATTGATCACCGCCTCGGCGTGGTCACCGCGATTACCATGGTCGATGAGCACCCCACGGAAAGCATCGACTCCCTCGAGCCGATGCGGCGCCCGGAAATCGGGGACAGGGTGTTCCACATCTCCTTCAGCGATGGCGCCTGCGCACTACTGGACCACGGGTTGACCAGGTTCACGGTGGATCGGCGCCGAATTGATCGCCGGATCCGACCGTGGGACAGGCTAATCAGGTTGAGCGTGGGGACGACGCTGCTCATGGAGACGGCCGGGCGGCGATGGGAACTCGGCGAGGTCACCCGGATCATCAGCCTCGAGTATCCCTGATCCCCGAACGTGCCGCCTGCAGCACGGTTTTCGGCCCTGGCGTCGACACGCATCCGGTGCGCACCCCGCCGTGGCGCAGGTGGTTCTAGTCCAGTCTGGCGAGGTGGATTCTGAATACGGTGTCAAGGTCCAGGTCCCCGACGGCCGAGCGAATATCGGACTCCGCCTGTTCGATGGCGGGAATCAGACCGGCGACGTCTACCGTGCCCTGGGCGTGGATGGTCAGCTCCATCGTCGGGCGACCGCGGTCAACCCACACCCGGTGGGAGACGCTGTTGATGTGGGTGAAGGGATCATCGAGGGTCTCAGCCACCGCCCGGGCGATCTGGTTGACGTTGTAGGCGATCAGGCCCTGCGCTGTCGACGCGTCGGAAACCACCCGCGAGATGCGGTGGCGGCGCAGGTTCGCCGTGATGATCGCCGTGGCGGCGAAAATGGATACGATGACCACCGCGAGCGCGGCGAGGACGAACCAGTCCTGGTCATAGGCGCTCAACCACAGTTGATTGTTGATCCGGTCGGCCAGCCGTTGGGAGTGCGGCTCATTGAAGAACAGTCCGATCGACCACGCACCACCGAGCAGCGCGACGATCCCGAGCAGTGCGACGATCAGGCGGTCGATTGAGGAGAGAAGCCGGCTCATCGCGCACCACCTTCGCGCCGCGGCGAGCCCAGGGTCACGCTGACGGTCGGAGCCGGTGAGATCAGGGTACCCAGGGGTTCGACCGCCTCCAGGACTCGGCGACTGAGCTCGGGGTCGGTGGTGTCGCCGTAGACGGTGACCGTGATCTGGCGGGTGCGCACCACCGTCCGCGCGGTGGCGACACCCGGGACCCCCTCTGCGGCCGCGGTGAACATGCGCATCAGATCCAGGGGGCGCATGTACACCGGAACCCGGGAACTGATTCGCCGGTGGGTGCGGGTGCGGGGGCGGACGGAGATGTAGAGCAGGACAAGGCCGAGAACGGCCGAGGCGCATCCCAGCGGAAACATCCAGTACTGGTAGCGGGCATTGCCGATGATCTCGAGCACCGGCTCCACCCAGCTCTCCAGGGCGGTGGTGTCGGAGCCGAGAATGTAGAGCTCCCGCGCACCCATACAGGATACTGCGAGCAGCGCGACCCCGGCCAGGAGCGCCACCCACTTGGCAAGCGGGGTGGCGCGCGGTTCCCTGACCGCGGAATCCTCCGATCCTGTCATGGATTCACACCACCCTTCCCGGGACGGTGACAATGGGCCGAAGCCGGGGCGGCGGGGGCGCGGTGATGGAACGGACGGGATGCGGGTGCACCACGATCGGCGTCAGATCCCTGCTCGGTGCGGTGTCAACGGGGATGGAGGGCCCGGCCTCGATTACCGTGAGCCGACGCAGACGCGGAAGCCGGGGGCGGGCGTCGATGAGTGCGCGGGTCACCCTGGTGTCGGAGGGCACGACGGGTCCGACCACGACATTGACACGCAGTGCGGTGATCCCGGTCATCGCCCCAACCCAGTCGATGACCGCGGTGCGCACCGCCACCGCGACGTCGGTGACCGGTGCTGGCCATGAGACGGCGATGAAAGCCTCGATACTCGCGGTCCGGCCGTCCTCATCGATCTGCACGTCGCACCTGGGATAGCTCCTGCCCGCGATGCGCGAGGAACCGCGGGACATCCCGACGACGCCGGGAACGCTCGCCGTGGCGGCTGCGACGATTCTGTTCACGGCCCGCTCGGAGATCCTGATGCGGCCGGGACGGCGGGGTGCCTCCATCTATCTGCGCCCCCGCCCCGTGGCGTCGAAAAGCAGGCGCAGATCGATGCGGCCGTCGAGCTGCGCGCCGACCAGGCCGCCGACCCCGCCGAAAACCAGAGCGAACATCAAACCGATCCACCCGCCGAGAATGATGGCGAATGCCAGCGCCAGGCCGACGGCCAGTCCGACAACCGTGTAACTACTCATCACTGCCCTCCTGAAAAAATAACATCAACCGGCAACGCACATTGCTTGACGACGACCGACCTGGCACTGTCGGCCACGGTGACCAGCGGGGTCGGGGGAGAGGTGTGCAGCAGCGCCCGGAGATCCGCGATCAGATGCACCTCAACCCGCTCCGGCACCCCGCTGTGCGGGTCGCGAACCAGTTTCAATCCGTGGACCCGCTCAAAGGGGTAGTAGAGCGCAACCTCGCCGAAGGCGCCCCCGGACATGCCGGCGATGCCGGGAATGGCAAGGAGCCCGGCCACGATCCTGCGGGCCGCACCGAAAGGGAGGATGTCCACGGCGGTATCCATGGCAGGCTACTGGACCCGGGGGATGGAATCCGTCTCGGGCGACGCCGGCGGGAGCTCGACGTCCTCCTCGCCCAGGTCCAGGTGGACATCGTGGACGGTGACGTTGACCTCGGTGACCTCGAGGCCGGTCATCCTCTCAATGGCGAGGATGATATTGCGCCGGATCGCCTCCGCGAGCTCGTGGATGGCCACGCCGTACTCCGCGACGATCGCCACATCCACCGCCGCCTGACGCTCACCGACCTCCACGGTCACGCCCTGCTGGACATTGGGCGATCCGCTGAAGGAACCACGAATGGCACCGACCACACGGGCTGTGCCACCGCCGAGCGAGTACACCCCCGAGACCTCACGGGCGGCCAGGCCCGCGATCTTGGACACCACGACATCCTCGATGACGGTGCGTCCGTGTGCGGTCTGGAGGGACGAACCATCCGTGAACTGCACGGGATTGCCCTCGGGGTGGTCACCTGGGTGCTGGTTGTCGGACATTGATGCTCTCCTTGTCGTCGGTGAACAGCTTTTAAGGTCAATGGTAGGCCACAAGCGTGACGGTGGTTGCGGAACAGCGGGTGGCCACGGGGACCACCGGGGCCGCCGGTTGTCTTCAGCGAAGGTTTGTGGTTTACTGTTCAGGTTGCCTCAACATGGCGTTAGTTTGCGTGCCCGTACACCTGAGAAGATGGACGGTTGCCACGGAAGCTGTATGACGATCGATGGTGGGGCGAACATGACACCTTCATTGGGGTCGAGGAGGGAGACCGATTCAACCCCGTAGAGGTATCCACTGAAGTCGGGTGACCGGCGAAGGCGGAACCGGAGAAGGGGCATGGCAAATAAACAGCGGCAGTTACGTTAGGGCCACGCAATCAGCACCGGTCCCTTCCGATTTCCTGAATCACGTGCGGCGCCTTTATTTGTCCAGCGCCCGTGATCCATGTCAGAGACATTGACAGTCAGGTTAAACACTGGCGTTGCGCCCGAGCCCCGAGCCCGGACAACGTTATAGAGAAAGAATGAAGCGAATTCCCACCGCTCTCCGAAATGGAAGATGTGGGACGAGCGAGGAAGAGGATTAGCGTGGCGGGACAAAAGATCCGCATTAGGCTCAAGGCCTACGACCACGAGGCGATTGATGCGTCTGCACGCAAGATCGTCGAGACGGTCACCCGCACGGGTGCCCGAGTCGTTGGACCGGTGCCTTTGCCCACCGAAAAGAACGTGTACGCCGTTATTCGTTCTCCCCATAAGTACAAGGACTCTCGCGAGCACTTCGAGATGCGCACCCACAAGCGCCTGATCGACATCCTCGACCCGACGCCGAAGACGGTTGATGCCCTCATGCGCATCGATCTTCCGGCCAGCGTCGATGTGAATATTCAGTGATCGACGTAGAACTTGGCAGCGGAGAATAAATAATGAGTGAAAACGAGATCAAGGGCATTCTGGGCACCAAGCTCGGCATGACTCAGATCTTCGACGAGGAGAACCGAGTTATCCCGGTGACCGTCGTCGAAGCTGGACCGTGCGTGGTA
This sequence comes from Corynebacterium pacaense, assembly GCF_900169525.1. Lineage (GTDB taxonomy): Bacteria > Actinomycetota > Actinomycetes > Mycobacteriales > Mycobacteriaceae > Corynebacterium > Corynebacterium pacaense. Next base: position 893,558 of record NZ_LT821239.1, read on the forward strand.
TCCCAGATTCGTACCATTGAAACCGATGGCTACAACGCCATCCAGATCGCCTATGGCGATATTGACCCCCGTAAGGTGAACCAGCCCCAGGCCGGACACTTCCAGAAGGCAGGCGTTACCCCCCGCCGCCACGTCGCCGAGATCCGTATGGACGACATCTCCGGCTACGAGGTTGGACAGGATGTGACCGTGGAGATCTTCAACGACGTTAAGTTCGTTGATGTCACCGGTACCTCCAAGGGTAAGGGCTACGCCGGCGCCATGAAGCGCCACGGCTTCGCCGGACAGGGCGCAGGCCACGGTAACCAGGCAGCACACCGCCGCGTCGGTGGCATCGGTGCTGCCTCGACCCCCGGTCGTGTGTTCAAGGGCAAGCGTATGGCCGGCCGTATGGGTAATGACCGCGTCACCACCCAGAACCTCAAGGTTCAGAAGATTGACGCCGATGCCAACCTCATCCTGATCAAGGGTGCGATCCCGGGCAACCGTGGCGGCATCGTTACCGTTAAGACCGCAGTGAAGGGCGGTGCACACGCATGACGAATCTGAAGCTGGATGTCCACACCGCCGACGGCAAGACCGACGGTTCCGTTGACCTGCCCGCCGAGATTTTCGACCGTGAGGTCTCCGTCGCACTGCTGCACCAGGTTGTCATCGCACAGCTTGCAGCAGCTCGACAGGGCACCCACTCCACCAAGACCCGCGCCGAGGTGCGTGGCGGCGGCCGCAAGCCGTTCCGCCAGAAGGGAACCGGTCGCGCCCGTCAGGGTTCGATCCGCGCCCCGCACTTCACCGGTGGTGGCATCTCGCACGGCCCCAAGCCGCGTGACTACTCTCAGCGCACCCCCAAGAAGATGAAGGCCGCCGCTCTCTGCGGTGCCCTGTCCGATCGTGCACGCAACGATCGTATCCACGTCATCTCCGAACTGGTGCCGGGCCAGACCCCCTCGACCAAGTCCGCAAAGGCTTTCATCGAGCGTCTGTCCGAGCGTAAGTCCATCCTGCTCGTCCTGGGCCGCGAGGATATCAACGCACACAAGAGCGCCAACAACCTGCCCGGCGTCCACATCCTGGTCGCCGATCAGCTGAACACCTATGACGTCCTCAACTCCGATGACATCGTGTTCTCCGTTGAAGCTCTCCACACCTTCATCAACCGTGCCACCGGTGCGGTAAAGGAGGAAGAGAACTAAATGGCTACCATCGCCAACCCACGCGACATCATCATCGCACCGGTCGTCTCTGAGAAGTCCTACGGCCTCATGGAGCAGAACGTCTACACGTTCTTCGTCTCCACCGACGCCAACAAGACTCAGATCAAGATTGCTGTCGAAGAGATCTTCGGCGTCAAGGTTGCTTCCGTGAACACCGTCAACCGCCAGGGCAAGCGCAAGCGCACCCGGTCCGGCTTCGGTGTCCGTAAGGCCACCAAGCGCGCCTATGTCACTCTTCGTGAGGGCAGCGACTCCATCGACATCTTCAACGGTTCCGTCGCTTAAGACGTCGATAGAAAAGGACACATTATGGCTATTCGTAAGTACAAGCCGACAACCCCGGGTCGCCGCCAGAGCTCCGTTTCCATGTTCTCGGAGATCACCCGTTCGACCCCTGAGAAGTCACTTCTGCGCCCCCTGTCCAAGACCGGCGGACGCAACTCTCACGGTCACATCACCACCCGTCACCGCGGTGGTGGACACAAGCGCCGCTACCGCGTCATCGACTTCCGTCGCAATGACAAGGACGGCATCCTGGCCAAGGTCGCGCACATCGAGTACGACCCGAACCGCACCGCCAACATCGCCCTGTTGCACTACTACGACGGCGAGAAGCGCTACATCGTTGCGCCGAAGGGCCTGAAGCAGGGAACCATCATTGAGTCCGGCGCCACCGCCGACATCAAGGTGGGCAACAACCTGCCGCTGCGCAACATCCCGACCGGTACCACCATCCACAACGTGGAGCTGAAGCCGGGCGCCGGAGCAAAGCTGGCCCGTTCCGCAGGTGCCTCCGTGCAGCTGCTGGGTAAGGAAGGCGCCTACGCCGTCCTGCGTATGCCCTCCACCGAGATCCGTCGCGTGGACATCCGTTGCCGCGCAACCGTCGGTGAGGTCGGCAACGCCGATCAGATCAACATCCGTTGGGGCAAGGCCGGCCGTATGCGCTGGAAGGGCTGGCGCCCGACCGTCCGTGGTGTCGTGATGAACCCGGTCGATCACCCGCACGGCGGCGGTGAAGGCAAGACCTCCGGTGGTCGCCACCCGGTCTCGCCGTGGGGCCAGAAGGAAGGCCGCACCCGCAAGCCGAAGCGTTACAGCGATGACATGATCGTCCGTCGCCGTCGCGCCAACAAGAACAAGAAGCGCTAAGAGGAGGTAACGAAGAATGCCACGCAGCCTTAAAAAGGGCCCGTTCGTCGATGAGCACCTCCTCAACAAGGTCGATGCTCAGAACGAAAAGGGAACCAAGCAGGTCATCAAGACCTGGTCCCGCCGTTCCACCATTCTCCCCGATTTCATCGGCCACACCTTTGCCGTCCACGATGGACGCAAGCATGTGCCGGTGTTCGTGGATGATGCCATGGTCGGCCACAAGCTGGGCGAGTTCGCCCCGACCAAGACCTTCAAGGGTCACATCAAGGACGATAAGAAGGGACGCCGCTAACGATGAGTGAGAACATCACCTCCGCACGCGCGACCGCCCGCTACGTCCGCGTTTCCCCGATGAAGGCACGTCGCGTCATCGACCTCGTCCGCGGCAAGTCCGTGTCCGAGGCACTGTCCATCCTCAAGTACGCTCCGCAGGCCGCTTCCGAGCCGGTCGCCAAGGTCGTTGCTTCCGCAGCCGCCAATGCTGAGAACAACTTCGGCCTGGATCCCCGCTCGCTGGTCATCTCCGAGGCTTACGCCGACGAGGGCCCGACCATGAAGCGATTCCAGCCCCGCGCTCAGGGACGTGCTTTCCAGATCCGTAAGCGCAGCAGCCACATCACCGTGGTCGTTGAGAGCCAGAAGGAAGGAGCCAACTAGTGGGCCAGAAGATCCACCCCCACGGCCTCCGATTGGGCATCACTTCCGACTGGAAGTCCCATTGGTACGCCGACAAGTCCTACGCCGACTACGTCGCCGAGGACATCAAGATCCGTGATTTCCTGTCAAAGGGCCTCGACCGCGCCGGCATCGCCGACGTTGTCATCGAGCGCACCCGCGACCGGGTTCGCGTTGATATCCACACCGCACGCCCGGGTATTGTCATCGGACGTCGTGGCGCCGAGGCCGACCGCATCCGCCGCGAGCTGGAGAAGCTCACCGAGAAGCAGGTCAACCTCAACATCCTCGAGGTCAAGAACATTGACGCCAACGCCCAGCTGGTGGCACAGTCCATCGCCGAGCAGCTGACCAACCGCGTGGCCTTCCGCCGCGCGATGCGAAAGGCCATCCAGTCCGCGATGCGCCAGCCGCAGGTCAAGGGCATCAAGGTTGTGTGCTCGGGTCGTCTCGGCGGTGCCGAGATGTCCCGCACCGAGCGCTACCACGAGGGTCGCGTTCCGCTGCACACCCTCCGCGCCGAGATCGACTACGGCACCTACGAGGCCCACACCACCTTCGGACGCATTGGCGTCAAGGTGTGGATCTACAAGGGTGACGTCGTCGGTGGCCGTCGCGAGAGCGAGATCAATGCACCCGCCGAGCGCCGTGGCCGCGGTGACCGCAACGCACGTCCGCGTCGTGGTGGTCAGCGTCGTCAGCGTGCTGAGCAGAAGCAGGAGGGCTAAACATGCTTATCCCTAAGCGCGTTAAGTACCGTCGCCAGCACCGCCCCACCCGTAGCGGTATCTCCAAGGGCGGCAACCGCATCACCTTCGGTGAGTACGGCATCCAGGCTCTCGAGCCGGCCTACATCACCAACCGTCAGATCGAGTCCGCACGTATCGCCATCAACCGCCACGTCAAGCGCGGTGGCAAGGTGTGGATCAACATCTTCCCGGACCGCCCCCTGACCCAGAAGCCGCTTGGCGTGCGTATGGGTTCCGGTAAGGGCCCGGTGGAGAAGTGGGTCGCCAACATCAAGCCGGGCCGTATTCTCTTCGAGATGAGCTACCCGGATGAAGCAACGGCTCTCGAGGCTCTGCGCCGCGCCGGCCAGAAGCTTCCCTGCAAGGTCCGTATCGTCAAGAGGGAGGATCAGCTCTGATGGCTATCGGTACCCCCGCACATGAGTTCCGTGAACTCAACGAGGAAGAACTGGTCACCCGCCTCTCCGAGGCCAAGGAAGAACTGTTCAACCTGCGTTTCCAGCTGGCCACCGGCCAGCTGACCAACAACCGCCGCCTGCGCACGGTCAAGCGCGACATCGCCCGCATCTACACTGTTATTCGCGAGCGCGAGCTGGGCCTGTCCGTCGTTCCGGGAGCTGAGGCTTAATTATGAGTGAGGCAATCGTGGACAACAAGGAACAGGGCGCCCGCAAGGTTCGCACCGGCTACGTGGTTTCCGACAAGATGTCGAAGACCATCGTCGTCGAGCTTGAGGACCGCAAGCAGCACGCCCTCTACGGCAAGATCATGCGTTCCTCCACCAAGGTGAAGGCACATGACGAGAACAATGAAGCCGGAATCGGCGACTTTGTTCGTATCGAGGAGACCCGTCCGCTTTCCAAGGACAAGCACTTCCGTCTCGTTGACATCATCGAGAAGGCCAAGTAGCGCCATTCCCCGACATTCAACCCCATGCACCGGTGCATTCCGGAGCATGGGGTTGTCTGCGTCAGCTACAGCAGGTACAGACGCATGTGACCGTCGACCGTGTCTGGCAGCTGCCCGCGGGCGGAGAGCCCGTCGTCATAGAAGAAGGTGAACCGGTAATGCTCGGTGACACCCTCGGCCGTGGCGCCCCCGGCATGCCCGAAGACGACGTCGATGTCACCGTCCCCCGACCGAGAAACCGCGGTGACCTCCCGCATCTCGAAGGGGGCCGGATTGGTGATGAGCTCGCCGTTGTGGAAGAGCACGACGGCCTCCGCCATCGATGAACCGGTTCCGGCGGGACCCTGCCCGCTGCCGTTGCTGCCCTCGATGACCACATAGCTCAGATCCGCGCAGGAATCATATCCGTTGTCCTTGATCTGAAAGTAGATGTAGTCGTCCGGTTCGGCGATGACATCCCCGGGGCCGGCCCCCAGGGTGCCAAGTGGGATCCGGCCCTGTTCGAGAAAGCGCCCGAATGCCGAGTCGGCCGGATTGTTGTTGCAGGTCGCGGACGGGTTGGTCGGTGCGGTCCCCGGTTCCGAGGTATCCGAAAGGGTGGGGGACGGCGTCCCGCGTCCATCGGAGCCGCCGCGGGTCTCGGTCACTGTCAACGTCGGTGGCACGTCTCCGTCTGATGAACCACCGTTGGTGGCGGAACATCCACCGAGTAGGAGGGCCGTGGCGGCGATCAGGGTGCCGCGGGCCCAGAGTCTGTTGACCATGGAAGGTCTCCTTACATGTCTCTGCTGGCATCCATGCTAACGGCCTTCGGCGTTTTGGTCATCGCAGTGGACGTGTGGTTAGATGTATAAGTTGTCTGTGTAGGTCGGGCGTAGGTGATGCTTTTCCGAATCACCCTCCCGAGACCCTTCGACCCGCGTTCGAGCGGAGTTCGTCGCCTGGTTCAATCCAGTGTATTCGGGCCAACGTTGTACAAAGACCACGTGTGTTCGGGACGGAAATCCAGCACACATTAATCCAGGTCAGGAGACCAGTAGTGATTCAGCAGGAATCGCGTCTGAAGATCGCCGACAACACCGGTGCACGGGAGATTCTGTGCATCCGGGTTCTCGGTGGATCCACCCGACGTTTTGCTGGCATTGGTGATGTCATCGTCGCCACTGTCAAGGAAGCAACCCCAGGCGGAAACGTGAAGTCCGGCGAGATCGTCAAGGCTGTCATCGTTCGCACCAAGAAGGAGACCCGTCGCGCTGACGGTTCCTACATCGCCTTCGACGAGAACGCTGCCGTTATCATCAAGAACGACAACGAGCCCCGCGGTACCCGTATCTTCGGACCGGTCGCTCGTGAGCTTCGTGAAAAGAAGTTCATGAAGATCGTTTCTCTCGCACCGGAGGTGATTTAAGTATGAAGGTCCACAAGGGCGATATGGTTCTGGTCATCTCCGGCCCCGACAAGGGAGCCAAGGGTAAGGTCATCGCGGCTTTCCCCAAGACCGACAAGGTCCTCGTAGAGGGCGTCAACCGCATCAAGAAGCACGTTGCTAACTCTGCACCCGAGCGTGGTGCCGAGTCCGGCGGAATCGTGACCCAGGAAGCCCCGATCCATGTCTCCAACGTCATGGTCATCGATTCGGACGGAAACGCCACCCGCGTCGGTTTCCGATTCGATGAGAACGGCAAGAAGGTCCGCGTCTCGCGTCGTAACGGGAAGGACATCTAATGACTGAGAACTACACCCCCCGTCTGAAGACCCGTTATCAGGAAGAGATCCGCACCAAGCTGCAGGATGAGTTCTCCTTCGCCAACGTGATGCAGATTCCCGGCATCACCAAGATTGTTGTCAACATGGGCGTCGGCGATGCTGCCCGCGACTCCAAGCTGATCAACGGAGCAATCGAGGACCTGACCGCGATCACCGGCCAGAAGCCGCAGCTGCGTCGCGCGAAGAAGTCCATCGCGAACTTCAAGCTCCGCGAGGGCATGCCGATCGGCGCGAAGGTGACCCTCCGTGGCGACCGCATGTGGGAGTTCCTGGACCGTCTGCTGACCGTGGCCCTGCCGCGTATCCGCGACTTCCGTGGCCTCTCCGACCAGCAGTTCGACGGCCACGGTAACTACACCTTCGGCTTGACCGAGCAGACCATGTTCTACGAAATCGACGTGGACAAGATCGATCGTCCCCGTGGTATGGACATCACCGTTGTCACCACCGCCGTGAACGACGATGAGGGTCGTGCCCTGCTGCTGCAGCTCGGCTTCCCCTTCAAGGGCGAGGACGGCTCCCGCCAGCAGGTCTAAGCACCTGTGTCCGACAAAAGATCCGCCATCCGGTCAGGATGGCGGATTTTTTCATCCCCCGGGATCTGCTAGAACTCCTCGTAGATGGCGGGGTCCTGGTTCTTGATGCGCCCGTCCGGGCGCCCGAGGCCGGTGATTGCCGCGACGTCGGCGTCGTCAAGCGTGATCGTGACGGCTTCCAGGTTGCTGCGCTGGCGCTGCGGGTTGGTCGAACGGGGGATCGGGACGATCCCGCGCGCGTGGTGCCAGGCCAGGACGATCTCGCCGGGGCCGACACCGTATTTCTTTCCGATCTCCCCGAGCAGGGGTTCGCTGAGCAGCCCGCGACCGCTGCCGAGCGGACTCCATGCCTCGGTGGCGATGCCGTGTTCGCGGTGCCATTCAACCAGGTCCACCTGCGGGAAATGGGGATGGAGCTCGACCTGGTTGACGGCGGGGAGTTCGCCGGTCTCGGCCCGCAGCCTGTCAATGTGCTCCGGGAGGAAGTTGGACACCCCGATGTTGCGGACCAGGCCGCGTTCGCGTGCGTCGATCAGCGCCTTCCACGCCTCGACGTAGAGTCCCTTGCGGGGGTTGGGCCAGTGGATGAGCAGCAGATCGAGATGGTCGAGTCCGAGGCGGTAGAGGCTTTCCTCGATATGTGTCCGGGCGAGGTCGAACTCCTGGTACCGACCGGGTAGCTTGCTGGTGACCATCAGCTCCTCGCGGGGCACGCCGGACGTGCGGACCGCGAGGCCCACCGCCCCTTCGTTCTCGTAGTTGTATGCGGTGTCGATCAGGCGGTAGCCGGTGTGGATCGCGGAGGTGATGGCCTCGACCCCGGCCGCACCGTCGAGGTGGACCGTGCCGAAACCGATGGGGGGAAGGGAAATCTGTGTGTGAACCATGACCGCCAGGGTAGTCACGGACGTCCCGGCCGTGCAGAGGCCGCCTCAGCTCAGATCACCATCCGGGGTCCGTGCCAACTCTCCTGCATAGTGGTTGAACCTGCCTCCGCGGAGAAATCCGGCGAGGAAGATGCCCGCCTCCCTGGCCGCGTCGATGGCGAGCGACGTTGCGGCCGACACCGCCACCACGCCGGAGATCCCGGCCATCGCAGCCTTCTGCACCAGCTCGAATGAGGCCCTGGAACTCATCAAGAGGATGGTGCCCTCCAGGGATGCCGCATCCCGCATGAGCATGTGCCCGATTGCCTTGTCCGCGGCGTTGTGGCGTCCCACATCCTCACGTACGACCAGCAATTCTCCATCGATGGTGGCTATCCCGGCCGCGTGCACCCCGCCCGTGCGGTCGAACAGCTTCTGGTGCGCGCGTAGTTTTCCCGGCAGCGTGATGATCATCCGCGGATCGGGCTGGATCGGCGCACCCGGACGCGTTCTTTTGTGCAGGATCTGATCGATGGAGGTGGTGCCGCAGATACCGCAGGCGGAGGAGGTGGGCAGGTTCCTCCGGATCGACAACAGGTTCAGTTCGCTCAGCGGACCTGCAGGGGTGACCTCGACCTCGAGGACATTGTAGGTGTTCGCGCCGTCGGGTCCGGTGGCACCGGCGCAGTAGCGCGCCGTGGACACCTCCGCCGCCTCCCCGATCACGCCCTCGGAGAGCAGCAGTCCGTGGACGAGTTCGATATCGTGCCCCGGTGTCCGCATCGTGGTGGTAAGCGCGGTGCCGTTGACACGGATCTCCAGGGGTTCCTCCACGGCTACGGTATCGGCGCGGGAGTCAACGCCGACCGCCTCATCATCCACGACCACCCGGGCCACACGGAGGTTCTGCGTGATTCTTCCCATGGGTTCAGGACTCCGGTGCCCTCTGCGCGACCATCTCCCGTACCCGGGTGGCGCGCGCGATCACCCCGGGGGCCAGCTCCCGCTTATCGACGCCGCCCGCCGCTGCGACACCGACCAGAAAGGCGGTCAACGGTGCACCCGGCCGGGAGGGGCCGTGGGCGACATCGCGGGTGAGTTCGAGCAGCGCGGGCACTACATCATCGAGCAGGCCCGGATCGATCCCGAACTCGGAGCAGACCTTCACCAGCCATTCATTCATGTGGTACATCTTCTCCGCCTCGCCGTGTCCGCTCACCCGGGTCTCCTTCATGATTCGACTGTGCTCCCAGCACCGATGCCGACCAGCCTACTTTCGTGCACGCGTGCCCCTGGGCTCCAGACGGACGAGCACCGATTTGGACACCGGCGTGTTGGACTTTTCGGCAACACTGTCCAGTGGCACCAGAACGTTGGCCTCGGGGAAGTAGGTGGTCACGCAGTCACGAGCGGTATCGTATTCCACCACGCGGAAGTTGGGGGCGCGGCGTTCCCCGTCCTCGAAGACGGAGACGATGTCCACCAGATCGCCGTCGCGAAGGCCACGTTGCCGGCAGTCCGCCGGATTGACAAAGACCACGCGCCGGCCGTTGCGCACCCCGCGGTAGCGGTCATCGAGCCCATAGATCGTGGAGTTGTACTGATCGTGGGAGCGCACGGTGTTCATCAGGAAATAGCCCTCCGGCAGATCGATGACGCTGGTGTCGTTGACGGTGAGCCGTGCGCGTCCCGTCGGGGTGTTGAAGATCCGTTCACGGGGCCCGTTGGGCAGGAGGAATCCTCCCGGGTTCTCGATGCGCCTGTTGAAGTCATGGAAGCCGGGGATCGTCGCCTCGATGTGATCACGGATGACGGAGTAGTCATCGATCATCGGCTGCCAGAAGTCATCGCCGAAGGTCTCGCGACCGATGGAACCGATGATCTCACATTCCGATTTCAGGTTGAGATCCCTGTTGGCCGTGCGCCTGCCGGTGGAGGCGTGCACAGCACCTGCGGAATCCTCCACGGTCACGCTCTGGATCCCCGATTTCCTCCGGTCCAGATCGGTTCGGGCCAGGACGGGCAATATCAGGGATTTCTCCCCCGGCCATGCGTGGGAGCCGTTGGGCTTCGTGGACAGGTGGACCGTGAGCTCATTGGTTTCCATTGCCTTCTCCACGGCGGAGGTGTCCGAGGAAACGCGCACCAGGTTCCCACCGAGAGAGAGGAAGAACCTCGTTTTCCCCTCGCGCATGGCGCGGAGGGCATTGACGGTGTCATATCCGTGCCTGCGCGGGACATCGAAGCCGAACTCCTTCTCGAGCGCGCGGAGGAAGGGCTCCGGCATCTTCTCCCAGATGCCCATGGTGCGATCGCCCTGGACGTTGGAGTGCCCGCGCAGGGGAGCGGTCCCGGCACCGGGTTTGCCGATGTTTCCGGTCAGCAGCAGGAAATTGACCATTTCCCGGATGGTGTACACGGCGTTCCTGTGCTGGGTGACCCCGAGAGTCCAGGAGACCACCACCGTGTCGGCGTTTTCCACCATGTCCGCGGCCCGTCGGATATCCGCGGCCTCCAGTCCGCAGCCGCGGAGCAGGAGATCATCATCGAGGCCGTTGAGGTGTTCGATGGTTTCCTCGACTCCGGAGCAGAACCTCTCCAGGAAGGCGTGGTCGAGGAGGTCCCGGCGGATGATCTCCTTGTTCAGTGCCTGGAAGAATGCACGGTCGCCGTCGAGACGCACCTGCAGGTAAGCGTCGGCGAGCTTCTCTGAGATGTTGAGTGCGCCCTTGATGGACTGCGGTTCACGGAATTTCATCAGCCCTGTCTCCGGCAGGGGATTGAGTACCAGGATCCTACCGCCGTTGTCCTTGAGTTCCTTGAAGGCGGTGAGAGCGCGTGGATGGTTCGTACCCGGGTTCTGCCCGACGGAGATCAGCAGATCGGTGTTGTAGAAATCCTCCATCACCACGGACCCCTTGCCCAACCCGAGGGTTTCCGTCAGCGCGGTCCCGGTTGACTCGTGGCACATGTTGCCGCAGTCGGGCAGGTTGTTGGTGCCCAGGCGCCGTGCGAGCAGCTGCAGCATGTAGGCGGGTTCGTTGGGGGCCCGTCCGGAGGTGTAGAACACGGCCTCATCAGGCTCGATCTCCCTGAGCTTGCCGGAAATCAGTTCAAGGGCCTTCTCCCAGCTCACGGGTCGGTAGTGGGCGTCCCCGGAGGAACGATCATAGAGTAGGGGCCCGGTGATCCGGCCCTGGCCGCCCAGCCAGTGGTCCGTCTTCTCCCGCAGCTGGTGGATGGAATGCTCCGCCCAGAACTCCGCGGTGGCCCGGCTCGGGGTGGTTTCCTCAGCGACGGCCTTGGCGCCGTTCTCGCAGAATTCCACGATTCCCAGGTTGTGGGTGGACGGCTCCGGCCACGCACAGCCGGGGCAGTCGATGCCACCGGGCTTGTTCATGGTGATCAAGGGGAGCAGCCCGCGGTTGGGGAGTGCGAACTGAAGGGCGTGGAGGACTCCCGGAATTCCCGCTGCGGAGGTGATCCGCCTGCCCACATCGGGGTCATCGAAGGCGTTGGCAACGGGATTGACCGCGGAGAACTCTTCGGAATACCTGGACATACCCTACAGTGTATGCCAGATCACATTCCGGGAGGTCCGTTGGAACCGGTACCTCCGAAATCCCCGGATCGGGTTCTCATATCTGCCGCCCTCGCGTTCAATCACCCGCCGCGAGGTGAGATGCCCGCCGCGAGGCGGGATTGCCCTCGCTGCCCGTCAGCGGCACCTCGTCGATGCCCATTCCGTGGGCCAGGTCGATTCCGCGGCGAAGGGCCACGCCCGCCACGCCACGGTAGAGTGCGCCGGGGTGAACCGCCAGGAACCTGAGAAGTCCGGGTTCGTCGATGATTCAGAGGAAGGTGGAGTGGACGAAGCCCTCGGGCGGGTCCACCGAGAGGTCGGCCCACCGCCTTCAGTCCAGCCGGTTGTCATCGAATGCGCGACGGGTGGGGGTCGGTATCTCTCCGGGGGGTGTCCCTATGTTTTTGTCAAGGGATAGGCCCTGTATTCAGGAAAGCATTTCGGGGGTAGCTCCCGATTCTGATGATGGGCGTGGTTGAGCAGCTGGCCGGCGTACTCGCGTCGACCAGCTGATCGTGGTGAAGGTGGGCTACGCAGCAACTCTGGCGGGGATCTCCCTAAAGAACTCGGCCCGGGTCAACATTGCGTAGATGACGTTGCACCGGCGTCTGGCCAGGCACATCACTGCAGCGTTATGTCGTTTACCCTCGGCCCGTTTCCGCTCGTAGTAGGTCTTGGATGGTTCATGGAACCGGATCGATGCGAATGCCGAGTAGAACAGGGCGTTTTTCAACCGTTTGTTACCGGATCTGGCCGGGAACTCACCTCGGATGGACGTGCCGGATCTTCGTGTCACCGGGGCGATCCCCGCATACGCTGCCAGGTGGCCGGCTGACCGAAAGTCGGAGCAGTCGCCGACAGCGAGGAGAATGTTGGAGGCGGTCTTGATGCCAATTCCCGGCATGGATATCAAGACCTGGTGAAGAGGGAATTCAGCCAACAGTTCCTCTACTTGATCAGCAATGGTTTTCCGCTGTTCCAGCAGGGCTTTGATGTTGGTCGCCAGCTGCGGGATCACCACCTCAGCGGCAGTGGTGCCAGGTACGGCGACGGTCTGGGCTTTGCGTCCGTCGAAGATCGCGTCGACCAGCTTCGTGGGGTCTTTCTTCGATCGGTTGGCCATCCAGGTGTGTACCCGCTGGTAACCGGCCTTCTTCAACCTTGTTGGCCCGCCGTAGTGGATGAGCATGTCCAGCACCAGAGGTCGGGTGATGATGCTGCCCGGTAGGGCTCGTTCCAGACTCGGGTAGATCTGGGTCAGCACGCTACGCAGCCGGTTGATGGTGCGGGTGGCGTCCTTGGCGATGTCGTCATCGAACCCGGACAGCATCTTCAGCGCTGAGAGGACTTCGTTGTCCCGGTCCACGGCCCGCAGGGTATGCGGCATCGTCCGGGCGGTATCAGCGATGATGAATGCGTCCCGCCGGTCGGTCTTCGACCGGCCGGGGTGCAAGTCCGCGGCTTTGCGCATCGCCAGGCCGGGTAGATAGCCGACGAAGCAGCCAGCGTCCCGGGCCACGGCGATGGGCAGGGCACCGATGGTGTTGGGCTGGTCGACGACCACCAGGACGGTGCCGCAGGCTTGGAGGTCGGTGAAGACCTTGCGAAGCTGATCCTCGTCCTGGGGCAGGGGTTTGTCGTAGATGATCTCGCCTGTGGCTAGCATGGCGCAGGCGTGGTGGGCGGTTTTGCCGACGTCTAATCCGATGGTGACGTCGATGGTGCCGGTGGTCATGGCCGGCCTCCTTGTGGTGTCGGAGCAACAGTGACAGGTCAAACCTCGTCGCTGGTGTCTCGACATCCGATGCTGGCACCCACGTTACAAAAGAGAACTGAGTCGAGTGACTCGTCCGTGTCCCTATCAGCAGTCAACGGGTGTCCTGGTAGCCCGGCGACAACACCCCCCGGATCATGGTAACTACAGGGGAAATAAGCCATACCGGGCCCAGCGACTATCCCCATTATGGGGACACCATCAAAGTAACGGGGTCGTTGCCCGATCCGTCGATCGGGCCCGTTCCGAATTCACGCAGGCAACCGGCGCGGGCCTCGAATCCCGACGGGTCGGGCTCAATCAGATCGATCATCCCATGAACATACATTTCCCCGGCCCGGGCCGGCGGAACCCGGGTGTGTGGAGCACAGCCCGGCGCTGATTGTGTATTGGGTGATTTACCGTGTACTCTTTTCGCTTGGACTTTGTTTCGTGTGGATTTCCGCCGGGTTACCGGCGCATTAATTTCTCAGGACAGCAGTTCAAGTAATCTTAAAACCTCAACTTTGTTGTAGGCCCCCCGCCACAGTTGGCGATCCGAGTGGGAAATGGCAGCGAGCAAACCGACTATTGAGTTCGGTGGGCGTGAAGTGGCCAGAAATCACACGGTTAACGCTCCAGGTGGGTAGGGAACCCCAACGAGAAAGGCATCAGGTCACATTCATGACCATGACTGATCCCATCGCCGACATGTTGTCGCGCGTGCGCAATGCAAACCATGCGCACCATGACACCGTGTCCATGCCCTCCTCCAAGATCAAGGCCAACATCGCCGAGATCCTCAAGCAGGAGGGCTACATCGCTGACTTCAAGGTCGAGGATGCCAGGGTCGGCAAGACCCTGACCCTCGAGCTGAAGTACAGCTCCACCCGCGTCCGCTCCATCGCTGGTCTGCGTCGCGTTTCCAAGCCGGGTCTTCGCGTGTACGCCAAGTCCACCAACCTGCCGCAGGTCCTCGGCGGCCTGGGCGTGGCAATCATCTCCACGTCCCATGGACTGCTCACGGACCGTCAGGCTACCGAGAAGGGTGTAGGCGGAGAAGTCCTCGCCTACGTCTGGTAAGGGAGGATTGACCAACTATGTCACGTATCGGTAAGAACCCGATTGCCATTCCCGCCGGCGTCGAGACCAAGATCGACGGCCAGTTCATTGAGGTCAAGGGTCCCAAGGGAACCCTGAGCCGCACCCTGCCCGCTCCGATCACCGTCGCCGTCGAGGACGGTCACCTGCTCGTTGCGCGTCCGGATGACCACCGCGTCAACCGTTCCCTGCATGGCCTGTCCCGTTCCCTGGTCAACAACATGGTTGTTGGCGTCACCGAGGGATACACCATCAAGATGGAAATCTTCGGTGTGGGCTACCGTGTTGCACTGAAGGGCAAGAACTTCGAGTTCTCCCTCGGTTACTCCCACCCGGTGCTGATCGAGGCTCCGGAAGGCATCACCTTCGCGGTTGATGGCAACACCAAGCTCTCGGTGGCTGGTATCGACAAGCAACAGGTTGGGCAGATTGCAGCTGTGATTCGCCGCCTGCGCAAGGATGATCCTTACAAGGGTAAGGGCATTCGCTACGAGGGTGAGCAGATCCGCCGCAAGGTCGGAAAGACGGGTAAGTAAGCAATGAGCAACACTGAAAATAAGCAGAAGCGCGTCTCCGTGGGTAAGGACATCGCGACTCGTCGTCGCGTGGCCCGTGCCCGCCGTCACTTCCGCATTCGCAAGAACCTCCGCGGAACCCCCGAGGCTCCCCGTTTGGTTGTCCACCGCACCTCCCGCCACATGCACGTCCAGGTGATCGACGATGTCGCCGGTCACACCCTGGTTGCCGCCTCCTCCATGGAGCCGGAAGTGCGTGCCGTCGAAGGTGACAAGAAGGCCAAGGGTGCAAAGGTCGGCCAGCTGGTCGCCGAGCGCGCCAAGGCAGCCGGCATCGAGGCGGTCGTCTTCGACCGCGCCGGCTACAAGTACCACGGCCGCGTCGCAGCACTCGCCGATGCCGCTCGTGAAGGTGGTCTGAAGTTCTAATGATGACCATTTCCAAGAACATCAACGGAAGGATTGCGTAATGCCGGGACGTGAACGGCGTGACGGCGGTCGATCCGCCGACGACAACAAGTCGAATGATCGCAACGATCGTCGTGGCGGCAACCGCCGCGATGACCGTCGGGGTCAGCAGCAGGACGAGCGCTCACAGTACATCGAGCGTGTCGTCACCATCAATCGTGTTTCCAAGGTCGTCAAGGGTGGTCGTCGCTTCAGCTTCACCGCTCTCGTGATCGTCGGAGACGGCCAGGGAATGGTCGGTGTCGGTTACGGCAAGGCCAAGGAAGTTCCCGCCGCGATTCAGAAGGGTGCAGAAGAGGCTCGCAAGAACTTCTTCCGCGTCCCCATGGTCGGTGGCACCATCACCCACCCGGTACAGGGTGAGGCCGCGGCGGGCATCGTCATGCTCAAGCCCGCGGCTCCCGGTACCGGTGTCATCGCCGGCGGCGCTGCCCGCCCGGTGCTCGAGTGTGCCGGCGTGCAGGACATCCTGTCCAAGTCCCTGGGATCTGACAATGCCATCAACGTCGTCCACGCAACCGTGGACGGCCTGAAGCAGCTGGTCCGCCCCGAAGAGGTCGCTGCCCGTCGTGGCAAGTCGATCGAGGAGGTCGCTCCGGCCCGTATTCTGCGCGCACGCGCAGGTCAGGAGGCGTAGGAAATGGCGCTGAAGATTACCCAGATCAAAGGCACTGTGGGCACCAAGCCCAAGCATCGCGACAATCTTCGTTCCCTCGGTCTGAAGCGTATCCGCCACAGCGTGGTTCGTCCCGACACCCCTGAGGTGCGCGGAATGATCCTCGCGGTACGCCACCTGATCGTCGTCGAAGAAGTGGCGGGGGAGTAGGTAAGACATGAGCGATCCAATCAAGCTCCACGATCTGCGTCCGGCCAAGGGCGCAAACAAGGCCAAGACCCGTGTTGGTCGAGGCGAGGCCTCCAAGGGTAAGACCGCTGGTCGCGGCACCAAGGGTACCAAGGCCCGCAAGCAGGTTTCTGCAGCGTTCGAGGGTGGCCAGATGCCCCTTCACATGCGTCTGCCGAAGCTCAAGGGCTTCAAGAACCCCAACAAGGTTGACTACCAGGTGGTCAACGTTGCAGATCTCGAGGCAGCGTTCCCCCAGGGTGGCGACATCGCAATTGCCGATATCGTCGCTGCTGGACTGGTGCGCAAGAACGAGCTCGTCAAGGTTCTGGGCAACGGTGAACTGGGCGTCAAGCTCAACGTCACCGCGAACAAGTTCTCCGGCTCAGCCAAGGAAAAAATCGAAGCCGCCGGCGGCTCCGTGACCGTGGCCTAACTGTAGTTCCCACCCGAGCATGACCCCCATCCCGGATCACCGGGGTGGGGGTCTTCTGCGTCTCCGACGACGGATTGTCATAGGTAAGGCTAATTAGTCTCGG
This sequence comes from Corynebacterium pacaense, assembly GCF_900169525.1. Lineage (GTDB taxonomy): Bacteria > Actinomycetota > Actinomycetes > Mycobacteriales > Mycobacteriaceae > Corynebacterium > Corynebacterium pacaense. Next base: position 910,232 of record NZ_LT821239.1, read on the forward strand.
TGAATATCACACTTCTTTGAATTGACGAACCGCGGGCCGGAGGGCACAATGAACGGTGGCACGGGGTTGATGCGCAGATGCGGATGCCGATTCCGATTCCGTGGGCCCGGCTCTCGCCGACAGGCGGCCCGCCTTAAGGAACCGGATGGACAGGTGGGGTGGCACATGGTCACGGCCGCGATGCGCGGTCATCCACCGGTGCGCCCTGACACCCCGGCGGCCACCTGCGGGAGAACCCCTTGCAAAGGGAATAATTTACGTTGAGGAAGGTTTGGATATGGCAATTCTTACTGTGGGAGACACATTCCCCGAGTTTCATCTGACGGCACTGAAGGGCGGGGACCTCCACGACGTCAACGCCCAGCAGCCGGAGGACTACTTCGAGGAGGTCTCCCTGGACAGCTACCCCAGGAAGTGGAAGATCATCTTTTTCTACCCGAAGGACTTCACCTTCGTCTGCCCGACGGAGATCGCCGCCTTCGGCAAGCTCAACGAGGAGTTCGAGGACCGCGACACCCAGGTGCTCGGCGGCTCCACCGACAACGAGTTCGCTCACTTCAACTGGCGTGCGACCCACCCCGAGCTCAAGGGAGTCCCCTTCCCCATGTTCGCCGACGTCCGCCACGACCTGATCCGCGCGCTGGGTGTGGAAAACGCTGACGGCGTGGCCGACCGCGCTACCTTCATCGTTGATCCCGACAACGTGATCCAGTTCGTCTCGGTGACCCCCGACGCCGTCGGGCGCAATGTCGATGAGGTGCTCCGGGTTCTCGATGCACTCCAGTCCGAGGAGGTCTGTGCGTGCAACTGGCAGGCCAACGACCCCACCAAGGTGATCAACAAGCTTGACGTGGTCCAGGAGGCGCTTGTTTAATGTCGATCGACAACCTGCGCTCGGGTCTTCCGGGATACGCCAAGGATCTCAAACTCAACCTCGGCTCGCTGACCCGCTCGACGGAACTGAGCGAGCAGCAGCTGTGGGGCACCTTCCTCGCCGCCGCAGCCGCCACCCGGAGCGACACCGTGTTCTCCGAGATCTCCGAGGAGGCGAAGGGTCACCTGTCTGAGGAGGCGGTCGAGGCCGCCCTCGGTGCCGCCTCGGTCATGGCGATGAACAACGTCGCCTACCGCGCACGGGCCTGGCTCGGAGAGGACTACACCCAGGTGAAGATGGGGCTGCGCATGAACTTCATCGCCAACCCCGGTGTGGACAAGGTTGATTTCGAGCTGTGGTCGCTCGCGGTGTCCACGATCAACGGGTGCGAGCACTGCACCATCGCCCATGAGAAGGTTGTCCGCGAGGCCGGCCTGACCCGCGAGCAGGTCTTCGAGGCCGTCAAGGTCGCCGCCACCGTTCAGGGTGTGGCCCAGGCCGTCGAGATCGAGAGCGTCCGGTAGGGCCGCCGCGCCACCGGAGCCTACTCTAAAGTCACGTCCCCCGCCCCGCCCCTATGAAGGGGCGGGGCGGGGGACGCTGGCGTTTCCCCGGTGCCCGTGCCCGCGGCCGGCACCGTCCCGATTGAGATCAAGATCACCGGAGGAGGGCACCACGGTGCCCTGAATCTAAGGGGGACGGTTCCCGCTGCTGCGCGGTTTCCCCTTGACAGTGGGCGTCGACAAGCAGCCGGTGCCGGTCCGTGCAGCGGGGTGGGGACGGTGGGGCCGGACCGGATCTATGTGCAAACTGGGAGAAGCTGGTAGGGTTATCCCGTCGAATACTTAGTTGCATCTGTGCTGCCCTGACCGGGGCCACAGGCAAAGGGAATAACATCCGGTACCGCCCCTGGAGAACTGCTTCCGGGGGTGGACCGTCCAGGAGGATATGTGTCCGCCATTATCCAGGCTTTCAAGGACGCCGATCTTCGCAAGAAGATACTTTTCACTATTGCGATGATTATCGTGTTCCGCATTGGAGCTCAAATCCCATCACCGGGAGTTGATTATGCATCCATCAGCGGTCGTTTGCGCAGCCTGACAGAGGATCAGTCGAGCGTCTACTCGCTGATCAACCTTTTCTCCGGTGGTGCACTGCTGCAGCTGTCCATCTTCGCGATCGGCATCATGCCCTACATCACGGCCTCCATCATCGTGCAGCTGCTCACCGTGGTCATTCCACACTTCGAGGAGCTGAAGAAGGAGGGGCAGTCCGGGCAGACCAAGATGATGCAGTACACCAGGTACCTCACGGTCGCACTGGCGCTCCTGCAGTCCGCGGGCATCGTGGCGCTCGCCGACCGTGAGCAGCTGCTCGGGGCGGGTGTCCAGGTGCTCAACGCCGACCGCAACATCTTCGACCTGATCCTGCTGGTGATCACCATGACCGCAGGTGCGGTGCTGGTGATGTGGTTCGGTGAGCTAATCACGGAGAAGGGCGTGGGCAACGGCATGTCCCTGCTGATCTTCGCCGGTATCGCCACGCGCCTGCCCACCGACGGCATGAGCATCCTCGGCAACTCGGGAGGCGTGGTCTTCGCCCTGGTGCTGGTCTCGGTCCTGATCCTGGTCATCGGCGTTGTCTTCGTCGAACAGGGGCAGCGGCGGATTCCGGTGCAGTACGCCAAGCGCATGGTGGGACGCCGCCAGTACGGTGGATCATCGACCTATCTGCCGCTCAAGGTCAACCAGGCCGGCGTCATCCCGGTGATCTTCGCATCCTCGCTGATCTACATGCCCGTCCTGATCACGCAGATCGTCACCTCCGGATCACTCGAGGTCAGCGACAACTGGTGGCAGCGCAACGTCATCGCGCATCTGCAGACACCATCGTCCTGGCAGTACATCGTCGCCTATTTCGCGCTGACCATCTTCTTCTCCTATTTTTACGTCTCGGTCCAGTACGATCCGGCCGAGCAGGCGGACAACATGAAGAAGTACGGCGGGTTCATCCCCGGCATCCGCCCCGGCCGGCCGACCGCGGCCTACCTGGGATTTGTGATGAACAGGCTGCTGTTCGTCGGTTCCCTCTACCTGGCTGTCATCGCCGTGCTGCCGAATATTATGCTGGACCTAGGCGTTGACGCCGGTTCCGCAGGTGCCACCCCGTTCGGCGGCACCGCAATCCTGATTCTTGTGTCTGTCGCGCTGACCACGGTCAAGCAGATCGAGAGCCAGCTCCTGCAAAGCAACTACGAAGGACTCCTCAAATAATGCGACTCGTACTCCTTGGACCCCCCGGTGCCGGCAAGGGCACCCAGGCCGTCATTCTCTCCGAGAAGCTCGGCATCCCGCACATCTCCACCGGCGACCTCTTCCGCGCCAACATCGGCGAGGGCACCCCGCTCGGAGTCGAGGCCAAGCAGTACATCGACGCGGGAAAGCTCGTTCCCACCGATGTCACCGCCCGCATGGTGCAGGCTCGCCTGGCCGAGCCCGACGCCGCCGAGGGATTCCTTCTCGACGGTTTCCCCCGGACGGTGGAGCAGGCGGACATTCTCGCCGCACTGCTGGCCGAATCCGGTCACAGCCTCGACGGCGTGATCAACTACGTAGTCTCCGAGGACGTGGTGGTCGAGCGCATGCTCTCCCGCGGCCGCGCCGACGACAACGAGGAGACCATCCGCACCCGGCTCGGCGTCTACCGGGATGAGACCGCCCCGCTGATCAGCTACTACGGCGACCGCATCATCAACATCGAGGCGGAGGGCAGCGTCGAGGACATCAGCGCACGCACCCTCGCAGCCCTGGGCAGATAGCACCACGATGCCTATCGACGCCACGGGCGTCAAGCACCACGGCCGGTGACCGCGTTCCACAACGCGGTCACCGGCCGCACATTTTCCAGTGCAACCACCTAAGGAGGAGGAACACCCGTCATGGGATTCCGGAAGAAGTCAAAAACCGTGGCCGCGAAGACACCGCGTGAGCTCGATGAGATGCAGGCGGCCGGAGAGATCGTCGGACGGGCGCTTCAGGCCGTCAGGGAGCAGGCGAGGGCGGGAATGACCACCCTGGATCTCGACGCCATCGCCGAGGATGTGATCCGCAGCGCCGGCGCCCAGCCGACCTTCAAGGGCTACCAGGGTTTCCCCGGCTCCATTTGTGCCTCCGTCAATGAGGTGATCGTCCACGGCATCCCCTCGGATGAGACCGTGCTCGCCGAGGGCGACCTCGTCTCCATCGACTGCGGCGCGACCCTCAACGGATGGGTCGGGGACTCTGCGTGGACCTTTGGCATCGGTGAGATCGACGAGGACGTCCGTGCACTCAACGATGCCACCGAGTGGGTTCTCGCCGAGGGCCTCAAGGCGATGGTTCCGGGCAACCGCCTGACCGATGTTTCCCACGCCCTCGAGAGCGCCACGCGCAGGGCGGAGCAGAAGTTCGGCGTAGACCTCGGCATCGTGGACGGTTACGGTGGGCACGGCATCGGACACGCCATGCACGAGGAACCCTATCTCGCCAATGAGGGGCGCCCGGGAAAGGGACCGATCATCCAGGAGGGATCCGTTCTCGCCATTGAACCCATGCTCACCCTCGGCACCGTCGACTCCGCGGTGCTCGAGGATGACTGGACGGTGGTCACCCTCGACGGTTCCTGGGCCTCGCACTGGGAACACACCGTGGCCGCCACCGCAGGGGGGCCGCGTATCCTCACCCCCCGCCGATAGCGTTCTCCGGTCATTGTTGCCGGGGTTTTCCGAGCGCGCAAAGGTTTGCGGTGATTGGTGCCAACCGGAATGGACCGGCCCGGCCGATAGCGGATGTGGTGTTCAGGTTCCCCTCAGCGGGAATCGGGTTATATACTTTGCCACTATGCACAATTCTTCCCGTACCCGCAGCGCGCTCGGAGCCAGGCGCCGGACCATCGGAATCGTCGCCGCACTGACCGCAGCGATCTCCGTCCTGGTTCCCGCGACCGCCTCCGCCCAGGAGATCGTCCCGGGTTCCTCGGACATCAATTCGCAGATCCAGCAGGCGTTCAACTCAGGTCTGGCGCAGTCCCGCGAGGATGCGTGGAATATCCGCAACAACCTCCGTGCGCAGGTGGCCTACCTCGGCGCCGGGGCCCTGCCACTCAATGATGCCATCGACAACACCGTGGAGGTCATCTTCCCCGGGCTGATTCAGCAGAAGCTGGACCAGCAGCGTGCGGCGGAGGCGGCCATCGCCGAGCAGCACGCAGCGCAACAACGCGCCCAGGAGGAGGCCACCCGGGCCGCCCGCTTCGACCGTGGCAGCTGCCCCGTCACCGCCGACGTGTGTGTGGACATCGACGGTGGCCGCTCCTGGCTGCAGTCGGGCGGAGAGGTGGTCTACGGTGCGGTACCGGTGTCCTCCGGTGGAAGGGGCCAGGAGACCCCGCGCGGAAGTTTCACCATCAACCGCAAGGTCAAGGATGAGATCTCGCATGAGTTCGGCAACGCGCCGATGCCCTATGCCATGTACTTCACCTACAACGGCCACGCGTTCCATCAGGGCAATGTCGCCACCACCTCCGCGGGATGCGTCCGACTGAGCCAGCAGGATGCCATCCACTACTTCAACAACGTCGACATCGGGGACACGGTCTACATCTACTAGATCCACCGGTAGCTGACTCCGCGCGGACGCGGGATCCCCGACGACGGGGATCCCGCGTCCCGTACTCTTTCAAGGGGACTCCACCCAAGTGTCCCTGTTGCCCGACGGCATCACATTTGGTATTGGCGCGCTGTACGTGTAATCTTTGTCGATGGTGTATACGCAGTTCGCGTAGTCACCGAATTTTGCAGTGGTAAAACTTAGGGGCCGCCCACCATCGCGGCCCCGGGAATGTGGAGGATATGGCTAAGGAAGGCGCAATTGAGGTCGAGGGTCGCATCGTCGAACCCCTGCCGAATGCAATGTTCCGAGTCGAGCTCGACAATGGGCACAAGGTTCTTGCCCACATCAGTGGGAAGATGCGTCAGCACTACATCCGTATCCTTCCTGAGGACCGCGTGGTTGTGGAGCTCTCGCCCTACGATCTCACCCGCGGTCGCATCGTCTACCGCTACAAGTAAGACATCACACGCCTCCATATATCAGGGCGCTTCCGGGACATCCGGTGGTGCTGACACACCTCCAGGCAACGATGGCTGGAGCCTTACGAATCACAACCCACAGCCCGGTTTCCGTCCGGGCGAAGCGTTGCGTGGTGAGGACGAATATGGGGAAAACCATCGCAACAACCGGAAAGGTTACTGCCATATGGCACGTCTAGCTGGTGTTGATCTCCCGCGTAACAAGCGCATGGAGGTCGCTCTCACCTACATCTACGGTATCGGCCCCGCCCGATCCAAGCAGCTGCTCGAAGAGACCGGCATCTCTCCCGACCTGCGCACCGACAACCTCACGGATGAGCAGATCGCTTCTCTCCGCGATGTCATCGAAGGTACCTGGAAGGTCGAGGGTGACCTCCGCCGCCAGGTCCAGGCCGACATCCGCCGCAAGATCGAAATCGGTTGCTACCAGGGTCTGCGTCACCGTCGTGGCCTGCCCGTTCGTGGTCAGCGCACCAAGACCAATGCGCGTACGCGCAAGGGCCCGAAGAAGACGATCGCCGGAAAGAAGAAGTAGAACATGCCTCCAAAAGCACGCTCAGGCGCGCGCCGTACCGGCCGTCGCGTCGTAAAGAAGAATGTGGCCCAGGGCCACGCATACATCAAGTCCACCTTTAACAACACCATCGTGTCGATCACCGATCCGAGCGGCGCAGTTATCTCCTGGGCTTCCTCCGGACACGTCGGATTCAAGGGCTCACGCAAGTCCACGCCCTTCGCCGCACAGATGGCCGCCGAGAACGCTGCCCGCAAGGCAATGGATCACGGCATGAAGAAGGTTGACGTCTTCGTCAAGGGTCCGGGTTCGGGCCGGGAAACTGCTATCCGTTCCCTCCAGGCCGCCGGCCTCGAGGTCAACTCGATCTCCGACGTGACGCCCCAGCCCCACAACGGCTGCCGTCCGCCGAAGCGTCGTCGCGTTTAATAGGGAAGGAAAGGTAATTACACATGGCTCGTTATACCGGCCCAGCAACCCGTAAATCCCGTCGCCTGCGCGTCGACCTCATCGGCGGAGACATGGCCTTCGAGCGTCGTCCCTACCCCCCGGGGCAGGCTGGCCGCGCACGCATCAAGGAGTCCGAGTACCTGCTCCAGCTCCAGGAGAAGCAGAAGGCCCGTTTCATCTACGGCGTGATGGAGAAGCAGTTCCGTCGCTACTACGCCGAGGCGAACCGTCGTCCGGGCAAGACCGGTGACAACCTCATCGTCATGCTCGAGACCCGCCTCGACAACGTGGTGTACCGTGCGGGTCTCGCCCGCACCCGTCGCCAGGCACGTCAGCTGGTCTCCCACGGTCACTTCACCGTCAACGGCAAGGCAGTCGACGTCCCCTCCTTCCGCGTCTCCCAGTACGACATCATCGATGTCCGCCAGAAGTCGCAGAAGATGAACTGGTTCGAAGAGGCACAGGACAGCCTCATCGACGCCATCGTTCCGGCCTGGCTGCAGGTCGTTCCGTCCACCCTGCGCATTCTCGTGCACCAGCTGCCCGAGCGCGCCCAGATCGACGTGCCGCTGCAGGAGCAGCTCATCGTCGAGCTTTACTCGAAGTAGTTCCGTGGTGCCCGGGTACCGCACCCGGGCAGAACGGGAGATCTTCCCGCATCATCATCCTTTCCGCTCTATCGACGTCAAATAGCGGACGTCAACCAAGGAGAGTTCCATGCTCATTTCACAGCGACCCACCCTGACCGAGGAATTCGTCGACGCATCGCGTTCCAAGTTCGTCATCGAACCTCTGGAGCCGGGTTTCGGCTACACCCTCGGCAATTCACTGCGCCGGACCCTGCTGTCATCCATCCCGGGTGCGGCAGTGACCAGCGTGAAGATCGATGGTGTCCTCCACGAGTTCACCACCATCAACGGTGTCAAGGAGGATGTCTCCGACATCATCCTCAACATCAAGGGTCTGGTGCTGTCCTCCGACTCCGACGAGCCGGTTGTCATGCACCTGGTCAAGGAGGGCGCCGGGGCCGTCACAGCCGGTGACATCCAGCCCCCGGCCGGCGTGGAGATCCACAACCCGGATCTGCACATCGCCACCCTGAATGAGACCGCCAAGCTGGAAATCGAGCTCATCGTCGAGCGCGGACGCGGCTACGTCCCCGCAACCATGACCGCCACCGGTGGTGAGATCGGCCGGATCCCGGTTGATCAGATCTACTCCCCGGTCCTGAAGGTCAGCTACAAGGTCGAGGCGACCCGCGTCGAGCAGCGCACCGACTTCGACAAGCTGATCATCGACGTTGAGACCAAGAACTCCATCACCGCCCGTGACGCCCTGGCGTCGGCAGGCAAGACCCTGGTTGAGCTGTTCGGTCTCGCCCGCGAGCTGAACACCGCTGCCGAAGGCATCGAGATCGGACCCTCCCCGCAGGAGACCGAGTACATCGCCGCCTACAGCATGCCGATCGAGGATCTGGACTTCTCCGTTCGTTCCTACAACTGCCTCAAGCGCGAGGACATCCACACCGTGGGTGAGCTCGCGGAGCGCGCCGAGTCCGATTTGCTGGATATCCGCAACTTCGGGCAGAAGTCGATCAATGAGGTAAAGATCAAGCTCGCAGGCCTGGGCCTGACGCTGAAGGATGCTCCCGAGGACTTCGATCCCTCCACCCTTGAAGGCTATGACGCCGAGACTGGTGGGTACATCGATGTTGAGCCGGAAGATTCCGAGTAAGTCGCTATAGGCCCTCAGGGCCGCGCTCACAACATAAGTACACGAGGAGTACACAATGCCTACCCCAAAGAAGGGCGCCCGTCTCGGCGGTTCCGCAAGCCACCAGAAGAAGATTCTTTCCAATCTGGCCGCTTCGCTGTTCGAGCACGGCGCAATCAAGACCACCGATGCCAAGGCAAAGGCTCTGCGTCCCTACGCTGAGAAGCTGATCACCAAGGCAAAGGCCGGAACCGTCGCGGATCGTCGCAACGTTCTGGCACTGGTTCCGAACAAGGAGGTCGTCGCCCACCTGTTCAACGAACTCGCACCGAAGTTCGAGAACCGCGCCGGTGGTTACACCCGCATCATCAAGCTGGAGAACCGCAAGGGCGACAACGCCCCCATGTCCCAGATCTCGCTGGTTCTCGAGGAGACCGTCTCCGCGGAGGCATCCCGCGCAACCCGTGCCGCAGCGTCGAAGAAGGCCGCTGAGGAAGCACCTGTTGAGGATGTAGTCGAGGAGACCGCAACCGAGGAGGAGGCCCCCGTCGAGGAGGCAGCCACCGAGGAGTCACCGGTCGAGGAATCAACCGAGGAGAAGACCGAGGAGAAGTAGTTTCTCCCTGGTCCCACTCCACCTGAGCGCCCCGCACCGTCAACCGGTGCGGGGCGTTTTGCCTCGGGCCCCCGTCCGGGGGCGGCACCCGGGACCGCCCTGCCAACCACGCCCCGCGCCGGCGCGTTCCGGAGGCGCGGTTGGAAACAAAGAGCCGGTGGGGCACCGGCGAACACCGAAGGGATGGAGAAGCGTTCAATGGCTGTGGAGGACAAGATACGCCTGCGGCTCGACCTCGCCTACGACGGCACCGATTTTCACGGATGGGCCAAGCAGGGCAGCAGTGATCTGCGCACCGTGCAGAAGGTGCTCGAGGACACTCTGGCGCTGGTGCTGCGGGAGACTGTTGAGCTGAGCGTCGCGGGCCGCACCGACGCCGGGGTGCACGCGGCGGGGCAGGTCGCGCATGTGGACGTACCGCGGGCCGCGCTCGAGCAGCGCAGCATCGACGGTGACCCCGCACGCCTGGTCCGCCGGCTGGCGCGGCTGCTTCCCGACGACGTGCGCGTCGACACGGTGTCGCAGGCCCCGCCGGGTTTCGATGCGCGCTTCTCCGCCCTGCGCCGCCACTACGTCTACCGCGTGTGCACGCATCCGGCGGGGCCGCTGCCGACGCGGATCCGGGACACCGCCACCTGGCCGAAACCCGTCGATATCCAGGCGGCGCAGGCGGCGGCGGATGCGCTCGTCGGTCTGCACGATTTCGTTGCCTTCTGCAGGGCCAAACCGAATGCGACGACGGTCCGCGACCTCCAGGAGTTCACCTGGTCCGATGTCTCCACACCGACCGAACCCCAGTTGTACGAGGCGCACGTGGTCGCAGACGCCTTCTGCTGGTCGATGGTGCGGTCCCTGGTCGGGTCCTGCCTTGCGGTCGGTGAGGGCCGCCGCGGCTCCGGGTTCACACGGGAGCTTCTCGACGCAACGACCCGCAGCCCCCGGGTCCCGGTGGCCGCGGCCAGGGGACTGTCACTGACGGCGGTGGACTATCCCGATGACGATGGGCTCCTGGTACGGGCCGTGATGACCCGTGCCAAGAGGGAGATACCCGCGAGCCTCCGGCTCGGGGAGTTCCCACGCGGCTAAACTCTATGCGGTGGCATTCGTGCCAGAGCAAGACCGAGTGGAGAAAGCGAACAGGAAAGTGGTGACACGACCCGAATGCTGACGACAGTGTTGATCGCCGTGGCTGTATTCAGCGTTCCCGGATTCATCGTCTCATGGATCTCCGGGTTGAAGACACCGTGGGCGCTTGCGGCCTCCATTCCCGTGTCCTTCGGCATCTTCGGACTCGCCGCATGGATCCTGGGCATGATGGATCTGCGCTTCGACGTCCGTTCCGTCGCCGTGTGCACCGCCGCCGTGGCCGTACTGGGTTTCCTGTGGCGACTCGGCTTCCTTGCGGTGGCGGTCCTGCGCCGCAGGGGACGACCCGCGGCGGCCACCACGGCCGTGGCTGAGGAACCGATCAACCAGCTACCGGAATTCGGGGAGCCACTGACTGCGGATCCGCACCCCGGAGACGTTGAGCCGGAGGACCGCACGCCCCGACCCCCGTGGTGGATGAGGCTCTACGGCTCCACGCGGAACGGTGGGCTGCTGGATCCGCGGTGGCTGCTGCCCGCGGCGGGGTCCATCACGGGGGCATGGTTGATCATCGACCGCGCCCTGGAACTCCTCGAGGGCACCACCCACGGCCTGGCGGACATCTACGGGGGATGGGACGTGCACTGGCACGCCTCCATGGTCCGGTTCATCGATGAAACCGGGATCGCCTCCGCAACCCGGATGGGCGAGCTGCGCAACATTGAAACCGATCAGGAAATGTTCTACCCCAGTGCCTGGCACGCGGGAGCATGGCTGGTGTCCGATATCGCCGGCATCACCCCCATCGAGGCCACGAACCTCACCGGCATCGTGCTCTCCGGGCTGCTTCTTCCGCTCGGGGTGGCGCTGATCGCCTGGCGGATGATCAACAACCGTGGACTGACCGCACAGATCGGGGCGGGATTCGCCGGTCTCGCAGTGATCGCCTCCCCGGTGCTGTTCTGGATCGGCAACTACGTCGGAGCCTGGCCCTACGTGGCCGCCATCGGTTCCTCGGGCATAGTCCTGGCGCTGTTCATGTCCACCCCCGCGGTCCCGGTGCGGGTATTCGCCGCAGTTTTCGCCTTCATCGGTATGTTCCAGCTGCACCCCTCCGCCGTCACCATCGTGGTGATGGTTCTCATCCTGTGGTGGTTGTGCCAGCTGCTGTGGTTCCCCAGCCGCAGGGCGGATTCCTTCGGACGCGGAGTGCTCAACCGGCTGCGTGACGTGGGCATCCTGGGATTCACCGGCGTCGTCGGCATGGTGCTGGTGCTTCCGCAGGTGCTCTCGGGATCCGAACAGACCGAGGAGGTGCTGTCCTACTCCGCGCTCGAGGATGTCACCAGGGAGGAATCCTGGATCAAGGCTGTACTGATGGAGACCCGTCACACCGACGCCTTCGGTGACATGGACATCACCTGGCTGCTGGTGTTCGCGGTGATCGGTGGCGTGGTGGCTCTGCTCTGGCGGGGCAACCTCTGGGCTCCGCTTTTCTACCTCGCCTCGGTGGCACTGACGGTGAACTCCCTCAAGCCCTTCGACGAACCCTGGGGGGACTGGCTCAACATCATCGGCGGGTTGCACTATTCCACGGCGCACCGCCTGGTCATGCCGGTGGCGATGTTCACCTTCGCGGCCGCCGGCATCGGACTCGCAGCGGTGATCCGACTCATCGCCCTGGGGCCGATCCGGAAGTTCGCGGGCGTGTCCAACGTGGTGTCCGTGGTGCTGGCGCTGATCGTGGCGGTCCCCGTCCAGGCCTGGGCGCGTGATCTCGTCGATGAGGGATCGGAGTTCTCCATCACCGCCCCGCACGACGGGCGCATGGTCAATGATGCCGACCTCGCCGCCTGGGACTGGCTCAGCCAGCAGCCAGGGGGGCGGACCAAGCTGATCATGGGCGATCCGGCCGACGGGCACGGATGGATGTATGCCTACAACGGCCTGCATTCTGTCAACCGCCACTACACCTGGCCCGATGCGGGCCCGGATACCGCGACCTACCTGCTCTACTGGTGGCCGCAGCTGCTCGGGGCGGGGATGCCGGGGGATCCGGATCAGGAGAACCCTGTCGACCGCGGGGCGAGGGATCTCGATGTCGGTTTCTTCGTGCTCTCACCGGGAAGTTTCTGGGCCTTCCAGGAACCCAACCTCCCGATGCTCGAGGGGCTGTGGACGACTCCCGGGGTTACCCCGGTTTATCAGCACGAGCAGGTGACGATCTTCGCCATCAATGACGCCTTCACCGACGCTGAGCTCAACCAGATGCGTGCGGAGGGCAACTCGCCGAATCCCCTGCCGCCGGTACCGACCAGGGGCGAGCTGGGGATCGCGGAAACCCGGGAGGAGATCGACCAGCCCGTCTTCCACCGCCCGGGTGACGGCCTCGGCGAGGCCCTGTCGCTCCTTCGCCCCGCCCAGCCGTGGCCGGAGGATGCGCCCTTCTAGGTCGTGTTATGAAAGTCGTTTGAGTCGGCAATTGATGTCCACGCCTTGCGGGGGAAGGACCTGGCCCGTTCATGGCGTTCTTCCAGCCATCGAGGCTGCACATCTTCTGTGGCATTCAACAGCTTCCAATAAGCTATTTATGATCATGCAAAAGGCTGCTTTAGCGCTGTCCCCTGAAAAGAAGACAGAGTGATCCTTTGAGGCCGAAGGGTCCATGCACTGTGCTTGTAATATCCATACTTCCCGCTGTACCCACTGTTAGTGCATCCGCGCAACAGGCAAATACCGAACCACTCACTGAACTGGTCCACGGAGTAATGGAGTCTTCGGTCCCCGATCGGGTATTTGAAAGATTGAACACCGAAGACAAAGAGGCGTTTTTAACAGCAATGAAACCAACAGCGGTAACGTCGCCCCCAGAAGAGCCCCATTTCACAACGTTTTCAACAAACGGTTGTTGGAACCAGACGGCTCGGCAGGACGACCGAAGCAACTTTGGGTTTGTTGCCTACCGGATGTATGTTTCCAGCCACTGATGGGCAAATAATGGCCGAATGACCTTTCACTCAATCACTGGCTCAAGTGGTGAGTTTGTATCACCTGGCGGGGACATCCCGTCAGCGGCAGCCGATCCGGATGTGGTGCCCGATTCCGTCGATCAGGTCACGCAGCCGGTGGCGATACGGCCGACCCTGGCGTGTAGGTGCTGGTAGCAGCGGTTCAAGCATATTCCATTGGGTGCCGGTGAGGTCGTGGCGGATTTCAACGTTCAAGGGTCGGCGAGAAGCACTCCTGGGGCAGTGGAAATTGTTGGTACATCCTTCGCTATCGCAGTAGTTGCCTAATGTGGTGTCACCGCCACACCCTTCGGCACAGACTGTTCATAACCGGCGCCGGGGGATGACCTTTTCCGCCGAACCTTAATTAGACTGCGCCGGGCGGGGAACGGTTCCCGGGTACGGACGAAAAGCCATTCTTCTCACAGCCCCGCGACAATGGCCCCTGACCTGCACTAAGGTCAGGGGCTATCGGCTACGGGGAGGGGGTGGACACATGAGCAAGGGAATCCTCATGCCCACCACGGCACCGCAGGTCTCCGGGCACCGCTTCCTGCTCCGCCGCATCGAGCATGGTCTGGTTATGGGGGACGTCCGGATGATCCATGATCCCCTGGGCAGGCGGCGGCGCGCACTGGTCTTCGGCGCAGTGGCCTGCTCCCTGGTGGCGGTGGGGGCGCTTGCGCTCGCCCTCTTCCGCCCCGCGGTCGATCCCGGGGAGGCGGCACTGATCCGCGCCGATTCCGGGGCGCTGTTCGTGCGACTGGATTCCGGGGTGCATCCGGTGAGCAACCTCGCCTCGGCCCGCCTCGCCCTCGGCGAGGCACTTGAACCAGTCGCCGCCAGTGATTCCGTCATCGCAGGAATGGAGCGCGGCGTGCCCGTCGGGCTTGCCGACGCCCCGGCGATCATCGATCCCGCACCCCGGCCGGCCGCACCGTGGCGGGCCTGCCAGGACGTGGACTCCGGTGAGCTGCACGTGGTGGCTGGCGGCGCGCAGGCCCCGCGGCTCGGTGAGGGGGAGGCGCTGCTGGGGGCGTCGAGAAGCGGCGACGGGGGGATCGATGAGCATCTGATCACCGCCACCGGGCGCACGGCGCTGCCCGCGGCGGATTCGGAGCAGGGACGGATCATCCGCAGGAACCTCGAGATCACCCCGGCCACCCCGCGCCTGCACATCCAGCCAGACATGCTCAACACCGTCCCAGAGCTGCCCGCCTTCTCCCTGCCCGATCCGCTGCCCGAGGTCATCGGCGCCGATTCCCGCGCCTGGATCGGTGCCGATGGTGCGATTGCCCCGATCACCGCGGTTCAGCACGGGATCCTTCTTGATGCGGGTGCACCGTGGCGGGAGGAACCGCGCCGGGCGCTCGGCGGCTACCCCGAGGCCGACGGCTCCTGGCTGAGACTGCCCTCCGCCGTCCCACGGTGGATGCCTGTCGCGGGCACCACCGTGTGCTCCGACGGTGAGGGGATCTCCCTGGGCGGGGCCCTCCCCGCCGGAGTGGAGCTCTCCGGGCGGAGCGCGGCCCGCAGCTTCCACACCGATGCCGCCGGGGCGGTGGGCGTGGACAGCGGGCACGGCTACCATGTCGTCGCCGATACCGGGCTGATTCACCCGGTTCCAGACACCGGCAGTCTCTCCGCGCTGGGCATCGAGGTGCTCCAGCAGGCGCCCTGGTCGATTCTCCGACTCCTTCCGGTCGGCAGTCCGCTGTCGGCGGAGACCGCACGCACTCCGATGTACTGAAGTAACCTGGATGAGCATGAGTGCATTGCATGGTCTGGCGAACAGGGTTCTCAACACTGTGGCACCACTGACGCACAACCTGCCCATCGGCCGTGGCCTGGAGGCCAGACAGGTACCACCGAAGGGCTGGTACGAACACTGGCGGGCGGTCGCGGCACTCCGGGAATCCTTCCGGCGCATCCCACCGGGACACCGCGTCCGGCTGGCGAAGAAGACCTCCAACCTCTTCCGCGGCCGGTCCACGGCGGGGGCGGGACTGGATGTATCCGGGCTGGACGGTGTCATCGCGGTGGATCCGGTGGAACGGACCGCCGACGTCCAGGGCATGTGCACCTATGAGGATCTCGTGGACTGCACCCTCGCCCACGGGCTGCTGCCCCTGGTGGTCCCGCAGCTGAAGACGATCACCCTGGGCGGAGCGGTGACGGGGATGGGGGTGGAATCGACCAGCTTCCGCAATGGTCTGCCCCATGAATCGGTACTGGAGATGGACATCCTCACCGGTACCGGGGAGATCGTGACCTGCTCGCCGGAACTCAACGCGGATCTCTTCCGCGGCTTCCCCAACAGCTACGGCTCCCTCGGCTACGCGGTCCGCCTGAAGATCTCCCTTGAGCCCGCCCCCGAGTTCGTTGAGCTGCGCCACGTCCGTTTCGATGACCTGGACTCACTGTCGCGGGTCCTCGATCAGGTTGCAGTGGACCGGGAGTACGCGGGCGAGGAGGTCGACTACCTCGACGGCGTCGCCTTCTCCCCTGAGGAGTCCTACCTGGTGATGGGGCGGGGGACCGCGGAGCCTGGCCCGGCCAGTGACTACACAGGCGAGACGATCTACTACCGGTCCATTCAGCATCCCGCGGGGATCCTCCGTGACAGGTTGGCCATCCGGGACTACATCTGGCGCTGGGACACCGACTGGTTCTGGTGCTCACGGGCCTTCGGCGCACAGAATCCCGAGATCCGTCGGCTGTGGCCGCGGGCGCTGCTGCGTTCCAGTTTCTACTGGAGGATCATCGGGTGGGACCGGCGCTTCGACATCGCCGACCGGATCGAGGCGAGGAAGGGCCGACCCGCAAGGGAGAGGGTGGTCCAGGACGTCGAGGTGACCAGCAGCAGACTGGTGGAGTTCCTGGAATGGTTCTTCAGCTCCTGCGAGATCGAGCCGCTGTGGCTGTGCCCGATCAGGCTGCGGGATTCCGATACCGGACTCACCCGCCGCGGCGAGCTGCTGACCACCGCGGACTCGCTTGCCGACGGCGCGGGTGAGCACCCCTGGCCGCTGTACCCGCTGACCGCGGGTGTGACGTGGGTGAACATCGGCTTCTGGTCCTCGGTCCCGGTGGACCTGCTCGGCCCCGATGCCCCGGAGGGTGCCTTCAACAGGGCAATTGAGCACCGCATCGCCGAGCTCGGGGGCCACAAGTCCCTCTATTCGGAGGCGTTCTACACCCCGGAGGATTTCCGGAAGCTCTACGGAGGGCGGATTCCGGAACGCCTGAAGGAGCACTGGGACCCCGGGGGACGTTTCCCCGGACTGTATGAAAAGACTGTGAAGGGAGCCTAAACTCGGATTCGTTGGCAGTTCAACGGATGTCCAAGAAAGTTATTCCGAGTTAGAGAAGTAAGGAAAAACAACGATGAGTAACGCCCTTGCGCTGGACCTCATGACGGTCGGGGAGATCGTGGAAGCAGTCACCACCCCACCGATCCCGTTCCATATCACCGCCTTCGACGGCAGTTCCACCGGGCCGGAGGATGCACGCTACCGCCTGCATGTGGCCAACAAGGAAGCGGTCGCCTACGTGGCCACCGCCCCTGGCGATCTCGGGCTGACACGCGCCTACCTCATGGGTGATCTCATCGTCGAGGGCGAGCACCCCGGTCACCCCTATGGAATCTTCGATGCCCTCAAGGAGTTCTACTCCTGCTTCTCCAAGCCGGATGCGGGGACGATCTTAAAGATCATGCGTTCGCTGCGGCACATGGACGCCCTGAAGTTCCAGGCGATCCCGAGCATGGAGCAGGCACCCGCCTGGCGCAAGGCACTGATCAACGGGTTGGCGTCCAGGCATTCGAAGCAACGCGACAAGAACTCCGTCAGCTACCACTATGACGTGGGCAATGATTTCTATTCCCTGTTTCTCGGTCCGACCATGACCTACACCTGCGCCTACTATCCCACCCCGGATTCGAGTCTGGAGGAGGCGCAGGAGAACAAGCACCGCCTCATCTTCGAAAAGCTCAGGCTCAAAAAGGGCGATACGCTCCTCGACGTCGGCTGCGGCTGGGGTGGCATGGTCCGCTACGCGGCGCGCCGTGGCGTCAGGACCATCGGTGTCACCCTCTCCGAGCAGCAGTATGAGTGGGCGCGGGATGAGATCAGGCGGGAGGGGCTGGACAATCTCGCCGAGGTCCGCTGCATGGACTACCGCGATGTTCCCGAAACGGGCTTCGACGCCATTTCCGCGATCGGCATCATCGAGCACGTCGGTGTGGCCAACTATCCCGACTACTTCGAGCTGCTCAATGCAAAACTGAAGACGGGCGGCCTGATGCTCAACCACAGCATCACCTACCCTGACAACCGCCCCAGGCGCGCCGGGGCCTTCATCGACCGCTATATCTTCCCCGACGGTGAGCTGACCGGCTCGGGCACCGTGATAAGGCACATGCAGGACAACGGCTTCGAGGTTCTCCACGAGGAGAACCTGCGCTTCGATTACCAGCGGACCCTCCACGACTGGTGCGAGAACCTCAAACGCGACTGGCCGGAGGCCGTCAGCCTCGCCGGCGAACCCACAGCCAGGCTCTTCGGGCTCTACATGGCCGGTTCCGAGTGGGGCTTCGAGCACAACGTCGTGCAGCTGCACCAGGTGCTCGGGGTCAAGGTCGATGAGAACGGCAGCCGCGGCGATGTCCCGGAACGCATGTGGTGGACGGTGTAGATGAAGGTGTGGACGGTGTGGCCGAGCTCCCCGGAACCGGGCTAGACTTGAACTTTGGCAACTTCCCATCCCACCCATCCGCAGGATAGTCAAATGTGTGCTTCCATAAGCGAATCCCCGGCCCCGGCGACTCCGGGGCGGTGCTGACGCATGAGTTCCATGAGGGAGATGGTCGCCGAC
Source organism: Corynebacterium pacaense (assembly GCF_900169525.1). Lineage (GTDB taxonomy): Bacteria > Actinomycetota > Actinomycetes > Mycobacteriales > Mycobacteriaceae > Corynebacterium > Corynebacterium pacaense. The sequence continues at coordinate 928,496 of NZ_LT821239.1, forward strand.
CGTATCGAGCGGCTGCAGGAGGCCCACGAGCGGTCCAAGCGGAAGAAGTACGGTTTCCTCGTGCGCCCGGGGACTCTCATCGTCGGGTGGGTGGTCACCATCATCGGGCTGATCACCATCCCGCTCCCGGGTCAGGGCTGGTTGACCACCTTCATCGGGGTGGGCATCCTCTCGCTGGAGCTGCACTGGGCGAAACGGCTTCTCGGCTGGGGTGTGCACCAGTACGACCGCTTCTTCGCGTGGTACGCCACCAAGAGCTTCCGGTTCCGGATGGTCACCGTCGCCCTCATGCTGGTGGTGATCTGGATCGTGTTCATGGCGGTCTTCTACGGCATGTGGCACGCCGGGACGCTGCCATGGGCCGATGAATTCTTCCAGTGGCTCGGTGTGAGTCGCTGACCTCCGCGGACACCGGGCGGGGTCAGGCCGGTGTGGACCGACTGACCGGTGCCCGCCGCTGCGGGGGGATCCGGTGCCCCATCGACCAGCCACCGATCAGGGCGGCGAGGATCAACAATGTGCCCAGGGCGCCCAGCAACAGCAGGGCCCGGTCCCGACCGGAGGCATCGACGGTCGCTGGTGGGGCGGGCCGCACGGGGTGCTCCTCCGGCAGTTCGTCCGCGGGCACATGGGTCAGGGCGAGGTAGGGGTCCACAGCGCCGATGGAAGGGTCGACGCTTCCGGTGATCCGCCTCCTGATCTCCGCGGAGGGAAGCTGCGGATGCCTTTCGATCAGCAGGGCGGCGGTACCGGCGACGACGGGCGCGGCGAAGCTGGTCCCCTCGAAGGGGCTGGAACCGGAGGCGGTGCGCATCGCCTGGGAGAAGCCCGCATCGCGGGGGCTGAGACCGGCCGGAACGCGGCCAGGCGCGGAGACACCCGGTGCGGGGGCGGGCAGGGAGTACCCGGCGATGGTGTGGCTGTCACTGCTGGCGGCGACGGCAAGCACCGTGGGCGCATGGGCGGGGTAGACGATGGATCCGGCGGGGCAGTGGTTGCTGAGATTGCCCGCCGCGGAGACCACGACCACCCCGGACTCCTCCGCGCGGATCAGGGCACTGTCAATGGCCGTGCCCGCAATGTCGCCCGCGCGTTCGGGCGGGATGCAGGATACGACGGAGACATTGACAACCCTCGCCCCGTGGTCGATGGCGCGGTGTATCGAATCGGCGAGGCTGCCGAGGGTGCCGATTCCGGTGTCGGGTCCCGTGCGGACCTGGGAGGTGGTCTGTTTGATGGCGATGATCTCGGATCCCGGTGCTATCCCGATGTGCTCGTCGCCATCGCCGTCATAGGGCCATCCGTTTCCGTTTTTCGCACGTGCGGCGATGATACCGGCGACGATGGTGCCGTGGCCGTCGCAGTCGATGAGCTCCCCGGGGGTGTTCGCGGCGGAGTGGGCGCCCACGAGATCTCCCCCGGGAAAGGGGGCGGGCAGCCGCGGGTGCGGGGCGACACCGGTATCGACCACGGCAACCTTCACCCCGGCCCCCGTGGCGATGGCGTGGGCCAGCGGCAGGGACCCCCGGAGCTGTTCATGCGGCCGGGCGGTGCGGGGATCCACCGCTACCGGTGCCGGGCACTCCGGGACCCCGGCGGTCTGCGCGGAAACCGGGTGCGCAACCGCGAGGAGGATGCAGGTGCCGATAACGGGCAGGCGGCGGCGCATCAGCGATCACTCGCCGAGGGCGATGTTCAGGCCCCTGAGCAGGCCGAAGATATTCAAAAGATGCAGCGCCAGCGGCAGCGCGGCGGCCATGCACAGTGATTCCAGCCGCTCCAGCCACACCAGGGTGGTGGGTTGCAGAGTCGGCATCAGCGGCATCCACGCAGGAACGCCGACACAGAACCCGGTGAGCACCACCGCGAGCGCGAGCGGCGGCCAACCCTGGTCCTGCAGACAGCTCGACACCACTGTGGCGATCAGGGAGGCGCAGCCGAGAAGCACCAGCGACCACAACGGGATCGTCCGGTTGTGGCGCAGTCCGTGCAGCAGGCATGCCACCGCGATGCACAGGCAGAACGCGGTGGAGGCCCAGGTTCCGGTGAGCGCGGTGAGGATCACCATGGGGCCGCCGACCAGCGCCGTGGCCAGCAGCTGGACATCGTGGAGGGTCTGCGCGGCGCGGGCGCGCCTCTCCGGATCCGGCAGCTCGGCATCGGAGACGGACAGATCCTGGCCGGCGGTGGGCAGTGTGGGTACGCGCAGCCCCGCCAGTTGGGCCGAGACGCCAGGGGCGAGACTGATCAGGATGAGCGCGACCGCCACCGTCAGTGCGGCCGCACCTTCCGTCCTGATCGCCAGCGCCGAGGCGGTGACCAGCAGCAGGGCGTAGATGGTGGCCATCGTCATGCTGATGAGCAGGCGCGGTGCGAAGAACAGGTGCAGCAGCAGCGTGACGAGCAGCCCCGCCGCGCAGGCCGCAAGCAGCGGCCACGGGCCGGGGGAGGCGTCGACACGCAGTCCCGTTGCCACTGCGCACAGCAGGCTGGCCGCCACCGGCAGGGCGGCTGTGGACACAGGGGCCTGCACGCGGGGAAGCCAGGCCAGGACCAGCAGGCAGATCGCCGCGGTCACGGCCATGCTTATCGACGCCCCCAGCGATGCCCCCAGGCCGAGCAACAGGGCCACACCGCAGAGGCCGCTGAGGATGACCGCATCCGGGAGTCCGTGGGGGCTGGCACGCGTGGACAGCTCCACCAGGGCCTCGGCCGCGTCGCGGACAACCGGTGCCGGCAGTTCGCGCTGCGGCGACAGCACCAGCACCCCTCCCTGCTCCAGCTGGGTGCGGGCAAGCGGGATCCCGGCATCGATGCGGCCGCCCGCCGCGGTGCGGGCTATCCAGGGACGCGAGATCACCGGCGCCCCGGTGAGCTCGAGAACCTCATCGAGGATCTCGGCGAGACTTGACCCTGCCGGCAGCGCCAGATCGGCCACCGCGACAGGGTTCTCGCCCACCGTTAGATCGATGCGGACGTGGATCCGCAGCATATTGTCATTGACCATCTCCGCCCCTTCACGCATGAGTGTCCTGCCCGCCAATCTTGCATGCCGCACCCGGTTTTGCAAAGCTCGACCTCTTCAAAACCCCAGGTCAGCAGGGATCGGAGTGAGAATTCCCCCAGTTGTTTCCGGGAGGGAACCGGAGCGGGACTTTCGCAGTCAAACAGGAGAGACGAAGGTAGTTTCTCCGATCCCGGACAAGGGGATGATCCATGGGTGCGCAGATGTCCACCGCCGGTGCCGATCAGATTGTGCAGGAGGGTGATCCCACCCGGATCCTCGGCTATGTCGTGGAGCCGCTGGCCCTTCCCGAACGTGACCCCGCGCCACCGTTGCCGGGTACACCCCTGGTGGCCGAACCCGTTCCATCCGTGGAACGGCACCGTCCGGCACCGATCATCAGGGTCCTCATGCCGGTGATCATGGTCGTGGTCGTGCTCGCCATGGTTGCGCTCATGGTGATGAGCAGCGGGATGATCAATCCGATGATCCTGATCTTTCCGCTGATGATGGGACTGTCCATGATGATGATGTTCACGCCGCAGGACGGCGATGATATCGATGAGACCCGTCGCACCTACCTCCGCCACCTCGGTGCGCTGCGGGAGGAGGCGCTCGCCCACGCCCGTGCGCAGCGCAACCACGAGTGGCACCGGCATCCGGCCCCGGATCTGCTGTGGTCGCAGCTGGGCAGCCGGCGGATGTGGGAGCGGGCGCGGGAGGACCCGGACGTCCTGGAGGTCCGTCTGGGGTTGGGCGTGACAAGCCTGAACCCCGCGATCAAGGTCAGTGAGACGGGGGCACCGGAGGACCTGGACCCGGTCTGTGCCGTGTCACTGCGCCGGACCATGCGTGCGGTCGGCTCGGTGGCGGATATGCCGGTGGTCGTCCAGCTGCAGGCCTTTCGCTTCCTCGGCCTCAGCGGCCCCGGCGCGCAGGATCTCGCCAGGGCCCTGGTGGTCCAGTTGCTTTTTCACCACGGACCCGAAACGGTGGGGGTGCAGGTCCGCGGAGTCGCGGGGAACTGGGAGTGGTTGAAATGGGTGCCCCACGCCCGCGCACCGGAGCGCGCGGTGCACCGCGTGCTCATTCTGGATTCGGAACTGACCACCGGTACGGAGAGTTTCATCGATGATCCCGCCTGGACCTGCATCATCAACGTCGGGGCACTGGGTACCACGGCCCTGGGGCAGCGCGCGGAGCAGGAGGGACTGGTCATCCATGTCGATGAGCAGCTCAGTGTCTTCACCGCCCAGGGGCCAGAGCACCTGGGCGCGCCCGACCGTGTGGGGGAGGAGGGTGCAACGGTGTTCGCACGGATGCTCACCGGATACCGGCGTTCGGCGGGCGCGGGGGCGGGGACCTCGGGTGAACTGCTGCCGCTGCTCGGTATCGCCGATGTGGAGCAGCTGACCCCGGACCGGATGTGGCCGGTGAAGCGGCGCTCCCCGCGCACCCGGTTGAGCGTGCCCCTGGGCCTCACGGAGTCCGGCGCACCGATGTTGCTGGATCTCAAGGAGTCCGCGCAGGGCGGCATGGGTCCGCACGGATTGTGCATCGGGGCCACCGGATCCGGCAATAACGAATGTGGTTTGTGGGTACGATAGAATTATGACCCTCAGAGCAGCTATTTATGCACGTATTTCCCTTGATCGCAAAGATGAAGCAGGCGTCAAGCGTCAGGCTCACCTAGCTACAAAACTAGCTGAGGCTGAGGAAGCGACAATCGTAGCGGAGTACACCGATAACAACGCCTCGGCTTTCTCAGGTGCGTATCGGCCTGAGTATGAGAATTTGTTGAAGTCTATTGAAGCTGGTGAATTGGACGTTGTGTATGTGTACGCGCTGGACCGGTTAACTCGGCGTACGAAGGATACCCTTGCACTTTTTGAACTGTGCGAGAAACATAATGTGCGTATCAAAGCGACCCAAGGCTACAGCATCGACCCTTCTGACCCGTCTTCCCGAATTATTATCGTGATTCTGGGTTTGATCGCAGAGCAAGAAAGTATTGACCGCGCTGCGCGTATTCGGGCTTCTTACGTAGACCGTGCGCGGGTTGGGCGACCAAAGACGGGAGGTCGTCGCATGCTTGGATATGAAGCTGATGCTGAGACCATCATCGAGACCGAAGCTCAAGCAATCCGCGATGCAGCCGTCATGATTCTTGCTGGTAAGACTCTTCGTGAAACCGTCCGAGAGATTTTCAAAGCTAGAGGAATTACAGCGACGTCTGGGAGGGATATGACAGCCCCGACGTTGAGAGATATTCTGCTTAATCCTCGGGTCAGGGGCATTAGTACTTTCAACCCTACTGATCCTGTTACCGGTTACCGACTAATAAGAGATCGTCAAATCATTGGACCAGGGCAATGGCCTGCGATCATTGACGAAGCTACTGGAGAAAAGCTCGACGCCGTGCTGCGCGATCCGTCTAGGCGCAGATCCCATGCAGGTAACGCGCCGACGCGATATCTTGCTTCGGTGCTCACCTGTACCTGTGGTGATCCCATGTACTCACGCACTCGAGCACGCGAAGATGGTTCTAGAAAACGCTATTACGCTTGCGGACGCGGTATTCCCGGTGGAACTCATGTAACCATTGGGGATGAGGTTGATTCATTGATCGAACGCGTCATTATCGGGCGTATGTCTAAACCTGATGGTCTGGAGCTGCTACAACAGTCGTTGTCTACTAACAAGGACTCAACGGAGACTGAGGAGCTACAAGAGCTCGTTAGTCAACGTAACGCACTACTCGCTCGTCTTGAATTGCTTGAAGATTCACTTGTCGACGGTGAGATTGGTGTCGACGCGTTTACTCGCCTAGAAAAGAAAATTGCTGAGCAGCTCACAGGAATTGATGATCGACTCCAGAATCTGACTTCAGCGCGTAGCGCTGATCCGCTGGCAGCCGAGTTAATAGGTGTTAAAGACTTTGCGCAGTGGTGGGTAGGAGCTTCGGTCGAGGATAAACGCCGGCTCACTCGTATTTTGATGGACATCCATATTCTTCCAGGTACTCATGGTGCTAAGAAGTTCGACCCAACTCGTGTGCAGGTGACGTGGCATTAAGTGGGTTTGATGCGTGCCCTGTCGTTTAGACAGTCACCGGTTACATCGACATTGCACCGACGATGGGGTGCGCCTTCCGGGGGCTGTAATTTATCGACAAAATCCACTTTTATTGCTGCATAGGATCTGGTTACAGCGTAGTTCATCGCGTATGGTCGTAGATATCGACGAACATCGTCGACCACCCGCCGGATAAAAGGGATGGACTCCTCCGGTGCAAATTCTGTTTCCAGGCATATGGGGAGCGCGGCCGCTTGCGCGCAGAGATCCATATGAGAACGTCAAGCGTCGTGGGTTATCGTGCCCCGAAACAATGCGATAGCTGGCGGAAAACATCCTTGGCAGAGGCCGCGCGAAAAGTGACAGGTGGAATTCTGATTTTAGGGAATTCTTATGTCTATATCTGCCCACACACTAGATATTGCTTCTACTACAGAAGCTGCTACCTACTTGGGATTAAGCCCACGCACCCTCGAGAAGTGGCGATCGACTGGTAAGGGGCCTGTTTATGCTCGTCTCGGTCGTCTTATTGTTTATCGCTTTGAAGATCTCGACAACTGGGTTATGGCCAACCGCGTAGGCGGTGAATCAGAGTGACCGCAGAGAAAAACCCCGGAGTCGCAACCTCCGGGGCATCAAATGATCTGAACGGATCTGACTGTAATGATACCACTTCGGTATCACAAGACTACAGTGTCACAGCTAGAAAGACCGCAGTTGAAGCAGCCAAGAGAGGTTGGTCTTCGGAGATCCTCAGGGAAGGTGTTCGTGGAGACGGAGCAGCCTTTCAAGTCCTCTCGAGAAGGCGTCATCGATCGGAGAAAATATCATTTACGGACGAATCAGATGACAGCGAATCACACGACGATTCAGAGTCGTCGTGTGATTCAACTACCTCGGAGGGGGACGTTTGTGCATGTCAAAGCGTAGACAACTCGGTACGGTCGCAAGCCCCTATGGGGATCCCCATATTACGACCGTGCGACTGTACCGTCGCCGAACTTGAGACGGACGATGACAACGCAGTCGCTTCCTTGGCTGTTGCCGACTCGTCTAGATTCGGCGACTTGGCTTCGATGAAGGCCATGGGAACTGGACGTAAAGGACTGATTGTTGGTTTTGATACCGAGTTCTTCAGCATCGGAGGCGAAAAGGGACGGCGGGAGATTTTGTCATATCAGTTCGCTGTCGTTGACGTACATGACCCTGAGGTCATGGTCGAGGTTGTGATACTTCCACTAGAGGGAGAGCGGATCAGTATGCATGTTGAACCGGCCCAGGTTTGATGCCGCATCTTTTCGAGTTGAGAGGATGGCTTCATGCCAAAGAAGATTGATGCGCAGGTCCGTGAACGAGCGGTCAGGCTGGTGCGCGAGCACCGATCGGAGTACCCATCGAACGCGAAGGCGATCGCAGCCGTTGCGCGTCAGGAGGGCGTCGGCGTGGAGTCGCTGCGCCGGTGGGTGATCCAAGCTGAGATCGATGCCGGCACCAGAGAAGGTCAAACCAGCGAAGAGCACGCTGAGATCAAGCGGCTCAAAGCCGAGAACCGTCGGCTCCGTGAGGACGTAGCGATCCTGCGCGCGGCGACGACTTTCTTCGCGGGGGAGCTCGACCCCCGCAACCGTTGATGATGGGCTTCATCGACCAGATGCGTTCGGAGGGCTTCGCCGTCGAGTCGATCGTTCGCGTCCTGCGTGAGCAGGGCATGAAGATCGCGGCACGCACCTACCGGTCCTGGAAACGCCCCCGGATTTCGGCCCGTACAGTAGCCGACGCGATGGTCGTGGACGCGGTCCGTGACGCCGCCTGGACGACCGTCGAGGATCAGGCCGGTGAGCAACGTCGTCGGATGACTCCGGAGGGGTTGTACGGGCGGAAGAAAATGACCGCCCTGATCCGCCGCACCGCGCTCCCGGAGGCCTCCCGCGGGGCAGTCGACCGTGCCATGCGGGCATTGGGGCTTTCGGGCGTCACGCGGGCGAAAGCGATCCGTACGACGATCCGTGTGAAGGACGGGATCCGGGCCGGGGATCTGCTGAACCGGGACTTCACCGCCCCGCGGCCCGATCACACGTGGGTCACCGATTTCACCTATGTCCGCACTTGGGCGGGATGGGTGTATGTCGCGTTCATCCTCGACGTGTTCTCGCAACGCATCGTGTCTTGGCACGTCCAGACCACCAAGCATGTCGACCTCGTCATGATCCCGCTGCGCATGGCGCTCTGGGAACGTGACCGGCAAGGCCACCGAGTCGGCCCCGGACAACTGCGGCACCACTCGGATGCGGGGGCCCAATACACCTCCGTGATGCTCACCGAGCATCTCGCGCTCGAGGGTATCGCCGCCTCGATCGGGACCGTCGGCGATGCGTACGACAACGCGCTTATGGAGACGATCAACGGGCTCTACAAGGCCGAATGCGTGCGTACGACGATCTTCCACGACGGCCCCTACAAGACAATCGCAGACGTCGAGTTCGCGACCGCCGGATGGGTCGACTGGTACAACAACCGAAGGCTTCACGGTAGCCTTGGAATGGTCAGCCCCGACGAGTTCGAGGCGACCTACTACGCGGCCCTCACCGAGGAGTCGCTCCCCGCATAGAAGCGGCACAGAACCCGGGCCGGTTCATGTTGCTTTGTGGAAGGTTGTTGAAGTTGCCGGCCTCTGGGAATCTGACTTGGTACCGGAGGTTGTGACGTCGAAAGGGGTGGGTCTTCGTGACTTCTGGACGTTGGAAGACGAAATGGAATTCGATGAGAGGTATGGCGATGCACACCCAGATCGCACTGAGAATCTCCGGTTTGAACGAAATGAGGCTCTACTGAAGTCTCGTGCACGGGTGCCCATTACTCTCGTCTCTCACTTCGGTGCTGCTGACCTCAGTGCTTTTAAGCAGTCTCGATATCTTGTGGATCATATGCGAAATCTGACTTCTGCTGCCGGTGGGTTGGTCACGCTGATGCCCTTCAAACTTATTCGCAGCGATCACTCTCGGTGGTGGTGGCAGTGGATGACGGTTGATATTAGAGACACAATGGCTCATGCTCCTGCAGGACAGCAGTCTCTAGCAGCTCTTGGCCTAGCTTGCGGTGTTGAGAAGTTAAATGTGGATGACTCTATGAAATCTCATATGGATATCTACAAACGAGACCACCTGTTGAACTTCTTGGAATACGGTATCAATGACTCTGTCATTGTGGTGGAATATTTCGCACGGATGTGGGGCGATAGTATTGTGCCTCCGATTACACTCGGTGGTGGAGCCGCTCGTGCCATGGTCGCTTCTGGTATGGACTACCTCGGGTTGTCTAGTTCCGAAGAATTCAGACGAATCTTCTCAGGACTTGTTAGTGAGGATCAAGGCTTGGACGCCGTGGAAGAAGGGGATAAGTTGAGTTTCTACGCTAAACGTCGCCGTGCCCCTGTTGATGGTTCGGCAAATCAGTTTATGGCCGCTTTCGCTGCTGCGTATCACGGCGGGCTCAATGGTTGTCCTTCTCCTGGTTATTACACGACTCGAACATTGGATGTGGATGCGCAAAATGCCTATCCAACAACCATGGCGTGTGTTGAGGACATTGATTTCGAGGCTGGGTGTATCGAGGAGGTTATTCATGAGCGAGAGCTGACTCTTGAGGACGTACCCAGTCCCGTGTCACCGGTTGTGGCTTTCGTGAATTTTGAGTTCCCCGACGATGTTAAATACCCGTGTGTGCCTGTCAATGCTGACAACACTTTGATTTATGCACTTAGTAGTGAAGGGATTGCTGGTACCTGGGTAACCGGTCCTGAACTATGGCTTGCTTTGAAAATGGGGGCGAGGATCACCGCTCAGATTGGTTATCGAGGGCGACTGCTTTCAGGCCCTGATGATGGACGGTCGCTAACTCTTCGACATGGTGTTCGTTCTTTGATCGATGATCGAAACATTGCTAAAGCGATATATGGCAAGGACAGTCTGGAAGAAAAGACGCTTAAGACTGCGGTTGTCAGTATCTATGGCAAGACAGCTCAGGACGTCAGTGAACGACGATCATGGAATGCCAAGGGGCAGGAAATGGACGCTGTCGGTGGCAGTGCGATTACATCGCCCTATCATGCAGCGATGACCACGGGTCTGGTGCGGGCACAGTTGCACGCGACTATGCAGCAACTTCATGATCATGGGCACAAGGTTTACAGTGTCACGACTGACGGGTTTATTACTGATGCGACCTTAGACGACGTTGAGGGGCTCGATCTCTTCGGTTTGGCCGATCATCTGCGGGAAGCGAGACAGTTCTTGGTAGGTGACTCTTCTATGTGGGAAGTTAAACATGAACAGGAGACTTTCTTGAACTTCGTAACTCGTGGCAATGTCTCCCTGGACGACGAAGGGGTGTGTGCTCATGCTGGTCTGAAATTTGACCTTAAAGAAGAAGAAAAAGACACCGCTAAAGATCGAGAACTACTCTTAGAAACTGTTGTTACTCGTGAAGGGCGTGTTCAGAATAACTACGTTGGGCTCTCAACGTTCAAGGAACTTAGTCGAGTTGAACGGCGTGAAGATTTTGGTGCCCGTGAGGTTAATAGGACTGTCTCCCTTGATTATGACCTAAAGCGTCGTCCTGATATGGCGACGATGAAGCCTGTGATGGTGAAGACGAAGGACGATTCTGAGTGGGAGGTAGCCAACTTTGATACTAATCCGTGGGAGCGTATCGAAGACGCCCTCAGAGGCAGGATGATAGCCCGCACGATCGCTGAGACAGGGTGTTTACGAACCGTAGCTGAATGGAAGGAGTGGGAGGTCAAGAATACGCACGGAAAAGGCAGAAGGATTGCAACACACGGGCGTGTGATTTTGATGAGTATTGTTATAGCTCACCGCACCGGTGTTGTTTTAATTCCAACGCTTGCTGACAGTTCCCTCACCGTTGCTCAGAGATTGGAATGGCTGTCCGAATGGGGACTTGGAACACTGTCGCGAGGTGATTGGGATAATGCTCGTCGGCCCGAACGTGCGAGTCAGATGCTTCCCCTTGATGTTCTCGAACCTTTCCTGACGAGAATGCGAGAGATGTCTGTTGGCGATCATCCAACCGAGGATGACTGCTTGCCCTACAATTTGTCAGGGGCTGTGTAACAATGAGCTATTCGATTGGTCACGTGGGGTTTAAGACAAAGTCGGACGTTGCGCAGCACGCGAAAGCGTTGTTGAACAGAGCGGAGCTCGGTAGACCTCTTAATGATGAAGACACTGAATTCGTTGCTGGCCTATTTTCGAATCATCCTGACTATGTAAACAAATGCGGTCTGGGTGTGCAGTTTTTCTACGTCGGTATTATCCCAGCGTGGGGAACTCGTAACTTCTTGCTGTATCGGGTTGATGGGTCTGTCGATAACTTCAGCATTAAGAACTGCATTTCCCATCTGCGTCCTAATTAGCACCAACTTTTTGTATCACACCCAGTACTTCTTGTGCGGAATGTACTGGGTGTTTTTTCATGTCTAAACAACCTTGATGTTTCAGAGTTGAGTTGGTCTTGAGGGTCCACACTTACCCCTGTTTACGAACTTATTTCATAAACTTATACACAAATTTAAAATATGGGGGTTTTTATTAAAACTAGTTCTTCTTTTGGGATGGCTTAGTTTTGTGGATGTATTTTCTTTGGATTTTTCGGTGCAGGTAACGGGGGTAATAGATTTTCGCTTGTTCCCTAATTGGTGACAAGTTTTCTGATACTCCGGAGATCGTGGTGTTTTGCGTTGGTATTAAGCATCACATTGCTGTGCTGATGTCTTTTATCGCAACTGAAGTCTGTGCGTATCTTTACGTCCGTCACTGTCTTATGGGCACTGGTGTGACGTCTTGAAGGGGCATCGTCTTTATGTTCTCAAGGGCTGGTCTGTGCACCGAACTAAAGCCCTGACGCAGCGACAGCTGCAGTCAGGGTGGTGGCACAAGGGCTTGGTTACCCGGAAGCGAAACGATAGCGGCGCCAGCCGCATCGCTTCCGGGTTGGGGCACCCCGAAGGGGCGCACAGCGGAGAGACGAAGAGGGGAGGGAAGGCAGCGCAGCAACTGACCCCTCTTCGGCTTAGGAGCTGGGCGATAAGGGCCGTCCGAAGGACGGGGGTTTGCGTCAGCAAACCAGGTGTATCGGCTATGCCGATCGGATTGAGAATTGAGCGCAGCGAAAGGCTCAATGCGTCACACCCCCTTATGCCCTTCCATTCTTTTTCCCCTGTGGAGGGAGCTTTAGCGACTGGAAAAGGGGTGAATATGCTTGTTAAGCTGGGGAAATTAAGTCCATATATACGTATATATGAGGGGTGTTTTTGCTGAAATCAGGGCTATCTACGTAGATATGGTTTTGCATTTCCCCAGGTAGGAGAGGTCTGCTGTGTATACGAGCGAAGCGAGGGTGACGCCGGTGTATTTCAGTGGGGTTCGAGGCACGAGAACGAGGGTCCCACTGGAATACACCGGCGATGGAGATTAAGCAGACGTTGCGGCTTGATAAGTGCTTTTTCAGCTCTGTTGAGACCTCTTTTGAGAGGGTCTGGGATGAAAGGTTTAGACGTCTCTGGTTGGGAGTCTCTGGGCTGAATGTAGAGGGCTTAGAGAAGGTTTACTGCGTCGTGGGTCTGGCGTGGTATTCGTTTCTAAATCCTTCTGCGTGTCGGTTGGTGGGTGTTGCTCTCGAGTGTTTGTCGATTTGTTGATGCGTGCTGATCCAGGGGCAATCTCAGACTTGTATTCGAGTGGTTCTCGTTGATCGTTGTTATTCCTTAATTGGTGGGGGTCTCTTTCAGTCGGGTGTCAAAGGCCGATCGAGGTGCTGTGGCATCGGGTAGCGATGGAAGTTTTCAATGGAACTTTTTGGCGGAGTGCGTCTTGGTGGACGTGTCGTGGCTTGGGTGTGTGTTGCGTGGTTCGATTCTGGCGCCACTGACTTGTGCTTGACTGCGGGATTGGCTGGTCTTGGAGTCGCTGTCTTTTCAGATGTTTTCAGGTAATGGACGGGGGTAATTGTAGTGTTTGTTTTATTGGTTAAATCTAGGAATGAGGTCTCTTTGTTGCGGTTTACGGGGGTAGGTAGCTGCCTGGGGTGATTGAGTTGTCACTTCAGTAGAGATAGCGATTCGTCACTTTATCGACCGCTTAGAGGCTTTTACGGTGCGACTGTTTTGCCCCTTGAGGGGAGATAGCGATTCGTCACCTTATCGACCGCTACGAGGCTTTTACGGAACGATTGAATCGACCCTTGAGGGGAGATAGCGATTCGTCACTTAATCGACCGCTACGAGGCTTTTACGGAACGATTGAATCGACCCTTGAGTGGAGATAGCGATTCGTCACTTAATCGACCGGTTGCTGGCTTTTACGGAACGATTGAATTGTCCCTTGAGCGGAGATTGCGATTCGTTACCTAATCGACCGTTGAAAGGCTTTTACGGTGCGACTGTTTTGACCCTTGAGTGGAGATTGTGATTCGTTACTTAATCGACCGCTATGAAGCTTTTACGGCACGATTGAATCGACACTTGAGCGAACGCGCAGGTGAGGCGCCTCAGAAGGCGTGTGCTGTGGCGGTTATTCGCTAGAAATTTCGACCACATCGATGTGATGTCCTATTTATGAGGCAAGATCATGACTGAGTGCTGAGCCCAGCTGCCTTTTCGGAGCTGAGAGCTGGGTACTGTTGTTTTAGATTTTTATTGGCACCGAATCAAGGGGAACTTTGGCTATGGCTTCATCAGCGTCACTCCATCAAGCGGTCTGGCAGACTGCTGACACGTATTTGCGAGGTGTGGTTCCGCGCCAGTCCTACGGAGACTATATTCTTCCTTTCACCGTACTTCGTCGCTTGGAGTGCTTGCTTGAGCCAACCAAGGCTGAGGTTCTGCAGACCATCAAGCACACAAAATTCCCGGAGAGCATGTGGGGCGCTCAGATTCGTGCTGAGCACAATCTGTCTTTCTATAACACCTCAGAACTGTCGATGGGTGTTATTGGTGGTAGTGACGACCACGTGAAGAAAGGCATGTTCACCTACCTGGATGCTTTCTCAGACAACGTGCGTGACGTGTGGACAGCGTTCAAATTTCCAGAGCTGCTCAACAAACTGGAAGAGAACAACGTCCTCTGGGGTGTGGTGAAGCACTTCTCTAATATTGATCTTTCCGATGACGCTCTTGGCGAGAATTCCATGGGTGAGCTCTTTGAGAACCTTATGTATCGAAGCTTCAGTGAAAATGGTCAGGTGGCTGGTGAGTTTTACACCCCGCGTGATGCTATTCGTTTGATGGTCGATGTGCTTCTATCCAGTGACGATGACGGACTCTACGGTCAGGCGCCGGCGCGAACTGTGTACGACCCTGCGGCTGGAACTGGCGGTATGTTGTTGGTTGCCAAGCGCGCGATGGAGGAGCTGAACCCAAAGATTCAGGTCTCTGTCTTTGGGCAGGAGTTGATGGCTGAGTCACTTGCCTTGGGCAAATCGGATCTCATTGTCTCAGGCATTTCCCCAGATGCGATTCGTGACGGCGACACGCTCGCTGATGATCGCTACGAGGGGGAACAGTATGACTATGTCCTATCAAATCCCCCTTATGGCTCTGATTGGAAGAGGTCGAAAGACGCTGTTGACCGTGAATCGAAGATTGAAGGCTCTCGTTTTAGTCATGGACTACCACCAGTTTCTGATGGTCAGATGCTGTTCTTGAGCCATGTTGTTCACAAGCTTAAAGAAAAAGAACACGGTACGACCAAAGGTGGTCGAGCCGGTGTTGTTACTAATGGTTCGCCGCTGTTTACCGGTGCTCCAGAATCGGGTGCTGACAAGATCCGTAACTGGTTGATCAACGGTAATCTCATTGACGCGATTATCGCTTTACCCACAGACATGTTCTACAACACCGGTATCGCTACCTACGTGTGGATTCTTGATAAGAATAAGGAAGACAAGCGTAACGGTAAAATCCAGCTCATCGATGTGACGGGCACCTGGACGGCAATGCGAAAGAGCATGGGCAGTAAACGGCGTGAGCTTTCTGAGACTGATCGTGAATTCGTTCTCGGTTTGTATAACGAATTCGAAGACGCTGATCCAGATTATTCCAAGATCGTCACCCCCGATGAACTGGGCTTTATCGATGTTCCGATGTACCGGGTGATGCGATACTCAACGCTCATTGATGACAGTACGGTTGCTGCTGCGATATCTCATAAGCAAGCTTTGACTGGTCATGAAGCTGTGGTGCGTTCGTGTGAAGGGGTTGCGTGGAATGATTTGCCTGATCATCTGAAGAAGGCTGCTAAGACTGCTGGTTTGAAGATGAGCGTTACTTTGCTGGGGCACATCATGAACTCTGTTTGTGTTGAAGATCCAAATGCTCCCGAAGCGATCGATCACAAGGGTAATAAGGTTATCGACAAGGCCTCGAAGATCACCGAGCGTATTCCGTTGACTGAGGATGTTGCCGAACATATGGAGCGTGAAGTCCTACCATTCGCTCCAGACTTGGTCTGGGACATGGCTGAGGCTAAAACTGGTTATGAGATTCCGATGACCAGGTTGTTCTACAAACCAGAGATCATGCCAACCTTGGAAGAGCTAGACGCTGAGATTGAGACTGTATTGGATTCGATTCGTGCACGCTTCTTAGAGGTGAAGGAATGAGTGACGTGTCATCTGTAAAGCTCGCTCACTTAGTGAAGTTTGGGCACGGGAAGGACTGGAAAACTGTGGAATCCCCGAATGGTAATTTTCCGGTATACGGTTCCGGAGGTAAATTCGGTCTCGCATCAGATTTCTTGCACGACGGTGAGGCTGTTCTCTTTGGACGTAAGGGGACCGTTGATCGTCCGATTTATGTTAATGAGAAATTCTGGACCGTAGACACAATGTACTATGCCATTCCACATAGTGACAGAGCTGTTGGGAAATACCTTTACTATTGGGCGACTACGATCCCTTTCCAAACGATCACAACTAACACTGCCTTACCAAGTGTTACCTCGATGGACCTTTCTCAGCTTTATGTTCCACTCCCGACTCTCGTAACCCAGCAGCGTATCGCTGACTACTTGGATCGAGAGACTGTCGAGATCGATGCTGCGGTGGCCGACCTGGACAGGTATGTGGAGTTATTAGAGAAGCGACGGCTAATCGCTATTGAGAATGCCATCGAAGGGAAGCCCATACCGCTTCACTGTATGTCTCGAATTGTAGATTGCGTGCACACAACACCTGATAGAGACGATGCAGGCGTAGCGGAAGCAGTTCGGACTAGCTCGATTCGAAATGGTAAGTACATTCCAGGTGTCGGTATTCCGATTTCCCTCGAGACGCTGACTCTTCGAACGAAGGAGCTTTCACCTCAACCCGGTGATCTATTCTTCACACGGGAAGCTCCAGCAGGTGAAGCCTGTCTTGTTCCAAAGGATAAGCCTTATGCGTCGGGGCAGAGAGTAGTTACTATAAGGCCTGATGTTTCGGTCGTTTTACCTGAGTACCTTCTTTTTGCGCTGTATTCATCACAAATTCAGTTGCGTTGGGAAACTACTTCAACTGGTTCAACTGTTACAAATATTAAAATGGATACCATTGGACAAACACGGATTCCTACTCCTCCAGTCGACCTTCAACATCAAATTATTGAAGTGTTGAAAAAGGAATTCGACGAAATTGATTCGCTCGTCGCTGAGTCCAGGAAGCTCCGAGAGCTTCTCCTCAAACGTCGTTCTGTCCTCATCACTGATGTTGTCACTGGTCGGAAGCAGGTTTAACCATGGGTATTCAATCAACGATGGAACAAGCTTTTGAAGACGCCATCGTCAATCACCTTTCTAAAAACGGCTGGCTCACGGACACTGGGAGTAGTGCTGGCTGGGATAAAGCCCGAGCTCTCTATATTCCAGATGTTCTCCATTGGCTTGAGACACAGCGCCACGACGAGTTTCTCAAAGCTGTACCGGAGTCCCTCACAGGTGTTCAGCGAGAAGTTTACGTAGCGAAACTACTAGACCGTCTCGTTTCTATGTTAGATAAGACACCAGTGCTCAACACTCGTGATAAGAAAGTTCATCACGGATTGTTAGGGACACTCCGCAATGGGTTTTCCCATGCGCAGCGTGGTCAGCAGAAAGCTACCTTCGACAACATGGTGGCTTTTTATCCTGAAAACCCTCTGTACACTGAAGCCACGAAAGACGCTCAGGAGAACCGTCTCCGCGTATTGCGGCAGGTTCCATTCGATACAACCGGTACCGATACTCTCGATCTTGTCCTCACTGTCAACGGTATCCCTGTCGTCACACTTGAGCTGAAGACGGACAACACTCAGGCCGTTCGCGATGCGGTGAAGCAGTACAAAGTCGACCGGAAACCCAATAAGAACTGGTTCGCCCCGGGTTTAATGGAGGGTAGGAAATTGGAAAAGGAAACCCTTACATGCCCACCAAATACACTGTCGAGCTCAAGCAGCGCGCTGTAGAACTCGTGCTCCACGCTCAAGCTGATCCCGTCACCGCCCGGGGCGCGGTCACCCGCATCGCCGACGAACTCGGCGTGAGCAAGGAAACCCTGCGCGTCTGGGTCCGCACCCACAAGCAATCCGGAACCGACACACCGGCCGAATCGATGGACCTGGAAACAGAAAACCGCAGGCTGCGGGCCGAGCTCGCCGAAGCCAAACGCGCCAACGAGATCCTCAAGAAAGCCTCGGCTTTTTTCGCGGCGGAGCTCGACCGCCCACACAAGTAATCGTCACCTTCATCGACGACAACCGTGCTCAGTTCGGGGTCGAGCCCATCATCCGCGTCCTGGCCACCACCAGCGCGAAGATAGCCCTGAGCACGTATTACGCCCACAAATCACGGCCTGAATCAGCCCGGTCCATCCGGGACAAGCAGATCACCCGGGCACTGCGCCGGATCTTCGAAGACAACTACTCATGTTACGGCGCCCGGAAGCTGTGGGCGGAGATCAACCGCGAGGCCACCTTCGGTCACGTCGCCCGCTGCACCGTCGAGCGTCTCATGGCGACCGACGGGCTGAAGGGGATCCGGCGGCGGAAGAAAAGACCGTCAACTCGCAGCGCCGACGCCGGCGAGTGTCCTGTCGACCTGGTGGAGCGCAACTTCGCCGTGACCGCGCCGAATATGCTGTGGGTCGCCGATATCACCTATATCCCCACCCGGGCCGGGTGGGTGTATGCGGCGTTTGTGTTGGACGCCTACACCCGTGAGATCATCGGTTGGCAAGTGACGAACCACATGCGGGTCTCGTTGGCCCGCGATGCCTTGGATATGGCCCTGTCGGCTCGTCTTCGCGCTGGTGAGGACGTCTCTGGGCTGATCCACCACAGCGACCGTGGAGTGCAATACCGCTCTATTACCTACGGCGAGTCATTGGCGGAGTCGAAGGTCGTGGCCTCGGTCGGATCCCGCGGCGACTCCTATGACAACGCGATGGCCGAGGCGTTGAATTCGATGTTCAAGGCCGAGCTGATCGACCGCAGGACGTGGCCGGCGCTGACCGATGTGATCGTGGCGACCTCGAAGTGGATCGGGTGGTACAACAACCGCCGGTTGCACTCCGCACTGGCTCATCGCCCGCCGAAGGAAGTTCACCAGGAATGGCAGAAGTATCAGGCCTACGCGGCCTGATCGACAAGTAAATCACCCTCTACAAAACCCGGGGCTTGACAAACCGTCCGCTGTTAAAGCCTGGTCGTGCGCTTGTCCACTTCGCTGTCTCTAATCAAGAAGTACAGATGACCACGGTTCTTGCTGGTCTGGACACATTCTTCTTACCTTTTAATAAAGGTAACGATGGACATGCCGGTAACCCTGTTAATCATTCAGGTTCCGATACCTCATACCTGTGGGAAGAAGTTTTCGAGCCTGAACTGTTCTTACGTATTCTGCGTGACTATGCACTGTGGGAGCCATCGTCGAAGGGTAATTCTGGAAGATTGGTGTTTCCTCGTTACCACCAGCTTCGAGCGACTGAGAAGGTCGTTGACGACATTGCTGTCCGTGGTGCTGGTGGACGTTACCTGATCCAACACTCTGCTGGATCGGGTAAAACAAAGACAATCGCCTGGCTAGCCCACCGAACAGGTCGGGTTATTGATTCAACCGGTAGTCCAGTTTTTGATTCCGTGATCGTTGTCACTGACCGCACTGTGCTTGACGACAACGTCAGGGAAGGTCTAGACCTGCTTCGAGCGTCTGAGGGACTTGTGGTTAACGTCGACAATGCACTCGGTTCTAAGTCGAAAACGCTGGAGGCAGCTCTCATTGACGGTGGACACATCATCTCGTGCACCATCCAAACATTCCCAGCATTGGCAAAGATGATGGAAAAATCTCAGAAGCTTGCCGGTCGAAAATACTGCGTGATCATGGATGAAGCACACTCGTCCCAGCACGGTGAAGCTGCTATTCGCCTGCGTGAGATGCTAGTCGACACTGATATAGCCGAGGATGAAGAGATCACTGCTGATGACGTTCTCCTAGCTATGGATAAATCGGTAGCGAATGCCCCTAACCTGAGCTTTATTGCTTTAACAGCAACGCCGAAACCTAAGACTTTGGCAGCATACGGTAGCGAGGTTCCAGACCACCCGGATAAGCGCGTAGCGTTTGACACTTATCAAATGAGTCAGGCGATCGAAGAAGGATTCATTCTTGATGTGCTGGCGAATTACAGCACGTATTCGATGTTTGCTCGCATTAGGGATGATCTGGGTCGTGAAGACACCGTCGACTTTGGTGAAGCCGTGTCAGATATGGTGCGATTTGTTCGTATCCACCCCACATCGATTGCTCAAAAGGTCGAAGTTACGGTGGAACATTTCCGCCGCAATGTCATGCATCACTTGGGCGGTACTGCTAAAGCTATGGTTGTGGCGCCTGACCGAATGTCAGCGGCGACCTGGTCCCACAAGATGAATGAGTACATCGCGAAACGTGGTTATGACGACATGACCACACTTGTCGCGTTCTCGGGCTCGTTGACTTACGGCGATGGTGAGAACGCAGTCGAGATCACTGAAGCATCAATGAACGGCGTGAAGGACACAGCTCTTCATTTCCGGGAACACGACGAATCCAAAGTCCTGATTGTGGCGAATAAATTCCAGACCGGGTTCGACGAGCCACGTCTGTGCGCGATGTATGTGGATCGAAAACTATCTGGTGTCCAGGCTGTGCAGACCTTGTCAAGGCTTAATCGGGTGTTCCCGGATAAGCCGAAGCCTATGGTCGTGGACTTTATCAACGAGCCTTCTGCGATTCTCGATTCATTCACCCCGTATTACAACGAGGCTTATATCGATGATGAGATCCCCGCAAATGCGTTGTCGGACCTTGGTGACATCCTCGATGCGGCTGCGTTCTACACCGCAGATGAGCTGGATAAGCTCGCGTCCGCTTATGTTGCTCGTGAGGATGCTGAGACGTTGCAGGGTTTGGTGTCACCGATTCGTGCTCGGTGGAATGAGCACATGCGTGATGCTCGTTTTATGATTGACAAGGAAGCTTATGAGTTCGGTAAGTCCTTCCGTGCGAACCTTATCAAGTACGCCCATGCTTGGGAGTTCCTCAGTCAGATCGTTGATTTTCAAGATGCTCTCCTCCATAAGCGTGCCATCGTTGCCGGCTTGTTGGCGAAGAACCTCAACATGGAACGTCAAGACGACGATGACGATTACACCGTTGGTATCGAGTTAGTTGGTGTTGCTGTAGAGCCTGTGGGCGATGCTCAGGATCTGGGTCTTGCTGGTCAAGACATTGATGGGCATTTGGAACTGCCTGGGTTTGATGGTCGACCTGTGGGAGATAACTCTCCAGTACAAGCGGCGTTCGATGAGGCAGTGGACGAAGTCAATCAAATCTTGGCTGCTGTGGGAATCGATGCGTCAGATGAAGCCACTAAATCTGCGATTCGGGCTAGCTATGGCATTCTCGTGGAAGATGCGACTGTCCAGGCGCTTGCGCGTGAGAATGATTCTTCGCAGGTCGCTGGTACTGATGTGTTCAAGACCAAAGGGTTTGGAGCGATTCTTGCTGCTGCCAAGCAATCGAACGAGGTGTACGAAGCGATCACCGCTGATCCCGATAACTTGGATAAATTCCTTACTGCACTAGCTCACATGATTGTCGCTGCGAAAGATGATGAAGGTGTTTAGGTTGTCGCTGTCGTAATACTATCGTCTACGTCGCAAAGGGTTGAAGATCTTTACATAAAGGCCTGTTACGGAAACGCCTGAAAGTCACTCGTGTGAAAGCATGGTTCGTCGCGACGAAAAAAGCTCTCAAATTGATTGAGAGCTTTTTTAATTGATTGAGAGCTTTTTCTCGTTTAACACGTGGTTGTCTATGGCTAGTTGTAACCCGTTTATTGGGTACCTGGTCAGTGTCTTTTCGCTGGCTAGAAGTAGAACGTACGCCTAAGCCGAAACTATTTTCTGGATACCAGACCTATCTCTTGACTAAAAACATAGAGACACCCCTGCTCTACAAAAAAATAAGGTGTTGTTTATTATTTGCACCGAAAAACAATAGTTCCAGCGACCCTAATTGAGAACCTCACTTGAGCACGAATGAGGCTTTTTCATCTCGTAACATGTCGAATGGACCTTTCCACTTAACTCCCATAGCAACACACGCGTCCGGTATCTTGATCTTATTCTTACGCTTCGGATCAGCCTTCTCCATAGTAACTACAGTCATATTGTGAGCCCGTGCATAGGCTACCAACTGATAATCTGCCACGCTCAGAAAATCATTGATAGCGGCTTGTGTGAAATGGTGAGTAGTCGCCCACTGGGAAAGTTTAGCAAGGTGAGGTCCACAGCTGGAATCAAGCGTCGCAAACAGGTATGGGCGGTTTGCCGCCCAAGTTGTAAGGTCATCATTACCCGCAGAGATTTCATCCCCGACCTTTTTAATGGATTTTAATAAACCCGCATTGTATGAGTCATCAAGCCAATCCCAAAAAGCTGGGACAAAGTCTAAACCATAGTGTGCCCGGTTTGACTGAATGAAGATGTTTGCATCTAGAAGGTACACTACGCTACCCCTAACCGTTCAGCTAAACCTTCGAATGTACTCACCTTAGACGTCCCTAACAGACGGAATGCATCTCGATACAATGTTCGTCCTTCGTATGTGTCAATAATTACGGCTTTGGAAAATTGTTGCCCGATCTGCAATGGGCGCGAGTTGTAGTAATCACCACCGGGAGACTTTTTCCTACGCGCAGCAATCTCCTTAAGACGTCCTTCTTCAGCTCGATAGAATTTAATATACTTATCCCAACTAACTAGTCCAGCGTCATGGATTCGTTTTATTACGACCAATGTGCTTGCTTTATAACGTTTTGCAAGCCGAGACACCTCGGGGTCAGTTAACGACCCGTTATAATCCAATCGAATTTGCTCGAGGGGGATTAACACTTCCGCAGCTACAGAATTGGCCCAACGCTCATTCCCCAAGCTATTCGTATTTTTCATATCCTCATTGGATACTCCGCTTTCACCTAGCCATACATGTGCAAGCTCATGGACCAAGGTAAACATTTGCGCAGATTTTGAATCCGAGCCGTTAACGAAAATTATTGAAGCAAATGGGTCCCCCAAAGTGAAACCCCTGAATTCTTGAAGGCTTAAACTCCTGTGCGTATTATTGCCCACCACACTACTCACCATAACGAGGACTCCGATATCCTCGATAGCGTCGATAAGGTAACGAAGTGCTTCTTCCCATGTACGGAATCCCCCGCGCTGTTCCATATCGAAACTAAGTGCTTTTCGTATCTGACTAGCCACATCAATTGGAGAATCATTGAGTGAAGCAGAGCCAAAGAACTCTAATGGCTCGGCATCTTGTGATTTAGAGTAATCCCTGTACCAGTCCTGGCGCATCTGCGCTTCATAAATCACATCTAAGAGATTTGCGCTAGGCTGATCAACCCCAACATTGCTAAAAGTGCGATAGTCGGGAATCGGAATTTCTTCCTGAGGGGGTTCGGGAAGAAAGAGGTAGCCGAATGGAACATGCACCGCTCCGGCAAACTCCTCTAGTTGTGCGAGGGTAGGAGATTTTTTACCCGATGCATACGTTTCAAAGCGTGCGTAGCGCTTTGTATTGGTATTCAGGTTGGCGCGATCAAGCGCCCATCGAAGCATCGAGGGTGCAACGTCCATGGTGGACATCTTTCCAGCTCCTTATCGGCAAATGGATATTGTATTTAGAGTAAACGACTCGTAGAGTAAGGGCTATCCCGACGCACTTAAATTTAATTATCGGTAATACCCAGACGGCGAGCGTTGATTCGTAGTCTTTAAACTAGAGTTAGGTGCCTTTACTGTTGAGCATTCAAAGCCCAATAGGCTGGCTGCTACAGTATCTCAGAATTGATGGTACATCTCGAATAATGAACCCATCGTCCTGCACTCCTGCCGAGGATCGCTAGAGAAACCCAAATGTTCCCATGCTGTATACCTCGTACAAGTCTCCCTACTCAACAGGCTAACTATCACCAGACCTTAATCTTCACGTTGACTGGGTCGTCGAAGACGGGGCATGGGGCACACTTTCCGAAGCATGTGTAACACAAGAGGAAGACCTAGAACTCGAAATGTGGTTTTCTATAGGTTTTTTAGCAGTTTCGTCATCTTGAGCGGGCTCAGCTGCAATCTTATTGTTTGGGTGCTCGACTAAAACTAATTGTGCTATTACCTGTAAACTTCTAATTTTCTTCTGGATATCGGCTGATGGAAAAGTTAAATTGTTAATTTCTTTCAACCACTCCGCTCCACCTTGGTTTTTAGCTTTTTCAAGAGCTGTTGATTCATTTATTAATGCATCCCATAGCGCTTCGAGAGCTACGCGTATTTCAGCGTCGTAGACTTCAAGGTCTAGCAGAATAAGTGCGTCTTGAGCTTTTTGGTGGTAAATCAGGATTTCCGCACCTTTTAAAGCCTCAAGTATTTCAACATTGAAATTACCACTAGGCGCTTTCTCTAAGACTAATTTATCGATCTGTCGAGCTGCGCTGTTTATGGTTTTTATGCATTCAGCTACTGCTGCTCTCTGGGAGATTCGAAGTTCTCTATCGAGTTGCTCTCGACGTTCTCGCTCTCGGTCATCTCGATCTTGTTGTCGTCTCGCCTCTGCTGCAGCGATATCTTCTTGTCTACGTTTCTCTGCTGCGTCCTGATCGGCTCGACGCCTTTCGCCTTCAGCTTTTTGGTCTTCTTGTCTGCGCTTATCGGCAGCTTGTTGATCGGCTAGACGTCTTTTATCTGCTGCTTTGTTCGTCAAGTAAGTACTGATCAAAACTCCAAAAAGAGCGATAACAGCGACACCAAACGCAGTGAGGTTGTTCTCCATCATTTCATTCACGATTGTGACAGTAGTGTGTAATTATGAAGAGTAGGAACTTTGTGAATCTGTGGTAGCAGTACCAACAAGGTTATTTGCTAATTCTCGCGAGTCCACTGGCGCCTGTACACAGCACCCCCACCTGTTTTCTCAGAAAGCTCGAGAGCCTCCTCTTTTGTTGCACATGCTTCGGAGAGCGTGCCCCATTCTTCATTTTCAACAACCCAATCAACATGGTTGTTGAGGTTCGTTGATGTCTTGTTGTGATTCATGAGGGTTACGTTAGCTGGTGGGGTAGGAGAGTGCTGTAGTCCCCGGGCTAACGACCTGCGTGACCTGTTACTGCTGGCCTAGCGCTCGATACAGAGTCGCACGTCCAACACCAAGCTCTTTAGCGATCGATGTTTTTGATTGTCCTTCCTCGATCCGTGCACGTGCCTGCTCAATCTGCTCAGAGGTGAGGGCTTTCTTGCGACCTTTATACTTGCCCTGCTTCTTGGCGAGAGCGATGCCTTCCGCCTGCCTCTCGCGAATGATGGATCGTTCGAACTCTGCAAATGAACCTAGGATGCCCAGCATGAGCGAGGCACGGGGGTCTCGTGATTCGGCTGAGAAATCAAGATGTTCTTTGACGAAGTGGATGCTCGCCCCTTTGCTGCAGATCTGGTCAATCAAGGTCTGAAGATCGCTCAGAGACCTAGCGAGACGGTCTATTGAACCGACGACCAGCTGGTCACCTGCACGTAAGTAGTTGATGCAGTCCTCTAGCCCCTGGCGTTCAGCCCGTGATCGAGCAGATATTTTGTCTTGAAACTCGCGATCAACAGAACCGATTGCTTCTCGCTGGCGCGCGAGGTTCTGTTCAGCAGTGGACACTCGAATATAAGACACTCTTTGGCCTGTGTGATGCGTGCTTGTAGTCAGGGGGTTTGGTTCTTGAGTCTCCGCAGTAGGCGCTAATTTGTCTGTTTTCTCTTTCGGCCATGCTTTACCGGCATCGAAGAGAACCTGGTCTGGAGGGAAGTCTGTTATCTCGCTCCATCGGCCACCACCCTCGTACACCTTTGCCTTGATGACATGTTTATGCACCCTGTGCACGCTTAAGTATCCGTTTGGTTGCTTCCCGAATGTTAGCCACGTCGCCGCATCAGGTGTGCGCTGGTATTTTTCCCACAGCACACCACCGTCATCGAGTACTGTCTCAGCCTCGACGAGCTCTCCGTCGAGGTCCCACGTTTGACCGTTATCGGTGGAGAAGCCTACTCGAGTTTGTTTCGACCCCTTGCGGATAATGAGGACACGATCTTTGGGTTTCCCGTGTAGTCCCAGCAATGTTCCGTAGCGTTTCATAGTGCCCACTGTCTCGTTAGGGTTAATAAGATGTAGAGACAGTGTATCAAAATTGGGCTTTATGACATGGTGAGACAGCATTTCCCGGATCAGACCGTCTGTCTCACATGGGTATACCCCAGTGCGGCATACACAGCGGCCAAACGAAACTTTCAGAAGAAAATGCTATCATGGTTCCATGACATGGCTTCTGGTGCTCGCGGTCCTTATCGTTCTCACTGTCGCCGGGGCAGTCCTTCCCCGTCGGGCCAAGCAGGAGCAGCTCGGCTTTCCCTGGTTCTGGGTGGTATTCCCCATCACAGCCTTGGCCGTGGCACTCACCGTTTATTCATTCCTCCCCATTGCGCCTCTGGGCGTGGAATATGGATGGACCATGTACGCCCCGTTGTCCGATGCCATTGACGAGGACGCTGACCCATTTTGGCCAGGAAAAATCCTGTGGGTTATTACCGCTGTGGTGGGTATGGGTTTATCGGTATGGACTTGGCGCCGCGGGAGCGTATGACCTCGCTGTAAGGAGGACAGGTGCTGTTGTGAACTCGGGGGGCACAGCTGAGATGACTCAGTTTCTCACCGCCTGAGGAGCGCTCAGTGCCAGCATCCTCAGCAGGTGCTCGAGACGACCTGAGGCTCATTCACGCAAAGGCTTTCTAACTCTGACACTAACTGCCCCGCTGCTCCCCAGGGCATACCTCAAGGGGCAAGGTGATGAAACGGATCTTTACAACTGTCTTGACCAGTAGCTAAGCATTCCTGGAAAACGTGCATACGTTAGTTTTCTCTCTCGAAAAAGAATGGTGGATGCTGTGAACATACGGACGAAGGAGAAGTAGCTGGCGGTCAGGCTGTAGTACCCCAGAGAAAACACTTTTCGGCTGGGTTAACACGCTGGTGGCAGGCTGTGAGGAATGCTGCGGGTCCGCACTTCTAGGCGGAATGGGGACGCGCTACGGCGCTGGAAGGGCGAGAAAGATGCTCAGTTGAGAGTCAGTCCTTAATCTTTTCGGCTCGATTAAGTTCACCCTCGCAGGTGTCGGTTTCCTTAGATTTTTCACCAAGGAAGAGTTCTCGGTAATACTGCTCAGCCACGTCGTGTACGGTCGCAGAAACCAAGTCTCTTGAGAACCGGTAAATGCGCCACTGCACCCATGCTCTGCGTACTGCATAGGCTGCGTAGGCTACGAAGCCGACTAGAAAAACAGCCACGACAATGCTGTCAGTTTCCAAGACCCAGTTGTTTGACAGGTACCAAAAACCGTATCCGATTGGGACGAGATTACTGAACATCTGAATGGTTGCCCCAACAGCAGGGTCGTTGTTGACCAAGCTGCGATGTGCGCTGCGGCAATCGGCTAGATCTCCGTAGAGAGCTAAGATGGAGTGCGACCAGGCGGATTTTCCCGCTTCTGAACTATCGGGGAATTCGTATTTTGACTCTAACGTCTTGAAACGAGCAAAAGACTCCTGGTACCTCTTAACGGTATCCCGATATTTAATGCCGGGCGAGGTGTACTTCCATTCGCGCGTGATAAACGCGGGTATGCACAGCAGTAAAAGATTAATCAGGGAGTCTGTATCAAGCATGCGCTAAGAATACGGGACGCAACTGGGCTGTCACGTCCGCGACGGTTGTAAGCCTAGCCTATGCTCTAGTGAGGCGGCATAAAAAAAGACTCATGCTGGGAAGGAGACTATCCTTCGGGAAACTTTGCACTTTCCTGATCGTTCGCACACTACCGGTGAAGCCTTCCAGAGACCTACCCCTGGTCTTCCAATTGCCCCTCTATCTCTTGATGTACGCCAGGCATTGATCCAATTTTGGTAATGCTGTGGGTCTGGGATAAAGATGGAATCACCGTGTAGCGATTATGAGACTCTTTCTTGTCTGGCAGTTCCACTTACGAGTTATTGGATCCACGCTGCTCAACGTTGGGCAGTCACTAATTATTGCGTGCTGCTGTAAAGCAAAAGGATGGGTAAACGATGGCATATCAATATAGCGAACTAAGCTCGCACGAATTTGAAGCATTAGCGACACGAGTTTTCTGTAGGATGCGTAACAGTGAGCGATTCCAGCTTTTTCAAGTAGGCCCTGATCGCGGCATTGATGGGGTAGTCACCCTAAAAACAGTGGACGGCTCAAAAAAACGGGTGATGCTCCAAGCAAAGAATCATCGTCGATATAAGAGTGATGCTGTTCTCCCAGATCTTGAAAAATTCAAACCAGATTAGTTTGATGAATATGTCTTGGCTCACGCCGCAAGCCTGTCGGAAAAGGCTGTGAATAGTATTGAAAAGCGTTTTCAGGAATTATTTGGTGATGTGCCTATTACAGTATTAGGTCAACAAACCATTGAACAGGTCTTAAAAGAGCGGGAAAATAAAGGCATCGTTGAAAGTTTCCCGAAACTATTTCTCAATTCTTTAACAGACCTTGACCACATCATTCACCGTGACATGTGGGAGTACTCCCACAACAAGATCAGCACTCTGGAATCTGAATCTGAAAAACTAGTGGAAACCCAGGCTTCACGGGAGATTGCTCAACGCTTGATCGAAGAAAAAGTTTGTGTGGTCGCGGGACCAGCTGGCATAGGTAAGACAGTTAGTACCTTCCTCGCAGCACAACGCATCATTGAAACAGAGAGGGCCCAAGGGCTAGTTGAATACTCACAAATCTGCTTCATCCGAGATATTAGAGACATGTACAAGGTTTCACGCCGACAAAACGGGGTGATATTCATCTTTGATGATTTCCTAGGGGATACCACTCTTAATCCCCAGATCCCTAACGGAAATTTCCGCCAGTTCGTAGATGCTGTTGAAAAAATATTGTTCTCTAAAAACGATCGTCTGGTTTATATTTCGCGTGATTATATTTTGAAAGATCTTCGAAATGCTCGTGAAGATGAGAAAGATGGTGCATTATTTGACCGAATTCACCCGATCTCGCTCGAGGACCGTCAAAGTCGCCTCGAAGTCTTTGCAGCACTTACGTCTCAAAGAATCCGCGAACTTCGTGAGATATCTCCAGAATATGTGACTGACTCCTTCAAGGCAGCGATGATAGTTAAACGTGAGTATGAGCAATTACTAACATTGGAGTTCTTTAATCCTCGTGCTTTACATACGGCATTGGGAAATGAAGAAAGACTCGATGGCACCTCAGTGCATCGATTGAAAAAAGAAGTAAGAAATCCGCTTACCGCGATTAAATCTGCGGCGAAAAGTCTGACTAAAGATACTTTCCTGATTCTGCGCGCGGTGTTTGTCGCTGAACAGTTGAATGTTAAGGACTTACGTAAATTGCACTTCAGTCAGAACATTGACTATCGCGAACTACTTAGCGTCCTCGATGGTATTTGGATAAAGATTTCTTCCGATCATTACTTTTTTTCTACTCGATCGAGCAATGCTACAGATCGAATCATCAGTCTCGCCAACCCCACGGTGAAAGAATTTCTAGCCGAGCGATTCCTGTCAACAAAATTCGAGATCAACGATTCATTCGAGATTTGCCGTAAATTGGGGGTTTATGCTGGCCTCGCCCATGCTGTTCAAGATATTGACAAGCCACAAGGTGATGTAGATCATTTTGCGATAGAAGTATTCCTGAACGACTGCATTGACGCGATGGAAAACAATGAGCTTAATCTCTGGAGCACACATGGCTTTCGCACCCTGGTCCTCTGGATTGCTCAAAGCAATCCAGCCTCAGAGTCAGTAATGCGCATTAAACACCAGCTCCGAAAACAGGCCTTAGATCCACACACATCATTTGTGTATGAGTACGACATTGAAGATTTTCAAATAATATTTAGGTCTCTTTTTAATGACGATGCTTGGACACTTGATGATGCAGATATGTTATCTCGCTTAATTCAAGAATTATTGCAAGAATGTGGAAACACTGATGAACTTGATGCATTCCTAAATTGGTTCGAAACTCTCAACGGCGTGATAGCAGAACATGTGGATTTAACCGATTTTCTTTCTTCTTCTGAGGAAGCATTTGTCGATATGATCAGGGATAATTGGGAGAACTTTGTAGATGGTCAAGAGGTCAATGATTATGTCTCTGATTTTGAGAGGTCTCTCGAGCGTTTAGGATTCAGCAGTGAGTCAATTGATGCAGACCAACTTTATTATGAATTTGACGAATGGCAAGAGCAAAATAGGTTGGACATAGCTGTGTCAAAAGGTGATGGAGGTACTTTAGAGCTCCTTCAATCCATGCGGTCTACTAATCGAGATGAATCTCGTCAGATAAAAAACGAAACAGACTTAGTTAGTGGGATGTTTGACTAAGCTTTTTTCCCTAGAGCCAGTCTGTTTAATAGAGCATTCGTCTAGGACCACTAACGCGATGAACCTGATGGATCTAGGAGAAGATTCTCGATCGGCTGGTGTGCCTCAAAAAAACACATACAGAAGCCAGTGTGAATGAGGCTCGCTTCGTCCTTTTCTAGACCTACATTGCCCTTGGTAAGCTGCTGCCACTACCCAAAGGGGACGACACCCCGGTGCCTAGGCCAGATTCATCGAAGTTATTCAGGGGAGACAGGAACTGTTCAGTGGCTATCGAGACAGTCATGCTTGTCAAATTATTTAAACCAGACCTTCTCCACCGCCATGGTTTAGCGCTCAATCGCTGATGACATGGTTGATCATCAGTGCTATGAGGTTGCTACCAAGTTAGATACATTAGAAGAATGTCTTCTGAAAGCATGCTTCCCGTTGCTAACCCGACTCTCACTAGAGCTCTTTGTAAGACCATCGTAGGCGGGTACGAAGGTATTTCTGTTGAAGAAATGAAGAATAGCTTCGCCGCAGCCAATATCGTGATACCGGGTAATTATTCCTCGAAGACGGATATTGCCTATCATGCGTTGATAAATGAACAAAACTTCGCGAAATCAAGCCAGCCATTAGAACGTTTCATCTTTGAAGCAGTATCCCCAGTCCGCTTCATAGATGATCCTCAAAAACGTCAACGGATCATTTCTGAAGTTGATACAGTGCTCCGCACCTACAAATTCAGTATTTCGGACGAGGGTTATATTACTCCAGCGATCGAGGGGGTTACCGGCGTGGACGCTCTAACCCAGCGATTAAAAGGAAAGTTAGTCTTACGCAGTACCCATGAGGAGGTACTGAAGTTTTGTGATGAAGAACTGATCAATCAGTCGATGTTTCATGCAGTGTCCGAAGCAGTGAAATCGCTGATGGATCGGATTCGGCCTAAGGATTGTACTCTAGATGGTGTACGCCTAACACAGCACGTATTTGGTACGCGCAACAACCCTGGACCTCGTTTTATTAATGATTTCTCGACGCCCGCTGAACAGGCTGAGCATTTCGGATTTATCCAATTGCTGGATGGGATTTATGGGCATCTTCGAAATGATCGATCTCATCGATCGCGTATGGAATCTGTAGAAAATGAGCTAGATTTTCTCGATGCTATGGCGATGATCTCCTACGCACACCGCGTCTTGGACAAGAGTTGGTTGAAAGGTGAATCAGGTAGCTAAGGTCGGGCTGCCCCGTGTGAATGTGGTTTTGGGAAATTACTGGTAGTTGAACATTCATGGAAGTGCTGCTGTGATTGACATTTTGAATTAATCTAATTGATGGCCTGACGTCATGCATTGCTTTTACGATGGCTATGTAACCCCGGTAAGGGGTGGTGAAGGCTAGCTGTGACGGACTAAGTGAATATTCGCGCCTATGGGAGCCACCTGTTCGCGCCCTTGGGATCCAGCGATGGTGCGGATGGGAGCCAGTAGTGGTGTCGACCAGAGCCACTACCGCTCCCCAGGCACTACAGCCGATTATTCCCTGGCTTTAGCCGCAGTGTGTTCCCTCATATTAACCTCACCGGTATTAATCCAGGCGGCGTTATGAACGATCCGATCCATAATCGCATCAGCATGAACCCCACCACCAAGACGGGCATGCCAATCCTTCTTCGCGTACTGGGTGGCAAAGATCGTCGACGTGGTGTCATAGCGGCGTTCCATCAACTCCAGCAACATCGCCAGAATATGCTCATCCGGTTTCTCAAGTAACCATTCATCCAGCACCAGCACGGTAAATGCCGTGTATTTCCGGATGAACTTCGTTGCCCCCTGGGGCTGATCCGCAGCCATCCGCCACGACTCCGCCAGATCAGGCATCCGAATCACATGCGCCCGATACCGGTGATGACAAGCTGCTTTCGCAATCGCTGACGCCAAATACGATTTGCCGGACCCAGTGAACCCCTGCAACACAATATTGCGGTTGCTTCCTACAAAGCTGCAGGTCCCAAGCTCAGCGATCACGGATCGATCCAGGCCACGCTGCTCGATCAGATCAATGGTGCGCAGATCCGCATTCGGGTAGCGCAGACCAGCGCGTTTGATCAACCCGGTGACTTTGGTATCGGTAAACGCGGTGTAGGCATCATCCACAGCCAAGCGGATCCGCTCAGCGAAGGGCAGATCCATCGTGAGGTGAGCATCTTGGGTTTCCAGAGCCGTAAGCAGTTCCCCTGCACCCATTTCACGGAGTTTCGCCTTGGTTGAAATATCAATGATGCTCATTTCTCTCCTCCTGCATAGTAGGACGCCCCGCGGACATAACCGGAGGGTGCGTTGTCAGGCTCTGATAACTCAACTGTGCCGGCCTTGTCCCTGTTGCTAGCCAAAATCGGGTGAAGATGGCCATACCGTGGGGAATAGATCCCACTGGCCAGTGCCAGTGCTGCAGCCGCTTCCAACCGGGCAGGTGAAAAACGCCGCGATAAGCGCAACACTGCCAGGGCAGGGTTAACGGCCTGGTCGTCCACGGGGACGGATCCAAACATCCGCTCCACCACCTGCGCTGTGTGCGAGCCAATCCTGCTGGCCCACTCAGTCAAACGCTCACGATCCCATTCCCGCCACGCTTTACCTTCCGGGAGATCTGCTTCCCGGGTGGCGTACTGGTTGATCGCTGTTGCAGGTAGGAGCACATGCGATGCCAGGCGCCGGTCACGCTGCCACACTTCCAGCAGCTGAGCGGTGATCCTTAGATCCACGTGTTCGCCGACATGGATATATGGCACCGAATAGTAGTTCTTCGCCCAGGTCACATGCCCATTGCGTGCCACCCGACGTCGTCTGACCCAGGTGCTGATCTCATAGGTCACCACCGGCAGGGGCCGCAACAGAGCCTGTTCTTCCTCCTGAAATACGCTGTGGCGACTACCGGGGCGTTTCTGGAAAGCCTCGACGTTATACGCCGTGATTCGCTGGGCGATTGCTGCTTTCAACTCCGACAGGCTGGTGAAGCTTTGGTGCCGCAGGGCTGCGATCACGACGGTGGCGACATGGCCGACGGTGTTTTCCACCGCGGGTTTATCCTTTGGTGCTCTGACCCTGCCCGGCAGGACTGCGGCCGAATAATGCGCTGCCAGTTCCCGGTAGGCATCATTCAGGACGATCTCGCCGTCACGGGGATGCGAGATCACCCCGGTTTTCAGGTTGTCACAGACGATCCTGGGAACAGATCCGCCGAAGAACTCAAACATGGACACATGCGCGCGCAGCCAGGTGTCTTGTTTCATATCCAGGGTCGGTTCGACAAATGCCAGTCGGCTAAACGCCAGGCAGGCGATGAAAAGATAGACTGTCCGCGTCTGACCGGTGACAGGGTCCAGCAATTGCATGGTGGGGCCTGACCAGTCGACTTCGACGGTGCGTGCCGCCTTGTGTCCAACCCGGGAATCGACCCCGGTGACCATGACATGTCGCTCATAACCACGACAGAAACGGTCATAGCTCATGGGCACCCCGACAGATGCTGAGACCTTATCGGCGTATTCACCGTGGAGTAGTTTCAAGGTCACACCGACTTTCGCCAGTTCCTTGTGAACCTGAGCCCAGTCTGGTTGGACGAAGACACTTGTGTGGTCGCCGCGTCCGGGGAACAGCAGGGCGTAGACGTCGGCGTCGTCGACGTCAGCGATGTCCTCGAAATCAATGTCCAGTCTGTCCGCGGCGTCGTAGACCGCGGTGATGCTGTTGCGCGAGATGTGCTGTGAGGCGGCGATTGCTCGCCGTGACAGCCCTTCGGCGCGAAGGCGAAGCACACGCTTCGCTGGTATTCGATTTACCATCAGGGGTAACTCCTTTAAGTCATATGCCTCTCATATGACTTAAAGGAGCCTAAAGATGGTGGCTCTGCTCGACACCACGAATGGCTCTCAACGAGACCAACAGCACGTGAAGGCAAGTGGTTCCCAAGCGCACCATTACTGGCTCTTGTGACCGCGAATATTCAACTAAGAGAAGTTACAAGCGGGCATACTGCATAATGAAGCGATGAAAAAAAGTTTTAAAACTCTTGTTGCTGCAACCACAATCTCTTTATTCCTATCGTTGCCTCTGCAGCAAGCAAGCGGAATTTCATTGTTTTCTTCATCCAGTTCAGATGCTCGGGATACGCCGATCTCAGTGGTGCCCGAAGAGCCCGAGGAACCAGTTGATAATCGCCCATTGTCGATTCGTCTCGTAGAGGCTGCAGAAACTCATTTCAGATCCCAGGGTTTTACAATTAGACCTAAGTTAACTGAGTACGCTCAAAAATATGTTGATACCAATGGAGGTAGATCGAGCTTAACTGATCGGGAAGAGCTTTCTAGGATGGAGAAAGAAAGTGGGTACTGCGGATGGGGAGGTCTGATTACCTATGGGTTACCGATACAGCTGGAACAGTACATTTACAGCTTCAAAGATGGGACGTATTCGACGGATAGCTTTAGCTACGGCGATGTAGGGATAGCTCTGTCTGAGGCTGACTCATACGGAAAAGTGAGGTTCGCTATCTGGGAAGCTGAGCCCTGTTTAGATGAAACATTGGTTGTTGAATCATAAGATTCAACAGATTTTAGGCACCTTGACGTAGCTGAAGTCCATGTTGTTGCAGATACTGTTTGACGTTGAGGTCTTCACCAAGGAGATAGAAACGTGCCAGATAATCTGTAAAACTCCGGGTCACGTCTGAATCGGTATCGTTAAATGGTGCTGTCAATAGAAACAGTGACCCAGCACTGATGAGCATGGAGTTGGCCGCGAATAAAGCGGTTCGCTTATTTCCGTCCTCAAATGGCTGAGCCCGGGAGACATTGATAAATATTTCAATCGCGCGATCTTCTACGGACATCTCCATATCAAGGCGTTTTTCGTGCTGAATCCTGCATAAGTCATCGAGCTTTTCCAGCGTCAGTGCTGGTGGGACATAGCGGCCGTACACGGTGCTAACGCCAATGTTCTGACTATCGGTGCGCAATTGTCCTGGGTTGCGTGCACCACTACGAACAAGCGTGTTGTTAATGCCTCTGAGGTGGTCGGCGTCGACTTCCAATGTTGCGTTTCTGATGACGAAAAGTGCTGCCTCACGAAGATCTTGTAGTAATGCTAGATCTGCACGACTGTAGATTTCTGTTGTGCTACCTGTCTTAAGAAGCGCTCTGGTTGCAGGTCGTGAACAGCGGAGATTATCAAATACCCTTCCTGCGGTAAAGATGACATCGGTCAATTCCAGAAGATCTGTAACTTCGTTTTCTCCTTCCGCCATGATTATCGCTGTCTTCCTGTACTGGTTCCGATTGAATCCGTAACTATCAAAAGGATAAGCCTACGTAGTCTGACCAGTGGCTAGTTAACAGTCTACTCATCCCGAACACAGGCGACTTAGACATCATGCGCGGTCAAGAAATCCCATCGGAGGAGAAACTGATGCTACAGATAGTTTTTAACATCACCCCGGAACAAGAGCGGGCTTTGAAAGGGTTGGACAGTCCACATATTCGCCAGGGAACCGGCGGTGTCTTATTTGCCGTGGAAGTCGTGGACGATAGCGAAGTCAATGCTTACACAGTTGCTCCTGACGGGACGCTTATCTCCGAGAGACTCGAAGGGCTTTGGTCAGGGCTGGTCCCAGTTTTAAATCTAGGTGTTAGACGTTGGCACGGTCGTGTCCAAGCATCGGCGACATGGCTTTGGAAATGATGAGCTAGTGAGCCCCCGGTGTTCTACCCCCGAATCACCTTTTTGAGGTGTTGATTTAGGGTCTTTGGCTTAAACCAACAGTTTTGAGCATTAAAAGACCAGGTTAAACAGGGAAACTGCGTTTTCCATGGGACCACCCTGGGGCCGTCATGTCGACCCCTGGGGCGGGTGTTTAGCCCTAGTTCCTGCTTCCAATTCTTCCTAGGATGAAGCTATGGAACACAAACTTCGACATGATACTCAATGGATTGGGTGAAATAATGACTCACGAAGAATACCTCGCAACGATCGTGAACAATGCTCAGATGCTACCGGGCATCAATTTCTTGGCTGATTTGCTAGGGAAAGACGATGAGGAAGACGATAGACCTGAAGGGGACTTTGACTACACTGCCGACGTTATTAGAGGCGCACTGTTTTTAGCCAGCCTTCAAATGAGCGATGAGCTTTTCAGCGATCTACGTTTGCTGGATCGTAAATACGCAGATGAAGTGCCTAAAAATATTTTGATCGAAGACACGATGGTGCTGTGCGGTCTGCCGCAACGATACGCGCATCGCTATGACATCTTGTTTGCACAGAGATTTCTCATGGCGGTTGCCGATGTGAGCTCATACATGACAAACGGGTGGGTCGCACTGCCTACAGTGGCGCACCAAATGGCGTTCAACCTTCTCCTCAATAACGCTGAAGCGGTGGTCGACGCTCTCACAGCCTCAGATGATCGGGTTGTGCCTATTTGGCGGGGGATTATGGACATGGCTCTGTTTCGGGATAAAGACTTCGAGCTGCTCTATGATCCGAAGTTCGATGGTATCGAAGACATCCAGGACAGCAAAGCTCGGTATGAGAACCTTAATTTTGACGATTGGTTCAGTCCCTTTTTTGGTCCGGACTCGGGACCTTTACCATCCCCATACCCACAGAAAGATACCTAGAAATTAACATGTGCCAGCGCATTGTCGCGTGCCAACGGAATCTCTTCAAACCCCTAGCGAGGACATCAATGACACAAAGGAACAGCAGCTTGATCACGGATGAGCAGTTAAGTCGGGAAAACGATATTTGGGAGAAGTACGAGAGGGGGAGTGCATCCGCTAAAAGAAAGCCTAATCCAGCAAAATCCGAACGCATTGCGAGAAAACGGTACTGGAACGCCATGTGTCAGTACCGAGGGGTTCCCGAAGAGCAGCAACAACGACAAGGGGACATTCCAATCGACCCCTATGTTTCCGATCCGATCACGAATGAGCCCCGGAACATTTACCGACCAACCTGGAAAGATTCACCACTGCTACTTCATCACGGCATCGTCCTCAATGAACCTAAAAGCGCGGACGGGAAATAAACTGCCTAACAAAGAAAAAGTCGCTACCAACTCGAGAAGCTGGTAGCGATAATGCACCCTCGTTACCTGCGAGGGTGTTTTCTCATTCAGCGTCACGTGATCTCACCACCGGAGAGAAGGGTATAGATTCTCGTGCGCTGGCTAGGACTGAACGGCGGTGCGGCGTTGACGATGCTGTCAACAATCGGGTCTGATGCGATGAGCTCTGAGTTGAAGTCGATTGTCTCCGTCAAAGAGGCCTCTAGATCGCTGGCGCCAATTGGATCTGCGCGCTCGATGCTGGGGAAGCCTCGTGTCTGACTGTCGGCGTGGCGCTTTACTAAAGCACCGGGAGACCGACCGACGTAGTTAGAGGTCTCGTGGGTTGTAAGAAGGGTCGAGTCATGGCTGCGTACTTGTGGCACGGTGAAATCCTTTAGAAAGAATTTCCACCAGTACCTTTCGCCTGGACCGTACCCGGTTTAATTCCAGCGGCTATCGCGTTTTGCCGGGGCAGCGAGTCGCCCGCATCGTCTGTCGTCTCCCCATCAGCTCGAATGTGCGCAGACGGCCGCACTTGCTGTGGAGGCTGGGTCACAAAAATTCATATGGTCGGTGCCCAACCCGAGGCTCCATATGGGTGGTGAGCAATGGTTGCTCGACGCTCATCTTACATTCGGTGGGTAGCTGTGCCAAGAGGTGATTATGTGGTGGGTAGGAAGGCGCTTTTTGTCCCCGTCCAGTTCACTCATTTTGTCTTCTGGCGATGTGTTGAGTGCTCAAATTTATCGTACCCACTTCCCGTGTTCTGTTAAGAGCGAGCTTTTAAAAACGGTCATCCTCGGGCTCGCGATCACCCATTCACCGGAGGAGCTCAACTTCGTCCTGGTGGACTTCAAAGGAGGGGCGACGTTCCTCGGTTTCGAGGCGCTGCCGCATACCTCCGCCGTCATCACCAACCTCTCCGAGGAATCGGTGCTGGTGGAGCGCATGCATGACGCGATCTCCGGGGAGATGAACAGGCGCCAGGAGCGGCTCAGGAGTGCGGGCGGCTTCGCCAACGTCGACGAGTACAACGCCGCAGCCGGCACCCGCGGCGATCTGGAACCGATGCCGGCCCTGGTGATCGTGCTCGATGAGTTCTCCGAGCTGCTCGGTCAGCACCCGGACTTCGCCGACCTCTTCGTCGCCGTCGGCCGGTTGGGGCGTTCGCTGCACATCCATCTCCTGCTGGCCAGCCAGCGATTGGAGGAGGGCAGGCTGCGCGGGCTCGATTCCCACCTCTCCTACCGAATCGGGCTGAAGACCTTCTCCGCCTCCGAATCCCGCCAGGTGCTCGGCATCAACGACGCCCACCACCTGCCGGCACAACCCGGTGCGGGGTTCCTGCGCTCGGATGTCGAATCCATCACCCGATTCCAGGCGAGCTACGTCTCCGGCCCGGTGACCAGGCGGGTCACCAGCACCTCGGAGAGCTCCCGCGTCCGGGTCTTCCGTGGCTGGGATGACGAGGAGCAGGCGGAGATCGAATACGGGGAGCAGACGCTTGTCGACGCCGCCGTCGCCCGCGCCGTCGCCGCAGGCGAGGCACGGGGGTGCGCCGCCAGGCAGATGTGGCTTCCCCCGCTGCCCGTGGAGGTGCCGATCGGGGGAATCGCGGAAAGTGATGCCCCGCTCCGTGTGGCCATCGGCATGATCGACCGACCCTACCTGCAGCGCCAGGACCCGTTCATCATCGATTTCTCCGGTGGCGGCGGCGCCGGGCACTGGGTGGTGTGCGGGGGACCGCAGACCGGAAAGTCGACCGCGCTGCGCAGCATCGTCGTCGCGATGTCGGCGACCCACACGACGGCGGACATCCGCTTCTACATCCTCGATCTCGCAGGTGGTGCGATGGACCATCTCGGACGGCTGCCACATGTCGCGGGCGTGGCGCAGCGCACGGACCCCGAACGGGTGCGCAGGGTCATCGATGAGGTCACCAGCCTGATCGAGGATCCGGAGTCCCGGCACACCTTCCTCCTCGTCGATGGGTGGCAGACGCTCACGCAGGAGTTCGATGATCTCTTTGACACCCTCGCCCACATCGCCTCCCACGGACTGGCCGCCCGCGTCCATCTTCTGATCTCGACCAACCGCTGGAGCGCGGTCCGGCCTGCGGTACGCGACCTGGTCACGGGGCGTTTCGAGCTGCGCCTGGGCGAGGCGATGGATTCACTGATCGACCGTAAGGCCCAGCAGCGCATTCCAGCCAGCGCCGGCCGCGGGTTGACGGCACGGGCGGAGCAGATGCTGATCGCCAACACCACCACACAGGACATCGCGCATGTCTGTGTCGCCACGCAGGACCAGCCGCCGGTTCCGGCCCTCAACGTCCTGCCCACCCGCATCGCCCTGCACGAACTGGACGCCGGGGGACCGGGAATCCCACTGGCCCGCGGCGGTCGGAACCTCCGCACCCTGTACTGGGATCCGAGGTCGAGCAGACACCTCATGGCCTTCGGTTCACAGGGCTGCGGGAAGAGCACCCTGCTGCGCACCGTCATGGCAGGGCTGAGCATCCTGGGTAGGGACAGCGCCCGCCTGGTAATCATGGATTTCCACCGCGCGCATCTGGGGGTGGTGGAGGAATCGACGCTCGCCGCCTATTGCGCCACCTCCACCGCGGCGCAGAAGACGGTGTCCGACCTTCTCACCACCCTCACCGCCAGACTCCCCGGACCCGACATCACCCCCGAGCAGTTGCGAGCCAGATCCTGGTGGGAGGGCCCCGACATCTATCTGGTCATCGACGATTGTGACCTGCTGCCCGCGGGCCTGCTGCACCCGCTCCGGGACATTCTGCCCCATGCGCGCGACGTCGGGCTGCACGTGGTCATCGCGCGGAAGTCCGGAGGTGCGCCGCGGGCGCTGTTCGACCCGGTGCTCGCGGAGATCCGCGACCAGTCGCCCCAGGTTCTGCTCTTCGACGCCGATCGCGACGAGGGCCAGATCCTCGGTATCAAACCCGTCAGCCTGTCACCGGGTCGTGCCACCATGCAGATCCGGGGTGAGGTCATCGGGGTCTGTCAGGTCGCGGAGCTGGGCGGTGAAACCGCATGAGGATCGCCATCGACGAGACCGTGAGCATCTTTCAGGGTTCGCGGGGTGCGGACAGCGTGCATCGATACGACCTGCCCGCGGAGGGCATCGTCGAGGGGTGGGCGATACCCGCGATGGTGGAACAGACCAGGGATCTCGCGGAATCCTGGCCGGAGGTCGAGGTTGACGTCGCAGGCGATGGGCCCGCAGCCGAGATCCTCATCCGCACCCTTGCCGCGCAGGGGGTCACCGCCAGGAGGGAGGAGGTCGAACCGGTGGCGGCCGGTGAGCCGGTTCCGGTCCGGCGGCCCACCCACGGCAGGAGGGGTACACGGCACCGGGGGATCAGCGCCCTGCGGCTGGTGCTCTCCCTCGGCCTGGTCTGCGGTATCGCACTGACCTGGTTTCTGGTCGGCGGAATGAACGGCAGGTCCCCGGCCCCGGTTGTGCCCTTGGTGCCGGCCACGCAGGCGGCGGGGCCGGGGCCGGTCGCGGTGAGTTCCGCGGCGGAGGCGTCGACAAGCCCGGTGGCACCGGCGTCGGTGGTGCTCATCGACGGGGACATCCAGATCGAGGCGCCCTTCGGCAGCGAGCTGCGCGCCGGGATCGTCACCGGTATCGATGCCGATCTCCGGGTCCATCTGGCGCTGGATCCGGTGGTCGGGGATGAGCGGCGGACCAGGGATGCGCTGCAGGCGATGATCGATGAGGATCCGACCCTGGAGCTCGCCACGGGTGCGGGTGTTCGCGGGGTGCTCGCCCCGATCAGCTATGTCGAAAGGCCCGGAGACGGCTCGATCGTCACCTGGACCACCTGGTTCGATGCGGGGCGGCGGGTCAGCGTCGGATGCCATTCGCGGCGTGAGCCGCACCCCTCGCATGATTCGGCATGTGCCGGAATCGCCGAGTCGCTGACGGTCATCGAGGGCAGTGGCGGGGAATTTCCCGGAATCAGGGAACCGTAGGGGACCGGGAACAGTCATACATAGACAGAAAAGGAAAACAGCCTTTTCATGGAGATCAAGCCGGGCGCGGGTCATAGCGCCCCGACTCTCCACCCACACCGTTTTGTTCAAGGAGGGGGGAACCCACAATGTCGAATCTTTTCAAGACCGAATCCGATGTGATGGTGGCCACCGCTGGCCGCGTCGATGACACCAATGATCAGGTCCAGGGGGAACTGAACCGGCTTCGCGGAGTCGTGGACTCCGTGCGGGGGAGCTGGGCCGGGCAGGCGCAGGTGAGCTTTGATGAGCTCATGTCGAGGTGGAATGCCTCGGCCCGCGAACTGCAGGAGGCGTTGCAGTCCATCTCGGACAACATCCGCAGCAACGCCAGATCTTTCGAGAACACCGAAACCGACAACGCTCAGGCCTTCAACGCCGTCGGCGGTGGCGCCGGAGCCGGCCTCGCGTTGTAAGAGCACCCACCTACGATTCCCGAAGGAAACCATCAGATATGGATATGATCCGCTATGAATTCGGCGCGATTCAGGGCGCCGCCACCGACATCAATTCGACCTCCGGTCGCATCAACTCACTGCTCGACGGACTCAAATCCCAGCTGCAACCCATGGTCGCCAGCTGGGAGGGCTCCTCCGCGGAGGCCTACAACGAGGCCCAGCTGAAATGGGACCGCGCAGCGGCGGAGCTCAACACCATCCTCGCCACCATCTCCCAGACCGTCGAGCGTGGCAGTGAGCGGATGAGCGACGTGAACAGGATGGCCGCCAACAGCTGGGGCGCCTGAGTACAGTGCGCCGTGGCGCCCTGTGCGTGCATTCCAGATCGCCTCGTTTCCAATCCACGTCCCGAGGCA
Source organism: Corynebacterium pacaense (assembly GCF_900169525.1). Lineage (GTDB taxonomy): Bacteria > Actinomycetota > Actinomycetes > Mycobacteriales > Mycobacteriaceae > Corynebacterium > Corynebacterium pacaense. The sequence continues at coordinate 970,583 of NZ_LT821239.1, forward strand.
CACCAGCACCCCGTGATCAGGGGCGCACCCACAGCCACGCCATGAGGGCCGCATCCGGGTCCCCGGACCCTCGGACACGCGGTCCAGCCTCCCCCTCCCCGGGGGAGGCTCTCGCCGTTTCACCGGGTTTTGGGCTTTCGGCCGATCAACCTGTAGGCTTCATTGTTTGTATATGGAGTCCGTGCGCGTCCCCCAGTGGGATCGCGGGGACAGCAGGACATTTCGGGTCACCACCGGCCGCCGAGATGGATCCCTCCGCATGCGTTCATGGCTGGCAGTTCTAGACAGACTTATATTTAAGGAGTCATTTTGTCTACTTACCACCCGAAGAGCGGTGACATCACCCGCAAGTGGTACGTCATCGACGCCACTGACGTGGTCCTCGGTCGTCTGGCCACCCATGCCGCCGACCTCCTTCGCGGCAAGGGCAAGCCCCTGTTCGCGCCCAACGTTGACTGCGGTGACCATGTCATCATCATCAACGCCGACAAGATCGCCGTCACCTCCAACAAGCGTGACCGTGAAATGCGCTACCGCCACTCCGGTTACCCGGGCGGTCTGAAGTCCATGACCCTGGGTCGTTCCCTGGAACTGCATCCGGAGCGTGTGATTGAAGAGTCCATCGTCGGCATGATGCCGCACAACAAGCTGACGAGCGCATCCGCAAAGAAGCTGCACGTTTTCGCAGGCTCGGAGCACCCCTACGCGGGTCAGCAGCCTGAGACCTACGAGATCAAGAAGGTGGCCCAGTAATGTCCGAGCCGATCCAGAACGAGAACGTAGAGAGCAACGTCGCCGACGCCGCCGATATCGCCGCAGCTGTTGCCGCAACCGAGGAGTTCACCAACACCATCGGTGAGGCAATCGCGGTCCTCGAAGAGGAAGAGGCCATCGCCGCCACTCCCCTCGAGTTCGAGGGTGCCATCCAGACCGTTGGCCGCCGTAAGCGCGCCATCGTCCGCGTCCGCCTTGTCGCCGGTTCCGGCGAGTTCAAGTGCAACGGCCGCACTCTGGAGGAGTACTTCCCCAACAAGCTGCACCAGCAGCTGATCAAGGCCCCGCTGGTGCTTCTTGGCCGCGAGGACCAGTTCGACATCCAGGCAAACCTGCAGGGTGGCGGACCGACCGGTCAGGCCGGTGCCTTCCGTCTGGCCATCGCCCGTGCGCTCAACGCCTACAACCCGGCTGAGCGTCCGACCCTGAAGAAGGCCGGATTCCTCACCCGTGACGCCCGTGCGGTTGAACGTAAGAAGGCCGGTCTGCACAAGGCACGTCGTGCCCCGCAGTACTCCAAGCGTTGATTCTTCACCGCTTCGCAACAACCCGTTCCACCCTGCTCAACAGGGCTGGGGCGGGTTGTCCGCTTTTCAAGCCAGGGCACCCGCGGTCGGTATCATCGACGGACGGCGCGTAGACGGGTGTGAACTTCGGGCCCGGGGGCACGGCGTGCATAATTGAACGCATGACTCGACTCTTTGGAACCGACGGTGTCCGCGGACTGGCCAACAAAACACTCACGGCCGGACTCGCCCTCAAACTCGGGGCAGCCGCCGCCCAGGTGCTCACAGCGGATATGCGCAGCTCGGGTCGGCGCCCCACCGCCATCATCGGCCGGGATCCCCGCGTCTCCGGTGAGATGCTGGCCGCGGCACTGGCCGCAGGGATGGCCAGTCGCGGAGTGGACGTGCTCAGGGTGGGGGTCATCCCCACCCCGGCCGTGGCCTTCCTCACCGATGACTACGGTGCCGACATGGGCGTGATGATCTCCGCCTCCCACAATCCGATGCCGGACAACGGCATCAAGTTCTTCTCCGCCGGGGGCCACAAGCTGCCCGACGAGGTGGAGGATGAGATCGAGCGGGTGATGAACGGTCTGCCGGAGGAGGGGCCCACCGGTCACGGCATCGGCCGTGTCCTGGAGGAGGCGGCCGACGCCAGGGACCGCTACCTTCACCATCTGGCGGGTGCGGTGCAGACGCGTCTCGACGGCATCACCGTGGTGGTGGACACCGCAAACGGTGCCGCGAGCGAGGTGGCGCCAAAGGCCTATGAGGCCGCCGGTGCCAGGGTCATCGCCATCCACAACAAGCCGAACGCCTACAACATCAACGATAAGTGCGGATCCACCCACATCGATCAGATTCAGGCCGCGGTGGTTGAGCACGGAGCGGACCTCGGCCTCGCCCACGACGGTGACGCCGACCGCTGCCTGGCCGTGGACAGCGAAGGCAACGTCGTCGACGGGGATCAGATCATGGCGATCCTCGCCATAGCGATGAAGGAGAACGGTGAGCTGCGCAAGAACACGCTCGTAGCCACCGTCATGAGCAACCTGGGACTGCAGCTGGCCATGGACCGGGCAGGCATCGAAATGCGCACGACCAAGGTCGGTGACCGTTACGTGCTGCTCGACCTCAACGAGGGGGGCTACAGTCTCGGCGGCGAGCAGTCCGGCCATATCGTCCTCCCCGATCACGGCACCACCGGTGACGGAACCCTGACCGGGCTCTCCCTGATGGCGCGGATGGCTGAAACGGGCAAGTCACTGGCGGAGCTGGCGCAGGCCATGACCGTGCTCCCCCAGGTCCTGATCAACGTACCGGTATCGGACAAGTCGATAATCGTCAACGATCCGACGGTGGTTACAGCCATAGAATCCGCTGAGACGGAACTGGGTGATACCGGCCGCGTCCTGCTCCGGGCCTCCGGCACGGAGGAACTCTTCCGCGTCATGGTCGAGGCCGCGGACAAGGAACAGGCCCGGAAGGTCGCCGGACGCCTCGCCGCTGTCGTCGCGGAGGTGTAGATTCCCCACAAAAACCCGGTGTGAGGGAACCTCCGACCTCTCGGGGCAGTCCAATGTGTTGTAAGGCGAGTATCGCTGTCGTGCTCGCACCGACTGCACAGGGGGTTTCATGTCCGGATTCGAGCTGAACGTGGAAGAGGCACTCACCAATCTCAGGGGCCTGTTGAAGGAGACCACGGCACAAGGTGAGCTCCACCAACAGCAGGTACCGCACTATCGGGCGGTGGACGCAGGACGGGGGTTCGCCGACCGTGGCGCACTGGTCGCGGCGATGTTTACACAGCTGCACCACGGTGGTGGCCAGCGCCTGGGTAATCTCGAATCGACGGTGTCCAGTGCCATTTCGCAGGTGGAGCGCTACATGCAGGCTGAGTCGGCCTTCGCCAGGAGTGTGGAGGGCATCGACGAGACGGTCAAGGAGACAACCGCATGAGCAGCAGCGCACCCATGGACCTCTACCGCGAGGCGGTCGCCCTGCTCACCGCGGCGGGCCGCGGACTCTACCGGGGACCGGCCGTCTCCCCGGACGCCCTGGATGAGGCCTACCTCAGTGTGCAGGATCTGGATACCGCACAGCTGAGGATCGGGGGCAGGGCCGCCTCGGGGGATTCCGACGGTACCGGTGTCGGGGGACTGGCCGGCATGGCAAGGGAGCTGCTGTACTCGGTGGCGGGGGGAACGATCGCCGGGGTGCTCTGGGATATCGCCTCGGACTGGTTGGGAAACCGCGAGGACGTCAGGGGGATAGAGGACGCGACGGGGAAGGCCGCTGATGCCATCGACTCCACCGTCGAGGAAACCTCCACCGGCATCGAGAAGATGATGGGGGAGCTGCTCGAGGTCGTCCGGATGATCGCGGAGATGTTGGAGAACACCGACCCGGAGGAGGATCCGGGCTTCTTTTCCGACTGTGTGTGCCAGGGTGCCGAGCTCATCGACTCCGGGGCCGAGATGGCCCGGGAGGTGTGCGTCGAGCGCGACCGGGCCATCCGTGACTGCTATGACCGTCTCATAGAGCACGGTCGACAGGTGTGCGCGAGATCCGCGGTCGAGGCACCGGTGGATGCGGAGAACTGCGAATCGACCACCGCGCCCACATCCCACGCCACATCTGCACCCGCAGCAGGCGCCTCCGCGCCAGAACCAGAACCAGCACCAGCACCTGGATCCGTTCCCGCGCCCCCGACCACCTCGACCGCCGCGACCGGGGCAGGCGAAGCCCCCACAGCGGGGGCCACCTCCACCGCAGCGGAAAAGGTTCCACCTGCCACCACACCGGCATCGACGGTGACCGAGGTGAGTTCCGGGGAGCCGCAGCCAAAAACAGGGGACAGCTGCGCGTCCCCGCGACCCGATACGGAGGGACGGTCATGTGAGACAGAATCCTCCACCGATTCAGGGAAGAAGACCGATTCCGGCCCCGGGGAGTGCGTGTCAATAGCTGAATCCGAGAACTGCATCCCGCACCCGGACCCGGGGACGGAATCTGAAGAGAACGTGGACATCGGTCACCTGATCATCGGAGCGGTGGGGATAGGGCTTCTCGCCGCCGGTGCCGGTGCGATATGGCAGTTCGTGGAACAGGCGGTGGCGGAGGCCCTGCAGGTTCCGGAATCGGCTCCCGTGCCGGAGCCCGCCGGTGTCCCGGAACCCGCGCCGAAACCGGCCCCCACCGCGGAGTCGGACCTGGCCGGTGTCCCGGAACCCGCGCCGAAACCGATCCCCACCGCGGAGTCGGACCTGGCCGGTGTCCCGGAACCCGCGCCGAAACCGGCCCCCACCGCGGAGTCGGACCTGGCCGGCGTCCCCGAGCCCGCGCCGAAACCGATCCCCACCGGTGAGGCCCAGGCGGTTCCCGCATCCGACAAGGCACCGGATCCCGCACCCGACAAGGCACCGGATCCGGCGCCGCAACCGCCTCCTGCACCGGAGCATGGGACAACGGACACCCCTGTGCGGAAAGCAGGGAACTGGTAATGAATGGGGAGTACCAGGAATTTCTGGCCAGGTTCCGTGAGCGCACCGCCGTTCAGTTCGCGGAGTTCGAGAAGGCGGTGGACAAGGCCAGGACGCGGGCCTCACAAGCCGCACAGGCCCTGGAGGCCTCAAAGGCAGCTGAGGCCGCGAAGGCGGAAGAGCCGGGCCACGGTGTGTCGACACCCACCGAGGGGGCCGTGGCGGCGCAGGGATACCCGCGCCCCAGGCACGCCCGGAGGATGGGTGGAACAGGTCCGGTGCAGTCGATCCTGAGGCGGGGCTGAAGGGGTGAGCGGCTACTACCGGTTCATGAACGCCAGTGGGGAATCCTCCTGCGGATTGGCCCGCTCCCGAAGTTCCGCCCCCCAGTAGGAGTGCACCTTCCTCGCCACCGCATCGGGGTCGGAGAAACCGCTGTACTTCTTGTTTCCGGCCAGCTGATGCAGCAGGAACCCGGTGAGCAGTCCGCGGACGGTTTCCTGCCCGGAAGTCTGGGGGCGGCCGATGCCGACCATTAGCTTGAACACGGTGTCCTCGGAGAATCCCTGCTGATTGAGATTGTCCAGCTCGCGGTAGCACACCGGCCCCGCCCAGTTGGCTGCAATTTTTGCCGGGTCACCGGCCTCGAGGAATCCGTTCTTCGCCGCCCCGATCACCAGCCCCGGTGCCTGCACCGACCGTGCCGCATCGCGTGCGGAGGGTGAGGTGGGGGCGGGGAAGATCGCCCCCACCGCCTTGACGGTCGTGCGGTTGGCCGAGGCGAGGATGGCCGCCCCGGCGCCCATTCCATGACCGGCGACGCCGAGTTTCTGGGGGGAGACCGTGGCGTTTCCGGCGCCGAGTTTGACCCCCGCCAGGATCTGCAGGCAGGACTCCAGGTCCGCGGCCAGACCCCGGTGGCTGGGCATGAAACCCTTCTCAGTATCGGGGGCGGCCACAACAATTCCCCAACTGGCCAGGTGCCGCAGTGTCTGGTGGTAGAACCTGATGGATTTCATCCAGTCATGGCCGAAGGCGACGCCGGGAAGCCCGTTACCCTCGGCGGGGGTGTAGACCTTGCCGGGGATTCCCGCATAGTTGAGGTCCCCGACGAGGACACGGTGGGGACCGCGCTTGGACAGCTTGGACAGGTGTTTGTTCAGATTCTCAGCCACGTGTTCAAGGATAGTGGAAGACAGGTCGTGACAAACCCCGAAGCCGATCCCGGTGCCGTCCGGCCCCCGTGGGCAATCGCTGCGTGCCTGGGCGGCGGTGGCACAATGGTAAAGCATGAATCTCCTGCGCACCCGGATTGATCTCGATGCCATCGCCCACAACACCCGCGCACTCAAGGCCATGGCCGGGCCGGTGGCGCTGATGGCGGTGGTCAAGGCCGATGCCTACAACCACGGGGTCGACCGCGTGGCCCCGGTCATGGCGACCAACGGGGCTGATGCCTTCGGCGTCGCCACGCTCGGGGAGGCCCTGCACCTGCGCTCACTCGGACTCACCCAGCCGATTCTGTGCTGGATCTGGTCACCTGAGCAGGACTTCCGCGCCGCGATCGATGCCGGCGTCGATCTGGCGGTCATCTCCACGCGCCACGCCCGTGCGCTTGTCGACGCCTCCGCCGGCACCCCGGTGCGGGTGAGTGTGAAGGTGGACACCGGACTGCACCGCTCCGGTGTGGACGAGGCCGACTGGGAGGAGGTGTTCACCCTGCTCCGCGACTGCCCCGGCATTGAGGTCACCGGATTGTTCACGCACCTGGCCTGCGCCGATGATCCCTCTGATCCGGAGACCGACCGCCAGGCGGAGAGCTTTTCCAGGGCGATCGGTCTGGCGCGGGATCTCGGACTCGAGGTTCCGGTCAACCACATCTGCAATTCCCCGGCGGCGCTGACCCGCCCGGATCTGTATCACGGGATGATCCGCCCCGGGGTGGTGCTCTACGGCCTGGAACCGGTTCCGGGTCTGGATCACGGTTTGCGCCCGGCGATGAGCTGGGTGGGTGACATCACCGTGGTCAAGCCGATCCGAGCCGGTGAGGCGACCTCCTACGGACTGACCTGGCGGGCGGAGGAGGACGGCTTTCTGGCCGTCGTGCCCGCCGGATACGCCGACGGTGTCCCGCGCATGGCCCAGGGAAGGATCCGGGTCGGTATCGGAGGGCGGTTCTACGATCAGGTGGGAAGGGTGTGCATGGATCAGTTCGTTGTCTCCCTGGGGTCGAATCCGCACGGGGTGACCCCCGGCGATGAGGCCGTGATCTTCGGTGAGGGGGGCATGAGCGCCAGCGAGCTGGCGGCGAGCCTGGGAACCATCAACTATGAGGTGATCTGCCGGCCGACCGGCAGGACCGCCCGTGAGTACGAGGGGCAGGGCAGATGAGGGCCGGTTTTCCGGATTCGGGGGAGCGCCGCCTCGAGACCGCAGAGGAGACCCGGACCTTCGGCGAGCAGCTCGGCCGGGCCCTCGAGGCGGGCGATGTGGTGATTCTCGATGGCCCACTCGGCGCGGGCAAGACCACGTTCACCCAGGGAATCGCCAGGGGAATGCGGGTGGGGGGCAGGGTCACCTCGCCGACCTTCGTCATCGCCCGTGAGCACCGCCCGGTATCCGACGGGCCGACGCTGATCCATGTCGATGCCTACCGGCTCCTCGGTGAGGACCCGGACACCGCCGACCCCCTCGGCGCCCTGGATTCCCTCGATCTGGACACGGAGCTTGAGCGGGCCGTGGTGGTGGCCGAATGGGGTGGCGGACTGGTTGAGCAGATCTCCGATTCCTATCTCCTGATCAGCATCGACCGCGAGACCGCCGTGGCGGAGGACCCCGACTCCGAGGCGCGGATCTTCACCTGGGCGTATCGTCACTGAACCGGCGGCGGGATCCGGTCGGGACGGCGGCCACATGTGAGATATGCCCGCTTGTGTGGCATTGCGTCCGAATTTAGGGAAGTATGTTGGGCAGGTTAACTACTCCGCGCATCCCCTGAACATACCTGCGGCCGGGACGGCACGGAGTGTCTTAGGAGGAGTGGTCCCCCCATGCTCAGTTTCTTCGCCTCGAGTCCCCTGATTTCCCTCGTTCTCATCCTCGCGGTGGGTCTGGCCATCGGCCGTATAAGGCTGTTCGGCATTTCCCTCGGCGCCGCCGCGGTGCTGTTCGTGGCGCTGGCGCTATCCACCGCCAACCCCGACATCCAGATCCCCGCCTTTGTCTACCAGCTCGGACTGGCCATGTTCGTCTATGTCATCGGCCTGTCGGCGGGCTCGGTGTTCTTCCGTGAGTTCCCCTCACGGGGCTGGAAGCTTACGGTGTTCATGATCCTGCTGCTGTTGAGCATGGCCGGGCTGGCGCTGGTCCTGGTAAGGGCGCTGGATCTCGATCCCACGATCGGTGCAGGCATGTTCGCCGGAGCACTGACATCGACACCGGGCATGGCCGCGGTGGTCCAGCTGGTCTCCGCACAGGATCCGTCGATGGCGGGCGAACCGGTCATCGGCTACTCGCTCGCCTATCCCGGCGCGGTGCTCGGGTCGATTCTGGTGGCCGCGGTGGGCGAGAAGGTGTTCCGGATCAACCATGAGAAGGAGGCCAGGGAGGAGGGGCTGATTCTGGAGCCGCTGGTATGGAAGGGTGTGTCCCTGCGGGAGGGACTCAGCGGAACGGTGGGTGACCTGCCGGCACTCGCCGGCCAGGACATCATCGCCACCCGTATCGTCGATGACCCGCACTCCCACCGGCTGGCGGATCCGGCGCTGGAGATCACCGCGGGCATGGAACTGGTGATCAACGGAACCGAGGAGGCCGTCAACGCCGCCATTGCGGAACTGGGAAGCGAATCCGCGACCAAGATCGAGGACACCGAACTCCTCTACTCCCGGTTCACCGTCTCCAACCCCGACGTCGCGGGACGTACCGTGCGTGAACTCGATACCGTGGCCCATGGTTTCATGATTGCGCGCATCCGCAAGGGCGACACCGAGGTGGTACCCACCCTCGACACCGTGATCAACTACTCGGACCGGATCCGGGTCGTCGCCGCCCCGGGCCGCATGGGGGATGTGCGTCGATTCATCGGGGACTCGGAGAAATCCCTCGGTGATGTCAACCTCCTGCCCTTCGCCATCGGCCTCTCCCTCGGCCTGCTTCTGGGGGCGATCCCGATTCCGCTGCCCGGGGGAACCACCATGTCGCTGGGTTTCGGAGGTGGGCCGATCGTCGTCGGCCTCATCCTCGGCGCCCTCAATCGCACCGGGCCGATCACCTGGCAGCTGCCCTTCCACGCCAACAGAACCATCTCCACCCTGGGGCTGGCGCTCTTCCTGGCAGGCGTGGGCACCTCCGCGGGTGCCGGATTCAGGGTCGCACTAACCGATCCCTCCTCCCTGACCGTGATGGGCGCCGGTCTGCTGATCACACTGGCCTCCGCGGTGATCTGCGCCCTGGTGTGCACAACGGTGCTGCGTCTCCGCTGGGATGAGGCGATGGGTGTGGCGGCCGGTGCCACCACCAACCCGGCGATCATCTCCTACATCAACGGTCAGACGGGCACCGAACTGGCCAACCGCGGCTACGCCACGGTCTATCCCACGGCGATGATCGGCAAGATCATCGTCTGTCAGGTGCTCTTCCTGTTGCTGTGACCCCCTCCCCGGCTACCGTCCCGGCCGCCGGATCCGCGTAACCTGGGATGCCATGACCAATCCCACCCGCACCCACCTCGGTGACCTCGCCCTCGAGGAACTCACCCTCACCCTCCCGCTGACCACATCGGAATCGGATGGGCGGACCATTGATGTCTTCGCCCGCATCGCCACCGCGCCGGGCGGGGAGGACCGTCCCTACCTGGTGTTCCTCCAGGGCGGTCCGGGGCACGAGGCGCCGCGGCCGAGCCTGTCCCCGCTCAGCCCGAGCTGGCTGGCCGAGGCGCTCCGGCACTACCGTGTGGTGCTGCTCGATCAGCGCGGAACCGGTCGTTCCACGGCCGTCTCGGACAGCCTTCTCCAGGGGCGGAGCAGCGATGAGGTCGCGGAGTACCTCACCCACCTGCGCGCCGACGGCATCGTGCGTGACTGCGAGGCGGTGCGCGCCCACCTCGGGGTGGACAGGTGGAGTGTGCTGGGGCAGTCCTTCGGCGGTTTCACCACACTGCACTACCTGTCCACCCATGCCTACTCCCTGGACACCGTGTACTTCACCGGGGGGCTCAGCGCCATCGACCGGCCCGCCGAGGACGTCTACACCAACTGCTACTCCAGGATGCGCCACGTCAGTGAGAGCTACTACCGCCGCTTCCCAGGGCACCACGGGATCATCAGGGAGCTGGTGGAGCGTGCCAGGGCCGGGGAGATCGTGCTGCCCACCGGGGAGGTGGTCTCGGAATCGCGTCTGCGCTCCCTCGGTCACCTGCTTGGCAGCGATGACGGCTGGCTGAGCCTGCACAACCTGCTCGAACTCGATCCCGGCTCCAACACATTCCGTCACGACCTCGCCGAACTGCTGCCCTTCGGCGCCCGCAACCCCCTCTACTACGTTCTCCACGAATCCTCCTATGCGGACGGGGTGGTCACCGACTGGGCCGCGGAGCGGGCCTACCCGCGGGATTTCACCGAGGATCCGACCCTGCTCACCGGCGAGCATGTCTTCCGGGACTGGCTGGACACCGTCCCCGCACTGCGTCCCTGGAAGGAGGTCGCGCTGAAGCTGGCGGGAAACCCGTGGCCGAAGCTCTACGATGCCGCGGCACTGGAGCTCTCGGGTGCGACGGGCGCCGCGGCGGTCTACGCCAACGATGTCTACGTCCCCCTCGACTTCTCCCTGGAGACCGCGGCGCACCTCCCCGGCGTGCGCACCTTCATCACCAGCGCCCACGAGCATAACGGTCTGCGCGCGAGCAACGGGGAGGTGCTCGCGCACCTGATCGACCTGGCGCAGGGCCGACGGGTACGCTGACTGGCTGTGTTAGTTCTAGCGATCGATACCTCCACCCCCGATCTGATCACCGGCATCATCGACAGCGACTCCGGGGCCACGCTGGCCGAGCGCGTTGTGGAGGACACCCGGGCCCACAACGAGCAGCTGACCCCGATGGTGCAGGAGGCGCTCGCGGAGGCCGGAGTCTCCTTCGGTGACCTCAACGCGGTGGTCGTCGGCTGCGGACCAGGCCCCTTCACCGGCCTCAGGGTCGGAATGGTCAGCGCCGCCGCCTTCGGCGATGCCCTGGGCATACCGGTGCACGGGGTGTGCTCCCTCGATGCGATCGCCGCCGGCATCGATTGGCGGCGGTATTCCTCGGCACTGGTGGCAACCGACGCCCGCCGACGGGAGATCTACTACGCCACCTACCGCGCGGGCGTGCGTCGCAGCGGGCCGGATGTGGTCGCCCCCGGCGCGCTCGTCCTCGAAGAGGACGTTGATGTCGTGGTCATCCCGCAGCACCTCGTGGAGAAGCTGCCGGCGGCACTTGTGGGCGTCGATACGCAGCGGTTGCGGCCGACGACCGCGCACCTCCTCGCCTGCGCCGACCTGGAGGAGACCCCGGGTCCCCTGGTGCCGATGTACCTGCGCCGACCCGATGCCAAGGAACCCCGGCCGAGGCCGACCTCCGCGGCGATTCCCGAGGTGCGTCCATGAGCGCACAGTTTGAGCTGCGGGAACTCGCACGCGCGGACGCCCAGCGCTGCGCCGAGCTGGAGCAGATCCTGTTCCCCGGTGACAACCCCTGGCCCCGCGATGTCTTCGCGGTGGAGTTTTCCCATCCCACCACCTTCTACCTGGGTGCCTTCGACGGGGACCTGCTCGTCGCCTACGCGGGCCTGGCCATGCTCGGCCCGGCCGAGGATCCCGAGTTTGAGATCCATACCATCGGCGTGGATCCGGACTATCAGCGCCGCGGTCTGGGCCGGGTGCTCATGGAGCAGATGATGCATGCGGCCGACAGCCATGACGGACCGGTGTTCCTGGAGGTGCGCACCGACAACGACGCGGCGATCACCATGTACGAGGCCTTCGGTTTCCGCACCCTGGCCACGCGGAGGAACTACTACCGGCCCTCCGGGGCGGATGCCTACACCATGCAGCGTGACCGCCGCAGTGATCGTTTGGGAGAGAAGAAATGATTGTCCTTGGTATCGAGAGTTCCTGCGACGAGACCGGTGTCGGGATCGTTGAACTGGATGAGCAGGGAAATGTGCGGATCCTCGCCGACAGCGTGGCGTCTTCGATGCAGCAGCACGCGCGTTTCGGGGGAGTGGTTCCCGAGATCGCCTCCCGCGCGCACCTGGAGTCGATGGTGCCGGTGATGCGCGCGGCGCTGGCGGAGGCCGGCGTGGACAAGCCCGATGCGGTGGCCGCCACCGTCGGCCCCGGACTCGCCGGTGCGCTGCTGGTGGGGGCCAGCGCCGCCAAGGCCTACGCCGCCGCCTGGGGTGTGCCCTTCTACGCCGTCAACCACCTCGGCGGGCACGTCGCCGTGTCCAACCTCGAGGGCGCGGAACTGCCGCACTCGGTGGCGCTGCTCGTCTCGGGCGGGCACACCCAGCTGCTCGAGGTGGACAGGGTCGGACTGCCGATGCGTGAACTCGGCTCCACGCTTGACGACGCCGCGGGTGAGGCCTACGACAAGGTCGCCCGGCTGCTCGGCCTCGGTTATCCGGGCGGGCCGGTGATAGACAGGTTGGCGCGCCGCGGTGATCCGGAGGCGATCAGGTTCCCCCGCGGGTTGATGAAGAAATCCGATTCCCGTCATGATTTCTCCTTCTCGGGACTCAAGACCGCGGTCGCCCGCTATGTCGAGGCCGCGGAGCGCAACGATGAGACGATCTCGGTGGAGGATGTCTGCGCCGGCTTCCAGGAGGCGGTGTGCGATGTGCTGACCTTCAAGGCCGTGCGCGCGTGCCGCGACGTCGGGGCCGGGGTGCTGCTGCTCGGTGGCGGTGTGGCGGCGAACTCCCGCCTGCGGGAGCTCGCCGGCATCAGATGCGCCGCGGCCGGGATCGAACTGCGGGTTCCCCGCTTCCCGCTGTGCACCGACAACGGGGTGATGATCGCCGCGCTCGCGGCCCAGCTCATCCACGAGGGTGCCACCGCCTCGTCCATGTCCGTGGGCACCGATCCCTCTTTGCCCGTCTCCACTCCACAGGTGGCCTGAGTTACCTAGACTTAAACGGCATGAAGTCCGTGTTCACCGTTGATCAGATCCGCCGTGCCGAGGAGACGCTCCTGGTGCGGCAGAGCCACCCCGATGAAATGATGATCGCCGCCGCTTCCGCGGTGGCCGATGTCGCCTCGGCGATGCTGGAGCGCGAGCTGCCCGTGGCCTCCGAGGATGAGCGCGTCCTGCTCATCGTCGGCTCCGGTGGCAACGGCGGCGACGCGCTCTACGCGGGTGCCTTTCTCGCCGAGGAGGAATGGCGGGTGGATGCGCTGCTCGTGGGTGACCGCGTCCACCAGGCGGGCCTGGAGTACTTCACCTCGCAGGGCGGAAGGGTTCTTGATTCGGCGCCATCGCACTACAACTACCGTTTGCTCATCGATGGAATCCTCGGCATCGGCGGGCATGGCGGTATCGCCGTTGATATCGCCAGGTACCTGGAGAACTTCTACTCCGCGCAGATTCCGGTTCTGGCCGTCGATGTTCCCTCCGGCGTGGATGCGGACACCGGTGCGCTGCCGGAACCGGCCACCGTTGTTCTCGACGGTTATGAGCAGGACGCTCCGGTGGCGCGCCAGAAGATTCCCACCCACGTGCTGGCTGATGTCACGGTGACCTTCGGTGGTCTCAGGCGGGCGCACGCGGTCAACCGTAGCGGCGGGCAGGGGCTGCTGGTGGGTCTGCACATCGAGGCGGAGGGCGGGGTGTCACTGGCCGCCACACTGGCGGAGATTGAAACGAAGGACGCGGGGCCGAAGGTCTACGCCTCCAGGGCGTGGTCCGAGGGCCCGGCGCTCGACATCGAGGGTGCGCAGCCGATCGGCCGCCAGTTCATCTCCCTCGACCTGGAGCCGCACCCGGATTCGGACAAGTACAGCGGGGGAGTGGTCGGTGTGCTCTCCGGGAGCCGGCGCTACCCGGGCGCGGCCCTGCTGTCCCTGGCAGGTGCCGTGCGCGCCAGCAGTTCCATGGTCCGCTACGTCGGTTCAGCGCCGGTGACCCAGACCCTGCCCGAGGTGGTCGCCGCCCCGACACTTCCGGAAACCGGACGGGTGCAGGCTTGGGTGTTCGGTCCGGGGCGCGGCACCGGGCTCAGGCAGATCGATGAGCTCTCCGCGCTGCTCAGCGCACCGGAGCCGGTGCTTATCGACGCCGACGGCATCACCCTTCTGGCCCGCAGCGCGCGGTTGCGCTCCGCACTCCGGGCCCGCCGGCACGCCACTGTTCTCACCCCGCACGCCGGCGAGTTCTCCAGACTCGCCGAGCAGCTCGGGGAGATCGCGTCGCCGCTGGTGGACCCCATCGGTGCGGCGCTTGCGATGGCCGCTGAGTTCAACTGCTGTGTTCTGCTCAAGGGGCGCACCACGATCGTCGCCACCGGGGACTTCGTCTTCGCCATCGACGCCGGGCATTCCTGGTCGGCTACCCCCGGCTCCGGTGACGTGCTGGCCGGGGTGATCGGCGCGCACCTGGCGCACAGCCGCGCCGAGCTCGACCGCCTGCCGGAGTTCATCCCCGAAATGGAGCTCCCGGAGTCCGCCGTCTACTCCATCGTCGCCGTGGCGGTGACCATCCATGCGGTCGCGGCGGCGCTGTCCGCGCGCACCGAGTTCGGCCCCGCGCCGACCTCGGCATCCCGGATCGCCGATGCCGTTCCGGCGGCCACCGCGAGCGTCAATGCGGGGAAGTCCGTGAACTTTCAGTGAATTCTTGGGGCCCCGAGTCGCCGCTTTCAACCCGATGGGGTTTATTGAGGGTATGACCAAAGGATTTCTTGTCAACCCCGACCTCAGCAACCGCATCATCGAATTTGAGTTGGAGCAGGCCGCGCAGTTTCTCGGCGGCGTGACCGATGACCGCGTGGCTGTGGCGTTCCAGGAGGACGGCTCTACCTACGCCGCCCTGTTCAACGCCCATGCCCGCGAGGACGGTGCCGAGCCCAACCCCGTCGCCTCACTGGGGCGCAACGCCGCGGCGACCGGAAACTCGGCCTTCTTCACCGATCCGGCCACCGCAATCTGCGGATCCGTGATCTTCGTCGGTGCCGAGGGCGAGGATGTGGGCGAGGATGAGATCGGTCGGGTGCGTGACGGTATCCGGGCGACGAGAAACTACCGCGAGGACTTCCCGGAGGAGTTCGGCCTGTGGCGGGCCGCGGTGATCAACTTCGGCAAGGAATGACCACTGGTTTCATCGTTGACACCGATTTCACGGCGTTGACGATAGAATTCGATGATTCCACCCTGCCCAGATACCTGGGCGGGTTTCTTTTCGATCAGGTTGAGGTCTCCTTCAGCGAGATCGGGCCGGTGTTCTCCGCGCTCTTCGATGTCACCGCGAAGATGGACGGGGCCGAACCCAATCCCGTGGCCTCACTGGGGGCTGGCAACCGCGCCACCGGCAACTCCGATTTCTTCACCGACCCCACCGCCGCCATCTGTGGCCGCGTGATATTCCTCGGCCGCGACGGCGGTGATATCGGGCCCGCGCAGATCCGCGAGGTCGAGCGCGGTATCCGTACCGTGCGGACCTACCAGCAGGACAGCCCGGGGGAGTTCGAGTTCTGGCGCAACGCCGCGATCAACACCGGCAGGTTGGAGCCCTAGGCTGCGCAGGGAGCGGGGAGGAAAAATTCACGGCCCTGAGCAGCGGTGACCGGGGATGTTCGCTGAGAGCGTGTACGGGCGCGGTTGAGCACTGGCACTCACAGGGGTAGAGTGCCAATCAGGTTGTTTGACACACAGTTGTTCACCCGCGACGACGGCTGTGCTGGAAAGACGCAACCGGCACAACTAATAACTTTTCTCATGGAGGGATTCATCGTGGCAAACGTCAACATCAAGCCGCTCGAGGACAAGATCCTGGTTCAGATCAACGAGGCGGAGACCACCACCGCTTCCGGTCTGGTCATTCCGGACTCCGCGAAGGAGAAGCCGCAGGAGGCGACCGTGATCGCCGTCGGCCCGGGCCGCTTCGACGAGCAGGGCAAGCGTATCCCGCTCGACGTGAAGGAAGATGACGTTGTGATCTTCTCCCGCTACGGCGGAACCGAGATCAAGTACGCGGGCGAAGAGTACCTGCTTCTGTCCGCACGTGACATCCTCGCAATCGTCGAGAAGTAGGGGACAGGTTCATGGCAAAGCTCATCGCTTTCGACCAGGACGCCCGTGAAGGCCTTCTCAGGGGCGTCAACGCCCTGGCAGACACCGTTAAGGTCACCCTCGGCCCCCGCGGTCGCAATGTTGTCCTGGATAAGGCATTCGGTGGCCCGCAGGTCACCAACGACGGCGTGACCATCGCCCGCGAGATCGATGTCGAGGACCCCTTTGAAAACCTCGGCGCACAGCTGGTCAAGTCCGTCGCCGTCAAGACCAATGACGTCGCCGGCGACGGCACCACCACCGCCACCCTGCTCGCGCAGGCACTGATTTCCGAGGGCCTGCGCAATGTGGCCGCCGGCGCCAACCCCATCGAGCTGAACAAGGGCATCGATGCCGCGGCGCAGAAGGTCATCGAGGAACTGACGGCGCGCGCCACCGAGGTCTCCTCCACCAAGGAGATCTCCAACGTCGCCACCGTGTCCTCCCGCGACGAGGTCATCGGCGAGATCGTCGCCGCCGCCATGGAGAAGGTGGGCAAGGACGGCGTGGTCACCCTCGAGGAGTCACAGTCGATCGAGACCACCCTCGACATCACCGAGGGCATCGCCTTCGACAAGGGGTACCTGTCGCCGTACTTCATCAACGACAGCGACACCCAGACCGCCGTCCTTGAGAGCCCGGCCATCCTCCTGGTCCGCAACAAGATCTCCTCCCTGCCGGATTTCCTTCCGCTGCTGGAGAAGACGGTGGAGAGCGGCAGGCCGCTGCTGATCATCGCCGAGGACATCGAGGGCGAGCCCCTGCAGACCCTCGTGGTCAACTCCATCCGCAAGACGCTGAACGCCGTCGCCGTGAAGTCCCCGTACTTCGGTGATCGTCGTAAGGCGTTCATGGATGACCTCGCCGTGGTCACCGGCGCCACCGTCGTCGACCCCGAGGTCGGTATCACCTTGAAGGAAGCGGGTGCGGAGGTCTTCGGGTCCGCCCGTCGCGTCACCGTGTCCAAGGATGAGACCGTGCTTGTCGACGGCGCCGGCAGCGCCGAGGCCGTCGAGGTCCGCCGCGAGCAGATCCGACGCCAGATCGAGACCACCGATTCCTCCTGGGATCGGGAGAAGGCTGAGGAGCGTCTGGCGAAGCTCTCCGGAGGTGTCGCGGTCATCCGTGTCGGTGCAGCCACCGAGACCGAGGTCGGCGAGCGCAAGTTGCGCGTCGAGGACGCCATCAACGCCGCCCGTGCCGCAGCTCAGGAGGGTGTCATCGCCGGTGGCGGTTCCGCCCTGGTGCAGATCGCCGAGACCCTCAGGGCTTACGCCGAGGAGTTCGACGGCGATCAGAAGATCGGTGTCCGTGCGCTGGCCGTGGCTCTTGCCAAGCCCGCGTACTGGATCGCCGCGAATGCGGGACTCGACGGAGCCGTCGTTGTCGCACGCACCGCCGAGCTGCCCAACGGGCAGGGTTTCAACGCCGCCACCCTCGAGTACGGCAACCTGATCGAGGACGGCGTCATCGACCCCGTCAAGGTCACTCACTCGGCCGTGGTCAACGCCACCTCGGTGGCGCGGATGGTGCTCACCACGGAGGCCTCCGTGGTGGAGAAGCCCGCGGAGAGTGCGGATGACGCACACGCCGGTCACAACCACTAGATAGACAGACAAATCAGGCCCCTCCTTTGCGAGGGGCCTGTTTTGGTATCTTCTCCCGGACTGCGGCGCCGCGGCCGGGTCCTAGGCGGTGACGGGCTGCTTGCGTTCGCTGCGGCGCAGGATCAGCAGACGCTCGGACTCGGACAGCCCGCCCCAGACACCGTAGGGTTCCGCGACGGAGAGCGCGTGCGCGCGGCAGGCCTCCAGAACGGGGCAGGAGGCGCAGATGGCCTTGGCACGCAGCTCGCGGCGCTGGCGGGCGCGGCCGCGCTCGCCGTCAGGGTGGTAGAAGACCTCGGAGGTCTCGCCGCGACAGGCGCCCTGGAGCTGCCAGTCCCAGAAGTCCGCGTTCGGTCCCGGAAGGAGGTGAGGCAATGTCATCTTCAATTACTCCCTAAATTAGCGAGTTCATAGTCACTGTGTGTGGGTGTTTGCCCGAAGAGACAGTGTCGACGCAGGTGGTGAACGAATAGTGTCGGTATGGTGGCGAAAAGTTGACCAAATGCGGGCAGGGCAAAGGTGTAACCAAAAAATAACCCTGTGAACTGCGGATTTGGTCTCAGATGAATCTCCGATGAATTCTTCAGGAGAATGTGAGAGAGGCGCATTTCCGTGTCCGTCCTGGCCGGGAGGGGACGGGTTTGCGGCGGCCGGGGTTAAGATGGGCAAAACGACCCGGCGCGGATCGCCGAATTCGGGTGCGTATCCCAGAGGGGCCCACGGGGGCCGGGTGTCAATGAAACTGCTGGAGGAAGGTGGGTGAAGGTGGCTGAATTGGAGCAGGAACTCGCCGACCTGGTGCCGCGTGCCGCGGCGGGAGACCGTCGCTCGCTCCAGCGGATAATGGAGATTGTCCATCCCATGGTGCTGCGCTACTCCAGGGCCCGGATCGGCGGGGGACGGCAGCCGACCCCCGATGATGTCGCCCAGGAGATCTGTCTCGCGGTGGCGACCTCCATCGGAAACTTCGTCGACCAGGGCCGCCCGTTCATGGCCTTCGTCTACGGCATCGCCTCCAACAAGGTCGCCGATGCGCACCGCGCGATGTCGAGGGACAAGTCCACCCCGACCGAGACCGTCCCCGACAGTGAACCCGATACTTTCACCCCGGAGGAGTTCACGCTGGTCCGGGATGGAAGTAACAAAGTCAGGGAGCTTCTCGATCTACTCAGTGACAAGGCCCGTGAGATCCTGATACTCAGGGTCCTCGTGGGACTGTCGGCAGAGGAAACCGCAGAGATGGTGGGCAGCACCCCAGGTGCTGTGAGGGTGGCTCAGCACAGGGCACTCAACTCACTTCGAAGCGCACTGGAGCAGCAGGAGAGCAGACAATGAATCGACGTCACAATGGTGGTGACAGGGATGGCCGGGAAATCGTCAACGAACAGCTGAAGAAGCTGTTCGAGGACGATTCATTCCTGAGCGACCTGTCCCGCGGCGTTGATCCCTCCGAGGGGTCGGATCCCCTCGCGGGCCTCCTCCTTGATTTCGGGAGAGAGGTCAACGCCGACATGCCCCCGGTTCCCGATCTCGAATCCCTGCTCCCGCCCGCCGGTCAGGCCTCGCCGGACGCCTCCCCGCGGACCACGGAGTTCACCCCTGTGACACCCGAGGCCGACGGTGCCACGGATGTGGTGGACCTTGGGGAGCGTCGAGAAGCACGCCGCAACCGCAAGTCGCACCCCTTCCTCAGCGGACTCGTCGGCGCGGCTGCGGCCACCCTGCTCATCGCCGGTGGTGGAACCGCGGTGTACAACGCCGACGCCGACTCGCCGCTGTACGGAATCAGGAGCGAACTGTTCCACACCGATGATCCCAGTGTGGTCGAGCTCGCCAGCACCCTCGAGGAGGTGGATTCCCGGACCGCCAACGGTGATGTGGAAGGAGCCCGCGAACTTCTCGAGCAGGCGCGCGCGATGATCGGTCAGATGCAGGAGAGGCAGCGCGGTGACCAGCCGCCCGCCACGGAATCCGCAGCCCCCGCGACCTCGGTGACCACGGAGACCCTGACCACCACGGAGGCGCCGGCCGCACCGGCCGCCCCGGAGACCGTCACGCACACCGAGACTTATACAACGACGGTGCAGCAGACGATCATTCCGGCTCCGGTCTATCCCACCGTCGCCCCGACGCAGACACTCGCGCCGCCGCAGACGATCACCGTCACCTCGACCCCGGGGGAGGGTGGCCTGACCCCGCCCCAGGGATAGACTCCCCCGTGCGCAGGGAGGGTTGAACCGAGCGCATACATAACAGTGCACCCCGTGAGCATCCACGGGGTGCACTGTTATGTATGCGGCGAAAGCTCCGGGTGGCTATTTCGCCTCGAGGCCGTCCAGGTAGCCGAGGCAGTAGTCCCATGGGACGTAGGCGTCGACATTGGGGCGCAGGCTCGGCTCGTGGACGGGGCTGAGTTCACCGGCGAGGGTGGCGCGCATGTTCGCGGCCATGATGTCCCATTCGTAGTAGTGGAACTCCTCGCAGTCCTCGCACATGAAGAAGATACCCTCGATGCCGCGGGGACGGAGGATCCGCTTGAACTCGGTGACCAGTTTCAGGTCCTGCTCAACGTGTGGGCGTTCCTCGTCCGAGAGCGGTTCGAGGGCTTCATCCTCGGTGAGGAAGGATGCCGGGTCGTTGGGATCGTCGGCAAACGGGTCGCGGGGCATCATCGCATCAAAGTTCACACCCGTTACCCTATTGGTTGACGGGGGTAATGGGCAACCAGCGGCGGCGCGGCGGGGTGGAGCCGGCCACATGGGTGGCAGCCGGTGGAGAATGTTACACCGCCTGGAGGATGGTTATCTGAATCGGGGATTTGGCACTAAGGTTTAGGACATCGCGGACACGAAATGAGGAGGAACTGTTACCAATGACCACCGAACACCGGGTTTCCACCGGAGGAGACGATCCGAACAAGGTCGCACTCGTCGGCCTGACCTTCGATGATGTCCTGTTGATCCCGGATGCCTCCGATATCGTTCCCTCAGGGGTGGACACCTCCACCCAGCTGACCAGGAACATCCGCCTGAACACCCCCATCATCTCAGCGGCAATGGATACCGTCACCGAGGCGCGGATGGCCATTGCGATGGCCCGCCAGGGTGGGCTCGGGGTGCTGCACCGAAACCTCTCCATCGAGGAGCAGGCACAGAATGTGGAGCTGGTGAAGCGGTCGGAGTCCGGGATGGTCACCGATCCGGTGACCTGCTCGCCGGACATGACCATCGGCGAGGTGGACAACCTCTGCGCCCGCTTCCGCATCTCCGGTCTGCCCGTGGTCGATGACAACGGCAGGCTGCTGGGCATCTGCACCAACCGGGACATGCGATTTGAATCGGATATGTCCCGTCGTGTCGACGAGGTGATGACGCCCATGCCACTGGTGGTCGCGGAGGAGGGCGTGACCAAGGACAAGGCGCTCTCACTGCTCTCGGCCAACAAGGTGGAGAAGCTCCCGATCGTGGACGGCGACGGCAAGCTGGTCGGCCTGATCACCGTCAAGGACTTTGTCAAGACCGAGCAGTACCCCCAGGCCGCCAAGGACGCCTCCGGCCGGCTGCTGGTCGCCGCGGGCATCGGCACCGGTGAGGAGTCCTACCAGCGTGCGGGAGCGCTCGTCGACGCCGGCGTGGACATCCTCGTCGTCGATTCCGCCCATGCGCACAGCCGTGGCGTGCTCGACATGGTCTCAAAGGTGAAGAAGGCGTTCGCCGGAGTGGAGATCATCGGCGGCAACCTGGCCACCCGTGGCGCCGCCCAGGCGATGATCGATGCGGGCGCCGACGCCATCAAGGTCGGCATCGGCCCCGGTTCCATCTGCACCACCCGCGTCGTCGCCGGCGTCGGGGCACCCCAGATCACCGCCATCATGGAGGCATCGGTGCCCGCGCGGAAGGCTGGTGTCCCGATCATCGCCGACGGAGGCATGCAGTTCTCCGGTGACATCGCCAAGGCGCTGGCCGCCGGAGCGAACTCGGTGATGCTCGGCTCCATGCTCGCCGGCACCGCGGAGGCTCCGGGGGAGACCATCACCATCAACGGCAAGCAGTACAAGCGCTACCGTGGCATGGGTTCGATGGGTGCGATGCAGGGCCGTGGCCTCAGCGGTGAGAAGCGCTCCTACTCCAAGGACCGCTATTTCCAGGCTGATGTCAAGAGCGAGGAAAAGCTCGTGCCCGAGGGCATCGAGGGGCGCGTTCCCTTCCGCGGTTCCATCGAGAACATCATCCACCAGCAGGTCGGCGGTCTGCGTGCGGCGATGGGCTACACCGGATCTGCAACCATCGAAGAGCTGCACAACGCCCGCTTCGTACAGATCACCAGCGCTGGTCTGAAGGAATCGCACCCGCACCACATCCAGCAGACGGTGGAAGCGCCGAACTACCGGTAACGGGCTTTTAGTACTTCAGCCACAAGGTGGGTGCGACTTGTGGCGTTGAATGCGCTGAGTAGCTTCGACACGGCCTTCTTGATGGTTCCCAGCGAGTAGCCAAAATCAGAGGCGATCGCTTGATTGGATCGTCCTTCGCACACTGCGTCGAGGATGCGTCGCTCCCAAGGTGTGAGTGAGTCTTCTATTACATGATGTTGACCAGGGTGAGTTGCTGAGATGAGAGTCAGAATGCGTTCCAACGCAACTGGTGACATGGTGCGTTTCCCGGTCGCGGCTCTCTGAATAATGGCGCAGACTTCGTCAGGGTCATCAGTCTTGACAAAGTATGCCGTTCCGCCGAGATCCAATACGCGTAAAAGTGTATCTTCTGTATCAAAAGCGGTCATAGCGACGAAATGAGGGGTCAGGGGCATTTCTTGGAGCATGGTGAGAAGCTCGAGTCCGCCCATGATCGGCATTTTAATGTCGGAGACAACGACGTCCACCGTAGTGTGGGACAGGAAGTCCAGTGCTTCCTTTCCGTTGGCGGCAGTTCCAGCAACATCAATTTCTGGCATGTTCTCGAGATATCTGATCAGCGCCGAATGGACGAAAGCGTCGTCGTCGACGAGAAGAACAGAAATGTGGCGTTCAGTTTGTTCTGTCCGCATTTACTTTTTGCACCAGGGCAGTGATGGGTGGCTCTGGCAAAAGAAGTTCTCTGTTTGCGCCGGCATCTCCTGGAGGATTGGGCCGAGTGCCAAAACGAGTTCCATGAGCAAAGGGGTCATTGTTCTTTCCTAGGATTCAGCGGGATTGAGATTGACGTAGTCCAAAGTCCGTGGATTTCGGAAGATGAGAAATGGCCACCGATGCTCTCGACAGCAGCCTTCATCGCGGGAATACCAAACCCGGTAGAGAGATCTGACGGCGGGTCTTCTTGCTTGACGTAATTGGTGATGGAGACTTCACACTTGCTTGGATCTTCATCAGATGAAATACAAACCTCGGAGATTGGCTCAGCATACTTGCTGATGTTCGTTGAAACTTCAGCGAGAACGAGCCCTAAGATTGAGGTCGTGGAACGATCAAACTCGCGAGGCATCGTTGTTGATTCGCCCGCGATGTTGAATCCGGACTTTTGGAGCTCCTCAACAAACTGAGCCAATGGTTTCTGATTAACGTTTGCGTCAACACTCGGCCAGACAGCGGGAAAGGATCTTATTAGAGACCTCACCTCGGCCATAGCATGACGAGCGGAGGTACTGATTTCCCGAAGCTCGGCGTGCTCGGAGTCGGACAGCAGGCTGTGTGGGTTGCATGTCAGAGCTTCTGACTTCATGACGACACGAGTCAACTCCCGGGCGACTGAATTGTGCAGTTGCGAGGCCATGGAGTCGTGGGTGTCCTTGAGAAGAGCCATGCGTTCCGCTCCTGCTCGTTCGGTGGCTTCCTTCGCCGTGACCAGTGCCACTGCCGCTGACAGGGCAACTATGAAAAAGGTCCCCCAAATGAGAAATGCGAACCCTGGGAATCCAAGTCCCCAGAATGGGCCTGCATCCTCGCTGGATTCAATCCAACACAGGAGAAGTGAGAACACTATGGCGAAAATCTTATGGCCGCGGTAGTAGGAATATGCACAAAGGAAGGGACTGAGTAAACAAATTGAAAAGAGTGGTAGTGGAGCATAAACGAATGAGAACCAAGAAATCGGTACGAGAAATACTACCGAGAGTCGTGGAAACGCCGGTGCTATCGCGACCGTAATTGCGCAGAGGATGAGGATAGAAAGTGACTGAGAGTCAACGGGAATGGATCTGGCGACCATCTCGGTGATGCCGAGGACACAGGTAATGCCTCCGCATGCAATGCCTGGTACGAGATTCCTGACTCCGCTGAGTTTTCCCACCTGTGGCATGTTGCTGGGACGCCTTCCCCTCATGATTATGCTGTGATGAACTTTCCAAGATCGATGCTTACGTCAGAGTGCTCCGTCACCAGGCGTGAATGGGTGGCTATGACCACAGTCGCGCCATCATCTGCTAATCCACGGAGCTTCTTCATCACCATTATCGCATTTGAGTCGTCGAGTGCGCCTGTCGGTTCGTCGGCGAGAATGAGGGAAGGCTTCTTCAGAATCAACCGTGCCAAAGCCACACATTGCTGTTCGCCTCCAGACAGTTCGTGCACCTTTTTTCTTTCGAAACCAGCAAGTCCGACATCATCAAGAGCCATGGACATCGCTTCTCGGGTGGCTTTTCTGCCTTCAGTGGCCAGGGCAAGGTTGTAGCTGACACTTCGATCGGGGATGAGTGCATAATCCTGAAACAGATATCCAACCATGGCCCATCGGAACAGTCGACGCTGTCGCGAGCGCAGCGAAGAAATTTCTACATCGCGAAAAGTGATTGTTCCAGAATCCAGGGTGTCCAATGCTCCCACGCAATTGAAGAGTGTGGTCTTCCCTGATCCGGATACGCCTGTAATGCAGCTGATACCGGCAGTTGGAAAGTCGATGTTGATGTTTTCCCAGAGGGATCTGCCACCGAATGATTTTGACGCGTGGCGGATACTGATGTTCATGTGAGGTGTTCCTCTCGAGATTATGTGTGAGGACGCTTGATCTGCGTCCGATCGAGATAGGCAGTCATAGACAAAGTAAGGAGTGACCAGAAGGTGATGAGAACGAAAATAACGACGATGAGCTGAGGTGATATTGCTCCACTTCTGCTGAGAAAATCGCCTGAAGGGTTGTTCATCGCGGTGTTTTCGTGGAGAACCTGAATCCGACGGATCACCCACACTGCCGGAATTAGCCAGGTGAGAATTTCCATGGCCATTAAGCCTCTCCGGAGGAACCAGGGCTTCCGCCCCAGGAGAAAGCCCACATGTAGGCGGAGGTTATTTTTTATCTGATAGCTGACGGCGGAGACCAGAACTATAGCCGTGATGATGATGGTCGCAAGAAGGACATTTATCCCCTCCATGTGAAGCTGAATACGCAGATTACTTCTGGCTTCGTTCCAGGTGTTCACCGCAGGTGTTGCCGCTGCCACCAATCTGTCATCTGGGGGAACGTTGATCAGCTGTTCTGCCACCATGGAATTGTTTAGAAGGAGGGCGTTGTTTGTCGCCAATGCCCCGATATTGCGATCGGACAATGTGGAAAGCCCACGAGGAAGGACGACGATGATGGGACTATGAACCGTGGACGGCTCCAAGAAGGCACCCCTGGAAAGAGTTCTGTAGGTGAATACCTCTCTGTCATCGGAATAGGGAACCTGCTTGATTGAAGGACTCTCGATTCCCGCCAGGCCTGCTTCAAATTCGAGGGTGGTGCTGATGTGGACGATGTCACGTTCAGGAGTGTCTGCGGGAGTCAACACCGTTACCGTCGTTGCATCACCACCGAGATCTTCTTCCGATAGACCGGCCTCGGTGAGCGCGAAGTGGGTATTGCTGAGTACTAGTGGGTGGGACAGAGCTTCACTACCGCGGGCCCATTCGGTGGAGACCAGAAGTAGTTCATCATTGGAATCGATCATTCTCAGTGTGGCACCCAGTTCCGGAACTGAGTTGATTTTGCCTGCTGCGACGCCAATCTGTACAGCGTCGCCTCGATTGTCCCACCATGGTCGGTCTGCTTCGACCCGGTCGGATTCGATGACTAGTGCCGTCATTGATCCGGCGGTTCCCAGAGTGAGGATAATCGCTAAAATGCGCAGTGCCATGATGCTGATGGATATTTGAGACATCGGGCGTGCGCCTTTGATGGCGTTGACCAATGTAGTGCTGCGAAGCGCCGCCTGACTCAGGAGGTATGCGCTGGCAATCAGCACTGCCTGAACAATCAGGACTATAAGGAAGAACCTGAGAAAGAGACCAATTTCTGCAAATTGGTTATACAAAGCGAGAGAGATGGAGGTGAAACCTCCGGCCGCAGCAGCAAGGATGGCTGTGGGCAGAGCTATTTCTCGTGCTTCCATAAAAATGGTCCTTCTCAGTGGCAATCCCAGCATCTGGTGGATTGCATAGGTACGAGAGCGAAAGATCACATGCGCCGCCGAGAGGCCAAAAACTAGCAATCCAACGAGTGATACGGTGACCAATATCGGCGTCGCCGACAAGGCACCTGTGACACCAACAATGTTTTGGGTCTGACCATTTAAGCCATGCGCCTGAGCCATTTCAAGGAACTTCTGATCCACACCCTTCGGGCCCGAGAGCGCGTAGACTCCCCGTGGATCCAAGGTTGTCTCCTGCATGAGGTCTAACAACTTCATGGGGCTTTGTGGGACAAATTTTCGATTCCCCTTCCGGACCATGTCTGAGAGGGGATGGCCGGGGGGCGCTGTGACAGCATATGTGATGAGTTGAGCGTCGGGATCCTCGAGATGCGCTTCAGTTTCGTACACACTATGCGAAACTGCGGTGTCATGTTCGATGGAAAATTCTTTGATTAACTGGCGAAGTTCCGATGCCGATACAGTTCCATTCGAATCTTCGATCATGACGCGCTGGTTTCCGAATTCCGGAGCAAGCTCCGACAAGGTCGAAGTCATTGAAACGGCTGCCAGAGGTGACAGGAGCAGGGCTGTGGCCACTCCGCTGAAGAGCAGCGACAGGTAACGATGCATGGAAGCAATATCCTTCGAAAGTGCGGAAATGGCCACCGCGGTGAATATGACACCGGTGGCCATTCTTAGCCATGAGTCTGCATCAGCAGAAACGATAGTATGTCTTGTTGGTTCCAATAACCTTGGATGGTGCGCTTGCCCTGGACCACGTATTCCGATTCGTGCATCCGCTGTCACTGGTGATTGTTCCTACCGCGGTGGAACCGTGGGATTTTCCGTTGTGGAAGTAGTTGGACCACACCGTGCCGCTTCCGACACCGTAGTCCCAGACGCCACCATCAATGTTGATTGTTGTTGCTGATGCGGCAGCTGCCCCAGATACTGTTAGACCGGCTATGACGGATGGCACGCTTAAGCGGAACCTGAACCTAGTTTTTTCATTTCGTGTCCTTGTCGGGTATTCGAAGGAGGATTTCCCTCGGGTGGTGGTGCAGTCAGTATCATCCCAATTCCACGTATCGTGCTACAAGGGTCTTGTGGTCCACATTATAGGTGTCAAAGGACCCTTGCTTTACCGCTTCATTTATGCCTTGGACTACATCGAAACCGACCCGCAGTGAACCTCGGGTAGACTCACTCTCCGGTAAGACAACCATCAAGGAAGGCGTTAGTCACATGCGTGACCATGTAGAAATCGGTATCGGCCGCGAGGCACGTCGCACGTACAACCTCGATGACATCTCGGTTGTGTCCAGCCGCCGTACGCGTTCCTCCAAGGATGTGGATACCACCTGGCACATCGACGCCTACCGCTTCGAGGTCCCCTTCATCAACCATCCCACCGATGCCCTGGCCAGCCCGGAGTTTGTCATTGAGATGGGTAAGCAGGGTGGCCTCGGCGTGATCAACGCCGAGGGGCTCTGGGGAAGGCATGCCGATATAGAGGGTGCGATCGCTAAGGTGATCGCCGCCTACGAGGGCAATGAGGATCGCAATGATGCCTCAGGTCTGGAAATCATCGGCGGCGGCGACCAGGCCGCGGCCACCCGCACCCTGCAGCAGCTGCACGCAGCCCCCCTGGACACCGATCTGCTCACCGAACGGATCAGCCAGGTCCGCGATTCCGGCCAGATCGTCGCGGTGCGGGTGTCACCGCAGAACGCCCGCGAGCTGGCACCGGTCGTCGTTAAGGCGGGTGCGGATCTGTTGGTCATACAGGGAACCCTGATCTCGGCGCAGCACGTGGACACCGGTGGTGAGGCACTCAATCTCAAGGAGTTCATCGGTTCGCTCGACGTTCCGGTCATCGCCGGCGGTGTCAGCGATTACACCACCGCACTGCACATGATGCGCACCGGTGCCGTTGGCATCATCGTCGGCGGTGGCGAGAACACCAATGCCCTCGCCCTGGGCATGAAGGTGCCGCTGGCCACCGCCATCGCCGATGTCGCCGCCGCCCGGCGCGACTACCTCGATGAGACGGGCGGGCGCTACGTGCACATCCTCGCTGACGGTGACATCGAGAACTCCGGTGATGTGGTCAAGGCGATCGCCTGCGGCGCGGACGCTGTGGTGCTCGGATCCCCGCTCGCACGGGCGAAGGAAGCCGCCGGACACGGCTACTTCTGGCCGGCGGTGGCCGCGCACCCGCGCTTTCCGCGCGGTGTGGTCTCCGATTCCGGCTTCCTCGACGAGGACGTCCCCTCGTTGGCCCAGATCATCAATGGTCCCTCGCAGCTGCCGTGGGGTGTGGAGAACTTTTCCGGGGGCCTCAAGCGGGCGATGGCGAAGTGCGGTTATACGGATCTGAAGAGTTTCCAGAAGGTGACGCTGCACGTTCAGCGCTAGCCTTCCCCGCGGGCAGGGTGATCACCACGCTCGCGGCCACCACCAGGGCCATCGCCAGCCACTTCAGTGCGCTCGGGTCCTGGTGCAGGAACACCCAGCCTATCGACGCCGCGAACACCGGTTCGAGGCTGAGCAGGATGCCGAAGACCCCGGCGGGCAGGCGCCGCAGGGCGGCCAGCTCGAGGCTATAGGGGATGACCGAGCCGAGCAGTGCGGTGGCCACCGCCAGCAGCAGCAGATGGGAATCGGTGGCGATCACCCCGATTCCGTCACCGGCAAAGGGGATGACCAGCAGTGCCCCGATGACAAAGGCCATCGCCAGTCCGCCCTGTCCGGGAACGAGCTGTCCGGCCCTCTTGCTGGCCAGAATGTAGGCCATCCAGAAGGCACCGGCGATCAGGGCGAAGATGACGCCGCGGGGATCGAGGGGGTTGCCGGTCAGCGAATCGACCCCGATAAGCCCCATGCCGATGACCGCGAGGCCGACGGCCAATCCGTCGCGCAGTGAGCGTGAGAGCAACGCGGAGAGCAGCAGCGGACCGAGGAACTCCAGTGTCACCGCGGTACCGAGTGGGATCAGTTCGATGGAGGCGTAGAAGAAGCTGTTCATTCCCGCCAGGGATATGCCGAAGGCGGTGACCGCCGTCCACTGCCTGCCGCTCCAGCTGCGCACCGCCGGCCGCGCGACGGCGGCGAGCACGGCGCCGGCGATGAGCAGGCGCAGGGCGGTCACCGCCCAGGGCCCGGCGTGCGGGAAGATCTGCGTGGCCACGGCGGCACCGAACTGGAGGGAGAGGCAGGAGCCGAGGACGAGCAGCACGGCGGACTTGTTCATGGGTTATATCATGGCCGAGATCAACCGGTAAGAACAAGCGGAATAAATCGACCATAAAAGTTAAGCAAACCTGTACATTTTAGGCATGCTCTCCCTGGCACGCCTCCGCCTCCTGCAGGAGTTCCACCGTCTGGGCACGATCACCTCCGTGGCGGAGTCACTGAACTATTCACGCTCAGCGGTGTCCCAGCAGCTCACGCTGCTGGAGAGGGAGGTGGGGGTGCCCCTTTTTGAGAAGATCGGCCGCACCCTCCACCTGACCGAACAGGGCGAGATCCTGCTCGCCCACGCCACGGCACTGCTGGCCGCGGCGGACCAGGCACTGGTCGCGGTGCATTCCTATGATGACGCGGTCAGCGGCACACTGCGGGTGACCTCCTTCCAATCGGTGTTGTCGACCATCCTCCCGCCGGCACTGAGCAGCCTCAACGCCCGGTATCCCGAACTGACCGTGGAGGTCGCCCAGCGCGAGGTCCTCGATGCGATGGAGGAGCTGCTGGCCGGGCAGGTCGATCTGGTCCTCGGTGAGGAGTACCAGGGGCAGATTCCCCCGTTGGATCCGGGGATCCACCGCGAGATCCTCCTGGAGGACCCCATGCACCTGATCACACCCGAGGACGGCCCGCTCGCAGTGGACGGCATCGAGGAACTCGACAGGGCGCCGTTCGCCATTGATCCACCCGGGGTCCCGACGGGGGACTGGGCCGCAGCGGTGTGCGGCCGGGCCGGATTCGTCCCGCGCCTGGCCTTCGCCACCATCGATCCGCTCCTGCAGATCCACCTCGTCCGGCTCGGCCACGCCGTCAGCTTCACACCGACGCTGCTCGCCCCGATGCTCGAGGGTGTGCGTGTGGTGGATCTGCCTGACAACCCCACCCGAACCCTCTACACGGCCGTGCGGGCCGGCAGGCAGGAGCTGCCGGCGATCCGCGCCTTCCGTTCGGCCCTGGCGGCGGTGGCCAGGGAGACGATCATTGACAGTGGTCTAGTAGAGTGAACTCCCGTGAGCCTTACAACCAATCATCGCCCCGTACTTGTCGTAGACTTCGGCGCACAGTACGCGCAGCTGATCGCACGTCGCGTGCGTGAAGCCGGTATCTACTCCGAAGTTGTTCCGCACACCGCCACCGCCGCGGAGATCCAGGCGAAGAACCCCGCCGCCCTGGTTCTCTCCGGGGGCCCGTCCTCCGTGTACGCGGAGGGTGCGCCG
This sequence comes from Corynebacterium pacaense, assembly GCF_900169525.1. Lineage (GTDB taxonomy): Bacteria > Actinomycetota > Actinomycetes > Mycobacteriales > Mycobacteriaceae > Corynebacterium > Corynebacterium pacaense. Next base: position 1,001,098 of record NZ_LT821239.1, read on the forward strand.
TCCCTCGATCCCGAGATCCTCGGGCTGGGTCTGCCCGTTTTCGGTATCTGTTACGGATTCCAGGCCATGACCCATGCCCTGGGCGGCACCGTGGCAAACACCGGCTCCCGTGAGTACGGCCGCACCGATCTCCAAGTCGAGGGCGGCATCCTCCACGAGGGATTCGAGCCCACCCATACGGTGTGGATGAGTCACGGTGACGCTGTCTCGAAGGCGCCGGAGGGCTTCACTGTCACCGCAACCTCCGCGGGGGCGCCGGTGGCGGCCTTCGAGAGCGTCGAGAAGCGGATGGCCGGGGTGCAGTACCATCCCGAGGTGCTGCACTCCCCGCACGGTCAGGAGGTGCTCACCCGCTTCCTCACCGAGATCGCGGGTCTGGAGCAGGACTGGACCGCGGCCAACATCGCCGAGGAGCTGGTGGAGAAGGTCCGCGCGCAGATCGGCCCCGAGGGCCGCGCCATCTGCGGGCTGTCCGGCGGCGTGGATTCCGCCGTTGCTGCCGCCCTGGTGCAGCGTGCCATCGGTGACCGCCTGACCTGTGTCTTCGTTGACCACGGGCTGCTGCGTGCAGGTGAGCGTGAGCAGGTCGAGCACGATTTCGTCGCCGCGACAGGCGCGAAGCTGGTCACCGTCGATGAGCGGGCGTCCTTCCTGAGCAAGCTCGCCGGTGTCACCGATCCCGAGGCAAAGCGCAAGGCCATCGGCGCGGAGTTCATCCGTTCCTTCGAACGCGCCGTCGCCGGCGTGCTCGCCGACGCCCCCGAGGGATCCAGCGTGGATTACCTGGTCCAGGGCACCCTATACCCGGATGTCGTGGAATCCGGCGGGGGATCGGGCACCGCGAACATCAAGAGTCACCACAACGTAGGCGGACTGCCCGACGATGTGGAGTTCGAGCTCGTCGAGCCGCTGCGCCTGCTGTTCAAGGATGAGGTCCGCGCCGTCGGACGCGAACTGGGTCTGCCCGCCGAGATTGTCGGGCGCCAGCCCTTCCCCGGTCCGGGCCTGGGCATCCGCATCATCGGTGAGGTCACCGAGGAGCGCCTGGAGACCCTGCGCCAGGCCGATCTGATCGCCCGCACCGAGCTGACCGCCGCCGGCCTGGACGAGAAGATCTGGCAGTGCCCGGTTGTCCTGCTCGCAGACGTCCGCTCCGTCGGCGTCCAGGGCGACGGCCGCACCTACGGCCATCCCATCGTACTGCGCCCGGTGTCCTCCGAGGACGCCATGACCGCGGACTGGACCCGCCTGCCCTACGAGGTGCTGGAGAAGATCTCCAGCCGGATCACCAACGAGGTCGCCGACGTCAACCGCGTCGTCCTCGACGTCACCTCCAAACCGCCGGGAACCATCGAGTGGGAGTAGCGGGCCCCGGAGGGCGGCCCCACGCCTATCGACGCCCCCACCGCAGCGCGTACTGTTGACCGCAGCAGCCAACCAGTACCCGCGCAGAAAGCGAGCCGCACCTTGAGCTATTTGGACAGCTACTTCGGCACCTCCGCAGAGGCGATGGCCTTGATCGCCCACCTGGAGGCCACCGTCGATTCTGGAAACCCGGCCATCGAGGTGCGGCAGGTGTTCTCCGACCTCGGCCTCGACCGGCTCTCCGGAAACTACACCGACACTCGGATCGAGGGCTTCGGGGACGCCTTCATGCTGGTCGCGGCACTCGCCGCCCTCATCGTGGAATCCGAGCGCCTGACCTTCCACGTGGATTCCAAGGAGAACACGCAGATCAACACCGCACTGAAATACTTCGCGCTCTCGCCGGAGGACCATGCCGCGGCCAATCGTTTCGACGAGGACGACCTCAGCGAATTCGCCGATCTCAGTGAGCAGCTGCGGGGAAGGCTGGACTAGGCCGAGGTTGCCGCATCACTCGGCCGGGGCGGGTCGTTTCCCCCGGCGGGAAGTCACCCCCGGTCCGCTGCCGGAAACCGCCCCCGGTTCACTCCCCGCCGACGTTGACCCTCACATCACCCACACCGGATGACAGATTCACCTTCAACCGCTCCCCTTCGGCGCCGTCGTTGTAGGTCCCCGGGGTGCAGTTGCTGTCGCCGATACCGGTGACGCAGGTCAGCTCGACGGGAACGGTGGTGGGCAGAGTGATGGTTGTCTCGCCGATGCCGGTGTTGACGTAGATCTCGCGGGGGCTCTCCAGCGGGGTCAGTTTGCTCAGATCCAGATCCATCTCGCCGATGCCGGAGCTGTAGACCTCCTGGAGCTGATCGTTGGTGGGTGCGACCGAGAAGTCGCCGATGGTCACATCCTCGGAGTTGTCCAGGTGGTAGAAGGCGGAACCGAGGGTCCCGGCGATCATGAGGGAGACGGCGCCGGTTGCGGCCAGGCCCATGAGCACCCACGGCCAGACCCTGCGTTTGCGCCTGGTCGGCGGTTGCTGCTGATAGGCCATGGGCGCGTTCCACGCGTTGTTGTTCACGGCCAGCGGGTTCCAGGCCGGGGAGGTGGCGGACTGCTGGGCGAAGGGGGCGGGGTATCCCTCGACGGGGGTGATCGAACTGAGATCGGGTTGCGGTTGGGGGTAGAGGTTCGGATCGTAGTTCCGGTCGTTCATGGTGTCCTCGCTTCCTGGGGGGAGTAGTCCGAGCGGTGGGATGGGGTGGCGTTTGTACAGCGCCCAGAACATGGCGGCCAGCAGCACATAGGTCAGGGCGGAGGCGGTGCTGAAGAAGTCGGAGGTGCCCGCGGTGAACACTCCGGAGAAGAGCAGGAAGAAGATCAGCAGCCACCAGCCGTGGGTGCGGTCCCTGGGGTGCCCGGGTTTCCAGATCGCCTCCAGTGGTGACACCGGCACGGAGTACCGCGGCAGCAGCAGCCAGATGAGTAGATAGGCGCTGATCCCGGCTCCGAAGAAGCCGAGAATGACAAAGGTCAGGCGGATCAGCACTGGGTCGATCTGGTAGCGGATACCGATACCCTCGCAGACACCGGCGATCTTCGCGTTGCCGCCCTGCTCGGGTGGGATGCGCACGGGGCGGGTGTCCCAGATCTGGCGGACCACCCCCTGGGGACCTCTGGGTGTGTTCGCGCCCTCCTGTGCGAAGGGCAGATAGCCGTCGGTGCTCATGGTTTCAATCTTGGCGCGCCGGGGTGCTGAAAGGAATCGGGGAAGCCCCTGAGATCCGCCGTTTCAGGGTGTTCCCGGATGGTCGGTTCCGGTGACGGCGTGACAAGATCAAGGCATGAGTTCCACACCCGCGCCCTATTCTCCGCAGCCGGCGGGGCAGCTGGCGGCCCCCTATCCACGCTTCCTGCGTGCACGTCAGGGGCGCGTCGTCGCCGGTGTGGCCTCCGGGCTCGCCGAGCACCTGGGTGTCTCGGTGTTCTGGGTGCGCGCCATCCTGATCATCTCCGCCCTCCTGAACGGGGTGGGGTTGGTCGCCTACGCCCTGGTCTGGATCTTCACCGCCCTGGATTCCGCACCCGAGGGGGATGCGGGGTCCGCGCCGGCGGAAGGGGCGTCGATGGGCAGGGTGCTCTCCTGGGTGCTGGTGGTGGTCGCGCTGCTGGGCGCGGCCTTCTCACTCATGCTGACCACGGGTTTCGGGCTGGCGCTGATTATCCCGATCGTCATCGTCGGTGTCGGCATCCTCATGGTGTGGCTGGCCTATGACCGCGGGCTGGATTCGGGGGCGAATATCCTGATCATCGTCGCGGGCGGGGTGCTGGTTCTGGCGGCCATCGTGGTGGTGGTGATGAACTGGGACTCGCAGGCCGGTTTCGGGGCGGCGCTGACCACCGTGGTGCTCACCCTGCTGGGTGTGGCGGCGCTCGGTGTGCCGCTGTGGCTGCGGCTGTGGGACCAGCTGGGGGAGGAGCGTGCGGAGAAGGCCGCCGCCGCAGAGCGCGCCGAGATCGCCTCCCGGCTGCATGATTCGGTGCTCCAGACCCTGGCGCTGATCCAGAAACGCGCCGCCGACCCGGCAGAGGTCGCACGTCTGGCCCGTGGCCAGGAGCGCGAGCTGCGGCAGTGGCTGTTTGAATCCCAGGACAAGACCCCGCAGACCACCGGGACGGTGTTCACCGCACTGGAACGAGCGTGCGCGGAGGTGGAGGATCTCTTCGGTCTGCGCATCGTGCCGGTGACGGTGGGCACGGATGAGCCCTTAACCGATGCGACGCAGGCGGCGGTGCTGGCGGCGAGGGAATGCCTGGTCAACGTCGCCAAGCACGCCGGTGTGGAGACCGCCGATGTCTATGCCGAGATCCTGGCGGGGGAGCTCGGCATCTTCGTCCGCGACCGCGGCCGTGGCTTCGATCCGGACGAAGTTCCGGAGGGGCGCCACGGGCTCGCGGAGTCCGTGCGCGGGCGTGTGGAGCGTGCCGGGGGAACCGTGACGGTGAAGTCCACACCGGGGGAGGGAACCGAGGTTTCCATCACGATGGCCGTGTGAGGGGCGGCGCGTGCCCGTGGCGCGGTACCCTGAGACACATGGTTGATGTGTTCCTGGTTGATGATCACTCGGTGTTCCGCTCCGGCGTCAGAGCGGAGCTCGCCGACGCCGTCAGCATCGTCGGTGAGGCTGGCACCGTGGCCGAGGCGGTCAGTGGCATCACCGGGACACATCCCGACGTCGTGCTTCTCGACGTCCACATGCCCGACGGTGGCGGTCTCGCGGTGATCCGCGGCGTCAGTGAGGCGAAGGTGGACACCACCTTCCTCGCACTCAGCGTCTCCGACGCCGCCGAGGATGTCATCGCCGTGATCCGTGCCGGGGCCAGGGGTTATGTGACCAAGTCCATCTCCGGCGCCGAGCTCGTGGAGGCGATCGAGCAGGTCAACTCCGGTGACGCCTTCTTCTCCCCGCGGCTGGCGGGATTCGTGCTCGATGCCTTCGCCGCCCCCGACTCCGCCGCCGGCGCCGGCATCGTCGACGCCCCGGAGAAGGATGCCGCAGTGGAGAAGGGGGCGGTGGTCGATGATCCGGTGGTCGATGCCCTCACCCGCCGTGAACTGGAGGTGCTGCGCCTGCTGGCGCGCGGCTACACCTACAAGGAGATCGGCAGGGAGCTGTTCATCTCGGTCAAGACCGTGGAAACGCACGCCTCGAACATTCTGCGCAAGACCCAGCAGTCCAACCGCCACGCCCTGACCCGCTGGGCGCACTCACGGGATCTGGATTAGCCGCCCATGGACCCGAAATTCACCTTCCAGCCCACCCGTACCCTGCTGTTCAGCATCATCTTCACGGTGCTGGTGATGTGGCAGTCCGGTTTCTCCCTGTGGTTGGCGCTGCCGATCTGGTTCTTCATCTGGGCGGTGTTCATCTTCGGCCACAGCTTCTACAACTGGGCCAACCTCCAGCTGACCGCCCTGGGCAAACGCAACAAGGAGAAGCTGGATGAGATGGAGCGGGAGAAGAAGCGCCGGGGTCGGAGCTCAAAATAGTCCGTAGGTGTGCACCGCCTCCGCATCGGAGGGGATCGGGGTGATCGCATCCCAGAGTTCCACGATCCGGCCGTTGTCCACCCGCCACAGCTCATGGTAGGAGTGGCGCTGACCCGCGATGGATCCCTCGGACTGGGTGAGCACGAAGGGTCCGTCGGCCACGGTGCGGTGGATGCGGTCGTAGACCAGGCCCTGGCCGGAGTCGCGCAGCTCCTCCAGGAAGGTGATCACGTTATCCACGCCGTCGGCGATATCGGGGGAGTGCTGGGTGAGGTGGACGCCGTCGGTGTAGGTGCGGAAGGCCTCGTAGTCACCGTTGATCAGCGCCGCGGTGAAGAACTCGGTGACCAGCGCGCGGTTGGCCTCCGGGTCGCCGGTGGAGGTGTCGGTGGGGCCGTCGAGCTGGGTGCGCCCGGAGGCGTTCGGTGCGGCGACCGGAACCAGTCCGTCCCAGTGCTCGATGAGCAGTCCGTCGGCGACGCGGTAGAGATCGAAGCCGATGAGGTCGGTGTCGTCGAGGCCGGTGTAGCGGCCGTGGAGTGCCACCAGGTCGGCGTCGGCAAGCACGCGGACGTTGGTGTAGCTCAATGCCTCGCCCGCCTCGTCGACGAGGGTGGCCAGACCGGCGGCGCCGCCGGCGACCAGCGGCGAGTGCTCGATGAAATCGGGGTGGAAGGCGGTGTCGAGGACGGAGGTGTCGCGCGCATCGAAGAGCGTGGTGTGCGCGCTGAGCACGAGTTCCCTGTTGTTCATGGTGTGGTTCTTCCTGCTAGTCGGTGGCGCTCATGATGTGCTTGACGCGGGTGTACTCCTCGAGGGAGTACATCGACAGGTCTTTTCCGTAGCCGGAGCCGTCGAAGCCCCCGTGCGGCATCTCGGCGGTGAGCGGGATGTGGGTGTTCACCCACACCGCACCGAAGTCGAGGTCGCGGGTGAAGCGCAGTACCCTCTTGTGGTTGCTGGTCCACACACTGGAGGACAGGGAGAAGTCCACGTCGTTGGCCTTGTCTAGGGCGTCATCGTCATCGCGGAAGCTCTGCACGGTGATCACCGGACCGAAGATCTCCTGCTGGATGGCTTCGTCGTCCTGCTGCAGGCCGGTGATCACGGTGGGTTCGAAGAAGTAGCCGGGCCGGTCGATGCGGCTGCCGCCGGTGGCGATGGTGGCGTGGCCTGGCAGCCGCTCGATGAAGCCGGCGACGCGCTCGAGCTGCCGCGGGTTGTTCAGGGGACCGTAGAGGACATCCTCATCGTCGGGGTCACCGACCTTGACCTTGGCCACCTCGGCCAGGAGCTTGTCCACGAACACGTCGTGGATGCCCTCGGCCACCAGCACCCTGGTGGCGGCCGTGCAGTCCTGGCCGGCGTTGAACAGCCCGGTGGTGGCGATGGTCTCGGCCGCGACGTCGAGATCGGCATCCTCGAACACGATCACGGGGGCCTTGCCCCCGAGCTCGAGGTGCGCACGGGTGAGGTTGCGGGCGGCTGCGACCGCGACCTCGATACCGGCGCGGACGGAACCGGTGATCGAGACCAGGGAGGGCGTGCGGTGCGAGGCCACGAGTTCGCCTGTCCCGGCATCGCCGAGCACCACGTTGAAGGTGCCTGCGGGGAGGAACTCCGCGGCGATCTCGGCGAGGAGGAGGGTGCTCAGCGGTGTGGTGTCACTCGGCTTGAGCACGACGGTGTTGCCCGCGGCCAGGGCGGGACCGATCTTCCAGGCCGCGATCATCAGCGGATAGTTCCACGGCGTGACCTGCCCGACCACACCGAGGGGCTCGCGGCGGATCTGTGAGTTGTAGCCCTCGAGGTACTCGCCGGAGGAGCGTCCCTCCAGGACCCTGGCCGAGCCGGCGAAGAAACGCAGCTGGTCCGCCGTGGTGTCCACCTCCTCGGTGGAGACCAGGTGCCTGGGCTGGCCGGTGGTGATCACTTGGGCGTCGATGAGGCGGTCCCTGTTCGCCTCGACCGCGTCCGCGATGTGGAGCAGCGCCTGCTGGCGCGCGGAGGGGGTGGTGCGGCCCCAGACGGTGGCGGCGGAGCGGGCCGCGGCGTAGGCGGCGTCGATGTCCTCGGCGGTGGAGGCGGGGGAACGCCCGACCACGGATTCATCGACGGGGTTGATGATGTCGAAGAAGGTGGTGGCGGTCGAGTCGACGTAGGTGTTGTTGATGAAGTTCTGCAGTGGAGAGTTCTCGGGCATGGTGTCGTGCCTTTCTGCTGGTGGAGCTCGGTGGGTGTTGTGGGTGCTGAGGGTGCTGAGGGTGCTGAGGGTGCTGAGGGTGCTGAGGGTGCTGATTAAACCTTTAACTCCATAGGTTTAACTCAAAGCTATACCTCGACAGGTTTAGTGTCAACAGTCACATTCACCGACGAGGGGCCCGATGTGTCACCCGGGTGTGCATGGCCTATCGTTGAGTGCATGTCCGCCTCGGCCCCCACCCTCACCTCCGCCTTCCTCGGTCCGCTGCGCACGGATTCCCGACGCAGTGAGGTTGAGCGCCGGCTGGCGGATTCCATCCGGCTGGGGTTGATCGCCGAACGCGAGCAGCTGCCGAGCGAGGAGACCCTCGCCCAGCAGCTGGAGGTGTCCGTGGTCACGGTGCGCGAGGCCCTGGCGGGACTGCGCGCCCGCGGACTGATCACCACGCGCCGGGGTCGGGGTGGCGGGAGCTTCGTGTCCCCTGACCCACCGCTGCTCCAGGCCGAGGTCAGGGTCAGTCCCACCGAGCTCCGCGACCTCGCCGAGCACCAGGCGGCGATCGCGGGGCGCTCGGCGTGGCTGGCGGCGCAGAAGGCGAGCCCACGCGATCTGGAACGCCTGCGGGGGCTGGTGGACGCCTACACGGCGGCCACCGCGGCCAGCGCCAGGGTGCGCGCCGACAGCGGCATCCTCGTTGACCTGGCCACCGTGGCGCAGTCACCCCGGCTGACCAGGGCGCAGCTGACCCTGCAGATCGAGTGGGCGCCGCTGACACTGATGGTGCACGCCGATGAGCACGCAGCGGGCAGGGTGCGGGCGGATCTGGAGGATCTGCTGGGAGCGCTCGGTGATGCTGAACCACCGCGCGCCAGGCAGAGCGTCGAGGCCCATATCGCGGCCAACGTCACCGATATTTTGCGGGCGCACGTGGCGGCCCTCCGCGGTGGACTCGCGGGGCAATGATGGCCCATGGTGCAGTGATGGAGACCGCGGAGGTGATCGGTGCGGTGGAGGCGGAACTGCGCCTGATCCTAGATCCCGCGGTCGCGCTGGTGGAGATGATCGCCGATGCGTGCACCGGAACCGCCGCGACCGGTCCCGCCGCCCTCACCGCCCACATCGCGCCCCTGCTGCCACGGATTCCGGCAACCATCGCCGGAGTCGGCCTGGCCTTCCGCCCCGACCTCGTCAGGGCCGGGACGGGGAAGGGAAACGGGCACGTCGAGTGGTTCTCCACACTCGGCGGCGGGGCGTTGCGCACGGTGATCGACACGACCACCGCCATCACCTACACCGACCTGGAATGGTACCGGCTGGCCATCGGCGTCCCGGCCACGACGATCCACGGCCCCTACGTCGATGCGCTGTGCAATGACCGCTACACCGTCACCGTCAGCAGACCGGCCGGCGATCAGCCGCCGATCGGCGTGGCGGTGGCCGATATCCTCGTCTCCGAGATCGAGGCCCGACTGCTGCCGCTGATGGTGGCAACGCCCACGCCGCTGGCCGTGGTCAACAGCGACGGGCGCGTGCTCACCTCCACCGATGTTGAGGTGACCACCGGTTCGATGGTGCCACCCCCGCCCGCCGGCGACCGACCTTTCCATGTGCTCGAGGTCCCGCGAAACCATTAGGACGGACGGGGTGGCGCACGGGGGAGCGTTAAGGGGGAGTTGCGTTACCCGGGGAACGTGCAGGGGGTTCGTGCAGCGCGGGTGCGTGCCGACGCCCACCGCGGGTGCGTGCTCGTACCTAGGTGTTCCTGCGGGGCTGATCAACGAAGGCCAGCGCGCGGCTGCCGTCGATGTGCGGGAAGGTCAGGAACATCCACCCGGACACGAGCAGCCACACCAGAACGGACAACCACAGCGGTGCGCAGCCGAGCAGGGGTGCGAGCATGAGTGCCAGCCAGGTGATGAACAGTGGCAGCACCCCGCCGGGGGTGGGCATGGCGCTGAGGTTGTGCTGGTCCCGGAATGCCTTGATGTGCCCGCGATAGGGATGGGCGAAGGTGATCAGGATAGCCAGTGCCAGACAGGCCGCCACCACACCGAATCTGACTCCGGGTTCGAGACCGGTTGTCAGCACCGCCACCGCCGCACCCACGAGTATGGAGGCGGAGCCGCGGACGATCGCCGGGGTGGGGATCGGGGTGGTGTGGGATTTCATGTTGGCGTAGCCGCTCAGTGCATCCATATCCGATAAGCATATGAGAATCCCGGTTGGGTGGCGAAACTCCCGCCGCGGGCAGCGGTGGCAGTGGTGGCGGTAGGACCAAGGGTGGTCCAAGCGCTACGGGCGCACGACCGCGGTGTCCAAGCTGAGCTTCACCGCGCCAAACGGTAGCATCACCGGCTTCCTCGGCCCCAACGGTGCGGGCAAGTCCACCACGATGCGTTGCATGCTCGGCCTGGACGGTGCCGATGCGGGCACCACGCTTTTCGACGCCCGCCCGCTTCACGCCTCACCGCACCCCGCCACCGTCGTCGGGGCGGTCCTCGATGCCGGCTGGTACCACCCGGGCAGGACCGCCAGGGGCCACCTGCAGGTCACCGCGGCATCGGCGGGTCTCCCGCTGAACCGGGTTGGACAAGGTCCTCGACACCGTGGGACTCACCCCGGCCGCGCACCGCAGGGTCGGTGGATTCTCCCTCGGCATGAAACAGCGCCTCGGCCCGGCCTCGGCGCTGCTCGGAAATTCGAAGAACCTCATCCTCGATGAACCGGTCAACAGCCTAGATCCGGGGCGTGTGCACTGGATGTGCGGAGCGATGCGCAGCGCCGTAGCGGAGGGCAGGGCCGTACTGGTGTCCTCGCATCTGCTCTCGGAGATACAGATCATCGCCGATCGTCTGGTGGTCATCGGGCGCGGTGAGCTGATCGGCGATCACTCCATGGCGGAGTTCCTCGCGCAGGGTACGAAGACCATCCTTGCGCACACCGATGACGATCCACACCTGCGCACCGCCCTGGAAAACCGGGGTGCTGAGGTCCGCATCAGCCAGGAGCGCCTCGTGATCGCCGTCAACGTCGCCATCCCCGGCACCATCACCGTATCCAGGGCGTGCTGGAACGAGGGGATCCTCATCTTCTCCCTGACACAGTCAACCCCGTCCCTCGAGGAGAACTTCCTCCAGCTCACCGACTCTGCCGCCGTCTTCCGCGCCGACGTCTAAAAGAAAAGAGCCGTCATGCTTGCGCACTCAAGGCCGAGACTCTTCGGCTGTTCACACTGCGCTCCACAATCGTCTACGCCATCCTGCTCACCGGTGCCCTGTACGGTCCGCCCGTGCTCGTTGTTCTGCTCGGCGATGGCGGCTCCACTTACACCGCACCCGATCTGGGCCAGTTCGCCATGATCGGACCTGACCCCTGTTTGGTGGACACCCAGACACCAGCATGATGCTGGGAAAGGTACTCTGCCACCATGCCAAGCAAGACCTATTCGGAGGAGCTCAAGCGCGACGCCGTCGCGCTCTACGAGAACTCCACAGGCGCGTCGATCCAGACCATCGCCAACGACCTCGGGGTCAACCGCAATACTCTCCAGAACTGGCTCAAGAAATACGGCACCGGAGCCCGCACCAACATCACCACCACGGAGTCACCCTCGTCGACCTCGGTGACTGAAGCCGAGCGGATCCGCCAACTGGAACGGGAAGTCAGCCGGCTCAGGGAAGAACGCGACATCCTGCGCAAGGCGGCTAAATATTTTCCCGGCAAGAGACGAGACTTTGATCCGCTTTAAGGTTCGTTGATGACGCTAAGGAAAACCACTCGGTTAAGCGGTTATGTGACGTGTTGAAACTCAACAGGTCTTCCTACTACAAATGGAAAAACAGCAGCTCAGCTCGCAGAAAACGACTCATATCCGACGCAATCCTCGGTGCCAGGGTCAAGACTGCATTCGCCGCAGAACGCGGTTGTTACGGGGCTAAACGCATCACGGCTGAACTCAAGGACCAGGCAGATCATTCCCCTGTGAATCACAAGCGGGTCGCCCGGGTAATGCGTTCGCTGAAGCTGTTCGGCTATTCGAAGAAACGCAAGGTCACCACCACCATGGCCGACAAGACCAAGGCGGTGTTCCCTGACCTTGTCGGCCGGAAGTTCACCGCTGAAAAGCCGAACCGAACTTACGTCGGGGACATCACATATTTGCCGATTGCAGATGGGTCGAATATGTACCTGGCCACCGTGATTGACTGCTATTCCCGCCGGCTGGTGGGCTTCGCGATTGCGGACCACATGCGCACCAGCTTGGTTCGAGATGCCTTGCTCATGGCGAAAGGCCAGCGTGGAAGCCTGGCCGGGGCAGTTTTCCACTCGGACCACGGGAGCGTGGGCGGATTCAACTGGTCGTCGCAACACCTCGATGACATGGAGGTGTGTGATGCTACGTCGTCAGGCGGATGCGGATCGAGCGGTGCGACAACCGATGCGCTCTCCGGGGCGCCCGCCCCCGCGACGTGAGGTCGAGCGGGCATTCTGGGTACAGATCGCTGATGGGCTTACGAGCGAGGATGCCGCGGTTGCTGTTGGTGTGTCAGCACCGGTGGGTACGCGGTGGTTTCGCCATGCTGGAGGTATGCCTCCACTAGATCTTGCTCCAGCTGCTGGCCGTTATCTCTGCTTTGCTGAGCGTGAAGAGATCGCGCTGTTACACGTTCAAAATGTCGGCGTCCGTGAGATCGCCCGACGACTCGGACGCGATCCCGGGACAGTCTCCCGGGAACTGCGGCGAAACGCCGCGACCCGTGCCGGGGAAGTGGAGTACCGGGCTTCCGTTGCGCAGTGGAAGGCCGAGTCTGCGGCCAAGCGGCCCAAACAAGCGAAACTGGTGACCAACACCGCGCTGCGTGACTATGTGCAACAACGCCTTGAGGGCAGCGTCAGTCTGCCGGACGGGACGGTAGCTCAGGGGCCCGATGCACCGCGTTGGAAGGGACGAAACAAGCCACACCGAGAGGACCGTCAATGGGTCACGGGTTGGAGCCCGGAACAAATCTCGCACCGGCTGAAAGTTGATTTCCCTGATGATGGTGCCATGCGGATCAGCCACGAAGCGATTTACCAGTCACTGTTCATCCAGGGGCGCGGCGCACTCAAGCGCGAGCTCGTCACGTGTCTACGCACTGGTCGAGCGCTGCGGAAACCACGACGGCGTTCACGGAACAAGCCACAAGGCCATGTCACAGACGATGTCGTCATCTCCGAGCGTCCTGTCAAGCCCCGGGTTTTGTAGAGGGTGATTTACTTGTCGATCAGGCCGCGTAGGCCTGATACTTCTGCCATTCCTGGTGAACTTCCTTCGGCGGGCGATGAGCCAGTGCGGAGTGCAACCGGCGGTTGTTGTACCACCCGATCCACTTCGAGGTCGCCACGATCACATCGGTCAGCGCCGGCCACGTCCTGCGGTCGATCAGCTCGGCCTTGAACATCGAATTCAACGCCTCGGCCATCGCGTTGTCATAGGAGTCGCCGCGGGATCCGACCGAGGCCACGACCTTCGACTCCGCCAATGACTCGCCGTAGGTAATAGAGCGGTATTGCACTCCACGGTCGCTGTGGTGGATCAGCCCAGAGACGTCCTCACCAGCGCGAAGACGAGCCGACAGGGCCATATCCAAGGCATCGCGGGCCAACGAGACCCGCATGTGGTTCGTCACTTGCCAACCGATGATCTCACGGGTGTAGGCGTCCAACACAAACGCCGCATACACCCACCCGGCCCGGGTGGGGATATAGGTGATATCGGCGACCCACAGCATATTCGGCGCGGTCACGGCGAAGTTGCGCTCCACCAGGTCGACAGGACACTCGCCGGCGTCGGCGCTGCGAGTTGACGGTCTTTTCTTCCGCCGCCGGATCCCCTTCAGCCCGTCGGTCGCCATGAGACGCTCGACGGTGCAGCGGGCGACGTGACCGAAGGTGGCCTCGCGGTTGATCTCCGCCCACAGCTTCCGGGCGCCGTAACATGAGTAGTTGTCTTCGAAGATCCGGCGCAGTGCCCGGGTGATCTGCTTGTCCCGGATGGACCGGGCTGATTCAGGCCGTGATTTGTGGGCGTAATACGTGCTCAGGGCTATCTTCGCGCTGGTGGTGGCCAGGACGCGGATGATGGGCTCGACCCCGAACTGAGCACGGTTGTCGTCGATGAAGGTGACGATTACTTGTGTGGGCGGTCGAGCTCCGCCGCGAAAAAAGCCGAGGCTTTCTTGAGGATCTCGTTGGCGCGTTTGGCTTCGGCGAGCTCGGCCCGCAGCCTGCGGTTTTCTGTTTCCAGGTCCATCGATTCGGCCGGTGTGTCGGTTCCGGATTGCTTGTGGGTGCGGACCCAGACGCGCAGGGTTTCCTTGCTCACGCCGAGTTCGTCGGCGATGCGGGTGACCGCGCCCCGGGCGGTGACGGGATCAGCTTGAGCGTGGAGCACGAGTTCTACAGCGCGCTGCTTGAGCTCGACAGTGTATTTGGTGGGCATGTAAGGGTTTCCTTTTCCAATTTCCTACCCTCCATTAAACCCGGGGCGAACCACCTTCCTCTTTCGCCAACCAGATACCCAGAATGTGCTTGATCCCGTCCATGTCTACTCCGATGGCTAGGTAAGCAGACTTGTTGACTACCCGACCCCCGTCACGGACTTTGATACGTAACGCGTCGAGGAAGATCACCGGGTAAAAGTCATCGAGCTGGCGGTTTTGCCAGATCATCACCTCATCTAAAACAGCATCAGTAACTGCGGAAATAGTTTCATGGGAGATATCCACGCCCATCGAGGTGATCATGTGGTGTTGGATGTCTCGTACAGTCATGCCCCCGGCGTACAAGCTGATGATCATGTCGTCAACGTCGGTGAGCCGACGGGAGCCTTTGGGCACCATCGCCGGTAGGAACGAGCCGTTACGGTCCCGAGGGACTGACACGTCCACAGGCCCATAGTTCGAATCAACTCGCTTGGGGTAGGAACCGTTGCGGGAGTTGTTCTGCCCAGCAGCTGTCTTGCTGTTTCGGTCGCCATGCTGGTAGCCGAGGTGGGCGTCCATTTCCGCGTTCAAACCCCGATTGATCGAGGCCTGAAGCAGACCCCGGACAAGGTCGTTGGCATCGGTAGTTGAGGTACCAAGCTCGTCGATCAGCTTGGCCATTTCCGGATTAGCCAGGAGCTTTTCCTCAATTGCTTTGATCCGTGCGGAATCTGCTGGGTCTCGTTTAGCCACAGTGGTCATTATGGTTTATCTCCTTGATGTGAAGGAAGTCCCTCACACACAAACCATTAGACACTCTCGATTCAGCAGAGAATCCCGGCCATCTCAGTGAACCGGCCCAGGTTTGATGCCGCATCTTTTCGAGTTGAGAGGATGGCTTCATGCCAAAGAAGATTGATGCGCAGGTCCGTGAACGAGCGGTCAGGCTGGTGCGCGAGCACCGATCGGAGTACCCATCGAACGCGAAGGCGATCGCAGCCGTTGCGCGTCAGGAGGGCGTCGGCGTGGAGTCGCTGCGCCGGTGGGTGATCCAAGCTGAGATCGATGCCGGCACCAGAGAAGGTCAAACCAGCGAAGAGCACGCTGAGATCAAGCGGCTCAAAGCCGAGAACCGTCGGCTCCGTGAGGACGTAGCGATCCTGCGCGCGGCGACGACTTTCTTCGCGGGGGAGCTCGACCCCCGCAACCGTTGATGATGGGCTTCATCGACCAGATGCGTTCGGAGGGCTTCGCCGTCGAGTCGATCGTTCGCGTCCTGCGTGAGCAGGGCATGAAGATCGCGGCACGCACCTACCGGTCCTGGAAACGCCCCCGGATTTCGGCCCGTACAGTAGCCGACGCGATGGTCGTGGACGCGGTCCGTGACGCCGCCTGGACGACCGTCGAGGATCAGGCCGGTGAGCAACGTCGTCGGATGACTCCGGAGGGGTTGTACGGGCGGAAGAAAATGACCGCCCTGATCCGCCGCACCGCGCTCCCGGAGGCCTCCCGCGGGGCAGTCGACCGTGCCATGCGGGCATTGGGGCTTTCGGGCGTCACGCGGGCGAAAGCGATCCGTACGACGATCCGTGTGAAGGACGGGATCCGGGCCGGGGATCTGCTGAACCGGGACTTCACCGCCCCGCGGCCCGATCACACGTGGGTCACCGATTTCACCTATGTCCGCACTTGGGCGGGATGGGTGTATGTCGCGTTCATCCTCGACGTGTTCTCGCAACGCATCGTGTCTTGGCACGTCCAGACCACCAAGCATGTCGACCTCGTCATGATCCCGCTGCGCATGGCGCTCTGGGAACGTGACCGGCAAGGCCACCGAGTCGGCCCCGGACAACTGCGGCACCACTCGGATGCGGGGGCCCAATACACCTCCGTGATGCTCACCGAGCATCTCGCGCTCGAGGGTATCGCCGCCTCGATCGGGACCGTCGGCGATGCGTACGACAACGCGCTTATGGAGACGATCAACGGGCTCTACAAGGCCGAATGCGTGCGTACGACGATCTTCCACGACGGCCCCTACAAGACAATCGCAGACGTCGAGTTCGCGACCGCCGGATGGGTCGACTGGTACAACAACCGAAGGCTTCACGGTAGCCTTGGAATGGTCAGCCCCGACGAGTTCGAGGCGACCTACTACGCGGCCCTCACCGAGGAGTCGCTCCCCGCATAGAAGCGGCACAGAACCCGGGCCGGTTCACATGCGGACGAAGTTCCGGGACGCGCTCGATCATCAGGTGGAAGGGGCGACGTTGCGGAGTTTCCGGCCGACTGTGGCCACCAGGCTTGAGCGGGCTGTGGGTGTGAAGGAAGCGGCGCGGCAGTTGGGGCACGAGTCCCCGGCGATCACGGGACGGCACTACATTGAGCGGGCGTCGACGGCGGGGGATTACACGGCGGTGCTCGATAGGCTGTTCTCGGGAACTGCGGAGTAAGTGAGGAGTGAAGCAACCCCTATACCAACATGAAAAGAACCCCCGATGACCTGTATTGCCTGGTCATCGGGGGTTTTATTGTGCGCCATCAGGGAATCGAACCCCGAACCCTCTGATTAAGAGTCAGATGCTCTACCAATTGAGCTAATGGCGCATGTTGTTGTTGAGGCGCTGGCCTCGTTGGCAACGAAGAAAAATATAACAGGAGTGGTCGGGGCTTGTAAAATCCGCAGCTGAGAGGCGTCTTTCGTGGGGTCGGGAGGGATGGGTAGGCGCCTTTGATAACGATTTGCCAACGAAACCTGTAGAGGCTTCGAAACCGGTAACAGGGTATCTGGGGGCGTCGATAAGCTTCAGTGAATCATTTGAGCGAAAAATGACTTCCACGCTTGGGAAAAGCGGATCCTAACGATTTGGTGAAGACTGCGATTCCCCGGCGCGGCAGGCTGGTTTCTTACTCGGCCTGGCGAGTAGCGTTATGAAAAGTCTTGATCCCCTGCCTGCCGGCGGGGGAGGAGTGTTGTGCCGGGAAGGGCGAGACAGTTGCATTGGGTTCAAAACAGGCGCGCGGTCGCCTTGTCCTTGTTGGCGGTTCTGACAGCGGGGGCCGTTGCGCTCAGCGGCTGCACCATTGATCGTGAGGGTGCCCGTGATTCGGGTTCCTCCGCATCCACCGGTGAACAGGTGGCCGATGTCAGACATGCCGCTCCGGCGGTGTCCGTCAGTGACGGCGCCGAGGACGTCAATCCGGCGGAACCGGTGGTGGTGAAATCCCTCGGGGAGGGGCTCAGTGACGTCACCATGACAAATGAGGACGGCTACGAGGTCGAGTCCGAGCTCAGCTCGGACAAACTGACCTGGACCACCGATGAAACGCTCGGCTACAACCGGACCTACACCGTGGAGGCGACCGATAACAACGGTGAAAGCACGACGGTGGTCTTTGATACCGCCAGGCCCAGCGCCACCACCACGGTTGCCCTGTCACCGCTGGCCGACTCTACCGTCGGCGTGGGCCAGACGATCGGTTTCCGCTTCGCCTCGCAGATCAAGGATCGCCAGGCCGTCCAGGATGCCATCACGATCACCACCTCCCCGCACGTCGATGGCGCCTTCTACTGGTTGAACAACAACGAGCTGCGCTGGCGTCCGGAGGAGTACTGGACCCCCGGGACCACGGTGTCGGTCGAGGCTGACATCTACGGCAAGGACTTCGGCGGCGGGGTGTGGGGAGATTCCGACAACGCCACCAATTTCACCATCGGTGACCGCGTCGAGGCTGTGGTCGACGATTCCACAAAGACCATGAGCGTCTACCGCAACGGCGAGGTGCTGCGCACCGTTCCCGTGTCCCTCGGGCGCGACACCGCGGACTGGGCCACCCCCAACGGCACCTACATCATCGGCGACCGCAATCCCGAGATGATCATGGATTCGACCACATTCGGCCTCGGCTATGAAAACGGCGGTTACCGGACCCCGGTGAAGTACGCCACCCAGATGTCCTACTCGGGTATCTACGTCCATGCCGCCCCCTGGTCCGTGTGGGCGCAGGGAAGCTCGAACACCTCCCATGGTTGTGTCAACGTCTCCACCGAGGACGCCGCATGGTTCCAGGACACGGTCAAGCGTGGTGACATCGTCACCGTTAAGAACACCGTCGGCGGAACCCTCAGCGGCTATGACGGTCTGGGCGACTGGAACATTCCCTGGTCCGAATGGAGCAAGGGAAACGCGGATGAGACCACTGCGCGCTAAGCCTGCACATTGCCTGGGCTAGGAGCGTGAACTACACTGGCAACCTGTTTTTAAACCGGCGGTCACACTCCCTGTGGAGTCTGGCGGCCGGTATTGCACATTTTTCTCAGCGTCAAGGGCACAAGGGGAGACGAGATGCCACCGATCGGGCAGGCACGGCAGTGGGTGGATCGTTTCGGCTCCATCCATGATGAGCTGTCGCCCGGTGCACCCATGCGGCTCCTGCATTCGAACGCCAGGGTGACCGGACCCCTGGAGGACGCCTGGGCGGAATCGGTGCGCAAGGGCGGTGAGCATTCCGCGCGACGGTGCGGGGATATGGCGGTCAAGGCGTTGGCCACCCCGAACCCGATCATCGAAGAGGATCCCAGCGGCGACCCCGACATGCGCCTCTACACCTGGGTCGTGGAGAGCCCCGGTTCCGCGGGAGTCCTGTTGTGGATCAACGGACTCTTCGACAGCTCCGATGCCGGCGGATCCGAGATGCACCGGCTGGAGGGATCGGACCTGTGGACGCTTTCGGTTCGGATGCCCGCGTCCTGGCGTGCCTCGTACACGATCAGTACCTGGGACGGCGAAGGTCAGGCGCCCTGGCGTGCCGGCATCGACGCCCGTGCCGCCCTGGCCCTCGGCCGCCCCGATGACCGCAACCTCGGGCGTGTGCTGAACTCCTCCCTCGTTGAGGGACCGGATGCGCCGCTGGACCGCTGGGCGGCGGCGTCGACAAGCGTCCCGGTGGTGGAGGAGACCGTCGGTGGCGTGCACTTCTGGGTCTACGCCCCGCCCGTCGGGGTGGAGACCCCGCTGCTCATCCTTTTCGACGGCCAGTACTGGAACGGCGGACTGGAACTGCCGCGCCAGATCGACGCCGCGATCAGGGCCGGCCAGCTGCCACCGGTGCATGTGCTCATGATCGATTCCGTGGACACCGAGGCACGGTGGGACACCGTCGGTGTCCCCGGTGGCCAGGTGGACACGCTTATCGACGCCATCCTCCCGCACGTCCGCAGCCACTTCAGCGTCAGCGACCGCGGCGACCGCACCATCGCCTCCGGCGCCAGCCTCGGTGGGTTGGCCTGCCTATGGGCACTCGCGCTCTCCCGTGGTGAGGTGGGGCACGCGATCGCGCAATCGCCGTCACTGTGGCGCTTCAACGTCGCCGACGCGCTCTCCGCCGCCGAGGACTGGGTGTCCATCCAGCTGCAGGCGGGCAAGTACGAGGGCGAGATGCTCCAGCTGTCCCATCAGCTCGCCGAGGACCTCTCCGGCGATATCAGGGATGTACGTGTGCAGCGCGTCTACGGCGGCCATGACTGGGCCTGGTGGCGCGTGCACATGCTCAATGCGTTGAGCGAGATGCTCAGCGGCTTCTACTCAAAGTAGCCGGCGAAGCGCTCGGTCGCCTGCTCCGCCGCCTCGGTGCACTCCTCGGATGTGGGACCCGGCTCGGCGATGAAGAAGGAACGGCGGTAATACTCCAGCTCACGGATTGATTCCACGATATCGGCCAGTGCGCGGTGCGCGAGACCCTTCTCCGGCTGTTTGTAGTACACACGTGGATACCAGCGCCTGGCGAGCTCCTTGACAGAGGAGACATCGACCATGCGGTAGTGCAGCGCGGCATCCAGGCGGGGCATCTGCTCGCGGATGAAGGAGCGGTCCGTGGCAATGGAGTTGCCGGCCAGCGGTGCCGGATGCGCGGGGTCGCAGTGCTGCTCGATCAGAGCGAGCACCGCATCCTCCGCCTCTCTGAGACTGACACCCGAGCGGCGGATCTCCGCGGTCAGCCCGGAGGAATCGTGCATGTTGGTGACGAAATCATCCATCTGTGCCAGTTCATCCTCGGTGGCGTGGACCACAAGATCCACGCCCTCGCCGATGATGTTGAGTTTCGCGTCGGTGATCAGGGCCGCGACCTCCACAATGACGTGCCGGTCCAGGTCCAGGCCGGTCATCTCCAGATCGACCCATACCAGCCGGTCATCGCGGTGGGCAACGGCGGGGGAGCTACCTTCAGTCATCTTCTAACCCATCTTCTTGTAGATCTGCCCCATCAGCGGGGATAGAACAGCGGTCGGTGCGATTGCGGAAACGGCGTTCATCGCCTTGGCCAGCGGTCCGGGCACCACCCTGCGCCGGTTCCTCGCCAGCGCGCGCAGCGTCTCCGCGGAACAGGATTCATAGGTGGTCCACAGAAAATCCGGTACGACCCTGTCCACCACGGATTTCTCCGCCTCCGGGATCTCGGATTCCCGCACCGGCCCCGGTGCCAGGAGCGTGCAGGCCACTCCCGTCCCGCGCAGCTCATAGTGCAGGGCCTCGGTGAAGGCGTTGACACCGGCCTTGGTGAACACATAGGTCGCATTGTTCGGGATAGGGACATTCCCGGCTGCGGAGCCGACATTGCAGATCGCACCGACGCCGCGGTCGATCATTCCGCCGAGCACTGCGTGGGTCAACTCGAACACGGCGGTCGCGTTGAGATCAAACTGGGTGACCTCGTAGTTCCAATCCTGATCCTTGAACGCCCCGAAGCTGGCTATGCCCGCGGAGTTGATGACAATGTTGATCTCCCGCTGCGAGATCTCCGCGATCAGGGCGGCCCGCTGATCCCTGTCGGCCAGATCCACCGCGCGCACCTCCACGGTGACCCCGTGCCTGCTCTGAAGATCCTCCGCCAGTTCCTTCAACACATCCTCGCGGCGCGCGACGATGATGAGGTTGTGCCCGTAGCGGGCGAGGTCGGCGGCGATAGCCCGGCCTATGCCCTGGCTGGCGCCGGTGACTAGCGCCCGCGCCTCGGGACCGGGGGTTGGCAGTGCCATGGAAACTCCTTAACAGCTCAATTCTCTACCAGGGCAATGCTACGGCACGGCGGACCACCGGTGTGCAGGGCGCTCGGCGATGCCATCCCGGGGTCGGGAGGGTAGGGGACGTGAGATGATCGGGAGGCGGTGAGAGGCAGCTCACTCTTGACTGGCAGTGTGGCGTGGCTAGAATGAAAGATGTTCATCCCCGAAACACAGGACGCCGTTCCTCCGGGGAGCAGGATTGTTACCCTCGATGTCGGGGCAAGACCTGGATGACAACGCAGCTGCTGCGTTGTCATCCAGGTCTTTGTCGTTTTTCGGGGTGACCACCGCTCCCGGAACCACGGCACAACACGAAAGGAGCTGGAGCGGTCATGGTCACAAGGACCGATTTTCAGCCGTTGGCAGCCGATGTCGTCGAGGCCCTGGGAGGCCCGGACAACATTTCCACCTTCACCCATTGCGCAACCCGCCTGAGATTCAAGGTCAAGAACCCGGACAAGGCGGATCTGAAGCGGGCCGAGTCCATTCCCGGGGTGCTCACCGCACTCGCCGCAGGTGGCCAGCACCAGGTGGTCATCGGCAACGAGGTGCCGCTGGCCTATGAGGCCGTGGTGGCCGTGCCCGGAATGAGATCCAAGGGCATCAGGGACAACGACGGTGGCGGGGAGGAGGATTCCGGTACCGAGACGGACAAGAACCTCTTCAACCGTTTCATCGATCTCATCTCAGCGCTGTTCTCCCCGGTCATCTGGTGTCTCGCCGGCATCGCCATCGGCAAGGCGTTCCTCAGCATGTTCTCCCAGTTCGGCTGGATCGATCCGGAGGGCGGCAACTATATTGTCTTCAACGCCGCATTCGACGGCCTGTTCTACTTCCTCCCGCTGTTCCTCGCCCTGACCGCGGCCAGGAAGTTCAAGGTCAACCAGTTCGTCGCGCTGTCGGTGGTGGCGGCCCTGCTTCACCCTTCGATTGTCACCCTGGCGGAGACCGGAGGCTCCACCCTCCTCGGACTGCCCTTCCCGTCGATGACCTATTCCTCCTCGGTGATCCCCGCGATCATCGCGGTGTGGGCCACCGGATACCTGCAACGGTGGTTGGAACGGGTGCTCCCGGGAGCGATCCGCAACTTCCTCACACCCCTGATCTGCGTGGTCATCATGGTCCCGCTGGTGCTGCTGACCATCGGTCCGGCGACCACGTGGCTGTCGGTGGCGATCTCCGACGGAATCGGATACCTCTTTGTCACCGTGCCGTGGCTGGCGGGCGCACTGATGGGCGGTTTCTGGCAGGTGTTCACCATGTTCGGCCTGCACTGGGGTTTCGTACCGATCTTCCTCAATGACATTTCCGCGAGCGGTCACACCTTCCTTCTGGCTCCGCTCATGGCCGCGGTGCTCGCGCAGGCGGCGGCGACGCTGGCGGTGTTCTTTGTCACTCGGAATCCGGACCGGAAGAAGATCGCGGGTCCGGCCGCATTCTCCGGGTTTGTAGCCGGTGTCACCGAACCGGCCATCTACGGTGTGAATCTGCCGCTCAAGGTCCCCTTCTACATGGGTCTTGCGGGCGGTGCGGTCGGAGGTGCGATCATCGCCAACAGCCACAATGCGGCCACCGCCTTCGTGTTCCCCTCCCTCCTGGCACTTCCGGCGTTCACCTCCGTGGGTTCCTTCACCGTGCAGCTCCTGGGCTCCGGCATTGCGATTGCCATCGGGTTCTTCGGCACCCTTGTCCTCGCCCGCAGGGCGGAGAGGAAGGAGAGCGAGTCCGGGGCCGCGGCACAGGATACCGCGGCGCGGGACCAGGCGACGAGTCAGATCCTACTTCCGGTGACTGGTCGGGTGGTTCCACTCGAGCAGATCAATGACAAGGTCTTCGCCTCCGGTGCCATGGGCCAGGGAATCGGTGTCGTACCCTCCTCCGGCACGGTGACCTCGCCGGTCACCGGCACCGTCATCGCGGTGCAGAGCTCCGGCCACGCCTACGGCATCAAAACCGATGATGGTGTGGAGGTGCTCGTCCACGTCGGGATCGACACGGTGTCGCTGAAAGGTGAAGGGTTCACTTCCCTGGTCACCCGTGGTGACCGCATCGCCGCAGGGTCACCCCTTGTTGAGGTGGACCTCGCCGGCGTCGAGAAGCAGGGTTTCGACACCACCACCGTGCTGGTGGTGACCAATTCGGCCAAGCTGACCGCGGTCACCCCGGTTCTGGGTCCGGATGAGGCACAAGCAGGTACCGTTGCCCTCAAGGTCACGGTCTGAGAGAAGGAGATTCAACCATGGCTGAACAACAATCCACCGCATTTCCCGAGGGTTTCCTCTGGGGCGGTGCCATCGCCGCCAACCAGGTCGAGGGTGCCTTCACCGACGGGGGCAAGGGACTGTCCATCCAGGACGTCATGCCCCATGGTATCCAGACGCCACCGACGGTGGGGCCCACCGCCGATAACCTCAAGCAGGAGGGCATCGACTTCTATCACCGTTACGCCGAGGACATCGCGCTGTTCGCGGAGATGGGCTTCACGGTGTTCCGCTTCTCCATCGCGTGGTCGCGGATCTTCCCCAACGGGGACGAGACCGAACCGAACGAGGAGGGTCTGGCCTTCTACGATCGCGTGCTCGACGAGCTGGAGAAGTACGGGATCGAGCCGATGGTGACCATGAGCCACTATGAAACCCCGCTCCATCTCGCGAGGGAGTACGGCGGGTGGCGCAACCGGAAGCTCGTTGGATTCTTCGAGCGCTACGCCCGCACCATCCTGCAGCGCTACGCAGGCAGGGTGAGGTACTGGCTGACCTTCAATGAGATCAACTCGATCCTCCATGAACCCTTCCTGTCCGGCGGTATCGAGGCGCGGCCGGAGGAGATCGGTGACCAGGTGCTCTACCAGGCCATTCACCATGAAATGGTGGCCTCGGCCCTGGCGACGAGAATCGCCCATGAAATCGACCCGGACAACAGGGTCGGCTGCATGATCCTTGCCGTGCCGCGCTACCCCTTGACCCCGGACCCGCGGGACGTGCGCCGGGCCCAGTGGGAGACACAGCGGGATCTCATCTTCGCCGACATTCACACCCGCGGCGAATACCCGCACTCGGCTCTGCGCTATTTCCGGGACAACGGCATCACCATCGACTTCGCCGACGGCGATGCGCAGCTGCTGCGGGAGCACACTGTGGATTTCGTCTCCTTCTCCTATTACATGTCCGCCTGCGCGACGGCGGATCCGGAGAAGCAGAACCCCGGTGAGGGAAACATCATCGGAGGAGTGCCCAATCCGCTGCTTCCCCGGTCGGAATGGGGATGGCAGATCGACCCCCTCGGGCTGCGGATCATCATGAACACCTTCTGGGACCGGTGGAACAAACCGCTGTTCATCGTGGAGAACGGTCTGGGGGCGAAGGACGTGCTTATCGACGCCCCCGACGGCGGCAGGACGGTCGCCGATGACTACCGCATCACCTATCTCAACGACCACCTGTACCAGGTGGGGGAGGCCATCAGGGATGGCGTGGAGGTCTGGGGTTACACCACCTGGGGCCCGATCGATCTCGTCAGTGCGGCGACCGCACAGATGTCCAAGCGTTACGGATTCATTTATGTCGACCGTGGTGATGACGGCGGCGGAACGCTCGAGCGGTACAAGAAGGCGTCCTTCGACTGGTACGCAGACGTCATCGCCACCAACGGAGCCTCGCTGAGAGGGGACACCCCGAAGTGAAGGTGCTGCGGGTGCTCAACAACAATGTTGTGCTCTCCCGGCGTGATGACGGTACCGCGGTGGTGCTCACCGGGCTCGGCATCGGGTTCAGGGCGAAGCCGGGGGACGGTGTGGATGAGGCCGCAGTCAGCCAGGTCTTCGTGCCGGAGAACAACCGTGACTCCGATGCGATGGCGGCCATGCTCGCGGCTATTCCACAGCGCTTCCTTGAGCTGACGACCCGTGTGCTCGAGGCCACCCACCTGCGCGATGACTGGGCCTCGGCGACGGTGATCGCGCTGGCCGACCACCTGTCGATGGCGGTGCGCCGGGTGGCCATGGCTGGTGACACACCCAACCCCCTGCTGGTGGAGGTCTCCCACCTCTACCCGGATGAGTACGCGGCGAGCCTGCGGATTCTGGAGGCGGTGAACGCGGAGCTGGATTCCCCGCTGCCGGAGTCTGAGGCAACGGCGATTGCCATGCACCTGGTCAATGCGGGTTTCCGGACCGGTGATCTCAGCGACACCTATCTGATGACCGGGGTGTTCAGCCAGCTCTTCGAGGTGATCGATTCATCCTTTGGAATCCGGGTGGACCAGGGGTCGGTGACCGCCGCCAGGTTCATCACCCATATGCGCTACTTCTTTGTCCGTGCGGCGCAGGGGGCGCAGTTGCGCGAGGGGATGTCGGTGCTT
The DNA here is from genome assembly GCF_900169525.1 of Corynebacterium pacaense. GTDB lineage: Bacteria > Actinomycetota > Actinomycetes > Mycobacteriales > Mycobacteriaceae > Corynebacterium > Corynebacterium pacaense. The sequence goes on from NZ_LT821239.1 coordinate 1,026,600, forward strand.
CTGGACAGCCTCGAACACAGTCATCCTGAGGCGGTGGACTGCGCGCGGAGGACCGGTGTCATCCTTGAGCTCCGCCTGGGCACTGCGCTCACCGAGGATGAGGTGGCCTACCTGTCGCTGCACATCGCCAGGTTGGTGGCGGAGGCGGCACCGGGTGTGGACCGTTCATCTTGAGGAGTCAGGCCCGACCCCTGAGGTCACAGGAGCGGGACAAAGCCGCCAGACCTCACCTGCCCGGCGTCAACCGGATCGCCGGGCACCGGGGTCGATTGCAGGGCCTCATTCATCGGGACGTTGATCATGGCGGTCAGCATCGGGCCGCCGTGAGCAGGAGTGCGCCACCGCTGCGATGATCAGTACCAGCGGTGTGAGGAAGAAGACGGGGAAGAACACCGCATTGCTCACGGAGGCGTTCATCTCCTGCATGGGGCCCCACATCGTGGAACAGACCCAGGCGTAGAAGAACCTGGCGATCAGTCCGGTCAGGAGCACGGCGGACAGCGTTGCATATAGGGAGGGGGAAAGGAACAGTGGTCGCATCGCGACTCCGTAAAAGCGAACCGTTGTCTATCCGTACTTCTGAGTACGGTTGTCACGGGTTTCCCGCGGTGCACCGGGGTCGGTGCAATAGGATCGGGAGGCACGGACAACAAGGCAAGGGGTGGACGGTTGCCCAGACACCTCCGAGATGCGCGCAGAACGGAGATTCTGCGGATCGCGATCGGGGAGCTGAGGGACCACGGATATGAAAAGACCTCGATGACGCGCATCGCCGCCCTGGCGGGCGCCTCGAAGGAGACCCTGTACTCCTGGTTCGGCAACAAGGAGGAGCTCTTCGCCGCCGCCATCGAGGTCAACGCCGATGACGCCGCTAAGCTGCCCGACCTTGCCGTTTCCGGGCCGCCGCCAAGCCCCGCCGAGGTCCCCGAGACCCTGCTCCGCAGCGCCAGGGGGCTCATCGATCTGCCGACGGGGCCGGATTCCATCGCCCTCAATCGCGCAGCCAACTCATCACCACAGCTCGCGGAGGTGCTCACCCGCGCCGGCCGCGAAAGGGCGGGATCCGCCATGGTGCGCTACCTTGAAAGGCTCTCCGATCAGGGGATGCTCCACATAGATGATGCCCATGATGCCTCCACCATCTACTTCGGGCTCGTCAACCGCGATTCGCAGATCCGCGCACTTCTCGGGGGCTCGGCTCCGGATCCACGAGCTCGGGCCGAGCAGGGCGTCGATGCGTTTCTCAACCTGTTCGGAAAGGACGACACAGGTCGCGGCAGATGAGGAGAGAGATTCCGTGGCCGGTGTCTTTCGGGGTGGCTCGGGTGGAACCCCAGGTGGTTTTGCCCATTCTGCGGCGAGCCGAGGTATGTTCCGGCATCCTCGGTCACCGGGGAATCGACGGTCCAACCGAGATCAACGCCCGCTGAACCCGTCGGGGTGAAAGCCCCGACCATCCACTCTAAAAGGAAGGTCGGATAGGGAAACGTAGCCCGAAAACATCGGGAACCCGATCCTCACATCGCGCATCCTTGATCCGTATTCCTGAAAGCAGCTGCGCGTATAGGGTGACATCTACATATATTGGGCGGTGGGTAGATGACATGCGGGAGGCTGCGGTGAAGTCCCAAACACTTGATAAACCCTGGAAACGTCCGGGTGGGGCAGCATATGCGATTCGGCGGGTGTCGGCATTTCTGCGGCCCCCGGTCGAGGTGTATGAGATGCCCGCCGAGGTACATAAGGACGCCGACATACCGGTGCGTATGCGTGATGGCGTGACCCTGCGCCTCAACCTGTTCCGCCCGGCGGATCACGAGGGTCCGCAGGGTCCGCTTCCCGTGATCCTCTCCGCCCATCCCTATGGAAAGGATGCGGTGCCGAAGAAGACGAGGTTCGGCCGCTGGTCATTGAACCCGCAGTATCGGATCATGAACCAGTCGGAGCCGGTGCGCATTTCCGATCAAACCAGCTGGGAGGCACCTGATCCCGTCTGGTGGGTTCAGCAGGGCTATGCCGTGATCAATCTTGACACCCGGGGTGGCGGACATTCCGAGGGACGCGGGGATCTCTTCTCTGATCAGGAGGCGGATGATATCGCCCAGGTGATCGCATGGGCAGCGGCGCAGCCCTGGTCGAATGGCAAGATCGCCATGCTCGGCGTCTCCTACCTGGCGATCTCCCAGTACAAGGTCGCCGCCCTCCAGCCACCGGCCCTGAAGGCCATCGTCCCGTGGGAGGGCTTCAGCGATGCCTACCGCGATTTCTTCACCTCAGGCGGAATCGTTGAGAATGGATTCGCCCGGGTCTGGTTGTTCCTGAGTTCACGTGCGGCACGGTTGTCCACCAATCTTGCTGTCGAACGGCGCAAGCATCCGTTGCGCGATGACTGGTGGGCCGGACTCTCACCGGACCTGTCGAGGATCACCGTCCCCATCCTTGAGTGCACGAGTTTTTCAGATGCGAATCTGCACAGCATCGGCTCCATGCGCGCCTTTGCACGCAGTGGGTCCAGGCAGCGTCACGCCTTTGCGCACCGTGGACCGAAATGGGCAACGTTCTACGGCAATGAGGCACGCCGCCATCAGCTGGCGTTCCTGGACAAGCACCTGCGTGGCCAGGAATCGATGGAGATTCCGCCGATGCGGTTGGAGATCCGGGACCGCGGTGACCACGTCGTCGAGGTGCGCGATGAACAGGAATGGCCGCTCGCCCGAACCGAATGGCGGCGATTGCATCTCCAGGCCACCGGAGTTCTTTCCACGGAAGCCGCTCGCGAAGGGGCTGTCACCTTCAACCTTCGCCGCGACGCTGTCGCCTTCGACCACCACTTTCCCGAGGATACGGAGGTGACCGGGCCAATGCTGCTGCGGCTGCAGGTGGCAACGTCCGGGGCGCGGGATCCACGCATTCTTGTCGGGGTTGAAAAGCGTGTTGCCCACAGGATGGTTCCCTTCGAGGGATCCTATGGATACGGCCGTGATCGTATCGCCCAGGGCCGATTGCGGCTCGCACTACGCGAGCTTGATCCGGTGTTGAGTACACCGCACCAGCCGGAGCACACCTTTCGCACCGCGGAGCCGCTTGTCGACGGCGAGGCCACCGAGATTCTCATTCCCCTGAGTCCTTCTGCGACGCTCTTCCGGGCGGGAGAGTCCCTCCGGCTGATGATCGCGGGCCGGTACCTTGAGCCCCGCAATCCGCTATTCGGCCATTTCCCCACGCACTACGTCCCCAGCAGCTCAGGAAGGGCAATAATCAGCTGGGATGCGGATCATCCCTCCTACCTGGAGATCCCGGTGATCCCCCGGCGCTGAGGGAACTATTTGTCGGCTTTTCCGGCCACCGCGCCTTCGAGATCCGCGAAGGCCAGGTCGCCGTGCACGGCGGCGCCGGTCATGACCCCCGCCGCGGCGGCGCCGACGACCATGGACATGGGTTGGTTGGCGTTTCCGGCGGCCCACACCCCGGGCACCGTGGTCTTCTCCTGCGGATCGCTGGGAATGTGACGACCAAAGGGGGAGGTCTCCGCGGTGGCACCGAGACCTTCAAAAAGAGAGGTCCTGGCGTTGAATTCAGGCGCCACCACCGCGACATCGGCACCGTGGACCGCTCCGTCCTCGGTCTCCACACCGGTGACCTGATCACCGTCCATGACAAGTCGTCTGATCCTGCGGCGCACGGAGGTGACACCGAGTGCGTCGAGCTGGGCGCTCTGGGTGTCCGTCAGATCCTGCAACTCGTGGAGAAAGACGGTCACACGGTCGCTGAGCTGGCGAAACAGCACCGTCTGGTGCAGGAACATCTCAGTGGTGGCAATGATGGCGATGCGCTTTCCGCGCACCTCCCACCCGTGGCAGAAGGGGCAGTGCAACACGCTGTGGCCCCATCCCTGCTCGAGACCGGGGATGTCGGGCAGTCCGTCGACGAGGCCGGTGGCGAGGATGATTCTGCGGGCATGAAGCCGGCGTTCGGTGTCCTGCACCTGCACGGTGAAATCGTCGATCGTGCCGGAAATGGCGGACACCTGCCCGTCGAGAATTCTCACGCCGTAGGACCGCGCCTCGGCGCGCCCGCGCCGGAGCAGTTCGGCAGGGGAGATTCCCTCATTGCCGAGCACATTGTGTGCCCCCGCCGCCGGAGCGTTCCGCGGATGGCCGGAATCGACCACGATCACCGAACGCAGGGAACGCCCGAGCGCGACCGCTGAGGCCAGTCCGGCGGCGCCACCGCCGATGACGATGACATCGACGCGCTCCCGCGGGCGCGTGGCGATGAGCACGTCCCGCCGCGAGCTGAGCTCGATGGGGGAGGTGCCGGCTTTCAGCTTGTCGACGGCCACGTCAACAGCACGCAGGTCCTGCGCGCTGAGCTGCTCCGCCAGGTGCTGTGCGTGCCCGTCCAGGAGATCCGCCAGATAGCGGGCGCCCTCGGCGTTTGATCCAGAGACAGTAAGCTCCCTGTCGGTGGGCGGGCTGAGGTGGAAGCCGGCGTCGATAAGCACCTGTGGCCAGTTCGTTGCGTGATTCGGGCGGGCGGTGGAGATCGCCGCACTGATGCGCTCCGCGAGGCCGGGTACTCCGACACCGAGATCATCGGGGGTGATGGTCAGGGAGTCGCTCAGTTCCGTAATTGCGAACACGCCGCCCGGCCTGAGCACGGAGAACACCTGCCGCGCCAGGCGCGCCGGGTCCTGGGCATGGTGCAGCGAGAGCGCCGCCCATGCGAGATCGACGGGTTCGGAAAGGTGGGTGGTCCAGTTGCTGTCAAGATCGACCTCGGTCGCTGTGATTCTGCCGGCGGCACCCGCCTTGCTCGCGGCATCGGTCACGCGCCCGAGCAGCTGCGCGGACACATCAAGGGCGTTGATTCGGGCGGAGGGGAAGCGGCGGGCCAGGGCGAGTGTTCCGTCGCCGGTGCCGGAGCCGAGATCGATGATGGACTCGGGTTCAGTGCCCAGTTCGTGTGCTGCGTCCTCGATGACTGCGCCGGTCAGTTTGCTGGCCAGCCGGGACTCCAGGTCGAGGTGGTTGACAAAGGACTCGGGGAGTTCGGACCATTGGTCGGAATGCATGTGTGGATGATCGGTGGTCATGGAGCCACCGTATCCACCATTCCCGGATGGGGCATGCCATCTTGCCTATGGCGCAAGGATTCACAGTAAGGCTCGACGGAGCAGAGGATTCGTGCACTGTGTCTGCCCCTCGGTTGGACCCCTGATGCCCTGGCGGCGGGGTGTTTTTCGTCGACATCAACGCTTAGCCGCAATGCAACCGGATGCCAGCGGATAGCGCTGGAGCAGGTTGTGAAATATCGCCCTGGATCTTCGGAGGTGGTGACGGCCTGAATCTGAATCTGAGGACGGGGCGTCGCATTCTGGGGCTGTCCAGGGAGCGGGCGCCTCGCGGCGGTTTTAACCATTAACGCCGCCTGCGCGAAGCGCAAAACGGGCCCGTTGAACTGCTCACCATCTTCGACGGTGACGGTGGGAGCACCGACCTTCCGGTTTATGGGAGGGGACGAGGGGCTCATCCCGCTTATCGACGCCCCGGTATCGAACCAGGGCCCACCCGGCGCACGGGCTGAGGCTGCGTGCAATCCAGGGTCACCCGTGTTGGGATAAATTGAAGGCATGGATGAGAACTCCAACCTGAGAATCGGCGATCCCGAGCGACATTCCGCGCTGGACCGCCTCGGTTCCTACTTCGCAGACGGTTACATCGACATCAACGAGTTCGATGAGCGCTCCGGTAAAGCGGCCGTGGCGCAGACCCGGGGCGAGTTGGCGCATCTGTTTGACGACCTTCCCGCCCTGCGCGCCGCCGAAGCGGAAAGCGGGCTGGTCCGAGAGACCAAGACGCAACAGGAACTGGACGATGTGGTCAAACGCAACCGCCGGGTGCAAGCCATCGATGGAGTGATCTGGTCGGTCGCGATGATCACCTTCTTCCTCGGGTTGTTCGTCTTTGACTGGGACTATTTCTGGGTGGTCTTCCCCGTGGCAGGCGTGGCTTCCTGGGGTGTGCGCGCCGCATTCCGCCTTGATTCGGAGGATGAGGAAGTGGCCGAACAGCTTGAGCGGGACGAGAAGAAGGCCCGCGCGGAACGCCTCCGTCACGCGGCCAACAAACGAAGGGAACTGGGTAGCTAGGGTCTGGTTGTGGGTTTTGGAGGGGCTATGGTGTGTGGGGTGGATGGAACTGGCTAAGACTGGTGGGCAACTTGTGGGGACAAACAAGGAAATAGGGCAGGACAGTTAATCTAAAACCCATTCTGCCTTGCTCATTCTTCGGGGTGGCAAAAGTAGTGCGTCCGTAAGCTTTGCCCAGCTGCTAGAGGCCTTGTTGGGACGGCGGAAGCGAGGTTCCTCAAACTCTCCTCAGTGCTTCCTAAGTCCATCGGCGTCTTTGATGAATACAGCAGCAAGCGTCAACGGGCTTGCCGAGAGTCACGACATGCACCAGGTTACGGTGTCGGCTCACCTGAGTCTTTGAGGGGAGTCGAGGCGCCGTCCTGGGCTGGGTATCGATGAGGCGGTCGAGGCTGTCAGGCTGTTCCAGGGCGAATGCATAAGCGCAGATGCAGTTGCGCCACGTACGAAACATCCAGGGCACTGCTTCGCGACAGAAGTCAAAGGTTATTCGTCAGCCGTCGTGTTCGGCGATGGTTGGACACGTCGCATTGTGTCGTGGTAGCCGAAGATTGCGCCGACTCGCTAGAATCGTATTGCCAATTGGCACTGAGCAGAGAGGTGGGTGCTAATCGTGAACCTGCTCGACCGTATCGACCAACGTCTAAATGACACTCGGTACCGCCTGCAGCAATCCGACTTCGAAGACTGCGCTTCTGCTCTCATCGTGCATGACTACGCGGGTCTCGTTCCTGTCACAGGCGGGACCGATCACGGGCTTGACGCCGAACTCGTCAAACCGAACGGTCAGGTTCTCGGCCTCATTATCACCTCATCCCGCACCTGGGAGGGAGCCAAGAGAAGCCTACGCGGGAGCCTTAAGTCGGCCCGAGACCACAAGAGGCGCGTTGACCAGGTTGTTGTCGCGAACCTTGCCGAGGTCAACCGGCAAAAGCGCATTAAGTTGGCCGTCATCGCCCACGAGTTCAAGTGCGAACTCATCCAGGTCTACGACCGCCCATGGTTCGCTACCGCGTTCCGAGATGAACCTGACTGGCGCCGCAGAATTTTGCACATTGAGGGCGGCGCGTTTAGCCTTTCTCGATCACCTCGCGGAGCGCGCTCGGACGAACATCAGCTTCCCACCGTCGGACGCGACGAACTCCTCGACCGAGCCGGGAACTCCGACCAGGATCTGATCCTCTGGGGTGTCCCCGGAGCAGGCAAAAGCCATGTCGCCGGACGGATGCCCGGCGCGCTGTTCCTCGAACGGGGCTTCGCACCCGATCGGTTGCTCGACGACCTCCTGTCCGCGAAGCCGACGCTAGTTGTCGTGGATGACGCCGGCGGACGAGCCGACGATATTGAACAGCTCTTACATGCTCGGCACGCAGAGGAACTCAAGTTCCGCGTCGCAGTAACCTGTTGGCCTCACGAAAGGGAAGGCGTCGCTGACCACCTTCCGAATGCGCTCGACCTTGAGGTGGATCTCCTCACTAGGGAGGAAATCGGGATTCTCCTCCGCGAGAGAGGCATCACACGTACCAGGGTCATCGCTCATCTGCTTGAGCAAGCACAAGGGCGGCCCGCCTGGGCGCTCAACCTCGCAGGCCTCCTCGTCCAACAAGGCGCCTGGCAGGCCGTATGGACCGGCCAAGCACTCAGGGACCATATCCGGGCGTTCCTTCGCCGCTCCAAAGCACCATCTGAGGCTATCCAACTGCTTGCCGCCATCGCTCTTGTGGGTGACGCCAACGAGAACCAGACCAGAATCATCGCGGCGCTATTCGAACTCCGCCCCACGCAGTTCGAGGAGCTCATCCGCTCGGTCGCAATCGCCGGACTCGTGGATGTTCGCCGTAACCAACTGCGAAACCCCTCAGACGGACGTACCTTCGAGAAATCCTACCGCGTGGTTCCCAGCACCATCGCGGCGAGCATCGTGGCAGATGTCTACTTCTCCGGCCACGTGACCGCCATACGTATCAGCGACATCAAGACTGCGTTACCGAAACTTCGCCCAGGCATATTACAAACGCAGATTAGTGCCGCGCTACTCGGTGCCGAGGAACCGATGGTGCCCCCTGCAACCGAGCTTCTCACTGTTCTGCCCGACCTAGGGTTGGGCCCGGAGACCGACGAGCTTCTGCGCACCTACGCGCTCATCAACTCTGAGTGTGCTTGTTTCGTCTTCGAGTACCTCAAGCAGGCAGTGCTAGACGCGGCCGTAAGAGACGATGAACAGGTTGCCGTCACTGCAACGCAGATCCTTGCCGCACGAGTCGCCGACTCGCTTCAGGCAGACGAAACCGAGCATGTCACCCACTTCTTTGACTCACTGACCGAGTTGGCTTCACGAGGGTGGGATTGCGCGACGCCCATCAAGGCGGTGGTTGAGGCTGTCCAAGACGCCAGCACCGGTGATTTCCCCACCTCGACAGCCATCGTCCACCTCTGCGCGGCAATGGGGAGCGACCGAGCTCAAGATTTGCCTGACGACGTCTGGCTCAAACTCACATGTCATGTCCTCCAACCGACCTTCGACGGCAACTATATGAGCCCCGAGAAGGTGAACTCGTTCGTCCTGCAATCCTTTACCTGGCTCGAAGAAGACATTGACGCCATGTTCGTTGCGATCGAGCCGGAGTTGGGAAGGCGAATTGCCCTAACCACGAGCGAGAGGATCGGCGACCTCATCGAGGTGATGAGCAAGTGGGCCCACGTTGCCAGCGGCTACTCATTGCCGCTCGGTGCCGTCCCAAGTTTAGGACAGCAGACCGCAGCACGGCGGGTTGCAGTCTCGATCTCCAAATCCATCGCCCCGCTGATAAATACACCAGGCTTACGGGCAGTATTCAATCGAAAAGCCACCAGCCTCGACATTAAGCTCACTGAGCCGGATCAGCTCTTCGTGGCGCTGACCGTCGAGAGAGACTTCGATGAAGACCGGGAGCAGTATCGCCGCACCCGAGACGCGGAACTTGACCATGCACTTGCGGTCTACATCGAGCAACCGCCTAGCGTTATCATGACGTGGCTCGTGAACCACGACGCCGACCTCGCTATGGTCAAGCACGGCTCAGCAGCGTGGAGTGTCATGTACCGTCTCTCCATGCGTCCCGACCCGGAGGTTTGGCTCAGTGCAGCGCTGGACTTCGGGCTGGGTCGCGCAGCCAGTCCTCTTATCAGTAGGTGTGTCAATAAAGGGGTCATGACTGTTTCTCTTGCTACCGAGCTTCTCGGCGACGTAGGCGGGCGAGCCCTCCTGATCAGCTCGATTATCAGCGAGTGCGAGGATACCGAGCTCGCGAGTCTCGTTGTCGACGCGCTCAAGGTCGAAGACATCCAGGACCTCGAATCGTCCTACGCCATACTTCAGGCTTCTGATTCCACCCGTCAAGCATTGTTCACCCATCCTAACCCCCAGATACGAAGCAGTGCCGCCGCACTGTGGGCTGCGGAGTTGTCGTATTCTTCAGAAGAAATGCCTGATGATCCCACATGGGTTCCGGCCATGAACGACCTCGTCGTCTCTTCAGGCACCGTACGCAACGACTTGCAGTCCCAAGCGCTCAAGATCCTCGCGAAAAGGCAGCCGCAGACCTACATGAATTTACTGGTCAAGCACGTTGAAATGCTTGTGGGTTACGGCGACTTCGGTGCGTGGGAGAAAAGCGCAGGCGAACTAAGCAGCGCGCAACGCTTCGAACTTTGGAACCGGGTGCGCGAGAGCCCGATGGCGGCGAACCTCTTTTGGGTCATCTCATCCGACGACGTTGAGTGGATAACTACCGCAGTATCTGACCCGACCTTCCCGATATCGATCCATAACCTGCTGCACGCAACACGGTTCCAACTCGGCAATCGTTACCCGCTGCAGGTTCTCGCCGTCATGTTCCGACCGCTCCGGTGGCAGCCTGATGACCTTCTCTGGACACTCGAGGTCGGAACGCACTTGGGTGAAAAGCACGAACGACTCGAACGACACTTAAGTGAGTGTCGCGAGCTGGCGGAGTCATCTGAGTCGGATCTCGTACGCCTCGGGGAGCGAGGGATTGAGATCTTCGAACCGCGTTTCGTGGAGGCGCGAGCTGCTGCACGGCGAGCTGCGGTGCGTGGCACACTCGGCTACTGACAGTACCGTTGACGTCTGCTGACGAACGGCACAGCGCACAAAATGACGTTCGCATAGCGGACCAGCTTAGAATGCGCTCTGAGATCACAACTGGCCGGCGTCAAGTCCATCGGCGCCATCGCTAGCTCGGTACTTTACGTAGCTTTCTCAGCGGCGGCGAGGCAGAATTCGTCGTTGATTTTGATCACCAGCGCTACGGTCAACCGCAACGCGATTATGTAGGTGTAGAAGTGTGCATCGTCTCCCTTAGTATTGACTTGTGATCCGTGCAGGTATTTGTTCCGAAACTCGGGACCATTGCTGAAGTAAACTGCGTTGAGAAAGTAGTTGAAGTACTCTCCTTCGGCCTCCGACAGCAGCGAAGACCGTCGTTCCACCCACCCCCTAGAGACCATCGCGTCGGCCACGGCGCGGCCGCGGTCGGAGAGATGGAAGTAGTTGGCACACTGCGTGTTGAAGAGATCAGACAGGATTAAGTACTGTTCGACGTTGACCAGCTGGACCCTGTTCCCATCGTTGTCAACTATTCCAAGCTTTATAAGGTGATCGATCGCTGGCTTCTGGAAGTCATGGAAGTCGTCGTATGTGACGTTGTTGTTCAATAGGAGCATTGCTCCGTTGTCGCCTTGCAACTCCTCGCTGATGTAGTTCACGGATGCCTGGTCGGAGAATAACAGGTTCAGGATGCTTGTAATCTCATCGGTTTCAGTCGAGTAGAGGTACTTGCCCTCAAGGAGGCTCGACATTTCCCTATAACGAACCTGTTCTGACCCCATAGAGAGTAGTTCGCGGTCGAGTTCGCCGTCCCTGGCGAACAGGCTGAACTGACTCGCTACGCTCTCCATTTCCGCGAACATATGCCGCACTTTCTGAAGATGGGAAGCTCCGGCATCAGATGGCGTGAAGGAGAAGTTCTCGGCCTGGAACTCATCGACAAGGTACTCCTCGAAAAACCAGGAGATCACCCGCTCTAGGTCGACGTCCTTGGTCTTCAAGAAGTCGTGGTACATGCGGGTCTGGAGGAGCGAACTTGCGTCGGTCATCCGGAACACGGTGCCGATCTTGTAATCGGTCCTTCCTGGCATCCCGATTGACCGCTCCATCGTGCTAAGGCTCGCCGGATACGACGGGAGAGCAAGAAGCACATTCCGGTCGACGAACCCGAACAGATGAATGAAGTTATTTAAGATGCTGGGGTTGTCGCACGTCTCTTCAAGCCAACGCCGGCTGTAGGTGTAGCGACACACCAAACCGTCCGACTTATCAAGTTCCGCAGAAGCCGGTTCTTCCTGGTCGGCGATGCTTACTTCGCAACCGGTCCTCATACCGTCGTTGTCCTTGAAGAGCTTCACATTGAGTTCCTCACCACGCCGTTTCGCGCGCAGCTTAAGTCGCGCGTCGATTCCTACCGCTGGCGTCTCCTTGGCAGAGGCAATTAGTCCGACATAGTTCAGATTGGCGTCCTCCCCATCGATGTACTGCTCCAGAAGTGCTCGAGAGTCCTCAGGGGTGAAGCTCCGTGGAAGGTAGATGTTGTCCCGCACATCATCCTGGAGGAGTTTGCTTATCACATGCTCGGCACTTCGAAGCGAATTCAGCAGTTCCGTGCGAACCTCGGCGTCGTAGGCCTGAACCAACTTCTTGCACCCCAGAATATCGCCGAGATGCACCCCGGCAGCCGATAGCGCAGGCAGGACCGTTGCGGCGGCGCAGCGTTCGTATGCCTTGTTCCGACCGAGAAGCTCGAGAAGGTCTCCGTGGTAGTCGTGCCCGCCTTCTGCCGCATCTTTGATCACTGTCGCCACATTCTTGTCGTCGACACTCGAGAAAAACCGCGCTACCGCACCGCGTATCTGCGGTATGCGTGTCTTCATCAGGGCGCGCTGCTCCTCGCCATAAGCCACCGGCAAGAAGCCGTGCTCAAGGTACTGCTGAACGTTGTGGAGCTCGAGGATGTCGATAGCGCCTGTGGGCGGGTTCTCAGGGGCGAACTGTTCAGCGAGATCGGCCGCCCGCTGAACGAACCAGCCTGTTGCCAGGTCGTTCGGACCGAAGAAGCGGACCCTCCGAAATTCATCTTCATCACTCACTTAGAGGCTCACCTCTCCTCGCGAACTGGGACAATGTAAACGTAACCCACAGGACTGACACAACTGATCGCAGGACGCGTAATAACTGATGCGCCCTCGGTTCTCAAGCACCGCCCGCCTCCAGTTTGGTCGACACTCGATCCCTTCTGAAGCGTATCGCTGTGCGTGTGTCTTTCCGGTGATTGCGACTTTCTTGTGCCGAAAGTCATCCAGGAGTCAACAGAGGTGTTCGAGACGTGAAAATCTTAGTTTGCGGTTGTGCCTCCCGATGAGCACCTCCCTTTGCTCGGCGCAACCTTTGGTGAGCTTTTGACCGGGCCTCACGCAGTGCGTACCTATCGTTCTTCGTTTAGCTATTTCTATCGTTCGGAAGATATCCTGCTCACCCATGCGGTCCTACGCAAGTCTCTAGGAGTCGACGGTGGAGTCTGCCGTGGCGAGTCGTTCAGTCGGTGTCTGGACCGAAACTGCGTGGGGCGTTCCTTTGGAGAGCGCCACCGCGAGGCTATCGATGTCCTCGTGTGTCGCGGAGTCGGGAAACATCCAGTGCAGATCGCGCTCCTTTGTGGCCACGTCGATTGTGGGTCGGACACCCGATCCCTGGTGCGAGCGACCGCGAACATTACGGACCTCATCCAGGGGGTAGATCGGGCCGAGTTCACCTCGTTTGAGGAGGTCCCCTGGGTTGGCGGTGACGATCCGTCGGTCAGTTACCGCTACGAAGGTGCTTGACGCGAATCTCTCAACGATGGCGCTGGCTCTTCCTGGTGCGAGTGCGTCCCAAGTCGCATCAACTCGTTTAGCAAGCATGGCCGGCACGACTCCAGTGAAGTTGTGGGTTCCCACTTCGTATGGGAAGGCAACGCTGCGAAGCGCCTCGCCGTCCTCAAGGAACCACCGAAGTATGTGTAGGTAAGGATCGAGTACGAGTTCCTCGGGTCCGCATACGGACGCTGGTACTGCTGGCATATCGACTGTTGGGTGAAGCATCTCGGCCAAGGGGCCGATCGCTTCGAGGAGCTGCCTGCACGTGAGCTGAGAAGCCTTTGCGCCCTTCCTCTTCTTCGTGAGAGGCACGGTAGCGCGGCCGGGGAGTTCGGCGATGATCCGCAACTCGCGAAAGAGTGACTTTGTCAGCGATTGTATTTCGGAGAGCGACTCGTCGATTTCGACGGGAGTGTTCCGAGCGATCCGGTTGAAGAGTTGCGCTTCGCTCTCGTCATCGGTGCTTCGTGTTCTGGCGAGGGCAGCTCGGACAGCGTGGTACTCAGCGTGCGTCTTGAGCGAGCTGAGAAGCGCGTAGGTATCGAAGACGATTGCTTCGGCGTTGGACTCGAGGTACTGGCGGCGAGCGTGACCGTCCAGTTTCCCGAGTTCCTGGATGTGGCCTGCCACGTTTTTGCGGTATAGCTTTAGTTGCTTGCGGATGTTGGGACCGCTGGGAGCGATGGGCTCCCAGACAGAGTCAGTGATGGTGTCGAGTTCGCGGGTCTCCTTGACTGCCTCATCGACGGACTCCGCCAGCCCTTCAAGCTCTGCCCATTGTTCATTTCGGATGGCTTTGAGCGTCTGCGTTGTGAGCTGGATGCTGGAGCGGACGAGGCCGGAAATCTCGCCGAGCTGCATTTGGAGGGCGATCATGGCAACGGCCGGGCCGATGGCTGCGATCGCCGTGGCGGCCGTCATCGAGGCGGGGATGAAACGCGCCTGGGCGACCAGTTCACCGTTCTTGAAGATCGCTCCAAGCTTGGCGCCGTCCTTTGCTGCCATCTGGCCGCCGCTCTTCAGCAGAGAGAGTGTCGCTTCGTTGACGCGGAAGAGGCCTTGCGCGCTTGATACTGCCTCTGCGACGTTTCCGACGATAGTGCCTGCGCTGCCGAGGGAGCCGAGAGCGGTGGAGAGCTGAGAGCGGTCGAAGGAAGGCACCATGTCAAGACTGATGAGTTCAAGACCGTCAGGGACTTCGCCGAATACGATTGCGACGCCTGGCGTCACTTCGACGAGGACCGTGGACGCTGCGAGTTCAAGCGCGTCGCACATGTCCTGACCATCTTCCGAAGTCTCCCTGCCAATGGTGTCTCCGATACCGGACTCGTCCATGTGGGCTCTCCTTCTCACTGGTGACTGCGTCGTTCTCCCTACGACGCCTTTGACGAGCATATCAGCCACCTCGGACAGCGCCTTGGGTCGGCGCAGGGTTTAACCACAAAGTAGTTGCTAGGTATCCGCATTCGACAGCAGCTCACAACACGTAAACAGTGTGTGAATAGCTTCCTTACAACTATTCGCCCAGGATAGGTAACAATAACTGCTTAGTAATAACTACTATTCAGATGGCTCAACGTTGGCAGACCGTGCGCAAGAATCTTGCGTATGAAGTTTAGACGACCTCCGTGTCAGGGGGGCGGTTCACAACCTTCAGGTTCGGCGCGAGCACCGAGTAGAAGAAATACTCATAGATGGAGGTTCGGATAATCTGCTTCCTATCGTCGGACTCACCCAGCTCAGAAAGCTCGGTGAGTGCGTCCTCGACATTTCTCAGCAGTCCGAAGAACGATGAAGGAGTTCCGGCTCCAATCAGGAAGCGTGGGTGGGAGTCTTGAACGATCGTGCGAAGACGTTCTGCACTGATGTCGTCAACCGAGTTGCGTGCCGCGGGTGTACTCGGGACGCCATTGATGCTTACATCGGTCACGAGTTGTCTTCGCCTTCGTTGATGTAAGTGATGCCGAAGGCAAAGACCTGGCGGAACTCCTGGCGGCGGGAGCCGAGGTCGAACTGGCTGCCGGAACCCTTCTGGAAGATGTCGAGGCCGCGCCCGAGGAGGAGCTTCCAGCCATGGTCGGTGCGGATTGATCTGTCGTGGATGGTTTCATCCCAGGTCACGTCGAAATGGATGCCAGCGGTAGCGGCGCTGTCCTGGATGTCCTTGAGCATCAAAAGGTGCTGTTGAGCGTACTCGCTACGGTCTTCCTTGGTCACGAGGGTCACTGCGATCTCCTCGGCAGGATCCTTGGCGGCTGCCAGGAGAGCCAGCAGATCGACGAGGTTGCGACCCTGGTGCGGGAGCCGGATGTACGGATCGATGATGGTGATGTTTGCAGCACCCCGCAGATATGGCATCAGCAGCGTCTCGTACGAGACTCCGCGTTGGTTCTCTTGAAATTCGCGGTGCCCTTCGAACAATGGCGCGGCCACTTCGGCTATCGGCGGTACTGGAGCCGCGTCCTTTTTTCGCGCGGGCTCGGGCTCCACCGACAGTTCTTCTGTATCCTCGGTTTCGGCAAGCCGGGGTTGGTAGTAGTCGGGGTGTTCGTCCTCTTCGAGTGTCGTGACGCCGTGCCATGCGCCGGTCATGTCGGAGTAGCCGAAGTTAACGGCGGACATTGTGGTGTCGATGCGCAGAATCTGGTCTTTGACTCGCTTGCGTCCTTCGATCGCGAGGCGCAGCAGTTCCTCGATTTCCGAGGGTGTGGCCTTTCCTCCCGGGTAGATGAGCTTCATCAAGCCAGAGAAGGTCTTGTGGATGCCGTCGCGGTCTCGTGTGGAGATGTCTGTGCCGAGGGTGAAGTGTTGCTGGTAGCGGTCGGAGTAGTCTGTGTTGCGCATATAGCGCAGCACTTCGGCGATGTAGTCGACGACAAAGCCATAGCCGGAGGAAAACATTTCGCTACGGATCGTGTCTATTTCCCAACCTGGGATGTAGAAGTGAAGTCGGTCGAGGTAGGCGGAATCGTGGTACGCCTCAGGTAGTTCGTCGAACAAGTCCGAATGCTTAAGCATATAGGGGACCGTGTGGGAGGTGTTGCCCACGAACACCATCGAAGCTTCGGCTCCAAGTGTTTCCACGCCACGGGAGAATGATTTGTTCGCCATGTAGTTCTTCATGATGTCGACGAGTGCCTTGTCGGTACGTTTCTTCTTTCCGGCGAACTCGTCGAATGCTACGACGTCCCAGTAGCCGACCAGTCCGATGCGGCCGTTAGCATTGTTCACAAAGAGCTTTGGGACGGTTATCTCGCCACCGGAGATCAGCATGCCATGCGGAGAGAACTCGGAGTAGATGTGTGATTTTCCGGTGCCCTTCGGGCCTAGCTCGACCAGGTTGTAGTTCCGCTCGACGAACGGAATGAGACGCACGAGTTGTAGGAGTTTGGCTCGTCGTCCGAACATCTCGGGGTTGAATCCGATGGACTGGATCAGCAGGTCGATCCACTCTTCGGTGTTGAATCCCTCTCTTGATGCGAGGTACTCTTCGTAGTCGAAACTCGACATCTGGATGGCTTTGAGGCTCCCCAGAATCCAGGGGACAACGTGGGAGTCATCGCTATGGAAGTACTCGATGTCGCAGATGCACCACACGCCGCCGACTAGCAGCTTCGGGTTGGCTTTCACTGTTGCGGGATCAACGATCACGTTGGTGATCCCGAGGTTGGCGAAGGACGCCTGGTACACGTCCTCCTTGTCGTTCAGGGTTACGGTGACTTTGTCGATGATTCGGTGGCGGCCCTTTTCCTTGATGGTGGACTTCACCAGTTCTGACTCATTGCGGTGAACGTAGTGCGTGCTAAGAATTTTGCGCACAGCGTCAATTCCGGCCTGGATTGTCGCTTCGTCGTCGGAGGCGGCGTACTGGCCGAGTAAGTACTCCAGCACGTAGGAGGGGACGATTGCATTGCCCTTGACAGCTTTCACGAGGTCTTTGCGGACGACGGAGCCGCCGAAGAGCAGGTTGATCTTGTAGTCAAGCTCGCCCTGCTGCGGTGTGTCTGAGTCGGCGCCTGGTTTTCTGCCGGAGTGGCTTTCGGTGTCCGTCATAGCTGCTGCTTCCTCTAGAAATCGAAGTCCGATGTGAACGAGCGCTTGAGCAGGTACGGAGCCCGCTTGTAGACGCGCCACTGTGTGGTGTTAGGTATCTGCTCTTCGAGCCGGAACTCGACCTTGCGATTGTTGAACTCATTGGAGTCCCGGCTGAGGAGCATCCGTGCATTCTGGTAGCGGTCCCGCTTGTCATCCGAGGGCTGGTTGAAAAGCAACTCGGGCTGGTTTGAGATCAATGTCTCGCCGAGGTAGATGCCAGCCCGTAGCGTGCGTGCCTGGATTTTCTCGCTGACCGGCTCGGACTGGAAGAGCTTCACGACGAGCTGGCCGGTGGTGATCTTGTCGGTCTCGGGCAGCACCTCAACGTTGACGGGCCGAGTGTCGCTCTTGCGTTTCTTCTTGACGGTGAGAACCGGAACAACGACTTCCTGGAGCGTGGCGCCACCGTGGACGAACCGGGAGCCCGCGCCCGGTAGCTTGAGTCGATGGATTGACTTTGGAATCTGAACCTCAAGGTCGCTGCTGAGTCCGAGCTGTTCAGGCTCGAACTTTCGGAACGCGGGATCGTCCTTGAGTCCTCTGCCGAGCACGTATCTGCGATTCGTCACGATGAGTTTGTCGCCCTGCGGTTTAGTCGAGAGATAGGAGGCGTCGGCAAGCGCGGTGTCCTGGTAGAGGAATCCGTGGTCAGCAGTCACCAGGATGTTTGTGGCGTTCGCGTTCGTCAGTCGTTTGATGAGGTCGACCAGCTCGCGTAGCGCATCGTCGGCGGCTTCGAACACTTGGCGTTCGGTGCGGGCCTTGTCACCCCTGGCGTCGATCTGGTCGTGGTACACGTAGAGCACTTGGTAGGCGCCGTAGAGTTCGCGAAGCTCGCCATGCGGCATCGCGAGAACATCTTCAGCCTGGATTGCGAATCCGTCTACAGAAGCCAGTACCTTGTTGCGGTTCGCTGTTCCGTCGGAACGCATTCCGTCCACGAGCACCGGATCGCCATCGTGCGAGTGAGCCAGTGTCGTGTGCGGGAGCAGGGCGGCCATACCGAGTTGCGTGTAGCTCGGAAGTACTCCAAGCATCGCGTCGAGTTCTGCGTCGAAGCGGTCTTCCTGACGGATGCGTGAGCCCAGTTCGTCGGCGACCTCGTAGCGTAGCGCATCGGAGATAATGACCACCGCCTTCCGGTTGCCCTTGCTGATAATCGGATCGACGTGATCGGTGAAGAATCTCGCATGCGGGCGCACCGCGACCGACCGCCAGTCAGTCATAACATCGATCTGCTGCTGCCAGGCGTTGCCGAGTTCGTAGAGGTATCTGTTCGCGTAGTGCTTCTCCACCTCAATACGGAGTGCTTCGAGAGGGCCGGCGTACTCCGTGGTGCGGGCGGCAAAGTGGAACTGTCGGTATAGCTGGTCGATGCGGAACCAATGTTTGCGATACTGGTCGAGTCCGTCGTCAAACGACGCGATCTCGAATTTTGCGGTCGCGAGTTTGCTCAGCAGATCGGAAGCAGTGGCGAGCGCGGTGTACAACTCCCGGTAGCTATCAATCCAGATGCTGCTCTGTCGGGCGCGGATCGTCTCGGACACATCGCGTGCACTCATTGTCCGCTCGACGATTGCCTGCGTCAGCGCGCTGATGATCTTGCGTTCCACGTCCTCAAAGAGGTCGTTGTCCACTAGCTCGACCAGCTCGGCATCTTCGATTGTGTTGGCATAGCCGAGGTTATTCGCTGTGCGGCGGGCCAATGTGGAGAGGGCACCAGCGCTACGCCGGTCATTGCGTAGGCTCGCGAAGTCGAGCTGAATGTTGCGTAGAGCTCCGGGTGTGTCTGACGCGAACCCATTGATTGCCTGCCGAAACATCCACAACACGAAGTCATCCACGCTGGGCTCGCCTACTTCGTACCCGTATATCTTGGCAACACCGGCCCAGTAGAAGCCTTCGAGCGACTGCTCGGCCAACGCGTCGTATCTGGTGTGTGCACCGAGCGAGTTCTCGATCAATAACGTGCGAGTGAGTTCCAACATGCTGTGCTCGCGCTGACCCAGCACTACAGCAGACATCTTCGCTCGTAATTTGTCGGCATCATCGTCAGCCGTGAGCATGGCCTTGAGGCTCTGGACTCGTTTGGCGGCACGGAAGAACTTCTCGTGCTCCCGCACTACCCCCTCGATCCCGCTACCGTTGAGACCGAGGTCCTGGCTCACGAGCGCGGTTCGATCAGCAGTGAAGACCCCGTAGGCCAACTCAAGATCTAACAGCCAGTTACCAGTATCTGGAGGTAAGGGGGCGCCTCGGTAAAGAAGAAATCTGCCTAATGGCTCTTCGTGGAGCACTCGGTTCTTCACGGCATATTCGTTGTTCTCCACTCGCACGATTGTGACGCCGTTGAGATCGAGTGCATCAAGCTCGTTGACATACTCACCGTTGGCGTCGTGCCAGAAGACGAGACGCTGTGACTCGAACCTTTGCTCCAGGTGAGGCTGAACAGAATTGAGTGAACTCATTCGGTATTCTCCTGTGCACCAAGAACAACAAGGCCTTGCTCTGTGATCACGTATCGTTGATTCTGACTGTTGGGTTTGTCGGGATTAGTACGTGCCAAGTGGCCTGCTTCGATAAGAGGGAGTATGTGACGGCGATAATTTCCGTATGCGTCAGACAAATTGATGCCAGCGAGCAATTCCGAGCGCGACATCGGTCCGCTCGAAGCTAGAGTGAGCAGCGCCAAAGCTTGCTCACCTACCTTACTCACTTGCTCATTCACTTGCGCACTCACTTGCTCACTTGGCGTGCTATTTCGGTACTTCGCATCGATACCATGACCCACGTCCGGTGCATGGGATGGTAGGTAGATGGTGAACCGGAGTCGATCCATGACTTCTTCAACTCGCGGTTCAGGCAACCCAGCCGCCGCGATCTGGTCGTAGACGCGCTGGACGCCGGTGCCCCATTGCTCCATGATCCCGGCCTCACGGAAAATACGCGCGAGCGAAGGGTTCCGCAGCCGGGAGGCGCGCCGCATCGACTCCACCGTCATCCCCGGCAGGAGCAAGCCAGGACTGTCAACCTGGATGCGGTCATCGTGAAACCCCACCCGGATGGGCGTCCCGCGCTCGGCATAGCTGGCATGTACGAGAGCATTGACGACGACCTCGCGGATCGCCTCGACGGGGATTGAGTAGGCGTCGCGCCGACGTACTTCGCCGAACACGGCGGACTTGTAGGCGTGCTTGAGGAGGAATTCCATAACCCGATCCACAGCAAGCGGCATCGGTCCGTGAATCTCGGTCTGATCGAAGATGTCGGTTCCACTGGGACCCCGTAACCGGCCGCACTGGACCCACGCGGACGGTAGGAATCGCGTGGGAGAGGGGCATGCGGCAAGGAGGCCCGCATACGTTGGGACGGTCTCTTCTCCTTGCTTGGCTGCGAGCCCGAGCGCGACAAGATCATCGGCATCGGTACTGCGCCCGCGTAGTTCCGACAGCGTCTTCAGATCGAGATCTTCGAGCGAGGCTCGTGGCTCAGGTAGGTCTTCGAATGCCATACCGCGCGCGTTGCGTTCAAGTTCTGCCACCAAGGCAGGGTCGGCTTGGCGTGTCGTCGATCCCAGACGGACATAGACTCCGTGCTCGGGACCCTGATCGGTCATGAAGTGCGGACGACGAGTGCTCAGAGGCACGTCGACGACGAGGATTGTCGCTTCGCCAATGCTTAAGAGGTCGATGGCCGGGACCAGCTGCGGTGAGATACGATCCGTGATCAGACTGCTAATCCGTTCTTCCTCTGCGAGGGGGTCGCTTACACCGACGACAGTACCGTCGTCGTTTACTCCGATGCCCAAGCGGCCACCGGCGGAGTTGGCGAACGCGACAATCGTGCGGAGTGGTTTCGTTGGTGACGACAGGTCACGCTTGAATTCCAGTGTCTTTCCTTCAAGTGCGCGCACCCGACCGCGCTCATCCAACTCAAACTCTCCAGACATAGATGGCCTCCACCGAATCTCGTCCTGGCGATTTGACAATCTCATTGTTCATCGAAGCCAACTTGACCTCAGCCACCGGTAGCTTCCAACCCAGGGATCTTCTTTAGAGCCGGGTAGAACTTGGGATAGTTGACCTTAACTCCATCATCGAGGTCAATGGCGACCTGCTGAGACGCTAACGGGTAGAGCACGTCATGCTCGTACTCGCTGAGCTCCACCAGCACCTTTCGAAGCCGCTCGGCTTCCTTCAGCGCCGCTGCCTTCTCGCGAGGCGTACCCTCCCCGGCGGCGAGACGCTCCTGGTGCTGGAGGTTCGCCTCCAGTTTCGACTCGAACTCGCGCAGGTACTCGTTCAGCACGGTTGAGACCGTGGACGGCGTGTAGCGGTGCATGTAGATCAGCGCATTGAACGATCCCTTCGGGCTGGAGAACAGCCAGTAGATCGGACGCTTCTTGTACCGCTTGACGTGATCGTCGTAGAACTTCGACCGGCCCGCTCGGGTGATGAAGTACTCCCGGAGCGACTTGACTCCGAGCGACTCCTGAACGAAACGCAAGTTGTCTTCGAAGTGTTGCTCTCCGAAGGCCACTCGCAGGAACTGACGAAGACGCGCCACGATGTCGTCCTCGAACCAGTCGCCATCGACGATCGGGAGAACGTTGTCTGCATCGGGCACGAACGACGGCGCCGACACCTTCGCGATGTAGTCCTGAGCCGTTGCCCCCTGGTCAGCGAGGATCAAGCCCGGCTTGTCGAGGCTGTACCGGCCGAACATACAGCCGACTGCGTAGGAGACGAGGTCTTCGATAGCAGACGCACGACTCATGTCCCGGTACTCCGAGTCGCTCTTCCCGCTGCCGAACCGGAAAATAGGATTCAGGTCGAGTGTGACTTGGTTGATCGACACCGACGTATCGACCTCGCCAATGAGACCCGTAGCAACCGCGACCACCTCATTGTTCGCAGATGCAAGCCGTCTGAACTCTTGCGTGAGCAGGCTGGACTCGTTGAAAAGGTCAGCTTCGAAGGCCCCGAGGAGCCCAGTGCCAGAACTCGCCAATGGCGACCCCGCGAAGTCCCAGCATGTCTCCTGACGCGCTTCGTCCTCCTTTGCGATATCAATCAATCCCCTGACAACGCCCTCGTCCCCGCCCGGCACATTCGGAAGTCTCGAAAGATCGCCGGTTTGAAACTCGATTGTGGGATTCAGTGCTCGCAAGAGATACGAAGCGGAGCTCGATGCGAGGTATCCCAAGCTGGACAGGAGCGATCCGCCGTCCGAGAAGCAGGAAGACCCCTTGGCGTCGAAGATAAACCCGGGCTCCGAGTATCGGATTGAGAGTGAAGTAGAGCCAGTAGCAGAGTAGGTGAGCGACTCTTGAAAGTAGCGCGCCCGACTTCTCGGTGTAGCTCGGCCCGTCGCGAGAATCTCTCGACCATCGTCTTCCCAGTTGACGTAGAAGTCTCTATTTCCAAACCAACTGCGTGCGCCGCCACCCTTGTTATAGGGGAACCAGCGGCGCCTGCTCTCAACTGCTTCGGATACAGATCGCGCGCTATGACAGGCCCGGCTCTGTGAGACCTCGAACCATCGCCTAATGAAGCGCTCGTTGTCGCCGGTAGTCATGCCGCCAGTAATGTGGAGTTCGTCTCCGAGTGACTTGTGCTCAGCAAAGAGGTTCCGCGCCGCCGGCGACAACCAATAGGCCACGGGCATCCCTGGGACTATCGACAGATCGAACGCATCAACCTCGTAGCGCCGCCCATCGGATGATTCCCCGGCGGCGAGAGATCGTAGGGTAGACGACTTTGCTGCTTCGTTGCGTCCAGCGGTCACGTCCAGGTAGACACCTTGTTGCCGTGGGCGCGCACACCTTTCGAGAACGATCGCGGCCGTCTGAACGATCTCGCCAGAGATCGTGTCAAATGCGCTAGCTCCGAGATGCGCGAGTGTCGCGATGGTTCCGTTAGCCAGGATCAATTCTCGTAGGTTCGCGTAAGTCGAGAGAAACATCCAGGACTGCATGGCGACGAGCGCGGCATAGCCCGAGGGGAGAGCAAGGCTCACACTCCGTTCCAAGAACATGGCGTACAGGTCGGACTTTGAGAACGGGTAGGTCTGCTTGCCGAACGCCGAGAGTGCTGCGCCCATGCTCTTGTTGCCCATGTAAGGAGGATTGGCAACCACGACGTGATACCGACGGCTCAGGTCTTCGGCCTGCCGCACCGTGAGCGCTGCGCGCCCCAACAGGTCGACTTTCAGTATGTCGTCAGCAGCGTCAAGTGTCTGAAGACGGCGCGCGAGCCGGACGGCCAACCCAGGATCGGGCTGAATGAGCGATCCAAGGGTGTCTGCGTCGGCGAACTGGTTCCAGAACAGCTCCTCTTCGTGCTTGTCGCCATCCTCGGTGACAAGGTAATCGAGCTCGTCAGGGCTGAACGAGATCGGTTCGAGCACGCAGATGTTCGGCCTAGCCTGCTTACTAAAGAAGGTGCGCTGCTTGGCGCGTGCCTTCATCGTGAGGGCGAAGGCCGCGAGGGCGCCTGCACGCGGGTCGATCTCAACGCCGTAGAGGTTGTGCGTAAGGATCAGGTCAGGAATCTCGGAGGGCGCGTAGCCTTCTTCCTCGTAGATCGCGTAGAGCAGGTCGAAGGCATACGTAACCATGTGGCCTGAGCCGCAGGCCGGGTCGATGATCTTCAGTTCCTCTGGGCTGCTGACCTTGAGGAAGTCTGTCTCCTCATCGAGAGGAGCGATGTAGTAGTCCATCTGGTCGATGAGCCGGGAGGAGGGGTGGTTGAGCATCCAGAGGCGCCCGAGGGAGTTCTCGACGAGGTAGCGGACGATCCAGTGTGGGGTGAAGAGCTGGGTCGCGCCGGGAATCTCGGCCGCGCTGGCCTTCTTTCCCTTCTTAAATCCGGCGAAGACCTCGGCTTTCCGCTCGGAGATGTAGAATTGGTATAGCCACCCGATGACCTCTACATCTTGGCAAACATTTTCGGAGAGCACCGCAGCAGCCTTGGCGAGGATCGAATCTGCGGCCAGGAGGTTCGCGGGGATGAGGAGTTCGGTGTAGTTGCCTTCGCTTTCGAACATGAACGGCATGGAGTGATTCCAGTAGCGGCAGTACTCGGCGAGCAGCAGCGTATAGGCCTCACCTTGGCCGTCGGAGCTAGGACGGGTTCCGTCGAGGAGACCGGTTACCCGCTCGCGGGTGCGCTTGCTGCTGACGACAGCGGGGTCGATGCTGCCACGCTTGGCATCTGCAAGTATCTCCGGCTGTCCGGTCTGTTGGCCGTGAGCTGGTGAGACCACGCCAACACCGGTGTAGCCGTTAGCGTCCATGAACCGCAGCGCAATGATTCGGTTGAACCAGGTGTAGGCGACTTTGTCGGCGACAGCATCTTTGCCTTTTACCCCACCGCCAGCAGCCGCAATGTCGCGTTCGAGCAAGTTTACGGCGACGTGGTTCTCAACTCGCTCAGATGACGCTGGCGCGAGCACGGCGGTCAGGCGGGCGCTGACCTGGGTGATCAGCTCGCGTCTGGCCCAAGTAGCGAAACTCTTCAGAGGTGCGGTTTCCATGCGTGTGATCTCCTAAAGCGCTATGCGCTTGTCGTCATTGAGAGCTCGGATAAAGGCCGTGCGCAGCGCATCGAGGTAACGGTCGACGTCCTCCTCGGTTTCCAGGACGCCGTGGATACCTTGTGCGTTGATGCTCTTAACCGAGACAGTCTGTTTTCTGACCGGTGCCGGGATCGGCTCATCATCGTTGTTCGTGTGACTGCTGCGGGGAGAGGCGGCGAGCTGGTCGAGGAAAGCGGGGTAGGTGTGTTCTTCAAAGGTGTTTGCGATCTCGCGGATGACTGCGATCTGGCTCTCTCTGCCGATTCGGTTGAGAACTGCGCTGACCTTCTGGGTCACACCGTGCTGCGCTTCGTGGGTGGCATCGAGATAGATCGTGCTCGTCTGCAGCGGCTCCCAGCGGGAGTCGATTTCTAGAGTCGCTTCGTCGCGGTTTGCCACGATAACTTCGTCGATACGTTCCTGAAGTTCGATGGCGGCAGCCTTGAGCTTGGTCATCCGGTTGCCTCGGAAGGCCTGCGGGTCGGCGAGGAACTGAGAAACCTCAAGGCTGCTGCCAGAGGGCAGGTAATTCAAGTTGCTCGCGTTGCGGGCGAGAAGCTCAGTTGCCTCGTCGTAGATCTTGCTCTGCGCTCCACCGAGGAATGCCTGGATAGGGTCGATGACGTCGCTCTTCGCATCGAGCAGATCGTCAGCGATCGCGAATTCGGTCAAGTACCAGTCATCGGGTTTGCCAACAACGGACTCCAGCAGCGCGATCGGCGCTTCGAGCTGGGCCATGAATGGATACTTCGAGCTGTTGATGCGCGCCTTGAGCTCCGCATACCTTGTGCGAAGCCGTTCGCTGGTGTGCCGGGCAAGTTCGAGCGGGTCTTTAGGCACAGCAGGTTCGTCGAAGAAGTCCGTGCAAAACGCTCGCAGTGCTGCGATCTTGCGCTGGTCGAATGTCTTCTGCGGAGCGACGATGAGGTGGGAATGCTTCTGCGTGTTGCGTAGTGCGGAAGCGATCTCGCTGCGCTTGAGCGTATTCGAGTCGACGGTGAGGGTGATCTTCGACGTGCCGACGAGCCAGGCTGTGACGCACTCGATGGAGATGAGGTCCCAGCCGTAGGGCTTGGCCTGGAAGTGTTCGACGATCTTCTTGACGGTGACTTTCTCGCCGAGTCGGTCTCGTTGCAACAGGTACGACAGCACCTCGTCTGCAGGTGCCGCGAGTACATGGAGCGAGGCATCGTCGATTGCAGTTCCGTCCAACAGCGTGGGCTGGTCGGGGTTGGCGAACCCGGCTACCTGCTGCTCAGAGTAGGTGTGCCCGTCAAGCAGGCTTAGCTGGGTGTAGGTCCGAGAGACGAGGTCCTGGAATCCGTCGGAAACCCGCGTGATAGCATCCTGCGATGCCACGCTGAGGTCCGCAGCATTGATCACAAGATTGGCATGCCCTACAGCACGACGAATACGCTCGGCTAGTTCCTTCTCACGCTGAGCGTTTTGGCTCG
This sequence comes from Corynebacterium pacaense, assembly GCF_900169525.1. GTDB lineage: Bacteria > Actinomycetota > Actinomycetes > Mycobacteriales > Mycobacteriaceae > Corynebacterium > Corynebacterium pacaense. The sequence goes on from NZ_LT821239.1 coordinate 1,052,847, forward strand.
CCTTCGTGCGCAGAATCTGCTCTTCTATCGGCGACAGTGAGCTGGTCTGCTTGCGTTTGGTGTACTTCTCGGTCTTGATCAGCAGCCGCAGGTCGGCCAGTACCCGGTCGTCGGGAGCGAGGATTACACGGAGCTCGTCTTTGCCTGCCGAGTGCATCCGAATCTCTTCTGGTCCGTAGGGATACTCGGGAGTAATGAAGTGCAGCGAGAGTTCGCGCTGCTTGCCGAATACCTGGTCATCGAGTTGGAATCCGAAGGGGAAGTCCTGCCCGTTCTTGGCGTAGCGGAGCTTGGATGTCTTGATGACATCGCTGGACAGAATCTTGTTCAGTCGGCCGGAAACCTCCGAGGAGTCGATCTCGACGTTTTTGATCTCTTCCTCAATTACCTGCTCTTCGTTGGTCAGGTACTCGTAGACGTTGCCATTGCGCTGCACGTAGGTCTGCGTTTCTAGTAGCGTTAGCGCTTCCTGGACTTGCTTGGACAGTCTCGGTAGATCGAGCCCGAACCGTTGGTAGACCAGTACAGTCAAATTACGCGGAGTGGCCTGGAAACTCTCCACATATTTCACCAGGAAGAGCGCCTTGAGTAGCCGCACTGCGAGCTTGGTGTTCGAATAGTCGCTGTCGGGGAGGTCACGCTCAGCGCGGTCGATCGAGCGCTGTGCCGCGGATTTCAATGAAGCACGGATACCGGCGAACATCGCGTCGAAAGTTGCCAAAGACCCGATCTCGACGTCGCCAATGTCTTTGGCGACCTGTTGGACGACGCCAAGCATCGAGCGTTCTCCGACGGAGCTGTTACGGCCCTCAAACACGTTGTGGTCGGAGATACCCTCGATTGCGGCCTGAAATAAGGGAAACTGGTAGCTCACGAATGGATAAATGCCGACGAAGTGATCCTCGTCCGTGAAGTTGCGGTAAGTTTTCCCGCCATCAACGAAGTCGAAAAGGGTCCTAAAATTTGCTGATTCCTGAGCATAGACCGCTTCGAGGACCTGTGTACCTTTGTCATTCTTTTCCAACAGGCGTTTGCGAATGACCTCTTCAACGTCAGCGGAGGTGAGTTTCACACGAGTCTTGAATCGCGCCTGAATTTTCGAAAAGTCATTGCCTTGCTGTTTGGTGCGGTCCCCAACAACCTTGTCCATGTCTTCTTGCGAGGTCACGAACACCCAAGCCCGTCCACTGCATTTCGTGTTCAACGACTCGACAATCGTCTGGAGGTTCAGCATCAGGTGAGTGTTGGAACCGATGAACTGTCCGACCTCATCGACGAAGAAGTTTAGCCGGTAGCCAGCAGGCTGCTTGTCCAGCCAGTCGCGAACTTCGTCCGCGAAGTCTTCAATCGACACTGAGTATGTGTCTTGATAAGTCTTCAGGATGTCGGGCGCGGTCGTCACATCCACTCCGGTGATCTGTGCGTAGGCTTCGTTGACCTGGCGGCGCACGGTCGGGAGAGTGAAGCTCGGCCGACGCTCCACCCAGTCCCTGCCCGACACCTCAAAGAAGGCGTCTTTGAATTCCTCGAGCTGGCCTTCGTCGTCGAGCTGTCGCTCGAACCGGGCGATATGGCCCTGGTCGCCGTAGTAGCCGCGGGACTCGTCGAAGACCTTCACAAATACTCGCAGTAGGGCGTCGGTTTGGTCCTTGCTGATCAACGTTGCCTTTTGGTCGATGTTGAACAGCAGGCTCTTGGCCGGGATGCGGTCGGCTTTGTCGAGCAATGGCGGCAAGAACGCGTCCGCTGTTTTGGCATGGAAACTCTCCGAGACACGTTCCCGAGGGAAGCTGTCGCCTTCGACATCGCCAAGTAGGTGCGCCAGCATCTTCAACAGATGTGACTTACCGGAGCCGAAGAAACCCGAAATCCACACGCCGTTCGCATTTGAATAATTCGTGTACGCCTCAAGCAGTAATTCAAGTCCTTTGGCGGCCTCGTTGGTCAGGACATATTCGTCGACCTCAGTTCCGAGGTGGTCAACGTCGTCGGCTTTGATGACGCCCTCGATGGGACGTTGTACATCCTTAGCGAAAATCTCGGTGAGCTGCATCATGGTTCCTGTTCCAGAATGTTCTTGGCGCGGTAGTACTGGTCATCTTTCAATCTGCCGAACAGTACTAGCGATGAGCCGAGCGTGTCGGACTGTTCGTAGCGGCCGGGAAAGAACATGAGCATCGGCCGACCCACTACAACGCTCTGCAAGTTGTTGAGCACGTTGTGGGACCGGATATAGGGGAAGACCTCGCCGATCCCAGTCAGAAAGACGATGTCGGTCTCGTCGTCAGCAAGTCGTTCTCGGATCACCGGAGCCAGTTGCTGCTGTGGATTGAGCATTGACTGAAGCATCTCGGTGAATTCGGACTTGTCCAGTTCGGGCTCGACCTCAAGCACTTCGTCCCAGTCGCCGCGCTGCTTGAGTATGTCGACTGAGAGGTCGTAAAGGTTGATCTCGCGTACCTCGATGCCCCTACTTGCCAGGCGATTCTTGACCCGCTTCTTCGCCTTGGCCACATCGAGAGCATGCTCCGGCTCATAGGGGTAGATGAAGAAGGGGACCTCGTTCGACAAGCCCTCCATCTTCAAGAAGCGCTCGCCGCTGAGCACCGCGAACAGATGCTCTTCTTGGCGAGAAAGCTCATCGGTCGTCACAATGACACCGCCTTGTCTTCATGGGTGGGGAGGTAGCGAAGATCACTCGGCAATTGAGCATCCAGTGCATCCCAGACACGTTTGGACAAGGCCGCGTTGACGATCTCGCCGTCAATAAGCAGGCTGGCCTCGGTCAGCATGCGAAACACCGTCGATCGAAGTTTCTGCAACGTCGAGTACTTCACTTCTTCGAGCTCTGGGTGCCACAGCGTCTTTTCACGAACGAAGCTGTCGAAGTCGTCGTAGCTTAAGGTGGGCGTGAGCAGGAGGAAGCGCTCGCGCACTACATCCTCAGCGAAGTCACCTATGAATGCGTAGCGACGGCACGCTGCGACCCACATCAGGTGCCCACGTTCGCTGGGGCTGGCGTCTTGCAGTAACTCCAGCTCGGAGTCCGTAAGGACCGCCAAACGCTGGGCAACCTCGCGTGCCAGCCGGAATCCGGAGGAGGCTGTTCGCGCCTGAAGCATGTTCTCCGAGCGGAGCCGGCTTCGGACTAGGTTCCAGTCACGAGCTTCCAGGAAGAGCGGTACGACGATCACCGCCTCCCGAGTCAGGAGGGCACCGCTGGTGAATGACAGGGCATATCGGTCAAATCCCTGAGATGTGGCGCTCATCTGGTGCCTCCTTCCGGTTTGTGGGCAGTGAATCAGGCTATTGGGTGCTACCGACAGAATGCCAGTGGTGGCTAAGAATGGACGAAGCGTTCACCCAAGTGGGGCTGGTACGGAGACGGTGGGAGCACCGTCTTTCCGTCCACAATCGTCGATCTTGATGGCTTGGAACTACCAGAGGCATCAAACCTTGTGGGCGGGTAAAATCTGTTCAGCGATCCAGAGGTCTGCATTTTTTTGACCTTGAGATTGGCTGCGACATCGTCTGTTGGCATCCACGGCTCAGCCACGATGGTTCTCCCTCACTCGATGGCCCAAGCAGGCCGACACTAAAATTATGTTATCGCTTGGGACTCAGCGAATTCCTACTACCCCGGATCACCGGCGTGGCTGATGCAGCAAGTTCACTCAAGATGATCAGTGTGCCATGACCGAATGCGTGGACCAAGGCGCCTTTCGCTTAAAAATTACCGCTGAACTTGAGATTCCGCTCGTCACTGCAGCCGGATCGGTTCTGCGTTACCGGTAGGCGCATCTATACGCAGGGCAAAACCTCTCCACCCGGCTCAACCCGAACCTTTAGCACTAATTGAGCAATGAGGATTGCTGAACCAGGGATGCTATTTGTCGGTGATGTTGTGGCACATGAAAACTGGCCACAGTCTAAAGACTGTTTTCGAGGCTATCAGTGGTCATTTGAAGAGGGGAATCTTCTAAACTGTGATCCACAGGCAGAGGATTCTTAGTCTCAATTTGCCGCTCGTGCCGGTCCCATCACGATAAAACAAAGTCAGGTATGAACAGTAGTCGAAGTTAAAACCTCGATCACACGCTCATACCTGACTTACTCGGGGTGGCTGACGGGGCTCGAACCCGCGACACCCAGGATCACAACCTGGTGCTCTACCAGCTGAACTACAGCCACCATTGCCGCAATAACGTGCGTTACGCAGCACGTGCAATGTTAGTGCACCGGTGCTAGATTGAACAAAACAGCAGGTAGTTGCTTCATTTTGCGAAACCGATTCTCGGAGAAATCTCTGTCGTGGGCGATGGGGGCGCAGGCGGAGGGCGTCGCAAAGCAAGAGGCGAAAGACGGTGGGGCAGGAGGCTCCGTACCACGGGAAGAAATTGCTGTTCAGCGCGTATGCAGGAGTGCTAATCTGAGCCGGTGAACGTGCGGATCCGGGACCTTGGGCCCGTGGAGATTGTCGTCGATGGTGAGGCGATCAAGCTGGGAAAGCGTCCGCAGGCTGTCCTGGCCGTTCTCCTGTCGCGGCTCAATGAGCGCGTCTCGGTGGAAGCTCTGATGGAGGCGGTGTGGGGGGAATCTGCCGCGCGCGGTTCGCAATCGACACTGGAGAGTCACATCTGGCGCCTGCGTCAGCTCCTGGAACCCGGTCGCGATCGCACGACACCGCCGACGGTGCTTGTCACCGAGCCGGGAGGTTACCGCCTGGTGCTCGCCGCCGAGCAGGCCGATTCTCTGAGGTTTGTCAGTCTTGCCGAGAGCTCCCTGGCCCTGCTGCGCAGTGATCCTGTACGCGCCCTGCGCCAGTCCACCGAGGCGCTGGAGCTGTGGAGGGGAACCCCACTTGGCGACGCCGCAGACGCATGGTGGTCTGCGGCCACCGTCGGACGCCTGGTCGAGCTGCATGAACAGGTGCGTATCCGCAGGGTCGCGGGTCTGCTGGCTGTCGGTGAGGCGGAGGAGGCTGTGGTGGAAACCGGCATTCTCATCCGTGAGCTGCCTCTGAATGAGGAGGTATGGGCGCACCGGATGCTCGCACTGTACCGAGTGGGCCGCCCGGATGACGCGCTGGCAGCTTACCGGCAGGCCAGGGCTGCTTTCCTCAATGAACTCGGCCTTGAACCGGGAACCGAACTGCGCGCTCTCCATCGCCGGCTCCTTGACCGAGATGAAGGCTTGCGCGGGCCCACCCGCCGGGCGCGGCAGGCTCCGCACACCGTGGTGCTGCCGCGCAGGCACAACGTACTCATCGGGCGCGAAGCGGAAGTATCAGCATTGACCTCCATGCTCACCACCGATCAGCTGGTCACCATTGTCGGCCCGGCTGGGTGTGGCAAGACGAGCCTGGCCATCGAGGTTGCCCGCACGGTGGCTCCGAGCTTTAGCGACGGTGTGTGGTTCATCGATCTGGCTTCCATTGACGATGCGGACCTGGTCGGCGAGTTAGTGGCTTCCACGCTGGGAATCTCGGTTGGAGGTTCGGGCGACGCCGTCGAGCAGCTGCGGGCCTATACGAGTGAGCGGCAGATATTGCTGCTGCTTGATAACTGCGAACATCTCGCCGAATCGATTCATTCGCTGTGCGGAGAAATCCTCAGCAGCGAGTCATCTCTGCACGTGGTGGCGACCAGCCGCGAACCCCTTGCTCTACCCGGCGAGATTCTCTGGCCTTTGTCTCCTCTTTCCACGCCTGAAGTGGCGGGAGCGTCTGAATCAAGTGCATTGAAGCTCTTCATGGCCAGGGTGCGTGAAGCCGATCCCACCTTGGCGATCGGTCAGGAGGAACGGGTGTGCGCGGTGGAAATCTGCAATGCTCTCGACGGACTTCCCTTGGCGCTCGAGCTGGCGGCGGCCCGGGTGCGCACCGCCTCCCTGGACGAGGTGCGTCGCCAAGTGGAGAGCAATCCGGGGAGCTTGCGGCGACTCGGAAGGGGAATGCGCGAACCGGTCACCCTTCATGCCGTCATTGAGGGAAGCTACCGCCTGCTTAGTGAGCCGGAACGGCTGGTGCATCGCAGATTGTCGGTGTTGCGTGGCACCATCACGCGCCGATGCGCCGCTGAGGTGGCAGGCTTTGACCCGCTTTCGCCCGAAGAGGTCGAATCGATACTGGAGTCCCTGGTCAATCGGTGCATGCTCCATGTCGCCCGGTCCACTGAACCCGGGGTGGAATCGACCTTCCGCCAATTGGCCACCGTGCGGGCCCATGCCACCATCACGCTGGAGCAGTCAGGGGAGCGGGACGACGCTGTGGAGTCGCGGCACCGATGGCTGCGTGCCATGCTTGATCGACGGCCGAGGTCGGGACATGCCGATGCTGGCGGGTGGTACCGGACCTTTGACAGGGATTTCGGCAGCGTGCGTGAATCGCTGGAGACGCTGCTGGGGGATGAACCCGACGCCTTCGCGTACTTTGTGCTGTCGCGTATCACGAACTTCTGGTATTACAGCGCCCGGATGATCGAGGCGCAGCGATGGCTGCAGACTGCGATCCGGGTGGCTTCTCCTGGAGACGCGGATCCGATCGATCTGGCGATTACCACACTCAGCCTGGCGGGCAACTATGAAATGGCGGGAAGGAAGGATCTGGCTGAGCCGCTCCTGCGCGCAGGAATGGGAAACCTCTGCCACGTGCCCGGTGACCGCAGGGAAGACGTGGCAGATTTTCTCATTTCCACCGCTCTGACCGGCGCTTTGCACAATGACTTCGCCATGGTTGCCGATGTCGGGATCAGGCTTCGTGCGCTGGCCGACGAAGGTCCTGCGGACTTCGCCCTGATGGCAGAAGCGGTCGAGTGTTTCGCTGCGATGCCGCATACCCCGTTGCAGGAGAGCATTGAGATGGCGATCGACATCCACCGGCGAGCAGAGGACGCCGGTGTACTTCTCGCTGTGTGGGTGTGCTGCATCATCGGGGCCACCCTCTCCGTGCCCTATGGGGACCCGGAGAGCGGATTGGAGTGGAATCGCCGGATGACCACCGTGCAGCTTCTCCTCGGAGCGCGCCTTGAGGCGATGCCCATCGAAGGGCAGGCCTATCTCATGGCCGCCAGCGGCAGACACCGTGAGGCGGTGGCACTGTTCGCCGCATCGCAGGAGCAGAGCAGGCGCGCCGGGATCGGGTGGCCCAGCAGAAAGTACACGCAGGAGTTTCTCGACAGATCCCGGGCAGCGCTCGGTCCTGAAGAAGCCGAGTCCGCATGGTCTGAGGGCCTGGTCATGACAACGGCGGAGGCTCTCGGCCTGGACTAGAAGCTGATCCACTCCGATTGGATCAGTATTGGAACAGGCAAGCGCACTATAGCGCTACCGGGATCGTCCCGGTTCCAGTCCACGGAAAGGTGGGGTCCGTCATGTCCCCGTTTGAACTCGTCGGCATCCTGGCGCTGACGACCTACGCCATCTACCAGCAGACACGCCAGCATGAAGTCGTGGCCGCGACACGTTTCAAACTTCCCCTGATCTATGGAGTAGCAGGACTTGTGCTCGGCGGGATTCATCCACCCCAGACACGTCTCGCGGCCATCTTTCTCATCATCAGTGTCGTGCTGAGCCTGGTGGTTGGACAGATTCGCGGACGCCTGACACGGCTCTGGGTCGAAGAAGGAAAGGTCTACAGCAAGGGCACCGTTCTTACGGTCGGTCTTTTCCTCGGCCTGATCGCATCCAAATTCGTTCTGGGAACCGTCGCCTATTTCCTCCATGCCAGCGAAACGGGCGGATTCGGTGAAATCCTCATCATGCTCGCACTGATGATGATGATTCAGGCGGAGCTGATCCATCGCCGGGCCGGGGCGCTGCGCTCAACCATCCCCGCCACGCCCGTCGCAACGCTCGTTCCGTGAGCTTCGGCGCCCATAGCGAGCAACTGTGCAGGGCGGGAATGAGACCGCGGACGGCGGTTCTGATCGCGGCGTCCGCCGGCATGTCCGTGCTGGTGCTCGATTCCTCCATCGTGGGCACGATGATCCCCACGATGAGCGATGAACTGGCACTCAGCCCGCGGGATCAGACCTGGATGGTGGCCTCCTATCTCCTGAGCCTCGGAATCTTTCTGCCCTGCGCCGGCCCGACTGTGGATTACCTCAGTCCCCGGCGCTCCTTCCTGTGTGGATGCCTGGGCTTTGCCATCGCCTCCCTGGGATTGAGTACGGCCAGTTCAGCGACGGAGCTGATCATGTGGAGAGCCGTCGCGGGACTTGCCGCAGCGGTACTGATGCCCGCGAGCACCGCCCTGGTCGCCCTCACCCATCCCGATCAGCGCACCAGGGCGATTGCAGTGGTCACCGGGTTGGGGCAGACATCGGCGGTGATCGGCCCCGCTCTTGGCGGCGTGCTGGCGCAGTGTGTCACCTGGCGGCTCGGCTTCGGAGTGGGCGTTCCGGTCGGGTTGGCGGCGATGCTGATCGTCGCGGGCACGCGTGCCGGTGCACAGGCCTCGCAGCCCCCGGCCTCTGCACCGGTTCGAGCGGGCAGTTCCCGCAGGAGGGCGGTGCTCCCGCCCTTCGTCGTGTTGGCCGGCCTTGGTCTGTCCATGACCATCGCCACCGTCTACGGGGCATCCGAGGTGCAGCGGGCGCTGCACCTGAGCCCCACCTCGGCCGGCTTGTCACTGCTGCCCCTCATCCTGGCCATGCTCGCAACAACGCTCGTACTCACCAGATCCCGGTTCTCACCCGCTCCGCGGCGCAGTGGCGTGGCAGGAGCATCATCCATGGCGATGGGTCTGATGATCATGTCCGGGGGCTTTGCCTGGGGAATGCTTCCGTTGACCATCTTCGGCATGGTGCCTGTCGGATGCGGTATCGCGTTGCTGATGGCGCCCATGACCGCATATGCCCTGTCGCTGTACCCCGAAGGCCGCCAGGGACGTGCCGCTGCATGGTGCTCCACCGGCCGTCAGCTGGGAGGAGCTCTCGGAGTTTTCAGCTTTGCGGTCGTGTCCTCGTCATGGGGAAGCTCAGCGGGATTTCTGCTCGCTGGTGCCGTGATGCTGGCAAGTACCGCAGTCGCCTGGAGGATCCCGCGCGGGGTGCAAGCTTAGCTGCCCGGGCCGATGCTGCATTGGAGCGACCGTTGGAGCGGTTTTGGAGCGGTGCCGGAGATGATCTCCCATACCGGTTGCACCGGTTCAACATCAGGGTCCATGGGGGCTCGGAATTCGATGAGAGGAAGTACATGACTGTTCGAAGGATTGCGCGGTTCTGCGCACTGGGCGCCGTCACCGTCACAGCGGTGATGGGCATGACTGCGGGCACCGCCGGAGCTGTTGGTTCCAGTGCGGGCAGCTCCACTGTCAGGGATCATCTGCTGGGGAAGACGAGCCAGGGGATTCACATCTACAACAACACCCTGGGGAACATGGTGCTCACCGGTACCGGCGGGGACAGCGCAGGACATCAACCGGTGGGCGAGACCCTGCTTCCGGGCAGCGGCTACCACGATTTCGAGGTCGTGTTCCGTGCGGCGAAGAAGACCACGGACTGGGCCACCTATGACCTATATGATCCCGCAGGGGTCAAGATCGGCACCGCGACACTGCAGATGAGCGTCGATGCGATAGCTGATACCTCGGCGAAGGGAACCTTCACCGCCCTCGATGGGTCCGCCCTGCCGCTGAAGGTGTCCAGCTACAGTGATGGATTCCAGGTCGTGAGTAATTCGAGCACGCCGATCATCGTCGACGCGCAGTCGTCGACGGCGGCGGCACTGGTTGCCAACTACTGCGACAAGGCAGGGACAGCCGCGACCTGCACCTTCAACCCGACGAGCCGGACATCTGGCAACCGCGATGCGCTGCTGGCACAGGCCTATACGCAGGCGAATAGTCCCACGTCCGGCACAGTATCTGTGACCAGCGGCTATGATGCATCCAGCTCAACGAGCTGGTCGGTGACGGTATCCGCGGACACCGAAATCGGCGGGATTTTCGACGCGGGCATCGAGGGCACGTACGGCAGGAAGGCGACATGGACGAACACCTTTGATGCAGGTGTCTCGGAGCCGGTTGCCCCCGGATACACCGGATACATCTGGGGTTCGGTCCCGGTGACCATTTATCAGGGAACGATGAACGTCAAGCTCGGAAACTCCGCGTACCAGATCGTGAATGTTTCCCTGAATACCCCCGACTCGAGCCGGGGCATCAGCGAGTTCCGATGGGGATCGTGGCTGGGCAATGATCCCCTCAACAGCCCGGATTCTCCGCCGTCAACCGCGCAGGCGGTCAATCCATCTTCAGATAATCGTGCACGTTGAGTCAGGGAGAAACCATGAGTATTCACGCAATTGTGCGCCGCGGCGCAGTGTGTGCCATCAGCGCAGTCGCACTGATCGGCATGACGGTGGGACCGGCGACCGCGGTCGGCTCCAGTGAGGGCAGTTCCGCTGCCAGGGACCATCTGCTGGGCAAGACCAGCAAAGGCATCCATATCTTCAATAACACGCTCGGAAAAATGGTTCTCACCGGCACAGGTGGGGATAACGCCGGGCACCAGCCGGTGGGCGAGACGCTCCAGCCGGGAGTCGGATACCACGATTTCGAGGTGGTGTTCCGGGCAGCGAAAAAGACAACGGACTGGGCGAACTACGACCTCTACGATGCGGCGGGGAACAAGACGGGGACCGCTGTTCTCCAGATGAGCGTTGACGCCTTCGGCGATACCTCAGCAAAGGGAACCTTTACTGGCCTCAATGGCTCCGCGCTGCCGTTTACCGTCTCGGGGTACAGCAGTGGCTTCCAGGTGGTGAGCACCAGCTCGAACCCGGCTACGTACCAGGCCAATGATCCCATGGCCGCGAACATCGTCGATTCCTTCTGCAATAACCCGAGTACCACCTACACCTGTACGTTCATCCCTGGTTCCCGGGCTCCTGCAACACAGATGAAGCTGCTGGCCACCTCCTACAACAAGCCGGGTGGAAGCAATGAGCCGAGCAGCCTGAGCATCAGCAGCGGGTACAAGGCATCCTCTTCCGACACCTGGTCTGTCTCGGGGAGCATCAAGATCGGGCTCGAGGGGGTGTTCAGCGCCGGGATCAAGACGACCTACGGTGAGGGAACGAGCTTCGAGAACACCTTCACCGCCTCGGAGGCCATTGAAGTGGACCCCGGCTACACCGGATACATCTGGGGCAGTATTCCTGTCACCACTTTCGCCGGAACGATCCAGATCAAACTCGGCGGCTCCACGTACTCCGTGCAGCAGGTCCAGGTCAACACCCCTGATGCCTCGCGTCCGATGAGCAGTTTCCGTGCCGGTACCTGGGCAGGGGAGGACCCCCTCAACAGCCCTGACACCCCACCCGATGACGCGGTGGCACTGCCATGATTCGGCTCCATCTCAACACAACAACGATCCTCGAGGAGAATCAGCAATGAAAAGCATCACACGGGGAAAGCTGGCGGCCTCAATCGCGACAGCCGGGATCATAATACAGCTGGCGGCACCCGCCGTCGCAGCCCCGGTTCTCTCCAGCGACCTTGTCCAAGGCTCGTCGAGTTCATCGGGCGGTGGCCTTGAAGGGATTCCCAAGTCGAGCCTGAGCATTCCGCTCTACAACAACAGCCCCTATGTGATGGTGCTTCGCAGTGTCAGCGGCGATAACGCCGGTGTGCCGCAGCCCGGAACCATTCTGGATCCCGGCCAGGGATATCAGGACTTTGAGGTGGTGTTCCGAGCTGCGAAGACAACCACGGTCACCGCTGTCTATGACCTCGTCGACACCACCGGCATCAACCGGGGAAGCGCCACGATCAAGTTGTCGGTGAACGCCATGGGTGCACGCTCGGTCAGCTCCTCCTACAGTGCGGGGGTCGGACTTCAATCCAATTATGTCGGCAATGGCGCCTGGGAGGTGGAGAGCTCCACGCACACGGAGCAGACAATCGACGCCACCGATGCCCAGGCGGCGACCCTCGTGCAACGGTTCTGCACCAGTACGAACAATTCGGCGAGCTGCGCCTTCAAAGTCAACACAAAGGCCCCTTCAACCCAGGAAAAACTGCTGGCGTCGGGATATATGCTCCCCGGAGACGGCGAATCCGGGAGTGTCTCCCTGTCGAGCGGATATGAATCGGAGGTGAGCGTGACCACGGGAACCAGTGTGAGCGCAGGGTTGAAGCTCGGAGATATTCTCTCGGCCTCGATATCGGAGGACCACGAATCCGAGCTGTCCTTTTCTGAAGTGTTTCATGCAGAGCAGGAGGTGACGGTGGCGCCGGGGGACACCGGCTACATATGGGGAGCTGTCCCGATGATCACCTACACCGGAGCAATGACGATCAACGTCGGCAACACCACGTGGACGATCAACAACTTCGCGGTCAATAGTCCCGACATCCACACTCCGCTTTCTCGCTTCACCACCACGACCTATCACGGTGACTACCCGATCGGGCGTCCGGATTCCCCGCCCGCCTCATGATCCGATCCCCTGCAACAATGCGCTGAACACCGCCACGGCCGACCGGATCAACCCCCGGCGCCCCGACGGCGGAGACGTCCGCTGGAGGTGAGATTGATCAGCAGGGACATCAGCACACCGGCGACAAGGGCCCAGAATGCGGCACCGATTCCGGCGAACACCGCCCCCGAGGCCGCGACCAGGAAGGTCACCACCACCGGCAACCGCAATTGCGTTTCGGCCCAGGCGCCCTGCACGGCACCGCCGAAGGCACCCAGCAGAGCGACGCCCGCGACCGCCGCCAGCAGCCCAGCGGGTGCGGCACCGGCAAGCGTGACCACGGCCGCGGCTGACACGGCGAGCACGATGTAGCTGGCCCCGCACCACACGGCGTTGAGCCAGCGGCGTTCCGCGGCGACCCCGGTCTCCGGTGCGGCGGCGAGGGCCGCGGAGATCGCCGCGAGGTTCACCGAGTTGCCGCCGAAGGGTGCGGCGAGCAGGCTGCCCACCCCGGTGGTCACCAGCGAGTCGCGCCAGGGGGCCTGATAGCCGTAGCTGCGCAGCACCGCAACACCCGGAAGATTCTGCGATGCCATGGTCACCACATAAAGAGGCAGGGCGATGCCCACGATGGCGCCGAGGCTAAACGTCGGTGCGGTGAGCTCGATCGAGGGCACCATGTCGCCGGCGTGAACCTGCGCCCCGGAGGACGCCAGGTGAACGCCCACCACCATCCCCGTGGCGAGGAAGGCCAGGGGAACCGCCCATTTCGGCAGGAGGACAATCCCCAGCAGCCAGACGATCAGTACCGGGGCGACCGCCGCAGGGGATTCCTCGAGCCCCGTCACGGCGCGCAGACACAGCGGGAAGAGCACGCCGGCGAGCATCGCCTGGGCGATAGGTGCGGGGATGGCGGAGGCCAGACGTCCGAGGGCGGGCCATAGACCGGAGAGCAGGAGGAGGACGGCGCAGATGATGAATGCACCCACCGCGTCACCGAAACCGCTTGCCGACGCCCCGGCCGTACCGAGCACCGCTCCACCCGGGGTGGACCACGCCGTGGTCACCGGGACACGGTGACGCAGTGCCAACCAGAGCGTCGATAAGCCGACCACGACACACAGGGCGAGCAGGCCGCTGGCCGCCTGGCCGTCGGAGGCACCGACGGCGCGCAGGCCGGTGAGGATCACCACGAAGGAACTGGTGAATCCGACGATTGCGGTGACGATACCGGCTGCGGCCGATGCGGCGGTGGATGACTGGTTCACGGTTGATGCTCTCCAGGATCCAGCGCAGGAATGTCTGTCCTGCGACCTTGAAAAATTCGGATGGGTGCCCCCGATTGGATTCGAACCAACGACCATCGGATTAGAAGTCCGGTGCTCTATCCACTGAGCTACGGGGGCCGGGACGGCTCCGCCGGCAACGGCTTTCAGCACCGCGCCAACAACTATCGTCCGATTGGGAACTTTACCGTACACCCGGGTTGGGCTGCCAAATCGATCCGCCAACTATGGTTGCACCGGTGCCGGGAGTTAGATTAGGGGGCATGGATGAGCAGGCCGAAGTCGGAAGCCCGGGTGGCGGATCCGTGCCGATTCAAAAAACGGTGCCGGATCAGGAACGCAACGATGGCTCGACGGTGCGGCCCACCTGGCCCTTGTACCTCCTGTTCCTTCTTGTCGCGGGTACGGTCGGGGCGTGGATATCCTGGGGTTTTCTCTCCGGTTCCCTGGCGGCCCTGGGCATCCCCTACCCGGGCGCCTTCACCACGATCAGCCTGCCGTTCTTCCGGGCCGTGGGCTGGATGCTCGCGGCCCTGTCCGCGGGCAGCTTTCTGGCCTCCACCTTCCTCATCGGACCCCGCACCGTCGACGGGCACAATGACCTCCGTCGTGCCGCCCTCAACGCCGACGGCAGCATCGCGGCCAGGACCGGTGCGGTGGCGGCGGTCTGCTTCGGACTCATCGCACTGCTGATGATTCCGCTGGTCTTCTCCGATGTCTCCGGCCAACCCTTCTCCGTGGCGGTCCAACCGGCATCGTGGCCCATCGGCCTGGAGCAGCTCGCCGTTGCCAGGGCCTGGTTGTGGAGCGCGGTGTTCGCCTTCATCGTGGGACTGCCCGGCCTGTTGAGCAGGCACTGGATCACCCAGCCCCTGCTGCTTGTCGGATCCTTCTTCATGGTTGTCCCGCTGGGCCTGGAGGGTCACTCCGCGTCCGGTGGTGACCACGACTACGGGACGAACTCCCTGCTCTGGCACCTGGTGTTCATGCTGCTGTGGGTCGGTGGGCTCATGGCACTGATCGCGCACTGCCGTCGACTCGGCCCCAACCTCGATCTCGCGGTCAGCCGCTACTCGAAGATCGCGTCCTTCGCCCTCTTCGGAATGGCGATGTCCGGAGTGATCAACGCCGCGGTCCGGATCCAGTGGTCGGACTGGTTCACCACCACCTACGGTCTGCTCGTCGTCACCAAGATGGCCGGGGTCATCGTCCTCGCCGGCCTCGGTCTGCTGCACCGCGTACTCACCCTGCCCAGGATCGCGAGGGACCCATCCAACTCCCGGCTCTTCGCGCGACTGGCGATCGTGGAGGTGCTGGTAATGGCCGCGGTCACCGGAATCGCGATCTCGATGGGACGCACCCCTCCACCGCCACCGCGCAACCCGGATCTGTCGGTGATGGCCATTGAGATCGGATACGCCCTGGAGAAGCAGCCGACCCTGTCCAATGTCTTCACCATGTGGCGCTTCGACATCGCGCTGGGAACCATCGCCATCCTCCTCGCCGCGGCCTATCTCCGCGGCCTCTACCTCCTGCACCGCAGGGGCAAACGATGGAGCCACCTGCGCACCTTCTGGTGGATGCTGGGCTGTTTCACCCTGGCGGTGACGGTCTCCTCGGGTATCGGTATGAACATGCCCGCGACCTTCTCCATGCACATGGTCGCCCACATGATCCTGTCCATGGTCGTGCCGGTGTTCCTGGTTCTGGGTGCACCGCTCAACCTCATCCTGGAGGCCGTCGATCCGGGGGAGCCCGGGCGGCCCGGCCCCCATGAATGGGTACTGGCGATGGTCAACAACCCCCTGATGAACTTCATCATGCATCCCGCGGTGAACACCGTCCAGTTCATCCTCATCTTCTATTTCCTCTACCTCACCCCGCTCTACGAGCTCATGGTCTCCGAGCACGCCGGGCACCTGATCATGAACTTCGTGTTCGTGATCTCCGGATACGTCTACTACTGGGAGATGATCGGCCCGGACATCAAACCCGTCGAGCGGACACACATCTCCCGGCTCGCCTGGCTGGTCTTCTCCATGCCCTTCCATCTCTTCTTCGGCGTCTACCTGATGCAGCTGAGGGATATCCTGGCCGAGGACTTCTACCTCAGACTGGATCTGCCCTGGGAGGTCGATCTCGCCTATGATCAGCTCGTCGGTGGCGGCATCGCGTGGGCATCGGGGTCCTTCCCGCTGATCATCGTCTTCGGCTATCTGTTCCGGGGCTGGTTCAAGGAGGAACGCGTCAAGGAGCACGCCTATGAGAAGCGGGCCGCTGAAACCGATGACATTGATATGACGGAGTACAACGAGATGCTCTCCAGGATCAACCAGGGGCACGACCCCCAGGAGGACTACTTCAACTCCGAGTTCGGGCCACCGGGGTCCGGCAAGGATTAGGCCCTCTCCCGGCGGGCGCGGTCAAGCGGCCACTGTCGGATCACCGCCGATCTGTGGATGGAGTGGAACCATCCACAGAACGGCGGTGGTGCTGTTTTACGGCAACCGGATTTCCTGTCACACTTCGCGGTGAACGACCATCCACAACGAAGAAGGGCCAAGGACATCCCATGCAGAACAACCCGATCACCATCACCGGCAGAATCACCCACGATCCGATCTTCGATAAGGCGAAGGGGCACGGCGTGCTGAAGCTGCGCGTCGCCTCCTCCCGTTCCTATTACAAGGGCGATACCTGGCACAACATCGACCAGCTCTACATCGATGTGGAGGCCTGGGGCAGACTCGCCGTCAACGCCCACCAGTCGCTGGTGCGGGGCCTGCCGATCATCGCGCACGGCGTGCTCTACCTCAGCCAGTGGACAAGCGAGAACAACGAGCGGCGCAGTGCCGTCCGGCTGCGGGCCATCAACCTCGGCATCGACATGAACCAGCACATCCTCGGTTTCCGGGAGACCAGGGAGAGCACGCTCAAAATGCCCGACGGCGTCACCGTCCCGGAGGATCGCTTCGATGACTATCTGCCCGAGGAGGGGGAGGGGGATACCGGCCCCGGGAGGGACACCGGAGAAGATTCCGGGCATGAGGCCGGACAGGCCAGGGAGCTGGCACCGCTGGGTGCGGCGGGACAGTCCGAGAATCCCCCTTACTAGGACCGCGCCCACGGGTCCCCATTCTGAACCTGCTCATGTACCCTTTAAGCCTGAAGTCACTATCACGCAATTTCGCATTTAAGGGGATACATTGGGCGAGTTCATCTACACGATGAAAAACGTGCGTAAGGCCATCGGAGACAAGGTCATCCTGGACAATGTCACCATGGCTTTCTACCCGGGCGCCAAGATCGGTGTCGTCGGACCCAACGGTGCCGGTAAGTCATCGATTCTCAAGATCATGGCGGGCCTGGACCAGCCCTCGAACGGTGAGGCCTTCCTCGATCCGGGTGCCACCGTCGGCATTCTGCTGCAGGAGCCGCCACTGAACGAGGAGAAGAACGTACGCCAGAACGTCGAGGAGGGGCTCGGCGAGATCTTCGAGAAGAAGCAGCGCTTCGATGCCATCGCCGAGGAGATGGCCACCAACTACACCGATGAGTTGATGGAGGAGATGGGTGCGCTGCAGGAGGCACTCGACGCGGCCGACGCCTGGGAGCTTGATTCCAAGATCGAGCAGGCTCTCGACGCACTGCGCTGCCCTCCCGGCGATGAGCCGGTGACCCACCTCTCCGGCGGTGAGCGCCGCCGGGTCGCCCTTGCCAAGCTACTGCTCTCCGAGCCCGACCTGCTGCTGCTCGATGAGCCCACCAACCACCTGGACGCGGAGTCCGTCCTCTGGCTGGAGAAGCACCTGGCCGATTACAAGGGCGCGGTCCTGGCGGTCACCCACGATCGCTACTTCCTCGATCACGTCGCGCAGTGGATCTGTGAGGTCGACCGCGGCAAGCTGCACCCCTACGAGGGCAACTACTCCACCTACCTGGAGAAGAAGGCCGAGCGTCTGGAGGTCTCCGGAAAGAAGGACCAGAAGCTGCAGAAGCGGCTGAAGGACGAACTGGCCTGGGTCCGTTCCGGCGCAAAGGCCCGCCAGGCCAAGAACAAGGCCCGTCTCGCGCGCTACGAGGAGATGGTGGCCGAAGCCGAGAAGTACAAGAAACTCGACTTCGAGGAGATCCAGATTCCGACCCCGCCGCGCCTGGGCAACAAGGTCGTGGAGGTCAAGGACCTGGAGAAGGGCTTCGACGGGCGCGTCCTGATCCGAGATCTCTCCTTCACCCTGCCGCGCAACGGCATCGTCGGTGTCATCGGTCCGAACGGTGTGGGTAAGTCAACGCTGTTCAAGACGATCGTCGGCATCGAGGAGCCGGACTCCGGATCCGTGGAGATCGGTGAGACGGTCCAGCTGTCCTACGTCGACCAGAACCGCGAGAACATCGACCCTGAGAAGACGGTCTGGCAGGTCGTCTCCGACGGCCTGGACTACATCATCGTCGGTCAGAATGAGATGCCCTCGCGGGCCTACCTCTCGGCCTTCGGTTTCAAGGGTCCGGACCAGCAGAAGCCGGCGAAGGTGCTCTCCGGTGGTGAGCGCAACCGCCTCAACCTGGCGCTGACGCTCAAGCAGGGCGGAAACCTGATCCTTCTCGATGAGCCCACCAACGACCTCGACGTGGAAACCCTTGGCTCGCTGGAGAACGCGCTGCAGAACTTCCCGGGCTGTGCCGTGGTCATTTCGCACGACCGTTGGTTCCTCGACCGTACCTGTACCCATATCCTCGCCTGGGAGGGCAATGTCGCCGAGGGCCAGTGGTACTGGTTCGAGGGCAACTTCGAGGATTATGAGAAGAACAAGGTGGAGCGCCTCGGTGCCGATGCGGCGCGTCCCTCCCGCGTCACCCACCGCAAGCTGACCCGCTAAGGTCAGGGTCCAGCCCCCCGGCCCGCACACCTTCACGGTGTGCGGGCCGGGGTCGTTGATCGGCGTCCGCACCCGCCGCGGACCGGGTGTGTGGTGGTGGGGGCGTCGATAAGCGGAGGTGCGGCGCGTAACCTCGATGAAGTAGGCAGGTTCGCCGAGCGCAGGTAGAATGCTCCGAGACGAACGAAACTTTTTCCAGAAAGAGGCCAAGGCACGTTATGGCAGCCAGCGATGAGCAGGACACCAGGTCAACCCATATCAGCGAGGTGGATCTCCGGTGGTCCGACTTTGACCGATTCGGGCACGTCAACAACGCCGCATTCATTGAGATTGCGCAGGAGGCGCGTCTGGCTTTCGCGGAGGACCAGTTCCGCGAGCGCGGTTATGAGATCCCCGCGGTGTTCGTGCGCCATCTGGAGGTAGATTACCTGCGCGCCATTCTCCCCGACACCACGAAGGTGGTCGTGGAGACCCTTGTCACGCGACTGGGTAACACCTCATTCACCACCCGCCAGGAGGTCAAGGACCGCACCGGACGGGTGTGCTGCGTGGTCGAGTGCGTGCAGGTCACCGTCGATCTCCAGACGGCGACCCCGCGTGCGATCAGCAAGGTCGAGCGCAAGGTGCTCTCCAGGGTCGCCGAATCCTCGATCCGGGACAATGACGTGCTGGACAGTTAGAGATGGAATCTCTCTCGATTATCTCGGGTGGTCAGGGGCTCAGGGCACTGCTCGCACGGGCGGTGGGTCTTGATGCGACGGCCAGCGCGCGCTTCCGTCAGCTCGATCCGGACACCGTGGACATCTTTGTCACCACGCCGTTCACAGTCACCGCCTCCCGCCGGATCCTGGGTGCGGCGGGCCGCGACGGCGCCGCCGTGGGCGCCGCGGACCTGCTCGAGGCCCTCCGAGAGGGAAGAAGGGACATCGGCCCGGCCCGCGACGCGAGCTGGCCCGGTTCCCTGCCGCCCGTCGGAGGTTTCACGCTTGTCGACGTCCTGCCCACCCAGGTGGTCCGGACCCTTGCGGATCAGGGGCGGGCACTGGCCCGCCAGTTCTCCGGTCCCCTCGGACCACCCTCCTCGCTGATGGATCAGGAGGTCATAGCCGTCGACGGCAATGGACGTGAGGCCGCGATCCCGATGCGGATGGTGTTCACCTGCACCTCCCTCGGCCTGATCCCCGGTCTTGATACCCCCGAGGACATCCCGCGGCACCTGCGGGTGTCCACCAACGGCCGCTGGACGCGAATCGACGCACCCTTCGGCAGTGTCTACCATTCCTCCGGGCTCGGCCTCAGCATCTCCTAGGTGAGGTCGTGCGGATCGGGGTTGGAATTGATCAGCATGTCCGCCACCCGCTGCATGTGTTCCCACATCGCCTCGCGCTGTTCCGCGCGCAGCGTCGTCTCATCCACCTCGGCGATCGCCACCGACATCAACTGCAGCCACCTCTGCGCGGCTGTCACCCCGATCGGGAAGTGGGCATGGCGAAGACGCAGCCGCGGATGTCCCCGCTGCTCGGAATAATCGGTCGGGCCACCCCAGTACTGTGCAAGGAACATCCGCAGGCGATCCCGGGCGCCGTCCCAGTCATCCTGCGGGTACATCGGGCCCAGGATGTCGTCGGTGCGGACCTGATCATAGAAGCGCTCAACGATGCGGGAGAAGGTCTCCTCGCCCCCGACCGCATCATAAAAACTCTGCTGGCTCATGAATCCCAAGTCTATGCCCCGTCGGTGCTCTTTCCATCATGGAAGCCCGTCCGCAGGCCGCCGATTCCGTTGGGGTAGGGCGTTGTCACGCCCTCGCGCTGCATATCGGCCATGATCCTGGCGTAGACGTGACGCTGGATCTTCGCCTGGTAGCCGGGCAGCGTCTTGATCACGACGCGGAAGGAGAGGTAGTCCGGCTGAAAATCGGTGATCCCCTTGACCTCGGGATCCCCCAGCACATAATCGCGTACCTCCGGTTGCCTGACCGCCTCGCGCAGTGAGGTCTCGATGACCGACCACGCCTTCTCCGTGTCATTGGACAGCCCGACCGGGATCTGGACACGGACGATGGAGAAGTCACCGGAGAGGTTACCCACGCGCAGTATCTCACCGTTGCGGATGTACCACAGGGTGCCGTCGATGTCGCGCAGGGTGGTCACCCTCAGGCTGATGTCCTCGACCTCGCCGATGATGCCCTCGCCGACGTCGATGGTGTCACCGACCCCGTACTGATCCTCGACCAGCATGAAGATGCCGGAGAGGAAGTCCTTGACCAGCGATTGCGCGCCGAAGCCGAGGGCAACACCGGCGACGCCCGCGGAGGCGATCAGCGGCGCGACATTGACGCCGAGAGTGGTCAGTACCGCGAGTACCGCCCAGGTCCACACGAAAATCGCGGCCGCGGATCTGCCCACCGCGCCGAGGGTGCGGATCCGCGACTGCCGGCGTTTCTCCCGGGAGCGACGCATGATCCTCGCCTCCTCGGGGATCTCCGGCGGAGTGTCCTGCGCCCTGGAAAAGGGTGGTTTGATCAGCTTCGGCGGCGCCATGGGGGACTTCACGCCCCTGGCCACGGCCCTGTTTATCAGCTTGCGCAGCAGCCAGTGCCCGATCAGTGCCACCAGGATGGTCACGGCTATGGAGACGGGTTTGTCGATGAGCCAGTCCCGCGTCGCCGGGTTGTCCCACCAGGAGGACACGTCCGCGGTGAGGTCCGTTGTGGATGGTGTGGAGGTAACTGCGATAATCATCCCCGTCCACGCTACTGAGGATTCGGCCGTCTCGCCCGGGGACATTCCGGAAACCGGGGTGCGACGGGAGTATGCTGCCCTCCATGAGCGATAGCCTGATCCTTCACGATGTCACTGTTCGTCGCGGTTCGAAACTGCTGGTAGAGGACCTGAACCTGAGGGTTGCCAGGGGTTCGCACTGGGCGGTGCTCGGGCCCAATGGTGCGGGCAAGACGACGATGCTGAGGATCGCCGGTACCTGGCTGTATCCCTCTGTGGGCACCGTTGATGTTCTCGGATACCGTTTCGGCAGGGTGGATGCCCGTGAGCTGCGCCGACGTATCGGCTATGTGGACCCGAAGCAGCGCCTTGACGATATCTCCGCCTGGGAGGCGGTGCTCTCCGGCATCACCGCATCCAATGGTGTGCTGCCCCGCTGGACCGCGACACCGGAGCAGCAGCGGCGCTGCCGGGAGGTGATCGAACTCGTCGGGATGACGGACAGGTCTGCCAGGAGGTGGTCTGAGATGAGCCAGGGGGAGAAGGCGCGCACGCTGATCGCCCGTGCCCTGATCACCGAACCGGAACTCCTGCTGCTCGACGAGCCGAGCACGGGCCTCGACCTCCCCGGACGCGAGACGCTGCTGAGGGTCATCGACACCCTCCGCGCCGATCTGCCCACGCTGACCTCGGTGATGATTACACACCACGTCGAGGAGATCGCCGCCTCCACCACGGATGTGCTCATGCTCAAGGATGGCCGCGTCCTGTTCGCCGGTCCCGTTGCCGAGGTGCTGACGGCTGAGAACCTCGGTGCGCTCTATGACATGGACGTGCAGTTGGAGCGGGTGCGCGGACGCTGGTTCGCCTTCGGTGCCGGGTAGCCCGGAAGGGGGTGCCGGGGAACCCTTGTTCCGTGAATACCCCCCGGGGTATATTGGGCGATGTAGCAACAGCGCTGCATTCCCGAGTTGCAAGGAGAGGTCCGGGATGAAACTGGTAATCGTGGGGGGAGTCGCCGGCGGAATGAGTTGTGCCGCCCGTGCCCGCAGGCTCGATGAGGGGGCGGAGATCATCGTGCTCGAGCGTGGTGAGCACGTCTCCTTTGCCAACTGTGGTCTGCCGTACTACGTCGGCGGTGAGATCGACGAGCGTGAACGACTTCTCGTCCAGACCCCGGGAAGTCTGCGCGACTCCCTCAACCTGGACGTGAGAACCGGACACGAGGTCACCGCCCTCGATGCGGATGCGAAGGAACTGACGGTGCGCACCGCCACGGGCGAGGAGCGCATCGGCTATGACGCACTGGTTCTCGCACCCGGCGCAAGGGCCGTCCGCCCGCCGATACCGGGACTGGACTCACCGCGGGTGACCACCCTGCGCACCGTCGAGGACGCGGTTGGGCTGCGCGAACTCGTCGAGCGCGGAGCCGGGCACGCGGTTGTTCTCGGGGCCGGATTCATCGGGGTCGAGGCGGCGGAGGCACTCACCCTGGCGGGGGTGCGCACCTCCCTGGTGGAGTTGGGCGATCACGTTCTGCCGCCCCTCGATACCGAACAGGCCCGGCTGGTGACCGACGAGCTCGTCCGGATCGGGGTCGAGGTGCACACCGCCGTGGCGGCGCGGGAGATCATCCCCGGCGCGCAGGGGGACACCGTCGTGCTCTCCGACGGCCGTCGCCTGCCCGCCGACCTGATCATCCTTGCCACCGGGAACCGTCCGGACACCGCGGTGTTCGAACGCGCCGGGTTGGCGTGCGAGCGCGGGGCACTGCTTGTCGACGCCACCGGCAGCACCTCGGTCCCCGGTGTGTGGGCCGTCGGCGACGCCACGCTGAGCATTGACCCCGTCACCGGTGCGGGACGGCCGGTCGCGCTTGCGGGTCCGGCCAACCGGGCCGGCCGTCTCGTCGCCGATTGGATCCTCCGGCCCGCGGGTGCACGGGAGCTGCCCCCACCGCTGGGTACCGCGATCGTGAGGGTCGGCGGGCTCACCGCCGCCCTCACCGGAGCCAACCGCGACGCCCTGGACCGTGCCGGCGTGCCGGCGACCACCATTCATCTGCACCCCAACCAGCACGCGGGCTATTTCCCCGGAGCCAGCCAGATCCATCTCAGTGTTCACCTCGATCCCACCAGCGGGCGAATCCTCGGTGCACAGGCGGTGGGGCGTGACGGCGTGGACAAGCGCATTGACGTCCTCGCCACCGCGATCCGCGCCGGGATGAGTGTCAGCGACCTCATCGATCTCGATCTCGCCTATGCACCGCCCTACGGGCAGGCCAAGGACGCGGTGAATCTGGCGGGGATGGTCGGCTCGAACGTGGTCGAGGGCGTTCTCACCCTCTGGGATGCCAGGGATCTCGACGAGGTTCGGGCGAAGGCGCTGATCCTGGATGTCCGCACCGATGCGGAGGTGGCCACGGGAATCATTCCCGGGGCCGTCCACATCCCGCACACCCGGTTGCGGGATCGACTCGGGGAGGTGCGCGAGGTGGCCGCCGGACGCCCGGTGCGGGTGATGTGCGCCTCCGGGGTGCGTTCGGCCATCGCCCACCGGATTCTCGTGCAGTCCGGGTTCGACTCGGCATCACTGTCCGGCGGAATGCTCAGTCTGCGCGCATTCCTGGGCGACCGTGCCCCCGGAATTCTCCGAAGCGCGCAGAAGAAGGAGCAAATGATCTCATGAGTGTGGACAACAGGGACGCGCAGCGCAGGATTCTCAACCGGCTCCGCCGTGCCCGGGGTCAGCTTGACGCGGTGATCTCCGCGGTGGAGAACCAGGCACCGTGCAGGGATGTGATGACCCAGCTCTCAGCGGTCATCCACGCGCTCAACCGTGCGGGGTTCGTCGTGGTGGCCACGGCGATGCAGGAATGCATCGCCGACCCGGACGCCGCGGAGGAGCGGGACGGACTGACCACAGGGGAGCTGGAGAAGCTTTTCATGAACCTCGCCTGAGTGCGGGACTGAATCCTGGAAGGGGATAACAATGTGTAGAGCGGTAACGTGCGGGGTCTGTGGGAAAACCACCTGGGCGGGATGCGGTCGCCATGTCGAGGAGGTGATGGCCGGGGTGCCCACGGCGCAGCGGTGCCAGGGGCACGCGGACACCGGGCGCAGGGGGTTGTTCGCCGCCCTGTTTTCCAGGGGAGGAGACGGGAATCCGACTGCATAAAAATGCGCGGCCCGTTGTCGATCACTGGACAGCTTGGTCTAAGGTGGCAGTGGGTCACTATGACCCTGCGCCACCTCATGAAAATCAGGAGTTGATCAACCTTGTCCAGTGCCCCGAAGAATCAGGGATTCTCCACAGCCTCCATCCACGCCGGATATGAACCGGATGAGCTCTACGGGTCGATCAACACCCCGATTTACGCATCGACAACCTTTGCGCAGAATGCACCGAACGAGCTGCGCCACGGCTACGAGTACACCAGGGTGGGCAATCCCACCATCACCGCACTTGAGCAGACCGTCGCAGCGCTCGAGGGCGCGCAGTACGGTCGGGCCTTTTCCTCCGGCATGGCCGCCACCGACGTGCTCTTCCGGATCCTGCTCAAGCCCGGTGCCCATATCATCTTGGGAAACGACGCCTATGGCGGAACCTTCCGACTGGTGGATACGGTGTTCACCGCCTGGGGCGTGGAGTACTCGGTCGTTGACACCACCGACGTCAACCAGGTCAGGGAGGCGATCCGGGAGAACACCACCCTGATCTGGGTGGAGACACCGACCAACCCCGCGCTGTCGATCACCGACATCGCCGCGGTCGCCGAGCTGACCGAGGGCACCAACGTCACACTCGTGGTGGACAACACCTTCGCCTCTCCCTACCTGCAACAGCCTCTTGAGCTCGGTGCCCACGCCGTGCTGCATTCCACGACCAAGTACATCGGCGGGCACTCCGATGTGGTCGGTGGCATCGTGGTCACCAATGACGCGGCCCTCGATGAGGAACTGCTCTTCCTCCAGGGTGGTGTCGGCCCCATCCCGGGTGTGTTCGATGCCTATCTCACGGCCAGGGGTGTCAAGACCCTCGCGGTGAGGATGGAGCGGCACTGCGACAATGCGGAGAGGATCGCCGAGTTCCTCGACTCCCGTGCGGAGGTCTCCCGGGTTCTCTACCCCGGCCTCGAATCACATCCGGGGCACGAGGTGGCCGTCAGGCAGATGCGGCGCTTCGGAGCGATGATCTCGGTGCGTTTCGCCGGTGGTGAGGAGGCCGCGAAGAAGTTCTGCACCTCGACAAGGCTCATCTGTCTCGCGGAGTCCCTCGGCGGCGTCGAGTCGCTGCTCGAGCATCCGGCCACCATGACCCACCAGTCCGCCGAGGGCTCGCAGCTGGAGGTTCCCAGGGATCTCGTGCGCATCTCCATCGGAATCGAGGACATTGAGGATCTCCTCGCCGATGTGGAGCAGGCCCTGGACCAGCTGTCCTGATCCCTATTTCGCCAGTAGGGTCTCCACATAGGCGATGCGTGCATCGACCATGTGGTTGAAAAGCTCATCGGGGGAGGAAACTGATTCCCCCAACGCCCTCCGGCTCAAGGGGGCCTCCACATCGGGGTGGGAGTCCAGCCAGGTCTCGGGGACGGGCTGGAAGATGTCGGGCCCGCGGTGCCCCGCGGGGGAAACGTAGTTGAAATCCGATGTGAGCACGAAGCTGAAGAGATCGCTAATCATCATCTCGCGGACGATCGTCGCCTCCTTGAGGCTGAGACCGATCTCGGTGAAGAAGGTGAGTGTCTTCTCCGTGGCGGCGATCCGCAGCGGCGAGCCGCCCTCGGGGGTGATCTGCTCATCGAGTTCCATCAGCAGCACACGCGGATGTCTGCCGAACTGGGCGCGCAGCGAACTCCAGAGCTCGTGAATCGACTCCCGCCAGTTCCCCGGATCGAGATCGGGAAGCTCAATCTCCGCGATCATCTTCACCCAGACGCGGTCGATGATGTCCTGGCGGTTGGTGACGTGGTTGTACAGTGCGCGGGGAGTGACTCCCATTTCGCGGGCGAGTCGGTTCATGGTGACAGCGGAGAACCCCTCACGGCCGGCGATCTCGAGCGTGCGATCGACAATGGATTCAACCGTGAGAATCCTCTGGGTCGGTCGTCCGGGACGGCGGCCGCCAGCTGGTGAAACGGCTGGGTCGGCGAAGCTCTTCACTGTTTCGCTTGGCATGCTTAAGAAGCCTACGCTTCTCTGTTGATGAACTCCACAAATTAGCTGATGTGGCAACAAAGTATTTTCAGATGGCGGACCACTTATTTATTTACAATGGTCAGGGTCCATTCACAGGAAAGGAAACCGCATTCAATGAGCAAGCCGATAGCAGTGGTCACCGGGGCAACCGGTGGCATGGGAGTCGAGATCGTCCGCGAACTTTCACAGGATCACACGGTCTATGCACTCGGAAGAAATGAGGCCGTCCTGGCCGATTTGGGGAAGCTCGACAACGTCCACGCGCTGGGCACCGATGTGGTCGCGGATCTCCTGGACGGAGGGGGCGTCGAGAAGCTCGGTTCCCTCCTGGACCTCGGGCGCGTGGACGTCCTCGTCCACGCAGCGGCCATCGCGCAGCCCTTCACCGTCGAGTCCTCGACCGTGGAGGACTGGCGTGCCCACCTCGATCTCAACGTGGTTGTCCCCGGTGAACTCAGCCGGCGGCTGCTTCCCCAGCTGCGGGCGGCGCAGGGGCTGGTCATCTTCATTAACTCCGGGGCGGGCAGCGGGGCGTTTCCCGGGAACGTCATCTACGCCGCGAGCAAACACGCCCTGCGTGCGCTGGCGGACGCCTTCCGGAAGGAGGAGGCCAACGGCGGGGTGCGGGTGAGCACCATCAGCCCGGGTCCCACCGATACGGCGATGCTGCGTGGACTCAATGATTCAACGGATGAAGAGTACAACCCCGAGCTATACATCGATCCGGTCGAGGTTGCCAGGGCGATCCGCTTCGTGGTCCGGGCGGGCAGCTCGACCCAGATCACGAATGTGGACGTACGTCCACGGGTTGAGCTGGCTGATCGGGAGTAGGGGAGAGCAGCTTCCGGGCCACACCGATGATGCCGGGCAGGACCGAGACGAACACGATCGCCAGGAAGATCGCCTCGATGTTGTTGCGCACGAAATCGATCTGACCGAGCAGCGCCCCGAGCCCGACCACACCGGCGCCCCACATGATGCCGCCGATGACGTTGAAGGTGAAAAAGGTCCGGTAGCGCATGCCCGCCATGCCGGCGACCAGCGGGGCGTAGGTGCGCACAATCGGAACGAAACGGCACAGGATGATGGTGACGGGGCCGTGGCGGTCGAAGAAGGCCTCGGTCTGGGTCAGGTAGGCGCGCTTGAAGAAACGGCCGTCGGGGCGGTTCTCCAGGTAGGGGTGGAACTTGTGGCCGATCCAGTAGCCGACCTGATCGCCGAGGATCGCCGCCAGCGGGCAGAGGATCATCACCAGCCACAGCGGGGCGAAGGGATCAGGCTGATTCGCCAGCAGTCCGCCGGTGAACAGCAGGGAATCCCCGGGAAGCAGCGGAAAGAGCAACCCCGACTCGATGAAAACGATCACCAGCATCGCAGGTAGGATGAAGTCACCGAAGGGGCCGGATCCGGAGAGCAGGTACATGGGATCCATCCAGGACGGGCCCAGCGCCAGTGTGCTCACAGAATCTGCGAGAAAAACAGTCATACGCGCAACGATACTCCGGGCGCGCCCCATTTCCCCCAGCCGCTCAGCCAGCTGCGCTGAAAGTCACAGGCCGCTGTCAGTGGCGCGGGCGGGAAGGGGGCGACCCGGCCGAATCAGCGGATCAGCCCGACGACCCGCAGCGCATCGAGTGCGGTGCGGTCGGTCTCCTGGAGCATGAGCGGATCGGTGCCCGGCATCGGTGAGATCGTGGTGTCCGCCATCTGCGCATAGGTGGGGATACCTATCAGATGCACCCTCGGGTCGATTCCACCATCGGCATGGACGATCCGCCGCGTGCCGGGGTCAACCTCCGGTGAGCCGGACGGCGCCGCGGTTCCATCGGCGGTGTGGTGGCAGAAGGGCCGCGTTCGACCGGCCTCCTCCAGCGACAGGGCCAGGGGATCGCGGGGGCAGCGGGCGTCGGGGTTGTGCATCCACGCATCGACGAGAACCGTCGACTGGAATGGCTGTTCACCCGTGGTGGGTGTGGTGATCCGCCATACCGCGCCATCCCCGATGTCCTGGACGCTGAGCTGCGGATCGGCCCCGGCGAAGGAGGCGAATCCCGCATCGACGAGGGCGAGCAGCTCCCTGGTGCGGAACAGCGGCGGCCCGGAGCCGACCATCTGACCGATCGACATCACTGCGGCGAAGCGGTTCCTGCGGGACTCGTAGGTGAACCGGCCCCCGGCTCCGAGGATGCTGCTGGGCTTGCGTGAGGCGGAGATGGACCACAGGGCGGATTTCAGCGGGCTGTCCCACGCCTCCACCGCGTTGGCGATATCCACAGCCAGGCTGGAGGCGATCCGTGCGGTCAGCACCTCCACCGGTTCCCGCACGCCCTCGAGCGGATGCTCCCAGGCGTGGAGATCGAAGACCTCGGTGCTGTGCGCGGCGAGTGCGAGCGGGATCCCGTCGACCGGGGTGGAGTCGATGACGCCGACGATCTGATCCAGGGAGGTGATGATCGCTTCGGGCCGGACCCGGGCG
This sequence comes from Corynebacterium pacaense, assembly GCF_900169525.1. Taxonomy (GTDB): domain Bacteria; phylum Actinomycetota; class Actinomycetes; order Mycobacteriales; family Mycobacteriaceae; genus Corynebacterium; species Corynebacterium pacaense. The sequence continues at coordinate 1,081,833 of NZ_LT821239.1, forward strand.
AGGGTGGTGTAGAAGGCCTCGTGGGCGTCGCGGGCCACCGCCGGCCACACCTGGGTGTCGTAGTCGATGCCGGCGGGGGTGGGCGATGCAGACCCCAGCTCCGCGATCACGGCGTGCAGCCGGGAGAGCTTCGCCGCCGGTGGCAGCGAGCCGTACTCGGACTTGGGCAGATAGGGGTATCCGCGCCGGGAGGAGATCAGGAAATGGGGTTCGCGTCCGGAGGGCTCATAGCGCAGCCCGGAGCGGGTCCGGGGATCCTCGTGGAAGATTCCGCCACGGTTGATGGTGCACAGCGCCATGATGTCGAAGAATCCCATGCCGAGCCCGCGGACGAGCACATGGGCGCCCTCCGGGATGTCCGCGGCGTTCTGCTCGACGGGATTGCCCGGGCGCACCCACACCAGTTCCGGATGCCGCTCCACCGCCTCCGCCAGCTCCTCCTCCTCGGCGTTCGGTGCCGGTGTCTGCCATCCGACCGCGAGAATGGTGGTGTCCGCTGTGACCTCCGTGGCGTCGTCAAGCGTGATGATGTCCCTGTCGCCCTCGCCGCGCAGTCCCACGGCCCGGGACCGGTGGATCACCACCTCGACCCACTCGGGAAGCAGCGCGAGTGCGACGTCGAGGACCCAGCGCAGGTAGGCGCCGTAGAGGGCGCGCGAGGGATTGGACCAGGGCAGTGAGCGTGCGATCTCCGGGGTGAAATCCTCCACCAGAGAGGTTGCGGGAGGAAAGGCCTCGAAGAGTTCCACCGCGGCCGGGGCGATATCGTCCGGGGCATCGCCACGCGCCATGCGGATCCATTCATACTGCGTGGGACCCTCGACGACCGGGGCGTGCACCGAGGAGCCGGGCTCGGTGAACAGCGTCACCGCACCGGCGTAGGTGTTCATGCACAGGGTGCGGGTCTGATCGGTGCGCCAGATTCTGCCCGCGCCCACCTCGGAATCCTCAATCAGGTGCAGTGTCAGATTCCCGGCGGGGGCGGAGCGCAGCGCCGCGGCGATTCGCTCGATGATGGAGATCCCCCGGGGGCCGATGCCCACGATCGCAATGTCCGCTGACTGGCTGCTCACTTGAAAACTCCTGCTCGTCGACATCAACCATCCCTGACAGACTGTGCTGTCTAGGTGGATGATACTGATTAGTCTAATATTGTGACATGTTTCAGTGAATAAATTAGCTGATCCGGAAAGCATTAGACGAATCCTGGGAGGAATCCTCAATTGTTTGCTAAGCGTACGCGTGGCAACGCCCATGAAGGGGTGGGTGGACCGAGCCGTCGATCAGGACGCACCGCTCGGTACACCCGCGTGGCGGGGGCGGTGACGGCCGCGCTGACCACCCTGGCGCTCCTGGCGGGCTGCGCCTCCTCCGCCGATGAGGACCGGAAGGGGAACTCACTGACATTCCTCGAGCCGCAGTTCTTCTCCACCCTCTACCCGCCGTCGGCGGGGTTCTATCCCAACGGCGGCGTCGTCAACAACATCGCGGACCGCCTGCTCTACCAGGACCCGCAGACCCTGCAGCTCAGCCCATGGATCGCCACCGAACTGCCGCTGGTCAATGACAACGCCACCGAATTCACCTTCACCATCCGCACCGACGTCACCTACTCGGATGGAACGCCGTTGACCGCAGAGAACGTGGTGAAGAACTTCGATCTCTACGGCAAAGGGGCCAAGGATCGCCGGCTCACCGTCTCCGAGCAGATCACCAACTATGACTACGGCGAGGTGGTGGACCGGGACACCGTCCGCTTCCACTTCACCGAACCGGCACCGGGCTTCGCCCAGGCCACCAGCTCCTTCAATGCGGGCCTGTACTCCGATTCGACCCTCGATTTCGCCAATGAGCAGTTCGCACCGGGCAACGCCACCAACATCATCGGCTCCGGTCCCTTCGTAATCACCGCGGAGACACTGGGCACCAACCTGACCCTGAGCGCCCGCGAGGACTATGACTGGGCACCTCCCGCCCGTGAGCACCAGGGAAGGGCCAGGCTCGATGAGGTTGATTATGTGCTCGCCGGTGAGGAATCGGTGCGCATCGGCGCGCTCGTGGCCGGCCAGGCCGACATCGCCCGTCAGATCGAGGCACCGGTCGAGGCTCACCTCTCCGATGAGGGCATCAACGTGGTCTCGGCGGCGACAAACGGTGTTAACAACAGCTTCAACTTCCGTTTCAAAAACCCCATTCTGCAGGACATCCGCGTCCGCCAGGCCCTGATCCACGCAATCGACCGTGAGAAGATCATGCGGGTGCTCTTCAGCCCCTCCTATCCGCTGGCCACCTCGGTGCTCGCGCGCAACGCACTCGGATACAAGGAGCAGGTAAACGCCTACGTCCACGACGTCGACGCCGCACAGCAGCTTCTCGACGCCGCCGGCTGGACCGTCGGCGAGGACGGCTACCGGAGCAAGGACGGCACCCCGCTGGAACTGACCTTCAACGAGGCACTGCCCCAACCCCGCTCCCGCGAGGTGGTCACCATGGTCCAGGAGCAACTGGCCGAGATCGGCATCAGAGTCAACCTCAATCCAGGTGACCAGGCCGCCCAGGACGCAGATTCCAAGGACCCCTCCAAGATCCAGGTCCGGCATTCGATGGTCGGCCGCGCCGACTATGACGTGCTCAAGTCGATGTACTACTCCAGCAACCGCAATGAGCTGCTGAACATGACCATGGACGGCGATCTCAAGGACATCGGCGATCCCCACCTCGAGGAGCTGCTCATGGCGATCGCCTCGAGCCCTGATGAGAATGACCGCCGGGCGGCCTCCGCCGCGGCGCAGGACTACATCACCGAACAGGCCTATGTGCTGCCGCTGTTCGAGGAACCCGTCGTCTACGGTGTGCAACCCCACGTCCGCGGATTCAATCCGGATGTCATCGGCCGGCCGAGCTTCTACGAGACCTACCTCGACTTCTCCGATCAGCAGCCCGGCGCCGACCCGCAGGCGGCCGGGGACAATGACAACGCAACACGAGAAAAGGAGGACTAGATGGGCACCGCAGAAATACTACGCCGCATCGGCCAGGCACTCGTGGTGCTCCTGGTCACCTTCACCCTGGCCTTCATCCTGCTGTCCGCACTGCCCGGGGATGCCGTCACCGCACGGTACTCGAGCCCCGACCTCGGACTGTCCCCCGAGCAGATCGAGGAGATCAGACAGTCCTACGGGGCCGACGAAACCCTGTTGGCACAGTACTTCCACACCCTCGGTGGCTTCCTGGTGGGCAATTTCGGGTACTCCGTCCAGACCGGCACCGCCGTCTCGACGATGATCGCCGAGGCCCTCCCCGGCACCCTGGCACTGGCGGTTCTCGCATTCGCGCTGGCGGTGATCCTGGCGCTGGGTATCTCCATCCTGGCGACCCTGGACCGCTTCGCCTGGATCCGATCGGTCTTCCAGATGCTGCCTCCGCTGTTCATCTCACTGCCCAGCTTCTGGCTCGGCATCATCCTCATTCAGATCGTCTCCTTCCGTCTCGGCTGGGTCCCGGTGATCGGCACCTCCACGGCGCAGGCACTGATCCTGCCCACCATCACGCTGTCCGTTCCGATCGCCGCCCCACTGGCACAGGTGCTTATCCGCTCCATCGAGGAGGTCAAGGGCCAGCCCTTCATCGCGGCGGTCCGGGCGCGCGGCGCCGGGGAGATGTGGGTTTTCTTCCGCAACATTCTGCGCAACGCACTGCTGCCCACACTGACCATCGCCGGCATTGTCTTCGGTGAGCTCGTCGGCGGCGCGGTGGTGACCGAGGCCGTCTTCGGACGCGCCGGCATCGGTGCGATGACGGTCGCGGCCGTGGCCAACCGCGATATGCCCGTCATGCTCGCCATCGTGGTCATCGCCGCCGCCGTCTATGTTCTGATCAATCTCATCGTCGACCTCCTCTACCCGGTCCTCGATGCCCGTCTGCGCCGCAGGGAAAGGGCATAAGCCATGACCAACACCACCATCGCCCCGAAGAAACCCGCAACCGGACGCCGCCGCTACTCGGCGAACCTGTGGACCCGCCCCGGCACGGTCATCGCACTTCTCGTCCTCGGCACCGCCGTTGTCATGGCCGTGCTGCCGGGTCTGTTCACCTCCCAGAATCCCTACAGCGGTGATGCCACCGCGCTGCTTGGCCCGAGCGCCGAGCACTGGTTCGGTACGGATTCGGTGGGCCGCGACCTCTACAGCCGGGTCGTCTACGGCAGCAGGGAGACCCTGCTCGGGGCACTGATCGCCGTGCTGGTCGGCCTGGTCGCGGGCACGCTGATCGGTCTGATCGCCGGCACGCGGCGGGGAATCGTGGACACCGTGCTCATGCGCGTGGTTGATGTGCTGCTGTCCATCCCAGCGCTGCTGCTGTCGCTGTCGGTGATCATCCTGCTGGGCTTCGGCACCATGAACGCGGCCCTCGCGGTCGGGGTCACCTCGGTGGCCACCTTCGCCCGCCTCGCGCGGTCCCAGGTGCTCACGGTCGCCGGCTCCGATTTCGTGGAGGCGGCCTACGGCTCCGGCGGAACCCAGACCGAGGTCCTCTTCCGGCATGTGCTCCCCAATTCTCTGACACCGGTGCTCGCCCTCGCCGCGCTGCAGTTCGGCTCCGCCATTCTCCAATTGTCCGTTCTCGGCTTCCTCGGCTACGGTGCCCCGCCGCCCACGCCGGAATGGGGTCTGCTCATCTCCGACGCCCGTGACTACATGGCCACCTCCTGGTGGCTGACCATCCTTCCCGGCCTGGTCATCGTCATCGTCGTGCTCTCCGCGAACTATCTCAGCCGCATCATCCAGAAGGAGGTCTAGCAACGATGAGCACTCAGCCATTGCTGCAGATCGAGGATCTCGTGGTGTCCTACGGCACCGCGAAGGGCCTGGTCCACGCCGTCAACAATGTCAGCCTGGAGGTCCATCCGGGACAGGTGACCGCCATCGTCGGCGAATCGGGGTCGGGCAAGACCACCACCGCGCAGGCGGTCATCGGTCTGCTCGCCGACAACGCGGAGGTGGACTCGGGGGACATACGCTTCCAGGGCAGGTCGCTGGTCGGTCTGAGCCCGAGGGAGTGGGCGGGGATCCGCGGCGCCAGGATCGGTCTGATCCCGCAGGATCCCAACAACTCACTCAACCCCGTCGCCACCATCGGCGCCTCGGTGGGGGAGGGACTCGCGATTCACAAACGCGGAAACGCGGCGGAACGCAAGCGCCGCGTGATTGAACTCCTGGACCGCGTCGGCATAGACAATCCCGAGGTGCGCTACAGGCAGTACCCCCACGAACTGTCCGGAGGCATGAAGCAGCGAGCCCTGATCGCCGCGGCCATCGCCCTGGAACCGGATCTGATCATCGCCGACGAGCCGACCTCGGCCCTGGATGTCACGGTGCAGAAGATCATCCTCGATCTCCTCGAGGACATGCAGTCCGAACTGGGCATGGGCATCCTCTTCATCACCCATGACCTCGCGGTTGCCGGCGATCGCGCCGACCGCATCGTGGTGATGCGCAAGGGTGAGGTCCGGGAGTCCGGTTACGCCGCCGCGGTGCTCACCGATCCCAAGGATCCCTACAGCAGACAGCTGCTCGCCGATGCCCCCTCGCTGACCATCGGTGACATCCCCGCCCGGGTTCCGGCCGTGGATCCGGCGATTGCCGCGGAAAAGGGGCCGTTGCTGGTGGTGGACAAGGTCAGCAAGGAATACGCCCGCGGCAACTCCGATCCCTTCCGCGCAGTCGATGAGGTTTCATTCACCGTGCTGCCCGGAACCACCCACGCGGTCGTGGGGGAGTCCGGCTCCGGCAAAACCACCATCGGGCGTGCGATCTCCGCCTTCACCGACCCCACCTCCGGGTCAATCACCATCGGTGGCACCGAGGTGACCACCCTCGGCAGAGCCGAGCGGCGGGAGCTGCGCAGGAAGGTGCAGCTGGTATACCAGAACCCCTACTCCTCGCTCGACCCCCGTCAGACCATCGGCGCCACCATCGGTGAGCCGCTGCGCAACTTCACCTCTTTATCGAAGCGGCAGATAGCAGGGAAGGTCGAGCACTACCTGGATCTGGTGGCACTGGACCCGCAGCTGGCCTCCCGGCGCCCCAGCGAACTCTCCGGCGGTCAGCGCCAGCGGGTGGCCATCGCGCGTGCGATGATCCTCGAACCCGAACTGGTGGTCTTCGACGAGGCCGTCTCCGCACTCGATGTCACGGTGCAGGCGCAGATTCTCCGGCTGCTCGATGAGCTCCAGCGCGAGCTCGGTCTGACCTACGTCTTCATCTCCCACGACCTCGCCGTGGTACGAGAGATCTCCGATACCGTCTCGGTGATGAGCCACGGCAGGCAGGTCGAATCCGGACCGACCTCCGAGGTTTTCAACAATCCGCGGACCGACTTCACCAGACAACTCATCGACGCCATCCCCGGTTCGCGCTACCGTGGTGGGGATCTCAACCTTGGTCTATAAATAGGAGTTGTTCATTACATGCCCGATATCATAGATATGCTGGTGGGCGCGGATCTTCCCGAGCTGCGCGATAACCGACCCCAGGCCCGCGACAACGCCCAGAAGAGCTTCGAGGCGCTGCTCGAGCCGACCGACCCCGGCACCTTCACCTTCGGAGAGCGCTACGCCGTGGCCACCTATGTCTCCGGTCTGCACCGCTTCGACCCCGCCGTCGACCTGTATTCCGAGCTGCTTCTCGACGACGCCCCCGCCCACCTGGCCGCCGCGGTCACCGACGCCATCGGGGCGGGCCTCTCGGCCGGTCCCTACGGGACCTACCGCGAGCCCGGCCTGGCAGCGGAATCACGTCCCGGGGGTTCGCTGCGCAACGACGTCGACAAGCTCGGTGGGCGCCTCGCCGCGGCCTTCGACTACGCACACCTGCTGGTCTTCCACCCCCGCGATTCCCGCCCGGAGGTCCTGGGAAGGCTCTCGGCCGCGGGCTGGAGCGCCGATGACACCGTCTCCCTCGCGCAGCTGATCAGCTTCCTGACCTTCCAGCTGCGTGTCGCATACGGACTGCGTACCCTCAACGGCGAGAACATCGAGGTCACCGACTCCGCGAGGTTGAGCATCCCCGAAGCGGAGTGGACGCTCTCGGACGCAGGCTTTCCCATCACGACCTATCCCGCGCTCAACCGCCCGGAGCGTTTTGTCAACCACGCGCTGGGTTGGCGGCCGTGGGTGCCGCCGCTGGACAAGGCAGATCTGACAGCGGAACAGATGGACTCGCTCATTCAGCCCGAGCGTGCCGATATGCCCTATTTCCGCCTGCTCGCACGGGATCCGAGAGCCTTGAAGGCGCGCACCCTGACCGATCTGGACATCTTCTTCAACACCGAGGGCGAGGGTATCGGCCGCGCCGAGCGTGAGCTCGCCGCCACCGTCACCTCGCGTTTCAACGGCTGCGTCTACTGCGCCTCGGTGCACGCCGGACGTGCCGAGGAGGAGTCGGGGAGGACGGATGACATCAACGCGCTCATCGAGCAGGGTGTGGATGCCGATCTCGGCTCCGATCAGTGGAACGCCATCCGGGATGCGGCCCGTGCACTGACCCGCACCCCGATGCGCTTCAACCGCGAATCCATCAGCTCCCTGCACGGGGTCGGATTCACGGATCTGCAGATCGTCGATCTGATCAACTCCACGGCCTTTTTCAACTGGGCGAACCGACTCATGCTCTCCCTTGGGGAGCCCGAGGTACCCTGGCGCTTCCTCTAGGGTGCGGCCCCCAACCGTCGCCGACCCCGCTTTTTCCTCCCCATCCCCAAGGCGGTAGAGTGACTTGGGTGGATGGGAGGTTGATGTGCCAGGTCAGAGCGAGTTTCTAGAGCGCTTCACCCGGATGAGCAGGCGTTCGGCCGCCGGCGTCATCTCCACATATTCCACCAGTTTCACCGTGGCCAGCAGATTGCTCTCACCACGGATCCGCCGGGATATCGAGGCGCTCTACGCGGTGGTGCGCATCGCCGATGAGATCGTGGACGGCACCGCCGCCGCAGCCGGCTGCACGCCGGGGCAGGTGCGGGGCCTCCTCGAAAACTACGAGGAGCTCGTCCTGGGATCGCTGGGATGCGGTTTCAGTGCCGACCCGATCGTGCACGCCTTCGGGGCCACCGCCAGAGCCTGTGACTTCGACCCGGGGCTGTTGCGTTCCTTCTTCGCCGCGATGCGCCGGGATCTGACCAGGCAGGTCTACGATCCGCGCGAGCTGGGGACCTACATCTATGGCTCGGCCGAGGTCATCGGATTGCTGTGCCTGGACATCTTCCTGCGTGAAACCGACACCTCCCCGGCCGACCGCGCGCGCATGGAACAGGGGGCCCGCAGGCTGGGTTCGGCGTTCCAGAAGATCAACTTCCTGCGCGACCGTGCGGAGGACGCCCAGCTGCTCGGCAGGACCTACCTGCAGGCGGTCGGTGAGGAGGGTAAGCAGGAGCTGCTCCTTGACATCCGTGCGGATCTCGACGCCGCCCGGGCCAGCATCCCGCTGCTGCCCCTCGGCGCGCGGGCGGGCGTGCGGGCGGCAACCGAACTCTATGACCGTCTGCTCGAACTCATCGACGGTGCTCCGCTGGAGGAGCTGAGTTCCACCCGCATCCGGGTTCCAGCATCAACCAAGGCCGGTCTCGCGGTGACGGCCGTGTTCAAGGAGGTTCTCCGAAGATGAAGGTAGCCATTATCGGTGCGGGAGTGGCGGGACTGGCGACAGCTGCCCTGCTCACCCGCGAGGGACACGAGGTCGACATCATTGAGCAACGCGGGGAGGTGGGCGGACGCGCCGGATCCTTCGCCTCCCAGGGCTTCCGCTGGGACACCGGGCCCAGCTGGTACCTCATGCCCGACGCCTTCGAGCACTTCTTCCGGCTCTGTGGCACCTCCACCGAGGAGCAGCTCGAGCTGGTCGACCTGAGCCCCGCCTACCGCATCATCGATGAACACGGTGAGGTCGTCGATGTCAGGACAGGGGAAGCCGAGGACCTCTTTGAATCCAGGGAGCCGGGGGCCGGACAGCGGCTGCACGTCTACCTCGACTCCGCATCCCGCATATATCAACTGGCCATCGACGGCTTTCTCTACACCACCTTCAGTGATTTCAGCCCCTACTTCACCCTCGACATGCTGCGCCGGATCCCACAACTGCTCGCCAGCCTGTGCACATCGCTGAAGGTGAAGGTCAACACCACCTTCTCCGATGTCAAGCTCCGCCAGATTCTCACCTATCCGGCGGTGTTCCTCTCCACGCATCCCGAGAGCACCCCAGCGCTCTACCACCTGATGAGCCACACCGACCTGGTTCAGGGCGTGAACTACCCGCTCGGTGGGTTCGCCGCGGTGGTGCGCAGCCTCGCCGCGCTTGCCGACGCCTCCACCGTCCACCTCAACACCGAGGTGACGGGAATACGCACGGAGGGCTCCCGGGTCACCGGGGTGGACACCGATTCCGGATTCATCGCCGCGGACATCGTGGTCAGTACGGCGGATCTGCACTTCACCGAGACCCGGCTGCTCCCGGAGCACCTGCGCACCCTGCCGGAGCGCAGGTGGGCGCGGCGCCAACCGGGTCTGGGTACCGTGCTGATCCTCGCCGGCGTGCGGGGCGAGCTTCCCGAGCTGCTCCACCACACCCTGTTGTTCAGCTCCGACTGGGACGATGATTTCCGCACGGTTTTCGATGCCACCTCGGGTGCCTCCGAATCCATCTACATCTCAAAGACCTCCGCCACCGACCCCGGGGTCGCCCCCGAGGGACACGAGAACCTGTTCATCCTGGTGCCGGTGCCCGCCGAGGTCTCGCTGGGACACGGTGATCTCCATGGCCGGGCGGACGGACAGGTCGAGGCGATCGCCGAGGCGGCGCTCGCCCAGATAGAGCGCTGGGCGGGAATCCCCGACCTGCGGGAGCGCATCGTGGTCTCAAGGACCATCGGGCCCGCCGATTTCGCGGATCAGTACAACGCCTGGTCGGGAGGGAGCATCGGATACTCGCACACTCTCGGCCAGTCGGCCTTCCTCCGTGGCTCGAACAGATCGGCACGGGTGGACGGGCTCTACTACGCCGGCGCGACCACGGTGCCCGGGGTGGGTGTGCCCATGTGTCTGATCTCCGCGGAGAACGTGGTCAAACGCCTGCGCGGTGATACCACCATCGGCCCCCTCGGCACCGACTGAACACCCGGGATCCCCCGGGGTCGGGGACACCGGTTTACGGCCGCGGTGGGTGCTCAGCTGGCGTCGACCCTGCGCAGGCGCAGGGCGCGGGCCACGCGATCGCGTTCCTCGCTGACGATACGTGCCAGCCCGGTCGCGTGATCCCGGCTGAGGAAGAGATCGGCGCGCTCGAGTCCCGCGGCTGAGATGTCCCACGAGGGGTAGATGCCGGTGAGCGTGCGCAGCGCCATCTCACCGGAGAAGTCCGCCCACACCCCATCGGCGATCTCGAAGAAGCGCTCATTGAAGGGCTGGAGGAGCTCCCCCGACCCGGTGAAGGTCAGTCCCTCGATCTTGTGGCGCGACTCCAGGTTGCTGAGGCGATTGTCCAGGGCCGTGACCTCGGCGTAGACGGTGGCCTTCACCTCGGCGGTGGGAATCGCGGCGAGGGCGCGCAGCGAGGCCACGTATGAGGAGGAGGACCTGTCCCTGATGAGTTCCTCGGCGACGGCATCCTCGGGATCATCGATGTCCCCGTGGGCGATCAGGGCGGTCAGTGCCCACCAGCGCAGGTCGGAATCGACGGTGAGGCCGTCGATCCGGCCGTCGAGAAGCTGACGGAAGAACTCGGCCGCGGCGTCGTTGAGCCTGACCTTCGCCAGAGCCTGGATGAAAGCGAGCTGGGTGTCCGAATCGGGTTCGGCCTCCCGCGCACCGTCGAGAAGGGCGGTGGCGAGAAGATCGTTTCCCTTTGTCCGTGCCCATTCCGGGTCGGCGTAGTTGCGTACCGCGGAGGCGGCCTGCATGAGGATGCGCTCCAGCACCGCGATCTCGGTCTCGGCGCGGGCACCGCGGGCGACCAGCGCCACGAAGTCCCGGGCCTTCATCTCGCCCCCGCGGGTCATCTCCCAGGCCGCGGACCATGCCAGTGTTCGCGGCATGGGATCGGCGAAGCGGTCGATGTTGCTGACGATGAACTCCAGGGAGTCACCATCGAGACCGAGGAGCGCATAGGTCAGATCATCGTCGTTGACCAGAACGAAATCCGCCTGCTCGACACCGACGAGCTCGGCGATGCTTGTCGACGTCCCCTCCACGTCCACCTCGACGCGGTGCGTGCGGGTGACGGTGGCGTCGGCAAGCGTGTAGAGACCCACCGCGATGCGGTGGGTGCGCAGGACCTCGCCCTCCTGCACGACGGCGAAATCGGTGTACCGACCGTCACTGACCTGGAAACGCGCCGAGAGGGTGTTGATGCCCGTGGTCTTGAGCCACTGATCCGCCCAGTTGGACAGGTCACGTCCCGATGAGGCCTCGAGGGCGGACAGCAGATCGTCGAAGGTGGCGTTCCCCCAGGCGTGCCCGGCGAAATGGCGGCGGACCCCGGCCAGGAACTCCTCACGGCCGACGTAGGCCTGCAGCTGCTTGAGTACGGAGGCCCCCTTGGCGTAGGTGATGCCGTCGAAGTTCTGATCGACGGTCTCGATATCGTAGCCGTCGGAGAACACCGGGTGTGTGGAGGGCAGCTGGTCCTGCTGGTACGCCCAGGACTTCTCCACGTTTGCGAAGGTCACCCAGGCGGTGTCGTACTCCGTCTCCTCCGCCTGGGAGATGGCCGCGGACCAGGTGGCGAAGGACTCATTGAGCCACAGATCATCCCACCACTGCATGGTCACCAGATCGCCGAACCACATGTGCGCAAGCTCGTGGAGGACGGTGTCCGCGCGGCGCTCATAGCGGTAGCGTGTCGCCTTCGAGGAGAAGATGTATTCATCCCGGATCGTGACGGCACCCGCGTTCTCCATGGCCCCGGCGTTGAACTCCGGGACGAAGATCTGGTCGTACTTACCGAAGGGGTACGCGACCCCGAAGTTGCGGTGGTACCAGTCGAAGCCCTGTTTGGTCTCGGTGAACAGGCGCTCCGCGTCAAGGTGGGGGGCGAGGGAGCGACGGCAGTAGATCCCCAGCGGAACCGTGAGATCGGTGGGCTGATCGGAGGGGGTCTCGGGGTGGTGGTGGAGCGTGCCCGACCAGGTGTCGACGATCTCGTGGTAGGGACCCGCGCACACCGCCACCAGGTACGTGGACAGGGGATAGTCGATGCGGGAGACGTGGGTGTCAAAATCTGGATTCTGGGAGGAGACGGTCTGCTCCGCATTCGAGATCACCCTCCACCCCTTCGGTGTCCGGATCGACAGGTCGTAGGTGGCCTTCAGATCAGGCTGATCGAAGCAGGCGAACATCCGCTTCGCGTCGGCGGTTTCGAACTGGGTGTAGAGGTAGATCTCATTGTCTGCCGGATCGACGAAGCGGTGCAGGCCCTCTCCGGTGCGCGAATAGGGGATGGTCGCCGCGACCCGCAGCGTGTGCTGGCCGATGGTCAGACCCTCCAGGAGCAGTCCCGGGGTGTCGTCATATCCATCGGTACCGAGGGTCACAGCCGCATCGCGGATGCTCTCATTGTCCAGCCGCACCTCGTCGACGGTGGCGGCGCGGAGGTCGATGAAGGTGTCCCCCTGCTCCCTGACGGTGAAGGTGGCAACGGTGGTTGAACTGAAGAACTCCTCTCCCATGGTCAGATCCAGGGAGACGTTGTAGTTGTCCACCTTCAGCATCTGTGAGCGTTGCGCGGCTTCCTGCCTGGTGAGGTTGGTTGATGTCATCTGAAGCTCCTTGATGCGGGGGTGTTGTGGACGAGATTCCCTCCGGCCCGGGGCGCCTTACCCCTCCGGAATGAGTTTCTTCGATGACACCCACGATAGTTCCGGCCTACGCTGGAGTGCCACGTAGCATCGGCTATGAGTTCGGTACGGAGAAGAGAAAGAGAACAAGCAATGCCCGAAAAGGTAACACTCTGGTTTGATACCACCTGCCCCTTCTGCTGGGTCACCTCGCGATGGATCAAGGAGGTGGAGAAGGTGCGGGATGTCACCGTCTCCCTGATCCCGATGAGCCTCGCGGTGCTCAATGAGGGCCGGGATCTTCCCGAGTCCTATGCGGAGCGAATGAAATCAGCGTGGGGGCCGGCACGCGTGTTCGCGGCGGTAGCCACCGAGCACCCGGAGAAGCTCGACGCCCTCTACACCGCCATGGGAACCCGACTGCACAATGACGGGCGCGCCCGGGACGCCGTGGGCTACGGCGCGAACAACGCCGTGATCGAGGAGTCGCTCGCGGAGGTCGGACTGGACGCATCACTCGCGGCGGTCGCCGACACCGATGAATGGGACGGGGCGCTCAGGGCGTTCCATCAGAGCGCCATGGATGAGGTCGGCGATGACGTGGGCACCCCCGTGATCAAGTTCGGGGACACCGCCTTCTTCGGTCCCGTGCTCACCAGGATCCCGCGTGGGGAGGAGGCCGGAGAGATTTTCGATGGCGCCATCAAGCTCGCCGCCTACCCCTTTTTCTTTGAGATCAAGCGGTCTCGTACCGAGAATCCGCAGTTCGACTAGGCAGGAGGAGCGACCGTGCTCAGCACCACCATCACCGCGTGCATAATCGCCCTTCTCGGAGGTGCGGCGGCCTACTACAGCTGGAATGACAACCGGACGTTGTCGCTGATAGTGGCGGTAGTCGCGACCCTCTCCGCCGCCGTGGCCGTGGTCGCGGCGTTCCTCGGGGCCGTGATCATGATCTTCCGGCTCATTCCGCTGCTTCTCCTGTTCGGACTGCTGTGGCTGCTGTGGAGGAGGTTCGCTGATTAGGTTCCGGCGGCGGTGATGGTGGAAATCGGGTCCCCACCCCCGAAATCACTTAACTGGTGATGGAGGTGGTGCCCGAACCCGTTAGACTTGACTCCATGCGCGTATACCTTGGAGCTGACCACGCTGGATTCGAGACCAAAAATGCAATCGCTGAGCACCTGAAGGCCCACGGCCATGAGGTGATCGACTGCGGTGCCCACACCTACGACCCGGACGATGATTACCCGGCCTTCTGCATCGAGGCGGCAAGTCGCACGGTCAACGATCCGGGGTCGCTCGGCATCGTGCTGGGTGGTTCGGGCAACGGTGAGCAGATCGCGGCGAACAAGGTGAAGGGGGCGCGCTGCGCTCTCGCCTGGTCCGTGGAAACGGCCCGCCTGGCACGGGAACACAACAACGCCAATCTCATCGGCATCGGTGGCAGGATGCACTCCACCGAGGAGGCACTCGAGATCGTGGACGCCTTCCTCGATCAGGAGTGGAGCAACGCCGAACGTCACCAGCGCCGTATTGATATCCTCTCGGATTATGAACGCACCGGGGTCGCTCCGGTTGTCCCCAGCTAGATATCACAAAAAGGGGAAAAGGGCAGTTCGGTTGAACTGCCCTTTTCCCCTTTGGTGCACCGTGATCTAGAAGTCGAAGTCGAAGCCGCCACCGTCGAAGAAGCCGCCACCGTCCCCGCCACCGTCACCACCGAAGAATCCGCCGCCGTCGCCGCCTGCGTCCCCCATGTCGCCGCCTGCGTCCCCCATGTCGCCGCCGTCTCCCATGTCGCCGCCGCCGTCACCGCCGTCACCGGCGGCTCCGAGTCCATCCTCATAGCCCTGCCCGTACCCGTCCTCGAATTCCTGACCGGAGTAGCCGACGCCGGCCATCCCGTTGAAGAGTGCGGAGAACATGAACACCGATCCCGCGGTCCAGATTCCGGTGCGCAGGGCGGATGCCCACCACGGCTCGGAATACCAGCCGGCGGGAACCGGCCTGCCCGCGACGTTGCCACCGGGGTAGTAGTTCGGGGTCTCATCGGTGGCAACCGGGGATGCGGTGATTGTGCGACCGTCCTGGTCGATGGTGCGCTTTTCCGAGACGCGTCCGGCGTTGCGCTGTCCCTCCAGCGGAGGAAGCTCGGGACCCGCGGGCATACCCATGATCTCGCGGGCGGCGTTCATATAGTGCAGGCCCTCGAGTGCGGATTCCCGGGCGAGCTCCGCCTGGCGTTTGGTGGTCGCGGTGCCGATCTGCGAGGAGGCGGCGGTGTATCTTTCGGATGCATCCGCGATGGCCTGGGTGGAGGCGGCGTCGCTGCCTGCGAGGGTGAGCACCTGGGAGCTCAGCCGTTCGATCCAGCGCCGGGCATCGGCCTGGGCGTCCTCGAACTCCCGCTCCTCCCGTTTCTTGTTGTTGCCCCCGGAGATCCGGCTGGCGATGAACACGCCACCACCGATGACGATGGCGATCAGAAGTAGGCCTTCCACAGTTTCTTCAACTCACTCAACAGTGTCGCGTACCGGAACGAGATTCCGGCCTCATTTGTAATGTCAAGCATTCAACGGTCATGGAGGATTCAAAGTTCCCTGGGAGCGATCCGTGGCATGGGGAGAAGAAAAACCGGTGGCCCCCCAGTTCGGAGGGCCACCGGTTCAAACTTAAGGAAATATAAGAAAATCTCAGGACTAGGCTCTCTTAGAGAGCTCCCACTGAGGTTAGCCCCTTGTTTCCCGCTGCCCTCTCCTCGACCCATTCCCTGATGTTCTGTGAATCCCAGAGTGTGAGGCCGTGGAGTTTGGATACGGGCTTCGGTGCACGTCCGCGGCCGGCGTAGCTGGTAAAAGTGCCGCGGGCGGTGCCTGAGAAAGCTGCGCACTCGATGGCGGTCCAGAGCTCTCTTCCTGTTTCTTCATCGATGATCTTTGGCTTCATGCATGCTAGGTTACGTGAGAATACCAACAGCTGTCGAAAAGGCACTTAATAAAATGTGTGCAAACCGGTGTACGGCCCCATTATCCCGGGAAAAATTGTATTTAATGAGCGTGACCACTGTATATATGTGAACGTTTATTAATAGCGTGGCGGGCGGTTTGGCTGCGGTTTTTGGTTCGGCGTCGGAGTCGCAGGGCGGTAGCTTAAAATTAATTAGTAAAACTTTAACAGTTGACCGGAAGGTGTTCGGACCGCTTCGAACTGCCCCGTCGATGGGGGGCGAATGCCGGCGTGGCTCCGGTTCCCGGATCGGTGGTGTGGCCAGCGAATTTTTCAAAGTCGGGGGCGTCAGCTAACATGTTGATGCAGCGGCCAGCAGGCACGGGCCGCAAGGGGAATGTCGTATAATGGCTATTACCTCAGCCTTCCAAGCTGATGACGCGGGTTCGATTCCCGTCATTCCCTCCATTGCTTCGCGGGGTCCGTTTCACACGGGCCCCGCGTTTTTCTTTTCCGGGTCCAGGGGGAGGGATTGGGTGCGGGGACGTGGATGTAGACTCTGCAACTACGGGCATGCGGAACGAATCCGGCAGGGTGGTTTAACACCATCCGAAGGTTGTGTTGTAGTATCAACCCGGTTCGTTGTGAACAAAAGAATATCGGGGCGTGGCGCAGCTTGGTAGCGCACCTGCTTTGGGAGCAGGGGGTCGCAGGTTCAAATCCTGTCGCCCCGACTTGAGTACAAGCCCGGTTTCGGACGATTGACATCGGCCGGGACCGGGCTTGTTTCAGAACCTGACCTATTTTCAACCCCCGATCATTCCAGGAGATTTACTCGTGAAGAGTTCCGTCGAGCAGCTGAGCGAAACCCGTGCAAAAATCACCGTTGAGGTATCGTTCGACGACCTCAAGCCGGAGATCGACCAGGCCTACGCCGCTCTCGCGCAGCAGGTTCAGATCCCCGGTTTCCGCAAAGGTAAAGCTCCGCGTCAGCTGATTGACGCCCGCTTCGGCCGCGGCCCGGTGCTCGAGCAGGTTGTCAATGACATGCTGCCCAACCGCTACGCGGAGGCCATTGAGGAAAACAACATCAAGGCCATCGGTCAGCCCGAGGTTGAGGTCACCCGAATTGAGGACGGGGATCTGGTCGAGTTCACCGCCGAGGTCGATGTCCGTCCCGAGATCGAGCTTCCGGACTTCGCCGAGATCTCCGTTAAGGTCCCCGCGGTCCAGATCGACGATGAGGCGATCGACGCCGAGCTGGAGACCCTGCGGTCCCGCTTCAGCACCCTCAAGGATCACAACCACAAGCTGAAGAAGGGTGAGTTCGCCACCATCAACCTCAGTGCCTCCGTCAACGGCGAAAAGATCGATGAGGCGACCACCGAGGGGCTGTCCTACGAGGTCGGTTCCGGCGATCTGATCGACGGCCTGGACAAGGTCCTGGTCGGGATGAAGACCGGTGAGTCCGCCGAGTTCACCACCACCCTCGCCGGTGGCGATCACAAGGACGAGGAGGCGACGGTCACCGTCGAGGTCACCGCGACCAAGCAGCGCGAGCTCCCCGAGCTCGATGACGAGTTCGCCCAGATGGCCTCGGAGTTCGACACCATCGAGGAGCTGCGCGAGTCCGCGGCCAAGGACGTCGAGGCCCGTGTGAAGAATGAGCAGGCCTCCAGCATCCGCGACGAGGCTCTCAAGGCTGCACTGGAGAAGGTCACCTTCGCGCTGCCGGAGTCCATCGTCACCGAGCAGGTCCATTCCCAGCTGCACCAGCTGCTCGGCCAGCTCGCACATGATGAGGCCGCGCTGACCTCCGCCCTGGAGGCTCAGGGCACCACCCGTGAGGAGTTCGACGCGGAGAACCGTGCGAACGCCGAGACCGCCGTTCGCACACAGCTCTTCCTGGATGCACTCGCCGAGGCCGAGGAGCCCCAGGTGTCCCAGCAGGAGCTGACCGATCACATTCTGTTCACCGCACAGAGCTATGGGATGGACCCGAACCAGTTCATCTCGCAGCTGCAGGAGTCCGGTCAGATCGCGAACCTGTTCTCCGACGTGCGCCGTGGCAAGGCACTGGCACAGGCCATCTGCCGTGTCAGCGTCACGGATTCCGAGGGCAATGAGGTAGATGCCTCCGTCTACTTCGGTGATGATGACTCGGATGACTCCGAGGACGGCACCGACGAGGCATAAGCCTTCCCCGTCCGGCCCGGCAACGTCTGTTGCCGGGCCTTTGCCATGCTCACACGCTTTTCGACGCTGATAGCGAACAGAAGCGGTGCGGCGGAAATACGCGGGTAGTCTGGTGACATTGAACCTGATGGAACCTGATTGAACAAGAATATAGGAGTTGAATTTTTTCATGAGCGACATTCAGATGAACTCCGGCGGAGCGGGGCTCAACCTCGGAGATTCCGTCTATGAGCGACTTCTGCGCGAGCGCATCATCTTCCTGGGTACCCAGGTCGACGATGAGATCGCCAACCGCCTCTGCGCCCAGATCCTGCTGCTGTCCGCCGAGGACCCCACCAGGGACATCTCCCTGTACATTAACTCCCCCGGTGGTTCGGTGACCGCGGGCATGGCCATCTACGACACCATGAAGTACGCTCCCTGCGATGTCGCCACCTACGGCATGGGCCTGGCGGCGTCGATGGGGCAGTTCCTGCTCTCCGGTGGCACCCGGGGCAAGCGTTTCGCGCTGCCCCACGCCCGCATCATGATGCACCAGCCTTCCGCGGGTGTCGGTGGCACCGCCGCGGACATCGCGATTCAGGCGGAGCAGTTCGCGCAGACCAAGCGGGAGATGGCCGAGCTTATTGCGGAGCACACCGGCCAGACCTTCGAGCAGGTGACCCTCGACTCCGACCGTGACCGCTGGTTCACGGCCCAGCAGGCGAAGGATTATGGAATCGTCGATCACGTCATCGAGCACGCCACCGGCGGCTCGGTGGGTAATTAAGGCACACGAGAACTAGAAGGAGATATTTCAATGAGCAACGGATTTCAGATGCCTTCGTCGCGTTACGTGCTGCCGTCTTTCATCGAGCAGTCCGCGTACGGGACCAAGGAGACCAACCCCTATGCGAAGCTGTTCGAGGAGCGCATCATCTTCCTGGGAACCCAGGTCGATGACACCTCCGCCAACGATGTGATGGCGCAGCTTCTCGTCCTTGAGGGCATGGACCCCGATCGTGACATCACCATGTACATCAACTCTCCCGGTGGTTCCTTCACCGCGCTGATGGCGATCTACGACACCATGCAGTATGTGCGCCCGGATGTGCAGACGGTCTGCCTCGGGCAGGCCGCCTCCGCGGCTGCGGTGCTGCTGGCGGCAGGTGCACCGGGTAAGCGCGCGGCCCTGCCGAATGCGCGTGTCCTCATCCACCAGCCCGCAACGCAGGGGACCCAGGGCCAGGTCTCCGATCTGGAGATCCAGGCCCGCGAGATCGAGCGCATGCGCAAGTTGATGGAGAACACCCTCGCCTTCCACACCGGCAAGACCGCGGAGCAGATCCGGATCGACACCGACCGTGACAAGATCCTCACCGCCGCGGAGGCGGTGGAGTACGGGATCATCGATTCGGTCTTCGATTACCGCAAGCTGAGCCGCTAGGGTTCACACGGGGAAGGGGCGGAGGTGGGAACCTCCGCCCCTTCCCTTTATTCCGCCGGCTCCCCCTCCACCACCGCGGCCAGTCCCTGGCCACCGCCGATGCACATGGTTGCCAGCCCCAGCCGTGCATTCTCGCGCTGCATGCGGTGGGTCAGGGTGACCAGCATCCGGGCTCCGGTGGCGCCGACGGGATGGCCGAGGGAGATCCCGGAACCCTGCGGGTTCAGACGGGGATCCTCCGCGTCGATGCCCCATTCCTCCAGCACCGCCAGGGTCTGCGCGGCGAAGGCCTCGTTGAGCTCGAAGGCGTCGATGTCGCCGAGACTGAGCCCGAGGCGTCCGAGCACCTTCCTCGTCGCCGGAACCGGCCCGATGCCCATCGTCTCCGGATCGACCCCGGCCACGGCCCAGCCGCGCAGCGTGGCCACGGGGTGGAGTCCGAGTTCGACGGCCCTCTGACGGGTGGTCACGATCACCGCGGCGGCACCGTCGTTTTGCGTCGATGCGTTCCCCGCGGTCACCGTGCCGCCCAGCACCGGACGCAGTGAAGAGAGCTTCTCGACGCTGGTGCCCTCACGGGGCCCCTCATCCACGGTGACCACGGTCGCCTCAGCGCCCCTGCGGGCCGGGGGCACGGTGACCGGTACGATCTCGGCGTCGAAAAGCCCGCTTTTCGTTGCCGCGACGGCACGCTGCTGGGATGCTGCGGCGAGCCGATCCTGCCGCTCCCGGCTGATCCCGAACTGCTTCTGCAGGTTTTCCGCAGTTTCGATCATCCCACCGGGGATGGGATGGTTGCAGCCGCCAGCTGTCTCCCTGGCCTCGGTCAGCCGGTCGCGCAGCGCCAGGTCACCGGCGCGGACTCCCCAGCGGATATCGCTGCTGACCGTGAACTCGGTGCGTGACATCGATTCCGCACCGCCGGCGATGATCAGGTCCGCGGCGCCCGCGGTGATGTGGGCGGCGGCCGTGACGATCGCCTGCAGCCCGGAACCGCAGCGCCGGTCGAGCTGCATGCCGGGCACCGTGGCGCCGAGCAGCGAGTTGAGCGCAACGACGCGCCCGAGCGCCGGTGCGCTACCGTTCGGCCCGCCCTGGCCGAGGATGAGATCGTCGACGTCCGCCGGACGCAGTCCGCTTCTTTCGACGATCGCATTGACCACGGCGGTGGCCAGGTCCTCGACGGGGACGGACCGGAACACACCGCCGAAACGGCCGACGGGTGTGCGCAGCGGTGAGCAGATGACAATGTCCATTGTGTGAATCCTTCTTCAATAGGAGGCAGCGAGATCGGCCGAAATCGCGTGTGCGGTGGTGATCAGGTGGGGGAGGAAATCATCGAGGATCTCCCCGACGGTGTGGGAGGCGGACTGGGTGGACAGGTTGATCGCCGCTACGGTCCGGCCACCGCCGTCGACCACGGGTGCCGCGAGGGAACGCAGGCCGGGTTCCAGCTCCTGATCCACCAGCGCCCAGCCGCGTTCCCGCGTGGCCGTGATCTCCTCCAGCACCGATGGCGGGGTGCCCAGTGCGCCGAGCTCATCATCGCCGAGCCCGGCGAGCAGGACGCGGCCCATGGAGGTGGTGAAGGCGGGGAAGCGTGTGCCTATGGTGATATTGACGGTCATGATGCGGCGCACCGGAACCCTGCAAACATAGGTGATCTCCGTGCCGTCGAGGACCGACATGGAGCTGGATTCCCCGACGTCCCGGGACAGCAGTTCCAGCCGGGGCTGGGCGATGGCGGGCAGCGTGAGCGCCGAGAGGTAGCTCGATCCCAGCTCGAGAACCCTGGGGGTGAGCTGAAAATGCGGGCCCGTGGACACCGCGTAGCCGAGCTCGACGAGGGTGTGGAGGAAACGTCTGGCGGTGGCACGTGAGAGATCGGTGGCCGCTGCGACCTCGGAGAGCGTCTGGGCCGGCGAGCCGGCGCTGAAGCTGCGGATCACCGACAGCCCCCGTGCGAAGGACTGGACGAAATCTGATGACGGTTCATTCACGGGCGCCGACCCCTTCTGTTCGCTATGCGAACTCTTGTACATCTAGTGAACTCAGGTTAGCATGTTCCCCATGATTGACAAGACCTATTCATCCACGGCCGCAGCGGTGGCCGATATCCCCGACGGTTCCTCCATCGCCGTTGGTGGATTCGGCCTCGTGGGCATCCCGACCCTCCTGATCAACGCGTTGCGCGAGCAGGGGGCGGGCGATCTGACGATCATCTCCAACAACTGCGGAACCGACGGCCACGGCCTCGGCCTGCTCCTGGAGGCCGGCCGCATCTCAAAGACGATCGGCTCCTACATCGGTTCGAACAGGGAGTATGCACGTCGCTACCTGGAGGGGGAACTCACAGTCGAGTTCACCCCGCAGGGCACCCTGGCCGAGCGCATGCGCGCGGGCGGGGCTGGTATCCCCGCCTTCTACACCACCGCGGGGGTGGGGACGCAGGTGGCCGAGGGCGGACTGCCGCAGCGCTACAACACCGACGGATCCGTGGCGATCGTGTCCGAGCCGAAGGAGACCCGCGAGTTCGACGGGCAGCTCTATGTGATGGAGGAGGGGATCCGCGCGGACTACGCACTGGTCCACGCTCACACGGCCGATCGCTTCGGGAACCTGGTCTTCTACAAAACCGCCCGCAACTTCAACCCGGATGCCGCCATGTGCGGTGCCGTCACCGTCGTCCAGGCAGAGCATCTCGTCGATGAGATAGACCCGGATGACATCCATCTTCCGGGCATCCACGTCAACCGCGTGGTCCATGTCGGGCCGCAGGAAACAGGAATCGAGAACAGGACGGTGTCGAGCTGATGCCCTGGGATCACAATCAGATGGCGGCCAGGGTCGCCAGGGAACTCCGCGACGGACAGTACGTCAACCTCGGCATCGGCATGCCCACGCTGATACCCGGACATCTTCCGGACGGACTCGAGGTGATCCTGCACTCGGAGAACGGGGTCCTCGGGGTCGGCCCCTATCCGACCGAGGAGCAGCTCGACCCGGAGCTGATCAACGCGGGGAAGGAAACAATCACCGTCAATCCGGGCGCCTCCTACTTCAGCTCCTCGGACTCCTTCGCCATGATCCGTTCCAGGTCCGTCGACGTCGCTGTCCTGGGTGTCATGGAGGTTTCCCGGTACGGCGACCTGGCGAACTGGATGATCCCGGGCAAACTGGTCAAGGGCATGGGCGGCGCGATGGATCTGGTGCACGGGGCCGAGAGGATCATCGCCATGACCGATCACGTCACGAGAAAGGGAGCACCCAAGATCCTGCGCGAGTGTCGCCTCCCGCTGACCGGGGCGAGGTGCGTGGACATGATTGTCACCACGCACGCGGTATTCGACGTGGATCCGGTCGAGGGTCTCACCCTCATCGAGTGCGCCGAAGGCGTCAGCGTCGAGGAGCTGCGGGATATCACCGAGGCTGATTTCCGAACCGTGCGATGAGGCGCTGCGCGATCAGCGCATGCGAGGCCTCGTCCGGGTGCAGGTTATCCGGCAGCGGGGCATCGCCCCGCGTATACAGGCTTGAACCATCGATGTAGCTCAGATTCAGGTCCCCGCGCCTGTCCACGTATTCCTCCAACACCTCACGCACCGTCTCCAGGGTCAGGCGGCCAAGGTCATCCGGTTCACCTGTGGCAATGAACCTGATCTGTCCACTGCCGAAAGAGGAGGTGTCAAAGGCGCCTGGACCAGGGGTGCGCTCATGGATGGGGCAGTGGAACGGGGAGATGATCGTGATGGGTGTGGTCGGGTGGCCGTCCCTGATGGTGCTGAGAAAACCATCGACGGCAGCCTCCAGACCACGGCGGCGCATCACGTCACCGTTGACAATGTTGATTCCGATCTCGAGGGTGATCAGATCCGCCGGGCTGTCCCTCAGCAGTCTGGCCATGAATGGATCGAGCATCGCGCTGCCTCCGAAGCCGAGGTTGCGCAGGTTAAGGTCCCGGCTCCGTGCGAAAAGGGCCGGCCATGTCATTGAGGGGGATGCGGCGTTTGATCCCTGGCTGATGGAGCTTCCGTAGTTGATCCACACCGGGCGGGTATCCGTGACTGTGCGCAGTGGGGCGTCGCCGTCCAGGGAGATGATCTCGATTTCCTCATTGTGCGGCAGCCAGAACTCCACCAGCTTCTCCGCATCTGAAAGACCGTCCACGGTGGTGACCTGGGGCTCTCCGAGGTGCCGCTCCGTGGCGCCCGTGATGAAATTGATCTCCGTGGTCTCGCCCCCGGAGGTCGGTCCGGACAGCGCGGGGGAGCCGTCGACAAGCACATCGATCCTGCCGCCCGGCCTTCCTGAATCCAGGTAGACCACCCTGGTGGAAAACGTGCGGAGGGTGATGCTCGTCGCGGTGGTGCGGCAGACGACACGCACGCCCGACGGCTGGCGTTCCATCGAGCTAAACTGGGAATCGCAAAAGCGTTCCACCAATTCACTATTGAGCCTGTGCGGGCGAAGGCCCCTGTCGGTGGTCTCGATCTCGGTTGCACCGTGGACAAATTCGGGATTCATTGGTCAGAGAGTACCGCTTCGCGGAGTCGAGGGCGGAAACGCTAGGATGGAACAACCCATTACCAATGTTGTTGGTTAGAGTTGTACGCAGTAAATCTTTTCAATCGTGGAAGCGGGTCTCACAGTCTCATGGCACGTATGCAGGAAAGCGCCGATCTGCTCAAATGTTCCTTCTGTGGGAAGAGTCAGAAGCAGGTTAAAAAACTCATCGCCGGTGGTGCCGTCTATATCTGTGACGAGTGCATCGAACTGTGCAATGAGATCATCGAGGAGGAACTCGGTCAGGCACAGGAGCAGGAGGAGCAGGCAAATGAGCTCCCCAAGCCCTCTCAGATCTCCGCATTCCTGGACAAGTACGTCATCGGTCAGGATCAGGCCAAGCGCATCCTCTCGGTGGCCGTGTACAACCACTACAAGCGCCTCCGTGTCCAGGAATCGATCGGCCGACGCCGCAAGACCGACGAGGACACCGAACTGATCAAATCCAACATCCTTATGCTCGGGCCCACCGGTTCCGGAAAGACCTACCTCGCCCAGACCCTGGCGAAGCTGCTCGACGTCCCCTTCGCCATCGCGGACGCCACCTCCTTGACCGAGGCCGGATACGTGGGCGAGGATGTGGAGAACATCCTGCTCAAGCTGCTCCAGGCCGCCGACTTCGACGTCGAACGGGCCCAGCGGGGGATCATCTACATCGACGAGGTGGACAAGATCTCCCGGAAGTCGGAGAACCCCTCGATCACCCGCGACGTCTCCGGGGAGGGTGTGCAGCAGGCACTGCTGAAGATTCTCGAGGGCACGGTCGCCGCCATTCCCCCGCAGGGAGGGCGCAAGCACCCGAACCAGGATTTCATCCAGCTCGACACCACCAACATCCTCTTCATCGTCGCCGGAGCCTTCTCCGGACTGGAGAAGGTGATCGGGGATCGCCAGGGGTCAAAGGGCCTGGGCTTCGGCGTGGACGTGGCCTCCAAGAAGGATGCCGATGTGGTGGATATCTTCAAGGATGTCCGTCCCGAGGATCTGGTGAAGTTCGGTCTCATCCCCGAGTTCATCGGTCGGCTTCCGGTGGTGGCCACGGTGACCAACCTCGATCAGCATTCGCTGGTGAAGGTGCTCACCGAGCCGAGGAACTCCCTGGTCAAGCAGTACGAGCGTCTTTTCGAGATGGACGATGCCACCCTGACCTTCACCGAGGACGCACTCGAAGCCATCGCCGATCAGGCGCTGGAGCGCAAGACCGGTGCCCGCGGGCTGCGTGCCATCCTCGAGGAGATCCTGGTGCCGATCATGTATGACATTCCCGATCGCGAAGATGTCGCAGAGGTGATCATCAATGCGGACGTGGCCAACGGTAAGGCGGAGCCGGAGCTGATCCTGCGCCCTGCTGAGGAAAAAACCGCCTAGATGCAGGGTGTGCTCACCGGCTTTGCCATCATTTTCGCGGTGATTGCGACCGGTTACCTTCTCGCGCGCACCGGAGTGATCAACGGGGACCGCGAGAGGCTGGTGCTCAACCGGATCGCCTTCTACGCCGCCACCCCGGCACTGCTGTTCACCGTGGTCGCCGAATCCGACCCGGCCCAGCTGCTGTCCCCCGTGATCGTGGTGTCATTTCTTGCCACCCTGCTCACCGCGGCTGTCTACTGCGTGGTCTCCGTACTGTTCTTCCGCGCCGACCTGCCCCGAACGGCGATCGGCGCCGCAGCCTCGGCCTATGTCAACTCCAACAACATCGGCCTGCCGGTGTCCATGTACGTTCTCGGCACCGGAGCCTATGTCGCGCCGGTCCTGGTGATGCAGATGGTTGTTTTTGCACCGCTGATCCTGGCGGCCCTCACCTCCGGTGGGCAGGGGCGGTCGCGGGCGTCGAAAAGCTGGGGTGCACTCAAGGGATCACTGTTGAGCCCGATCGTGCTCGGCTCCATCGCGGGTCTGTTTGTCTGCCTCAGTGGCGTGCGTCTGCCCGCGGTCGTGATGGAACCCGCCGGTATCCTCGGTGGCGCCTCCATTCCCCTGATCCTGATCAGCTTCGGGGCATCGCTGCCGGCGACGAGGGTGCTGACCTCCAGAGCCGATCGCGCCGGGGTCCTCACCGCCACCGGCATCAAGATCGCGGTCATGCCGGTGCTCGCATGGCTGATCGGACTGGGGGCGGGACTCAGTGGAGATCAGCTCTACGCGGCGGTGATCCTCGCCGCACTGCCCACGGCGCAGAATGTGTACAACTATGCTGCGACCTATCGCAAGGGTGAGATACTCGCGCGGGACACGGTGTTCCTGTCAACCTTCCTCGCGCTGCTCAGCATGCTGGCGATCGCGCTGGTGTTCGGGCGCTAGGACTCGAAGAGATCGGTATCGAAGCCGTAGACGGCATCGGTCGAGGCGGATTCGGTGTCATCGGTGTCCTGCGTGAGATAGCTCGCCGAACCGTTGTTGGGCAGATTCGCGGTGAGGAAGGCCAGGACGGTGTCTACCACCATGCGCTTCATCCCCGCCGTGTTCGCATCACTGGTCAGGTCCACACCGTGGAGGTTGAGCAGCGTGGATCGGTTGGAGAGACGGAAGTAGCCGAGGGAGGAGATGAGAACCAGTACATCCTCCGCGGAGATTCCCGGGCGGAACGCCCGGGCGTCCTGGCCGAGCATGAGCAGCTTATCCAGGTTCAGCAGCACATTGGAGTGATCGTTGAGAGCCGCGGAGCCCTCCACCCCGGCGAAACCGTGGAGATTCTCCATCAGCAGCATGCGCACGGCATCGGGGTGGCTGATGATCTGGTTGTACACGGCCTCGACGATCTTGCGCACACCCTCGACCGGGACCGCGGAATCGAGCTGCATGGACTCCGCTGTGGGGCGGAGCTGCTTGAGCGCGTAGGTCAGGGTGGCGATGTAGAGACCCTTCTTGTCACCGAAGTGATAGTGGATCATGCGTTTGGACATCCCCGACGCCCTGGCGATCTTCTCGAGCTTGGCATCGTTGAAGCCCTGGTGGGCGAAGAATTCGAGAGCGGTGACAACGACATCTTCGGGGGTGGCAGTATGGGTTTCCCCGCCATCGCCGGAGACCGGAGTGTCTGACTCGAGGTCGGAAGGAGCCATGAGTGAGAACGATCCTTTCAATTGGCGGGGAAAACGACGCTTCGGGGGCGGTTCTACCGGGTTGGGATGCGATGACAATCGTGTCGGGGGCGGAGTGAAAAAGGTAACATCTTGCGAACCAATCCAACATACACTAACAAAGAGTGCCCGATATCCTGAGTAAATGCTTGGATATCGAATCCCCTCCGGCCCGCCCCTGATGTTTCCGCAGGAAACGGGTACATGATTCCACCCGTCGGGGGTAGTCTTTGCTGTCACTGTGCAGCACACGGGCATCCCGTAAACGGTGGAAGGTTGGGCCGTGCGTGGATACGATGGGGGACAAAGTGATGCTCGCTGCAGGATACGGGTTGAAGTCGGCCGCATTACTTTCATGTTGGACACCACCCCCCGAGAGGAACGTTGATGAACTCCCCGAAAAAGATTGCCGTTACCGGAGCCGCCGGACAGATTGCCTATTCACTTCTCTGGCGCATCGCCAACGGCGATGTCTACGGGGCGGATACCGCGATCGAGCTGAGCCTCCTGGAGATCCCCGAGGCCGTCGGTGCAACCCAGGGTGTGGCCATGGAGCTCTCCGACTCGGCCTTCCCGCTGCTGAAGAACATCACCATCACCTCCGATGCCAATGAGGCCTTCGACGGCGTCAACGCGGCCTTCCTGGTCGGAGCGAAGCCCCGCGGCAAGGGCGAGGAGCGGGCGGCGCTGCTGGCCAACAACGGCAAGATCTTCGGCCCCCAGGGCCGGGCCATCAACGATCACGCCGCGGACGACGTCCGGGTACTGGTGGTGGGCAACCCCGCCAACACCAACGCACTGATCGCCGCCTCGGCGGCCCCCGATGTCCCGGCCTCACGCTTCAACGCGATGATGCGTCTGGATCACAACCGTGCGATCTCCCAGCTGGCGGACAAGCTCGGTAGGGACTCCGTGGACTTTGAAAATGTGGTCGTGTGGGGAAACCACTCCGCCACCCAGTTCCCCGACATCACCTACGCCACCGTCGGGGGCAAGAAGGTAGCGGACCTGGTGGACCACGACTGGTACCTCAACGAGTTCATTCCGCGCGTGGCCAAGCGTGGCGCGGAGATCATCGAGGTGCGCGGCAAGTCCTCCGCGGCCTCCGCGGCCTCCTCCGCGGTCGATCACATGCGCGACTGGATCCGGGGCACCTCGAAGTGGTCCTCTGCGGCCATCGCCTCCACCGGCGCCTACGGCATCCCCGAGGGCATCATCATCGGTCTGCCCACGGTCTCCCGCAACGGGGAGTGGGAGGTCGTCGAGGGCCTTGACATCAGCGATGCCCAGCGGAAGCGTATCGACGCCAACGTCGCGGAACTCCAGGAGGAGCGCGCGGCCGTCAGCGACCTGCTGTAAGTAACACCGGGTTATCCAACCAAACCCTCGCCCGTTCCACCCGTTGGGTTGGGGGTTTGCGCCATGGCCCGGCGAACCCCGTTGCCTCAGTGGGGATGCAGCGAATGGTCACATTGGTCCCTTCTGGGATTCCCATCATCAGCGTTCCATCTGAAATGCTATGTGACTCTCGGTCGAAGGCGAGGTCGATGGTAGCGCTGAGGATCTCATCATTGCGCAGAACGAGCACCTGCCTCCGCCCGCTCCGGAGAATCAGGTGGGTGTCGGTGAGAAGGTGCGGATAGACGGCTCGACGCAGTAAGAGCGACCATACCCAACACAGTGAGTACAGGGACAGAACAAGGAGGATCGCCCTTATCCGCCAAGAGTCGACCAGGAGCTCCACCGCTCCCACCTCGATGGCTGTGGCCGCTGTCAGCGCAATGGGGGTGCTTAAGAGCCCCTGGTTGCGGTAAGTGCTGTGCTTCCCTGCGGAACATCGGTCAAGCCCCGCAGCCCCTTCCAGAGGTCGGCGAACATATCGATCTCGGCATGCACAGTTTTCCCGGCTAAGGCAACAGGGTTCATAGCATTCTCCGAAGAAGTGCCGCCTGGGAACGCGATACCGCCAAATCCTCTATGGTCAACGGCATGGTCCCCTTCGCCAAGGGGACATCGGCAAGGTATCCCAGGGGAGCCAACTGCAGATACTCTGTTATAAGTGCATCCTCCGAGGTTGATTCTAGTAGTTTCCAGATGCGGAGGCTACGCAGTGTTGCATCGATGGACTTAAGTGACTGCAGATTTCCCCGGATGCGTTCCCAGCTTTCATGTGTCGTCACATCGGATAGCGCCATGAGTTGGAGCATGGATAGCTCCTGCCTGATCAAATCTGCGATGTCCTCGTTGTGCTCGGCTAATTCCACGAAGATCCGCGCGATATCCGTTGGTACACCCATCGTGGTGGTCATGAGTTGGCGCAGCCGGTCCCGTTGAACCGTCAGCTTCTCGATCTTCTCCCCCAGCGAATCCAAGGCATCGCGAAGAGCAGAGGGGGATCGGTCTCCTGTAGCGGAGAGTGGCACCCCCGCCTGAACCAGGGCCCGTATCCGGAGGGTCTCGAGGATATCGTCCACTGTGTACTCGCGGTAGCCGGATCCCGTGCGCCGCGGTTCCGGTAGTGCCCCCACCTCGTGATAGTGCCTGATCGCCCTGACGGAGCAGTGTGCTGCTCGGGCGAGTTCACCGATTCTCATACTTCGAATTATCAACCCTCACGCCGCGTAAGAGTCAAGAGGTCCTACCCGGTGTGTTCCACCGTGACCCCGCCCTCCACCGAGATCCTGATCGAGGCGATGCCGTCGGCGTCGACGGTGATGGTCTCCTCGACCTCCGGCCCGTCATAGCTGGCGATCGGAACATCAACATCACTGATCGAGGGGTCGAAGGGGACCTTCACCTCCGCCAGCAGTGAGATATCGCCGGGAAAGCCCTCGGCATCATCGATGGCGGAGTACTCGACGAAACGGAACCAGCCGATGTTGTGGGCGGCCCGGTAGCGACGGGTGACCTCCACGGGACCGCTGGTGTTCGGGGGGATCAGCGGATCGAAGCTGACCGACTTTCCGCCGTCCTGCTCGCGGAACACACCGATGCCCCGCGACAGCCTGTCGCGCAGGTGGAACCCGGAGGTCGGGTCCGCGGCGATGGCCAGGCCCACCGCGGTGGAACTGGCGGGGTAGGGCGAGCGATGGACCCGGTGGCCGAAGCGTTCTCTCAACATCCGGGGGACCAGCGGCAGGGAGGAGGCGCCGCCGACGAGGTAGATCCCGGCGATGTCGGATTCCCGCAGGTCCTCGCCGACAAGCGGACTCATTGCCTCCAGTGTGCGTTCCACCAGGGGTGTCGCAGCCTCGTAGAAGGTGGTGACAGGGAGGGTGACATCGGCGTCGTTAAGCATCAGCAGGATGCGCCGTGACTGCGGAACCAGCGCCTCCTTGGCGGTGCGCGCCTCGTCGAGGAGGGTGCGTTTCGCGCGGGCGCCGAAGGCGTCGTGGGTGCGGCCGGAGGCCCGGAGGGCGCAGGTGGCGAGGATCTCATCGAAATCGTCTCCGCCCAGTCGTGAGATCCCGAGCGAGCCGAGCACCTCGTGGTGTTTGCCGTCGACACGGATCAGGGAGGCGTCGAAGGTTCCGCCGCCGAGATCGTAGACGATGATGGACTGGCGTTTCGAGTTCAGGGTGCGCGCATGCCGGTGCGTGTACTCGAAGGCCGCGGCGCTGGGTTCATTGACCAGACCCAGGACTGTGGCGCCCGCCTCCGAGAAGGCGGAGAGGGTGAGCAGGCGTTGGGCGCTGTGGGCGTTGGCGGGGACCCCGAGGACGACCTCGGGGACGGAACTGTCGCCGAGGTCGCGCTGGTAGGACTCGAGAATCCGGAGGACATGGCGGGCGAAGGCTCTCAGAATCTCTCCCAGCGGTCGCGTCTCGCCCCCCAGTTTGACGGGCGTGAGAGCCGTGACGGCCCGGTCGCTCATCACCCGTTTGAAGGAACGCGTCAGCGTCGGATTGTCCGGGCGTTTCATGGCATCCCACCCCGCGACGATCTGGCCGTCCTCCAGGGCAACCACCGAGGGGATGAATTCGTGGGAGTCGCCGAGAGAATCCTCGACGTTCACGGTCGGGTAATTGCCGCGGTCCACCGCTGCCGCGATGGTGCGCGTCGTTCCTACATCGATGCCGAATCGCATGGTCTTGACCCTAGCAGCATTTCCGGTGGCTGCAGGTCTGGGAAACGGGGAGTCACGGAGGAATAATCCGATCCTGGGTGGGAGAGGGTGAAACGGTCGGTTCCGGGGCAACTGCCGCAGTCCGTGCGCGGTGCCGAAGGGGGTGCGAGGGTGGCGGGGCGGCTTCGGTTCCCCTGCACACTGCGGAGTGGCATTGCCCTTCCTTCGTGCCCGAGGTGGTGCGTGACCGCCGCCGGTGGCGGGGTCTGACCTGCGTATAGAAAGAGGTGCTGCAGGGGTTATGATGGTCAGCGTGACTGAGCAGACTACAGAGAGTAACCACGACCGCGCAGACAAGTTGCCCAGGACCTGGGACCCGAAGGCGGTGGAGGCCGAGCTCTACCAGGGTTGGGTGGATGCGGGCTACTTCACGGCGGACCCGACCAGTAAGAAGCCCGGTTACTCGATTGTTCTGCCACCGCCGAATGTGACCGGTCAGTTGCACATGGGCCACGCTCTCGACCACACGCTCATGGACGCCCTCGCCCGGCGCAAACGCATGCAGGGCTTCGAGGTGCTGTGGCTGCCCGGAATGGACCATGCGGGTATCGCGACCCAGAGCAAGGTCGAGGCCATGCTCAAGGAGTCCGAGGGCAGGTCGCGCTACGACTATGACCGTGAGGAGTTCATCGAAAAGGTCTGGGAATGGAAGCGCAGGTACGGCGGCACCATCACCTCACAGATGCGCGCCATCGGTGATTCCGTCGATTGGTCGCGCGAACGCTTCACCCTGGATGAGGGCCTGTCGAAGGCGGTCCAGACCATCTTCAAGAAGCTTTACGACGCCGACATGATCTACCAGGCGAACCGTCTGGTGAACTGGTCACCGGTTCTGGAGACCGCGGTCTCCGACATTGAGGTGGTGTACAAGGACGTCGAGGGCGAGCTGGTCTCGATCCGCTACGGCTCACTCAATGATGATGAACCCCATGTCATCGTCGCCACCACGCGCGTTGAGACGATGCTCGGCGACGTCGCCGTCGCGGTCCATCCCGACGATGAGCGGTACCGCGATCTGGTGGGCACCACCCTGCCGCACCCCTTCCGTGGGGACCTCACACTGCAGGTCATCGCGGACGACTACGTTGATCCCGAGTTCGGTTCCGGTGCCGTGAAGATCACCCCCGCCCATGACCCGAACGACTACGCGATGGGCCTGCGCCACAACCTCGACATGCCGGTGATCATGGACAAGACCGGCCACATCGACGGAACCGGAACGCAGTTCGACGGACTCTCCCGTGAGGAGGCCCGCGTCCGGGTCCGTGAGGCACTGGCGGAGCAGGGTCGCATTGTCAAGGAGGTCCGCCCGTACATCCACTCTGTCGGGCATTCCGAGCGCTCCGGCGAGGCCATCGAGCCCCGGCTCTCGCTGCAGTGGTGGGTCAGGGTTGACGAGCTCGCCGCCATGTCCGGTGACGCGATCCGGGAGGGCGACACCACCATTCACCCGAAGTCGCTGGAACCGCGTTATTTCGACTGGGTCGATGACATGCACGACTGGTGCATCTCGCGGCAGCTGTGGTGGGGTCACCGCATCCCGATCTGGTACGGACCCGACGGCGAAGTCATCTGCGTCGGTCCCGATGAGCAGGCACCGGAGGGCTACGTCCAGGATCCCGATGTCCTTGACACCTGGTTCAGCTCCGCACTGTGGCCCTTTTCCACCATGGGCTGGCCGGAGCGGACCCCCGAGTTGGAGAAGTTCTACCCCACCTCGGTCCTGGTCACCGCCTATGACATCCTGTTCTTCTGGGTCGCCCGCATGATGATGTTCGGCACCTTCGCCGCGAAGACCACACCGGAGATCCTCGGCGAGGGGAGAAACGGTCGCCCCCAGGTCCCGTTCACCGACCTCTTCCTCCACGGACTGGTCCGCGACGAGCACGGAAAGAAGATGTCGAAGTCGCTCGGAAACGGTATCGATCCGATGGACTGGGTGGACAACTACGGCGCCGACGCGCTCCGGTTCACCCTGGCACGGGGAGCCAACCCCGGCGTCGATCTCCCCGTCGGTGAGGACTCCGCGCAGAGCTCCAGGAACTTCGCCACCAAACTGTTCAACGCCACCCGCTTCGCGCTTATGAACGGGGCCGTCTCCGAGGGACTGCCCGAACGCAGCACCCTGACCGACGCGGACCGCTGGATCCTCGACCGGCTCGAGCAGGTCCGCGCCGGGGTGGACAGCTACCTGGACGATTACCAGTTCGCCAAGGCAAACGAGGCGCTCTATCAGTTCGCGTGGAATGAGTTCTGCGACTGGTACCTGGAGATCGCCAAGGTTCAGATTCCCCGGGAGGGGACAACCGAGCGGGGAGAGACCACCAGGAGGGTGCTCGGTCATGTGCTCGACGCGCTCCTGCGCCTGCTGCACCCCGCGATGCCCTTTGTCACCGAGGTGCTGTGGAAGGCGCTCACCGACCGCGAATCGATCGTCGTGTCCTCCTGGCCCAGCATCGCGGACACCAACGGTGGCGCGGAGGTTGACACCGACGCCGAGCGCCGCATCACCGATGTGGTGAAGCTTGTGACCGAGATCCGCCGATTCCGTTCGGATCAGGGTGTCAGGCCCTCCCAGAAGGTTCCGGCGCGTCTGGATTTCGCCGCCTGCGATCTCGTCGATCTCGAGGACGCGGTTCGTTCACTGGTGCGCATCGAGGAACCCTCCGCCGATTTCCAGGCGTCGGCTAGCCTCGAGGTTCGTCTGGGTGCCGCGACCATCACAGTCGAGCTGGACACCTCGGGCACCGTCGATGTCGCCGCCGAGCGCAAGCGGCTGGAGAAGGATCTTGCCACGGCGGAAAAGGAGCTCGAGACCACCGGGAAGAAACTGGGTAATGATGCCTTCCTTTCCAAGGCCCCCGATGCGGTCGTGGACAAGATCCGCCACCGTCAGCGGATCGCCAGGGAAGAGGTCGAAAGAATCTCGAAGCGACTGCAGGAGCTGAATTAGTGTCAAAGAATGAGGAAGGCGAATTCGGGGATCTCAACCTCAACGAGGCCGGGCTCACCCTGCCGATCGACCTGGCGGGGGAGACCATGCCGCCGGCACCGGTGGAAATCGACCCGCGGGATCTGGCGGAGCTGGCCATCGTGGAGGCCGAGCTCGACGAGCGTTGGCAGGAAACCAACATAGACCCCACCCTCAGCAGAATCTCCTATGTGATGGATCTGCTGGGCCGTCCCCAGGACACCTTCCCCTCGATCCACGTCGCCGGCACCAACGGCAAGACCTCAACCACCCGGATGATCG
Organism: Corynebacterium pacaense; assembly: GCF_900169525.1. GTDB lineage: Bacteria > Actinomycetota > Actinomycetes > Mycobacteriales > Mycobacteriaceae > Corynebacterium > Corynebacterium pacaense. The sequence continues at coordinate 1,116,248 of NZ_LT821239.1, forward strand.
AGTCCCTGCTGCGTGCCTTCCACCGCCGGACGGGCCGCACGACCAGCCCGCACCTGCAGCTGGTCACCGAGCGTATCGCCATCGACGGCCGGCCGATCCACCCGCGGGACTTCATCCGGGTCTATCACGAGATCAAGCCCTATATTGAGATGGCCGATGCACGCTCCCTGGCCGAAGGTGGTCCGAGGATGAGCAAATTTGAATGCCTGATCGCCATCGCCTACGCGGCGTTCGCGGACGCACCGGTGGACGTGGGAGTCATCGAGGTCGGGCTCGGCGGCCGCTGGGACGCCACGAACGTGATCAACGCCCAGGTCGCGGTGATCACCCCGGTGGGCATGGATCACACCGACAGGCTGGGTAACACCATCGCCGAGATCGCCGGTGAGAAGGCGGGGATCATCAAGGCCCGTCCGATCACCGATGATGTCATCGACCCGACCGAGAACATCGTCATCGTGGGCAGGCAGGAGCCGGAGGCGATGACCGTGATTCTGCAGCGGGCCGTCGAGGCCGACGCCGCGGTGGCCAGGCTGGGCACGGAGTTCGCGGTGGTGGATTCGACCATCGCCGTGGGGGGTCAGCAACTGACGCTCCGGGGTCTCGGCGGAGAGTACACCGACATCTTCCTGCCGCTGTCCGGTGCACACCAGGCCGAGAACGCCGCCACCGCGCTGGCCGCGGTCGAGGCATTCTTCGGGGCCTCGGCGGAGCGTTCACTTGATATCGATACCGTCAGGGAGGGCTTCGCCAGTGTGGAGTCGCCCGGTAGACTGGAACGGATGCGCTCGGCGCCGACCGTGTTCATCGACGCGGCGCACAATCCCCACGGGGCGAAGGCGCTCGGTGCCGCGCTTGATCGTGACTTTGAGTTCCGGAGACTGATCGGTGTCCTGGGGGTTCTCGGGGACAAGGATGTCCGGGGAATCCTGGAGAACCTCGAGCCGTATCTCAACGAGGTGGTGTGCACCCAGACCACCTCGGAACGCGCCCTGGATGCGTATGAGCTCGCCGAGTACGCCCGCGAGATCTTCGGCGATGAGCGGGTCCATGTCAGCGAGACCCTCCCCGGGGCGGTCGAGCTGGCGATCGAGTTGGCGGAGGACACCGACGTCCAGTCGGGGTCGGGTGTGGTGATCACCGGTTCGGTGGTCACCGCGGGGCAAGCACGTACCCTGTTCGGAAAGGAACCGGCATGAACAAGCGCGATGAAGCTGTGGAGTACGGCCCCCTCGGGCCGGGACACGAACCCGTCAAGGACCCGATGAAGGGCATCAGGGGGGTGATGGCGGGAACCCTGGTCATGGAGGCCATCACCATTGCGCTGGTGCTGACGGTGATCCTGCGTGTCGACGAGGGTGCCTACTGGACCACCTTCAACTGGATGTACGTTTCGGGGCTGGCCCTGGCTATGTTCATCGCCGCGTTCCTGCAGCGCCACAGCTGGTCCATGTCACTGAATGTCGCACTCCAGGTACTGGCTCTCGGAGGCTTCCTTGTCCATCCGTCGATGGGTATTGTGGCCATCATCTTTATCCTGGTGTGGCTCTACCTGCTGTACCTGCGCTCGAATCTCGTGGCGAGGATGAAGCGCGGTCTGCTGACCACCCAGCACATGTGAGGCGGGGGAGCGCTCAGTTCAGCCCCTTGTCCGGGATCACCCGATCCTCGATCCAGGCCCTGTCGAGATCGGTGGCGTCGCGCCAGGAACCCGCGTAGCCGTTTCTCTCAATGTAGCTCTTGACGAAGGGGCACACGGTGACCACGGTCAGGCCGGTGGGCAGGGTGTCACTGAGCGCCTCGCCGACGAGGATGGAGGCGAGTCCGCGTCCACCCAGTTCCTCGGCGATCTCGGTGTGGATGAACAATCGCTCATCATTGTCGTCGGTGGTTCTCGTGATGTAGTCGGCGAAACCGGCAGGTCGGGAGTCCCCGGGGTAGGAGATCTCGTAGCGACCCCGCGACTCATTGTTGGTAACGATGACTTCATTGTCGTTTCTGTCCAATAGGCTCATGGCCCCACTCTAGGCAAAGCTCGGTAAATTGGCACCCATGCGAAAAGCCCAGTCCCTCATCCCCTTCTCCGTCGCCGCCGTACTCTGCGTTGTCGCGCTGATCGTCCGTTTCGCCGGCGCACCGATGATCGTCCCCGTCCTGTGCCTGATCATCGCGGCGATCGCCCTGTTCATCGGTCTCCGCAACCGCGCTGGGACGGTGGACCAGCCGGTGGTGTTCACCGCGGAGCAGGTTCAGAAGCTCCGGGAACTCAAGGAACGCGGACAGGAGAGCGCCGCCATCCGGCAGGCGCAGCTGTGGAGCAGGGGATCATCGGCGGAAGCTGTGGCCGAGGCGGTGCGGAAGCTCTAGGAGGGTTGAGCGCGACAGGCCGGAAGCGGTTGGGTAGAATCTCACCTCATGACTGAACGCACCCTCATCCTGATCAAGCCGGACGGCGTCGCACACGCACACGTCGGCGAAATTATCGCCCGCATCGAACGCAAGGGCCTGAAGCTGGCCGCCCTGGATCTGCGCGTCGCCGACCGCGAGACCGCCGAGAAGCACTACGAGGAGCATTCCGACAAGCCGTTCTTCGGTGAGCTCGTGGAGTTCATCACCTCCGCGCCGCTGATCGCGGGCATCGTCGAGGGCGAGCGCGCCATCGATGCATGGCGCCAGCTGGCCGGTGGCACCGATCCGGTGTCCAAGGCGACTCCAGGCACCATCCGCGGCGACTTCGCACTGACCGTCGGTGAGAACGTTGTCCACGGTTCCGATTCCCCGGAGTCCGCCGAGCGCGAGATTTCCATCTGGTTCCCCAACATCTGATCACCACGCCTCAGGCCACCCGGCCCGGAAAGGATTCTTTTCCGGGCTCATCTGCCCGCGGAGAGCTCCTTCATCAGGACCACACCCTTCTCGGTCAACTCCACAAAAACCTTCCCCGGATCACCGCCCGCCATGATGGCGGAGCGTGAGATGATACCGCGTTTCTCCAGCGGTGCGACAACAAGGTGGATCTCCGCGACGGGGCGCTGCAGCACCCGTGCCAGCTGACGCGCCATCACCCGCGTACCGTCAATGGCGCCGTGGGCCAGCAGCGCGCGGATCAGCCTGCGGACCTCCGGCCTGTCGATCGCATCCAGATCAGGGGCGTCCACCGAATCCAGGGACGCCCGGGCGAGGATCATCCGCACCCGCTCCCTCGACCGGCGGTGTGCAAGTGTGGACATTCTCGAGGCGGAATAGACCACGGACAGCCCCCAGACGCCGCCGATGAGTGCGGCGCCGGCGGTCGGCGGCAGGGTGATCACAGTATCTAAGGTGGAGGCATCCACCGCCAGCACCGTGGCGGGAGCGATCAGCTGGACCACGCCGCGTTTCCTGTCGCCGTCGGTCACCGGTCCCAGCTTCCAGGAATCGATGTCCCTCGGCGCATTCCTCAGGGGTGGCAACAGTGCCAAGAGACCGAGTGCGAGCACAGCTCCCGCCAGCCAGGGTGAGGACGACTCCATCAGTGCACGGCCGAGGGCGATGAGCAGTCCCGCGGGAATGTACTGCCACACCGGTGCGGGCCGCGAACCGGATCGTCTCTCAATATCGTCCATGTTTCCGGAGAGTATCAAAGACCAATACGGGCACGGTCCCTAATCTGTGGAACAATGGCGTACAGGACATTTTCGTCATTGTCTGTGAGTTTTTGCATCTATGCCCACGGTGAGCGTTCCTGTGCGGCGGCGGCAGTGAGACATCCTGCCAGCGCCCGGGTCAGCGCTGACCACTACAAAGAAATAGGAGTTAGCCTTGGTTTCAAAGAAGGCAGCAAGTACAACAGTGGAACCCTCGGCCATTCTGGCCGCAGATTTCGACCGCTCCCAGCTGGGCGCTAAGACCAGGGTTCACTACCTGGCCAAACAGCTCGGACTCACCTCCAGGGACCTGGTCCTCGCACTGGACTCGATCGGGTTGGTCAAGGTCGCCCAGTCCAGCCTGAGCCTGGAGGAGGCCACCAGGCTTCTCGACGCCCTCTCCGCACCCGCCGCCGATGTCGATGCACCCGCGGAACCGGTGGAGAAGATCCGCCGGCGCGTGGAGAAGAACGTGGCCAATGAGATCCACCAGATCGAGGAGAAGGTCGACCGCGAGCTGGAGGCCGCGGTGGAGCTGGTCGTCGAGGATGATGAGCCGCTCGAGGACGTCGAGCCCGAGATCACCCCGGCCCCGGAGGTGACGGTGAAGACCCCGATCTTCGTCGCCCCCACCGTCGAGGAGGATGTGGAGGAGACGGAGACCGAGGCGCCGACGGAGCGATCCCAGCGCAAGCGTCGGGGACGCCGCGGCACCGGCCGCGGCCGTGGCCCGGAGACCTCCACCGAGGCTCCCGAAGAGGCCGCCACAGAGGCGGGCGAGGAGAAGGCGGAGGCGTCGACAAGCATCGAGGAGCCGATCGGCATCAAGGGGTCCACCCGCCTCGAGGCCCAGCGCCGGCGGCGTACCGAGATGCGTGAGGAGAGCCGCAAGAAGCGCCATGTGGTCAGCCAGCAGGAGTTCATGGAACGCCGTGAGTCCATGGAACGCAGGATGGTGGTGCGCGAGCGTTCGCGGCATGATCATCAGGGTCTGGTCACCCAGGTCGGTGTGATCGAGGATGACAGGCTCGTCGAGCAGTTCGTCACCTCGGATTCGCAGATGTCCATGGTGGGCAACATCTATCTCGGTCGGGTGCAGAATGTCCTTCCGAGCATGGAGGCGGCGTTCATCGACATCGGCAAGGGCCGCAACGGCGTGCTCTACGCCGGTGAGGTGGATTGGAAGGCGGCCGGACTCGGTGGCCGTGGGCGTCGCATCGAGCAGGCCCTGAAATCCGGTGATCAGGTTTTGGTCCAGGTGACCAAGGATCCGGTCGGGCACAAGGGCGCACGGCTGACCACCCAGATCTCGCTGGCCGGACGCTATCTCGTCTATGTCCCCGGGGGACGCAGTGCCGGTATTTCACGCAAGCTTCCCGGGACCGAGCGCAAGCGTCTCAAGGAGATCCTCGGACGCGTGGTGCCAGCGCACGGCGGCGCGATCATCCGCACCGCGGCGGAGGGTGTCTCGGAGGAGAACATCGCCGCGGACGTCAACCGGCTGCACACCCTGTGGGAGCAGATCCAGAAGCGTACGGACAAGGAGAAGAACACCCGCGGCTCCACACCTGTGATCATGTATGAAGAGCCCGATATGCTGGTCAAGGTCATCCGGGACATCTTCAATGAGGATTTCCTCTCCCTGATCGTCGACGGGGACAGGGCGTGGAACACCGTTCGCGCCTACATCCAGTCGGTCGCACCCGATCTGGTCAGCCGCGTCGAGCACTTCGACCGTGAGGCACACGGGGGAAGCGACGCCTTCGAGGCCTTCGGACTGAACAAGCAGATCGAGGAGGCACTGTCGCGGAAGGTCAATCTGCCATCGGGCGGTTCCCTGATCATCGACCGTACCGAGGCGATGACTGTCATCGACGTCAACACCGGCAGGTTCACCGGACGCGGCGGCAACCTCGAGGAGACCGTCACCCGCAACAACATCGAGGCCGCGGAGGAGATCGTCCGCCAGATGCGGCTGCGCGATCTCGGTGGCATGATCGTGGTCGATTTCATTGACATGGTCCTGCCCGAGAACCAGGAGCTCGTTCTCCGTCGTCTCAATGAGGCCCTGGAAAATGACCGCACCAGGCACCAGGTCTCCGAGGTGACTTCGCTGGGGTTGGTGCAGATGACACGTAAACGCCTCGGCCCCGGTCTTCTGGAGACCTTCTCCGTCGAATGCGAGCAGTGCGGGGGACGCGGCGTGGTGGTCCAGGAGGACCCGGTGGACAACGTCGACGCCCGTGTGGAGGCCAAGGCCGAGGAGCGCAGCCGCAGGCACAAGGATCAGCCGCGGGATCCCGCGCAGCACCCGATGGTTGTCGCAATGCAGGATCTCGTGGAGGAGCACGATCTCGACCATGAATTCGAGGAGCTCGCACGATCGGTGATCCTGGACGATGACGGGGATGTGGCGGAGGATATCGCCGCGATCGCGGCCGCCGCCGTGGATATCGCCAATGACGAGGACCCGGACGAGCCCTCCGGCTCGGACTATGTCTCCGACTATGATCAGCGTCTGGCCGAGTTTGAGGCCAACCCCCGTCGTCGGCGCGCCACACGGGGCAATTCGCGCTCCGATCACGCCCCGCAGCAGTCTCAGCCCCCGGTCGAGGAGGTTGTCGTGGAGGAGACCCCCGTGGAGGAGGTCCCGGTGGTGGTTGCGCGCAGCAGGAACCGGCGCCGTGCGGTGCGACGCACCAGCGTGGTGGCCGCACCCCCGGTCACGCAGACCGCGGCACCCGTGGCACCCGCGACGAAGGAGCCGGCATCGGAGCATGCTTCTCGACGCCGACGCCGCCGCGTCGTCCGGGTAAATCCAGCGGAGTCCGTCACCTCGACCGCGACGCAGCGCCCCGCGGCCGAGCGACCCGCTGAGAACCCGGGCGGGAATTCCGGTGGTCAGCAGAAGGGTCGGCGCCGCAGGAGTCGTCGCTGAGCGCGGTTTGTATTCGTGCTGGCTTTAGGGGTAGTCTTGGACAGTCGCTGTTTTAGGCTGTGTCCGCAAAGTCCATGAGCCCTAACCTGGCGAATGTGTGCGTGACGGGGCCACTCCTGGTTTCCTGCGCCTAAAACGCAATGTAAAACATAAGTCCATTCAGGTGCGTGAAGTGCCTGAGCCGAGAATCAGATAAGGGGTAGCCCTCTATGTATGCGATCGTCAAGACCGGCGGAAAGCAGTACAAGGTTGCCGAAGGTGACCTCGTTAAGGTCGAGAAGATCGAGGGTGAGCCCGGTGCATCCGTGGCTCTCACCCCGGTTCTGCTCGTCGATGGCGCCGATGTGACCACCGCCGCTGATAAGCTTGCCTCCGTCAGCGTCAACACCGAGATCGTCGAGCACACCAAGGGCCCGAAGATCAAGATCCTGAAGTACAAGAACAAGACCGGGTACAAGAAGCGTCAGGGACACCGTCAGAAGCTGACCGTCCTCAAGGTCACCGGAATCAAGTAACCTTAAGTTTTTCCTTGTGAAGGAGGGAAATCCACATGGCACATAAAAAGGGTGCATCAAGCTCCAGCAACGGTCGTGATTCCGAGGCGAAGCGCCTTGGCGTGAAGCGATTCGGCGGCCAGCAGGTCAGCGCAGGCGAGATCCTCGTGCGCCAGCGCGGCACCAAGTTCCACCCGGGCGAGAATGTCGGTCGCGGTGGCGACGACACCCTGTTCGCCCTGAAGACCGGTGCGGTCGAGTTCTCCACTCGCCGCAACCGTCGTCTGGTGAACATCGTTGAGAACGAGGCCGTTGACGCCTAGGTCAACCTGGAAAGGCCCTGCTCTGTGAGCAGGGCCTTTTCTCATGCCGGGCGCCAGTCCACGGTGTCGGGGTCAGCGCGGGAGAACCAGGCGTCGATAAGCTCGATGACCTCGTTGAGGGTGCGCACCTGCGTCGACCGGGTGGGGCCGTCGGCGCGTTCTACCAGCCAGGATTTGTCCTGGTAGAGAGTCTGGATGAAGTGTGTGTCATCCCGGGTGACACGGAGATAGGGCAGCGTGCTGTCCTTGAGGCGGAGCACCTCCATGAGCAGGTGCGGGAGGCCGAAGGCCGAAAAGCCGGGGGAGAAGACCTTCTCGGTGCGCACCACCGCATCCGTGTCCTCATCGCCGAAGACGATGATGAGATCCGCGTTCATGTCGGCAAGACCGAGACCGTACTCGATGGCGGTGTCGGTCAGCCACCCGCGGACGGTCTCCGAATCATCGTAGGAGGTGACCACGTAGAGGCAGCGATCGCCACTGAGCTGGACATCCACCGGCACCGGGGCCGTGCGCCCGAGTCCGGCGGCAAGATCGGTCAAAAGCGGGGAGGATCTCGGTGTGGCGAAATCGATGCGCTCGGTCAGGGGGGACTTGGAGATACGCGCGTTACCCGGATCTCCGTCGGTTTCAAAGAGGATGAAATCGTAGCTCATGGTGAACCAGTGTAGATCCGGGTAACCTTGGTGCTTTCACAGCCCTAATCGGAAGCGGGAATACATGTCAGTGGTGGGAACAGGTCAGTTCTTCGGCTCACCCGAGGAGGAACGCGAGAAGCTCCTCCGCGAGCTGATGGAGCAGAAGCAGAGCCGGGGTGACGGGGACAGCGACGGCGGGGCCGAGGGCGAGGCCGAGTAGAGGGGGAGCTCCCCGGCCCTCCAGGGTGGCTAGACCGTATCGGGTGCCAGCACGATGTCGAAGTGTGCCTTCGTCCAGGTTCGGTCGCCGATGTCACGACCGTCCGGGGTCGGGCTGCCCGCGGGCTGCTGTTCGAAGCTCTTGATCAGGGAATCCTTGACGCCGAAGACGGTGTCGCCGATCTCGAGCTGCGGGTCTCCCTCGACGAAGATGTGGGTGACCAGCGCGCGGTAGCTGGCGGCGGTGACCATGAAGTGCAGATGCGCCACACGCATCGGTGATCGCCCGACGGCCCGGAGCATTTCACCGACGGGACCGTCGTAGGGGATGGGGTAGGGGACCGGGGTCACACCCCAGAAGCGGTACCGTCCCTCCGCATCGGAGTACAGGTGGGCGCGCCCGGCCATACGACCGTCGTCATACTGGACATCGTAGAGACCGTCCTCGTCGCATTCCCACACTTCAATGCGGGCATTGGGAACCGGGACGCCGTCGGTGTCTGTGACCGTTCCCTCCACCCAGGCCGGTTCACCGACCGCGCCGAAGGTGATGTCGCCGCCGAGTGGCACCTCGGGGGCGTCATCGAGGAAGAAGGGTCCGAAGACCGTCGCCTCGGTGGCATCCTTGTAGGCCTCGTTGTTGACCGCGATGGTCTGCATCGAGGCTCCGAGTGTATCGGACAGGAGAACAAACTCCTGGCGCTTGTCATCGGTGATGTGTCCGACGCGGGTCAGGAACTCGATCGCCGAGCCCCATTCCTCCTCCGTCAGGCGGACATCCCGGATGAAATCGTGGAGGTGGACCACCAGTGACTGCATGATCTGCTTCAGACGGGGGTCCTCACAGTTGTCGAAGGACTCCACCACCCGTTTGACCAGGTCCTCCTCGACCCTGTGCTGCTGGGCGGTGATGTCCCGGGTATCCGGTGTCGACTGTGTCATTTCTACCTTTCCTTGAAGTACCGGGGTCACGTCAGTGCCCGGGGTGTGTGGGGGTGTGTCTACCCAAGCGTTGCGGGGTCGTCTCCATTGAGCGCCGCGGTGAGCAGTGCGGTGATGTTCTCGGCGGTTACCTCCCGCGGATTGTTCGCGGGGACCTTCTCCAGAATGATCTCCGCGGCCTCCTCGATGTTCTCGGGGCGGAATCCGTAGTCGCTGAGCTTCTTCGGGGCGTCCAGCCTCCGCCGGAGGTTCTGCAGCCCCTCCAGGGCGGTGTCCGAACCGAACGCCGCCGCGATGCGTTCCTCGGCCTCCGGTGCTTCGGGGGAGTTGAATGCCAGCACGTAGGGGAGGATGGTCGCATGCGTCTGGGCGTGGGGCAGGTCGAATGTCCCACCCAGTACGTGGCAGATCTTGTGGTGCAGCCCCGAGCCCGCGGAGGCGAAGGCAACCGCGGAAAGATAGGCGCCGTAGAGAGCCTGGTCACGGCCGCTCCGGCTCTGGGAATCCTCGAAAATCTGCGGAAGTCCGGCTGCAAGGGCCCTGATTCCCTCCGCGGCCAGTGCGGAGTTGATCGGGTCGGTGTTCGGCGCCCACATGGAATCGATGCAGTGGGCAAGGCCGTTGAGTCCGGAGGCCACCGACATGTCCACCGGTAGTGAGAGTGTGAGTTCCGAGTCGTAGATGACGGTCTGCGGAAGGACCCGGGGATCGACTCCGGTGGTTTTTCGGCTGGCCTCGGTCAGACCCCAGACATTGGTTGCCTCGGAACCCGCGTAGGTGGTCGGGACCGCTATGATCGGGATCCCGGTGGTCAGTGCGATCGCCTTGGCCAGCCCGGTGGTGGATCCGCCGCCGATGCACACGAGCAGGTCGATGCCCCCGGCCTCCGCGATCTCACGTGCCCTGTTCGCCGACTCGATCGGCACGTGCATGACCACATCGGAGTGCCACACCGCGACGTCGATCCGCGCCGCCACCTTTCGCGCGATCGCCTCCTCCCGCTCACCGGCGATGACCATGACCTTCTGCGCGCCGCGATCGCTCACCTCCTGGGCGAGAAAGGCCGGTGACTGGCCGAAGCCGAATAGGACCTTCTGTCCAAGGGTTTCGTGGGAGAAATTGAGAGTTGTCCGCATAATGTCCTTCTTCTCGGAGTTTCTGTCCCCGGTAGTCGAGCCCCGGGGGATTTTCGGTTGTTGCCATTCGCCGATTGTATTGTCGCGTCTATGCTCGCGACCGGTTGAAGATCTCCCCGCTGAAGATTCCCTCCTCGAGGTCCTCCAGGGAGCGGCCGCGGGTCTCGGGGACCATGGTGGCCACGAAGGCGAGAGCCACCACACCGACCACGGCGAAGATGATGAAGGTGGAGGTGATTCCCACCCCGGAGACGAGGGAGGGGAAGGTCAGCGCCAGGATTCCGTTGGCCGTCCAGCCGAAGAACACCGAGACGCCGATTCCGGTGCCGCGCAGCTGCTGGGGGAAGACCTCCGCAAGCCACACCCACACCGCGACATTGAGGAAGCTCTGCATTGACAATACGAAGCCGATGACGAGCACCAGGATCACGTAGGGCCGCAGGGCGTTGCCCTCGGGCAGCACCGAGGCGAAGATCGCGATGAGCACATGGAAGGTGGTGGTCAGGGACAGGCCCGCGACGAAGGTGATCCGTCGGTCCAGACGGTCCATGTTGCGCAGGGCGAACAGCCCGCCGAGAACCGCGACGACACCGAAGGCGATGTTGGCGATCACGGACTGCTCCTCGCTCATTCCCGATTCCTCGAGAACACGGACACCGTAGTACATGATGGCGTTGATGCCGGTGAGCTGCTGGGCCACGGCAACGCCGGTACCGATGAGAATGATCCGGACCAGCCACTTGCTGGAGATGATCTCCTTGAGGGTGAAGCGGTTCTTCTTGGCGCCGGCGTGGTCGACGGCGGATTCCTGGATCTCGAGGAGCTCGGAGTGTGCCCGCTCCTCGGTGCGCACCGTCCTCAGGATGTCCAGGGCCTCATCCTCACGGTGGTTGTTGACCAGCCAACGCGGGGATTCCGGCATCCGCAGCATGCCGATGAACAGTGCGATCGCGGGAAGGGCACAGACCGCGAACATGATCCGCCAGAGTCCGGTGATCACCCCGTGCAGCGTGACGGCGATGATCGCGTTGATGACGAAGGCGGCCAGCTGTCCGGACACGATCGCGAGCTCGTTGCGCCCGGTGATCGATCCGCGAATCTCATAGGGGGCAAGTTCCGCGAGGTAGACCGGAACCACCGTCGATGCGCCACCGACGGCGATGCCGAGCAGGATCCGACCGAAGACCAGGAAGGAGAAGCCGAGGACATTGAACTGGCCGAGCTCACCCGCAGGGGCGGTGATGACGAAGATGGTGCCCACGAAGAAGAGGATGGAGAGCATGATGATGGTCGGCCGACGTCCGATGGCATCGGAGATGCGGCCGGCGATGAGTGCCCCGACCGCGGCGGCGAAGACGAGGGAGCTGATGACGACTCCGAGCTGGAGCAGATCCAGGCCCATTTCGGTGGCCATATGGCCCTCGGCACCGTTGGTCACACCGGTGTCATAGCCGAAGAGCAGGCCACCGAGGCAGGCCACCAGCGAGATCTGGCCGAGGCGTCGACTCTGCTTCTTGCCCACGGGGGCCGCATTCTTGATCGTTGGGGGTGATTTGGTATCGGTCATTGTCTTTTCCTTTGGATTATCAGTGGATTATCAGTGGAGGACTGGTCGGAGCATTGAATCGGGTGCGGATCCGGTGCGGGGTATCTGGATTCTGGTTTCGGTGTGGCATCCAACGCTGGTGGTGCAGGTGCCTGCCGTAGATGTTGTGATCTGCAGGGTGCGAGGCGGTGAGTCTCTGGCGTTCTGGAGCTGGTTGCGCGAAATGACTCCTGCCGCGCTGTCCAATGGGCGAGCCGGTGATGGTGTGGGCTGCTGGGCGACATGTTGTGCGATGAGGCTCCAGAACTCGTGGAGTTGGATTCTCCTGAGTAGTGGCAATATCCTCACCTATCGGACAACATGTTCAAAGAGTATCATAACCTTTAGAGAATTAGTGGTCCACATTACTAATTTCTTTCAAAGTAACCTGAGTCTGTCCCCATGGAAACGAGACTGACGTCTCTTCATCGCGATGGCCGGCAGGATATGGTTAAGCCCGGAAAGGGGAGCTAGCACCCATGATTGTGATTCAACTGATCAAGAAGGCCGCCGCGCTGATCGATGAGCTTGCCCGCGGACCCGCCACGCCCGCGGAGCTGTCCAAGGCCCTCGATGAACCGAGATCATCGATCTATCGGATCACCTCCTCGCTCGAGGATGCGGGATTGGTGCGACAGGTCGGCGATGGACGTTTTGACCTCGGCCCCGCGATTCTGCGACTCGGGGACTGTGCGGTATCCGTGCTGATAGATCGACATGAACTGCGTTCCCAGCTGGGCTGGATCCGCGATCAGCTGGGATTGAGCGCCTACTTCGCAGTGCTGTCCGGTGAGCGCATCACCTGTCTGGACCTGGTGGAGGGCACCGATGTCGATCTGCTGCATCTGGTTCCGGGGACCAGTCTGCCCAATGACGCCGGAGCGATGTCGCGTGTGCTCTGGTCCCACGCCTCCCCCGCGGCCGGGCGTCCCACCTCACGGTTGGCGGTGTCCACGGCCGGTATCGAGGTGGCTGCGGATCCCTCGCCCGGGTGGAGCATGGATGACGGTGAGCTCAACGAAGGTGTGGCCAGCGTCGCCGTTCCCGTGATCACCGCAGGCGGCGAGCTGGTGGGTGCGGTGTCGGTGGCCGGTTTGCGGGACCGCGTGATTCCCTATGAGGAGACCATCCGCAGGATTCTCGCGGTGGCGGCGGGCAACATCGCCCACCTGCGCACCAGTGTGCCCCCGTCCGTCGAACCCGGGGACACCGCCGGCCCCGCAACCGACCGTGGGGAGCGGAACCCCTCGGTGATTGCCAAGGCCGCGCACCTGATGGCGATACTTGAGCGGAGGTACACCGCCACCCCCTCCGAGCTGGCGGAGCTGCTCGGTGAGCCGTTGAGCTCGGTGTATCGCCTGCTGGCCACGCTTGTCGACGCCCAGTGGATCGAGCAGATAGAACCCCGCGGGGGTTACCGCGTGGGGCTGCGAATGCTCACCCTTGCCGAGGATCTTCTGCGGCGGACGGACATCCGCCAGCTCGCCGCACCCGTTCTGCGCGATCTGCATCGCCGGACGGGGGAGACGACCTTCCTGTGCATCCGCAACGGCACCAGGGCGGTGTGCATCGAGCGTCTGGACGGTATCAGGGTGAACAGCCGGGTTCTCCAGCTGGGGAGCTCACTTCCGCTGCATATCGGAGCGGCTCCCCGCGCGCTGCTCGCCTTTGACGCCACCGGGCTCCGGGAGGACTATGTCGCCTCACTTATGGAGGGGGTCGAGGTGTGGCGGGGTGAATCCTCCCGCGCGGAGATTCTCGAGGAGCTCAAAAGGGAGCGTGACCAGGGATTCATCCTCAGCGACAACAATGTCACGCCCGGAATTGCCGCAGTCGGTGTGCCCATCTACAACCACCGGAGCGAGGTGATCGCATCGCTTTCCCTCAGTGGTCTCAGGGAGGTGATCCTGGACGAGGGGAGGGAGGGGGACTCCATTGTCTCGCTGGTGTATTCCGGGGCCAGGGGGATCTCGGCGAAGCTCGGCGCACCGGTGGCGGACCTGTATGACGCCGTGGTAGTCGTCTGAGGAAATGTGTTTCAGATCATGAGTTGACCTTTGGAGCGGTCCATGTCATTATTGAGACACTTGTCCGGTGAGTAGATATTTTCGCTTGCCGGCGGGGCCACCTTCCTCCATGACGGAGCCTCCACTCCGGAGGAACGGGTGGGGCATCAATTTCAGCGCGGGTACAACTCGCAGGACAGGAGACTTGCTTTGAATCCGATCGTCGTAGGGCTTCTCGGAATCACACACCCCCATGCCTCAGCCCGTGTGCGGGCCCTCCGGGAGATTGACGGAGTGGAGGTCGTGGCCGCCGCGGATACGGATCCCCGGCTCCAGTACTTCGTGGACAAATACGATCTCGAGGCCCGGAGCATCGAGGACGTCCTCGGTGATCCACGTATCAACGCGATCATGGTCCACTCCAAGAGCAAGGACATGGTCAGCCACGCGAAAAGGGCGATCGCAGCCGGAAAGTCGGTGGTGGTGGAGAAACCGGGTGGTGGAAACGTCGAAGACCTGGAGCAACTCCTCGCAGCCAGCGAATCGGCGGACCCGTCCCTGGTGGTCCAGGTCGGCTACAACGTCCGTCTGGCCGGATCGATCACCCGGGCGAAGGATCTGCTCGAATCCGGACTCATCGGTGACATCGTCAGCGTTTCCGCTCGGGGTTCCGCCCTGGTCGGTGAGCACCTGACCGAGCACCTCAATCAGCCGGCGGACATGGGCGGAGTGCTGTGGATCCTCGGGTGCCACATGCTTGATGCGATGGTCAGCGTCTTCGGTGCTCCGGAGTCGGTGAATGCCAGGGTGCACAAATCCCCGCGCCTCTCGGGCGAGAACAGCCGGGAGGACTCCGCGGCCGTGCTGTTGAACTACCCCGACTACTCCGTGTCCTTCAGCTTTGACGGCCACGACTCCCTCGAATGGTTCGAGAGCTCCCGGATCACCATCTACGGCACAAGGGGAATGATCGAGGCCGGCGTTCTGCCGCAGCGACTGAAGGTCTATCTCGACGAGGCGCGTGACGGCTGGCCCGCAGGTTGGAGTGAGTGGACGGAGTCCTACTTCACCCCACCCTTCGCCCGCACCGAGTCCAACAAATTCTCGGAGCTTCCCGAACTGGAGAACATCAGCAACTTCCGCACGGAGATGCGCGGGTGGGTGGACTCCATCCGCGAGGGAGCCGAGAACCTCGCCCCCGTCTCGGATGCGCTGACCGTCGCCCGCATCGTCGAGGCCTCCTACCGCTCCGAAGAAAACAGGGGCGCCTGCGCCGACATCCCCCGCCCGTAGACCCCGATCCCCACGGCGTAGGCGACGCCACCGACAAGAAATGCGACCCCGCGTTCAGCCGGGCGCACGAAACACAATCACGAACAGAAGGAAACCCATGACCCCGAAACTCATCGCCTCCTGCTGGACCAGCGCAGGAGATGCCGCACCCGGACGCGGAACCGAGATCAGCCCGGTGCCACTGGAGGAGAGAATCAACCTTGTCGCGCAGACCGGCTGGGCGGGCATCGGCCTGGCATGGGCCGATCTCGTGGAGGCACGGAACTCGATCGGTTATGAGGAGCTGCGCCGCCGGATCCACGCCGCGGGCATCGAACTCATCGAGGTGGAGTTCCTCGACAACTGGTGGACCACCGGAAACGAGCGGGAGGTGTCGGACAGGTCGCGCCGGGAGCTGTTTGAAGCGGCCCGCGCCCTTGATGCAATTCACATCAAGGTGGGAGCGGGAACGGTTGAGGGGGAGATCCTCCCCCTCAACGAGATCGCCGGCCACTTCACCGATCTCGCCGCGGAGGCCCAGGATGCAGGGATCAAGCTGGCTCTGGAGGCGACGCCCTTCTCCCACCTGCCGACGATCCGCGAGGCCGTTGAACTGGTCACCCGCGCGGACAACCCCGCAGCCGGACTGATGGTTGACATCTGGCACACCTCCAAGGTCGGCATCGGCCACCGCGATGTCTGGAAGATCGTCCCCCTCGAAAAGGTCCATGCTGTGGAGATCGACGACGGATTCTTTGATTCCCTCGGCACCATGTTCGAGGAGTCATCGAACCGCAGGGCGTACTGCGGCGAAGGCGAGTTCGATACGGCCGACTTCGTGCAATCCACCATCGACGCCGGGTGGACCGGGCCCTGGGGGGTGGAGATCATCTCCGACGAACACCGCAACCTGCCCGCGGCCGAGGGAATCAGGCGGGCCTTCGACACCGCCGCGGCGAGCTTCCCCGCCGGCGTGTAGCGGCCACGCCGGACTCGGGCATGAAAACCCCGGGCATTCAAAACAGTATTAACACCCATCACTTTCATTCAACTGTTCAGGAAGGCAGGAGTGCGATGTCCGCACCCACACCGGTTCGCATCGCCCTTTTCGGGGCGGGCCGAATAGGCCATGTTCACGCGAACAACATTTCCGCACTACCCGATGCCGAGCTCGTCGTCATCGCGGACCCCTTCATCGATGGTGCGCGGGCACTGGCCACCGCGACGGGTTCCGTCGCGGTGGCCAGCCCCGAGGAGGTGTTCGCCAGGGAGGATATCGATGCGGTGGTCATCGGTTCACCGACAAACACCCATGTTGATCTGATCACCCGCGCCGCCGGCCGCGGCCTGGCGGTGCTGTGCGAGAAACCGATCGATCTCGATATCGCATCCGTACGCGCCTGCCAGGAGAAGCTGGGCGACCGTGCCTCGCAGGTGATGCTGGGATTCAACCGGCGCTTCGACCCCTCCTTCGCATCCGTTCAGCGACGGGTCGCCGCCGGCGAGGTGGGAAAACTCGAACAGCTGATCATCATCAGCCGGGATCCCGAACCCGCCCCCCGCGGCTACCTCGAGACATCGGGGGGAATCTTCCGGGACATGAGCATCCACGATCTGGACATGGCACGATTCTTCGTCCCCGACATCGTGGAAGTTACAGCGACCGGCTCGAACACCTTCAGCTCCGATATCAGGGAACTGGGTGACTATGACACCGCCACGATCACCCTGAGAGGCGCGAACGGCGAGCTGATCACGATCATCAACTCACGTCACTGCGCCTTCGGATACGACCAGCGCATCGAGGCCTTCGGCTCCGGGGGCATGCTCTCCGCCGGCAACCGCGGGGAAACCACGGTACAGAAGTTCGACGCAGCGGGAACCGGCCAGGCCGATGTCCATCTGCCCTTCTTCCTCGAGCGTTACGCACAGGCGTACCTCGAGGAGCTGAAGGCCTTCGTCGCCGGCATCCGCAACGGCACCGGCTTCTCACCGGGCTTTCACGACGGGGTCGCGGCACTGGAGCTTGCCGACGCCGCCATCACATCAGCCGACACCGGCACCACACAAAACACCGAAAAAGCAAGGGTTTAAAGGAGAAAACAATGACAAAACTGGTATTCGGGCTGGTTGGAGCCGGCCGTATCGGAAAAATGCACCTGAAGAACGTTGCGGAGATCCAGCGCATCGTCGCACCGCAGGGCATCGAGCTGGAGGTTGTCGTCGCCGACGCCGTCCCGGAATTCGCACACGCGGCGGGCAGGGAACTGGGACTGCGATCGGTCGACTCCCTAGAAGAGCTCCTGGGGATCGGACTCGACGGTCTCTTCATCACCACCTCGACCTCAACGCACCCCGGGATCATCCGCGCCGGGCTCGAGGCAGGGGTCCCGATGTTCTGCGAGAAGCCGGTCACCGGCAACGTCCCCGACTCCATCGAGATTCTCCGCGACATCGAGGCGGCGGGTGGCGTGGTCCAGATCGGACACCAGCGCCGATTCGACGTCGGCTACATCGAGGCCAAGAGGCGTTTCCAAAGCGGCGAGCTGGGCTGGCTGCACTGCCTGAAGGCCGTCTCGGGTGATCCCTTCCCCCCGCCGGTGTCCTACTGCGCCACCTCCGGAGGACTCTTCCGCGACGTGTCCGTCCACGACTTCGATATCATCCGCTGGCTCACCGGACAGGAGATCGTGGAGGTATTCGCACGCGGAAGCAACAAGGGCGATCCCGACATCGGCGCCGTGGGCGACGTGGATACCTCGCTGGCTCTGCTCACCCTTTCCGATGGAACCCTGGCCAGCGTCGCGGCGACGCGCTACAACGGGGCCGGATACGATGCGCGCCTCGATGTCCTGGGCTCCAGGGACTCCGTTGTCGCGGGACTGGATGAGCATTCGGCCCTCACCTCGGCGGAACCGGGCGTTGACTTCCCCTCCGGGACCAGCTACCCGACCTTCGCCGAGCGATTCTTCGAATCCTACAAGAAGGAGTGGCTGTCCTTTATCGATCTGGTCCAGGGAAAGATCGACAACCCCTGCACCCCCTTCGACGCGGTTGCGGCCGCCCTCGTCGCCGATGCCGCACAGCTGTCCCTGGCGACGGGCGAGGCGATCGCGGTGCCCTCACTGCGTGAGGTCCTCGACGGCAGCGCCGAGCCCCTGCCGGTCCAGGAGCTCGTCGTCCGGGTCTGACACCCCCGCACCTACTGCCCGAGGAACTCGGACTCGGTGAACTTCCGGTCGAAGGCGGTGCGGGCGGGGTTGGCGTCGGAGAGCAGAATATCGAAACGATCATTGGCGATCTCGACGATCTCCCCCAGTGCCTGCCTGTGTTCCTGTTCAGTGGAGTTCTCCAGGCGGCGCAGGCCCGCGGCGATCACGTCATCGACGGTGTCGGTGGTGGTGAAATAGCTGACGAAGGGCATGCCGAAGCGTTCGCGGTACTCCTCGTTGACTGTGATGAGCTTCGCTCGGTCGACATCATCGAGGGTGTCCAGACCCAGCGACCCCCGGTCCCTCGAGATCTCCGCCGCCTCGGACTCGGAGGCCAGGAGCAGCTGCGCCATGTCGGGGTAGTCGTGGATCAGCTCCTCACGGCGTTCCGTGGGGGCGGTCAGCACCGCAATCTGAATTGCCTCGCGCAGCGCGGTGACATTGGCGAAGGGGCGCGATTCCCAAGCTGTTTCCAGCGGCCAGGTCTTGCTGTTGAACAGTGACGTGAAGGTTTCTACGAACTCCCCCCTGTCCATGGCATTGACCTGATCCAGGGTGAGCGCATCACCTGCGGCCGACGTTGCAATGTTTCCTCCGGACTGGCGTCCGACATGGAAGAAGAGCAGGTTGAGAAGTATCGCGGTGATCGCACCCACGGACATTCCGGAGGAGACGAAGATCCGCGCCCACTCCGGGAAGGCGCTGGCGATGTCCGGGCGGAAGGTCACCAGCATGGCCAGTCCGAGAGCGGAGGTCACGATTACGGAGTTGCGGTTGTCGGAGAGATCCGACTTGGCGATGGTCTGCAATCCCACCCAGGCGACGTTGGCGAACAGCGCCAGTGACGCCCCGCCGAGCACGGGGGAGGGGATCGAGGCGACGATGGCGCCCGCCTTCGGAAGCACACCGAGGATGATCATGAACACCGCGGCGGTGGCCGCGACATAGCGTGACTTCACACCGGTGATCCGCACCAGGCCGACATTCTGCGCGAAGCAGGTGTAGGGGAAGGAGTTCATCACACCACCGATGAAGGTGGACAGGCCGTCGGCGCGCAGGGCGCGGGTGACATCGGAACGCCGGGTGCGTTTGCGCACGATCTCCCCGGTGGCGAACACATCACCGGTGGTTTCCACCATCGTGATGATCATGACGATGATCATGGAGAAGATCGCCACCACATTGAACTCCGGTACGCCGAAGTAGAAGGGTGTGGTGATGCCGAAGGCCCCGGCACTGCCGACCTCTGAGAGGTTGGCATCGTCAAGCAGCAGTGCCACGGCGGTGCCGCCGACCAGGCCGAGGAGCACAGCCAGGGTGGACAGGAAGCCGCGGAGGAACCGCTGCGCCAGGATGATCACGGCCAGGGTGCCGAAACCGTAGGCGAGGTCGCGCGCAGCGGGCACCCCCTCGGCGTAATTGACAAAGTCATTCGCCGAGACCGACAGCAGCGAGGTGCCCATTACCAGCAGCACCGAGCCGGTGACCACCGGTGGGAAGAAGCGCAGGAAACGGGCGAACACGGGAGCCGCGAAGAAGGTGAAGATGCCGGCGACGATCACGGCGCCGTAGATGGCGGGAAGCGACTCCACCCCGCCCGCGCCGTCGGTCACGCCCAGACCGATGGCGATGATCGGGGCGACGGCGGTGGTGGTCACGCCCTGGACGATCGGCAGGCGCACACCGATGTGCCTGCCGACGCCGAGGGATTGGATCAGGGTTGCGATGCCACAGGTGAGAAGGTCGGCATTGATCAGGTGGATGGTGGTCGCCGCGTCGAGGTTCAATGATTGCGCGATCAACAGGGGGACAATGACGGCACCGGCATAGAACGCCAGGACGTGCTGGAGCCCGAGGGCTGCGAGTTTGGGGACCGGGGGAATCTGATCCACGGGATGGGTGTGGGTGGTCACGGCGCTTCTGTGGTGTCCCTTCATCATCGATATTCAGTTGCCCAACATTCTCCTCTTTTTGACAGCGCCGGCAAAATGGGAGAACCCCGGTGGTAGGCTCATGGGACGTTATCGTATTTTGAGCAGGAGTGACACCGAATTTATGAACCGATTTATTGACCGCGTCGTGCTCCACCTCGCCGCTGGCGATGGTGGCAACGGCTGTGTCTCGGTGCACCGTGAGAAGTTCAAGCCCCTCGGTGGTCCCGACGGCGGCAACGGCGGACACGGCGGTGACATCATTCTCGAGGTCAGCGCACAGGTTCACACCCTCCTCGACTTCCACTTCCATCCGCATGTCAGGGCCAAACGCGGTGCCAACGGCGCGGGCGATCACCGCAACGGAGCCCGCGGCGAGGATCTCGTTCTCGCCGTCCCTCCGGGAACCGTGGTGGTCGATCACAAGGGTGAGACCCTCGCCGATTTGACCACCGTGGGCATGCGCTTCATCGCCGCCGCCGGTGGCATGGGCGGGTTGGGAAATGCCGCACTGGCATCGAATGCGCGCAAGGCCCCCGGTTTCGCCCTCCAGGGCGAGCCCGGTGAAATGCGGGATCTGACCCTGGAACTGAAATCCATGGCTGACGTGGGGCTGGTGGGATTCCCCTCCGCGGGCAAGTCCTCACTGATCTCCGTGATGTCGGCGGCCAAGCCGAAAATCGGTGACTACCCCTTCACCACACTGCAGCCGAACCTCGGCGTGGTCAATGTGGGGGATGAGACGCTGACCATGGCCGATGTTCCGGGTCTGATCCCGGGGGCTTCCGAGGGCAAGGGGCTGGGACTGGATTTCCTCCGTCACATTGAGCGTACCTCCGTCCTCGTCCACGTCGTTGACACCGCATCGATGGACCCGGGTCGCGATCCGATCTCCGACATCGAGGCCATGGAGGCCGAGCTGGATGCCTACCAGTCCATCCTCGACGAGGACACCGGGCTCGGCGATCTGCGCCAGCGTCCCCGCGTCATCGTCCTGAACAAGGCAGATGTTCCCGAGGCCGCGGAGTTGGCGGAGTTTCTCAAGGATGATCTGGAGCGGCAGTTCGGCTGGCCGGTGTTCATCGTCTCGGCGGTTGCCCGCAGGGGGCTGGACCCGTTGAAGTACAAGCTGCTGGAGATTGTCCAGGAGGCCCGGAAGAGGCGTCCGAAGGAAAAGGTCGAGCAGATCATCATCAAGCCCAGGGCCGTCGATGAGCGCCGCGCACCGGAGTTCACCGTCGTCACCGATCCGCAGATCCAGGGTGGATTCCTGGTGCAGGGCCGGAAGGTCGAGCGCTGGATCGTTCAGACCGACTTTGAAAATGACGAGGCCGTGGGCTACCTCGCGGACCGGCTGGCGAAGCTGGGCGTCGAGGATGCCCTGCGGAGGGCCGGAGCGGAGGTCGGAGCCGCGGTGACCATCGGCGGGGTGACCTTCGAATGGGAGCCGATGACCTCTGCTGGTACCGATCCGCTGCTGACCGGACGTGGCACCGACGTCCGTCTCGAGCAGACCGGCAGGACATCCGCGGCCGAGCGCAAACGTGCCTCACAGGTCCGCCGTGGTCTCATCGATGAATTCGATTATGGCGAGGGTGAGCAGGCCGACAGGGAACGCTGGCAGGGCTAGCGCGTATACGATGAAAGGGCTATGACTCAATTCTCCGAAACTGAGACCCCTGAAAGTGTGAGCCTGCGGGACAACCTACCGTCCCCGACCCAACTCGCCCCCGTGACCGGGCTGCCGGTGACCCCGTACAGCCAGGAGGCGAGTCGGGGGGCGGCGTTCCCCGCGCCCTCGCCGGGTGCTGTCGAGGGACCCGCCTTCGGCCATGAATCCGAGATGCGTCAGCGCATCGCCCACGCCAAACGCGTGGTGGTCAAGATCGGCTCATCCTCGTTGACCAGTGACGACGACGGGCATACCGTGGATCCGAACAGAATCAACACCATCGTCAACGCCCTGCAGGCACGCATGGAGGCAGGATCTGATCTCATCGTCGTCTCCTCCGGCGCCGTCGCCGCGGGCATGGCCCCGCTCGGGCTGCACACCAGACCGGTGGATCTGGCCACCAAGCAGGCCGCCGCGGCGGTGGGTCAGGTGCACCTGGCCCACCAGTGGGGCCGTTCATTCGCGCGCTACGGCCGTCCGATCGGGCAGGTGCTACTCACAGCCGCCGATGCGGGCAAACGCGATCGCGCACGCAACGCCCAACGTACCATCGACCGCCTCCGCTTCCTGGGTGCGGTACCCATTGTCAATGAGAACGACACCGTTGCCACCACCGGCGTCAATTTCGGCGACAACGATCGATTGGCGGCCCTGGTCGCGCACCTGGTCAGTGCGGATGCCCTCGTTCTGCTCAGTGACGTCGACGGGCTCTTCGACAGGAACCCCAGCGACCCCGGCGCACGCTTCATCTCCGAGGTCCGCGATGGAAACGACCTCAAGGGTGTGATCGCCGGCGACGGCGGAAAGGTGGGCACAGGCGGAATGGCGTCGAAGGTGTCCGCGGCCCGACTCGCCTCCCGCGGAGGTGTGCCGGTGCTGCTGACATCGGCGGCTAACATCGGACCGGCACTCGAGCACGCCGGGGTGGGTACGGTGTTCCACCCGAAGGACAACCGCCTGTCCGCCTGGAAGTTCTGGGCCCTCTACGCGGCTGACACCGCGGGCAAGCTCCGACTCGACGAAGGTGCGGTGCGGGCGGTGACCTCGGCCAGGAAGTCACTGCTGGCGGTGGGAATCACCGAGATCATCGGGGATTTCCAGGCCGGGGAGATCGTGGAGATCCTCGGACCGGAGGGGCAGATCATCGGACGCGGCGAGGTCAACTACAGCTCCGATGAGCTGCGTCCGATGCTTGGATACCAGACCCAGGACCTGCCGGACGGCATGCAGAAACCGGTGGTTCACGCCGACTATCTGTCCAATTACGCCAGCAGGGCCTGACGGCCCTCCGGAGTCGCCCCGGCTGCTGTCAACACGATCATCCCGGTGTAGGTTGGTTGCATGAAATTCATCATGTATCCGCACAAATGGACCGAAACCATCGCCGCCATCGAGGCCGCCGGGCACGAGAATGTGGATCGTCTGGATTCCGCGGAGCTGCTGTTCTTCAACGGATCCGCACCGGAGTTCCCCGATCTGCCGGAGAGTGTGAAGATCGTCCAGACCGCAATGGCGGGCATTGACGCGCTGGTGGACAAGGGCGTGGTCAACACCCGGATTCGCTGGGCGAACGCCGCCGGGCTCTACTCCGATACCGTCGCCGAATCCACCCTCGGTCTCCTGCTCGCGCAGCTGCACGGACATGTCGCGATCACGCGGGCGAGATCCTGGAGCGTCCGCGACCGGGTGGAGCGTTCCGTCGACTGGCTCTACGACCACAAGACGGTGGCCGTGGTCGGCGCCGGGGGCATCGGGACGAGATTGATTGAAATGCTCGCGCCCTTCAACGTCAAAACCATAGCGGTGAACAACTCCGGTCATCCCGTTGCGGGGGCGGACGAGACCTTCGCGATGGAGGATGCCGGACACATCTGGTCGGAGGCCGACTATTTCGTCCTACTGATGCCCCTGACCGAAAAGACGCGCGGCATGGTCGATTCCGGGATTCTCGCCAGAATGAAACCCACCGCCGTTGTGGTCAACGTCGGCCGTGGGCCGCTGGTGGTTACCGAGGACCTCGTGTCCGCGCTCGAGGACGGCACCATCGCCGGTGCCGCCCTCGACGTCACCGACCCAGAGCCGCTGCCGGACAACCATCCGCTGTGGAACATGGACAACGTGGTGATCACGCCGCACACCGCCAACACCAGTGAGCGGATCCGAGCCCTGACCGGCGCACTGACGGTGCGAAATATCGAACTCTTCGAGGCGGGGGAGAAGATGTCCACCGAGGTCGACGTGGAGGAGGGCTACTAATTGGCTAGACTGGGCAATCATGAGTTCCCAGACGAGTTCCACTGAACAGATCCGAGATCAGGAGCGCGCCGAAGTTCTGGAGAAGGCGCGCACTGCCAAAACAGTCGCACCCGAGATCGCCATTCTCGGTTCGGCGCAGAAGAACGAGGTCCTCCTCCGGGCGGCTGACATCCTCATCGAGCGTGCCGGGGAGATCATCGCCGCCAACGCCTTGGACATCGAGGACGGACGCCGGAACGGGATGGAGGAGTCGCTGATCGACCGTCTCGCGCTGGACCTGTCCCGCATCGAGGGCATCGCCGGCGGTCTCCGCCAGGTCGCCTCACTCAATGATCCGGTCGGTGAGGTGCTGCGCGGACACGTCATGGACAACGGCATCCAGATGCGCCAGATCCGGGTGCCCCTGGGTGTGATGGGCATGGTGTACGAGGCCCGCCCCAACGTCACCGTCGATGCCTTCGGTCTCGCCCTGAAGTCGGGCAACGTGGCACTGCTGCGCGGTTCCTCGACCGCGGTGCACTCGAACGGGACGCTGGTGTCAATTCTCCAGGATGTGCTCGCCGATGCCGGCCTGCCTCGGGAGGCGGTGCAGCTGCTGCCCTGTCAGACCAGGGACTCCGTACAGGATCTGATCACCGCCCGCGGTCTCGTCGACGTGGTGATCCCGCGCGGAGGTGCGGGGCTGATCAACGCAGTGGTCACCAACGCGACGGTGCCGACCATTGAAACGGGCACCGGAAACTGTCACTTCTACATCGACGCCGACGTCGATCTCGAATCCGCGATCGCCATGCTGCTCAACGGAAAGACCCGACGCTGCAGTGTCTGCAACGCCACCGAGACCGCGCTGCTGGACGCGGCGCTTCCAGAAAAGGACAAACTGGTCGTCGTGCAGGCGCTTCAGGCCGCGGGAGTCACCGTTCACGGGCTTGTCGACGCCCTGGGCGCCTTCGGGGCCACCGATGTTGTGGCGGCCACCGAAACCGACTGGGATTCCGAGTACCTCTCCCTCGACATCGCGGTCGGCATCGTCGACGGCGTCGATGGTGCGATAGCCCACATCGCCAGATACAGCACCCACCACACCGAGGCGATCGCCACCAGGAACATTTTCACCGCGCAGCGCTTCGCTGATCGCGTCGATGCGGCGGCGGTGATGATCAACGCCTCAACGGCCTTCACCGATGGCGAGCAGTTCGGGATGGGCGCCGAGATCGGTATCTCCACCCAGAAGCTTCACGCCCGCGGCCCGATGGCGCTGCCGGAGCTGACCTCCACGAAATGGATTCTCCAGGGTACCGGCCAGATCCGCCCCTGATTCCGGGGCTGGCGCGACAATTGACAGTCCGATAACTTAATCTCCCATGAGAATGAAAATCGGCGCGGTCATCATCGGCACGTGTACCGCGGCGGTGGCACTGTTCCTTTCCGCACCCGCGGCGCGGGCCACTGATGCCGCCGCCGTGGCCCCCGCGGAGATCGTGGACCCGTGGAATGACGATTACATCCCCATCCATCCCGACCGGGACCCCGATCTCTACCGCGCCGTCTTCGATCCGCCCCAACCGGGCGAGTGCCCCGCCGTGGTGGTCATCGCAGCCAGGGGGAGCGAGCAGAACACCCAGATCCGTCCCACCCGCTACAGCCCCGAAGCGCCCTGGACCTCGAACGGATTCGAGGAGAAGGTGTTCAAGTACCTGTTCAGACAGCTGGAGGCGGAGCACCTGAGGAGCACAGGTGAATCCCTGATGAAGGATGTCTACGTCATGGGCCTGACCGACAGGGAATACCCCGCCTCCTTCCCACTGCGCTCCCCGGGCAGTTCGGCGATCGAATTCCCGGTGTCCGTCAGCAGCGGACGCGCGAGCGTCGTCGACGCCGCGGACCGCTTCGAGGATTCCACCGGCTGCACACCGAAATACCTGCTGGCCGGATACTCCCAGGGAACCCTCGTTGTCGGGGACCAGGCGCAGGACTTCATCGACCGCGACCAGTACGTGGGAACATTTCTCTTGGCCAATCCGGCGCAGTACCCCGGTGATCCCTCCATCGTCGGTGCCGAGCCGATCAGTTCCGGGCTCACCTCCTCACTGGGTCTGCCGAGGAACAGGGACGAACACACGATCAGCTACTGCCGGATCGGGGACATCGTCTGCGACTCCTCGCCGGGACAGTTCCTTGTCGCCGGTTCAACCGCACTGTCCTCCGCCGTAATTCCGGCACGCAGCAACAGCGGCAGCAGCCACACCCTGTACTTCACCGAGGACGACCGCTACGACAAGGAGGTCCTCGACGCACTTGCGGGGTGGATCGTGCAGGCCCGCGAATCCTGAACGGATATACTTCCCATCCATGACACCCACCCGCATCGGAATCATGGGAGGAACCTTCGATCCGATCCATCACGGACACCTGGTCGCAGGTTCCGAGGTTGCCGCACGATTCAGTCTTGATCTGGTGATCTTCGTCCCCACCGGCCAGCCCTGGCAGAAGACCGAAAGGCAGGTCAGTCCGGCTGAGGACCGCTACCTGATGACGGTGATCGCCACCGCATCGAATCCGCGCTTCACCGTGTCCAGGGTGGACATCGACCGCAGCGGCGACACCTACACCATTGACACGCTCAATGATCTGCGTCGGCAGTTCCCAGAGGCGGAGCTGTTCTTCATCACCGGCGCCGATGCGCTGGCCCGGATCGTCACCTGGCGTGACTGGGAAAAGATGTTCGAGTTGGCGCACTTCGTCGGCGTCACCCGCCCCGGATACGAGCTTGACGGCGATATCATTCCGCAGATTCACAAGGACCGGGTGTCGCTGGTGGAGATCCCCGCGATGGCGATCTCCTCGACGGACTGCCGCGCACGTGCGGAGGAGGGGCGTCCGGTCTGGTACCTGGTGCCCGACGGGGTCGTGCAGTACATCGCCAAACGGCAGATGTACCGACCGGGTGGAGCGGATGGGTCGATGGATCCCACCGGATACTGATCTTCCCGGTGCAGTGCCCGTGTTCCGCCTAAAAGTAGGTGATTGAGGGTGCTTCATGGAAAACTGGGAAGGGTTGGCAACGGCGACGAGTGCCGGTTGCCGGTTTCCCGCGGAAACGGAGTAGGTTTTCGTGGGGGACCTCCCCAGAGCAGTGTTAAGGAATTTTGTGTCTGCAAACAATGAAGCTATCCGCCAGGCCACGATCGCGGCCAGGGCAGCGGATGAGAAGAACGCCGAGGACATCGCCGTTCTGGATGTGTCCGAGATGCTCGCCA
The DNA here is from genome assembly GCF_900169525.1 of Corynebacterium pacaense. Taxonomy (GTDB): domain Bacteria; phylum Actinomycetota; class Actinomycetes; order Mycobacteriales; family Mycobacteriaceae; genus Corynebacterium; species Corynebacterium pacaense. Next base: position 1,143,758 of record NZ_LT821239.1, read on the forward strand.
TCACCGAGATCTTCGTCCTGGCCTCCGCCGACAATGAGCGTCAGGTGTCCGCGATTGTCGAGGAGATCGAGGCCGACATGACCGATGCGGGCCTGGAACCCAAGCGCCGTGAGGGAAACCGCGAGAACCGCTGGGTGCTGCTGGACTACGGATTGATCGTGGTGCATGTGCAGCGGCGGAGTGAGCGTGAATTCTACGGACTCGACCGCCTCTACCGCGACTGTGCGCTCATCGATGTCGAGGGCATCGAAACCATGCAGCGCCCCGAGTCCTGGTCCGATGAGGTGGATATCCGCACCCTTGATTCCATCGATGATCTACCGCCGGTCCCCGCAGAGTACGAGCCTGATTTCGAAGAGCAGTAAAGAAGGACCAATGACCCGACGTTTGATTCTGCTCCGGCACGGGCAGACTGACTACAATGCGACCTCACGGATGCAGGGCCAGCTCGACACCGGCCTGTCCGAACTCGGCCGGAGGCAGGCCGAAGAATCCGCGAAAGTTCTGGCGAACCAGAACATCACGCACGTATTCAGTTCGGATCTGTCGCGGGCTCGCGACACGGCTCAGGCCGTGGCCAGGCTTATCGACGCCGAGGTTGTCACGGATCCGCGTCTGCGGGAGACCCACCTGGGTGAGTGGCAGTCGAAGACCCACCGGGAGATCGACACCACCTTCCCCGGGGCGCGCGCGCTGTGGCGCCACGACCCCCAGTGGTCCCCGCCGGGAGGGGAATCCAGGGTGGAGGTGGCGCGCCGGGCCAGGCAGTTCGTCGATGAGCAGATGATCGGACTGGAGGACTGGGACAACTCCACGGTGCTCATCGTCGCCCACGGTGGGACCATCAATGCCCTGACCTCGAACCTGTTGGCTCTCTCCTTTGATCAGTACCCCATGTTCTCCGGGCTGGGGAACACCTCCTGGGCGCAGCTGACCGCCCGCCCACGCTACTACCCCGGTAGCGAGAACCCCGAGGACGATCTGAAGAATACCGCCGTGACCATGGCAGGTCCGATGTTCAACCCTTCCAATGTTGATGATGCCCAGTGGTACCTCGACGGCTGGAATATCAGCGTAACAAGCTAGTTCCAGGAGGACACAGTGGCTGTTCGCATTATCACCGATTCATCGGCGTGCCTACCTGAAGAGGTGGCCGATGAACTCGACATCACCGTGATCAACCTCCACCTGATGCACAACGGGGAGGAGCGCTCCACCTCGGGGCTGTCCTCCCTGGAGCTCGCGGCCGCCTATGCCCGCCAGCTGGAGCGCGGTGGTGACGCCGGGGTCCTCGCGCTGCACATCTCCAAGGAACTGTCCTCGACCTGGTCCTCCGCGGTGACCGCCTCCGCCGTCTTCGAGGACGGTGCCGTCAGAGTGGTTGACACCGGATCTCTGGGAATGGCGGTGGGTGCGGCCGCCATGGCGGCCGCGAAACTGGCGAAGGAGGGCGCCTCCCTGGAGGAGTGCTACGACATTGCCGTCGATACGCTCCAACGTTCGGAGACGTGGATCTACCTGCACCGCATCGATGAAATCCGACGCTCGGGGCGGATCTCGGCGGCCACGGCGGTGGTGTCCGCGGCGCTGGCTAACCGGCCGATCATGCGCGTTCACGATGGCAGGGTGGAGTTGGCGGCGAAGACGAGAACGCAGTCGAAGGCCTTCGCCAAACTTGTGGAACTGGCGCAGATTAGGGCCCACGGTGAGCCGGTGTTCGTGGCCATCGCGCAGAACGAAGCGAGAGAGGCCGCGAAATCCCTGCAGCAGCTGCTGGAGGATTCGCTTCCCGAGGGGTCCAGTTTCATGGCCGTCGATGTCGATCCGACGCTGTCGGTGCATTCAGGTCCCGGTGCCATAGCGGTCTCCGCGGTCTTCTCCTCGCCCGCCGATGATTCATCCACAGGCAGGCCCACGGGAAAGTAGTTGTCCACAGGGTGCGCGATACCCTGCTTGGCGTGGTGCCTCCGCAGGCCTAGCGTCTGCAGACATGAAAGACATCTCCTCCCGCATCGCCGAGTTGACCCGTCCCACGGGGACCGAGGACCTGCTCAACGTGAGCTATCCCGAGCCCCGTCTGAGAATCGGTGTCAAGCATGCCGTGATTACCGCGGCGGCGGTTGCGGCGCTGGCGCTGGGGTGGTTCCTGCTGAGGCAGGACACGGAGCCGGTGGCCGCGTCGGCCCTGGTCGCGGTCGCCCCCGAAACGGAGATCGTGGTATCCGTGGTCGGTCATGTGGAGAAACAGGGCGTTGTCACCCTCCCTGCTGATGCCAGGATCGCTGATGCACTCACCGCAGCGGGTGCCCTCCCCGACGCGGATCTGGCCTCGGTCAACCTCGCCCAGAAACTCGGTGACGGCCAGCAGATCGCGGTGTCGAGGGTGGGCGAGGCCGACGGGCAGGGCGCAGGCCCCGCTGCCACCGACCCCGGGTTGCTCTCACTCAACGGCGCCGATTCGACACAGCTGCAGTCCCTGCCCGGGGTGGGGGAGAAGACCGCGGCCGCGATCATTGCGCACCGCGACAGCATCGGGGGATTCACCTCGGTGGAACAGCTTATGGAGGTCAAGGGGATCGGACCCGCGAAGTTCGCTGAGATCTCACCGCAGGTGGCGCCGTGAGGGAACTGCGACTCGTGCCCACGGCGCTGCTGACCTGGGCGGTGGTGCTCTCGGTTGTGCTGAGCCGTTCGTGGATGATCGCCACCCTTGTGATCCTGGGGGCCGTCCTGGTCTGCGCGCTGCTGGGGCAGTGGGGGCAGGCCCTGGTCGCCACCTCCATCCCGCTGTGCGCCGGGGCGATCGCCTACGCGCGGGTACGGATGGCCGCCACCACTCTGGAGGGCGAACTGGTGGGCAGCGTCGGCTCGGTGCGCCGACTCGATGGCGGACTGTCCATCCTCCAGCTTGAGCTTCCGGGTTATCCGGTTCCGGTTCCGCTCATGCTCAGGGGTGGCCACGAGGTTGCGCCGGGCTCGGTGATCGCGGTGGCGGGAAGGATCAGCCCCAGTGAGCGACCCGGGGTCGGGGAATGGATCCTCAATGCCAGCTCGGTCGAGCATCTGCAGGATCCCTCCGGGGCCGCGGCCTGGAGCAATCATGTTCGTGACAGCTTCCTGACCACGGTCAGGCAGCATGTCGGGGAATCCTCGCAGGGGCTGGTCCCCGGGATGGTGCTCGGTGACACCCGGCTGCAGAGTACCGCGGACGCCCAGATGTACGTGGATACGGGGCTATCCCATCTTAGTGCCGTGAGCGGGGCGAACGTTGCCATCGTGACCGCCTCCGTCATGGTTGTGCTCAGCCTGCTCACCCTCGGGCCCCGGGTGCAGATCGGCGGGGCCTGCCTGGCACTGGTCGTCTTCGTGGCTCTGGTGGGCACCGAGCCAAGTGTCCTGCGGGCGTCGGTGACCGGGATGGTGGGTTTGCTGGCGGTGCTCAATTCAACGCGCATGGAGCCGATTCACGGACTGGGTCTTGCCGTGATCGCCCTGCTGTTCTGGGATACGGATCTCGCCGTGCACTACGGCTTCGCCCTGTCGGTCGCAGCGACGGCCGGCATCGTCGCCCTCCACCCGCTGCTCTACCGGGCGTTGGCGCGGACCGGGCTGCCGGACATCCTGGTCAGGGCCCTGGCCGTGGCGGTGGCGGCGGATGTGGTGACACTGCCCCTGGTGGCCATGATGGCGGGGAGGATTCCCCTGGTCTCCGTGCTGGCCAATGTGTTGGCCGCACCCGCGGTGCCCCCGGTGACCCTGCTTGGTCTGTTCGCGGCGCTGCTGACACTGCTTCCCGGTTCCCTCGAGGTGGTGCCCCTGAGCATCCTCGAACCCTTCACATGGTGGATCCACCAGGTGGCATCTCGGTGCAGTACCCTTCCGGGGGCCTCTCTGGAGATTCCATCCGGGTGGACCGGCCCGGTCTGGGTGGTGGTGGGGTGCGCGTGGCTGGTGCTCGCCATCCACTACGGCCACGCACGGTGGGTCGTCGCAGTGGCGCTCATGGGGGCGGTGGTTTCCTGGAATCAGACCCGACTGCCCCCGGTGGTCGATCCCTCGGAGTTGAACCACGTGGTGGTGGACACCGTCGAGGAGGCGGTGGACGTGGGGACGGGTGTGGAGCTGATCGTCGTCCGGGAGGGTGGGACCGCCGCGGATCGGCCGACGGTGACCAGAGCGGGCATCCCGGTGCTTTTTCCCAACCGTGACGGCCCGGTCACGCTGCACACCGACGGAACACAGCACGCCGCGGACAGGCGATTCTAGGCGATGTGGCACGATGGGATCCGTGTCTATTTCTCCCGTACATCTCATCCTCGGCGAGGATCCCTTTCTCGCCGACCGTGCACGTCAGGGCGTCATCGCGGAGATCAGGGGGCAGAGCACCGATGGGGCCTCGCTGCCGGTGACGGAGATGCGGGCCGGCGACGTGCAGTCGGGGGAACTCGCGGAGCTGCTCTCGCCCTCGCTCTTCGGAGAGGACCGTGTCGTTGTGCTCACCAACATGGACGAGGCGGGGGCGGAACCGGCTGATCTCGTGCTCAGGGCCGCACTCGATCCGGCGCCCGGGATTTACATGGTGATCATCCATTCCGGCAAGGGCCGCACCAAGGCGATGGTTCCCAAACTCAGCAAGATTGCCAGCGTGCAGCGCGCGGACAAGCTGAAGGAGCGCGAGCGGCCGGCGTGGGTGCAGCAGGAGTTCCGGAGTCAGGGTGTCAAGGTAACCCCGGACGTGGTCCATGCCCTGCTCGAGGGGGTGGGCTCGGATCTGAGGGAGTTGGCCTCGGCTGTCAGTCAGCTGGTGGCCGATACCGGAGGTGACGTCACCGTTGAGAAGGTGCGCGCCTATTACGTCGGTGTCGCCGAGGTTTCCGGTTTCGACATCGCCGATCTCGCCTGTGCCGGGCAGGTTTCCAAGGCCGTGGCAAGTACCCGGAGAGCCCTGCAGCTGGGCATCGGGCCCGTTTCGCTGGCTGCGGCGCTGAGCATGAAGGTGGGGCAGATAGCGCGCCTCTACTCCACCCGCGGCCGAATCGACTCCGGTTCGCTCGCACGAGAACTCGGGATGGCACCGTTCATTGTGGAAAAGGTTGCCAAGCAGGCGCGCACCTGGTCGGGGGAGGCCGTCAGCGACGCGGTGATCCTGATGGCGGATCTGGATGCCGCGGTGAAGGGACAATCGGGCGACATCGAGTTCGCCATCGAATCCGCGGTGCGGAAGGTGGCGGAGCTGGCGCGCAGGTAGACTCTTCATCCATGAATGATCCACGGCTTCCCGATGACGTCCAAGAGCTGGTGACCAGGCTGTTCGGTTACGCGCGCGAGGGAGGCGCGGAGGCGGCCGCCCAATTGGCGGGCTATATCGACAACGGTGTGGATGTTGACATCATGAACCAGGACGGCAACACACTGGTGATGCTCGCCGCCTACAACGGGCACACCGATGTCCTGGGAGTTCTTCTCGACCGGGGCGGAGACGTCAACCGGCTCAACGACCGGAACCAGTCCCCGCTGGCGGGTGCGGTGTTCAAGAAGGAGGATGCGGTCATTGACCTGCTGATGGACCACGGCGCGGATCCCCTGGCAGGCAGGCCCAGCGCGCTGGACACAGCCGTCATGTTCGAGCGCCCCGATCTGGTGGCCAGATTCGAATCTGAACGGCAGTGACCTGGGGTGCGCTGGGCACCCTGATCCTGCTCAACGTTGTGGGAAGTCTGTCACCCGGCCCCGACACCTTCTTCATGCTGCGCCTGGCAACGCGCTCCCGCGCACACGCCCTCGCGGGGATGGCGGGAATCATCACCGGCCTGGCCGTGTGGGTGTCCCTGACCGTGGTCGGTGCGGCGGCACTGCTGTCGTCCTATCCCTCGATTCTCGGACTCATCCAGGTGGTGGGGGGCAGCTACCTGTGCTCGATGGGGGTCAGGATGGGGACCTCCGCGTGGGCGGAGCTCACCAGGGCGCGGGCCTTCGGTTTCGGGGAAGGTGCGCGACCCGTACCGGATGCCCACGGGTCGCTGGGGACACTGCGGCAGGTATACCGGCAGGGAGTGGCCACCAACCTGTCCAACCCGAAGGTGGTGATGTATTTCGCCGCGATCCTCGCTCCGCTGATGCCTGCCCATCCGCGGCCACTGCTGGCCATCGGGTTGACCCTGCTGATCCTTGTTCAGACGGCGGCGGTTTTCGGCACGCTCTGCCTTGTAGTGTCCACGGAACGGGTGAGAAAAGCGGTCCTCAGGGCCGGGCCGGTGTTCGATTTGATCGCGGGCGTCGTGTTCACCGGTGTCGGAGCGACGCTTCTGGTCGAGGGCGCGGAGTATCTCCTGCGGTTGTGGTGAGCGGATCATCCGTCCCGGTTCCGTGGCCGCCCGGGAAGTGGAAAAGACTCCCCACCGTGTGCGGTGGGGAGCCTTTCGAGTCCGGGTTCTAGGCGATGCTGTTGACTGCCTTGGCCAGAGCGGACTTCTTGTTGGCGGCGTTGTTGCGGTGGAAGACACCCTTGGAAACGGCCTTGTCCAGGGTGCGGGAGGCCACGCGAAGCTGTGCCTCGGCGGCGGCCTTGTCACCGGCCTCCACAGCGGCGCGGGTCTTGCGGATCTCGGTGCGGACGGCGGAGCGCACAGCCTGATTGCGCAGGCGGGCCTTCTCGTTGGTCTTGATCCGCTTGATCTGAGACTTGATGTTTGCCATTGAAACTTACCTCTTGAACTTTCTGGTTAAAGTTGTGAACAACCCATTTCCGTCACGGTTCCCGCGGCTGCTGCCGCTCGGTGAAAACTGATGCGAACCCAAGGTCCTGTCCGCTATCGGTTGACACGTGCCCGGAAATGGGACAACAGCGTTAAAGATTATCACCGGACGCTGGCGGGAACAAAACCGCTAGGCCCAGTCAAAGTCGTTGCGCAGGCGGTTGGCCACCCGTTCGAAGCGGCCGCGGGGCAGGACGATGCCCTGGCGGCGGATGTCGAGTTCGGATGCCTCGAGGATGCGGTCGAGGCGGACCCAGCTCTGCCGTCCCCGTTCATCCCAGGCGCCGGCGCCGATCTCCATCCATTCCTCCTCCATGCGGTGCTCGGGGTTGCAGGAGATGATCAGGCCGAGGATTGTGTTGCGATTTCGTCCCACCACCACCATCGCCCGTTCCTTCGGCGGGTTGTGGGGTCCCTCGGTGGGTACCCAGATCCAGACGACCTCACCGGGGTCGGCCTGGCCGTCCATGTCGGGGGCGTAGAAGATCGGACGCGCCATCGACTCCGTGGGTGCGACGTTGACGTCGGTCGCGCGGTGGTGGGGCCTGGTGGCATCGTCCGGCTCGTCGCTTGTCACGATTCCCAGTCCGTCGCGGATGGTGGCGAGGGAGTTGTCCACCTGGCGGCGCGGAGGCTGGGTGAGAAACCGGAGGACCCGCGTGAACACGCCGGGGCGGGAGCCACTGCTTCTTCGACGGGCCAGTGTGGAGCTCATTTTCTCACCTTCAAGCAGTAGTTCCGGGGCGTTCATGCCCCTGTGTAACCATTCTGTGATGTTGTGGGAAATATCGCAAGGGGTCCCCGGGAAGTTACGTCCAGGCAGGGGTGGGCTTTGTGCTGCTCGAGCATGTTTAACACCAGTAGCGCACTCAGGTAGAGTGAGCAGCGTTATTGAACCGAAGGGACCTTGCACGCATATGGCGGAGAAATTTGCAGAAAAGACGTTTACGGATCCGTCGAGGATTCGTAACTTCTGCATCATTGCCCACATTGACCATGGAAAATCGACGCTCGCCGATCGTATTCTGCAGCTGTCCAATGTTGTGGATGCGCGCGACATGCGCGATCAGTACCTGGACAACATGGACATCGAGCGTGAGCGTGGCATCACCATCAAGGCGCAGAACGTGCGTCTGCCGTGGATCCCGCGGAGTGGCACCCACCAGGGACAGGAGATCGTCATGCAGATGATCGACACCCCTGGTCACGTCGACTTCACCTATGAGGTCTCCCGGGCACTCGAGGCCTGTGAGGGTGCGATCCTGCTTGTTGATGCGGCCCAGGGGATTGAGGCGCAGACCCTGGCCAACCTCTATCTGGCGATGGAGAATGATCTGGAGATCATTCCCGTGCTGAACAAGATCGATCTCCCCGCCGCCGACCCAGACAAGTTCGCCCTGGAGATCGCCAATATCGTCGGCTGCGAGCCGGAGGATGTTCTCCGCGTCTCGGGCAAGACCGGTGTCGGTGTGCCGGAGCTGCTGGACAAGGTCGTCGAGCTGATCCCCGCACCGACCTCGACGGTTGATGCGGATGCCCCGGCGCGCGCGATGATCTTCGATTCCGTCTATGACACCTACCGTGGGGTGGTCACCTACGTGCGGATGATGGACGGCAAGCTCGTACCGCGGCAGAAGATCCAGATGATGTCCACCGGCGCGACCCATGAACTGCTCGAAATCGGAATCGTCAGCCCCACACCGAAGAAGTGCGCGGGTCTCGGCCCCGGCGAGGTGGGCTACCTGATCACCGGCGTCAAGGATGTGCGTCAGTCAAAGGTCGGCGATACCGTCACCTGGGCGCACCACGGAGCGAAGGAGGCGTTGAAGGGATACGCGGAGCCGAAGCCGATGGTCTATTCCGGTCTCTTCCCGATCTCGCAGGCTGATTTCCCGGACCTGCGCGACGCGTTGGAGAAGCTTCAGCTCAACGATGCCTCCCTGACCTATGAACCGGAAACCTCGGTGGCCCTCGGGTTCGGATTCCGGTGTGGATTCCTGGGATTGCTGCACATGGAGATCACCCGCGACCGCCTCGAGCGCGAGTTCGACCTCGATCTGATCTCCACCGCACCCTCGGTGAACTACCGCGTCGTGGACGAGACGGGGGAGGAGCACCGTGTGCACAACCCCGCCGACTGGCCCAGTGGAAAGCTCCGCGAGGTCTACGAGCCTATTGTCAAGGTCACCATCATCGTGCCCACTGAGTTCGTCGGTCCGACCATGGAGCTGTGCCAGGCGAAGCGTGGACAGATGGGTGGAATGGACTATCTGTCTGAGGATCGCGTCGAGCTGCGTTATGTCATGCCGCTCGGCGAGATCATCTTCGATTTCTTCGATATGCTCAAATCCCGCACAAAGGGATACGCCTCACTCAACTACGAGGAGGCGGGCGAGCAGCTCGCGGATCTGGTGAAGGTGGACATCCTGCTCCAGGGAGAGCCGGTGGACGCCTTCTCCGCCATTGTCCACCGTGACAATGCGCAATGGTACGGCAACAAGATGACCGTGAAGCTGAAGGAGCTGATTCCCCGTCAGCAGTTCGAGGTCCCGGTCCAGGCCGCCATCGGATCCAAGGTCATCGCCCGCGAGAACATCCGTGCCCTGCGCAAGGACGTCCTGGCGAAGTGCTACGGCGGCGATATCTCGCGTAAACGCAAGCTCCTGGAGAAGCAGAAGGCCGGAAAGAAGCGGATGAAGAACATCGGTTCCGTCTCCGTTCCCCAGGAGGCCTTCGTGGCCGCCCTGTCCACCGACGAGGCCTAGATTCCGGGCCCGGAGGCGGACGCTTCCCCGTGTGAGGGGGGGGCGTCGACACGCAAGGGACGTCAGTCCGTGGCGTAGGGCGAGGCCCCGCCGGAGGTTGAGATCGGCGTGAACCACCAGGTGAAGTCGGTTTCCAGGGATTCGAGGCAGTCGCGGTGGGACTGCTGGTACAGGGCCTGCATCGGGAGGTCCTCGAAGAGGATCGATTCCAGGTTCTCCCGCCACTTCTCCGGCACGGGGAGGGCGTACTCGCGAGCGTAGAACTCGGCCTGGCGGAACAACAGCCGGGTGGCCAGCGCGTGGGCTAGCGTTGCGGGGCGGCCCAGTCCCGAGGACAGGGATCGGGAGACATCGAGGATCGCGGTGAGAAAACGCCTTGCGAACTCGGCATCGTAGTGTGCGGCGAAGCGTGCGGGAAGCTCCGAGAGCACGAGGGTGCCCTCGAGGGAGAAATCGGGATGGGTTACCAGTTCCAGATCGTAGAAGGCGTCGTCGGTCAGCGCCCTCGATGCCTGCCAGAGCAGGCCCTTGAGCAGTGAGTAGCGGACAAGATCCCGGTCCGCGGCATCATCGGGGACAAGGCCCGCCACCTCGGTTGATTTTGCCAGCAGGTAGCTCACCTCGAAGGGATTTCCGGCGGCGGAGTCATCCTCGGGCGGGAGCACGACCTCCTCGACCCGGGCCACCGTCGTGGAGGTCTTGACCACCTTGATCACATCGGCATTCTCCGGGGAGACCCGGGGATCGAGAATCATCACCAGAGCTGCATCAAGGTCGGTGCGAAGGGTCTCGGAGACCTGATCGGCCTCTGCGCGGGGGAGCAGCCGCCGTGATTCGCGGAGTGCGGCTTCGTGGACTGCCTCCCGATCCGGAAACTCGACCTCGAGGGTGAGCGTGGCGGTTGCCTGGAACATCGTGGACCGAAAATGCATGCCTAGCAATTTAGACGCACAGCGGCGAAATGCAATCTCGAGCGCCACTGTGCGGACATTTGGGCACCATCAAGGTGTGGTCGCCTCGCCGCCAATTCGGAGAGCGATATGGATTGAAGGCCCCAGGGACGCGGGAAACCCCCTTGATGGGGGTTGAATGCGGGATGAAACGGAGAGAATCCACAAGCATTCGGAGGAAATCCACTCTGGCTCATAAGAGTTTGTTATTTCTCTCACAAGAGCAGAAGTGGCTCCATCCACGGCTGGAACTAGTGGAAAAATTTCTGCAGCGCGGGAATCCGCTCGAGGAGGATCTTCCAGAAACCGCTGAGTGCGGCCAGGAGTGCGGCCATGACCGACTGTGCAGAGGAACCGTTCTCTCCCGGTCCATCACAGCTGTCCGAGGTGGTGGACTGGGCGGAGCGAAGGCTCGCGCCGTCGCTGACGGAATCATCGGCCCACAGGTAGCTGGTGTAGGGCGTGTCTTGTAAAAGGTTGAGCCACGCGATCACTCCGTTGAGGACAACTGCGGCCCGGTACACGATCGCGAGCTTGTCATACCGAGTCGCGAGTCCTCGCCACTGTTTCAACCGGCAATAGCCACGCTCGATCACGTTCCTTCCCCGATACTTCTCCGCATCAAACTTCGCAGGCCTGCCGCCCTGCATGCCGCGCCGCTTCCGATGCCCCTGCTGATCACGAGGTTCGGGGATCACCGCTTCGATGCCACGCCTGCGCAAGTACGCCCGGTTCGCCCGCGAGGAGTACGCCTTGTCGCAGAGCGCGGCATCGGGCCTGGTGCGACGGCCGACCCGCACTTGTTCCATGAGCGGGATGAACATCGGCGAGTCACCATCTTGTCCCGCTGAGCAAATCGTCACCAGCGGCAGGCTGCGCCCATCGACGAGCTGATGTGTTTTCGTTGACAAGCCGCCCCGAGAACGGCCGACTGCGTGGTCAGGCGGCTCGGTCAGCGGATTCTTGTAATTCGATATAGCCCTTTTTTACGCGTTTGGTGTTGGTCGCGTGCTGATGCGCACGAGCGATCGTGGAATCCACCGATACCGACCAGTCGAGCAGGCCCTCGCGGTCTGCGTACTCGTGCAGACGCGCTTGCGCCCGATCCCAGACACCATCGTCGGCCATGCGCCTATGCTACGCCCAGACCGTTTGCCAAGGCCCGAAAGCATCAGGAAGGTCTCGCCACGCGATCCCGCATCGATACCGGTAAATGATCCCCTCGACCATCAGTCGGGCGTCGGCGAACGGGCGGCCCTTCTTGCCCGTGGGACCAGGCAACAAATCAGCAATCAGTGTCCATTGGTCGTCTGAGAGGAGCTGGAATCGAGACATACCTCCACGATCTCAGCTCCCACAGAATTCATTTGCAAGACACGCCCTAGGACTGGCAGGATGTGGCGCAAATGAAACCCCGGAGCCTGTAACTAGTAGTAGCGAGGTCACTGCTACGACCTCGGAGGAGGCCGCGACGACCACGAGTAGTGAGGCGGCGGCGAAGTCTGTCGTAAAGGAACCGATCGTTGAGGAGCCCTACGCAGAGCCCGCACCAGTCGTCAAGGAGGCCTATGCCGCGCCACAGATCCCTCCTTTTATGAGACCTGAGGATTTTGACCCTTACGGGCCTCCAAAGTTCGTCGAGTGTTGGGAAAGTAACGCAGCGGTCATGTCGGACGGTTCGATTGTCACCGACACGGTGAACTGCGCACCGGACCCTGCCCCGTCAGCGGTCGGACCTTACGGCAGTCCCCCGCGCGCGGACGGATGTGTCGGCCCCGCTGCTGTGTGTGGTTACTACGATGAGTACGGCAATCCGATCTGGTTCGACAAGATGACCGGCGAGACCTCCCCGCGTTACTACGACGAGTACGGCAATCCCACGATGGAGAGCTACTAACCTCCGTCGCTAGCGATCTTCACGAGGGTGCTGATGTAACGACCACTGGCAACCGCCCCTGGCCCGAAGATGAGAAAACCGCCACACCCGAAGGCGAGGCGGTTCTTCTTACCGATCGATTGGCTTAAAGCGGGCGAACCTGCTGAGCCTGGGGGCCCTTGGTACCCTCGCCGACCTCGAACTCAACCTGCTGGCCCTCTTCAAGGTTACGGAAACCGCCACCCTGAATCTCGGAGTAGTGAACGAAGACGTCCGCGGATCCATCGCTAGGGGCGATAAAGCCAAAGCCCTTCTCGCCATTGAACCACTTCACAGTTCCCTGTGCCATATCTTTTACCTTTTCCTGATGAGGTGATGCTACGTTCGCCAGCATGATTCGGTGCTGTTGCAAACTTCAGGCGGAGAGCCGTGACGACCCAGTCTTCATCCTCTGATGCTCGCTGCGGGTCGGCGTTCTCAGGCAGCCTCGAACACCCGGCTGACGATCACCGCATCCGGGTTCGGTTGCCCGTGAGGTCAAACATCGCGCCCTGGCCTTTCCGTAATGAGTGCATCGCTTCCATCCCTTTCAACGTCCGGTACGCCGAGGTCCGGTTTTTGAACGCCCCCTTCGGTCCGAGGATCCGTTTCAGCCGCCCATGATCTCCTTCAATGACGTTATTGAGGTATTTCACCTGCCGGTGTTCCACGGTCTGCGGGCAGATTCCCTCTGACTTCAACTCGGCGATTGCCCTGGCCAGGGAGGGTGCTTTATCGGTGTTGATCACCCGCGGGGACCCGGTTATCGTGTTCGACCTCAGGGTCTTGGCCAGGAAACGTTTCGCTGCGGCGACGTTCCGCTTTGGGGACAGGTAAAAATCCAGGGTCTGGCCACCGGCGGTGATCGCCCGATCAGAGGTAACACCACCTGCCGCCGACCCGGATATAGGTCTCATCCACCCGCCAGGAACTGGCCTGCCAGTCAGGTACCTGCCGGTACCACCGTGTTTGCTTGTCCAGCTCAGGGGCGTATTTCTGGACCCAGCGGTGAGAATCGTGGTGTGATCGACCGGCACGCCCCGCTGAAGTCATCATTTCCTCCAGATCGCGGTAGCTCACCCCGTAGCGGCAGTGACCTGCGCACTGCCCACAGGATGATGTCACGGGGGAAATGACGACCGGAGAAGGTACCCATGGCTGTGATTATTTCACGCCTGTCTTCCTACTGCCCCAACTTTGCAACAGCACCCCGAAATTCATCATCAGACATACTATTGGGCGCCATAGTTTTGAGTTTATTGGCAAGAGTTAAGACTGGGGTGTTTTCACCTGAGCATTGGGGCGGGGCAGGTCACGCCCCGCCGGGACTACCTCGATACCGACGGGGATGACCGGAGCTCGTGTCGTGGCTTCTGGCCGCGGTGCGTGCGAGTGGTGGTCGATCAGGCTGCGGTCATATCAATCACGATTTTGCCGGTGGCGTGGCCGTCTTCAACCACGGCTAGTGCCTCCCCGGCCCGATCGAGGGGATACCGGCTGGTGACCTGCGGGTCAACCAGGCCGTATTTGATCACATCGGTGATCTTCGCCATCGCCTCCGGGGTTCGCTCCAGGCCCACTCCACCGAGTTCTGCGGCGGTAGCCGGATCAACGGCAGAGATGAGATGGGAGGGGTCGGTGACCAGTCCGGCGACCTCGCGCAGTGCCTGCCCGCCGACCAGGTCGACGATGAGGTCGACTCCGTCCGGGGCTAGGTGGCGGACCCGGCCGGCCACAGCATCCCCCGACGGGATGAAGGTGGCACCGGTGGCTTCGACGACCTGGCGTTTAGCTTCACTGGCCACTCCGAGCACGGTGAACTTATGGACCCGACCGATCTGGGCGGCCATCAAGCCGACACCCCCACCGGCCCCGACGATCAGCAGAACCTGGCCGGGATCGAGCTCGATCTGGTGGGTGACATCATAAGCGGTCGCTGCGGCCACCGGGATGGTGGCGGCATCAGTGAAGGAAATCTCCTCCGGCTTGACCACCGCGTCGACCGCGGCGACTAGGGTGTCTTCAGCGAAGCCGCCGTAACCCGGGACGACTGGGCCCAGGATCTCCTGGCCGACGGTGAACTCCTCGACTCCGGCTCCGACGGCGGTGATCACGCCGGCGACTTCCTGGCCCATCGGGGCTGGCAGCGCCAGATCGGTGCCCAGGGCGCCGGAGCGGATCTTCCAGTCGACGGGGTTGACCCCGGCGGCACGAACGTTCACCGCGAGTTCTCCCGGTCCTGGTTGTGGGGCTGGACGGTCAATCAGCTTCTGAGTGTCAGGCCTATCGAAGATGTGGAACGCATATACCTTGGACATGGTTGTTCTCTTCTTTCTGTGAGTGGTTCTCGTAGGTGTCAGAGCCGTGATGGTGATCAGCTCTCCGGCGGGGTGTCTCGCCCCTCGGCTTCAGCTGCCTCCGCCTTAGTGCGGGTGGCGTGGGCGCTATCGACGGCGTGCTCGGGCGGGGAGTAGATCGTATAAAGCACCAGCGGTTCATCCCCGGTGTTGCGGAAGTTATGTCGGGCTCCGGCCGGCACGGCGCACTGGTCACCGGGTCCGATGAGATGGGTTTCGCCGTCGAGATCGGCCTTACCGGTGCCGGCGACAAACGTCAGGATTTGATCGGTGGTGTCGTGGACTTCCTCGCCGATCTCTTCTCCGGGTGGAATGGTCATCATGACGGTCTGGGCATGGTGACCGGTCCACAGCACCCGGCGGAAGTCCGGGTTGTCTGTGGCGATATCGGCGATGGTGAAGTGCTTAATGTTGTCACCGATGTGGAAATTTTTCGATGAAACCATGGTGTCCTCTTTCTTTCCTGCGGCACTGCCGCTGGTGGGGTGGCGGTGATGGTTGGTTATGTGGTGGCGGTCTGGTGGGTATCGGCGGCGGCCTTCTTGGCCGCGGCCTGCGGTTCCTTGAGGGTGGGGCGCAGCAGGAGCATCGCAATCGCGATGACCAGCAGGACGGAGGCCTCGTGGACGAGCATGCCAATCGACATGGTCACTCCACCGAGCAGGACACCGATCAGCAGGATCGTGACGGTGAGCAGGGCGATGCCGATGTTGACCCGCATCGTGTTGACGGTGCGCTTAGCCACACCCAGGGCGTAGGGCAGCCGCGGCAGCCGGTCGGCCATCAGGGCGATATCGGCGGTCTCGATGGCGGCAGGCGAACCGGCCGCACCCATCGCCACACCGATGTCCGCGGTGGCCAGTGCCGGGGTGTCATTGACACCGTCGCCAACCATGGCCACGACCCGGCCCTGCGCCTGCAGCTCCTTGACGATCTCGAGCTTGTCCTCAGGCATCAGTTCTGCCCTCACCTCGTCGACACCGAGCTCGGCGGCGACGTTGCGGGCCACTCGCTGCGCGTCACCGGTGGCCATGACCACGCGGATTCCCTTATCGTGCAGGGACCTGATCGCGGCCGGGGCGTCGTCACGGATGGTGTCGGCCACGGCGACGATGCCGATGGCTCGTCCGTTGACGCCGACGTACATGGCGGTCCTGCCCTGGTCATTGAGCTCGAGAATGCGGGTGTTATCCGGGGTGTGATCGAGCAGGTCGGCTGAGCCCACGGCCACGGTGGCACCGTCCACGTCAGCGCGGATGCCGCGGCCGGCGACCGGTTCGGCCTTTTCCACCATCGACACGGTCAAGCCCTTGTTCTCTGCACCTTGGATGATGGCCTCGGCCAGGGGGTGCTCCGAGGCGGTTTCGGCACGGGCGGCCAGGAGCAGTACGTCTTCGTCCGAGTAGGAGGGGTCGATGACCTCGACATCGGTTAAGACGGGCCGGCCGTTGGTCAGCGTGCCGGTTTTGTCGACGACCACGGTGTCGACTTTCGCGGCGGTCTCGAGGTATTCCCCGCCCTTGATCAGGACGCCGTCCTTGGCGGAGCGGCCGATGCCGGCGACGATCGAGACCGGGATCGAGATGACCAGAGCACCGGGGCAACTGATGACCAGCAGGGTCAGCGCCAGTTCGACGTTGCTGGTGATCAGACCGACGGCCAGGGCAGTGACCATCACACCGGGGGTGTAGTAGGTGGAGAACTTCTCCAGGAAGGTCTGGGTCTTGGCCTTGTCATCCTGGGCGTCTTCGACGCGGTGGATGATCTTGGCCAGGGTGGAATCCGAGCCGATGCCGATCGCCTCAATGCGCAGCACACCGGAGCGCAGCCAGGTGCCGGCGAAGACCTCGGAGTCCGCGGCCTTCTCGGCCGGGACGGATTCTCCGGTGATGGTGGCCTCATCGACCCCACCGTGTCCGGAGAGCACCCGACCGTCGACGGGGACCTGTTCGCCGTTGCGCACCAGAACGGTGTCGCCGGGGACAAGTTCCCAGATCTCGACCGTGTCAGGTTCCCCGTCGCGCAGGATGGTGGCGGTTTCCGGGGCGGCATCCACCAGGTCGGACAGGGCCTGGCGGGTGCGGTTCATGGTCGCCTTCTCCAGTGCCTTGCCGAGGGCGAAGAGGAAGGTCACCGCGGCTGATTCCCACCAGTTCTGGAGAAACAGGGCGCCAACGGCGGCGACGATGACCAGCAGGTCAATTGAGATCATCTTGATCCGCAGTGCCTGGTAGGCGGAGAGGGCGATCTGCCAACCGGCGACGACCGCTGCGGCGATCATGAACGCATCCGACAGGATCATCTCGGCAGGGGTGAGCCAGGACAGAATAATCAACAGGCCTGAGACGGCGACGATGCCCCAGGTTTTCCAGGTCTTCATGATGGGTGTCCTTTACTTTTTGAGGGTCTTTTTCTTGTGACACTCATTAAGTTAGGGGCATTCCGGGTTTAACTCCTTGATCTGGATCAATTACCCACCCACCTCCGACCTGACGAGGTGGAGCAGAAGAGCATGCCACGTGGCCTGTCAAGGCCAGAGACCCACCAGCACCGCACGGTGCTGGTGGGTTCCTAGCGTGGAGATGACGTGGCGTCGATCATGCTCCTTTCCCGGGTACTCGGATAGGGGGTGTTTAGTAGGCCGAGGGTTTGGTGGTACAGCCGGCGTCCATGAGAGGGCCGGTGTGAGTGCTCAGCCATTCCCGGATCGGGTAGCGGCCGTGTGGGTCGGGCGCCGCAAGGGAGGGGAACAGGGCGAGGTCGTCATCTACGCGTCGCTGGTAGGCGTCACGGGTCTCCTTGAGATGTCCTAGGTGATAGTGTCGTCCTGGCCCGCAGGATGGCTCACGCGGTACAACGCCGCCACACTGTGGTAGGCGGGAGTAGCCGTTGCGTATGGCATCCTGGATGTCGCCTGTATTCAGGGCTCGAGTTCTTGCGAGAAGATTCGGTCCCTGTCGTTCACGGGTCGGTGTGGGCATGAGGACAGCGCGGCTCCCACTTCGGAAAGATAGTCCAGTCGCTAATGATCGTGGGCGTTGACAATGGCGTTGACCTTGGCATCCACAGCCTCCAGTGTGCTCAAGTCCAGGCGGGCAGTGTCGGTGTCCACGCCGTGCCCCTTCATCAGGAAGTCCAGCTTCGGGTGCAGCTGGGCGAGGGTATCGTTCGCCATGCTAGAGGGGTCACCGCCGTGGGCGGCGCATAACGCGTTCGCCTTGGCGTGCAGTGAGGAGACGGATTCGAGGTCCAGATCCGACTCGTCGAAGTTCTCGACCCCGTGGTCCTTGAGCAGGAAGTTCAGTTTCTCGTGGAGACTGGCAAAGGTCACTTCGGCCATGGTGGCGTCCTTTCATGATGAAGATCAGCTGTTTTTTGTGGCACTCATTAAGTTATGGACAATCCGGAGAAAGTACCTTGATCCGCATCAAGTACCCGCAAAGTGAGATCTGGATCGCAAAAAGACTGTGGTGCTCGTAGCCCGGGGACACAGATGGCCCGCCGGCACTTTCTGGTGCGGGCGGGTTTGTGGGGTCGGGAGTGCGTCAGATCGCCGACGGCTTGGCGGTGTAACCGACCTCGGCTACCGCGGTAACCAGGTCACGTACGGAGGCCTTCTGTGGGTCGTGGGTGACCAGGATGCGTCCGGAGGAGAACTTCACCTCTGCATTCTCCACGCCATCCAAACCATGCAGCTTGTTTTCGATCTTGGCAACACAGCTCGGACAGGTGAACTCATCAGAGCGCAAGGTGGTGTTCTTCAGCATGGCCGGGGCGGTCATCGTAACCAGGTCCTTTCATCTTTTATCGTCATGTTCCTGTGCTTGCACCTTTAAAGATACGGTCCTTTCCGGGTTAATTCCTTGACCTGGATCAAACAACGACAAATCTCTCCTACCAGGAAATTGTTCTGGAAAAGAGAGAGGGATGTGGGCGTTTTAAAGGCCGGTGACCAGGTCGGCCAGGGCCTGGTGGTTGGTAATGGCGATCCATTCGCGGCCAGAGTCGATGACACCGGTTTTCTTCATCCGCGCCATTGCCCGGGAGGCGGACTCGACGGTGGTGCCGGCCATTCCGGCCACATCGTCGCGGCGCAGGCGGACCTGCAGCAGGCTGGATCCGTCTTGTCGGATTTGCCCGAGCTTGGCGTCCAGATGTTGGAGAGCGGCGGCCACGCGCTGCTCGACAGTCGAGGTGGTCTGTGCGGTCTCGCGTTCCCGGGACCGGACCAATTGGTCCTGCTGCATCCGCATGATCGCCAACGCCAGTTGCGGGTAGGCGACCACGACCTCGGCCAGGGCCTCGGCGGGCAGGTAGAGCGCGCAGGTGGTCTCGATCGCCCAGGCGGAGTCGGTGGCTGGGGAGCTATGGGTGTGCAGTGGGCCGATGACATCCCCGGGGGCGGCGATGTCGACGGTGATTTCGCGGCCATTGATGGTGTCCCGGGTGATCCGGGCCCGACCGGAGGCGACCATATAGCTGCCCTGAGCCTGCTCGCCGGCTAGGAGGATGGGATCACCCGCGGCCCAGGCCCAGGAGGTCAGATGCTGGTCAAGCTCCCTGTGCTGTTGTGGGTTCAGCTTCTTGGTCAGCGGAGAACGGGCTAGGACCTGCATGCGCACGTCCAGGGAGCACTGGTGCGGCTGAGCACAGGTGCGACGGACGGGATTGCGGGCCATAAGCCCCATGCTATCAAGCCCGGAGAGCAATGACCGCGGAAGCGGAGGAACAAAAGCCTCCGACACAACCGACAGCCGCGCGCCCTCACCACTCGCTGCCTGAGGAGTGGGCAGTGGAGGTGATGTCGGTGACGACCTTGATGAGCTCGTCCACAGACACCTGTTGTAGGTCATGGGACACCACGAGATGGCCGGGCTGTACTACCACTTCGACGGAGGCCACCGCGTCCAGGTCACTGAGTGCGGTCTGGGCGGTGGCCAGGCAACTCGGGCAGAAAAACCCCGACGTGGACACGGTGGTGTGCTTGAGGATGGGAGTGGTCATGATGAACTGCTCCCCAGAAGTTGGAGTAGTTCAAATGTCGGTGGGGTCCTTCGTGATCACTTCTTTCACTCTTTGATCCACGTTATGGTCTCGCGGTGATCATCTTCCTACCGTGACAGGCAAGGCCGCGAACGGCCGTGACCACAGGAAAGAAATTCACGAGGAGAGGAAGCACACGATGTCGAAGGTATACGTGTTCAACGAGTACGGCGGCCCGGACAACCAGGAACTGATCACCCGCAACACCCCCAGCCGGCCCCGGGAGAACTCGGGGTCAAGGTCCACGCGGCCGGGGTCAACCCACTTGATTGGAAGGTCCGTTCCGGGGTTGCCGGAACCCCGCGAGAGCTTCCGGCACCCCTGGGCGCGGAGGCCTCCGGGATCGTCACCGCCGTTGGAGACGATGTGGAGGGCTTCGCGGTCGGCGATCAGGTGCTCGGCCTGGTGGTCCCCGGCGTCGGCGGATATGCCGAGGACACCCTGCTGGTGGCAGAGAGTACCGTGCTCAAGCCGGAGGAGATCTCGTTCACCGACGCCGCCGCGATCCCGGTCGCTGGGGCGAGCGCCTACGCCGGCACTCACCAGGTCGAGCTTGAACCAGGCCAGTCGTTGCTGATCAATGGGGCCGGTGGTGGGGTCAGGCTGATGGCCGCGCAGATCGGACGGGTCCACAAGTTCCAGGTCGTCGGCGTTGACCACGAGGACAAGCGCGAGCTCATCGAATCCACCGGTGCTATCTTCGTCGCCACCAGCGACGCCGTCGTGGAGCAGGTGCATGCGCTGCTCCCTGACGGTGTGGACATAGTCTTCGACCTAGTAGTACTTCGTTAGGTAGGGGCGTGCCCGCACTACGATATTGGATGCAACCTGTTCTTCTCCCGCCCCATAGAAAAGAACATGGGAGCTGGTGGGTTAAGATTTGAGGGTGAAGTCCCAGCTAGTTGCCTACATCGATGAGTCCTCAGCTCGTCGCCCTCCGCGTAATCAGGAGTACATGGTTTGCGCAGCAATCCTTGACTCTGATGATTTAGATAAGGTGCGGGCGGAGTTACTTCCCCTCCTCCTTCCGGGACAGATCAAGCTGCACTGGACTGATGAACGAACCAGTCGACGTCGCAGGATAGTAGAAACACTATCGACGATTGACTCTATGCAGGCCGTTATCACTCATCGCAGTGAACTAAGCAAAAAGACCGAGCGTTATCGCCGGAAATGCCTGGAGCAGATGTATTTTGAGTTATCTTCCATGGACATCCAGAGCGTGACCTTGGAAAGTCGGCAGGAAGCACGAAACAGCAAAGACATCGAACATATCGTTGCCTTACAGGGCCAGGGTCAAGGCGCTGGTATCCGCTTACAACACGTCCGAGGTGGGGATGACCCGTTGTTATGGATTCCCGATATTGTGCTTGGCGCATTGAATTCGGTGTACCTGGGCGAGGAGCATTACTGGGAACAACTTCATGACAAAGTTATCCTCAATCGCCCCACGCCAGAATCCCTTTAAGCAAAGCGAAGACCCTAGGTCCAGTCGTCCGGCTGGGGTCCTAGGGTCGTCTTCCGATCCTGTCGTAACAGGTGGCTATGTTGGCAATTCTAACATCAATACCCAACAAATCAAGGCAAAACTACTCCGAGTCCGGGGTTGTGTCCGATAGCATGGCGTCCTTTAAGCAGTTTGGAGGGCTAATTGAAGAAATGGCTATGGCGGTCGCCCCGCTCATTGACGAAGTCCTCGTTAGCGGTGACGAATGTATCAAGTGATGAAACCTTACTAAGGTGTGGGCATCTGGCTTTCAGCGGTGCGGGTGTCGTGTGGCCTAGGGCGTGTCTTGCAAATGAATTCTGTGGGAGCTGAGATCGTGGAGGTATGTCTCGATTCCAGCTCCTCTCAGACGACCAATGGACACTGATTGCTGATTTGTTGCCTGGTCCCACGGGCAAGAAGGGCCGCCCGTTCGCCGACGCCCGACTGATGGTCGAGGGGATCATTTACCGGTATCGATGCGGGATCGCGTGGCGAGACCTTCCTGATGCTTTCGGGCCTTGGCAAACGGTCTGGGCGTGGCATAGGCGCATGGCCGACGATGGTGTCTGGGATCGGGCGCAAGCGCGTCTGCACGAGTACGCAGACCGCGAGGGCCTGCTCGACTGGTCGGTATCGGTGGATTCCACGATCGCTCGTGCGCATCAGCACGCGACCAACACCAAACGCGTAAAAAAGGGCTATATCGAATTACAAGAATCCGCTGACCGAGCCGCCTGACCACGCAGTCGGCCGTTCTCGGGGCGGCTTGTCAACGAAAACACATCAGCTCGTCGATGGGCGCGGCCTGCCGCTGGTGACGATTTGCTCAGCGGGACAGGATGGTGACTCGCCGATGTTCATCCCGCTCATGGAACAAGTGCGGGTCGGCCGTCGCACCAGGCCCGATGCCGCGCTCTGCGACAAGGCGTACTCCTCGCGGGCGAACCGGGCGTACTTGCGCAGGCGTGGCATCGAAGCGGTGATCCCCGAACCTCGTGATCAGCAGGGGCATCGGAAGCGGCGCGGCATGCAGGGTGGCAGGCCTGCGAAGTTTGATGCGGAGAAGTATCGGGGAAGGAACGTGATCGAGCGTGGCTATTGCCGGTTGAAACAGTGGCGAGGACTCGCGACTCGGTATGACAAGCTCGCGATCGTGTACCGGGCCGCAGTTGTCCTCAACGGAGTGATAGCGTGGCTCAACCTTTTACAAGACACGCCCTAGGTGGTCCGGGTGCCGTCGGTGCAGTCACCGGTGCTCACGTGGGAGGCGAAGCCCTCGTTGGCATAGTTGTTCATGTTCTTCGGGCGGGCGTAGATGTTGCTGTCCGTCTGTGTCAGCGTGCCCGCGGAGTAGTCGAGGAAGATGCTGGCGCCGTCGCAGACCTCATCGCAGAGCACCTGGAGTTTTCCGGTCGAGGGGGTGTAGTCCAGTGCCATGACGCCCTTGAACGGGGAGTCGAACTTCTGCAGCAGCTTCGGCTCGATCGCACCAAGGTCGACGAGGAGAACCTCGCCGGTTTCCTCGACCCCGGCGGCGAAGACGGTGCCCCCGAGGTGCTCGACGGTTTCCAGGCCGCCGTTCGCACCGATGTCTCCGGTGAAGTCCCGGAGATTCCATTCATCGCTCGCCTGGAGCTTTCCTGACGTTGTCGTGGGGGCATCGAAGCGCAGGATGGAGGGGCGCGAGACGGACTTGTCCTTGTTGTTGCGTTCGGTGGAGAGGTAGATCGCGCCGTCGGTACCGATGGTGATGCCCTCGCCGTCAGGGGTCCCCTGACCATCCGGGTAGGTGGTTGTCCAGTGTCCGGCCTCGGTGTAGGTGTCGGTCACCGGATCATGGTCAAGGACGAAGATGTCACCGGCGTCATTGTTGACGATCCAGGCCCTGCCGTCGGCGTCGAAGTCCACGCCGGACATGTCCTCAACGGCGAAATCGGCACCGAGTGTGAGATTCTTGATCGCAATGTCGTCATAGGGGAGTCTGGCCGTGCTCGGATCGGTGTTCTCACCCTCGGCGACGTTCGCGGCGTTCCTCGTCGGCTCGGCGGTGACGGCGAAGGCGCCTGTCTTGTCGGGGATGCGGCCCCAGGTCGTGGCCGCGTGCTCCGTCCAGGAGGTCTCGTCGATCAGGTCTCCACCGGCGTCGCGGAGGGTGACCGAGTCTTTGCCACCGAGGCCGAAGTCGCTGGGCCCGCCCTCGGTGTAGAAGGAGATGTATCCGCCGGATTCGATAGAGGTGCCGGCCGGGATGACCAGGGGCTGATGGGTGTTGTCATTGTCAATGATCGTCCACCCCGAGATGTCCACGGAGTTGATGTTGTCGGTGTTGGCCAGTTCGACCCAGTCGCCCTGCGGGTCCCCGTTCGATTCGACCTCATTGATCACGATGGACTTCTCGGGGGAGGTCTGGGCGAGGGCGGGGAGAGGGGCGAGGGTGAGTCCGGCGATGACCGGTGCCACGGTGACACTGCGGATGACGCTGCGCTTGTTCATTTTCACTTCTTTCGGGATTTCTCCTGTTGTCCTGCACAAAAAAACTGCGCCATGCCGCCGGCGGATGGCGCGTGCCAGGCAATCGTATGATCAGACAATGATCTCCAGTTGTGCAAGGGGTGAACTGTGTGTGAACGGTGGCGTTCAGGCATGCGCTGCCCGCGATGTGCCGGTTCCCGGACGCGGGTAATTCAGATCCCTTGCACACGTCTGAAAAGTGAACTAAGGTTAACGGAAAGTAAACAAACGGGTCTGGGAACATGAACAACCCGCGAGTTGAGAAAAGGAGAAGCACAATGGCCACCGAGATTACCGCAATCCGCAACATCGAAGCCGACTATCTGTGGAGCGTCCGCGAAGACCTTCAATCCCGCTTCGCCGGCATCGTCGCGGCGGAGATGATCGATGATGTCCTGGACTACGTCGCCTCGAACCGCAGCGCGCGGGTGACGGCCTTCAGCAAGATCTTCATCGAGCGCGAAGCAGCGGAGGCCCTCGTCTCGCTCGCAGGCACCCGCGGGGAACTCTCCCTGGCGGCCTAGGGCGTGTCTTGCAAATGAATTCTGTGGGAGCTGAGATCGTGGAGGTATGTCTCGATTCCAGCTCCTCTCAGACGACCAATGGACACTGATTGCTGATTTGTTGCCTGGTCCCACGGGCAAGAAGGGCCGCCCGTTCGCCGACGCCCGACTGATGGTCGAGGGGATCATTTACCGGTATCGATGCGGGATCGCGTGGCGAGACCTTCCTGATGCTTTCGGGCCTTGGCAAACGGTCTGGGCGTGGCATAGGCGCATGGCCGACGATGGTGTCTGGGATCGGGCGCAAGCGCGTCTGCACGAGTACGCAGACCGCGAGGGCCTGCTCGACTGGTCGGTATCGGTGGATTCCACGATCGCTCGTGCGCATCAGCACGCGACCAACACCAAACGCGTAAAAAAGGGCTATATCGAATTACAAGAATCCGCTGACCGAGCCGCCTGACCACGCAGTCGGCCGTTCTCGGGGCGGCTTGTCAACGAAAACACATCAGCTCGTCGATGGGCGCGGCCTGCCGCTGGTGACGATTTGCTCAGCGGGACAAGATGGTGACTCGCCGATGTTCATCCCGCTCATGGAACAAGTGCGGGTCGGCCGTCGCACCAGGCCCGATGCCGCGCTCTGCGACAAGGCGTACTCCTCGCGGGCGAACCGGGCGTACTTGCGCAGGCGTGGCATCGAAGCGGTGATCCCCGAACCTCGTGATCAGCAGGGGCATCGGAAGCGGCGCGGCATGCAGGGCGGCAGGCCTGCGAAGTTTGATGCGGAGAAGTATCGGGGAAGGAACGTGATCGAGCGTGGCTATTGCCGGTTGAAACAGTGGCGAGGACTCGCGACTCGGTATGACAAGCTCGCGATCGTGTACCGGGCCGCAGTTGTCCTCAACGGAGTGATCGCGTGGCTCAACCTTTTACAAGACACGCCCTAGGTCGTTGAACCCGGCTCCAGATTCCCGGTGGCCCCGGCACCGGGGAGCCGGCTGGACAGGTCCGGATAGGATGCCTGGGCCCCGGCGCCGCGGACCGAGTAGGCCGCGACCCGCGCCGCGTGGGTCGCGGCACGTACCAGTGAATCACCCCTGAGCAGCCGGGCGCACAGAGCCCCGGCGAAGGCGTCCCCGGCCCCAGTGGTGTCCACGGCCGCGACCCGGGGTGTGGGTACCGCGGTGATCCCGGAGGCATCCGCCACCAGCGCGCCGGCCGCACCGAGTGTGAGAACCACCGACGTGAATCCCACCCTGAGCAGCTCCCCAGCGAGCATCTCCGGATCCCGGGCAGTAACGGGCGATCCCAGCTGCCCGAGGATCAGGCCGGCCTCGTGCTCATTCGCCAGCAGCGGATCAGCGCTCAGCAGTGCATCACGGGGAACCTCGATCACGGGCGCGAGGTTGATCACCACACGCCCGCCAGCCCACCTGACCGCCTCGGCGAAGCCCTCGGCCGGGATCTCACCCTGGAGCACGATGATCGCGGCGTCACCGAGCAGGGCGCGGTGCCTGCGCACCAGGTCGGCGTCGACAAGCGCATTCGCGCCGGGGATGACCACGATGCTGTTCTCCCCGTCTGCGGCGATGGTGATCACCGCCAGGCCGGTGGTCTCCTCCTTGGTCTCCACCGCGTCCAGGTCCACCCCCGAGGCACTGAGGTACTCCAGTGCCGGCGCGGCGTAGGGATCCCGGCCGATCGCTCCGATGAAGGCGACATCGGCCCCCTGCAGGGCGGCGGACACCGCCTGGTTGGCGCCCTTGCCACCTGCGGTGATCTCCCCGCCGGTGCCCAGCAGCGTCTCCCCGGGGTTCGGATGGCGGTGGACGTGGACATTGAGATCCGCGTTGATCGAACCGACCACAACGATCCGTTTGATCATGGGATTCTCCTGACTGGGAAGGATGAAAAGCCGAATACCACCAGCATAAGTGCACGAAATCGATTTCGGAACCGATGGCGGGCGGTTCCCCCTGATCTACCATTGCTGCCATGAGCAGCGAAAGCAGAGCACAGGCGGTTCTACTGGGACAGTTGATCGGCGACAGCCTGGGAAGCCAGGTCGAGTTCGCCACCGCGGCGGAGATCTCCGAGCACCATCCCGGAGGTGTGGTCGACCTCGCGGACGGTGGACCCTTCTCGCTCCGGGCCGGACAACCCACCGATGATTCGGAGATGGCGCTGGCACTTGCCCGGAGCATTCTCCGCAACGGCGGCTTCTCGGTGGATGACGTTCTGGAAAGCTACACCCGCTGGGCGCGCAGCGGGCCCTTCGATATCGGCGCCACCACCTCCGCGGCGCTGATGGATCACCGCAGGGACGGTGCCAGCCAGGCGAACGGGGCGCTGATGCGGATCTGCCCACTGGCAATCTACATGGCGCCCTTCCCCGGCGAGACCGCAGAGGAGCTCGCCCGGATCGACGCCGCCCTGACCCACCCCAACCAGCTGTGCCAGGATATCAACGCCGTCTTCGTCAGGGTTATCGCCGCCGCGATCTACCGGGAGTACGACAGGCCGGCCATGCTCGATGCCTTCCGCGAGCATTCCGCCGGCGAGGTCAGGGATCTGATCGAGGCTTCCGTGGTCGCCCCTCCGGCGGAGTTCCAGGAGAGCATGGGATGGGTGAGGATCGCCTTCGGGAATGCGATCTTCGAGCTGGCCAACGGCACCTCCCTGGAGCAGTCGCTGATCAGGACGGTGGGCAGGGGAGGGGACACGGACACCAACGCCGCCATCTGCGGAGCACTGCTCGGTGGTCTGTACGGGGTGCAGGGACTGCCACGGCGGTGGATCGATCCGGTGCTCAGCGCACGCGCGGATGTGTACTCCCCGCGCCCGCGACCCGAGGAGTACTGGCCGGTGGATGCCCCGGATCTCGCCCTGGGGCTTCTCCGGATCGCGACGGCTTAAAACCGGCCCTTCGAGCGGCTATGATGGCCGCATGCGACTGTTTGCTGCGGTCAGGCCACCCCATGAGGTCACGGAGCATCTGGTTCGGGCCCTGCGGCCCCTGCGCGAGGAACTCCGTGGGGATCTCCGTTTCACCGATCCGGATAACTGGCACATCACCCTGGCGTTCTACGGTGAACTACCCGAGGGGGCGGTGGAGGATCTCGTTGATCATCTCGGGCTGGCAACCCGGGTGAATGACAATTTCACCATCAGCATCAAAGGAGCGGGATCCTTCGCGCAGCGTAACCTCTGGATGGGGGCGGGCGGGGAGACCCGTGCGCTGCGCACCCTCATGGCCGACTGCCTGCTCGACCCGGAGGAGCGCAAGCGCCAACGTGCGCACCTGACGGTGGCACGGGCCAGCCAGCGTTCCAGGATCCGGGGATGGGATCCCGTGATCCCGGACCTGGTTCGCGCCCTCGCGGTATACGAGGGCCCGGCCTGGCGGGTGGAGGAGATTGAACTCATCGCCTCCGAACCGGGCAGGGGGCGCGGCGGGGGGCCGCTGTACACGACGGTGGCAACGCTCTCGCTGGGCACCACCCGCTTGTCGACGCTGACCTGATCACACCCCGACGGCCGTGCCGAAGAGCGCTCCCACCGCGTAGGTCACCGCCATGGTGAGCATACCCATGCCCACGTTGCGCACGATCGCCTTGCCCGGCTGCGCCTTCCCCAGCTTCGCGCTGATCAACCCGGTCAGGAACAGACCCGCGGCCACCGAGAGCACGACGATCCAGACGCGCACAGCGGGCTCGACCGGCAGCAGAACCAGCAGCATCGGGATCGCCGCGCCCGCGGTGAAGGACACCAGGGAGGAGAATGCGGCGGCCCACGGGCTGGTCAGCGCATGGGGGTCGATGCCCAGTTCCGCATCCGCATGGGCACCGAGGGCGTCGTGGCGGGTGAGGTCACGGGCGACCAGAGCGGCCACGTCCGGGGTGACCCCGCGGCGGATGTAGATATCGGTGAGTTCCTTGAGCTCCTGATCCGGCAGGTGCTTCAACTCCCACTTCTCCTTGTCCAGCAGCGCCTTCTCGGTGTCGCGCTGGGTGCTCACGGAGACGTACTCGCCGCCCGCCATGGAAAACGCACCGGCAACCAGTGCCGCGAGTCCGGCGGTGATGATGGCGATGAGATTGGTGGTCGCGCCGGCCACGCCGATGATCACACCGGCCACCGAGACGATCCCGTCGTTCGCGCCCAGGACGCCTGCACGCAGCCAGTTCAGCCTGGAACCGACCTGCTCCAGGTGCTCCTCGCCCTCATGGGGCGAAACCGTGGGTGATTTCTCTTGCATCAGGCTCGTGCTTTCTCATAACCGACAGATGACCTCTCGATGATAGGAGACGCCTGCCAAACCTGCAAGCAAGCTGATCCTTATCCTTCACAGCACCGGAATCGCATCCAGGAGCGCTCTGGTGAACTCGCTGCGCGGGTGGTCGTAGACCTCATCGACACGCCCGCGTTCAACTATCCGCCCGTGATCCATGACCACCACCGAGGTGCAGATGTGGCGGACCACCGAGAGATCGTGGGAGACGAAGACAAGGGTCAGCCCGTACTCATCGACGAGCTGGGCCAGCAGATCGAGCACCGGTTTGCGCACGGAGACATCGAGGGCGGACACCGGCTCATCGGCGAGCAGAATCTCCGGCTTCACCGAGAGTGCACGGGCGATGCTGATGCGCTGCCGTTGCCCCCCTGAGAACTCGTGGGGGTAGCGGTCGATCACCTCGGCACCCAGCCCGACCTGCGCTAGCACCTCCAGCGCCCGCTCCCGCTTCTCCCGCGCACCCCAGCCAAGGAGCGGTTCCGCGACGATCTCACCGATGCGCATGCGCGGATTCAGGCTGGACTGCGGATCCTGGAACACCATCTGGGTTCCGCCCTCTACCCGGAGGGTGCCGGAGGTCGGACGATCCAGTCCGGCGAGCAGCTTCAACAAGGTGGTCTTACCCGAGCCGGAACCGCCGACCACCCCGAGACGCTCGCCCCTGCGCAGCGTCAGTGAGATCGAATCGAGCGCAGTGGTGCCCCGGAACTGCCTGCGCACACCGTCGAGGGTGGCCACGGTGGGGCCGTAGTCCTCCACCACGGGCGGGGTGCTGAGGGTGGAGGCGTCGACAAGGCGGCGGGTGTAGGGGTGGCGCGGGGACCGCAGCACTCCGGCCGTGGCGCCCGATTCGACTATCTCACCCGATTTCATCACCAGGAGCCGGTCGCAGGTCTGCGCGACCAGCCCGAGGTCGTGTGTGATGAACAGTAGGGAGGTGCCGCGTTCCTCGGCCATGCGCAGCAGCAGATCGATGATGTGCCTCTGCACGGTGACATCGAGGGCGGTTGTCGGTTCATCGCAGATCAGGACCTCTGGGTCGTTGGCCATCGCCATCGTGATCAGGGCGCGTTGGCGTTGGCCGCCGGAGAGTTCGTGGGGGTAGGCGCGCGCCGTGCGCGCGGGCAGGGAGACATCCGCGAGCATCTCCCCGGTGCGTCTGCGTGCCCGGGCGCGCGTGTGCCCGTGCAGCGTCATCATCTCCTCGATCTGGCGGCCCACGCGCATCAGCGGGTTGAGTGCGGTCATCGGCTCCTGGAAGATCATGGCGATCCGCTGCCCGCGGTGGCGCCAGGAATCCTCGGCGTCGAGAAGCGTGCTTCCGCTGCGTGGCAGGTCCGTCAGCCCCATGATCGCCAGCGCCGTCAGGGACTTTCCCGATCCGGATTCACCGATCAGGCCCACGCGCTCACCTGCCCCGATGCGGAAGGAGATG
Organism: Corynebacterium pacaense; assembly: GCF_900169525.1. GTDB lineage: Bacteria > Actinomycetota > Actinomycetes > Mycobacteriales > Mycobacteriaceae > Corynebacterium > Corynebacterium pacaense. The sequence goes on from NZ_LT821239.1 coordinate 1,173,775, forward strand.
TTGTTGACCAGTCCCTTCCCTATACTCAGGTTCTCCACCTCAAGCATGTTCCATCTCCACTCTGGGGTCGTTGGCGTCACGGATGCCGTCACCGAGGAGATTGAACCCCAGCACGGTCACCGCGATGGCCAGCCCCGGCCACACCGCCAGCATGGGATGCACGCCCAGGGACGCCTGCGCACTCTGCAGCATCCTGCCCCAGCTGGGTTCCGGCGGCGGGGTGCCCAGGCCGAGGAAGCTCAGCGCGGCCTCCGCCAGGATCGCCAGGGCGAAAGCAACCGAGGCCTGCACGATGAGCATTCCGGAGATGTTGGGCAGCACGTGCCTGATGGCGATCACCGGCTCCGGCACGCGGGAGCTTCTCGACGCCGCCACGAAGTCCCTGCTGACCACCTGCAGGGTGCCAGCGCGCGCCACACGCGCGAAGCCGGGGATCCCGGCCACCCCGATGGCGAGCATCGCCGAGGTGGTGGAGGCACCGAAGACCGCCCCGGAGATGATGGCCAGCAGCAGCGCGGGAAAGGCCAGCATGAGATCGGCACCGCGCATGACGAAGGTCTCCACCGCCCCGCCGCGCATCCCCGCGAGCACCCCGAGGGGGATCCCGAGGACTCCGGCGATGGTGACGGCGATCAACCCGACGAACAGCGTGATGCGTGAACCTACCATGATCTGTGAGAACACATCGCGACCATAGCGGTCGGTGCCGAGCAGGTGGCTGAGGGAGGGGCCCTCCAACCGGCTGGCGGGGGCGACCTGGGTGGGGTCGTAGGGAGTCCAGAACAGCGAGAGCAGAGCGAGCACCATCACCGTGAACACGATCGCGGCGCCGATGCGGCCGGAACGGGGGAGTCGTCTCATCGGCGGATCCTCGGATCGAGCACCTGGTAGGCCAGATCGACGACCAGGTTGACCAGCAGGGTGAAAACCACCAGGAGCATGACTATTGACTGCACCGCAACCAGGTCACGGTTGGACACCGACTCCAGCAGCATCGAACCGATGCCGGGGATGACAAAAACCTGCTCGATGACCACGGCACCGATCAGCAGGGTGGTCAACTGCAGTCCGGTCACCGTCAGCACCGGCAGCGCCGCGTTCCGCAATCCGTGCACCCTCAGTGCACGGGACAGGCTCATCCCCTTCGACATCGCCGTGCGCATGAAATCCTCCCGCATCACCTCGACCACCGAGGAGCGGACATAGCGGGTGAGAATGGAAGCCTGGACCGCGGACAGTGCGAGCACCGGCAGGAGCAGGCGGGAGAGGAAGGCGCCGAAGTCCGCATCCGGGGGCACCCATCCCGAGGCGGGAAGCCAGCCCAGCGCGATGGAGAAGACCGCCACGAGCAGGATACCGGCGAGGAAGCTGGGAACCGCGATGCCGATCTGGCTGACGGCCGAGATCAGTGCCCCGGCGCGACGGGCGGAGAACACCCCCAGCGGGATGGCGATGAGCAGTGACAACACGATGGAGCAGCCGACGAGGATGAGGCTGACCTGCAGCCGGTCAACGATGATCGGAGTCATGTCCTGGCCGGAGCTGAGGGAGGTGCCGAGATCGCCGCTGAGCATCCCCCCGATCCAACCGATGTACTGCGCGATAAGGGGCCTGTCCGTTCCCAGCTGCTGCCGCAGCTCGGCGATGGATTCCGGGGTGGCCGTCACCCCGAGCGCGATGGCCGCGGGATCACCGGGGATGACCCGCAGCAGCAGGAACACGATGACACTCGCCACGACGATCGTGATGAGGTAGCGGCTGAGCGTCCGCACGACAATCATGGCACCACCTGATCCGGGTGCACCCGCGCCTGGGGATCTGTCATGGAACTACAGGGTAGTCGCAGGCAACGCGGAAACTAAACGGAAAACGGGGCACGGCCGCAACCCCGTCGCGGCCACCGGGAGTTCGGCCGGTCTCCGGCGGTGCGCCTTGTCCCTCCGATCCGGTCAGGATCGAGGCTTCGTCAGGGGCGCCGCTCCATCGCGGAGAGCTCAAGAGCCCCGGAGACCACACTGGGGTCCACGCCCGCGATGTCGCGGTCGGTGACAACGATGTTGGCCACGTTCATCAGATTGTCCGCACCCGCCTGATCCATGATCCGGGCCACGGCCGCGCGCATGGGTGTGACCTCATCCCCGCCGCTGTCGGCCAGAGCCAGCAGCTCCCGGGTCTCGGGGTCATCGAAGCCGAGGTAGTAGCCGGGTGCGAACAGGGTGGGAATATCCCTCGCCTCGACATGGGTGATCAGGGAGATGTCATAGTCGTGCTGAGTGAGCACCCGGGAGATCCACACCGCGGGAAACTCCGTGGATTCGATCACCGGGTTCAGGCCCACATCCCGGAGCTGGGAGTAGAGGATCTCGCTGGCGGCCTGGGCGTAGGGGAGGCTGGGAATGGAGAGGGTGACGGTGGTCCCGGTGGCGCCGGCCTCCTCGAGCAGCTCGCGGGCGCGCTGCGGGTCATGGGGGTAGAGCGTGGACTTCTCATACCAGGGATCGGTCGGGGGAACCGGCGCCCCGCCGGTGTCGGTGCCGTAGCCCTCCATGGCGGTATCAATGATCGCCTGACGATCGATGGCGTACATCACCGCCCGTCGGACCCGCACATCATCGAAGGGTGCGCGCTGATTGTTCATGGACAACAACATCTCCCCGTTGGTGGTCCCCACCTCGACGCGGTAGTCCCCGAGGGTGGACAGCAGCTCGGGGGACTGCAGGGCCCACACCACGTCGACGTCGCCGCTGCGCAGGGAGTTGGTGGCGGCCGTCGCGTCGCTGAAGTAGCGGATGGTGGCGGCGTCGTTGCGCGGTGCGGGCCCCCAGTAGTCGCTGCGCGCGGTGAAGCCGATCGCCCGGCCGACCGACCAGTGGGTGACCGTGTACGGGCCGGTGCCCACCGGTTCCCCGGCCAGGTCCGCGATGCCGCTGGGGGTCATCATCGCGCCGATGGCCGTGCCCATATTCCACAACCACTGGTTGGAGGGACGGGCAAGGCGCACGGCCAGGGTGTGCTCATCGACGACGGTGGTGGATTCGACCACATCCATTCCGGACTTGAGCCCGTTGGTCCACCCGTTCTTCACACGGTCGATGGAGAACTTCGCGCTTTCGGCGTTGAAGGGGGAGCCATCGGAGAAGGCGACCCCCTCGCGCAGGTGGAAGGTGTAGTCGCGGCGGTCCGGGGAGAGTTCCCAGGAGGTGGCCAGCAGGGGTTGGACCCCTCCGGCGGAGTCGATGCGGACCAGACCCTCGTAGATGTTCGACATCATGGCCTGGGGGATGGCGGCACCTGAGGCATTGGTGAAATCCAGCGAGGCGGGGGCCGCCGTGGTGGCCACGACGATGGAGGACTGGTCCACCGCGGGTGGCTGCTGGTAGCTGGTGGAACCGGCGGAGCAGGCGCCCAGGGCACCGGCCAGTGCCAGCATCGGCACGAGGGTGCGGACTCTCTTCATGGCTTCCAAGGGTAGTCGGCGCGATTCGGGGGCGAGAAGGCGCCACCCGGCGCTAGCATGATGTCCACACACCTCGAGAATTCAGGTTCCCATGACCCGTTCACGAAGCTTCGACCACCCCGGCACCCCGGTCTGGGCCGCCCAGGCCCGGGCGGGACTACGCACCGACATGGGCACGCGTGCGGCGTACTCCTCGGACGCAGGCATCTTCCGGAGGGTGCCCGCCGCGGTCGCCGAACCCTCCTCGGTCGCCGAGGTGCGTGACGCCATCGCCGTTGCGGTGGCTCGCGGTTGGCCCATCGTCGGCCGCGGTGGTGGGAGCTCCGTCGCAGGCAACGCCATCGGCGAGGGCCTGATCATTGACACCTCGCGCCACCTCAACCGCATCCTCGAGATCGACCCGCGGTCACGCACCGCCGTCGTGGAACCCGGGGTGGTCTGCGATGCGCTGCGCGATGCCGCCGCGGAATTCGGGTTGACCTACGGGCCGGATCCTTCGACGCACTCACGCTGCACCATCGGTGGGATGGTGTCCAACAACGCCTGCGGCTCGCATTCAATCGCCTACGGAACCGCCGCGCAGAATCTCGTCGACATCACCGTGATGCTCGCCGATGGACGCGAGGTCACCATCACAGCACGGGGCTGCGATGACCAGGTCATCGACGAGGCACTCAAGGGTTTGGCCAGGCACCGCCGGCTTATCGACGCCCATCTCGGGCGCTTCCCGCGGCAGGTGTCGGGATACGGACTCCAGTATCTGGCCACCGACGTGGCCAAGGCGATGGCCGGAACCGAGGGCACCACCGGGATCATCACCCGCCTGAGGGTCAATCTCGTCGAGGTGCCGAAGTTCACGGCGCTGGCGGTGCTGGCCTTTGACACCATCTTCGATGCCGCGGAGGCGGCGCCCGAACTGCGGCTACCGGGGGTGGCCACGATCGAGGGAATGGGCGGGGACCTGCTCGCCGCGCTGCGCAGCAGGAAGGGTCGGGAGCGCGACGGAAGCCAACTGCCCGGTGGTGACCGTGCCGGCGGGTGGCTCTACTGCGAAACCGGGGGAGACACCCACGTGGAGGCGGTGGAGGCGGCGCTCGGGCTCGCGGAGGGCGTGGACACCCTCGGACACCTGGTGGTCTCCGACCCCGCGGAGATGCGCGAGCTGTGGCGAATCCGGGAATCGGCCGCGGGAACGGCGACCCGGCTCCCGGAAGGTGGTGAGGCCTGGCCCAACTGGGAGGACTCCGCGGTGCCCCCGGAAAACCTCGCCGCCTACCTGCGTGACCTTTACGCATTGATGGACAGGTACGACTACCGGGGAATTCCCTTCGGGCACTTCGGCGAGGGCTGCGTGCATGTGCGGATCAGCTTCGATTTCACCACCCCGGAGGGCGTGTCCACCTTCGAGGCCTTCATGGGGGAGGCGGCGACACTGGCCAGTTCCCATGGTGGCAGCCTCTCCGGCGAACACGGCGACGGGCGGGCGCGCTCCGCCCTGCTCGATCGCATGTACCCACCGGAGATCCTGGAATTGTTCGAGGAATTCAAGCTGATTTTCGACCCGGACCGGATCTTCAACCCGGGAGTCCTGGTGTGGGCGGATCCTCTAACCCGGGGCCTGCGGATGGACCAGGGCCAGCGCCACCTCGACATCACCCCGGTGCACCGCTTCTCCGCGGACCGGGGTTCGATGATCAATGCCGTCAATCGCTGCGTCGGAGTCTCCGCCTGCCGGTCGGGGGAGAACGCGATGTGCCCCTCCTTCCAGATCACCGGCGATGAGGTGCACTCGACGCGGGGGCGCGCACGTGTGCTCTCCGAGATGTTCCGCGGGGAATCGATCACAGGGGGCTTCCGGAACGAGGAAGTGGCCCAGGCCCTGGACCTGTGCCTGTCCTGCAGGGCCTGCGCCTCGGAGTGCCCGGTCAACGTCGACATGGCCACCTACAAGGCGGAGTTCCTGGACCTGCACTATCGGGGCCGCATCCGCCCGATGGCGCACTATGTCATGGGGTGGCTGCCGTTGCTCGGGCACCTGGTGCACAGGATTCCCCTGCTGCCCCGGATCATCGACGCGGCAATGGGGTCCCGCAGGATCTCCCCGGTGATCCGCAGGGTGGGCGGGCTGGCGGACCGGCCACTGATACGATTCGCCCACCACCGGCTGGAAAGGCCGGAACCCCGCGCCGGGGACACCGTCGTGCTGTGGCCGGATTCCTTCACCTCCACCCTCGATACCGCACGGGCTGAGGCGGCGATTCGGGTGCTCGAGGCGCTCGGCTTCTCGGTGGAGATCCCGCGCGGCTTCGTGTGCTGCGGACTGACCTGGCATTCCACCGGACAGCTCGGCATGACGCGCCGGGTTCTCGAGCACACGGCCTCGGTGATGAAACCCCATCTTGACCGCGGCTTGACCATCGTGGGGCTGGAACCCTCCTGCACCGCCATGCTCTCCGGGGAGATCAGGGAGCTCTCCGACAACCCGGAACTGCACCGACTTAGTGAGCTGACCAGATCCTTCGCGGAGGTCGTAGCCCCCAGGCTGCGGTCCCTCAACCTGCCCGCCACCGGGGTCAGCGCGCTGACCCAGATCCATTGTCACGAGCGCGCCACCGGCGATCCCGGGCCGTCCCGGCTGCTTCTCGACGCCCTCGGCGTGGCAGCGGAGGAGATTACCACGGGCTGCTGCGGACTGGCTGGAAACTGGGGTTTCGAGAAGGGCCATGCCGAGATGTCCTTCGCCCTCGGTGAGCGGGAACTGTTTCCAAGGGTCCGCGCCGCGGAGGGCTACGTGATCGCCGACGGCTTTTCCTGCCGAACCCAGATCGAGCAGGGCACCGGGCGGAGGGCCCTGCACCTGGCGGAGGTCGTCCTGGAGATCCTCCGGAGCAACGGCGTGGCAGAATAGCGCCCATGCAACAGGTTCTCATGGGATTCGCCGTGGTCTTCATCGTGATCGGTGTCGGCGTTATCCTCGGACGCACCGGGGTCCTTGGTCCCGGCGCACAACGTTCGATGGGCCTGTTCGTCTACTATGTCGCGACCCCGGCGCTGCTTTTCGATCGCGTCACCCACACCGACCCCCGGGAATTCTTCTCCACCAACTTCCTGGTCATAGCACTCTCGGCATTGTCGGTCGGTTCGCTGTTCTTCCTGTTGAGCAGATTCGTCCTGCACCGTGGCGCCCCGGAATCCGTCATCGGCATGCTGGCCTCCTCCTACGCCAACGCGGGAAACCTCGGAATCCCGCTGGCCGCCTATGTCCTCAACGACACCTCCGCGGTGGTTGCGGTGATTCTCTTCCAGGTCGCCTTCTACGCCCCGGTCACCATGACCATCCTTGATTTTATGCACAACCGGAGGAACACCAGTCTGCTGCGCAACCTGGTGATCACGCCGTTGAGCAACACCATGGTTCTGGCGGCGATCGCCGGCATCCTGGTCTCGCTGTCCGGTGTCGCCGTGCCACGGGTGATCGAGGAACCGGTGTCGATGCTGGCCGGCGGTGCGGTGCCCGTGGCGCTGGTGGTGTTCGGCCTGTCACTGTCGGGCGCTAAGATCTTGCAGAAAGGTAAGGTGGCGCGCCGGGATGTGCTGCTGGCGGTGGTGTTCAAGAACCTGGTGCACCCTCTGGTCGCGGCTCTGCTCGCGGTGGCTTTCGGGATGGAGGGACAGGCGTTGATGACAGCCGTTGTGCTGGGGGCGCTGCCCACCGCGCAAAATGTCTACACCTATGCGTTGCGCTTCCGCACCGCGGAAACACTCGCGCGCGATACCGGCGTGGTGTCCACTCTGGTGTCATTCCCCGTGCTGGTGCTGATCTCGGTGGTGCTGGGATGAGCATAAGGGTGCGCACGAGCAGGCGGGAGCTGCTTCATTCCAGGGCGATGAAGACGTGCCTGCTCTTCGTCATGGTCTGCGTGCCCTTTCTCCTGTTCTTCCTGTTCTCCATGGAGGACAGTGAGGGGACGTGGCGCACCCTCTACGGTGTGGCCGCAGCGGCGCCCGGTTTCGGTACCGCCGTCGCCGTGGTGTCGATGGCCGTGGTGTGGTGGAGGCGTCGACAGGCTGTGCTGATCATCGATGGGCAGGTCCGCATCCCGGGGAGCGGGGTGGAGTTCCCCCTATCGGAACTGCGCACCGTCCAACTGTGGAGCGGCCCCGGCCCGACGTCGAGTGTGGCTCTCCTGCCCGCACATGTCACCGAGCGCGCACAGCGCGACGGCGTGCGCCCGATCGCACCCTACGTGGTCTCCTTCCCCAAGGGATCCACCCCGCGCCCGTTCGAACTCGTGGAGCTCCTCCTGGAGCTCCACCCCGATCTCGGGGTCGAGCGCCTGGGGGTGTTGTCCGGGCGACGCTGATACCACTGTGGCTAGAGCCACGCCTCCGCGAGGATCTCCAGGTTCCTGTCGGTGGATTCCTGGTCCGGGGATTGCAGCGAAATCATCAGCTCATCGGCCTGCGCTGTGCGTACGAAACCCTCGAGGAAGGCCTTCACATCCCCTCCCGTGCCGATGGCGGTGTAGCGCAGCATGTCCACGATCTGGTGTCCCGAGGCCGATTCCATGATTGCATCCAGCTGCTCGTCGGTGATCTGCCTGCCGCGGGTGGCCATGCTCCTGACACGCTTGCGGGCAACCGTGGCGAAATGCTCCTCCGCGGTCTCCCTGTCATCGGCCGCGGTGACATTGACCGCGGCGATGACATAGGGCTCGGGATGCTCCGCAGAGGGCTGGTAGGTCTCGCGGTAGACCGACACGGCCTGCTCAAGATGGGTCGGGGCGAAATGCGAGGCGAAGGAATAGGGCAGACCCAGCTGGGCCGCGAGCTGAGCTCCGAACAGCGAGGAGCCGAGGATGTACAGCGGAACATTGGTATCCCGACCGGGGATCGCCTGCACACCCGGAATCCTGGAACGCCCGGAGAGATAGGAATGCAGCTCCACCACGTCCTGGGGGAAATGCTCGGCGGCGGACGGCTCACGACGCAACGCCCGAAGGGTGTTCATGTCGGTGCCCGGCGCGCGTCCCAGACCCAGATCGATCCGGTCGGGGTAGAGCTCGGCGAGCGTCCCGAACTGCTCGGCGATGACATAGGGAGAGTGGTTGGGCAGCATCACGCCACCGGCACCGAGCCGGATCGTCGAGGTGCGGGCGCCGATATGGGAGATCAGCACCGCAGGTGATGAGGAGGAGATGTTGGGCATGTTGTGGTGCTCGGCGTACCAGATACGCTTGAAACCCAGTTCCTCGGCCTTCTGGGCGAGGGCGACCGAACGCCGGAAGCTGTCCCTGGGGCGCTCACCCTCGAAGATGGTGGCGAAATCAATCAGTGATAGTGGTACAGACATTTTCTCTCCTGGCATAGGTTCTTCAGGCCGCTTCGGGTCCGCCGCCCAAGTTGGCCCCCGGACCGTCCACGATCGACCCGGCGCGGTCCCGTGCGGTCCGGGCCACCACGGGGGGAGGCAGACACGGCGTGGCAGATAACTCCTGTTTCAACCATGGGCCCGGACCTTTTGTTCCCGCCACCGGACTGAGGATCCGGGACCGGAGGGTGCTTCCGAACAGTGTCTTCGGCCGGCCTCACCGGAGAAAATCAGAGGACGCTGGCGATCCTTCTCAGACCCTCCTCCAGGGTCTCCCTGGAACACGCGAAGTTCAGGCGTGCGCAGGAATCGAATCCGCCGAATGCCCTGCCGTTGTTGAGCATCACCCGTCCCTCCGCCCGCAGCTTCGTGGAGGGCGATTTGCTGATTGCGGTGTCGGAGAAATCGAGCCACATCAGATAGGTGGCGGCGGGGAAATGAACCTTCACGCCCATCTTCTCCAGTTCCGCAGCGGCGAAATCTCGATTCCCGCGGAGAACATCCAGTTCCTTCTCCAGGAACTCCTCACCTTCCGCATAGCAGGTCTCCGCGGCAATGAGCCCGAGGATGGACACGCCGTCCCGGGTGATGTCGGACAGGTTCTTCCAGGCCTTCACATCGGCTTCATTGCTGAAGAAGATCTGTGCGCACTTCAGGCCCGCGGTGTTCCAGGCCTTCGAGGTGGCGGTGACCGTGACACACACGCGGGCGGCGGTCTCCGACACTCCTGCGGCGACAACGTGTGTGCCATCTAGGACCAGCGGCGCGTGAATCTCATCGACGATCACCCGTGCGCCGTACTTGTCGGCCAGGTCCGTCAGTTCCAGAATGTACTCCTCGGTGAACACCGTGCCCATCGGGTTGTGCGGGTTGCAGAACAGGATTGAACCCGCGCCGTCGGCGAAAGCCTTTTCAATCTCCCGGAGATCGAACTTGTAGGCGTCGATGTAGATCGCCTGGCGGCCGGTGACCTTCGGCAGCTCGATGAACGGCGGGTACGCGGGGATCGGAACGATGACCGGGGAGCCGGGTTTGGTGAAGTGCTCGATGGCGAGCTTCAGTCCGCGCACCACATCGGGGATGGCGAAACAGTAGTCCGGGTTGAGTGCGTAGCCGTAGCGGCGCCGGTAAAAACCGGAGATCGCCTCGGGCAGTCCGGTGGTGTCCGGGGGATAGCCGAAGACTTCACGTTCCACGGCGTCGGCGAGGGCCTCCTTCAGCGGGGGACAGGTGCCAAAATCACTCTCCGCGACCCAGAGGGGCAGGACATCCTCATCGAAACGGGTCCATTTCAGGGTGCGGCGGTTCTTCAATTCTTCGAGTTCAGGGAAACGCATAAGCTCTAGGCTAGTAAACTTTTCCCAAGAACCCCGGACAGGCCCCGGACGGCGCCCCAACGGCACCCAGGTAGCTCCTGATCTATCCAAGGCCAGACCCCGGGTTGGTCTGCAGTTTCAGCGATGAATACATTAGGAGTCCGAAGTGAAGTTGAGGATCATCCCCGCACTGGTGGCAGTTGCATTTCTTGCGGGCTGCTCGGGTGACGGTGATCAGAACTCAGGCGCTGGCAGCGAATCCATCGAGGTCAGCACATCGAGCACCCCTTCCTTCGTGGCCCAGGTTGTCTCACCCATCAACGCTCCTGATGATGGCGATCCGGTGGTCGATCCCGGGCTCAACGTCGAATACCGCTTCCAGGGCACCGGTTATGGCACGAATGGTGGCTCGGTGATCTACCTGGCAGTCAAGAACCTCAACGAGGTGCCGCTTCCCGCCGATGCGATCGGGCAGCCGACGCTGAAGATCAAGGACTACAACGGCTCCATGACCGACATTGAGTCCCTGCCGGGTGATGACAACATCCCCCTCGACCTCCCCCTTGGCGTCGGGGCAACGACGAACCTGCAGTGGGCCTTCAACACCTCCACCGGGTCCCTGTGGTCCGCGGAGTTCCGCGTCGGCAATGTCATCTTCCGTGGAAACCTGAACAACATGTAAAAGTTTCAGCGCGCGGGAACCATTCACAAGTTTCTGGAGTCTAACCGGACTGAGCACTAAAGGTGCTCGTCCCGGACCAGAGAAAACTTGGGGGATCCCATGCGAACACGGGGGTTGCTTGTTCTCACCGTTTGCCTCGGCGCCGTCACTGCCTGCTCACAGACCGCAGTCACTGAGGCGCCACCGCCTATCGACGCCCACACCGACACCACCCACCCAACCCACGACCGTTCCGCTGGCCTCTTGGACGCCCAGTTCGATCCGTGCACGGACCTGACAGAGGAGCAGCTTTCTGCGGCGGGGCTCGAAAACAAAATGACTTCCCACATTGAGCTGCCAGAGGGCGTGAAGTCATGCGGATGGGTACATGTTGATCGGGAAAACCATCCCGGGACCTATCTGATCGGCACGGATCAGGTCGATCAAGAGCACATGATTTCTCAAGGTCTGGAAGTCATTCAGCGACCTGATACTCAAACTGCTGGCTTGTACACGCATCGAATGGATCCTTTGGCGGGGGAGGCATGCGGAGCGGCGGTCGATTTTGAATGGGGGCGTGTAATGGTTTCCTACACACATCTCGGAGGCCATGCGGATTACTTGGAACTGTGCTCAAGGCCAGTGATTGTTTTAGACAATTTAATTCAGAAAGTTGGGGAGAACCACTAATGGAAGTTCGAATTAACACGCCTGCGATTCGGCAATCACTGGATAAGCTTGTCAGTCTTGAAGACGGAGTTTCCTATAGCGTTGCTACTACTCAACAATCAGCTATAACATCTGCATATTCACCGGTCTCCGGCCTGGACCAGCTCGGTGGCGAGCACGGAAAGGTCATCAGCGGGGGGATCGGCGCAGCCTATGAGGTGCTGCGGTCCTACAAGGAGCAGGTGGAGTGGTTGAAGGGTGCGCTGAATGCGACCCATGCGGCAATGGTCCAGCAGGACGGGTTGTTCGCGCGCGGTCTGGACATTGCGGATATCGGTGGCAGTGTCGCCGATGATGATGCTGAGTTCCCGATGCGACCCGCTCCGCGTTTCGAATCCTTCGTGTTCCGCCCGCCTATGGTCAGTCCTCCGGCGTCGGTCAATGAGCTGGCATCCCATTTCACGGCGACCGACGCGTCGGCGCCGTCTCAGGCCCAGGCGAAATGGACGGGTGTGGCCAGGGAGATTCTCGCGATCTGCACCGAGATGCGGGGTGTCGCCGGGAGCATCGCCGAGAACAATTCCGGGGAGGCCTTCGATGAGGCGGTGTCGAAGATCTCCGAGGTCGCATCCGCAGGGGAGGTTTTCGCCGCGAACGCCCAGACGATGGCGGCCAGCGTCGGTACCCTCACCCAGATCCACGCCAGGCACGCCTTCCAGGTGCAGCTCGCCGCGATGTCGATCAATGCCATTGTCGATCCGGTGCAGAGGAGTGCCGCCGAGGCCGCCTACATAGCATCGTTCGTTCCCGCGTTTCAGGCGGATCTGCTCGCGGCGGTGCCGCCCATCGACAATCTGATGCGTGCCCCCGAGTCCGCTGGTGGTGGTGGAGGAGGACATGTCGCCCTCGGCGTTGATGACGTCGCGGGTAGTGGTCGGGTGCTCGAGACGGCGGGACTGGCGGCCCGGGGGTTGGCCGGTGCGGCCGCGCAGGCTGCCTCCTCCGCCCAGGTCGCAGGTGGCGGGGCCTTCGGCACCGTTGATGGTGCCCTCGGTGGCCTCGACATCAATCAGCTGGGCACCGATGCGGCGAACGCGGTGCTCAGCCCGTCGGCGCTGAACGGTGCGGTGTCTCCGGCCCAGCTGGGTGGTCCTTCCGCATCCGGTGCGGCCACAGGTGCGGGACATCTTGCGGGAGTTCCGGGGATCAGTGGCGTGGGATCACTGGGACGACATGCCCGGGAGGCTCTCGGTGGTGGGTTGTCGCCGGCCGCCGGTGCGGGTCCGAGGGCGGATCCACTCTTGGCCGCCCACACCCAGAGCGCCTCCGCGGGGATGGGGGCGGCACCACCGGTGGCCGCGAAAGGTGCCTCTGGCCCCTTCGGCGCAGCCGGGGTCGCGCGGGGTGGTGCCGGTGCCAGGGGCCAGGGTGCGCCGACAACCGGTAACGGATCCTCACAGGTCGGTGCCGGGACGGGAGGAAGCTCGACGCCGCGCCCGGGTGTGGCCGCCGCGCCCGCACGCACCCCGATGATGATGCCCATGGCGCCGATGGGTGCGGGAACCGGAGCTGCGGGAGGCGCCAACCGACGAAACCGTGGCAAGGTGCAGACGGTGACCTCCGCGGTGGAGCGCAGCGGAAACCTCAGGGCGCTGCTGGGCGAGCAACCTCCCGTAGTGCCCGGAGTCATCGGGGACTGGGTACGGGGATAGGTTGCCCGGACCGTGGCACGGCTATGGTGGAGGGCATGATTAATGAGGTTGAACTGGTTGTGCTCGCTGATGAGGAGGGCAATGCCATCGGCACTGCACCAAAGGACACGGTGCACACCACTGAAACACCGCTGCACTTCGCCTTCTCCTGCTACGTGCTCAATCCCAGGGGCGAGCTTCTGATCACCCGCCGCGCACTGAGCAAGAAAACCTGGCCGGGGGTGTGGACGAACTCGATGTGCGGGCATCCGGCACCCGATGAGACCAACGCCGATGCCATCAGGCGACGTGGGGTCGATGAGCTGAATCTGGATGTGGATTCACTCGTTGATATTCAGGAGGTTCTCAGCGATTACGAGTACCGCGCGGTTGATGCCTCGGGGATCGTCGAGTGGGAGATCTGCCCCGTCTACGTCGCCCGCGTCGCGGTCGGGGAGCATGTCGATCCCCGCCCCGGGGAGGTCGAGGAGTACGCGTGGGTCGATCCGCAGAAGCTCTTCGATGCCGTGGACAACGCCCCCTTCGCCTTCTCCCCGTGGCTGGTGGATCAGTTGCGCAGCGCGGAACTTCGCCACGCCATCATTGAGTTCGTCTAGGAACCGAGCACTCTCCTGACCGCGGCGAGGGGGATGTGCACCCAGTCGGGGCGGTTGTTGGTTTCATAGGCCACCTCGTAGAGTGCCTTGTCAAGAACGTAGGCGTCGAGAAGCCGGGGGTGGGAGATTTCCCCGTAGCCGGCGAGGAAACCCTCGGCGGCCTCCCGCCCCCATCCGGGGCGGGAGCCGGCGAAGTGTGCGGCGTAGTCGATGGAGCGCAGCATGCCGGCGACATCGCGCAGCGGGGAGTCCGGCCGTCGCCGCTCCGGCAACGGTCGCGCGGGTTCACCCTCAAAATCGATGAGGATGAAGCGGTCCTCGGTGCGCAGCACCTGCCCGAGGTGCAGATCTCCGTGGATTCTCTGGATATCAACCTCCCCCTGCACACCCGCGTAGACCTCCTCGACCTGCCCGCGGTAGGGTTCAAGCACCGGGGCCTGAGCGAGGAGACTGTCCAGGCGAGCCAGCAGTCCCTCGGAGACCGAGGCGCGGGTGGCGCCGAATGCCGTGGCCAGCGCGGTGTGGACGTTGCGTGTCGCGGCGCCGAGAAGGCGGGCGTCCTCGGCGAAACTCCCCTCGACAGTGCCCAGTGCGTAGTCCCAGCCGTCGCGGCCGGGGATGAATTTCTGCGCCATCGCCAGTGTGTAGGGTTGTCCCCCGAGATCGATGGTGGAATGGCCGGTCACCGGGGCGATGTTGGGGCAGTCACTGATTCCGCTGAGCAGTTCGACATCGGGATTGGTGCCCGCCTCGAGTTTCCGGAAGTATTTCACGATTGTCTCGCCGGCCACCAGGGAGGTGTTTGACTGCTCACCGCCGAGTTGGCGGAAGGGGCCCGCGGGGAAGGGGGTGTCTGAGATCCACTCGCCGAGCCCCGGGCCGACCTCCGCCGCGTGGGCGGCCAGGACGTCGTGGCCGGTGGCGTCGACAAGAAGTTGGTACAGGGCGTCATTGACTCTCGCAATCACCAGCGTGTTTGCACCGATCTCGCGGGAGACAAGGATGTGCACGCTGGTGATCGGCTGTGATTTCGCGCCGTAGAAGCGCTCCCCGGGGAGGAATTCTGCGATGCTCATGGCTGATCACCGCTGAGGTCGAACCAGAAGAAGCCGTGGGGGGCGAGGGTGACCACCCATTCCCTTTCCGAGATCGTCGGGAAGAGCTGCCCGCCGGACACCTCCCTGGGAGTGCGTCCGGCGAATTCCCGGAGATCCAGGGACACGGCCTGCGGATGCCTGGACATGTTGTTCACGCACAGCACCGTCTGCCGCTCATCCTCACGGATGAAGGTCAGGACGGCGTCGTTGGTGGAGTCCACCTCGCGGTAGTCGCCGGTTCCGAATGCTCGGTACTGTCGTCTGATCATGATCTGATTGCGGATCCACTGCAGCAGCGAGGTGTCCTTCTTCAGCTGGCTCTCCACATTGACCTGGGCGAAACCGAAGCGGTCATTCTGGATCGCGGGCAGATACAGCCGCTCGGGATCCGCCTTGGAGAATCCGCCGTTGCGGTCGCTGGACCACTGCATGGGGGTGCGCACGCCGTCCCGGTCGGGAAGCCAGATGTTGTCGCCCATGCCGATTTCATCACCGTAGTAGAGGATTGGTGAGCCGGGTAACGAGAGCAGCAGCCCGTGGAGCAGCTCGAGCTGGTTTCGGTCGGCGTCCAGGAGCGGGGAGAGTCGGCGCCGGATGCCCACGTTCGCCCGCATCCGGGGCTCGAAGGCGTACTGCTGGTACATGTAGGCGCGCTCATCATCGGAGACCATCTCCAGGGTCAGCTCATCGTGATTGCGTAGGAATATCCCCCACTGCGCCGTGGACGGGATGTCCGGGGTGGCGGCGAGGATCTCGCTGATCGGGGTCCGCGATCCCTGGCGGGCCGCCATGAAGATCCGCGGCATCAGCGGGAAGTGGAAGGCCATGTGGCATTCGTCGCCGGTTTCCTTCTCGCCGAAATAGGCAACGACATCCTGCGGCCACTGGTTGGCCTCCGCCAGGACGATGCGCCCCGGGTACTCCCTGTCGATCACCGCGCGGCAGCGCTTGAGAAACTCGTGGGTCTCCGGCAGGTTCTCGCCGTTTGTTCCCTCGCGTTCGAAGAGGTAGGGCACCGCGTCGAGGCGGAACCCGTCGAGGCCGAGGTCCAGCCAGAACCGCAGGACGTCGATCATCGCCTCCTGGACCGCCGGGTTGTCATAGTTGAGATCGGGCTGGTGGGAGAAGAAGCGGTGCCAGAAGTACTGCTTGCGCACCGGATCGTAGGTCCAGTTCGACTCCTCGGTGTCCACGAAGATGACCCGGGCCTGATGGTAGAGATCCGGGTCATCGCCCCAGAGGTAGAAATCTCCGTAGGGCCCGTCAGGGTCGTGGCGGGACTCCTGGAACCAGGGGTGCTCGTCGGAGGTGTGGTTCATCACCAGGTCGGTGATCACACGGATACCCCTGCGGTGCGCCTGGGAGACCAGCTCCACGAAGTCCTCGACGGTGCCGAACTCGGGCAGGATCTCGCGGAAATTGCGGATGTCATAGCCGCCGTCACGCAGCGGAGAGTCGTAGAAGGGGGGAATCCATATGCAGTCGATCCCGAGCCACTGGATGTACTCCAGCTTCTCCGTCAGACCCTTCAGCGTTCCGGAGCCGCTACCCTCCGGATCGTAGAAGGATCGCACCAGGACCTCATAGAAAACCGCGTTTTTGTACCACAGGGGCTCGCTCTTCTCCCAGGGTTGCTCGCCTGGCGCGGGGGCGGGTGTGGAGAAGTCCTCGGATTCGCGTTCGCGGATGAAGCCCTCAGCATCGACGACGGGGCGTGCGGTCGACTCTGGAATCAGTTCTGAACCGGGTGGAGTGGTATCGGTCATGAAAACCAGGGTAGAGATATTCACGCCCGTGTGCCGTCGGACAGTACAGCTGGAGCATCACCCCACAGGATCGGGCCCCGGCGTGCCCTGGAAGGATATCCGCACCATCCTCAGCGGATCCCGGACCACTTCAGGTGTGTCGCCGAGTAGCGACAGCGCCGCGCGGTCCTCCGCGGAGTACTGGGGCCAGCGCGGGGTCTCACCACGGGCGAAGTCGGCCACGATGCGGTGTGCGGTACCGTTGCTCCGGAAAATCGCGGGCAGATCATCACAATGCCTGCCGGGAAACTCGATCCACCAGCCCTTCTCCGTCATCGCGACGTAGCGGCGGATCATCGAGTCCCCGATCATGCGGCCGACCACGCGGTCGTCGATGTCGAGCGCGGACCTGATGTAGGATTCCGGCACCGTGACACCCAGCAGCCGTGCGGCCAGCTTGCGCCCCCGGTGACGTTCATCGAACCACCGGCCGATGCCGTGGTTGTACAGCTCGTCCCTGGTGGAGGTGATGATCAGCGGGATGTCCACGAGCTCGGAGGGGTCGTAGGGGGAGGGGCCCAGGGCGAGGTCGGAGAAGAAGCGTCGGGCGAAACGCCGATACCCCCGCTCCAGCGCGGAGGCGTCGAGTGCGGACAGTGATGCCCTGGTCACCGGCTTGCGCAGGGCGAGACGCAGCGCCGACCTGCGTTCCGGGAAGCCCCGGCGCGGGAAGCTCGGTGAAAGGGCGATGACCCGTCGGAAGGCTCCCCGGTAGTGGTCGCGGCGGGTGAGCCAGAGCACGATGCCGCCTCCCGCGGATTGTCCGATGAGCGTGACGTTTGTGGGGTCGCCGCCGAAGTACTCGATGTTCCGTTGCACCCATTCCAGGGCGAGGACACAGTCGTCGGTGCCGCGGTAGTGGTTGGGTTCGTCGTCGTGGAAGGGGACGAAACCCTCGAGTCCCAGGCGGTAGTCAATGAGCACCACGACGAATCCCTGCTCCATGAACAGCGTCGGGTCGGTGCGCTCATCGAAGCGGGTGCCGCTGTCGTAGCCGCCACCGTGGATGAACACGATCACCGGCAGGTCCGCGCCGAAAGACGCCTTCGGTGTTGCCACCGTCAGGGTGAGGCCGGGGGGTGTGGTGGTGGCGTCGATACGCTGCGGGGGCAGCTTCTCCGCGTTGCCGAAGGCCTCGGCCCGCGCATAGGGGATGGAGCGGAAAAGGTGGGGGCCGCCGCTGATTTCGCCCGCGGGGCAGGTGACCGAGACAGACATGGGATTTACTCTAACAACTAGGATCGACTTCCATGAGTGTTGATGCCCTGCTGAAGCCCAGCAATCTGCCCTACCAGCTGCCCGCTTTCGCGTCGATCGAGAGCGGCGACTTTCTGCCCGCCTTTGAGATCGCCATGGCCGAGCATGATGCCGAGATCGCCGGAATCGTCGCCGATCCCGAACCCGTCAGCTGGGAAAATACCGTCGAGGCGCTGGAGCGCGCCGGGCGGGCGCTGTCCCGGGTGTCCGCGGTGTTTTTCAACCTCCACGGCACCGACTCCTCTCTGGACATGGATGAGATCGCCCGCGACATCGCGCCGAGGCTGGCCGCGCATTCCGATGCCATCTACCAGAATCAGGACCTATACCAGCGGATTCTGGAGGTTTCCGCACCGGGGGACGAGGAATCGCAGCGCCTGCACGAACACCTGAAGAGAGCTTTTCGACGCCGCGGGGCAGCCCTCGACGCCGCCGGGCGGGCCCGGCTCTCCGACATAAACCAGCGCCTGTCGGCGCTGTCGGAGGAGTTCGGGCGCAATCTGCTCGCCGACACCAGGGAGCTTGCGGTCTCCTTCAGCGAGAGTGAGTTGGAGGGCTTTGATCGAGCACGCGTCTTGGCCGCAGCTGACTATGCGCGGCGCAGTGGGGCCCCGGGGTTCGTCATTCCGCTGGAGCTTCCCACCGTGCAGGCCTCGCAGGCGGTGCTCGCCAACCCGGTGGCGCGTGCCCGCCTGTACTCGGCCTCGCAGGAACGGGGAAGAACCAGCAATGCCCCGGTGCTCCTGGAAACGGTGCGGCTGCGAGCGGCCAGGGCCGCGCTGCTCGGCTATTCCACGCACGCCGACTATGTCATCGAGGAGGAGACCGCCGATGACGTCACTGCGGTGCGGGACCTGCTGTTCGAGCTCGCACCCTCCGCCGCGGCCAGCGCGGATGCCGAATACAAACTGTCCGTCGAGGAGGCGGGGGAGGAGATCTCCGCCGCGGACCGGCCCTACTGGGAATCGCGCGTCAGGGAGCGCGACTATGCCCTCGACGATGCCGAGTTGCGCAGGTACTTCCCCCTGTCGCGGGTTCTCGAGGACGGGGTGTTCTATGCCGCCGAGCGTCTCTATGGAATCACCGTGGTGCGGCGGAGCGACCTTCGGGGATACGCGGAGGGCGTCGATGTCTGGGAGGTCCTGGATGCGGACGGCTCCGGCATCGGTCTGCTGCTGACCGACTACTTCGGCAGACCATCCAAGCGCGGAGGCGCCTGGATGAGCTCCTTCGTGGATCAATCGGAGCTGTTGGAGACGAAGCCGGTGGTGGTCAATGTCATGGGGATCACCAGGCCTACCACGGGCGAGGCGCTGCTGAGCCTGGACGAGGTGACCACCATTTTCCATGAGTTCGGCCACGCCCTCCACGGGTTGCTCTCGGCGGTGCGCTATCCCACCTTCTCCGTAACGTCGGTGCCAAGGGACTATGTGGAGTTCCCCTCCCAGATCAATGAGAACTGGGCCTTCGACGAGACCGTGGTGCGACACTTCGCCCGTCACGTCGAAAGTGGTGAGGTGATCCCCGAGGCCATGCTCGGGGCGATCAGTGCCTCCCGGCAGTTCGGACAGGGCTTTGCCACCACCGAGTACCTTGCGGCCTCCATCATCGACCTGGCCTGGCATTCACTGAGCGAACAGGAGGCGGCCGCAATCGATGACATTGAGAAGTTCGAGGAGGAGGCACTCGCCGAGGCCGGTCTGGATCCGGAAAAGGTCGCCCCGCGCTACCGCTCGACCTATTTCAACCACATCTTCGCCGGCGGCTACTCAGCCGGCTACTACTCCTACCTGTGGGCCGAGGCTCTCGACGCCGATGGTTTCGACTGGTTCACCGAGAGCGGCGCAGCGGGTCCGCAGGCGACGGACACCGCCACCAGGGAGGCGGGTCGGAGGTTCCGTGAACTCGTGCTCTCCCGGGGAGCGGCGGCGGACTACACCACCGCATATGAAACACTGCGGGGGCGTCCGAAGGACCTTGGTCCGTTGTTGCGCCGCCGTGGATTGGCTGGGGCCATCTGATCGGGGCCGTGTAAACTGCTAGCGCATGACCGCGTTGCTCGACTGGATCACCCAGCATCTCACATCGGCCCCGTTGTGGATCCAGTCACCAATCGTGATCGGGGGTGCCCTGATCGTGTGTGCGCTTCTTGCGATCCCCGTGGTGCGCGTCATCGATGCAACTGACAACCGCATTATGCGTGCCAGAGCCACCAGATCCGCTGTGGCCGCAGATGCCGGAGGAAAAGAAGACAATGGCTAATCCAGAAGAACTGCGCAAACGCGACCGGGAACTGCCCAGGCGCAAGCGAAAGTATCCGCAGTCCAGGGTCACCCAGGCTCTGGTTATCCTGCTCGTCGTCGTGCTGGTGGCCTGGCTGGTCACCCTGGTGTGAGCGATGTCGGGGCCGGGTTCACGGGTGAACCTCCGCTGCCCAGGGATCAACGGGAATATGCAGACGTGAACGTCCCCGGTTATCGAGGATCCTGCCGTAGACCTTCGCCATCCGCATAGAGATGGAACGGGAGGCGATCTCCGCCGGTATCCCCATGAGCGCGATGCGGGAGGTGAAGTTCTCGCCGTCCAGGAGACTCCGTAGTCCCGCCACCACGATAACGTTCGCGGTGCTCGCGACGGAAGCACAGAATCTTGTTTCCTTGAGACCACCGATCCTGAAAGCCAGTTCCTCGGCGAATTCCGGCGGTGTTCTCAGGGAGAGGATGGTGGAGATCGGGTAGTCGAACAGTGGGCGCGCCACATCGCAACGAAAGATCGCTTGCCGTCGCGACTGGAGCTGGGTCACCATTCGTTTCACCGTGGAGGTTGTGCTCCCGAGTTCCTCAGCGAGCTGATTGAGTGGTCTGCGGGCATCTGCGCCCAGGGCGAGAAACAACGGACGAAAACTCGCGCTTGGCGCCTGTGTCACGCCTCGCGTCGATTGGTGAAGATTCTGGAACTCCTCCATGACCTCCGAAGGAGGGGGAGCATCCCTTGCGGATGTCGTCGTCCCTACGATTTCCTGCCGCCAATCCACACCTCCGGTTATCTGGTGAAAGAGGTTTATCCTGGTCCTTTCGCATAGACGGAGTTCAATAATGTCCTCATTGATCCGGCGCAGAATGCCAGGCAGAGAAACCCCGATCAGAATGCAGTACAGGTTGAAGTCTCCGGTGGTCGTGCCCACGGTGATGATGTCCGGGTACCTGCTCAGATTTTCGATGACGTGGGACAGATTAGCGTGTGAGCAGCTGACTTCGATAAAAGCGCCTTGAGAAGCAGCGGGGTGCAGAGCGATGCCGGTCCAGGCCAGGTGGGCCCTGCTCATCCGATTCCACCTGCGCGCGACAGAGACCGGCGAGCGGTCCACCATTGTTCCTACAGAGGTCCACCCCGCCCGTGGATCGCGCTGCAGTGCATCGACAATTTCAAGATCGAGTGCGTCGACATGATCCGTTCTCATTTCAACATTATGCACGGGGAAAATCTTCATTTACGTCATTTGGCGCATCCAAACGGTCAATTTCTATCATATTAAAGAAACTTGATTGCGGAGGGCTAGTGTTTCCTCACACCGAAAGGAGACCCATGTCATACCAAACAGCAACATCTTCCGTGGAGAGAGGGCGAGCAGGAGAAAGCGCGGTTTTCGGAAAGATCAACCGTAGAATTCTCCCGCTGCTTCTCATCTGCTACACCTTCGCCTATCTCGATCGAGTCAATATCGGGTACGCGAAACTCCATATGCAGGAAGACATACCGCATCTTACCGAGGCTGTCTTCGGCGTCGGCGCCGGATTGTTCTTCCTCGCCTACGCAAGCCTGGAGGTTCCCAGCAATCTCCTGATGAATCGGATCGGAGCCAGGAAGACCATCACCCGGATAATGGTGCTGTGGGGCTTCACCTCGGCATCGATGATGTTTGTGACAAACGAGACAACCTTCTACGTGCTCCGAATCATGTTGGGGATCTTCGAGGCAGGATTCGCTCCGGGAATCATTCTCTATCTCACCTATTGGTATCCGGCCAAACGAATGGCGTCGGTGATGGGAATCTACATGCTGGCGGGACCGATCGGCGCCATTCTCGGATCTGCCGGTTCTGCGATGATCATCGCGGCTACCGATGATCTCGGTGGACTATCCGGTTGGCAGTGGATGTTCCTCATCCAGGGTCTGCCCTGCGTGCTGCTCGGGCTTTTGTTCTGGAAACTGATGGTGGATAAACCCTCACAAGCACCCTGGCTGAGTGACCCGGAGAAGCAGATTGTTCAGCAGCATTTGGAGAAGACGCGGGAGCAACAGCACACCAGCAGCTTTCTTGTTGCGCTGAGGAGTCCGGCGGTCTATGTCATGTCCATGGCGTACTTCGGAATCATGTGTGGAATCTATGCCGTGAGTTTCTGGCTACCGACAATCCTCCTTGAAAACGGAGTAACAGACTTCTTCTCCAATGGGATGCTCTCGGCCCTGCCCTATGTGTTGACTATTCCGGTGATGATACTGCTAACGCGCAGCTCGGATCTGCGTGCAGAGAGAACGTGGCATTCAATCATTCCCGCGTTGTTCGCCGCTGCCGGTCTAATTGTCGCGGCGTTGTTCGCGGATACTTTCCTCGTCTCATTCATCGCCCTGAATGTCGCGGTAGCCGGCGTGTGGGGAGCATACACGGTGTTCTGGGCGGTCCCGGCACAGCACTTCGGAGGGACCGCCGCAGCTGGTGGCATCGCGATGATCAATACCGTGGGCATTCTGGGTGGGTTTGTCGCCCCGACGATCATGGGTCTTGTCAAAGACTCGACCGGGAGCACACAGAATGGGCTTCTTACGATGGTCGTTCTTCTCCTGATCTCGATCGTGGCGCTCGCACTTCTTCCGCGACAGATGAACCGGGAGGTCACGGCGCAGAAGGGGGAGCATCGATGAGAACCGTCATCTCGCAGGCATACATCGCCAACGGTGGCTCCATTGGAAGCCAACCAAAGGACATCGTTGTTGAGGGTGCACGGATCGTCGGCATCGCTGCTCCAGGAAGCGTCGGATCAAGGATCGCGGATCGACTTATCCGCGCCGATGGGCGCGTCCTGGCACCTGGATTCATTGATACCCACGCCCATGCCGACAACTCCCCTCTTCTAACGGAGGATGATACGTCGAAGATTCTTCAAGGGGTGACCACTGAGATCAACGGCAACTGTGGATTCAGCCTCGCGCCGATCAACGCAGAGACCGAGGGGGACTTCACCTCTCTGGTTGAGCGGATCTTTCCGCCGATGACCTATGGTTGGGACAGCTTTCGCAGCTACGTCGAGGCCCTGCACAGGGGCGAGTTCATCACCAACTTTGCGACGCTGATCGGGCACAATACGATCAGGATCGCGGCGATGGGTTCCGAGAACAGACCACCCGCGCCGGCTGAGATGGCGATGATGGAGGCCCTGATCGATGAAGCTCTTGAGTTGGGTGCGGCGGGACTGTCCACCGGTTTGATCTATCCACCGGGAGTATTCAGCTCCGAAGAGGAACTGATCCGATTGGCCTCTCGATTACCGCAGGGAGCGGTTTATGCCAGCCACATGCGCAATGAAAGCCGGCATCTTCTGGCAAGCGTTGAAGAGACGATCGCGGTGGCCCGCCAGGCCGGAACCCGATGCCACATTTCGCATCTTAAGATGGCAGATCGTCGTCTCCCAGGACAGATGACGAGAGTCCTGGAGTACATCGATGATCGAAACCGGGAAGGAACTCCCATTACACAGGATGTGTACCCATACACCGCGGCCAGCACGATGCTCTCGGCCATCCTCCCGCCTTGGATGCACGATGGGGGATCGCAGGCTCTCCGGGAAAGGCTCACATCGGCGTCGCTCGTCTCGGAAGCGGCACGGCAGATCCATGATCCGCTGGCCGACTTTGAGAATTACGGTCTGCAGGCGGGTTGGGAGAATATCGTCATCGCAAGCACCGCGTCCCACCGATTCGAGGGTGAATCCATACTCGCCATTTCGCGGCGACTGTGCCTGGACCCGGTCGCTGCCGTGGCAGCGATACTCAGTGAGGAGAACCTGGCCGCCACGATGATCGTCCACGCGATGCGCGAGGAGGATGTGCAGACGGTACTTCGCCATCCCAACACCATGGTGGGTACGGATGGTCTCCCAGTCGGTACAGGTGGGCGGCCGCACCCACGCGGATACGGCAGTTTTCCGAGAATTCTGCAGAAGTACGTGAGGGAGATGAAAACGCTGTCACTGCCGGAAGCATTGCGAAGGATGACTGCCCTGCCAGCGGAGGTTTTCGGGCTGCACGGAAGAGGATGGATCAAGGAGGGTTACATCGCTGATCTGGTCTTGTTCGATCCGACCGGGGTCGTCGACAATGCCAGCTATTCCGAGCCGACCGCGGCTCCGCAAGGAATCGATGACGTGATCATCGGTGGTGAAAGGGTCGTGGAGAATGGCAGTTGGACCGGCCGCAGGGCCGGTAAGTTTCTTGCTGTGAACCACTAGTCGAATCGGACCGGTGCGCACACCGATGATGGAAGGGTAGGAAATCGTGGGAGATGAGTTGACAGGACCTCTGGTGCCACATGATGTCACCGCGGATTCGGTGGTGTCGGCGCTGGCGCAGGGGAGCCCGACGGTGTGGCTGCGGCCGGGACTTCCCGGTGCCAGCGTGACCCTGGGAGCCACGGAATCGGTGATCGATCCTGACCTTATGGATGACGCGGAACAGCGGCTGCAACGTTTCGCCCCCTGGTTCGCGCGGACCTTTCCCGCGACTGCTGAACAGGACGGGATCATTGAATCCCCGTTGATCCGGGCACCGCGCACCCGCGACTATCTGAACGCACGGATGGGTGTGGAGCTTGAGGGGGACCTCTGGTTGAAGCGTGATGATCTGCTTCCGGTCAGCGGCTCGATCAAGGCGCGGGGCGGCTTCCACGAGGTCCTTGAGTTTGCGGAGACGGTCGCCCGCGGGGCCGGTCTGGACCACCCTGATCCCGCGACCTTCGGCTCCGGCGTATTCCGCGACCTGGCCTCTACCTACCGCATCGTGGTGGGATCCACCGGCAACCTTGGCCTGTCCATCGGCATTCTCAGTGCCAGCCTGGGGTTTACAACGACCGTGCACATGTCGAGCGATGCCCGTGGGTGGAAGAAGGAGCTGCTCCGGCGACAGGGGGTCACCGTCGTAGAGCACGATGGGGATTTCGTCGAGGCGGTTGAGGCAGGACGTGCCTCGGCAGCTGGTGCCCCGCGCACGCACTTCGTCGATGATGAGCGGTCCACCAGTCTCTTCGCCGGATACTCGGTGGCCGCGGTCCGGGTGCGGGAGCAGCTTGCGGCCGCGGGTGTGACGGTGGATGACCACCACCAGCTGGTGGTGTACCTGCCCTGCGGGATCGGTGGTGGACCGGGTGGGGTGACCTACGGGTTGAAGAAGGTGTTCGGTGACAACGTCCACTGTGTGTTCGTCGAGCCGACGGAGGCGCCGGCGATGCTTCTCGGCGTGCGCACGGGGCTCCACGGTGATATCGCCGTGCAGGACATCGGATTGTCCGGGCGCACCGCAGCCGATGGACTGGCGGTGTCGCGACCATCCCGCTTCGTCGGATCCACCGTCGGGGATCTCATCGATGGGTTCGCCACCGTCTCCGATGACACGATCAGGGCAGGCGTGGGGGTTCTCTACGATCAGGAATCCATCGAGGTCGAACCCTCGGCGACCGCGGCCCTGACCGTTCCCTGGCGGGCGGTGGGTGCCGCCGCGGACGTTCCCTGGCCGCAGGGCCCGTGCACCACGCATCTGGTCTGGCTGACCGGTGGGGCGATGGTTCCCGGCGATGAGCGCTCCACCTATATCACCGAGGGAAGGCGTCTGCTGGATTCAACACCGGACGTCCTCGGTTCCTAGACCTCATCCTCATTCTCCGGAACGTCGCCGGTGAACCCGAAGGCGCGGAGCCGCTGACGATCGGATTCCGCGGTGGACTGCGTGAGGGTGAGCAGCTGGGAGTATATGCCGCCGGAGACGGCCAGTTCGGCGGGGGAACCGATCTCGTCCACCCTGCCCTCGTTGATGGTGACGATGGTGTCCACGTCCGCGATGGTGGACAGCCGGTGGGCGATCATCAGCGTGGTGCGGTTCATCATCAACTGCTCCAGACCCGCCTGGACCGCACGTTCAGATCTGGTGTCCAGCGCCGAGGTGGCCTCATCCAGAATGAGCACCGGGGCGTCCTTGAGCATCGCCCGTGCCACGGCGACGCGCTGCCTCTGCCCACCGGAGAGCTTGAGTCCGCGCTCACCGATGATGGTCTGATAACCCTCGGGGAAACCCTCGATGAACTCGTGGGCGTTGGCCTTCCTCGCCACCTCGATGATCTCATCCATGGACGCGCCGGGGCGACCGTAGGCAATGTTCTCCGCGATCGATCCGGAGAACAGGCTGGCGTCCTGGAAGACCACACCCACCGACGCCCGCAGCTGCTCGGTGGTCAGCGTATCGACGCCCCTGCCGCACACCGTCAAGGTTCCCGAACCGGGCTGATAGAGGCCGAGGAGCAGGTTTACCAGGGTTGATTTGCCGCCGCCCGACTCGCCGACGAGGGCGATCCGCTCACCGTGGTGTGCGCTGAAGGTGACGTCGTCGATGACGGGTTTGCCCGCCTCATAGGCGAAGGAGACGTGATCGAATGCGAGCGCCGGCTCCCCGCAGGGCAGCGGCGCGATCGCAGCGGTGCTCAGGGAGGGGACGGTGCTGGTGGTCGTGGCGTCGACAAGCTCCCTGTTCGCAGTGGGCTCCAGGGGCTGCGCCATGACTTCGAAGTAGTCGCGGGATCCGGCGATCGCGCGCTGCGCGGAATCGACGATCCAGCTCATCATGAACACCGGCTGCTTGGCCATGTTGACCAGTTGAATGAGCATGACCATGTCGCCGAGCGTGAAGTATCCGTGCAGGGTGCGGTAGAACAGCAGGAGGTAGATAGCGAGGAAGATGAGATTCATCGCGACGCCGCGCAGTGAGTCCATCTGATGCCACCAGCGGGACTGCGGGCGGGTGATCTCGACGGTCCGTCCGTAGCGGGTGCTGAAATCATCGAGTTCCCGGGTCTCCGCGACGAAGCTCTTGACCACCTTGACCTGCCCCACGACCTCGGCGAAACGACCGTTGGCCAGATCGATCTCCCCGTTCTTCGCGGCCTCGAGCTTCTGCCAGCGTTTTGAGGTCAGTGCCGTCAACCACATGTAGATCGGGAAGAGCGCGGCCAGCAGGACGGCCAGCGGCCAGTAGTACACCGCTGAGATCGCCAGAACGGCCGCGGCGGTGATGAGCATGGGGAAGAAATTGTTGGAGAAGCTCTGCATGAACTGCGTGACGCCATTGATCGAACGGTCCAGGCGCGCGATGATGGTCCCCGTCACCTGGTTGTCAAAGTACTTCTGCGGCAGCGCGAGCAGCTTGGCGTAGTACCGGGTGGCAAGTATCTGGCGCATCCGCGCGGACATGACATCGCCGATGTAACCGCCGATGTTGCTGATCACCGTGTTGAGGGCGTCCGCGATGAACAGGACCAGTGCCAGGATGATGATGGTGCGGGTCACGGAGTCGAGGGCGCGTTCTCCGTTGACTGCGGAGACGATGGTGTTGGTGGCCTCACGCAGGATGAAGGGCGACACCAGGGCCAGCGCCGCCACCGTCACCGATGCGAGGATGATTCCGAGGTAGTAGGGCCAGAGAGCGGAGGTTGTCTTGAGAATGCGTCCAAGAAGTCGCATGGTTTACTGGACCTTCCTCGGGGTGGGATGGAGGGGAGCCCCGAGAAAGCCATTGTGGACCAAGTCGCGTACCCACCACAACTCCGCCGGCGGGGCTGCGACCGGCGCCGGTTGCCACCCGATCCCGCTCCGGTGACCGGACCCGGCGGGGG
Organism: Corynebacterium pacaense; assembly: GCF_900169525.1. Lineage (GTDB taxonomy): Bacteria > Actinomycetota > Actinomycetes > Mycobacteriales > Mycobacteriaceae > Corynebacterium > Corynebacterium pacaense. Next base: position 1,201,647 of record NZ_LT821239.1, read on the forward strand.
TCAGTGCCTCCGCGCAGCCCTGGAGACCCTGTGATAGAGCTCATTGTCGCGCAGGGACTCGATGGTTACGGGGTTGCCGTCGTTGTCGCACAGCGGCACGCACCAGTTGGGGTAGAGGTCACTGGTGGTCCCCGGCTGATTCTGGGCACGTTTGTCGCCGACGAGATCCACCAGTGAGACGCAGGCGAGCGCCGCGGGTGTGCCGGCGATGAAGCGATGCAGCGCGACCATGAGATCGGCGAGGTCGCCACGGTCGTGCCTGTCCGTGCCGAAGAACACGCCATCGAGCTCCCCGGCCTCCACGACGCGGTCGAGGATCTCGTTCTGCCACACCAGATCCTCGGCATCCTCGGTGGCGGCATCGCGGGTCAGTACACCCAGGCGATCGCGCAGGGTAATGTGCTCGCCCGCGAGATACCCGGCGGTGGGCGGGAGGTCATGGGTGGTCACCGATGCCAGCGCCAGGGCGCGGTACTCCTCCTGACGACGGGGACCGGGGCCGTTGGGGGAGTGCTCGAACCAGAGAATGGAGGTGCCAAGGATCCCGCGCTCGGCGAGGAAGTCCTGGACCCAGGGTTCGAAGGTGCCCAGATCCTCCCCGATGACCACGGCTCCCGCGCGCTCAGCCTCGAGGGCGAGGATGCCCACGAGTGCGTTGTGGTCGAAGCGGATGTAGGTTCCGGTGGCCGGCGACTGCATCCTCGGCATCACGAAGAGGCGGAAGAGCCCGAGGATGTGATCGACGCGGATCCCCCCGGAGTGCCTGAGCACGGTGCGCAGGAGGTTGCGCCAGGGGATGTATCCCTGTTCGGCGAGTCTGACCGGGTGCCACGGGGGCTGGGACCAGTCCTGTCCCTGCTGATTGTAGCCGTCCGGCGGGGCACCGACCGAGATATCGGGGGCGAGGACGTAGGCGAGGTTGTGGGCATCGGCACCGCCGGGATGCACCCCCACGGCCAGATCCGCCATGATCCCGATGCTCATGCCGGCGTCCGTGGCACGATGCTGGGCGAGGGCGAGCTGGTCATCGCAGATCCACTGCAGCCACATGTAGAAGGTGGTCAGCTCATCGCGATCGGGTTCGGCGCTGTGCGCCGATGAGGTCTGCGAGATCTCACGGTCGGCGCACCAGGTGGCGAAATCGATCAGGCCACGGCCCTCACGTTGGACGAAATCCCTGAAGGCGCCCTCGCGGGCGGCCGAACGCGGGAGCGTGAAGATCTCCCTGAGCACCTGGAGCTTCGCGGCGTAGATCGGGTTCCGGTCGATGACATCGGAGGTGTGATTGAGCTCGCGGAACTCCTCGGCGATCTCCGCCACATCATCGCGCAGCTCGACGGGCAGCTGGTTGAACTCCGGAACATCCTCGACACGGATGTAGATGGGATTGCTGAAGCGCCTGGTGGTGGGCAGGTAGGGGGAGTCCTCGGTGGGGGGCAGGGGTTCCGCCGCGTGCATGGGATTGATCAGCAGGAAATCCGCGCCGTCCTGTGCGAGGATCCCGGCCAGGTTGCCCAGGTCGTTGAAATCGCCCATTCCCCAGGACAGGGTGGAACGCACGGAATAGATCTGGGCCATCACACCGGTTGCGGGTGATTTGAGGTAGGTGTCCGCAGTGGACAGCCGCGCCGGGGTTATGATCAGCCCGCAGGATGCGCTCGATCCGTTGGACTCCAGGTGGAGCTGATGCCAGCCCAGGGGAAGATCCCCGGGGAGGCTGAACGAGGCCTCACCCCAGGTGATGCCGTCCACCTCCCGCGGCGGGGTCCAGTTCTCCACCTGGAGGGCCTGCCGGATCGAGCCGTCCTCGAGCTCGATGCTGACCGCGGCGGGCGCACCGTCATGGACGTGGACCGGGAACACATGGCTGTCCCCGGCAACGGCGACGACACACGGTGGGAGCATGCGGGTGGATTCGCGATCGCGGAGACGCTCGATGGCGGACTCCAGTACGTCATCGGTGGGCACGTATGCGGTGGCGGGATCCCCGAGATCCACGTCGAGCGCGCGCAGCACCGTGATCAGGGTGTCATCGCTGACATCAATTCGTTCACCCCGGTAGTCGGTGTACGAGGTTGATACGCCGTATGCTTCGGCAAGGTCATGTAAGGGTCCACGAGCAGTCACACTTGATCATCATGCCACCTGTGGGCGAATTGGACACGGGGAACAAACACCAAAGGCGCGAAACAGGTAACTTCGGGGGCAGAACTTTTCTTGGTCACACCGTCGGATCGTGCCCGTACCACTGAGAGAATCATCTTCTGGTGGCTAGGGTGTAATGAGCATTAGTCAAAAGGACACGAGCGGTCTCCGGTGGGCAGCCACCGGTTTTCGGCGCCCTGCTGAAGAGCCGTACCGAGAGCCGTATTGAGAAAGGCGAGACACATTTCCATGAGTTCAGAGTCAACACTGGAGGAATTCACCACCCCTGCCCAGTACACGGTCGGTGAGCACGAAACGTGCCTGAGCGCGCTGATCGACCAGGTCAGGGCCCGTCCCTACGGTATTCTCTTTTCCCGCCCTGCCAACTACGAGTGGGTCAATGTCACCGCCCAGGACTTTCTCGACGAGGTCTTCGAGGTGGCCAAGGGAATCATCTCCACAGGTGTCGCACAGGGTGACCGCGTGGCACTGCTGGCCAACACCCGCTACGAGTGGTCGGTTCTCGATTATGCGATCTGGGCCGCGGGTGCGGTCAGTGTGCCGATCTACAGCTCCTCCTCACTGTCACAGGTGCAGTGGATCATCGAGGACTCGGCGGCCGTGCTCGCCATCACGGAGACACCAGAGCACACCGATCTGATGAAGCACCTGGTCCATGATGAGGAGGGGACCCCCGGGCTGCGCGGATCGACCTCCCAGCTGCGCCGGATCCTGGAGATCAACTCCTCGGCCATGGACACCCTGAAGTTCGAGGGTCGCGGGCTTGACGACGCCCAGGTCTGGGAGCGCATCAACGCCACCAGGTCCGCTGACCTCGGCTCACTGGTGTACACCTCGGGCACCACGGGCAGGCCGAAGGGGTGCGAACTCACCCACGCCAACTGGCTCTCGGAGGTCCGCGCGCTGTTGACGCATCCCATCGGGGCGATCGCGGTCCCAGGGACCCGGGTCCTGACCTTCCTGCCCATGGCGCACGTGCTCGCCAGGGCGGTCTCCCTGGCCATGGCGATCGGGGGTTCCACCCAGTCACACTGGTCCGATTTCTCCACCATCGCCCTGGAATTCCAGCGTGCACGGCCGAACCTGATCCTCGGGGTGCCGAGGGTGTTTGAGAAGGTCCGGAACTCCGCGGCCGCAAATGCGGCCGAGGGTGGGCCGGTGCGGGCGGCACTGTTCGCCCGCGCGGAGCGGACCGCGATCGAATACTCCCGGGCGCTCGACACTGCGGAGGGACCCAACCGCGGATTGAAGACGGCCCACCGTTTCTTCGACCGGCTTGTCTACGGAAAGATCCGCGCCGCCGTGGGCAATGATGTCCAGTACTGCATCACCGGCGGTTCCGCGATGAGCCACGAGCTGCTGCACTTCTTCCGGGGACTCGGAATCCCGATATACGAGGGCTACGGATTGACCGAGACGGCGGCCGCGGCCGCGGTGGACTTCGAGGACCAGAAGATCGGCACCGTCGGCCGCCCCATGGGTGGCATGACCATCCGAATCAACAGTGACGGTGAGATCCTGCTCAAGGGCGAGATGCTGTTCAAGGGGTACTGGAACAATCCGGAGGCGACGGAGGAGGCGCTCCACGACGGCTGGTTCAACACCGGCGACCTGGGTGAGCTTCTGGAGTCGGGGCACCTTGTGATCACCGGCCGGAAGAAGGATCTCATCGTCACCGCCGGGGGCAAGAACGTCTCCCCGGGGCCGCTCGAGGACATCATCCGCGCGCATCCCATGATCAGTCAGGCGATGGTGGTCGGAGACGGCAAGCCCTTCGTCGGTCTCCTGGTCACCCTCGACCCCGACGCCCTGAAACGATGGAAGCTCAACCGGAACATTCCGGAGTCGCGCACCATCCAGGATCTCGCGGTCGATCCGGCCCTGCGTGCGGAGGTACAGGATGCGGTGAACAAGGCCAATGCCACGGTCTCGCATTCGGAGGCCATCAAGAAATTCTTCATCCTCGACACCGACCTCACCGAGGAGGCCGATGAACTGACGCCCACGCTGAAAGTCAAGCGCAACGTGGTGTACCGTCGCTACGCAGACGCCATCGAGCACATCTACCGGCGATGAGTACCCAGGTGCAGTTCGACTGGGACGGTTCCGCATGGAGCGCAGCCGAGGTCGGTGATGAACCGACCGTCTTCGCCTTCGGCGTGATGGACGGCTTCGCCTTCATCATCGCCGGCGGTTCCGGGGAGGAGTCGGAGTTTTTCACCCTGGGGTCCAATCCCGGCCTGGAGTACGGCGACCCGGAATGGATCTTCGCCCAGAATGATCCGGACCATGTGGTGGCCCGCATCGGTGCTCCCGCGGCGCGGGCGGTGGTGGACAGGTACCTGTCCAGGCTCGAGGATGAGGCGCCCAGGGGTCTGCCCCGCCGGATTCTGGATGAGATCGTCGGTGCGGCGGCACTCCCACCGCTGCCCTGGTGATCGGGATGGGGGTATTCCGGCGTGCCGGAACACTTTTCCAAGCGTTCTCCCATAAAGTCAGTGTCCGAAAGCATGAACCTTCAACCATCCGTTGAGGTTCTCTGTTCCTGAGAAGAAAGGACGGTGTGCAGGAGAGCATGGCCAACTCCATCGCGCAGTTACGCCACCGTGAACTGACCCAGGAAATCTACAATATCGGCGACGAGGTCGCGGAGTACATCGAACATCTCATGGAGGCCATCGCCGACTGGGATGTCGAGCTGGTGGAGGACTGCCTGGCGGAGTTCCGGGAGATCGCCACCGAGGCGGTCGCGGACTCCAGGATGGTGGTCGCCGAACTCGCCGGCCTGAGGCAGGCGCTGACCTCAGGGATCCGCAGGGGCACGGTCAGTGCACGCGCCTCGGTGGGGCACGGTGCGCCCCGCCCGGAGTCGATCACCGCGGCGGATCTGGAAAGGTGTTTCCCCATCGATGAGGGCCTCGTGGTGGTCCGTGACCTCGCGGACGCACTCAATGCGCGCAGCGAGGCGGTGCGTTCACGGCTGGGTGATTTCGTGGAGTGGATCCTGGCGCAGACGGAGGTCGCCGCCGGGGACCTGGACGCGCTGTCCCTGCCCCGCACCCACGCGCTGCTCGCCGAGGAGGTGGAAACCACGGTGGGGGCGTGGACGGAGTCGGTGGCGGTGTCAAATCCCGCCTATGTGCGTACCCGCAGGGGCGACAACCCGCCGGCGTTCCTCGCCGAGCGCGCACGTGTCGACGCCGTGGTGGCACGGGTGGCGAGCACCCTGCAGGGCAAGCGCGACGCCGTATCCTGAGAGGGAAGGTTCAGTTCCGGAAGAGTCCGGCCACGAAGGGGATCTGCGGCAGTCGGAACGCCAGCTCCGAGATGATCCGGACCAGGAGGTTCATGTCCTCGGTGTGCCTGGCCAGCTTCGGCCGGAGGTATTGGACGTTGACCTGGAAGGTGTCAATTTCCCGTCCATTCTCCGAGACGGTGAACACCGGGGACACCTCGGAGGCACCTGGGAAGAGGCGGGGAACGGTGACCAGAATCGACTGATCTTTCAGGACGCGGGTGGAGAACCCGGTGAAGGCGTCGGGGACACCGACGGTGATGTCGCCGACCGCATCCGTGCCCTCGAAGGGGACCACGATGGACTGCCCGGGCGTGCCGCTGGTGTTCTTCCACGGATCACTGTGCTCAACGGTGGTTTCAGTGGCATGGGAGGGAGCGACCTGCCCCGTCATGAGTGCCATCGACATGATGACAGCTAATCCCAACCGCTTCATAAGCTGCACTATAGCGGAATCTACATCTTTTTCACAGCCCGACGTGAAATGGGACCTTTTCGGAACAGGTACTATGCTTGCCGCATGTCAGTTTTCGGTGTCTATGTCCATGTGCCCTTCTGTTCGACGCGGTGCGGCTATTGCGACTTCAACACCTACACCGCGGGGGAGCTCGGCAGCTCCGCGGGCCCGGACACCTATCTGGATTCACTCGAAATGGAGCTGGAGATGGCCGTGGCCTCCCTCGATCCCGGCGACCGCCGTGCCGCGGAGACCGTGTTCATTGGTGGCGGCACCCCCTCGCTCCTGGGTGCCGACGGCCTCGGCCGGGTGCTCGGCGCGGTTCGGAACACCTTCGGTCTCGCCCCCGGTGCGGAGGTGACCACCGAATCCAACCCGGAGTCGACCTCACCGGAGTTCTTCGCTGACCTGCGTGAGGCCGGCTACACACGGGTGTCCCTGGGCATGCAGTCGGCGTCGTCACGCGTTCTCCGGGTTCTTAACCGCGCGCACACCCCGGGTCGGCCGATCGCGGCGGCCAGGGAGGCCAGGGCCGCCGGCTTCGAGCACGTCAACCTGGATATGATCTATGGAACCCCGACCGAGACCGATGATGATGTACGCGCCACCCTCGACGCCGTGATCGAGGCCGACGTGGACCATGTGTCGGCCTATTCCCTGATCGTCGAGGACGGTACGGCCATGGCGCGGAAGGTGCGCAGGGGCGAGCTGCCGGAACCGGATGAGGATGTCTACGCCGATCGCTACGGTCTGATCGATGACCACCTGCGCGCGCACGGCTTCGACTGGTACGAGGTCTCCAACTGGGCGAGGCCGGGCGGGGCCTGCCGCCACAACATGGGGTACTGGGTTGACGGGGACTGGTGGGGTGCCGGCCCCGGCGCCCATTCACACATCGGTGACCGCCGTTTCCACAACGTCAAACACCCGGCACGCTATTCGTCCATGATCTCCGCGGGCGAGCTGCCCATCGCGGAGGTCGAGGATCTCAGCGCGCTGGATCACCACACCGAGAGGGTGATGCTGGGTCTGCGTCTGAGGCAGGGGCTCCCGCTGGAGATCTTCCCGCCGGCCTCGCTGGAGGTCATCGCCGGGTACACCGGCACCGGGCTGCTCCACCGCACCGCGGGCAGGGTCGCGGTGACCGATGCGGGCCGCCTGCTCGCCGACGGTATCATCGCCGATATTCTGCTGGCGGGGGAGCGATAGTAGAGTACAACTCATGGTTAGTGCAACGGAGAAACGCAGGTACGAGGTTCTGCGCGCCATCGTCGCCGACTACATTGCCCTCCAGGATCCGGTGGGTTCCAAGGCACTCCTGGAGCGTCACCACCTCAATGTCAGTTCCGCGACGATCCGCAACGACATGTCGGTGCTCGAGACGGAGGGATACATCGTTCAGGAGCACGCGAGTTCCGGGCGGGTGCCCACCGAGAAGGGATACCGCCTTTTCGTGGACTCCATCCATGAGATCAAGCCCCTGTCGCTGGCGGAACGCAAAGCCATCATGGGTTTCCTCGAGGGTGGTGTGGACCTGGAGGATGTGCTGCGCCGCTCGGTGCAGCTGTTGTCGCAGTTGACCAGGCAGGCGGCAGTGGTGCAGCTGCCCACGCTGAAGACCTCCCGCGTCAAGCACTGCGAGGTGGTGCCTTTGTCACCGGTGCGGTTGCTGCTGGTGCTGATAACCGACACCGGGAGGGTGGAGCAGCGCAACGTCGAACTCGACGAGCCCCTGGGCCAGGAGAAGGTCAATGTGCTCAAGGAACTGCTCAACGGTGCCCTGGCGGAGAAGACACTTCACGACGCCTCGGTGGCGCTGGAGGAACTCGCCGAGAGAGCCCCGGCCGATATCCGGGCCACCATGGACAAGTGCCTGAGGGTCCTGCTGTCCACACTGGTGGAGCAGCCATCGGACCGGCTGATCCTGGCGGGGGCGTCCAACCTCATGCGCTTCCCCCGCGACATCGCCGCCAGTGTCCCCATGGTCCTCGAGGCCCTGGAGGAGCAGGTGGTCATGCTCAAGCTGCTGTCCAACGTCACCGATCTCAACCAGGTCAGTGTTCACATCGGTGAGGAGAACGAGGATGTGGAGCTGCGCAGCTCCTCGGTGGTGACCACCGGTTACGGATCCCAGGGCAACACACTCGGTGGACTGGGAGTGGTCGGTCCCACATACATGGACTATCCGGGAACAATCTCCAAGGTCTCAGCCGTTGCTAAGTATGTTGGGCGAGTTCTCGCGGGGGAGTAGTTCCCGGCTAGAATGGGCCTTTTGTCTGATCTGTTCGCCTAAATGAGAGTTAAAGGAAGAAACATCCACCGTGGCACGTGACTATTACGGCATTCTCGGAATCGACCGCAACGCAACCGAATCGGAGATCAAGAGGGCGTACCGGAAACTCGCCCGCAAGTACCACCCCGATGTCAACGGTGGCGAGGAGGCCGCGGAGAGATTCCGTGAGGTCTCCGTGGCCTATGAGGTGCTCACGGATGCGGACAAGCGCCGCATCGTCGACATGGGAGGCGATCCCATGGAGCAGAGCGGCGGGGCGGCCGGCGGTTACGGCGGTTTCGGCGGCGGCGGGCTGGGAGACATCTTTGACGCCTTCTTCGGCGGTGGCGCCGGAACCTCGCGGAGTCCGCGATCCCGCGTCCAGCCGGGTTCTGATACCCTGTGGCGCGCCTCCATCACCCTGGAGGAGGCCTTCACCGGGACGAAAAAGGAGATCACCCTGGACACCGCGGTGCTGTGCACCGTCTGCCACGGTTCCGGCTCGGCGAGCAATGCCGCCCCGGTGACCTGCGGCACCTGCCACGGTTCCGGTGAGATCCAGGAGGTGCAGCGCAGCTTCCTTGGCAATGTCATGACATCGCGGCCCTGCCACACCTGCAACGGCACCGGCGAGATCATCCCCGATCCCTGCCCGGAATGTGGCGGGGACGGTCGGGTCCGCGCACGCCGTGAGGTCACCGCGACGATTCCCGCCGGAATCCAGTCCGGGATGCGCATCCGGATGGCCAGCCAGGGCGAGGTCGGCCCCGGCGGCGGTCCGGCGGGCGACCTCTACGTGGAGGTCCAGATCCGTCCACACGCCGTGTTCACCCGCGACGGTGACAATCTGCACGCCAGCATCCGGGTGCCCATGATCGACGCCGCCCTCGGCGTGGAACTCGATGTGGAGAACCTCGTCGGTGATGAGGTCAGGGTCACCATCCCGGCCGGCACCCAGCCCAACCAGATGATCGTCTTCGCCGATGAGGGTATGCCGCGCCTACGCGCGGAGGGCAGGGGCGACCTGATCGCCCATGTCGATGTCATCGTTCCCACGGAACTGGATGAGACCACCCGGGAGCTGCTCGAACGGGTCCGCGACCACCGCGGCGACGGTGCCTCCGTGCACCGTGAGGACGATGAATCGACGGGGTTGTTCAACAAGATCAAGAACAAGTTCCGTAAGTAGCCATGTCGCTGCCCGTGTTCATTTCAGACACCGACGCGGACGTCGGTGAGTCGGTGGAGCTCGGCGGTGCCGAGGGCAGGCACGCCGTGACCGTCCGGCGCCTGCAGCCCGGTGAGAGGATCGTGCTTATCGACGGCCGCGGCGGCAGGCGCACCTGTGTGGTGCGCAGCACCGCGGGCAGGGACCGGCTCGGGCTGGTTGTTGAGTCCCTCGAGGTTGTGGCGGCGCCGGATCCCCGGGTCACGATCGTGCAGGCCATCCCGAAGGCGGAGCGTTCGGAACTGGCCGTGGACCTGCTGACGCAGGCTGGAGCGGATCGCATCGTGGCGTGGCAGGCCTCGCGCAGTATCGCAAGGTGGGCGGGCAAGGAGGCGAAATCCCTGGCCAAGTGGCAGGCGGCCGCGGAGGCGGCCGCCAAACAGGCACGGCGTGCGTTCATCCCGCAGGTCAGCGGGGTCGTCGGTGCCGCCGGCGTCGAAAAGCTCATCGCCGACGCCGATCTGGCGCTGATCCTGCACGAGGAGTCCAGCACACCGATCCGCGAGTTCACCTTCAGCGGTGAGGTGGTGGTGATCATCGGCCCCGAGGGCGGGGTCGCCCCGGAGGAGGTGGAGGCCTTCAGCGCCGCCGGTGCGCATCCGGTCCGGCTGGGTCCGGAGGTGCTGCGGACCGCCTCGGCGGGAATGGTCGCACTTTCAGCCATCGGCGTTTTGTCGCAGCGCTGGTAAAGTGACCCACAAAACTTATTGGAAAATCCCAGAAAGCAGGCAGATTCAGCACCTTGACCGCACAGCGAAGCACCCGCACCGACGTGGTCACCACCGTCTATGAGCTTGATCGTGAGCTGGCGCAGACGGTTCTGGGGATCACCGACGACAACCTGAAAGTGCTGGACAACCAGCTTGACTGCGATATTTTTGTAAGAGGGACCCGGGTCGAGCTCACCGGCCCGGCCCATGAGGTGTCCCGGGCCACCAAGATCTTCGATGAACTGCAATCCATCGCCAGACGGGGTCATGTGATCAGCCCGGACACCGTGAAGAGCGTGGTGGGGATTATCCGGGTGGAAACTCCGCAATCGGCCGCGGAGATCCTTTCCGGGGAGATCATAGCGCGCCGTGGCAGGGTCGTCCGCGCCAAGACCCTCGGGCAGAAGGAGTACGTCGACGCCATCGACGTCAACACCATCGTCTTCGGCCTCGGGCCGGCCGGTTCGGGCAAGACCTACCTCGCGGTGGCCAAGGCGGTCCAGGCCCTGCAGCTCAAGCAGGTCAGCCGGATCATTCTCACCCGTCCCGCCGTCGAGGCGGGGGAGAAGCTGGGATTCCTGCCGGGCACGCTCAATGACAAGATCGACCCCTACCTTCGTCCGCTCTATGATTCCCTGCGCGACATGCTGGAACCGGAGATGATCCCCAAGCTCATGGAGGCCGGGGTGATCGAGGTGGCGCCGCTGGCGTACATGCGCGGGCGCACGCTCAATGATGCCTTCGTGATCCTCGACGAGGCCCAGAACACCACCCCTGCGCAGATGAAGATGTTTCTTACCCGCCTGGGGTTCGGCTCGAAAATGGTGGTCACCGGCGATATCACGCAGGTGGACCTGCCCGGTGGGCAAAGATCCGGGCTGCGTCTGGTCCGGCACATTCTCCGCGGCGTGGATGATGTGCACTTTTCCGAGCTGACTTCCGGGGACGTGGTGCGCCACCAGCTCGTCGGAAGGATCGTCGACGCCTACCAGGACTATGAGGACCTCGAGGAGCTGCGCGCCGCCGAGCGCAAGCGTGCGCGGGCGGCCCTCCGTGAGAAAGCGACTGAGCAGTGAGCATCGAAGTTTTCAACGAGTCCGGATATGACGGCGTCAATGAGGAGATGCTCATCGATGTCCTCTCCTTCGCGCTCGGCGAGATGGATATCCACCCCGACGCGGAGGCTTCCATCCACATCGTGGACATGGACACCATCGCCGATCTGCATGTCAAGTGGCTCGACCTTGAGGGCCCCACCGATGTGATGAGCTTCCCCATGGATGAGCTCACCCCCGGCTACTCGCGCCCGGACGGCGCCACCCCGGGACCCGCGATGCTCGGCGATATCGTGCTGTGCCCGGAGTTTGCGCAGAAGCAGGCCCACAAGGCGGGTCACGGTCTCGGCCACGAGCTCGCCCTGCTCACGGTGCACGGCTGCCTCCACCTGCTGGGCTATGACCATGTGGAGCCGGCGCAGGAACGGGAGATGTTCGCCCTGCAGAATGAGCTTCTCGCCGATTGGTACGACAACGTGGAGGCCCGCGGAATCGAGTTTCAGACCAAGCCCTCGGGCCCCGGTGCCTTCCCCACCGCCTCCGAGCGTCTCGAGCTCGATCTGAGGCTTGATGCAGATGATCATGATGAATCCGAAGGTAAGTAAATAGATGGATGATCCCGTCATATGGTGGATGCCCGTCGCCATCATCGCCGCGCTGCTGCTCTCCGGATTGCTCGGGGCGGTGGAGTCCGCGGTGTCCGCGGTGTCGAGGGCCCGCGTCGAACAACTGCACAAGGATGATGAGCCGGGGGCCGCTGCGCTGCTCGGGGTGATCGACAACCGGGCGACCAACATCAACATCCTGGTGCTGCTGCGCACCCTGCTCGATGCGACCGCAGCCGTGCTCGCCGGTGCCGTCGCGGTGATGGAACTGGGCAATGACGGCGGGGCGATAGCCGGCGCCATCGTTGTGATCGCCCTGGTCACCTTCGCGGTCGTCGGAGTCTTCGCCCGCACCGTGGGACGGAAGAACCCCTACACCGTTTCGCTGCGCTCCGCCGTGGTCCTCGGTGTCGTGGCCAAGATCCTCGGCCCGCTGGCACGGCTGCTGATCTGGATCGGCAACATCCTCGCGCCCGGTCCGGGGTTCCGAAACGGCCCCTACGCCACCGAGGTGGAGCTGCGCGAGATGGTCGATATCGCCCAGGAGCACGGCGTCGTGGAGATGGAGGAGCGGCGCATGATCCAGTCTGTCTTCGATCTCGCCTCCACCACGGCACGCCAGGTGATGGTCCCGCGTCCGGAGATGATCTGGATCGAATCGGGGAAGTCCGCCGGGCAGGCCACCGCGCTGTGCGTGCGTTCGGGGCATTCGCGGATTCCGGTGATCGGGGAGAACGTCGATGACATCATCGGCATCATCTATCTCAAGGATCTGGTGCAGAAGACCTACTATGCGACCGACGGCGGGCGTTCGGTCACTGTCGACGAGGTCATGCGCGCACCCACCTTCGTCCCCGATTCGAAGTCCCTGGATGCCCTGCTCCAGGAGATGCAGGAACAGCACAACCACATCGCCATGCTCGTTGACGAGTACGGCGGTGTGGCCGGACTGATCTCCATCGAGGACATCCTCGAGGAGATCGTCGGCGAGATCGCCGATGAGTATGACAACAGTGAGGTCGCCCCCATCGAGGAGCTCGGGAAGCGCACCTACCGTGTGGTGTCCAGGCTGTCGCTTGAGGATCTCATCGAACTGATCAAGGACGAGCTCGATGAGGACCTGGTGTTCTCGGAGGAGATCGAGGATCAGGTGGATACCGTCGGCGGCCTGCTCGCCTTCGAACTCGGGAGGGTGCCGCTGCCCGGTGTTTCGGTGCGTACCTCCGGGCTGACCCTGACCGCGGAGGGCGCCAGAAACCGCCGTGGCCGGCTGCGGGTGCATTCCGTGGTGGTGGAGGTGGGAGATCTCAGTGTGGACGATGAGGACTGAGTCCGCGGTGCCGGCAGCGCCGGAACGATGCCCGGATTCCCGCATCGAGCGACTATGCTGGTAGATCAACCGTCAAATGAGATCTAGTAAGAGGATCAATGAGTTTTAGCGATACCCCGGAGGGTTTCCGTTCCGGTTTCGTCAGCTTCGTCGGACGCCCCAACACGGGCAAGTCCACGCTGACCAACGCGCTGGTGGGGGAGAAGATCGCGATCATCGCCGATCAGCCGGAGACCACCCGCCACCCCATCCGTGGCCTGGTGCACCGGGAGGACGCACAGATCATCGTGGTGGACACCCCGGGTCTGCACCGGCCGCGCACCCTGCTCGGCGAGCGGTTGAATGAATCCGTCAGGGACACCTACGCCGATGTGGATCTGATCGGTCTGACCATCCCCGCGAATGAGAAGATCGGTCCCGGCGACCGCTGGATCCTCGAGGCCGTCCGCACCGTCGCCCCGCGGACGCCGATCGTGGGCATCATCACCAAGATCGACAGGGTCAGCCGCGATGAGGTCGCCGCCCAGTTGATGGCGGTGCACGAGCTTCTCGACGGACGCTCCGAGGTTGTCCCCGTATCCGCCGCCACAGGCGAGGGGGTGGACGTCCTCTCCGACGTCATCGCCGGGCTTCTTCCCGAGGGGCCGAAGTTCTACCCCGATGACCACGTCACCGACGAGGACAGGGACACCAGGATCGCCGAGGCCATCCGCGAGGCGGCCCTTTCCGGGCTCAAGGAAGAGCTCCCGCACTCGGTCGCGGTGGAGGTCGATGAGATCCTGCCGGATCCCGAGCGGGAGAACACCCTGAGCGTCCATGCGATACTCTACGTCGAGCGTCCCGGTCAAAAGGACATCATCACCGGTTTCAAGGGGCAGCGGCTGGGCCGGATCATCCACAACTCCCGTCTGGAGATCATCAGGATCCTGGGCCAGAACGTCTACCTCGATCTGCGTATCAAGGTGCTCAAGAACTGGCAGTCCGATCCCAAGGCCCTGAACCGACTGGGTTTCTAGGGAGCCGGGTGCGCAGGGGCAGTTACCGGGACCGCGCGCTGGTGGTGCGGACCCATGACTTCGGTGAGGCCGACCGCATCATCGTGCTGCTGACCAGGGAACACGGAATCGTTCGCGGTGTGGCCAAGGGCGTACGCAGGGCCAAGTCGCGCTTCGGCTCCCGCCTGCAGCTCTTCGTCGAACTCGATGTCCAGCTCTACCCGGGCCGGAATCTGGCCACGATCTCGGGCGCCGACACCGTCGGCTACTACGCCTCGGGGATCATCGACGATTTCATCCGCTATTCCTGTGCCTCCGCAGTCCTGGAGATCGCCGCGCAGATCAGCGACGGCGATCCCGAGCTTTTCGACGCCACCACCGGCACCCTGCAGGACCTGCAGGGTGCCCGCGAACCGCTGCTGCTCCTGGATGCCTACATGCTGCGGGCGATGGATCACGCGGGCTGGGCACCCAGCCTGTTCAACTGCGCCCAGTGCTCCCGTCCGGGGCCGCACAACGCCTTCCACCCTGGTGCCGGTGGGGCGGTGTGCCTCTACTGCCGCCCACAGGGCAGCGCGGAGGTGCAGCCGGAGGTTCTGCACATGATGTGGCTGCTCGCACGGGGCGATCAGTCCGAGGTGCTCCGCCGCCGCCCGGAGATGATCCCCACCATCCACCGCCTGACAACCGCGCATCTGCAGTGGCATCTGGAGCGCAGGCTGCCAACCCTGGCGGTCCTGGATCAGGCGTAGTGGGTGCGGGTCAACGGGCATGGCACAATAGTGACTTGTGAGTGAACTTGTACCACCGAACATCCCCGCGAAATTCCTCCCCGGACACATTGCCCTGGTGATGGACGGCAATGGCCGCTGGGCCACCGACCGCGGGCTCAAGCGCACCGAGGGGCATCGGCGCGGGGAGGCGGTGCTCCTCGACGTTGTGGATGCCTGCCTGGCCCTGGGGATCCCCTATCTCTCCGCCTACGCCTTCTCCACGGAGAACTGGCGACGCTCCACGGATGAGGTCCGCTTTCTCATGGGATTCAACCGCGACGTGCTGCGCCGGCAGCGCGATGGACTCAACGAGAAGGGGGTCCGGGTGCGCTGGGTGGGCAGGCGGCCGCGGCTGTGGCGTTCGGTGATCCGCGAGCTGGAAATCGCAGAGGATCTGACCAGGGACAACACGAGGATGACGCTGGCGATGTGCGTCAACTACGGTTCCCGCGCGGAAATCGTGGACGCCGCGAAGGAGATCGCGCGGCAGGCCGCGGCCGGGGAGCTCCGCCCGGAGCAGATCACCGAGAAGACCTTCCCGGACTTCCTCGACGAGCCGGACATGCCCGATGTGGATCTGTTTCTCCGGCCCTCGGGGGAGAAGCGCATCTCCAACTTCCTGCTGTGGCAGTCGGCCTATGCGGAAATGGTCTACCAGGACAAACTCTTTCCCGACTTCACCCCGCAGGACCTGTTCGCGGCGGTCGAGGAGTATGCGCGCCGTGACCGACGGTTCGGAAGCGCGTAGATTGAAGCGGATGTCCAACGGAGGTAACCGAGTGTGGAGAAGGAAATCGCAGTGAACACCAGTGCACCGACACCGGCGCAGATCAGGAGATGGCAGCAGTATCTGGCCAATGAGCGGGCCGAGGCCAGTGTCTACCGTCAGCTCGCGCACCGGCGCAGCGGGGAGGAGCGGGATATCCTCCTGCGCATCGCCGAGGCCGAGTCCCGCCATGAGCGCTACTGGGAGGACAAACTCGGGGATGCGGCGCAGAGTATCCCGCGCGCGGATCTGAGAACCCGGATGCTCGCGGTACTCGCCCGCCGATTCGGTTCGGTCTTCTCCCTGGCGCTGATGCAGTCCGCGGAGTCGCGGAGCCCCTATGCCGACGATGAGGACGCCTCCGGACAGATCAGTGCCGATGAACGGATTCACGCGGAGGTTGTCCGGGGACTGGCCAGCAGGGGAAGGGAGCGGATGAGCGGTACCTTCCGCGCTGCGGTCTTCGGGGCGAATGACGGACTGGTTTCCAACCTCGCGCTGGTTCTCGGCGTTATGGCCAGTGGCGTATCGCCGCAGGTGGTGCTGGTCACAGGTGTCTCGGGTCTACTTTCCGGTGCCTTGTCGATGGCGGCTGGCGAGTACATCTCGGTGAAGTCGCAGAATGAGCTGCTCGAGGCCTCCGCACCAAATCCCGATATCACCTCAGCGCTGCCCGAGCTCGATGTCAACGCAAATGAACTGGAACTGGTGTACCGGGCGCGGGGTATGAGCCAGGAGGCGGCGAGCCAACGTGCGAGCCAGGTGTTCGCCGGTCTCCAGCGGGCCCACGGTGAGGAAGCCCCGGAGCTGATCGAGAAGCCCGCCGAACACGGGACGATGAGTTCCGCGCGTTCGGCCGCGCTGTCGAGCTTCATCTTCTTCGCCTCCGGTGCACTGATCCCGATCCTGCCGTTCATTTTCGGTGCGACGGGACTGACCGGTGGAGTGATCTCGCTGGTACTGGTCGGATTGGCGCTGCTGTGCACCGGTGGGATCACCGGTGTGCTGTCCGGCAAGCCCCCGACCATGCGGGCACTCCGGCAGCTGGGAATCGGCTACGGTGCGGCCGCCGTGACCTATGTTCTGGGGCTGGTTTTCGGCACGGTGATCGGCTAGCCGCGCCCCGCAGGGGTGTCCCCGCTCAATCGGTGGGGGTTGACGTAAGCCACGTCACAGTACATGATGGTCACCATGAACCTGTCTGACAGCTGGACACCCCAACAGCATGCGATCCACCGGACCAGTGCAGCCGAGGAGGTCTTCGTCGCCCTGCGTGCGGCGATCGAGGCCGCGGACATGCCCCTCGGCGCAAAACTGGGCTCGGAGGCGGCACTGGCACGGGCGTACGGGGTCAGTCGCTCCGTGGTCAGGGAGGCGCTGCGTTCCTGCGCGGCGCTGGGACTGACCCGTACCGAAACGGGACGGGGCACCTTCGTCATCTCCCGCACCCCGACCAGGGGTCTGGTGCTGGGAAACTACTCCGCCAGCGATCTCTACGAGGCACGCCCTCACATCGAGATCCCCGCGGCCCGGCTCGCCGCGGAACGCAGGAGCGAGGCGGACGTGGAGCATCTGTTCGGCCTCATTGAGCACATGGAGGTCGAGGAGGATTCCGCCCCCTGGGTCGAGCTGGACACCGAGTTCCACGCCTCCGTCGCCCGTGCCAGCCGCAACTCCGTGTTCAAGCAGGTGGTCGGGGATATCCGGGAATCACTCGCCAGGCAGTCCGAGACCGTCAACCTCGTGGCGGGCAGACGGGAGCCCTCCAATATCGAGCACCGCGCGATCGTCGAGGCCATCGCCGCCGGGGAACCCGATGCCGCGGCAGCGGCGATGGCCAGGCACCTCTCCGCGGTCCAGGTCATAGTTGACGCCATCGTGAGTACCGCGGACGCCGGTGAGCGGCACGCGACCCCGGTGAAAGCGCACAGAAGTGCAACGCCCAAGGATCCGACCCCTCCCACCGTTCAAGGATGACAATGCATAACAACCGACACGATCAAACCGGTCCTACCGTAAAGGTCCGGCCGGAGACCGCCATCACGGCGGGGGACAACGACTACCACAAGGGGCTGAGTACCCGGCACGTGAACATGATCGCCATCGGTGGTGCCATCGGCACCGGCCTGTTCATGGGTGCCGGAGGGCGTCTGGAGCAGGCGGGACCGGGCATCGTGTTCAGCTACGCCGCGTGCGGTCTGCTGGCGTTCCTCATTCTCCGGGCACTGGGGGAGCTGGTGATGCACCGGCCCTCCTCGGGATCCTTCGTCTCCTACGCCCGTGAGTTCTATGGAGAAAAGCGGCCTTCGCCACCGGATGGCTCTACTGGATGAACTGGGCGATGACATCCATCGTCGATATCACCGCCGCCGCCCTGTACATGAACTTCTTCGGCCGCTACGTCCCCTGGATAGCGGCGGTCCCGCAGTGGGGCTGGGCACTGGCGGCCCTGACCCTGGTTCTGGGGATGAATCTGATCTCCGTGAAGGTCTTCGGGGAAATGGAGTTCTGGTTCGCGCTGATCAAGGTGGTGGCGCTGTCGGTGTTCCTCGTGATCGGGTGCTACTTTGTCATCTTCGGCACACCCATCGAGGGCCATGATGTCGGGTGGTCGCTGATCACGGACAACGGCGGACTGCTTCCCGGCGGAATCCTTCCCGTCATCGTTCTGATGCAGGGTGTGGTGTTCGCCTACGCCTCGATCGAGTTGATCGGTACGGCCGCGGGGGAGGTGGAGAACCCCGAGAAGATCATGCCGAGGGCGATCAACACGGTGATTGTCCGGATCGCGGTGTTCTACGTCGGTTCGCTCATCCTCCTGTCGCTGCTGCTTCCCTACACCGAGTACCGGGCGGGGGAGAGTCCCTTCGTGACATTCTTCGCCGCCATCGGCGTTCCGGGCATGGATGTGGTGATGAACCTGGTTGTGCTCTCAGCGGCACTGTCCTCCCTCAACGCGGGGTTGTACTCCACGGGAAGGATTCTGCGTTCGATGGCGCTCAACGGCTCGGCTCCCCGCTTCGCCGGCCGGATGAGCACCTCCGGAGTCCCCTACGGGGGCATCGTGATCACCGCGGTGGTCGCCGCGTTCGGGGTCGGTCTCAACGCGATCGTGCCGTCGCAGGCCTTCGAGATCGTGCTCAACTTCGCCGCCCTGGGCATCATCGCGTCCTGGGCGATGATCGTGCTCTGCCACATCGCCCTTGTCCGCCACGCCAGGGCAGGTAGGCTGCAACGACCGGCGTTCAGGATGCCGCTGGCGCCCTACTCCAGCTGGTTCGTGCTGATCAGCCTGGTGTTCATCGTCATCATGATGGCCTTTGACAAGCCGGTGGGAACTTGGACCGTGGCCGGTCTGGGTGTGATCATCCCGCTGCTGGTCGGAGGGTGGTACGCCTGCCGCGGAAGGATCACCGCCATCGCCGCCGAGCGCGGGGCGGAGCTCAACCCCTAGGAAAGGAGCTGACAGTCGGGGCAGAGGCCGAAAACCTCCGCCTCGTGGCTGCTCACCAGAAAACCGTGGGAGGAGGCCACCTCCCGGGCCCAGGATTCCACCGGGCCCCCGTCGATCTCCACCGTTTTCCCACACCGCGTGCACACGAGATGGTGGTGGTGATGGCCGGCGACGCACTGCCGGTAGAGCGTTTCGCCCCCGGCTACGTTGAGCACGTCCACGGCGCCGATCTCGGTAAGGGACTGGAGGGTGCGGTACACGGTGGTCAATCCTACCGCGAGGCTCCTGGAATCGAGCTCGGAATGAATCTCCTTCGCCGAGGCGAAATGATCGAGCTCGTTGAGTACATCGACAACCGCCTTGCGCTGCCGGGTGCTGCGCACACCGAGCTTGGGGGCGCTCGCCTGCCCGACTCTGTTGGGGCCCACCTCGTGCCCTCCTGAATCCTGATAGAAAACGTTGAATCTCTCCCGTATCCTACCCCGGACCGACGTGCTACTGCTGTTCCTGGCTGTAGGAGCTGGCCTCGTGGGCCGCTCTGATCACGTCGATGACGGGCGGTGCACTGAGGCAATAGGTCATCTGTCTGCCGTTGCGGGTCGCCGAAACTATCCCGGAATCCTTGAGCACCTTGAGATGCTGGCTGATCAGGGGCTGGGAGTTTCCGATGACCGAGACCAGCTCGTGGACGTAGTGGGGGCGTTCGTACAGCGAGAGAATGATGTGGATGCGGATGGGGGAATCGAGCAATCGGATCAGGTTCGCGGTTGCGACCAGCGCGGCCCGTGATTCGATCACCGAGGAACCGGTGGGAACGGGATCGGTCGCTTGAAGATCGCTCACCTGATCCAGCGGACTCATGAACTCTCGCGGGGTGTCAAGCATCTCCGGTAACCCCCTTTCTATCGGGATGCAGGATAGGTTTTCCTACCCCTAACGACTAGCAATAATGCTATGCTATCGCATTTGAGATCTTCTGCCGGGTATTTGTGCCACCATTCACCGGAGGTGGGGATAACTGCAGGAAATTCCGCACCCGGCGCGCACAATCCACGGGGATTTCCGTCCGTGGGGGTCAGGGATGAAACCGGGGCATCTTGGGCTAGAATCGGACGGGTATGTCCCCGAGGGGGACCTGAGTTTTAGTAATCAATCTGGAGGAGAGCATCCGACGTGGCTCAGCAATCGATCATCGACACCGTAGTCAACCTGTGCAAACGACGCGGATTGGTCTACCCGTGTGGTGAGATCTACGGTGGCACCCGGTCCGCATGGGATTACGGTCCGCTGGGAGTGGAGCTGAAGGAGAACATCAAGCGTCAGTGGTGGCGTTCCATGGTGACCTCCCGGCCCGATGTCGTCGGCGTGGACACCTCCGTGATCCTGCCCCGTCAGGTCTGGGTCACCTCCGGGCATGTCGAGGTGTTCACCGATCCCCTGGTGGAATCGCTGCACACCCACAAGCGCTACCGCGCCGACCACCTGCTCGAGGCCTATGAGGAGAAGCACGGCCACCCGCCGGTCAACGGCCTGGCCGATATCAACGACCCCGAGACCGGTCAGCCCGGCAGCTGGACCGAGCCGAGGGCCTTCTCCGGCCTGCTCAAGACCTTCCTCGGTCCGGTCGATGACCAGGAGGGGCTGCACTACCTGCGCCCCGAGACGGCGCAGGGTATCTTCATCAACTTCAAGAATGTGA
This sequence comes from Corynebacterium pacaense, assembly GCF_900169525.1. Lineage (GTDB taxonomy): Bacteria > Actinomycetota > Actinomycetes > Mycobacteriales > Mycobacteriaceae > Corynebacterium > Corynebacterium pacaense. Next base: position 1,222,452 of record NZ_LT821239.1, read on the forward strand.
TGAACTCCGCCCGGATGAAGCCGCCGTTCGGCATCGCCAACATCGGAAAGTCCTTCCGGAACGAGATCACACCCGGAAACTTCATCTTTCGTACCCGTGAGTTCGAGCAGATGGAGATGGAGTTCTTCGTCAAGCCCGGTGAGGACGAGGAGTGGCACCAGTACTGGATCGACACCAGGCACCAGTGGTACCTCAACCTGGGTGTGCGGCCGGAGAACCTCCGCCTCTACGAACACCCCAAGGAGAAGCTCTCGCACTACTCCAAGCGCACGGTTGACATCGAGTACGCCTTCAACTTCGCCGGCAGCAAGTGGGGCGAGCTCGAGGGTGTGGCCAACCGCACCGATTATGATCTCCGCGTGCACTCCGAGGGATCGGGGGAGGATTTATCCTACTTCGATCAGGAGACCGGGGAGCGCTGGATCCCCTACGTGATCGAGCCCGCCGCGGGTCTCGGTCGCGCGATGATGGTCTTCCTCATGGATGCCTATCACGAGGATGAGGCTCCCAACTCCAAGGGTGGAGTGGACAAGCGGGTCGTGCTCAGGCTAGACCGCCGTCTGGCACCGGTCAAGGTCGCGGTGCTGCCGCTGTCGAAAAAGGACACGCTCACCCCGGTCGCCGAGAAGCTCGCCGCGGAGCTGCGCCAGTTCTGGAACGTCGACTATGACACCTCCGGAGCCATCGGGCGCCGCTACCGTCGCCAGGATGAGATCGGCACCCCCTTCTGCGTGACCGTCGATTTCGACACCCTCGAGGACAACGCAGTGACCGTGCGCGAGCGCGACACCATGGAGCAGGTCCGTATCCCTCTGGATGAGTTGCAGGCATACCTCGGTGAGCGCCTCCTGGGCTGCTAGACTTCCTCGTATGTCCAACTTTTGATTGACACCGGCTTTGTTCAGGGCCGGTGCTAATCTGTTTTCATGACCACGAAGGATCTCGCCGTGACCTCATATACCTCCTGGAGCAAGCGCAGTAAACGCGAAGGGCAGCTGTCCACCGACCTGTTGCGGGGGGAGGAGGGCACGAAGGTGGCAACATTCGGGGATTCCCCGGCAAAGACATTCGAGTCCACCGCCACCGTCGAGAACGCGGACTGGAAGATCCACTTCGCAATCGGCGGTGAGGCGAGTGCGACCCTGCCGGACGGCCGGGTCTTCACCGCCGATCCCGGGGATAAGGGGTTCAGCAAGAGCAAGAGCATCGAGATCGATATGGCGGGTTTAAAGATGCTCGCGCTCAACGAGAACAAGAACAACTGGATCATCGACGACGCCGATTCGCAGAAGGTCGCGCAGTTCACCGGGGTCAACAACGGCGTGCGCCGGTCCATTCTCGAGTTCGAGGACGGGGTCGCGCTCCCTCTGGATCAGGAGGTTTTCCTGTCCTGGGTCGCACGGAAAACACTGGAATCCCGGCTCGTCGGCTCCAGCTGGGGCCTGACGCTCTTCCTCATCATCCTCACACCGATCATCATTTACCTCACCTTCAACTAGGGGATCGGCGCTGATGGAAGGCACGGACCACGCCAAGGCGGGCATCTTCGGCGCCCACGCCCAGGAGATCTGGGTGTGGATGGGGAATGAGCTTTTCGACGACAACGGGGGCGTCATCGCCGAGGTGCGCTCCGACGTGCTCTACGTGGCACATGAACGCATGCTCATCGAATCCACGCGGGGTTCCATGAAGTTCCGCTGCCGGGCGACCACGGCGGGCGGTGAGGTGTACACGATCACCCAGGAATCCTTCACCGTGTCCGAGCTGCACGCCAGTTGCGGGCAGCGCAGCTACACGCTGCGCAGGGTCTCGCCCTGGCGCAAGGAACGCGTCATCGACAACACGGGGGTGGAGGTGGCGCGGGTGCGCCCGATGACCAGTGGCCGGGTTGAGTTCCAGGTGGGAACCGTCGGCGATGAGAAGCTGCCCTTCATCGATGCGGTGTTTCTCAGCTGGGGCTGCGTGCTGGTCGATTCCGCGGTACGTCGTCCAAGATTCTAGAATCGACCTCCGCGGAACTGATCACCATTCCGGTCACGATGGCGCCGCCCGCGCCACCCCCTCGATTGTTACGGTTGTTGTAGTCTTTGATGTCCGAACGCGCCGATGCGGTTGCCCGCTGCGCCGCAACTGCCGACTGTCTGGCGAAATCAATGGCCTGGCGGGTGTCGGAGGTGCGTTGCTGTTGGGCCTGCGCATAGAGTCGTTGGGCATTGGCCAGGTGGGTGCGAGCCTCGGTTTGGATGATCCTTCCCCTGGTGGACACCAGATCCTCGGCACCCTGGATCTGCTTCGCCGCGGACTGCAGTTGTTGATCGAAGATCTGCAGCTGGCGGGCCTGATCGGCGGCGGTGGCACGGACCGTGTCCAACTGTTCATCCAGTGCGGAGTCGATGTCGGTGAGCTCGGTGTAGGTGCCCAGTGGGTCAGCGGAGGCGTCGGAACGCGCGCTCTGCACGGCGGCGACGGCCTTGCGCACCACCCGGTCGAGGGACTCCCAGTCCGCCTTCGTGCCGTCGGTGGCGGCGCGTTGCTTGATGTCGCCGGCCTCGCGTATCTCATCCTCGATCTCGGAGATCAGATCACCTACGTGAGCCCGTGCGGTGGCGATGTTCTCGTCGGCATTCTCCACACCCGACAGCAACCGGTCGGCGGTGGCGATCGCATGCTCCGAATCCCGGATGGCGTCGACGAGACCTCCCTGCTGGCCCGCCGGCTTCTCCTCGAGCCGCTGTGCCAGTGACAGTGTCTTCTCGGCCTCGTCGAGAGCCGCCGAGGCCAGATCGACGTTGTGGTCGATGCTCTCCAGCACCGCCGCGTCGTAGCTGCCACGCAGGGTGTCGAGGGTCTGCTGGGCCTTCGGCAGCCGCGTGCGCAGATCGATGGTCCGCTGGGTCAGCTCATTGAGTTTCGTGCCCGCGGTGAGCAGCAGATTGCGCATCTGACTGAAGTTCTCCGCCTCCGCGTCCAGGGCGGCATCGGCCTGCCCGCAGGAGGAGATGATCTCCACCAGCATGGACCGCCGCTCCGCCTCGGTCTCCGGAATGGAGTCGTGGAGCCGCTGCTTGATCTGGAAGGCGTTCTGCAGGGTGCCCACCGAATGGTTCATCGCCCTGGTGAAGCTCCTGGTGCGTTCGACACCGAACTCCGATTGCGCCAGTTCAAGTTCCTCCTTCCCCCGGCGGATGGATTCGTCCGTGGAGCTGAGCTCCTCCTCCGCGAGGTCCTCGAGGGTCTGCATCGGCAGCGAGATCAGGCGGTTGGAGTCCGCGGGGTCGATGGAGCGGGCATCCTCGAGCGTCGCGGCATTCTTCCTCTTGCCCTGGCGCCGACTGTAGGCCCAGATTCCGCCGCCGGCGGCAGCAACACCCGCCGCCCCGGCACCCAGCCACGCAGCGGACGCGCCGGATCCGCCGCCGCCGAGCGATTCCGCGACGGCAACCGCCGATCCCGCGATATTGCCCTGCTGCAGCTGCGCACGGGCGGCTCTGTCAGCCGCATCGAGCTGGGAGGCGGTCCACTGGCTGCCTCCGAGAATGCCATAGGTGCCCTCGCTGGGGGCGACGGCGTAGATGAGCACGTTGCCGGAGCCGTTCGCCGTCAACGCCTGGCGTGTCCAGGTCTCCGGATCCACACCCTCGAAGGAGTTGAGGATGACCACGAAGATCTCCTTCTGCTCCCTGGTGCGGACGGTATCGATGGCCGAATTGATCTCCGTGATCTCCGAATCGCCGAGTGTGCCGGTGTAATCGGTGACGCGGTCGGTGTAGCGCTGCGGTTGCTGCGCCAGGATCGAGGCGGGCGCGGCCATGGCGGGAAAGGTTCCCGTCATGACCATCGCCCCCGCTCCGATCGCGATGGCGGCGGAGGCTGTGGCGGCGATTTTTCGGACACGCGCCGGATTGGAGTTCATGGGCACCACATTACCCATCCTGCCTGGCAAACTGGATACGGTGAGAAGAAAACTTCTGGTCCTGCTGGGTGTGGTGCTCGTCCAACCCGCGCTGCGCATTCTGGGCTATTCCCTGGTCCGTCGCCCCAATGATGGAGAGACGATCGATTCCATTCTGGTGCTGGGCACCGCGCAGTACGATGGGCGGCCGTCGAAGCAGTTCGCGGCACGGCTGCGGCACACCGCCGAGCTGTGGCACCAGTGCGAAACGCAGCGTGTGTACACCGTGGGAGGAAAACTCCCCGGCGACCGCTTCAGCGAGGCCGCGGTCGGTAGGGAGTTTCTGCTGCGGGAGGGGGTGGATCCCGACTTGATACGGGTGCACCCGCACGGCTCGGACACCCGCGGATCCTACGCCGACCTGGATCCGCGGGAGGTCGGCCGGGTGCTCATCGTCACCGATCCGAACCACTCCTACCGTGCTGTGCGCATCGCGCGCCGCATGGGCTTCGACGCCGCGCCGTCCCCGACTCCCTTCAGCCCCACGGTCTTTCCGTCGAGAAGCTTTTTTCTGACCCTTCTCCACGAATCGGGCGGGGTGGTGGTCCTGGACGTGTCGGCGGTTTTCGGGCAACGGGTGGCCGATAGGCTGGAGGACACACTGAGATCGCTGCAGGCGGTGCTCCGGCCTTCCAGGCGGGTGCGCCATGAGCAGCTGCGAAGGCTGAGGGATTAGATGTATCACTACACCGCCGCGGATTCCGCGCGCCGACTCACCGAGCGTCCGAAGACGAGCAGAATGGCCTTCTCGGACGAGGATTCGCGCAGCGACTTCTCCCGTGACCGTGCCCGCGTGCTCCATTCCGCGGCGCTGCGGCGGCTGGCTGATAAGACCCAGGTGGTCGGACCCCGTGACGGGGACACGCCGCGCACCAGGCTCACGCACTCGCTGGAGGTGGCCCAGATCTCGCGTGGAATGGGTCAGGGACTCGGGCTGGATCCCGATCTCTCCGATCTGGCGGGGCTGTGCCACGACATCGGTCACCCTCCCTACGGGCACAACGGTGAAACCGCACTCAACATGGTCGCCGGGGCCTGCGGGGGCTTCGAGGGGAACGCCCAGACACTGCGGATACTCAGCCGACTCGAACCCAAGGTGGTCTCCGCGCAGGGGGAGAGCTTCGGTCTGAACCTCACCCGCGCGGCACTGGATGCCGCCTGCAAGTATCCCTGGACGAAAACGAACCTCGACGGTGGCACCAACCGCAAGTACGGCGCCTATGACGAGGATGCCGGGATTCTGGCTTGGGCGCGGGAGGGGCACCGAGATCTCCGGCCCAGCCTTGAGGCACAGACCATGGACTTCTCCGATGACATCGCATACTCGGTGCACGATGTCGAGGATGGAATCGTCTCCGGGCGCATCGATCTGAAGGTGCTCTGGGACCTGGTGGAGCTGGCCGCGCTGGCGGAGAAGGGCGCGCGCGCCTTCGGCGGCGACCCGGAGGAGCTCATCGAGGGGGCGGCGCAGTTGCGGGCCCTGCCCGTGGTGGCGGCCGCTTCGGATTTTGACGCCTCCCTCAGCTCCTACGCGGCACTGAAGGCGATGACCTCGGAACTGGTGGGCAGATATGTCGGTTCCACGATCGCGGCCACCAGGGCCGCGGGCGGTGAACTCGGACGCCAGCACGGCTCCCTGGTGATCCAGCCCAGGGCCGAGCGGGAGGTCAAGCTGCTCAAGACCCTGGCCGTGCTCTACGTCATGGACGACCCGGGCCATCTCGCACGCCAGGACAGGCAGCGCGACCGGATCTTCCGTGTCTTCGACTACCTGACCCTCGGCGCGCCGGGAGCCCTGGACCCGATGTACCGGCAGTGGTTCATCGACGCGGTGGATGATGCCCAACGGGTGCGGGTCGTGGTGGACCAGATCGCCTCGATGACGGAGTCCAGGTTGGAGCGTGTGGCCAGAAAGGCCTCTGAGATCTCCGGCTTCCTCGGGTAGGGAATCGGGCACTAACCCACATTTGGGGTGAGTTGTATCACCATAAATGTGGGTTTTCTTCCGGGCCGGCCCATCTGTGCTCGCCTGAAGCCGTGTAGCCGCTCAAACGTGTCCCCGATGTTTCACAAAACCAATGGACAAGACCTGTGTTTGTGGGGTTAGCTGGACTATAGGAAAACGATTTCATAATCATCAATCCACCACATGGAAGGGTTGAAGCATTGTCTACTTCAACACAAACTCAACAGAAGAGCGGGGGTATCCGGGTAGCGATTCAGAAGCTCGGAACCTTCCTCTCCTCGATGATCATGCCGAATATCGGCGCGTTCATCGCCTGGGGTCTGATCACCGCGTTCTTCATCCCGGCGGGATGGACGCCCAACGAGCAGATCGGAACGCTCGTCGGCCCCATGGTCACCTATCTCCTGCCGATCCTCATCGCCTACAGCGGTGGGCGCCTGATCTACGATGTCCGCGGCGGCGTCGTCGGCGCCATCGCCACCATGGGTGTCATCCTCGGCACCTCCTCGCCGGTGTTCATCGGTGAGGACGGCAACTCCTCGCCGATGTTCCTCGGAGCCATGATCTGCGGTCCGCTCTTCGCCTGGCTGATGAAGAAGATCGACGGACTCTGGGACGGCAGGATCAAACCGGGATTCGAAATGCTGGTGGACAACTTCTCCGCTGGCATTTTTGCGGGCTTGGGTGCGATCGCATCGATGTTCCTTCTGACCCCGGTTATGAACCTGTTCATGCGTTCCGCAGGTGCCGCCGTGGAGTTTCTCATCAATAACAACTTGCTGTTCTTCACCTCCATTCTCATTGAGCCCGCGAAGGTGCTGTTCCTCAACAACGCCATCAACCACGGTGTGCTCACACCGCTGGGCACCGAGCAGGCCGTGGAGACCGGGAAGTCGGTTCTCTTCCTCCTCGAGGCCAATCCCGGCCCCGGTCTGGGCATTCTCCTCGCCTACATCTTCTTCGGCAGCGGCGCGGCACGCGCGACCGCTCCCGGTGCCGCGATTATCCACTTCTTCGGTGGTATCCACGAGATCTACTTCCCCTACGTCCTGATGAAGCCCACGCTCATCATCGCCGCGATCGGTGGCGGAATGACCGGCGTGTTCGTCAACACCATCCTGGGCGCGGGACTGCGTTCACCGGCTGCCCCCGGATCGATCCTGGCCATCTACGCCACCACCGCCTCCGACTCCTACCTGGCGGTCACACTCGGTGTGGCCAGTGCGGCCATCGTGTCCTTCCTCATCGCCGCGGCGATCCTGAAGTTCTCCAAGGCAAGTGACGAGGACCTCGCGGAGGCCACCGCGAAGATGGAATCGCTCAAAGGTAAGAAATCCTCGGTGTCGGGTGCCCTGACCGGCAACGATGCCGAGAAGGCGCCACTGATCTCGAAGATCGTCTTCGCCTGCGATGCGGGCATGGGATCGTCGGCGATGGGTGCCTCGGTACTGCGCAACAAGATCAAGGAGGCGGGATTCGGCAAGGATGTCACCGTGGTCAACTCCGCGATCAACAATCTGCGCGATGAGTTCGATCTACTCGTCTGCCACGAGGATCTCATCTCCCGCGCGGAACCCCCGACGCCGTCGGCCATCCATGTGACCGTGGACAACTTCATGGCCTCGCCGCGCTATGACGAGATCGTGGATCTGGTCCGCAGTCAGCGTGAGGGTGGCGGCGCGGCGGAGCCCGCACCGGCGGGGTCCGCACCTGCGGGGGCGTCGGCACGCGGGGGCGCCGCCCAGGGGGCTACCGCAACCGCCACGGCCACCCGGGCTGAGGCGGAGGCCGAAGCGGAGGAGGAGAAGAAGGTCTTCACCCTCGACAGCATCGTCCTCGGTGGCACCGCGAGAAACCGTGACGACGCCATCGCCGAGGCTGGACAGATTCTGGTCGACAGTGGAGCCGTCGACGCCAGCTACGTTGACGCCATGCGCGAGCGTGAGACCTCGATTTCCACGTACATGGGCAATGGCCTCGCCATTCCGCACGGAACGAACGAGGCGAAGGATGCCATCCACGGATCGGCGATCTCCTTCATCCGCTACGACGAGCCGGTGGACTGGGGCGGGAATCCCGCCAGGTTCGTGGTCGGCATCGCCGGTGCGGACGGCTCCCACCTCGGGCTGCTGGCGAAGATCGCGAAGATCTTCGGCAACAAGTCCGCAGTGGAGAAGCTCGAGCAGGCAGCAACCCCAGAAGAAGTTCTCGAGATTTTCGGAAAGGTCAACAAATGAAAGCCCTCCATTTCGGAGCAGGCAACATCGGCCGTGGATTCGTCGGTGTGCTGTTGCATGAGGCGGGATATGAGATCGTGTTCGCGGATGTCGCGGGCGGGCTCATCGATTCCCTCAACGAAAAGGACTCCTACACCGTCCACGAGGTAGGCCTGGAGCCGCGGGACATCGAGGTCACCGGTTTCTCCGGTGTCAACTCCGCCACCGACCCGGAAGGACTCGAGGCGCAGATTCTCGACGCCGACGTGATCACCACCGCCGTCGGGCCCCGTGTCCTGACCATCATCGCCCCGGCCATCGCCGCCGGTCTGCGCGCCCGCGCCCGGTCCGGCAACGACTCGAAGGTGGCCATCATGGCCTGCGAGAACGCCATCAACGCCACCGACGGTCTGGCCGAGGCAATCAGGGCCGAGTTCCCCGAGGCGGATGAGGTGGCCATCTTCGCCAACACCGCCGTCGACCGGATCGTGCCCAACCAGAAGCCGGGCCAGGGCCTGGATGTGACCGTGGAGAATTACTACGAATGGGCCGTGGAATCCACCCCCTTCGACGGTGAGACGCCGAACATTCCGGGTATCACCTGGGTGGAGGATCTCGCCCCATACATCACCCGCAAGCTGTTCACCGTGAACACGGGCCATGCGGCCACCGCCTATTTCGGCTACGGCGCGGGCATTGAAAAGATCGCCGATGCGCTTGCCGACGCCTCCGTCCGCGACCGGGTCGCCGGTGTGCTGGGGGAGACCAAGCAGCTGCTCGTGGAGAAGTTCGGGTTCGCCCCCGAGGTGCAGCAGGGGTATGTGGACAAGATCCTCCACCGCTTCGCCAATCCCTCCCTCCCTGACACCGTGGTGAGGGTTGGCCGTGCCCCCCTCCGCAAGATCTCGGCCAATGAGCGTTTCGTCGGCCCGGCGGCCGAGCTGGTGGAGCGGGGCTTCCCGGCGGACAATCTCGTGGCCGCCGTCGGTGCCGCCCTCGCCTTCGACGTGGCGGAGGATCCGGAGGCCGTGGAGCTGCAGGCACGACTCGAGGCCACCCGTGGGGATGACGCTGCACGTGACGCACTGGTGACCGAACTCACCGGAGTGGAACCGACGCACCCGCTGTTCCCCGCACTGTCGAAGGTCTTCGCCGCCGCCTGAGAACACCATCGATGATCGGCCCGCCGTGTGGTTTCACCATTCGGCGGGCCTTTCCCCGTTCGCATACCTGTGCGTGGAAAATGGATTCAACGAGTGCGTACCGGTACCCACTGAATGGGCACCCGTGATGTACAGTTTGCTCCATGTGCGGAATTGTTGGATACATTGGCCAGGCGGGCGAATCCCGCGATTATTTTGCTCTCAATGTGGTGCTGGAGGGGCTGCGTCGTCTCGAGTACAGGGGCTATGATTCCGCAGGTGTGGCGGTTCTCACCGATGGTGAGATCAGTTTCCGGAAGAAGGCCGGAAAGGTCGCCTCACTGGAGCAGGAGATCGAGCGCGCGCCCCTTCCCGATGCCATCCTCGGTATCGGTCACACACGGTGGGCCACCCACGGAGGCCCCACCGACGCCAACGCGCACCCCCACGTCGTGGACAATGGCCGGCTCGCCGTCGTTCACAACGGCATCATCGAGAACTTCTCCGAGCTGCGCGCGGAACTGTCCGCGAAGGGCTACACCTTCGTCTCTGAGACCGACACCGAGGTTGCGGCGACGCTGCTCGGCGAAATCTACAACAACGAAGCTGAGGGTGATCTCACCCGCGCCGTGCAGCTGACGGCACAGAGGCTCGAGGGTGCGTTCACCATTCTCGCCATTCAGGCCGATCACGGAGACCGGATCGTCGCTGCGCGGCGGAACTCCCCGCTGGTCATCGGCGTCGGCGAGGGCGAGAACTTCCTCGGCTCCGATGTGTCCGGGTTCATCGATTACACGCGCAAGGCTGTGGAGCTGGGCAATGACCAGGTGGTCACCATCACCGCCACGGATTACACCATCACCAATTTCGACGGCACACCGGCCTCCGGAAAGCCCTTCGACATCGAGTGGGATGCCGCCGCAGCGGAAAAGGGCGGCTTCGACTCCTTCATGGACAAGGAGATCCACGACCAGCCCGCCGCCGTGCGCGACACCCTGATGGGACGCCTCGATGAGGACGGCAAGCTCGTTCTTGATGAGCTTCACATCGATGAAGCCATCCTGCGCAGCGTGGACAAGATCATCGTTGTCGCCTGCGGCACCGCCGCCTACGCAGGTCAGGTCGCCCGCTACGCCATCGAGCACTGGTGCCGTATCCCCACCGAAGTGGAGTTGGCGCACGAGTTCCGTTACCGCGATCCGATCGTGAACGAGAAGACCCTCGTGGTGGCCCTCTCGCAGTCGGGGGAGACCATGGACACGCTCATGGCGGTGCGTCACGCGCGCGAGCAGGGTGCCAAGGTCATTGCGATCTGCAACACCGTCGGCTCGACACTGCCCCGTGAGGCGGACGCCTCCATCTACACCTACGCGGGCCCGGAGATCGCCGTGGCCTCCACCAAGGCGTTCCTGGCACAGATCACCGCCTCCTACCTCCTCGGCCTCTACCTGGCGCAGCTGCGCGGCAACATGTTCTCCGATGAGGTCACGGGCATCCTGGAGAGTCTGCGGCAGATGCCGGAGAAGATCCAGACGGTCATCGACCATGAGGACCAGGTGAAGAAGCTCGGTCAGGATCTGGCGAATTCCGACTCGGTGCTGTTCCTTGGCCGCCACGTCGGGTTCCCCGTTGCTCTGGAGGGCGCGCTCAAGCTCAAGGAGATCGCCTACCTCCATGCCGAGGGTTTCGCCGCCGGCGAACTCAAGCACGGGCCGATCGCCCTGATCGAGGATGGACAGCCGGTCTTCGTCATCGTTCCGTCCCCTCGTGGACGCGATTCGCTGCACTCCAAGGTGGTGTCCAACATTCAGGAGGTTCGCGCCCGTGGCGCCATCACCATCGCCATCGCGGAGGAGGGGGATGAGGCCGTGAACGCCTACGCCAATTTCGTCATCCGGATCCCCCAGGCGCCGACACTCATGCAGCCGTTGCTGTCCACCGTTCCACTGCAGATATTTGCATGCGCCGTGGCCACCGCCAAGGGCTACGATGTGGATCAGCCCCGCAACCTGGCCAAGTCCGTGACCGTGGAATAAAATCCGCTCCACCGTCCCCTCAACACCGGCGCGGTGGCTTTTCTATCGGGGCAGCACCAGCTCCACGCCGAGGTCATCGAAGACCTCCTCCAGGCGTTCGGTGTTCCGGGCGTCCACCGTCCAGGATCCGTGCACATCGACACGGCCAACATGGGATTCTCTCAGTAGATCAGCCAGGCCGTCGAGGTTTGTGGGTGCGGGTCTGTCCGGACCCCACACCGCACGTCCCAGTAGGGTGTAAAAATCCCCGATCCTGTTGAAGTTGGCGTACAGAACGGTGTTTGTGGTGTCCATTGTGTCCGTGGCTCAGCCTTCCGCGTCGGTGATCGTGCAGAATGTTTCGTAATGGTCACCGGTGAAATACCAGACATCCGGGTCGGTCTGCGTCCCCCCGCCGGTGACGATACGCAATGGGCCACGGTGGCCCAATCCCGGGGTGGGCACCGTGTACTCGCGGTAGTAGTTCCGGGATTCCTCGGGAAGCGCACCCTCGTAGTTGCCGAAACGCACCCCGTCATTGTCGGGATAGCCGAAGGGGCCTCCCGCGAGGATATCATCGACGACGAGCTCCGTCTGGTCCGGAAGCGTCTCCAGTGCGCAGGAGGGCACGTTTCCGTTGGGCCCTGATTCCTGCGCGGTGGTGCGGGAGGCGGGGGATTGATTAGGCGTGGTCGGGGTGGTCGGGGAGGCTGGAGGCGGGGGATTGATTAGGCGTGGTCGGGGTGGTCGGGGAGGCTGTGGTCGGGGTGGCCCGACCCTGTTCGTCCTCGTAACCCACACCCAGCCATGCGGCGACGAGCATGAGTGCCGCCCCGGCCGCCCCTGCGACCACTTTCTTACCGTTGACCATGGTCTTGATCCTTCCATACGGTGATGAGGATAGAGTGTTGGGCATGGCGAAGGGACGGATACCGGAGAGTGACATTCAGGCAATCCGCGAACGGACCCCGATCGAGGAGATCGTGGGGGACTATGTACAGCTCAAGTCGGCCGGAGCGGACTCCCTGAAAGGGCTCAGCCCCTTCAAGGACGAGAAGACCCCGTCCTTCCACGTCCGCCCGAACCGTGGATACTACCACTGCTTTTCCACCGGCAAGGGTGGGGATGTGTTCTCATTCCTGATGGAGATGGAACATATCACCTTTCCCGAGGCCGTCGAAGTGTGCGCGGAGAAGATCGGCTACCAGATCAACTACCAGGGTGGGGGACCTGGCCGCAGGGAGGAACCGGGGACCAGACAGCGTCTGGTGGCCGCTAACAGGGCAGCCCACCAGTTCTACCGCGAGCAGCTGGAGACCGCCGAGGCGGAACCCGCCCGGGATTTCCTGCTCCAGCGCGGGTTCAGCCAGCAGCACATCTACACTTTCGAATGTGGCTATGCGCCCGCCGGCTGGGACACGCTGACCAAGCATCTGTTGCGGAAGGGTTTTAAGTTCCAGGAGCTCGAGGCCGCGGGGCTGTCCAAGATGGGCAAGCGCGGGCCGATCGACCAGTTCCACCGGCGCCTGCTATGGCCGATCAAGAATCTTTCCGGGGACGTCATCGGATTCGGTGCCCGCAAACTCTTCGATGATGACAAAATGGGCAAGTACATGAACACCCGCGACACCCTGCTCTACAACAAGTCCAAGGTGCTCTTCGGTCTGGACACCGCCAAGCGTGCGATCGCCGTGGGACACCAGGCCGTGGTGGTCGAGGGGTACACCGATGTCATGGCGATGCACGCCGCGGGGGTCACTACAGCGGTCGCGGCGTGCGGCACAGCCTTCGGTGACGAGCACCTGCAGATGCTGCGCCGGCTGATGCTGGATGACAACTACTTCCGCGGGGAGCTGATCTACACCTTCGACGGCGACGAGGCCGGGCAGAAGGCCGCCATGCGGGCCTTCGAGGGCGATCAGAAGTTCACCGGGCAGTCCTTCGTCGCCGTCGCCCCCGACGGCATGGATCCCTGCGATCTGCGCCTGGAGAAGGGCGATGCCGCCCTGCGGGATCTGATCGCCGGCCGCGTGCCCATGTTCGAGTTCGTCCTCCAGTCCATGATCGCCGAGTACCAGCTCGACACAGTGGAGGGACGCCTGTCCGCTTTACGACGCACGGTGCCCGTGGTCGCGGACATTCAGGACAGGACACTGCAGTCGGAATACGCCCGCCTGCTGGCGGGCTGGATCGGCTGGGCCGATCCTGCGGAGGTGCTCCAGCAGGTTCGCGAGGAGGCGCGGCGCCCCAGGCAGCAGCGCAGGCAGAACAGGGCAACGCGAATCACCGAGACCGTCGAGGACCAGTCCAGGCGACCGTCGATGACCATGCCCAACCCCCGCAACCCCGCACTCTGGCAGGAACGGGAATCACTCAAGCTCGCTCTGCAGTATCCCGAGCTCGCCGGAAGCTACTTCGACGGCCTGGCCACCGACAGTTTCACCAACCCCGCCTACCGGATGGTCCGCGATGCGATCACAGCGGCGGGTGGTTGTGACATGGCGGCCTCCGGGGTGGACTGGCTGCCGAGCGTTTCCGAGCAGATGAACGACATCCTCGGCACCTCCCTGGTATCCGAGCTGGCGATGGAACCCATCGCCATCGAACCAGAGGACCTGGAATCCTATACCGATGCGGTGCTCTCGCGCCTGCAGGAGGCCCGGGTGGGCAATCAGATCGCGGTACTGAAAAGTCAGCTCCAGCGGATGCGCCCCTCCGATGATGAGCAGGCCTACAACTCCCTGTTCTCCGACCTGGTGGCCATGGAGCAGGCGCGCCGGGAACTGCTCTCCCGGGCGTTCAGGGGATAGCGGCGGACCCGTGGTTCAGTCCTGATCGGGTTCCAAAACGGTGTTGCCGTCGTCGGTGCGGTAGTTCTTGACTTCCTTCATCCGCGGCTGCGGGTCGAGCTTGTTGGCGATCATCTTGCGGGTGGCCGTGACGGCGTTCCTGGTCACCGGCGAATTGATCGCGGTCTCATAGCCCTTCTTGATCTGGTGGTACCGCTTTCGCCCCGCCTTGGTGCCGAAAACGTAGCCCGCGGCGGCGCCGATCACGAACTGGATCATGGGTGGAATACTCTCCCTAAAGCTCTGGTGGTGGTCTGCAGACCAGACTACCTGTTTCTGGATTCCTCGAAATTGATGGCACGGGCCGCGCTGAGCAGTCCGATATGGGAGAAGGCCTGGGGGAAGTTTCCGGCGAGGCGATGGTGGGTGGTGGAATACTCCTCCGCGAGTAGCCCCAACGGTGTCTGGACGGCGAGGATCGTATCCATGATCCTCTTCGCATCCTCCAAACGCCCGGAGTGGGCGTACTGCTCGACCAACCAGAAGGAGCAGATCAGGAAGGGGTATTCGTCGCCGGCCAGGCCGTCACCGCCGTCGGTGTGGTAGCGGTGGAGGAAGCCGTGGGAATCGAGAAGCTCCTCCTCGATGCGGGCGACCGTGGAGACGATGCGGGGATCGTCATAGGGTAGGAAACCGATCTGGGACAGTTGAAGGAGAGAGGCGTCCATCTTCGTGTTGTCATAGGTTTGGGTGAAGGCCCGGATCTCCGGGTTGAATCCTCTGGTGAGAATCTCGTCCCGCAGTTGATCCCTGCGTTCACGCCACCGTTGAACCGGGCCGTCGAGTCCGAACTCCTCGACGGCCTTGACCCCGCGGTCGAAGGCGGCCCACATCATCGCCCGGCCGTGGGTGAAATACTGGGGATCCGAACGCATCTCCCAGATTCCCTGGTCCTTCTCATCGAAGCGGGCGTCCTGGAACTCAAGCATCGCCTTCTGCAGCTCCCAGGAGAACTCATCCTCCGCATGTCCGGCACGGCGTATGCACTCCAGCGCGATCATGACCTCGCCGACGACATCGGCCTGGTACTGCTCCGCCGCGCCGTTACCCACGCGCACGGGCACGGAATCCTCATAGCCCCGCAGATGGGGAAGTTCGCGTTCCGGCAGGTGGCGCTCGCCGCCGAGACCGTACATGATGCGCAGGTTTTCCGGGTCTCCGGCGATGGCTCGCAGCAACCACGCGCGCCACTGGCGGGCGGCCTTGGATAGCCCGTACTCCACCAGCGCCTCGATCGTCAGCGCGGAGTCACGCAGCCAGACATAGCGGTAGTCCCAGTTGCGCACGCCACCGAACTCCTCCGGGAGTGAGGTGGTGGGGGCGGCGACGATGCCGCCGGTAAGCATGTCGGTCAGAGCCCGCAGCACCAGCATGGACCGTCGGACCTCGGCGTCGTAACACTTTTCGGTGGGGATGTCCCTCATCCAGTCGGCCCAGAATTCCTTGGTGGCCTGCAGAGAGCGGGAGTAGTCCGGCATGGGGGGATGATCCTCGTAGGAAGGCGCCCAGGTGAGCACCCAGGACAGGGATCCGCCCTCCTCGAGCGTGTAGGCACCGCTGTGGCAGTCCTTCGAGGGCCGGTGCGGCATCTTCGGTCCGCTGACATAGACGGCGTTGGGGCCCGCGACGGCCTGGACGATGGAGAGATCCCCCGCATCGGTGCTGCGGAAGTAGGGCGTGGACTCGCCGTAGTCGAAGCGCAGGCGGAGGATCGACTCCACCTCCACCGAGCCCTCCAGACACCGCACCGAACGAACAAGGTCGGTGAGGTTCGGCTCGCCGTTAATGTGCACGGGCATGAAATCGGTGACCCTGGCGGTTCCGGTCGGGGATTTCCACACCGTGCGCACGATGAAGGAATCGCGGAGATACTCCTGACTGATCACCTCACCCCCGGAGATGCGCACACTCCAGTGGCCGTGCTCGCGATCGCCGAGAAGCCTGGTGAACACCGCATCGGAATCAAAGCGGGGCAGACACAGCCAGTCGATGCTGCCCTGGCGGGAGAGCAGTGCCGCGGTGTGGGTGTCCGAGAGCAGGGCATAGTCCTCCAAGGGAGTGTCCAGGGGGACATTGGATGGTTGCGGTTCGCTCGCCGTGATTCTCATGGACCTAGACTAGATCGTCGACGGCCCGGCATGAAACCCCGACTCTGTTTGCACGCAAAGAAGCCCGGCTCGCTATGAGCCGGGCTTTTAATCTGCTCCTCCAACTGGGCTCGAACCAGTGACCCTTCGATTAACAGTCGAATGCTCTGCCAACTGAGCTATGGAGGAATACGCTGCCCGAAGCATGGCTGTCATTCGGCCTGCGGTGCAACGAGAACTAACTATAGTTGGCTTCTTTCAGAAGGGGCAAATCGCCAGCTTGATTGATGTATTTGGGCGGTTTCCCGGGGCGGATCCGGTGGTTTGCCGGGGTATCCTGCCAAGGTGTCCGTTAGAACCAGCGCCGTTTGCCAACTGCGGTGGAACTCCCGCTATAATGACGGGGTTGCCGTAGGGCGGATTATCGTTTCCCGCCGGCATGGAGGGGCTATAGCTCAGTCGGTTAGAGCTACGGACTCATAATCCGTTGGTCCCGGGTTCGAGCCCCGGTGGCCCCACAAACACCTGTTCGACCGACCCCGGGCGGCTCTTCTCCTGCCGCCACCCCACGGGCGGGGATCCACCCCGGAGGAGCGGGCTAGGGTGCCGGGGAGTCCCCCATGGGCACCAGCAGGATGTCGGTGGCACCCTCGGCGATCGCGGTGTCGGTGTCGGGACCCGCGGTCGTGGCGTCGATAGGCACCTGCTCCACCTGGAGCACCCCGGGATCGCCGGCCTGCCCGGGCGCCGTCCGGAGACTGCGGGTCTGCGGGCCCTGGTTTATTCCGAAGTAGGTGTCCAATCCCTTCACGTTGAACTGCGTGGACATGTACCGGCTGTTGTTGGAGGTGTTCCACTGGGAGACGATGAGATCCATGTTGCCCAGAGTGGAGCCGGGTGCGATGTAGCCGCCGTAGAGCTGGGTGAAGTTATCGGGGTTCTGGGTCGAGCCCCAGCCGCCGGTGCCTGCGACGACCACATTGGCCACGGGTACGGAGTTCCAGTCGATCGCGATGTCGGAGGAGATTCGGATCTCGATCGCCATGGTCTCGGCATTGAACATCGCCAGTACCCAGTGTCCCTCGATGTAGCGAAGTGACATCTCGCCGGCGCTGACACGTTCGCTGAGTACAGGTGAGACCCTGCCGCCCCAGGATCCGGTGCCATCCTCCGCCAGGGAGAAGTGGCTCCATTTCGAGCGGTCGCCGATATCGCCGGGGAGAAAGCGGGTGAGGTAGACGTCATCGCGACGCTGGAAGCCCGAGGACATCATGTACACATAGCCGTCCGGGCCCAGTTCCCAGGTGATCAGCTGTGCCTTACCACCCAGGTAGGAGGCGGGAATGGTGCCCAGGCTTTGCCAGCTCGCCCCCTGGTTCTCCGACTTCCAGATCTGGGTGCGCAGCACGTTTCCCACGCCCTCATTCCACATGCCCTGCATGTAGAGGGTGCCGTCGATGTTGATCACATCCGAGGGCAGCAGGGTCAGGCCGCGGTCGTTGTGGGAGTAGTTGAGCAGCTGCTGGGCCTTCTCGCCCTCGTTGAGGGCGCGTTTGATGATGATCCGTCCAGCCTCGTCGAACTCCGCGACCACCCCGACGGGACTCAGCCATTCGCCCTCCCCGAAACGGGCCCCGCGGAAGGAATCGCCGAAGATGATGGCAAATTCCCTGCCCGTGCCGATTGCGGTCATGATGCCGAGATCACCGGCGAGAACACCGATGTGCTCGGAGACGCCCGGGCCGAGCACATCGCCGATGAGATTGACCACCAGCCCCTCGGAGACGCCGGGGGCCCAGGGGGTGGGGTCGGGCCTGGAATCCGAGGAGGAGGACGAGCTTGACGACGACTGCGCCGTCACGGGCGCAACGAGGAGCAGTTGGGTTGCGGTACCCAGGGTCACCGCGCAGGCGAGTGCACGCAGGTGCATGGAGGAGTTCATTTCAGGGAGCCTAGCAAGCTCACTACCCGTTGGCGCGGTTAGCTCAACGCACGCAGGATCAACGCCACCTCCGCGTCGGCGTCGCCGTATGACGGAGCCGGATCCAGAGCCTGCATGAGCAGTTCGCGGCCGATGATCGACAGACTCAGCGTCTCGATGGCGCCGTTCCGTGGCTCGGGAATCTCCCCGCGCAGAACGGCCCGCCGCAGCATCGCTTTCAGGTGCTGGTCCGTGGCCTCGATGACCTCGGTGCGCAGGATTGCCCTCAGCTCAGTGTCATGGCAGGACTCGGCGAGCAGGGACAGCAGGGCGGTGCCGACCTGGTCGAAGAGTCCGCGTTTGCGGGTGATCAGCTGGTCCAGGTCCCCCGCCAGCGTCCCGGAGTCGATCTCTCCCAGGGCGTCGAGAGTCAGACTGCGGGCGACATCGGAAACCAGTGCCTGCTTGGTGGGCCAGCGCCTGTAGAGACTGGCGGTGGAGGCTCCCGCGCGCCCGGCCACCGCCGCGGTGGTCACCGCGCGGTAGCCCTCGCTGGCCAACAGGTCGAGCGTTGCCTGCATGAATCGGCTGCTCAGGCGTGGATCTGCGGGACGGCCCCTGCCGTTGTCAGCCACGTCGCTGCACCTTTCCGATCACCCCGAGCAGGTGTGGAGCGGTTCCGGGGTTGAGCAGTCTCAGCGTGTCGGGGAAACTGGGCTTGTTCAGAACCGGCTTGAGGTGGGAGAAGGTCCGGATCGACTCTCTGCCGTGGTAGGCGCCGATGCCGCTGGCGCCCACTCCGCCGAAGGGTAGCGAGCCGTCGCCGACATGGATGATGGCGGCCCCGGAAACCACCGCACCCGATGAGGTGTTGTCCTCGAAGTATCGGCGTGTCTCCCTGGAATCGCTGAACACGTACAGGGCCAGCGGCTTGTCCCAGGCATTGATCACCCTGGCGGCCTCCTCCTTCGTGGAGACCGTGACGATGGGCAGGATCGGGCCGAAGATCTCATCGCGCAGCAGCTCAAACGGGGCGTCCGGACCCACGACGGCACGCTCGAGATCGGGGAAGGTGATCACCGTCGGTTCGATGTAGAGATCATCGCGGTCGTGGCGGCCGCCGAACTCGATCCGACCCTCGTCGAGGTACCCCGCGAGGCGGTCGAAGTGTCCTTCATTGATGATGCGCACATACTCCCCGCCGGTCGCAGGGTCGGTTCCCCACAGCTCCAGCACGGCACGGCGGAGAGCCGCGACCAGCGCGGGCACGCGCTCAGGGGTGGTCAGGACATAGTCGGGGGAGACGCAGGTCTGCCCGGCGTTGGTGAACTTTGCCCAGACCAGGCGGCGCGCCGCCGTCTCGAGGTTGCGGTCATCGTCGAACCAGGCTGGTGATTTCCCTCCGAGCTCGAGGGTCACGGGTGTGAGATGCTTGGCCGCGGCCTCCATCACCACTCTTCCGATCCGGCCGGAACCCGTGAAGATGATGTGGTCGAATCGTTCCTCCAGCACCTGCTGCGCGACCTCGACGGATCCGGGCAGGACCTGCACGGCGCCGTCCGGGAGGTACGTAGGGACCAACTCCGCGAGCAGTCGCGAGGTGTGCGCGGACTCCGGGCTGGGCTTGATCACCGCGGTGTTGCCCGAGGCGAGAATGCCCACCAGGGGCACCAGGGTGAGGTTGATGGGGTAGTTCCAGGGGGATATGACCAGCACCACGCCGAGGGGCTCGGGGACCAGCCGTGCCGAGGCCGGCCAGAGGGTCGGTGAGACCGTGGTCCGCCTGGGGGAGGTCCATCTCCGGAGATGGCGCAGGGTGTGGTTCGCCTCGCCGATGGCCACATCAATTTCGGTGAGACCGGCCTCACGCCTGCTCTTGCGCAGGTCCGCGTGCAGGACCCTTTCGAAATCCGAGCGGTTCTCCTCGAGCATGCGCCTGATTGCCGCCACATTGCGTCTGCGGGCGGACAGCGAGCGGGTGCCTCCTGATTCGAATACTGCTCGTGCGCGGTCAACTGTTTGGGTTACCTGTGTCTTTTGCATGAGCTCAGCCTAGGTTACAAACGATACGAGTACAATCAGTTTCGTTATTCGGTGGTGCACCTCCGGTGCATGCCGAGCGGGTGGGGCTTGTGCGTCGACAAGCAAGGCGCGACACTGGGGGTATGCGTCTCAAAGAAATTGACCCCCGCCTGCGGGCGGCTGCGGTGTACTCAAATATCCGGGGTGTGGACAGGCCGTTCATGCGCGGGGTGCTGCGCTTCGGAATGCGTCACCTACCTTCATTGAGGGTGAAGGGGGTCGGTGTCCGGGTTGTGAGGAGCGGCCTCATCACCATGCGGGTTTTCGAGCCGGAGGGGGAGCGGCTGCGCCCGGGTCTGCTGTGGATCCACGGAGGGGGCCTTGTCGTGGGCTCGGCCCGGCAGGATGATCGAATGTGTGCGCGGACCGCGGCGGAGCTGGACGCGGTGGTCGTCTCCGTTGACTATCGCCTGGCCCCCGAACATCCCTATCCTGCGGCGATCGATGATGTCCACGCGGCCTGGCTCTGGCTGGTGGACAATGCCGAGCAGCTGGAGGTGAACACCTCACACCTGGCCATCGGCGGCGAGAGTGCCGGCGGTGGGTTGGCTGCCTGCCTAGTCCAACGGGTCCATGACGAGGGCGGGGTCCAGCCGGTCGCTCAATGGCTGTTCGCCCCGATGCTCGATGATCGGACCGCGGCGAACACCGACCTCGACGCAATCAACCATCTCGTTTGGAACAACAAGGCGAATCGTTACGGCTGGTCGGCCTACCTCGGGAGGTCGCCGGGTGCGACCGTGGTGCCGGAGTATGCGGCGGCGGCCCGCAGGGCGGACCTGACCGGCCTGCCGCCCACCTGGATCTACACCACCGACCTGGAGCTTTTCCATGATGAGGTGACCACCTATGCCGCCCGGCTTCGGGATGCGGGGGTGGACGTCGAACTGCGGACCGTGCCCGCTGCGGCGCACGCCTTCGAGCTGATGGAGAACACTGCGCCGGCCCGCGAGCTCATGGCGGAGGCCAGGCGATGGTTGGGGACCACCCTTTAGCGCGGCTTTTCCGCCATGTCCTGCCAGGCTATCCACAGAGATCCTGCTATGGTTCGGGGCATGGTTCGGGATCTGGAGAGTTTCAACGCACTGGACGCTTGGCCGGTGGACCACGTTTCCGCGGCTGTGATCGCCGGAGGTGAACTAAGCACCCATGGTGATATTGAACGCGTCTTTGAGCTGATGAGTGTGACCAAACTACTGGTCAGCTACGGAGTGCTCATAGCGATCGAGGAGGGTGTCCTGGAGCTCGATGACCCGCTGGGGCCGCCGGGTTCAACCGTTCGGCATCTGCTCTCGCATGCTTCCGGAGTTGCCTTTGATTCCCCGGCACCGCAGCGGAAAGTGGGGGAGCGTCGCATTTATTCCTCAGCTGGGATGGACATTCTTGCAGACAAGGTTGCCGGGGAGACCGGCATCGCCTTCCCGGAGTACCTTCGGCAGGCGGTTTTCGAGCCACTGGGCATGGAATCCTCCGAGCTGTGGGGTTCCGCCGGCCACGATGCCCGATCCACCGTTGCGGACCTGGCGAGTTTCGCCCGCGAGCTGACCGCTCCGAGGCTGCTCTCCCAGCAGACCCTGGATGAGGCCTTCACCGTGCAGTTCCCCGAGCTGATAGGCACCATCCCGGGCTACGGCATGCAGAAACCCAATCCATGGGGCCTGGGTTTCGAGATCAAGGGGAGAAAATCGCCGCACTGGACCGGGGCGTCGATGCCGACGACCACCGCGGGGCATTTCGGGCAGTCAGGGACCTTTCTGTGGACGGTTCCGGGTTCCGGTGTCGCCGCCGTCGTGCTGACCGACCGGGACTTCGGAGACTGGGCGAAGCCATCGTGGGCGGCGTTCAACGATGCTCTGTGGACGGAGATCACAGACTCTTAACCTAAGGTTGAGCTTGAGTAAATGGGGGATAAAGCGGGGCTTTAGGGTTGTCGGTCCGGGCCGAAGTGGCCAAAATCGCATGTATCAGTCATTTGAGTCATTGACGAGAACGACGCACACGCGAGGCCGTTGGGGAAGACGAACCTCGTCTTAGATCGCCTGGAGGCAGACCTTTAGAACAGGGTGCCAATCCGGGCGGTGTCAGTGTTGCCGAAGGAATCCGACATGACTAATTTTGCATTAACCATGCCCACCCGGACTCGCCATAACATGGACCTGCTCTCGGCAGACTTCTGGGAGGACATGGACTTGCCCCAACAGCCGACGCCCGTTGTCGAAACAGTTGAGGACCTAGCTCGACCAGCGCTCACCGCTGTGCTGAACATCAGTGGCATGCCTCGTCAGTTCCGTCCACGTGTTGAGACTGCAATGGTTGTCTGCATTTCCAGCCCCTCCGAACTTGTCGTCGCAGGTGCCGATCCGTTGACCGCGCACTGGTTCACCAACTGGCGACGCGATCCCTTCGAACCGGGACTCATCGAGTGCCGAGAAGTGATCACCGGTTCCGCCCGGGAGCTGGACCACCTCCGCGTGGTACTGGACAATCTCTCCGTCGAACACAACTTCGACGCGGACGTGCGAATCGTCGACTAGCCGGGGCCGCCGGATGGTGCGGTGAGGCTGCGGTTTTCCGGTGGCCCGTCTGCGCGCCGATCGCCCTGTGGCCCTGGTGGCTTCCCCACCGGGTGCCGGTGGGCGGCGGCTGCGTCACCTGTGGTGGGGGCCGGTGTGGAGGGCGTGTGGATGGCAGGGGTGAACTTTCCGATGCGGCGACCGAAAGCCCAGGGGCCGGAAAGTTTCACCCGCCTGTGCACACACTGTGAGCATGTGGCCCTGTGGCCCTGGTGGCTTACCCATCGGGTGCCGGTGGGCGGCGGCTTCGTCACCTGTGGGGGGGCCGGTGTGGAGGGCGTGTGGATGGCAGGGGTGAACTTTCCGATGCGGCGACCAAAAGCCCGGGGGCCGAAAAGTTTCACCCGCCTGTGCACACACTGTGAGGACCCAGCGTTCACGCATCCGGTCGGGAGCCGAAGGGCGAGGAGCGATAGGCGCGGAGTAGTTCGTAGCCGTCCCTGCCGAAGATGGCATCGCCTGTGCGCCGTGCCTCCACGAGCGCCCCTGTCGTACCGTGGGACAACACGTGTTCGCCGGAGCTGAGCCGGCGAATGGCGAGGCCGGCGATGCGATCGGGGTGTTCGTTCGCCGCTTCGCCGTAGATCAGGGGATCGTGTTGGCCGTCGTCGCCGATGAGTAGCCAGCGCATCTCCGGGTACTCGATGATCAGGTTTCGCAGCTGGACCTTCTTGTGCTCCTGCCCGGAGCGGAACAGGCCGGTCTGTGTCGGGCCCCAGTCGGTGAGCAGCATCGGCCCTTCGGGGAATCCGTGACTGGATAGAAAGGCCTTCAGGGCGTCGAAGGTGTTCCAGGCTCCCGTGGAGAGGTAGAACACCGGCGCGTTCGGGTGGTCCCTTAGGATCTCGGCGTAGAAGTCGGCCATGCCGGGAACGGGTTTGCGTGTGTTGGTGTGGCGGATCCAGGAGTTCCAGGCCGCCACCAGGGCGCGGGGCAGCCAGGTGACCAGGACCGTGTCATCGATATCCGATATCACTCCGAAGCGTGCGGAGGAGTCGACGATGAGAACCTCCGCGGACGCGGAGACGACCCCTTCCCCGGAGATGGTGACCTCGTGCCAACCGGGTGGGAGACCGTGGTCGTCGATAAGGACGTCGACGTAGCCGTTGCCATCGGTCACCGTCTCGAAGCGTGGACCATCGGGGCCACCGAAACTGATGACGAGCGGGAGATCGCCGACTTGGATGGTGAGGAACTGCCGCCACCCGCGCGCCTGCAGCGAATCCGACTCGCTGGCGGGATTGGTCATGAGCACCCGGCCCAGCACGCGCATGCGTCGGGGCGAACCGTATCCGGAGAATCCGCTTACTCGAGGCACCCATCCGGCGCTGGCCGTCCTTCTCAGCCCGATTCGGTTGATGCCCCGTTCAACGGCGCGTGCAAAATCGGAGATGGCCATGGGCGGTGGGGTTACTCCTCGCCGTTGTCGTTGAAGGAGCCGTCTCCGAAGGGATCGTGCCAGATATCGGTGAGGTCCGCGATGGAGTTGATCACACTGGTGGGGCGGAAGGGGAAACGCCTGATCTCGGCGTCGTCGGAAATGCCGCTGCGCACGAGTACCGTCCGCATGCCGGCTTCCAGTCCGGCCTTGATATCGGTGTCCATGCGGTCGCCGATCATGACGGTGTTTTCCGAGTGCGCGCCGATGGTGTTCAGGGCGCTGCGCATCATCACCGGGTTCGGTTTGCCGATGTAATAGGGTTCTGCTCCGGTCGCCGCGGTGATCAGGGCGGCCACGGCCCCGGTGGCCGGCAGGATCCCCTGCGGCGAGGGGCCGGTGACGTCGGGGTTGGTGCAGATGAAGCGGGCACCGCCGAGGATCAGGTTGATCGCGGTGGTGATGGCCTCGAAGGAGTAGGTCCTCGTCTCGCCGAGCACCACGAACTCGGGGCTGGAATCGGTGAGGATCCAGCCGGCCGTGTGCAGAGAGGTGGTAAGGCCCGATTCGCCGACCACATATGCGGTGCCCTCCTTGACCTGCGCCTTGAGGAAGTGTGCGGTGGCGGTCGCGGATGTCCAGATCCGCTCCGGGGGAATATCGAGACCGGTGGAGTGCAGTCGGGCTGAGAGGTCCCTCTGGGTGTAGATGGAGTTGTTGGTCAACACCATGTACTCGATGCCGTTGGCGGAGAGCTCCCCGAGGAAACGATCCGCACCCGGAATCATGTCGCCCTCTTTGATGAGGACCCCGTCCATGTCGGTCAGATAGGAGATATTCGCAGTCATAGCACCATTGTGCTCTGAATCGGCTGGAATGTCTCGCTATTGACCGGCTTCGAGGCCCGCGGTGATGAAGTCGACGATGTCGGCCACGGTGTGGAATTCCTTCGCGTCCGAATCCTCGATGCGCACCCCGAAGGCGTCCTCGGTGTGCACGACGGCCTCGATGAAGTTCAGGGAGCTGATTCCGAGATCCTCGGTGATGCGCGATTCCGGTTTGATCTCCTCCGGGGAGAGACCGCCGACGTCGGAGAGAATGGTGCTCAGGGTGTCCAGAACTGGAGGGGTGTTCGTGCTCATGCGAGTTAACGCTACCGCTATGTGCTTGTAGTGTCATACCCATGAAGTTGAGACCCGCACACCTCGGCTCCACGCTGCGTTCCCTCGCCCTTCGGGTGACCGCGAGGGGGAGGCGTCGATTAGCACTTGAACATGGTGCGCTGCACAGCCGCACCCGGAAGCCGGGGCTGGTCGGAGTGGATTTCGAGGGCACCGTCTCCTCCGACGGCCTGGAGATCAGCACCTATGTCGTCGGGCCGGATGACGCGGAGGCCACCGTGGTGTTCATCCACGGGTTCACCCTGGCCGCCGAGGTGTTCTACATGCAGGTGGACTACCTGCGCACCAACTTCCCCGGCGTGAGAAGCCTGCTTATCGACGCCCGCGGCCACGGGCAGACCGGCCCCGTCGCCCCGGCGCTGTGCACGGTGGAGGGAACGGCGCACGATGTGCTCGCCGCCATCAGGGAGCATGCGCCCACCGGCCCGTTGATCCTCGTCGGGCACTCGCTGGGCGGACTCACCGCACTGAACCTGATCAAGAACGCCGATCACGAACTCGCTTCGCGCATCAGCGGGTTGGTGCTGGTGGCCACCTCGATCGAATCGCTGTCCGCGCAGGGACTGCCACAGGTGCTGGCGTCCCCGATAGCGGACAGGGTCAGGGGCACGGCGGAGGCATCCCCCGGTGACGCCGCGAAATTCCGGGAGTACGCCTCGCAGTTCCTCGCCCCGACGCTGGCCACCGCGGTTTTTCACCGGCCCACCAACTGGAAGGTCATCGAGTTTCACGCCGCGATGATCCATGAGACACCGCTGGAGACATTCGTCGGCTTCTTCGATGATCTCCAGGAACACGATGAGCTCGACGCCGCCGCGGCTCTGGAGGATGTGGACGGCTTCGTGATCGCGGGGGAGAAGGACAACGTCACCCCGCTCGGACAGGCCGAGCGCATCTGCGAGCTGTGGCCGAAGGCGCATCTCCAGATCGCCGCTGACGCCGGGCACATGATTCCGCTGGAGGCTCCGATGATCCTCAACAATGCCATCGCCGCCCTGCTCCGCGGAATCAGCCGCCGAAGATCTGCTCCCAGAAACCGACAGGCTCGTCGGGGCTCTTGGTGATCACCCTCAGCGTCGACCCCCGCGAGATTCCGGTGATGACCACGCGCGGTGCGTTGGGGGCGGGTGCTGAGGTGTCTATCTTGAACTCCGACCAGTTCTTGTTCTGCATCTGGACATCAACGAACACACCGGGCGGGACGATGATGGTCATGCTCGCCATGGAGGCGGTGATGTCGAAGGTGATCACCGGTGCGGCGGCGGTGGCCCTGCGCAGATCAAGATGAAGATCCGCACCGTTGAGCCGGTATTTCGAGTACGCGGGCACCAGCCACTGGCCGGTCCTGCGGATCGCGCCCATGGTGGATTTCTCCTCGACGTTCTGCGGGGTGGGCAGGTGCCCACCCATCGGGAAACCCTGCTGCTGGGGCGGCATCTGCCGGGGAGGCATCTGTTGGGGCGGCATCTGTTGGGGCACGCCGCCGAAGTACCGCCCACGGATCGCATTCAGATCCGAGGCCTGTGCGGTCGACCAGACGATGTCGACCAGCTCCTGATAGGTATCCAAATCCAGGCGTCCCTGCCCGACGAGGCGGGTGAGATCGGCCTGGAGAGCCTCGCGTTCGGCGTCGCTCGGCTGTGGGGTGTGTCCTGGGAGATTCATGATGCCGTCCACTTTAGTCGCCCACGCTCTCAAACGGGGGTCACCCGGTTGGCCTAATGAGCTGCAGAACAAGTATCTTCAAATCATGAATCAGCTCACAGAGCCGACTCCCTAATTTGTCCGCGCCGACAGAAAGACTACTCATGACCGCTCCACGCACAAAGCTCCTCGCCGGAATTGTGACCGCAGGTGCCCTGGTCCTTTCCGCTTGCTCCAGCGATACCTCCGGCTCCGATTCCGCCGGTGGGGATTCCTATACCATCGGCATCAACCAGCTGGTTCAGCATCCGGCGCTGGATGCCGCAACGGAAGGGTTCAAGGAGGCATTCGCCGATGCGGGCGTTGACGTCGACTTCAAGGAACAGAACGCCAACGGTGAGCAGTCCACTGCACTGACGATCGCCCAGCAGTTCGCCTCGGACAACCTCGACCTGGTCCTCGCCGTGGCAACACCGGCGGCGCAGGCGACGGCGCAGAACATAACCAACGTACCCGTGGTCTTCACCGCCGTCACCGATGCGGTGTCAGCGGAGCTGGTGGACTCCAATGAGGCTCCCGGCGGCAACGTCACCGGAACCTCCGACGCGGCTCCCATCGAGGATCAGCTGGAACTGCTCAAGCAACTGGTTCCCGATGCCTCCACCATCGGTATCGTCTACGCCTCCGGTGAGGTCAACTCCCAGGTCCAGGTCGACGCCGTCGAGAAGGCCGCACAGCCGCTCGGCATTGAGGTCAAGACCCAGACGGTGACCACCGTCAACGAGATCCAGCAGGCAGTTGACGCGCTCGGTGACGTCGATGCGATCTACGTGCCCACCGACAACATGGTTGTCTCCGGCATCTCCTCCCTGGTCCAGGTGGCCGAGCAGAAGCAGATCCCGGTGATCGCGGCGGAGGCCGGCACCGTGGAGGGAGGGGCGATCGCCACCCTCGGCATTGACTACACCGAACTGGGCCGCCAGACCGGCGAAATGGCACTGCGGATCCTGCAGGACGGTGCGGATCCGGCGACCATGCCCGTGGAAACCGCCACCGAGTTCACCTACGTGATAAATGAGGATGCGGCCAGGGCGGTCGGCGTCACCATCCCCCAGGAGATCCTGGACAAGGCTGAACGCGTATGATCGGCGCCGTCGAAGTCGGTCTCATCTACGGTGTGATGGCACTTGGTGTCTTCCTCACCTTCAGGGTGCTCAACTTCGCCGACCTGACCGTCGATGGCAGTTTCACCACCGGGGCGGCCACCTCCGCAATGGCGATCATGGCCGGCTGGAATCCCATTCTGGCCACGCTCGCCGGATTCGTCACCGGATTCATCGCGGGTATGGTCACCGGCCTACTGCACACCAAGGGCAAGATTGACGGGTTGCTCGCCGGCATCCTGACCATGATTGCGCTGTGGTCGATCAACCTCCGGATCATGGACGGAGCCAACGTCCCGCTGCTGCGCCAGGACACCATCTTCACCCCGCTGCGCGACGCCGGCCTGCTGGGTACCTGGGCCGGCCCGGGGATCCTCGCAGTGGCGGTTCTCCTCCTGGGTGGCGTGGTCATCTGGTTCCTCAACACCGACCTCGGACTCTCCCTGCGCGGTACCGGGGACAACGCCCCCATGGTCCAGTCCTTCGGTGTCTCCACCGATTTCACCAAGACCCTGACCATCGCCCTGTCCAACGGTTTCGTCGGCATGTGCGGCGCACTGATCGCGCAGTACCAGGGCTTCGCCGACATCTCCATGGGTATCGGCCTCATCCTCGTCGGCCTCGCCTCGGTGATCATGGGCCAGGCAGTCTTCGGTCACCGTCGGGTGTGGATGTCGGTGATCGCCGTTATCATCGGCGCCGTGCTCTACCGCCTGATCATTTTCGCTGCACTACGCGTGGGGCTCGACCCCAATGACATGAAGGCGATCACCGCCCTGCTGGTGATCATCGCTCTGCTGCTGCCCAGGTGGAAGGCGCTGAGCGGGAGATTCTCCCGCAAGCCCGCCGCGCCCGCCGCGGCGGGCACCAAGAAGGACGCACCCGCACCCGCCGTCGCCGGAAAGGAGGTGTAGGCGTTGATGCTGAAGATCTCCGGTATCGGAAAGACATTCTTCCCCGGAACGGTCAATGAGCGCCGTGCACTCGATGGGTTGAATCTGGAAATGAAGGAGGGGGATTTCGTCACCGTCATCGGTTCCAACGGCGCGGGCAAATCCACACTCCTCAACGCCGTCTCTGGCCGGCTGTTCGTGGACACCGGAACCGTCGCCATCGACGGTGTCGTGGTCAACAGGATGTCCGAACACAAACGCGCCCGCTACGTGGGCAGGGTCTTCCAGGACCCGCTCGCGGGAACGGCGCCCAACCTCAGTATCGAGGAGAACCTCTCGCTGGCGCTGCTGCGCGGGAAACCCCGGGGTCTGGGTCTGAGCCTGAGCACGAAGCGGCGCGAGGAGTTCAGGGAGCAGCTGACCACCCTGGAGCTGGGACTCGAGGACCGACTCACCGCGAAGGTCGGACTGCTCTCCGGCGGCCAGCGCCAGGCGCTTTCACTGCTCATGGCGGGTTTCACAAACCCGAAGATCATGCTTCTCGACGAGCACACCGCAGCACTCGACCCGCAGCGCGCGGAGCTGGTGACCACGCTGACGCAGAAGATCGTCGACCAGGGTGGGCTGACCACCCTGATGGTCACCCACAACATGGAGCAGGCGATCCGCCTGGGTAACCGGCTGATCATGATGCATGAGGGCCGGATCGTCTACGAGGCCGATCAGGCCACGAAGAAGAAGCTGACCGTCCGTGATCTCCTGAAGGAGTTCGCCACCATCAAGGGGGCGACCCTGTCCGACAAGGCTCTTCTGGGTTAGCGGGCATCCCCAGGTGAACCCGAACGCCCGCCTCCAGCACAGCTGGGGCGGGCGTCGTCACGCGTGGGTGCTCACAGATCGGCGATGATGCCGTTGACGGAGTCCTTCGCGTCGCCGAGGAGCATATCGGTGTTGTCGTTGAAGAACAGCGGATTCTGCACACCCGCGTAGCCTGCGCCCATGGAGCGTTTGAACACGATCACGTGCTCCGCCTCCCACACCTTGAGCACCGGCATGCCCGCGATCGGGGAGCCGGGCTCGTAGGCGATCGGGTTGACGGTGTCATTGGCCCCGATGACCAGCACCACGTCGACGGTGTCGAAGTCATCGTTGACCTCGTCCATCTCCGTGACAATGTCATAGGGGACCTTCGCCTCCGCCAGGAGCACATTCATGTGGCCGGGGAGCCGGCCGGCGACCGGGTGGATACCGAAGGTGACGTTGACGCCGCGTTCGCGCAGCTTCCGCGTCAGCTCGGCGACGGGATACTGCGCCTGCGCGACGGCCATGCCGTATCCGGGGGTGATCATGACATTCTTCGCCTCCCGCAGCAGCTCCGCCGTCTCGGCTACGCTTGTCTCGGTGTGGCTGCCGTAGTCACGGTCATCGGCCACGGCACCGCCGTCGGAACCGAAACCGCCCAGGATCACCGAGATGAAGGAACGGTTCATCGCCCGGCACATGATGAAGGACAGGTAGGCACCCGAGGAGCCGACGAGCGCGCCGGTGATGATCAGCAGCGGATTGGAGAGCATGAAACCCGCGGCCGCCGCCGCCCAACCCGAGTAGGAGTTGAGCATGGAGACCACCACCGGCATGTCACCGCCCCCGATGGCGGCCACAAGGTGCAGCCCGAGCAGGAGCGCCAGCACGGTCATCGCGATGATGGACACCCACGCCCACACCCCGTGCCCTCCGCTGAGGATGAAGATCACCATGAACGCCAGGGAGGCGAGGAGGATACCCAGATTGAGCAGATTGCGTCCTGGCAGGGTCAGCGGGGCTCCCTTTATCTTCCCCGACAGCTTCAGATAGGCGATGATGGATCCGGTGAAGGTCACCGCACCGATGAACACGCCGAGGAATACCTCGCCGAGGTGGAAGGATTCCATGTCCGCGGTCAGGCCTTGGGGGTGCAGCCAGGAATTGAAGCCGATGAGTACCGCCGCCAGTCCGACGAAGGAGTGCAGCAGCGCGATGAGTTCGGGCATACCGGTCATCTCCACCCCGCGTGCCCGCGGGATGCCGATTCCGGCGCCGATCGCCATGGCCAGCGCGATGAGGATGGCGGTGGTCAGCGCGGAGCGGTAATGCTCCGGTTCGGTGTGCGACTGCACCAGGGCCTTGATGATGGTGGCCACCAGCGCGATCGCCATGCCCGCGATACCGAAGGTGTTCCCGCGTTGGGCGGTTTCCTGCTTCGACAGTCCCGCGAGAGCCAGGATGAACAGCACCGCGGCGAGCAGGTATGCGAGGTTTGTCCCGCGTGTGGTCCAGGTCAGGAGTTCGGCAAATGGTGTTGTCATGATGTCCTAGGCCTCCCTGGTGAACATGCTCAGCATGCGGTGGGTGACCGTGAAGCCACCGAAGATATTGATCGAGGCCACCACGATCGCGGCGAAGGCCATGATCGAGACCGCGAGGTTGGCGGAACCGACCTGCAGGATCGCACCGACCAGGATGATTCCGGAGATCGCATTCGTCTCCGACATCAGGGGTGTGTGCAGCGAGTGCGTAACCGAGGTGATCACGTAGAAGCCGACCACAACCGCGAGCATGAGCACCATGTAATCGGCACTGACCTGAGCGGGACTGGCGAGCACGAGGGCCACTCCGAGCAGTCCGGCCACCCATTTCCACCAGGCACCCCGCTTCTCGACGCCCACCTCCGCGCCCGTGGGCACCGCGGGCGGGGCCTCCGCCGGCGCCACCGACGGGGCGGCGGACACCTTCACCGGCGGGGGCGGCCACAGGATGTCCGTGAGTTCGCGTCCGTCCCTTACATGGTTGTAGGTCACCGTGATGCCGCGGACGATCTCATCCTCCAGATCGAGCACCACCCGGCCATCGCGGTCCGGGGTGACCAGGGTCAGCAGATTGACGATGTTCTGCCCGTAAAGCTGCGAGGCCTGCCCGGGCAGCCGCCCCGCCAGATCGGTGTATCCTATGATGCGCACTCCGTTGTCGGTGGTGAACACCTCACCGGGGCGGGTGAGTTCGCAGTTTCCCCCGTTGGCCGCGGCCATGTCCACGATCACCGAGCCGGGTCGCATGGCCGCGACATCGTCCGCAGTGAGCAGGATGGGGGAGGTGCGGCCGGGAATGTTCGCGGTGGTGATCACGATATCGGCCATGGCCGATTCCCGCGCGTAGAGGGCCGCGGCCGCGCGCGCCTGATCGTCGGTCATCTCCCTGGCGTAGCCGTCCTCGGATCGCCTTGTTTCGGCGGGGATGGCCACGAACTCCGCTCCCATGGACTCCACCTGCTCGCCCGCCTCCGGGCGCAGGTCGGTCGCCCGGACGATCGCGCCCATGGAATTGGCGGTACCGATGGCGGCGAGGCCGGCGACGCCGGCTCCGATCACGTACACCGTCGCCGGGGGAACCTTGCCCGCCGCGGTGACCTGCCCGGTGAAGAGCCTGCCAAAGTGGGAGGCCGCCTCGATGACCGCACGGTAGCCGGCGATGTTCGCCATCGAGGACAGCACATCCATGGACTGGGCGCGCGAGATGCGCGGGACCGCGTCCATGGCCAGGGCGGTCAGCCTCTGTTGCGCCAGGGATTCCACCAGTTCGGGGTGGCGTCCCGGGGCCATGCGGGCGATGAGCACGGTGCCCGGACGGATCCCCGACAGGATCTCCGCGGGCGGAGTGTCCAGGGTGGTTATAATATCCGAGTTTCCCCACACGGAGTGGTCGACGATCCCGGCTCCGGCCGCGGCATACAGATCATCGGGGTAGGAGGCCGCGGCGCCTGCACCCTTTTCCACATCGACCTGATATCCGAGCTTGATCAATTTGGCCACGGTATCCGGGGTTGCGGCCACGAGCGTCTGCTCGGGATCCGGTTCCCGGGGCACTCCGATGAGCACTGGGCACTCCTCACACGTTAAATTTCCGCATTCATTTCCGGATCCAATTCTAGTACCTCAACCGGACATAACCAGGCATATCGGAAATGGGGAGAATCACAGAAAAGGCACACTCCCGTCCAAGGTGGGACCTTGAGCGGGAGTGCGCGGGGTGTGAGCGGGGGGTGGTTACTCCTCCGGTGCGTCCAGCGGTACCGACACCGAGGTCGGATCCGCGATCTGGAACTTCTCCGCGGCCAGGGCGGCCACGGACTCGTCGATCTTGCCCTCGCGGGCGAGTCCGTTGAGGACCGCGACCACGATGGACTCCGCATCGATGTTGAAGTAGCGTCGGGCCGCGGGCCGGGTGTCGGAGAATCCGAAACCGTCCGCGCCGAGCACCGTGTAGTCCCCGGGGACCCATTCCCGGATCTGGTTCGGCAGATCGGTGGCGAAATCGGACACCGCGACGTAGGGGCCGGATGCCTGCTTGAGCTGGGTGGTCACGAAGGCCTCACCCACATCGCTGCCGGGGTGGCGGAGGAATTCGCGGTTGCGGCGGGCACCGTCGCGGGCCAGTTCCACCCAGGAGGTGGCGGAGAAGATGTTCGCACGCACACCGTACTCGTCCCGGAGGATGTGCTGGGCCTTGATCGCCCACTGCATGCCGACACCGGAGGCGAGGATGGAGGCCTCGTGACCGGTTCCCTCACCCCTGGAGTAGAGGTAGATTCCCCTGTGCAGGCCCTCGACATCGAGATCCTCGGGCTCCGCCGGCTGCGGGACCGGCTCGTTGTAGATGGTGAGGTAGTAGATGACATTCTCACCCTTGCCCGGGCCGTACATGCGGTCGATGCCGCGGTGGACCAGGTGCGCGATCTCGTAGGAGAACGCCGGATCGTAGCTGAGGACACCCGGGTTGGTCGAGGCCAGGATCGGGGAGTGGCCGTCCATGTGCTGAAGGCCCTCGCCGGTCAGCGTGGTGCGTCCCGCGGTGGCGCCGAGGAGGAAGCCACGGGTCATCTGATCGGCTGCGGCCCAGATCGAGTCACCGGTGCGCTGGAAACCGAACATCGAGTAGAAGATGTACAGCGGGATCATGGCCTTGCCGTGGGTGGCGTAGGAGGTGCCCGCGGCGATGAAGGATGCCAGGGAACCGGCCTCATTGATGCCCTCATGGAGAATCTGACCGTCGCTGGCCTCACGGTAGGACAGCATGAGGTCGTGATCGACGGGGACGTAGTTCTGGCCGTGCGGGTTGTAGATCTTGAGTGTCGGGAACCAGGAGTCCAGTCCGAAGGTGCGCGCCTCATCCGGGATGATCGGGACCAGGCGCTCGGCGAGGTTCTTGTCCCTCATGAGCTCCTTGAAGGTGCGCACGGTCGCCATCGTGGTGGCCACCTGCTGTTTGCCGGAGCCCTTGCGCACCGAACGCAGCTTGTCCAGCGGCGGAACGACCAGGGGTTCGTAGTTCTCCCGGCGTTCGGGAAGATAGCCGCCGAGTTCCTGGCGACGCCGCTGCATGTACTCGATTTCCTCGGTGTCATTGCCGGGGTGGTAGTACGGGGGCAGGTAGGGATCCTTCTCCAGTTCCTCGTCGGAGATCGGGATGCCCTGCTTGTCGCGGAAGAGCTTGAGGTCCTCGAGGGTCAGCTTCTTCATCTGGTGGGTGGCGTTGCGGCCCTCGAAGTTGTGTCCGAGTCCGTATCCCTTGATGGTGTGGGCGAGGATGACCGTCGGGCGGTCCTTGGTCTCAAGGGCACGCTTGTAGGCTGCGTAGACCTTGCGGTAGTCGTGTCCACCGCGGGGCAGCTTCCAGATCTCCGCGTCGGTCATGTCCTCGACGAGCTTGGCGGTTCGTGGATCGCGGCCGAAGAAGTGCTCGCGGACATAGGCGCCGTCGTTGGCCTTGTAGGTCTGATAATCACCGTCGGAGGTGTTGTTCATCAGTTCGACGAGCGCGCCGTCCTTGTCCTTCTCCAGCAGCGCATCCCACTCGCGCCCCCAGACGACCTTGATCACGGACCAGCCGGCGCCGCGGAAGAAGGACTCCAGTTCCTGGATGATCTTGGTGTTTCCGCGCACCGGGCCGTCGAGACGCTGCAGGTTGCAGTTGACCACGAAGGTCAGGTTGTCCAGGTTGTTCAGTGCGGCCAGCTGGATGAGTCCGCGTGACTCGGGCTCATCCATCTCGCCGTCACCGAGGAACGCCCAGACGTGCTGATCGGAGGTGTCCTTGATGCCTCGGTTGTGCAGGTAGCGGTTGAAGCGCGCCTGGTAGATGGCATCCATCGGGCCGAGGCCCATGGACACCGTGGGGAACTCCCAGAACTTCTTCATTCCGTGCGGGTGCGGGTAGGAGGGGATGCCACCCTGCGGGCGGGAAACCTCCTGGCGGAATCCGTCGAGGTCGTCCTCGCTGAGACGTCCCTCCATGAAGGCGCGGGCGTACATGCCCGGCGAGGCGTGTCCCTGGAAGAAGATCTGGTCACCACCACCGGGGTGGTCCTTGCCGCGGAAGAAGTGGTTGAAGCCGACCTCGTAGAGTGGGGCGGCGCCGGCGTAGGTGGAGATGTGCCCGCCCACCCCGATCCCCGGACGTTGGGCGCGGTGGACCATGATGGCGGCGTTCCAGCGGATCCAGCGGCGGTAGCGCTTCTCAATTTCCTCGTCCCCCGGGAAGTCGGGTTCCATGGACGTGGGGATCGTGTTGACGTAGTCCGTCGAGGTCATCGGCGGCAGTGAGACGCGTTTCGCGGAGGCCCGCTCCAGCAGCCGCAGCATCAGGTAACGGGCGCGCTCCGGGGATGAATCCTGAAGGAGTCCGTCGAGGGAGTCCATCCACTCATTGGTCTCCTCCGGATCGGCATCGTTGAGATAAGATGCAACGCCGTCGCGGATCAGCGCGAAGTTCGTGTCATCCGAGGGCTTGCCACCAAGTTTTGCTTGATCGGCCATTTCCACACCTCCTGTTGGAATGTTTGTTTTCGTTCATGCGGTCAGTTGCCCGACAAGAACCGGCAAAGATGGGGTACCGCCTGGAGCTGGACGTAGGGAACAGCACTCAGCGTCTCGCATCTTCCCGGAATTCAACGCACAAGTCATTTCCCAGAATACGCGGGATTGCTCCGGAGGCCGCACCGGTACCCCGGCAGTGAGGTTGCAGCGGTACACCGGTGGAGCGGCACCGGGCTTTACAAGATATCTCACGCTCGGCCTTGATGTGATCTATGACGCGGGTTGACCACTGTGTTCGAGTGGACGGGACGTGGGAGGTGAAAGTTCGCAAAGTTAACAAAAAGTCTAGTCGGCGTTTGCAGGGGTGGTAGGAGTTGTCGGAATGCTGTGAGCTTTCTCTCACCCCGTGGTTCGCGGTGTCCGGGTGGGGAATAAAAGGCCGTTTTCATGTCACGAATGAGGTCGATGATTGCCCAGTTCCGTGCCGCTTTTTCAACGCCGGACCCAAAATAATCCATTTAAGTCTGGGAAAACCATAGGGGGAGACGGTATTGTGCATTGCGTATAAAGGAAATACGTCTCTTCCGGAGCCGATTGCCGCACAGCGTGGCCGAACTCCGGCGGGGCACTATCTATCAGGAGGAACATTACAGTGGCCGACGCTCCGGGCGCAGTCAAGCAGGGTGCCCAGGATTATGCTCAACTCCTCGGCATCCAATCGGGCCATTCCGTCCAGGAAGTTGGCTGGGATAACGATTGCGATTCGCTGATCAGTGAATCCATCGAGGACGTCATCGGTGAGGAACTCCTCGA
Source organism: Corynebacterium pacaense (assembly GCF_900169525.1). GTDB lineage: Bacteria > Actinomycetota > Actinomycetes > Mycobacteriales > Mycobacteriaceae > Corynebacterium > Corynebacterium pacaense. The sequence continues at coordinate 1,259,175 of NZ_LT821239.1, forward strand.
TGAAGAAACCGACGAGCTGTGTGATGTCGTGCTGCTCTGGTGGCGCGAGAGCGATGGGGATCTCGTTGACGGCCTCGTGGATTGCATCCGCTCGCTCGCGGACAACGGTCGAATCTGGCTCCTTAGCCCGGGTGCTGGCAAGCCGGAGGCGCTCGCCTCCGGGGTCATTTCCGAATCCGCACAACTGGCGGGACTGGTCCAGACCAAGGCGGAACGGCTCGGTGAGTGGCAGGGCTCCTGCCTGGTCCAGCGGGGCACCAAGAAGATCGTCTAGTCCCGGCCCCGCAGGTGACCTGCGGTTTCCGCGTCGCCGTCACCTTGTGTTAACATTTCAACCGGTGATTTCGGGCCACCACGAGCAGAGGTGTGGCCCGGGGTTGCGTGCGCGCCTTTAGCTCAGCTGGAAGAGCAGCTGGTTTACACCCAGCAGGTCGGCGGTTCGAGCCCGTCAGGGCGCACCATTGTTGAAGCAGGTCAGGACAGGTTTTGCATTAACCGTCCCGGCCTGTTTTCTTGTTCGCGGGCACAATCCGCCCACATCAGGGGGCATGATCGACCGGGCACACGATCCCGACGCTTCCGCTACATTGAGATGGTCAACCCTGTTCAAGTCCGAGGAGCCCGATCTCCGATGCACAGAGTAGCCGGAATTGCAGCCGGAGTGGCAGCCGACCGCATCATCGCCGACCCCTCGGGTCCCTTCCATCCCGTCGCGATGTTCGGAGCCTACGCATCCGAGCTGGAGAAGCGTCTCTACGCACCGTCCCGGACCCGCGGGGCGCTGTTCTGGGCGGCCGCGGTCCTGCCCCCGGTGGTCCTCAGCGCGGTCATCGCGCGCCGCGCCCCGGCGCTAGCCACGGCGGTGGCGCTGTGGGCCTGCCTGGGCGGCTCGATGCTTGAGGACACCGGACTCCGGATGGCCGCGCGCCTGGAGGAGGGCGACATCGACGGTGCCCGGGAACTCGTGCCCTGGCTGTGCTCGAGGGATCCGGAGCTTCTCGACGCCGCGGGCATGGCTCGCGCCACTGTGGAGTCACTGGCGGAGAACACCAGCGACGCGGCGATCGCGACGCTGTTCTGGGCCGGCGTGGGTGGGGCGCCCGCGGTGGTCGCGCACCGCTGCATCAACACCCTCGATGCCATGGTTGGCTACCGCAACAGCCGCTACCGCGACTTCGGTTGGGCATCGGCGAGAATCGACGATCTCGCCGCGTGGTTGCCCGCACGCCTCACCGCGGGTGTCCACACCGCGCTGGCAGCCCTGCACGGCAACGGTGCGGAGGCGGTTCGCGCGTGGCGCGAGGACGCGCCGGCGCACCCCAGCCCCAACGCCGGACCGGTGGAGGCGACTGCCGCCGCGGCACTGGGGGTGCGGCTCGGCGGGTTGACCGTCTATGGTCACGGCGCGGAGCTGCGACCGGTCATGGGCCGGGGCGGGGACCCGGACGTGGCGACGGTGCGCCGGGCGGTGTCGTTGTCCCGGACAACGCAGATCGCCAGCACCCTGATTGCAGTGGTGCTGGCGGCCGGGGCACGGAAGGTGCGTCAGAAGCGTTCCTCGTGTCGCTTGTTGAAGTGCGAGTAGTGATCCGGGTGCTGATCACCGTAGCGGGATCGACGGCGCACCTGCGAGACGGTGGGGGTCTCCTCCGCTGGTGTGGCCTCGGTGACGGTGGTCGCTGACATCTCGGCGCGCTCGGCCCTGTCACGGCGCCGCTCGCGCAGCTCCGCCCAGATGAAGTATCCCAGTCCCAGGGGTGCCATGATTCCGAAGGCGATCCACTGGAACCCGTAGGACAGGTGACTGCCCCGGTCCAGTTGGGGAATCGGCATGGGGGTCAGGACACCGGGCTCTCCCTCAGCCAGCTGGACGTAATCCTCCCCGAGATCAAGGCCCGTCAACTCACCGATCTGCCCGGTGTTGATTCCATAAACCTGCTGGTAGCCGGCATCACTCATGGGAGCGGAACCCGGGACCCTCTCATTCTTGCGGAGGAAACCGACGACGGTGACATCACCCGAGGGCGCCGCCTGCATCTCCGGAACCACATTGCCCTTCGAGGGCATGTAGCCGCGGTTGACCAGGACGACGCGGCCTCCGTCGAGCTGAAAGGGGACCAGCGATTGGTACGCGGGGTTGTCAGCGACCGGGCGCAGGCGCAGCAGCACCTCGTCACCGGGCAGATAGTGGCCGGTCAGTGAGACGCGGTACCACTCGTTGTCATCGGCGACGGTGCCGTCGGCGTCGACAAGCTCGGAATAGGGGACCACCTCGTTGCTGAAACCCTCCTGGATCTGGTGGTTCCTGCTGGTGATATCGGCGTCCTTATTCAACTGCCACGGGGCGAGCATGGTGATCGCCGCATAGGAGAACGCCACGATCAGGACCGCCGAGATCAGCCAGCCGGGCGTGAGAAAGGCCCGAAGGCCCTTTCCCCGGGGCCTGCGGCTGCTGCTGTCGGAACCGTGATCTTTTCCCTGTTCCCTGGTTTTCACACCCATCACCTTAGATCCAGTTTCCCCGATCGCCTAAGTGCGCGACTCAGTGTGATCGATCACCCACCGGAGGATTCCAGGGACGGCATCCTCGATGTTTTCTCTGGTGAGTGCGAAATCGGAGTCGGTTCCGTAGTAGGGATCCGCCACGTCGTCGGTCGGTTCCGACTCCGGATCGAAGGACCTCAGCAGACGGATCTTCTCATTCGGTGCACCTGTGGCCGCCAGCTCATGGGCGTGGCCGGAATCCAGCGCGATGAACAGATCGGCGCGCATGTGCTCGGGGCCGAGCTGGGCGGCGCGGTGCGCCGCGCCGTCATAGCCGTGCCGCGACAGTTCGGCCACCGCCCGGCGGTCGGCGGGTTGACCGACTGCCAGTCACCCATGCCGCAGGAGGAGAAGATCACCTGATCGCCGAGGCCGGCCTCCTCCGCACGGCTGCGCGTGATGATCTCCGCCATCGGTGAGCGGCAGATGTTTCCGGTGCAGACGAACACCACCTCCAGCGGGCGGGTTGGTTCAGGACCATTCATGGATGATCTCCTCGAGCTGCTCAGGTGTCTCCGCGATATACCGGGCGCGTGCCCATTCCTCCGGGGTTCCATAGCCCCAGGTGACTGCGACGCAGTCGATGCCGAACTCCGTGGATCCCTCGATGTCGTGCTCACGGTCGCCGATCATGAGCACCCGCTCGTGATCGTCGAGGCCCACCGAATCGATCACATGCCGGATCACCTGGGCCTTGCCCCGACGCGGCCCCTTCTCCTGGGCGGCACCGAGAAAGTCGAAGAGATCGAACATGTCGAACTTGCGCAGCACCTTCTCGGCGAAGAACTCGCCCTTGGAGGTCGCGGTGCACAGGCGGTACCCCTGCTCCCTCAGTCTGATCAGCAGCTGGCGCATCCCGGGAAACGCGGATGACATGTCCCAGCCGACCCTGCCGTAGTCCTCCAGGTAGATCGCCAGGCCGCGCTTCGCCTGCTCCGGGCTCATACCCAGATCCTGCAGGGTCCATTCCATCGGTGGTCCGGGGACCCGGGCGATCCGCTCCTCCCCGGGGACCTCCCAGTCCATCGCCCTGAGGGTGTGCAGAAACGAGGCGCGGATGCCGGGAAAGGAATCCACGAGCGTGCCGTCTAGATCGAAAAGCAGGGTTTTCTGATTCTGTTCATTCACGGTCACCACTCTGCCAGAAAGTAGTATGAATGTGGTGAGTGTCAACAGTGGTCATCCCCTCCGCTATCACGGTGATCAGGCGGCAGCCGGGGCGAGGCTGGATTTCGCCGTCAACGTGGTCTCGCCCTCGCCCCCGGAATGGCTGCAGCGGGTCCTCATCGATGAGATTCCGCGGCTGGGTTCCTACCCGCCCGCAGAGCTGCAGCGTCGTGCGGTGGCCGCGGTGGCGGCCGGGGTGGGCGTCGACAAGCACGACGTGCTGCTGCTCAACGGTGCCGCGGAGGGCTTTTCACTATTGTCGCGTCTGCAGCCGCGCAGTGCGGTGGTGCTTCATCCCGGATTCACGGAACCACAGGCGTGTCTGGAGGATGCCGGGGTCACGGTCGGGGAGGTGATCATGTCCGCCCCCTACACCCTGGACACCGTCGCCGTTGATGAGGCCGCGGACATGGTGGTCATCGGAAACCCCACCAATCCCACCGGGGTGCTGCATCCGGTTGACCAGCTCAGCGCACTGGCGCGCCCGGGGAGGTTCCTGGTCGTGGATGAGGCCTTCCTCGATGTCACCGGAGGTGAATCCATGGCTTCGCTGGTCGGAAGGCTGCCCGGTCTAATCGTCCTGCGGAGTCTGACCAAGACCTGGTCGATCGCGGGGTTGAGATGTGGTTTCCTCATCGCCGATCCGCAGACGGTGGACAGGCTCGCGGCCTTCCGCCCGCACTGGCCGCTGGGCACGCTGCAGCTTGCGGCGATGATCGCGGTGATGGATCGGGGAGGGGAGTTTCTCCCCGGGATCAGCGCGGACATCGCGGCGCAGCGTGCGGACATGGTCGCATCCCTGGGTGCGGCGGGTTTCCACGTCCACCCCTCCCGGGCGCCCTATCTTCTGGTCAACCCGCCCGGGGACGCGGAGGGGCTGCGGCTCGGACTGGCGGCACGGGGCATCGCGGTGCGTCGATGCGATACTTTTCCTGGGCTAGACTCAAGGTTCTGGCGCCTGGCGGTGCGTCCGCCGGAGCAGGTGGACGCACTGCTGGAGGCCGTGGAAGAACTGACCCGTGTTAAGGACGTGAGACGTGAGTGAACTGACCGTCGGCGGAATCCGAGAGATCATGGATGCGGCCTACCCGCCCGCGCTGGCCGAGAGCTGGGACAGGGTCGGCTTGATCTGCGGCGACCCGGAGAATCCGGTACGCAGGGTGGCACTGGCACTGGACTGCACCCAGGAGGTCGCCCAGCGGGCGGTGGACATCGGCGCGGACATGCTCATCATCCACCATCCGCTCCTGCTGCGCGGGGTCACCTCGGTTGCCGCGGATGAACCGAAGGGCAGGGTGCTGCACACCCTGATCCGGGGCGGGGTGGCGCTGTTCTCCGCACACACCAACGCCGATTCCGCCCGTCCCGGGGTCAATGACAAGCTCGCGGAACTGGTCGGTATAACCCCCGGCCGCCCCATCTCCCCGCGCTACCTCGGTGGATTGGACAAATGGGGCGTGCATGTTCCGGGCAAGGATGCGGCCCAGGTGAAAAGAAGGCTTTTCGACGCCGGCGCAGGCACCATCGGCGACTACAGCGAGTGCACCTTCGAGGTGGAGGGCACCGGACAGTTCCGCCCCCTCGAGGGGGCGAACCTCACCGAGGGGGAGCCTGATGAGCTTTTCCGCGCACCGGAGCTGCGCATTGAGTTCGTCGCGCCGCGCCACCTGCGCGACACCCTCATCGACGTACTCCGCGAACAGCACCCCTACGAGGAACCCGCCTTCGACATCGTGGGCATGGAATCGACAATCCCCCTCGACAGTGCCTTCGGGCTCGGCAGGGTGGGCGAGCTGCCCGAGGCGATGCGCCTTGCGGACTTTGTGCAGCAGGTGGCCGACAACCTGCCCGAGACGGTGTGGGGAGTCCGCGCGAGCGGTGATCCGGACGCACTAGTCAGGCGCGTCGCCGTTTCCTCAGGGTCAGGTGACGGATTCCTCAACGATGTGATTAAGCTCGGGGTGGACGTCTACGTCACCTCCGATCTGCGCCACCATCCGGTGGACGAGTACCTGCGTGCAGGTGGCCCCGCCGTGATCGACACGGCGCACTGGGCGAGCGAATTCCCGTGGACCTTCCAGGTCAGGGAGATCCTCCAGGTGCAGGCCCCGCACATCGAGGTTGATGTGCTGAACATTCGAACCGACCCGTGGACCCTGTCCGCACAACCGCACAAGGAGCCCTTGACATGAAGCTGGACCCGCAGAGACAGAAAACCCTCCTTGAACTGGCCAACCTCGAACGTTCCCTGGCCTCGGGAGTATCCGGCAGGGTGTCCCCGGAGCAGGAGACCCTCGACCGGCTCGAGGCGGAGCAGATCCGGCTGCGCGATGCGGCCTCGGCCGCCCAGATGGCCGTCGACGACATTGACAACGAGATCCTGCGCATCCAATCCGACGAGCGGAAGCTGCGCCGCCGGAAGAAGGACGGTCAGGATGCACTGGGTGCGGAGACCGATCCTGAACGGCGCCGCGATCTCACCCACGATGTCTACACCGCGAAGTCACGGATCGCCGACCTCATGAGTGAGCTGCAGGAGGCACACAACGAGATCCACGCACTGCGTAACAACCGCGATCTCGCACAGGAGCGGATCCGGCAGCAGGAACAGCGCATCGAGGGTGCGCGGGAGGCACGGGACGCAGCGGTCGCGGCGACCGCACAGGTCGAGGATCCGCGGGATATCATCACCCGTCTTGCGGAATCTCTTCCCGCCGATGTCATCGCCGAGTATGAGCGGCAGCGAGCCGAGAACGGCGTGGGAGTCGCCCAGTTCAACGGCCGATCCTGCACGGGGTGCGCGATGGTTCTTCCCGCCGGACCCATCGCCCTGGTGCGCAACACCCCCGCCGACGTACTCCCACAGTGCCCCGAATGCGGCTCCTACCTGGTGCGTAACCACGCATGAAGCTCATAGTCGAAGCCGATGGTGGCTCCCGCGGCAATCCCGGTATCGCCGGGTCCGGCACCGTTGTTCTCAACGCGGACAAGACGCGGACCCTGCGTGAGATCGCCTACGTTGTGGGAACGAGAGCATCCAACAACGTCGCCGAGTACCGCGGACTGATCGAGGGGCTGAAGGCCGCGAGGGATCTCGGTGCGACCGAGGTCGATGTGTTCATGGACTCCAAGCTCGTGGTGGAGCAGATGTCGGGTCGCTGGAAGATCAAGCATCCGGACATGAAGCAGCTGGCGGGGGAGGCCGCGGCCCTGGCCTCGGCGATCGGCGGGGTGAGCTACACCTGGATCCCACGTGAGAAGAACAAGCGTGCCGACGCCCTGTCCAACGTGGCCATGGACGCCGCGGCGGCCGGAAAGCCGGTCGGGCCCGTCGATGACGGCGGCTCCGCCGCGGAGAGGGGGCCAGACCTGAAATGCCCGGCCACCAGACCCTCCAATTGGAACGGGGCTACCTCCGAGCCGACCAGGCTGCTGCTGTTGCGCCATGGACAGACACCGATGTCGGCGGCACGGCAGTATTCGGGGATCTCCAACCCGGATCTCTCCGCTCTCGGACGCGATCAGGCCGAAGCCGCGGCGGATTTCCTCGCGCGCCGGGGCGGGATCGATGCGATCGTGTCCTCCCCGCTGAACCGCACGAGGCAGACTGCGCAGTCCGTCGCGACCAGGCTGGGGCTGGAGGTGGAGATCATGGAAGATCTCATCGAGACCGATTTCGGACGCTGGGACGGTCTGACCTTCGCCGAGGCCCATGAGTCCGATCCGGATCTGCACACCGTCTGGTTGAGCGACAGCGCCGTCGCCCCACCGGAGGGCGAGACCCTGCAGCAGGTGCACCGCAGGGCAAAGAAAGCGCGTGAGCAGCTGCAGGCCCGCTACGGAGCCGCCAATGTGCTGGTGGTCAGCCATGTCACCCCGATCAAATCCATTCTGCGTCAGGCGCTGGACGCCGGCCCCTCGCTGTTCAAGAAGGTGCATCTGGATCTGGCGTCGCTGTCCATCGCCGAGTTCTACGCGGACGGACCCACCTGCGTACGTCTGGTCAACGACACCTCCTACCTCGACGCCTGAAGCGACCCGGATTCGGTGGCCATCTATGCTCCGGTTACTATCAATGCCGTGTGCATGAGTTGGCCGGGGTGATCCCACAAGGATCACCCCGCGTCCGACGATGCTGCTGCCGGCTCCGGACCCACCCCGATCGCCTTTCCCCGGCAGGTCCATCAACTGTTATTGATCCACGCACCTGACCTCCGAGGGGAGGTCGGTGGGACAGAAATGAACCCCGGGGGCATTATGAGTCTTGAGTTTCTGACTATCGGCGTCTTGATCCTCATCTTCCTGATCGGCACCATAAGAAATATCAACCTGGGCGTGCTCGGCCTGGTGGGCGCATTCATCGTTGCCCTGTTCGTCCCCGCCTACACCGAATCCGGTGACGTGTTCAGTCAGGTGTTCTCTGGGTTTCCGGTCAGCCTGATGATGGCACTGATGGGGTTGACCTATCTCTTCGGCTTCGCCCAGAGCAACGGGACCATCGATATCATCCTCGAGTGGTCGATGAAAGCCGTGCGGGGCAACCGCGCACTGATGCCCTGGATCTTTTTCCTGATCACAGGGGCTTTCATGTCGATCGGAGCGATCTTCTGCATCGGGGTGATTTCGCCACTGGCGATTCCCTTCGCACGCCGCTACCGGATAAACCAGCTGATGATGGGCATGATGGTCGTGCACGGCGGAATGGCTGGGCTGCTGTCACCCCTGAGCGTCTACGGGATCTACGTGAACAACTTCCTGGCGGACAACGGGCTGGGCAACCACCAGAGCGCCCTGTTCTGCACGGCACTGGTGTTCAACGTGATCATGGGCCTCATCGTCTACTGCTTCCTCGGTGGTCTGAAACTGCTCCGGGGACGGGATGCTCCGGACCCTGAGGGCGGGGAACCCGGGGAACCGGACTCCGGTGGAGCCACCCGCACCCGCGCCGAGACCAGGATCGAGGGCGCAACGGCGTCCGGGATCACCTTCTTCCAGTGGCTGACACTGATCGGCCTGGCGGTACTCGTCATCGGGGCCGGTGTGTTCGCCATCGACATCGGGGTCCTGTCACTGATCATCGGGGCATGCCTGGCCATCTACCGCCCGGAGGCCTCCAAGAAGGCGTTGAACGACGTGTCCTGGTCCACGATCGTCCTGGTAGGAGGCATGGTCACCTACATCGAGGTGCTGGAGGCGGCGGGCACGGTGGAGTTTATTTCCGGAGGGATCGCGGCCCTGGGCGCCCCGATGATCGGATTGCTCCTGCTGTGCTACATGTCCGGAATTGTCTCCGCACTGGCATCCTCGATCGCGACCATAGGAATCGCCATCTCCATGGCGTCCCCCTTCCTGCTGTCCGGTGACCTGCCCATCGTCGGCACCGCCGCAGCCATCGCCATCGCCGCGACCGTGGTCGATGTCAGTCCCTTCTCCACCAACGGCGCGATGGTACTGGCCAATGTTGATGCCGGTCACCGCGACCGCTTTTTCAGGCAGATGCTCATCTACTCCGGTGTCGTGGTCGCGCTCGGTCCGCTGCTGGCGTGGTCACTGGTGCTGCTGCCGATCTGATCCCGGGGCCACCCGGTACGACGGTCCCCGCGGTGCCCCGGGCGCACCTCCTGCCCGTGGGGCGCAGGGGGCCGTGCGCCGACCACGGGCCGTCTGGGTTTTGCGGCCTTCGCGGTGTAGAGTTGTGCTTCGCGAATGAGTCGTTCAGGTGACCGCGTCCGGTGAACCCGGCACCCCGTGTGCCCAGGCATCGGCCGAGGAAAGTCTGGACTCCACAGAGCACGGTGGTTGTTAACGGCAACCCGGAGCGATCCGCGGGAAAGTGCAACAGAAAGTAGACCGCCGCCGGTTGATTCCGGCGGTAAGGGTGAAAGGGTGCGGTAAGAGCGCACCGGCAGGCCAGGTGACTGGCCTGGCCAGGTAAACCCCACCGGGAGCAAGGCATGAGGACGCACCACCGGTGTGTCTGTGCAGGTGTTATCGGGCTGCTCGCCCGGCCTGCAGGTAGCTGCTGGAGGCAGTCAGCAATGACTGCCCAAGATGGATGGTCACCGCTCCGGCGTGACATGTGGCTTCGGCCCGCACGCGGGGGAGACAGAATCCGGCTTATCGATCGGCTCATTCGCCCTGCACCCCTTTTTTCACTGTGGAACAATGGGTCCGCATGAAACTCTACGCGGCTGTACTTGACTTCGACGGCGTCGCCGAGGAATTCGGGGTCGAGCGCACGTTCCCCGCCCACCTGCATGAGCAGGCCGCGGTCGCGGGGGACAGATTCGCAGATGCCCGCGAGGATCTGGTGCACATGGAATTTGTCACCATCGATCCCGAGGGGTCCAGGGACCTCGATCAGGCCGTGTGCATTGAGGGCATCAGTGGCGGATTCCGCGTGCACTACGCCATCGCCGATGTCGCCGCGTTCATTGAACCCGGTTCCGACCTGGAGGCGGAGTCGCTCAGGCGCGGCCAGACGATCTATCTCCCCGACGGGCCGGCACGCCTGCACCCGGAGGAGCTCTCCGAAAATCGCGCGAGCCTGCTCGCGGGCGAGCAAAGACCGGCGGTGGTCTGGTCGATCGATCTGGATGCCGAGGGTGAGATCGTGGATTCGGCGGTCCTGGTGCGCCGGGCGATGGTGAAGTCGCGGGCGCGTCTGGATTATGATCAGGCGCAGGCGGACATGGACGCAGGCACCCTCCATCCCTCCATCGAGCTGCTGCCCGAGGTCGGTCGGCTCCGCCGCATGTCGGCGCTGCGGCGCAGGGCGATCAACCTGAACATCCCCAGCCAGCGAGTGGTTCGGGTGGTGGATCCAAGGCAGGGTGGCCACTATGAGATCATCATCGAGCCGCGTCATCCGATCATGGACTACAACTCGGAGATCTCCCTGCTCACCGGAATGGTGGCGGGAAACATGATGGTGGACGCCGGGCACGGACTGCTGCGCACCCTGGCACCGGCCACCGGTGATTCCGAGGCCACCTTCCGCGCGGAGGCGCGTGCCCTGGGCTATCCGATCGCCCCTGAACAGCACATCGGTGAGTTCCTGCAAGGCGTGGACTCGGATTCCCCCAACGGAATGGCGGTGCAGCGTGAAGCGCAGAAACTGTTGCGCGGATCCGGGTATCTGAGCATCACACGGGAGCCCGCGGAGGTGCATTCCGGGGTCGGAGGCTACTACGCCCACGTCACGGCGCCACTGCGGCGACTGGTGGACCGCTTCGCCACCGAGCACTGCCTCGCCATCGCCGCCGGCGCGGAGGTTCCCGAATGGGTCGTTGAAACCCAGGACCGCGTCGTGGAGTCGATGAGGGCTACCTCGATCCTCGCCGGGCAGGTCGACAACGCCTGCCTCGACCTGACCGAGGCCACCGTGCTCGAGCCCTGGGTGGCGCAAAACTTCCGGGCCGTGGTACTTACCAGCGACGGGCAGAAGGGGCAGTCCCGGCTGTTTGTCGCCGATCCGCCGGTGCTGGCCGCCTGCCTGGGCGCACCGAGACAGGGAACGACCCAGGAAGTGACCCTGATCAGGGCGGACGTGGACAGAAGGATCGTCCAGTTCGTCTGGCCGGCCGATTAGGCTGTGGGCCTATGAGGCCGGCGAGGCCACGTCCCCGTGGTCGAGGGGGACCACGAGCAGACCGTCGGCGGAGAGGTCGGCGCTGAAGTTTTCGGTGCTGCGGGCGTCGATAAGCACAATGACCGCCGATGACAACCCGGCGCTGGAGCTGCGTGCACTCAGCGCACCGCGTGCCAGGCACAGTTGTGCCAGTGCGCCGTCCGTGGAGATCAGCTGATAACGAGCGCCGAGATCCTCCTGGGATTCGCCGAGGAGCCGGGCGATGTCTGAACGACGTCTGGAGCGCAGCGCGCTGACGGTCCGCTGGGCGCGCAGCGTTTCATCCTCCCAGAACCCCAGCCAGTCCCGCGCGGCGGTGAGGGTGGGCAGATCCGGTCGGGAGACGACCTCGTGCATCGCGGCCAACCAGTCGGCGACCCGGGTGGGGGCATCGGGGAGCAGCCGGAGGGATTCCACGCTGAACGCGCGGGCCGCCTCATCGAGGAAGCGTCGACGCTGCAGGAGCACCTGCGGTTCGGTAGTGTTTCCGCCGGCGGTTCCGGGGGTGAACGGTGCGGACACGGCGAGTGCCCGGAGTCCTGATGTGGCACTGACAGGGTGGGCGATCTGGGTGACCGAACAGTCGGCGTAGTTGACCACTGACACCCGGGAACGGTCACCCCGCAGTGCCACGGTGTGTCGTGCGCGCAGCGGGGCCGTGGGGTTGAACATGATCGCCGCCTGGGTGCACGCTTCCGCCAGGCGGGCGCGAACCGGAGCCTCCCGGGTATCCTCGGCGTACAGCGCCAGCGCGGTGGCCGTCTCCAGGGCGGCATCCTCACCAAGGCCGCACCCCTGCGGGATCGTGGAGATGACGGTGATGTTGACCCCACGCGTGTCACGTGAGAGCAGTTGGCGGTGCACCATGGTCCAGACGAGGCCCCCGAGTCGGATCTCCGGTCCGGCCGGGGGCGGCGGGGTCGCCCGCACCGGATCCTCGTCCTGCTTGGCTGCCGCCAGTGCCAGGATCTCGGCGAACTCCGCCTCCCGCCTGTCGACGCCGCCCTCCCCGACGATGGCGACCGAAACGGTGTCGCCGCTGGCGGGCGCCACCGACACGGACGTAGTCCACTGCGCCAGGGCCGCAACCACGATGCCCCCGGCGTGATCGGTGTGCTCGCCGATCAGCGACCAGGTTGCCGGGGCCGTCGCGGTCCCCGTCGGCTCCTCGTTGAACAGTTCGCGATGATAGGCGATGGAGGCGGCCGCGAGTTCCCGGGGGGTCGTCCCGATCGGTTCCCCGGCGGGGTTGTTCAGTCGTGGTTGCCAGATGGGCATGAGGATGCGGGCCCTCCCGGGGTTGATCTCGAAGCTGTCCGGCGCGCTGGGGATCGGCGGGCCTCGGTGGACAGCGGGTGCAACGGTACGCGCCCAGTGTAGTCGCAGGGGCAGGCCGCGGGCACCGGACCCCGGTGGGATGCGCTAACTATAGTGGTTAAGGGGACTCCCAGGAGAACCGAAGAACTGATGACAATGCGAGCGAAGGAGTTTGACATGGCTGTCGAGGACTACAAGTGGTATTACGATCTCTCCACCGGCGAGGTGTCGCAGGGGAAGAAGTCGGGTTTCGAGAACCGGATGGGGCCCTATGACACCGAGCAGGAGGCCCGCGAGGCGCTGCAGATCTCCCAGCAGCGCAATGAGGCCGCCGATGACTGGGACGAACAGGAGCAGTAGTTCCTCAGGGCCCTCCCACCCGCCTGGGCTTTAGCCCCGGCTCTTCTTCCGTACCGATTCGATGCCGGGGTTCAGGGCCTTGTAAGCCTTGGCCACCTGCGTGTATGCGTCGGCGTATCCCTTCAGGTAGTCCCGGGACAGAGCCTGTTCGCGCTGATAGAGGACGCCGTACACGAAGGTGTCCAGGCCACTTCGGTGGGCGCGTTTGGCGCGGTGGAGAATCTCGTCCCGTGAGGTCACCGCATCCTGGAAATCTCCCAGCACCGACTGCAGCCTGCTGCACGCCTTGTAGAGTTTCTTGGTGTTGACCTCAGTGGCGTCGCCGACCGCCTCGGCACTGTAACGGAGCTTCTTCACGGCCTTGCGCACATTGTGGAAGTTCTCCTCGCGCTCGGCGACGGGAACATCCTCGTTCCATTCCTTGACGGCCTTTTTGTGCAGTTTGACCAGCTTTGAATGGGCCTTGTCCAGGTGCGCGAGAAGGACCCCGGCCGCGTCGACCTCCTCCGACCGGCTGTCTCCGGATTCCTTTTCGTCCTTTACCTTCCCGCCACCGGAGACCTCTCCCTCCCCGGACTCGGGGGAGCGCAAATCTTCCTCGGCACCGGGCTCGGCCTGCGGTTCCGAACCGGGTTCGGTGTCCGGTTCAGCACCGGGTTCGGCATGGGGATTGGTGACCAATGGTGGATTGGACAGTAACTGTTCGAGGGACTGGAGCAGGTTAGTGTACCTGTCATCATCGAGACTGCGGATCACCCGCGCCCATTCCCGCTGGTACACCCTGCCCAGATCCTCGATGAGTTCGGCCCTGGTCGCCTCATCCACCACGGTCTCGTCCTCGGCGTTGAGCAGTTCGGTGAGTCTCTCCTCAATCACCTCGGCATCGCGGGCCCTGCCCAGTACGGAGGCCAGAGCCTTGAGTTCCTTCTCCAGCTGCAGATATTCCGTGCCACCGAGAATTCCCTCGAAGGTCTGCATGTGGCTTCGAAGCTCCCGGGTGGCCACGCGCATCTGGTGGACGGAATCAAACTCATCGGCGCGGACCTTGGGATCGTATTCGACGATCTTGTCCGCATTGGCTTTGATGGCCTTGAGAACCGCCCGGGCGGGTGATCCCTTGGGGAGATCGGCCATCTCCGGGGGATGGGGGGCGTTGTTGATCGAAGTTCCGAGCGCCGAGACCAGTTTGGAGGGTGACTCCGAGAGGTAACCTCCGGCAGCGGTGAGAACCTCGATCGCCGAGGCCATGAGTTCGGTCGCGACATCGGAATCGCCGACCGCAGGGGTGAGCTCCAGTTCCCACTCCCGCCACATCTGACGTGCCCCACCGGGCAGGAAGGATTCCGTGCTCACGTGATCGTCGCAGAACTCCGCGATCTCGGTTCCCTCCTCATCCTCCAGGTAGGAGGTGTGCCGTTCATTGTCCACCCGCGCGATAGGGTTGAGGCCCGCGCCTCTGATGATCGCGCGTACCTGGCCGAGGATCTCCCGAGGGACCGTGTGTTCATCGCCGCCGGCCTCATCGAGAGGAACCTGAAGTTCCTCCCGGCCGACCTCGCCGGGAAACTTGATGTGCCATCCGGCATCATTACCGCCGGTTCTGCGCCGCAGGGTGATCTTGGAGCGGGTGAGGCGGAGATCGACGGTGTCGAAGTAGATGGCGCTGAGTAGGTGGGTCTCGGATTTCCCGACCCTGTCCACCCATGCTATCGCGGTGAGATCCGGAACCCCGGTGGAGGCACTGACGGAGAATTTGGTTTCAATTTCCATGTACCGACGCATATTCATAATCCATTCCTAGCAGCACTGGTGAAGGCGCACGCGATATTCGGAATTCGGGTGCGCACCTTCTGTTACTCATTGCTCATGCTACGCGGACATCGGGCCGTTCTGCGTCCCCGGATCCATTGGTCGCCTACCCGCCAGCCCCGCAGAGTCGCCGCCGATTCTGGATCGGGCAGCGGCGTCACGTCCGTCACGGTATCCGGAGGTGTGGTAGGCCCGCAGCCGGAATGACGTGGTGTCCGGGAAGAACTCGTGCAGTGTGGATTCCGCACGTCGGCGCCTGTCCTCGAACGCGGCGACCACCGATCCCGGGGCCTCTGGTGCGACATCGCCGAGGGAATCGACGACCTCGTCGGCAGCCCTCCTGAGCAGCGATCCGATGTTCGACGCGTAGGCGATCATGAAGGAGTGGCGGTAGCTGGAGGTTTCGTTGTTCTCCCTCGCCGCCTGGGCCCCGGGCGCCCGCCGCATGAAGTGGTCCCGTTGCCGGTTGAGGCTGGTGAACAGGTCAATCACATGGGCGACATCCTCGGAGGTTCCAATCACGGTGGAGATTCCCGATCCCGTCAGCAGCAGGGGTGCGCAGGAATGGGCCCGGGCAACGGTGGAGAGCAGCCGGAACTGATGCCTGATCCACGGGGCTCCGATTCTGACCCTGGTGGCGACGAGGCCCGGCCTCATCCCGGGGGAGTACAGGTCCGAGATCACCGCCTCGATGCGATACTGCTGGCGCAGCTGCTCGGCCTTGTCGATCAGTGTTTCCGCCTCCTTTTCAAAGCTGGTGGATTCCGCCTTCTTCAGCAGTGCGTGGATACGATGGTGGGCCTTTCGCTGCTGCGGGGAGAGCCCGGCGAGGAATCTCGCCTCCTCCTCCAGTGGATCCCCGGTGGAGAGGATCTCCCATTCGTCCAGTGATCCCAGGTGCTGGAGATCCCTCAGCATCTTCTCGAGCGCGCCGATCTCGGGATCGCCCAGGTGGCACGGGGGCGTATCGCGCATCCACAATTCCGCGATCCGGCCAGGGGCCGTGGTTGCAATCCTGGGGAGTGCCAGGAACAGGAGAGGCTCGACCCGGCCGCCGAGTTCGTGGCGGAGGTCCCCGGGGGTCCAGCCCCGGGTTGCCAGGACGGTGATCCGGTTGCTGATCAGTCCGGTAAGGGATTGCGAGTATTCCCTCCGTGTCCATTCGTGGTCGGTGGAGGTGGAGGAGGAGTTTCGGGGGATTGCCATGACGGGCTCCTTTTAGCTATTGTGTGCGAGAACTACCTGCGTTTCGTACCTAATCAGAAGGTCGGGACACGGACCACCCCCGAAGCTGCAGAAACATGTCTGGACATCGGCGAACGGTCGCTAAAACCACCCCCGTTATCGCCCGACTTCCCGAGTTTTCAAACCTGCGTCCACCCGCTGCGTAAATTGGTCTGCATGAACAGTCAACAGGAATTCGTCCTAAGCAGCATCGAGGAGCGTGACATCAAGTTCGTCCGACTGTGGTTCACCGATATCCTCGGTCACCTCAAATCGGTCGTCGTCGCTCCCGCCGAGGTCGAGTCCGCCTTCGACCAGGGCATCGGTTTCGACGGTTCCGCCATCGAGGGTTACGCCCGTGTCTCCGAGGCTGACACCATTGCCAGGCCCGACCCCTCCACCTTCCAGGTCCTGCCCCTGGAGGCGGACGGTTCCAGGCTGCAGGCCGCGAGAATGTTCTGCGATGTCACCATGCCCGATGGGCAGCCGAGCTACTCCGACCCCCGCCAGGTTCTGCGTCGACAGGTTCAGTTGGCCGCGGACGAGGGACTGACCTGCATGATCTCCCCGGAAATCGAGTTCTACCTTGTCAAGAGCCTGCGCACGGACGGACAACCGCCGGTGCCCACGGACAATGGCGGGTACTTTGATCAGGCGACATTCAATGAGGCGCCGAATTTCCGCAGAAATGCGATGCTGGCGCTGGAGGAACTGGGTATTCCGGTGGAGTTCTCGCACCATGAGACCGCGCCGGGGCAGCAGGAGATGGATCTTCGTCACGCCGACGCGATGACGGTGGCGGACAATGTGATGACCTTCCGCTACATCATGAAGCAGGTTGCACGCGACCAGGGGGTCGCGGCATCCTTCATGCCCAAGCCCTTCCGTGACCACGCCGGATCAGCCATGCACACGCACATGTCCCTCTTCGAGGGTGATGAGAACGCCTTCCATGACCCCGATGACCCCTACATGCTGTCCCAGACCGCCAAGCAGTTCGTCGCGGGAATCCTTCGGCATGCCCCGGAATTCACCGCAGTGACCAACCAGTGGGCGAACTCCTACAAGCGCATCGTCTACGGCAACGAGGCTCCGACAACCGCAACCTGGGGAATGTCCAATCGTTCAGCGCTGGTGCGTGTTCCCACCTACCGTCTGAACAAGGCCGAGTCCAGGCGGGTCGAGGTGCGGCTGCCCGACACCGCCTGCAATCCCTACCTGGCCTTCTCCGTACTCCTCGGCGCGGGGCTCAAGGGCGTCAAGGAGGGATATGAACTCGATGATCCGGCGGAGGATGATATCTCCAACCTGTCCCGCAGGGAGCGGGTGGCGATGGGCTACGAGGATCTTCCGGCCAGCCTCGATCAGGCGCTGCGCACGATGGAGAAGTCCGACTTCGTCGCCGAGGTGCTCGGTGAGCACGTTTTCGAGTACTTCCTCCGCAACAAGTGGCGTGAATGGCGTGATTACCAGGAGCAGATCACGCCCTGGGAACTGAGAACCAACCTCGACTACTAGCTTGCAGCACCCACGTTGAAGGAGAGTGAGTAAGCGGTGACAACCCCGGAGGACGCACGCACGGAACGGGTGGGATTTGTCAGGGACCCGCTACCGACCATCGCGGCACTGTCCCTGAAATCCGCCCATGCCCGCGACGATCTGGAATGGTTGGGTTGGCGGAACACCGAATCGCTCCGGATGCTGTGGTCGTTGTCCGGGGCGGGCGACCCTGATGTGGCGCTGAACCTCCTCGTCAGGCTCTACCGCGCCCTCGAGGAGGAGGGGCAGGGGCTTCGTGAGGAGTTCGATATGGCACTGCGGGAGAACACCGCACTGCGAATCCGGGTGCTGTCCATGCTCGGAGGGTCCTCGGCGCTCGGTGACCACCTGGTGGCCAATCCATTGCAGTGGAAGCTGCTGCTCGAGGACGCACCGACACGCGAGGAGATGTTCGCGGAAATGCTGGCCTCGGTCGGTGCGGCGCCCGCGCGGGTGGAACTGGCCGAAGCAGACCAGCGGCGGGATACCGCCAGCGATGATCTGAGTACACCCGGGACCTATCGTGCCACGCTCATCGGTGCGGAGGCGGAACGTGAACTCCGGCTGACCTACCGGAGTCTGTTGATGCGATTGGCCGCTCTCGATCTGGCCGGCAGCTTCCCCGCCGATCATCGTCGTGAGGGGCAGCCCAGTGTCCCCTTCACGGTGGTGACACGGCGTCTGAGCGATCTCGCCGATGCCGCACTGACGGCAGCCCTGTCCGTTGCGATCGCCGGCGTCTACGGGGAGAAACCGGTCGATGCGCGGCTCAGTGTCATTGCCATGGGCAAGTGCGGGGCCCAGGAACTCAACTACATCTCGGATGTGGATGTCGTCTTTATCGCCGAGCCGGCCCACTCGAAATCGACAAGGCTCGCCGCCGAGTTCATCCGCATCGGCTGCAACTCCTTTTTCGAGGTTGATGCCGCGCTCCGTCCCGAGGGCAAGAGCGGAGCCCTGGTGCGAACCCTCGATTCCCATCTCGCCTACTACAAACGGTGGGCCGAGACCTGGGAGTTCCAGGCACTGCTCAAGGCACGGCCGATGACCGGCACGATGGAGCTCGGCCGGGAGTACATCGGGGCGCTCGCGCCACTGGTGTGGAGCGCCAGCCAGCGGGAATCCTTCGTCGATGATGTCCAGGCGATGCGCCGTCGGGTCCTGGACAATGTACCCGAGGACATGCGCGACCGGGAGCTCAAACTCGGACGCGGTGGGCTGAGGGATGTTGAATTCGCGGTCCAGCTGCTGCAGATGGTGCACGGGCGTTCGGATGAGACGCTGCGTGTGCGCTCCACGGTCGAGGCGCTGAGTGCGCTGGTGGAGGGTGGTTACGTGGGTAGGGAGGACGGCACGAGGCTGATCGAGGCCTATGAGTTTCTCCGTCTGCTCGAACACCGCCTGCAGCTCGAGAGACTCAGGCGCACCCACTCCCTGCCGCGTGCTGATGACAGGATGAACATGCGTTGGCTCGCCCGCGCAGCAGGATTCACCGCCTCCGGTGAGCGCAGCTCCGCCAAGGCCATGGAGCAGTACCTGCGTCTGGTGAGACTGCAGATCCAGTCACTGCACAGTCAGCTGTTCTACCGGCCGCTGCTCAACTCGGTGGTCAACTTCAGCGTCGGTGCCATCAAGCTGACACCGGAGGCCGCGAAGCTGCAGCTCGGTGCGCTGGGGTATCAGCATCCGGTGCGCGCCTACGAGCACCTCACCGCGCTCGCCGCGGGAAATTCCCGCAAGGCCAAGATTCAGTCGATGCTGCTGCCGACGCTGATGGAGTGGCTGTCCCAGACGGCGGATCCGGATGCCGGTCTGTTGAACTACCGGAAGCTCTCCGATGCCGCCTATGACCGGAGTTGGTTCCTGCGGATGCTGCGCGATGAGGGCGTCGTCGGTCAGCGCCTGATGCGCATTCTGGGAAACTCCCCCTACACGGCGGCACTGATCATCGCGGCGCCGGATTTCATCAAACAGCTCGGTGACGGTGCCAATGGACCCAAACTCCTCGACACGGCCCCGGATCAGGTGAGCAAGGCGATCCAGGCGACGGTGTCGCGGCACAGCAATCCGGACAAGGCCATCTCGGCCGCACGTTCGCTCCGGCGCCTGGAACTCGCCCGTATAGCCTCGGCGGACCTGCTCAACCTGCTCAGCGTGGAGGAGGTCTGCCGCAGCCTGTCCCTGGTGTGGGACGCGGTGCTGGACGCGGCACTGAAGGCGGAGATCCGCGCGGCTGTCGGTGCGGGGGAGGGGCCGGGTACGGCACCGGCGAGGATCTCGGTCATCGGAATGGGCAGGCTGGGCGGTGCGGAACTGGGATACGGCTCGGTTGCGGACGTGATGTTCGTCTGCGAGCCCGAGCCCGGCGCGGATGAGGGCGAGGCGCTTAGATGGTCGATCGACATCTGTGATTCCATGCGTTCGCGGCTGGCAAAACCCTCCGATGATCCGCCCCTTGAGGTGGATCTTGGACTGCGCCCCGAGGGCCGTTCCGGCGCGGTGGTGCGGACGCTCGACTCCTATGTCCAGTATTACCAGCGGTGGGGGGAGGTGTGGGAGGTCCAGGCGCTGCTGCGGGCTACGTGGATCGCCGGGGACCGTGATCTCGGAATCCGCTTCCTTGAGGCCATTGACCCCTTCCGGTACCCGGAAAACGGTGCCACGGAGGCGCAGATCCGTGAGGTGCGCAGAATGAAGGCGCGGGTGGATGCGGAGAGGTTGCCCAGGGGTGCGGATCGCAACACCCACACCAAGCTCGGACGCGGTGCCCTCACTGACATCGAGTGGACCACACAGTTGCTCACCATGCTCCACGCCCATGAGATTCCGGAGCTGCACAACACCTCGACCCTTGCAGTACTCGACGTGGTGGAGGACAAGCGGATCATCACACCGGCGCAGGCCCAGGCGCTGCGTGAGGCGTGGTTGACCGCCACCCGTGCGCGGAATGCGCTCGTGCTGGTGCGGGGTAAACGCACCGATCAGCTGCCACCGCCGGGTCCGCATCTGGCGCAGGTCGCGGGCGCCTCCGGGTGGGATCCCACGGAGTACCAGGAGTATCTGGAGAACTATCTCAGGGTGACCAGGAAGAGCCGGCACGTCGTCGATGAGGTCTTCTGGGGGCTGGACACGATGGAGCCCTAGAAATCCCCTTCGATCCGAAGGGGTTGATCTCCCGAGGTGGGGCCAAGTTCAAACTAAAGACCGATTACTACTTTGGTTACCCTTAGTTAGGGTTGCTTTATTAGTTTTCCGGTTCCCGTCCGGAGCCGGCGGGCTCCGGACGGGCCCCATTCACCAGCACGGCGTGGTCAACGCCGAGCCTGCACCCGAGGAGATCCCCCATGACCAGTGCCGTGGCACAGTCGACCGAACAGAATGCCCTGGCACTGTCCCAGGAACTGAAGACGCACACCGCCAGGGCCCATCAGCAGGCCGAACACTCGTCCTTCATGGATGATCTACTCGGCGGAAGGCTGGATTCGGTGGCCTTCATCCGACTCCAGGAGCAGTCCTGGCTCTTCTACACGGCACTCGAGGAGGCCGCGCGTGCGGTGGCGGACGATTCCAGGGCAGGTTCTCTCCTTGATCCGCGGCTGGAGCGAACGGCCGCCCTGGACCGGGACCTCACCCTTCTCCACGGTGGTTCACGGTGGCGTCCCACAGTCCATGCCTCACCGGCCACCGCTGCCTATGTCTCGCGGCTCAGGCAGATCCGGGATGCCCGCGATTTCCCGCGACTGCTCGCCCACCACTACGTCCGTTACCTCGGCGATCTCTCCGGTGGCCAGATCATCTCCCGGATCGTCGCCCGTGAGTACGGCGTCGATGAAACCGCCCTGAGCTTCTACCGCTTCGAGGGGATCGACAAACTGAAGCCGTACAAGGATGGCTACCGGAACGCACTCGACTCCCTCTTCCTCAGTGGGCCGGAGCGCAGGACGCTGCTGAATGAGGCGGCTGAGGCTTTTACCTTCAACCAGCAGGTGTTCGCGGATCTGGGCTAGGGCCCGCCGGATCCCGTCCGCGCGGGGTCAGCCGGGCGCCGGGTGGACGCCCCATGGACAACCTCGGGGTCTACCCTGAACTTTGCCCCTAAGCCCGGATCCACCGATGTAGTTCGGGTTCCAGCGGCGTGGGAAGAAAAGAAATGCTCTTCTGATCTGGGAAAATACGACTTGTCTAAGGTCCGTATCCCACATCAAGAAAGAGCATCTCGTAGATGCAATTATCTCATACTCCCGCTGCGGTGTCATCATCATTCGATGACCCGAATCTCGTGGCATCCGCTGGTCTGGTTCCGGTCATGCGGCTAGCCGATGAGGCCGGTCTGTCCACCCTGGCCCAGGACCGGTTGAGCGTGCCCACCGACAAGGGCGCCAACGCCGGGGCAAAGATCGCCACACTTGTCGCCGGGATGCTCGCCGGCGCTGATTCCATCGACGATATGGAACTGTTACGCCACGGCGCGATGAGCACACTATTCGACCGGATATATGCGCCGTCGACCCTGGGTTCCTTCCTCCGGTCGTTCACCTTCGGGCATGTCCGCCAACTCGATGCGGTCGCTTCCCGATTCCTGGCCAACCTCGCCGGGCAAGCACCGGCCCTCATGCCTACTACCAGCAGCAATGATTATGCCTTCGTCGATGTCGACGACACGATCATCGAAGTCCACGGACACCACAAGCAAGGCTCCGGCTTTGGGTACTCCGGGGTACGAGGACTCAATGCCCTGGTGTCCACGGTCACCACGAAGGATTGTGCTCCGGTGGTCGTGGCCCAGCGTCTGCGCCGTGGTTCGTGCGGATCACCCCGCGGGGCCGGGCGTCTGATCGCCGATGCGATCGCTACCACCCGACGCCTGCCGGGAATGCAGCAACAGAAAATCCTGGTCCGGGCGGACTCGGCATATTACGGGCATCCGAGTATCAGTGCGGCGCTGAAGGCGGGGGCTGATGTGTCGGTCACCGCCCGGATGACCGCCCCGGTCCAACGCGCCATCGCCACGATTCCCGACAACCGGTGGCAGACCATCCAGTACCCTAACGCGATCTTCGACGAAGACACCAGGCGTTGGATTTCGGTGGCGGAGGTCGCTGAAGTACCGTTCACCGCGTTCGCCTCGCAGAAGGAGCCCCAGCAGGTCCCTGGTCGCCTGGTGGTGCGCCGGATCCCGGAGCTGAACAAAAAGGACGTTGATGAGCCGGGGTTGTTTGATCTGCACCGGTTCCACGCGGTGTTCACCACCAGTGCCCTAGATACCGTTACAGCCGATAAGACCCACCGCCAGCATGCGGTCATTGAGCAGGTCAACGCCGATCTGAAGAACAGCGCTCTGGCGCATATGCCGTCCGGGAAGTTCACCGCAAATGCGGCGTGGCTGGTGTTGGCGGTGATGGCATTCAACCTCACCCGCACCGTTGGTGTCGTCGCCGGCGCCGGGCTGGCCAAGGCGACCACGGCAACGATCCGACGAAGGTTTGTCAAGCCCCGGGTTTTGTAGAGGGTGATTTACTTGTCGATCAGGCCGCGTAGGCCTGATACTTCTGCCATTCCTGGTGAACTTCCTTCGGCGGGCGATGAGCCAGTGCGGAGTGCAACCGGCGGTTGTTGTACCACCCGATCCACTTCGAGGTCGCCACGATCACATCGGTCAGCGCCGGCCACGTCCTGCGGTCGATCAGCTCGGCCTTGAACATCGAATTCAACGCCTCGGCCATCGCGTTGTCATAGGAGTCGCCGCGGGATCCGACCGAGGCCACGACCTTCGACTCCGCCAATGACTCGCCGTAGGTAATAGAGCGGTATTGCACTCCACGGTCGCTGTGGTGGATCAGCCCAGAGACGTCCTCACCAGCGCGAAGACGAGCCGACAGGGCCATATCCAAGGCATCGCGGGCCAACGAGACCCGCATGTGGTTCGTCACTTGCCAACCGATGATCTCACGGGTGTAGGCGTCCAACACAAACGCCGCATACACCCACCCGGCCCGGGTGGGGATATAGGTGATATCGGCGACCCACAGCATATTCGGCGCGGTCACGGCGAAGTTGCGCTCCACCAGGTCGACAGGACACTCGCCGGCGTCGGCGCTGCGAGTTGACGGTCTTTTCTTCCGCCGCCGGATCCCCTTCAGCCCGTCGGTCGCCATGAGACGCTCGACGGTGCAGCGGGCGACGTGACCGAAGGTGGCCTCGCGGTTGATCTCCGCCCACAGCTTCCGGGCGCCGTAACATGAGTAGTTGTCTTCGAAGATCCGGCGCAGTGCCCGGGTGATCTGCTTGTCCCGGATGGACCGGGCTGATTCAGGCCGTGATTTGTGGGCGTAATACGTGCTCAGGGCTATCTTCGCGCTGGTGGTGGCCAGGACGCGGATGATGGGCTCGACCCCGAACTGAGCACGGTTGTCGTCGATGAAGGTGACGATTACTTGTGTGGGCGGTCGAGCTCCGCCGCGAAAAAAGCCGAGGCTTTCTTGAGGATCTCGTTGGCGCGTTTGGCTTCGGCGAGCTCGGCCCGCAGCCTGCGGTTTTCTGTTTCCAGGTCCATCGATTCGGCCGGTGTGTCGGTTCCGGATTGCTTGTGGGTGCGGACCCAGACGCGCAGGGTTTCCTTGCTCACGCCGAGTTCGTCGGCGATGCGGGTGACCGCGCCCCGGGCGGTGACGGGATCAGCTTGAGCGTGGAGCACGAGTTCTACAGCGCGCTGCTTGAGCTCGACAGTGTATTTGGTGGGCATGTAAGGGTTTCCTTTTCCAATTTCCTACCCTCCATTAAACCCGGGGCGAACCAGTTAGTAACCGTTCCGGCCCGCACTGCCCGTAGTGCACGACGGCTGGTTCTGCACCTGCCCGAGCAGTGGAAGTGGCAACCGCAGTGGACTCGACTG
Source organism: Corynebacterium pacaense (assembly GCF_900169525.1). Classification (GTDB taxonomy): domain Bacteria; phylum Actinomycetota; class Actinomycetes; order Mycobacteriales; family Mycobacteriaceae; genus Corynebacterium; species Corynebacterium pacaense. The sequence continues at coordinate 1,283,657 of NZ_LT821239.1, forward strand.
TTCTGCCATACCCATTCACCACCACCAGCAGCAGCAGTCTGACCACCCAGCCGATGTATCGGCTACCGAGATGACAACAATTCGTGGAACAACCAGATGACCGTGATCTGGGGGTCACCCCTGCTTCAAAGTTCCGAGGACGCCTGCAGTGAAAATCAGCTCACCACCGAAAGCCGATCGGTGGATTGAGGCTAAGTGGTTTACAGGCGGTGATGGCGAACGTACGCTCGGGTCTAGTTCACCGGAAGCAGTACGTATCAGGGATAGGATTGACAAACAATGGCCATCAAACTCACCATCGATCTTTCAGATGCCACATTCGCAGAGGTGGCGGCGGTTATCGGATACGCCCACCAGCTCGGCGTCGACCCGGATGAGAAACTCAACTTCGAGGGTTCGGTCCTCAGCATTGAATTCGACGGCGACCTTCAACCCGACGACGTGTTCGGTGGGCTCGACGAGGCGGAGGACGCCGACCCCGAGGACGGCCCCCTCTATGTTGATGACATCGTCGACGCGGACGAGGACACCCGGTACCGGCGCCGTCCCCGTCCGCAGCGTGACCCCGCGGCGGACCTGATCAACGAGGTCGGCGATGCCGTCAAGAACATCGTTGACGGCTTCATTCTCGGCGCCGAGCGTCCGGATGGAAGGGGCCACCGTGGTCGGGGTTATGGAAACTTCGGTCCCTTCGGACCCGGTCGACACTTCTGATCACACCGGCCCCGGCCCCGCCCGTGATCGCTACACCACGCGGGGCCGGGGTCGCTGGTGCCTGGAGACGATGAGCAGACAGATCGCGTACCCGATAATCCCGAGCAACCACACGACGAGCACGGCGAGCCAGGCGTATCGGAAATCCGCCCACGCATAGGCCTGCCCGTGGGAATGGCGATCGAGCAGGAGCCCGAGGAGCTGCGTCGATAGCATCGCCGCGGAGAACCCGCCCATGTTGGCAAAGCCGGTTCCGGTGGCATTGAGTGAGCGGTCTACCCGTTCGCGCACGGTGTCGAAGCCGAAGTTCGCCGCCGGCACGATCATCCCGGCGAAGAAGGAGACCACCGCCGCGGCGAGGAAAGCATTGCCGTGCGGTGTCGCAGGAAAGAACAGATAGGTCCACAGCAGGGCCTGGAGGACCGCGGTCCCCAGTGCGAAGGCGTCACGCCTTCTGCCCAGACGCGCGGAGGTGATCCCGGCGAAGGGGCCACCGATGACATTGCCGATGGTGGACAGCGTGAGCACCATGCCCACCTGGGCGGTACTCAGCCCGAGGCCCAGCGTCATCATGGGCATGCCCCACAGGAGTTGGAAGACAACCAGGGGGAACATGTTGGTCCAGTGCGTGAACAGCCCCTGCCAGCAGTAGGGGCTGGTGACAACCAGCCTCAGGTTGTCCAGAATCCTGCCCCCGCTTATCGACGCCCCCACCGCTGCCACCTGCGGTTCCCGCACGGGTGTGTCGCGGACAACCAGCGCGCCGGCCAGCGCGACCAGGGCGCCGGCGGCGCCGAGACTGACGAAGGCCGTGGTCCAGCCGCTGGCGCCGAGGAGCGCGAGAAAGGGAACCGCGGAAAGAAACTGACCCACCTGTCCGATGGCACCGGTTAACTGTGTGAACACCGGAGTCCGGCGGATGGGGAACCAGGAGGGCAGCAGTCGCATGACGGAGAGGAACGCCGTGGCGTCGCCACAACCGATCAGCACGCGTGCGCCGATGGCGATCCCGTAGCTGCTGGTGACCCCGAGCAGAATCTGGCCGGCCGCCATCACAAGGGCGCCGGCGACAAGCAGCCTGCGTGGTCCGAACCGGTCCACCAGTATTCCGGTGGGGATCTGGGCGAGTGCGTAGACACCGAGCTGGACGGAGGTGAACACCGCGACGCGGGAGGCGTCGATACCGAATCTTTCTATGGCGTCCACACCCGCGACGCCGAAGGAGGTGCGCCCGGTGATCGCCATGACGTAGATCAGTACCGCCGACAGCCAGACGATGAGTGCTCGACGCGAAATCCGATCAGAGGCCATAGAAGACATTCATTCCCTGCAACGATTAAACCCACGGGGCCAGGCGGACGCCTGCGATGGATTTGTACATACTACCTATGTTGCGGGATCCGCACGCCATCAGGCGGTCGGACGTGGCGCTCGGGATGGTGGGGGAGGGGCGCTACTGGTAGATCCCGAAGGGGTCGAACTGCTGGATCAAGGGGTAGATGTAGGGTCCGAGAAAGACGAGAGCCACGACAAGGGCGGTACAGCCGATGAGGACGTAGAGGTTGTGTTTGGACACGGGGGCCGGTTCAAGGGAGAAGTCCTTTTCCGGGGCCGGGGGGTTTTGCATGGCGCACATCCTAAATCATCGCGGGGAGTGATCAGGAACACTCTATTGGAAGGGGGCTGGGTTGTCACGGGAATGGGTGTGGTGCGGGGGAGTGCCGGTGGGTGTGGTCGGCTACCCTGTTAACCGTGGACTATATTTCGACGCGCGACTCCAACCGCACCCCGGCTCGTTTCAGTGACATTCTGCTCGGCGGACTCGCCCCCGACGGTGGCCTGTACCTGCCGGCGGAGTATCCGCAGATTGATGATGACACCCTGAACCGCTGGCGTGGTGTGCTCGCCGGGGACGGGTACGCAGCCCTGGCGGCGGAGGTGATCTCCCTGTTCATTGATGATATCCCGGTGGCCGATATCAGGGCGATCACCGCACGCGCCTACACCTACCCGAAGTTTTCCAGCAAGGAGATCGTCCCCGTCACCGAACTAGATGACGGTCTGTGGATCGGGCATCTCTCCCAGGGGCCGACGGCGGCGTTCAAGGATATGGCGATGCAGCTTCTCGGTGAGCTCTTCGAATACGAACTCGGGCGCCGCGGCGAGACCATCAATATTCTCGGCGCCACCTCCGGCGACACCGGTTCCTCGGCGGAGTATGCGATGCGCGGAAGGGAGGGGATCCGTGTGTTCATGCTGACCCCCGCCGGGCGTATGACCCCCTTCCAGCAGGCGCAGATGTTCGGACTCGACGATCCCAACATTTTCAACATCGCACTCGATGGTGTCTTCGATGACTGCCAGGATGTGGTCAAGGCGGTGTCAGCGGATGCCGGGTTCAAGGCCGAATACCGCATCGGCGCGGTCAACTCGATCAACTGGGCCCGACTGATGGCGCAGGTGGTCTATTATGTCTCCTCCTGGCTGCGGATTACCGAGAACAACGGGCAGAAGGTCAGCTTCTCGGTTCCCACCGGAAACTTCGGTGACATCTGCGCCGGGCATATCGCCCGCCAAATGGGGCTGCCCATCGACCGGCTGATTGTGGCCACCAATGAAAATGATGTCCTGGACGAGTTCTTCCGTACCGGCGACTACCGGGTCCGCAGCTCGGCGGACACCTTCGAGACATCGAGCCCGTCGATGGACATTTCGCGTGCCTCGAATTTCGAGCGCTTCATCTTCGATCTGCTCGGACGCGATGCCACACGTGTGGCCGACCTCTTCGGAACACAGGTGAAGCAGGGCGGTTTCTCCCTCGCCCGGGACCCCGCATTTTCGCAGGCGGAGACCACATACGGCTTCGCCTCGGGGCGCTCCAGTCACGCCAACCGGGTGGAGACGATCCGAGACGTGTCCGATCGCCTGGGGATTCTGCTCGATCCGCACACCGCGGACGGCGTGCACGTCGCCAGGCAGTGGCGTGACCGAATCTCCACGCCGATCATCTGCCTGGAAACGGCGCTTCCGGTGAAATTCGCGGACACGATCGTTGAGGCAACCGGAGCGGAGCCACCGATGCCGGAACGTTTCGCTGCGGTCATGGAGGCCGAACGTCATGTCAGCGAGCTGCCCAATGACGTTGAAGCGGTGAAAACCTTCATCGTCGAATCCATCACCGCCGGAAACGGCAGCTAATCGACGACCGCGGTGGTATCTACCTCAACCGAGGCCGCGAAGGTGTGCGCGGGCCGGGACCCCATGACGTGCTCGTCCGCCTTCCTGCGTCCGTCGACAAGCGTGTAGTTGGCATCGATGGACGTGCGTTGGAGACATGGTTTCCGGCGCGCCTGGCCGATGAACATGGATGATCACCGGGCATGACCGCCGCCACGGCCGCCAAACTGCGGGGGTGTAGTGTGGACCGCGCAGTCGAGCCACAGGACAGGGGAGTATAGGTATGTCGACACCGGAGTTCATTGTCAACCTGCGCGCGCGTATCGGAAACGAGGAGTTGTGGCTCCCCGGCGTCACGGCCGTGGTGATCAGGGATGTCCCACCGGGATCGCCCTTCCATGTCGTGCCCGATGTCCTGCTGGTCAGGCGGGTGGACACGGGGGAGTGGACACCCCCCACCGGCATCTGCGATCCCGGTGAGCAGCCCGATGCGGGCGCCGTGCGGGAGGTGCTCGAGGAGACCGGACTTCACGTGTCGGCGGAGGCGCTGCTCGGCGTCGGGGCCGTCGGTCCGGTCATCTATCCCAACGGGGACCGGTGCCGCTTCATGGACACCGCGATGCGATGCGTGGTGGTGGGCGAGAGCGACGCACCCTTCCCCGCGGACGGGGAGAATACCGAGGTGGGGTGGTTCCCCATCTCCCATATGCCGGTCAGCAACCAACGCTTCCGCATGGTCATCGCCGATGCGGTCGCCCAGTTGAAGCATCCGCAGGGTTTCGCCCCGCGGATGGGCTTTGAAAAGAGGCGTCGTTAGGGATCGAGCCTCTCGATGACCTCGGTCTCCTCGATCACGTAGCGACGCGAAATAATGCGATCGCCACGGTCGAAATCGCCGGGAGCCTTACCCTCGACCTGGGATTCCTCGCCGACGGTGGTGTCCGGATCCGATATCTGGGCACCGGGCGCGGCGTCCGCGGTCGCCCATGATGAGCGGTAGTCCGGGGTTTCCGTCAGCTGATAGTGCCCGTGAATCGTTTCCTGCTGCTCCCGGTTCAGTCCGGCGGCGTTGTCGATATCGGGGGCGTCCCGGATGGCGTCTTTGGAGAAGCCGAGGTTGAGGGTGGTTCCCTCCAGTGACGCTCCCCTTAGCGGAACGAGGCTCGCGGAGAGGCCGAAGAGGCCGTGACTGACTTCCGCGAAGGTGGGGGTTCCGGTTTGGTCGTCGAGGTAGATTTCGCTGATGGAACCCAGTTTCTCGCCGGAGCTGTCATATGCGGTGGCGTTGAAGATCGCGCGGATGTCTTCCTGGTTGGTGACTGGTTCGGTCATGATTCAACTCGATCCTTGTGTGTGGGGGATATGTGCTTCCGACCCTAGTTCAGGGAGATGGTTCCGGAAGCTCGGTGACCGTTGCCCGAGTACATGGACGGGGGTGGTCCTGCGGTCGGTTCCTCAATGGAGCCAGCCCCTGTTCAGGTGATTCCGGCAAAGCGACGGGGTGGAGACACGGACCGGTGGGGGTGCATGAATCAAACTCGGGTTGGGACGGGCGGTGGTCGCCCCGCTGGTCGCTGTGGGGTAGCTCCCACCCGAGCAGTACCCCCGTTATGTTTGGGAGCGGAACCTGTGGCACTGAAGCAAACATGAGCCTTTCCTCGTATTTCACCTGTTCGGGGGTGGTTTCGGGGGATTTTGACTCCTCCGGCTTCACTTGCTTCCGACCGCAGCCTAGGATGAGTTATAACGCATTGAATAGAAAATGTGAACTGAACCACCTTGGTTTGGCTTGTTGTTGAGAGGAGTTCGTCATGGGTCTGCGGGTTCGCGCTAATGAAATGAAGGTCTGGGAGACCTTCACCCTGGAACGGCAGCTCGAAGTGATCATCAACGCCGACAAACTCCTCGCCTCCCGCGGCGAACCCGACGGCACCATCTGTGTCTCCGATGTCGTCGCCTCAGAACTGATTGGTATCTAGCACCGCTCATACGCCTGTACAACGGCGGCCGGCGCACCCCGTGGAGGGGGTTGCGCCGGCCGTCTTTTTCGTGTTCGGGCTAGCTATAGCACCAGACTCAGTGCCAGCACGCCGAGGAGCCCGGTGACCGATAGCAGGGTCTCCATCGCGGACCAGGTCTTGAAGGTCTGCACGACCGTCATCCCGAAGTATTCCTTGACCAGCCAGAAACCGGCATCATTGACGTGGGAGAGGAAGACGGAACCGGCGCCGATCGCCAGCACCATCAGCGCTGCCTCCACGCTGCCTGCATCGGCGACAACAGGGGCCATGATTCCGGCGGCCGTGATCGTGGCCACGGTCGCCGACCCCGTTGCCAACCTGATGAACACCGCGACGAGCCATGCCGTGACAAGGGGCGAGAGTGGAGCTGCCTGCACCCAGTTGCCCACCACCTCCGCGACACCGGTATCGACCAGGGTCTGTTTGAAGCCTCCGCCGGCACCGACGATCAGCAGAACACCGGCGATCGGGCCGAAGGCGCCACTGACCACGTTGGAGGAGTCCTGTGCGGAGCGTCCCTGCATGAACCCCAGTAGGACCATGGCCACCAGTACGGTGATCAACAGTGCGTTCAGGGGCGTGCCGAGCACATCGAAGGTGGTGCGCACGATGGTGCCCTCGGGAACCTCGAGTGTCTCCACCAGGGTGCGGGAGAGCATGAGCGCGACCGGGAGGAGGATGACGAAGAAGCCGGCTGCGACGGAGGGACGGCTGCGTTGCCCGTCCCCATCGCCGGTGTCGGCCGCCGATCCGCCCGGGGTGTTCAGCGGAGCCTCGATGGGTACCCAGCGCACCATGAAACGCGCGGCGATGGGGCCGGAAATGATGACGACGGGAATGGAGACGAGCAGACCGAGGGCGAGTGTGAGTCCCAGATCGGCTTCGAGGGCGTCGATGGCCAGCAGCGGACCCGGATGCGGTGGCACCAGCGCATGCAGGGCAGACAGCCCGGCGAGGGCGGGGATTCCGAGCAGGATCACCGGAGTCTTCGAACGTCGTGCCACCAGGATCACAACCGGAATCAGCAGGACGATACCGACCTCGAAGAACAGGGGGATGCCCATGAGGAAGGCCAGTCCCGCCATCACCCAGGGGCGCCAGCGTGTGGTGGTGCGGCTGAGGAAGGTGTCGACGATGGAGTCGGCAGCGCCCGAACTGACGAGGAAACCGCCGATAACGGCGCCCAGCGCCACCAGGACGCCGACACTTCCCAGCGTGGAACCGAAGCCGCTGGAAAATGAGGAGAACATCTCTACCACGGGGGTGCCGGCAGTCAGTGCCAGCGCCGCGGAGCCGATCATGAGGCTGAGGAAGGGATGGAGCTTGGCCCAGACGATGAGGGCGACGATCAGCGCGATGCTGAAGACCGTGGCGAAGACGAGCCTGCCTGGTGACTGCTGTGCCATCTCCGCAGCGAGGACGTGGGTGATCATGGGAGTAGTCCCTCCTTGTGGTAGTCGTTCAGGGTGTGCAGAATCTCCGCGGTGAGGGCGCCGGGGGGAAGCGTGGCGTCGAGCCTTCTGCCGAGTTCGCCGGCGCGCAGCGGCTGGAGATCGCGCAACTGGGATTCGAGAAGTGAGGTGGGCATGAAATGGCCCGCGCGCTGAGCCATCCGATCCGTGAGTACTTCGGTGCCTGCGTCGAGTTCGAAGAATACGACCCGGCCCTGTGCCTGTCGGAGCAGTTCGCGGTAGGAGTGTTTGAGGGCGGAGCAGGTGATGACCGTCGAGTGTCCCGCGGCCGCCTGCTCGCCGGCCCAGTCCCTCATGATTTCCAGCCAGGGCCAGCGATCCTCGTCTTCGAGGGGGATTCCCCATGACATTTTCTCCTTGTTCGCCACCGGGTGGAAGTCATCGGCCTCGGCATAGGGAAATCCGCTCAGTTCATGGATCCGCTGCGCGATCGTGGTCTTTCCGCTTCCGCTGACTCCCATGACGATGATGTGGACAGGGGAGTGGAAAGCGAGTTCAGGTGGGGTGGAGGGGGCAGTGGAAAGCGAGTTCAGGTGGGGTGGAGGGGGCGGGGAGGTTGATGTTGGGTGACATGGCTTGCGCTTTCGTCTGGACAGTATTTTTTAATAGTGATGCGAGCAACATTATTTGTCTGTTGTGACTGCTATCAATCAAGCATAGATCATCCGATCCTAAAAGGTAATACCTAAAGGATTGCGGGTGGTGCGCATACCCCCGCCGCAATGGCGCGACAAAAAGACCGCTGGCCCCACCACACGGTGGGGCCAGCGGTCCTGGCGTCGATAGGCTGCTGTTTTAGCAGTCGAAGTACATCTCGAATTCCTGCGGGGTCGGGCGCAGGCGAACCGGGGTGATCTCGTTATCGAACTTGTAGGCGATGTAGGACTCGATGAGATCCTCGGTGAAGACATCGGACTCGGTGAGGAAGTCCGAATCCTCCTGCAGTGCCTTCAGGGACGCCTCGAGCGAGGTGGGGGCCTGCGGGATGGACGCGGCCTCCTCCGGGGGCAGCTCGTAGAGGTCCTTGTCCACCGGTGCGTGCGGCTCGATGCGGTTCTTCACACCGTCCAGGCCCGCCATCATCATGGCGGCGAATCCCAGGTAGGGGTTGCCTGAGGGGTCCGGTGCACGGAACTCGATGCGCTTGGCCTTCGGGTTGGAACCGGTGATCGGGATACGCACGGCAGCCGAGCGGTTGCGCTGCGAGTACACCAGGTTGATGGGAGCCTCGAAGCCCGGTACCAGGCGGTGGTAGGAGTTCAGGGTCGCATTGGTGAAGGCGAGCACGGCGCCTGCGTGGTGCAGGATTCCGCCGATGTAGTAGCGGGCGGTGTCGGAGAGGCCGGCGTAACCGGACTCGTCATGGAACAGCGGCTTACCGTCCTTCCACAGCGACTGGTGGGCGTGCATGCCCGAACCGTTGTCACCGGCGAGCGGCTTCGGCATGAAGGTCGCGGCCTTGCTGTGCAGCGCGGAGGTGTTCTTGACGATGTACTTGAAGGTCTGGATATCGTCCGCGGCATGCAGCAGCGTGTTGAAGCGGTAGTTGATCTCCTGCTGTCCGCCAGTGCCCACCTCGTGGTGGAAACGCTCGAGCTTGAAGCCCGCTGCGGTGAGGTTGCGGGAGATGTCATCGCGGAGCTCTACGGTCTGGTCGTAGGGCGCCACGGGGAAGTAGCCGCCCTTGATCCGGGTCTTGGATCCAAGGTTCGGGGATCCGTCGATGTTGAACTCCTCGCCGCGGTTCCACCAGCCCTCGTCGGAGTCGACCTCGTAGAAGGCTTTGTTGATCTCGGCGGAGTAGCGGACCTTGTCAAAGACGTAGAACTCGGCCTCGGCGCCGAAGTTGCAGGTGTCCGCGATGCCGGTGGAGGCCAGATACTGCTCGGCCTTGCGGGCGACGTTGCGGGGATCGCGGGAGAAGGCCTCGCGGGTGAAGGGATCATGGACGAAGAACTTCATGTTCAGCGTCTTGGCCTTGCGGAAGGGATCGATGGATGCGGTGGCCAGGTCGGGCAGCAGGTTCATGTCGGACTCGTCGATGGTGGTGAAACCACGGACGGAGGATCCGTCGAATGCCAGACCTTCCTCGATGGCGTCCTCATCGAATGCGGAGGCCGGGATGGTGAAGTGCTGCTCGATTCCGGGAACGTCGGTGAATCGGACGTCGATGTACTCGACATTCTCATCCTTGATGAACTTGGTAACTTCTTCCGGGGTGTTGAACGCCACGGTGACTCCTCATTGACATGGGCTATCAGGGTTTTTGTCTCCGGTTGGTCTACCGGAGGACGCATCACAAGTAGTAGACTCGTTTTCAGATGTAGTCCTTACGACAGAGTTCAGTATACGTCATTATCTGTCGTTCTATCAAAACTTGACCCGGAATTTCCGGAAAAGTCGAGGAAAATCTGAGCCGGAAATCCCGTTTCCGCTTTCACCCCGTATTGGATACATTGAGTTCCATGGCGAATCCGAAAAGAAGCTGGCTCGAAGGCCCCCAGATCCCGGCGGACAACGAAGATCCGGATGCCCCCGGCCGCTGGCCGGGAGAGAAGCTCGGCCTGCCCCAGAGTGGTCCCGGCTCGCTGGTGTCGGTGGCCAGGCGCTGCGGTGGAGTGGCCATTGACTGGATCATCGCCTGGATCCTCGCCATCGCACTGAGCACCTTCACCAAGGCGCTCGGTGATGTCGCCACCTCCACGCTGATCATCTTCGCGATCCTCGGCTGGCTCAGCGTGTGGTTGTTCGCCCGCACCCCCGGCCAGGCGATGCTGGGCATGGGAGTGGCGCGCATCGACGCGGAGGCGCGGGTCGGATGGTGGCGCTCACTGGTGCGTCCGCTGTTCACCGTGCTCATCCTGCCCGCCGTGATGGTCGACCCCGATGGTCGCGGACTCCACGACAAGGCCACCGGCACCGCGGTCATCTACGGTTGACACCCGCCCCACCCGGCCACGACCAGCCGGGTGCTACATCAGCACGAAGAGCAGGACCTGCGCAGCGATGATCTTTCCCACCATCGATATGGGGTAGACGGAGGTGTAGCCCATCGCGGGGAGTTCGTTCCTGGTTGATTCCGACACATAGGACAGCACCGCGGGATGGGTCTGGGTGCCGGCGAGGATCCCGGCGGCCTCGCCGAAGGGAATGCCCAAGATGCGGTGGCCCACGATGAGGACGATCAGCGAGATCAACAGCGTGAGCACCGCGCCCACGGCGATGATCAGCAGGGATGCGGGATCGCTGAGCGCGGTTCTGAACCCGGCACCCGCGGTGGTGCCGATGGCTGCGAGAAACATCGTGATCCCCAGTTGCCTCAGTGCGAGGTTGGCCCCGTAGGGCACCTGCCACACCAGGGGACCGGTGCGGCCCAGCGCACCGAGGACGAGTGCGACCATCAGCGGACCGCCCGCGTTGCCGAGTTTCAGCGCGGCACCGCCGGGCAGCGGAAACTCGATCATTCCCGCGAAGATACCCAGCGCCAGGCCGACCGCGAGGGGAACGATGTTGAAGTCGGAGATGCGTTTGTAGGAATCACCCAGCGTACGGGTCGCCTCGTCGATCCGATCGGCGGGCGCGACCACGCGAACGCGGTCACCCAGCTGCAGGGTCATCTCGGGTTCGGCGACCAGATCGGTGTCCCCGCGGCGGATCCGGGTGATCAACATGCCGTTGAATCGCTGGCGGAGCCGGTGCAGCGGGGTACCGACCATATCCTCATTGGAAACGAAGATCCGCCGGAAATGCAGCTCCTCGCCGCTGTAGGGGTCGCCCGGGAGGATGTCACCGATCAGTTTCTCCGCCCTGGCCAGCTCGTCCTCATCACCGACCACGGTGAAGATGTCACCGGGCTCGGCACGGTCGCCCTCCTCCGGGATGAACTGCTCACCGTCACGCTCGACGCGGGAGATGATCACGTGGAGCCCGAACAATCCCGGGATGTTGGTGATGGCGGGGAGATCATCACGGATGACCTTCAGCCGCCTGCCGTAGAGCTCCTTGATGGCCACCCCCGCCTCCTCCGCCTCCTTGGCGTGGTTGACCTTGAACACCGAGGACAGGACGGCGATCGAGAGGATCACCATCAGGACCCCGAGGGGATAGGTCAGTGAATAGGCGACGACGGGGAACCCCTCGAGTTCCGCGGGAAGGGACTCCACCACGGCGGCCATGGCGGGTGTGTTGGTCAGCGCGCCGGTCAGCAGGCCGGCGCCGGTGGCGGCGTTGACGTCGAAAAGCGTGATCAGTGCCCATGCGGCGGCCGTGGTGGCCGCGATCGCCCCCAGCGCGAGACCGTTGTTGCGGACCCCCGTCGATCGCAGCGAGGTGATGAAACCGGGACCCGCCTCGAGGCCGATGGTGTAGACGAACAGTGACAGGCCGATGACGTAGATCAGGGGTGGGATGGTGATATCGGGCTCGATGGTGGCGAAGGCGAGCCCGACGAAGAGCACCGCGGCCACACCGAGCCGGAACCCGAAGATGCGGATCCTGCCCAGCAGCAGTCCCACCGCCATGATGGACACCAGGGCCAGGAGCTGATTCTCTACAAGAAGACTCACGCACTAATCATGGCATCTGCGGCGGGGCAATAATGTGACTGTGATCAAAAAAGGGTGCACCCCCGGAAGGGATGCACCACATAAGCAGAATGGCCGACACCGACGAACCTAGGCTTCGCCCTTGCGCTCAGCCTGGCGACGTGCACGGCGATTCATGCCGGACATCTTGGCGCCCTTGGGCATCGGCCCCTTGGGAAGCGCCGCTCCGGCTCCGGCGCCGGTGCTGTCCATGGCCTCGATGCGGGCCGCCAGCGAGGCGACGTCGTTTTTGCGGTAGTTGCGCGGAAGCTTGACCAGCTCACGCTGCAGTTTGGCGATCGGGACCTGCCCCTCGCCCTCACCGGTGATGATCTCGTATACCGGCACGCCGGGTGCGACGCGGTTGAGACGCTTGCGCTGCTGCGCCATCAGCGGCTTGAGGCGGTGTGGGGAACCCTCGCCGACCAGCACCACGCCGGACAGACCGATGACGCGGTGCACCGCATCCATGTGGGTGGTCACTGCGACGGCGGTCTTGGTCCTCCAGGTCATGCCGACCCCGGATCGCAGGTTCTCCACGGCCCAACCAGCGGCGCCCTGCTGTCCCTCGGCGCGCTTGTACACGTCGCGCTCGACGCGCCTGGTGAAAATGAACATGGCAAGCACAATGCCCAGCGCGATACCGATGGGCAGCATCCACCACTGGCCACCCCAGATCAGCCCGATGAGGAACAGCAGCAGCGGGATGCCGATGACCGACAGGAGTATCAGCGGTATGAGCGCCTTGTCCTGTTTGCGCTGCATATTGAACACCTGCCACATCTGTGACCGAGTCTGTTTGCGCTGCGCTTTCTTCGCCGCCCTGACCTGCTTCTTGGCGGCTTTATCCGCCTGCTTGCTTGCGTCTGCCATGAACTTAACAATAGGCGATGGCCCCCGTACTTGAAAACGTACCCACGCACGCCGGTGTCCGGCGTGCGTGGGTAAAGGGGGCAGAAGGGGGGCATGAAGGGGTGTCGGGCGCGGACCCAGGCAGCCGCCACCGTGGAGGTACGGGACCCGGAAAAGAGCACCCCCGAGTAAATCGGAGGTGCCGGACACCGCGGGACGCACGGGGAGGGGCTACACCCGCGCCGCCACCGGTGTGTCCTCCGAGGCGCCGTAGCGCTGCAGCAGCGTGGAGGCCTCCTGCGCGGTGGAGCCACCGGAGGTGTCCTCCAGATGGGACAGGTGCTCGGGAAGCTGCTCGCCACGGAAGGCCAGCGCCTGCGCATACAGGCGACCGGCACGGTATGAGGAGCGTACCAGCGGTCCGGACATGACGGCCGCGAATCCCATGTCCGTGGCGGATTCGGCGTGCTCGAGGAATTCCTCCGGCTTCACCCAGCGCTCGATGGGGTGGAAGAGGGGACCCGGCCGCAGGTACTGGGTGATGGTGATGATGTCGCAACCGGCATCGTGGAGATCCTGCAGTGCGGAGGTGATCTCCTCCTTGGTCTCACCCATGCCCAGGATCAGGTTCGATTTTGTCACCAGGCCGAAATCCCTGGCCTGACGGATCACGTCGAGGGAACGCTCATAACGGAAGGCGGGTCGGATCCGTTTGAAGATGCGAGGCACCGTCTCCACGTTGTGTGCGAACACCTCCGGCCGGGATTCGAAGACCTCCTGCAGCAGATCCCTCTTGCCGGAGAAGTCGGGGACGAGGTTCTCCACCCCGGTGTGGGGGTTCAACTCGTGGATCTTGCGCACAACCTCCGCATACAGCCAGGCGCCCTCATCATCGAGGTCATCGCGGGTGACGCCGGTGATGGTGGAGTAGTTCAGCTGCATGTCGCGCACGGACTCCGCGACGCGCAGGGGCTCGCCGCGGTCCAACGGTTCGGGGCGCGCGGAATTGATCATGCAGAAATCGCAGCGACGCGAACAGTTCGCACCCCCGATGAGGAATGTCGCCTCCCGGGATTCCCAGCACTCGTGAATATTGGGGCAGCCTGCCTCCTGGCACACGGTGTGCAACGCAGCTCCGGCGACGCGTTCCTTCATGTCCCGGTACTCGGGCCCGTTCTTGACCTGGTTCCTGATCCACTTGGGTTTGGTCTCGATCGGGGATTTGGAGTTTCTGGCCTCGACGCGGAGTAGTCTGCGTCCTTCGGGTGCGGTAGTCACAAAAGCAACCTTACATCTTTCAATATTGATCGAATGCTCCGGAACTGGCCGGAAGGGTTCAGTGTTTCTCAACGCCAACGGGGTGGGGCCTAATTCCTCCGGCCCCGGGTGGGCTACCCCCGTTTGGTGGGGTCGGGGGCGCTGCCGAAACTGTGGTCGGCGACGCTCAGGCGTCCGGCGAGCGCATCATCAAGCGCTGTGACCAGCGGGGCACTGAGCTTATCGACGCCCACATCGTAGCCGAGCTCACGGGAGAGGGTGGTCACCCCGGCATCCGCGATGCCGCAGGCGACGATGTGCGCATAGAAGTCGAGTGTGTTGTTGCAGTTCAGCGCGAGTCCGTGCATGGTCACCCCCTGGGTCACCCGTATCCCCAGGGCGGCGACCTTGCTGTCCACCCATCCGTCGTGTGCGGGCACCCACACCCCGGAACGGCCATCGATCCGGCCCGCATCGGCGACGCCGATCTCCCGGACGACGTGGATCAGCGCCTCCTCGAGCCGCCGGACATAGTCCACGACGTCGATGGGCTCGGCGAGCTTGATGATCGGATACATCACCAGCTGGCCGTGTCCGTGCCAGGTGATCCGGCCACCCCGGTCGGCGTTGATCACGGGGAGACCGTTGGTGGGCAGATCCTCCGGCTGCGTTCTCTTTCCCGCCGTGTAGATCGAGGGGTGTTCGAGGATCAGAATCTGATCCCCGATCTCTCCACGGGCCCGCCGCGCGGCCAGCCCTGCCTGATAGTCCCAGGCCTCTCGGTAGTCGACGGTGCCCAGCTGCTGTATCTCAATGGGATCCTGAGAGGCCCTGATGGAGCGGTCGGCCGGGAAAAAGGGATCACGTGGTGCTGTCATGATGGCAACAACCATACTCCACGGCTGTCTCCCGGGGACAAAAGCCCGGCCGCCGACCCCGTGATGAACACGGGGTCGGCGGCCGGATAGGTGAAATGGTCACTAGAGTTCGAGATCACCCTTGAAGTTGGCGGTCTCGAGACGGTCCTTGATGGTGGTCATGAAGCGACCGGCATCGGCACCGTCGACGACCTGGTGGTCGTAGGTCAGCGGCAGATAGACCATCTGGCGGATGGCGATGGAATCGATGCCATCCTCGGTGATCACCACTGGACGCTTGACGATGGCACCGGTACCAAGGATGCCCGCCTGCGGCGGTACCAGGATCGGGGTGTCGGACAGGGCGCCCTCGGATCCGATGTTGGTGATGGTGAAGGTGCCACCCGAGAGATCCTTCGGCTTGAGCTTGTTGTTGCGCGAACGGTCCGCCAGGTCGATGATCGCCTTCGCGATCTCGGGCAGGGAGAGATCCTGCGCATTGTGGATGACCGGGGTCAGGAGTCCGGCAGGGGTATCCACCGCGATCGAGATGTTGACGGCCTCATGGTAGGTCATCTCCTTCGTCTCGGCGTTGTAGGAGGCGTTGACATTGGGGTGGGACACCAGGGCCTCGACAACCGCCTTGACGAAGAACGGAAGGTAGGTCAGGTTCACTCCGTGCTTCTGCTGGAAGGCCGGCTTGCTGGACTTGCGCAGTTCCGCCACTCGGGTCATGTCGATCTCGTGCAGCTGTGTCAGCTGCGCGGAGATCTGCAGGGCCTCGACCGTCTTTTTGGCCGTGATCTCGCGGATACGGTTGACCTTCTGGGTGGTTCCGCGAAGCTTGGCCTTCTCCGGATCCACGGACTTGGTGGAGGCGGCCGACTTCGGAGCGGACTCGATGACCTCGGTGCCCTCGCCGTTGGCGGCAGCGAGGACATCCTGCTTACGGATGCGGCCACCGATGCCGGTGCCCGTGACGGTGTTCAGATCGACACCGTGCTTCTCCGCGAGCTTGCGCACCAGCGGAGTGACGTAGGGGACGTTGTCGCCGGAGGCGGAAGCCTCGGACTTCTTCGGAGACTCCTCCCTCTTCGGAGCTTCGGTCTTCGGAACCTCGGTCTTCGGAACCTCAGCCTTGGGGGCTTCCTCCTTGGGGGCTTCCTCCTTCTTGGGGGCCTCCTCCTGCTTGGGGGCTTCCTCCTTGGGGGCCTCCTCCTGCTTGGGCTCGTCCTTCTTCGGTGCCTCGGTGGTGGCCGCGGAGGCGTCGCCGATGCGGGCGATCACTGCGCCGACGTCGACGGTGTCATCCTCGTCGGCGAGGATCTCGATGATGGTGCCGGCGACGGGGGAGGGGATCTCGGTGTCGACCTTGTCGGTGGAGACCTCGAGCAGGGGTTCATCGACCTCGACGGTGTCGCCGACGGCCTTGAGCCACTGGGTGATGGTGCCCTCGGTGACGGATTCGCCCAGTTCGGGCATCTCCACATCGGTGGATTCTCCGGATGCCGCTGCCTCGGCCTTCGGGGCCTCCTCCTGCTTGGGGGCTTCCTCCTTGGGGGCCTCGGTTTCCGTGGCTTCCTCGGCGGGGGAATCATCGGAGGACTCGGGGGATTCGTCGGCATCACCGATGATGGCGATGACTCCGCCGACGTCGACGGTATCGTCTTCCTCTGCCTTGATTTCAAGGATTACACCGGCGACCGGGGAGGGGATCTCGGTGTCGACCTTGTCAGTTGAGACCTCGAGCAATGGCTCATCAACCTCAACGGTGTCACCGACGGACTTCAACCACTGGGTGATTGTTCCTTCGGTAACTGATTCGCCCAGTTCGGGCATCTCTACAGAGAACGCCATTGTGTAAGACTCCTCGAAAGTCGTGTCGTTAAAAAGAACTAATAGCCAAAAGAATACCGACTTCAATTGATCGGTGTGGACTTCGGGTCATTGGAGGCGGGAAAGTTGCCCCCTACAATTGGGGACGTGTTCAATTTTTTCGGTCGGAAGAAGCCCCGATCCAACCTCCGTCCCGCCCGTGGTCCCGGCGAGACCGTCCGCCCAGAGGACCTTGAATTCCTCCTGGGATGGGTGAGGGAAAAGCCCTTTGTGGAAGCGTTTATTGAACCGGAAACCCTGGTCAACGAGATGTCCGTGGTGCTTGTCGACGACCGTGGTGTGTTCGTCCGACGCCGGATCGGCGGCCCCAAGGGCATCGACGTGATCATCAAGAAACTCGGTGTTCCGGTGTACGACGTCGAGGAGACGGGCTACCCCCAGCGCATGCGTGAGAGGATCGAATACGAACGCATTCTGCGCAAACGTGAGGAGCAGAAGGCCCGCCGCGCGAAATTTGAGCGCGGCGAGCATCCGGACCTCTAGTCGGCCAGTTCGGAGAGCAGTTCCACGAAGGTCCGAACCGGTGCTCCGGTGGCACGCTTGGGCGTGTAGCCGTAGGCGCCCGCGGTGTTGTACGCCGGGCCCGCGATATCGACGTGGGCCCACTCGACGCCATCGGCGACGAACTCCTGCAGGTAGCGACCGGCCGCAGACATACCCGCGAAGCGCGAGTTGGTGACATTCCGCAGATCGGCGACCGGCGAGGTGATCTCCTCATCGAGTTCCTCAGGCAGCGGCATCGCCCATGCCTGTTCACCGACCTCCCGGCCGGTGAGGGCGACCCGATCGCGGAACTCGGCCGTGCCCATCACCCCGGCGGTGCGGATACCGAGGGCCACCAGCTGCGCGCCGGTGAGGGTCGCGGCATCGATGAGGTAGTCGGGGTTGTCC
Source organism: Corynebacterium pacaense (assembly GCF_900169525.1). GTDB lineage: Bacteria > Actinomycetota > Actinomycetes > Mycobacteriales > Mycobacteriaceae > Corynebacterium > Corynebacterium pacaense. The sequence continues at coordinate 1,301,377 of NZ_LT821239.1, forward strand.
TCGCAGGCGCGGACGATGGCGTCGGCGAGGATCAGCCGTCCCTCCGCATCTGTGTTGAGGATCTCGGAGGTGATTCCGCCGTAGTGGGTGATCACATCGCCCGGACGGAAGGCATCGCCGGAGGGCATGTTCTCGGCCATCGGGATCGTGGCGGTGACATTGATCCTGAGATTGAGTCGTGCGGCCGCGATGATACTGGCGATCATCGCCGCCGAGCCACCCATATCTGAAATCATGTTGTCCATGTTGGCGCCGGGCTTGAGGGAGATGCCGCCGGTGTCGAAGGTGATGCCCTTGCCAACCAGTGCCACGGACTTCGCGGACTTCTTGCCCTTCCACGTCAGTCTGAGCAGACGGGGCTTGCGGGATGAGCCGTTGCCCACGGCGAGGATGCCACCGTAGCCCGCGGCCTCGAGCTGCTTCTCGTCGAGGATCTCAACATCGAGATTGTGCTTGGCCGCCTCGTTGGCTGCTATGACCGCATAGGACTCCGGATACAGATGGGACGAGGGGGTATTGACCAGATCGCGGGCGAAGATCACTGATTCGGTGATCACCTGTGCGGTGACGAACTCGGACTTGTCCCCGCCGAGGAAGTGAATGCTCGGGGCCGGTGATTCCGGTTCCCCGGTTTCCCTGCGCAATCCCTTGAACGAGTAGGAGCCCAGGCCGAAACCTGTCACAGCGGCGGCCAGACCGAGATCGCCGATGGTCGTCGCCGCTACCTCCACGCCCCTGAGTGACCGTGCCGCCGACCCGGTGGCACGGCGGAGGGTTTCGTCGTCAAGCTCCTCCGCCTTGCCCAGACCCACCGCGATCACGGAGGTCACGCCCTCAATGCCCGGGACGCGGGTGATCTCGTTTCTCTTCGCGGTGGCACCGACGGCCTCCAACTGCCTGAGGATCTGGGCCTGCTGCTTATCACTGAAGATCGAGTCAAGGGTGGTGCTGCCGGCGAGTTCAATGGTGTCATCCTCCCCGGCGAAGATCGCGATGATCACCGCCCCGGTGGACTTGGGGAGCTTCTTGGACAGCACAAGTTCGGCGGTCTCTCCCCTCACCGGTAGGCCGGCGTCCCTGGCCACCTTCCGGGGTGCCGTGGTGGGGGCGGGGTTCTTAGCCATAAATAAAACGTCCTTTCGGTGCTCCTGTGCACACATACGTGCAATTGGTCTCAAGCCTAGCCACATTGTTCGTGCCGGCACTAAGGTCCATCCTTTGCTGCCCGGCGACGGTCGGCGGTGTACTTTTATCACCATGACGTCTATCGAATTCACCGTGACCCCCACTGATAATCCGACGTCACCCGATCGTCTGAAGGAAATCCTGACCGAGCCGAAGTTCGGAAAGTTCTTCACCGACCACATGGTGACCATCGACTGGAACGAGCAGCAGGGCTGGCACAATGCCCAGGTGGCGCCCTACGCACCTCTCCAGATGGATCCCGCGACGACGGTGTTTCACTACGGTCAGGCGATTTTTGAGGGAATCAAGGCCTATCGCCACGAGGACGGCTCAATCAGGACCTTCCGCCCCGATGCCAACGCCGAGCGGATGCAGCGTTCCGCTGCGCGACTGGCCATGCCGCAGCTCCCCACGGAGACCTTCATCAAGGCGCTGGAACTCCTGGTGGACATCGACCGCGACTGGGTCCCGGCCGCTGGAGGTGAGGCCTCCCTCTACCTGCGGCCCTTCATGATCTCCTCCGAGGTGTCCCTGGGAGTCCATCCGGCGAATGAATACAAATTCATCGTCATCGCCTCCCCGGTCGCCGCCTATTTCTCGGGGGGAATCAAGCCGGTGTCCGTCTGGCTGTGCGAGGACTATGTCCGTGCCGCCCCCGGGGGCACTGGGGCCGCGAAGTTCGCTGGAAACTACGCGGCATCACTGCTGGCGCAGCAACAGGCGGAGGAAAAGGGCTGCGATCAGGTTGTGTGGTTGGACGCCATCGAGCACCGCTACATCGAGGAGATGGGTGGCATGAACCTCGGATTCATCTACCGTGACGGTGACAACGGGGATGAAATCACCCTGGTTACCCCCTCACTGTCCGGATCCCTCCTCCCCGGCATCACCCGCGATTCGCTGCTGCAGGTCGCCGCGGACCTCGGTTATAAGGTTGAGGAGCGCAGGATCTCCACCTCCGAATGGGAGGAGGATGCGCGCTCGGGTGCCATGTCGGAGGCGTTCGCCTGCGGCACGGCGGCGGTGATCACCCCGGTGGGTACCGTCAAGTCCAGGCACGGCGATTTCACGGTCAACAACAACGAGGCCGGAGAGATCACCATGAAGCTGCGGGAGACGCTCACCGGCATCCAGCACGGCACGGTGCCCGATACCCATCACTGGCTGCACACCCTGGTCAAGTAGGCGGCGGGACACGCGGCGGGCGCGAGTCTTCCGCGGCCCCGCCAGAGTTTGCCGGGTACTTTCTGCGAGCCCGTGCCCCGCAATGCCATGATTGTGGGTATGACTGAGAATTCGCAGAAGAAGAAGACCGCACTGGTCTCCGGTGCATCCAGCGGGATCGGGGCAGCCACGGCACGGGCGCTGGCCGCCGACGGGTGGCAGGTGATCATCGCCGCACGGCGGGTTGACCGCCTGGAGGCGCTCGCAGGCGAGATCGGTGCGACCCCGCACGTGCTCGATGTCACCTCCGATGAATCGGTGTCCGGTCTCGCGGAGGCGGTGGGTGACATTGATCTTCTGGTCAACAACGCCGGTGGCGCCAAGGGACTCGACAGCATCCACGATGCCAGGCTCGAGGACTGGACGTGGATGTACGAGACCAATGTGCTGGGTACCCTGCGCATGACCAGGGCCTTCATGGACCGCCTGATCGCAGCTGACGGTCTGATTGTCAACATCGGGTCCGTGGCCGCCCATGTCCCCTATGCGGGTGGGGCGGGATACAACGCCGCCAAACACGGGGTGGCCGCCATGACGCGCGTGCTGCGCCTGGAGACCCATTCGCAGACCCTGCGTGTCACGGAGATCGATCCGGGCCGTGTCGCCACTGAGGAGTTCTCCCTCGTCCGCTTCGGTGGTGACGCGGAGAAGGCGAAGGCCGTCTACGACGATGTGCTCAACCTTTCCGCTGACGATATTGCGGAAACGGTGCGGTGGGTCGCGAGCCTGCCCCCGCACGTCAACATCGACTCCATGCGGGTGGTGCCCCGCGACCAGATCTAGAAACTAAAGGGACACTATCGACGCCCCGAGGGCACACACCGCCGCGGCCACCGCGGCGCTGATATGCACGCAGGCACCGATGCAATCGCCGTTGACACCGTCGAACCGCCTGGAGAAGTGACGGCCGAGCACCTCCGAGACCAGGCAGATCACCAGGGCCGCCGCAGCCGGAATCCAGAAGGTCCCACTCTGGCCCAGGAGCATCGCCGTGGCGGTGGAGATGGCCCCCAGCCCCGCCCACCACGCCAGAATCCACCAGGGTCGCACCGTTCCGATGAGCATCGCACCGAAACCGGTGGGGGAGAGCGGCCGGCGGCCGCTCCGGGCGAGGACCTGCCCTCCCAGGCGGCAATACGCGGGGATGAAACACACCATCCATGCCGAGGAGGTGTCGATCAGCGCAGAGACCGAGGCGATCTGGACGAGAAGTGAGAAAAGCGCCGCGCTGAAGCCGATGAGGCCGGTCTGGGGATCCGCGAGGATCTCCCGGGCACGGGCGGGCGGAGCATAGGAACCGAGGGCGTCGCCGACATCGGCGAGGCCATCGAGATGCATCATCCGGTTGAGCAGCTCCCACATCACCACGGTCAGGGTGGCACACAGCAGCGAGGGGACCCCGGCCAGGTTGAGCAGTCCCAGCACGATGGCGGTGAACACCCCGAACACCATGCCCACAACCGGGATCGAGGCCATCACCCTGGCGCCGGTGATCCGGTCGAAGGCGGATGCGCCGGAAAAGGGCAGGATACTCAACCAGCTCAACGCGGTGGTCACACCCTCGACCACAGCGGGGCCGTGCTCACCCTCCTGGAAACGGCCTTTTCCGGACACCGTTATGCGGTGGTGGAGTCGGTGCGGTCATCGATGCTGGCTGAGGCCATGGTGTTCATATCGATCATGATGTCGACGCTCATCTTCACCAGCGGAAGCGCCGCCGCGGCCCCTGCGCCCTCACCCAGCCACATGCCGAAATCCAGCAGCGGGGTCAGCCCGAGGGCATCGAGTGCGATCGAGTGGGCGGGTTCCTTCGATCGGTGGCCCGCGATGAACCACCTCCTGGCGCCGGGGGCGAGTTTGTTGGCCAGCAGCGCGGCGGAGGTGACCACCGCTCCGTCAAGGATCACCGGGGTGCGCCTGATCGCGGCCTGCGCGATGAACGCGGCCATGGCGGCGAGGTCGGGGGAGGAGATCTTCTGGGCGATGGCGATGGGGTCCTGCCGCAGATCCCGCACCCGGAACATCGCATCGCGGATCGCGGAGATCTTTCGCTTCCAGCCCTCATCATCGACACCGGAACCGCGGCCGACGACAACGGCGGGCTCGGCCAGGGTGAAGGTTCCGATGAGCGCTGCCGCCGGGGTGGTGTTGCCTATCCCGAGATCGCCAGGGATCAGGATGTCCGCACCGGAATCGATCTCCTGGTCCGCGATCCGTTTTCCGATCTCAATTGCCCGCAGCACCTGCTCGGGAGTCATGGCGTCCTCGAAGTCGATGGAGCCACAGGACCGCGAGACCCGTTCATCACCCCAGGCCTCGTGATCGAGGGAGACGTCGACCACACGCACATCGGCTCCGGAGGCCCTGGCGATGACGTTGATGCCGGCCCCGCCGTTTTTCATGTTCTCCGCCTGCTGGAGGCTGACGGAGGAGGGGTAGGGGGACACACCCTTGGTGGCGATTCCGTGGTCGCCGGCGAACACGACCACCCGGGGCCGTTGAATGCGCCGCGGCGGAACCTGACCCTGACAGGCGGATATGAAACAGCCGAGCTCCTCCAGGCGGGAAAGTGAGCCAGCGGGCTTGGCCAGCTGCCGTTGGTACTCCTGTGCCCGTGCGAGAGCCTCCTTGTCCGGGAACTCCACACGCGCGAACAGTTCGGCAGGAACCATGTTCGAAACTCCTCAAGTCAGATGAAGCGGATTTCTAAAACCTTTTCAACTCTAGCGCCTGTCCTGCCACTACAAGCACAACGCGATCACAAAGCCCGGCGATTTCCTGATTGAGGGTGCCTATCCGATCACGGAACACCCGACCCGACCTGTGCTCCGGAATCACACCCATACCCACCTCGGGTGAGACCAGAATGAGATCGCCACCTTCATAGGCCGCGACGGCGGTGGTGAGAGCCCGGATCCGCGCGGTCAGCGCGGGGACCTCCTGCTCCCACGCGGAGACGCCGCACCGATCGGTGGCGGTGGTCAACCAGGTGCCCAGGTCGTCGACAAGCATCGTGCCCGGCACCGGGGTCCCGAGGAGTTCAACGAGATCGGTGGTGTCCTCCGTGGTCCAGGAATCCGGACGGCGTCCGGCGTGGATCGCTATCCGCTCGGCGAAATCCTGATCGCCGGGCCACGGCCGCGCCGTGGCGACATAGACGACCGGGCCGGGGCCGGCGATGTCCTCGGCGAACACCGACTTGCCCGACCGGGCGCCACCGAGCACCAGGGTGCGCATGGATGCTAGACGTCCGCGCCGATTTCCACCCGTGCGCGGGGGGTACGCCACTTTCGGGGCTGCACGGAACGGGAGTAGGCGTAGTAGCCCAGACCGAAACCTGTCTCCGTGGTCTCCGGGAACTTTGCACGGGTGGCCTTGTTCACCCGGCGGCCGATGCTGACGCCCTCGATGAGGAAGACCAGCATCAGGAGCATGGCGAACATCGATGAGGTCGCCGCAATCTCGGGGAAGGTGGTGCCCAGGAGCATGATCACCAGCAGTGCGATGGCAACGGGCATGACGAAGTTGGAGATGAACCGACGAGAATCGACCCAGTCGCGGGCGAAGCGCCGGATCTCGCCCTTGTCCCTGGCCATGAGATAGGCCTCGTCGCCGCGGTCCATGGCGGCCTGGGCGTCGCGCTGCCGCTTCAACCGGGCGTCGCGCTCCCGCTTCTTGTAGGCCTTATATTCTTCCTTTGACATGGAACTCTTCAGTTCCTTGCGCTTCTGCCGCGCCTGGGCCGAGGTTTCGGTGGGGGCGAGTGACTGACCATGGATGATGCCGCGCTCGAACTCCACCTCCCTGCGCTTCGGAGTCGGCCGACCCTTGGGAGGGGTGTAGCCCTTCGGCTTCGTGGCCCCGGCCTCCCCCGAACCCTCGGCGGACGGTGATCCGGCTACGGCGCCCGAATTCTCGTCGGATGAGCCTTGGTTGTCTGAGGGTGCGTCTTTTTGCCACGGAAGTTTCACAATGAACAGGCTACAAGCAAATGGCGCGAATTCGGGAATAGGGGTGGTGTGTGTGGCGTTGTATGTGGACAGGAAGAGCAATCGGGATTTCTCATCGGAGGCTGCCATCGGCGTTCGTTGGAGGCCCCGGTTGGGCTTTGTACACGAAGGAGTTCCTTGACGCCCCGGTTGCCCACCGATCCCCGGGTTCCGACGGCGGAGGAGGCCAGGTGTGGCGGAGGTTGTCCTTTTCCCCTCGAGGCGGACAAGAGTAGACTTCGAGCCACGCATTGAAGTACCGGTCCCATCGGGCCGACAAGTTAAGGAGATACAAGCGATGACCGCACCATCCACCAATACCGGCGTAATCCTGACCGATGCGGCTGCATCCAAGGCCAAGGCCCTCATCGACCAGGAGGGACGCGATGACCTCGCCCTGCGCATCGCCGTTCAGCCGGGAGGCTGTTCCGGACTGCGCTACCAGCTCTACTTTGACGACCGCACCCTCGACGGCGACAAAGAGGATGTCGTCGGAGGCGTGCGTCTGGTCGTGGACAAGATGAGCACCCCCTATCTGCTCGGCGCGCAGATTGATTTCGCCGATTCCATCGAGCAGCAGGGATTTACCATCGACAACCCGAATGCGGGCAGCTCCTGCGCCTGCGGTGACTCCTTCAACTAAAGGATGTGTGACCCCCACCGGTGGACAAGCGGCCGCGGGCGGGGAGATACGGAAACGGCTCTGCGCTATCCCTGCAGACCGTCACCTCTCATTGAGGCGGACGGTCGCGGTGGAGGCAGCAGAGCCGTTGCTTCGTCCCGGGTTCCGCTGATCTGCCGCGGGTGGCCCCGGAGGGCCACACCCCGTGCTGCCTACTCGGTGGGTACTACCCGGTGAGCAGTACGTGAATGTGACCCGGTGAGTAGTACCCGGTGGGGACTACAGGCGCACCGGGTAGTCGCGCTGTTCAATTTGCGGGTCGATGCGCTTTTCCACAAAGACGCCGTGCCAGACCATGAACGCCAGAACGGTCCACAGTCGGCGGGAGTGATCGGAGACTCCCTCACGGTGTTCCCTGAGCATCGCCAGGACCGCGGCCTTGTCAAAGATGTCCTCGGTCTGGGATTCATTGATGGTGTCCAGTGCCCACCCGTGGAGCTCGTCGCCGGCGAGCCAGTGGCGCATCGGGACCGGGAATCCGAGTTTCCTGCGGTGCAGGACATGGGCTGGAACAATCTCCTCGAGGGCTTTGCGCAGCGCGTACTTCGTGGTGCCGTGGGAAATCTTGAGCTGATGGGGGATGGTTTCGGCGACCCTGAAAATCTCCTTGTCCAGGAAGGGAACGCGGAGCTCGAGTGAGTTTGCCATGGTGATCTTGTCGGCCTTGACCAGGATATCCCCACGCATCCAGGTGAATAGGTCAAGGTGCTGCATGCGGGCAACCGGGTCCATGCCGCGGGACTGGGCATAGATCGGGGCGGTGACCTCGCGGTGGTCCCATTCGCGGCGTGCCCAGGGAATCACGCGCTGCATCTGCTCGAAGTTGAAGGAGCGCGCATTGCCGTAGTAGCGCTCCTCCATGGTCATCGAACCGCGTTCGAGAAGGGACTTGCCCTTCATTCCCTCGGGTAGGACGCGGCTGAGTTTACCGAGGCCCCTGCGCAGCGGGGAGGGGATCTTCTCGAAGGGTGCCAGGGAGAGCGGTTCCTTGTATATGGTGTAGCCGCCGAAGAGTTCATCGGCACCCTCGCCGGAGAGCACGACCTTGACATGCTTGCGTGCCTCCGCGGCGACGAAAAAGAGCGGGACAAGTGAAGGATCTGCCACCGGATCGTCCAGGTACCACATGATCTTCGGGATGGCGGAGGCGTACTCCTCCGGTGAGACGATCTTGACTATGTGCTCGGCGCCGATGGCAGCGGCGGACTCCGCGGCGACATCGACCTCGGAGTAGCCCTCGCGCTCGAAGCCGGTTGTGAAGGTGAGCAGGTCGGGGTTGTGCCTCTTCGCCAGCGCCGCGATCGCGGTCGAGTCGATACCGCCGGAGAGGAAGGAACCGACCGTCACATCGGCACGCATGTGCTTGGCGACGCTGTCCTGGAGGGCATCGGCGATCCGATCGAAGAGCTGCTGTTCCTTACCCTCTGCGACGGGACGGACATTGAACCTCGGCTTGAAGTAGCGACGCTGTTCCATGGTGCCGCCGGGTGTGATGGTGGCGGTGCAGCCGGATTCCAGGCGGCGGATACTGGCGTGGAGGCTCTCGGGCTCCGGGACGTACTGGAGGTCGACATAATGCTCGATGGCCCGCCGGTCAAGGCTGAGATCCAGACCGAACTCCGCGGCCATCTCCAGAATGGTCTTCTTCTCGGAGGAGAAGATGGTTCCGGCGTCCGTGGTGGCGCAGTAGAGCGGCTTGATGCCGAACTGGTCACGCGCGAGGAACATCGAACGTGCGGTGGTGTCCCAGATCGCGAAGGCGAACATCCCGCGCAGGTGCTCCACCACATCCCGCCCCCAGTGGTGGAAGCCGACGACGATGGTTTCGCCATCACCGGAGGTATTGAAGGAGTACCCGAGTTCCTGAAGCTCCTGGCGCAGCTCGACGTAGTTGTAGATCTCGCCGTTGAAGGTCAGGGCATACCGGTCCTCCTCACCCTCCGGACCCCACCTCAGGGGCTGGTGGGAATGGGCGATATCAATGATGGCGAGACGGTTGAATCCGAAGGCAGCATCCGTATCGTGCCAGGTTCCAGCGGCATCGGGGCCACGGTGTCGCATGCACGGAAGTGCACGCTCCAGAGCCGGAACGAAGTCAGCGGCGTTTCCATCTGCTGTCAAAATGCCTAAAAGGCCGCACATGAGTCGGTGTTCCTCCTGAAGAATTCCGCACCCCGGGGAAAGAAACGCAGGGCACTCTAACGTAACGGTTCCACGATACGGCCCGAAGCGGGTGCGGGTGAAACCGGCTCGCCGGAATTCGGCCCGCGTGCCGGGGCGCCGCTGAGCACCGAGCGGGCCCTTAGCGTTTCGACGCCCACCCGGGGGTGCGACCCACCGTCATCGGCCGGGACCCCGGGGGATCACGGCGCCCCGCCCCGGGGTGGGGGTAGTGAGGGCCTGCATTCAAGGGCAACCAAAAGGATGATGGTCTGTGACGTGGGTAACAGGGTTGATATGGTGAATTGCCGGATCGTCGCGGTGGCGTGGGCCATCGCTGCAGTTGAACGTCTTATGCCGCGGGAAGGCCACCCGCGGGAGGTGCTGCCGGAAATATTTCGGAAGATATGGAAACGGCTGGCAAATAGGCTATTCTGCGAAGATAGAAATGACCGTAGAGGTCTCTAGTTTTGTGTGGACAGGAAGGCAGAACACACGTGGAACAGCAAAACAAGCGTGGTTTAAAGCGCAAGGCACTGCTCGGCGGTGTCCTTGGCTTCGGTGGCCTCGCCATGGCCGGCTGTGAAGTCGCTCCGCCCGGTGGTGCGCTCGGCAAATTCCTCCGTATGGGTTGGCCCGACGGCATCACGCCTGAGGCTGTAGCAATGGGCAACTTCTGGTCCTGGGTCTGGGTTGCGGCCTGGATCATCGGCATCATCATGTGGGCACTTTTCCTCACGGCTATCTTCGCGTGGAGCGCCAAGAAGGCGGAGAAGCGCGGCGAGGGAGAATTCCCCAAGCAGCTGCAGTACAACGTTCCGCTGGAGCTCGTGCTGACGATCGTCCCGATCATCATTGTCATGGTCCTGTTCTTCTTCACTGTCCAGACGCAGGACAAGGTCACCGCACTGGATAAGGACCCCGAGGTGACGGTCGATGTCACCGCCTTCCAGTGGAACTGGAAGTTCGGCTACTCCGAGATCGGTTCTGAACTCGCCCCCGGCGGGCAGCAGTACGAGGGTCTTGACGAGCAGAGCCAGGCGCGCGCCGAGGCCTCCCAGTTCGATCCCAACGGTGATAACCCGATCCACGGCAGGTCCAAGTCCGACATCTCCTATCTGAACTTCAACCGGATCGAGACCCTCGGCACCACCGATGAGATTCCCGTCCTTGTCCTTCCCTCACACACGCCCATCGAGTTCAACCTCGCCTCCGCGGATGTCTCGCATTCCTTCTGGGTTCCCGAGTTCCTGTTCAAGAGGGATGTGTACTCACACCCTGAGGCGAACCAGTCCAACAGGATCTTCCAGATCGAGGAGATCTTCGAGGAGGGCGCCTTCGTCGGACGTTGCGCCGAAATGTGCGGAACCTACCACGCGATGATGAACTTCGAGGTCCGCGTGGTCCCACGCGAGGCCTTCGCGGATTACATCAACTTCCGGGATGAAAACCCCGACGCGACCAACGCCGAGGCTCTGGAGTCCATCGGTGAGGCACCGTACGCGACCTCCACCCATCCGTTCGTAACTGACCGAGTTGAAACCCGCGACGGCGAGAACGCCGCGGACGCTTAACAGAGGAACTGGGATAAAACAATGAAGGCTTCATCAAAGATCATGTACGGGATCACCGTATTCCTGCTGGCAGTGGCTGTGATCTACATCTTCGCAACCATGCACGTCAGGGATACCGGCTCGGTGACAACCCTTGAATGGGCCGGATCCACCGCGCTGGTGCTCAGCGCCGGCCTGTCCCTGATGCTCGGCGCCTACCTGAACTTCACCGAGCGCAGGATCGACATCCTCCCGGAGGACTACGAGGAGGCGGAGGTTCAGGACAAGGCCGGAACCCTCGGATTCTTCAGTCCGAATTCGATCTGGCCGGCGGCGATGTCCGGAGCGGTCGCAGTACTCGGCTTCGGCATCATCTACTGGCAGTTCTGGCTCATCGTCGTGGGAGCCATCCTCCTTGTGTGGACCGCGACCAAGATGAACCTTCAGTATGGAATTCCTCGCGAGAAGCACTAGTTCACGCATCACTCGCCGTGCCCCCGCAACCGATCGGTTGCGGGGGCACGGTTTTTGCGCTGTCACCGCGCCGGCACCGTGCATGGCTGCGGAACCGGGTCAATGCGACGAGGAGGCCCGGACGAACAGGGAAAGGCGGGCCCACGGGGCCCGTGACCCTACCACTAGCTGCACGAACGCTCTCCTGCGGGGGTCATTCGAAAGTTGTACTCAGGGCGGATGGGTACGGAAAACCGCTGTGACGTGTCTCTCAAGCAAAACGCTGCGCGGGGCGGAAAGACCGCTCTCATGTGGTCGCCATGGACGATGCGGCGAGGGTGTACTGCTGCTTGGAGTCTCCTGTGTCACCGATGACCTGCACTTATGTACTAGTCGGAAATTGCTGCGACAAAGTTCCCAAAGCTCTGAAAAATCGCCCGCATCCACGGGGTGGAGGTGGGGTGAAAGTCAGGGTTGAAACTTTCAGTTGAGACGGGGGGCATGAAGTGACTTTGGCATATCGAACCGCCATACTAGATAGCGTGACGAGCGCAGTAGGAAATACAGGTATGGCAGCACCACAACGTGTTGCGGCACTGAACCGTCCCAATATGGTCAGTGTCGGCACCATTGTGTTCCTGTCTCAGGAATTGATGTTCTTCGCCGGGCTTTTCGCGATGTACTTCGTGTCCCGTGCGAACGGATTGGCAAACGGATCCTGGGAAGAGCAGACCGAACACCTCAACGTGCCCTATGCACTGGTGATCACGGTCATTCTGGTCTCTTCCTCGGTGACGTGCCAGTTCGGTGTCTTTGCGGCGGAAAGGGGTGACGTATACGGCCTCCGCAAATGGTTCTTGGTCACGATCGTTCTCGGAACGATCTTCGTTCTGGGTCAGAGCTATGAGTACATCACCCTCGTTGGCCATGGTCTGACGATTCAGAGCAGTGTCTATGGTTCAGCCTTCTTCATAACCACCGGCTTCCACGCTGCCCACGTTATAGCCGGTGTGCTTGCCTTCGTGGTGATCCTTCTGAGAATTCAGAAATCCAAGTTCACGCCAGCCCAGGCGACAGCCGCAATGGTGGTGTCCTACTACTGGCACTTCGTTGACGTGGTCTGGATCGGCCTGTTCATCACGATCTATTTCATTCAGTAGGCCGCAGGGTTCGTCGCCGCCCCAGTTCAGTGCAGGAGCGGGGGACAACCCGAAGCCCTTCACTTCCACAGTCGAGATTCAAAGGGAAATGATGGAAACCAACCCACAGACCACCGAAGGTGCCGGCACGGCGCAGCCTTCGGCGAAGAAGGTCAAGAATCGCCGTAAAGTCAGGCGGACAGTTGCCGGTGCCCTGGCGCTGACGGTCGGATTGAGTGGTGCAGGAATCCTGGCTACCGCTATTACTCCGGATGCACAGGTTGCAACCGCCAGGGTCGATGATCAGGCGTTGATCGCAGAGGGCAAGGACCTCTACGATGTCGCCTGCATCACCTGTCACGGAGTCAACCTGCAGGGTGTGGAGGACCGCGGTCCCTCACTCGTCGGCGTCGGCGAGGGCGCTGTGTACTTCCAGGTTCACTCCGGTCGTATGCCTATGCTGCGCAATGAGGCCCAGGCCACCCGTAAGACCCCGCGTTACACCGAGGCGCAGACCCTGGCCATCGCGGCATATGTTGCGGCCAACGGTGGGGGACCGGGACTGGTGTACAACGAGGACGGGACCCTCGCCATGGAGGAGCTCCGTGGTGCGAACTTCGATGGACAGATCAATCCTGCCGACGTCGCTCGCGGCAGCGATCTGTTCCGCCTGAACTGCGCGTCCTGCCACAACTTCACCGGTCGCGGTGGCGCGCTGTCCTCCGGTAAGTACGCCCCGGTTCTGGATCCCGCCAATGAGCAGGAGATCTACCAGGCCATGCTCACCGGACCGCAGAACATGCCCAAGTTCTCCGATCGCCAGCTCAGCGCGGACGAGAAGAAGGACATCATTGCATTCATCAAATCCACCAAGGAGACACCGTCACCCGGTGGTTACAGCCTCGGTGGTCTCGGCCCGGTTTCTGAGGGTCTGTTCATGTGGGCAGTCGGCGTCATGGTCCTCGTGGCCGCCGCTATGTGGATTGGATCGCGTTCATGAGTAACGACAATAAGAAGCAGTACACCACCCAGGAACTCAACTCCATGAGTAACGACGACCTTGCGCGACTGGGTACCGAGCTCGACGATGTCACCATCGCCTACCGCAAGGAGCGTTTTCCCATCGCCAACGACCCCGCTGAAAAGCGTGCGGTTCGTGCGGTCGGTATCTGGGCGGCACTCGGAATCCTCGGTGGTATCGGGTTCCTCGCCGTTTACCTGTTCTGGCCCTGGCAGTACAAGGGCCACGGTGATGAGGGACTGTGGACCTACACGGTGTTCACCCCGCTGCTGGGTGTGCTCTCGGGACTCTGCATCATCTCACTCGGTTTCGCCGGCGTTCTCTACGTCAAGAAGTTCATCCCCGAGGAGATCGCGGTGCAGCGTCGCCACGACGGCCCCTCCGAGGAGGTGGATCGTCGCACGATCGTCGCCCTGCTCAACGATTCCTGGCAGACATCGACGCTGGGTCGCCGCAAGGTGCTGATGGGTCTGCTCGGCGGTGGTGCGGTCTTCGCCGGCCTGACAATCGTCGCGCCCCTGGGCGGCATGGTCAAGAATCCCTGGAAGCCGAAGGAAGGTCCGATGGACGTTCAGGGTGACGGCACCCTCTGGACCTCCGGTTGGACCCTGCAGAACAACGGAGTGAAGCTCTACCTCGGTCGCGACACCGCGGCCATCGCCGAGAGGCACACCGGGGAGAGTGGTGAACACTTCATCACCACCGGAATCTCGCGGCTCGTCCGCGTCCGCCCGGAGGACCTCGCCGCGGCATCGATGGAGACCGTCTTCCCGCTTCCCGAGGAGGACGTCAACGATGGTGATCTCTACGACCCGGCCCGCGACGTCTACACCAACCACATGCACTCCATCCACGGACCCCGTAACGCGGTTATGCTGATACGCCTGCGCACGGCGGATGCCGAGCGGGTGGTTGAGCGTGAGGGACAGGAATCCTTCCACTACGGCGATTACTACGCCTATTCAAAGATCTGCACGCACATCGGCTGCCCGACCTCTCTTTACGAGGCTCAGACGAACCGAATCCTGTGCCCGTGCCACCAGTCGCAGTTCGATGCGCTGCACTACGGAAAGCCAGTCTTCGGACCCGCCGCACGTGCACTGCCTCAGCTGCCGATCACCGTTGACGAAGAGGGTTACCTCGTCGCCGAAGGCAACTTCATTGAGCCCCTCGGCCCGGCATTCTGGGAGCGTAAGTCATGAGCAATAAACTAGCCAACCTGGGAAACAACCTTGACTCCCGCTACACGATGGCCGGCGGCCTGCGGCGTCAGCTGAACAAGGTCTTTCCCACCCACTGGTCGTTCCTTCTCGGCGAGCTCGCGCTCTACAGCTTCGTCGTCCTGATCCTGACCGGTGTCTACCTGACGCTGTTCTTCGACCCCTCGATCACCAAGGTCATCTATGACGGCGCGTACCTGCCGCTCAACGGTGTCGAGATGTCGCGCGCCTATGAAACGGCGCTGAACATCTCATTCGAGGTCCGTGGCGGACTCTTCGTCCGTCAGATGCACCACTGGGCGGCACTGCTGTTCATCGTCTCCATGATGATCCACATGATGCGCATCTTCTTCACCGGCGCATTCCGTAGGCCCCGCGAGGCCAACTGGATCATCGGCTGCGTGCTGCTCATCCTCGGCGTCGCCGAGGGCTTCATGGGCTACTCCCTGCCCGATGACCTGCTCTCCGGTGTCGGCCTGCGAATCATGTCCGCGATCATCGTCGGCCTGCCCATTATCGGTACCTGGCTGCACTGGCTGGTTTTCGGGGGCGACTTCCCCTCCGAGATCATGCTCGACCGTTTCTACATCGCGCACGTGCTGATCATCCCGGGTATCATCCTCGGTCTGATGGCGGCACACCTCGCGCTGGTGTGGTACCAGAAGCACACGCAGTTCCCCGGAGCGGGACGTGCGGAGAACAACGTCGTCGGCATCCGCATCATGCCCGTGTTCGCGGTCAAGTCCGTTGCATTCGGTGCGGTGACCCTGGGCTTCCTCGCCCTCCTCGCCGGAATCACCACGATCAACGCGATCTGGAACCTCGGACCGTACAACCCGTCGCAGGTGTCGGCGGGTTCGCAGCCCGACATCTACATGCTGTGGACGGATGGCGCGGCCCGTGTCATGCCCGCCTGGGAGATCTACCTGGGCAACTACACCATTCCCGCCGTCTTCTGGGTGGCCGTGATGCTCGGTATCCTCGTGGTGCTGCTGTTCACCTACCCCTTCATTGAGAAGAAGCTCTCCGGCGATGACGCGCACCACAACATTCTGCAGCGGCCGCGCGACGCCCCGGTCAGAACCTCTCTCGGCATGATGGCACTCGTGTTCTACGGGCTGCTGACGGTCTCCGGTGGAAACGACATCTGGGCCTACCACTTCCATGTGTCGCTGAACGCGATGACCTGGATCGGTCGTGTCGGCCTGATCATCCTTCCCCCGATCGCCTATTTCGTCACCTACCGTATCTGCCTCGGTCTGCAACGCTCTGACAGGGAGGTACTCGAGCACGGTATCGAAACCGGTGTGATCAAACAGATGCCGAATGGTGCCTTCATCGAGGTTCATCAGCCCATTGGCCCAGTCGACGAGCACGGACATCCGATCCCGTTGCCCTACGCCGGGGCCGCGGTGCCGAAGCAGATGAACCAGCTCGGTTTCGCCGAGGTCGAGTCCCGCGGTGGGTTCTTCTCGCCGGATCCCGAGGACGTGACCGCTAAGGCACGCGCCATCGAGCACGCCAACCATGCAGAGGAGCTGGACGCGCTGCAGGCGATCCAGAACGCGAATATCGAACGCGACAAGCGAGACGGCAAGCTCTAGGTCTCAGTTCGCCGGATACACCCGAGGACCCTTATCAAAGGGGCCTCGGGTGTTTTTTCTCCCCGTTACTTTGATGGTGTCCCCATAATGGGGATAGTCGCTGGGCCCGGTATGGCTTATTTCCCCTGTAGTTACCATGATCCGGGGGGTGTTGTCGCCGGGCTACCAGGACACCCGTTGACTGCTGATAGGGACACGGACGAGTCACTCGACTCAGTTCTCTTTTGTAACGTGGGTGCCAGCATCGGATGTCGAGACACCAGCGACGAGGTTTGACCTGTCACTGTTGCTCCGACACCACAAGGAGGCCGGCCATGACCACCGGCACCATCGACGTCACCATCGGATTAGACGTGGGCAAAACCGCCCACCACGCCTGCGCCATGCTAGCCACAGGCGAGATCATCTACGACAAACCCCTGCCCCAGGACGAGGATCAGCTTCGCAAGGTCTTCACCGACCTCCAAGCCTGCGGCACCGTCCTGGTGGTCGTCGACCAGCCCAACACCATCGGTGCCCTGCCCATCGCCGTGGCCCGGGACGCTGGCTGCTTCGTCGGCTATCTACCCGGCCTGGCGATGCGCAAAGCCGCGGACTTGCACCCCGGCCGGTCGAAGACCGACCGGCGGGACGCATTCATCATCGCTGATACCGCCCGGACGATGCCGCATACCCTGCGGGCCGTGGACCGGGACAACGAAGTCCTCTCAGCGCTGAAGATGCTGTCCGGGTTCGATGACGACATCGCCAAGGACGCCACCCGCACCATCAACCGGCTGCGTAGCGTGCTGACCCAGATCTACCCGAGTCTGGAACGAGCCCTACCGGGCAGCATCATCACCCGACCTCTGGTGCTGGACATGCTCATCCACTACGGCGGGCCAACAAGGTTGAAGAAGGCCGGTTACCAGCGGGTACACACCTGGATGGCCAACCGATCGAAGAAAGACCCCACGAAGCTGGTCGACGCGATCTTCGACGGACTCAAAGCCCAGACCGTCGCCGTACCTGGCACCACTGCCGCTGAGGTGGTGATCCCGCAGCTGGCGACCAACATCAAAGCCCTGCTGGAACAGCGGAAAACCATTGCTGATCAAGTAGAGGAACTGTTGGCTGAATTCCCTCTTCACCAGGTCTTGATATCCATGCCGGGAATTGGCATCAAGACCGCCTCCAACATTCTCCTCGCTGTCGGCGACTGCTCCGACTTTCGGTCAGCCGGCCACCTGGCAGCGTATGCGGGGATCGCCCCGGTGACACGAAGATCCGGCACGTCCATCCGAGGTGAGTTCCCGGCCAGATCCGGTAACAAACGGTTGAAAAACGCCCTGTTCTACTCGGCATTCGCATCGATCCGGTTCCATGAACCATCCAAGACCTACTACGAGCGGAAACGGGCCGAGGGTAAACGACATAACGCTGCAGTGATGTGCCTGGCCAGACGCCGGTGCAACGTCATCTACGCAATGTTGACCCGGGCCGAGTTCTTTAGGGAGATCCCCGCCAGAGTTGCTGCGTAGCCCACCTTCACCACGATCAGCTGGTCGACGCGAGTACGCCGGCCAGCTGCTCAACCACGCCCATCATCAGAATCGGGAGCTACCCCCGAAATGCTTTCCTGAATACAGGGCCTATCCCTTGACAAAAACATAGGGACACCCCCCTGTGCCTTCAGTGGAGTCCAGGTTCTTCGGCGGTGCGAGCGGGTGTGGGCCGTCCTTAATATATGGTGACGTCGGGGTGCAGGGCGATCGTCCTTGCATCGCGCTGCACGGACCATTGGGCTGAGCTGCCAACGTCATCGTTGTGCGCTGCGGATGGGGTTGAATTCAGCTTGGAGCTCTCCTCTGCATCCACCCGGGTGCGCTTTGGGATGGGACGGAAGCGGCGGCTGTTCGCGCCCAGCCGCCAGGGTCCCTTGCCACCTTAGGCGGTTCCGTATGGAATGGATTCCGATCGTTTTCGCGCGCGATTCGGCCCCGTGCAGAGGCTTGTCCCGACAATGTGGCGAAGGTCACGTTGTTGTCTTTGTGCGCTCGGCATGCCGCATCCTCGCCCAATCGGCGGTGTGGTGCGTTCTGGCCAACAGTCGTTCGAAAGTACTGGTCAGGGACCAGTTTTCAAAGGCGCTGGCTTCCGGTCGGCCGTCCCGGTCGGGTGTGGGTTCTTCCTGGTCTCCAGGGCATGAATTATTGATAACGGATCGATAACGCAGTTGAATTCTGATTCAGGGTGGACATCAGGCGTGACAATTTCGTAACCTGATTGAGACCTTGCGGGGTTGATTGAAAGATTCTTTCAATTGAGCCGCGTTAGAAACAAAAGAAAATGCTTAATCGCCACGTTCCCAACATCACCCGCATTCATCATCCGGGGGCATGCAGGGGGCGTGGTGAGCCGGGGAACCAGAGTCAGTTCCTGGGGTTAACTTCTCACGAGGGCCACCGACGGTGGATGGAGTGGGGAGAGGGGCCTTCCGCTCCGAATCCGACAGCTAACCCGGTCAGCCAACAGGAAGAATTTGGAGTTTCATCACATGGCCAAGCACCGTCGCAGCAATCCCAAGACCGTCCGTAGCGCAGCAGTCGCATCCGCAGTTGCTCTTGGTGCCACCGCAGTGATCACCAGCCCCGCGCAGGCGGCTGAGGTCGTGGTACCCAACACCGATTACCGCGTCGAGGTTGCAGGCATCGAGAACACCCCGGGTATCAACAACGTCCCCGGTATCGACCAGTGGATCCCCTCACTCGCGAGCCAGGCCGCCCCGGTCGCCTACTCCGCTGAGGTAGCGGCCCCCGTGGCAGCTCCGGTCCAGAGCACCGGCCAGGCGATCGTGGATGCAGCACGCAGCAAGATCGGCGCCCCCTACGGATGGGGAGCCACCGGGCCGAGCGCCTTCGACTGCTCCGGTCTGACCTCCTGGGCCTATAGCCAGGTTGGCAAGTCCATCCCGCGCACCTCCCAGGCACAGGCTGCCCAGGGCACCCCGGTCGCCTATTCCGACCTCCAGGCCGGCGACATCGTGGCCTTCTACTCCGGAGCAAGCCACGTCGGGATCTACTCAGGCCACGGCACCGTGATCCATGCCCTGAACTCCTCCACGCCGCTGTCCGAGAACTCCCTGGACTACATGCCCTTCCACTCGGCTGTACGCTTCTAAACGGAGCCCCGGAAAACCTCCCCGCCGCATACGTGGCCGGGAGGTTCTTGTGGTTTCACGGCGAACCACCGGCAAACGCGACACGGGCCCTCCACGGTTGGCTCCGGAGGCCGCATACACGCTAAAGTCTTACACATTGTCTGCCTTGATCCCGGGAGTAACTGAATCGACATGTCGAAGCTTCGCCGACTTAACGCCCTCACCGTAAGCGCCCTGGTTTTCGGCATCGGTGTATCCCCGTCACTCGCCGGAAGCCAGGAGGTCGTCTCCAGGGTCGACGGGTTGATCGCGGAGATGGAACAGGTGTCGCAGGCGACCTCGGCTCAGAACGAGGAAGTAAAGGCGATTGAGATCGATATCGAGTCCCGCGAGGATTCGCTTGATCAGATCCGCTCCGAGATCGACCGCTCCCGCGAGTCCGCGGACGCAGCCACCGCGGCCGCAGCGGGATATCGCAGCGAGATCAACCGTATCGCCCAGGCGAAGTACCGTGGCACGGTTCTTGATCCGATCAGCGTGGCGGTCTCCGCGGAGAACCCGCAGAACGCCATCGATAGGATGAGTTACATGGCGACCCTGAGCAAATCGACCAGCGACGTGGTCGAGGGGCTCAACGAACAGACGCGGAGGGCAGCGGACGCCTTCGGAGAGGCGAACCGGACCAAGGCCCAGGCGGATTTCCAGATTTCCCAGCTCCGCGACCGTCTTGCGGATCTTGATGAGCAGAAGGCGGAGTTGGATCGGCGCACCGAGGAGATCAGGAGCAGGGTCGATGCCCTCTCGCCGGAGGAGCGCCAGGCCTGGGTTGCCAAGAACGGTCCCCTTGACGTGAACCTGGGCGACCTGCTCGGCGCCTCCGGTGAGGCCTCTGGTGCGGTCCAGGCGGCGCTGGGGAAAATCGGCTCCCCTTACGGGTGGGGAGCGATCGGCCCCGACACCTTCGATTGTTCCGGCCTGATCTATTGGGCATTCCAACAGCAGGGCAAGACCCTGCCACGGACGTCACAGGCACAGATGGCCGGCGGAACACCCGTTGGTCGTGATCAACTGCAGCCGGGTGATGTCATCGGATACTATCCGGGGGCGACCCACGTCGGGCTCTATATCGGCGATGGCAAGATTGTCCACGCCTCGGACTACGGAATCCCGGTCCAGGTGGTTTCCGTGGATTCCGCACCCTTCTACGGTGCACGTCGCTACTAGGGATTCAGGACCCCTTAAGGAGGGTTGCAGTGGCACCTACCCCGCACACTCTGGTTGTCACCAACGATTTCCCGCCGACGATCGGCGGAATCCAGTCCTACGTCCGTGATTTTCTGGCAACCCAGGATCCGGAGACCATCACCGTTTTCGCCTCGGTTCAGGATGCCCGGGCCGCGCGCGAGTTCGACCGTGAACAGAGCTACGAGGTCATTCGCTGGCCGCGATCGGTGATGCTCCCCACCCCGACGACGGTCACGGCGATACAGGAGATCATCAGGGCGCGCGGGATCACCACCGTCTGGTTCGCCGCCGCGGCGCCGCTGGCACTGATGGCGGGGCCGGCGCGCAGGGCGGGCGCCCGCCGCATCATCGCATCCACACACGGGCATGAGGTCGGCTGGTCGATGCTGCCCGGTGCCCGGCAGGCACTTCGTCGAATAGGCGACAACGTGGATGTGATCACCTACATCTCCGATTACACCCTCGGGCGCCTGCGGCCGGCCCTCGGCGGCAACCCCGAGTTCGTCCATCTTCCCTCCGGGGTGGACACCGAACTCTTCGCCCCCGCCACACCGCGGGAGCGGGCGGACATCCGAACCCGGCATGATCTTGACCAGCAGGCACCGGTGATCGTGTGCGTCTCACGGCTGGTGCCGCGCAAGGGGCAGGACAGTCTGATCAGGGCAATGCCGCGGGTGCTCGAGGAACATCCCGACGCCGTGCTGCTCCTGGTCGGCGAGGGACGCTACGACGGGCGACTGCGCACGATGTCCGCGCAACTGGGCGCTTCGGTGCGCATGCCGGGTCGGGTCCCACGTGCGGAAATGGTTTCCCTCCTCTCGGCCGCGGACATCTTCGCCATGCCCGTCCGCACCCGGGGCGGGGGACTCGATGTCGAAGGACTCGGCATCGTCTACCTGGAGGCGCAGGCCTGTGGCATCCCCGTCGTCGCCGGCACCTCCGGCGGCGCACCTGAGACGGTGACCTCCGATACGGCCGTGGTCGTTGACGGTCGGGACGTCGACACGCTGTCTGCGGTGCTGAACCGGCTTATCGACGCCCCGGACCTGCGCCACTCAATGGGGGCCGCCGGTCGGCGGTATGTGGAACAGGAATGGACCTGGGCGGTAATGGGGGACAGGCTGCGGAAACTGCTCGCCTGAATTGCTCAATGCTGGTTCGGCGCGTCCCGCTGGCTATACTTTGGGGGGTGTTCATTAGAGGAATCCAGTCAGCGAGATCGTGAGGCGCCCAACCATGCCACAGAACCCGGACCGTCTTGCGGTGGGATTCGACATTGGCGGCACCAATATGAGGGCCGGTGTCATCGATGCGAAGGGGCACATCGTGGAGAGCCTGTCCGCGCCGTCGCCACAGACCACCGAGGCAATGGAGGCGGGCATCGCCGATCTCGTTGCCCGGCTGCGTGAGAACCATGAGATCGAGGCGGTGGGCCTGGCGCTCGCGGGTTTCCTCGACCCATCCTGTGAATACGTCCGCTTCGCCCCCCACCTTCCCTGGCGTGATGAACCGGTGCGGGCCCGGCTTGAGGGGCTGCTCGGGCTCCCGGTGCGACTTGAGCATGACGCCAATTCCGCGGCGTGGGGTGAGCACAGGTACGGAAGCGCTCAGGGGACGGAGAACTGGGTGCTCTTCGCCATCGGCACCGGAATCGGTGCCGCCCTGATCGATGACGGCCGGATCTACCGGGGCGCCTTCGGTACCGCCCCGGAATTCGGGCACATCCGGGTAGTTCCGGGCGGGCGGCCGTGCGCGTGCGGCAAGCAGGGGTGCCTGGAGCGCTACTGCTCGGGTACGGCCCTGGTGGACACCGCACTGGAACTCTCCGGTACCGGTGACTTCGGGTCGAGCACCATCAAGTCGCTGATCCGCAGCGACGCTTCCCGTTTGAAGGGAAAGATGATCACCGAGGCTGCTCGGGAGGGCGACCGGCTCGCCCTGGCGGTGCTCGAGGATTTCAGCCTGTGGCTGGGTGAGGCCCTGTCGATTGTGGCCGATGTGCTCGATCCCGGTCTCATCGTCATCGGGGGAGGGGTGTCCCGGGATTCCGATCTCTTCCTTCCCCTGGCCACCGAGCACTTCGGCACCCGGGTGGTGGGGGCCGGGTACCGGCCGCTCGCGCCCGTCGTGCCCGCCCGTCTCGGTGCCGATGCGGGGATGATCGGTGTGGCCGATCTGGCGCGGGCCTCGGTGGCCTCGGGTGATCCCGCCGCGATCTGAGGATGCCGGGTCGCACCACCTGGGCGCGCCCCGACCGGTTGATCGTTGAAATTTTCGCCCACTCCGCGTCGGCTGCGGGGTTTTCGGTGTGTCTTTGACGTACCCTGAGACAGTAAATGTGTGCGGTAGCTGTGAAATGCACGTCTGTTCACCGCACGACCGAGAACTCCCGGAAGGCGCGACGGGGGCACCGCGATAAGTGATGGAAGCAGCTGGGGAAAGGGACACGGCATCATGGACAACAAGTGGTACAAGGTGTACAAGGACATACTGATCGGCCCCTTCCTGCGTATCTACAACCGACCCGAGGTGGAGGGGCTGGACAATATTCCCCGCCAGGGTCCAGCGATCCTGGCGTCCAACCACCAGGCCGTGATGGATTCCTTCTACTTCCCGTTGGTCTCCCCGCGCCAGATGGTGTTTCCGGCCAAGAGCGAGTATTTCACCGCACCGGGACTCAAGGGGCGTTTCCAGAAGTGGTTCTTCACCTCCACGGGACAGGCGCCACTGGATCGGACCGCCGGAAACGCGATGGATTCGCTGCTCTCGACGGCCCGGTCCGTTCTGGACAAGGGCGATCTCTTCGGCATCTATCCGGAGGGCACCCGTTCGCCCGACGGGCGTATCTACAGGGGAAAGCTGGGGATGGCACGGGTCGCCGTGGAGACCGGGGTGCCCATTGTTCCCGTCGGGATGATCGGAACCCGCGAGGCCAATCCCATCGGGACCTGGATGCCGCGTCCAGCGAAGGTCAGAATCAGGATCGGGAAGCCGATCGATCCCCGCGCGTACATCAATGACCTGCACCTTGACGCCGGCTCGCACGAGGCGCTGCGTGCCCTGACCGACCATGTCATGCACACGCTTTCCCAGCTAGTGGGCCAGCCCTACGTCGACGTCTATGCCAAGGACGTCAAGGATTCGCTCGCAGCAGGGAAGGGATACCCGGAGGGTGCACAACCCTGAGGCGAAAGCTGGACACAAGGTGAATGGAGGATTGCGGTAACCTTAAGTGACCGCGCTCAACTGGGCCTATTCGGAACGTCATTTAGGCACTTGTTATTTTTCATCCCGGATGTAATCGGGTACCGTTGGCGATTGTAAGGCAATCGCCAACGGTTTTTTCAAGCAGTCCGTTTCCGGAGTCCTCCGCGGCACCCGGACCTGAGTGCTCGGCGAGGATCAACGGGCTCACCGGGGCCGAGAGGACCGGGGGAGCGGGGACGGCGACCCGGACGTCAGGCGTTTCCTGCCTCCTCCGAGACGAATCCCGGGCCCCCGGGGCCCGGTTCCTCTGCAGAAGAGAGCACGTGGGGCACAGGAGCCATCAAGGAGGTGGGCAGCAATGACGAACCGGCAGGACAGGGAAGTCGCAGCGGAGGCGCAGCCGGTCCCGCACAGCCTCCCCAAGGAACCCGGCGCTCGCCTGGACTGGCCGGACATTGCCAGGGGCCTGTCCATCCTGGGCGTGGTTCTGCTCCATGTCACCCTCGCGGTCCCGGAGGGCGGTTCCACACTCATCGCCGAACTCAACCACTTCCTCGACCCTCTGCGAATGCCGCTCTTCTTCCTCGTCAGTGGATTCTTCTCTGTGAAGGTGCTGAACCAGAGCTTTGCCCGGCTGTTCACCACCCGCCTCTGGTTCTTCCTCGTTCCCTACGCCATCTGGGCACCCATCGAGCTCTACAGTCACTATGTGGAGGTTGATCTGCATGCGGGGCATCCGCCGATGCCCCTGCAGTTCTATGTTTCGGCCATCATCAACGGTGGAACCATGTACTGGTTCCTGCACGCTCTGGTGTGCTTCAACCTCGTTCTGTGGCTGACCCGTCGGCTGCCCCGGTGGGCGATCGTCCTGGTAGCACTGTCCCCGATGCTGCTGATGCCCGCATTCAGCGATCATCTCCTGGTCCGCCGCATGGTGATCTATCTGCCCGTGTTCCTCATCGGGGTGTACCTCCGCCCGCAGATCGCGAGATTCGCCGAGATGGCCGCGCGCCCGCGAACCGTGGTCACCGTCGTCGCCCTCTATGTGGCGGGCATGGCCGTGTCGACGCTCTGGGCGCTGTTCGCCCACCGCACCCCGGGGGAGGGCCAGTTGTGGCTGATTGACCTGAAGGACGATATCGCGGCCTTCCTCGGCGGGGAGCTCACCCCCTTCGACCTCGGCCACATCCAGTCACTGCTGGTCTATCTCCTCTCGGTGCCCGCGGGAATCGTGGTGTCGGTGCTCCTGGCCAGAATCGGTCCGGTCGCCCGGGGTCTGAAATTCTTCGGCCGCCACACCCTGCCGATCTACCTCGGTCATGCGCTCGGTATCAACATCATCTTCGGGTGGTTCATCAGGTACCGGTTCATGGAGATCGACAACACCTCGCCGAATCCGCTGCACTGGACCCAGACCTGGATGGCCGTGGTGTTCCTCCTCGCGATGCTCGGTGCCGGCATCGTCTACGTGATCTCGCGGATCCCGGTGCTGGGCTGGATCGTCGTCCCGCCGAGGCTGACCGGACCCACCCGCCCCGCAGCCGTGACCGCCCCCGTCGCCGACCCAGCCCGGGGACGCACCGGGGCCCTCGATCCCCCACGCACTTAGGTTTCCTTTGCTTTCCGCGTAAGCTAAATCCGGAAATATTCAATCCGGGTTCCACCCGGGGAAGGTCAGGCGCGCTGAAACGTGGACAAGACAATGCTGATCAAGCTCTCGATCGTCGTGGCGTTGATCGTCGCCTACACCGTTCTGGCTGCGTTCCAGGTCTCGATCGGTGTGTTCGCCCCGATCATCGTCCTGGTCATCGCCGCAGTGGTGTTTCTTCCCTTCCGGAGGAAATAGCACCACCGCGTGTCGACGCCCCCGTCGGCAATGCGCCACCGACGTAGAGGGCCACGAGGATCGCCGACGGCGCGAGCGCCATCGGCTCCACGAGCACGTACAACCAGGTTTGTGCGACGGATCCGACCAGATCTGGATGATTCAACGGGAACAGGATGTCCCAGGACAGGTGCGAGGGTGTCCAGCTGATCGCGGTGATGAACACACCCAGATAGGCGACCACGTAGCGGCCGGAGGCCAGCACCGCCACCAGGAGCGGGAGCACGAGGACCCAGTGGAAGATCTCGACGCTGGGCAGGACAAGCAGCGGAAGGGCGATGCCCAGCGCCAGGGACAGCGTTTCCTCCCCGCGGCGGTGGCTGCGGTGGATCGCCCAGATGCCCAGGGCCAGCGCGAGAACCATCCAGATCCCGGCGGCCCAGGCCGAATCGCTGATCCAGCGTGCGATGAAGGCGAAGGGGGAGAGGTTTCGGGAGCCATCGCGTCCGGTGAACCAGCCCGTGTGCAGGTTCAGGGCGGACGCGGGCGGGTTGAGCAACCAGCCGGCCCCCCAGTGCAGGCCGGTGCTCGCCGCGGCCACGGCTGCGGGGCGCCAGCGGCGCTGCACCAGGAACGTAACGGCGATCAACACCGGCCATCCCGCAATCCCGGCGGCCACACCGGTGAACAGTCCGCGGGCACGGCGGTGCCTCATCACGAAGAGGTCCGTGAGAACGAGGGCGAGGACAGCGATGGCGACCGAACCGAACTGCAGTGCCGCAACCACGGGAAAGGTGATCAATGCCGCGAGTATGACCAGGCAGAGGGTGAAGGCCGTCAGTTTCCTGCCCAGGAGGTATCTGATGATCACCACGGCGCTCCACACGATACCGAGCAGATTGAGTCCGCCGTAGAGGACCAGTGCACCGGTACCGGCGACGGGCGGGGTGAGTGCGATGCCGAGGGAGGTGAGATCGAGCGAGTTGATCGCCATGAGGGGATACTTGATGTGCACCCGCAGGGAGTCATCGCCGCGGAACCAGATATTGGCCAGCTGATAGCCAATGGCGATGATGAGCACGACGATGTGGGCTGGCCGGGGACCCCGTTTCTGTTTCGCCGCGCCACCGAAGATCCCCGGATCAAGCAGACTGAGAATAACGATCGCGAGGGCGAGCAGAACATAGGAGTTCCCCGACGGCTGGAGTATCAGTGGCCAACCCACCCCGCCCTGTGGATGGTAGGGCATGTTCCAGAAGGCGGGGTCGATGATCGCGACGGCGACGAGCCCGCCGAGCAATCCCGCGGTCGTCGCCGTGGCGGGGGCTAGGTGGCGCTGGGTCCAGGCGCTGGAGAGCAGCACCACGGAGATCGGCACCAGCCAGACCCAGTGGTGGGACCAGGAAACCGGCGAACAGAGCAGGGCGATGAGTGAGTTGAGCAGCAGCGCGGCCACGGGGTTGCCGGCTTTGAACGCACGGTACATGGCAGCGCCCACACCCACCAGGGTGAGAACCACCAGCAGCATCCAGCCGAGCTCGATCAGACCCCCATCACTGAACAGCCGGTGCAGCACGCCCTGGAGGGACTGGTTGGTGATGTAGCTCAGATTCCCGATCCGGTCTGCGTTGCGCAGCGTCTCGGTCCAGTAGATCCGCGAACTCGCGGGGGCGATCGCCCACGCCAGGGCGCTGAACCCGATCCCGGAGGCCAGGCACACACCGGCGCCCTTCCAATCCCGCTTGACCAGGAAGTAGAGGCCGAACACCGCGGGGGTTAGCTTGATCGACGCCGCGAGGCCGATCCAGAATCCCCGCGGCAGCCACGGCCTGCTGGTGAGGGTGTCCATCAGGACCAGGGTCATCAGGATGATGTTGATCTGCCCGAACTGAACCGTTTGGAACACCGGCTCCGCAGCCAGGGCGAAGGGCAGGATGACCAGCGCCAGCAGACGCGAATCCGCGACGTCGATGCCCCTGACCGCGCGCCGGGTGACGATGGCGAGGCACCACCACAGCAGAACAGCGGAGAGTACCGTGAGTATGACACCTGCGATATTGCCCGGAAGCAGTGCCAGCGGAATGAAGAAGGCGGCCGCAATCGGCGGGTAGGTGAAGGGGAGCTGGATACCCCCCACCGAGTAGTCCCGGGTGTAGAGGTTCTCCCCGCGGAGGAAGGCCAGGGCTCCCTGCCGGTAGACCTCGGTGTCGATGTGGAAGAAGAGATTGAAATCCTCGATCGCACGCACATTGAGCACCGAGGGCATCAGTGCCAGGATCGAGGCGAGGCACGCGGCGACCGCCAGAGTCCTGCGAAGGGGAATCGGCATGGCGACCCTAGCTGCGGGGGTATGTGGACGCGCTGCATGCATTGTAGGAATCCTAGTCTTAGAGGCTGCCCCGAACCATTTGATCTCGTGCTCTACCCTACAATGAGCTGTACGTTTGATCGACGAAGAGTCAAGGGACCTGAAGACTGTGCGCTTTTTCTACGACACCGAGTTCATTGAGGATGGTCATACCATCGAGCTGGTATCCATCGGTATCGTCGCCGAGGATGGCCGGGAATACTATGCGGTGTCCACCGGTTTCGATCCCTCCCGAGCCAACAACTGGGTCCGTGACAACGTGCTCAACAAGCTGCCCAACCCGGCTGACCGATCATGGAGATCGGTGGACCGCATCCGGGAGGACATCCTCTCCTTTCTGTCCTCCGGTTCGGGTCGGCCCGAGCTGTGGGCGTGGGTCGGAGCCTATGATCATGTGGTTCTGGCACAGTTGTGGGGCGATATGGCAGGATTGCCCCGCTCCCTGCCCCGCTACACACGCGAATTGCGACAGTACTGGGAAATGGCTGGTCAACCTCGTTTGCCGGTGCTCCCGGAGGGAAGCCACGATGCTCTGGTCGATGCCAGGCACAACCTGGCGAAGTTCAGGGTCTGCATGCAGGCGCTGCCGCTGGGCCGTGGCAACAGGGTGGCGCGGGCCTAGGTAGCACCTGCCCTGATGCATGGCCACCTGCACGACATGATATGAATAAGGGGTGAGTTGGACAGTAGACATCCCCAAGGAAGTGC
This sequence comes from Corynebacterium pacaense, assembly GCF_900169525.1. Taxonomy (GTDB): domain Bacteria; phylum Actinomycetota; class Actinomycetes; order Mycobacteriales; family Mycobacteriaceae; genus Corynebacterium; species Corynebacterium pacaense. The sequence continues at coordinate 1,330,099 of NZ_LT821239.1, forward strand.
TCCCGGACCTGCCTCCTCTGCCTGACGGTATGCAGCAGAGGTTCGAGGACACCATCGCCCGTGACGCCAAGCAGCAGCCCACCTGGGACCGTTCCCAGGCGGAGAACGTACGCAAGATCCTGGAGTCGGTGCCGCCGATCGTGGTCGCGCCGGAGGTGCGTGCGCTCAAACTCAAGTTGGCCGATGTGGCCAACGGCAAGGCATTTCTGCTTCAGGGCGGAGACTGTGCCGAGACTTTTGAATCTAACACCGAGCCCCACATCCGCGCCAATGTCAAGACCCTCCTCCAGATGGCGGTTGTGCTGACCTACGGCGCTTCCACCCCCGTGCTCAAGATGGCGCGCATCGCGGGCCAGTACGCCAAGCCGCGCTCCTCCGACCTCGATGGAAACGGCCTTCCCAACTACCGGGGGGATATCGTCAACGGCGTTGAGGCGACTCCCGAGGCACGACGTCATGATCCGGCGCGGATGGTGCGCGCCTATGCCAATGCGTCCGCGGCGATGAATCTCGTTCGCGCACTCACCAGTTCGGGTACGGCGGATCTGTACCGGCTCAGCGAGTGGAACCGCGAGTTCGTGGCCCAGTCCCCGGCGGGCGCCCGCTATGAGGCGCTGGCCCGCGAGATTGACTCCGGCCTGCGATTCATGGAGGCCTGCGGGGTATCGGATGATTCGCTGCGCGCCGCGGAGATCTACTGCTCTCATGAGGCACTCCTGGTGGATTATGAGCGCTCCATGCTGCGCCTGGCCGAAAATGAGGAGGGGGAGCAGGCGCTCTACGATCTCTCCGCGCACCAGCTGTGGATCGGTGAGCGCACCAGGGGGCTGGATGACTTCCACGTCAATTTCGCCTCCATGATCGCCAATCCGATCGGCCTGAAGATCGGGCCGGGAATCAGCCCCGAGGAGGCCGTCGCCTATGCAGACAAGCTCGACCCCGACTTCGAGCCGGGCCGTTTGACCTTGGTCGCCCGCATGGGACACGACAAGGTCCGCACCGTTCTGCCCGGAGTCATCCAGGCTGTCGAGGCCTCCGGGCACAAGGTGGTCTGGCAGTGCGATCCGATGCACGGTAACACCTTCACCGCATCCAACGGGTACAAGACCCGTCACTTTGACAAGATCATTGACGAGGTACAGGGGTTCTTCGAGGTCCATCGGGCACTGGGCACCCACCCGGGCGGCATCCACATCGAGTTCACCGGAGAAAACGTCACCGAGTGCCTCGGCGGTGCCGAGGACATCACCGATATCGACCTGCCCGGTCGTTACGAGTCCGCCTGTGACCCCCGCCTGAACACCCAGCAGTCACTGGAACTGTCCTTCCTCGTTGCGGAGATGCTGCGCAACTAGTCACGGTCGGTCCGGTCCACGCCGGCACACACCCCGTCTCACCCGGGGGTGTGCCGGCCTCGTGCGTCGTCAGGCACGTGTGCGGGGGAAGTACCTCAGCGACACCGCGGTGGCGATCAGCAGCGCGATCGCTGCCCAGAGATAGTCGGAGATCAAAAACTTCTCCCCAGGCGTCAGGTTGAACACATCCACGCCGTCGCGGCCGAACCACCACTTGGGCGGCAGCATGAGCAGCAGGACGCTCAGTCCGAGACCGCTGTAGAGCAGTATCCGGGGCCGTCCGGGGTGGAGCATGTAGCGCAGCAGAAGGATCAGCGCCCACAGGGGCAGCCACACCCAGTGGTGCGACCATGAGATCGGGGAGATCATAAGCATCAGCACCGCATTGGCCATCACCGCCTCGGCCGTCAGGCCACGGGCCAGAAGATGGTGCATGAGCACGGCCACGGCGATGATGGACACCACCGACAGCACGATCCACAGCACCGAGGGCCAGGCGGAGGCTTCCGCTGCGGACTGGGATGGCCACCAGCGGTAGATCATCGCCTGCAGGGAGCTATTGGACTGAAACACCGTGCTCACCCCGGAATCACCGTCGGCACCGAGATTGAATACGGTGGTGGTGAAGAACTCCCTGGTCTGCCGCCAGGACACCAGCGCGCCGATTCCGGTGAACACCAGCGCCGATCCCAGGGCCGTGAACATTCCGCGGAAGTCCTTTCGCACCAGGAAAAAAAGCAGCATCGCCAGCGGGGACAGCTTGATGGCCGCTGCCAACCCGATCAGCACCCCGCGGGGCAGCCTGCGCCGGACCGGCAGCAGGTCCATGACCACCAGCGTCATGATCAAAATATTGATCTGTCCGAGATCAGCGTTCAACCACACCGGTTCCGCGAACAGGGCGATCGGCCAGGCGATCGCGGCGATGGTGAAGGCGAGGAGCCTGTCCCTTCCGCGGAGCACGGAGTTGGAGACCAGGAACAGACACGCCAGCAGCATCAGAGAGGATAGTGCGACGATGATGTTCCCGGCCAGCTCCTCGGTGAAGAACTCGAAGTAGCCGAAGGGGGCGAACAGGACAGCGCCGATGGGCGGATAGATGAACGGAAGCGAAAGATCGCCGATATCGAAGGGTGCCGCGTACAGTTCCTCGCCCTTGACCAGCGCCCTGCCGGCCAGCAGATAGATCGTGGAATCGGTGCGCCAGTCGAACTTTTCAATCAGGATCTTGTTCGCAATCAGTCCCGCCGCGATTCCGAGGACCGACAGGAGAGTGAGAATATCCCTGGTCGATACCCTGATGATCTGGTGTCCGACATCTGAACCGTCCGGGGCGGTGGTCTGCTCAACCTGGCTCACGTGTGAATTCACGTCCTTTCCGATGGGTGCGTCAACGGACAGCCCCGCAACCCGGGGCGGGAACCGTCGGTGATGCGGGGTGTACTCAGTTTAGGTTGTATCGGGCCGCGCTCCCACTTCGGGACCGACGCGTGGTCTCAGCGCAACGGTGATCAGCACGCTCAGGGCGAACCAGAGGTAGTGGGCGACCAGGAGATGCTGCAGCGGTGACCACTGGAACTCCCGTCCGTCGCCGCCACCTCCGTCGATGAACAGTTGGAAGGGTCCGAGCGACTGTGCGAACACCGCCCAACAGGCGAGAAAACGGTGTCCCGTGGACCACAGCGCGATCGCCAGTGGACCCAACCACACCCAGTGGTGGTTCCAGCTCACCGGCGAGCACAGCAGTGACACCAGCGCCACCACGGTGATGGCCAGAAGCTGGGCGGCGGGGGAGGTGTCCGTGCGCAGGATGCGCCAGAGACACAGGCAGGCAAGGGTGATAACCGCGCACACCGCTGCAAGCCAGATCGTGGTCTCCGCCCCGAGCTGGGGAAACCGTGAGAGCAATCCGTGAATGGAGACATTCTTGGCATAGGCGGGGTCGCCGATTCTTCCCGTTGATGTCAGTGTCTGGGTCCAGAAGGTGAAGAAGGCGGAGGGATTGGCCAGCCAGGCGAATCCACCGGCGAGGCCGAAACCCGCGGCCATGCCGTAGAGGCCCCGGGGATCGCGGCGCAGGATCAGCAGAAAGAGAAAGTACAGGCCGAAGACGGCGGGGGTGAGCTTGATTGCCGCGGCGATGCCGGTGAGAACCCCGATCGGGAGACGCGGATGGGCCCGGGTCGCGTCGAGGATGACCATCGCCATGAGCACGATGTTGACCTGGCCCAGGTAGAGAGTGTCCAGTACCGGCCAGCTGCACAGGCAGATGGCCATGACCACGACCACGGGAATGCGTGAACCGGTTGCCGCGGCCACCGCCCTGGACGCCAGCCACAAAGCTATGAGGGACAGCAGTGTGACCACTCTCTCGGTGGCAGTCTGTCCGATGGCCCCACTCAGCCACCACACCGGGGTGAACAGGATGGCGGCGAAGGGCGGATAGGTGAATGGCAGATTCTCGTGGCGGGTGGGGAAATAGACATCGTAGAGTGGCTGATCCGACCAGAATCTCTCCGCGCCCTGAATGTAGACATCCAGGTCGAGGAGATAGCGCAGGCGGCCGTCCACCTCGAAGTTGACCGCCGTTCCCAGCACCAGGATGGCAATCCAGGAAAGGGCAATCCAGGGATGGACCTTGGCCCTCATCTAGATCGACCGCACTTGGATCGCTGTTCCCACCGCTGCGTGGCTGCGTGCCCTGGGGGTCTGGGTGATCACACGCTCATCGTCCGCGGCGTCGCTGTCAAGCTCGAGGCCTGCCTTGTCCAGGAGCTCACGGGCCTCACCGATGCGCTTGCCCACGATGTTGGGAACATCGACCTGGCCGGCCAGCTCCAGGCTGACCTGCGGCGCGGCGGGATCGATCAGTCCACCTGGACGGGGCGAGACACCGACGACGGTGTCGGCCGAAGCCGCCGACTCTGAGGCGTTTCTGCTTGTCGACGCCACCGTCAGCCCGGCATCGGCGAGCGTCTTGAGGGCATCGGACTCCTTCATCCCCTCGACCTCGGGCACAGAAATGGCGTTGGAAACCTTCAGCACCACTGAATCACCGCGGGAGATCTGCCGGGAGGCGGAGGGTTCGGTCCCGTAGACATGACCCTCCCTGGTACCGGCGTCGAAGGCCTTGACGGTGTGGTCGACCTTCAGACCGACCCTCTCCAGCGCCTTGGTGGCCTGGTCGACGTCCATACCGCTTACATCGGGGACTGATACCGGCGCGGGACCGCGGCTAAGATGAACCTGGACGTGTGCACCGACATCGACCGTGCTGCCCGGCGACGGTGACGTGGACACCACCTCCCCCGCGGAGATGTCATCGGAATACTCCGCGGGTCCCTCCACCCACACCAGTGTGCGGTTCTCCAGCGCCGAACGGACAGCCGCTACAGATCGGTCACCGTCGAGATCGGGGACGACCGGACGCCCCTGGGACACCAGGACGGTGACGTCCTGTCCCCGGGGAAGACGCGAGCCGAAGGACGGTTCGGTTCCGATGACCGCGCCGTCGCTGGTGTCGTTGTCATAGCGCAGTTCGGTGACCGCGCCGTACCCGGCGTCCTCGACCATGGACACCGCCTGGACCTCATCCATGCCGATTACCTGGGGTATCTCGCCGTAGCGCCCCGAACCGAACCACCATCCTCCCACGGCGACCGCTGCGATGATCAAGCCGACGAGGATCAGCCACAGGGTGAGTCTGAGGCCCGAACGGTTGCTCAGCGGGGCGGTCCCCCCGTCCCCGGAATCCGATTCGCCGGATTCCGGCTCGGCGACCTCTACGGCGTCCCGGTCGGGGACCGGAGTCACCCGGGGTACCATCTCCGTCTCCGGGACAACCGGTGGCAGGATCGAGGTTTCATGGGCGGCCGGTATGACCGAGGTCTCGTCCCCGAGCCCCGGCAGCTGTGTGGTGAACATATCCGTCGGCTGTGTGGTGGGTGCGGCGGCGTGGGCGCGGTGTGCGGCCGAGTTGATCGGTGCCGGCACCCGGAACCCGGGCAGATTCAATTCGCCTGCCACATCCTCGAGAGCCTCGAGGAACTCCCCGGCATCGGCGAAGCGGTCCCCGGGGTCCATGGAGGTCGCGGTGGAGACCAGCGCATCCATCAGGGAGGGGACACCGTCGATCAGTGAACTCGGTGCTGGAACCGACTGCTCGAGACGGACGTAGGCGTGCTCCATGTCGTCGTCGCCGCGGAAAGGGGTGACGCCGGTGAGAAGCTCGAACAGCACGATTCCGGCGGAGTACACGTCACTTTCCGGCCCGATCTCCCGGCCCTCGACCTGCTCCGGTGAGAGATAGGCGACCGTGCCCACGATCTTATTGTCCAGGGATTGTCCGGCGGAGGCCGCCCTGACCAGGCCGAAATCGGAGAGCTTGACCTGGTGGTCGCTGTTGATCAGCACATTGTCCGGTTTGATGTCGCGATGAACCATCCCCGCACCGTGGGCGGCGGCGAGGCCGCGGAGCATTCCCCGCATCACTTCGACGGCGGCGTGCGGGGGCATGGGGCCGCGTTCGGCGAGGAGCTCACGCAGGGTGCCCCCCGTGATCAGCTCCATCACCAGAAAAGCGTGGTCACCGGATGAGGAGAAGTCATAGACATTGACCAGATTGGGGTGTGAGAGCTGTGCCATCGAGCGGGCCTCCCTGCGGAAGCGCTGCAGAAACACCGGATCGTTGACGTAGGCCTGATCCATCACCTTCACGGCCACCGAACGCCCCAGTCGGAGGTCGACGCACCTGTAGACGGTGGACATCCCACCCCGCGCGATGGGGGTGTCAATTCGGTACCTGTCCTCGAGAACGTCACCCACCTTCAAAATCGCCATGAAATCCAGTATGGACGAACCGGGCCGGAAAGTGGTAGCGGTGCGGTTTTAAGGGCCGCTTCTCCCGGAGGGGGTGGAGGCGCTAGATTGTTTCTGTGAGTTCCTATCCCGTATCCCATGATGTCCTGCCCGTCGATGAGCCGCTGCTGACCATCCCCGAGGTGTCCGAGCGACTCGGGGTGGTGGTGACCAAGGTGATGGATCTGCTCGGTGAGCACAAACTCATCGCGGTCCAGAGGCAGGGTGTGCGCTACATCCCCGAGGCGTTTCTCAACCGCGGGGAGAAGAAGGCGTCAACCAACCGGTTCGTCCCCGGTGTCATCGCGCTGCTGGCGGACGGCGGCTATTCCGATGAGGAGATTATCGCCTATCTCTTCACCGAGGACGAGACGCTGCCCGGCCGCCCCGTGGATGCGCTCCACGGGTATCTGGCGCGCGAGGTGATGCGCAGGGCCCAGGCGATGGGCCTGTAGACCGCCGTCCCGTACCCCGGCAGGGCGATCAGTCCAGCGCCGGGGCGGGGTTTTTCGGGAACACCGTCTGCACTGCGCCCCAGGCGATCAGGGCGGTCACCAGCACCCAGGGGATGTTGTAGAGCTGATGGTTTCCACTGCTGGTGAAGGCCAGAGCGATGAACACCGAGGCTGCCGTGATGAATTTCATCAGCCGCGCCGGGGGCCGGAAGGTGCCCACCAGCGAGATCATGCTGGCGTAGTACCAGGGCAGCGTCACCGAGTTGAAAACGAAGGCGACTCCGTAGGCCGCGACTGTTCCCATGACGGCGCGCCGGGGGGACTTCCGGAACAGCCACCAGGTTGTCACCAAGCCGGCGAGCATGATGACCATGGAGACCGATCGCAGCACCGCGAGGACGGCGTTGTAATTGAAGTCGGAGGTGAACAGCTGGGCGACCATGGAGATCAAACCGGCGATCAGGCTGGGGAAGGCCAGGGGATTGATCACCTTGGAGTTTCCGGTTAGTTCGCTGACCCAACCCCAGGATGCGCCGGAGGCCCAGGTGATCAGACTGACCACCACCGCGGTGACCAGGACCGCCAGTCCACCGGAGATGACGAACGCGATCAGATACTGACCTGTCCCCGGCCGGGTCCGGCTTCTTCGCGCAACCAGAATCGCCGCGAGCTGATGCATGCCGATCCACACCATGAACGGCAGGGCGATGGCGGCGGTGGCCTTAAGCGCCGTGGCCACTGCGATCAGCGCCACCCCCGCCATGAAACGTCGGCGCAGTACCAGCAGAATTCCGACGCTGACCAGGCCCACCATGATGGACTCGTTGTGCATTCCCCCGATCATGTGGATGACCATGACGGGATTGGCCACACCGATCCAGAGGGCGAGGGCACGGTCGGAGTTGAAGTATCCCGCGATACCCGAGACGCCGTAGGCGATGGCGATGAAACCGATCACTGAGACCACCTTGTAGCAGAGCACCCCGAGGGTGACGTTGTCGCCGACGATGGAGGTGATCACATCGCCGATCCACAAATGCAGCGGGCCGTAGGGCGTGGTGGTGTTGCGCCAGTCGTGGGAGACCTCGAGGAGCATGGGGCCGGGGTTGACGGCCGCGCCCTCGGTGTAGGGGTCGAATCCATCGCGGAGCATGGCTCCCTGCATCAGGTAGGAGTAGACATCCCGCGACATCATCGGCGCGGCCAGGAGCAGGGGTGAGACCGTGGCGATCAGGACGTTTCGCACCGTGCGCAGCCGGATCTCCGCCGTCCGCCCGGACTGATGCAGCCAGCGGCCGAGCAGCACCCAGGTGAGGATGGTCAGGAGCAACCCCACCGCGAAGACGGCATTGGACAGTCCCTGGCCGTGCCCGTAGGCGAGGAAGCCCAACCCGAGCGCATCGAGGACCCCGCCCCGATAGCGGATCGCACCGGCGCCGAAGGAACCGAGCGTGAGCAGCACCGAGCCGGTCAGTGCGAGGCCCACCGGGCTCAGCGACCTGCCACGGATCTGGAAAGCCGCTGGGGCGGAGAGTGTCGTTGACATCGGCTACATCCGTCGCTCGGTGGACCGGATCGCCAGATGCTCGAGATGCTCACGGACATCGGCCGGGAGGCCGACGTCCTCGAGCTGGGCTAGGCCGGACCGGGTCAATCGGGTGATGCGCTCCTCGACCTCCCGCTCCGCCCCTGTCTCGCGGATGATTCCGGCGAGCTCTGCGATGTCGGCGGGGGTGCTCACCCGACCGACCCCCTCCCGGATCGCGGTGGCGGAGTCGGGGTTGTGGGCGTCGGCAAGCTTCAGCGCCAGAGCGAGCAGCACGGTGCGCTTTCCCTCACGCAGATCATCACCCGCGGGCTTTCCGGTGACCACGGGATCGCCGAAGACCCCGAGGAGATCATCGCGGAGCTGGAAGGCGACGCCGATGTCCCTGCCGTAGCCGCGCAGGGCGGTGATCAGCCCCGCATCGGCGCCGGCGATGGCGGCGCCGAGATGGAGGGGGCGCTCGATGGTGTAGGCGGCGGTCTTGAATCTGTTGACCGCGTCGGCGAGTTCGACGGATTCATTCGTGGTCGCCTCCAGAGAGATGTCGAGGAGCTGACCACCGATGACCTCGGTGCGCATGGCGCGCCAGGGCTCGCGTGCACGTGCGAGGGCCGGTGCGCTGAGTCCGGAGTCCTGGAACATGTCCTCGGACCACACCAGCGCCATGTCCCCGACGAGGATTGACACGGATTCGCCGAAGTGCGCGGAATCCCCCTGGAGTCCCTGGCTTCCGTGCTGCGTCTCGACGGCCCGGTGCACCGTGGGTCTGCCGCGCCGGGTATCGGAGGAGTCGATGATGTCATCGTGGAGCAGTGCGCAGGCCTGGATGAACTCTAGGCTGGAGGCCGCATCCAGCACCGATTCCAGGCGCTCCTCGGCGCGTTGCGGACCCTGTGCGGCGAGGAAGCCGGCCCAGGCGTAGAGGGGTCGGATACGTTTGCCGCCGCCGAGGACGAAACTGCGCAGATGTTCCACCGCGGCACTGACCGGGGCGCCTATGACGGCGATGTCGCCGGCCCGGGAGTCCAGATACCGGGTCAATCGCCCGGCCACGACGCCGGGGATCCGGTCGAGTGTGAGATCGTGGGCATCGAAGCTGCTCAAAGGGGGTATCCTCTTCCCGGTTGAAGGCGGTTCAGGTCAGTGTTCTCGGGGACATGCGAGCGGGTCCCCGGTGAACTGTTCGTTGAAAGATTTCGGGTTCCGGCGCGGGTCTCAGCCCCGGGGGAGTCATGGATGAATAAATGCCTGTGGCGGTACCATCTGTGGCGCCCACATAATTTAAGATACCCAGGCATGCCGTCAACCAACATCTCCGCCTCCTCGGAGCAGTCGATGCTGAAACCTGAGCAGAATTCACATCCTAGACCAATTCCGGCATCGAGCCAGTGGTCCATCAGTGAGGTTCTCAGCCGGCCGGTCCCGGGACGGGTTCCTTTCTCCGTGGAGTTCATGCCCCCGCGGGATGATGCCGCCGAGGGGCGGCTCTACCGCGCCGCCGAGGTCTTCCATGACCTCGGGGCGAGTTTCGTCTCCGTTACCTACGGGGCGGGTGGATCGACGCGCGAACGGACCGCTCGTGTGGCACGCAGGCTGTCCCGTCAGCCACTGACCACTCTCGTGCACCTGACGCTCGTTGATCACAGCAGGGCTGAGCTGGAGGCGATCCTGCGCGAATATGCGGAGCTGGGTCTGACCAACCTGCTCGCACTGCGCGGAGATCCCCCGGGAGATCCCCTCGGTGACTGGTCGACGGCGCCGGGAGGCTTGTCCTACGCCTCCGAGCTGATCGACCTTGTACATGAGCTTCCCGAGTGCGCGCAGTTCGACATTGGTATCGCCTCCTTCCCTGAGGGGCACTACCGTGCGCGGGATCTCGAGGAGGACACCAGGTACACGTTGGCGAAACTCAGGGCGGGGGCGGGATACTCGATCACGCAGATGTTCTTCGACGTCGAGGACTTTCTCCGGTTGCGCGACAGGCTCGTCGCCGCCGATCCCGAGCACGGATCGAAGCCGGTCATCCCGGGCCTGATGCCGATAACCAGCCTGCGTTCGGTGCGCCGTCAGGTTGAGCTCTCCGGTGCGAAACTGCCCGGTGCCCTGGAGGAGCGGCTGCTCCGGGCCGCCGCGGGCGATGAGGAGCACAACCGCGATGAGATTCGCAAGGTCGGTATCGAGATAACGACGGAAATGTCGGAGCGACTGATCTCGGAGGGGGTGGCGGATCTGCATTTCATGACGCTCAACTTCACCCGCGCGACGCAGGAGGTTCTGCACAATCTCGGGATGGCCCCGGCCTGGGGTGCGGAGTTCGGCCAGGATGCCGTGCGCTGAGCGCATGCCTCACGACGCCCGGTCCGCACCCCCCACGGAGTGCCCGCCGGAACCGGGATTCGGTGAACCCGGTGCGCCTGCCGCAAGGGGAAGTGGGAGTGGGGCGGTGAGCACCGCGAACTCCCGCTGGTCACCGTCGAATCTGAAGTGCCGCAGGAGATCGCCGAATCCCAGCGAGCGGTAGAGCCCGAAGGCGTAATTGTCCTCGTGGGCGACCTCGGGTGTGGACAGGATCGCGGCGGAGGCGGGAATGCTCCCCAGAAGCTCGCGCATCATCGAACGGCCGATTCCACGTCCCTGGTGAGAGGGGAGGACGTGGACCTCCGCCACCTCGAAGTAGTCATGGAGGAGATCGACCTGGTCCGGGGTGGGGCCACCATGTTCCCTGAGTCCACGGCGCAACTGGCGCTGCCACCAGTGATCCGGTGATCCCGTGAAGCCGTAGGCAATGCCCGCCACGGCATCATCAAAGGTGGCGCAGACCGCGGTGAACCCCGGGTTGAGCGCATTTCGCCGCCAGACACCGATGCGGGCATCCCGAATGGCCGGGTCGTAGTTCATGGCCCTGATGTAGATATCAACGAGAGTCGGAGCGTTGACGGTGAACTCTGGAGTGCTCAATCTGCGGATGGTGGGTGACACATTCCCATCCAACCACGTCCCCGCGATTCAGATGCTGAATTCAGGGGAGAACGGCCGTTTCCAGCATTGACGATATAGAAAACTTGTTCTAAAATGAAACCAGGTTGTCCACCGGTGCATCTAGGTTGAGTGTCATAGGAAGACGGGGTCACCCGGTGGCCGAGTGCAGGCAAGGGAAGGAGTGAGGGTGATGGGTGAGATTATTTCAGCAACAACCCGATTTACCGCGACCGGTGGCAGGAGTGCGGAATTTCTGGAGAAGGCCAATATCCTTCTCGATCAGGCACGGCAGTACCGTCGCGCCGGGGACCTGTCACTCGCGCTCGAGTTCGGCTACCGCTCATCACTGCGGACCGCGGGTGCCATCATCGCGGCCAGTCCGGTGTCGAAGCGAAAGCGGAAGCCACGGGGAGCGTGGAACCAGCTGGCACTGGTTGATGGTGCGGCCGCTGACTGGGCCACCGAGCTCTCCGCATTCTCCCGTATCCGCTCCCGTGCCTCCAGCGGGCTGGAGGTGAACCTGAGCGAGGAGTACATCGATGGTTTTCTCTCTCGCGTCGGGGCATTTCTGGACGAGGGGGAGCGCGGTGCGGGGTGGCTCCCGTCCGCGGCCTAGGGTGTGGGGTGGACGGATCGGACCGCGGCGGAGGCCCATGGCAACCGGGTGGGTGTGATGTGGCGCCGGGTGTTTTCCCGTTTGGCCAAGTGGGGAACAATCCGGTTAATCTGGTCGTTAACAAGGTATAGACGATAAAAGGTCTCTACTACCTAGGAGGAGGACGGCATGGCCCTTTCAGAGCAAGAGCAACGGGCATTGCGTGAGATCGAGCAGGCACTGATGGCTGATGACCCGAAGTTCGGGAAATCGGTTGCAAAAGAGACAGGTCTCGGTGGGAGAGGCCTGAGCCTTCGCGGGATCGCGCTTTTCGTGCTCGGCCTTGTTCTTCTGGTTGCGGGTGTCGCACTGAGTCAGCAGACACTGTGGTTCGCGGCACTCGGTGTGCTGGGATTCCTGGTGATGTTCGGATCCGGTGTCTGGATGCTTCGGGGTGGCGGTTCGGTTGGTTCCGTCCCGTCTGCCGCGTCGAAGAAGTCGGCGGCGGGGGCGACCGGGGGATCATCAATCGGGGACAAGATGGAGGAGAACTTCCGTCGCCGCTTCGAGGGGCAGTAGTCTCCGCAGCGGTTTCATCGAGCCTGTGATCGCCGTCTGAGACCTCTCGCGTCCCTTGGTAGGGGGACAGCGATTCCAACCCGGAAAACCATGACTGGTTTTCCGGGTTTTTCTCTGCCTTTTTTCGGTATTTCGGTGCGCTGACGCACAATCCCCACTTGTCCCCACCGATCGTGATCCGGATTCCATCACCGGTTTGCGGCAGTGCGGTATCCGGATCGCAAAACCGCAGCAAGCGGCAAACAGCTGGGGGTTATGGGGTGCAAGTGTGTCAGGTGCTGCCTGTGTCTGCTGGGAAGAAACATGATCAATGTGCAGTAGGGTGTCGACGCAATGCGTCCCACACACCCATCCCCCACCGGACTTTATTTGCCTTGACCTGTGTTTTTGTTGGCGGATCGGGTCATTTTGCCGCAGGCACTTGATTCAGGTGGGGGAAAGTGGGGTATTGTGGGCGACAGTGGTAGATGGGCTTCTCAACCGGGGGCTCCATGTGCCGCACAAGAGACAAGCTGATCAACCCGGTGTCTGCGAGTTCAGGGAAAGGGGACACAAGGAATGTTCCTTGGTACCTACACCCCCAAGCTCGATGACAAAGGCAGGCTGACGCTGCCGGCGAAGTTCCGTGAGGAGCTGGCCGGTGGGCTGATGGTCACCAAAGGCCAGGATCACAGTCTCGCGGTTTATCCAAAGGAGGAGTTCGCCGCCCGTGCACGAAAGGCGGCGGCGGTTTCCAGGACGAGCCCCGAGGCGCGAGCCTTCATCCGAAATCTCGCAGCGAGTGCGGATGAGCAACGGCCCGACGGTCAGGGGAGAATCACGCTCTCCGCCTCGCACCGCAACTATGCGGGGCTGAGCAAGGAGTGCGTGGTCATTGGATCGGTGGATTTTCTTGAGATCTGGGATGCACAGGCTTGGGCCGCATACCAGGACGAGACAGAGGCTGCGTTCTCTGCGGCCGATGAGGATGTTCTCGATGGGTTCCTCTAGGAACGCAGACGGGAGCACCGGTCGGGAGCGCGTGTATGGACTCTGCTCGAGAGGGTCGCTCTGGTGTACTTCCCCGACATCAGATCGATTTCTCGAGTGGGGCCCTGTACGCACTTCGTGAGGTCCGGGCGAGGAACTGCGTGACATGAATAAAGGATTGTCGCGCAGTTTTTTTGTCCACGAGCACAGGTACCGGACACAGAGACAATCGCCAGAAAACCAGGGGGAGGGACGTCACCATGGAAAAGCACTCCACTGAAAGCAACCACGGACACACTCCCGTCATGCGCGAACGGATGGCCGCACTGATCGCCGGGAAGGTTCAGGCCATGGGGGAGCGTGCGGTCATCATCGACGCCACCCTGGGCGCCGGCGGGCACAGCGAGTTCTTTCTCACCACCTTCCCACTGGCCAATGTGATCGGTCTGGACCGCGATGAGGCGGCGCTGAACGGGGCACGGGACCGGCTCGCGGTCTTCGGTGGCAGGTTCCTGGGCATCGGCACGCGTTTCGACGGTCTGGCGGACATTCTGGCGCACGGCGAGGGCGAACTTGTGCAACTGGCACGCGACCAGGGAATCTCCGGGGCGCTGTTCGATCTTGGGGTCTCATCCATGCAGCTCGACCAGCTCGAGCGGGGATTCGCCTACCGCGCGGACGCACCCCTGGACATGCGGATGGACCCGACGAGCGGAATCACGGCGGCAGATGTCCTCAACACCTATTCCCACGGTGATCTGGCCAGGGTGCTGAAAACCTACGGCGATGAGCGCTTTGCGGGAAAGATCGCATCCGCGGTGCTCCGAGAGCGGGAGAAGGAGCCCTTCACCACCTCCGCACGGCTGGTTGAACTGCTCTATCAGACGATTCCCGCAGCAACCCGGCGAACCGGGGGCCATCCTGCCAAGCGCACCTTCCAGGCGCTGCGCGTGGAGGTCAACAATGAGCTCGAGTCCCTGGAAAGGGTCCTTCCACAGATCACCGGAGCGCTCAACGTCGGTGGGCGAGCGGTGTTCATGAGCTACCAGTCGCACGAGGACAAGCTGGTGAAGAAATACTTCACCGAATTGACCACCTCGACGACTCCGCCCGGCCTCCCGGTCGATCTGCCAGGGACCGCACCGCTGTTCAAACAGGTCACCAGGGGCGCTGAAACTGCCTCTGAACGGGAGATCGAGGACAACCCCAGGGCCGCACCAGTTCGTGTGCGCGCCATTGAAAGAATCGCCGAGAAGTAGTCAGGAGACCACCATGACCATGACCCGCGGCTCCCGAGCCGAACAGAGGCAACCCGCACGCGATCGGCGTTCGCAGTCACGCGATCACCGGGAGGTCCTGTCGAGCAGGGACTACTCCACCTCAACGCTCAACGAAGCCCCGCCACGCGTGCCCGCGGAGCGGACCCACTCCACCCGGGGTCTGCTCAAGCCGGGGCTGCAGCCCACCCGCACGCGCAAGCTGCAGCACAAGACTGGCTCGCAGCAGGTGATCTCCGTCCGTGGTCGGCGGGTGGTCGCCCCGAAGGCGGATCCCAGGTTGATCAGGCTCTTCGCCATCGTGGTGTTCCTGCTGTGCAGTGGCGTCGGAATCTCCATGGGACTCTCGGGTATGACCACGGAGCAGACCTTCCGCCTCCAGGAGCTCAACTCCCAGGAGACGGATCTGAACAATCGAATCGAATCACTCAACCGCGATGTCGAGGACGCACGCGCGGCCTCCACCATCGCCGCAGCGGCACAGGGCATGGGCATGGTCTCCCCGGTCCAACCGGGGGTTCTGGCGGTTGAGGAAAACGGCGACATCGTTGAACAGCGGCCCGCGGATCCGGAGACTCGTCCTATTATTGACATCAATGGTGAACAGGCACGGCCGAACAGAGCCTCCAGCAACCCGGATGAAACGAGTGAAGTGACCGACAATCTGCAGGCGATTCCACGGGGCACCGCGAACCCGCCGTACCAGCCCAATTCAACCGCCGGTGCGGTTCCCTACGCAGCCACGACCAGGGGCACCGGCGGGCAGGCGGGTGGCGTCGGGCAGTGACACACCCGATGGATGGAAGAAATCGCGGCGATGGCGCGGGACGTTCGGACACGTCCCGTCGTTCGGCGTACCGGGACGAGAGCAGGCGTGCGGCCCGCGAGCGTGAGCTCAGGCGTCGATCCGGTGCCGTCGGCACGGAACCATCCGCGACCTACCGTCCGGGAATCTACAACGGCGGTGCCCGCAGACACCGCGTCAACATCATCACAGCGATCGCGCTGCTGCTGGCCGTCGCACTGATCGGTCGACTTGCCTGGGTCCAGCTGGTCTGGGGACCCGACCTGGCGGTGCACGCCTCGGAACAGCGCACCCGGGTCTACGTCGATCCCGCGCGCCGTGGCGAGATCACCGATCGGGAGGGGAACCAGCTCGCCTACACGATGCAGGCCCGCTCCCTGACCGTCTCACCGATTGTGATGCGTTCGGAACTGGGGGAACGGATCGATCTCGCCCTCAGGGTGGCGGCCGAGGAGACCGACCCCGACCGGGTCGAGCCCTACGTCACCATCGCGGAGGGCGAGGGTTATCTGGCGATGGACCCCGACCGGCGCTCCGCCTTCATTTCGGACAAGGTCGAGGAAGCCCTGGAAAACACCGCGCGGCGCATCCCCGAGATCATCTCATCACACGGCAAGGACACCGCGGGGATCCATGTCGATGAGATCCTGGACAAACTGCACGCGGATTCCCAGTACGAGGTCCTCGTCCGCAACGTCGATCCCGATATCGCAACCGAGATCTCCGCCGAGCTCTACGGCGTCGCAGCGGACCATCAGGACATCAGGCAGTATCCCAACGGTGCGGTCGCCGAGAACGTCATCGGCCGCATCAGCATGGACGGCGACGGCCAGTTCGGTCTGGAGGCCTCTTCCGATTCCCAGCTCGCCGGTTTCAACGGACGCTCCACCTCGGATGTCTCCATCTTCGGCCAGTCCATTCCCGGCACCCTGCGCGACCAGGTCCCCGCCATCGATGGCGCCAATGTCGAACTGACCCTCGATCTTGATCTGCAGACCTACGTCCAGCAGGCCGTGGAGCAGGCCAAGACCAATTCCGGGGCGGACGGTGCCTCCGCGGTGGTGCTGGACGTGGAGACGGGCCAGGTCCTGGCCATGGCGAATTCGGACACCATCAACCCCAACGAGGACACCGCCAAGCAGATCGAACGGGGCAGGAGCTTCGACAACTCCTCGGTGACGCACCCCTTCGAACCGGGTTCCGTGGCCAAGATCATCACGGCCTCCGGGATCATCCAGGAGGGACTGAGCGATCCCACCGAGGTGCACCAGGTTCCGGGAAGTATCGAGATGTCCGGCGTCACGGTCAAGGACGCCTGGGACCACGGGGTCGCCCCCTATACCACCGCGGGCATCTTCGCCAAGTCCTCCAACGTGGGCACCCTGATGCTCGCGGACCGTCTCGGGGAGGACCGCTTCGCCGACTATCTCGACCGTTTCGGTCTGGGACAGTCCACCGGTATTGAACTGCCCAGCGAGTCACAGGGACTGCTGCCGGCGCGGGAACAATGGTCGGGCGGCACCTTCGCGAACCTGCCCATCGGGCAGGGCATGTCCATCACGCTGCTGCAGATGGCCGGCGTCTACCAGGCGCTGGCCAATGACGGCGAGCGGATCGAACCGCGGATCATCAGGAAGGTCGTCGACGCCCAGGGCGATGAGATCGAGCAACCGGAACCGAAGAGGGTTCAGGTGGTCAGCCCGGAGGCGGCACGCACCACCGTGGACATGTTCCGCGGGGTGACCCAGTCCGATCCCACCGGTGTGCAGCAGGGCACCGCCCCCGACGCGGCCATCGAGGGCTATCAGATCGCGGGTAAGACCGGCACCGCCCAGAAGGTCGATGAGAACACCGGAGCCTACTCCAACTCCGAGTACTGGATCACCTTCGCGGGAATCGCACCCGCGGATGATCCGCGCTTCGTGGTCGCGATCATGCTCGATGAGCCCGAGCGCGGAGTCCACGGTGGTGGCGGCCAGTCCGCGGCACCGCTGTTCAAGGACATCGCCACCTGGCTGCTCAACCGTGACAACATTCCACTCTCCGGTCCCGCCGACCCGCTGCTGCTGCAGGCCGGTTCCTAGGGTCCGCCATCAACTCGTTCCTGAACAAAAGCCCACTACCTGAGGAGAAACCGTGTCCATCCCACTAGAGGACCTGACCCGCACAATCGGAGGCACCCTGTCCGAGGGCGCCGATCCGACGGTGGAGATTGCCGACATCGGACTCGATTCCGCCTCGCTCGCCGACCGCGACGCGATCTTCGCGGCGGTACCGGGCACCCACGTCCACGGTGCCGAGTTCGCGACCCGGGACAATGCGGCGTCGGCGGTGGCGGTGCTTACCGACGCCGAGGGTGCAGCAATCCTCGCCCGCGCGGGTGATCGCCGTCCGGTGGTCACCGTGCCGGACGTCCGGAAGGTGCTGGGGGAGGCGTCGTCACGCATCTACGGTGACCCCTCACGGGAGATGGTGCTGGTCGGGGTCACTGGCACCTCCGGAAAGACCACCACCAGTTACCTGCTGGAACGCGGACTGATGGCCGCGGGGCACACTGTCGGTCTGATCGGCACCACCGGCACCCGCATCGACGGTCGGCCGGTGCCGACCAAACTGACCACTCCGGAGGCGCCGACGCTGCAGGCGCTGTTCAGACAGATGCGTGATCAGGGGGTCACCCACGTGGTGATGGAGGTATCCAGTCACGCACTGTCGCTGGGTCGGGTCGCCGGCACGCATTTCGATGTCTCCGCCTTCACCAACCTCTCCCAGGACCATCTGGACTTCCATCCCACGATGGAGGATTATTTCGAGGCCAAGGCCCTCTTCTTTCGCGCCGACTCGCCGCTGGCTGCGGACAGGTCGGTGGTGTGCATCGATGATTCCTGGGGGCGCAGGATGGCCGAGGTCGCAGCCGATGCCCTCACCGTCGGCAGCATGGGGGAAGAAGCTGACATCACCGCGGGGGAGGTCGAGGTCGGTGAATCGGGTACGCAGCACTTCACCGTGCACCTTCCCGATGACGGGGTCGTCGGGGTGGAGCTGGCACTTCCGGGTGCCTTCAACGTTGCCAATGCCACACTCGCCCTGGCGGCGGCCTACCGCATCGGGGTGGACCCGGAAGCCTTCGCACGGGGTCTGGCCACCGTGACCGTCCCAGGCAGGATGGAGCGAATCGACCTGGGCCAGGACTTCCTGGCCGTCGTCGACTACGCGCACAAGCCCGCGGCGGTGGCGGCGGTTCTGGATACCCTGCGCTCCCAGGTGGACGGCCGGCTCGGCGTCGTCATCGGCGCGGGCGGGGATCGTGATCCAAGCAAGCGCGGACCCATGGGCGCGATGTCCGCCCAGCGCGCCGACCTTGTCATCGTCACCGATGACAATCCGCGTTCGGAGGATCCGGCCACCATCAGGGCCGCCGTGCTCGCCGGGGCCCGTGAGGCCGCTGACGCCGAGTCAAAGAACAGTGGCCGGAAGGTGGAGATCCGGGAGGTCGGTGATAGGGCCGAGGCAATTTCCGCGCTCACCGAGTGGGCACGTTCCGGTGATGGCATTGTGGTAGCTGGCAAGGGACATGAGGTGGGACAGCTGGTGGCCGGAGTCACCCACCATTTCGATGACCGTGAACAGGTGCGTGACGCCCTGTCGCGGAGACTCCACAAAGGCAGCGAAGGAAAGTAGGTCTAGGCCATGATTGAACTGACTCTGGGAGAGATCGCCGACATCGTCGGTGGACGTCTCAGCGGTGGCGCCTCGCCGGACACACCCGTCACGGGCACCGTGGAGTTTGATTCCCGCGCGATCACCCCGGGCGGTCTGTTCCTGGCGCTGCCGGGTGCGCGGGTGGACGGGCACGAGTTCGCCGCCGCCGCGGCGGAGAAGGGCGCGGTGGCCACCCTCGCCGCCCGTGAGGTCGACGCACCCGCGATCATCGTGCCCGCCGTGCCAGGGACCGATTCCAATGCCGACATCTACGCACATGATCCCGAGGGGCACGGGGCCGCGGTTGTGGCGGCCCTGTCGCTGCTTGCCAGGCACGTCGTGGACCTCGCCACCGGAGAGCATGGTCTGACCGTGGTCGCCCTGACCGGTTCCGCAGGAAAGACATCAACCAAGGACTTCATCGCGACGGTGCTGGCCACCGCCGGCGAGACCGTCGCGCCACCCGGCTCATTCAACAATGAGGTCGGGCTGCCCTACACGGCCCTGCGCTGCACCACATCCACCGACTTCCTGGTCGCAGAGATGTCGGCGCGGGGCATCGGCCACATCGAGCACCTGACGCATATCGCCCCGCCGCGGATCGGTGCGGTGCTCAACGTCGGTAGCGCACACCTCGGGGAATTCGGTTCCAGGGAGAACATCGCCCGCGCCAAGGGGGAGCTGGTGGAGGCGCTGCCACCCGCGGACCAGGGTGGCGTGGCGGTGCTGAACGCCGATGATCCCTTCGTCAACGCCATGGCCGAACGCACCCGCGCCCGGGTTGTCAGATTCTCCGTCCAGAACCAGCAGGGCAGGGGAGTGGACTACTGGGCCAGCGATGTGGTGCTCGATGACGTCGCCCGTGCCCGGTTCATCCTCCACACCAGGGAGGGGCAGTGGCCGGTGCGGCTTCAGGTATTCGGCGCGCACCAGGTGCCAAATGCACTCGCAGCCGCAGCGGTGGCCGTGGAGGCCGGAATGGCCGCGGCGGACGTCGCGGAGGCACTGTCGCGCCACGCGGCGGCCTCGGCCAACCGCATGGATGTGCGCACCCGTGCCGACGGGGTGACCGTGATCAATGATTCCTACAACGCCAACCCGGATTCGATGCGGGCGGCGATAGCGGCACTGGCCTACACCGCGAGTGCGCGTTCCGAGTCGATCAGCTGGGCCGTGCTCGGCCAGATGGCGGAACTCGGCGGTGAGGCAACCGGGGCGCACAGCGACCTCGGGCTGCAGCTGGCGAAGTATCATATACAGGGACTGGTGGCCGTGGGTGAGAACCCGAATACGCTCGCCATGGTTGAATCCGCGCGTGAGCACGGCGTTCGCACCCACCTGGTGGCGGACGTGGATGCGGCGGTAGAGCTCCTGCGCGGTGAGATCAGGGGTGGGGACGTGGTGCTGGTCAAGGCATCCCACTCGGATGGGCTGTGGCGTGCCGCGGAACAGCTGCTTGGCTCCAATTCCGGGGACAGTCAGACAGCCCGGATCGTGAGAGGACGATAGAGAAGAATGCAACAGATCATCATCAGTGGGGGCATCGCCTTCCTGGTCTCCATATTCCTCACACCACTGCTCATCCGGTACTTCACCCGCAGGCACCTGGGGCAGGAGATCCGGGAGGAGGGACTGCAGTCGCACCTGCGCAAACGCGGCACCCCGACCATGGGTGGTATCGCGATCATCGCGGGAATCGTGGTCGCCTACCTGGTGACCAACATCTACACCTACTCCACCGGCTACGGTGGTTTCACCGCCTCGGGCCTGCTGGTGCTCGGGCTGACCCTCGGTCTCGGGGCGACCGGTTTCGCCGATGACTTCATCAAGCTCTACAAGGGGCGGAACCTGGGTTTGAACAAGACTGCGAAACTCATCTCCCAACTGGTCATAGCGCTGGTGTTCGGCCTGCTCGTCCTCCAGTTCCGGGACGAGAACGGTCTCACACCCGCCTCGACCCAGCTCTCCTTCATCCGGGACATCGACACCGTCGATCTGGCCTTCGGCGGGGGGATCCTGGGCACCATCGTCTTCTTGATCTTCATCTACATCGTGGTCAGTGCCTGGTCGAACGCCGTCAACATCACCGACGGTCTCGACGGACTGGCCGCCGGTGCGACCGCCTTTGTCATGGGCGCCTACACCGTGATCACCTTCTGGCAGTTCCGCAACTCCTGCGATACCGCCGTGGAGGCGGGCTGCTACACGGTCAGGGACCCCCTGGACATCGCCGTTCTGTGCGCCGCGGGTCTCGGCGCCACCCTCGGATTCCTGTGGTGGAACGCCGCACCGGCCAAGATCTTCATGGGCGACACCGGGTCCCTGGCACTGGGTGGACTCATCGCGGGGCTGTCTGTGGTCACCAGAACCGAGCTGCTGATGATCGTCATCGGCGCACTCTTCGTCATCGAGGTCGCCTCCGTGGCCATCCAGATCGCTGTGTTCAAGACCAGGGGCAGGAGGGTGTTCAAGATGGCACCGATTCACCATCATTTCGAGGCACTTGGCTGGGCGGAAACCACCGTGGTGGTGCGCTTCTGGCTGATAGCAGTGATGGCGGTGCTCGCCGGTACCGCCATATTCTACGGGGACTGGCTCTCCCTGGCGGAGGTGTAGGACATGACTGAGAACAGCACACTGCCCGAGGAGCTCCGGGGAACCATCCTCGTCGCCGGGGCCGGGGTATCGGGAATGGGTACAACCGCGATGCTCCGCGAACTCGGCCTGCGGGTGGTCGTCGCCGACGATGATGAGACCGCCCGCGCGCGGGTTGTTGAGATCACCGAGGCGATGGAGATGTCCACCGCCGCAGCGCGCTCGCAGATCTCGGATTTCAGTCTCGTTGTCACTTCCCCGGGGTGGCGCCCGGACACCCCGCTGCTTGTCGACGCCGCCACCGCGGGACTCGAGGTGATCGGGGACGTGGAACTGGCCTGGCGGCTCGACCGCGCGGGGACCTTCGGTCCCCCGCGCACCTGGCTCGCGGTGACCGGCACCAACGGCAAGACCACAACCACCGCGATGCTCGCCGCGATGATGGTGCGCGGCGGATTCGCGGCCCGCGCGGTGGGAAACATCGGAGTCCCCGTCACCGCTGCACTGGCGGGCAGGGAGCGCGTGGATGTCCTCGTGGCCGAGCTGTCGAGTTTCCAGCTGCACTGGGCACCCACACTGGTGCCAGACGCAGGCGTCGTGCTCAACCTCGCCGAGGACCACATCGACTGGCACGGATCCTTCCGCGCCTACGCTCTGGCCAAGACGAGGGCGCTCAGGGGCCGGGTCGCCGTCATCGGCGATGATGACCGGTACCTGGTGTCACTGGCGCGGGAGATCGACATCGCCTCTCCGATCGGCTTCACCCAGTCGGAGCCGATGCGGGGGCAGCTCGGTGTCCGGGCAGGGGAGCTGGTGGACAACGCCTTCGCCGACAACCTCGAGCTGGCACCGGCCGACGGGATCAGTCCCCCGGGGGCCGCGGGGGTGCTCGACGCACTCGCGGCCGCCGCGATCGCACGTTCCCAGGGTGTCCCCGCCTCCGCCATCGCCGAGGCACTGTCCACATTCGAGGTGGCGGGGCACCGCGGGCAGATCGTCGCCGACACGGGCGGCATCGTATTCATTGACAATTCCAAGGCCACCAACCCGCATGCCGCGGACTCGGCACTTGAGGGCCACCAGTCGGTGATCTGGATACTGGGTGGCCAGCTCAAGGGCGCGGACATCTCGGAACTCGTGCGCAGTCACGCCGGAAGGATCAAGGCGGCGCTCGTGCTCGGGGTGGACCGCGGCACTATCGTGGACTCCCTGCGCGCCCACGCCCCCGAGGCGGGGGTGTATGTCACCGACTCCACCGACCCGGTCGAGGCGATGGAGTACCTGGTTTCGCGGGCGTGGGAAATCGCGGAACCGGGCGACACCGTGGTGCTGGCCCCGGCCGCCGCATCCCTGGACATGTACAAGGGAATGGGGCAGCGCGGAGACATCTTCGCGGTGGCACTGAAGCGCCACATTTCCCAGGCTCCGGAAGAATAGGACAAAGCAATGACCAGCAGCAGAGTCCCCCCACGGACGGAACCCGTGAGATCGGCGACCGGTCTCCGGCTGCGCGACCGGATCGTCGGTGCGTGGAGAGACGTCCTGTCCCGGCCGCTGACGGACTACATCATGATCCTGTTCACCGTCATCGCCCTGACATCGATCGGCGTGGTGATGGTCTATTCATCGTCGATGACGTGGTCGATCTGGGAGGGCGGTAGCGTCTGGGGCACCGCCCTGCGCCAGGCGGTGATGATCGTCGTCGGCCTCGCCGCGATGTGGGTGTGTCTGATGGTGCGCCCGCAGACCATCCGCACCTTTGCACCCGCGCTGCTCATCATCTCGATCGTGCTGCTGATCGCGGTGCAGATACCGGGAATCGGCACGGGACGTGAGGAGGTGGGTTCCCAGTCATGGATCGTGCTCGGACCGCTGCAGTTCCAGCCCTCTGAGATCGCCAAGGTCGCGATCGCCGTGTGGGGCGCACACTACCTCGCCGGCCGCGGACCGGCCACCCACTGGCTGAATAACCACTACATGAGGTTCGCGGCGGTGGCCGGTGTGATGACCCTGATGATCTCCATGGAAGGCGATGCCGGCATGGCCGTCTCCTTCCTCATCGTGGTGCTGTTCATGCTGTTCTTCGCCGGTATCGCTATGGGTTGGATCGTCGTTGCCGGTATCGCCGTCCTCCTCGGGATGGCCGCACTGGCACTCGGTGGCGGGTTTCGATCGAACCGATTCTCGGTCTACTTCGATGCCCTGCTCGGCAACTTCACGGACACCAGGGGTACCGCCTTCCAGTCCTATCAGGGGTTCCTCTCGCTCGCCGATGGCTCAGCCACCGGAGTGGGGCTGGGCCAGTCACGGGCGAAGTGGTTCTATCTCCCTGAGGCCAAGAACGACTTCATCTTCGCCATCATCGGTGAGGAGCTGGGATTGCTGGGTGGCGCGCTGGTGATCGCCCTGTTCGCGGTGCTGCTCTTCTTCGGACTCCGCACCGCGCTGCGCAGTCATGATCCCTTCCTCAGTCTGATGGCCGCGACACTCACCGCGGCGGTGGTTTCCCAGGCGTTCATCAACATCGGATACGTCGTCGGGCTCCTCCCCGTCACGGGCATCCAGCTTCCGATGATCTCCGCCGGCGGTACCTCCGCGATCATCACCCTGGCATCGATGGGGCTGCTGGCCAACGCCGCGCGACACGAGCCGGAGGCGGTGTCCGCGATGGCCTCCTACGGTCGTCCCACCATCGACCGGCTCCTGATGCTGCGCGAACCCACCTCCGAACTGACCTCGAGAAACGCGCCCGTGGACAAACCTGCACGCAACGACAACCCCGGGCGCGACCGTGCCGCGGCGTCGAGGGAGCGTTTCGGCGAGCCGGTCACGGCCCGCCGTCCCACGAGGGAGGCGTCGAAGGATCCCTCCGGAACAACTGGTAGCCTCAGAAACCGACCCTCACCCCAGCGTTCCAGGGAACCGGGGTATCCGCGCAGGGCACCGGATGACCGGGACAACCGTTACCGTCGATAGCAGCAGGAATTCAAGGTAGGAGAGCTTCACGCACGTGAGTTACAGCACGCAGTTTTCTGTCGTCGTTGCAGGCGGTGGCACCGCCGGACACATTGAACCGGCCCTGGCGGTCGCGGAGGCTCTCAGGGACAACCACAACGCCCGGGTCAGTGCACTGGGTACGGCCAGGGGGCTGGAGACCTCCCTCGTCCCGGCCCGTGGATTCGATCTCCGGCTGATCGAGCCGGTGCCCGTCCCGCGCAAACCCAGCGTCGATCTGCTCAAACTACCCGCGCGCGTGCTGCGCTCTGTCAATCAGAGCAGGGCGGTCCTGCGGGAGGTCGGTGCCGATGCCCTGATCGGCTTCGGTGGCTATGTCTCGGCCCCGGCGTACCTCGCCGCACGCCAGCTCGGACTACTCTTCTTCGTCCACGAGGCCAATGCTCGTGCGGGGATGGCGAACAAGCTGGGGGTGCGCCTGGGCGGCGTCGGGCTCAATGCGGTCGCGGGTTCGGGGATGAAGGGGGAGGTGGTCGGGATCCCGATTCGGGCCGAACTGACCGGTGGTTCCAACAAGGCTGCCGCGCGCCGCGCCCACGAGCAGTGGAAGCTGGAGGACGGGCGCCCGATCATCCTGGTCACCGGAGGATCGCAGGGGGCGAGAAGCATCAACACCGCCCTGGAACCCGTCCTGCCCGAACTCCTCGCTTCCGGTTTCCAGGTTCTGCACGCGGTGGGAAAGAAGAACCCGCTGCCCAACCCGCAGCCGGGGTACGTCCCCGTGCCCTTCATCGAGGACATGCAGGCGGCCTACAGTGCGGCGGACCTGATTGTCTGCCGATCCGGTGCCATGACCGTCGCCGAGGTCACCGCCGCCGGACTGCCGGCGATCTACGTCCCCCTGCCGCACGGCAATGGCGAACAGGCGCTCAACGCGGGCGCCGTCATCGACGCCGGCGCGGCTCGGATGATCAGGGATGACGATCTGCGCCCGGAGATCCTGGGTGGGATGATCCACGAGATTCTTAACGACCCCGCGGTCGCGGGGTCGATGTCCGCGGCCGCCACGGCATCGGGGGCGGGCAACGCCGCCGGTGTCATCGCCGAACGGATCGTCAACGCGATCGCGAAGAACTAAAACTCCTTATTTCCGCAAGAACCCAAAGTACCAACTAAGGTGGTCACCGTGAATGAGCCCTCAAGTCCGGAAAAAAGCAAGATCGACCTGTCCCGGGTTCACCTCATCGGGATCGGCGGCGCCGGTATGTCCGGTGTGGCGAGAATCCTGCTCGCCCGCGGAAAGACGGTCACGGGTTCAGATGTCAAGGAGTCCAGGACGCTGCTTCCCCTGCGCGCGGTCGGCGCCAGGATCGCCGTCGGACACAAGGCCGAAAACCTTGAACTCTCCGGGCAGCTGCCCACCGTCGTCGTCACCTCCTTCGCCGCCATCCCACAGGACAACCCGGAACTCGTGCGCGCACGCGAGGAGGGGATTCCGATCATCCGCCGTTCGGACCTGCTCGCCGAACTTCTGGAGGGATACCGGCAGGTGTTGATCGCCGGCACCCACGGAAAGACCTCAACCACCTCAATGACGGTCGTGGTGATGCAGGCCGCCGGAATGGACCCGAGCTTCGCCATCGGCGGGCAGCTCAACAAGGCGGGCATCAACGCGCATCAGGGCACCGGGGAGGTCTTTGTCGCGGAGGCCGACGAATCCGATGCCTCGCTGCTCCGCTACCGTCCGGATGTGGCCGTGGTTACCAACATCGAGCCCGATCACCTCGACTTCTTCAAGACCGAGGAGGCCTACTTCGCGGTATTCGACGACTTCGCCGCGCGGATCGTCGAGGGTGGGACCCTGGTGGTGTGCCTGGACGACGAGCATGCCGGGGCACTCGGCGAACGCAGCCTGGACAAGGGAATCCGCGTGATCGGATACGGTACGGCCGCGGCTGCGGAAAGGCATCCCTCCGTGCCCGCGGCGGCGGTGGTCACCCGCACCGAGGTGGTTGCGGAGGGTACCCGGGCGACCATCGACATCGATGGTCGCGACCTCGACGTCGTTCTTCGCATCCCTGGTGAGCACATGGTGCTCAATGGTGCCGCGGCCCTGCTGGCCGGCCACCTGGCAGGCGGGGACCTGGACAGGCTCGCGGAGGGCCTCAGTGACTTCTCCGGAGTGCGTCGCAGGTTCGAGCTGCACGGAATCGTCGAGGGTGGCCCCTTTGACGGCGCCGCGGTATTCGATGACTACGCCCACCATCCCACCGAGGTCACCGCCGTGCTCACCGCCGCGCGGGAGAGGGTGAAGGCGGCGGGAAGGGGACGTGTCATCGTCGCATTCCAGCCGCATCTGTACTCCCGCACCATCGAGTTCCACAAGGAATTCGGACAGGCGCTCTCTCTGGCGGATTCGGTTGTCCTGCTCGATATCTACGGTGCCCGTGAACGTCCGGTCGAGGGCGTCACCTCTCAGATCATCGCCGATAACGTCACCGTGCCGGTGGTCTTCGAGAGGAACTTCTCGGCAGTGCCCGCTCGTATCCTCGAGATCGCGGGTCCGGGTGATCTGATTCTGACCATGGGTGCCGGGTCGGTGACCATGCTGGCTCCGGAGATCTTCCACGAGCTCCGGGGATAGGGTCGGGATGCGGAGGAAGACCGTTACCTGGTCCATCGTCGCCCTGATACTGCTCGTCGTGATCGGCGCCGCGGTGACGTGGTTCGTCCCCGTGTTCCGGGTGGGCTCGATCGAGATCACCGGGGCCACGCGGACCGATCCTACGGAAGTGGAGGAGGTCTCCGGGATCGCGGAGGGGAGCAATCTCCTGCGCATGGATGCCACCGCGGCCGCCACCTCGATCGCCGCCCTGCCGTGGGTCGAGTCGGTGACGGTCAACCGGCGCCTGCCGTCGACGGTGCAGATTGATCTGGTGGAACGCGAGGCGGCGGTCTTCGTGCGCCGTGGAGACGGAGATCATGTCATAGACACCAGCGGGCGTGCGATCATCATCGGCACACCGCCACCGGGGAGTATTGAAGTCAGGGGGGCGCGGGAGGATGATCCCGATGTGCTCCCCGCCGTCACCGCGGTTCTCGCCGCGATTGACGCGCAGGATCCGCAACTGCGGACGCTGATCGCCGACATCCAGGCTCCCGACCAGTTTGACATCTCCCTGCATCTGACCGACGGCAGGGAGATCTACTGGGGTTCCTCCGACAACAACCACGACAAGGCCGTTGCACTGGCCACGGTTGTCAAGCGGGAGGGGGGATCATGGAATATCAGCTCCCCGTCGATGGTGACCGTCCGCTAGAGTGTGTCTCGGGTATTTTCGCACCTCAATAACCCTAAAGTTGTAGTTTAGGGTACCGACACGCCGCCGGAAATGTCCGACACATCCGGCGGGTTTTCACACATTATTGATTGCAGTCGACAATCGTCGGGCCAGCATCCTTCACGGGCGCACGATTGGCTTGAAAAACTGGCAATTGTTTTAGCGCACAACTCATCTCCGAAAGGCGAGACATAGACCATGACCTCACCGAACAACTACCTCGCCAAGATCAAGGTCGTCGGCGTGGGCGGCGGCGGAGTAAACGCCGTCAACCGCATGATTGAAGAAGGCCTCAAGGGCGTGGAGTTCATCGCGGTGAACACCGATTCGCAAGCCCTGATGTTTTCGGATGCCGATGTCAAGCTCGATATCGGACGCGAGGCCACCCGTGGGCTGGGCGCCGGAGCGAACCCGGAGGTCGGTCGCACCTCCGCGGAGGATCACAAGAACGAGATCGAGGAGACCATCAAGGGCTCCGACATGGTGTTCGTCACCGCGGGTGAGGGTGGAGGCACCGGCACCGGCGCAGCTCCGGTGGTCGCCGGAATCGCCAAGAAGATGGGTGCCCTTACCATCGGTGTGGTCACCCGCCCCTTCGAATTCGAGGGGAAGCGGCGCACGCGCCAGGCGGAGGAGGGTATCGCCGCCCTGCGCGAGGTGTGCGACACCCTTATAGTCATTCCGAATGACCGTCTCCTGGAGCTCGGCGACGCCAATCTGTCGATGATGGAGGCCTTCCGGCACGCCGATGAGGTCCTGCACAACGGCGTTCAGGGTATCACCAATCTGATCACCATCCCCGGCGTAATCAACGTCGACTTCGCCGACGTCCGTTCGGTCATGGCGGAGGCCGGATCGGCCCTCATGGGTGTGGGATCGGCCCGCGGGGACAACCGGGTGGTCACCGCGACCGAGCAGGCGATCAACTCCCCGCTCCTGGAGTCCACCATGGACGGCGCCACCGGTGTGCTGCTCTCCTTCGCAGGTGGTTCGGACCTCGGTCTGCTTGAGGTCAACGCCGCCGCCTCCATGGTGCGCGAGCGCTCCGACGAGGATGTCAACCTCATTTTCGGTACCATCATCGATGACAATCTTGGTGATGAGGTCCGTGTCACGGTGATCGCCACCGGTTTCGATTCCGCGCGTGCGATCGCCTCCCAGGAGCGCCGTGGCACCGATTCCGCTCCGATCAGCCAGACCGCGACGCCCGCACCGGTCGGTGAGGCCGCGCCGGAGCCTGCCGGTGAATCGATCTTCGGCGGATCCCGTGAGTCCGACCCCTATGAGTCCCGTTCGGCGGGTGCCCGCCACCGCGTCGACGGCGGCCGCGGTAACGGACTGTTCACCCGCGGTGATGAGCGCGAGTACCGGCGCGAGGATTCCCGTGAGGATCGCAGGGACGACCGGCGCGATGACCGCAGGGATGACCGTCGCCGGGACGACGGCGATGATTTGGATGTACCCAGCTTCCTGCGCTGATCCCGCGGGAGAATAGACTGTGCCGCATGGATAGTCTTGATCCCCGTTCCCGCCCCGTCCGCAAGGTGTTCACCACCAGAGCGGGCGGGGTTTCGCGTGCCCCCTATGACTCCTTCAATCTCGGCGACCACGTCGGTGATGATCCCGCGGA
The DNA here is from genome assembly GCF_900169525.1 of Corynebacterium pacaense. GTDB lineage: Bacteria > Actinomycetota > Actinomycetes > Mycobacteriales > Mycobacteriaceae > Corynebacterium > Corynebacterium pacaense. Next base: position 1,359,739 of record NZ_LT821239.1, read on the forward strand.
CGTGCTCAGCAACAGGAAGCGCCTCGCCTCCGTGATCGGTATACCCGCCGAACGGGTCGTCTACATGGAGCAGATCCACTCCAACACCGTCACCGTGGTTACGGGCCCCACGCCGGGTTCCGAGGCCGTTCCCGCAACGGATTCCCTGGTCACCACCGAGCGGGGACTGGCGCTGGCCGTGCTCGTCGCCGACTGTGTGCCGGTGCTGATGTCGGACACCGTGGCGGGGGTGATCGCCGCTGTCCACGCGGGCAGGATGGGGGCGCGTAACGCGATCGTTGCCAGGACGGTGACGACCATGGTCGAGCTGGGTGCCACCCCCGCGAATATCCATGTGCTCATGGGCGCGGCGGCATCGGGGCGCAACTACGAGGTCCCCGAGGCCATGGCGCTCGACGTTGAATCGAGGCTGCCCGGATCCAGGACCACGACCGACCGCGGGACTGCCGGCCTGGATATCCGAGCGGGACTGATCCGCCAGCTGCTCGGCCTCGGTGTCCGGGCGATCGATGCCGATCCCCGCTGCACGATCGAGGACGGGGAGTTCTTTTCCCACCGTCGCCAGGGAACCACCGGCCGCCAGGCCGGCGTCATCTGGATGCCGGAGGCATAGATGGAGCGCCGAACCGAGTTGGAGAAGAACCTCACCAGGGTCCGAGCGCGTATCGACGCCTGCACCGCCGCCGCCGGACGTCCCACGGGCAGCGTCCGGCTACTGCCGGTAACGAAGTTCCATCCCGTCGACGACATCAGGGTGCTCCGGGACCTGGGGGTGCGCGAGGTGGGGGAGAACCGGGAGCAGGAGGCCAGGGCCAAACACGCGGAGCTTCCCGGGATCACCTTCCATATGATCGGCCAGATTCAGGTGAAGAAGGCCAATGCGGTCGCCCGCTGGGCGGGCGCCGTCCATTCGGTGGACAGCATCCGCCTCGCGGATGCGCTCGACCGTGGGGTCCGGCTGGCGGTCGAGCGCGGCGACAGGGGCGTCGGCAAGCTCGAGTGCTTTGTTCAACTCAGCCTGGACGGCGACGACGGCCGCGGGGGAGCCACCGGGGACGAGATCACCGACATCGCCGAGGCGGTGGCGGGATCGGGGCATCTCGCCCTGGCCGGTCTAATGTGTGTGCCGCCGCTGGGGTGGGACCCCTCGGCGTCCTTTGCCCGTGCCAGGGAGGTACTGGCACGATTGGAGGAGCGATTTGCCAGGCAACTTGAATTTTCCGCCGGTATGTCTGGGGACATGGCTGAAGCGATCAGCCACGGCTCAACAATCGTGCGTGTCGGAACGGATATTCTCGGGCCCCGGCCGCTAGCGTAGGAAACCAGGTTCGATGGTGGATTACGATTGTCGAAGTTCCAACGAACGAGCTGCACATGAATCAAGAAGTTCCAGGTGAAGGGAAGCCGCCATGTCAATGTTGAAGAAGACGAAGGAATTCTTCGGCCTCGCGCCGTATGAAGCCAGCCACGACGATGCCTACTACGCGGAGGAGCCGCGCTACGAGGGCAGCACCGCCTACGCTCCGGAATATCGCGAGCAGGAGTACTCCTACACACCGCCGGCCCCCGCCGCACCGGCAAGTCGTGCCTTCCAGCCGACGATCGTGCCCGTGGAACTGCATTCCTTCGAGGATGCGCAGGAGATCGGTGCCGCGTTCCGCGACGGCGACGCGGTGGTCTTTGAAATGTCGCTGCTCTCCCGAGAGGAATCCCGGCGCATCGTCGATTTCGCCGCCGGCCTCTGCTTCGCGCTGCGCGGGAAGATGAAGAAGCTTGACGGCGTGACCTTTGCCGTCATTCCCGAGCTGTCCACAGTGAGCACGAGCGAGCTGGAGAGGGCCGCCCGAATTCGCTAGTCCCCTCCGGATTCCTGGGAGGAGTTGCGGACCGAGGGGAAACGGCCCCCGGTGATCCGTGACCGTCACCGCAAACATGTGCAGCGTGACCGCGAAACCACCGAACCCGCCATGACGCGTCGAACGTCACGGCGGGTTCGCTGGTTTCGGGGCATGGCGTGACATGCTCAGACAAAGTCAGATAGGCTGGTTCGCCGTGGGTACCATTGCATTCCTGATCGCCTGGATCATCAATCTCTATATGTACGTGCTGATCGCGCGCATTGTCATTGAGATGATCCAGTCCTTTTCCCGAAGTTTCGCTCCGCCTAAGTGGTTCTATGTGGTCGCCGAACCGATCTTCCTGATCACCGATCCGCCCGTGAAGGCGCTGCGTCGTCTCATTCCACCGCTGCCGCTTGGCAACGTCCGCCTGGATGTCTCGGTGATCATCTTGTTCTTCCTGCTCTCGATTCTGCGTGTGGTCGTGCTGGCGTTCGCCTGATTCCATGCTCCCCGGGCCGGTTTTCCGGCGCGGACGTAGATTGAATTACCCCCGGATGTCTCCCCCCGCAGCCGACCCTGTCCGGCTACCGGGGAGGTCATGCCGGGGCCGTTGCTTTTCTGCGCAACCCGGTGTGGGGCGCCCGGCGGGTGGACGCCCGAAAATCGGGCAAAACCGGTCGCAGAATCACATTTCTCTAACCCAAAGGGGTAGGGTGAGGCTCATCCGCCTAAAATGTCGGGTGGATCGGGATTGGTTGTGTTCCGGTGCGAAAGTTGAAGGTCTCATCCGGAACAGTTTCGGCGCGTGAACACGACAAAAACTCAAGCCTGGCTACAATGACGACTTAAGAATAGTACGATAAATGGAAAAACCGGTCGTGGGAGATTCCCGCGACCGAGTCCCGGTTCCGCCTGGGCCACCGTTAAATCGAAGGGAATCCGCTCATGCCGTTGACTCCAGCTGATGTGCATAACGTAGCTTTCAGTAAGCCGCCGATCGGCAAGCGTGGCTACAACGAAGATGAGGTTGATCAGTTCCTCGACCTCGTCGAGGACACCCTCGCCCAGTTGCAGGACGAGAACGACGATCTGCGCCAGCGTGTTGAAGAACTGGAAACGGAGGCGAAACAGGGATCCCCGAAGGGTTCCACCGCCGCCCCGGTCGCGGCGGGCACCAAGCCGGGCGTCGACGAGGCCGCCATCCGCCGCGAGGCCGAGGAGAAGGTCCGCGCCGAGTACAAGAGCAAGCTGGACGAGGCCACCAAGGCCGCAGAGAAGGCCAAGGCCGAGGCAACCGCCGCACGCGCCGAGGCTGACAAGGCCAAAGCGGAGGCCAAGAACGCAGGCAGCGCCACCACCGCGCAGCCGGTCGCCGTGGCCGCACCCACCGGCGCCGCCACCGTGGACACCCACATGCAGGCAGCCAAGGTGCTGGGCCTCGCACAGGAAATGGCGGACCGCCTCACCTCCGAGGCGCAGGCCGAGTCCAAGTCCATGCTCAATGAGGCACGCGAGGCCGCTGAGAAGCAGGTCGACGAGGCGAACACCGCATCATCGAAGACCCTGGAGGAGGCCCGCCAGCGCGCCGCATCCCAGGTCTCCGAAGCCGATGCCCGTGCCAAGAACCTCATCGCGGAGGCAGAGAAGAAGTCCGCGGCCACCATTGCCGACGCCACCTCCAGGGCAGCCGCCCAGGTGCGCCAGGCTGAGGACAAGGCAAACGCCCTGCAGGCGGACGCCGAGCGCAAGCACACCGAGACCATGGCCGCGGTCAAGGAGCAGCAGAACGCGCTCGAGATCCGAATCGCGGAACTCCAGACCTTCGAGCGTGAGTACCGCACCCGCCTGAAGACCCTGCTCGAGGGCCAGCTGGAGGAACTGAACTCCCGTGGCTCCTCCGCCCCGAGCAACAACACCGGCTCCAACAACGGTGGAGATTCCCAGTAGGATCTCACCGACGATGAACAGCGCTCCCCGGGGGTCCGACAATAGTGACGGACACCGGGAGCGTTTTTGTTTTCCCACAAGAATTTCAATCCTAGGAGCACGAACGTGCTGATTGCCGCGATCGTCCTGGCCCTCATCGGGTTCATCCTGCTGGTGATAACCCTGGTCGCACCGTCGGCGGTGTGGACCTGGCTGCTCATTGCGGTGGTGCTCGCGGGTCTGGTGCTATTCGCCCTCGACGAGGCCAGACGCTTGGCCAGACGGCGAAACCGCGACCGGATCCGGAACCGCGGCGACGCGGTCGACCGGAGCTGAGGTCGCGGGCCCACGCAACCCTTGACCCTGACACCGTGTCAGGTGGTGGACTCGGGGGCATGGACAGCACAATCATCACAGCCCTCTCCGCACAGAACCCCTCGATCCGCCTGCGTGCGGTGCTGGCGGCCGGGACCGTTCCGGACCCGGCGCTGGTGGACCCGCTGATCGATCGAGGAGCCGGGGAGCGGGACTTCTATGTCCGCGACATGCTCACCTGGGCTGTGACCAGACATCCCGATCGGATCGTGGTCCCGAAGCTGATCCGGCAGCTGGGCGATTCACGCCCGGGGGCGCGCAGCTTCGCCCTGCACACCCTGTCGAAGGTGCGGGTTCCGGGCATCTGGGAGCAACTACCGGTGCACCTGCTTCACGACGCCTCCACCGAGGTCAGGACCGCCGCCTGGCGGGCTGCGGTGGCGGTCGTGCCGCAACGGGAGCAGGGGGTTCTCGTCGACGAGCTCAGACAGGAGCTGGGTCGAGGGGATTGGGAGACCCAGCGCAGCCTCAGCCGCGCCCTCGCCGCACTCGCCGGAACATCGCGGCCCGAGCTGCTCGCCGTGTCCGCGCACGCGAGCGCCACGCTCGCCCTGATTGATGATCCGGATTCGGATTTCCTCTCCGACCTGGAGCTTGCCCGAAGGCTTGCCGCCGCGGGCACGGAAGCGGACAATTAGGTCATGCTGATCGGTGAGGTGGTGGAGCTGAGCGGGGTCAGTGCCCGCATGCTGCGCCACTATGAGGCCAGGGGGCTGTTGCCCACCACCCGGCGCCTGAGCTCCGGATACCGTGAGTACAGCGACGCCGATCTGCGCAGGATCTTCCATATAGAGAGCCTGAGAACCCTCGGGATGAGCCTTGAACAGGTCAGATCCGCCCTCGACGATCCGGATTCCGACCTGGGTGAGGTGGTGGATCAGCTGATCGGGGAAACCGGGCGGAGACTGCGAAGGGACAGTGAGCTCCTGGAACGGCTGCGGTCGGTGAAGTCCACCGGAGTCGGCGACACCGACTCGGTGCTGGGGGTCACCGCGCTGCTCACCGCCCTGCGCTCGACGGATCCGGGGCGCAGACAGCTCTCGGCACTGTCGGTGGCACCCCCTGTTCCCGTTCCGCAGCTGGTGCGCTCTGCCCTCCGGGAGGAGGACCCGAATGTCGCCGGGGCCCTGTCCTGGGCCGTCCTGCAGGCCGGCGATGCGGCGCTCGCCGAGGTCGGCAGAGGGCTTCACTCCCGCGATGCCGCGGTACGCCTTCGGGCCCTGCGGATCCTCGTCCAATCACCGGGCTCGACCCCGGAACTGCGTGTCGCACTTGCAGATTCCGATCCGGCTGTCAGTCATCTGGCGGCCCTCGAACTGGGCAGGCGCGGCGAGGAACAGGCCGTGGGAATCCTGCTCGGGATGATTCCCGCGGGGCACCGTGATGTCGAGGCCGCGGAGGCCCTTGCGCTGCATCCCCAATGGGAGGCGGCGGTCATTCAGCAGATAGCCGCCGAGCTCGGGAACCGGACTGGTCCCGATCCCGCGCGGGCCCGCCTGACCCAGGCACTGGCCGAGTTTCCCGGAGCCGGTGAGCTTCTTGAATCCCTGACGGCGGATGACAACCGGCGGGTCCGGCTGACCGCCAGGTCCATCCTGGACTCCCGGGCACCGGGGCGTCGTCCCCGCGGGTAGCCATCCGGGTGGGCGCCGGCGGACGGGGAGTGCGTGAATGAAACCAGCCCTGGAATAGACCACACGGTCTACGGCACTGCCATACTTTATCCATGAGTGAGTATCTGGCGATTCAACACGCCGAGACACAGGGGTATCGCAAGGATCTGAAGGCGCGACACATCCAGATGATCGCGCTCGGCGGCGCACTGGGAACCGGCCTCTTCCTCGGCGCCGGGGGTCGACTCAACGCGGGCGGCCCGGGTCTGGCACTGGTCTACGCGGTGTGCGGGCTGATCGGCTATCTCATGCTCAGGTCCCTGGGCGAGATGGTGGTGCACCGACCGACCTCCGGATCCTTCACCTCCTACGCCAGGGAGTTCCTCGGGGAGAAGTGGGCGTTCTTCGCCGGCTGGATCTATTTCCTGGCCTGGGTCACCGTGGGAATCGCGGAGCTCACCGCGATAGCCGTCTATCTGCAGTTCTGGCCGATCTTTCAGACGGTTCCGCAGTGGGTGCTCGTGGCCGTCGCACTAGGGGTGGTGGTCGGCCTGAATCTTCTCGGGGTCAGATTCTTCGGAGAGGCGGAGTTCTGGTTCGCCCTGATCAAAGTCGCGGCTATCCTGGTGTTCATGGTGGTCGGCATCGTCGTCATCGTCAGTGGCCATGACGTCGCCGGCCACCAGCCCGGCTTCGCCACACTTTCCGAGGGCGACTGGTTTCCCAATGGTGTCCTTCCGCTGATCGTGATGACCCAGGGTGTCGTCTTCGCCTATGCGGGGATAGACATGATCGGTGTCGCGGCGGGCGAGACGAGGAACCCGGAGAAGCAGATACCCAGGGCGATCAATACCACCGTCATCCGGATCATCTTCTTCTACGTGGGATCCGTGCTGCTGCTCGCCCTCCTTCTTCCCGCGGCTGCTTATCGGGGGGACGAGTCGCCGTTTGTCACCTTCATGAATGCCCTGGGTGTTCCCGGCGCCGCGGACATCATGAATCTGGTGGTGCTCACCGCGGCCCTCTCCTCGGTCAATGCGGGCCTCTATGCCACCGCCCGGGTGCTCAAACCGCTCGCGCACTCCGGTTCCGCACCGCGGTTCCTCGGGCTGATGTCCGGCAACGGGGTTCCGATGGGCGGTGTGTGGCTGACCACCGGCATGCTGGTTCTCGGCATAGTGTTGAACTACGTTGTCCCGCACCGCGCCTTCGAGATCGTGCTCAACTTCGGGGCGATCGCGATTCTGTGTGAGTGGGCGATGATCGTCATCGCACATCTGGGATATCTCCGCTGTGCCGCGAGGGGGGAGCTCAGCCGCCACGGCTACAGGGCCCCTCTCGGTGCCGCCGGCGACTGGATCGTGCTGGTGTTCCTGGCGGGCGTTTTCGTGTTGATGGCGCTGGACCGCCCCGTCGGCAGCTACACACTGCTTGCCGCCGTGATCGTGCTGACACCCGCCTTCACCCTCGGTTGGCTACTGACCGGAAACTCCAGGCGGGCGGCACGCCGCGCCCCGGTTCGGGTATCCCCGTGACAGCTAACCGGCCGTGGAAAGCAGCCGGTCCAGGGTCGCCTCCGCTCCGTGTTCGTGGAGATCTCGAAGCGTGGTGAGGTAGGAGTCGGTGAAGGTGGTGGAGTCCACGAGGTCGCCGAAGACCTCCCGGAGCCTGAGAAAGGACAGGGCGTCCTCCTGGTAGCGCTGCGCCGCAGGTACCAGGGTGTCGGACAGCCGGTCCACGACGGGGATCGGCCGGCCCTTGTCGTCGACGGCCTCGGCATAGCGCGCCCAGCTGGCGACGATGGCGGCGGAGAATGTGATCCCGCGTCCCGCGTCGAGGTTCTCCCGTATCACCGGGAGGAGCCATGTGGGTATCCTGTCGGAGGATTCGGCGCAGAGTCTGGCCACGGTGTCCCGCACCGCCTTGTTTCCGAAACGCTCGATCAGCTGGTGCCGGTAGGCGTTGAGATCCGTTCCGGGAAGCGGCAACAGGGTGGGGCTGGCCTCCCGCTCCATATAGGCCAGAAGGAACTCCCGGAAGCGCCGATCCGCCATGACCTCGGCGACCTCCGTGTGCCCGGCCAGATATCCGAAATAGCACAACCCCTGGTGGGAGGCGTTGAGCAGGCGCAGCTTCATCAGTTCAAAGGGTACGACGTCGCTGACCAACTGGACACCCGCATCCTCGAGGGGTGGGCGACCGGCGGTGAAGGTATCCTCCAGGACCCACTGGGTGAAGTCCTCACACACGACCGGCCAGGCGTCGCGGTAGCCGAGCCGATCGATGACCTCGGTTCGGTCCGTATCCGTGGTCTCCGGGGTGATCCGGTCCACCATCGAATTCGGGAACGCGACATTGGCGTCAATCCACGCGGCGAGGTCAGGGGAGATCCCCCCTGCGAAGGCAAGGAACATCCGGTGGGCTATGTCCCCGTTTCCCTGAATGTTGTCGCAGCTCATGATGGTAAACGGGGTCAGTGCGTCATCCCTGCGCCTGATCAGCGCGGCGGTGATCAGGCCGAAGAAGGTGCGGAGGTTGGTGGTCCGGCCCGCCCGGAGCTCGGCGGTATCGTGGGCGATGTGTTCGTTTCGGGCGTTGAACTCCCCGGTGAGGTGGTCGAAATTGTACCCGCCCTCGGTGACAGTCAGCGAGACGATCCTGATCCGGGGATCGCTGAGGATACCGACGGCGCGGGCCGGATCCTCGGGTGCGAAGACATAGTCGATGATCGATCCCACGATCCTGGAGGTCACCGAGCCGTGGGCCGACTTCTCGCTGAGCGTGTAGAGGTGGTCCTGGCCGGCGAGCGCATCCCGCATGCGGACGTCGGATGGCATGACACCCATGCCGATGATTCCGTAGTCGAACGCCTTCCCCTGGTTCATCAGGGTGTCCAGATACAGCGCCTGGTGGGCGCGATGAAAGCCGCCGACGCCGAAATGGACGATTCCGGGGGTTATCGAGGTGCGGTCATATCCGGGTCCGGACGCGGCGGCGCTACGGGTGGCGGAGGTGAGGCGGGGTGTGGTGGTCACGGCAGTTCGGGCCTTTCGCATGGAGGGTGGGGTGGAACCTAGGTGGTGGTGCGTTCGACGGTCGGAGTGGCCCCGGACGATGTGACGGGATCCCCCGGCACGGTCACGGGAACGCCGTCGAAGCCTGGCTGGGTGCCCTTCAGCGCCAGGGACATCGCCCCGGACGCGAGATAGAGGGCAAAGAAGACGAGCACCAGCCCGGTGGCGCCGATCAGCGGATGCAGGATGGCCACGAGCAGCGGTCCCACAGCTACCGCGGCACCGATGCCCAGATTGTAGGTCGACATCGCCGCGCCGGGATGCTCGCGATCAAGCGAAACTGCGATGGCGGACAGGGGAACGTAGCCGGCGAGTGAGATTCCGAACAGGGCACCGGCGAGAAGTGTCAGGGCGAACGCGGTGTTGTCCGCCAGCCCCGCCCTGAGCGCGATGATCGGGGTGAAGTACACCAGGACCATGGTCACCGCGCAGGCGACCGAACCAGACCAGAACATCGTCCGTGCCCAGCCCAGCCTGTCCCCGAGCCATCCGTAGAAGGGATTGAATGGGAGATTGACCGCATATATGACGGTGGTCAGGAGCAGAAACCGGGATACCGACCAATCAAGATCCTCACGGAAGAACGCGGGGAAGAAGATGGCCATGGCATAGGTCGGGATGGAGTTGATGGTCCGGATGTAGGTGACAAACCTGGCCCTGCGGTCGCGGAGGAAGAGCTTGAGTCCGTGGCTGAGTGTCTCCACCACCTCATCGGGGTTGTCCACGAGGGGAGCCCGGCCCTTCTTCTCCCTGACGCCGATCAGTGCGAAGGCGGCGCCGATGACAACCAGAACGAGGGATACCCACAGTGTCTGGTAGTAGGACAGGCTGAACATTGACATGGAAACCGTGGCGGTCAGCGCACCGAGGGTGGGCAGTCCCGCGGAGAAGGCGACATAGAACCAGCCGACCCCGGTCCCGAGCTGTCTGGGGGCGGCGGTGGCGGTGATCCAGACCAGGAATCCGTAGGCGAACAGCGGGTAGCCGAATCCGCGCAGGCCGTAGGTGATGAAGATCAGGGCACGGTTGTCACTGGTCAGTGCGAGGGTAAGAAAGGCAATCTCGAAGGCGACCCAGATCGCGGCGCCGAGCAGCATCACCTTCCGGGGACCCCAGAGATCGGACAGTGCGGCGGCGAAGAAGGCCGCCACCGCGACGGCGATGCCATAGACGGTAACCAGGGTCCCCGCCAGTGACACCGAGAAGCCGTGGTTGTCGCTGAGAAAGGGTTCGAGAATATTGGTTTCCACCCCGTCACCGATCATGAAGATGGTCAGGCCGACGAATCCCCACAGCAGGGGACGGGGTATACCCATGCGCTGCAGTGGTCCGCGCGATTCGACGTCGCCGGGGCCGGGACTGGAACTTTGTGTGCTCATTGTGGTCCTCAATTGGTCTTCCGTGGTGTGGTGATGTCAGTCACTCCTCATTCATAACAAGAATCTAACACCAAACTAACGTCGTCGTGCAAGAAAAATGCGACATTCGTGTTGCGTAGGGGGTGATACTGAAACTTTTGGCAATGAAGCTGATAAGTTTTGTGAGAAACGGCAGAATCCCCTTCATCCTGGTTAGAATGATGTGAGAAATGCGGCTGTTTTTTAACAAGCTCGACCCACGTATGAACGATCGGCGGAAGGAATGGCCATGGGAGAGGTGAACGCTCATCCCCCGGCACACGCGGGTACCGGTGTTCCGGTGGAAGCGGGTGCCGCCGCACTGGGTATGGACCAGCGAAGGGTCGGAATCGCGGAGGTGATCAACAATAACGGGGGAGCCAGAATCGAACAGCTGGCCACCAGGTTCGGGGTCAGCGCGATGACCATTCACCGCGATCTCGACGCACTGGCCGCGGAGGGGCTGATCACCCGCGTCAGGGGAGGCGCCCGACCGGTTCGTGCTGCCCTGGTGGAACGGGATGTCGAGATCCGCCGTGGCCTCAATCATGAGATCAAGCAGCAGCTCGCTCTCTGCGCACTCAGGCTGCTCGAGCCCCGATCCGTGATCGCACTGGATGATTCGACCACCGTGGCCACGCTGGTGCCGGGCATCTTCGACAGCCATCCGTCCGGTCTGATCACCCATTCCCTGGCGCTGATGCAGGAGATCGCCCTGCAGTCACCGGATACCCCGATGGTCGGACTCGGCGGAACATACGAGCCGGGCACCGGGTCCTTTCTCGGCGCATCGACAATCAGCCAGATCAGCCAGCTCAACGCCGGGTTCTCGGTCGTCTCAACGACCTCGCTGCGGGGCCGGGCGATCTATCATCCCGACGAGCACGCGGCCAGGACGAAGACTGCGGTCCTCAACGCCGGCGAGGTGAGGATCCTCATGGTTGATTCCTCAAAAACGGCGATGACGGGCATGTACCACGTCGCCGATCTGGGCGAATTCGATCACGTCATCATTGATGACAACATCAGCATGGAGGTACGGGAGAATCTCGCACGCTGCGGTGCGCAGCTCCACCTGGTGGACACCCCCGTACCCATGAGTCCCGAAGGAAAGGTCACCAAGGAATGAGTCTGGTTCTCGGCGTGGATTCCTCCACCCAATCGTGCAAGGCACTTCTCGTCGATGCGGAAACCGGGGAAATTGTCGACAGGGGCCGGGCCGCCCATCCATGGGGCACCCGGATCGATCCCCGGGTGTGGGTCGAGGCGATGGAGGAAGCGACGGCGGGGCTGATCGATCGCGCGGATGCGATATCCATAGCGGGCCAGCAGCACGGAATGGTGGTTGTCGATGACAGGGGTGAGGTGGTCCGTGATGCCATGCTCTGGCACGACACCTCCTCCGCGCCTGAGGCGCGTGAGCTCATCAGTGAACTTGGCGGGGCGCAGGAGTGCATCAGTCGCACCGGAAGCCTGATGGTGGCCTCGTTCACGGGCGCCAAACTGAGGTGGCTGCGCAACCATGAACCCGAGAACGCCGCGCGGGTCTCGGCGGTTATGCTCCCGCACGACTACCTGACCTGGTCCATCACCGGGCGGGGCCGGATGGTCACCGACCACGGCGATGCCTCGGGCACCGGATACTACGATCCGCGTGCCAGGGAGTTCCGCCCCGAGCTCGCCGAACTCTATCTCGGACACCCGCTCAGACTCCCCGAACTCGCGGCCCCCGCCGAAATCGTCGGCAGCACGGCGGCGGGCATTCCCGTCGCCGCGGGGACGGGTGACAACATGGCCGCGGCACTTGGCCTCCAGCTGGGTTCCGGAGATGTCTGTGTCTCCATCGGCACCTCCGGCGTCGCCAGTGCCGTGGTCGCGGAACCGGTTGCGGATCCCACTGGCCTGGTGGCGGGATTCTGCGACGCCAGCGGGCGATACCTTCCACTCGCCTGCACACTCAACGGTGCCAGGGTGCTCGATTTCGCCGCAACGCTATTGGGTGTGGATCACGGGCGGCTATCCGATCTCGCACTCTCCGGCACCCCCGGCTCCAACGGCGTGGTGATGCTGCCCTACCTGGCGGGGGAGCGCACCCCGAACCGGCCCGATGCCACGGGGGTGATCTCCGGACTAACCGGGGAAACCAGTCGCGAGGATATCGCGCGCGCAGTAGTGGAGGGAGTGCTCTCATCACTCTCGGATGCCGTCGACGCCGTGGAATCGGCAACCGGGGTGGTCACCGGGCGCATCATATTCATCGGTGGGGCGACCAACAACGAGGCGGTGCGCGCGATCGCACCCTCGATCTTCGGCGTGGATGTGGTCATTCCGGAGGCGGGCGAGTACGTCGCGCTCGGAGCCGCACGCCAGGCGGCGTGGGCGCTGGCCGGCGGTGGCGATCCGCCGGCGTGGAACCCGGTTCCCTCGAGCACCCTGCCTGCTGGGCGACGCGGCACCGCGGTCGCCGGCTACACACGATTGCGAAACGACACCGCCGGCTGGTGACGGCGCCTCCATTCCGCACCGCGCCCCGTGCCGGGATCGGGGCGAGGTTGACCGGGTGCGCTATACTCGGTTCAGACGCGTTCCCGGTGAATTTGAGGTACCGGGTTGTGCGGGCGGCGTCGATCCGGCCATCACCGGGGAGCCATTCGGAAGAACAGCGACATCCCCTCACGTTGTGAAATGTCGCCCAGTAGAACCGGACGGGTGGGACCGTGACAGACCTTTTTTTCAATGAAGTGGAGCGTTGCCGCGAATCCCCTGAGGGTTCGCGGAGATGCTCAAGCAGGGTGGTACCGCGTCCCCGTTCGGTGGCGTCCCCGCAGGACAGATGAACAACATCACTTCTTGCGTGTAAGGATAGGACCAGCACCCATGACTGAAGCCGTAGGCGGAGTCTACCCACAGGTCGACATGACCGGTGGATCCCAGCGTTTTCCCGAGATGGAGGAAAACGTTCTCAACTACTGGAAGAGCGACGACACCTTCCAGGCCAGCATCGATCAGCGTTCCGAGGCCAAGGACTACGTCTTCTATGACGGTCCGCCCTTCGCCAACGGACTCCCGCACTACGGCCATCTGCTGACCGGCTATGTCAAGGACATCGTTCCGCGCTACCAGACGATGCGCGGCTACCGTGTGCCCCGCGTCTTCGGCTGGGACACCCACGGACTGCCCGCTGAACTGGAGGCCGAGAAGCAGCTGGGTATCAAGGACAAGGGCGAGATCGAGGCCATGGGTCTGGCCAAGTTCAACGAGTACTGCGCCACCTCAGTGCTCAAGTACACCAGGGAGTGGGAGGAGTACGTCACCCGTCAGGCGAGGTGGGTGGACTTCGAGAACGGGTACAAGACCATGGATCTTTCCTATATGGAATCCGTGATCTGGGCGTTCAAGGAGCTGTACAAGAAGGGCCTGATCTACCAGGGGTTCCGTGTGCTGCCGTATTCCTGGGCCGAGCACACCCCGCTGTCCAACCAGGAGACCCGCCTGGACGATTCCTATAAGCTGCGTCAGGATCCGACCCTGACGGTGACCATGCCGATCACCGGAGCCCTCGACGGTTCCGATGCCGCTCGGGCACTGATCGGTGCCTCGGCGATCGCCTGGACCACCACGCCGTGGACGCTGCCCTCCAACCTCGCACTCGCGGTGAACCCCCGGGTCACCTACGTCGAGGTCGAGGTCGGAGAGGACGGGGAGCAGGGTTTCATCGGCCAGCGGCTGGTCCTGGCCAAGGACCTCATGGGCTCCTACGCCAAGGAACTGGGCTCCCAGGCCAAGGTGCTGTCCGAGTACAGCGGAAGCGATCTGATCGGTCTGACCTACGAGCCGGTGTTCACCTACTTCCGGGATCATCGGAACAGTTTCCAGATCCTCGGCGCGGACTATGTCACCACCGAGGACGGCACCGGAATCGTCCACCAGGCGCCCGCCTTCGGTGAGGACGATATGAACACCTGCAACGCCGTCGGAATCGAGCCGGTCATCCCCGTCGACATGGATGGCCGGTTCACCTCCCTCGTGCCCGACTACGAGGGCGAACTGGTCTTCGACGCCAACAAGGACATCATCAGGGATCTCAAATCGGCGGGAAGGGTGCTGCGTCATCAGACCATCGAGCACTCCTACCCTCATTCCTGGCGCTCGGGCCAGCCCCTGATCTACATGGCGCTGCCCTCCTGGTTTGTCAACGTCACCGAGATCCGGGACCGCATGGTCGAGGTCAACAAGGACATTGAATGGATGCCGGCCCATATCCGCGACGGGCAGTTCGGCAAGTGGCTGGAAGGGGCACGGGACTGGAACATCTCCCGGTCGCGCTACTGGGGTTCACCGATCCCGGTGTGGGTCTCCGACAGCGAGGAGTACCCCCGGGTCGATGTCTACGGTTCCCTCGATGAGCTGGAGGCGGATTTCGGGGTCCGCCCGACCTCCCTGCACCGGCCCTACATCGACGAGCTGACCAGGCCCAATCCGGACGATCCCACGGGCTCCTCCACCATGCGCCGGGTACCTGATGTCCTCGATGTCTGGTTCGACTCCGGTTCCATGCCCTTCGCGCAGGTGCACTACCCCTTTGAGAACAAAGCCTGGTTTGACACCCACGCCCCGGCTGACTTCATCGTCGAGTACATCGGTCAGACCCGCGGCTGGTTCTACCTGCTCCATGTGCTGTCCACGGCCCTGTTCGACCGCCCCGCCTTCAAGAAGGTCGTCGCCCACGGTATCGTTCTCGGCGATGACGGGCTGAAGATGTCGAAGTCCAAGGGCAACTACCCGAATGTCAACGAGGTCTTCGACCGCGACGGCTCCGACGCCATGCGGTGGTTCCTGATGTCCTCGCCGATTCTGCGCGGCGGCAACCTGATAGTCACGGAGAAGGGCATCCGGGAGGGCGTGCGCCAGGCCCAGCTCCCCATGTGGAACGCCTACTCCTTCCTCCAGCTCTACGCCTCCAAGAGGGCGACCTGGTCGGTGGAATCGGCGGACGTGCTCGACCGCTACATTCTGGCCAAGACCCACGACCTGGTGGCCGAGGTCACCGCCGCCCTGGACGCCACCGACATCGCCCGCGCCTGCGATCTGGTTCGCTGGTTCTGCGATGCGTTGACCAACTGGTACGTCCGGCGCTCCCGCGATCGTTTCTGGGCGGGGGACAGGGAGCACCCAGAGGCCTTCAACACCCTCTACACGGTGCTCGAAACGCTCACCCGCGTCACGGCCCCGCTGCTGCCGATGACCTCGGAGGTCATCTGGCGCGGACTGACCGGTGGGCGCTCTGTCCATCTCTGCGACTTCCCCTCGGCGGAGGACTTCCCCGCCGATGCCGAGCTGGTGCGCACCATGGATGAGATCCGCGGGGTCTGCTCCGCGGCCTCCTCGGTGCGCAAGGCGCACAGACTCCGCAACCGGCTCCCACTGCCCGGCCTTACCGTGGCACTGCCGGATGCGCAGCGTCTGAGCGATTTCACCGGGATAATCCGCGACGAGGTCAATGTGAAGAACGTCGAGCTGACCTCCGATGTCGATTCCGTGGGAACCTTCGAGGTTGTTGTCAACGCCAAGGTCGCCGGGCCCCGTCTCGGCGGGGATGTGCAGAAGGTGATCAGGGCGGTGAAGGCCGGAAACTACACCCGTGAGGGTGATGGTGTCTCCGCCGACGGCATCGAGCTTCAGCCGGGGGAGTTCACCGAACGCCTGGTGGCCGCCGATCCCGATTCCACCGCGCGCATCGACGGCGTGGACGGGCTGGTTGTGCTGGATCTGAACGTCACGGAGGAGCTCGAGGCCGAGGGCTGGGCGGCCGATGTCATCCGTGGGCTCCAGGATGCCCGGAAGAGCTCCGGTTTCGAGGTCTCCGACCGAATCTCGGTGTTGCTCAGCGTTCCCGCGGACAGGGAGGAATGGATAAACAGGCACCGCGGGCACATCGCCGCCGAGGTGCTGGCCACCTCATTCGAGGTGACCACCGGTCCGCTCGGGGAGCCGGGCCACGAGGTGCTTCCGGGCGTGACCGCCTCCGTGTCCAGGGCCTGAGGCAGGGAGACTGTGGCAACCGCTCCGGTATTTCGCGCACGCGTTCGGTTTGCCTAGACTGGAGTCATGCAACGCTGGGTTCTGCACATCGACATGGATGCTTTCTTCGCATCCTGTGAACAGTTGACCCGGCCTACCCTCCGGGGCAGACCCGTCCTCGTCGGGGGCGTATCCGGCCGCGGCGTGGTGGCGGGAGCCTCCTACGAGGCACGGAGGTTCGGCGCGCGTTCGGCGATGCCCATGCACCAGGCGCGGGCCCTCGTCGGTTTTGGTGGTGTGGTGGTCGCACCGCGTCACAAGGTGTACTCCGTGGCGTCGAAACGCGTCTTTGAGATCATCGCGCAGCACGCCGGGGTAGTGGAGCAGCTCTCCATCGATGAGGGGTTCATGGAGCCGTCGGACCTGGTCGGCGCCACCGCCGGGCAGGTGCGTGAGTGGGCGGAGGAACTGCGCCACCGGATCGCGGCCGAGACGGGGCTGCCGGCCTCCGTGGGCGCCGGCGCGGGAAAGCAGTATGCCAAGATCGGGTCCGGAATGGCCAAACCCGACGGGGTGTTCATCATCCCGGCGGACCGGCAGCATGTGCTGATGAATCCGCTCCCCGTCAAGGCCCTGTGGGGTGTCGGCCCGGTCACCTGGGCCAAACTGTCGAGCATGGGCGTGACAACCATCGGGGATCTCGCCGCGATGAGCGCGAAGGAGGTGGAGATCAGCCTGGGTCCCACGATGGGGCTCAACTTCTGGAGGCTGGCCAGGGGCATTGATGACCGTCCCGTCGAGCCGCGGGCGGAGGCGAAACAGATCTCGCAGGAGCACACCTACGAACAGGATCTGAAAACACGCGCTCGGGTGGACGCGGCGGTCACGCGCGCCGCCGAGGGCGCACACCGCCGCCTGCTTAACGACGGCCGGGGTGCCCGCACCGTCACCGTCAAGTTGCGCATGAGTGATTTCCACGTCGAATCCCGCTCATTGACTCTTCCCTACGCCACCGACAACTACGAGACGCTGGAGGCCACCGCGTTCAGGCTTGTCCGCTACCCCGATGAGGTCGGCCCCATCCGCCTGGTCGGGGTGGGCTTCTCCGGGCTGGAGAGCAACCGCCAGGATGTGCTCTTCCCCGAGCTGGACAGACAGATCATCAGCGCGCCACCCGCGGACTCGGATTTCGAGGCGGGCGTGAGGTCCGGGGGCGGCCCCGGGGTCATCATCGAGGAGCGGATGGAGGATCCGGAGGACCCCACCTGGCGGCCCACGCAGGATGTTCGGCACCCCGAGTTCGGACACGGCTGGGTGCAGGGCAGCGGACACGGTATCGTCTCCGTGCGTTTTGAGACCAGGGCGAGCGGTCCGGGAAGGACCGCGAGCTTCGCGGTGGATGACCCGCACCTCTCGCCCGCCGATCCGCTGGACAGCCTGAGCTGGAGGGACTGGCTCGAGGGTCGTGAACAGTAACGCTAGAAAAGTGTCGCGGGGTGCTGGCCGGTGGCCAGTGACACAGCGAGCAGGACACGGGACTGACCGGAGCGGAAGTACCGCGAGCCGATGGCACCCTTGGCTGCCAGGGTGGCGCCACCGCCCGCACCACCGTAGACCCCGGAAACCTCGCCCCTGGGCACACGGGTGCTGATGACCACGGGAACGCCGGCGTCCAGCGCCCTGCCGAGGGCCGCGCCAAGGGCCGTTCCCACATTGCCCGAACCCATGGCCTCCACGACGAGACCCTGTGCACCGGAGTCCAGGGCCGCCTGAACAAGTTCCCCACCGGCCCCCGGATAGGCCGGGATGATCTCCACCCGAACGCCGTCGAGCGGGGCGGGGGCCAGGGGATCGGGTCGCTCCGGTTCCTCCGGGCCGTTGGTGGCAAAGGCCAGCTCATCGGTGGTGTGCCACTTGGTGCAGCCACGCGCCGGGATCACCGCGCGACCGAAGACCACGAGCACGCCGATGCCCCGGGCGGAGGCGTCGGAGGCGATCAGGCAGGCCTCGAAGAGGTTCTCCGGGCCGTCCGCCTGCGGATGGTCGAAGGGTTTCTGGGCGCCGGTGAAGATGACCGGACGGTCGTCGGTGTGGAAGGTGTCCACGGCGATGGCGGACTCCTCCATGGAATCTGTGCCATGGGTGACCACCACACCAACCACCTCCGGATCCTCGAGAACCCGGTGCACGGCAGCGACCAGTTCATCGATGTCGGCGAAGGTGATGGAGGAGGAGTCGAGCCGGTTGAGCTCGTGGATCTCGAAGTTGATCGCATCCGCGCCGAAACGGGCCGCGACGGGCGCGAGCAGATCCCGCCCGCTGACCGTGGGCAGCAGATGGCCGTTGGCGTCGGCGGTGCATGCGATGGTGCCTCCGGTGGTGATCACCGCCACCTTAGGGACCCCCTGGGGGGTGCCGGGGCTGGTGGTGCCTGGTTCTACGGAAAGGTGCTCGGACATGCGATCTACAGTATCAACCGGCGGCGGTTCACCGGACACCGTATGACACCGAATGAGCCGCGGGACACGGCTCGGGTGATATGTCCCAGTTTCCTCCCAGGTTTTTAGAGGGCTACTGCCGGGTTTTCCCATGTCGGGGATGTGGGCTCCCCGAAGTATGCGTGTAACCTTTAGTGGGAAAGTCGTCGGCGGGCCGTTCACTCCTTAGATGACAGGGGGCACAACACGTCCAGCCGTATCCCGGAATGTGGCGGGGTATAATTCTGCGCAGCGGTTCACCCACCCCGGACCCGGCGACGGCAACACAGATGCAAAGGATCTTTAACGTGAAGCTTTTCAAGTCAACAGCGGTCACCTTTACTATTGCGGCAGCTCTCGCCCTGGGAGCATGCTCCAGTGACGGGGACTCGGGTTCAACGGGGTCAACCACATCAACCCAGTCCAGCGCCTCCGAGTCCGCCGCGGCCTCCCCCCAGGCCCCGACGGCCGCCGAGCTCAACAGCGTCCTGGCAGTGGCCACGGATCCGGCGGCCCCCGTCGACCAGAAGATCGCCACCGTGCAGGGGTCGGAGAACGCACCGGAGCTCTTTGAGACCATGACGCAGGCCAAGGCCGAATCCGGCGCTGATTTCCAGGTCGTGGACCCGGTTCTGCCGGGCTACACCCCGGACACAGTGCTGGCCACTGTGAGCTTCAGCCTGCCCGACCGACCAGCGCAGACCGCGGACAACGTCGAGTTCATCCACAGCAACGGACAGTGGCAGCTCTCCCAGAACTGGGCCTGCATCCTGATCACCAACACCGTTCAGCCCGAGCAGGTGCCGCCGATGTGCGTCGGTGTCGGTTCCAGCGAGGCCGGTGCCGGTGTCCTCGAGGAGGCTCCTGCCGAGGAGCCCGCACCGGCCCAGTAGCCTCAGCTCAGCGATATTCTCTTCCCCGTCCACCTTCTTCTGATCCACCTGTCATGGCTGGCCAGGAGAACCCTGCCGGGGAATTTCTCGATCGCCGCCTCCAGTTCCTCGCTCAGCGCGAGCGAGAGGTGGTTGGTGGGCTCATCGAGCAGCAGCAGATCGGGCGGACTCGCAAGGATAAGGCCGAGGGACACCCTGCGGCGCTGCCCCAGTGAGAGGTCCCCGACCGGGGTGCGTGCCGACGCCTCCGTCAGCAGCCCCATCTCCACCAGATCGGGTCCGTCGCCGGCACCGGTGAGCAGGTCCGCGAAGACTGACTCCGCGGGTGTGGCCAGCTGCGCCCGGCTCCACGCATCATCCTGTTTCAGGCGGGCGATACGGAGGCCGTCGGGCAGGATGATCTCTCCGGCGGTGGGGGTAACGGTACCCTCGAGAACCGACAGCAGCGTCGATTTCCCCGCGCCGTTCGGACCCTCTACAAGGATGTGCTGCCCGGGGTCGATGCGGAAATCAAGCTCGGGTAGGCGGGAGTGCACCGCGACCTTCCGCACCTCCACCGGCTCGCCCGCGCCATGTCGCTGGAAATCCGGGATACCCCGGAACTCCAGGGGTTTCGGTGGTGCGGGTATGGTGAAACGTTCGAGCTCATCGAGGCGGTTGCGGGCGGATCGAACGCGGTTTCCCTGCGTTTTCGCGGCGCGGTCGGCGTAGAACTTCGTGGAGATCTTCGACTCGGATTTGGACACGGAGCGGTGGAAGATATCGGTTTCCTCGATTCCCGCCGAGTTCTCGAGTTTCGCCCGTTCTGCCTCCTGGGCGGTGTGGAGCTGTGCCCATCTGCGGCGTCGGGTTTCACGCTCGCTGAGGTAATCGCTGAACCCGCCGCCGAAGGACATCGCCTGTTTGACCTCCTCGCCCCGGCCACCCTCCGGCCCCAGCGCCGGATCGAGGTCGACCAGCTCGGTGGCCACATTGTCCAGAAAGTAGCGGTCGTGGCTGGCCAGGAGCACGGGCCCGTTGAATGCACCGAGTTCGGAGATGAGGAAATCCACCGATGAATCGTCGAGGTGGTTGGTGGGCTCATCGAGGATCATCGCTGATGCGGGTTGCAGCAGCAGTGCCGCCAGGGCGAATCGACGACGCTGACCCCCGGAGAGCTGACGGATCGGGGTGGAGCGGTCAATGCCTGCGATCCCGAGTCCGCCCAGCACCTCCTCGATCCGGGAGTCGAGCGACCAGACCCCCCATTCCTCCGCGGCACTGAGGGCGGCGTCGAAACGCTCGGCCACGTCGCCGGCATCGCCGGTGGTGTCACCGAGCTGCTCGGAGAGTTCGGTGATGGTGGATTCGATGGCGCGGATCGGGGCCACGGCCTGATCGATGAGTGCATTGGCCGGTGCCTCGAAGGGAAGCGAGGTTTCCTGGGCGATGAATCCGGTGTCCGCGGGAAGTCGGATCACTCCGACATCCGGTTCGAGGTCCCCGGCTATCAGTGCCAGGAGTGTGGATTTCCCGGCCCCGTTCTCGCCGATCAGGCCGACCACGGAGCCGCGGTTGACTGTCAGGGAGACATCGCTGAGCACACGATGGGAGGGATAGGAAAAGCTGAGGCCGTCAACTGAGATGTAGTTTGCGGGGGAGCGCATGGGTGTCCTTCGAAGTCAGGTGAAAATCCGGGGCAGGGGGTTGACTATCGAAGGATCATGAATTCGATTATGCCCTCCGGAGCCGTGTGGCTGCAACTTCGAGCAGCCGCCGCGGGCGTGAATTCCGCGGCTAGCTGAAACTCAGTGAGGAGGTCGAATCCTGGATGACGCGTGTGTCATTGTCGGAGCCACCGTAGATGATGCGGGTGGTCCAGGAGACCTCGCCGCCGGTGGGCACCGGCCTGCTCAGATCCACGGTCAGGGAACCGGTGGAGGTGGTGTTGGAATTCAGCACCGTCAGCTGGGCGGGGGCGGCGTCCCGGTTCCCGGCCTGCTCCCCCGCCTGCTCCCCGGTGATGTCGATGGCGCCGAGGGAGGGGCGCTGGGAGATGTCGACATCGAGCTCCACCTCGCTGCCCCGCAGTGCATTTACGGTGTAGGTCACGGTCTGGAGCAGGGTGGATTCACCGGTGACCCTGCTGTCCACCGTCCAGCTTGCGCCGGTGCCCACCGGTTCCGCGGGGAAGATGATCGGGAGGGAGGTGTACTTGAGCAGATACTGCTCGAGCATCAACCTGCCGGTGTCCGTGGCGTTGACTGGCGCGGCGAAACTGACGCTGCTCTGCTGTCCGAGATCGTTGGCGCGGATTCCGAGTTCGAACCCCTCTCCGGAGCGGATGTCCTCTGCCAGATCCACGTCCGTGAATGCCGGTTGACCGGACCAGATCCTGATGGCGCGGGTGGCGGAGAGCGATTCGGTCTCGGAGGCCCCGGCCGCAGAGACCGTCGCGGTGAGGGGGAACCGCATCGTCGAGACATCCCCGCCGGCGGGTGCGAGCGGATTCGCCTGGGCCGCAGGTGCCACGGTCTGGGAGAATCCATCCGACACCGACAGTGTGACCTCCTGCTCCTCCGCGGTCTCCCCGTCCGCGGGGAGATCCTCGTAGCTCAGGACCCGTTTCTCCCCCTCGCCGGTGCCGATCACCTGGACCCGGGAGGCGTCGACAGCCAACGCGACCGCCTGCTCCACCTCCGCGCTGTTCGAGGATTGTGGCTCCTGCGTCGCGCAGGCGGTGATCGGCAGGATGATGCCGAGTGCCAGGGTGACGCCCAGAACACGTCGAAGGTGCGGTTCCTGGCGGTTCCGGTGGGTCTGGTTTCTCATACGCACGTACTCCAACTTATCCCGTGGAATCCCAAGGAGGGACACCCAGGTGGAGATTCCGGCGGATCTTAGGGAATGATGGTCAGGGTGAGCTCAAACGACGCAGGGGCCAAAACTCCGACCACCTCCCCCGAGTTGAAGGGCAGGAGTGCCCGGCGGATAGCGCCGATGATGGCGGTCATCATGGTGGGTATCGCCGCATTGGACCAGCTGGTCAAGCAGATCATGCTCAACTGGCTGGAACCGGGGGTTCCCTTTCCCGTGATTGGGGATTTCTTCCGTTTCTATCTCCTGTTCAATCCGGGTGCGGCCTTCTCCATGGGCGACAACATGACCTGGTTGTTCACCACCATCCAACTGGGCTTTTTCCTCGGAATCTGCATCTATGCACCCCGGGTGAGGCACCGCTGGATCGGTGTGGGTCTGGCCTTTGTCGCCGGAGGTGCCCTGGGTAATGTGCTCGACCGCCTCTTCCGTGATCCCTCCTTCTACGTCGGGCATGTCGTCGACTACATTTCGGTGGGCAGCTTCGCCGTGTTCAATATCGCCGATGCCGCCATCAGCTGCGGGGTCGTGATCTTCCTGATCGGCATGTTTCTGGAGGATCGGGAAACCACAGCGGGCGGGGCGGGACAGCGGCCCGACTCCGGGGGTGGAAAGCGATGACGCGACAGAGCAGAACCCTTCCGGTTCCGGAGGGGCTGGCCGGGATGAGGGTTGATGCCGCACTGTCCAAGCTCCTGGGCATCTCCAGGACGGTGGCCGCGGAGCTGGCGGAGGCCGGCGATGTGACCCTCGACGGCACCGTGGTGCGAAAGAGCGACCGGCTCGTCCCCGATGCGCTGCTCGAGGTACTGCTTCCCGAACCCGCCCAGCCACTGGTCCCCAGGGAGGAACTGGTGGAGGGCATGGATATCCTCTACGCCGATGAGGATCTCATCGCCGTGAACAAACCGGTCGGGGTGGCGGCCCATCCGACCGTGGGCTGGGAGGGGCCGACCGTTGTCGGGGGACTGGCAGCGGCCGGTTTCCGGATTTCCACCTCCGGTCCACCGGAGCGAAAAGGAATCGTCCAACGCCTTGATGTGGGTACCTCCGGTGTCATGGTCGTGGCGGCGTCCGAACGTGGCTATACCGCGTTGAAACGGGCGTTCCGCGACCGGACGGTGGACAAGACCTACCATGCCCTGGTCCAGGGGCATCCGGATCCCTCCACCGGAACGATCGAGGCCCCGATCGGCAGGCATCCCTCGGCGGGATGGCGGTTCGCCGTGACCACCGACGGCAAGCACGCGGTGACCCACTATGAGACCATCGAGGCCTTCCAGGAGGCCAGCCTCGTCCGGGTCCACCTGGAAACGGGTCGCACGCACCAGATCAGGGTGCACTTTTCCGCACTGCACCACCCGTGCGTGGGGGACCCGATGTACGGTTCCGATCAGGCGTTGGCGCAACGCCTCGGACTTATCCGCCAGTGGCTGCACGCTGTCAGCCTCGGATTCCATCATCCTGCGGATGGGCACTGGATGGAGATCACCAGCCCCTATCCGGATGATCTCCAGCACGCTCTGGATGTGCTGCGCGAGCAATGAGCCCCCTGAACCTCGACCATGGGCGCAAACTGGTGGCGGCGCTCTGCCTAGTTGCATTACTTCTTCTGGTGCTGATGCTGTCCACCGACGACCGGGTGGCGAAACCGATGGCGATCAACGGCGATTCCCTCGGACAGGTATCGGGGGAGACCCCGGAGCAGTACCGGCAGCGGGCGGCGATGACCCTCGAATCAGCGACGGGACCCGCCTTCGCCCTCGTGACCTTCGAGCAACCCGTCGCGCCGGAGCTGGCCGCAACCGAACTGGAGCCCCTGGCCCGGGTCAGCGCCATCACGCTCGACGGCTCCACGCCGGTGGAGTTGCCCGAACCCACCGGCACCGAGGGGCGGCGCGAGGTGTTCGACCGCGCCATCGCGCAGGCGGACAGGAGGATGGACGGACTGGCGCCACAGCATATCGACGCCGCCGTTGTCTATGATTCAGGCGCCAACCTGCGCGCTGTCGCGCAGCGTGGGGGAGTCTTCGCCGTCGAGGTGCTGCCCACGGACGCCGCGTGGGGGCGCTTCGGTGTCCGACCGGTCACCGTGTCGCGGTAGCACGTTTCCTGACCGCGGACCCGCGCTGTCCGATGAGATCGGCGAGATAGATCGCCACCGCCACCCAGATGATGATGAAGCCGATCCACCGGGCGACCTCCAGGTGCTCGCGGACGATGAACACCGCCCACAGCATCTGCATCGTCGGGGTCAGGTACTGCAGCATCCCCACCGTCGACAGCGGAATGGCCTTCGCCGCCAACCCGAACAGGAGCAGGGGAACGGCGGTGACCAGCCCGGAGCTGATCAGGGCCAGTGAATGCGCGGGCCCCTCCGAGAGGAAGGTGCCCGCGCCGCTGCCCTCCAGCCAGGTGATGTAGAGCAGCGCCGGGGGCAGAAGCATCAGAGTCTCGGCGGTCAGTGAACCGACCGCGGAGAGCTCCACCTTCTTCTTGATGGCGCCGTAGATTCCGAAGCTGGCCGCCAGACCGAGTGCCAGCAGGGGTGGCTGGCCACCGAGGAAGGACAGAAACAGCACCGCCACCAGGGCGATCAGGACCGCGAGTACCTGCAGGCGGCGTAGCTTCTCCTTGAAGATGACGATTCCCAGCACCACGCTGAGCAGCGGGTTGATGAAATAGCCCAGTGCCGCCTCGGTGACGTGACCGCTGTTGACGGCGATCACATAGATCAGCCAGTTAAGGGCGATGGCGATGGAGGCGAAAAACACCCGCAACCAGGTCGCTTTATCCGCGCGCCGCAACTCGCCCCATCCGCGGCGCACACTGAGAACAACGGTCATGATCACCGCGGTCCAGATGATGCGGTGCGCGAGAATCTCCACCGGGCCCGCGGGGAGCAGGAGGGGGAAGAAGGCGGGAAACAACCCCCAGACGAGGTAGGCGAGGACACCGAAGATCATAGAAGGACACCATATACCCGGCGCCCTGACCACCCGATCCCGGGTGGATTTCACCCCGTGAACTCCGCGACTACACTGTTCGCCATGGCCAAGAACTCTTCATTCGTTCACCTGCACAATCACACTGAGTTCTCGATGCTGGACGGCATGGCGAAAATTGACATGCTCGCCGATGAGGTCAGCCGTCAGAAGATGCCGGCCGTGGGGATAACCGACCACGGCAACATGTACGGATCCAACCCCTTCTACCGGAAGATGGCCGCAACCGGGGTCAAGCCCATCATCGGTATCGAGGCCTATCTCGCTCCCGAGTCGCGCTTCAACAAAAAGCGCATCCGGTGGGGCGAGCCGCACCAGAAGTCCGATGATGTCTCCGCCTCAGGAGCCTACCTTCACCAGACGATGCTGGCCGAGAACGCGACCGGTCTGCGCAATCTCTTCTACCTGTCCTCCATGGCATCCTATGAGGGTCAGCTGGGCAAGTGGCCACGCATGGACGCCGAGATCATCGCTGAGAGGGCCGAGGGCATCATCGCCACCACGGGCTGCCCCTCCGGGGATGTGCAGACGCGGCTACGGCTCGGACAGTTCGACGAGGCGCTGGAGGCGGCCGCGATGTGGCAGGACATCTACGGCCGCGACAACTATTTCCTTGAATTGATGGACCACGGCCTGGACATTGAGAACCGGGTGCGCTCCGAGCTCCTGGAGATCGGTCGGAAACTCGACCTACCCCCACTGGTGACCAACGACTGTCACTACGTGCTGGAAACGCAGTCCCAGGCGCATGAGGCGATGCTCTGCGTACAGACGGGCAAGACGCTTCACGACGAGGACCGCTTCAAGTTCGACGGTTCCGGCTACTACATCAAGTCCGCCGAACAGATGCGCGCACTGTGGGACGATCTTGTTCCCACGGGCTGCGACAACACGCTGTGGATCGCGGAGCGGGTGCAGGATTACGGCGAGGTCTGGGAGGAGCATCCCCACGACCGCATGCCCATCGCCGATGTCCCCGAGGGATACACCCCCACCTCATGGTTGCACCACGAGGTGATGGTGGGACTCGAGGAACGTTTCGCCGGCCGTCAGATTCCGCAGGACTACATCGACCGCGCCGAGTATGAGATCTCGGTGATCGACATGAAGGGCTACCCCTCCTACTTCCTCATCGTGGCGGAGCTGATCAAGCACGCCCGATCCGTGGGGATCCGGGTCGGGCCCGGCCGCGGCTCGGCCGCAGGAGCCCTCGTCGCCTATGCGCTGACCATCACGAACATCGATCCCATCGAGCACGGACTCCTCTTCGAGCGCTTCCTCAACCCGGAGCGCCCGTCCGCACCCGATATCGATATCGACTTCGATGACCGCCGCCGCGGCGAGATGATCCGCTATGCGGCCGACCGCTGGGGCGAGGACAAGATCGCCCAGGTGATCACCTTCGGCACGGTGAAGACGAAGCAGGCGCTGAAGGACTCCGCCAGGGTGCAGTTCGGGCAGCCCGGCTACCAGATAGCCGACCGGATCACCAAGGTGCTCCCACCGGCGATCATGGCCAAGGACATTCCCCTCTCGGGGATCACCGATCCGGAGCACCCCCGCTTCAACGAGGCCGGTGAGGTGCGGTCCCTCATCGAGACGGATCCGGATGTCAAACGCATCTATGACACCGCCAGGGGACTGGAGGGGGTGGTGCGCCAGGCGGGTGTCCACGCCTGTGCGGTGATCATGTCCTCGGTCCCGCTGCTCGACTGCATCCCGATGTGGAAGCGTGCCGCGGACGGCGCGCTGATCACCGGATGGGATTACCCGGCCTGCGAGGCCATCGGTCTGTTGAAGATGGACTTCCTCGGGCTGCGAAACCTCACCGTCATCGGTGACGCCATTGACAACATCAAGGCCAACCGCGATGGCGAGGTGGTCGATCTGGAGAATCTGAGTACCCAGGACCCGGAGACCTACGAGCTCCTGGCGCGCGGCGATACGCTCGGCGTTTTCCAGCTCGATGGTGGTGGCATGCAGGAACTGCTCAAGAGGATGAAGCCGACCGGCTTCGATGACATCGTCGCCGCGCTGGCCCTCTACCGCCCGGGGCCCATGGGAGTTAACGCCCACTGGGACTATGCGGACAGGAAGAACGGCAGGAAGCCGATCACCCCCATCCACCCGGAGCTGGAGGAGCCGCTTCAGGAGATTCTCGGTGACACCTACGGGCTGATCGTCTACCAGGAGCAGATCATGAGGATCTCGCAGAAGGTGGCCAACTACACGGCGGGTCAGGCCGACGGATTCCGGAAGGCCATGGGCAAGAAAAAGCCCGAGGTGCTGGAGAAGGAGTTCGTCGCCTTTGAGCAGGGAATGAAGGACAACGGTTTCTCCGCTGGTGCCATTACGGCGCTGTGGGAGACCATCCTGCCCTTCGCCGCCTACGCCTTCAATAAATCGCATGCGGCCGGCTACGGGCTGGTCAGCTTCTGGACGGCGTACCTCAAGGCCCATTACACGGCCGAGTACATGGCGGCACTGCTGACCTCCGTGGGTGACAACAAGGACAAATCCGCGATCTATCTCTCCGACTGCCGGCACCTTGGTATCAGGGTGCTCTCCCCGGACATCAACGAGTCCGTTTTGAACTTCCTTCCCGTCGGGACCGATATCCGATACGGACTCGGGGCCATTCGCAATGTCGGGTCCGAGGTGGTGGATTCGATCATCGAGACCAGGGCGGAGAAGGGACTGTTCAAGAACTTCTCCGACTACCTCGATAAGATCGACACGCTGCCGTGCAACAAGCGCATCACGGAATCCCTGATCAAGGCCGGTGCCTTCGATTCCTTGGGCCATCCCCGCAAGGGCCTGATGCTGGTGTACGAGGATGCGGTGGATTCGGTGATCTCCACGAAGAAGGCCGCGGACAAGGGGCAGTTCGATCTCTTCGCTGCCCTGGGATCGGAATCCTCCGAGGAGGCGGCGAGCTTCTTCTCCATCAATGTCCCCGATGAGGAATGGGAGCGCAAGCACGAGTTGGCGTTGGAGAGGGAGATGCTGGGCCTGTATGTGTCCGGTCACCCCCTCGACGGGTACGAGGGTGCGATCGCGGCACAGGTGGACACCGCACTGACCACCATCGTCGCCGGTGAGCTAAGCCACGGGGCGGAGGTCACCGTCGGTGGAATCATCTCCGGCGTGGACCGCCGATTCTCAAAGAAGGACGGTTCCCCCTGGGCGATTGTCACCCTGGAAGACCACAACGGCGCCTCCGTGGAGCTGCTGGTGTTCAACAAGGTCTATTCAATCGTCGGATCCCTGATCGTCGAGGACAACATCATTCTCGCCAAGGCACATGTGTCCATCCGCGATGACCGGATGAGCCTGTTCTGCGATGATCTGCGGATACCTGAACTGGGTCCGGGAAACGGTACCGGATTGCCTCTGCGGCTGAGCATGAGGACCGATCAGTGCACCATGAGCAACATCACGAAGCTCAAACAGGTCCTGGTGGACAACAGGGGAGAGTCCGACGTCTACCTCAATCTCGTCGACGGTGACACCTCCACGGTCATGGTGCTCGGTGAGCATCTCCGGGTCAGCCGCTCGGCCAGCCTCATGGGCGATCTCAAGGCGACGATGGGCCCGGGCATCCTGGGTTGATCGAAGCCGATTCACCCGGCGGGATTTCCCGGGGCTGGCATTCCCACGGCGCGGGGCTGCAATAGACAGCACAGTCTAGACCGTGACGTCCGGAGCCCCGGGAACGAGAACACTCAGGCTGAAGCACAACACCGACCCGGACAAGAAGGGGAGTACTTTGACTGATCACATTCGCACCACCCATGTGGGTTCGCTTCCGCGCACCCCCGAGCTTCTCGACGCCAACCTCCGGCGCAGCGCAGGGGAGATCGATGAGGAGACGTTCCATCAGATTCTGCAGTCATCGGTTGATGAGGTGGTCAGGCGCCAGGTCGATCTGGGCATTGACATCGTCAACGAGGGCGAGTATGGACACGTCACCTCCGGGTCCGTGGACTATGGGGCGTGGTGGAACTACATCTTCACCCGCCTCGGCGGACTGACCATCACCGACGAGGACCGGTGGGCGGCACGGGACGTGGTCCGTTCCACCCCGGGCCACATCGCGCTGACCAGCTTCTCCGATCGGCGGGACCGGCAGCGGTTCGCCGACGCCTACTCCGACCCGGAGTCGGGTATCTTCACCGGTCGCGCACGGGTGGGAAACCCCAAGTTCACCGGACCGGTCACCTACATCGGGCGCAGGGAGGTCGAAACCGACGTGAAACTGCTCACCCACGCCCTTGAGGCGAACAACGCAGGCAACGGTTTCATCGCGGCGATCTCACCCGGTGCGGCGGCCCGACTCAAGGACGAATACTACGGAGATGACACCGCCGTCGTTGCAGCCTGTGCCGCGGCCCTGCATGAGGGGTACAAGGCGATCACCGACGCCGGTCTCACGGTTCAGCTCGATGCCCCGGACCTCGCCGAGGCCTGGGACCAGATCAACCCAGAGCCGAGCATCGAGGATTACCGTGCCTGGATCCGGATCCGCATCGATGCCATTAATGACTCGCTGCGCGGGATTCCTAGGCATCAGACGCGCCTGCACATCTGCTGGGGATCCTGGCATGGTCCGCACACGACCGACGTTCCATTCGTCGACATCATCGGGGAGATCCTGCGTGCAGAGGTCGGCGGCTTCTCCTTCGAGGGCGGATCCCCGAGGCACGAACACGAGTGGAGGGTGTGGCGGGACCACCAGCTTCCCGCAGGAACCGTGATCTACCCGGGTGTGGTCTCCCACGCGATGAACGCGGTGGAGCACCCCCGTCTGGTGGCAGACCGTATTGTCAGGTTCGCGGAACTGGTCGGCCCCGAGAACGTCATCGCCTCCACCGACTGCGGACTCGGTGGACGGCTCCACCCCCAGATCGCCTGGGCGAAGCTCGAATCACTGGTGGAGGGGGCGCGTATCGCCTCCGGCGAACTGTTCTGACAGGCGCGGGAACCCAGTTGCTGGTTCCCGCCTCCGCGGACTCAGGCCCCGGTATTGATTCCGACGCTGCGCAGCCAATCCCGGAGGATCCGCTGTCCGTCGGGGTGTGCTGACAGCACGATGCGCGCGAGCGTGGCGGCACCACCGGTGACCGCCATGATCAGCTGCAGGATGGACAGTGGCAGCTCGATCCATATCGGAAGGCCATCCGAGCTTCCCGAGGCGGTGTCCGCGTCCTCCGTGGTGTCCTCGTTGGAATCCCCGGAAACCGTGCCGCTCTGCGTTGACGAGGAACTCAGGCTCGGGGTGCCGGTATCGCTTCCCTGTGACAGGACAGTGGGCGATTCCACGGCGCCCGCGGGGGAGGGCAGCAGGGACATGCCGAGGGCCGCTGTGGTCAGGATGGTCAGTGAAAGTCGACGCAGGGACACGGTTGGACTCCTAGATTCATAAGGGCTGCGCAACGGAATCTTCCCGGATGCACGGATGGGCTGTCTGGACCGAGTCCAAAGTCTAGTATGGACCCGCAGCTATTGACCAGAAAACTATTTGCGGTCGGTCGACGTCGGCATCCAGCGGCGGAGGGATTAGACTAAGGCACCATGACGGAAACACAGGTGTCTGAGAAGAATCCAGGAGTGGTCGGCGGCGGGACGGAGCCGATTCACGCCGCGGACATTCAGTTGGCGCAGACCCGAATTTCCTCCGCGATTGCCCCCACCCCGTTGCAGTACTGCCCCCGGCTCTCCGAGGAGACCGGCGCAGAGGTCTACCTCAAAAGGGAGGATCTGCAGGATGTGCGCTCCTACAAGATCCGCGGCGCCTTCAATGCGGGGACCCAGCTCACCCAGGAACAGCGCGACGCGGGTATTGTGGCAGCCTCAGCTGGAAATCACGCCCAGGGCGTGGCCTATGTCTGCCGGACCCTGGGAGTCGAGGGACGCATCTACGTCCCGGTCCAGACACCGAAGCAGAAGCGGGATCGGATCAAGGTTCACGGCGGATCGAATGTGACGCTGGTGGTGACCGGAAACAACTTCGATGAGGCCTCCGCGGCGGCACACGAGGATGCCAGCCGTACCGGTGCAACCCTCATCGAGCCTTTCGACGCCCGAAACACCATCATCGGGCAGGGAACCGTTGCGGCCGAGATCGTCTCCCAACTGGCGGCTCTCGGAAAAACGCCGGATACCGTCATGGTTCCCGTCGGTGGCGGCGGCCTGCTTGCGGGTGTGGTCAGTTACATGGCGGACATGGCTCCGCGTACGGCCCTGGTCGGTATCGAACCCCTCGGTGCGGCGTCCATGCAGGCGGCGCTCAAGGCAGGTGGACCGGTGACCCTCGACCAGGTGGACCCCTTCGTCGATGGAGCCGCGGTCAAACGGGTCGGTGACCTCAACTACGAGATCGTGGAGAGAAATCAGGGCCGTGTCCACATGATGAGCGCCAGTGAGGGTGCGGTGTGCACCGAGATGCTGGAGCTTTACCAGAATGAGGGCATCATCGCGGAGCCTGCGGGGGCGCTGTCGGTGGCTGGACTCAAGGAGATGAATTTCGCCAGGGGATCGGTGGTGGTGTGCATCATCTCCGGCGGTAACAACGATGTGCTGCGCTACAACGAGGTTGTGGAGCGTTCGCTGGTGCATCGCGGTCTCAAGCACTACTTCCTGGTGAACTTCCCCCAGGAACCCGGTCAGCTGCGTTCATTCCTCCAGGACATTCTGGGGCCCGATGATGACATCACCCTCTTCGAGTACCTCAAGCGCAACAACAGGGAGACCGGGACCGCCCTCGTCGGACTCCAGCTCAGCGCCGCGAGTGATCTCGATCCGCTGCTCGAGCGGATGAAGGTCTCCGCCATCGACTGTCGGCAGCTTCAGCCGGGCACCCCCGAGTACGAGTTCATCACCTAACCCCGGGGCTTCGTGGTCAGCGTGAAAGCAGGGCGAAACCCCAGGGATCGAGGAGCGTCGAGTTGTCGCCGACCTCCGGGGAGGTGAAGGAGTAGATCAGCCTCCCGCCGTGGGGCACCTCGACCGGGGTGTCACCGAAGTTGGCCACGAGCCGGGCGTGGCCATTGGCCATGGACACCCATTGCTCGCCATGGTCGACCTCGACGGTGAGCAGATCCGACTGGGACAGTCCGTACTCTCTGCGCAGCTTCAGCAGCGTGCGGTAGGCCCCGAGGATCCGCCGCTGATCCACGCTGAAGGACCACTGCAGCCTGGAGGCGTCGAAGGTCTCCGGCGCCGCGGGCTCCGGGATGGTGTCGGCATCCCAACCGAGGCGGGCGAACTCCCTCTTCCGACCCTCTGAGGTGAGTCTGTTCAGCTCCGGATCGGTGTGCGAGGAGAAGAAGGCGAAGGGCGTCGTGGCACCGAACTCCTCACCCATGAACAGCATCGGAGTATAGGGGGAGCTGTAGATTACCGCCGCCTTGAGAACCTGCTGTTCCGGTGTCAGATTCACCGAGGGCCGGTCGCCGGTGGCCCGGTTTCCGGTCTGGTCGTGGGTGGTGGTGTAGGTGACGAAGCGGGATGCGGGGGTGACATCCCGACGAATCCACCTGCCGTGGCGGCGCCCGCGGAAACTCGAAGGATCCTGGGTGTGGTAGAACGCCTCCTCGAGTGTCTTCGCCAGTGCCCCGGTGGTGCCGAAATCTGAGTAGTACCCGTGGGTTTCGCCGGACACCAGGGCGTGCAGCGCATGGTGGATGTCATCGACCCACTGCGCGTCCAGGCCGTAGCCACCGGCCGAGCGTTCCATGATCAGTTTGGGATCATTGAGATCGGACTCCGCGATCAGGGTCCTCGGAATCCCGGTTGTGGAGGAGATCTCCTGTGCGAGGACGACCAGCAGTTCCAGAAGCGGGAAGGCGCTGGGATCATCCAGGGAGTGGACCGCGTCGAGCCGCAGGCCGTCGACGTGGAACTCGCTGAACCACTGCCTGGCCGCGTCCAGGATGTAGGCGCGGACCTCGTCGGAATCGTAGCCGGCGACGTTGACCACCTCGCCCCACCCGGTCGAACCGCCCGAGGTGTAGGGACCGAACATGCCGTTGTAGTTGCCGTCGGGGCCGAAATGGTTGTACACCACGTCGAGATAGACGGCGATTCCCGCTCGGTGCGCCGCATCGATGAGTTCCTTCAGCCCCGTCGGTCCGCCGTAGCCCTCGTGGACCGCGTGCCACAGCACGCCGTCGTAGCCCCAGTTACGATCGCCGCCGAAGGGCTGAACCGGCATGAGTTCGATCGCCGTGATGCCCAGGTCCCTGAGGTAATCGAGCTTGTCGATCACACCGCGGAAGGTCCCCGCCGGCGTGAAGGTTCCGACGTGGAGCTCGTAGAGGACGGATCCGGGGAGGATCCGGCCGGTCCAGGCGTCATCCCGCCATCCGAAGGAGGTGTCCACGGCTTCGCTGAGTCCGTGGACGCCGTCCGGCTGGGACGCCGAACGCGGGTCCGGCAGGGTTTTCGACCAGCCGTCCTCGGCGTCGTGAAGCTCGAAACCGTACCGTGCTCCCGCCTCGATGCCGATATCGGATTCCCACCACCCGCCCTCCCCGCGTCTGAGCGGGTGGGTTGTCCCGTTGAGTCGGAGACGGACATCATCCGGGAAGGGGGCCCAGACACGGTAGTTTCTCGAAGTCTGCATGCCGTCCAGGCTAGTGAAAATCCCCCGGGGTAGCATGGAGCTGATATGGCCTCCACATCCAATTCATCGATCACGGGTCCGGCCGGGCGCATGACCTACGAGCTGCCCGAGGCGGGGGGGGTCAGCGATTCCGAGCTGGAGATCAGGCGATCGAGGGTCATCACCCTTATCACCCGGGTGCAGAGTGAGGAGGAGGCCAGGGAGTTCATCACCATGGTCAGGGGACTCTACCCAGACGCCAGGCACCACTGCAGCGCCTATCTCTACCACGTCGACGGTGCGAACGCGGTGGAGCGTTCCTCCGATGACGGCGAACCCTCCGGGACTGCGGGAAAGCCGATGCTGGAGGCGCTGCGGGGCTCCGGGATGCTTGATGTCGCAGCCGTCGTCGTGCGCTACTTCGGTGGCGTCAAGCTGGGAACGGGCGGACTGGTCAACGCCTACACAAACGCGGTGACCTCCACGCTCGCACGTGTCGGGCGATCCAGGCGGTCGGTGCGCGAAATCTACACCGTCAGTTTCCCGCATTCCGATGCGGGCAGAATCGAGGCGCACCTCCGCGGAACGGGTGTGGTGATCACGGACACCGACTACGGATCGCAGGTGACCTTCACCCTCGCCGTGGAGCCGGGGGAGCGGGCACAGGTGGAATCCCTGCTGTCATCGCTTTCGGCAACGACGGTCGCGTTGCGGGAAGCGGGCCGGAAGTGGGTGGAATCCCCGATCGCCTCCTGAGTCACCCTGCCACTACACTGGTGATCTATGAGCATGGAACGGTACCCCAGGAATCCGATTGAGAAACGCAAACAGGAAGTGCGGAAGAATTCGCGGAACGCGGTGATAAGCGTTGCCGGCGGATTGGGCGGAGGAGCCCTGATGTGGTTGCTCGCCGATCCCACCTGGATGGTCATCGGTCTGATCGTCGCGGTGGTGGGTGGACTGTATTTCTACAACAAGGTGCGTAAGACCATCAATGAAAAGGACCAGTACTAGTTTTCCGGTTCGCCCCTGCCGGGGCGGACGGGGAAGGGTTGGATCGCAGCAGCATGAGTGACATCGACGGCAGGCCGGTGCGCATCGACGCCTGGGTGTGGGCGGTGCGTCTGTTCAAGACGAGGTCCGACGCCGCTGAGGCCTGCCGCGCCGGGCACGTCAAGATCAACGGCGCCTCCGTCAAACCTGCCCAGCAGGTGGTGCCCGGTGACCGGGTGCGGGTTTGGGTGAATCATCGTGAACACGATGTCGAGGTGACCCGAAGCATCAACAAGCGTGTCGGTGCCAGGATCGCGGTCGACTGCTACATCGATCACACACCGCCCCCGCCACCGATGGAGCTTTTCGCATCGGTGCCGGTCCGCGACCGTGGCGCGGGTCGGCCGACCAAGAAGGAGCGCCGGGAGATGGAGCAGTTCCGGGGTCAGCGCTGAGCGGATCTCTCCGCCAGCAGCTCGCGGACCCGCGGAATCACCCGGGTGCCGTAGAGTTCCACCGATCGCATCAGGTGCTCGTGCGGCATCGGGCCGTTGGCGTACTTAAGGCTGAACCGGTCGAGATCAAGGACTTCGATCGTCGCGGCGATCCGCTGGGCGACGGTCTCGGGGGAACCGATGTAGAGGGAACCGTGCTCTATCTCCTGTTCGAACTGCCTCGGGCTCGCCGGTGCCCAGCCACGCTCCTCACCGATCCTGCGCTGCTGCACCAGCCAGTGGTCGAGGCTGAGCTCGCGCGCCTGTTCATCGGTGTCGGCGATGAAACCGGGGGAGTGGGCACCGATGGGCAGTTGCGGGAGTCCGAACTGGTCATTGGCGCGGCGGTAGAGGTCGACGTAGGGGCGGAAGCGGGCCGCGGCCCCGCCGATGATGGCAAGCATGAGCGGGAAACGGTACTTGGCGGCGCGGACCACGGATTCGGGGGAGCCCCCGACGGCCACCCAGGTGGGGATGCCGGACTCGGTCTCCGGGTGGAGCTTCACGTTGTCCAGCGCCGCCCTGGTCTTTCCCGACCAGGTGACAGCGCTGTCCCGGGCGTCGGCGTCGAGGATGGTGCGGAAGAGATCGAGCTTCTCATCGAAGAGAACCTCATAGTCCTGGAGGTTGAAGCCGAACAGCGGGAAGGACTCGGTGAAGGATCCGCGTCCGAGCGTGATCTCGGCCCGACCCCCGGAGAGGGCGTTCATGGTGGAGTAGCGCTCGAATATGCGCACCGGGTCATCGGAGGAGAGGACCGTCACCGCCGAGGTGACCCTGAGCCGGGTGGTGGACGCCAGGATGGAGGTCATGACGATGTCGGGAGCGGAGATCGAGTAGTCGGACCTGTGGTGCTCCCCGATGCCGATGAAGTCCACGCCTACCCTGTCGGCGAGCTTTGCCTGCTCGACGACATTGCGGATCGTCTGTGCAGGGGGGACGGGCTGACCTGCGGGGTCGACGGTGTTGTCGCCGAAGGTATCGAGTCCGAAGGAGATATCGTCACTGGATGCGTGGATTTTTTCTGACATGGTGCCATCCTCTTCTGTTTGCGGGAACGGTGCTGGGTAGCCCGCAGCCGCGGGCCTGTTGTGGATATATCAACAAATATCAGAATTCGGGATATTCCGAAACGACTGAGACGGGCCCGGCTCAACGCTCGATCGGAGCGAAGGAACCGGGCCCGTCTCGGGGGGACCGTCGAGCCGGGGCGGGAGGCAGGGGGACCGACCCCCGGGGTACTGCCGACCGCTCACTGCGCGAGGGGGCCGTCGTGCCCGCTCCTACGCCCCCAGGGTCCAGTACGCCGGCGGGAAATCAACACCGAACGGACGGAAGAAATCGGCGATGGCCAGACCCCAGACGTGGAGGAAATCTGCGAGCATCGGGAAGTCCGAGATGGATGACCCCATGTTAAAAGCTCCTAGCGTTGCGACGGTTGAAGATGCCTGCCCCAGCGTACTATCCACGCTGCCCCGGTGTGCCCTTTTAGTCGTGGAGCGTGTCGGGGGCCGTGGCTGAATCGGCGGAGGTGCCGTCGACGGCGGCGGGGGAATCCCGGTGCGCCGCGAGGATGTGTGCCGCCTGCATCTGCTCCAGTTTGCGCTTGAGCTGCCTGTGGCGTTTGACATCGAGGGATTGGGAGTCCTGCCCGACGGTGGCGGAGATGTGAGCACCGCCGAACTTCTTCAGCAGCAGATCGTCGATAATCCGAATCTGCCCCGGATGGAAGCGGTAGCGCATGACCTTGAGCAGCACCTCGATATCGGCGGCATTGAGCAGGTCGCGCAGCGAGGCAACCGTGTTGATGCCGTTTGCGTGCAGAATATCCTCGAGGAAGCGGTAGTTCTCCGAGCGCGGACGGGGAAAGCGGTTGCCGATCAGCATCGCGAGAACCCCGGGGAGCGTCTCGGCGGTGAGCTCGACGGACTCGTCGGTGACCCGCTCATTGTCCTTGAGCGCCGCAATCTGGTCGAACTGCTGGTCCGCCAACTCGATGAGGCCGGCGGCGAGAGTGAATTTTCTGTCCACCTCCGGATCAATCTCGCCCTGGGGCCCCACCCCTGCACGCTTGTACCGGATGTCATGCTCGAACTCCGCCCACGCATGCTGCAGGACGGTGCGCACCTGCACCTCGAAGACCAGGCCCTGATAGTTCTGCAGCTCCTCGATGGTGTCATCGACCTCAAGGATCAGATGGTGTGATCCGTACCCGAAACCGCCGGAGATCCGCGTCTCTGCTGCCTTGTCCACAGACTTTCGAACGGCGAAGGAATCCTGCAGGACACTGAGTGCCACCGGGATCTCGGTGGAGTGGAAGGTGGTCACCCGCACGCCGATCATGTCGTGGATGTCGCTGCGTGGATCCGGATAGATCAACGTGCCCTCACCATCGCGTTTGCGCGCCTTCGCCTTGAGGCTGGACCATTCCTTCAGTCTGGTGCTCACGCGGTCGTATGTCACTCCGCCGTCGGTGAGCAGCTCCTCGATGGCTGACCGGAACTCCCGCGCAACCTGGGGGTGGTTGCGTCGGAAATCGTGGTAGTAGCTGCCGAAACGGGCGAGTGTGTTATCAGACATGTCGACCATCTATTCTAGAGGAACCGGTTGCTCTGCGCCCCGGTACCGGGGCATCCCGTCGGGAGCGGCCTAGATTTCCATGTCCGGCTCGAGCACAAGGAGTGCGGTGGGCAGCGCGGTGAAGATGTCCGTGGCGGGAACCATGCCGGTGAAGGTCTGCCCCGTCAGGCGATCCCGCCACCTTCCCGGTGGCAGCGTGATCGTGGTGTCGTCCCATCCGCCGTTGTTGCGCAGGATCAGTGGCCTCCGGGTGGCGAGTGCAACCACATTGAGGTGGTTCCTGTCCGCCCCCCGCGCGATTCCGACGACATGGGATTCTCTCCGCCCCTCACCGAAGACGGCCTGGTAGTCGCCCCCGATGAAGCTATCGGGAAACTCCGCGCGCACCGCGAGTGCCTGCCTGACCACATCGATCTTTGCCAGATCATGGAACTGACTGAGATGATCGCTTCCCTCTGCCGCCACCGCGAGCCACTCCCAGCCCTCCAGCTTCTCCAGTGCCTGGGCGCGCGCGGTGTAGTCGATGAAGCGACGGTTATCGGGATCGACCAGGGAATCCTCAAAGAACTCGGTGCCCTGGTAGGTGTCGGGAATTCCCGCACCGATCAATTGAAGCATCTTGCGGCCCAGGGACACCGAGGTCGCCCCCACCGCCAGGCGCGCGACGAAGTCGCTGATCATCGAGGTGGCCGGGCCGTCGAAAAGCGCGTCGATCCAGTCCAGGACGGACTGTTCGAAGGATTCCCTGCGATCGACCCACGAGGTCTGAACCCCGGCCTCACGGATGGCCTTGAGGGCGTAGTCCCGGAATCGGATGCGCAGTGATTCCGTGATCACTCCGTCCGCCGGCCACACCCCGAGAAGATTCTGGAAGAGGAAGTGCCCGGTTGCACCTTCCGGGGCGGGCAGGATCGAGCCGGTGCGACGAACGAGCTCGGCGAAGGAACTGGGGTCCTCGGTCAGTTCGATCAGCCGTGCGCGGACGTCTTCCCCGCGTTTGGTGTCGTGGGTGGACAGCGCGGTCATGGCGCTGGGCCACAGGACGCTGCGTTCCTCCTGGAGTAGATGGAATTCCGCAGCGGAAACACCGAAGCGGCCGGGTGCGCCGCCGACCTCCTGCAGGGCGACCAGCCGGGATGCGCGGTAGAACGTCGTATCCTCCACGCCCTTGGCCATGACGGCGCCACAGACCTGGGCGAAGCGAATCTTCGCCTCGCCGTTGGCCAGCAGGGCGGCGGCGATGAGATCCAATGCGTCTCGACGCGAGGGGAAGCGCCGCGACATGTCGGCTATGACGCTTGCGGTGGTACGGGATAGTGAGATGTAGTCCGCGCGGTACACGGGCATGGCGGCCACCAGCTCGATGATCGTCTCCCTCAGCTGGGCGTTGGACACGTTTGAACCGGCGGTGGAGAAATTGTCGCGGCGCATGGCCCTGGCGAGTCGGCGGATCTCCGCGGCCAGCTCCGACTCCGCCACCTCGCGTTTGAGCGCGTGCTCGGTTGATCCGATCGCGGCCTCGTCCCAGGTGGAACCGGTGACCTGCAGCGCCAGCATGGAGAAATGATCCTCCGCCTCGCGCGAGATGAACACACCGTCGAGTTCACGCAGTGCGTCATAGCCGGTGGTTCCGTCGACCGAGAGTCGCGGATCCAGTGGTTCCTCCACGCCGAGGATCTTCTCCACGATCAGCCAGCGATCCGGTCCGACGACCTCCCGCAGCCGTTTGAGATAGTTGAAGGGCGCGGAGAGACCATCGGGATGATCAACGCGGACCCCGTCGATGAGGTCATCGGTGACAAGCTCCCGGAGCACCCGGTGGGTGTGTTCGAACACCAGGGGGTCCTCCTGCCGAATTCCGGCGAGGGTGTTGACGGAGAAGAAGCGGCGGTAGCCGATGACACCGTCACGCCAGTATCTCAGGCTGTAGGACTGGCGACGGTAGACCTCCACCGGTGTACCGTCCCCGGTGCCCGGGGCGATCGGGAACACGTCATCGTAGTAGCGCAGCACCCGCTCGCCACCGACCTCGTCGAATTCAAGCCTGTCCTCGTCTCCCTCGGCGCCGAGGATCGGCAGGCCCAGTTTTCCTTCCGAGCCGTTGTCCCGCTGCCAATCTATGTCGAAGTAGTACTCAAAATCCGACTTCTGCCCGTTCTTGAGCACATCCCACCACCACTTGTTCAACTGTGGCTCGGCGATTCCAAGGTGATTGGGGACGATATCGACGATGATGCCCATCCCGAGCTCATGGGTGGCATCGGCGAGTTCGCGGAAGCCGTCCATCCCGCCGAGCTCCTCATTGATCCTGGTGGGATCGATGACGTCATAGCCGTGGTTGGAATCGGGCATCGAGGTCAGGATCGGTGAGAGGTAGAGGTGGCTGATGCCGAGCCGTTTCAGATAGGGAAGAATTGCCTTCGCCTCGGCGAATCCGAATGCGCGGCCGGATGGATCGGCTCTGGGACCTCTCAGCTGCAGTCGGTAGGTGGCGGTGATCGGGCGTGCCATTTGTGCTCTCCTTCCACGAAGCGATCGGTCGGCATGGCTGCTGAAGCAGCATGTCACGACCTTGATCCTAGTGAGTCTGCGGTGACGGCGTTGGAAAGCAGGGGGATCAGGCGACGAGGAAGGTGCGGCGGTGCATGACGGAGGCGGGGGAGCCCGGGAAACCGTTGAGATATACCAGGGGTTCGGCGCTGATCAGTTCCCCACCTCGGATGATCGGGTTTTCCGCGGTGTGGCGCAACCAGTCGCACAGCTTTCCCAGCCGCGGGTCCGAGACGGCGGCGGCGATAAGACAGTCGGCCGAAGGCAGCAGATAGATGATCGAATCCCCCACCTGATCCCGGAGATGACCGTCGAGGATGGTGAATGGACGGGGATGGGCCAGCCAGGCACTGATCGGCGCCCCTGGTGTGCGGACCTGGACGGCGGCGGAGGCCACCGAGGTGATGGTGCGGGCCTCCCGGAGGTAAAAACAGGTGCCCGCGGGGCCGGCGGCGAGGTTGATCAGATTGCCCGCGGCCGCGTCCCACGCCTGGCGGATGCTCAGCCCCAATTCCGCCAGACCGCGGTAGCTCACGGTGGCACCCCGGGCCCGCAGCCCCATGGTCAGCTGCGCCGATAGATTGATGCTGGCCGGGGAATCACCGAAACCGTCATCGGAGATACGGTGGCGCGCCAGCCAGGAGCGGTGGCGGAGCCGGAGTTGGAGAAACTGGGTCTGGGCACTGGACATGGGGCAACTCCCGGAGTCTGGATCGGTTGGGTACCGTCACACATGTTGGACTCCGCCACCGGCCACCGGGTTCCCGGAATCTTCCTAGAAGGGTGGCTGCTCCTCCAGACCGAGAGCGGTGAAGAGCTGCTTTTCATCCCAGATCTCCAGCTTCTGGCCCTTTTCAATCAGTTCCTCCGCCCGCTTCTGTTTGGAGGTGATTGAATCCCAGGGGCCGGCGACGAGGATGGTGGTCTTCTTGGTCACGTTCTTGCCGACGGTCGCGCCCTGATCGGCAATCCGCTGCCACAGGTTACCCTTCTCATAGGGTTCAAAGTCTCCGGTCAGCGTCACGTTCTGTCCGAAGAGGATCCCCTGCGGGTCCGCATCCGGATTCGGGTCCGGAACGGTGTCGGGGGTGGCAACCTTGGCCCAGGGTGCGGGTCCGCGACCGCCGCCGGACGTCTTCGCCTGCTCCGCGGGCTTGCTCCCGGCGTCCTGTGCGTCCCCGGAGTGCCCGGTGTCCCTCGTGGCAGGAGCGGCACCGGTATCCAGTCCGAGTGCGCGGCGCTGGGCTGCGACCCCAGCGCCGGAGCGGTCGCGCAGGACCGGAAATACCCTGGTGCCATCGGTGGATCCGAGGGTGAGACCGCAACTGTGGATGAAATCGATGAAACTGCCGGTGAAGTGGTGTTGCAGTGCCAGCGAAATGGCGATCTCCGCGCTCGCCCGCGCATCCTCGGTGGCATCGTGGTGGTTGTCCAGCGTGATTCCGAGGGCGGCGGCGACGGTGGGGAGCTTGTGATTGGCCACCTGGAGTTTTTCAACCCGGGACAGGATCAGGGAGCAGCCGAAGAGCATGTGCGGGGTGTCAATGCCCGAGGCCGCGCACGCGCGTTTGAGCGCTGTGAAGTCGAACTGCGCATTGTGCGCGATCAGCGGCAGATCGCCGACGAAGTCCACCATCTCGGGCAACCGGTCCGCGAAACTCGGTTCGTTTTCCACCTGCTTTCCGGAGATGCCGTGGATCGCGATGTTGGCGTCGAGGAACCCGCCCAGTGGTGCCGGCGGAGCGCACAGCCAGGACGCCGAATCCGTCTCCCTGCCGTCGCGGTAGCGCACCAGACCGATCTGGCAGATCGACCCCCAGTCATCATTCGCCGTCTCCACGTCGAACCCGACGACGTCGAATCCCGCCACGCTGTTCCCGCGTGTCGACGCCTCCACCGTAGGGGCCTCCGGCGCGGGTGCCTCACCGTTGAGGATGCGCTCAAGATCGGCGGCCAGGGCCGCGGCTTGTTCGCCCTGACCGGGGGAGAAGGTGATCACCGTATCCCCGGCACCGCTGAACGCTATATCACCGCAGGTCAGTGCGGTGGGACGGGTGAACTCGAAACCGGTGACCGCGGACAGCTCAATGACAACCCTCTGTTTCCCGGTCTCGGAGAGCGCGGTGAGGAGCGGGGAGTAGGAGATGGTCAGGGTGGAGTCACCCAGGGTGAGGTCTGCGCCATGTGCCGCGATCACAGGTGGTGTCCTTTCAGTGTGAATCTCAGGTGTCCACCACATTACCCGGCGGGGTGGCCGGGGCCGGGCAGGACCGGGGCACGGACTCGAACGTCAGTTCGTGGCCCCGTTGTGCGTCGTCACGCCGGTGTGTGCAGGAAAATGTAACAGGGCGGGGGCGGGGAGCGAATTCATCAGTAGAAGACATTGCAGCAAAGCCCTACGTTTGAGTGAGGTGGGAACAATGACGCAGCTGGTCAGCAGGCCCCTTCGGGGACCGGCGCGCGGGGAGGTCTGGGACCCTTTC
Organism: Corynebacterium pacaense; assembly: GCF_900169525.1. GTDB lineage: Bacteria > Actinomycetota > Actinomycetes > Mycobacteriales > Mycobacteriaceae > Corynebacterium > Corynebacterium pacaense. The sequence goes on from NZ_LT821239.1 coordinate 1,402,922, forward strand.
TTCCGGCACTGCCCCAGTCGGGAACTCCTTGACACGATCGGGGACAAATGGGCGATGCTGATTCTGTTGAGCCTCGAGCACGGCCCTTTGAGAAACGGGGAGATCCGCAACCGCGTCGATGGCATTTCGCCGAAGATGCTCACCCACCGACTGGGGGTGCTCGCGGAGGACGGTCTGATCACCAGGACATCCCACGGGGAGGTCCCGCCCCGGGTGGACTATGAGCTCACTGAGCTGGGTGCTTCCGTATTGGAGCCGGCCCGCGCACTGTATCACTGGACTGTTGAGCACATGGATGACGTTGTTGCCCATCGCACAGATGAAGCGGAAACCTAGATTCCGCGCCCCCGGGGATTAGGGTTAGACATGTCCGACGTTCCCGGACGGGCCTCCTGCGACGGTGGTTGGAAACGGGGACGGCCAGCCTGAGAATGTTCACAAGGATGTGTCTTAGTTCAAATGAGTGCCAGTTCCCGCACCCTCCCCGCATTTCTGGTTTCGCTGCTGCTCACCGCGGTGGCGCTCGTCGGCTGCAGCAGCGACGGCGCCGACACCACCGCGGATTCGACAACACCGGCTGCCTCTGCCGAGGGATTTCCCGTCACCGTCGAGTTCGCCGGCTCCGAACCGGTGACACTGGATAACCAGCCAGAGCGCATCGTCAGTCTCTCGCCCACCGCAACCGAGATGCTCTTCGCCGTCGGGGCGGGCGACCAGGTGGTCGCCGTGGATGAATACTCGGATTATCCCGCGGACGCACCGACGGTGGCGGGATTGTCCGGCTACTCGCCCAGTGTGGAGGCGGTCCTGGACTACGATCCGGACCTGGTCGTGCTCATGGACAAAAGCGAATCCATCGTTGACGGATTGAAATCGGCGGGGGTGCCGGTGCTGATGATACGTTCCGCCAGGAACCTCGACGACAGCTACTCCCAGATCGATCAGCTGGCCATGGCGACCGGGCACGGTGCCACGGGCAGTGGCGTTATCGAGGAGATGAGGTCGGGGATCCAGGCCGCAATCGATTCGGTCCCGGCAAGCGTCAAGGACGCGGGGCTGACCTACTACCACGAGCTGACCAGCGATTACTACACCACCACCGATGGCACCTTCATCGGGCAGATTTACTCCGAGTTCGGTTTGCGTTCCATCGCCGAGGGGGACTCGGGTTACCCCCAGCTCACCAGTGAGGCCGTCGTGGCAGCTGATCCCGACTATGTGTTCCTGGCCAACACGAGAGCCGAGGGAACGACCCCGGAGACCGTCGCCCAGCGACCCGGTTGGGACACCATCACCGCGGTGCGTGAGGATCAGGTGATCAACCTCAACGATGACATCGCCTCCCGCTGGGGGCCGCGGATCGTCGAGTTGGTTGAACAGATCGCGCAGGCTCTTAACAGTCATGCCGCCGTTCCCGCGGCGGCCTGAGTGACCCAGCCAATGGCGGTCGCGGGCAGAGCTGCACGACATCCTGTCATCGCCACGTCGATCTCTGTTGTCATCCTGCTCATCGTCATCGGTGTGTCCGGGTTCGTCGGTGTGATCGACCTGAGCCCGGGAGCGGTGATCGCCGACATCTTCGGAGGTGACGGACTCAGCGATCGCGAACGCGCCATCTTCTTCGACATCCGCCTTCCCAGGATCGCCACCGGCATGGTCGTCGGTGCAACGCTGGCGCTGTCTGGCGCGGCCTATCAGGCGGTGTTTCGGAACCCGCTCGCCGACCCGTATCTCCTGGGAGTCTCCTCCGGAGCGGGACTGGGGGTGACCCTCGTCGTGGTCAGCGGCGGCGTGCTCGGCGCCACGCCGGGTGGGGCGGGCATCATCGTCGCCGCGTTCGTGGGCGGGGTCGCCGCGGTGGCGGCCACTGTCCTGGTGAGCCGGGGGGTCGGACAGAGCTCGTCCGCCACGGTGGTGGTGCTCGCCGGAGTCGCGGTGGCCGCGTTCGCAAGCGCCATCCAAACCTACCTCCAGCAGCGGAACATCGATACCGTGGCACGCGTGTACATCTGGATGCTGGGCAATCTCAACGTCACACGGTGGGAGACCGTCCTCACCGCTGCCGTCCCCGCGGCACTGAGCGCGATGGTCATCTTGTCCTGTGCGCGTGTCCTCGACGTGATGGCGGTCGGCGATGTCGAAGCCCGCAGCCTGGGAATCGACCCCGGGCTGGTCCGTGTGGGACTGGTGGCGGTGGCGACACTCGGCACGGCCTCGGCGGTGGCGGTGTCCGGACTGATCGGATTCGTCGGGATCATCGTGCCGCATGCCCTCCGCCTGATCGTGGGGCCGGGGCACCGCATCCTGCTTCCCATGACCCTGGTGTGGGGCGCGATCTTTCTGGTGCTCGCAGACACTCTCGGACGCACCCTGATGGCACCACAGGAGCTTCCGGTCGGGGTGGTCACCGCGGCCGTGGGTGCACCCTTCTTTCTGTTCATCCTCCGGCGTTCAACGGGCACGGGGTCCGGGGGTGGTTCAGTTGCCTGAATCCGAAGCCGCCGTTGTCTGTGAATCCATCCGTGTCCGCCATCCGGGTGCCGCCAGCGATGCCGTTCTGGACCTGAGCATGAGCGTCCGTTCCGGGGAGTGGCTGAACATCATCGGACCCAACGGATGCGGCAAGACCACGCTGCTCCACGCGCTCGCGCAGGTGCTGGAGGTGGAATCGGGGAGAATCACGATCGCCGGGCACAGCCGGGTCCATCATTCGCGGCTGGACCGCCTGACCCCGGGGGCGGCACGGCGACGCAGGCTTTTCGCCAGGACCGTTGCCCTGATGCCACAGACCCCGATGATCCCGGCCGGTCTGACTGTTGAGGACTACGTCCTTTTGGGCAGGCATCCCCATTCGCCGATCCCGGGGGCACGGGATACCCGGGTGGTGCGCGGCTGCCTCGAGGAGCTCAATCTCGGCGGATTCGCCAACCGCATGCTCAGCGGACTCTCCGGTGGTGAACGTCAACGGGTGACGCTGGCCAGGGCACTCGCCCAGGAACCGTCAATTCTCCTCCTCGACGAACCGACCTCCGCTCTCGACATCGGACACGCACAGGACACGCTTGAACTCATCGATGCCGTTCGCTCCGCCAGGGGACTGACCGTCCTGGCCGCCATGCACGATCTCACGCTCGCCGGCCAGTACGGCGACCGTGTCCTCCTGATGGCGGGAGGATCCGCGGTCGCCGAGGGGACACCCGCCCGGGTCCTGAGTGCGGCGAGGATCAACGAGGTCTACGGGGCCAGAGTCACGGTGGACCTGCATGAGGGGTACCCCGTGGTGGTTCCGATGAGGAAGCCGCGCTGAGCGGGTAACGAGGAAACCCCCGCGTTCCCTGACAGAGACTGTGCAGGAAACGCGGGGGAGGTGAACCCGGGGGAATCAGTCGTCGGTATCCACCGAATCATAGTCGTCATCGCGGGCCGCCTGCTGACGCTGGCGCTTGAGCTCCCCCGAGGCCTTGTTGTCGGCGGAAGTCTCGGCGGCACCGTCCTCCACCGGGGCCGGGTCCGCGGTGTCATCGGAATCCGCGGTGTCAGCGGCGCCCGCGGCAGCCTCCTTCGGCACCTCGGTCGGCACGGCCGGTGTTGGTTCCGCCGGTTTTTGCGCTGCCGGGTCCACCGAATCGGCCTCATTGGCCGCATCCGTGGCGTCAGCAGGGGCTGCCTCAATATCCGGGGTGGTCGCGTCCGCTGCATCGGTCGGTGCGTCGTCACGCTTCTTCTCGGTGGCGTGCAGTTCCGCGAGGCCGGTCTCGACCTTGATCGCCTCATCGGCGGAGGCGGCATCGGCGGCGCTGGCCTGGGCCGCTTCGCGCGCGGCGGCCTCCTCGGCCTCGCGTTTCTCCTCCGCCAGGCGGGCGTCCAGCTTCTCGTAGTTGGGTTCTTCGATCTGGCGCAGCAGCATGGTGGACCGGGCGGGCACGGTCAGGGTGCCACCCGCGTCGATGTTGAGTTCTTCCATCGGGTAGCCGGTTGCCTCGGTGGTATCGACCAGGAGTTTCCATTTCATACCGAAATGCTCCTCGGGGAGGGTGAAGTCGATGGGTTCGAAATGGGCGTTGAACATCAGGATGAAGGAATCATCGTGGATCTTCTGGCCCCGCTCGTCCGGTTCCTCGATGGCCTCGCCGTTCAGGAAGACCATGAGGGACTTTCCGAAGGCGAAGTCCCAGTCATCCTGGGTCATCAGACGCCCGTCCGGCACCAGCCAGGCGATGTCACGGTCGCGGACATCGGTTCCCAGTGGCCCACCCGCGAGGAATCGGCGACGCCGGAACACCGGGTGGTTGGCGCGGATGCGGAGCAATCTCCTGGTGAAGCCGACCAGCTCCGCATTGGACTCCACCTGGGTCCAGTCGATCCAGGCGAGTTCGTTGTCCTGGCAGTAGACGTTGTTGTTTCCGTTCTGGGTGCGGGCCATCTCATCGCCGTGTGCGAGCATCGGGGTGCCCAGTGACAGCAGCAGGGTGGTCAGGAAGTTGCGCCGCTGCTGATCCCGGAGCTGGAGGATCTCCGGGTCGTCGGTGGGACCCTCCACTCCGCAGTTCCACGACCGGTTGTGTGATTCGCCGTCGCGACCATCCTCACCATTGGCCATGTTGTGCTTCTCGTTGTAGCTGACCAGGTCGTTGAGGGTGAAACCGTCATGGGCCGTGACGAAGTTGATCGATGCGGTTGGACGGCGGCCGTTGTTGGCGTAGAGATCGGAGGATCCGGTCAGGCGGGATGCGAACTCGCCGAGGGTGGCCGGCTCACCGCGCCAGAAATCCCGGACTGTATCACGGTACTTGCCGTTCCACTCCGTCCACAGGGGCGGGAAGTTGCCCACCTGGTAGCCGCCCTCGCCGATGTCCCAGGGTTCCGCGATCAGCTTGACCTGGGAGACGACCGGGTCCTGCTGAACCAGGTCGAAGAAGGTTGCCAGGCGGTCGACGTCATGGAGCTCACGGGCCAGCGTGGAGGCCAGATCGAAGCGGAAGCCGTCGACGTGCATCTCCGAGACCCAGTAGCGCAGCGAATCCATGATCAGCTGGAGTGAGTGCGGGTGGCGCACGTTGAGCGAATTTCCGGTGCCCGTGTAGTCCATGTAGTGGACCTTGTCACCATCGACGAGCCGGTAGTAGGCCTCGTTGTCAATGCCGCGGAATGCGATCGTCGGACCCATGTGGTTTCCCTCGGCGGTGTGGTTGTAGACGACGTCGAGGATCACCTCGATCCCCGCCTCGTGGAAGGCACGGACCATTCCCTTGAACTCGGCCACCGCGCCACCGGGACGGCTCGACGCCGCGTAGTCGTTGTAGGGGGCGAAGAAGCCGAAGGTGTTGTAGCCCCAGTAGTTGCGCAGGCCGAGCTCCCGCAGGCGGTCATCCTGGAGGAACTGGTGCACCGGCATCAGCTCGATAGCGCTGACGCCGAGGTTCTTCAGGTAGTTGATGATGGCAGGGTGCGCGAGCCCGGCGTAGGTGCCGCGGAGATTCTCCGGGATGTCCGGATGCGTCATGGTCATGCCCTTGACATGGGCCTCGTAGATCACCGTCTCGTGGTACGGCGTCTTTGGGGCGCGGTCGTTGCCCCAGTCGAAGAAGGGGTTGACCACCACGGACTTCATCGTGTGGTCGATGCTGTCCTCGGTGTTGCGGGCGGCGGGATCCTCGGGGTTGTTGATGTCATAGCTGAACAGTGAGGGATCCCCGTCGAACTCCCCGTCGAAGGCGCGGGCATAGGGGTCAACCAGCAGCTTGCTCGGATCACAGCGCTGCCCGTTCTTCGGGTTCCAGGGACCGTGGACGCGGTAGCCGTAGCGCTGGCCGGGCTGGATCCCCGGGATGTAGCAGTGCCAGATGTGGGCGTCCACCTCCTCCAGGTTGATGCGCGTCTCATTGTTCTGGCGATCCAGGAGGCAGAGTTCGACCTGCTCAGCTACCTCGGAGAAGATGGCAAAATTGGTTCCCGCGCCGTCGTAGGTCGAACCCAGAGGGTAGGCGTCGCCAGGCCAGACGGAATACGGGGCGTCACTCGATGGTGTCATGAGAAGTCATTCTAACGTTCCTGTGGTGTTAAGGCCTGAAATGATGATATTCACCCCGTTATCGAAACGATCCTCGAACGCCGCGCGGACCTCCGGAGCGGCGGTCTCAGAGACCTCGTCGAGCCGGGTTCGGGTCTGTTCCGCGAGGACCGCACCGATGACGAAGTGGAGCAGCGTGAACGCGCCGATCTCACGCCTCTCCCCATCAGCACCGCTTATCGACGCCGCCACCGCATCCTGCAACTGTGCGTGGAGGGCCTCATCGGAGAGAGCGGCGCTGACGAGTTCGGCGCCGTCACGGTGCTCGATCATCAGCGTCCGCAGGTGCCGGCACGTCTCCGGGGCCGACCGGATGACGGACTCCCCGAACAGGGGCTGAAGGATCCGGCGGGCCGTGGCGTCGATCAACTCCTGCTTGTTCCGGAAATGCCAGTAGAGTGCCCCCGGGGCCACCTCGAGCTGCTTGGCCACGCGACGCATCGTCATATCGGCGATGCCGTAGGTGTCCAGAATATCGAGGGCGGAGGTGATGATCGCATCGCGGTTGAGTTGCACGATTGCCAGCATAATGACAGCCGTTGAAAGGCAGTAAAAAGGAGAAAAGCTGCTAATGTGTTCGGAGATTCTCGTGCGGAATCCGCCGCCGGGAGCAGTCGAGGAAAACCTCCAGGAGTAAATAACGTGTCTTTTCGTCTTTCCGCCAAGAAGCTGGCCATCGCCTCCGCGCTGGTGACTCCGTTGGTGCTCGCAGCCTGTGGCAGCGGCGACAGTGATTCCGAGGACACCAACGCAAATTCGACCTCCTCCTCCACCACGGCGGCATCGTCCGGCGCCTCTTCCTCGAAGCAGGCGACCGAATCCGGCTCCGCGACGCCGACCGAGGGTGAGACGACCGTGCATGAGCCCTCCCCGGAAGAGGCTGAGGCCGCATCGTCGGCCGTTGCGGCCGCCGCAGCCAACCCGGAGATCACCTTCGCCAACCTCACGCCCGTTGAGGCAGGACAGCCGGCCACCCCGGAGCAGGCCGCTGAGATCGAGGGGCTGGTTCGCGGACAGCTCAATGAGACCTCGCTGCGCTCCTTCATGACATACATCCCGAACAACACCTGCTCCCGGGTGCTGGCGGACCAGGGTGTCGGCCAGGCCGACTTCAATGAGATCCCGGACATCCCGCTCAGCGCCATCGGTGCCGATTCCGGAACGATCGATTCCATCTCGGAGATCCAGGTTGAGGGCGATTCCGCTTCGGCTCTGGTCACCGCCTCCGCCTCCGGCACCACCGACACCGGTGTCCAGCGCTTCCTGCATGAGGACGGCCGCTGGAAGTTCTGCAACTAAACCCGGCCGGGGTAGGCTCTAGCAGCATGAGTTCATCCCAGGTACCCGGAAGTCTGGACCCTTACGCCGGGTACATCCCCGAAACCGCTGATGTCGCGGGCGCCGGGGCGCGGGCGCAGGGGCACAGATTCCCCCGGCCCTCCCGGAAGGTCGGAACCGGCGCCGGAATCCTGGCGGTCTCCCTCAGCGTCTATTCCGTCGCCGGTGTGATCTGGGGGCTTTTTCGGCCCACCTACACCGTCGCGGTCCGGGATGGCGAATCCGCCTCCGTGGAGGCCGCACCCAATGTGGAGTTCACCAGCTTCATCTGGTTCGTGGTGTTCACCGGGCTTCTCGGCTGTGCCATGGCACTGGTTGTTTTCATCCGTTCGGTGTCCACCCGCGGCCCGCTCATGCTGCTCTGGGTGACCGTGGTGGCGTTTCTCGGCTCCCTCGTCTTCCTGCTATTCGGTGACATGTCCGCGGGGCTGCTCCACCGCACACCTGCGGATTTCTCCCGGATGGTGGGGGAGACCTTCACGGTGGTGCCCCCGATGTCACCCGGTGTGGGGCTGGCGGCGGCCCCCTTTCTCGCCGTGTGCACCTACTGGTGCGCGGCCTTTGTCACTCCATCCGCCGAGCCCGTCGCTGATGGAGATAGCGGTAAATAGCTGACCACGCTCCGCGGTGCCGGACCGTGGGAGTGCGCCGCCGGAGCGCGTCAATCACCCTGTTCCGGCCAATCCACCACGGAGGTTCCGGTGGCCTCGGTGCTCAGGGAATCGATCGCCTTGAGAATGTGGTGTATCGACAGGGCGATATTGTGTCTGAGCTGATCATCGGTGAGCCCCTGGGCCACCGGGATGGAAAACTCGACCCTGACCTGGAGGCCCTGTTCGTCCCTGTGGCAGAAGGCCTTGGTGTACAGCGACTGCTCGTTCCACCGGTTGCACACCATGAACAGCTTCACAAAATCACGTGTCGGATCCATTCCGGGGTCCCAGTGGCCCTTGACCAGGAACGTGGGACCGTTGTCCACGAAGAAGCCCACGAAGACCTCGTTGATCCAGGCGACGATGAAATCCTCCTCGCCGCTTGTGTTGACAACCCCGATGTCGCCGAGGTGGGAGCGGATTCGATTCAGTGTCACCTCAGTCGGATACTCCGGAGAATCAGGCCAGAGGGAGGGATGGATCGCCTGGCCGGGGGAGTGGGGATCAGCTGAATCATCGGCGGACCCCCAGGAATCGTCACCGTCTTCCCAGACAGCATCAAAATCCTCGTCGTCCGATTCCCCATCCGGTGGATCCGTGCTCATGGTGCCGCTTTCATTTTCGCTGTCGGTCAACGGTGGGGCGATTATCATTCCCGCGATCCGCTCGCCCAGATCGGATTCATCCTGCTCCGCGGAGAGGACACCGCTGTTCGGGCCCGCAACAGCCAACTCGGGAAAGCTCGAGAGCGTATCCTGCACGGCCATGTCAATGGTGTCCGCGGCGAGCTGGATGAAATGGAGCAGCTGCTCGGTGGACAGGCCCTCATCGACATTGACGGATGTCCGGAAACGGATCTCCACATCCCCCGCGTCATCGAGGTGGACCAGGCCCTTCGGCCCGATGCGTTCGGCATTCCAGTCGTTGAGCACCACCGATACCAGGTTGATCTCCGAGAGATCGAGACTCCGGCGCATCCGGGCCTCCACGTTGAGCGCGAGTCCGGTCTCCCCGGCGAAGTAGATGAAGACACGGTAATCGGTATGGGGAACAAGCAGCCGGTCCCTCGTGGTCAGGCTCTGAAAGCCCAGTTCATCAACCGCATCCTCGACCCTGTCCAGATCAAGGGGGCGGGGCAGGAGGGTGTCCGGGGTCCTGAAATTATGCTCCGCCATGCGCACCCATCCTCCGTCCGATTCTAGTTAGGTGGTGAAGAAACTCCGGATCCTGGAATATGAGTCTAGGGGTAAACCGCGTCCGCCGTGGCCTGAATCCGGTTGAAGCGCCGGAGGGGAATACAATGTTGAGTTGCGGGGCGCCGAGGCGGAATCCACCGGTGCCATCGATTGCAGAAGCCCTCAACTTTCAGGGAGAATTCCTCGCCATGCTCAACGTCACCGATCTTCGCGGTCAGACCCCATCCACGGGTGATATCCGACGGGCACTGCCACGTGGCGGCACGGATGTGCTGTCCGTGCTGCCCCAGGTGGCACCCCTCGTGGAGGAGGTGAGGGCCCACGGTGCACGGGCCGCACTGGACTTCGGCGAGAAATTCGATCACGTCCGGCCCGCGTCGGTACGGGTCCCGGCCGAGGTGATCGGGGCCGCGGAGGAGGCACTCGAGCCCCGGGTTCGGGAGGCCATCGAGGAATCCATCCGGCGGGTGCGCCGCGTGCACGCGGAACAGAAGCCTGTGGAGCACACCACCGAGCTCGTGCCGGGCGGGACGGTCACCGAGCGTTTCCTGCCGGTTGGCAGGGTGGGGCTTTATGTACCCGGTGGCAATGCCGTCTACCCCTCGAGTGTGATCATGAACACCGTCCCCGCCCAGGAGGCGGGGGTGGGCTCGCTCGTGGTCGCCTCACCGCCGCAGGCCGATCACGGAGGGTGGCCGCACCCGACGATTCTCGCCGCCTGCTCGATTCTCGGTGTCGATGAGGTCTGGGCAGTCGGTGGTGGACAGGCCGTGGCGCTGCTGGCCTATGGCGATGACCAGCAGGGACTGGAACCCGTCGACATGATCACGGGTCCCGGCAACATTTACGTCACCGCGGCGAAGCGGCTGGTCCGCGGGGTCGTGGGCACGGACGCGGAGGCCGGCCCGACGGAGATCGCCGTTCTGGCCGATGCGACCGCCGATCCGGTCAGGGTCGCCTACGATCTGATCAGCCAGGCCGAGCACGATGTCATGGCGGCCTCCGTCCTGATCACCGATTCGCCACTGCTGGCGGAGCAGGTTGACCGGGAGATCGAGGCCAGGTACTCCATCACCCGCAACTCCGGACGGGTCGCCGAGGCGCTGCGCGGCCGGCAGAGCGGCATCGTGCTTGTCGACGACCTGGATACCGCGATCACCGTCGCCGACCAGTACGCCGCCGAACACCTGGAGATCCACACGGCCAACCCGCGCGGGGTCGCCGAGCGGATCCGCAATGCCGGAGCCATTTTCGTCGGCGATTTCTCACCCGTGCCGCTGGGTGACTATTCGGCGGGTTCGAACCACGTGCTGCCGACCTCGGGTACCGCGCGGTTCTCCGCCGGCCTGTCCACCCACACCTTCCTGCGTCCGGTCAACCTGATCGAATACGATGAAGCCGCCCTCAAGGATGTTTCCGACGTGGTGATCAACTTCGCTGACGCCGAGGATCTGCCAGCCCACGGCGAGGCCATCCGCGCCCGCTTCGAATCCCTTCCGACCACTGATGAGGCCTGATGTCCATGAATGACGCTCCGCTCGCATCCGAGACGACGCTCGCACAGCTTCCCCTCCGCGAGGAACTGCGTGGCGAAACCGCCTATGGCGCCCCCCAGCTGGACGTCGCCGTGCGCCTGAACACCAATGAAAACCCCTACCCACCCTCCGAGGCATTGATCACGGATCTCGTGGCTACGGTGGATAAGATCGCCACCGAACTCAACCGCTATCCCGAACGCGACTCCATTGAGCTCCGTGAGGCCCTGGCCGAGTACATCAGCGGGCAGACAGGTGTCGCGGTCACCAGGGATAACCTCTGGGCGGCCAACGGCTCCAATGAGGTTCTCCAGCAGCTGCTTCAGGCCTTCGGCGGCCCCGGACGCAGTGTCATGGGGTTCCAACCCAGCTATTCCATGCACCCCATCCTGGCCAAGGCGACGCAGACGGAGTTCATCGCAGTGCCGCGCGGTGCCGATTTCCGCATCGACCCAGACGTCGCGCTCGGAGCCATCCGGGAACACCGCCCGGACATCATTTTCATCACCTCGCCCAACAACCCCACCGGGGATGTGACGGAGCTAGAGGAGATTGAGGCCATCATCGCCGCCGCTCCCGGGATCGTCATCGTCGATGAGGCCTATGCCGAGTTCTCGCCATCGCCATCGGCCACCACCCTGATTTCGAGGTACCCGAGCAAGCTCGTGGTGTCCCGGACCATGTCAAAGGCCTTTGATTTCGCCGGTGGCCGGCTGGGCTACTTCGTCGCCGCGCCGGCCTTCGTCGAGGCCGTCATGCTCGTCCGCCTCCCGTACCACCTGTCGGCGTTGAGTCAGGCCGCGGCGGTCGTGGCGCTGCGCCACAGCGCGGACACCCTCGACACCGTGGCGGCCCTGGCAAGGGAGCGGGACCGGGTCGTCGACAAGCTCGTGTCACTGGGTTTCGCCGTTGTCCCCAGTGAGTCCAATTTCGTGTTCTTCGGCTCCTTCACCGACCAGCATGCGGCCTGGCAGGCCTTTCTGGATCGCGGGGTGCTCATCCGCGACGTGGGGGTCGCGGGGCACCTGCGCGTGACCATCGGCCTTCCCGCGGAAAACGACGCCTTCCTCGAGGCCGCGGAATCGATCATCAACCTCAACCTCTGACCTAGGGAGAATTCTCAATGACCACCCCCCGCATCGGGCGAGCGTCCCGGACAACCAGTGAGTCCGACATTTCCGTTGAGATCAACCTCGACGGCTCCGGACAAGTGGACATAGACACCGGACTTCCCTTCTTCGACCACATGCTCACCGCCTTCGGCGTCCACGGCAGCTTCGATCTGAGCATCCGGGCCAAGGGGGACACCGAGATCGATGCCCACCACACGGTCGAGGACACCGCCATCGTCCTCGGCCGGGCGCTGCTGGAGGCCATCGGGGACAAGCGCGGCATCCGGCGCTTCGGTTCCTGCCAGCTGCCCATGGATGAGACGCTGTGCGAGGGTGTCGTCGACATCTCCGGCCGCCCCTACTTCGTGATCAGTGGCGAGCCCGATCACATGGTCACCTCCGTGATCGGGGGGCACTACGCCACCGTGATCAATGAGCACTTCTTCGAGACCCTCGCGCTGAATTCCAGAATCACTCTCCATGTGATCTGCCACTACGGGCGCGACCCACATCACATCACGGAAGCCGAGTACAAGGCGGTGGCCCGCGCCCTCCGTGGCGCGGTCGAGATCGACCCCAGGCAGGCGGGAATCCCGTCCACTAAGGGAGCTCTGTAAGCGGTGGGGAATCTTCCCGGTGGGACCACCTCCATTGTCGCCATGGTTGAGCAGAACCCCGCCGGTGCCGGAACCTGGATGATCTATGCGCTGTTTCTCATCGCGGGATTGTTCGTCGGCGGCGCATGGTCGGCCTATAAGAGTAAGAACGTTCCACTGACCGTCCTCGCGGGGGCCGTCGCCGTGGTGGCGGCCGCTGGCGGCGTGCTGTGGATGATGGGAGACATGGCTTAAGTTGGCAACCAGGGCTCTCTCCAGAGCTGAGATTGAAAAGCTGCCCGGCATGTGGAAGAGCCCGGGGTTCATTGAAACCCTCGTGGCGGTCGCCGCTGCATTCGGCAGCTGGTCTCTGCTGCTTCCCGTGGTCCCGCTGGCCGTCCTCGACGGTGGTGGTTCGGCCAGCCTGGCGGGCGCGACCACGGGAATCTTCATGGCCGCAACCGTGGTCACCCAGATTTTCACCCCCCGGGCACTGCGCCACTTCGGTTACAACCCGGTGATGGTCTTCGCCGCCTTCATCCTCGGTGTCCCGGCCGTTGGGTATCTCTTCGGTACCGACCCGCTGCCCGTCCTGCTTGTCTCCGCACTACGGGGCATCGGTTTCGGTGCGCTGACGGTTGCGGAATCCGCACTGGTCGCCGAACTCGTGCCGGTCCGCTTCCTGGGAAAGGCCTCGGGCATGCTCGGGGTCTTCGTCGGATTGGCGCAGATGATCTTTCTGCCGCTGGGGCTGGTGCTGGCACAGGCCTTCGGCTTCGGAACGGTTTACCTGCTCGGAGCCGCGATCGCGCTTCTGGCGGCGGTGATGTGCCTGCGCATCCCCGCTCTCAGGGCGGCCCCGCGGTCCCGGGTGAGCACGCAGGGGAACCCAGGGGAGGACGACCAGCCTACGGCGTCGACCTGGAAGCTGGTCACCGTGCCCGCACTGGCGGTGACCTCACTGTCCATGAGCTTCGGCGCGGTGTCCTCCTTCCTGCCCGCAGCGGTGCTCGAACTCGATCCCGTGCTCGGGGCGACCCTCGGTGGCATCATCTTGTCCATCACCGGAGGATCCGCCATGGTTTTCCGCTACCTCTCCGGCGTGGTCGCCGATCGCCGCGGCACGCCGGGGGCGACGATGATTCCGGCGCAGGTCACCGGTTTCGCGGGTGTCGCGCTGATCGCCGCGACCATCCTCGGAGAATGGTCCGGCTGGCTGCTGGTGGTCGGAGCAGTGCTTTTCGGAGGGGGATTCGGCATGGTGCAGAACGAGGCACTACTGTCGATGTTCTTTCGCCTCCCCCGTTCGCGGGTGTCGGAGGCGTCGGCGATCTGGAATGTCGCCTTCGACGCCGGTACCGGGCTCGGCAGTTTCATCCTAGGCGTGGTGGCGGCGCAGCTGGCCTACGGCGGTGCTTTCGCGGCCGGTGCCCTGGTGATCGCCCTCGGTCTGCTGATGACGACGGCGGACCGGATCGTGGGCCGGTACCGCATCACCGAATACAACAACACCCGCGCCAGGTTGAGGCAGCTTCCGCTGTCCGGCCGCCCGGAGCGGCGCGGGTAGGGCCCGGGGGAATCGCGTGGTGTCGTGCGGCGCCATCGGAAACATGGTCGCGGTGATGGCACGGGCTGGTGCTTGTCCTAGACTGATGGCATGACCACAACCGTCGCACTGCTCGACTACGGATCGGGAAATCTTCGATCGGCCCTACGCGCGCTGGAGCGCGCGGGCGCAACCGTCACGGTAACCTCCGACCCCCAGATCTGCGTCAACGCCGATGGCCTGCTGGTGCCGGGCGTGGGTGCCTTCGCCGCCTGCATGCAGGGTCTCAACCGGGTCTACGGTCATCGGATCATCGGCCAGCGACTCGCCGGTGGCCGACCGGTTCTGGGCATCTGCGTCGGCATGCAGATCCTCTTCGAGGAGGGCGTTGAACACGGCATCAGGGCCAGAGGATGCGGTGAATGGCCGGGCCGGGTGGAGCGGCTGCACGCCGAAATCCTGCCCCACATGGGCTGGAACACGGTTGAGGCACCGGAATCCTCCCAGCTGTTCGCCGGCATGAGTGAGAATGAGCGCTACTATTTTGTGCACTCCTACGGGGTGCGGGACTGGACTCTGCGCACCGATCATCTGACCGCGCCACCGCTTGTCAGCTGGGCGCAGCATGAAGGTGACCGCTTCGTCGCCGCGGTGGAAAACGGTGCGCTGTGGGCCACCCAGTTCCACCCCGAGAAGTCGGGTGATGCGGGGGCGCAATTGTTGCGCAACTGGATTGATACTCTTTAGGACATCTGAAAGATAGGATCAACTACATGACATTTACCATTCTTCCCGCAGTCGATGTGGTTGATGGCCGGGCGGTGCGCCTGGATCAGGGGGAGGCGGGAACGGAGAAATCCTATGGCTCGCCGCTGGAATCCGCCCTCAACTGGCAGGAACAGGGTGCGCAGTGGCTGCACTTTGTCGATCTGGATGCGGCATTCAACCGCGGGTCGAATCATGAGATGATGGCCGAGATCGTGGGCACCCTCGACATCAAGGTGGAGCTGACCGGCGGGATCCGAGATGATGAGTCGCTGGAACGCGCACTCGCCACCGGCGCCCAGCGGGTCAATATCGGTACCGCGGCCCTGGAGAAACCGGAATGGATCGGTTCGGTGCTCAAGCGATACGGCGATAAGGTCGCCGTGGACATCGCCGTCAGGCTCATTGATGGTGAGTGGCGCACCCGCGGCAACGGGTGGGTATCCGATGGAGGCGATCTCTGGGAGGTTCTCGAACGCCTGGATTCCCAGGGCTGCAGCCGCTTCGTGGTCACCGACGTCTCCAGGGACGGCACGCTGAGCGGCCCCAACGTCGAGCTGCTCCGCGATGTCGCCGCAGCCACCGACGCCCCCATCGTCGCCTCCGGCGGCATCTCGGTTCTCGAGGATGTGCTCCAGCTTGCCCGCTACCGGGATGAGGGAATCGATTCGGCGATCATCGGTAAGGCCCTTTATGAGCACCGCTTCACGTTGACCGAGGCGCTCGCGGCCGTCGAAAAGCTTGGTTAGGTCGTTTGAGACATGGAAGCGCGTGAGCTGCTTGCCGTCGCCGAGGCCGTCGTCGATGACGCGGAGACCCTGTTCCTGGAGGGGTTCGGCGCGGCGCCGTCCCAGATGAAGTCTCCGAGCGATTTCGCGACCGACGTTGATTTCGCCATCGAATCCCACATCAGGTCCATGCTGGGGGTCATGACGGGCATCCCGGTCATCGGCGAGGAATCAGGTGGGGCCACCTCGGGTACACGCTGGGTCATCGATCCCATCGACGGAACCGCCAATTTTGCGGCCCGAAATCCCATGTGCGCCATCCTTGTCTCGCTCGTGGTGGATGACACCCCGGTCGTGGGACTGACCTCGATGCCCCTGCTGGGAAAACGGCTGACTGCGTTCGAGGGTTCACCCCTGCTGGTCAACGGCCAGCCGCAGCCCCCGCTCCGGGAGAAGTCCCATCTGGTGGCACACGTCGGTTTCAGTTCCATGGCGACCCCGCGCAACGCAGAGTTCCCCTCACAGCTGCGCAGGGATCTCCTCTCCGAACTCACCGATTCCTACCTGCGTCCCAGGATCACGGGTTCGGTCGGTGTCGATCTCGCTTTCACCGCCCAGGGAATCTTCGGCGCCTGCGTATCATTTAGTCCGCATATCTGGGACAACTCGGCCGGAGTCATGCTGGTGCGCGCCGCGGGGGGTGTGGTCACGGACACCGCCGGAGATCAGTGGAAGCCGGGCAGCGGCGTGGTGGCCGGAACGGAGAAGGCCCATGAGATCCTGTTGAGTACGATTGAAAAGGTTCGCATGGAGCATGACTGAATCATGTGGTTTCAAGGTTGAAGAAGGAGAGCAGTGACATGGGCGTTGCAGTACGCGTGATCCCCTGCCTGGATGTGGACAACGGCAGGGTGGTCAAGGGGGTGAACTTTGAGAACCTCAGGGATGCGGGCGACCCGGTTGAACTGGCCAAACGCTATGACTCTGAAGGGGCGGACGAACTGACCTTCCTCGATGTCACAGCCTCCAGGGACGGCCGTGGGACCATGCTCGAGGTGGTGCGGCGGACCGCGGACCAGGTGTTCATCCCGCTCACCGTCGGCGGCGGTATCCGCAGCGAGGAGGATGTGGATCAGCTCCTGCGCGCCGGTGCGGACAAGGTCAGCGTGAACACCTCCGCGATTGCGCGTCCCGAACTGCTGTCGGAGTTGTCCAGGCGTTTCGGTGCCCAGTGCATCGTCCTGTCCGTCGACGCCCGGCGTGTCCCTGCCGGGGGCACCGCACAACCCTCTGGTTTTGAGGTGACCACGCACGGCGGCTCGGTGTCCGCGGGCCTGGATGCCGTTGAATGGGCCCGCCGCGGACAGGAGCTCGGGGTCGGGGAGATCCTGCTCAACTCCATGGACGGCGACGGCACCAAGGAGGGATTCGATCTCGAGCTTTTGGAAAAGGTCAGGGCCGCGGTCAGCATCCCCATCATTGCCTCCGGTGGTGCCGGAAAGGTGGAGGACTTCCCACCCGCCATCCGCGCCGGGGCCAATGCCGTCCTGGCGGCCACGATCTTCCACTTCCGCGAGGTCAGCATCAGGGATGTCAAGACCGCCATCGCGCAGGCAGGATTCGAGGTGCGGCTATGAGCACCGAAAACCCGGCGGGATACGAGCTCGACCCGGCCATCGCCACACGCCTCAAGCTTAACGACGCCGGCCTGATCCCCGTGGTCACCCAGGCCGCGGGGACCGGGGAGGTGCTGATGATGGCGTGGATGGATGTCCATGCACTCGCGTACACTTTGGCCACGCGCCGTGGGACCTACTATTCGCGTTCCCGGAAAGAGTACTGGATCAAGGGCCTGACCTCCGGCAACGTGCAGGAGGTGACCGGAGTCGCGCTCGATTGTGACGGGGACACCGTCCTGCTGACGGTCAATCAGACGGGTGGTGCGTGCCACACCGGCGCCAGGACCTGCTTCGACAATGACGTTCTCCTCTGAAGGGGACAGGTAAGGATACCCTCTATGAAGCCACACGTGCTGTCAGCTCTACTGATCGGTGCTGGAGCCCTCGTGGTATGGATCAGCTCCCGGATGCCGTGGATCACCGTCACGGCCTACGATGACAAGTCGGGGGAGACCACGCAATCCATCGTCGGTGCCACCTGGTCAACCGAGATCATGGCGCTGGCGCTGGTACTTGCCGCGGCCGCGGTGGCGGGACTGGTCCTGCGTCGATTCGGACGCCGGATCATCGGGGTGGTCTCCGCGATCGTTGCAGTGGGTGCCAGCCTCGCCCCGCTCGCCCTGCTCACCGCCGAACCCGACGCGGACCGGGCGCATCAGCTGCTGGCCTCGGGAATCGCTAGCCAACGCGCCAGTGACCCGACGATGCTCTCCGAATGGGCCGAGATCACCGCCATGGATACCCATCCGCTTTCGGCGGTGGTCGCCCTGATCGGGTGCGCCCTCGCGCTTTTCGGTGGGGTGCTGCTGGCCATGCGCCCGGGTATCAACACCCCGCGCAGCAATCAGTATGAACGCAAGGCGGCCAGGGCCGAGAGGATCAGGGTCGATCTCGAGGAGGCCCCCGAGTCCGGACGCGTACTGTGGGATGCTCTCGACGAGGACATTGATCCGACCGAGGGCGGCGGGGGTCCGGCTCGCCGGGGTTAGCCTGCCGGAGCTAGCTCACCGGAATTGAACAGCGGTCCGCCAGATTTCTTCCAATCCCACCCCTCGGGATATTCTAATCAGGGTATTGGGCAGGGAAGGAGGTCTGGTGTGGTGACGGTTGAGAATCGCCTCCTGGCGGATGTGGCCGCGGAGGTGGCGGGCAGGGAAGCCCTGGTGACCTTCCAGGAGGTCAAATCGGCCTCCCGTTCGCCGCATCTGGAATCCCCGAGTGATGTCCGTTCGATGCTCCTCGCCTCGGGTTGCGGGGTTATCACCGCCTTCGACCGCTTCGCCTCGGACTGGCGCGACCACAATGATCCGGGCGATTTCGCATCCCAGGTGGAGGATTCCGGTGCGCTGCTGCTCAGCTACACCATCCGCCGTGCACATTTCGCCGATGGTGTCCGGGATCTGAAGTACATAAGGGAGGTCTGCGGGCTTCCGCTGCTCCTGCATGATCTCATCATCGATCCCTACCAGATTCATGAGGCACGGGTACTCGGTGCGGACGCCCTGGTACTGGCGGTGTGGGCGATGGATCAGGCGAAACTGGAATCACTTCTGGACCGAATTGAATCATTGGGGATGACGGCCCTGGTGGAGGTACACAATCCCCAGGAGGCCAGACGTGCCGTCGATGCGGGGGCATCGGTGCTGGCCATCGACGTCACCGGCTACCGGGGTGAGATGACCCTTCCCGAAGCCTTCGGGGGAATCTGCAGGCAGCTGCCCCGGGAGGTGCTCCGGGTGGCGATGGGGGGATGCTTCACGGCGAAGGAACTGATGCGTTTCGCAGGACACGGCGCTGATGCCGTCTATCTTCCGCACACCGATGTCGCCACCACACGGACCCTGGCGACCGCCGGATCGCACCCGGCGTGCCCATCGAGGTGAGTCCGCCTCCCCTCGGGTAGGGGTTGGGGTCAAAGCTTGTTACATTTGTTCCCATTACTGTTTTCGTTTTCGGGAGGCCTTGAACAACTCGTGGACATCTTGACACTTGCAGCAATCCCGTCGCCTCCCCAGGGAGTGTGGTATCTGGGGCCGATCCCGATCAGAGCTTATGCCCTGTGCATCATCGCCGGAATCATCGTCGCGGTGTGGCTGACCCGCAGGCGCTATGCGGCCAGGGGAGGCAACCCGGAAGTCGTTCTGGACGCGGCGATCGTCGCCGTGCCCGCCGGAATCATCGGTGGGCGTCTCTATCACGTCATCACCGACAACCAGAAGTACTTCTGTTCCGGGTGTAATCCGGTGGATGCGCTGAAGATCACCAACGGTGGCCTGGGAATCTGGGGGGCGGTCATTCTGGGAGGTCTGGCCGTTGCGATTCTGTTCCGGGTGAAGAAGCTCCCGCTGGCGCCCTTCGCTGACGCTGTTGCACCCGCGATCATCCTCGCCCAGGCCATCGGGCGGTTGGGAAACTGGTTCAACCAGGAGCTCTATGGAGCCGAGACCAATGTGCCCTGGGCCCTGGAGATCTACTACCGCGTCGACGACGCCGGCCGGCTGGCACCTGTCACCGGAGTCTCCACAGGCGAGGTCATGGCCACCGTCCACCCGACCTTCCTCTATGAAATTTTGTGGAATCTGCTTGTCTTCGCGCTGCTGATCTGGGTTGATCGGCGGTACAGGATGGGCCATGGAAGGGTCTTCGCCCTCTATGTCGCCGGGTACACCCTCGGACGGTTCTGGATTGAGCAGATGCGTGTGGATGAGGCGACGATGGTCTTCGGATTGCGGATCAACACCCTGGTGTCCGCGGTCGTCTTCGCCGCAGCCGTGATTGTGTTCCTCCTTCTGAAGAAGGGGCGGGAGACACCCTCCGAGGTGGACCCGGCCCACCATGATCGGCTGGCTTCCGGGGAGCCGGCGGGGGGCGACGCCGTGGCGGAAACGGACGCCCCGAGAGGCGCCACAGAGCGTTAGGGAGGATATGTGACTGGAATCGCTTTTGTTTTTTGACATTTCTGATTCCTTTTGCTGACGTCCGTTCGCATCTGGTTTATCCACGTCAACGCCTGTTCGGTCATTGATCGTGATGGGGGTCACAGTGGTGCGGGCGTGCATGTTCATCAAAGTTTAATGGTCACACCAGCAGCCCCGGCGGTGTCGAGGCGCTAAGCTGGTCACCGTGGAAAGAAGAACCAAGATTGTATGCACCCTCGGCCCTGCCGTCGCCAGCGCGGACGGAATCCTGCGCCTCGTGGAAGACGGGATGAACGTAGCCCGACTGAATTTCTCCCACGGTGATCACCCCGATCATGAGCAGAACTACAAATGGGTCCGTGAAGCCACCGACAAGACCGGTCACGCTGTCGGCATTCTGGCCGATCTCCAGGGTCCCAAGATTCGACTGGGTCGATTCAAGGATGGAGCCACCGTCTGGGAAACCGGCGAGACCGTACGGATCACCGTCGATGATGTCCAGGGAACCCACGATCGAGTTTCCACCACCTACAAGAATCTGGCCAAGGACGCCAAGCCGGGTGACCGGCTCCTCGTCGACGATGGCAAGGTTGGTCTGGTCTGTGTCGGCGTCGAGGGAAATGACGTCATCTGCGAGGTCACCGAGGGTGGCCCCGTGTCCAACAACAAGGGCGTGTCCCTGCCCGGGATGGACATCTCGGTGCCCGCCCTGTCCGAGAAGGATATCGCCGATCTGCGGTTCGCACTCAAGCTGGGCGTCGATTTCATCGCCCTGTCCTTCGTGCGTTCCCCCGCCGATGTGGAACTGGTCCACCAGATCATGGACGAGGAGGGTCGTCGCCTGCCGGTGATCGCGAAGCTGGAGAAGCCGGAGGCGGTTGCAGCGCTCGAGTCCATCGTGCTGGCCTTCGACGCGATCATGGTCGCCCGCGGCGACCTCGGTGTGGAGGTCCCACTGGAGGAGGTTCCGCTGGTGCAGAAGCGTGCGATCCAGATCGCACGCGAAAACGCCAAGCCGGTCATCGTGGCCACCCAGATGCTTGATTCGATGATTGAGAATTCGCGCCCGACGCGCGCCGAGGCCTCGGACGTGGCAAACGCCGTCCTCGATGGCGCTGACGCCGTGATGCTCTCCGGTGAGACCTCGGTGGGCAAGGACCCGCACAACGTGGTCCGGACCATGTCCCGCATTGTGCGTTTCGCGGAGACCGATGGCCGCGTGCCGGATCTGACCCACATTCCGCGCACCAAGCGCGGCGTGATCTCCTACTCCGCCCGTGACATCGCCGAGCGGCTCAACGCCCGGGCACTGGTGGCGTTCACCACCTCCGGTGACACCGCCAAGCGCCTGGCACGTCTGCACTCACACCTGCCTCTGCTGGTGTTCACCCCGAGTCCAGCGGTGCGCTCCCAGCTCGCGCTTACCTGGGGTGCCGAGACCTTTCTCTGCCCAAAGGTTGACGACACCGACGCGATGATGCGTGAGGTTGACCGTGCGCTGCTGGCAATGGATGAGTACAACAGGGACGACATGATGGTCGTCGTGGCCGGTTCACCCCCCGGAGTCACCGGCAACACCAACATGATCCACGTCCATCTTCTCGGCGAGGACACCCGCGCACCCAGGTAGTGGGGATTCAGGGGCAATGGCACCGACAGGTTAACCTGCCGGTGCCATTTTTCGTGGGTGCGGGAGGGTAGGGACGCGGGGGCAGCGGTGCTGCCTGAGAAATTAGTTGACACGGCAATTAAAATGGACTAAACATGAATAACGTATCAACAAAAATCCCCCTGTGAACGGACAAGCCATCATGAACACTCACAACCCGAAGATCAATCCCTCCACCACCATGGATGCCGTTACCCTCCGCGTCGGTGATCTGGAGAATATGAGCACCTACTACGCCTCAATCCTCTCCCTCGAGCCTATCGAGGAGAGGGCGCGCGGGAGGCAGGTCCACCGCGTTCTGGGGCGAAACGGCGTGCCCCTTCTCCGACTCATCGGAACCCCCGACCTGCCGCCGGTTCGGCAGAACCAGGCAGGGCTCTACCACACGGCCTTCCTCTTCGAGTCGCAGGAGAGCCTCGCGGCAACCGTATACCGCACGGCACAGGATCCGCGCTCGTCCTTTGCCGGTTCCTCCGACCACCTGGTTTCGGAGGCCTTCTACTTCACTGATCCGGAGGGCAACGGCATCGAGCTCTACGTGGACCGCCCACGCGAGTCCTGGGTCTACGGACCCCAGGGCAATGTCGATATGACCACCGTCCACCTGGATCCCAACGTCTACCTCTCGCAGCACCTGCAGGAGTCTGTGCTGGAATCCACCGATGTCCTGCCCGCCTCAATCGGCCATGTCCACCTCCAGGTGGGCAGCGTCGAGCAGGCCAGGGAGTTCTACGTCGACCGACTCGGCTTCGATCTCACCAACGCCTTCCCCGGGGCGCTGTTCGCTTCAGCCGGTGGATACCACCACCATGTGGCGATGAACACATGGAACTCCGGTGGTGCCGGTCCCCGCGCGGCAACTCTCGGCCTCGCCGACGTCGCAGTGACCGTGCCGCTGCGCAGCGACCTCGACGCACTGGTTGACAGGCTCAGGGGCTGGGAGTTCGCAGACAACGGGACCTCGGTGACCACCGCCGATCCCTGGGGCACCCAGCTGAGCATCTCGCTGCCGGAGACATCCGCAGAGGAGCTCCTGGAGCGCTGAACCTTCCGACCGCAAACCTTTTTCCACCTTTAGGTAGCAGGAGCACTTGCCACCGGCTACATTGAGGAGCGTGAAATCAGTCGGCACAGTACAGTTCAGTAATCAGATCCCCACTCAGTTAGAGCCCCTGGTTCAACTGGCACACAACTTGCGCTGGTCATGGCGCGAAGAGGCGAAACAGCTGTTCCGGGATATCTCACCTGAACTCTGGCACTCCCTCGGTGAGGACCCCAAACAGACGCTCATCCAGACCCCGGCATCACGCCTGCGCGAGCTGGCCTCCGATGATGAGTTCCTCGGGCGGCTCAACGATGAGTCCCAGAATCTCAGCGAGTACCTCAGCGATGAGCTCTGGTACCAGAAAACCGCCTCCAATCCGGAGCGCGCCCATGATCCGATCGTGGCCTACTTCTCAATGGAATTCGGTATCCACCCGACCCTGCCCATCTATTCGGGTGGCCTCGGCGTCCTTGCCGGCGACCACATGAAGTCCGCCTCCGATCTCGGAGTTCCGCTGATCGGTGTCGGTCTGCTCTACACCCACGGCTACTTCACCCAGTCGCTGACCGGCGATGGTTGGCAGGAAGAGTCCTACTACTATCACAATCCCAAGGACCTCCCCATCGAGGCGGTCAGGGACGCCTCCGGCAGGCAGGTCACCGTTTCCGTCGCGTTCCCCGAGGGGCGCGACATCACCATCGCGCTCTGGGTGGCCAACGTCGGGCGGATCCCGCTGCTCCTGCTCGACACCAACATCCCGGAGAACCCCGAGGATATGCGCACGGTCACGGACCGTCTCTACGGAGGCGACGCCGAGCACCGCATCAAGCAGGAGCTCGTCCTCGGTGTCGGTGGCGTCCGCGCGGTCAATGCTTTCTGCAACGCCCGTGGGCTGGCCAATCCCTCGGTCGCACATCTCAATGAGGGACACGCGGGCTTCCTGACCCTGGAGCGCATCCGCGAACGCATCGCCGCCGGAATGGACTACGCCTCGGCGCTGGAGCAGGTCAGGGCCTCCAACATCTTCACCACCCACACCCCGGTCCCCGCCGGCATCGACCGCTTCGATATGTCACTGGTCCGCCGCTACCTGGGCGAGGGTCTTCCCGAGAACCTGCAGCTGTGCCCCGGGGTTCCGATCGCCAATGCTATCGATCTCGGCCGCGAGAGCGACCCGAACCGCTTCAACATGGCGCATATGGGCCTGCGGGCGTCGCAGCACGCGAACGGTGTGGCGAAGCTCCATGGCGAGGTGTCCCGCGAGATGTTCGCAAGCCTGTATCCCGGATACGACCCGCGTGAGGTCCCCATCGGACATGTTACCAACGGCGTGCACCTGCCGACCTGGGTCAAGCCCGAGATGATGGAACTGATCGAACGGGTCTCCGGCGGAGCCGACCTGGCCGTCGTTGATTCCTGGGACAGCCCCGACGCCGTGACCCCCGCCAAACTGTGGGAGGTACGGAACAAGCTTCGCGCGGATCTGGTCGAGGTCGCCAGGGAGGCCACTCACAAGTCCTGGGCGCACCGCGGACACACCGAGGCCCAGCTGGCGTGGACCCGCCGCGTTCTCGATCCGGAGATCCTGACCATCGGTTTCGCCCGTCGCGTGTCCACCTACAAGCGACTGACCCTGATGCTGCGCAACCCCGAGCGTCTGCGTTCGATCCTGCTCAACCCCGAGCGCCCCGTCCAGTTCGTCATCGCGGGCAAGGCCCACCCCCACGACATGGGTGGAAAGAAGCTGATGCAGGAGATCGTCCACTTCGCCGATCAGGCGGGTGTGCGTGACCGTTTCCTCTTCCTGCCCGACTACGACATCAATCTCGCCAGCTACCTGATCTCGGGCACCGACGTGTGGTTGAACAACCCCGTCCGGCCCCAGGAGGCCTCCGGTACCTCGGGAATGAAGGCCGTGATGAACGGTGGACTGACGCTGTCGATCTCCGACGGCTGGTGGGATGAGATGCCCAAGGACGAGACGGGATGGACGATCCCGACCGTCGAGTCGCAGGACTTCGAGTTCCGGGATCAGCTTGAGGCCCAGGCACTCTATGACCTGCTGGAGAACGAGATCGCGCCACTGTTCTACGACCGCGACGCGACGGGAATTCCGCACCGCTGGCTCGATCTGGTCCGCACCTCATGGACGACCCTGTCCCCGCTGGTCACCTCGACCCGCATGGTGCGCGACTACACCGACGGCTACTACCGTCCCACCAGGCATCAGGCCGCGTTGATCGAGGATCGCCAGGCCGCGACCGCTTACGCCACCTGGCTCGAGCGGATCCATCAGGGATGGCAGAACATCGCCCTCTCCGATCTGCGGATCAACGGCACCCCGGTGAATGAGGTCGCAGGTGCAGCCACCGACGCCGAGGTCGAGGTCAGCGTCAGCGTTGAGCTCGGATTGCTGTCGGACGGCGAGGTTCGGGTGCAGGCGCTGGTCGGCCCCATCGATGACTTCGGAACGATCACCGCCCCGACGGTCTATGATCTCACCGATGATGGTGAGGGCACCTACACCGGACGAATCTCCTCCGATTTGCCCGGGCGCTTCGGGTACACCGCCCGAGTCGTTCCCTCTAATGAGATGCTGGTCAATCCCGCTGAAACCGGATTGGTCACCTACTACCAGGGCTAGGACTCTAGGTGTACTGACCCGGAGCGTTGTTGACGTAGGAGAGACCTCCGTAGTCGAGTTGGAGCTGTCTAGGTTCTCAACTCGATCCCACGGAGGTCTCTCGTGTCCCACTTTAATGCCCGGCTGACTCCGGCTGGCAGGTTGATCATGGTCCAGCGCATCCAGTCGGGTCGTGCGGTCGCGCATGTCGCGGCGGAAATGGGTATCTCGCGCACGACGGCGTGGCGGTGGTGGCGCCGGTTCCGGGAACACGGCCCGGCAGGTTTGCAGGATCGTTCGAGCGTGGCCCGCTCGCACCCGCATCGCACGGGCGTGTGTGTGGAGACGCGGGTGCGGATCATGCGTCACCTCACACGTCGCGGTCCGGTGTTCATCGCGGGCAAGCTCGGCCTGCATGCCTCAACGGTGGGGCGTGTGCTGCGCCGCCACCACGTCCCGCTGCTACGGGAGCTGGACCCAGTCACCGGGGCCGTGATCCGCGCGACCCGCCGATCCGCGCGACGCTACGAGCACGACCATCCAGGCTTACTGATCCACATCGATGTGAAGAAACTCGGCCGCATCCCTGATGGCGGCGGGTGGCGTCTGCACGGCCGTGGCGAACGCCCGAAACGCAAGCGCGGCCTTGGCTACGACTACGTCCACACCGTCATCGACGACCACTCCCGTCTCGCCTACGCGGAGATCCATGACGACGAGAAAGGCACGACAGCGGCCGGGGTTCTCGAACGCGCGATCGCGTTCTACGCAGCCTTCGGGGTCACGGTCGAACGGGTGATCAGTGACAATGCGTTCGCCTACCGCCACTCGACCGCATTCCGGGACGTGATCAACGCGCACGGCATCGGGCAGAAGTTCATCAAACCCCACTGCCCCTGGACGAACGGGAAAGTCGAGAGACTAAAACCGCACCATCGCGACCGAGTGGGCCTATGCGAGACCCTGGACCTCCAACGAGGACCGAACTGCCGGCTTGACGACCTGGCTCGACTACTACAATCTAGACAGAGCCCACCTCGGCATCGGAGGCAAGACCCCCATCGACCGAATCAACAACGGTCGAGGTCAGTACATCTAGGTCCTGACCAGGTAGGTCAGCACCGCCGCCGCTGCGGCCCTGGTCGAGGCGGTGACGGTGGGGAGGTAGTCGGGGAGAAAGTTGCCCATGTGGTTGCCCGGAACATCCAGGGCCACCCGGTCAGCGGCTTCGGCCTCCTCCCACTGCTGACGTGGTGTCACCCCGACGGTCCAGAAGAGATAGGGGGCGTTGAACGCATGGGGGATCGAGGGGAAGTCCTCGGATGCCGTCCATCGCGATGCGGTGATCGAGTCCTTCCCGAAGACGGCATTGAAAGTGTGCCGCACCTTGGAAAACACCTCGGAATCATTGTCGGTGAGCTCCCCGTGCCCTGAGTAGGCGATTTCGGGCTCCTCCTCAATCCCGGAGGCCGCGCATTCGGCGCGAACCACCCTGTCGATGGCGCGGTAGACCTTGCGCTTGACGGTGTCATTGTAGAAGCGGCAATTGAGCACCAGTTTCGCCTCCCCGGGGATGGTGTTGTTGGTGTTGCCCGATTGCAGGGTTCCCACGGAGATCACCGCGAAATCCTCCGGCGAGACCTCACGGCCGACGATCCCCTGGAGACGGACCACGATCATCGCCGCCGCGTAGGTGGGATCGATGGAGTTGTGCGGCATCGACCCGTGGGCGCTGCGTCCCCTGATGGTGATGGTGATGGAATCGCATGCCGCCAGCGCGGGCCCCGGCATGCTCATGACGGCGCCTGCGGGGCCGGGAACGACGTGCTGGCCGAAGCAGACATCGGGGCGGGGTACGCGCTCGACCAGGCCATCGGAAACCATCGCCAGTGCCCCGAGCGCGTTCTCCTCGGAGGGTTGGAAGAGTGCGATGAATGTGCCCTCCCAGGCATCACGGCGGGCATCCATCAGGGCGCATGCACCGAGCAGGGCGGTGGTGTGCATGTCGTGACCGCAGGCGTGCATCACCGGGACGGCGTTGCCGTCGAGTTGGCGCATCCGGGTGGACGCCCACGGGACCCCTGTTGTCTCCCTGACCGGGAGGCCGTCGAAATCCGCGCGCATGAGGGCAACGGGTCGATCCTCCACGGCACCGTTTCGGAAGATCCCGACCACTCCGAAACCCCCGATAGGGGCGATGATCTCGCAATCGAACCCTTCGAGTTGACGCTGGATCGTGCGGGAGGTCTCCGATTCGAATCCGGACAATTCGGGGCGTTCGTGGAGATCCCGGTACAGGGCCTCCTGCCAGGACAGATCGACGCCGTGGTCATTGAGGATATCGGAGATAAGGCTCATGGCCTCCGATACTAGTTGTTGTTGAGCAGGGGATTGTACTTGAGGCTATTGCGTTCCACGGAGCATTCCGTGGCAATCCTGATGCCCCCGGCGATCATTCCGGCCTCGCGCAGTTGGTAGAGCCGTTTGACCACGCGGTCACGGATATTCTGCGGGGACAGGGTATTGAGGTAGATCTTCGTGCCCCCCTCGAACCCCGCGAGGGTGGACACCCGCCACTTGATCAGGACCCGCCAGGGCATGGGAATGTCAACGTCGATGGGTTTGTGGTGCCATTCCTCATTGCAGGCGACGTCCGCCCCCGCCGCGGCGTGGCAGGCGTGTATGAGGTCGCTCATCGCGGTGACCTCCGGGATGCTCTGCAGCCACGGTTCTGCCACGGGGGAGCGGGAATAGATTTCCAGGGTCGGGTAGCGGTGCCCGAATCCGGCGAAGGCCACGGCATGGTCATTCTCTGCGATGATCAGATTCTGGTACCCCGCATAGTCGACCGCCCATTCGTTGTACATGTTGGGGTTCTGGCGCAGGTTCGCGATCTCCAGGTTCGACTGGTTGCCGCGCTCGTCGATGGCCACCAGTTGCTTGTGCAGATGGTCGAAGGAGGCGCCGGCCGGTTTCAGCCAGTTCTGGAATGCCACCACGTAGGGTGCGTAGCGGTTGCGTTTGTAGAGATCGCGGATTCCATCCACGGTGAACCTGATGAAGGCGGCGTGCTCCTCGGGGGTGAGCGTGCCGGAGGACGCCAGTTGGCTGTCGTCGACGGCGTCGTCGGTGAAATGCCGGCGGGCGATGATCACATCGTGACCGCCCGCGAAGTACCCGGGCGCATGCTCGAGCAACTCCGCGGTTCCCAGCGTCGAGGGGTCCTCACCCGAGGCGCGCATCCGGGTGCGCACGATCGCCAGCACGTGGTCGAGTCCGGCGGGATCCTCCAGGTAGGCCAGCATCCGTTCCGCGGTCCGTGGATCCATCTCGAAGCCGAAGTTCTGGTGCCAGTAGTCGTAGGAAACGATCTCGAAGAGGTTGGGTACTCGCCTGAACTCCGGCACCGATTCCGTGACCTGCGCTGGAAGGAGTGAATCGAGTTGGACCCAGGAGCCGTCGGCAGCGCGTTCCAGGCGTGACTTCTCCGGCGGAGTGGACAGGAGGTTTCCCGCGCAGAAGGCGCAGAAGGTCTCGTGGTCGGTTTCCTCGAGGGGGCGGGGGTGGGGAGCGGGATGCGACAACGGTCGGTTGCCACGTCCGGGGACGGTCCAGACTTCGGTGCCGGTGAAGGGGTTGACCTGCTTGACTGTGCCGTCTGCCATTGTCCTGATGGGGGTGGGACGGGTGCGGAAAGGGCTGTTCATAGTGTCCACGCTATTGGCTAAGGTGTCCTCATGCCGAAGATTCAGTTTGATGTTCTTGTTCCCGACACCGAATCCATCGATATGGCGGGCCGATTCACCAGGGTCGCCGGACTGCTCACCGACAAGGGGTTGATCGGCCCGGCCGCGGTGATCCACGATCCGGTTCCGTCGTTGGCCGATGGTGTCGAGGACCAGTTGCGCCAGACCTACCGCGATGAGCATGAGGATGCGGGGATGGAGGATGCCTCCGTCAACCGGTACATCGTGGATGTGCCCGAGGTCAGAACGTCCGTCAACCAGGTGACCATGATCTTCTCCCGCCTGCTCACGCCGGCGGCCGACCTGCCCAAGGACGCGTTCCTGCTCGAGCAGGAAACGCTCTACGAGGTGCCCGCGAACTATCCCTGGAGCGTGGAGATCATCCGCTGAGCTATCTCGCGTCCGGCTGACCGCAGTTGCTTTTCGACGCCCACCCCCGGCTCCAGCTCCACCGCCAGCAGATCGTCGGGAAGCGACCCCTCAATGATGCCCGCGGCCACCGCGAGCGGTGTGCCCGCGGCCGCGGTCAGCGCGTGCAGCGTCCCCACCACCTTGCCGGTGAAGGACTGTGAGTCCAGGCGTCCCTCACCGGTAATCACCAGATCCGCGGTGGGTATCAGCTCCTCGACGCCGGTGGCGCGCGCAATCAGCGGTGCGCCGGGCAGGATGTGGATGTGCTCGGCGCTGCCGTGAATCAGGGTGGACAACCAGGTGATGCCGATGGCGACGCCTCCGGCGGCGCCCATGCCCGGCAGCGTACCGTCGACCCCGAGGACGGAGCACAGGTGCGCCAGGGAGGCGTCGAGACGCATCACCTCCGCCGGAGTCGCCCCCTTCTGCGGCCCGAACACCGCGGCGGAGCCGGTGGGGCCGGTGGCAGGGGAGCTGACGTCGGTGAGCAGGATCCACTCCACCGCGGCCGCGCGGATGTTGAGCTCGGCGATATCCACATTGTCCAGGTTGATCAGATCGGCTCCACCCTTGGGCAGCGCGTATCCGGCCCTGTCCCGCAGAACTGCGCCCAGTGCCGTGAGAATGCCGCTGCCGCCGTCCGTGGTTGCGGAACCGCCCAGTCCCAGCATGACGCGGGTCGCGTCGCGGCTGACCGCATCGGCTATGAGAACCCCGGTTCCATAGGTGTCGCCGGTGGTGGGAACCGGCTGCGACGCGACCGCGGGGAGTCCGGAGGCCGCGGCGACATCGATGTAGGCGGTCCCGCTTGCGGCATCGAAGGTGTAGCTGGCTTCAACGAGCCGTCCGGCGGCGTCGGTGGTGGGCAGGGTTATGGTCTGGCCATGAAAGATCTCGGAGCTGCCCTCTCCGCCGTCCGCCATCGGCGCCAGCGTGATATCGGCATCGGGAAGCACCTCGCGCACGCCCTCGGCCAGCAGCTCGGCGGCCTGGGTGGCGGTAGCCGTGCCCTTGAAGGAATCGGGTGCAATGACAATGGTGGGGCGGCGGTTCATTGGTCTCTGCCTTTCGCAGGTGGTCTGGCGTACCGTCCAAGTCTCCCAAATTCCACGCCGCGGGGGTGCCGCGGGGCCGCGGTATTAAGACCAGTTGTGGCGGTGGTATGGGAAAACGGGGGAGGTGGTTGAAGTTTGCGGTGCTCAGGGGCATCCACGGTGGTGCCGGGGGTGGACAGGGGCTGCACTGTGGTCTTATACACGATGGCTCACAATCCTCCTGCGTGACGATTGACAAGCTGGTACTATTCCTGTGAGTTAAGCCATCCGTCTGATGGAGTTGCTCTTTTCAGCTCCGCTGAATTAAAACTATTAACCGTTAGGTTTAATGTCACTTGCAGGTGCTCGCGCGGAAAAAGCCGGGTGCCTGTCTGTGCTGAAGATGGGAACGTCGAAATCATGAATGTTGATCAGCAGGTCTCCGACTATTACGACATGTTGCTCAGGCGCAACGCGGGCGAGCCGGAGTTTCACCAGGCCGTGGCTGAAGTTCTCGAGTCTCTGAAGATCGTTCTCGAGAAGGACCCGCACTACGCCGACTATGGCCTGATTCAGCGCCTCTGTGAGCCGGAGCGTCAGCTCATCTTCCGCGTACCGTGGGTCGATGACAATGGCCAGGTGCAGGTCAACCGTGGTTTCCGTGTCCAGTTCAACTCGGCACTAGGGCCCTACAAGGGCGGGCTGCGGTTCCATCCCTCGGTCAACCTCGGAATCGTCAAGTTCCTCGGCTTCGAGCAGATCTTCAAGAACTCCCTGACCGGACTGCCCATCGGTGGCGGCAAGGGAGGATCCGACTTCGATCCCAAGGGCAAGTCCGATCTCGAGATCATGCGCTTCTGCCAGTCCTTCATGACCGAGCTTCATCGTCACATCGGCGAGTACCGCGACGTCCCCGCTGGCGACATCGGCGTGGGTGGACGCGAGATCGGATACCTTTTCGGTCAGTACCGCAGGCTGGCCAACAGGCACGAATCCGGTGTCCTCACCGGCAAGGGTCTGACCTGGGGCGGCTCCCTTGTTCGCACCGAGGCCACCGGATACGGCGCCGTGTACTTTGTCAACGAAATGATCAAGGCACAGGGTGAGACCCTCGAGGGCAAGCGGGTCATCGTTTCGGGCTCGGGCAATGTGGCAACCTACGCGATCCAGAAGGCGCAGGAACTCGGTGCCACCGTCGTTGGATTCTCCGACTCAAGCGGTTGGGTATCCACCCCCAACGGCGTGGATGTGGAGAAGCTGCGCGACATCAAGGAGGTCCGTCGCGCGAGGGTCACCGAGTACGTCGCTGAAGTCGATGGTGCGGACTATCACACGGACGGGTCCATCTGGGACCTTGAATGTGACATCGCCCTGCCCTGCGCCACTCAGAATGAGCTCAACGGGGAACACGCCAAGAAGCTTGCGGACAACGGCTGCCGCTATGTTGCCGAGGGTGCGAACATGCCCTCCACCCCCGAGGCAGTCGAGGTCTTTCGCGAGAGGGGCGTCCGCTTCGGTCCGGGCAAGGCCGCCAATGCCGGTGGTGTGGCCACCTCCGCACTCGAGATGCAGCAGAACGCCTCCAGGGATTCATGGTCCTTCGAGTACACCGACGAGCGACTGCATCGCATCATGACCAACATCTTCCACACCTGCGCCAAGACCGCCGCAGATTATGGACACGAGCACGACTATGTCATCGGTGCCAATATCGCCGGATTCAAGAAGGTGGCGGACGCGATGCTCGCGCAGGGCGTCATTTAGCTATCTCTTGCCTCGGCCCCATCACGGCGACGTGGTGGGGCCGTTGTCGTTTCCGGCCAGGGATGTGCCGGTCGAGTCCGCTGGTGGCGCCCGCTGGTGGCGCCCGCTTAGCATGGCCGCGCTTCCGGGAGTCCGGACAGGTAGAGTACTGACAGTATTTGTTCAGTTTTCTGGCGGGGTGTGGACAGCCGGGGTGAGGTTTTGCGGGTCCTGGGGTTTGTGTCGACCGTTTTCGGTCTTTGCCCCGGTTATCTTCTTTGGGTCAGTTCCGGGGTGCGGGGTGCGGCGATGGCTCGTTCCGCGGGACTGGCCGGCCACGCTCTCCCGGGAGAATGATAGTTTTTGTTCAGCTTTCTTGCGGTGTGTGGACAGCCGGGGTGAGGTTTTGCGGGTCCTGGGGTTTGTGTCGACGGTTTTCGGACTTTGCCCCGGTTATCTTCTTTGGGTCAGTTCCGGGGTGCGGGGCGCGGCGATGGCTCGTTCCGCGGGACTGGCCGGCCACGCTCTCCCGGGAGAATGATAGTTTTTGTTCAGCTTTCTTGCGGGGTGTGGACAGCCGAGGTGAGGTTTTGCGGGTCCTGGGGTTTGTGTCGACGGTTTTCGGACTTTGCCCCGGTTTTCCTCGGTGTCCGACTCTCGGTTCCATCCGAAGTCCTTAAACCCCAATCACCTGGAGTCGCTACAGATAGCTACAGATCGCCATACATCGCTAGAGATCGCCCAAGCCCCGCCGTGTTCACTCCGCGGTCGGCCCGGCAGGCGTTGACTGCACCTTTCGCGGTGAGGGGGAGGGCGTGGTGCAATCCCCGTGCCGCGGGAACTGAGTAGGCTGGGTTCCCATGTACCGTGTATTCGAGGCCCTAGATGAACTTGTCCAGACCGTCGGACGTGCCTACGGCGTACCGATGACCTCTAATTGCGTCGTTCCGCGCCAAGAGGTCCTTACGTTGCTCGATGACCTCCGTGACGCCCTTCCCGCTGAACTCGATGATGCCCAGGACGTGCTCGATCACCGGGACAGCATCATCCGTGACGCGGAGGAGAAAGCCCGTGCGCTGGTCGATGATGCCGAAGCGGAGGCCCGCGATCTGCTCGCCCGGGCGCATGAGGAGTCCGATGCCATGGTCGAGGACGCTACAAATCATGCGAATTCCGTGGTGGCCAAGGCGAATGACACCGCTGACCGTACGGTCCACGATGCACGTCGTGAGGCGGATGCCGTCACTGAGCGCGCGCAGTCGGAGGCGGATCGACTCGTCCAGAGCGGAAACGAATCCTATCGACGGGCGGTCGAGGAGGGGCAGGCGGAGCAGGAGCGCCTGATCAGTGAGTCTGAGGTTGTGAGGCGTTCGAATGACGAGGCGCACCGCATCGTCGCCGCGGCACACGCAGATTCCAACAAGTTGCGCGGTGAATGCGACGAGTATGTCGACTCCAAACTGGCCGAGTTTGAGACCTCGTTGTCCACCACGCTGCGCAGCGTCTCAGCGGACCGGACCGCTCTCAGGCGTGGAGCCGGCGCGGCCGGGTCGGGTGCGGACCGCTCCGCTGATTACGGTGAGCGCGGCGGCCGGCGGGACTACTGATTCGAGGCCGATCAACCTGTCGATGTATATGATCGCGCGGCACTGCGGGTAGGATATGCCACGTCATGAAATCTCCTTTTGTTTTTGATGTCGCAGCTGTGCTGCGCGGTAACGGTCTCCCGGAACATCGCACGCAGTCGGGTTCGAGCCCGGCTCGGATCGGACCGGAGATGATCGCCATTCCCGAGGGTGGCGATGTCGTCGTCGACGCCGTTCTGAGTTCCCTCGGCGGCGGCATTCTCGTCGAAGCGGATGTGCGCGCCACCCTCAGCGGCCAGTGCTCGCGTTGTCTCAGGGAAATCACCCCCGAGTTCACCCTGCATGTCTCAGAGGTTTTTGCCGCCTCCGATGACTTCATCACCGGCGAGGCGGCTGAGGATGAGGATGAGCTGCCCAGGGTGGACCGGGATCAGATCGATCTGCTCCAGTCGGTCCTGGATGAGGCCGGACTCAACCTTCCCTTCAACCCGACCTGCGGGCGCTTCGGCTACCCCGGTTGTGACGAGGCCTCGGTGCCCGCTCCGGACGGCGAGTCCGATGGCGAATCGGGGATGGTCGGCGAGGAGAAGGTCGATCCCAGGTGGTCGGGCTTGGAGAAGTTCCTGTGACCCGGAGAAAGAGCCGGCTCACAGGTGAGGAGGCGCTGAACGAGGCCTTCGATTCAGTTGATCATGTGCCCCTGCTGGAAAGCCTCGGTGTCGAGCTGGATCGCGATCTGCTGATCCTCGCACTGACCCACCGTTCCTTTGCCAACGAGAACGGCACACTGCCCAACAACGAGCGCCTGGAGTTTCTCGGCGACGCTGTGCTGGGGCTCTCGGTTGCCAACAAGCTCTATGAGTTGCACCCGAGTCGCCCGGAGTCCGATATCTCCAAGATGCGGGCGTCGATTGTCAGCCGCTACGGTTTGGCCGATGTGGCCAGGGAGATCGACCTCGGAAAGTTCATTCTCCTGGGCAAGGGAGAGCTGCTCACGGAGGGGCGCGGCAAGGATTCCATTCTCGCCGATACCACTGAGGCGCTGCTGGGAGCGGTGTTTCGTCAGCACGGTTTCGAGACTGCACGCGGAGTAGTGCTCCGCCTCTTCGCCGACAAGCTAGCCCATGCCACGGCCAGAGGCATCCACCAGGATTGGAAGACCACCCTGCAGGAGGAGCTGGCGCACCGGAAGCGGCCCATGGCCGAGTACGTTGCCAGTTCCGAGGGGCCGGATCATGATCAGGTGTTTACCGCCCTCGCCACCGTCGAGGGCGAGGAGATGGGAAGGGGAGTGGGACCCAACAAGAAGCTGGCCGAACAGGAGGCCGCGCACCAGGCTTATCGCAAGCTGAGAGAGAAGCGTGCCTGAACTTCCGGAGGTCGAGGTTGTCCGGCGCGGGTTGGACGCCAACCTTGTCGGGCACCGCATCACGGCGGCCCACGTGCTGCATCCGAGGGCGGCACGCAATCAACCGGGTGGTGCCCCGGAGATCGAGACGAGCCTCGACGGCTTGACGGTCACCGCCGCGCGCCGGCGCGGCAAATTCTGCTGGCTGTTGCTTGCCGACACCACCCCCGGCAGCCACCGGGCACCACACACGGAGCTCGCGCTGCTTGTGCACCTGGGGATGAGCGGACAAATGCTGGTGAAGACCCCCGGCGCTGAAACTTCCCCCCACCTGCGGGCCTACCTCGAACTCGACGACGGCAAGCAGATCTGGTTCGTCGATCAGCGCACCTTCGGCTACTGGTGGGTGGGTCCGGTACGCGACGGGGTGCCCGAACGTGTGGCCCATATCGCCATGGATCTCCTCGACCAGAACCTTGACGTTCATGCCGCGGCCCGGCTGCTGAAATCCAGGCCGACGGAGATCAAGCGCCTTCTGCTCAACCAGGAGATCGTTTCGGGAATCGGCAACATCTACGCCGATGAAATGCTCTGGGAGGCCGGGATCCACCCCATGCAGAATGCGAGCCGTGTCTCTTTGAACCGCCTCCGCGGGCTCCTGATGTCGGGCATCGAGGTGATGAATCGCGCCCTGGCGGAGGGCGGGACATCCTTTGACTCCCTCTACATCAACGTCAACGGCAACTCGGGCTACTTCAGCAGGAGTCTGCAGGCCTACGGGCGCACGGGGAAGCCGTGCCTGCGCTGCGGCACGGCGCTTCGTCGCATCGTGATCGGCGGGCGCTCCTCGCACTTCTGCCCGCGCTGCCAGCGGCGACGCTGATGTTGAAACAATCACATGGTGGGTGCTGCGATTTCGGGTTAGGCGAGGCCTACGGAGCACCATGCTGTTGAGTCGCTCACCCACGGCAATGGTTGCTCCGCCGGGGTGACATGGGTGAAACTGAGGTTCTGGGACTGGCGCCGCCGGAGAATCCCGGCGATTCTCTTTTTGTCAGCGGTGATGAGTCACTCATCTCGCTCGATGAAGAGGTGATCGCCCCCTGATTCGATGAGCACTGTGGTCAACTCGATCAGTCATGGCCGTCAGGCTTGCTGGTCGGGGAGGCCTTTCGCGATCCACACGGTCACGCGCAGATCGAGTTCGCACCTCCCGGAGGGAGTTTCCCCGCGGCGGATGTAGCGTTCGCTCTTGAAATGGTTGCGACGCCGCCCGGCTTTCTTGAGGCTGCGAAGCGATTTCCCTGTGACGGGAGGCGATGGTGGTGATGCTGCCGTCGCAGCAACGACGTAGTCTCGCGCTTTGGACTCGTTAACGAATACGCGGTCACCGGGCGAGAAAGCCAAAGGAGGTGCTGGATGCTACTGGTTTGAGCGGTGATGAGCGAGTTCAAGCTCGATGAACGCGCCGATCATTGCACGGTGGGTGTCTTCGGTGGCGTCTGGCGATGCACCCGCCGAGCCTGCGAGCGATCGCACCGTATCAATCACTGCTTCGACTAGGGCAGGTGCACGCACGCCATCCTCATCTTTCTTGAGAGTGCCCGCGATCAGCTGCACCAGCCGTTGGTCAATCCCATCAATTGCAGATCGCACTTCGTTGAGGGTCGGTAATTTTTCCGAATCCATGACTTCCCTGTAATGGCGAGCTCCGGGAGTAATACGTGGACACGTCGAGATAAGAGATGACAGAATGAATGAAATCTGCTTTGACAGGCGGGGTACTTTCGCCGATCCTTCCAGGTTTATGATCGCGGGGGGTGAGCCTGCGATCGTTGCGGAACCCTCATCGGGTGGATCCCTTTCGCCCGGCGCTCCTCTCACTGCTGCGCGCGCCGCCAGCAGAGGTTCCGGGACCGCGTGGCTTCTCCCTGCCGGGAAGGAGCCTCGCCAGCATCTGACTGATGATCGCGCCGGGGATCAGGACGAATGCGCCCCGGACGAAGTCCAGTGTTTCCAGAGGAGGACCAGCGAGTTGGAGTTCCCTCCGCGCGGCAACGACTGCGGGGAGCATTATCGGGACCGCGGTGGCGACACCGGCCGTGTAGCGACGTAGTCCGGCTGAAGCTGCCAGATGCGTGTAGACGTGACCCTCGAGACCCGCCAGCACCGCGCGGTACATCCGGGACCGGCCACCGGTCCTGTATCCCCGCCAGCAGGCCGTGGCCACAATTGCACCCATGATCCCGACTGCCGTCCAGGACTGGTGTGCGTCGATACGCAGATGCTCGATTCCGGTACGGTTCGCCAGATCGTCACATGTCGCCGGGAATGCCAGGGCCTCCTCCACGTCGTGGATAGCCCAGGCAATGAATAGCACTTCCGGCCCGCGAACCCTCATACGAGAATCTTAGGTGCCGCAACATGGAGCCGCGCCAAGTTCGGCTAGGGACGCACCGATGACAGGATCACCACCGGGGCGACGGCGTCGAGGATGGTGCAGGGGATCGACCGTGCCAGGGGAAGTGTCGCGCAGTTGACCCATTCCTGTGTGCCGACGACGGACTCGCGGAAGCGGAAGAGCTCGGAGAGGAGGGTGGTTTCCTGACCGCGGTCGAGACCGGTCGATGTCATGGGAGGGCCGTCGACCATGGGGTTGGATGGAATGTGGCTTGATGTGTCCGCGGACGCTGCCGGGGCGGCGACAGCGATGGCAATGGCACAACCGGCCGTGGCGGTCAGGGACCTGAGTCTCGTCATGGGGGCTCCTTGGGGAATTGGGTTTGATCGGTGTTGATCAGGCTAACTGAAGAATGGGGCCACGGTGCGGGAACATGGATTCCGGAGGGTGTTCGCGTGCCCTTTCCCCGATGTTCCGCCGTGTTGTGGAATGCTTGGGGCCAGCTGATCGATGCGCGAGGGATGGGAGAACATAAGATGCCGGACGTCAGACTCACCGCATTCGTCCACGGCCGTGTCCAGGGTGTGGGCTTCCGCTGGTGGACCAGATCCCAGGCACTGGAGCTCGGGATCAGCGGCTCGGCGACGAACCTGGATGACGGCAGGGTCTGTGTCGTGGCGGAGGGAACGCGGGCGCAGTGCGAGGAACTGCTCACCCGGTTGTCCGAACACCCGAGCCGGCACAACCGGGCGGGGAGGGTCACCACGGTGGTGGAGCAGTGGGGATCCCCGCGTGGCGTCAAGGGCTTCACCGAACGCTAGACTCTGAAGCCGTTATGTATTTGAAATCGTTGACGCTCAAGGGATTCAAGTCCTTCGCATCCGCGACGACCCTGAAATTCGAGCCGGGCATCTGCGCGGTCGTCGGCCCCAACGGTTCCGGAAAGTCAAACGTCGCCGATGCCCTGGCCTGGGTGATGGGCGAGGGTTCGGCGAAGACACTGCGCGGCGGAAAGATGGAGGATGTCATCTTCGCCGGTGCGGGGGAGCGCAAACCTCTCGGTCGCGCCGAGGTGACGCTGACCATCGACAACACCGATGGGGCGCTTCCCATCGACTACACCGAGGTC
Source organism: Corynebacterium pacaense (assembly GCF_900169525.1). Taxonomy (GTDB): domain Bacteria; phylum Actinomycetota; class Actinomycetes; order Mycobacteriales; family Mycobacteriaceae; genus Corynebacterium; species Corynebacterium pacaense. The sequence continues at coordinate 1,441,793 of NZ_LT821239.1, forward strand.
TCCGTGACTCGTCGGATGTTCCGTGACGGGGCCAGCGAGTACGAGATCAATGGTTCCCGCGCGCGATTGATGGACGTCCAGGAGCTGTTGTCGGACTCCGGCATCGGCCGGGAGATGCACGTGATGGTGGGGCAGGGAAAGCTCGCGGAGATCCTGGAATCCCGCCCCGAGGAACGCCGCGCCTACATCGAGGAGGCGGCCGGGGTGCTCAAGCACCGCAGGCGGAAGGAGAAGGCGCAGCGAAAGCTCCAGGGAATGCAGATCAATCTCGATCGCCTCCAGGACCTCACCGAGGAGCTGGGCAAACAGCTCAGGCCTCTGGCACGTCAGGCGGAGGCTGCGCGGCGTGCGGCCACCGTCCAGTCGGATCTGCGGGACGCCAGATTCCAGCTCGCCGGGTTTGAGATCGTCAGGCTCGCGGAGAAGCTCGAGACCTCCACCGAGCGGGAGAAGATGATCCGTCAGCAGGTGGAGGAGGCACGGGAGCTGCTCGAGGGCACCACCACGACCCAGATGGAGCTGGAGACCGAGCTGGGCGATCTCGTTCCGCGTGCGGAGGCGGCCCAGCAACTGTGGTTCGATCTTTCCTCCCTGGCAGAAAGGGTCTCGGCGACGATGCGGATCGCGGCGGATCGCGCCTCCGCCGGTGCCGCGGAGACGGCATACACGGGGCAGGAACCCGGGGACCTGCTGCGTCGCGCGGAAGCCGCGGACCGTGAGTCCGAGGATCTCGAGATGCAGGTGGACATGGCCCGCGAGCGTCTGGAGTCCATCCGCGAGGAGTCCGAGGAGAAGGCCGCGCAGGCGCGTGAAGCAGAGCGCGAGCACCTGGCGCAGGTACGGGCGATCGCGGACAGGCGTGAGGGTGTGGTGCGCCTGCTCGCCAGCGAGGAGTCACTGCACACACAGCTCGCGGCCGCGGAGGATGACGCCCGGCGCATGGGGGAACAGCTCGAGGAGTCCATTGGGCGGATCCTCGACATTGAACGGGAGCACCGGCTGGCGACGGAGCGGAAGCTGGCCATCGCCACCGAGCGCGAACCGCTTGAGGACGCCCACGAACAGGCGCGGAATGAGGCAGAGGCGGCGGAGACGCGCCTGGAGGAGCTGCGTTCCCGGCGTGGCCTACTGGAGAGGGACGTATCCGCCCTGGAATCCCGGATTGACACACTGACCCAGAATCAGCCGAGGTCCTCCGCGGCGGAGGTCCTCGACTATCCCCGGCTGGCTGGACTGATGCGCGCCGCGGGCGGCGTGGAACGTGCCCTGGCGGCGGCACTCGGGCCGCACGCCGAGGCGCTCGCCGGTGGGGTCGGCGGTGGGGTCGTCGACAAGCTTCTCGACGCCGGTGTACCGCTCACCGTCATCGTCGATACGGCCGGCACGGATGCCGCCTGGCGACTGGACGCCGATCTGCCATCCGGCGCGACCTGGCTGCTCGACCACCTAAGCCTCGATCCGCGGATCGCCGGTCCCGTCAACCGGCTGCTCGCGGACGTGGTGCTTATCGACGCCCCCGCCGCGGGACGCGCGATCGTCACCGCGGATCCGAGGTTGCGGGCGGTCACCCGCGAGGGCGTGCTCCTCGGGCAGGGGTGGGTGCAGCTCGGCACCGGCACCTCGACCGTGGAGATCACCGCGCAGATCGACTCCGCCGGAATGGAACTGGTCCGGACCACCTCGCTGCTGGATGACATCAGTGGCACCTTCGAGGGGGCCAGGCAGGCCGCGGAGAACAGCCGGGTCGACGCCGCCGCGGCCAGGGCCGCGCTGCGCGAACTCGACATCACCCTGGACAACGTCGGGCGCGATCTCTCGCGTCTGGACAAGCAGCACCGGGCGGCGGAAGCCGAGAGGACCCGCCACATGGATCGCCACACCGCGGCGGAAACCCGGCGGGAGGAGCTCCGTGGGCGCCTGGAGGAGATACTCGACCGCCTGTCCAGGATCGACGACGATGGCGGGGAGCAGGAACCCTCGACCCGGGACCGTGACCTGGCTGGTGCCGCTCTGGCGCAGATCCGCGCCATGGAGATGGAGGCACGCCTGGCACTGCGCACCGCGGAGGAGCGCGCCGGGCAGATCCGTGGCAGGGGCGATAATCTGCGCAGGCAGGCCGAGCAGGAGAAGCAGGCGAAGATCCGGCACGAACGTGCCATGGAGGCCCGCCGGCGGCGCGCCGATCTCGCGGCGACCGTGCACCGTGGGGCCAGGGACCTCGCGGAGAGAGTCGCCGCGGCGCTCGCCGGGGCCACCGCGGAACGCGACGCCACCAACCGGGAAAAGGCCCTACTGAACGCGGGGGTCGCCCGGGCCAGGGACGCGGTCAGCGCGGCCAGGCATCAGCTCGACCGACTCAGCGACAACTCCCACGCCATGGAACTGGCGCGCAGCCAGGCTCAGGTGAGGATGGAGGAATCGGTGGCAAAGATCACCGAACAGCTCGGTGTGCCGGTGGGGGACCTGCTCCGTGACTACACCCCGGATCAGGATTTCGATGAGGCGGCCCAGCGCGCCCGTCTCAAGAGAGCGGAGAAGGATCTCGCCTCCCTGGGCAAGGTCAATCCCCTTGCACTGGAGGAGTTCAAGGCGCTGGAGGAGCGCTACGAGTTTCTGTCCACTCAACTTGCCGATGTCAAGCAGGCGCGTGCGGATCTCAGCGGCGTGATCGAGGAGGTTGACGCGAAGATCCTGCAGCTGTTCTCCGATGCCTGGCACGATGTGGAGGCGGAGTTTCCGAGGGTGTTCAACACCCTGTTTCCCGGCGGCGAGGGCCGTCTGCTGCTCACCGATCCCGATGATCTGCTGGCCACCGGTATCGAGGTCGAGGCCCGTCCGCCGGGAAAGAAGGTCAAACGCCTCTCGCTGCTGTCGGGTGGTGAAAAGTCACTGACGGCGCTGGCGATGCTCGTGGCCATCTTCCGGGCGCGTCCCAGCCCCTTCTACGTGATGGACGAGGTGGAGGCGGCGCTCGATGATGTCAACCTGCGCCGACTGATCGCGCTGTTTGAGGAACTGCGCCGGGATTCCCAACTGATCGTGATCACCCACCAGAAACCGACGATGGATGTGGCCAACGTGCTCTATGGTGTGACCATGCGTGGGGATGGCGTTACCCGGGTGATCAGCCAGCGTATGGAGCCCACCCGCAGTTGATTATGTCCCCGCGGCGGTGGGGTAGGGTGAGAGGGCATTTTGGATCCAACAAGTGGGACGCGGTGACGCGGGGGAGAGTGTATACATGCCTGGTGGCATTGCCGATTTCAATGATTCACTGCTCGGATGGGCATCACAGACCGAGCTGAAATTGTCGCAGCGCCTGGCCGCCGTGGAGTTCTTTCCGCAGGCGGGATTGCGCAGCGATGAACTTGAACGGATAGACCGCTTCTACGGCACCTTCCTATCGCGCCAGCTCGCAGCGGGTGCCGAGCTTCCGGATCTCCTTGAGATGACGCCCGCCCTGACCGTCGCAACGCTTGTATCCCGGGCGTCGAAGATCGTCGACCCCTCCGACTTCCTCAACGAGTACCTCGGGGGACTGGGACTCGGCGCTGAGCACGCCGCGACCCTGGCCGCCGGCGTGCAGGGGCTTTTCGGCAGGGTCGGACTTTTCCTCCCGACGGAGCCTGTCGAGGTGATCGACCTTGTGGCCGTGCACAGCGGGGTCACCGGTGGGGAGGTGGCGGCTGTTCTCACCGAGGTCGAGTCAGGCACCGCGGAGTACCCGTATCTCTTTGACACCGTCAGGCGACTTGCCCCGAACTGGGCGGGGGAGATTCTGGGCGGGGTGCGGACACTGTGTGACTTCGCCACCGAACACCCCACCTCCTGGTCCGACCGGCAGCGCGAGCTCGGGCTACCGGTGATGCTCGATGAGCTCTTCGTCGCCGAGCTGCGTGAACGACCAGTGGGCACCGTCGATCGGGAGAACTCGGTCGGTGTGGCGCTGCGGGAGCTGCGTCCGCGTCTGGTGCTTGACGCCGAGCGTCGAAAAGTCTGCCTCCGCCTGCCGGAACAGCGCGTTGCCGATGAGGAGGTCAGCTGGCGGGTCAGCCTCGAGGGCACCACCAGGATTTACTCCACCACGAGGGCCTGGGGAGATACCTCAGGCTACTCCGAGGCGCTGGATGTGACCCTGGAACGCCAGGTCCGTGAGACCACGGTCAGCGACACCACCAACCAGATAACCTGGGTGGTCCCCGTCGTGGACTTCACTGATCCCGTCCTGGTGTTCTCCGCACGCGGGGAGAACCTCACGGACAAGGTCTCGCTGCACCACCAGGAGATCTTCGTCCTCGCGCCGAGCGACGCCACCCTGGAGGACATGGTCACCGGTGAGACCGTGCCCGTCCTCGAGTCCTTCGGGGTGGAGGGATGGACCTCCTGGACCTGTTCCCGGGTGGATGCCCGCGGACTGGCCTCATTGAAGGTCAACCAGGAGGTCCGCTGCATCGACCCCCGGCGCCGCGTGGCCTTCCACCACCCCGCCGAACTCGTTCCCCATGTGCGTTCGGCCTCCGGACTCCCGCTCTATTCGCAGTCCCTGGTCGCGGAGTTCCCCGAGACCCAGAGTGGCAGGGATGAGACGTGGATGCTGTCGATCTCCGCCTTCGCGGGTGTGGGCAGCGCAGGCGAGGAGATCGCCGATCCCGAACCACTCGAGGTGCCTGCGGAGGGCGGGCTGTTCTACATCTTCGATCCCGAGGCCTACGACGCCCCCTGGGTCGGCGAGTACCTGGTGCGTCTGCGCGGACCCCGAAACGAGTCCTTCCGCCATGAGTTCGCCATCGTGGAGGGGATGACCACGGAGTTGGAGATCGCCGGATCGGGAGCCTCCTTCCGGATTCCGACCACCTCCGGTTTGAGCGAGGCATCACTGAGGGTGCGCTCGGGGGAGAAGCACTTCACCTCCGAACCGCGCCGGGTGGAGGTCGGTTCCACAGACCCCAACGCCGGTTTCGTCATCACCACCGATGAGGGCGATCAGATGCCCCTGCGCTTCATTCCCCCGCAGATCGCCATCGAACTGCCGCTGAACACCGAACCGCCGATGTGGCGGGTGACCCGCACTGTGTGCGGACCACGCGATCTCGATGGCTTCGGCGAGCTGCGGATCCGCCCGGGCGTCGGGGTAGGGGATCCACGGATCAGCGTGCGCAACCACCACGGATCCCCGCTGCGGACGGTCAGGATGACCACTCCCGACGGTGGGCGCACCTGGGTGGCCGGCATGAGGGAGATCGCGGCGAGTACCTTCGTCATGCCGCGGGGTTCGATCGAGTTCGAGTGGACGGACTTCGGTGCCGATCGTCGAGTCTCGGTGACCATCGCGGTGATCGACAAGGTAGAGCACACCACGGGCATCACCGTTGAAGACGGTGAACTGGTCCTCGAGAACCTGGCACCCGGCCGCACGCTCAGCGCATGGGTCTGGCCGGCAACCGCGCCGTGGATCCGCGCCTTCGACATCGCGGTGGGCGGACCCCGCGTCGCTCTGCCCGCCCAGCTCGTGGCAGCGGGTGATCTGATCGTCCAGCTGCACACCGCAGATCCCTTCACCACGCTGCTCACCCCGCTGTCCCCCGGGCGATCCGCGATCACCGTCGCCCAGGAGGGTTTCTACCGGGATCAGGCCGAGGACTTCGCACAGCTCTCCGCGTTCTTCGGCCACGAGGCGGAGGAACCCCCGGTCTCAGACTCGGTGGTTCCCGCTCTGTGGGACGTGGCCCATATCTGGTCCGAGCAGGGAACCGTCGAGCACCTGCCGGTGATCCACGCCGCCCTGCGGGCCCATCCCGCCGCGGCACTTCGTGGTTTGTCCGCATCGCTTGTCCCGGCGGCGGCACAGCCGGGCAAGATCATCTCCTCCGGCCTCGCTGCGTCACCATTCACCACCGATTCCCCGGCAACGGAGATTCACCGCACCGCGTGGATCGGTACCCTCCAGCTGCTCGGAGCGCTTCCCCATGCCTACACGCAGGCGGAGGAGGTGGGAAACCGCTCACCGTTGCTGCCCATTCTCGGACAGCTGGAGGAGGTGGCGGGAAGGAATATTCTCTACACCCTGGCCACCGGGCGGGATTCCACGCTGGATACCGCCTGTATTGACCAGTCGACGGTGGCCATCGCCGGAATGAACGAGGCGCAGCAGGCGGCACTGCTGGAGATGTTCTTCAGCAACGCCGATATCGTCCCCGGTCCGCTCATGCAGGACAGCACCAGGCTGATGGCCGTCTTTGAAACCTTCAAGAAGCGTGACCAGCTCCGCGAGGTACTCGAGACGGAGGGCCTGATCAAAACCGCCGTTGACCTTCTACGTGCCATGCGCGGAACGCAGCGGCAGCTGTACTCCTCGGCGCGGATCCGCTTTGACAAACTCGACGGGGTCAACACCGAGGAGGTGGGCAACAAGTGGGCGCTGACACCGGTGGTGTCGCTGGTGTTCGCCCTGTCCTCGCGGATGCACGCCCACGGGCTGATGGGAAAGACCCGCACGCTCGACAGGGCGGCGGGGGGATGGGGCAGGATCGCCGATATCGTGCCCGACCTGGTCACCGGTGATCTGATCTCGGCGGAGGCCATGGTGCTCGGGGTGAACTACCCCGGACTGGTGGACTAGCGCCGGAATCTGCGCTTCCCGGAAGGAGATTTGAATCTTTTGCCCGGAAAACCCGGGCGGTGCCATGTACTCGGGTGATAAACCTGCCACTATGGAGGGCATGGATGCTACCTTCTGGATCATTGGCCTAGTCGTCCTCGCCGTTCTCGTGATCATCGCAGTGCTGATCATCGGGAAGAGGCGGGGCGAATCGAAAACCGTCAGCTTTGAGAAGCCGGATGAGCCCAGGGAGCTCACCCAGCAGGAGAAATCGGGCAACTACCAGGCACAGGGGGGCTTCAGCTTCGCTCCCGCAAAGCAGGAGGAGAAGGAGCCGGTCCTGCTCGGGGAGCAGCAGCCCGAGGTGGTCCAGGCGCCGGAGGAGGACACCGATTCCTTCCCCGTCCAGGAGTCCGATGAGGCCCCGGTGATCGCTGAGGAGGTCACGGTCGAGGAGGCGTCGGTCGGGGAGATCATCGACGGGCCCTCGGGGGAGGAGGCTTCCGTCGAGGAGGCGTCGGTCGGGGAGATCATCGACGGGCCCTCGGGGGAGGAGGCTTCCGTCGAGGAGGCGTCGGTCGGGGAGAATTCGGTCGAGCAGATCATCGCGGAGCCGGAAGCCGGCACTCCGGTCCCCACTCCCGAGGAGGTGGTCGAGGCCGCGGAGGCCGCACAGGTCACGGCTGAGTCGGCGGAGGCCGCCCTGGAGCAGACCCCGGTGCCGGAGACGGAGCCGGAGCCGGCTCCCGAGCCACTCGATGAGATCGCCCCGGCCGCCGGTCGTATCGGCAAGCTGCGCGGTCGGCTGGCCCGCTCGCAGAACGTGTTCGGCAAATCGGTTCTCGGGATTCTCACCGCGGGTGATCTTGATGATGAGGCCTGGGAGGACATCGAGGCCATGCTGATCAAGGCGGACCTGGGAAACAACGTGACCATGAGAGTCGTCGATGAGCTGCGGGGCAAGATCGCGGCCAACGGCGTGTCCAATGAGGCGGAGGCGCGTGCGATGCTGCGGGAAACGCTTATCGACGCCTGCCGTCCCGACCTCGACAGGGCGATCAAGGCGATGCCTTACGAGGGCAAGCCCGCGGTGGTCCTCGTCGTCGGTGTCAACGGCACCGGAAAGACCACCACCACCGGAAAGCTGGCGAGAGTTCTCGTGTCCATGGGGCACAAGGTGCTACTCGGGGCAGCTGATACCTTCCGAGCGGCGGCCGCTGATCAGCTGGAGACCTGGGGTCGGCGCGTGGGCGCGGACACCGTGCGCGGGGCGGAGGGGGCCGATCCGGCATCGGTCGCCTTTGATGCGGTGGCCAGGGGTGTCGAGCAGCAGGCGGATGTCGTGCTGGTCGACACTGCGGGCAGGCTGCACACCTCCACCGGTCTGATGGATCAGCTCGGCAAGGTCAAGCGTGTGGTGGAGAAGAAGGCCGTCGTCGACGAGGTGCTTCTGGTCCTCGATGCCACGGTGGGGCAGAACGGAATGCAGCAGGCGAGGATCTTCTCCGAGGTTGTCGATATCACCGGCGTGGTGCTGACGAAGCTCGATGGCACCGCGAAGGGCGGAATCGTGTTCCAGGTGCAGGAGGAGCTCGGTGTGCCCGTCAAACTGGTCGGCCTGGGCGAGGGCGCGGATGATCTGGCACCATTCGAGGTGGAGGGCTTCGTGGACGCGTTGCTCGGGTAGTCCCGTTACTTTGATGGTGTCCCCATAATGGGGATAGTCGCTGGGCCCGGTATGGCTTATTTCCCCTGTAGTTACCATGATCCGGGGGGTGTTGTCGCCGGGCTACCAGGACACCCGTTGACTGCTGATAGGGACACGGACGAGTCACTCGACTCAGTTCTCTTTTGTAACGTGGGTGCCAGCATCGGATGTCGAGACACCAGCGACGAGGTTTGACCTGTCACTGTTGCTCCGACACCACAAGGAGGCCGGCCATGACCACCGGCACCATCGACGTCACCATCGGATTAGACGTCGGCAAAACCGCCCACCACGCCTGCGCCATGCTAGCCACAGGCGAGATCATCTACGACAAACCCCTGCCCCAGGACGAGGATCAGCTTCGCAAGGTCTTCACCGACCTCCAAGCCTGCGGCACCGTCCTGGTGGTCGTCGACCAGCCCAACACCATCGGTGCCCTGCCCATCGCCGTGGCCCGGGACGCTGGCTGCTTCGTCGGCTATCTACCCGGCCTGGCGATGCGCAAAGCCGCGGACTTGCACCCCGGCCGGTCGAAGACCGACCGGCGGGACGCATTCATCATCGCTGATACCGCCCGGACGATGCCGCATACCCTGCGGGCCGTGGACCGGGACAACGAAGTCCTCTCAGCGCTGAAGATGCTGTCCGGGTTCGATGACGACATCGCCAAGGACGCCACCCGCACCATCAACCGGCTGCGTAGCGTGCTGACCCAGATCTACCCGAGTCTGGAACGAGCCCTACCGGGCAGCATCATCACCCGACCTCTGGTGCTGGACATGCTCATCCACTACGGCGGGCCAACAAGGTTGAAGAAGGCCGGTTACCAGCGGGTACACACCTGGATGGCCAACCGATCGAAGAAAGACCCCACGAAGCTGGTCGACGCGATCTTCGACGGACTCAAAGCCCAGACCGTCGCCGTACCTGGCACCACTGCCGCTGAGGTGGTGATCCCGCAGCTGGCGACCAACATCAAAGCCCTGCTGGAACAGCGGAAAACCATTGCTGATCAAGTAGAGGAACTGTTGGCTGAATTCCCTCTTCACCAGGTCTTGATATCCATGCCGGGAATTGGCATCAAGACCGCCTCCAACATTCTCCTCGCTGTCGGCGACTGCTCCGACTTTCGGTCAGCCGGCCACCTGGCAGCGTATGCGGGGATCGCCCCGGTGACACGAAGATCCGGCACGTCCATCCGAGGTGAGTTCCCGGCCAGATCCGGTAACAAACGGTTGAAAAACGCCCTGTTCTACTCGGCATTCGCATCGATCCGGTTCCATGAACCATCCAAGACCTACTACGAGCGGAAACGGGCCGAGGGTAAACGACATAACGCTGCAGTGATGTGCCTGGCCAGACGCCGGTGCAACGTCATCTACGCAATGTTGACCCGGGCCGAGTTCTTTAGGGAGATCCCCGCCAGAGTTGCTGCGTAGCCCACCTTCACCACGATCAGCTGGTCGACGCGAGTACGCCGGCCAGCTGCTCAACCACGCCCATCATCAGAATCGGGAGCTACCCCCGAAATGCTTTCCTGAATACAGGGCCTATCCCTTGACAAAAACATAGGGACACCCCCCGGGACCGCATCGCTTGCGCGTGCCCCCGCGGCGCGCGGTGGTTAGAGCAAGTGATGTAATTAACATTGGCTGCGAATTACCTGTTGGGATATTGAAATTCTGTGCTTGGCGGAGGCCCCTCGCGGGGGCTGATGGGGCCGGGCTATTGAAAAAGGAACCTGTCGGTCTATAGTTAGTTTCGGTACGGGAGGGCCCCTCCCTGAACCTCGCACCCACGCACAAGTGAAACTTTTTAATAAGGAGGTCGTCCTCGCCATGACCGCTGACCAGATCGCAGCAGCTTCAGGCAACTCAGCCTGGATGCTCATTTCCGCATCGCTCGTCCTTCTCATGACACCCGCACTCGCATTCTTCTACGGTGGCATGTCACGGCAGAAGTCCGTGCTCAACATGATGATGATGTCCTTCGGGACCATCGGCGTGGTCTCCGTGATCTACGTCCTGTGGGGCTGGTCGATGTCCTACGGCACGCAGAGCCTCGGAGGCATCGTCGCCAACCCGTTCGAGTTCTTCGGACTCAAGGACTCCATCCTCGATGCGGAGGGCAATTACATCGAGGGTGCCAATGGCTACCCCAATATCGTCGACATCGGATTCCAGCTCACCTTCGCCGTTATCTCGACGGCCCTTATCTCAGGCGCCCTCGCAGAGCGCGTCAAGTTCTCCACCTGGCTGGTGTTTTCCGGCGCCTGGGCCACCCTGGTTTACTTCCCACTGGCACACATGGTGTGGGGCGGCGGGCTGCTTTCCCACAATGAGACCGGCTTCTCCTCCTGGATCTTCGGCGCAACCGACGGTGAGGCGAACATCGCCCCCATCGACTTCGCCGGTGGCACCGTGGTTCACATTTCAGCAGGTACGGCGGCACTGGTGCTCGCCCTGATCGTCGGCAAGCGTCGCACCTTCGGTGAGACCATCGCTCGACCCCACAACCTCCCCTTCGTCATGTTGGGTGCGGCACTGCTGTGGTTCGGCTGGTTCGGATTCAACGGTGGATCGGCCTTCGCTGCCGACGGACTCGCGGGACTCGCCTGGCTCAACACCACAGCCGCGACGGCAGCGGCGATGCTCGGATGGCTGGCCGTGGAACGTCTGCGCGACGGCAAGGCCACCTCGCTCGGCGCAGCCTCGGGCGTGGTCGCCGGACTAGTGGCGATCACCCCGGCGGCCGGTGCACTGAATCCGGTGACCTCCCTTATCCTCGGCGCAATCGGTGGCGGCCTCGCCTGCCTCGGCGTCGGACTGAAGTACCGCTTCGGTTTCGATGACTCGCTCGACGTCGTCGGTGTCCACCTGGTCGCGGGTCTGTGGGGCACCATCGGTGTCGGTCTGCTCGCCTCCGATGTGGGTTGGTTCACCGGTGGTGGCTCTGAGGGATTCAAGCTCTTCATCGTCCAGATTGTGATCGCTCTGGTTGCGGTCATCTTCGCCGGCCTGGTTACCACCGTGATCGCCCTGGTGATCAAGGCGACCATCGGATGGAGAATCACCGACGAGCAGGAACAGCAGGGCATTGACACCTTCCAGCATGGTGAGTCCGCTTATGACACCGCCGGCCCGGAAATCCGTTAGATTCTAGAAGAGCACCGCAACCAGCTTGAGGAGAAGAGAAAATGAAACTGGTCACCGCAATCGTCAAGCCCTTTACCCTTGCCGATGTTAAGGAAGCGCTGGAGCAGGCAGGTGTTCACGGGATGACCGTCACCGAGACGCAGGGCTTCGGACAGCAGAAGGGCCACACCGAGGTCTACCGCGGCGCAGAGTATGCCGTGGATTTCGTCCCCAAGGTCAAGATTGAGGTCATCGTCGGCGATGCACAGCTCGACGAGGTCATCAGCGCCATCGTGGAAACCGCACGCACCGGGAAGATGGGGGACGGCAAGGTCTGGGTCACCACCGTTGAGGATCTCGTCCGGGTCCGCACCGGGGAGCGCGGTGAGGACGCGGTCTAGGTCGCTGGTCCACATAGACACATAGACGGTCAAGACAGCATCTGAGATGAAAGATCCCGCCCAGCTTCGCCGTGACGCAGGAGAAAAGGCCCTGGCACTGCTGGGCGGCCTGACCCTTCCGGAGGAAACGGCCCTCGCGGCCACCGGCTCGCTCGCCCGCGGTGAGATGACGCCCTACTCCGATCTGGATTTGATCCTGCTGCACCCGCCGGGGGAGACACCCGCCGGGGTGGAGGATCTCTGGTACCCGATCTGGGATGCCAAGATGCGGCTCGACTACTCGGTGCGCACCCCGGCTGAGTGCGAGGCCATGATCTCCGCCGACTCAACGGCCGCGCTGGCCATGCTCGACCTCAGTTTTCTGGCCGGTGACCCGGAGCTGTTCACCGCAACCCGCGTCGCAGTGGTCAACCGCTGGCGCCGCGAGGTGAACAAGAACTTCAACGCCGTCGTGGAGACGGCGATCGCCAGGTGGCGCCGTTCCGGATCCGTGGTGGCCATGACGCGGCCCGATCTCAAGCACGGTCGGGGCGGGTTGCGGGACTATGAACTGATCAAGGCCCTGGCACTGGCCCAGTTGTGTGATCCCCCGAAGTTGGAGAGCGAACACCGCCTGCTCCTCGACGTCAGAACACTGCTGCACGTCCATGCGCGGCGCTCACGGGATGTGCTCGATCCCGAGTTCGCCGTCGATGTGGCGCTCGACCTCGGTTTCGCCGATCGCTACCACCTCTCCCAGCAGATTGCCGATGCCGCCCGTTCCATAGACGATGAACTCAACCGGGGACTGTCCACCGCACGGAACATGCTTCCCCGGCGCAGCGGTTTCGGTCTACGCAGGCAGGAGCGACGACCCCTGGATGTCGATGTCGTCGATGCCGGGGGAACCGTGGCGCTGAGCCGTCACCCCGATCTGGGCGATCCCTGCCTGCCGCTCCGCGTGGGCGCCGCCGCGGCGAAGACGGGGCTGGCCGTTGATGAGTCGACCTGGCGGCGGCTGCAGGCCTGCCCCGAACTTCCCGAACCCTGGCCCGCCGCGGCGGCCAGCGATTTCTTCCGGGTCCTCTCCTCCCCTGAGCACACACGCAGGGTGGTCACCCAGATGGACCACTTCGGCCTGTGGACCCGCTACGTTCCGGAGTGGGACCGCATCCGGGGCATGATGCCCAGGGAGCCCTCACACATCTCGACCATCGACGAACACAGCCTGAACACCGTCGCCGGTTGCGCCGAGGAGACCGTCACCGTGGCCCGGCCGGACCTGCTGCTGCTCGGGGCGCTCTACCACGACATCGGAAAGGGCACCTCCCGCCCGCACGAGCAGGTCGGTGCCGAGATGGTGGCGCGTGCCGCGGCCCGCATGGGATTAAACCACCGCGACCGGGCCTGCGTGCAGACGCTGGTCGCCGAGCACACCACCATCGCGCGCATCGCCGCGCGTACGGATCCCAACTCCGAGGAGGCGCTCGAGGAGCTTCTCGACGCCATCCGTTACGATCTGGTCACCCTCAACCTCCTCGAGGTGCTGACCGAAGCGGACGCCAGGGCGACCGGACCTGGGGTGTGGAATCCGCGTCTGGCGCGGGCGCTCGACGTGCTGTGCACCAGGGCGCGGGCGCGGCTTATCGACGCCCATCCCGTACGTCCGATCGTCGCGCACAAGGGGCCCCTGGCGCTGGAGGACAACAATGGAGTGCACACCGTCTACTGGCAGGGGGAGGATCTCAGCCGTATCCTCAGCGTGATCGCGGCCAAGGGCTGGGTGGTCGATGAGTCACGCCTGGTCCGGGAGGGGGGATGGAGGGGAGAGTTCGATGTCCGCGCCAGCGGTCCCTCCGACTTCAATGAACAGACCTTCATCCAGTCCTACAAATCCGGCGTCTACACCAAGGTCCCAATACCCGAACCCGGAATCACCGCGACCTTCTGGTTCGGCAACACGATAGAGGTGCGCACCCAGCTTCGGGTGGGCGCGATCTTCGCGTTGATCGACGCGCTGCCGCAGTGCCAGTGGATCTCGTCGAGCACCCCGGGGGCCACCCTGATCATTCGCGCGGGCCTGGTCCCCGGCTTTGATCGGGCCACCGTTGAACGTGACGTGATGAAGGTCCTGGCAGGTGGGTGACCCCTGGCCACGGAGCCGGAAGTGACCGGGACACCGTCGAACCGCTAGCATAGGGGGATTAGAAACCCCGCACTCTAGAACCAACTGGGAGTTCATTCGTGTTTGAGTCACTGTCCGATCGGTTGAACAATGCCCTCAAGGGCCTTCGTGGCAAAGGCAAGCTCACCGAGGCAGACATCAATGCCACCACCCGTGAGATCCGGCTGGCCCTGTTGGAGGCCGACGTCTCCCTGGTTGTCGTGCGCGGATTCATCAAGCGCATCAAGGAACGTGCCGTTGGTTCGGAGGTCTCCCAGGCACTCAATCCCGCTCAACAGGTAATCAAGATCGTCAACGAGGAGCTTGTCCAGATCCTCGGCGGGGAGACCCGAAGGCTCAATCTTGCCAAGAATCCGCCCACGGTGATCATGCTGGCGGGTCTCCAGGGCGCGGGTAAGACCACCCTGGCCGGAAAGCTCGCCAGGCACCTGGTCAAGCAGGGCCATACCCCCATGCTCGTCGCCTGCGACCTCCAGCGTCCCGGCGCCGTCCAGCAGCTGCAGATCGTCGGCGAGCGCGCGGGCGTACCCACCTTCGCACCCGATCCGGGCACCAGCATCGATTCCCTGGAGCATGAAATGGGCACCAGCCATGGCGATCCGGTCGCCGTGGCGAGGGCGGGAATCGAGGAGGCGAAACGGAGCAAACATGATGTGGTCATCGTCGATACCGCGGGTCGCCTCGGCATCGATGAGACGCTGATGACCCAGGCCCGCAACATCCGCGATGCCGTTGATCCCGACGAGGTCCTCTTCGTTATCGATTCAATGATCGGTCAGGATGCCGTGGACACCGCCGAGGCGTTCCGCGACGGTGTCGATTTCACCGGCGTGGTGCTGACCAAGCTCGACGGTGATGCCCGCGGTGGTGCGGCCCTGTCGATCCGCGAGGTGACAGGCAAGCCGATCATGTTTGCCTCCACCGGTGAGAAACTCGAGGATTTCGATGTCTTCCACCCCGAGCGCATGGCCAGCCGCATCCTCGGCATGGGCGATGTGCTCTCCCTGATCGAGCAGGCCGAGGCCGTGATGGATCAGGACAAGGCCGAGGAGGCGGCGAAGAAGCTCGGCAGCGGCGAGCTCACGCTGGAGGACTTCCTCGACCAGATGCTCATGGTTCGGCGTATGGGGCCCATTGGCAACATCCTCAAGATGCTTCCCGGTGGTAAGCAGATGCAGGACATGGCCGATATGGTCGATGAAAAGCAGCTCGACCGCATCCAGGCGATCATCCGCGGGATGACCCCGGCGGAACGCGCGGATCCCAAGATTCTCAACGCCTCGCGTCGCAAGCGAATCGCGAACGGCTCCGGCGTTAAGGTCTCCGAAGTCAACCAGCTGGTTGAACGCTTCTACGAGGCCAGGAAGATGATGGGCAAGATGGCCGGCCAGTTCGGCATGGGCGGGATGAACCGCAGCGCCACCAAGAAGCAGGCGAAGGGCCGCAAGGGCAAGAACGGCAAGCGCAAGCCCGCCAAGAAGGGGCCGACCCAGCCGAGGATGCCCATGGGTGGAATGCCCGGTATACCCGATATGGCGGAGCTGCAGAAGCAGCTCGGTGGCGGGGCGGTCCCCGGCGCCAAGGGCATGCCGAAGCTGCCAAAGGGCATGGAGGGCATCGACCTGAACAACCTGGATTTCGGACAGGGCAAGAAGTAGGACTCCGGGGTACGCTCAGGATGCATTGAGTTATCACGGGTGCGTTCTTCCGGGCGCCCGTGCCTGCGTTCCGGAGGTGATGCTGGGTGACGGCTATTTTGCGTGTCAGGGATCTGGTGAAGAGCTACGGTTCGCTCACCGCGGTGGACGGGCTGTCCTTCGACGTGTGGGGCGGGATGATCTTTGCCTTCCTCGGATCCAACGGAGCCGGGAAGACCACCACGATCTCCTGTCTCACCGGGATCATCTCCGCGGATTCCGGGACGGTTGAGATCGCGGGCCCGGCGTCGCAGATCGGTGTGGTGTTTCAGCAGTCTGTCCTTGATCCGCTCCTGACGGCGCGGGAGAACCTTCAGACAAGAGCTGGACTCTACCCGGGGGTGGCCCCGGGCCGAATCGAGGAGGTCATTGAGAGCATCGGGATCGGTGAATTCGCCGACCGCCGCTACGGGGTGCTCTCGGGCGGGGAGAAGCGTCGAACCGATATCGCCAGGGCGTTGCTTCCCGATCCCGCGGTCCTCTTTCTCGACGAACCCACCGCGGGCCTTGACCCCCGCTCGCGCCACCAGGTCTGGGACAGTATCAACGCACTGCGCACGGAGACCGGACTGACCGTCTTTCTCACCACGCACTACATGGAGGAGACCGAGATTGCGGATCAGGTCCTGATCATCGACCGCGGGCGCAAGGTTGCGGAGGGGACACCCCTTGAGCTTCGTGGCCGCTACACGCGGACCCAGCTGACCATGCGCGTTGCGGACGCGGCGAGCACAGCCACGGGTCTTCCTGGAGCGCGGGCCGACGGGGATCTGGTTCACCTCGAGGTTGCCAGCGGTCTGGAGGCGGCCCGAATCGCCACCGCTGTCGAGGGGGTCCTGGATGTCGAGATCCGGCACGGATCCATGGATGAGGTCTTTCTCGCGGTAACCGGAGGTCGAGCGTGATCCGGACATTGGTGCACAGGCATCTGATCTGCTTCTTCCGGGACCGCTTCGCAGTGTTCTTCTCCATCCTCGGGGCCCTGATCCTGCTCGGTCTGTACGTTCTGTTCCTGGGAAAGATGCAGATAGACGCTCTTTCCGTGCAACTTCCCACGGAATCGAGACCGGCCGTGGAGAGCTTCATCCTGAACTGGGTCTTTTCCGGGATCATCATCAGCTCATCGATCACGGTTCCGCTGTCGGCCCTGGGGATTCTGGTGGAGGATCGGATGCAGGGACGGATCAAGGACTTCCTGGTCTCCCCGGTCTCGCGGACCCAACTGACCATCTCCTACCTCGTGGCGTCGGTGATCATCACCATGGTCATCCTCCTTCTCGAGGTGGCGGTGGGCAGCGCGGGCCTGGCGATTTCGGGCCACCGCCTGCCATCTCTGGGGGGCTACCTCCGGCTCGGTGTGGTCCTCGTCCTTCTCACCGCCGTGTTCTCCGCGATCGGGGCGTTCATGATCACCCTCGTCAGCACCCAGGGCGGAATGTCTGCACTGTCGAGCCTGGTGGGTACCCTCGCCGGTTTTCTCGCCGGCGCCTACATTCCACCCATCGCACTGCCGACGATGGTGGTCTCCGTGATGAATCTGTTTCCATTCGCCCCTGCGGCGATGCTGTTGCGGCAGTCGCTGGTCGCTCCCTCACTTGCGGAGATCGGATTCCCCGAGGACGCGCTCCGGGAGATCAGCGTGGGATACGGGCTCAGCGCCGTGTCCTTCGGTCTGGAGGTCACCCCGGCCCTAGCCGTGGGGATCGTCGCGGGGTGGGGCCTGGTTTTAGGTGGGATCGCGCTGTTGAGGATGCGTTCGGTGGTTCGTTAGAGCATGTCATCGGGGCTGACGCCGGAGCTGTCCCGTCTATGGCAGTCCGCTCCCGCGCGGAGCAGGATCTCCACGGCCGCGGAATCGGGGAGATTGTGCGCGCAGGCGTACCACAGCGGGGTGCGGTCGCGGTCATCCGGCGCATCGAGGTTCGCCCCGGCGTCGATGAGTATCTCGATGATGCCGTCATCACCCTCGATCGCCGCGTAGTGCAGGGCGGTCAGTCCCGTGGGATCGGTAATCGCGGAGTCCGCTCCCATGTCCAGCAGGCGGGCGACGAACAGGAGGTTACCCGCCTCGGCTGCGCGCATCAGGACCGTACGGTCCTCCTCATCGCGAGCGTCGGGGCCGGCGAAGGCCAGCAGGCTGTCCAATTGGGCGAGGTCACCGGTCAGGAGGAGATCCCGGTAGCGTCCACCGTCGATGTAGTTGATCAGATTCCGGTCGTTGTTGCCGGGGGCAGTCGGAAGCACACCGCCCAATCTACTGCCGTTTCCGGTCCCGATCAATCGTCGTGGCTGCGGGGTGGGCGTCGTCAAGCGGTCCTGTGCACCGAGATTTCTGTTTTCTCCGTCCACGGGCTAGAATTGACAGGGTTGTCTGCGCCCAATGTGGCGCGAAGGCACAAGACTTTCCTGCGTAACACCGCCAGCGACCACGGTCGCCCGGTACGTCACGCGCAGGTTAAAACAAGGGTTGAACCGGTCCACCAGCAAGAGGTGGGTGTCTGTACTGCCCAGTGACCACGTGAGGAAAACACATGGCTGTCAAGATTAAGCTCCAGCGTCTCGGAAAGATCCGTACTCCGCATTACCGTGTCGTCATCGCCGATGCACGCACCAAGCGCGACGGTAAGGTCATCGAGAACATCGGCATCTACGAGCCGAAGCGCGACCCGTCCATCATCAAGATCGACTCCGAGCGGGCACAGTACTGGCTCTCCGTCGGCGCCCAGCCGACCGAGGCCGTTGCCGCTCTGCTCAAGGTGACCGGTGATTGGCAGAAGTACAAGGGCATCGACGGTGCCGAGGGCACCCTGAAGGTGGCCGAGGAGAAGCCGTCCAAGCTTGAACTGTTCAACCAGGCACTGGCGGAGGCCAACAACGGCCCCACCGTCGAGGCCATCACCGAAAAGAAGAAGAAGGCCCGCGAGGATAAGGAAGCCAAGGAGGCCGCCGAGAAGGCTGCCGCCGACAAGGCCGCCGCCGACAAGGCCGCCGCCGCAGAGGCCGAGGCTGAGGCACCCGCTGAGGAAGCTGTCGCCGAAGAGGCATAGGTCCCGGCACTGCGAATCGCTCCGTCACCATCTCCATCGTGGTGGCGGAGTTTTTCTATACCCGCTCAGCGGTGAGCAAGATCAGCAGCATGACCGCATCGTGCCCAGCTGTGGCGGGGAGGTCTACACGGTGTGTGACGCCACGGTCCAGATGCACGACCGTGCCTCGGCCGAGGGTGACGGTTTCCCCCCCACTGCTGAAGGACTGGGTGCCGCTTATCGCACTGACCACGATCGGATGCGCGGCGTGGTGATCCCGAAGCGATTGTCCCGGACGGAAGGTGAACACGATGAGGTTCGCACCATCGACCCGGAGCGGACTTTGTGCCGCAGGTCCCGTTCCGCCCGGTGCGGGGGTCGCGGCGAGGATATCCACAAGGGAGATGCAGGGGGAGGTCATGAGGGGGTGCGCCTATCGTGTTTCAGATGGGTGAGCAGGATGACGGCGGTTTCCGTTGAGGGCTCCGGGCAGGAGAGATGGTGGGTGATTCCGGCGTCAAGGTGGAGGATGGAACCGGCCGTGAGTCTGATCGAGTGCCCCTCGACGAGAAAGCCGATGCAGCCGCTGAGGCAGTGCACGATGATGGGGTGTCCGACGTGGTGATCACCGAGAACTTGACCGGGGCTGAAGGTGAAGCAGATGATGTCGATGTCCGCGGTCCTGAGAACCCGGCGGGTCGCAGGTAGTCTCCGGTGCGCATCGGCGGGCGGGGTCTCGTTCTGCAATTGGATCAGCCTCACACCTTGGATCATGCAATCCTCCCGAAGATGATCCCGACCCCTCCGAGGTTGTCCCGGTGGGCAAGGAATGTCGAGGGCATATTCAGTACCCGCGCCCGCAGCTCCGGTCGGTGCAGGAGGTTGAACAGCACTTTCGCGGTGCGCGATAGACCCTCGTCCCTGAAATTGTGCTTCGGTGTGGGCAGCGCCATGTCCGCACGGTGCAGCCTCACCGGTCCGAATCCCGCCCGAGCGGACAGGTCGATCCATTCGGGGAAGGCGACCGAGCGGGCGTTGACCCTTATGGCGCGGGCGTGGTCGGCCGCTGGGATCTCCCTGACCGTGACACCGGGGCCGGGTGTGAACTCGGCCACGGCCCGGCCGCTGACATCGAGGTCGGCCAGGAGGAATTCAAAGGTCTCCCGCTCGCCGGTTCGCTGCGCCGGCCGGTCCGACCCGGGGACGGTCACTCGTGGTCGCATGGGGGTGACATTAGTTGAATTTGCGCGGATAAACCAGTGTTTAATGGGCTCCGGTGTCCGGGCGGATCCGGTGGCATAGAATCTGACCTCATGAGTCACGAGGTGGAGCTGCAGATCGGCAGGGTTGTTAAATCCCACGGAATCAGGGGTGAGGTAGTGGTCGAGGTGACAACCGATGAACCCGGGATCCGGTTTGCGCCGGGTGGGGTACTCGAGGGCAGGCAGACCGGCAGGCTGCATTCCCTGACCATCGACGCCGCCCGTGCCCACCAGGGCAGGCTGCTGATCAAGTTCGCCGAGATCCCCGATCGTACGACCGCCGACTCCCTTCGCGGAACGAGGTTCTTCGCCCCGCCCCTGGAGTCGGAGGACGATGACGACGGATTCTATGACCACGAACTGGAGGGACTGCGGATCATTCACGCGGGAAAGGACATCGGAGTGGTCGGCGGGGTCCTACACGGTCCCGCGGGGGAGACCCTCGAGGTCACCCTGGAGGGTGGTCGGGAGGTTCTCATTCCCTTCGTCCACGCCATCGTCCCCGAAGTGGATCTCGAGGCGGGCACCGCGACCATCACCCCGCCTGAGGGGCTCCTCGAACTCTAGACCCGACCGCCGGACATCACAGCCGCACGGGCTGGACGGAGAGGAGCTCGCCCTCCGCGGTGCAGGCGCTGACCGAATCCAGGGGGAGATAAACCGATTCGGTTTGGCCCGGAGGGTAGACACGCAGGCCGTCGGCGGGGACGAGTCCGCAGTCATTGAAATTCTCCGCCCGGGTGATCCTGAGCGGGGAGTACGCCGTGGCTCCCGGCGCGAGTTCGATCTCCGAGGCCGGCACCCCCTCCCGGACGGCGGGTAGGCCAAGCTGGG
The DNA here is from genome assembly GCF_900169525.1 of Corynebacterium pacaense. Classification (GTDB taxonomy): domain Bacteria; phylum Actinomycetota; class Actinomycetes; order Mycobacteriales; family Mycobacteriaceae; genus Corynebacterium; species Corynebacterium pacaense. The sequence goes on from NZ_LT821239.1 coordinate 1,462,617, forward strand.
TTCCATTGCCGGAACCGACGAGACTCACGCCGGGGAAACCATTGAGTGTGCACGGCTGCTGCGCGGTGTTGGTGAACCCGATGTCGAACAGCATGCTTCCGGCGGCGCCCTGTTGGCTGAGGATCCCTATATCCATCCCGCCGGTGGCGCAGGGCTGCGGTTCCCCTGATGCGGGGGTCGAGGTCACCGGGGTCGAGGTCACGGCGGTGGTGCTCGCGGTGGTTGAGCCGGCGAATTCGGAACCGGACGTGGCGGTGGCGGATGAGACCGTGGTGGTCACCACCGCGGGATCCGGCTCCGTCCCCGAGCACGCGGAGAGCAGCACAACCCCTGCGAAGCTCAGGACAATCGAGGATCGGTATGTGGGCTTCATGCCTCCACGCTAGGTCACTTGGTAGGTTTAATGCCGTGAGTTCCGCCGAAAACGCTGAAAAACGCCACCTCCGCATGGATGTTGTGACCATCTTCCCCGAGTACCTGGATCCTCTCCGCCACGCCCTCCTGGGCAAGGCGATCGAGGAGGGGATCCTCGAGGTCGGCGTCCATGACCTGAGGCAATGGGCCAGTGGTGGACACAAGGCTGTTGACGACACGCCGTATGGTGGCGGGCCGGGAATGGTGATGAAACCCGAGGTCTGGGGTCCCGCCCTGGATGACCTCGCGGCGGGCAGGGTGGCGGCGCAGCCGCTGGATTCAGCGGTGCCGCACCTCAGGGCGGCGCGTCATGATGACCTTCTGGGCGTCGAAAAGCACTCCCCTGAGGCTACCCCCGGGAAGCCGCCCCTGCTCATCGTGCCCACCCCCGCCGGCTCGCCCTTCACCCAGGCCCGGCCGCAGGCGAACACGATGTGCTCCTCATTCGACCACCCCCGCCGGCTCGCCCTTCACCCAGGCCGACGCGCGGGAGTGGTCGAATGAGGAGCACATCGTGTTCGCCTGCGGCCGGTATGAGGGCATCGATCAGCGTGTGGTCGATGACGCCGCGAACCGCTACCGGGTGCGTGAGGTCTCCATCGGAGACTACGTGCTCATCGGAGGCGAGGTCGCGGTGCTGGTGATCGCTGAGGCGGTGGTGCGCCTGATTCCCGGGGTGCTGGGCAACCGCCGCTCCCACGAGGAGGACAGCTTCTCCGACGGGCTGCTCGAGGGCCCCAGCTACACCAAGCCGCGGGAGTGGCGCGGACTGAGTGTGCCCGACGTACTGCTCTCGGGCAACCATGCCAGGGTGGATCGCTGGCGGCGCGACCAGGCGCTGCTGCGCACCAGGGACCGCCGACCGGAGCTTATCGACGCCACCGAACTCAGCAGCACCGACCGTGCGGTCCTCGGACGTGACTGAGGGCATGGCGTATTGTTGGTCGGGAATCACGTCTCGGAAAGTGAAGGACACATGACTCAAAAACAGGAGCCTGAGCTTCCCGCGTTTCTGGCACAGCCGAAGAAGATGGACATCTTTCTCTTCGCTGCGCTGATGATCATGGGGATCTATTCCCTGGCGATGATCCCTCTGCGTGCCTGGCTGCTGACGCAACCGCTGGCCTACACCCTCCTGGTCGGCGGATACACCAGTGCGGTCCTCGGCGGTGCGAACGCCTCCGTGGGCAACGGACACGCCGCCGTGTACCTGCTGTGCACGGTCGTCGGTGCGATCAAGTTCATGCCGATCTACTGGTTGATGGGGCGACGGTGGGGCATGGAGTTCATCGACATGTCCCTGCAGTACATGCCCAGGGCGAACCGCGTGTTCCGGAGGGCGGTGGACAGTGAATCGACCAGCCTCTACGGCTGGACGCTGGCGCTGATTCCCTTCGGCTATCTTCCCGGGCCGGTCCCGGGCACGGTGGTCAATGCCGTCGCCGGTCTGCTCCGGATCCGGCTGAGCGTGATGCTGGCACTGAACATCATCAGTGTCCTGGCCGTCAACGGCCTGATGATGTGGTTGGGCTACAGCTTCGGCGATCAGGTCCTGGAGGTGGTCAAGGTGGTCAACCGCTATCTGTTGTGGATCACCATCGGGCTGCTTGTCCTCGTGTTCCTCCGGGCGCGTCGCAAGGTGCAGGGTGGAACCCCGAATGCGTGAGGTCTCCACCGATCTGAACATCCTCATCACCCCCACCGAGTGGGAACGCGTGTCCCGAAGCCTGCCGGAGGAGCTGGGAAAGGCCGGGTACGGGGTCAGGGACATCCACGCCGAGGTGGTCGATCTCACCTGCGAGCCGGACAACATGCTGATCAGCCAGTTCGCGCAGGAGAAGGGTCGGATGCCGATCGTCGAGTCCCTGCACCGCGTGGTGATCAACGGCCACTCCGATCTGGGTCTGCGGGAGTTGACACGGGTCACCGTGGGCGCGCTGCCCGAGGGAACCTACTGGTACGGCTCCTCCTATGAGGGCACCACCGAGCCCGGGGTGAACGCGGCCTGCGCATGGCAGCACCGGGATTGATGGCGGTAACGCGCCACGGCTTCGCTAGAATCACTTGAATGTCATCCAACTCCATTGCCCGCACCATCGCCCGCGAACTCGGTATCAGGCAGGAGCAGGTCGATGCCGCGGTCGGCCTGCTCAATGAGGGCAACACCGTTCCCTTCATCGCCCGCTACCGCAAGGAGGCAACCGGTGGCCTCGATGACACCCAGCTGCGCCAGCTTGAAGAGCGCCTGGGATACCTACGGGAGCTGGAGGAGCGGAAGCAGACGGTGCTCACTGCCATTGAGGACCAGGGAAAGCTCACCGATGATCTACGGGCGCTGATCGCCGGCTGCGAGACGAAGGCACGACTCGAGGACCTCTATCTTCCCTTCAAGAAGCGACGGAAGACCAGGGCGGACACCGCCCGTGAGGCGGGCCTCGAAGAACTGCTGAACACGCTAATCGACGCCCCCGGCACCGACGCCGCCACCGCGGCCGCGGCGTTCATCACCGAAGGATTCGAGGATGCCAGGAAGGTCCTCGACGGAGCCCGGGCGATCCTGATCGACCGCTTCGCACTCGATGCGGATCTCGTTGGCGAGGTCCGCGAGAGGATGTACACCACCGGGACGATGGGTTCCTCCGTCGTCGAGGGCAGGGAGACGGAGGGTGCGAAGTTCAAGGACTACTTCGAATTCTCCGAGCCCTTCACCACCCTGCCCAGCCATCGCATCCTCGCCCTGCTGCGCGGGGAGAAGGAAGGGGTGCTCCACCTCGAGCTGGGAGCCGGCGAGGACACGGTCTACGAGGGCATGATCGCCGATCGCTTCGATTTGGACACCCGCACCTCCGGTTGGCTGGGGGAGGCCGTCCGTTGGGGCTGGCGCACGAAACTCTATGTCTCCTCCAGCCTGGACGTGCGCATGCGGCTGAAGGAAAGGGCGGAGACCGCCGCGCTCGAGGTGTTCGCCACCAACCTCCGCGATGTCCTCCTTGCGGCACCCGCCGGACAGCGTGCCACCATCGGCCTGGACCCGGGCTTCAGAAACGGTGTGAAGTGCGCCGTCGTCGATGCCACCGGCAAGGTCCTCGACACCATCATCGTCTATCCGCACCAGCCGCAGAACAGGTGGAACGACGCGGTGCGGGACCTGGCGGGCCAGTGTGCCACCCATGGCGTGGATCTCATGGCCGTGGGCAACGGCACCGCCTCCCGCGAGACGGAGAGACTCGCCGGCGAGGTGGCCGATCTGATCAAACAGGCCGGAGGGAAGCGTCCGACACCGGTTGTCGTCTCTGAATCCGGTGCCTCGGTCTATTCGGCAAGTGAGCTGGCGGCCAGTGAATTTCCCGACATGGATGTCTCACTGCGTGGGGCGGTCTCGATCGCGCGTCGCTTGCAGGATCCACTCTCCGAACTGGTCAAGATCGACCCCAAGGCCATCGGAGTGGGGCAGTACCAGCATGACGTCAACCAGTTCGCGCTCGCCAGGACACTCGACGGTGTGGTCGAGGATGCCGTCAACGCCGTCGGGGTGGATCTGAACACCGCCTCCGTACCCCTGCTCGAACGGGTGGCAGGGATAACCGGAACGTTGGCGAAGAACATCGTCGAGCACCGTGACGACCACGGCGCATTTCCCAACCGCAGGGCCCTGCTCAAGGTTTCCCGACTCGGGCCGAAAGCCTACGAGCAGTGCGCCGGTTTCCTCCGTATCACCGGCGGAAAAGACCCTCTCGACGCCTCCGCCGTGCACCCCGAGGCCTACCCCGTTGTCCGCCGCATCGAGGCCGCCACCGGACTCGGGGTGGGTGACCTGCTGGGCAACACACGTGTGCTGTCAGGTCTTGACCCGGCCGATTTCGCCGACGAGACCTTCGGGATCCCCACCGTCAGTGACATCATCGCGGAACTGGATAAACCCGGCAGGGATCCGCGGCCGGAGTTCGCGACCGCCACCTTCAAGGAGGGGGTGGAGAAGATCTCCGACCTGGTACCGGGGATGGTCCTCGAGGGTACCGTCACAAACGTCGCCGCCTTCGGTGCATTCGTCGATGTCGGGGTGCACCAGGACGGACTGGTGCACGTCTCCGCGATGAGCGACAAGTTCATTTCCGATCCCCGCGAGGTGGTCCGTTCCGGGCAAGTGGTCAGGGTCAGGGTCATGGAGGTCGACGTTCCGCGCCAGCGCATCGGATTGTCCCTCCGGCTCACCGACGAACCCGGGGCACCCGCAGGACGGAAGCCGACGCGCGGACACCGGGGCGGAGGAAAGGGCAACCGTGGTGGAAACGGTGCTACGGCCTCGAAGGGCGGTGCAATGGCGGAGGCCCTCAAGCGGGCGGGCCTGAAGTAGTCGGGTGGATCATCGCCATCCGTGGTGCCGTATCGAGCCCCACCTCGGCTTCGTGTTCCCGGATCGCCCGGAGTTCCGGACCCCACGCATGCCGGGGAAGCTCCACGAATCCGAGTGCGCTGTAGAGCGGGGCGTTCCAGGGTACATCCCTGTAGGTGGTCAGGGTCACCCCAGCATAGCCGCTGGACCGGGCGAGGCGGAGGCCGAACCGGACCAGCGAGGTGCCGATTCCTTGGCCGCGGAAGCGGGGGTCCGATGAAACCTGCTCAATGTGGAGATTTTCGTCGGCCTCCCTCAGCCAGAGCCATCCCCGCGGCTCGGATTCATCCCCGTCCACAGACACGAACACCCGACCAGAGGAGATCTCTTCCCCCAACAGTTTCTCCGGGGGCGGGGGATCATCCGCGACGAAATCCATTCCCACCCCTCGGAAAAGCACACCGGTATCACGCTCAATCCGCTGAATCACCGGGATGTCTGACATTTTCGCCAGTCTGATGGTGGGCATGAACGTAGATCATATGTGCAACCGGGGGTCCGGTCGCCGCATCGTGGCGGGCGGAGTGTCCGTGGTGTTCGCGGTCGTCGGTGAGCGCCAGGGATTTGAGTTCCCGTGCCCAGCTGTGGGATAATCCTACGGTTGACTGTGCATATCCCGGCCCTGGCCGGAAGACGTGGCAGCGGCGCAATTTGAAACGGATAAGAACCGGCCGAGCGCCCCAAACCTGGGGAAGTGCCGCCAGGCTCCTCTTTCCCTGACTGTCAAAGGACTGTTTACATGAACATTCTGGATAAGGTTGACGCACAGTACCTGCGCAACGACATTCCTGATTTCCGCCCCGGTGACACCCTCGACGTTCACGTCAAGGTCATCGAAGGCTCGACCACCCGTACCCAGCTTTTCAAGGGAATCGTCATCCGCCGCCAGGGTGGTGGCATTCGCGAGACCTTCACCGTGCGTAAGGTTTCCTTCGGAATCGGCGTCGAGCGCACCTTCCCGGTCCACTCCCCGAACATCGAGAAGATCGAGGTCACCCGTCGTGGTGACGTCCGTCGCGCCAAGCTTTACTACCTGCGCGAGCTGCGTGGTAAGGCCGCACGAATCAAGGAAAAGCGCTAATCATCAGCGACAGACCAGTGAACTGAACATCACTGACCGGCCCCCGTGCCCTCACTCAACTTGAGGGGCGGGGGTTTTCTTCTGACACTTTCTTGCCTCGGGATCCGCGGCGCTAGATCCGCAGCCCCCGGGCCCGGATGCCCGCGAACCGCTGATCCATCCGTGCCCGCATCTTCTGCCCCCAACGCCCGGTGGGCATTTCCTGCGCCAGTGGCCCCTGTGGTGTGCTGTACATCGCGGTGTTGCACGGCCCGATCCATCTCATATCACCGACGGAGGTCATGTCGGCACTGAGCCGACCATCCGTTTTCATATTGTGGTGATGTCTGCACAGGCACTGCAGGTTCCAGGCTGTCGTCGGTCCACCCTCGTCAAAGGCGATGACATGATCGAGATCGCACAGGTCGGCGGAGATCGTGCACCCCGGATGTCTGCAGGTACCGTCCCTGGCGACGACATAGGCACGCAACAGGGCACTCGGGGTGTATCCGGATTCCACCCTAGTCGCGACCTCGTCGATTTCGGTGACCTTCTCCGCCAGTCCGCACATTCGCCGGGAATCAGCCTGGCTGAGGTACCCCACCTGGGGTATCCAGGAGACCCCGCCGACCAGAGGTGTGTACAGGTACTGGGTTATCCGGACCGGGGCCTTGGCATCGAGCAGCTTCTTCAGCCCATCGATGAGATTGGTCGGGGACAGCGATTTCAGGGCCTTGTGGAGCCGGGTTCCGTCGATGGCTGAGATCGCCCCACGGAAGGTCGTCATGCCATCCCGGTGCCGGAGCTCCAGGAACTCCCCATCTCGGTGTGGGGTGCATGAGCTCTTTCCGGTGTTTCCGCTGAATGCGGAGTCGAGCTCCTTGATCCACATCGTGATCTGGCGTGCGATGGAAGCGGCCTCGGGGAGGATCTCCCCGGGGTTGCGCGGAGTGAGCCGCTCGACGATACGGACATCGAGGGTCGCCCAGTGGGAGGGTTCCGCCTGGGCGACGGCCTCCATGATCCGCGCCAGGAAGGCCAGGGAGAGGAAGAAGTGGTTCTCCTGCACGATTCGGAGGTTGGGGAGATTGTCCATGGCCTCCATTGCCGTAATGGCGAGTTTGATCGTGTGACGGGATTCGCCGGTGATGCGCTTGAGTTCGAGCAGGAGACTGTCGGCATCAAGGTCATCGCGGTTGCACAGAAGCAGCGCCCAGCGCTGGTGCTGATGCCTTGTGAGCTCATAGTTCGTGGCTGATTCCGGGTTGGCAGGGTCCTGGTGGGAGTAGTAGACCGTGGAGTGCACCTGCATTCCCTCCTTTCTCAGTATGCGGTGCCTCCGACTCTATTTCGAACTGGTGACCTATCCCAGATTGGTGTGGCCACCCTGTGGATAACTCGTGCGGAGACTCGGTTATCCACAGAGGCGTCAGACAGAACGCCGTGTTTCCCTGATCTCCCAGGCGAGAAAACCGATGGCTGCCGCGAGAACTACTCACCCAGCAGCTGACGGGATGCCAGATCCCTGTACATCGGGCTGTCGATCATCAGTTCTGAATGTGTCCCGGTGGCCACGACCCTGCCCTGGTCAATGACGATGATCTGGTCTGCATCCGTGACCGTGGAGAGTCTGTGCGCGACCACCACGAGGGTTCGGTCCGCGGAGGCGGCATCGATCGAGTCGAGGATGAGCTGCTCGTTCTGGGAGTCCACCGCGCTCGTGGGTTCATCGAGAAGCAGGATGGGCGCGTCCATCAGCAGCATTCGGGCGAGGGCGAGACGCTGCCGCTGACCGCCGGACAGGCTCAGTCCGCGGTCGCCGATCACGCTGTCCAATCCATCTGCCTCCTCGAAGCGTCCGCGGAGGTTGACCTGGTCCAGAGCCCACCAGCACCGTTCATCGCTTGCCGCCGACCGACCGAGCAGCAGGTTCTCGCGCACCGTGCCCGCGAGGACTGCCGAATCCTGTTCGACGTAGCCGATAAGCTTCCGGGTGGAACTCCGGGAGAGCTCCGCGGTGTCCTGATCGCCGAGAAGGATGCGACCGGAGTCGACGTTGTAGAACCTCTCGATCAGTGCGAGGGTTGTGGACTTGCCGGATCCGGAGGGACCCACCAGCGCTGTCTTCTTTCCGGCGGGGATATGGAAGCTGACGTTGCTGAGCACATCGGTTGAGCCATCGTAGCTGAAGGTGACATCGTCGAAACTGAGATCATGGGCGGGTCTGGCCTCCCGGCCGTCGCGGGGCTCGGGTGGCTGCCTCATAATTTGCTGAATGCGCTCAATCGCGCCCATGGCCGAGCGAACCGTCGTGATTGCCTGGAATACCTGGGCCAGGGGCATGGAGACCATGAAGAGGTAGAGAACGAAGGAGACGAGATCGGCTACCGAAATGTCACCGGAGGCCACCCTGGCCCCGCCGATGCCGAGCACGATCAGGAAACTCGCCTGCATGGCCAGGCCGGTGGCGGGGTAGAGGGAGGCGTCCACGCGGGCGATCCTGATGCCCATGCGGTAGGCGGCCTCCGCGTCCGCTGTCAGCCCCTTCTCCACCCTGTCCTCCGAGCCGGTGGCACGGATGGTGCGCACCGCACCGAGCGCCCGATCCATTCCGGCACCCAGGGCACCGACCGATTCCTGGGCTCTGGTGGTGTACTTCTGGATCAGCGAGGAGGCCGAGATAACGACAACCAGGGTCAGGACCACCACTGCCAGGACGATCAGTAGCATCAGCGGGTCGATGAGCGCCATGAGCACCACCGCTCCGATCATGGTGACCACCCCGCCGATGGCGTCGATAAGCCCGCCCGTGAATGCGGATCGGATGAGGGTGGTATCGGAACCGAGACGGGTGACCAGGTCTCCGGAGCGCTGGGTGTCGTAGACCCGGATGGGAAGTCGCAGCAGACGCCCCACCAGGTCCCTGCGCGTGCCGAGCACGGCGGATTCCGCCGTGCGGGTCATCACATAGATCTGGAGGCCTGAGGTCAGCGAGGACAGCACGAGCAGTCCCACCAGCACCCAGATCAGGTTCCCGGTCGTGGATGTCCCGACGCCGGACACGATCCTGTTCACCACCATCGGCTGCAGCAGTCCAAGCACCGCACCGATCAGGGACAGCACCAGTGCCAGGGAGAGAGCCGCCCGGTGGCGGGCGAGCATCGACAGCAGCACCCGGAAGGGTGTGGATCCGGCCTCCACCGCTGGTGCCGGTGTTGTTGTATTCTGCTCTGTTTTCACATTTTGCCAGTGTATTCCTATCGGCGCGGGCCGTACCTGAGGTGGGGGTCGGCGGCCTCGCTGCTAAAGTTGTCGGGTGTGACCGATTCCTCAAGCGCATCCGAGTCCACTCCCGAGAATTCCGGCAGAAACGGTGACGTGGGCAAGAAGAAGGCCGCCAGGCAGACTCCCTGGTACATCGAGATTCCCGTCGTGGTGGTGCTCACCCTTCTGGTCGTGTTCCTGCTGCAAACCTTCGTGGGGCGGCTGTACATGATTCCCAGTGGGTCGATGGAACCGACCCTGCACGGTTGTGAAGGTTGTACCGGTGACCGCATCCTCGTCGAGAAGGTCTCCTATTACTTCGAGGATCCCGAACCGGGTGACGTCGTGGTCTTTGAGGGGACCGATTCCTGGAACGTCAATTTCACCACCCAGCGTTCCGATAACACCGTCATCAGGGGTTTGCAGAATCTCGGTTCCTATGTCGGACTCGTCGCCCCGGATGAGAATGACCTCGTCAAGCGCATCATCGCCACCGGGGGACAGACAGTGTCCTGCCAGGAGGGCGATCCGGGGGTGATGGTTGACGGCAGCGTCGTCGATTCCAGCTTCACCCTGCAGCCGGCGCAGTACCCGATTGATCCCCGTTCCGGCTCGGAGGCCTGCGGCGGCGAGTTCTTTGGGCCCATCACCGTTCCCGAGGCGAACTTCTTCATGATGGGCGACAATCGGACCAATTCCGCGGACTCCCGCTACCATCTCGGGGATCAGTATCAGGGCACCATCCCGGAGGACAATATCAAGGGCAAGGTCCGGGCGGTCGTCCTGCCGCTCAGTCGCATCGGCGGCGTCAGTGATCCCGACATTCAGGAATAGGACAGCTTGTCGACGCCCGATGCAGCCTTCCCTCACCCACCCCTGCGGAGGCTGAAGCAGCTGCGCACCTACGAGGTTGCACTGTCGCGCCGGGGACTCGGGCCGGTCGCGGGAGTTGATGAGGCGGGTCGTGGTGCCGCCTGCGGACCGATCACCATCGCCGCCTGCATCATGCCGGATGAGCCGATCGCGGAGCTGGCGATGCTCACCGATTCGAAGAAGCTGACGGCGGCGGCGCGGCGCAGGCTGCTTCCACTCGTGAAAAAACACGCGCTGAGCTGGTCCGTGATCAGCATCTCCGCCCTGGAGATTGACCGGCGCGGGATCCAGTCGGCCAATATCTCAGGTATGCGTCGGGCTGTCGCGGCACTGGGGACGAGACCCGGGTACGTCCTCACCGATGCGATGCGCGTCTCCGGGCTGGGATGTCCCTCGCTCCCGATCATCGGCGGAGACGCTTCGGCCCGCTGCATCGCCGCCGCCAGCGTACTGGCGAAACAGACCCGGGACTATCTTATGGATGACATGTCCGAACGCTTTCCCGGGTACGGTCTCGCGGCCCATAAGGGGTACGGAACGAAGGTGCATATGGACGCGGTGCGCCGTCACGGCGGAACACCTGAGCACCGCTATAGTTATGCCAACGTGGCGAAGGCGCACGCGGATTGGTTATCAACGGAAGGTGGAGCATGAGCGCTGAGGAACTCGACAACTACGAGGCGGAAGTGGAGCTGTCGCTGTACCGCGAGTACCGCGATGTGGTGAGCCAGTTCTCCTACGTTGTGGAAACCGAGCGTCGGTTCTACCTGGCAAACGCCGTGCAGCTGATTCCGCACAACAGTGGCAATGATGTCTACTACGAGGTGCGGATGTCGGACGCGTGGGTGTGGGACATGTACCGTTCGGCGCGCTTCGTGCGCTATGTCCGTGTTATCACCTACAAAGATGTCAATATCGAGGAACTGGACAAGCCTGAGATCATCATTCCTGAATAGCTCCCGTCAACCCGCCGGGTGCGGAAACTGTGGATCGTTGTTATTCATCCACAGAAAACTCCCACGGCGTCCGCGGCCCTGTTGTGCTGTTGCGCCCGATGCATGTCTGATCGGGAGCAACAGCATTTCTTCACATAGGGGGTTTGATGAAAACGTACAGGCAGCGGCTGGGTGAGCTCGGGGAGGACCATGTCACCGAGCACTACATCCGGAGGGGGGCGTTGATTAGGCAGCGAAACGTCTCCTTTCCGGTGGGTGAGATAGATCTGATCGTTGAGGAGCCCGATGGCACCGTCGTCTTCGTTGAGGTGAAGACCCGGAGCGGTCCGGCCTTCGGCGTCGTGGAGTCGGTGACGCCGCGCAAGCTCGGCAGGATGCGCCGGGCCGCGGCAGCGTGGCTCAGACTCCGGCCGTACGTACCGGTGCGCTTCGATGTGGTCGCCGTGACCATTGATCCGCTCACCGGGGCCACGACCCTGACCACCTTCGAGGGGGTGGAACAAGGTGCTCGGTAGAGCGCGGACCACCGCCCTTGTCGGGGTGACGGCGACGCTCGTGAGGGTGGAGGCCAACATCGGCGCGGGCCTTCCGGGTACCTTCATCGTCGGACTGGCGGACGCCTCAATCTCGGAGTCGCGCGATCGGATCCGGACGGCCTGCGTGAACAGCGACCTGGGCTGGCCAAGAACCAAGGTGATAATCAGCCTCTCACCCGCATCGATGCGCAAGTCGGGTTCCCACTACGATCTCGCCATGACGGTGGCTGTGCAGGCCGCTCACTGTCGTGAACCCGAGGTCCTCCGGCGTGCGGAGGACACCGTGTTCCTGGGGGAGGTCGCACTGGATGGCACCCTGGTTCCGGTCAGTGGTGTGGTTCCCTCGCTCATGGCGGCTCTTGACGACGGCGACGCGATGGTGGTCATCCCGCACGGAAACCGTGCCGAGGCGTCGCTGCTGGAGTCCCCCAGGGTTGTCGTCGCCGGGCATCTCAGCGAGGTGATGTGCTGGTTGCGCGGCGAGGTTGAACTGCCGCGGACCCAGGCGGCACCGGCCATGGCGGAGGTCACAGTGCCGGACATGCGGGACGTGGTGGGGCAGCCCCGGGCCCGCTTCGCTGCGGAGATCGCGGCGGTTGGTGGTCATCACATGCTGATGATCGGTCCACCCGGATCCGGGAAGTCGATGATCGCCGAGCGGCTACCGGGGCTTCTCCCGCGACTGGATCCGCAGCAGCGGCTCGAGGCGACGGCGGTGCATTCGGTCGCTGGCCGTACCTTCAACGGTCCGGTCATCGCCCCGCCCTTTGTGGCACCCCACCACAGCGTCACCCGCGCCGCGCTGCTCGGCGGTGGTGCCGGGAACCCGCTGCCGGGCGCCGTCAGCCTGGCCCACCACGGTGTACTTTTCCTCGATGAGGTCAGCGAGATTCCCGCGGCGACCCTGGACACCCTCCGCACACCACTGGAACACAACCGGGTCCGGATCGTGCGCTCGAAACAGGACACCACCTTCCCCGCACGGTTCCAGCTGATCCTCGCAGCCAATCCGTGCAGGTGCGGGGCAGAGCATCCCCAGGACTGCACCTGTACCGGGGCGGTGCGCGCGCACTACCTCTCCAACCTCTCGGGACCGTTGAGGGACCGAATCGATGTGCACGTGAGAACCCATGCCCGCGGTGCCATTCTCGGCAGTGCGGAGGAGGAGTCCAGTTCCGTCATCGCGGACAGGGTCGCCGCCGCCCGCTCGCGGTCACTTCACCGGTGGTCGCGCAACGGAATCGGGGGTTGTCTCAACTCTTCGGTGGATCCTCACCGGCTTCGACGCGAGTTCCCCGCCGATGAGCAGGCGATGGCGTATCTCACCGTTTTCCTCGCGAATGGAAGCATCTCCCAGAGAGGGGTTGACCGCACCCTGAAACTTGCCTGGTCCCTGTGCGATCTGGAGGCGGGGGCACGACCCAATCTCGATCATGTCGCGCGTGCACTGGATCTGCGCGGCGTCGAGTCCGGGGCGGTCGCCGCATGAGCAGCGAAAGAAGGCGTGCGTGGGCCTATCTGTCCAGGGTGGTTGAGGGCCCCAGCGCATCACTGCAGCGGCTTCTGGGCGCGGGCCGTGATGTGGAGGAGATCGCCGGTGGGATCAGGAGACGTGAACCGTGGCTGGGTGAACTGCTCGGAGCGACCGAGTCCCGCCACAGCCTCGACACCGCTGACCTCGACCTCGCCACCGCGGCGGGTATCGGTGCCAGGCTGATCACCGCCGAGGACGAGGAATGGCCGCACGAGGAACTCGATCAGGCCTTCGGTTTCGCCTCCTCCGGTCACAGTGAGCATCTGCGCAGCTACCAGAGCGATGCGGTGCCACCTCATGTGCTGTGGGTGCGCGGCGGCAACCTGCGTGCGGCCAGCGCCAGAGCGGTGACGATCGTCGGTACGCGTGCGGTGAGCCGCTACGGCGCCGAGGTCACCTCCATGCTCACCGAGGACCTCGTCGCCCATCAGTGGGCTGTCGTCTCCGGAGGTGCGCTCGGCGTGGACACCATCGCACATACCGGTGCACTGAGGGCGGGCGGATGCACCGTTGCCGTTGCGGCCTGTGGTCTGGACAGGTCCTATCCCGCGAGGAATGGTCGACTGTTCGAGCAGGTGGTGGAGTCGGGGAGCGGGGTGCTCGTCAGTGAGTACCCGCCGGGAGTTCCGCCACAGCGGCATCGTTTCCTCACCCGAAACCGCCTGGTGGCCGCCCTGACCGGGGGAACCGTGGTCGTCGAGGCGGCATGGCGCTCGGGCGCCCTGAACACACTGAGCTGGGCCAGTGGTCTCGGGAAGGTGGCCATGGCGGTTCCCGGGCCGATCACCACGGCGGGCTCGCGTGGATGCCACGAGAGGATCCGCAACGGGGAAGCGGAGCTCATCGCCGGTGGTGCCGACGTCAGAGCTCTGCTCGAGGCTCTAGGTGAGGTGGATGCGCAGGGGCAGCTGGAGATGGAGTTCGCCGCCTCGCCGGTCCAGTCGCTGAGCAGAAATGAACTGCGGGTCTTCGATGCGCTGAGTACGCGGCCGCGCGAGGCAGGAGAGGTTGCGGCCGAATCCGGACTGTCACTTCCCCTGGTCATCCATCTTTTAGTGGAGCTTGACAGTCGCCGTTTGATCAGGAGGGTGGGCACAAAGTGGGAGCGCATCTTCAATCCGGGGATGGTGGCAGAGGAATAAAAAGGAATAAAAAAGCCCTCACCTATTGCCAAGCGTCGAAACGGTGTCTAAAGTGGGTGAGGCAAGCCTAAGTAAAGTTCTCCAGGGTTCGGGCTGGTTCCCTGGTGAGCGGGGCGCCGTGTGGCGCTAGGCTAATGCACTATGGGTGAGTCAGATCGGAAGGTGCCACGCTTCGAGTCGAAGCGTGGCACCTTCCGTCTCGGACGGGTGGGATGGCAATGAATGAGTTTGAGCCGGCGATCGAGGATTTCTGCGAACACCTCCGCCTCGTCCGGGGCCGTTCGGAGGCCACCGTCCGAGGCTATCGATCGGACCTTGTCGGCATGGCCGAGGATCTCGGCGGTTTCGGTGACTTCAACCTGACGCAGCTGCGCGCCTGGCTCGGGCGTGCGGCGGTAGCTGGTAAATCACGAAGCACCCTCGCCAGAAGAACGGCCTCGGTCAAGGCGTTCTCCACCTGGGCGGCCAAGAACTCGCTAATCGACGCCGACGTCGCCGCCCGGCTGGTGAGCCCCGGGGTCCACCGTGAGCTGCCGAAGGTGCTGGGCACGGAGCAGGCCGGGGATCTGGTGGGCAACGCCGACTCCCACAGTGAATCGGAGTTCCTCCGCGACAGTGCCATCCTTGAGCTGCTCTACGCCACCGGTATGCGGGTCTCGGAACTCTGCGGGCTCGACATCGCAGACGTGGATCTGCACCGGCAGCTGGTCAAGGTGCTGGGAAAGGGCGACAAGGAACGGATGATCCCCTTCGGTGACGCCGCGGGGGACGCGGTCGAGAAGTGGCTGGGCGTCCGTGACGGCATGGCGGTTGTCGCCACTGCGATGTTTGTCGGTGCCCGGGGGCGCAGAATCGATCCGAGGCAGGTCAGGCGCATAGTTGAAAGAGCAGCGGTGGTCTCCGGTGTGGGGCCGCTGTCCCCGCACTCGCTCCGGCACACCGCCGCGACGCATCTGCTCGATGGGGGGGCCGACCTGCGCGAGGTCCAGGAACTGCTCGGGCACTCCTCCCTTCAGACCACGCAGATCTACACCCATGTCAGCTCCCAGCGGCTGTTGGAGGCCTTCAAGCGGGCGCACCCGCGCGCGTGACCGGTTTGTCAGGCGTCGACAAGCGGTTTGAGGCGGATCGTGGGGGCGGGCAGGAGTCCGATGGGATTGATGTAGTCCCCGTCCCGGCGGGCACCCCACTGCAGGCCGGGAAACGCGGTGGTCGGATGGCCGAGAACGCCGATTACATCTCCCTCCTCGATCCTGTCACCCGTACCGACCAGCGGGTGGACGGGTTGATAGGTTGTGCGGATTCCGTCCGGATGGTCGATGGAGATCGTCGGGGTTCCGGCGACGTCTCCGCTGAATGCCACCGTCCCGGGACCTGCAGCCAGCACCCGGCGCCCGACCTGCAGATCGAGGTCCACCCCCCGGTGTCCCGGAAGCCAGTTCCTGGCCGGTTTGTCGAAGCTGCGCAGGACCCGGCCAGCACGGGTCTGCCCAGTGGCCGGGTTGACGTAGGCATCGGCGGCGGGGATGGGAAGCAGCAGGATGGTGATCAGTGCGCTCAGAATCGTCCTCATGCTCTCGATGTTGGTGCCGCGGGGCCCCGGCGGGCAATGGCGGGGTGGAGGCCCTGTGGAAAATGGTGGGGAAGTGAAGGGTGTGGGTGCGTCCCGGGGGTTTTATCCACAGCGCGGAAGTTTCCTTTTGGAACTGCAGGTCAGGGGATGTAGGCTTGGCAACAGCAGTGTGTCCGGGTTCATTGACGTGTCCCGGATGTATTGACTACGCGCGGCGGTGTCGTCGGCCCTCGGCCCATGACATCTGATCATCGAGGTCCCGGGAGTACGCGCTCCAGGGTGATAAATCGGGAACCCGTCGCTAGGGTGCAGGATAAAAACCTGCACAACTCCCTCAAAACCGAAACTAGAACTTAAGAAAGGGGCTTAACATGGCAGTCGTAACCATGCGAGAGCTTCTCGATGCCGGTGTCCACTTCGGCCACCAGACCCGCCGCTGGAACCCGAAGATGCGTCGTTTCATCTTCACCGAGCGCAATGGCATCTACATCATCGATCTCCAGCAGACCCTGACCTACATTGATCAGGCGTTCGAGTTCGTCAAGGAAACCGTCGCCCACGGCGGAACCATCCTCTTCGTTGGTACCAAGAAGCAGGCACAGGAAGCCGTCCAGGTCGAGGCCGAGCGCGTCGGAATGCCCTACGTCAACCACCGTTGGCTCGGCGGCATGATGACCAACTTCCAGACCGTGTCCAAGCGCCTGAACCGCATGAAGGAACTCCAGGCGATGGATGCGGCCGAGGACGGCTACCAGGGCCGCACCAAGCGCGAGATCCTCATGCTCACCCGCGAGCGCACCAAGCTTGAGCGCGTCCTCAGCGGTATCGCCGAAATGACCCGCGTGCCCTCCGCACTGTGGGTCATTGACACCAACAAGGAGCACATCGCGGTCGCCGAGGCTCACAAGCTCAACATTCCCGTTGTGGCCATCCTCGACACCAACTGTGATCCCGATGTCGTCGATTTCCCGGTCCCGGGCAATGACGACGCGATCCGTTCGACGGCACTGCTCTCCCGCGTCATCTCCACCGCGGTGGAAGAGGGCAAGAAGGCACGCGAGGAGCGCCAGCTCGCCGCAGCCCGTGAGGCCGCCGGCGACAGCAACGTCGACGAGGCGCCCGTTTCCGAGGAAGCTCCGGCACAGGCCGAGGAGGCCGCTGTGGCTGAGGCCGCACCGGCAGCTGAGCAGGAGACCGCAGCTGAATAGGCTGTAGGCCCGCTTTGCTCGAAAGCCCCCACGTCGACGGAATACCCAAGTAAACATCGCCCTTCGCCGTGGGGGCTTTCGCCCACCGATTCGCCCGCCACGTAGCCCGAGGCCCCCGGGGTACCTGTCCCGGTACGGCGGGCGGTCAGGGCCGCAGTGCCCTAACCTTAAGACTTGTCACGTACCAGAAAAACCAAACACAAGGAGGATCGCCCCCACCATGGCGAACTACACCGCAGCGGATGTGAAGAAGCTCCGCGAACTGACCGGTTCCGGCATGCTCGACTGCAAGAAGGCTCTCGACGAGGCTGCAGGCGATTTTGACAAGGCCGTTGAGATCCTGCGCATCAAGGGCGCAAAGGACGTCGGCAAGCGTGCCGAGCGCAACGCCACCGAGGGCCTGGTCGCAGTGTCCGGCAACACCATGGTTGAGATCAACTCCGAAACTGACTTCGTTGCCAAGAACGCTGAGTTCAAAGACATCGCCAAGGCGATCGTCGAGGGTGCGGCCGCCGCCGGCGCCAACTCCCCGGAGGAGCTCGCCGCAGCGGATGTCAATGGAAAGACCGCAGCCGAGGTGCTCCAGGAGCTCTCCGCGAAGATCGGCGAGAAGCTTGAGCTGCGCCGTGCGGTCACCCTCGACGGTGACCACGTGGCCGTCTACCTCCACCAGCGTTCCGCGGATCTTCCCCCCGCGGTTGGTGTTCTCGTTGCCTACACCGGTGAGGGCGAGGCCGCAGAGGCTGCCGCACGCCAGGCCGCCATGCAGGTCGCCGCCCTTAAGGCCGCCTACCTGACCCGCGAGGACGTTCCCGCCGAGATCGTGGAGAAGGAGCGCGCCATCGCCGAGCAGATCACCCGCGAGGAGGGCAAGCCGGAGAAGGCCATCCCGAAGATCGTCGAGGGTCGTCTCAACGGTTTCTACAAGGAGAACGTCCTGCTTGAGCAGGCATCCGTCTCTGACAACAAGAAGACCGTCAAGGCGCTGCTGGATGATGCCGGCGTGACCGTCACCTCCTTCGCCCGCTTCGAGGTCGGACAGGCCTAGGAAAGCAGGAGCTTTCTCGGACTCCGGTCCCTGATACAGCCCCGCACATCATTGATGGGCGGGGCTTCAGCCGTGCCCCGAGCGGCGCTGATTCGGCGAAATCCCCGGCCGGCCCCCGGGCACGGCCATGTAAGATTGAATCCCAGAACGAGGAATCTAGCACTGCGGCGGCTGTCGCCCGCGGTCAACGAACTGCAATGTCAGATAGATTTCCAGATATTCCTATGTGTAAGGAGAATTTCACGGTGTCCACCTCCAGTGAACAGTCCGGTTCCGGTTATAAACGGGTGATGCTCAAACTCGGAGGTGAGATGTTCGGCGGTGGCAACGTCGGTGTCGATCCCGATGTGGTTGACAACGTCGCCCGTCAGATTGCCGAGGTGGCCAGGACCGGAGCAGAGATCGCCGTGGTCATCGGCGGTGGCAACTTCTTCCGTGGTGCCGAGTTGCAGCTGAGGGGCATGGACCGTGCGCGCTCGGACTATATGGGCATGCTGGGAACGGTGATGAACTGCCTCGCACTCCAGGATTTCCTGGCTCAGCACGGCGTCGAATGCCGTGTCCAGACCGCCATCAACATGGCGCAGGTGGCCGAACCCTATCTGCCGCTCCGCGCCGAGCGCCACCTTGAGAAGGGCCGCGTGGTCATCTTCGGCGCGGGAATGGGCATGCCCTATTTCTCCACCGACACCACCGCGGCGCAGAGGGCATTGGAGATCGGTTGCGATGTCCTCCTAATGGCGAAGGGCGTCGACGGTGTCTACAGCGCCGACCCGCGCACCAACCCGGATGCGGAGCTCTTCTCCGAGATCACCCCCAAGGAAGTGATTGAAAAGGGTCTCCGGGTCGCCGATGCCACCGCCTTCAGCCTGTGCATGGACAACGACATGCCGATTCTGGTGTTCAACCTTCTCACCGACGGCAACATCGCCCGCGCGATTGGCGGCGAGCGTATCGGTACGCTCGTGAAGTCCTGATAGATTTACAGGGAAACGCTGACGTTCCCGAGGCGGTCTCAGCAGGGAGCGCCTTCATTTGCGAATGCACAGGAGAAAACACTCATGATTGACGAGATCCTTTTCGAGGCCGAGGAGCGGATGTCCGCCACGGTCGAGCACACACGTGAAGATCTGACCACCATCAGAACCGGACGCGCGAATCCGGCGATGTTCAACGGTGTTGTTGCCGAGTACTACGGTGTCCCCACACCGATCACACAGATGGCGACGGTGTCTGTTCCGGAGCCGCGCATGCTCCTGATCAGACCCTACGAGCAGAGCGCGATGGGGGAGATCGAAAACGCCATCCGGAACTCCGACCTCGGCGTCAATCCCACCAACGACGGTCAGGTTCTGCGGGTGACCATCCCCCAGCTCACGGAGGAGCGTCGCAAGGAGATGGCGAGGCTCGCGAGGTCGAAGGGTGAGGACGGGAAGATCGCCATCCGGAACATCCGCCGGAAGGGCAAGGATCAGCTGAAGAAGCTGCAGAAGGACGGCGACGCCGGCGAGGACGAGGTCGTGGCCGCAGAGAAGGAACTGGACAAGGTCACCGGCCGATACGTGGAGCAGGTCGATGAAGTGGTCCAGAAGAAGGAGAAGGAACTCCTCGAGGTCTAGAGTGATCCCTGCCGGTATCGGGGGCCGCCGTCCCCGTGGTGGCACGACACCGCGACGGTGTGCGGGCCCGCCGAAGGCTGCCGCGGCAGGATCAGCGTGAACCCAGCGACGATGACCGATCTAGGTGACGATCAAGGAGAGCCCATGAGCGAACCGGGAGAACACATCCGGGCCATGAGGATGCCCAAACCGAGGAACAGCGCCGGCCGCAATGTCGGCGCGGCGATTGGCGTCGGAATCGGGCTCGGGCTCCTGGTACTCCTTGGCATCATTTTAAGCCCCTGGGGCTGGTACCTGGTGGTCGCCGGGGCCGTCGCGGTGGCTACCTGGGAGGTGGGGGGCAGGCTCAAGGAGGCCGGCTACCACCTGCCCATGCCGATCATGATAATCGGTGGTCAGGCGATGGTGTGGTCCTCGTGGAAGTTCGCCGCCTCCGGAATCCTCGCGGCCTTCGTCGCCACCGTGCTCGTCCTGATGTTCTTCCGGATCTTCTACAACGGCCCCGACAAGGAGGCCAGGAACTATCTCCGGGACACCTCGGTGGGTATTTTCGTCCTCACCTGGATTCCCCTCTTCGGCAGTTTCGCCGCGATGCTGTCACTGATGGCCAACGGGGACATACCCGGCACCTATTTCATCATCACCTTCATGCTCTGCGTCATCGCCTCGGATGTCGGGGGATACGTCTCCGGTGTGTTTTTCGGTTCGCATCCGATGGCCCCGCTGGTATCGCCCAAGAAGTCGTGGGAGGGATTCGCCGGCTCCGTCGTCCTCGGGACCTCGGTGGGTATCCTCTGCGTGAATCTGCTGCTGCACCACCACTGGTGGCTGGGGGGATTGCTGGGGATCGGCCTCGTGGTCTGCGCCACCCTCGGCGACCTCGTGGAATCCCAGTTCAAACGTGATCTGGGGATCAAGGACATGTCCGATCTTCTGCCCGGACACGGAGGGCTGATGGACCGGCTCGACGGAATGCTGCCCGCGGCCATGGTCACCTGGCTCGTCCTCAGCGCGGTCAGCAGCGTCTGAGCGCTCGGGCGGGCGGCGGCCTAAAAGGCCTTGCGGAGCTTCCTGATCTGTCGGCGGTACTCGAACATCCGGACGCCGCCGACCAGCGCCATGATCAGTGCGCCGGTGATCGCGGCGAGGAGAAACCCGATTCCCGCGGGGAACTGGAAGCTCCACGCGAACAGAGTCAACTCAACCGGAGTCTGATTCTGCAGGATGAAGACGAGCAGGAGGATTAGCAGGAGAGCCCCGACGATCAACGCCACCCAGGTTCCGCCGGCAAAGGTCCGTGACGGGGTCCGGGGTGCCTCTCGGTGCTGCTCCTCGACATCATGTACCTTTTCATCGCGGACCGCCGGTACAGGTGCCGTCACCTCAGACCGGGTACCCGGGGCGTCATCGGCGGGATCACTGACATCGCCGGCACCGGGAATTCCGGGATCGTATCCGGCGTGAGTATCCTCGGGGAAGGCGTCATTCGGAGACTGCGGTTGATTGCTCATAACTGCCATTGAACAAGCTATTCCGGCGTGGTGCCACATAAACACGGGTTTACGGTTGAACGATTTGATAACGTTCGTGCAAGAATGGGTTCATTATGGCTACACCCCTACCCCTTGTATTTTCCGCACCGAAACGCGGCATGCCGCCGAAGCACTGGGCGGACCTTGATCACGAGGCCCGCATCGAGGCGCTCGCCGAACTCGGCCTGCCCAGGTTCCGGGTCGACCAGATCGCCCGCCACTACTACGGCAGGCTCGAAGCCGATCCCCTGACCATGACCGACCTTCCCGAATCCGCGCGAGTGGCGGTCCGGGACGCACTCTTCCCCGAGCTCATGTCCCCCGTCCGAGTCCTCGACGCGGACGATGAGGAAACCCAGAAGACCCTCTGGAAGCTGCACGACGGCACCCTCCTCGAATCCGTGCTCATGCGCTACCCGGATCGGGCGACCCTGTGCATCTCCTCCCAGGCCGGCTGCGGAATGGCCTGCCCCTTCTGTGCCACCGGTCAGGGGGGATTGGATCGCAACCTCTCCACCGGTGAGATCGTGGATCAGGTCCGCAACGCAGCATCCACCATGCAGCGCA
Source organism: Corynebacterium pacaense (assembly GCF_900169525.1). Taxonomy (GTDB): domain Bacteria; phylum Actinomycetota; class Actinomycetes; order Mycobacteriales; family Mycobacteriaceae; genus Corynebacterium; species Corynebacterium pacaense. The sequence goes on from NZ_LT821239.1 coordinate 1,484,336, forward strand.
GCGGTGGTCGCTTGTCCAACGTCGTGTTCATGGGCATGGGTGAGCCGCTCGCCAACTACAAGCGCGTCGTCTCCGCGGTGCGGCAGATCACCCGGCCCGCACCGGAGGGTTTCGGCATCTCCCAGCGGAGCGTGACCGTGTCCACCGTCGGACTGGCCCCGGCCATAAGAAAGCTTGCCGACGAGGACATGTCCGTCACCCTGGCGGTTTCCCTGCACACCGCCGATGACGAGCTCCGCGATGAGCTGGTCCCCGTGAACAACCGCTGGTCGGTCGCCGAGGTGCTCGATGCAGCTGCCTACTACGCCGATCGTTCCGGTCGGCGCGTCTCCATCGAGTACGCACTGATCAGGGATATCAATGATCAGCCCTGGCGCGCGGATCTGCTGGGCAAGAAGCTGCACCGGGCCCTCGGCTCCCGCGTGCATGTCAACCTGATCCCGCTCAACCCGACCCCGGGATCGAAGTGGGATGCCTCACCGCGGGAGCGGCAGGATGAATTCGTCCGCAGGGTCATCGCACAGGGTGTTCCCTGCACCGTGCGTGACACGAAGGGCCAGGAGATCGCGGCCGCCTGCGGTCAGTTGGCAGCCGAGGAGAGGTAGTTGTAGCAAAACCCCATCGGGGTCAAGGGGCCGGACCTCTGATAGCCTCGGGCGGTACAACTGTGAAGACACCGCTGCTGAGAGGTCGTGTAACCATGTCTGATCCCGTCCCGAGGATCTGTCCGACTGATCCGAGTACCCAGGCCCTGGCTGTCCGCGGGCTGACAAAGGAATACGGCGGCCACCCGGTTGTGGATACCCTGAACCTCGACATACCCCGGGGTGCGATCTACGGAATCGTCGGGCCCAACGGGGCGGGAAAGACAACGATGCTGTCCATGGCCACCGGACTGCTGAGGCCCACCCGTGGCACCGCATGGATCGCCGGGCACAATGTCTGGGAGGAACCGGGGCCCGCGAAGCGCGCCATGGGGCTCCTCGTCGATGGTCTGCCGGTCTTTGACCGGCTCTCCGGTCTGGAGCTGCTCACCTACGTGGGGGCGCTGCGCGGGATCGAGGGGAGCGTCGTCAAGCAGCGGACAGGGGAGCTTCTCGACGCCCTGGGCCTCAGCGACGCGGGACCGAAGCGGATCGTCGACTATTCCGCGGGCATGACCAAAAAGATCCTGCTTGCGCAGGCACTGCTGCACAATCCAGAGGTGCTCGTGCTCGACGAGCCACTCGAGGCGGTGGATCCGGTCTCGGCGCAGCTTATCCAGCAGATTCTCCGCAACTTCGCCGCGGCGGGGGGAACGGTCGTGCTCAGCTCGCACGTGATGACCCTGGTCGAGGGGTTGTGCGACCACGTCGCGATCATCAACGAGGGCCGGGTGACGGTGTTCGGCCACGTCGACGAGGTGCGTTCGGGTCGGACCCTCAATGATGTGTTCATCGACGTCGTCGGAGGGGGCAGTCTGGCCGAGGGGTCCCTGGGTTGGCTGGGAGGGGGCACCGATGACTAGAACGCTGCTGAAGCTGCAGGCCACCCTGTGGAGACGTACCGTCGCGGGGAATGGCTCCTCCATAGCCATGATCGTGATCGTCTCCGTCTACGGGCTCATCGGCCTGTTGAGCATGTCGGCGCTGCTGGTACTGGGCATCGATGAGGGCCGGACCGGGGTGCTGGCCGGCGTCGTCGCTATGGGTACCTTCGCCTATGTGGTCGCCGCGGTGATGTGGCCCTCCGGTGAGGGACAGTTGAGCGCGGACAGTTTCGCCACCCTGTCCATCGGAGCCAGGGAGCTCCTTCCGGCGTTCGCAATCTCCACCCTGATGCAGTCCCGCGGAATTCTGGCGGTGCTGTGCACGGTGGTCACCGCGGTCGTCGCCTCCATCATGTATCCGCTTGCGCTCGCCCCCGTCATTTGGATCATGCTGCTGCTCGCGCTGGTGATGACACTGCTGCTGGGGGAGCTGGTCGCCTCCCTGGCCACGGGATCCTCCAGCAGAATCAGCAAGGAGCGGGCCGGTGTCTACGCCACGGTCGGGTTCTTCGTGCTGATTATCGGTTACCAGCTGCTGGCGGGCAGCGGGGCGATGCAGCACCTCGATGTTTTCGGCCGGGCCGTGCGATGGACCCCCTTCGCCTCCACCGCGGGTGCCGTCGAGGCGGCCGAAGAGGGACGGTGGGCGATGGCGGCGGTCTTCCTCGGACTCAGCCTGGCGTATCTCGGCCTCGGTGCATGGCTGTGGCGCACACTCGTGGAGAGGGCACTGAGTGCACCGCTGGATCGCGGGGGACGGTCCGGTCCGGGCAGGGAGCGCAGGCACCGGGAATCCGACTCCGTTCTGTTCCTCCCCGGTGTTCCGCACAACGCGGGGGGAGCGGTGTACTCGCGCGCGATCCGCTACCTCTTCCGGGATTCGCGGCTGCTGTCCTCCCTGCTCATCTTTCCTGTGTTCACCGTGCTGTTCATCGTTCAGGGTGTCACCATCGGGGAATTCATCATGTATACGGGCCTGGTGTTCGTGGCGATCTTCGGTGGCTCCGTCGCGGTCAACGACTTCGGATACGACGGATCGGGAATCTGGGTCAACATGTCCTCCGGAGCCTCGACGCGCTCACTTCTCCTCCCCCGGCACTGGGCATCGGTGACCCCCGCCGCCGTGTCCATTGCCATCTACTCCGTTATCGCCCTCAGCATCGCGGACAACCGAGTGGTCCTGCTGCTGGTACTGGGTATCACAGTGGGAATTTTCCTGACCACCGCCGCGGTCAGTCTGTTCACCACCGTGTTCAACCCCTTCGCCACAGCACGACCGGGAACCAGCCCGTGGGGCGACAAGAGTGGCTACTCCGGTGCCGCCTTCATCTCCGCCTTCGCCTCACTGCTGCTGGGTTGGGTGCCTTCCCTGCCCGCCATTGCCGTGACCTCAATCGGATACCAGTCGGAGATGCCATGGGTCGTCCTCGCGGGTCAGATCCTGGCCATTGCCATCCCGGCAATCCTCTATGCGGTCGTCGTGCGGCTGTGTCTGAAGAGGGTGGATGCGAGAATGCCGGAGATCTTCGACAAGGTCAAGCGCAGCGTCGGGTAGGACGGAACAAGCCGGATTCAACAGGAAAAAACCACCCCCCGGCGTCGGGCCGGGGGGTGGGGAAGTACGGAAGAGGGGACCGCTACTTCTCCTCAATGATGCGCAGATGCGACACGCGCGCGGGATCAATGTTGATGGACCGCAGCTGATTATCGGTGAGGTTGTCCCAGGTCCCCGACAGCGTCGCCTGATCGTAGGTCCAGTCGGGTTCGACATGGCCCACCGGCTGGTTGCGGGCGGTCACCGTGCGCACCTGGCTCAGCTTCGGCTCGAAAAGGTGGATGACGAGCCCGATCGCGACCAGTGCGGCGATGGTGAGCAGCCAGATGGTCTCCACATGACCGTGGTGGTTGCCGAAATTGAAGCCGAGCAGGAAGAGAACGGACACCCATCCGGAGATCTGGATGGCGTTGCGCCCGATGTCGTGCCAACCCCAGCCCGCGGAGGGCTCGTCGAGGGTGGAGACCCCGTTGTAGATCTCGGGCTCAATCGTGTGGGAGGAACCGGCCACGTTATACTCCTTCATTCGCCCACCCGCCGGGGATCCCGCCGGGAGGGCACCTACAGAACTTGGTTTAAGTCTCTCCATGTTCTCATATTTCGCCCGGTCACGCGAAAGGCCTCCGCAATGAATGTCCCCGGACGGCCTCCCGAGCTGGGCGAATTGCCGGCGCCCACCCGCTGAGGACGTGAGACCAACTTTCTATCCGCCCCAAACGGGTGTAGTGACATCGCCGTGGATCGAAGGTGCAACAATGGTCAGGGTGAGCAAAAAGATCCTGATTCTCGGAAGTACCGGTTCCATCGGCACCCAGGCGCTGGAGGTGATTGCCGCCAATCCGGAGGGTTTCCAGGTGGTGGGCATCGCCGCCGGAGGTTCCGATCCGGGCCTGATCATCGCTCAGGCGCGTGCACTGAACCTGTCTCCGGATCGGGTTGCGGTGGCCCGGGAGTCGGCCGCGGCCGAGGTTTCCGAGGCACTGGGGGGAGCTGTCATCTCGGGGCGCGATGCGGCGCGCACACTCGTCGAGAACTCCGATTCCGATACCGTTCTCAATGCCCTGGTCGGCTCCCTGGGTCTCGCTGCCACCCTGGCCACCCTGGAATCCGGCGCCACCCTGGCGCTGGCGAACAAGGAATCCCTGGTTGCGGGCGGGGACCATGTCATTTCCAGGGCCGCACCTGGGCAGATAGTCCCGGTCGACTCCGAGCACTCCGCGATGGCGCAGTGTCTGCGCAGCGGAACCGACGCCGAGGTCGACCGCATCGTCCTCACCGCCTCGGGCGGACCGTTCCGGGGCTGGAGCCGACAGCGGATGTGGGATGTCAGCCCCGAACAGGCCGCGGCGCACCCCACCTGGTCGATGGGTCAGATGAACACGCTGAACTCCGCAACTCTGATTAACAAGGGACTCGAGCTTATCGAGGCGAGTCTGCTCTTCGGCGTCGGGCCGGATCGCATCGACGTCACGGTACATCCACAGTCCATCATCCATTCCATGATCACCTTCGTCGACGGCGCAACAATCGCGCAGGCCTCCCCGCCCTCGATGAAGCTGCCGATCGCACTGGCTCTGAACTGGCCGCACCGTCTGAGCGGGGCGCAGCCGGCGCTGGACTTCACCAGCGCCCACACCTGGACCTTCGAGGCGGTGGACAACCTGGCCTTTCCGGCGGTCCAGCTGGCGCGGGACGCCGCAGCTGGCGGTGGCACCTTCCCCGCGGTGTACAACGCGGCCAACGAGGAGGCCGCCGCCGCCTTCCTCGCGGGACGCATCCACTTCCCGCAGATCGTCGATGTCGTCGATGAGGTGCTTCAGGCTTCTTCACAGTTTGCTGGTGTACCCTCAGGCATCGACGATATTCTCGCCACCGAGAGGGAGGCCCGCAGGCGGGCCAACCGGATCATCGATGGCTTGTAAGACTTAGAAGGAGCTCCCTCCGTGGCAGCGTATCTCGCCGGTGTAGTGCTGTTTTTTCTCGGTATTGCCGTCACCATCGCACTCCACGAGTGGGGGCACTACATTACCGCTCGAGCCTTCGGCATGAAGGTGCGCCGCTTCTTCATCGGATTCGGTCCCACCGTCTTCTCCTTCGGACGCGGCGAGACCCGCTACGGGCTCAAGGCCGTCCCCGTCGGAGGCTTCTGTGACATCGCCGGGATGACGGCGCAGGATCCCCTGGAGCCCGAGGAAAGCGACCGGGCAATGTATAACAAGCCGTGGTGGCAGCGCATCATCGTCCTGTCCGGCGGCGTGATCATGAACATCCTTGTCGGGTTCCTGGTTCTCTACGCCGTGGCTGTGAGCTCGGGCATTCCCAATCCGGATGCCGACCTGACAGCCACCGTCGGATCGGTCCAGTGCGTGCCAGGGGAGCAGAATCCGGATGGAACCCTGGATTCCTGTGTGGGGCGGGGACCCGCAGCGGACGCCGGCATCGAGGTGGGCGACCGCATTCTGGCCATCGACGGCACCGAGGTGTCTGATTTCACCGCCCTGCGCGATGAAATCCTGCTGATCCCGGGTGAGACTGCGGTGCTGAGCGTGGAGCGCGACGGACAATTGCGCGATGTCGACGTCCCCGTGGATGCGGTGACCCGCCTCGACTCCCAGGGAGCTGAGGTCATCGTTGGTGCGATCGGTGTGACGAACGCACCGGTTCCCGATGTGTACAAGAAATACGGACCCATCGAGGGACTGGGGGCAACGGCACGTTTCACCGGTGACATGTTCCACGCGACATGGGAGGGGCTGCTTTCCTTCCCTTCGAAGATCCCCGGTGTGGTCGCCTCCATCTTCGGTGCCGAACGCGACATCAACGGGCCGATGAGCGTCGTCGGTGCCTCCCGTGTCGGCGGCGAGTTCGTGGAGCGCTCAATGTGGGACATGTTCCTGATGACCCTGGCCAGCCTGAACTTCTTCCTGGCCCTGTTCAATCTGGTCCCCCTGCCGCCACTCGATGGCGGACACATAGCCGTGGTGCTCTATGAGAAGATTCGCGATCTGATCCGGAGACTCCGCGGGCAGAAGCCTGGCGGACCCGCCGACTACACGAGGCTGATGCCGGTGACGGTCGCCATGGCGGCCCTGCTGCTATCGGTCGGTGCCATCGTCATCGTTGCCGATGTGGTGAATCCGATCAGGGTTTTCGGCTAGATCGTCCACGGAAGCCCGCACCCTTGTTGATGCATCACAGTGCTAGACTTTCGGCCATACTGACCCACGGTTTGTTCATACCGCCAACCCGAACGTCCACGGCTGTACCCGGGCCCACCCTTCCCGGGGTGCAACCACCTCAAGGAGCATGAATCTTGTCAACCCAAATCGGACTCGGACTTCCCGCCAGCCCTCCGCCGGTCCTGGCACCGCGTCGTAAAACGAGGCAGCTGATGGTGGGGAAGGTCGGTGTCGGATCCGATTATCCGATCTCGGTGCAGTCGATGACCACCACGAAGACACACGACATCAATGCGACATTGCAGCAGATCGCGCAGCTGACCGCCAGCGGCTGTGACATCGTCCGGGTCGCGTGCCCCAAGACGGTGGATGCTGAGGCCCTTCCGATCATCGCGAAGAAGTCACCGATCCCGGTGATCGCCGATATCCATTTCCAGCCCAAGTACATCTTCGCAGCCATCGATGCCGGCTGCGCCGCGGTCCGCGTCAACCCCGGCAACATCAAGGAGTTCGACGGCCGCGTCAAGGAAGTAGCGAAGGCCGCCGGCGATGCGGGTATCCCCATCCGGATCGGAGTCAACGCGGGTTCCCTGGACAAGCGGATCATGGATAAGTACGGCAAGGCCACGCCCGAGGCGCTGGTGGAATCCGCGATCCAGGAGGCCGCCCTGTTCGAGGAGTACGGCTACGGGGACATCGCGATCTCCGTCAAGCACAATGATCCGGTCATCATGGTTGAGGCCTACCGCCAGCTCGCCGCCATTTCCGACTACCCGCTGCATCTGGGGGTCACCGAGGCGGGACCGAAGTTCCAGGGCACCATCAAGTCCTCGGTTGCCTTCGGATGGCTTCTCGGTTCGGGAATCGGAGACACCATCCGGGTCTCGCTGTCCGCGGACCCGGTGGAGGAAATCAAGGTGGGTGACCAGATTCTGCAGTCCCTGAATCTTCGGCCCCGCAAGCTCGAGATCGTCTCCTGCCCCTCCTGCGGTCGCGCCCAGGTCGATGTGTACACCCTCGCCGAGGAGGTCACCGCCGGTCTGGAGGGAATGGAGGTGCCGCTCCGCGTGGCCGTCATGGGCTGTGTGGTCAACGGTCCAGGTGAGGCACGCGACGCCGACCTCGGAGTCGCCTCGGGCAACGGTAAGGGCCAGATCTTTGTCAAGGGCGAGGTGGTCAAGACGGTGCCCGAATCGAAGATCGTGGAAACCCTGATCGAGGAGGCCATGCGCATCGCCGAGGACATGGACCCCGACGTGCTCGAGGCCGCCAGCGCCCAGGGGATGAAGCCAGAGGTCAAGGTCACCCGCTGAGCCTGGGTTCCGTACCCCCGGCCCGCTGACGGTGTCGGTCCTCCGGGGTGTCCCGCGACACTGCTAATCTTCACCCATGAAGATGGTCTGGGTTCGTTCCCTGCTGGCAACGGTGATTGTGACGGTGGTGGCGTCGATAAGCCTCGTCGCCTGCACACCGCGCCCCGAGGTCGCGGATCCGGTGGCGCAGGAGTTCCTCCGCGCCTGGTCGGACCGGGACTTCGATCAGGTCCGGGAGCTGTCGGATCAGGGAGACGCCGCCGCGAAGATGATCGGGGAGACCTACTCCGGTCTCCAGGCCGAGGACGTGGAGTTCACCCTGGATTCCGTGGACAACCGCGACACCGTGGCCACCGCCAACTATCACGTCACCTGGAAGCTGCCCAGGGAACGTGAGCTCAGCTACGGCACCTCGATGACGCTGACGAAGATGCGCGATGAATGGACGGTGCGGTGGCAGCCCACCATCGTCCACCCCGGTCTCGGGGCGAATCAGCATCTGGAGCTGCGTCCCGTCGAGGCACAGCGCGCGAATGTCATTTCCTCTGATGGCGCCCCGGTGCTCCAGCCTGGAAAGACCTACAGGATCCTCATCGATCCCGCCCAGGCGGGGGATACCCGGGTAGTTCTGCACCGCCTGGCCCGCTCCCTTGATGATGCCCATGCCCGTGACCGGAGCGTGAACACCATCGATGTGGACTCCATCCTCCCGGAACTCGGCACCGGCACCTATTCGGTGACCGTGATCAATGAGGCCCAGGGGGCGATCGTCGAACAGGAGCTGGCCGGGGTCCCGGGTCTGATCTTCAACGACGAGGCCGCCATGGTTCCCACCGACCCCGGCTTCGCCCCGGACATTGTCTCGCGCGTGTCCAGAATCGTCGATGAGGATCTCGATGGCTCGAACGGCTGGCGTGCCTCCATCGTCACGGAAAACGGTGCGATCATCGATGATGTCGCCTACAACGCCCCCGAGCTGGCCCCCAGTGTGAAGATCAGCCTTGACCACGACGTGCAACGGGCCGCCCAGGAGGCAGTCGACCTCCGTCAGGACATGAAGGCGATGCTCGTGGCGATCCGTCCCTCCACAGGCGAGGTTCTCGCCGTCGCCCAGACCAGGGAGGCGGACAAGGACGGTGACGTGGCACTGATGGGCATGTATCCGCCCGGCTCGACCTTCAAGATCATCACGGCCACCGCGGGCATCGAACACCGTGGACTGACCCCCGACACCATCGTGCCTTGCCCCGGCTCGATGAACATATACGGCCGCATCGTGAATAACTACAATCAGTTCTCGCTCGGAAACACATCCCTGAACCGCGCCTTCGCATCATCGTGCAACACCACATTCGCCGACGTCTCCACAAATCTCGACCCCGGTGTGCTCAAGGAGGTGGGCAAACAGTTCGGACTGGGAATCGATTACACAATCCCCGGCCTGGACACCATCACCGGCAGTGTGCCGGTGGGCGAGGTGACCCTCGACCGCACCGAGGCGGGCTATGGTCAGGGACTGGATTTGGCGAGCCCCTTCGGCATGGCACTGGTGGCAGCGACGGCCGCCGCCGGCAAAACCCCGGTCCCGACGCTGATCTCCGGGCATGAAACGGTCCCCAGCGAACAGGTCACGCCTCCCGATCCGGCGGCCATCGACCAGCTGCGGACAATGATGGCCTCGGTGGTCAACTCCGGTACCGCCAGTGGCATGCGGCAGCAGGGCGGGCAGATCTACGCCAAGACCGGCGAGGCCGAGATCAATGAGGGCTCGCACGCCTGGTTCACCGGCTACCGCGAGGATGACATCGCCTTTGCCACGCTGGTTGTCCTCGGTGGAGGTTCGGAGACCTCCACCGCGGTCACGGACCACTTTTTCATCCGGCTCGACGAGATGCGTGCGGCACGGCAGAACCGCATAGAGCCAGCGGTCGCGGAATCCCCGGCGATCACCGGCTGAGCGGAACACCGCCGGTGCCGAGTCACCACCGCGGTGGAGGGGGGACTAGCATGGTCTCCATGTCTACACTGCGAGCGCCCATTGTCCCGGGAAAGCCGACTCCGATCAGGGAGGTCCCCGCATCCATTGAGAGACCGGAATACGTATGGAAGGACGAGGTCCAGGAGGCGATGGGGGAGCCGTTCGTCCAGCCGCCGGAGGTGATCGAGGCGATGCGGAAGACTTCGCGGATCGCCGCGAACTCCCTCAAGGTCGCAGGTGAGGCCGTCCGTCCCGGCATCACCACCGATGAACTCGACCGCATCGTGCACGAGTACACCTGCGATCACGGGGCCTATCCCTCGGATCTGGGCTACCGCGGATTCACCAAATCCACCTGCATCTCCCTCAACGAGATCGTGTGTCACGGAATACCGGACTCAACGGTGATCGAGGACGGGGACATCGTCAACATCGATGTCACGGCCTTCAAGTACGGTGTCCACGGGGACTGCAACGCCACCTTCCTCGCCGGGAACGTCTCCGAGGAGCACCGCCTGCTGGTGGAGCGCACAAAGGAGGCCATGATGCGCGGAATCCGTGCCGCCAAACCTGGACGCGAGATCAACGTCATCGGTCGTGTGATCGAGTCCTACGCCAAGCGCTTCGGCTACAACGTGGTCACCGACTTCACGGGCCACGGCATCGGCACGACCTTCCACAACGGGCTCATCGTCCTGCACTATGACAGCATGCAGTACCGCGATCTCCTGGTCCCGGGCATGACACTGACCGTCGAACCCATGATCAACATCGGTTCCCTCGACTATGACATCTGGGATGACGGCTGGACGGTGCAGAACAGGGACCGGCGGTTCTCCGCACAATTCGAGCACACGATCGTCATCAACGAGGACGGTCCGGAGATTCTCACCCTTCCCGACGCCGACGTCTAGGAAGCACGATCACGCTATGTCCACGGGTAGCGCACTGCTGATTGCGGGTACCACCTCAGACGCCGGAAAGTCCGTCATCACGGCTGGACTGTGCCGCGCCTTCGCCCGCGCAGGACTTCGTGTTGCGCCCTTCAAGGCGCAGAACATGTCCAACAACTCCATGGTCACCCCCGACGGTGGGGAGATCGGACGGGCCCAGGCCCTCCAGGCCTTCGCCTGCGGACTCGCACCCTCCGTGGAATTCAACCCGATCCTGCTCAAGCCCGGCTCCGACCGCCGCTCCCAGCTGGTGGTCATGGGGCAGGCCGTCGGCGACGTCGGCGCCAGGGACTATGTCGAGCACAGGCTCGGACTGCGCGAGGTCGCCACCACGCAGCTCGACGCGTTGAGGGAGCGTTTCGACGTCGTGGTGTGCGAGGGGGCGGGGTCGCCCGCGGAGATCAACCTCCGCAGCACGGACGTGGCCAACTTCGGCCTGGCGCAGGCCTCCGGGATGCCGGTCTACATCGTCGGCGACATCGACAGGGGAGGGGTGCTGGCGCACCTCTTCGGCACCCATGCGATTGTCTCCGCCGAGGACCGCGCACTGATCAGGGGTTTTGTGATCAACAAGTTCCGGGGGGACCCGAGCATCCTCGAGCCGGGACTGACCGAGCTGGAGAAACTGACCGGCGTGCAGACGAAGGCCGTGATCCCCTACATTGACGGACTCTGGATCGATGCGGAGGACTCACTCCAGGCTCCGGTCGGCCGGGTGCTCGGTTCCGCCCCGGCACTCGGTTCCCAGCGCCTGCGTGTCGCAGCGATCCGACTCCCCAGAATCTCCAACAGCACCGACGTGGAGGCACTGGCGGTGGAACCGGGCGTGACGGTGACCTGGGTCACCGACGGTGACAGCATCGAGGATGCCGATCTGGTGGTGATACCCGGTTCCAAGGCAACGGTGTCGGACCTTGGGTGGCTGCGATCCCGGGGACTCGACACGGCCCTGAGACGGAGGGCCGGGAGAAACGGGCCCATCCTCGGCATCTGCGGGGGTTTCCAGATGATGGCGCGGAGCATCGATGATCCCGTGGAATCCCGGGCCGCGGCGCCCGTTGCGGGGCTCGGGCTCCTTGACCTGGACATCCGTTTCGAAGCTTCAAAAACCCTGATCAATCACGGTGACGGATCCTACGAGGTCCATCACGGACAGGTTGGAAGAAGCGCCGAAACCCCATGGATCGGAAATGAGGGCGCCCACCGTGGCGCGCTGTGGGGTACCCACCGCCACGGATACCTGGAAAATGACTGCTCGCGCCGGGAATTTCTGACGGCGGTCGCCGGGGCTGCGGGAAAGGATGGCTTCATCGTCAGCGGGGATGCCTCCTTCGACGGCAAGCGACGGGCCCAGCTGGATCTGATCGCCGATACGATCGAGAGCCACTGGGATCTCGATCAACTTCTGGCGGAGGTGAGCACTCCGGCGAACGTGGCCAGAAGCGCGGCGAACAGGTAGGCCCAGGCAACGAACACCGGTGAGACAACCGGGAGGGGCACGGACAGTGGAAGCAGCGCGAGAATGATGGTGTAGGCCATCGCCGGGAGCATCACGCCGGCGGACAGCGCGATCAACCATCCGCTCAGGTGCCTCGGGGGAGCGGTGAGGGCCCGGATGATCGGGACCGCGCAGCCTCCGATGCAGATCAGCGCCGACACCGCGACCACCAGTGAGGTTGTCCAGGACACGGGCCCGAGCGAGAACCAGCCCGCCGCGGCCGCGCCGCCGACCGCCGCCAGGACCGGAAGAATCCATTTCGGCGGAAGCTGCCCCAGCCCACCGAGGAAGCACGCGAGCGCGGCCAGGGGGACCAGATAGAAGGACGAGACCTGCGCCGCGGTGAGCAGAACGGGGGAGGAACCTATCTTCGCCACGGCGGTGAGCAGACCGACGGTGAGGATGACCAGACCGCCGAGCGCGGAGAGCCACGGGTAGACCCGCGCCGGGAGATGGTGGCGCAGCTGGGCGATGACCGATGCCGCCCCGAGCGCGACCCCGGCGGCGGTGATCACCGCGTAGAGGCGGCTGCCAGGTATGAGCGATGCGGCGATGACCGCGAGCATGACCGCGGAGGCGGTGGCGATGCTGGTCGTGGCCGAGCGGATACTACGATCGGCGGGCTGAGGTGTGAGTGATTGGGATAGGGGGGTGTCCACTGGAGTCTGCGTTGCCTCTTCCACTGCGTACTGATCAGGGCGAGTACCAACATTACCCCTGCCGTACCCGGCGGAGGTTAGAACTCCAGACCGAGCAGCGCGTTTTCAATCACCTCGGGAAGGGCGGGGTGAATCCAGTACTGCGCGGTCGCCGCCTCGCGTACGTCGATGTTGAACGCCATCACCGTGATCAGCTGCTGGATCAGCGTCGAGGCCTGGTCACCGACGATGTGCGCACCGAGCAGCCGGCCGGTGCTGCGGTCGGCGATGAGCTTGACAAAGCCAGTGGCATCCTCCATCGCCCACCCGTAGGCCACATCGGAGTAGTTCTGGATCTTGACGGTGATATCCAGTCCCTGTTCGCGTGCCGCGGCCTCGGTCAGTCCAACCTGTGCGACCTGCGGATAGGTGAACACCGCGGAGGGTACGAACTCGTGCGGCATCTCCTGGAGATTCCCCGGATTGAGCAGATTGTGCCGGACGGTCCGCATCTCGGCATTGGCCACGTGCTTGAGCTTGTAGGGTGAAGAGACATCCCCGAGCGCCCACACGCCGTCGGCGGTGGTGCGCCCGAAGGCGTCGACCCTGATCCGGCGCCCGTCCATCGCGATGCCGCCACGGGCGAGATCCATCCGGTCGCCATTGGGTGTGCGACCGGTGGCCACGAGCAGCACCTCGGCATCGATGTCCCCGCCACCGTCAAGGGACACCCGTACGCCGCCTCCGTCGAGGTTGCGTGCCGCGGTGACCGACGTGTTCATCCGGACGTCGTAAAGCGTCCCGGCGACCTCGGCCACTCGCGCTGAAACATCGGCGTCGGCGCCTCTGAGCAGCACATCGCTGCGGTTGAGCAGCGTCACCCTGGTGCCGAGTGCGGAGAAGACGTGGGCGAACTCCAGCGCGATGAAACCGCCTCCGATGATCACCATCGATTCGGGAAGTCTCGGCAGCCGCATGATGTTGTCATTGGTGTGGTAGCGCACACCTGATTCGGCGATGACCTCCGGGATGTAGGCGCGTGAACCCGCGGCGATGACGATCTGATCGCCTGAGATCAGCCTCTCCTCACCGGCGATTCCGGTTGCCAGGGTGCGTTCACCGACGAAGCGGGCGTGCATGTCATAGACGTCGATGTTCGGGGTCTCCGACCCCCTCCGGTACTCCTCCCCGCCGCGGGCGATGGGATCGATTCTCCGGGCAAAGACCCTGTCGACGATCGCGGGCCAGTCCACGGCGTTCAGCGTCGCGTCCAGGCCGTAGGTTGAGGCCCTGCCGATCTCCCGGGCGACATCGGCGGCGTAGACGTACATCTTGGTGGGAATGCACCCGACATTCAGGCAGGTTCCGCCGAAAGTCCCCTTTTCTACGATGGCGATGGATTTACCATCGAACTCCGGGCCGGGAATGGAGTTTCCGGATCCCGTGCCGATGATGATGAGATCGTAGTGCCTGACCTCGACGGGGGAGGTGCTCATGGGGTGTCTTCTCCTGTGCAAGTGGATGAAAGGGAAATCATACGCCGGGGCCGTAGCCGTGGCTTCCCCTTCAACGCTGTTCACCGGGAGTTTCTTCCCGGCGGCGGTGCCTGCCCAGCCAGGAGTTCATGGTCTCATAGGCGGCGAACCGTGCGTGTTTGAGTGAGAGGAAGACATCGTGTCTGGCCCCGTCGATGGGACGGATGGTCACCCGCGCGGGATCACCGTTGAGGTGTGGTGCCCATGTCCTGATCTGATCCACATCGAGAACCGCATCGGCGGTGTCCGTGGCGGCCGAGTAGCTGCGGGAGTGCCAGGACCGGGCGGAGCACAGGGTGAGCACGTCCACACCGACATCCACCGAGTCGCCGTGTACCCTGCGCTGACCCGCGATGATCGCCCTCAGCCAGCCGAAGTACTTCCGGTGCCCCGTAATCGGCTTGAAGGTGGTGTTGAAGTCCCATTCCCCATGGGCACTGATGTGAATTGAACTACCGTAGATGCCCAGATTGTCATTGGGAAGGGCCAGCCGCGGAGCGGTCCTGCCCAGGATGTTGATCACCGGGGTGGAGATCCTCACCAGTGCGCGGGGATACATCAGATCCAGCCACGGGCTGTTGAGGACCAGGCAGTCGATGAGCCGGTGGCGTCCGGGATCGGTGCGGCGGAGATCATCGAGCCACAGTGCGGCGATGAGTCCGCCGGTGGAATGGGCGACCGGTGTCATGGTGGCGTGCGCGGCGGTGACCACATCGAGGGCGGCGTTGAGATCGACGAAGTACTGCGAAAGCTCGGTGGTGTAGTGCCAGGTCTGGCCCGGTCGGAAGGAGCGTCCGGTCTTGCGCAGATCGACGGCGTAGACGGCGTAGCCCTGCGCGTGGAAGTACTCGGCGAAATCCGTGTGGAAGAAATAGTCCGTCATCCCGGACACCAGTAGAAGAGCCGGCCTCTCGTGGAACCGGGTGGTTTCCGTCGGGGGCCGATAGCGAACGACCGTGGTCACCACGTCGGTCTCATTGTCAGGATCGGGCCCGAGCGGGATCGTGGTGGACTGGTAGCCGGGGCCGAGGATGTCATCGGACCATTCCGGAGACGTCGTGCGTTCAGAGTCCGGATGCGGTGTGCTGCGCTGAGTCATGAACTCCAGATTAGGCAGTCGGTGGCGCGGTCGCCGCCCGGTCGGTCACGCCCGGCCCGCAACCGGTGTGGGCTTTGCCCATCGGCTCGGTGAGGAGGTAGTCATACCTTTCGGAGCTTCAGCTGACGGAGAATCTGTGTTTTCGGCACCTGGGGGTGGTGGCGGGGGAGTTAAAGGTCACTAAAAGAGGAGAATTGTGGAGGAGGTTTAGTTACCCCCACGCGGACAGGCGTACACTAAAATGCCACGGACAACGTGTGCACACGTGCGCTTTTCCACGCGCACAGGGATAGCGCATCAGCGTTTCTAGGCGTCGCTCGGGGCCATTTCCACTGCTAAAGTCATCGGAAGCTGCCCTGCGGCGTTTTGTGTTGAGGTTCGACAGACTATACGCGGAGATATAAGGAAGTTGAAGATGTCAGATTCCCAGAAGAACGCACAGAAGGTCACCGACGAGGTCGATGTCGTCCTCGTCGGCGCTGGTATCATGAGCGCCACCCTCGGCGCGATGCTACGCCAGCTGGAACCGGGCTGGTCCCAGATCATTTTCGAGCGTCTGGACGGAGCGGCCCAGGAATCTTCCTCACCATGGAACAATGCGGGAACCGGGCACTCGGCGCTGTGCGAGTTGAACTACACCCCTGAGAAGAACGGCCGGATCGACATCTCCAAGGCGGTCGGCATCAACGAGAAATTCCAGGTCTCGCGTCAGTTCTGGTCACACCAGGTCGAACACGGAATTCTCTCCGACCCCCGCGAATTCATCAACCCGGTTCCCCACGTTTCCTTCGGCACCGGCGACGACCAGGTGTCCTACATCCGGCACCGCTATGAGGCGCTGAAGGATCACCCGCTCTTCCCGAACATGCAGTTCAGCGATGACACCGACACCTTTGCGGAGAAGCTTCCGCTCATGGCCGAGGGCCGTGACTTCTCCACCCCGGTGGCCATCTCCTGGATCAACGAGGGCACCGACATTAACTACGGTGCCCAGACGAAGCAGTTCCTGCACGCCGCGCAGGACGGCGGTACCGAGGTGCGCTACGGGCACGAGGTCAAGGACATCACCTCCGAGGGGGGCAAGTGGAAGGTCACGGTCAAGAACATCCACACCGGTGACACCCAGACCGTCCGCGCCAACTTCGTCTTCGTCGGAGCAGGCGGAATGGCACTGCCGCTGCTGCAGAAGGCCGGCATCCCCGAGATCCGCGGCTACGGCGGATTCCCGGTCTCCGGCCAGTGGCTGCGCTGCACCAACGAGGAGCTCATTGAAAAGCACGCCGCCAAGGTTTACGGCAAGGCATCGGTTGGTGCACCCCCGATGTCCGTCCCGCACCTGGACACCCGCGTCATCGAGGGTGAGAAGGGACTGCTCTTCGGCCCCTACGCGGGTTGGACTCCGAAGTTCCTCAAGACGGGCACCTACCTTGACCTGTTCAAGTCGCTGCGGGTGACCAACCTCGCATCGATGATCGGTGTCGGCCTCCAGGAGTTCGGCCTGACCAAGTACCTGGTCACCGAGGTGCTCAAGGATCAGAAGGCTCGAATGGAAGCACTGCGCGAGTACATGCCCGAGGCCAGGGACGAGGACTGGGAGCTGATCCACGCCGGCCAGCGTGTGCAGGTGATCAAGCCGATCGCGGGCCCGCGTTTCGGATCGCTGGAGTTCGGTACAGCGCTGATCAACAACTCCGAGGGCAGCATCGCAGGTCTGCTCGGCGCCTCCCCGGGAGCGTCGATCGCGCCCGCCGCCATGATCGAGCTGCTCGAACGCTGCTTCGGCGACCGCATGATCGAGTGGGGGGACAAGCTCCGCGAGATGGTTCCCTCCTACGGCAAGAAGCTCTCCGCCGATCCGGAACTCTTCGATGAGCTGTGGGCGTACACCCAGAAGACCCTGAAGCTCGAGCAGGATTAGACCGAAGGTGAGCAACTCCCCCGATCCCGGCTATCCCTTTTCGGCGATTGTCGGCCAGGACGATGTCCGGCTGGCACTGATTCTGAATGCGGTGTCGCCGAGGATCGGGGGTGTTGTCATCCGCGGGGAGAAGGGCACCGCGAAGACCACGACGGTACGCTCCTTCGCCCGGCTGCCCGGGGACGCCCCCTTTGTCAACCTGCCCCTGGGCGCCACCGAGGATCGGGTGCTCGGATCCATCGATGTGGAGTCGGTTCTGCGCAGCGGACACTCGCGCTACCGCCCCGGACTGCTCGCGGAGGCCGACGGCGGTCTGCTCTACGTCGATGAGATCAATCTGCTCACCGATCACCTGGTGGACGCGCTGCTTGATGCCGCGGCCAGCGGGCGCGTGAGCATCGAGCGTGATGGCGTCTCCCACTCCTCTCCGGCCCGGTTCATTCTCGTCGGAACGATGAATCCCGAGGAGGGGGAACTCCGCCCCCAGCTGCTGGACCGATTCGGGCTGTCCGTGTCGGTCGCCGCGTCCGCCGATCCCGGGGAGCGTGCGGAGATCATCAGGCGCAGGCTGGCCTTCGAGGGGAATCCGGCGGCCTTCTCCACCGGCTGGCATGCCGCGGACGAGGAGGTGTCGGGGAGGATCGCGGCGGCTTCCGCGGCCCTCGGCTCGGTGCGGGTCCCCGACGAGATCCTTAACACCATCGCTGAATTGTGTACGGCCGTCGGCGTCGAGGGCATGCGCGCCGATCTCGTGATCACCCGCACCGCAGCGGCCCATGCCGCCTGGTGCGGTCACGGCGAGGTCACCCTCGCCGATGTCGAGGTTGCCGCGAGGTTGGCGCTGCCCCACAGACGCACCAACGACGTCGAGCCACCGCTTGACGACGCCCCTCCCACCGACTCCGACGGTGAGCCGGAGGACAACAGCACTGAGGAGAGAGGGGAGGAAAGAGGGGAGGAAAACCCCGATGTTCCCGCGCAGCAGGACCCCCCGCAGACACCGTCCCCGGAGTCCGGTGGGAAACGCTCCACCGCACCCCAGGGTGACCCCTTCGCCGCACGACTGCTCACCCTGGATTCGCCTGGTGTGGAGGGATCGAGCCCGGGGCGGCGTTCGGCCGCCTATTCCCACCGTGGCGCCAATATCCGGGCCGTGTCCGGCGGACACGGGCTCAATCTCATCGGTACCGTTCGTGCCGCCGCCGACCGTGGTGCCCGGATCGTTGATTCAATGGTCGATCTTGAACCCCGCGACCTCCGCGGTTCCATCCGCCGCGGCAAGGAGGCCAACCTCATCGTCTTCGTGGTGGACACCTCCGGGTCGATGGCCGCGGCCAAACGCATCAGCTCCGTGACGGGTGCGATTAACTCTATGCTCACCGATGCCTATCAGCGCAGGGACAAGGTCGCCGTGATCACCGCGTCCGGTTCCGGTGCCCGCGTCGTGCTCCCCCCGACCGGTTCCATTGAACTGGCGCACCGCAGGATGAAGGATATTCCCGTCGGTGGGCGGACGCCGTTGGCGCAGGGCCTGATGGAGGCCGCGGATCTTTTGCGCAGGGAGCACCTGCGGGATCCGGGCCGCCGGGCGCTGCTGATCGCACTGACCGACGGCCAGGACACCTCCACCGCCGGCCTGCCCGGGGTCTCCGTTGCGGCTCAGCGCATCACCCAGCTGGGACTCTCGGGCAACATCGTCATCGATTGTGAACGGCGGGGGCGTATCCGTCTCGGTCTGGCCGCCCGACTCGCGGAGAGCCTGCAGGGTACCTGTATTGAACTCGAGGACATCAACGCCGAAAATCTCGTCGGGGTCATTAGCGCCTAAGCGGTGTGATTTGTAGCACAGCAGGCGTAGTATCGCCCGTATGCAGACAATCATTCCGGCCATCTGGTGCCAGGGCACCGCCGACGAGATGGCGCAGTTCTACCTTGACGCCTTCAGCACGGTTCCCGGCGGCGCGGAGGTCCTGGCACGGCGCACATATCCGGAGACCGGTCTGCTGGACTTCCAGAGACCCCTGGCGGGCAAGACGCTGACGGTGCAGCTGCGGATCGGGAACATGGAGATGACTCTGATCAACGCGGGCGGGGAGTTCACCCCGAATCCGTCCATCGGAATCATGCTGAACTTCGATCCCTCTGTGGATAAGCGGGCGGCACGGAACCTGGATGCGGTATGGGACAGTCTCGCGCCCGGCGGACGCATCCTGATCGAAAGGGCGGAGTATCCCTTCAGTCCGAGATACGGCTGGGTCGAGGACCGCTTCGGTGTCAGTTGGCAGTTCATCCTCACACGGCCGGAAGGAGATCCCCGTCCCTTCGCCATGATCTCGCTGCTCTTCCCGTCCGGGGCCCGCGGCGACCTTGCGCGGGCGGAGCGGTTGTGGACCTCGGTCATCCCCGCCTCCGAGATCGGGAGAAGCGTCGAGGAGCAGGGGGCCGTGGTGTTCTCGGAGTTTCGGCTCGGCGGTCAGTGGCTGACGGCCATGGATTCCACCGCGGGGGAGAACTATCCCTTCACTCCCGGGGTTTCCATGATGTATACGGCCCACGGCCAGGCGGAGATCGATAGGGTCTGGGAGGCCCTGAGCGCGGTTCCGGACGCCGAGCAGTGCGGCTGGCTGTGCGATGAGTTCGGCGTCAGCTGGCAGATCGTCCCCGATAACATGGAACAGCTGCTTGATCGCCCGGGCGGCTTCACCAGGATGCTCGAGATGAAGAAGATCGAGATTGATGGGTTCCGGTAGCGGGATCCGGCGGTGGCTCCCACGGGGTTCCCGGGCGCCTTTTCCACCGCGTCCGATCCGGGCGGGGCATCAGGGCCCGGGCCCTTCGGCTGCGACGTAGGATATATGCAACACCCAACCGAGTACCGCCGTTGCAAGGAGCTTTTACGTGCCACAGGGACAAGTCGATCCGGCCTCCATCCCCGATGACGGACTGACCACGCGTCAGCGTCGAAAACTACCCGTCACCGCGGTGCACACCGGTCCGGGCAAGGGGAAATCCACCGCGGCATTCGGCATGGCGCTGCGTGCATGGAACCAGGGGATGGACATCGGGGTCTTTCAGTTCGTCAAGTCGGCGAAATGGAAGGTCGGTGAGGAAACGGTGCTGCGCAGACTGGGACAGCTCCACGATGACACCGGTGAGGGCGGACCCGTGCAGTGGCACAAGATGGGCGAGGGCTGGTCCTGGGCCAAGAAGCAGGGCAGCGAGGAGGACCACGCCCGTGACGCCGCGGCGGGGTGGGAGGAGATCAGGCGCCGTCTGCTGAACCAGGAGCATGATTTCTACGTCCTCGACGAGTTCACCTATCCCATCAAATGGGGATGGGTGGATATCGACGATGTGGTGGAGACCCTGCGCACCCGGCCCGGGACCCAGCATGTTGTGATCACCGGCAGGGATGCGGATCCGAAACTCGTGGAGGTCGCCGATCTGGTCACCGAGATGACCAAGATCAAGCACCCCATGGATGCGGGCAGGAAGGGTCAGAAGGGAATCGAATGGTAGCGGGGCTGGTCATCGCCGCTCCGGCGTCTGGTACCGGGAAGACCACCGTGGCCACGGGGCTCATGCGTGCCCTGTCCCGGTCGCGTGCGGTGGCACCCTTCAAGGTCGGCCCCGATTTCATCGACCCCGGATACCACGGAATGGCCTGTGGCAGGGCTGGCCGGAATCTGGATTCGGTGATGTGCGGACCGGAGCTCATCGGTGGACTCTATGCACACGGTGCGAAGGGAGCGGACATCGCAGTCGTCGAGGGTGTGATGGGGCTTTTCGACGGCCGCATCACCCCGGGCACCGGCGCGGTTGCCCCTGCCGCGGGCTCCACCGCCGAGATCGCGGCACTGCTGGGCCTGCCGGTTGTTCTCGTTGTTGATGTGCGCGGCATGAGCCAGTCCGTCGGCGCCCTGGTCAGGGGTTTCGCCACCGTCGACTCCGGGGTCGCCGTCGCGGGGGTCATCCTGAACAAGGTGGGAACCGACCGGCACGAGGCGGTGTGCAGGCAGGCGGTGGAGGATCAGGGAATCCCGGTGCTGGGGGCGATCCCGCGGGTCGACGACGTCGAGGTCCCCTCCCGTCACCTGGGTCTGATCACCGCCGAGGAGCACGGGCATGCCGCCGAGTCGGCCATCGACGCCATGGCCGCACTGATCCGCAGGCACGTTGATATCGACGCCGTGGTGCGTCTGGCGGCCGAACCCGCCCCCTCCACCGAATGGGATGCGGCGGCGGGCGTCGAAAAGCGGGAGAACGTGGTGGTGGCGATGGCATCGGGCAGGGCCTTCAACTTCGCCTACCCCGAGCATATTGAGCTGCTGGAGGCGGCGGGGGCGCGGGTGCGCAGATTTGATCCCCTGACCCAGGATCTGCCCGAGTGCGACGGACTGGTGATCCCGGGGGGCTTCCCCGAGGAGCATGTGGAGGTGCTCGCCGGCAGGGGGAGACTGCGTGCGCAGGTGCGCAGCCACGTCGAGGCGGGGAAACCGGTGCACGCGGAGTGCGCCGGGCTGCTGTGGCTGGTGGAGACACTCGATGCGCACCCCATGCTCGGGGTGATCGGCACGCATGCGGCAATGGGGCGTCGACTGACCCTGGGATACCGCGAGGCCGTTGCGCTCGGGGATTCCGTGCTATTCGCCGCGGGGGAGAGACTGGTCGGGCACGAATTCCATCACACCGCGCTGACGAGCGGTCGTGCGCCGGGGTGGGATTCCGCCTGGGCGTGGCGTGCCTGGTCGGGGGAGACGGTGCGGGAGGGTTTCATCCGGGGGAATGTGCATGCCTCCTATCTGCATGTCCACCCCGCCGCGGTCCCCGGGGCGATCTCGAGGTTCGTAGGCGCCTGCGCTCAGGTGCCGCAGAAGGTCATGTAATTCTCCTCGAATCCGTCCGGGCTCGGCGCCTCCAGGCGTTCCAGTCCCGCACGGCGTTCAAAGGGTGAGGTCACGGCATCCAGAAGAACGTGGAAACGCTCAAGATCACCGGCAACGGCGTCCGTGAGCGCCTCCTCGACGAGATGGTTCCTGGGTATGTAGATCGGGTTGATTCCGGCCATGGCGACGCGGTCCGGGCTGAGGCGGTCCCAGCGTGCGCGCCAATCCTCGAATCCAGCCGGTAGCCGACCCCCCTCCGTCAGGGCGCGGTTGAGGGTGGTCAGATCGGGGGAGTGGGCGATCAGCAGCTGGTGGAACTCATCGATGATCTCGTGTTCGCCGGCACCGATTCCCAGTGAGGTGGCCATCTCGGCGTACCAGGCGTCTCGGTAGCGTTGACCAAAGGAAGCCATCAGCTCCCTGGCCCTGGTCAGACCCTCATCCGGGGTGTCCCCGAACAGCGGGAAGATCGTCTCGGCCAATCGCGCGAGGTTCCAGCCGAGGATGCTCGGCTGGTTCCCGTATGCGTATCGGCCCTGGTTGTCAATGGAGCTGTACACCGCATCCTCGCGGTAGCGTTCCATGAAGGCGCAGGGGCCGTAGTCGATCGTCTCCCCGGAGATCAGCGTGTTGTCGGTGTTCAGCACGCCGTGGACGAACCCGAGACGCATCCATTTCGCGGCGAGGCCGGCCAGCCGGGAGAGCACGGCGTCAAACATCCCGGTGTACAGCTGCTGTGCGGGACCACCGACCGCCAGGTCGGGGAAATGTCGCTCGATGGCGTGATCGGCCAGCCTCGCGCTCAGGTCGATGCCTCCGGCGATATTGGCGTACTGGAAGGACCCGATCCGGATATGGCTGGTGGCCACCCGTACCAACACCGCGCCGGGCACGACGGAGCCGCGTTGGATCCTGCGCCCGGTCGTCAGTACCGCCAGCGAACGAGTGGTGGGAACACCCAGGGCGTGCAGTGACTCGGAGATGATGTACTCGCGCAGAATGGGGCCGAGCGCACCGCGTCCGTCGGCGCCACGGGAAAATGGGGTTCTGCCCGAGCCCTTGAGGTGCACATCCCGGAGGACGCCGTCGGTGGATTCGGCCTCCCCCAGCAGGATCGCCCGGCCGTCGCCGAGGCTGGGGACGAACTGTCCGAACTGGTGCCCCGCGTAGCCCTGGGCGACAATCCTGGAGACCGGCTGCTCATTGAGACCGAGCAGGAAGAGCATACCCTCGGGGTTGCGCAGCCACTCCGGGTCCATACCGAGCAGGCGTGCCAGTGGTTCATTGAGGATCACCAGCGAGGGCTCGGGGGCCTCCTCCCCGTGCCAGGGGGCGGCCAGTTCAGGGAACGCATCGGCGAACCGGGACTGCAGAATGAACGGGGTTGTGGAGTCTCCGGTACTCATGGTGCCAGCTTAGCCAACAAGGGCGGCTAGGATGTTTACCCATGAATGTGGATCCGCAGCATGACACCCCCCACCCGCTCCCGACAGTCGCCCTCGTCGGCGGAGGGCCGGGTGCCTGGGATCTGATCACCGTCAGGGGTATGAGGCGCCTCCGGGACGCCGACGTCATTCTCACCGATCACCTCGGTCCCACCGCGGAACTGGAGAAGCTGTGTGACGTCTCTGGTAAGGAGGTCGTCGATGTCTCGAAGCTGCCCTACGGCAAACAGGTGGCGCAGTCCCGGATCAACGAGCTGCTGGTCCGCTACGCCCGTGAGGGCAAGAAGGTGGTCCGGCTCAAGGGCGGGGATCCCTACGTCTTCGGCAGGGGCTTCGAGGAGCTGCAGCACCTAGCCGAGCATGGGATCGCCTGCGAGGTGATACCGGGGGTGACCAGCGCGATCTCCGTTCCGGGTGCGGTGGGGATCCCGATCACCCAGCGGGGGGTCGTCCATTCATTCACCGTCATCTCGGGCCATCTTCCACCCGGCCACCCCTCCTCGCTGCTCGACTGGGCGGCGCTGGCGCGCAGCGGGGGAACACTTTCGGTGATCATGGGGGTCAGGAACGCGGCAGCTATCGCCACCGCGCTTATCGACGGAGGCCTCAGCGGCTCCACACCCGCCGCGGTCATCCAGGAGGGCACCACGGAGGCACAGAGATCCTTCACCTGCACCCTGGACACCCTCGGGGAGAGGATCGTATCGGAGGGTGTGCGACCCCCCGCCGTCTACGTGATCGGAGAAGTGGCGGGACTGCGGCACCACGGTGGGTAGAGTGACCATCGGTGGGTGTGATCCCGTCACCGGGGCGGGCCACACCGCCGGCGAACCGAAGAAAGGTTGATTCATCCATGTCAACGAACCCACGCAGCCAGTTTCCCTTTTCCGCGGTGGTCGGCCAGGAGGAGCTTCGTCTCGCACTGATCCTCACGGCAATTTCACCGCGCATCGGCGGGGTGGTGATCCGCGGGGAGAAGGGGACGGCGAAGACGACCACCGTGCGTGCCTTCGCGGGTTTGCTCGGGGATGCGCCGCTGGTCAATCTTCCCCTCGGAGCCACCGAGGACCGGGTGGTGGGATCGCTGAACATGGAAACGGTGCTCACCACCGGACGGGCGGAGTATCAGCCGGGCCTGCTGGCGCAGGCCGATGGCGGTGTGCTGTACGTCGATGAGGTCAACCTGCTCGCCGATCACCTCGTGGATGCGCTTCTCGACGCCGCGGCAAGCGGGCGGGTCTCCATCGAGAGGGACGGCATCTCGCACACCTCACCGGCGAGTTTCGTCCTGGTTGGCACCATGAACCCGGAGGAGGGGGAGCTGCGCCCCCAGCTGCTGGACCGCTTCGGGCTCGCCGTTGACGTGGTTGCCTCCCATGATCCCCGGGTCCGGGTTGAGATCATCAGGCGCAGACTCGCCTTCGAGGCCGACCCGGAGGGGTACTCCCGGCAATGGGTGGACGCGGACGCGGAGATCTCCCGGCGGATCCGCGGGGCCAGGGAACTGCTGGCAGAGGTCGAGCTTCCCGATGCCATCCTCTCGCAGATCGCCTGGCTGTGCGCGAACATCGATGTCGACGGCATGCGCGCGGATCTGGTGATCACCCGCACCGCCGTGGCACACGCGGCCTGGTCAGGTCGAGCCACCGTGATTGATGAGGACGTGGAGAGGGCCGCGCACCTGGCACTGCCGCACCGACGGCGCAGAAACCCCTTTGATGCGCCCGAGCTGATGGAGCAGACACTTCAGGACGCGCTGGTGCAGGCCCGTAACTTCGATGGCGCCGGGGTCCCGACGAACCACTGAGACCGGCCGGTGCCTACTGCACGCGGGTGGTCCTTCCCTCCATCCGGAGGAACTCGGCGAGGTAGGGAAGGGAAAACTCGACCTTCCCCCAGCCCGAGGGATTGATCAGTTCGCGGTCAATGAGTTTGGAGCGGGTGTCGGTGGTGGCATGGACGCTCTTTCCCAGAGCCTCCGCGATCTCCGAGGTGGATACCTCCCTGGCCGCGACGGACAGATCGGCCATGGCGCGCAGATAGTTCATTTGTGCGGGTGGAACACCCTTGAGGGAGGGAAGATGGACCTGCCTGCCCATGGTCTCCACGGCCTCGGAACGGGAGGACTCCACGTGGGCGTCGGTGATCGCCGGGGCGCCCTCGCCGGCCGCGGCGGCCCAGGACAGTGCGCCGACGAGCTGGACGAGGTAGGGGTAGCCACCGGCCATGGCGGCAGCCAGTTCCACCGCCGACGGTTGGAAGGGCCGGCCCGATTCCGCCGCAGTGCCGCCGAGGGTGGCGCGGGAGTCCTCCTCGGTCAGGGGGCCGAGTTCGAATCGGCGCGCGCGCCGGAGAAAGGTGGTGCCGGGGAGGTTGAGGAGGGCATCGACACCCTGGGTGAGGCCGGCGACAACGAAACTGATCTCCATGTCATCCCGGATGAGATCCTGGTGTGCCTCGGCGAGTTCGGAGAGCGCATCCGGGGAGGCATCCTGGACCTCGTCGAGGGTGATCAGCACCCCGGTCCCGCTGAGCTTCGACAGCAGCGTCCGCAGGCGTGAGATGAGTGTGGGGGCGGGTGCATCATCGTCATCGAAATCGGTCTCCACACCACCGATCCCGGCGATACGCACCCCGGTCAGCTTCCTGCGTTGTGGTGGGTCGAGCTGCCGGATCTTCTCCGGAATGGTCGAGTTGACCAGTGTGGAGATCGTTCCTCCGCGACCCGGGGCACGGATGATCACCCAGCCGCGCCGAGCCGCTATGTCCTCGAGTTCGGTCAGGAGAACGGTCTTGCCGATCCCCCTGGAGCCACTGATCACGATGCTCCTGGTGGGGTCACCCGGGCCGGCGATGAGGGCAGCCTCGAAATCTTCAAGGATTCGGCGGCGGCCGGCCCAGATCCGCGGGGAGGCGCCGAATGTGGGCCGGAAGGGGTTAGGGCTAGGTTCACTCATGGTAACAGTGTAAAACAGGCGGCGGTGCCACCGATTGATAAATTGATAAATCTCAAAGATTGATAATTTGATAATTAAACAACCAGTGTGAGCTGCCCCCTCTTTCGATCATCCACTTCCACGGACATGCCCGCCGAGCGGGCGATGTCGGCGACCTCGGAGGAGCTCGAGACTCCGGGGTCCGAGATTGCCAGCACGCGCGCCAGCTCCCCCTTGTGGTGCTTGTTGAAGTGGCTGACCACCTTCCGGCTCCCGTCCGGCATCAGCGATTCCACCCGGACCGTCACCGCGCCGGGCAGCCGCCCCAACTGTTGGTAGACGCCGCTGCGCAGATCCACCACCAGCTCGTCGATATCTGCCAGCGAGTCCGATATGGAACGGCCCCACCTGGCTCTCATCGTCGGGGTCGATCCATCTGCGGCGGGTAACCTGGTGCCCCCGGAGAGCCGGTAATGCGGAATCGGATCGAGGGCGCCGAGAACTCCGAAGAGTGCGGAACCCACCGCGAGGCGCCGCAGCGCCGTCGGTGGGAGGGTCGCCGGGGACAGGGCGTCGAAAAGCACCCCCGAGTAGCGGTGGATCGCCGGCATCGTCGGGCTGCCGAGCAGGTGCCGGTTGGCCTCGGCCTCGGCGCGCAGCTTTTCCGAGATTCCGAGCACGGGCAGTGCGTCATCCACCGGCAGAGCGCTTAGATCCTCGATGATCCGTTCCCGTCGGGGAGTGAGCTCCGGAAAACTCAGGTCCCCGAGATTCAGGGCTGCGCCGGTGCCGCCGGGTGTCTTCGTCTCGGATGGTGGGAGGAGGATGAGCATTGATCCAGCGTACAAAACGCCAGCGGTGACCCCCGCCGAGGGGGTCGTCGGTCAGTGTTGATGACCCGCGGGGACCCGGCTGTCGTATTCGATCGCAGCGTCTTGGCCAGGAAACGCTTGGCCGCCGCGACATTGCGCTTCGGAGAGAGATAAAAGTCCAGGGTCTGCCCACCGGCGGTAATAGCCCGGTAGAGATAGCACCACCTGCCGCCGACCCGGATTGGTTCGCCCCGGGTTTAATGGAGGGTAGGAAATTGGAAAAGGAAACCCTTACATGCCCACCAAATACACTGTCGAGCTCAAGCAGCGCGCTGTAGAACTCGTGCTCCACGCTCAAGCTGATCCCGTCACCGCCCGGGGCGCGGTCACCCGCATCGCCGACGAACTCGGCGTGAGCAAGGAAACCCTGCGCGTCTGGGTCCGCACCCACAA
>NZ_LT821240.1:0-320967 GCF_900169525.1 Corynebacterium pacaense
ACTGCGGTTCGGTCCGCCCTGGCCGCCGCCCTGACTACCGGAGTTACCGCCACGACCGCGGGTACCCGCGGTCGTGGCGGTAACTCCGGTAGTCAGGGCGGCGGCCAGGGCGGACCGAACCGCAGTGGTGGAGCAGGTCGCGGCGGTCGTCGTGGCGGCACCGCAGGCGCTTTCGGACGCCCCGGTGGCGCGCCGCGTCGTGGACGTAAGTCGAAGCGTCAGAAGCGCAACGAATACGAATCAATGCAGGCGCCGAACGTCATCGGTGGCGTCCGCCTGCCCGACGGACAGGGCGCGGTCCTGCGCCTGGCACGAGGGGCGTCGCTGGCGGACTTCGCCGACAAGATCGGTGCGGATGCCGCAGCTCTCGTGCAGGCACTGTTCAACCTGGGCGAAATGGTCACGGCAACGGCGTCCGTCTCCGACGAGACGCTGACCCTGCTCGGTGAGGAGATGAACTACAAAGTTGAGGTCGTCTCCCCCGAGGATGAGGACCGCGAGCTCCTGGAGAGCTTCGACCTGCAGTTCGGTGAGGACGAGGGTGGGGTCGAGGACCTCGCCAAGCGTCCCCCGGTGGTCACCGTCATGGGTCACGTCGACCACGGCAAGACCCGACTCCTTGATACGATCCGTAAGTCAAACGTCGGTTCCGACGAGGCGGGCGGCATCACCCAGGGCATCGGTGCGTACCAGGTCAAGGTCGATGTTGAGGGCGCCGAGCGCACCATCACCTTCCTTGACACCCCCGGTCACGAGGCCTTCACGGCCATGCGTGCCCGTGGTGCCAAGGCGACCGATATTGCGGTGCTCGTTGTGGCCGCCGACGACGGGGTCATGCCGCAGACAGTGGAGGCGATCAACCATGCGAAGGCCGCTGATGTGCCGATCGTGGTCGCGGTGAACAAGATCGACAAGCCGGGCGCCTCACCGGAGAAGATCCGCGGACAGCTCACCGAGTACGGTCTCGTGCCCGAGGAGTACGGTGGCGACACCATCTTCGTCGACATCTCGGCCAAGCAGAACCTCCACATTGATGAACTGCTCAGCGCCATCTGCCTCACAGCGGATGCGCAGCTGGACCTGGTTGCCAACCCGGACATGGACGCCCAGGGTATCGCCATCGAGGCGCACCTGGACCGCGGTCGGGGCCCGGTGGCCACCGTCATCGTCCAGCGAGGAACCCTGCGCGTCGGCGACTCGATCGTCGCAGGCGACACCTACGGCCGCGTGCGTCGCATGGTCGATGAGTATGGTCGTGACGTCGAGGAGGCGGGTCCGTCCCGCCCCGTGCAGATGCAGGGTCTCAGTGGCGTCCCCGGCGCCGGTGACAACCTGCTCGTGGTCGAGGATGACCGCATGGCGCGTCAGATCGCCAACCAGCGTAACGCCCGCAGGCGCAACGCACTGGCCGCCAAGACCCGCAAGCGCGTCTCCCTCGAGGATCTGGATGCTGTTCTGCAGGAACACAGCACCCTCAACCTCATCCTCAAGGGCGACAACGCCGGCTCCGTGGAGGCACTGGAGGAGGCACTGCTCAAGATCGACGTGGACGACGAGGTTCAGCTGAACATCATCGACCGTGGCGTCGGTGCGGTGACCCAGACCAACGTATCGCTGGCCGCGGCCTCCGATGCGGTGATCATCGCCTTCAACGTCCGCGCCGAGGGCAAGGCCACCGAGGAGGCCAACGCCGAGGGGGTCGATGTCCGCTACTACACCGTCATCTACCGCGCCATCGAAGAGGTCGAGGCGGCCCTCAAGGGTCTGCTCAAGCCGATCTATGAGGAGCGTGAGGTCGGCCGGGCCGAGGTCCGTGCGATCTTCAAGGCTTCCGCCGTCGGTCTCATCGCCGGCTGTATGGTCGAGGACGGAAAGATGCGCAGGAATGCCAATGTTCGCATCATCCGCGATGGCAATGTCATCGCGCCGAATGCGAAGATCGAGTCCCTGCGCCGCGAGAAGGATGATGTCACCGAGGTCTCCGCAGGTTATGAATGCGGTATGGTCCTGTCCTACCCGGATATCCAGGTCGGCGACAAGATCGAGGCCTTCGAGCAGGTAGAGGTTCCCCGCGAATCCTAGCCCGCTGCTGCAGGATCAGAGGGTGGGCCGTGTCCCGGGCGCAGTTGGCGTCCGGGACACGGCCCACCCTCCGTCCGTCTGAACCGCTCCGGCGAGCGGCGCAGCGGATGGTGATTTGGCACCCTCCACCCGAGGTCTTATCAAAGCCGGGGTGACACAGGGTAGAATTTTCAGGTATTGCAAAGACCGTGAGTTTATAAGGAGGGGTCCGACATGGCGGATAACGCACGCGCAGCCCGAATGGCAAAGCGCATTCAAACCATCGTCGCCAGCGCCATCGAGGGCGAGATCAAGGACCGACGACTGGAATTCGTCACGGTCACCGACGTCACCATGACCGGTGACCTGCATGACGCCACGGTTTTCTACACCGTCCGCGGTGCCACCATCGAGGACGCCCCGGACACCGACGCCGCGGCGGAGGCACTCCATCGTGCCCGTGGACAACTCCGAAAGATCGTCGGTGAGCAGCTGGGGGTTCGTTTTACCCCGACGCTGACGTTCAGACTGGACACCGTTCCGGAGGCCTCGGCTCACATGGAGGCATTGTTGGAACGAGCACGCGCCCGCGATGAGGAACTGGCCAGGCTGAAGGAATCAGCCACACCCGCCGGGGCGGCGAATCCCTACAAGACCGACGTCACGGAAGAGGTCCAGTAGGGGTGCTTGAGCACGAGGAGAGCCGGCCGGCTTCCGAGCTGGTCGCAGCCGCGGACACCATCGCCGTCGTGGGGCATCTGCGTCCCGATGCCGATGCCGTGGGCAGTATCTGTGCCACGGTCGCGGCCATGCGGCAGCTCGGCAAGAATGCCCGGGGCTATATCGGCGAACTGGAGCCGATGCCCGAGAACCTGCGCAGCCTGCCGGGATCGGAAGAAGTGGAGATGCGGGAATCCCTGCCGGACACCGACCTGGTCATCGTCGTCGATTGCGGTTCCCGTGAGCGGACCGGAAGCTTTGAAAAGGACATCGACAGGTTGCGTGACCGTGTGATCGTCGTCGATCACCATGCGACGAATCCGGGTTTCGGTGCGGTGAATCTGATCCAGCCCGAGGCCGAGTCCACGACGACGATCCTCAACGACTGGTTCGGGGATCTTTCCGTCCAGCTCACCCCGGAAATCGCCCACTGCCTGTACGCGGGGCTGCTCACCGACACCGGGTGTTTCCGGTGGGGTCGCCCGGTCATGCACGACATGGCCAAGCAGATGATGGAGTATGGGCTGGATATCCGCGCGATTTCCGCGGATCTCATCGACAACACCTCCATCGAGAACCTTCGCCTGGTGGGAAGAATCATCTCGCGCATCGAGATGCGCCAGGCCGGCCCCTACAAGCTCGCGGTGCTCGTCGCCGATTATGACACCATCAACGGGGAGTCCCGTGCGGCCGTGGAGAGCCTCATTGAAACGGTGCGCTCGGTTCAGGGAGCTGACTTCGGGGCGGTGTTCAAGGAGTACGAACCCGGCGTGTTCACTGTATCCCTGCGCTCGACCCATTTGAGTGTCGGTTCACTCGCGGTCCATCTCGGCGGCGGCGGGCACATCCCGGCAGCGGGATACACCGCACGCGGCACCGAGCTGGAGGCACTTGACACCCTCATCGACGCCGTGGTTGAGCTGGGTGAATCGATGCGGAGTTCAATGGTCGCCCGATGACCGTGCCGCGGGGTGATCGCCTGGACGAACCCGTCGAGGTGGGTGCGCGACAGATCCTCGGATTGGCGCTCCCCGCTCTCGCGGTCCTTGCCGCGATGCCGCTCTACCTTCTCCTCGATACCGCGGTGGTCGGACGGCTCGGAGGCCTCGAGCTCGCAGCACTGGGTGCGGCGACGACGATCCAGGCACAGGTGACCACGCAGTTGACTTTTCTGTCCTATGGCACGACGGCCAGGTCGGCGCGGCTGTTCGGCGCGGGGGATAGAAGGGGTGCGGTCGCGGAGGGGGTCCAGGCAACCTGGGTCGCCCTGTTCACGGGACTCGGAATTGCCGCCGTAATCCTGATCTGCGCCCCCGTGTTCACGCTGTGGTTGAGCGGCGATGACATCGTGGCCTCGGAGTCGGCCAGGTGGCTGCGGACCGCCGCCATCGCGATCCCCTTCATCCTGATCATCATGGCCGGAAACGGCTGGCTACGCGGGATTCAGAACACCAGGCTGCCGTTGTACTTCACACTCGCCGGGGTGGTCCCCGGCGCGGTGCTGATCCCATACATGGTCGGACATTTCGGGCTCGTCGGCTCCGCATGGGCCAATGTCATCGCCGAGGCGATAACCGCGAGCCTCTTCCTCATCGCCCTGGTCCGCCACCACTCGGGTGACTGGCGGCCGCGCTGGAGCGTGATGAGCAAGCAGCTCATCCTCGGCAGGGACCTGATTCTGCGATCACTGTCCTTCCAGGTTGCCTTCCTCTCTGCGGCCGCGGTGGCCGCACGTTTCGGCACCGCGTCACTCGCCGCCCATCAGGTGATGCTTCAACTGTGGAACTTCATCACCCTCGTCCTGGATTCGCTTGCGATAGCGGCCCAGACGCTCACCGGTGCGGCACTGGGCAGATCCTCCACGGCCGTGGCGCGGAAGGTTGGAATCCGGGTGATCAGCTATTCGCTGGTCTTCGCCCTGGTTCTCGGGGCCGTCTTCGCCACCCTGCATTCGATCATCCCGCGAATCTTCACCTCCGACCCGGAGGTTCTCGCAGCCATCGCCGAACCATGGTGGATCATGATCGCCATGATCATCGCTGGTGGTGTGGTCTTCGCCATCGACGGTGTTCTCCTCGGAGCCTCCGACGCGGTGTTCCTGCGCAATGCCTCCATCATCGCGGTGCTCGGGGGCTTCCTGCCCGGGGTGTGGCTGTCCTATGTGCTCGACGCAGGACTCACCGGGGTGTGGTTCGGGCTGCTGGCGTTCATCATCATCCGGCTGCTGGCGGTGGTGTGGCGCTTCCTTTCCATGCGCTGGGCCAGGTCAGGGGCGCGCCTTGGTTGAACCACCGGTGTGACCAGCACATTCCGGAGTTCACGGCCGTGGCAGGCATAATGGGTGAAGGCCGCACGGAATTCGGGGTGCGGTCCCCGGACGAGAATGTGGAGGTGCATGTGACCACGACGTTGTGGGCGGTTGCTGATCTTCATGCAGCGGTGAAGGCGAACGCCGATCCGATCGCCAACATCCATCCGAAGGATCCTTCGGACTGGCTGATCGTCGCAGGCGATGTCGCCGAACGGACCGAGCTTGTCCTGGCGGTGCTCGCCCGGCTCCGCCAGCGTTTCGCCAAGGTCATCTGGGTTCCCGGAAACCACGAGTTGTTTTCCCGTTCCGCCGACCGCTACCAGGGCAGGGACAAGTACACCGAGCTGGTCGAGGGCTGCCGCAAAATCGACGTGCTCACGCCTGAAGACCCGTATCTGACATTCGGCGGGGTCACCATCGTGCCGCTGTTCACCCTCTACGACTATTCCTTCAGACGCCCCGGGTTCACCGTCGAGCAGGCGGTCCAGGCGGCCCGTGACCGCCAGGTGATGATGACCGATGAGTTCTCCATCGCCCCCTTCGTGGACATCCGCGCGTGGTGCTGGGACCGCCTCGCCTATTCCATCAAACGCCTGAGCAAGATCAGCGGGCCGACGATCCTGATCAACCACTGGCCGCTGATTGTGGAACCCACGAGGAAGATGCGGTGGCAGGAACTGGCACTGTGGTGCGGCACCAGGCACACCCGCGGCTGGGCCGAGAGGTACAACGCGCAGGCCGTGATCTACGGACACCTGCACATTCCGGGTGTCACCGAGATCAACGGAATCAGACACATCGAGGTCTCCCTGGGCTATCCGCGCGAGTGGGAGCAATGGGGGGAGGGCCACGTCTGGCCCTATCCCGTCATGGAGGTCGGCAATGCTCGATGAGTCGCTGTTTCCCTCCTCGGCGCGCTTCGCCTCCATGCGCACGGGCGGCGCCGGGCCCGATCTGGAGCATTTCAACCATCTGCACCCCCTTGAAAAGGCCCTGGTCGCGCATTCCGTGGACATCCGTAAGTCGGAGTTCGGCGACGCACGCTGGTGCGCACATCAGGCACTGAAGGAACTCGGGCGTGACGGTGGTGATCCCATCCTCCGGGGCGAGCGCGGAATGCCGCTGTGGCCCTCGGCCGTTTCCGGATCGCTGACCCACACCGACGGTTTCCGGGCCGCGGTCGTCGCACCGCGGCTCCTGGTCCGATCAATGGGACTCGACGCCGAGCCGGCGGAGCCGCTCCCCGAGGGTGTGCTCGGGTCGATCGCCAGGGTGGGGGAGTTGCCCCAGCTCAAGCGAATGGAGGAATCGGGGCTGCACTGCGCGGACCGACTTCTGTTCTGCGCGAAGGAGGCAACCTACAAGGCCTGGTTCCCGCTCACGCACCGCTGGCTGGGCTTTGAGCAGGCGGAGATTGATCTCCGCGACGATGGCACCTTCGTCTCCTATCTGCTGGTCAGACCAACCCCGGTACCCTTCATTTCGGGACGGTGGGCGCTGCGGGACGGTTTCGTCATCGCGGCCACCTCGGTGACCTGAACAACCGGTTCAAAGGGTGCTGGGCCGGGCGACGAATACGGTGGCCAGCCGTTTGCCCTTCTCCTCCACGAGTGCGATGGCGCGACCCGAGGGGGTCCGGGCCGCGTGCACACCACGCAGTCCGCGCGGTTCCAGCCATTTTCCCATGGAAAGCGCCAGCCCCTCCTCCTCGGAGATATCCAGCACGGGGTAGGTGCGCGTGAGTGCCTCGTCCAGGGTGAGTGACAGCCGGGCCTTCTCCTGCAGCTCCGCCAACGGGATGGAATCGTCCAGGGTGAACGGGCCGACCTCGGTGCGCCGAAGAGCGGTAAGGTGCCCACCGACCCCGAGAGCCTCACCGAGATCACGGGCCAGGGAACGGATGTAGGTACCCGAGGAGCAGTGCACCCGCACGTCGATGTCGTAGGCGGTGCCGGATCGCCTGCGTCCGAGCACCTCAAAGGCCGTCACCGTCACCGGTCGTGCGGGTATGTCCACCTCCTCGCCCGCGCGAACGCGCTCGTGGGCGCGTTTCCCATCAATCCTGATGGCACTGACCCGCGCCGGTTTCTGCATGATCTCGCCCGTGAGGGCACCGATCGCAGCGTCGATGGAGGCGTCGTCAAGCGTTGAGGCGTCCGCTCTGGTGAGCGTGTCCCCCTCGGCATCATCGGTGGTGGTGGACTCTCCGAGACGGATGGTCGCGTCATAGGCCTTGGTAGAGGCGATCAGGTGCGCCAGGAAGCGGGTACCGCGTTCGATACCGATGACCAGCACTCCGGTGGCCATGGGATCGAGGGTGCCGGCGTGCCCCACCCTCCGGGTGGAGAAGGCGCGGCGGAGCCTCGACACCACATCATGGGATGTCATGCCGGCCGGCTTGTCCACGATTACGAGTCCTGGGCTTAGGGCGGGATCATTCATGTCGGATAAGTGTATGCCGTAATCTGGTGCGCGTGGATATTTGGTGTGGTTTGAAGGAAGTGCCCGACGATCTGAGGGGATCTGTCGTCACCATCGGCGTCTTCGACGGGGTGCACAGGGGGCACCAGACACTCATGCGGCGTGCCGTCAGGAAGGCACGAGAGCTGGGTGTTCCCTGCGTAATGGTCACCTTCGACCCGCATCCGATCTCGGTGTTTCTGCCGGGCAGGCAACCCACGCAGCTGGCGCCCATCGACTACCGTCTGCACCTCGCCGGTGAGCAGGGCATCGACGCCGCACTGGTCATTGACTTCACCCGCGAGCTGGCGGGCCTGTCCGCCGAGGACTACTTCACCACCATGCTCGTAAAAACTCTCCATGCACGGGCGGTGGTGGTGGGGGAGAACTTCACCTTCGGTGCCGACGGGAGCGGAACCGATGAAACGATGAGGCGCCTGGGAGCGCTTCACGGCGTCGATGTGGAGATCATGCCGCTGGTGCATGATCAGGGCATCTGCATCTGTTCCTCCCTGGTGCGCGAGTATCTCGCCCACGGCGAGATCGAACGCGCCAATTGGGCACTTGGCAGACGGTACGCGGTGCGCGGCGAGGTGGTGCGCGGCGCCGGTCGTGGAGGAAAGGAACTCGGCTATCCCACGGCCAACCTCTACTTTCCCGAATCGGTGGCGCTGCCTGCGGACGGTGTCTACGCGGGGTGGTTCACCATCACCGATGACAGGGCGATAGACCGGGACATCTCGCGGGACATCGATGGTGACATGGTCCCCGGGATACGCTATCCCTCCGCGATCTCGGTGGGAACCAACCCCACCTTCGGAGATGAACGACGCAGCGTCGAGGCCTTCGTCATCGACCGGGACGCCGATCTCTATGGACACCACGTGATGGTCGAGTTCGTCGGACACCTGCGCGAGATGGTCAGATTCAACGGTGTGCGGGACCTGCTCGATGCGATGGCGCGCGATGTATCCAAGGCCCGCGAGATTCTCGGGCACGACGAGAAGCTGCTGAAGGCTGATGCGCAGCTGCCTCCCGCCTAATATGGGCGGGCGGAAGAACACCACAATGCTTTGGGAAGGGCACGGCTTAAAATGAGCAAGAAGGCAATTCTGGATCTGGACACGGGCATCGATGACGCCCTCGCACTGGCCTATGCGCTGGGTTCTCCCGAGCTGGAGGTCATCGGTATCACCGCAACCTACGGCAACGTCCTCGTGGAGACCGGCGCGGCCAACGACCTGGCGCTGCTCGACCTGTTCGGCGCCGGGGACGTCCCGGTCTACCTGGGTGAGCCGCACGCGAGCACCCGCAGCGGCTTCGAGGTCCTGGAGATCTCCGCGTTCATCCACGGAGAGAACGGAATCGGTGGGGTCGAACTCGCCCCCTCCGGCTCCGAGCCGCGTCAGGGTGCGGTTGACTTCCTCATCGAATCCGTGCGGGAGCACGGCGACGACCTTGTGATCATCGCCACCGGCCCGATGACCAACCTCGCTGCGGCCGCAGCGAAGGATCCCGACTTCGTGGACGCCGCGAGGATCGTGATCATGGGAGGTGCGCTCACCGTTCCCGGCAATGTCAGCCCCTGGGCGGAGGCCAACATCAACCAGGATCCCGATGCCGCCAACGACTTGTTCCGTTCCGGGGCCGATGTCACCATGATCGGCCTCGATGTGACCCTGCAGACACTGTTGACCAGGGAGCACACCGCGCAGTGGCGAGAGCTGGGCACTCCGGCGGCGCTCGCGCTCGCGGACATGACCGACTACTACATCAAGGCCTATGAAACCACGGCCCCGCATCTGGGTGGGTGTGGCCTCCACGATCCGCTCGCCGTCGGGGTCGCGGTCGATCCGAGCCTGGTCACCCTGCTCCCTATCAACCTCAAGGTGGATGTGGAGGGGCCGACGCGCGGGCGCACCATCGGCGACGAGGAGCGTCTCAACGATGCCCACCGCACCTCGCGTGCCGCTGTCGCGGTCGATGTGGATCGTTTCCTCACCGAGTTCATGAGGAGGATCGGCAACGTCGCGCGGGGGGCCGTGACCACCTAGCTCATCATCTCCCACGGGCCAGCGAAGTGGTGCCTTTTGGGTGCTCAGGGCCGGAGGTGGTAAAGTAACTGACGGTTTTGCGACTGCGGTCCGCAGCAGTTGCACGGCGACGAACCCGCACCTGGGTGCGGGTGGAACATTTCTTGCGGACTGAAATAACTCTAGGAGAACCCCATGGCTCTGACTTCCGAGCAGAAGAAGTCCATCCTGTCCGAGTACGGCCTTCACGAGACCGATACCGGCTCCCCCGAGGCGCAGGTGGCCATGCTCACCTTCCGCATCAATAGCCTGACCGAGCACCTGAAGTCCCACAAGCACGACCACCACTCACGTCGTGGCCTGCTGCTTCTGGTTGGTCGCCGTCGTGGCCTGCTCAAGTACCTGGCCGACAACAACGTCGACCGCTACCGTGATCTGATCGCACGCCTCGGCCTGCGTCGATAATTCACAGCAGAACAGACAACCGCCCTCTCCCTCCGGGAAGGGCGGTTGTCTGTTTTTCCGGGGAGCGCGGTAGCGCTTCGACTCGGGTAACGCGCGGATAGCTGATAGAATGGCCCCCGTTGCAAAACACACCGGATATTCGACGGCACCGACGATCGTCGAGCAGAACTAAACGAGAGGAGAACTATTCGCTTATGAGCGATGTTCAGTATTTCGAGGACACCGATTTCGGCCTGACAGAAGCCGTGGCCACCATCGACAACGGTGACTTCGGAACCCGCACCATCCGTTTTGAGACCGGCCAGCTCGCACGTCAGGCCGATGGTGCAGTGACCACCTATCTTGATGATGACACGATGCTGCTGGCAACCACCACCGCATCCAACCAGCCCCGGGAGGGCCTGGACTTCTTCCCCCTGACCGTCGATGTGGAAGAGCGCATGTACGCCGCCGGTCGCATCCCCGGTTCATTCTTCCGCCGTGAGGGTCGACCCTCCACCGAGGCCATCCTGGCCTGCCGCCTCATCGACCGCCCGCTGCGACCGACCTTCGTCAAGGGTCTTCGCAATGAGGTCCAGATTGTGATCACCGTACTCTCGGTCGATCCCAAGGATTACTACGATGTCCTTGCGATCAACGGCGCCTCGGCGGCCACCCGCATCTCAGGCCTGCCGGTCTCCGGCGCGGTCGGCGGTGTCCGCATGGCACTGGTTGTGGACGAGAAGCACCCGGAGGGGCAGTGGGTCGCCTTCCCCACGGCCGACCAGCACGCCCAGTCCGTGTTTGAACTCGTCGTCGCCGGTCGTCTGGTGCAGCGCAAGCAGGGACGCAAGACCGTCAACGACGTCGCCGTGATGATGGTGGAGGCGGGTGCCTCCGAGACCGTCGTCGAGCGGATCGCGGAAGGCGCTCCGGCGCCCACCGAGGCGATCGTCTCGCAGGGACTCGAGGCTGCCAAGCCCTTCATCGAGATTCTCTGCCGTGCGCAGGAGGGCCTGGCACAGCGTGTGGCCAAGGAGCCCAGGCAGTTCCCCCTGTTCCCGGCATTCACCGATGAGGTTTTTGCCGCCGTCGAGCGCAAAGCGAGCAAGAAGCTCGCCAAGCTGCTGACCATCAAGGGTAAGCAGGAGCGTGACGACGCCACCAATGAGTACATGGCACAGATCGAAGCGGAGCTTCGTGGACAGTTCCTGTCCGAGTACGAGTCGGCGGAGACGGCCTCCAAGGAGATCCGTGCGGCCTTCAACACCGTGATGAAGCAGATTGTGCGCCGGATGATCCTCACCGACCACTTCCGCATCGATGGTCGCGGCACCACCGATATCCGCGACCTCGGCGTGGAGGTCGAACTGATCCCGCGCGCCCACGGCTCCTCACTCTTCGAGCGCGGCGAGACCCAGATCCTCGGCGTGACCACCCTGGACATGCTGAAGATGGAGCAGCAGATCGACTCCCTGTCGCCGGTGGATTCCAAGCGGTACATGCACCACTACAACTTCCCGCCGTACTCCACGGGTGAGACCGGCCGCGTCGGTTCCCCCAAGCGACGCGAGATCGGTCACGGCGCACTCGCCGAGCGGGCCGTCCTTCCGGTGATCCCCTCCCGCGAGGACTTCCCCTATTCGATCCGTCAGGTCTCCGAGGCACTGGGTTCCAACGGTTCTACCTCCATGGGGTCCGTCTGCGCCTCGGTGCTCTCGCTGTACAACGCCGGCGTGCCATTGAAGGCTCCGGTCGCAGGTATCGCCATGGGGCTCGTTTCCGGTGAGGTGGACGGCAAGACCGAGTATGTCGCACTGACCGATATCCTCGGCGCCGAGGACGCCTTCGGCGACATGGACTTCAAGGTCGCGGGCACCGCCGATTTCATTACCGCACTGCAGCTGGACACCAAGCTCGACGGCATCCCCTCCTCGGTCCTCTCCGACGCTCTGGATCAGGCCCGTGATGCCCGCATCACCATCCTGCAGACGATGGCGGAGGTCATCGACGGCCCCGATGAGATGAGCGAGTTCGCACCGCGTATCACCACCGTGTCCATCCCCGTGTCCAAGATCGGCGAACTGATCGGACCCAAGGGCAAGAACATCAACGCCCTCACCGAGGAGACCGGAGCGAACATCTCCATCGAGGATGATGGAACCGTGTTCATCTCCGCCTCCTCCGGGGAGGCCGCGGAGGCCGCGATAGAAAAGATCAACGCGCTGGCCAATCCCCAGCTGCCGAAGGTCGGGGAGCGATTCCTCGGGACCGTGGTCAAGACCACCGCCTTCGGTGCCTTCGTGTCGCTTCTGCCCGGTAGGGACGGACTCGTCCACATCTCCAAACTCGGTGATGGTCGCCGGGTGGAGAAGGTCGAGGACGTGGTCAAGGTCGGTGACAAGATCCAGGTTGAGATCGCTGACATCGACAACCGCGGGAAGATCTCCCTCGTCCCGGTTGTCGAGGAGGACTAGGGGAATCCGGCCCCCGGTCACTGCCCGGTGGTCACTGTTCAGCCCCTGCGATCGACGATGTCGATGACCACCCTGGTCGGATCCTTGAGCAGGGTGACCGAATAGTCGGCCGGGGTTCCGGTGATACCGATGACCACCTGGGCCCGGGCCTCAAAAATGCTGGTCAAAGCAACCTCTTCGACGATGCCCGACCCGGGGAGGTTTCCGATGTCCATACCGGGTTCAAGGGCGTCATCCGGGTAGGCGATCCCCTCGATGCCGATATCGAGGAAGGATTCTCCCGCCACATCTACGGGAAGACC
Organism: Corynebacterium pacaense; assembly: GCF_900169525.1. Classification (GTDB taxonomy): domain Bacteria; phylum Actinomycetota; class Actinomycetes; order Mycobacteriales; family Mycobacteriaceae; genus Corynebacterium; species Corynebacterium pacaense. The sequence continues at coordinate 12,809 of NZ_LT821240.1, forward strand.
GGAGGCCTGCTGCAGGGGTTCATCGGTGTAGGTGGTCCACCAGCCGGGTGTTCCGCTGCCGGCGACATCGACCACCACTCTGGTGAAGCCCTCGTGACCCGCGACCCGGATCCCGGTGATAGACATGTCGTTCATCCCGGAGGGGACCTGTTGCTTGTCCTGGAGGTCCGGTGAACCCAGGGGTGGCACGGGTTTCGCCGTCTCGGTTGGGGAAGGTGTTGTGGGAGCTGCCGAGGACGAGGCGTTGGCGGTGGCCGTCGTCGTTGTCGTCGATGGGCTGGAATCTGCATCCTCCTGGCCCTGACCGCCCCCCGCGCAGGCGTTGAGCAGCATAACGACGGAAACCAACGACACTCCGAGGAATATTCGTGTGGCTCTCATATCTGCAGCCTATCGGCCATCCGCCGTCCCGAACAGTGGGTGGGAACGGAATGTGGCCCAATTGTGATGGCGGGGATACCGCATCGGCGTCGCTGTGCATCGAGGTGTCAGGGAGTGTCTATGCTAGGTGGAGGCACATGAACGGGCTGTTGATTAAAGGAGCTGTAGATGGGAATCAGGGTTGGAGTGCTCGGGGCACAGGGACGGGTCGGACAGACCATCGTCCGCGCGGTTAAGGAGGCCGATGATCTGGAACTGGTCGCCGAGATCGATCACGGCGGTGAACTGCAGCTGCTGGTGGACAGCGGCGCCGAGGTGATTGTTGATTTCACAACGCCGGGTGCGGTCATGGCGAATCTTGAATTCTGCATCAGCAACGGCATCTCCGCGGTGGTCGGCACCACGGGTTTCACTGCGGAACGCCTGGCTCAGGTGCGCAACTGGGTGGAGGGAAAGCCGGATGTCGGCGTCCTCATCGCCCCGAACTTCGCCATCTCCGCAGTGCTGACCATGGTGTTCTCCAAACAGGCCGCCCGATTCTTTGAATCGGTCGAGGTTATCGAGCTGCACCACCCCAATAAACTCGACGCACCGTCGGGAACCGCGGTCCACACGGCGGAGGGCATCGCGCAGGCACGTCGTGAAGCGGGAATGGGCCCGCAGCCCGATGCCACTGAGCAGGGGCTCGAGGGTGCACGCGGGGCCGACGTCGACGGCATCCCCGTGCACGCTGTCCGGATGTCCGGGATGGTGGCGCATGAGGCGGTGATCTTCGGTACGCAGGGTCAGACCCTGACCATCAAGCAGGACTCCTATGACCGCAATTCCTTCGCTCCCGGGGTGCTCATGGGCGTTCGCAGGATTTCCGAGCACAAGGGCCTGACGGTGGGACTCGAGAACTATCTCGGGCTGTAGCGCCGCGGGCCAGAAGAAGAACCGAGTATTCCAAGGAGCAGATTCAGCGTGGCAGAACCGGTCGAACTCAGCGTGGACATGATTGCGTGCACGGCCTTCACCCCGCCTCCGTCGGTGGACTGGACCACCGACGCCACCGGGGCGGAAGCCCTGGTGGAATTCGCGGGGCGGGCGTGTTACGAGACCTTCGACAAACCGAATCCCCGGACCGCATCCAATGCGGCCTATATCCGGCACATCATGGAGGTCGGTCACATGGCTCTGCTCGAGCACGCGAGCGCGACGATGTACCTGCGCGGCATTTCGCGTTCCGCCTCCCATGAGCTGATCCGGCACCGTCACTTCTCCTTCTCCCAGCTGTCGCAGCGTTTCGTCCACACCGGGCAGCCGGAGGTGATCATTCCCGATTTGATCGCCGAGGATGAGGAGCTGCGCGAGATGTTCCTGCGAACGATGGATGAAACCCGTTTCGCCTACAATGAACTGCTCGCGGCTCTCGAAGAGAAGCTCGCCGGGGAACCCAACGCACTTCTGCGCAAGAAGCAGGCGCGCCAGGCGGCGAGGGCGGTCCTGCCTAACGCCACGGAATCGCGCATCGTCGTCAGTGGAAACTTCCGCTCGTGGCGGCACTTCATCGGCATGCGCGCCAGCGAGCACGCCGATGTGGAGATCCGTGCCGTCGCGGTCGCCTGTCTGGAGAAACTGAAGGAATCCGCACCCGTGGTCTTCGGGGATTTCGAGATTGAGGTACTGCCGGACGGCTCACGGATGGCAACCAGCCCGTACGTGACCGATTTCTAGAAAGCCCGGTTTTCAGCGAATCTGAGTAAAGGAAGCTCACCATTAGTGGGGTAGGTGAGCCCGAATGTAGAGGGAACAGGTAATCTTGGTGACCATGAGCACAGGTTTAACAGCGAAGACCGGAGTCGAGCACTTCGGCACTGTCGGAGTGGCGATGGTCACCCCGTTCACGGAAACAGGATTGTTGGATGTCGCGGCGGGACGTCGCCTTGCTGCGCATCTGGTGGACAACGGTGTGGATTGTCTCGTCCTCGCCGGAACCACCGGTGAGTCGCCGACGACGACGGTTGCTGAGAAACTGGAGCTGCTCAAGGCTGTGCGGGAGGAGGTCGGGCAACGCGCACGGATCATCGCCGGCGCCGGAACCAACAGCACCGCGACCTCCATCGAACTGGCCAGGGCGTCCGCGGAGGCCGGGGCGGACGGACTTCTCGTGGTCACCCCCTACTACTCGAAGCCGAGCCAGGAGGGGCTGTTCCGCCACTTCACCGCTGTCGCCGAGGCGACGAGCCTCCCGATCTGCCTCTATGACATCCCCGGCCGCTCCGCTATTGCGATAGAATCTGATACGATTAAGCGTCTAAGCGAGTTGCCCACCATAATGGCGGTGAAAGACGCCAAGGGTGATCTCGTCGCAGCGGCGCATCTTATCCGGGAGACCGGCCTCGCCTGGTACTCGGGAGATGATCCACTCAACCTTCCCTGGCTGGCACTGGGAGGGTCCGGGTTCATTTCCGTTATCGGACATGTGGCACCACAGGCTCTGCGCGAGCTGTACACAAGCTTCGAGGAAGGCGACCTCGCCCGTGCGCGGGAAATAAACGCCACACTATCCCCGCTGGTAGCTTCCCAGGCTCGCCTGGGTGGAGTCAGCATGGCAAAGGCTGCTCTGCGTCTGCAGGGTATTGAAACCGGAGATCCCCGACTTCCGATCATCGCTCCGACGGAGCAGGAGATCGAGGACCTCCGAGCCAACATGATCACATCTGGAGTTTTATAAATATGAATGAATCCCGCAATCGCGCCCGGAAGGTCACCCGCAAGGCCGGCCCACCGGAGGCCGGCCAGGACGCACACGTGGAAACTCCGGTTTTCCAGGCGCCCGAGGTATCGGCCGTCCAGGGATCGGAAGACGTGCAGGCCACCGGGAACGACAACCGGGACTCCACATCCGAGGACTCGGCCAAGTCCGGAAGCGGCAACCGCACCCGCAGTAATTCCAACCGCCGGGGCGGTCGCAACCGCCGCGGAGCCGGAAACGGCGGACAGGGCGGACACGGTGGCCAAGGTGGCCAGGGCAACGGTCATACAAGTGGAAACCAGGGTCGCGGCCGGCGCAACGTGGTCAAGTCCATGCAGGGCGCCGATCTGACCCAGCGTCTGCCCGAGCCGCCGAAGGCACCCGCAGGTGGACTGCGCATCTACGCACTCGGTGGTATCTCCGAGATCGGCCGTAACATGACCGTCTTCGAGTACAACAATCGTCTGCTCATCGTCGATGCCGGAGTCTTGTTCCCCTCTTCCGGAGAGCCGGGCGTGGATCTGATCCTGCCCGATTTCGGTCCCATTGAAAACCACCTGCACCGGGTCGAGGCACTCGTGGTTACCCACGGGCACGAGGACCACATCGGCGCGATTCCGTGGCTGCTCAAGCTGCGTCATGATCTTCCGATCATCGGTTCCCGCTTCACGCTCGCGCTCATCGCAGCCAAGTGCAAGGAACACCGTCAGCGTCCCAAGCTGATCGAGGTCAACGAGAAGTCGAACGAGGACCGCGGCCCCTTCAACATCCGTTTCTGGGCCGTCAACCACTCCATTCCGGACTGCCTCGGCCTCGCCATCAAGACCGGTGCCGGCTTGGTCATCCACACCGGTGACATCAAACTGGACCAGACCCCCACGGACGGACGTCCCACCGACCTTCCCGCCCTCTCCCGCTTCGGCGACGAGGGTGTGGACCTGATGCTGTGCGATTCCACCAACGCCACCACCCCGGGCGTCTCCGGTTCCGAGGCCGAGGTGGCCCCGACGCTCAAGCGCCTGGTCACCGAGGCGAAGCAGCGCGTGATCATCGCGTCCTTCGCCTCCAACGTCTACCGGGTCCAGGCTGCCGTCGACGCCGCCGTGGCGGCCAACCGCAAGGTTGCCTTTAACGGCCGTTCGATGATCCGTAACATGGAGATCGCGGAGAAACTGGGCTACCTCAAGGCGCCGCGCGGCACGATCGTATCCATGGATGACGCCGCCCGGCTCGCACCGCACAAGGTGGTTCTGATCACCACCGGTACCCAGGGCGAGCCCATGGCGGCGCTGTCGCGCATGGCACGCCGCGAACACCGCCAGATCACCGTCCGTGACGGCGACCTGATCATTCTGTCCTCATCGCTGGTCCCCGGCAATGAGGAGGCGGTGTTCGGAGTGATCAACATGCTCGCCCAGATTGGCGCGACCGTGGTCACCGGACGGGATGCGAAGGTGCACACCTCCGGCCACGGCTACGCCGGTGAGCTGCTCTTCCTCTACAACGCCGCACGTCCGAAGAACGCCATGCCGGTCCACGGCGAATGGCGCCACCTGCGGGCGAACAAGGAACTGGCGATCTCCACCGGAGTCAACCGGGAGAACGTTGTTCTCGCGCAGAACGGCGTGGTGGTGGATCTGGTCAACGGTCGCGCATCGGTCGTCGGTCAGATCGCCGTGGGTAACCTTTACGTCGACGGCGTCACCATGGGTGACATCGACGCTGATATTCTCGCCGACCGCACCTCCCTCGGTGAGGGTGGACTGATCTCGATCACCGCCGTCATCGATAACCGTACCGGCCGACTGCTCGAGCGTCCCCGCGTGGAGACCACGGGATTCTCCGAGGACTCCAAGGCGATGATGCCCGAGGTCACGGAACTGGCCGAGGTCACCATGAACGATCTCGCCGCCGAAGGGGAGAATGACCCCTACCGCATGGTGCAGCAGCTGCGCCGCAAGCTGTCGCGTTTCGTCGAGCAGAAGTGGAAGCGCCAGCCGGTGATCATGCCCACCGTCATCCCGATGACCGCCGACAACGCAAGCATCGATGATGATGATGTGCGCGCCTCGAGGGAATCCCTCTAGGGATTTTCACATCGGGTCGACATGGACCCCAGCCACGGGCCGACTTTTCGGCCTAGGCTGGGGTCCATGACTTTTTCCTCCATCGAGCGTGCCGGGCTGGCGCAGCTCTTTCACCTCAAGGGTCCGGATGCGCCGACGCTGTGCGAGGGGTGGACCACCAGGGATCTCGCCGCGCACCTGTGGGTGCGTGAGCACCATACCGCCGCGCAGCTGGGGCAGCGGATGGCGGTATTGTCCAACCTCCTGGAAAAGCGCACCGATGAGGCGCTCGCGCGGGACTTTGATGAACTCGTCGATGCGTGGGCCGCTGGACCACGGGGACTGAATCCCTGGCGGCTGCTGGATCCGGTGGCGAACTCGTTGGAACATTTCATTCACCATGAGGATGTCCGGCGCGGCGGGTGGGCACCCGGGGACCCCGTCGCCTCCAGGGAGCTGCCGAGGGAATATGAACAGATCCTGCACAGGACAATATCTCTCATCGGCTCGCGGATCCTCGCGCCGACGGTGCCGGTGATCCTGTTACCGGAGGGACTGCCGCGGATCGTCATCGGTGACAAGCCCGGCGTTGCGGAGCACGGGGACGACGTTGTGCGTATCGACGCCCCGATGGGCGAACTGGCACTGTGGGTGTGCGGTCGCGATGCGGTCGACGTCGCCGTCTCCGGTTCCGGGGAGGCCATCGTGCGATCGGGACTCTAAGAATTCTGGAACTTCCCGCGTGGGGCAGCTGTGAATAGTGTGGTTCAAGCGACTAGTGTTGGGGCCATGACTGTCAGGAATGGTGCACCCAAGCGTGCAGGCTCACGATCATCCGGAAAGTCGACGGGTCCCGGGGCGGCAGCACCCAGGAGTAAATCGCGACCGACGGGAAAGAAGGCGAACGGCGCTGAGACGCAGGCCTTCACCGCATCGATGACCTCACGCCGCGCCGCGGAGACCTCCGGGGAGAGGACCGGAAGTGCGCTCCGTGCAGTCGGTGGCGGTATCGGAAGCATGTTCAGTGCCACCGCGGGTGGGGTGGGCCGGCTGGCCCGATCCATCGGTGGCCGCAATGCACATGAGGACGGTGATGACCGGACACCGGAGTCCGTGGATGTGGACGTGGACAACGAACAGCCCGCCGGTGGCTTCATGGACGATCACTCCGACGGCGTCGCCCTCAGCCTGATCGGCACCGCTATCGTGCTGGGTGCGGCGGTGTGGTTCGGCGTGGGAGGACCGGTGGGAACCTTCATCGCCGACATCGTCCATTTCGTGGTCGGTGCGGGCGCATGGGTCCTGCCCCCGGCGTTGATCGCCGCGGCTGTCGCGCTGATGCTCAACTACACACCCGAGCGTTCCGCCCGCCTCCGGGTCGGAATCGGTGCGGCGCTGATCATCGTGTGCATGCTGGCACTGATTCACCTCTTCGCCGGAAACCCCGCCGACTGGGCGGAACGCAGATCGGCGGGCGGAGCCGTCGGTGCCTGGGTCGGGACCCCGCTCGCCCTGGGATTCAGCATCTACCTCGCCGTTCCCATCCTCGTGCTGATTCTTTTCTATGGTGCGCTCAAAGCCACCGGGATCACCATCCGCGAGTTCGGATCCTTCATCGCCGCCGGCGCGAAGGGCAGGTCGGAGGATGACGGTGCCGATGATCTCTACGCCCATGTCGATGAGGATCTGGAGGATCGTGCAGCCGGACGCGAGCCGGTTCGTCCCCCCTACACCCCGCCTGCGCCACGGCGGACGCCTCCCGTGTCGGTGCCACGCAGAGCGGCCGCGTCCCTGGACAACTACCCCGCGGACGCTCCGGAGGTCCCGGCGGCGGGGGCGTCGACAAGCAGTCAGCGTTCCCTATTCAGCGCACCTGAACCCGTGCGGACCCCGTCGGTGACGGAAACCGATGAATTCCCGGCGGTGGCGGGGGAGCAGCCCCAACCGGATGCGGTCGCCGCATCAAGGGAGAACCTGCGCAGGGCGATCATCGAGCGTTCCGGTGTCGACCCCGTGGCGGCCTCGACTCCGAGGAAACCCGAGCCCGCCCCCGCGGTCGTGCGAGACGGTGACAGCACCTATGTCCTCCCCAGCGCCGATCTGCTGATTCCCGGGGCGCCCGCGAAGACGCGCTCCGATGCCAATGACCGGATGATTGAGGCGATCGCCGATGTCTTCCGTGAGTTCAACATCGATGCCACCGTCACCGGGTTCTCCCGCGGGCCGACCGTGACCCGCTACGAAATCGAGCTCGGACCCGGGGTCAAGGTCTCCAAGATCACCAATCTGCAGTCCAACATCGCCTATGCCGTGGCCACCGAGAACGTCCGGCTACTGACCCCCATCCCCGGAAAATCAGCGGTGGGAATCGAGGTCCCGAACACCGACCGCGAGATGGTTCGTCTCGGTGACGTGCTCAACGCCCCGGTGACCGTGGACAACAAGGACCCGATGCTCGTAGGTCTGGGCAAGGACATCGAGGGTGACTTCGTGTCCTACTCGGTGCAGAAGATGCCCCACCTTCTCGTCGCGGGTTCGACCGGCTCGGGTAAGTCCGCATTTGTCAACTCCCTGCTGGTGTCCCTGCTCACCCGCGCCCGCCCCGAGGAGGTCCGCCTGATCCTGGTGGATCCGAAGATGGTGGAGCTGACACCCTATGAGGGTATTCCCCATCTGATCACACCGATCATCACGCAGCCGAAGAAGGCGGCGGCGGCGCTGCAGTGGTTGGTCGAGGAGATGGAACAGCGCTACATGGACATGAAGCAGACGCGTGTCCGCCACATCAAGGACTTCAACCGGAAGATCAAGAGCGGTGAGATCATCACCCCTCCGGGATCCCAGCGGGAGTACCGCGAGTATCCCTACATCGTATGTGTCGTCGACGAGCTCGCCGATCTGATGATGACCGCACCCAAGGAGATCGAGGAGTCGATCGTACGTATCACCCAGAAGGCGAGGGCCGCCGGTATCCACCTGGTACTGGCCACGCAGCGTCCGTCCGTGGACGTGGTAACGGGTCTGATCAAGACCAATGTGCCCTCGAGACTGGCCTTCGCCACCTCCTCGCTGACCGATTCACGGGTCATTCTCGATCAGGGCGGTGCGGAGAAGCTGATCGGTATGGGTGACGCACTCTTCATCCCCCAGGGCGCGGGTAAACCCCAGCGCATCCAGGGTGCCTTTGTCACCGATGAGGAGATCCAGGCAGTGGTGGAGTCGGCCAAGGCCCAACGCGAGCCCGAGTACGCCGAGGGTGTCACGGAGGAAAAGGCCTCCGAGTCGAAGAAGATCGACGCAGACATCGGTGATGATCTCGACGATCTTCTCGAGGCCGTCGAGCTGGTGGTCACTTCACAGATCGGCTCCACCTCAATGCTGCAGCGCAAGCTGCGCATCGGTTTCGCCAAGGCGGGACGACTGATGGATCTGATGGAGACGCGCGGCGTGGTCGGCCCCTCCGAGGGGTCCAAGGCGCGCGAGGTGCTGGTCAAGCCCGAGGAGCTGGAGACAATCCTGTGGATGCTCAAGGGTGCGGACCCCGCGGACGCCCCCAGGGAGGAGGAATGGGAGGACGCGCCCGCCGGGGAGGAGAAGGACTCCGGTTCCGATTTCACAGTCGCCGCCGAGGATTCGCACACCTCGCAGGTGACCGCCAACCCGACGCAGGGGAGCTTCTGAGCCGGAGACGCGGGTGCCATCCCGCCGCCGGAGTCTGGCGTTGGCGGCGAAGTTAGGCTAGTGTGGCTTTTCGTAATGGAGGGGAGTACCCCGGTTACGACATTGATCGTCAACACGGCAATCGCGCATTTCCGCCAGATGGAGGTGCGGTGAGGATTCCCGGTCATGTCGGCTCATCTGTTCCTGGGTGGGGGAGACCTCCGGTTCTTCATCAACGACCGAGAACCGGAGGTTCTTTTTCTAATGGAAGTAAACATTGTCACCTGGTTGATTACCATTGCGGTGATCGCGGGTTTCTTCGTCTTTGATTTCTATTCCCACGTCAAGACCCCGCACGAACCCACGATCAAGGAATCCGCCCTGTGGTCGCTGTTCTATGTCGGACTGGCCTGTGCCTTCGGCGTCTTCCTCTGGCTGACCTGGGGGGAACCCGGCAACCCGCACCAGCACGGCGTTGAGTTCTTCACCGGCTACGTCACCGAGAAGGCGCTGAGTGTGGACAACCTCTTCATCTTCGCGCTGATCATGGGCAGCTTCAAGATCCCGCGGAAATACCAGCAGAAGGTCCTGCTGATCGGTATCGCCCTCGCGCTGGCGCTGCGCCTCGTCTTCATTCTCGTCGGCGCAGCTGCAATCGAACGCTGGTCCGCCGTCTTCTACATCTTCGGTGCCTGGCTGATCTACACGGCTGCCAAGCTCCTGTGGGACGAGATCCGCGACACCCCCGAAACCGATCCGAACGACATGCTAGTGGTGCGCCTGCTGCGCAAGGTCATCCCGGTGACCGAGGGATACTCCAGCGACAGGCTGTGGGTCCGGCACGGCAAGAAGATCGCCCTGACACCGCTGTTCGTCGCCCTGGTCTCCATCGGCATGGTCGACATCATGTTCGCCCTGGATTCGATTCCGGCGATCTACGGAATCACCTCGGAGCCCTACATCGTCTTCACCACCAACGCACTCGCACTCCTGGGCCTGCGTCAGATGTTCTTCCTGCTCGACGGATTGCTCGATCGTCTGGTTTACCTGCCCTACGGCCTCGGCATCATCCTGGCGTTCATCGGTGTGAAGCTGCTGCTGCACGCGCTCCACGAGAACAACCTGCCGTTCATCAACGGCGGCGAACCGCTTTCGGTCCTGGAGGTGGACACCGTGTGGTCCCTGGTGTTCATCATCGGGGTGCTGACGGTAACGGTCCTGGCATCGGTGCTCAAATCGAAACGAGATGAGAACCAGGGTGCGCTGGCCCCCAAATGGAACCCGGCGAAGAAGACCGGCGATGACTGGCCCGAGCAGGAATCCCCGGCCGCCACGGGTTCCGGCCAGCCACCGGAGCAGAAGGAAAACCCCGGACACAGGTAGGTCCGGGCGGCGGTTGTCCCCGCCCGGCACGTGTCACCGCTGCCGCGACGGGTGCTCAGGCGCCGAAGGTGCTGATCACCGGATTCCAGAGCCGGATTGAACGATCCTCAAGGGCCCCTTCCCTGTGGAAGGGGTCCTCATTCATCAGCGCCTCTGCATCGGCGAGCTGCGCACCCTCCTCCAGAGCGATGACGATCAGCGCGCCGCCCCCGCCGTCAGAGAAGGGGCCGGATCCGATGATTTTTCCCTCGGCCATGAGCCTGGCGGTGAATTCACGGTGGATGGGTCGGAGCGAGCTGATCTGCTCGCTGTCCGGATTGTAGGTGTATGTAACTGCGAAATAGGTCATGGGCACAAGCTTAGGCAGTGGTGCCGACGGAGGTGGACATTCCCTCACTTAAAACTCCGCCCCGGGTAGCTCCCACGACTCCCCGGCGACGAGTCGGGGGTAGTGTGTTAAAGCGTGAGCGATGTTTCAGCAGGCGCATCCGGCGCGAACAACCGGAAAGAGGACGGGGTGCATTCCGCTGCCCCGGTGGCGGACAAGCCCTCGAATTGGAATCTGCCAAATTTCCTTACCAGCCTCCGCATCATCGCCATTCCCCTGTTCGCCTGGCTGGTGCTGCGGGGTGGCGCGGAAAGCAACGCCTTCGCCTGGTGGGCCTTCGGTCTTTTCATCGCCCTGATGATCACGGACAAGCTGGACGGTGACATCGCCCGTTCCCGTGGTCTGATCACAGACTTCGGTAAGATCGCCGACCCCATCGCCGACAAGGCGCTGATGACCACCGCCTTCGTCTGCTTCAACATCATCGGGATTCTGCCCTGGTGGGTGACCGGGGTCATCGTGCTCCGGGAGTTCGGGATCACCATCTGGCGTTTCATCGAGCTGCGCAGAGGAAACGTTGTTCCCGCCAGCAGGGGAGGCAAGCTCAAGACTGCACTGCAGACCCTCGCGGTGGCGCTCTACCTGTGTCCACTGCCGGACTGGATGAGCATTCCCAACCAGATCGTGATGTACGCCGCGGTGGCGGTGACGGTGGTCACCGGTATCCAGTACCTTGTGGACTCCAGGAAACAGGGCTAGAACGATGGACCGGCTCGCACACGGTGGGGCCGTGCTGTTGGCGGCGCTGAAGTCCCGCGAACAGACAATCGCGTTTTGCGAGTCACTCACCGCGGGGTTAGCCGCGGCCACACTCGCCGGAATACCGGGAGCTTCCGCGGTGCTGCGTGGCGGCCTGGTCACCTACGCCACGGATCTGAAGGTCAGCCTCGCCGGGGTTCCGCAGGAACTGATTGATACCTTCGGCGTGGTGTCACCGGAATGCGCCGCGGCGATGGCGGGCGGAGCCCGCGAGGTCTGTGGCACGGACTGGGCGCTCGGCCTCACCGGGGTCGCGGGCCCGGACACCCAGGAGGGCAAGCCGGTGGGCGAGGTGTGGATCGGGATCGCGGGGCCGGGCGGACTGGTGGATGCGTCCCCGGCGTTCACACCGGAGCTGCGGATGAAGCTGGTGGAACTGGGGCGGGGGGCGATCCGCGACTATGCTGTTTCGCAGAGCTTTAGTCTGCTCCTCGGACACCTCGATGAACACTGATTGACAAACTGTGGTGAACTGGGAACAAATTTGGGGGAAAGGGAGTTTAAACAAGTGATGGTTACATACACAGCCCTTCTTGATAAGCCAATCTCCGAGGCTGCCACGCGGACTGCTCCCGAGCCGCTGCTGCGCGAGGCGCTCGGTTCAGCACTACGTTCCTTCCGTGCGGACAAGGGAATAACCCTGCGTGAGCTCGCCGAGGCTTCTCGCGTATCGCCCGGATATCTTTCCGAGCTCGAGCGAGGCCGTAAGGAAGTGTCATCCGAGTTGCTCGCTTCGGTCTGCCATGCCCTCGGAGCCAGTGTCGCCGATGTTCTGATTGAGGCGGCGGGATCCATGGCGGTCCAGGTTGCACAGGCGGACCTGGCCCGCGTCTAGTGTGCCCCCGCATTTTCCCGGTATGAGAAACGGCGGTTCCGGCACCGGCGCGCTACTATGGTTTTCACATGTCTGCGTTCTTCCGCGGCCCGGGCCACCTACCTGTGCTACAAAGAAGACTGTTTTACATAACTTCGCTTTATTTACCTAGGAAGGCTCTATCTCACCATGGCTAATCCATTCTCCAAGGCGTGGAAGTACCTGATGGCTCTATTCGATTCCAAGATTGAGGAGAATGCAGATCCCAAGGTGCAGATCCAGCAGGCCATCGAAGATGCGCAGCGCCAGCACCAGGAGCTGTCCCAGCAGGCAGCGGCCGTGATCGGAAATCAGCGCCAGCTCGAGATGCAGCTCAACCGCCGTCTCGCCGATATTGAGAAGCTGCAGGGCAATACGCGCCAGGCTATCCAGCTGGCGGACAAGGCCCGCTCCGAGGGGGATGTGAAGAAGGCCACCGAGTACGAGAACGCCGCCGAGGCCTTCGCCGCCCAGCTGGTCACCGCAGAGCAGTCGGTGGAGGACACCAAGCAGCTCCACGATCAGGCCCTGCAGCAGGCGGAGCAGGCGAAGAAGGCCGTCGAGCGCAACTCGATGGCACTTCACCAGAAGGTCGCCGAGCGCACGAAGCTGCTGAGCCAGCTTGAGCAGGCCAAGATGCAGGAGAAGGTGTCCGAATCCCTGAAGTCCATGGATTCGCTGACCACGGGCAGCTCCCCGAACCTGGATCAGGTCCGGGAGAAGATCGAGCGTCGGTACGCCAACGCCCTCGGCCAGGCCGAACTCGCCCAGAACTCGGTGGAGGGTCGGATGGCGGAGGTCGAGCAGGCCGGCGTGCAGCTTGCAGGCCATTCCCGCCTGGAGCAGATTCGTGCGGAGATGGCCGGTGGCGGGGCCCTGAACTCAGGCGCCAAGCAGGAGTCCATTGAGTCCGCGCCTGCACAGGGCGCGACCGGTGTCGATGATGACGCGGTGGCTCGTCGAATGCGCGAACTGCGCGGCGAGGCATAGCGTCGTACCGCCTGTCCCGAAACGTAGAGCGCCTGCCGCAGTATCCACTGCAGCAGGCGCTTTTCGCTGTCCGCGACAGCTAGTCCCCGGCACCCCGTGCCAACAGAGCATCACCGATGTTGCGGGCCCGGCGGATCGACCGGATGATCACCGGTGTGCCGAAGGCGACGACGGAGAAACCCGCGCCCCGTGCCTTGCGTGCATCGAGGACCTCCATGACCGTGGACAGCATCAGTGGAATCAATCGGATGGTCAGCGAGATCGCGAGTGTGATCGACTCCACCGGCAGACCGAATCGTGCAAAGGGCCCCAGCGCCTTCTCCACGGCGTCCATCAGTGCCTCCAGACGCGTTGTCAGGGTGAGAAGGGTCGCGGCCATCACGGAGGCGAGAAGGACCAGGACGGTGGTGGCTGCAAAGGGGAGGCCGCGCTGCCAGCTCTGGAAGGCCCCGAGGAAGAGGAGCAGCGGGAGCACCGGCCACCACTGGTCCCACGCGGTTCGCGGAGGGATGTGGGCAACCGCGGTGGCGGCCAGGACGGCGACGACGCAGGCCAGCGCCCACAGCGGGGTCCTGACCACGATTGCCGTGCCGATAATGAAGACGATCAGCAGGAAGAACTTCCACAGTGCCGGCATCCGGTGGATGGGGGAGTCCGCGTTGACGTAGACCCCGAGCGGAATGTTTCGCATCAGGGGACCGCCGCCATCAGATCCACATAGCGCTGAATGACCTCGGCGGAGGCGCCGTCGGCGATGACCCTGTGTTCATCGATGCAGATCACCCGATCGAACCCGGTGAGGAAGTCCAGGTCATGGGTCACCACGATCAGCTGCTGGGTCAGTGTTGCGAAAACCTGCCTGATCATCATGCGGTTTCGCAGATCCAGCAGTGTCGTCGGTTCATCGGCGATGATGATCTCGGGTTCCATCACCAGTACGGCCGCCAGGGCGAGTAGCTGTTTCTGGCCACCGGAAAGGGTGTGCGGGGACTGATCGGCATGCCGGCTGAGGTTGAAGCGCTCCATGATCGCCTCGACCCGCGCGTTCCTCTCCTCTCGTGGCAGCTTCGCCCTGCGCAGCGAGAAGGCGATGTCCTCACGGACCGTGGGCATCACAATCTGATTCTCGGCGTCCGAGAAGACGAACCCAACCTTGCGCCTGATGGCGCGGCCGTGGGAGGAGACATCCTGGCCGTCGACAAGCACCCGGCCGCTCTGCGGTTCGCCGAGGCCGTTGATCATCCTGATCAACGTGGATTTTCCGCCCCCGTTTGCTCCGATGACACCGATGCGCTGCTCCCGCAGCGTCAACGACACCGGCTCCAGGACGGGGACCCCATCGAAGGACGCCGAGGCGGCGTCAAAGATGATCTCAGGCATGGTTGGATCCTAGTGCCTGTCGACGCCCGCGGTGGCACGCCGGCGACGCAGGTCGGGGAACGCGGTGTGCACGCCCACGGCGATGATGACCATGACGGCGAACTTGGCCAGGTCGGGCAGGATGAACGGTGCCTGGGCGACGGTGGCCTCGGTGATGCTGAGACCCGCCCGCAGGGTCAGTCCGATGATGCCGCAGAGGTACTGTGTTGCCAGTCCGGCCACGGCCGCAAGGCTGAACACGGCGATCATGCCGGTACGGTTGTTCCGCGGGGCGCGGTAGGCGATCAGCCCCGCGACCGCAGCGGAGAAGAGATAGCCGAAGATGTAGCCGACGGTGGGACCCGCCAGCGCGCTCAGAGTGGTGCGGCCCCCGGCGAGCACGGGGATGCCGATCATCCCGAGTCCGAGAAAGAGCAGCGCGGCGAGGAATCCCCTGCGGCCCCCGAGAACGAGGCCCGCGAGCACGATCGCCGCGTTCTGCAACACGATGGGAACACCGGCGGCCCCGACCGGAATGGATACGAAGGCCAGGACTATGATCAGTGCCGCGAAGACGGCGATCATGGCGATGTCCTGGAGGGCGACTCGTTGGGATTTTGGTGCCACTGCGGTGGCATTCGGGCTGATGTCCATGGCAAAAGTATACAACTGAACGGTGTTCAATTGGCAAACCGGAATGGCCATGGCCGACGGGGAATGTATTATCGTTGCCATGCGTCTTTCGGAGTTTCGTCGCTTGGTCGAGGGGGAGTTCGGCCCCATGAAGGGTGAGTGGTTGGCTCATTCCCACGTCCTCGGTGGGCTGGGTGTGACCGTCAATGAGGCGGTCGAACGGGGCGATGACCTGCGCGAACTCTGGGATCGGATCTGCCTGGACTTTGACGTCCCCGAGGAGCGGAGGCTGGGTGCGGACGACTGATACCGCAACCGTCGCTCCAAATTCGAACTTCGAACAGTTGTGCGTGTAAACTGGCCTGCAACCGCGGGACATGTCCGGACGACGGTTTAGTGTGGCGGGCATACTCCCACAGATATTTCTTCCCAGACGGAACCCCGGCACCGCCATAGCGGTCTAAGGGATTAAGGCACCAGAGCGCCGAGCTGAATGGATCTTCGGCGCGGCATGAAAAGGAAACGGTAGAAGCACATGGCTACAAAAAAGAGCAGCAAAGCCACGAACATCACAGGCGATAACCGTCAGAAGGCGCTCGATGCCGCATTGGCGCTCATTGAGAAGGACT
Organism: Corynebacterium pacaense; assembly: GCF_900169525.1. GTDB lineage: Bacteria > Actinomycetota > Actinomycetes > Mycobacteriales > Mycobacteriaceae > Corynebacterium > Corynebacterium pacaense. The sequence continues at coordinate 28,647 of NZ_LT821240.1, forward strand.
TCGGCAAGGGGGCGGTGATGCGTCTCGGCGATGATAACCGGCCACCTATTCAGACGATCTCCTCCGGCAACACCGCCATTGACATTGCCCTGGGTATCGGTGGTTTCCCCCGTGGCCGCATCGTGGAAATCTACGGTCCGGAATCATCCGGTAAGACCACCGTGGCGCTACACGCCATCGCACAGGCGCAGAAGGCCGGCGGTATCGCCGCGTTCATCGACGCGGAGCATGCGCTTGACCCCGATTACGCCGGCAAGCTCGGGGTGGACACCGACGCTCTGCTGGTTTCGCAGCCGGACACCGGTGAGCAGGCACTGGAGATCGCCGACATGCTCGTCCGCTCCGGTGCCATTGACATTATTGTCATCGACTCCGTCGCGGCGCTGACGCCAAAGGCCGAAATCGAGGGAGACATGGGTGATAGCCACGTCGGCCTCCAGGCACGTCTGATGAGCCAGGCACTGCGAAAGATGACCGGAGCCCTGCACAACTCCGGCACCACCGCTATCTTCATCAACCAGCTCCGGGAGAAGATCGGTGTCATGTTCGGATCCCCCGAGACCACCACGGGCGGTAAGGCGCTGAAATTCTACGCCTCCGTTCGGTGCGACGTCCGCAGAATCCAGACCCTGAAGGACGGCCAGGACGCAATCGGTAACCGAACCCGGCTCAAGGTGGTCAAGAACAAGGTCTCCCCACCCTTCAAGATCGCGGAGTTCGACATCATCTACGGGGAGGGTATCTCACGCGAATCCTCACTGATTGATCTCGCGGTGGACAACGGTGTGATCAAGAAGTCGGGTTCCTGGTTCACCTATGAGGGAGATCAGCTCGGGCAGGGCAAGGAGAAGGTGCGCCTCTTCCTCAGGGACAATCAGGATCTCGCCGACGAGATCGAGGACAAGATTTACCAGAAGATGGGATTTGGCAAGTACGCAGTCGCAGCGGACCGCCTGAGCGATGATCCCGTTGAACTGATCCCCAATGTTGATTTCGATGATGAGGATGCCGAGGAGCAGCAGGCATAGGGCAGAGGTGGTGATCAGCAAGGAGGAAACCGACGTGCAGGACATTGATCGAAAGCTCAAGAAACTCAGAGAAGCACTGGTCGACTTCGAGCGCCAACGGTCCACCGCGGGGTCGGGCGGCTTCTTCGACCACGAGCTGGAGGAGAAGAAGGCCGCGGTGCGCAAGCGGGCACTCCTCCTCTTGGATCAGCGCGCACGTTCACGTCAGGAGCTGCGCAGGCGACTGCTGGCGCTGGAGTTTGAGGATGCCATCATCGATCTGGTCCTGGATGATCTCGCGAACTCCCGTCTCCTCGATGACCTGAACTTCGCGAGTGAATGGGTCCGGCAACGGTCGAGCAGGCGCGGTAAGTCCACGCGGGCGCTTGATCGCGAACTACAGGAAAAAGGGGTCTCGGCGCCTACCCGGGAGCGGGCACTGGCGCAGATCGACCCCGAGGATGAGCGCGGGACGGCGCGTTCCGTCGCCGTGAAGAAGGCGCGCTCGGAGTCGCGGGTCCCCGGAGACAGGGCCGACTACGACAGGGCACTGCGGCGGGTTGTCGGAGTGCTGGCACGACGCGGTTTCCCGGCAGGGATGTCCATGGACATCGCCAGGGAAGCCCTCGATGAGCGGATCGAACAGCTGAAACACTAGAAGAAGCCGGGTGCGGATGCACCCGGCTTCATTGATTTAGAACTTCTCCGGATCAGGACATCCCAGGATTCCTGATCTCCTTGTGATCGGGATCGTGCCAGTCGACGTTGACGTTGTCCTTGGTTTCCAGGCCCTGGTCGGGCATTTCTGGCACCGCGGCGACAATGTTCTTACGGGCGCGACCCGCGCGCAGCTGACGTTCAATGCGCTGCGCGAATGTGGTCAGGGCGAAGTTGATCAGGATCATGATTACGGCGACCACCACGAGCGAGGCGAGGTAGTTGCGGTTGGCGGAGGCGGACTGGATGCCCGAGCGCACGACCTCGATGTATCCGATCTGGTAGCCGAGCGCGGAGTCCTTGAGCGCGATCACCATCTGTGCGATCAGAGCCGGAAGCATGGCCGCGACCGCCTGTGGCAGCAGGATCGACCAGGTGGTCTGTCGCGAGGACATTCCCAGGGCGATCGAGGCCTCCTTTTGCCCGCGCGGGAGGGAGGAGATACCCGAACGCAGAATCTCAGCGATCACCGAGCCGTTGTACATGGTCAGACCGAAAACCACCGCGGCGAAGGCGAGCTGACTTGAGGGAACGAGCGCGTAACGGGCGAAGAGCTGGTAGGCGAAGATCATCAGAATCAGCACCGGGATGGCCCTGAAGGTCTCGATGACCACCGCACAGACCCAACGCAGGGTTCTGATCTCCGAGATGCGGCCGAGTCCGAGCAGCGTACCCATCACCAGGGCGAGCAGCACGGAGGCGATGGCCGCCTTCAGGGTACCCCAGAGGCCGGGCAGGATATAGGTGGTCCAGGTCTGTGACTTGATGAAGGGCGTCCACTTGGCGGCCTCGAGCTGGCCGTTGCCGTGCAGAATGTTCAGTGCCCAGGCCGCGATGGCGAGGGCCACCACCAGGGTGGCGACGGTGATGATGCGGTTGAAGCGCCTGGCCTTGGGGCCGGGTGCGTCGTAGAGAACTGTTGCGCGTACTGAGGATGACATCTACTTCTTCACCGCCAATCGATCGGAGAGCTTGCCCAGGCCGAGGCCCATGGGCAGCGTGAGAATCATGAAGCCGATGGCGAAGACACCGAAGACAACGAACAGCATGTTGGCGTGGTTCTCGATAGTGGACTTCATGAGCAGGGAGGCCTCGGCGACACCGATCACCGAGGCGATGGTGGTGTTCTTGGTCAGGGCGATCAGCGTGTTGCCCAGGGGCACGATCGCCGCGCGCACAGCCTGGGGGAGGATGATCGTGCGGAAGATATCGGAGAATCCGAGGCCCAGCGAGCGGGCAGCCTCAGCCTGCCCGAAGTGCACAGTATTGATACCCGAGCGCAGGGACTCGGCGACGAAGGCCGAGGTGTAGATGATGAAGCCGAGCACCGCCAGTCGGAAGTTGTTATCCGCCAGGAAGGTCGGGCTTCCCTGCGTGGCCAGGGCGAGACCGAGATTCTGATACAAGCCGAAGGAGCAGAAGAGAACGACCAGAGTCAGGGGCGTGTTGCGCACGACATTGATGTAGCTCGTCGCCAGCGTCCTGAGAATCTTGACGGGGGATACCCGCATCGCGGTGAGGATGGTGCCAAGGATGACGGCGCCAATTGCGGAGAGAAAGGTGAGTTTGATGGTCACCCAGAAGGCTGGCAGTAGCGACGGACCAAGATCCGCCCACAGTGTACTCATGGGGTGGTTCTCCTCGTGAAGTTAAAAGGTGTGTGAATGCCGGCCGGGGCCGAAGGGGAGGGCTGCCACCGGAAGAACAGGGAGCCGCCGTTCGGGGCGGCGCCACCTACCTCGGTGCGCCGCGCCGGACCTCCTCCAATCCCGCCGGACCTGCACGGGATGACGGCCGCGACGGGAAATCAGCTGTTGAGGAAGGAGAGGTCGCCCGGGGTGCCCTCTTCAACCACGACGGAGTCCTGGCCGAGGTTGTCGGTGAGGAACCGCTGGAAGGAACCATCGGCGTACATGCGCTCGAGAGCGGCGTTGACGGCGTCGGTGGCCTCCTGGTCATCCTTCTTCAGGCCGATTCCGTAGTACTCGTTGGTGAAGGGCTTACCGTCCTTCTCCATCTCCACCACCCTGAAGTCACCCTCGTACTGCTGGGAGTAGCCGAAGAGAATGGTTGCGTCCGTGGTCATCGCGTCGACGTTGCCCTGGTTGAGCGCCTCGACGCAGGAGGAGTAGGTGTCGTACTCCTGCAGCTGGACACCGGGGAGGACATCCTTGACCTTCTGCGCAGGGGTGGAACCGGACACCGAACAAAGGATCAGGCCACCGGCGAGATCGTCGAGGGTGCTGATGCGCTCGTCCGCGGCCCTGACCAGCAGCGCCTGGTGGGTAAGCAGGTAGGGTCCACCAAAGTTGACGGTCTCGGAGCGTCCCGCGTTGATGGAGTACGTGGCGGCGATCAGGTCAACCTCACCGTTTTGGATCAGGGTCTCGCGCTGTGCGGAGGGGGTTTCCCGCCATTCGATCTCCGGGTGCTCCCAACCCTTGTCATCGGCGATGGAGTTGACAACGTAGGTCGCGACATCGACGTCGAGCCCGCTCATGGTGTTGTCGGGGTTGCGCAGGCCGAGTCCAGGCTGATCAAACTTGGTGCCCAGGTTTACCGATCCGGATTCGATCGAGGCGAGAAGTCCGTCTCCGCCGCTGCTGCCACAGGCGGTGAGTGTCATTCCGGACAGGGCCGCCGCGGTGACGGCTGCGGCGATGCGGACCGAGGTGCGTTTGGTGGTCATGTGGTGCTCCTTGAGGATTGTCGGGTTACCGGGGTCGCCGGTGGAAATAGTGGTCTCCGGTGGATGGCTAATGGGCGAGGATCTTGCCCAGGAAGTCCTTCGCCCTGGCGGACTGGGGATTGGTGAAGAAGGAGTCCGGCTCGGTGTCCTCCACGATGGCGCCATCGGCCATGAACAGGACACGATCGGCCGCCTTGCGGGCGAAGCCCATCTCGTGGGTCACGCACACCATGGTCATGCCCTCCTTGGCCAGGCTGGACATCACGTCGAGGACCTCGTTGACCATTTCGGGGTCAAGTGCCGAGGTCGGTTCGTCGAAAAGCATGATCTTGGGATTCATCGCCAGCGCACGGGCGATGGCCACGCGCTGCTGCTGGCCACCGGACAGCTGGGCGGGGTATTTGTCCGCCTGATTTGCGATTCCGACGCGGTCCAGCAGCTTCATGGCAAGATCGTGGGCTTCAGATTTCTTCAGCTTTCGCACCTTGATGGGGGCAAGCGAGACGTTGTCCTTGATCGTCAGGTGCGGAAAAAGGTTGAAGGACTGAAAGACCATCCCGACGTCGGCCCGGATCTTTGCCAGACCCTTGCCTTCCTCGGGAAGCAGGACGCCGTCAATTTCGATGGTTCCCTGCTCGATGGTCTCCAGGCGGTTAATCGTCCGGCACAATGTCGATTTACCCGACCCCGAGGGACCGAGCACGACAACGACCTGACCTTTGGGGACCTCAAGATTAATGTCCTTCAGTGCCTGAAAGTCATCGAAGAACTTCTGTACGTCCGTCATCTTGATCATCGGTGAATCTGTGGTCTGCGTCATGTCAGAATCATAAATCACACTTAGTGCCGAACTGTTCCGTTTCTGTGAATGTGTCCAATTTGCAATCAAATCCATGCCTAAAACAGGAGAAACCCCAGGGGTGTGGGGGTGAAGGTAGGGGGTATTAAACCGTGCACAGCCGGAATATATCGATAGTACAACAGGTAAATTTTGCTAAGTCTTCGCTGATTGGACGTTACCGGGGCACCGATCGACGACGCGCCGGTAACAGATGCGGGCGGACGGGAAGCCGTTTATGACACCCGGTCCAACCCCGATACAATGTGCTTCCGTGACGCAGCAACTCAATATCCCGCAGACTGGCCTTCAATCGAACCCCCGACCTGAGCCGGATACGGTCGGCGCCGCTGCCCGCACTTACGAGGTGCGCACCTTTGGCTGCCAGATGAACGTCCACGACTCCGAGCGACTGTCCGGTCTGCTCGAAGAGGCCGGCTATGTGCCATCCGATGAGCACGGCACGCCCGATCTGATCGTGTTCAACACCTGTGCGGTCCGTGAGAACGCGGACATGAAGCTCTACGGAACCCTTGGAAATCTCCGGGCCGTGAAGCAGGAGCATCCCGGCATGCAGATCGCCGTCGGGGGATGTCTCGCACAGAAGGACAAGGACACGGTGGTGAAGAAGGCACCCTGGGTCGACGTGGTCTTCGGAACACACAACATAGGATCCCTTCCGACCCTCCTGGAGCGCGCCGCCCACAACAGCAGGGCGGAGGTGGAGATCGTCGACTCCCTCGAGCAGTTCCCCTCGGTGCTCCCCGCCAAGCGGGAATCCGCCTATGCGGGCTGGGTCAGTGTGTCGGTCGGCTGCAACAACACCTGCACCTTCTGTATCGTCCCCTCGCTGCGTGGAAAGGAGCAGGACCGACGCCCGGGTGAAATCCTCGCCGAGGTCCGAGCACTGGTGGAGCAGGGGGTCAGTGAGATCACCCTGCTGGGTCAAAACGTCAACGCCTACGGTGTGAACTTCGTCGATCCCGGACTCGAGCGGGACCGTTCGGCTTTCTCCAAACTCCTCCGGGCCTGCGGAGAGATCGAGGGACTGGAAAGGGTCAGATTCACCAGCCCCCACCCCGCGGAGTTCACTGCCGACGTGATTGACGCGATGGCGGAGACGCCGAACATCTGCCCGCAGCTGCACATGCCCCTGCAATCGGGATCCGACAGGATCCTCAGGAACATGCGCAGGTCCTACCGCTCCGGGAAGTTCCTGGGGATCCTGGACAAGGTCCGCGCGAAGATTCCGCACGCCTCAATCACCACCGACATCATCGTCGGATTCCCAGGGGAGACCGAGGAGGATTTCCAGGCCACGCTCGACGTGGTGGAGCGGGCCCGATTCACCTCCGCCTACACCTTCCAGTACAGTCCCCGTCCCGGCACCCCGGCCGCCGATTACGTTGACCAGATTCCCAAAGAGGTCGTTCAGGAACGCTATGAGCGCCTCATGGCCATCCAGGAACGGGTGTGCGAGGAGGAGAACCGCGCACTGATCGGCAACCGGGTCGAGCTGCTCGTGCAGGCTGGGGGCGGCCGCAAGAACATTGCCACCAAACGCATGACGGGCAGGGCGCGGGACGGCAGACTTGTTCACTTCGCCCCCGAGGGTGGGATCGATTCCCAGATCCGCCCGGGTGACGTGGTGGAGGTCCGGGTCACCGATGCCAAGCCCCACTTCCTCATCGCCGACGCCGGAGTGCTCTCCCACCGGCGCACCCGGGCGGGGGACAACTCCGAAATCGGCAGGACGCCGACCACCGCACCGATCGGCATCGGCCTGGGACTGCCGGGCATCGGCGCTCCCCGGGTGGGCGGGCCGGAGGATTCGGCCTGCTGCTCCACGCGCTGAGCAGGCTAGGATGAGCGGGGGCCGGAAAACAACTCCAGAGATGAGCGAAGTGCAGTGAGTGATAAGAAACTGAGCGGCCGGGAACTGGCCGAGTTGGAGAAGGAAGCCGCGAAGACCCTGGACCTCGGGTCACGGAAGTGGTATCTCATCGCCGGTGTGGCACTGTTTCTCCTGGCGCTGGTGCTGCCGCACATCCGCGGGGTGATGGGCTGGCAGATACTCTTCCTCACCGACACCGCGTCGAATGCCGGGATTCGGCTCGCGGAGTACGTCTTCTACTGGTTGGGCACCATCGGCGTGGTGGCCTTCAGCCTGGGCACCGTGGTGTTCCGGAAGACCTGGATGTCCTACATTGCCTGGATCTTCTCCTGCGTGACACTGGTCTACGCGGTCTTCGCCACCTGGATGCGGCAGACCTCGACGGGAACCGATGTCACGGTGATCAACATCGGGATGCTGGTGGCCATCATCGCGGCGGTCTGCGCGGTGTGGGGACTGTCCGGGGTGATCCTCGCACGAAGCGATCGTCAGCAGGAGGTTGCGCAATTGCGCGCCGCCAATGATGACCTCGATACCGTTGCGGAGGCGCAGCGGGAGCTGCTGAAGAGTCAGCAGCACGATTCCGGTGACAATCCGCTGCTTGTCGACGACCGGCGGGCACGTGCCGCGCAAAGGCACCAACCGGAACCGCCCTCAAAGGAGGAGGGGGAGAACTAGCTCCTCTTCTCCCACAGGGTGGTTCTGGACAGCTCCCGGGCACCGAGGGCGCGATTGACCGCCAGCATGGCAGGATTATCCACCGCGTTCGAGGTCGCCACCCGGTTGATCTCGGGAAAGCGCTCGTGTAGCAGACTCATGCAGGAGAGTTTGATCGCGGTGCCGAGTCCCCGCCCCCGCATCCTGGGATGGACGATGGTCAAGCCCTGCTCCGCGGCGCCGGGGTTGGCGCCGGGCGGAATCGAGATCGATGAGGTGGCGACCACGCCGGAACCGTCGCTGAAGTAGACGCTGACCAGCCCGGTGCCACTGCGTGCGATGCGCTCGGCCTGTTCGGCCAGCCGATCGGCGGACCACGGTGCCGCAGCGGTGCTCAATGCCCCATGGGGGACGTCGGTGGATGCGATGGTCTGCAGCTCCACCTGGCCGTCGATCAGCTCCGCCGGAATCCCGGTCCCCACCACACGGTGCACCCGGAGGCCCTCCGGCCCAAAATCGGTCGAAACCACCGGAAGAATCTGCTGGATCTCCTCATGGGCGAGCACGTAACCCCTTTCGACGAGGACCAGGCAGTGGTCGCAGCCGTGTCCGGAGCTTCCCGCCGGATGCATGTGGGCCGTGTGGAGCACCGACCTCAGCCAGGGGGCCTGCGCGGCCCGCCACTGTCCGTGGTCGAGCAGTGCCCCGAGCAGTTCCCTGGCCCCGGCTTCCATGGGCTGGCCGGGAAGTGGTTGGAAACCGGCGTCCAGGACCACCTCGAGCGATGCGGTGGTGGGGTCGTCGACAAGCGGAAGGGATACCCTCACCCATCCGGCCGGATCACCCCTCTGATCGAGGGCGGTATCGAGCAGGGACCTCGATTCGGAGCTGCCGAGGAGATCGTCGGTGACGCGTTCAACGGAGACCGAAACATCCCTGTCCCCGGTGGTTTCCTGGGCGGCCAGATTCGCCATGAACACAAATTCACGGAGGGCCTCCGGAGGTTCACCGCCGGAAACCGGGATCGTGACCTCCTCAAATCGCACGGCCTAGAGATCCTCCACGGCATTGTGGGCTGTCTTTGCCCATTCCGCCCACTGCGCGGCCTGGGCCCGAAGCTTCTCGGCCTTCCGTGAATTGCCCTTGGCCTCGGCGGCATCCGCCTGCGCAGTGAACTCATCAACCTTGGCGGAGAACTGTGCGGCACGTGCCTGGGCCTCCGGGTCGGTCCTGCGCCACTGGGCGTCCTCGGCCTCCGCCACCCGCTTCTCAAGTGCCCCGATCCGGTCCTCGAACTCCCGGACCTGGTTCCGGGGGACGTAACCGATCTCCTCCCACTTCTCCTGCAGCTCACGGAGTCTGTTCCGGGCGCCTGCGAGATCGGTCGCGGGGTTGATCTGCGGACCATAGGCATCCAGGAGTTCCTGCTTCGCCTTTGCGTTCGCCTCAAACTCGTCATCGCGTTCCTTGACCACGGCGTTGCGCTGATCGAAGAAGAAGTCCTGGGCTGCCTTGAAGGCCGACCACAGCTTGTCATCCACCTCGCGGGGAGCGCGCCCCGCGGCCTTCCACTCCTTCATCAGATCACGGAACGCCCTGGCGGTGTCATTCCATTCAGTGGAGTTCTTCAGGGCCTCCGCACGCTCCACGAGCTTCTCCTTGAGGTTTCGTGCCGTGGCCCGGCCGCGGTCGAGCTCCGCGAAATGTGCACCGCGCCGGCGGTTGAAGGAGTCACGTGCACGGGAATAGCGCTTCCACAGCTCATCATCGGTCTTCCGGTCGATGCCGTGAATTGATTTCCACTCGTCGAGGATCTGCCTGATTCGGTCACCGGCCTCCTTCCAATCGGAGGACTTCTCCGCGATCTCTTCGGCCTCGGAGGCCAGCGCGTCCTTGCGTGCGATCGCGTCCTCGCGGCGCCTGGCCTTGTGGAGCTTGGCTTCCTCCCTGGCCGCATCGGACTGGCCGATGATTGTGGACAGGCGCGCGTCCAGGGCAGCCAGGTCGCCGATCGCGGCAACCGTGGCCAGGCTGCCGCGGATCTCCTCCGCCTTGGCACGGATGGCCGCGGCATCCTCGGGATGGCTGCCGAGACGCTGTTCCAGCAGTTCCACCTCTGTGGCCAGGTCATCGAAACGGATTCCGTAGTGTGCCAGACCCTCTTCGGGGGTGCCCGCCTGCCAGGACCCGATCTTCCGTTCACCGGAGGAGGTGATGACGAAGGCGGACCCATCCTCCTCCACGCGACCGAACCGTGCGGGATCGCTGGTGGTTTTCCTGACCGCGGTGGCAGGTGCCACCCGCTGGGCCTTCGGTGATGCGGTCCGGGCGCCGGGGCGCGGACCCGGCCGGGGGCCCGGCTTGGGGGTCTGGTTCTCAGTCATGTTCGATCCTTCTACCTGCGTCGTCCTGGCCGCGCGACACGGCCGCCTGAAGTCCAATAACGTATTCCAAACATACCGTGAGGGCAGATATGTGTCAGTCAATCAGGGGGCACTAGTGGTGTATCCGACCAGAATGGGGATAACAACGGATCCTCGGTCCGGCACCCACCGTGGCGCCGGCCCCGGGTGCCGGGATATATTCCGGTCCGGCACTGACTAGGGTGGTGGGGGTGAAGACGACCATGATTTTCATGCCGGGGAGTCCGGCACTCGTTCCGGACCTGGCCCCGGCCGACCCAGCGGGACCAGGACTGCTCGCCCAGCTCAGGCAGGAGATTGAAGGTGCTGTGGCAGACGCCGGGAGCACCGTGGTCATCGTGGGGTCACACGGCGAACAGATGCGCACAGGAGACCGGGGGAGCTTCCGGGCGTGGGGGGCTCCGCAGGTCAATGTGGGTCGGGGCAACCATCTTCCCGAACTCCTGGCGCGCTTCGCGCTGGGGCCGTATGCCGACCGGGTCTGCGGGTTCGTGCCGACCCTTGCGTCGATAAGCGACGGTGCCGATTCGCCCGCGGTCGTCATCGCGGTGGTCGACGGTTCCACCGGATTGAGTGAACGCGCACCCTCCGCACTTCTGCCAGGTGCCGCGGAGGTGGACACCTGGTGTCGCGACCTTCTGGCGGGGAAGCGGGTCGGGAGCAGGAGTGCGGAGGACCTGAAGGTGGCGGGAATCCGTGAACCCGCTCTGTGGGTGGAGGCCCAGCGGCTTCAGCCGCAGGTGACCGCTGCCCGCCTCGTCGCAGCCGATGTCTCCCTCGGAGTCGGTCGCTATGTCGCCGTCTGGCAGCTCGGGGAGGGGCAATGACACCGGTCCCGATCGCCGTTGTCGGCCCCACGGCCTCCGGAAAATCCGCACTCGGCCTCTGGCTTGCGCATCAGCTCGGTGGCGAGGTGGTCAATGTCGATTCAATGCAGCTTTACCGTGGTATGGACATCGGCACCGCGAAACTGCCGGTTGCGGAGCGGGAAGGAGTCCCGCATCACCAGCTGGATACCCTCGATGTAACCGAAACCGCTTCGGTTGCCCGTTTCCAACGGGAGGCCGTCGCCGATGTCGAGGACATCCTTGAACGCGGGCGCACTCCGATCCTCGTCGGCGGTTCGATGCTGTACGTGCAGGCACTGGTCGATGACTGGCGGTTTCCTCCCACCGACCCCGTGGTTCGGAGCCGCTGGGAGGAGAGACTGCGCGACCTCGGCGTCGGGGCACTGCACCGTCAGCTGGCGGACCTCGACCCGCAGGCCGCGGCCACCATCGAGGACAATGATCCACGACGAACTGTCCGCGCCCTCGAGGTCATCGAGCTCACGGGGCGGCCCTTCCGGGCCAGCCAGCCCCCGAAGAACGCACCTCCGCGGTGGGGTACGAGGATACTGGGGCTGCGCACCACCCCCGAATGGCTCAATCCCCGAATCGAGCTTCGGACGCGGCTGATGTTCGAACAGGGTCTGGTGGGGGAGGTCGAGGCGCTGATCCGGGATCAGGGCCTGGCCGCCGACTCAACCGCGGGCCGGGCGATCGGCTACTCCCAGGTATTCGAGGCGATGGCGGGCGAGCTGGACTGGGATGAAGCGGTGGAGAGAACCATCACCGGTACCCGCCGCTACGTTCGCCGCCAACGCAGCTGGTTCAACCGGGATCCGAGAATCTCCTGGCTGGATGCCAGGGAGAACACTGAGGGCCAGGCCCGTCGGATTTTGGGGCTAGACTAAACGGCGTGAATGCAGAAACCGGGTTGGATACGGCAGGGACCATCGACTTCGCCAAGGCACACGCGACCGAGAATGATTTCGTCATCATTCCCGATGCGGATGGTGTCATTGACCTGACACCGGGCCGGGTCGTCGCGCTCTGCGACCGCCATGCAGGTATCGGGGCGGACGGGGTGCTGCGGGTGGTGCGCAGCGGTGCGGGCGGGTTCGCCGCCGAATTCGGGCTGGACCCGGAGACCTGGTTCATGGACTACCGCAATGCCGACGGCTCCCTGGCTGAGATGTGCGGCAACGGCGTACGAACCTTCGCGCACTGGCTGAGGTCGAGGAATCTCGTGGATTCCGATTCCTTCGTCATCGGTACGCGTGCGGGATCCCGCACCGTTGAGGTCGTGGAGTTCACCGCAACCGACGCAATCGTCCGCGTCGACATGGGCCCCGCCGAGGTGACGGGCCTGTCCACCTGCATGATCGGTGGGCAGGGATTTGCCGGAATCGCCGTGGATATGGGAAATCCCCATCTCGCCTGCGTCGTCCCGGGTTTCACGCGGCGGGACCTGGAGGCCTTCGACCTCCGGGCCCCGGAGTTTGATGAGCGGTTCTTCCCCGAGGGCGTCAACGTAGAGCTGGTTACCGAGCTTGTCGACGCCACCGTGGACATGCGCGTCTGGGAGCGGGGAGTGGGTGAGACGCGCTCCTGTGGCACCGGAACCGTGGCTGCAGCGCGCGCCGCCCTCGCCGACGCCGGGGCGGGCACCGGGAGCGTCCTGGTGCGGGTTCCAGGCGGTGAGGTCCAGGTTGAGATCGGCGAGGAATCCTCAACCCTGACGGGGCCGAGCGTCATCGTCGCCGTGGGCAGGACCATTCTCTGATTCCTTGAGCCACCAGGTACTAGTCGTTGCGGTACCTGGTCCCGAGCCGGTATGCCGCCTTGCGGGCAACCAGCCAGGACTCCCTCAGCTCGGCCGCCCGGTTGTCAGTGACCCTCAGCAGGTCCTCCAACTGCGGAATCGAGGGTTCCGCGGCCAGTCTCACATCCAGTCGGCGCAGGAAGCGCGTGGCGTTGGCGGAGTCGAATTGGAACCGCTCGATATCGGGATCGTCGCAGTCCTGATCTGCCAGGGCTGGTCGGTGCAGTGTCCGGTCGGCGATGGAATCGGCGTCCCCTCCGGTGAGAAAGGTGTCATATGCCGCCTGGACGTCAGAGATCTCATCGGCCGAGAGTCGGATGGAATTGGTCAGTGAAACCACCTCGGGGGAGATGGGCCGCAGGCGCAGGAACACCGCGATCAGCAGCGCGATGAAGACCGCGATGATCAGGCCGGGAAGCTTCAGCCAGAACACCAGCCCGAGCAGCGCGATGCCGATGATGGCAATGGACCAGCGCTGGGGGCCGGAAGCCTGTTCAAAGGGAGTCAACTCTGGCACGGGGCACTCCTGAAATCGCCGGGGGGAGGGCGGGGGCCCGGCTAATGCCCACCGCAGCCGCAGCCACCGGATCCGCAGCCGCCGCCGCCACAACCGGAAGCGACAACGGGGATCAGGGAACCGGTGAGCATGACCTTTCCGGAGAGCACGGAATCGCGGGCGGGAAGCTCGGGTGCGTCGGGCAGGCAGACGTCGAAGGCGAAGTAGCCGTCCACGGAGCAGTGGATGAATCGCTGGCCGGTCAGTGCGTTGATCCGGTAGGAGGATTCGAGCACGCGTGCGGAGAACTCGGCGGAGGCATCCGGAACACTGGCGCCGTTTCCACTTTCCACCTGCAGTGCGCCATCGGATACCAGCATTCCAACGACCTCGCCGCCGTTACGGATATAGTCCTCGGCGGTGTCATGGACCCTGACATCCACGCCGAGCGCGGTGACGGCGAGCTGCTGCCAGCGCTGCTCGGGTTCATCGACCAGAAGCGGTCCCTGAGCGAGGTTGACGGTGACCGAGGTGACCCTGTTGCCAAATGGATCGATGATGTCGCACAGGGCGAGTACATCATTGACCATGCTGACGTGGGCGTAGGCCACGGTGGAGGAGGTGAACCCCGCGAAGGTGGCGAAGGGCTCCACCGCCAGGATGTTGATCTGGGCACCGGAGTCGTCGGAGAACTGAATGAGCTGCCCGCCCCTGACCTCGCCGGCGACCTCCAGACGCTCGGAGGCAATGGCGGCCTCGACGGCATCCTGCCAGCGGTTGAATTCCATGCCGATACTCTTAAGATCGCTGATCATGCCGCTTATCTTAGCCTTTGAAGCAGGGGCCAGTCACGTCGCGGCACGGTGATGTTCGCCCGTGCCACCGCGGGAATGGCGGAGGGTAGCCGGCTGTTACGGCGGCGGCGCGGACATTTCTGATCGCTGAGAGCGTGCGCAGGGCTCTGGCCCGCAGGTCATGGACGTGGAACAATGGTTGAACAATGGATGAAAAGAAGAAATTTGACCACGAGGCTCTCATCGAACAGGCCTTCCATGATCACAGGAAGCGTGAGCTTCCCGAGCCCACCGGACACGACCTGTCCGGGCTGCTGAGGCCCCGGGCCGCCGATGTCGATGCCCCCTCCGTAGGTGATCTCGACCTGGAGGACCGTGAGGCCATCAGAAGAAGAGACACCACGATCCACGCAGATGAGGCCTCCGACGGCTATGAGGTGGAGTACCGGAAGCTCCGGTTGGAGCGGGTGATCCTGGTCGGTGTCTGGACCGAGGGCACCACCGCGGAGATAGATGCCAGCCTCGCCGAACTCGCCGCACTGGCGGATACCGCCGGCGCCGAGGTGATCGAGTCGATCTACCAGAAGCGTGACAAACCCGACCCCGGAACCTACATCGGCTCCGGCAAGGTCCGGGAACTAAAAGAGATCATCGAGGCAACGGGAGCGGACACCGTCATCTGTGACGGTGAGCTCAGCCCGTCGCAACTGGTCGCACTGGAGCGGGATCTCAATATCAAGGTCATCGACCGCACCATGCTGATTCTGGACATTTTCGCCCAGCACGCCAAGTCCCGAGAGGGTAAGACCCAGGTGGCGCTGGCCCAGATGGAGTACCTGATCTCCCGGGTGCGCGGCTGGGGCGGCAACCTTTCCCGCCAGGCCGGTGGTCGTGCGGGCTCTAACGGCGGTGTCGGCCTCAGGGGTCCCGGTGAGACCAAGATCGAAGCCGATCGGCGTCGCCTGCGCACGGACATGGCCAGGCTGCGCCGGGAACTCGCGGGAATGGACACGGCCAGGAGCGTCAAGCGTTCACAGCGCTCGGAATCAATGGTGCCCCAGATCGCCATCGCCGGATACACCAACGCCGGAAAGTCGTCCCTGATCAACGCGATGACCGGTGCGGGTGTTCTGGTGGAGAACGCGCTCTTCGCCACCCTCGACCCGACCACCCGCAGGGCCGAGCTCGCCGATGGCCGCAACGTGGTATTCACCGATACCGTGGGATTTGTCCGCCACCTTCCCACCTCTTTGGTGGAGGCCTTCAAATCCACCCTCGAGGAGGTTGTCGAGGCGGATCTGATGCTCCACGTGGTTGATGGATCCGATCCCTTCCCGCTCAAGCAGATCGAGGCGGTGAACACTGTGATCAGTGACATTGTCCGTTCCACCGGAGCCACCCCGTCACCTGAGATCATCGTGGTCAACAAGATCGACCAGGCTGATCCGCTCACGCTCGCCGAGCTGCGCCACGCGCTCGACGATGTGGTGTTCGTCTCCGCCCTCACCGGCGAGGGCATCAGGGAGCTCGAGGCCCGGATCGAGCTGTTTCTCAACTCGAGGGATTCCCATGTCGTACTCCGCATCCCCTTCACCCGAGGAGACATCGTCTCGCGGCTCCACCAGTACGGGACCGTACTCTCGGAGGAGTACGCGGAGAGTGGAACCTTGATCGATGTCCGCATCCCCGCCGCCCTCGCCTCGGAATTGGAGGAGTACGTGGTAAGGGAGAACGGGATCGTGGAGGCCTGAGCCTCCAGGTAACGATCTGCTCACATCCCGCGCGGTGATTTCCCATCGGGGCGCCGGGTGGAAGATAATGATGGTTCGTGACTTCTACTTGGGGCTGGACCGTCCACGGCGACGGCAAGAAAATCA
Source organism: Corynebacterium pacaense (assembly GCF_900169525.1). GTDB lineage: Bacteria > Actinomycetota > Actinomycetes > Mycobacteriales > Mycobacteriaceae > Corynebacterium > Corynebacterium pacaense. The sequence continues at coordinate 44,685 of NZ_LT821240.1, forward strand.
ATCCCGGCGCGGTCGTAGCTCCTCGTGAGCGACTGAGCTGGGGACGCACAATCGGAATCGGCATGCAGCACGTGATCGCCATGTTCGGTGCGACGCTGCTGGTGCCGACACTAACGGGATTCCCGGTGAACACCACGCTGTTGTTCTCCGGGTTGGGGACCATTGTCTTCCTCCTGATCACCCGCAACCGGCTGCCCTCCTATCTGGGCAGCTCATTTGCATTCATCGCCCCGTTGACGGCGACACAGGCACAGGGCATCGGGGTCCAGATCGGTGGGGTACTTGTTGCAGGCCTGGTGCTCATCGGTGTGGGATTCCTGGTCAAGGTGGCAGGCAGGCGGGTCATCGATGCGGTGATGCCCCCCGCGGTCACGGGCGCGATCGTCGCCCTGATCGGGTTGAACCTCGCCCCCACCGCCGCCGCCAATTTCGCGGGACAGCCGCTGGTGGCCACGGTCACCCTGTTGACCATTCTGCTGGCCACGGTTGCCGGGCGAGGAATGGTTGCACGACTGGGGATTCTCATCGGGGTCGTCGTCGGCTGGGTCTTTGCGGCGGCCAGCGGCTCCCTCGCCGAGGGTGCCGTGGAGACCATCCGGGATGCGCAGTGGTTCGGGCTACCCCAGTTCCACACCCCCGAGTTTCAGGTGTCGGCGATCCTGCTTACACTGCCCGTCATCATCGTGCTGATCGCCGAGAATGTCGGCCATGTCAAGGCCGTGTCGGAGATGACGGGGGAGAACCTCGATGATCTCGCCGGTGACGCGCTGATCGCGGATGGTCTCGCCACCTCCATCGCCGGTGGATTCGGTGGATCGGGTACCACCACCTATGCGGAGAATATCGGTGTCATGGCCGCCACGAGGGTGTACTCCACCGCCGCATATTGGGTCGCGGCACTCACCGCCATCGCACTTGCATTCATCCCCAAATTCGGCGCGTTGATTTTTACCATCCCAACCGGTGTTCTTGGCGGGGCGACGTTGGTACTGTATGGTCTCATCGGCATGCTCGGCGTGCGGATCTGGCAGGACAACAACGTCAATTTCAACAACCCCGTCAACCTGACAGCTGTTGCCGTCGCTCTGGTGGCAGGCATAGGTAACCTGACCCTCTCGGTCTTCGGTGTGCAATTGGAAGGCATCGCCTGGGGGTCGGTGGGAATCATTGTCTTCTACCCGGTTCTCAAACGTCTCTATCTCACCGTCGGTGAGGGACGGGGCGCTCGTTTTTAAAGTTTGAAAGTCCCGTCGGGCGCACCCGGCCCGGCGGGAGAAGCCAATTCACCACCTTGAGGAATCTTTACGTCGATGATTGATACCCAGTTTGAGAAGATCCGGGCCCATGACATCGTGGGGATCCGAGTGATCATTTCACCTGAGGAGATGACCGAGCTCTTTGATCGCGGTTTCCGGGAGATCGTCACACTGTTGAAGGAGGAGGGTGTCGCGCCGGCCGGTCCCGCGCGTGCCTACTACTTCGGTGAGATCTCCGACACCGTGGACATTCTGATCGGGTTCCCGGTCAGTCAACCCGGCGCCGAGGCTCTGCGCAGGGGTGCCCTCAGCCAATCCGGGGGCAATATCGATGATGTCGCGCTGCACCATTTCCGTGAGATGAAGACCATTCACCGGCGCCACTCGGGGACCGCTGAGGAGGTTGACCGGACCTGGCGGGAGATTCTCGATGAGGCGGAGGAGCATGGGTGCAGGTTGCCCGCCGTTTCCATCGGGTGGGAGGAATTCTCCGGTGAGCGGGCACGCGTCCATCCCTCAGGGGAGGCGGTCACCGAGGTCTTTGTTCAGGTGTGCCAGCTGCCCTCCATTGAGCCCGTGTAGGGCGTGGAAACCGACACGGCCCCGCCACACCGAGGGGAAACCTGGTGTGGCGGGGCCGTCCGCGTCTTCGGTGGGGCAGAGCCCTACTCCGCGTCGAGGTCCTTCTCAATCAGAGCAGCGATCTTGTCAACCGCCTCGGCGTTATCGGAGGTGACGGTGACCTGGTCACCGTTCTCCGCGCCCAGCGCCATGATCATCAGAGATGAGGAGGCATCGGTTTCATCGTCGTCGTCGGAGCCTACGAGGGTGAGGAAGATGTCGTCGTCGTACTCGGAGGCTGCCTCGGCGATGAGGGAGGCGGGACGTGCGTGCAGTCCGACGGCGGAGCCCACGGTCACAGTCTTTGATGCCACAGGAGTGTTCCTTTCTTCATGCCCCTGATCGAATCGGTCGGGAGGCGGGATGTTCGTATTTGTATCAGGATCAAGCTTAGTGCGCGTCCCGGTTTGCTGCCACGATCGGGCAGAAAACCGGACTTAATCACACTTTCCCGGAAATCGTGCCTCAGGCGTTGGCAACGGCGGCGGCCTTCGCCGCTTCCGCCTCGACAGCCTTGTTGGGCCAGAACTGCTTCATGGCTATCACAGCGATCGTGGAGACAATGGTGCCGGCGACCAGGGCGATCAGCCAGCCCCACCAGGGGTCGACGGCCCAGATCACGAAGATGCCGCCGTGGGGTGCCCGGGATCCGACGCCCAGCGCCATGGAGATTGCGCCGGTGGTGGCGCCACCGAGCATCATCGAGGGGATGACGCGGAGCGGGTCCGCCGCGGCGAAGGGGATGGCACCTTCAGAGACAAAGGCGAGTCCGAGCAGCCAGGATGACTTTCCGTTCTCCTGCTCCGCGGGGGTGAAGAGGTTCTTGCGCAGGATCGTGGCAATGGACAGCGCGATCGGCGGAATCATGCCGGCGGCCATGATGGCCGCCATGATCTGCATGGACGCCTCGTCGCCCGTGGACAGGCCGGCGGTACCGAAGAGGTAGGCCGCCTTGTTCACCGGGCCACCGAGGTCGAAGCACATCATCAGGCCGAGGATGATGCCGAGCAGCACCGCGGAGGAACCGGACATGGAACCGAGCCAGTCCTGCAGGGAGACCATGATCCATTCCAGCGGTCGGCCGAGGACCAGGAACATCACGAGGCCGACCACGAAGGAGGTGAGCAGGGGAATGATGACCACGGGCATCAGGGACTGCACAACCCGGGGGACCTTCCACGAGCCGATCCACATGGCCACGAGGCCGGCGAGGATACCGGTGACCAGACCTCCGATGAAGCCGGCTCCGATGGTCACGGAGATGGCGCCGCCCACGAAACCGGGGGCGATGCCGGGGCGCCCGGCGAGTGCGTAGGCGGTGTAGCCGGACAGTGCCGCGACGATGAAGCCCATCGCCGCCTGGCCGGTGGCGAAGAGCACCGCTCCGATGTAGAGAAGGAAGCCGGACCTGTCGAAGGTGGTGGCCACGCCGTCGATATCGATGGTGTGCCCGGGCAGGTTGGTCAGCGAGAAGTTGGTGGCGATGGCCTGCCAACCGTTGGCCATGTCATATCCGCCGAAAGCGAAGCCGAGAGCGAGCAGGAGGCCGCCGGCGGCGACGAAGGGCACCATGTAGGACACGCCTGTCATCACGGCCTGCTGGATCCGCTTGCCCCAGCCCAGTGACTCCCCGGTCTCCTCTGTGGACACCGCCTGACCGGAACCTGCGACCCTGCGGGCGTTGGGGTTCTTCGAGGCCGCGACGGCCTCATCGATCATCTTGGCGGGTTCGTTGATGGCACGCTTGACACCGGATTCGATCACGGGCTTGCCCGCGAAACGCTGGCGGTCCTTGACCCCCACGTCGGTGGCGAATATGACGGCGTCGGCATCATCGATGACCTTCGGGTCCAGTGGTGTGACCGCGGAGGAACCCTGGGTCTCCACCACGAGTTCGACATCATCACGCTTCTCAGCGGTCTGTGTCAGGGAATCGGCGGCCATGTAGGTGTGGGCGATGCCGGTCGGGCAGGCGGTCACCGCGACGATGCGGGTGACATTGCTTGCCGACGCATGGTGTTCAGGGGCGGCGGCCTCCGCCTTGGGCTTGGGGTTGAGCACGTCGTCGACCAGGGTCACGATCTCCTCGGCGGAGGAGGCGTTGTGCAGCGAGTCGATGAAGTCCTTGCGCACGAGTGAGCGCGCGAGCTTGGAAAGGATCTTCAGGTGCTCCTTGCCGCCGCCGGCGGGGGCGGCGATGAGGAAGATGATATCCGCGTCGCCGTCGGGACCACCGAAGTCAACCGGTCGTGACAGGCGGGCGAAGGCGAGGGTGGGCTCGGAAACAGCCTCGGAACGGCAGTGGGGGATTGCGACGCCGCCCGGGACGCCGGTGGCGGACTTGGACTCACGCGCGAGTGCGTCCGCGGCCAGAACCTCGGCGCTGTCGGCGCGTCCGGCCTCGTGGACGATCCCGGCGAGTTTTGTGATCACCTCGGTGGTGGTGCCACCGAGATCTGCATCCAACCTCACGAGTGAGGTATTGATGACCTTGTTCATGATGACTCTTTCACTAGACAACTTGAATGACCTCGGCACCGACGGTGGTGACCTGGTCGGGGTTGGGAATGGTGGTGCCCGGCAGCGCAGCGGCAGCCGAACCGTAGGAGACCGCCTGGATCAGTGAGGTCGGTGTGTCCAACCCCCGCGACTGCGCCATGACGAATCCTGCCAGAGAGGAATCGCCCGCGCCGACCGTGGAAACGGGCTCGATCCGCGGTGACGACGACACCCAGGCGCCCTCGCCGGTGACCAGGACCGCGCCCGCCGAACCGAGGGTGACCAGGACCATGGCGATACCGCGTTCGACCAGGGTGGAGGCGGCGGTGACGATGGGCGCGTAATCGCCCGCGGCCGCACGCTCCTCGAGCTCCTGGCCGTCGAGGCCGACCAGCTGACCCAGCTCCAGTCCGTTCGGTTTGATCAGGGTGGGGGCGGCACCGGGCTGCGAGAGTCCGCGACCGAGCTCCTGCAACGGGGCGTCGGAGGTGTCCACGGCGATGCTGACCCCGGGGCGGTGCTCGCGGATGAGTGCGGTCAGGTGGGAGTACCAGGCGGTGGGCACCCCCGGCGGCAGCGAACCAGACAGCACGACCCAGTCGACGTCGGCACCCAGTGCGTCGATAAGCGTTTCCTCGAGTTCGGTGAGTTTCTCCCCCTCAAGACGGGGGCCGGGACCGTTCAGTTTGGTGGTGGTTCCGTCCGGTTCGGTAATGGTTGTGTTGGTTCTCACGTTGGCGGAGATGGTGACCGTGCTGAGGGGGAGCCCGATGTCATCGACGAGGGAAAGGAATGGATCGCGTGCGCCGGAGGGGAACACCGCGAGGGTGTCCAGGCCCGCGAGTGCAATGGCGTGCGCGACGTTGATTCCCTTGCCGCCGGCGACGGAGGTCGCCGAGACGAGGCGCTGCACGGCACCGCGGCTGAGGGGAGCGTCCAGCTCGAGTGTGGAATCAATACTCGGATTGGGTGTGAGTGTGACAATCAAAGGGTTACCACCTGGATGTCTTGGTTGGATAGGAAGGACAGAATCGGGTCATTAGCTGCGACTTCGGCGATGATCACGTCCGGTGCCGAAATCTCTGCGAAAGACGTGGACAGTTCCCGGCCCAGGGTCTCGGCCGGGCACAGCACCACCGAAACCCTGGAGTTGGCGAGCATCTTCGCCTTCACCGCCGCACTGGCGGGATCCGCGGTGGACAGCCCGTGCTCGATACTGATGCCGTCGGCGCAGACGAAGGAGATGTCCGCGCGCAGTGCCGAGATGGTTTCCGTGGCCTGGGCTCCGATCACGGAGCCGGACAGTGGGGACACAGTTCCACCGACCATGGTGACCCTGTTCAGACCCGCTCGCGCGAGCAGGATACCCACGCTCGGTGACGAGGTGACCACGGTCCACAGGAACTCGTGGTGGATTGCCCCAAGCAGCACCGCAAGTGCGGATGCGGGGGACCCGGAATCAAGGAAGATGCTGGTGACATCCCCGGAGATGAGGTCCACCGCGGCACCGGCGATCCTCTGGTTGCCGGACCCGGGCCGATCAACATCGATGTGGACCGGGCCGGCGACCCTGGAGTGCGCGACCCCGCCGTCCCCGGGGATGATCGCGCCCCCGTGCACCCGTTGGAGGAGACCACGGGACTCAAGCTGCCTGAGATCCCTCCGGATGGTTTCGGAGGTGACCGCGAAGTGCTCGGCGAGCTCGCCCACCCCGATACGGCCGGAGGGGACCATGAGATCCAGGATCACATGCTGTCGCTGGTCGCTGGAGTTCATGGTCACCTCCTTCTGGCTGTGTGGGTATGCGCTTGTTTGGTGTGGAAATGGGTAGTGATGTGGAGACATCGGGCGTAGCGCCCCGGAATCGTCCAACGCCTCGACCCCCGTTCGGGCGTCGAATAGCAGGAATGCCGAGAAGTGTCCACCACGAAGGTGCTACCGCTGGTTAAAATGGAGGCGCCTTGTAAAACACCGCGATATCCACCGTTGAAAAGTGAAAACATCGAATGTGATGTGGCTCGCAACGACTATTAAGCTGTGATTCCTTCACTCCAATTTATGTTGGTTCATGTCTGTTTGTCAATCGATTCATGTTGGATTGGTTGCGCAACTGTTGATTTTGTGGTGATCTTGAAGGTAAGGAAATCCCGACTGTGAGGATAGGTGGCAACTGTGTCCAATGTGACTCAAGGCACTGTATTTAAAGGTACCGGCGTCGTGGCAGGTATCCGTTACGCTCCGGCTGTGTGGATCAGCCCCCGGCCCGAACTGCCCACGGCAGGCGACGTGGTCGCTGAGGATCTCAGGGAAGCGGAGCTGGAGAGATTCAAGAACGCGGCGGACGTGGTCGCCGCGCGTCTGGCGGAGCGTTCGGAAAAGGCCGAGGGACCTGCGGCGGAGGTTCTCAAGGCGACCTCTGGCATGGTGAATGATCGTGGTTGGAGGAAGGCGGTGAACAAGGGCATCAAGGGCGGACATCCGGCCGAGTACGCCGTCGTCGCCGCGACCACGAAGTTCATTTCCATGTTTGAGGCCGCCGGAGGCATCATTGCGGAGCGTACGACGGACCTCCGCGATATCCGGGACCGCGTGATCGCCGAGCTCCGTCAGGAGCAGGAGCCCGGTCTGCCGAGTGTCGACGGCCCGGTCGTCCTGTTCGCCGATGACCTTTCACCTGCCGATACCGCGGCACTTGATACAAGTCTCTTTGTGGGATTGGTCACAGAACTTGGTGGCCCGACAAGTCACACCGCCATCATCGCCCGTCAGTTGAACGTCCCCTGCATCGTTGCCGCCGGGCACAAGATCCATGAGATCACTGCGGGCACCGATGTGCTGGTTGACGGGGCACTCGGAACCATCACCCTCGGCGCCGACGCGGTCGAGGCCGCCGCCATGGTGGAGGAATCACTCGCCGCGGCCGCCCGCATCGCGGAATGGAAGGGGCCGGCGCAGACCAGCGACGGACACCGCGTGCAGCTTCTGGCCAACGTTCAGGATGGCAATGGTGCGCGCCAGGCGGCCACGACCGAGGCGGAGGGTGTCGGGCTCTTCCGTACCGAGCTCTGCTTCCTCTCCGCCACGGAGGAGCCCTCCGTCGATGAGCAGGCCGAGGTCTATGCCAAGGTTCTGTCCGCTTTCCCGAAGTCGAAGGTTGTCGTCCGCTCCCTCGACGCGGGTTCGGACAAGCCGGTGCCCTTCGCCAGCATGGCGGATGAGATGAACCCCGCACTCGGCGTGCGCGGCCTCAGAATCGCCCGGGGGAACGTGGAGCTGTTGACCCGCCAGCTGGATGCCGTGGCCAAGGCCGTGAAGATCCTGGGCCGTGGGGACGAGGCACCCACCTGGGTGATGGCGCCAATGGTGGCCACCGCGTATGAGGCCCAGTGGTTCGCCGGCATGTGCCGCGAGCGGGGGCTCATCGCCGGCGCGATGATCGAGGTCCCTGCGGCCGTGCTCATGGCGGACAAAATCATGCCGCATCTGGATTTCGTGTCCATCGGAACAAATGACCTCACCCAGTACACCATGGCAGCGGATCGGATGTCGCCCCAGCTGGCCTATCTCACCGATCCGTGGCAGCCGGCCGTTCTGAGACTGATCAGGCACACCTGTGAAGAGGGCAGGCGCTTCAATACCCCGGTCGGGGTGTGCGGAGAGGCGGCGGCGGATCCGCTGCTCGCCCTGGTCCTCACGGGACTCGGGGTGAACTCGCTTTCGGCGGCATCCACAGCGATCGCAGCCGTGGGTGCCCAGCTTTCCGAGGTTGATTTCGAGACCTGTAAGAAGGTGGCGGCCGCGGCTCTCGACGCGGAGGGTGCCACGGAGGCCCGCGACGCAGTCCGCGCCGTCCTGGCCGAGGTGAGCTAGGAGCATCATCGAAAAAAGGGGAGGGGGTGGCCTCCCACCCGACGGGTGGGAGGCCACCCCCTCCCTGCGCGCTACGCGAGTGTTCGTGTGGTGACGCTGCCCGCGAGGACACGATCCGGGGTGGGAATGAAATCATCCCATTCGCTTCCCGCGGCATTGGCGTAGGCGACACCGTAGGCAAGCTGATACTCCGGACCCCGACCCTGGTCGGCTGCGGATAGGAATCCGGCGACGAGCGACTCCCTCCAACTGACACCCTGCCTGCCTGGTTGGCCATCGAAGGAGGCGTGGAAGGCCTCATCCCCGGTGACGAGAACAGATTCGGAGCGTCCCAGGGTGATCAGGACCTCCGAGATTCCGCGGGTGATCAACGAAGTTGCGGCGTTGATCAGGGGGAGATGCTCACTTCGGCCCCAGGCCTGTGCGATCGATCCCTCCTCGGCCTTGACGCTGACCTCCAGATCAGACACCGTGAGGATGAGCAGGTGGGGCTGAGTCGCCGCAAGTTGGCGGACCACCGCGCGCAGCGGGGAGGCCGTTGCCGAGATCGCGACCTTGACATCGGGATGATAGAGGGTCAGCGCGCGAACTACATCGACGTACCAGGCCGCCGGGGCGATTGCCGGAAGCTCACCACCGAGAAGCACCCAGGAGGCGTCCTCGGCCTTGCGTACCACCAGATCACGCAGCATGGCCAGCTGCGAAATGTCCAGTGGCATGGGGGAATCCTTGAACTCCGTCTCCACTCCGTCGGATCCACGCATGGTCAGGTGCATGGGAATGGGCCCGGCGACGGGGATGATCTCATGAGGAAGGCCGGAGACGTTGACCAACCGCAGGAAGTGCGAGATCTCAGGAACGGGAAACAGCGCCATGGTGTCCATGCCGCCGCGGTAGAGGATCGAGGCCACACCCGTGCCGAAGCCACCGGCGACAGTGGAGGCCTGCTCCATCAGATTGACCCCTCCGATCTCCATGGCGCTGGACAGATCATGCGTGCTCAGCAGGAAGGGACTGGCGGTTACCGTGAGGATCATTCCGCGATCACGACCTCGATGTCTCGTTCGCGCAGCTGCTCCACGAAACTGGGTGGAGCGGCGGAATCAGTGACGATGACATCAATGTCATCGATTGAACCGAAGCTGACGAGATAGTCGGTGCCCATCTTGGTTGAATCGCAGAGTACGACAACCTTGTGGGCGTTGGTGATCATCGCGGACTTCATTGCGGCCTCCTGGGAGTCCGCGGTGGAAAGGCCGTGATCCAGGGTCAGGGCGTTGGTACCGATGAAAACGACATCCGCCCGCATGAGGGCGAGCATCCTCAGTGCCGTGTCGCCGACCACCGCCTGGGTTATCGCACGGACGCTGCCGCCGAGAAGCTGAACCTCGTCCAATCCGGCATTGGCCAGGCTGAGTGCGATGGGCAGGCAGTTGGTTACGATCGACCATTGCTTGGCGTTCGAGTGCTCCGCAATGAGGTCGGCCAGAGCGGTGACGGTTGTGCCCGCATCCAGGAACATTCCTCCCCGTGCCGCGGGCAGGAACTCCATCGCCGCCTTGGCTATGGAATACTTCGCGGAGGAGGCGGAACGGAACCGGGTATCGAGACTCAGCTCGGTGGTCTGGAATGATTGCGTTGCCACAGCACCACCGTGAACACGGTGCACGATGCCCTCACGGTCCAGGACCGCGAGATCCCTCCGAATGGTTTCCGCAGTGACATCGAATCTGCCCGCCAGCTCGGTGACGTTGACCCGACCTTCCACGGCCGTGAGTGATGCGATCTGCCGACGCCGTTCCTCTGCGTACATGTCGCTCCTTAAAACAAAAAGAAAAGTGTGGGATGACGCCCGAATATGATTCCTATTATCACACCACTAAACGGTCAAAAGACCCAAAAAGTTGCACAGTTCACTCGCCCAAGCGGTCAAATCTCAAATAATCGGGCAGTGAAAACAAAGAAGACCTGCTGATTGAGCGCGAAACTCACAGGTAAAACCACCATTCAAGTGGGGTATCCCCGAAATAACAGACACCCCCTGTTCGGGGGTGTTAAATTGCAGTGCTCAGTTCGGTAACCGGGCTTGGGTCCAATCGGATGGAGGTGCGCAACCGGTGGTGCCGGCGTGTCCGGCTCAGAGCTTCCGCATCACCGACACGACCTTGCCCATGATCTCGGCGTTGTCCGCGGGGATCGGCGCAAAGGAATCGTTGTGCGGCAGCAGCCACACACCGGAGGCGTCCTTGTGGAACTCCTTCACCGTGGCCTCACCATCGATCATGGCCGCGACAAATTCTCCCTGTTCGGCAACCGGCTGGGAACGAACGACGACCCAGTCTCCGTCCAGGATTCCGGCATCGCGCATCGACTCCCCGACGACGTTCAGCATGTAAAGCTCCCCATCCCCGACGATCTCGGCGGGCAGTGGATAGTACTGGTCGATGTTCTGCTCCGCGAGGATGGGGCTGCCGGCGGCGATGGAGCCCACGAGCGGAATGAACGAGGCGTCGCCTGCCAGCTCGTTCTCCCGGGATGCCGATGCCCCCGGCTTCTCCCTGGCTTTTGGGCCCACCTTGGGTGAGGTTCCGGTTTCGGGCAGGTGTCTGACGTCCACGGCGCGTGGTTTATTGGGATCTCGGCGGAGGAATCCCTTCTTCTCCAGCTCCTTCAACTGGTACGCCACCGAGGAGGTGGACTGGAGACCCGCCGCGTCTCCGATCTCCCTGATGCTCGGCGGATAGCCGCGAAGGACGACCGCATCCCTGATCACCTCGAGGATCCGCCGCTGTCGGTCGGACAGGCTCGCCGGGTCGGGTTTTCCATTGGGAAGCATTGCCACGGTGCGACTACCTCTGCTACCGCGGACTCCGCCGGTCCTACTCTCCTTGGCCATGGGGCTCGTTCCTTTCCTTGACTCACCGGGTCTGATGGTGACTCCGTGTTGCTGTGCTGCTGTGCTCCGGAATAAAACTGGGCGGTTGCGGATCCACAACCTATGGCATCCTCGCCCGATGTTCGAACCAGGGGCGATTTCCTAAAAGCCACATTACATGGTTTTCATTGGGAATGATACGGATGTTCGAGAATGTCGCGATAAATCTGGACACTCCGCCGATCGGGTGCTATAAATCGAACAGAAGGATTTACTCGAACATGTGAACGGTTGCTGTGTTCGAAATGTCCGGAGTGTTGTCTAGTCTGTCTGTGAACCCGAGGAGATGGAAATGAGTACTTCAATAAGTGCACGTCAATCTGATAATCGCTGCAGCGGATCTGGAGTGGGGGTCGTCCCGGGAGCCGCCGTGTGGGTCTCCGGAAGTCCCGGTGTGGCCCACCGTTTGAATGGCTGTGTTCGAACGCTGCGGAGTTCGAATAGTGAGAGTCGCACACCTGCGGTCAGGCAAGGGCCCGTGGCGGTCCGCGCGTCTAACAACCAGTTTCGTATCGTCCGCGACCGGGGGCGGGAACTTTTCCGGGATGATTCCCCTCCCACTCACACCCGTTCGATTAGAGAGAATGTCAAAAGCTGGATGGGAGGTGCGCTTTTCGGCCTTGTGATCGTATTGGGCATCGTGATCGCGACCCCCCAGGAACCGGCGGATTCCCCGGAGGTTTCGCACACACAACTGGCCACCCTGCACGATCACTAGGGTGGGGAAGGTCCCTCTTCCGTGGAGTAGGTAGCGGGGCGGTCGCCTAGACTGTTGTTGTTCGCGCCACCACGGGAAAGGAACTAACCGGTGTATTGCCCGTTCTGTCAGCATGATCATTCAAAAGTCATCGATTCGCGGGTCATCGATGCCGGGGGAGCGATCCGGAGACGCCGTGAGTGCAGCAATTGTCAAGGGCGTTTCACCACGATCGAGAAGGCCGTGCTCCTGGTGCTGAAGAGAAACGGCGTCACCGAACCCTTCAGCAGAGACAAGGTTGTGCTGGGGGTACGCCGCGCATGCCAGGGCAGGGACGTTCCCGATGACGCCCTCAAACGCCTGGCACAGTCAGTCGAGGAAACCGTGCGCAGCAACGGCAGCTCACAGGTCAAGGCGAATGACATCGGTCTCGCCATTCTCGAACCCCTTCGTGAACTCGATGAGGTTGCGTATCTCCGCTTCGCCTCGGTTTACAAGTCCTTCGAAAGTGCCGATGACTTTGAAAAGGAGATCCGTTTGATGCGGAGGATGGAAAGGAACTGACCAGGCGCCCCACGGTTTTTCCCCTCGGGGCACCCATTCGTCCACCCGTCCACCCGTCGGGTGCGGCCGGCAGTGATCGGCACCGCCGTGAAAAGGATCGTCCCTGCCACGGGCGCCTGCCGGAACGCCGATCAGCGGAGCCTGTCCACCATCTTCTTGATTCTCTGTGGCGACACCGGCGCAGGGGTGCCGAGGCGCTGCGCGAAGAGACTGACCCTGAGCTCCTGGATCTGCCAGAGGATGTCCTTGACCTCCCGCGTCTTTTCGCGGCCTTTAGGCAGTTTCCTCAGCCTGGCACGCAGATACTCCTCGACTCCGGCCACGGCGTCCTGACGGTCTGCATCCTTGTCCGGATCCCGGTTCATCTCCTCGAGCCGGATCCGCATCGCGTGGAGGTACCGGGGGAGGTTCCTCAGCCTCGCGATACCGTGCACGCTCAGTGCATGGGGCGGAAGGAGGAAATCCAACTGTGCGAGCATGTCCTCGATCGCCGGCCCCGACCAGGAATCCAGTTCCGAAACAACCGATGAGTACTGGACCAGCGCCGGAGCGAGATCCACGACGGCCCGACGCACCTCGCCCGGCACGGCGGGGGACACCTTCGCCAGAAGGGCATCAAAGTCCTCCGGCCTGCGCACCGGTCCACCGTTGGCGAACATCAGATCCCTGATTGCGGCGATCCTCGCGTCATCGACCAGCCCTTGCACCCCTCCATGGGGATAGTTGTCCACGGCGACGCGCTGCTGGAGGGGCAGCCCCTTGGTCATCTGCTTGTCGTTCACAACGATTTCACGCATCAGCAGCGTCAGCGTCGCCGTGATCATGGAGGCCTCTGCAGCGTTTCTGGTCGGGAGGACCTTGACCGAAACGCCGGTGGGAGTGACAACGAGCGCGGGGTAGGCGGTCACCTTCTGGCCATCGACCACCGTGTCCACCTCCTCCCTGATCTCTCCGAGGGAGTCCGGTGTCCAGGACGGAGACTCGGCCTGCTCTGACTTCCGGGCGACCCGCGATACCGAGGCCTGGATCTGGCTGGCTCTGCGCTGCTTGAGTTTCTCCAAATCCTTGTCGGTATCGATGATTTTCCGGTGCTTGTCCACCGCGGCGTAGGTGATCCGCAGATGGTCGGGCAGTTTCTCCGGGTGGAAGTCGGTTTCGTTGATTCCGCTGCCGCCCGAGGAGTGCAGCACATCGGCGAGCTGCCGCGTCAGCGGTGTGGAGTAGGGCAGCAGCTTCGGAAGTGCCCGCCTGGCGAAGTCCGGTGCAGGCACCACCGACCTGCGCAGCGCCTTGGGCAGGGTACGGATCAGTTCGGTCACCAGCTCCAGCCGAACACCGGGGACGAGCCAGTCAAACCCCTCAGTGTCCAGCCCGCCCAGCAGCGGCACGGGGATCAGCACCGTGACACCGTCATCCCGGTGGCCGGGCTCGAAGTGGTAGCTGAGATCGAAAACGAGATCGCCCTTGCTCCACCTGTCAGGCAGGGCCTCCTCGTTGACGGCCTCCGCGTCGGCGTTGATCAGTGACTCGGGATCGAAATCCAGGAGCCCGGGGTCACTGCGTGAGGTCTTCTTCCACCAGGAGTCGAAGTTGCGACCCGTGGTGGCGTTCTCCGGCAGGCGGGCATCATAGAAGTCGTAGAGGGTGTCCTCATCAACGATGATGTCGCGCCGGCGGGCCTTGGCCTCCAGTTCGGCGAGGCTCTCCAGTTTCGCGGCGTTGTCATGAAAGAAGCGGTGGTGGGTGGTCCACTCCCCGTCGATCAGGGCGTGTCGGATGAACATGGAGCGGGCCGCGGCGGGATCGACCTGATGGTAGGGGACGACCTTGTCGGCGACGATCGTCACGCCGTACAGCGTTGACTTTCGGTGCACCATGGCCGCTGCGCGTTTCGTCGACCAGTACGGTTCGGAGTACTGGTGCTTGAGCAGGTTCCCTGCGAGCTTCTCCACCCACTCGGGCTCGATTCTGGCCACGTCCCTGGCCCACAGGCGGGTGGTTTCCACCAGTTGCCCGGCCATGATGAACTGCGGTGGCTTCTTTGCAAGGGCCGAACCCGGGAAGATCATGAACTTGGTTCCCCTGGCGCCGGAGAACTCCCTGCTCTCCCCATCGCGGGTGCCGATCTGAGACAGTAGACCCGACAGCAGAGCCTGGTGGATGATGTCGGGGCTGGCGACCCCTGCGACCTGCTCCTTCGAGGACCAGCCCAGCTGCTGTCCCACCTGCTCAAGCTGCCGCACCAGGTCCCACCACTCGCGAATGCGCATGTAGTGGAGGAACTCCTTCTTCATCTGCTTGCGGAAGGCATTTCCGCTGGTTTGTCCACGCTGGTCGGCGATGTACTCCCACAGTTTGATGAAGCCCAGGAAGTCACTGGTTCCATCCCTGAACCTGGCGTGGGCCTGATCCGCCTGTGCCTGATGCTCGAGCGGCCGCTCGCGGACATCCTGGATGGTCATCGCCGCCACGATGACCATCACCGGATACAGTGCACCGAGACGTTGCGCCTCGATGAGCATCCGCGCCATCCGCGGGTCCACGGGAATTCTCGCCAGCTCGTGCCCGATGGTGGTCAGCCGCGGAGTGCCGTCATCGCTTTCCCCCTCTCCGAGGGCGCCCAGCTCATGGAGCAGCAGAAGTCCGTCGCGGATGGAACGCGAATCAGGGACCTGGACGAAGGGGAATGAGCTGATATCGCCGAGATGCAGGGATGCCATCCGGAGGATGACGCTGGCCAGGTTCGTGCGCAGAATCTCCGGATCCGTGAACTCGGGGCGGGATTCGAAATCCGCCTCGGAGTAGAGGCGGATGGCCACACCGTCGGCCACGCGGCCGCACCGCCCGGAACGCTGGTTCGCACTGGCCTGTGAGATGTCCTCGATGGGCAGGCGCTGCACCTTGGTGCGCACAGAGTACCGCGAGATACGGGCCGTGCCGGTGTCCACCACGTAGTGGATTCCCGGGACCGTCAGTGAGGTTTCGGCGATATTGGTTGACAGCACGATCCGGCGCCCGGAGTGGGGACGGAACACGCGGTGCTGCTCCTCATTGGAGAGACGACCGAACAACGGGGTCACCTCGACCCCGCGCCATTTCCTGCCCTCGATCGCCTCCATCGCATCGCGGATATCGCGCTCGCCGGGGAAGAAGCACAGGATGTCCCCGGGGCCCTCGCCCATGAGCTCCTCGATCGCGGAGCACAGGCCGTCGAGGGGATCGATGTCGACGAGGGTGTCGCCGACCTCCTGCTGCAGCGGCCGGTAGCGGATCTCAACGGGGAAGGTGCGTCCGGAGACCTCGATGATCGGGGCGGGATGACCCTGGGCATCGGCGAAATGCTCGGCGAAGCGCTGGGGATCGATGGTCGCCGAAGTGATGATCACCTTCAGGTCCGGACGCCGTGGCAGGAGCTGGCGGAGATAGCCGAGCAGGAAATCGATGTTCAGGGAACGCTCGTGGGCCTCATCGATGATGATGGTGTCATAGGCGTTGAGAAAACGGTCGCGCTGCATCTCCGCGAGCAGAATTCCGTCGGTCATCAGCTTGATGGAGGTAGTGGCCGATACGCGGTCATCAAAGCGGATGGCATAGCCGACGGTTTCCCCGATGCTCTGCCCCAGTTCATCGGCGATGCGTTCGGCCACCGTGCGCGCGGCCAGCCGCCGGGGTTGGGTGTGGCCGATCAGGCCGCGACGGCCACGGCCGATCTCCAGACAGATTTTCGGAATCTGGGTCGTCTTTCCCGAACCGGTCTCACCGGCGATGATGACCACCTGGTTGTCGCGGATGGCGGCCGCAATATCTTCTTTTCTCCCCGTGACCGGCAGCGACACCGGGTAGGTGATGGTGGGGATGTGGGCGATGCGGGCGTCGACAAGCTTGCGTGCCTTCTCGATATCGGCGCCGATGGCGCCGAGAGCCTTCGGATTGCGCGCCTTGGACAGCCTGCGGCGGAAGGAACGCTCGTCGGTGAGGGAGACTCCGTCCAGGAGTTTCAGGAGCTCGCTTCGCGTTGGGGTGTTTTCAGGTGTAGTCATGACTAGCTGGACATTCTACTGCGTTGCCGGTGTTCCGACGAGTTCGCACCTTGGGTAACCTGGGCTGCGGAAGATACCGGAAATAGAGATACTGCCCAGAAGGATGGTGCCGCGAGACGATGAACCGCGAAGACAACGATGACCGACGTGGGGATGGAACCCCTCCGGAGGGTCCCAACGGTTCCCCGTATGGATACAACCCGACCCCGCACCCCGAGGACGCACCGGGAGGCTTCCAAAGCACCGGCGGCCACGGAACGGGATCAGGAGGCTACGGCGGCTACGGCGGCTACAGCGACTACGCCACGGGCGGAGGCGATCCCCGGGGTTACCCTTCCTACCCGGGCCACGGCTACGAGGGGTACGCGCAGAACGGCCGGGGCGGGGGGATCCCCGGCGCCGCGGTACCCATGGAGCGCGCCAGTGGCCGCGTCGACGTGATGCGGGCCGTCAGGTTCGGCTTCCGTGCGGAGTTCGGCAATCCGGCGGTGTGGATCCTGGGAACAATCGGTGTCGGGTTCGCATTCTTCGTCATCGCGCTGATGGTCGGGTTCGGCTCCCTGGCCATTGATCCCAGCGGTCAGGCACTGGCCGGCACCAACTCCGTCCTGGGCATCGCACTCAATCTCATCGTCGGGGCGCTGACCATCGCGGTGACGGTTTTCGTCCTTCGCGGGGCCCTGGTTGAGGTCGACGGGACACGGGCGCGGCTGCGGGACTTCTTCTCACCCGTCAACGCCTGGCAGACGGTCCTGATCATGGTGGTTCTGAGCGTGACCAGCTATCTGCTCTCGGCCGGCATCGACAGCGCATTCGGAAATTTCATTGTCGTCGACGAGAGCAGCGGAGAGGTGGAGTTCAACAGCGGCCCGCTGCTGATGCAGCTGGTGTTCCTGTTGGTCCTGGTACTGGTCAACCCGCTTTACGCATTCTGGATCTGGTACACCTCCGATGGTCGGCACAGTGCCGCCAGTGCCGCGGGCACCGGATTCCGCGACGCCGTCCGCAACTACGGCCCGCTGCTCGCATTCAGTGTCATCTCCGGAATTGTGCTGGTCATAGCGGCAATAGTGACGCTTACCCTCGCCCTGATCGTCCTCGCCCCGGCACAGATCCTCATCAACGCGCATCTCTACCGTCAGATGAGCGGCGGGATGATCCCCGTCGAGCAGCCCCGCGGCTAACCGATGTAGCCGGCCGGCGATGGCCGCTTGACGACGCCCCGTGCACACCACTAGTGCGGCAGCAGGGGCTCGACCGTCTTGACCTCCACACCGGCCCTCCGCGCCTGTGTCAGGGCCTCCAGATAGGAGCGCTGCAGGATCCCCGCGAACTGTTCGAACTCCTCGGCCCGGGATGAGGAGGAACGGTAGACAAGACCGATGCAACGGGATGCGGTGACATCCGGGGCGAAGCCCGCGGTGGCCAGACCGGAACGGGTGCATTCCCACGGTACCGCGCTCACCGGCACCAGGGTGACACCGAGCCCCGCGACCACCAGCTGCATCACCGTGCTCAGACTCGACGCCCGGGTGATGGCGGTGGCGGAGTTGATGGGGTTGACATCGGCCTTGCGGCACAGATCGATGATCTGATCGTGCAGGCAGTGCCCGTCATCGAGCAGCAGTAGATTGACATCCCCGAGCGAGGAGACCTCGAGATCCTGCCTGCCGGCCATCTCATGATCGTCCGGGACGACGACCACGAAATCCTCCTCGTACAGCGGGATCTCACGCATCCCCGGGGCCTCGGAGGGCAGTGCCATCAGCGCGATGTCGATGGCGCCCTCCCGGAGCAGGGTCAACAGGTGCCTGGTCTGATCCTCGACGATGTGCGGCTCGAGGTCGGGGTACTCCGAAGAGAGAATGCGCAGGGTCGCGGGGAGTATGTACGGTGCGGCGGTGGGGATGATACCGAGTGTCAGCGGACCCGTCAGCGCGCCATTCGCACCCCTGGCGTGCGCGAGAAAGGAATCCGCGGCCTCCAGGGTGGATTTGGCGTAGGGGAGCAGCTTCTCACCCGCAGGGGTGACGATCACCTTGCGGGTGGAACGCTCAATCAGTTGGACCCCGAGGCCGTTCTCCAGAGCAACCAGCGCCTGGGACAGTGACGGCTGTGAAATGGACAGTTTCGACGCCGCGGTACCGAAGTGCTTGCACTCCGCAATGGTTGCGAAGGTACGCAGTTGCGCAAGGGTGGGCCGGTACTCCTTATTGCTCATGCCTATAACTATAACGAGGTTGGACGCGATCGCGTATTACCCGGCCGGTGTTGATGCACACGAGGAGGCTCCCGTGAAGGTCAGGACTGATCAATCTCGAGCGCGGAGAATCTCACCTCACCCGCGCGGTCGGAGGCATCGAGATCGACCACCGCGTTGAAGGCGAAGGAATTGTCGCCCTCGGGATCCTTGATCACCTGGCGAACCTTCCAGCTCCTCCCGCTTTGATCCAGGGTGAAATAGGCGGCACCCCGGGCCGCCTGGCCGGTATCAAGATCGGCGTACTCCTCGAAGTAGTTGTCCATGGCAGCCGGGAAGTCCGGGGCGTCATCGAGATAGTCGGTCATGGCGACCAGCTGGTCCTCCTTCTCGTAGGCGAAGAGCTCCACCAGACGGAACATCGCGTTGCGGACCATGATGGTGAACGCACGGCGGTTGGCCGTGAGCGCCGTGGGGTCCTCGACCCCGAACGCGAGCTCACGCGCAAGGGTCTCCTTATCAATCGGTGCGTCCGGATCCGCCATCCGTGCCCATTCGTCGACAAGCGAGGAATCGACCTGGCGCACGAGCTCGCCCAGCCACACCACGACATCGTCGAGCTCCGGGGTGTTGTATTCATCGGGGAGCGAATGCTGGAGGGTACGCCACGCGTCGGTGAGATACCGCAGCGCCACTCCCTCTGAACGGGCGACCCCGTAGGTGGCGACCAGGTCCGAAAAGGTCATGCCGTGCTCGATCATGTCCCGGACCACCGACTTCGGACTCAGCTCGAACTCCCGCGCCCACGGGTGCCCCTCACGGAAGGTGTCGAAGGCCTGCTCGAGTTCCTCGGCCAGTGGCATCGGCCAGGTGATGCCCTCAATGATGGCCATTCGTTCGGAGTATTCCACGCCCTCGGCCTTGAGAGCCTCGATCTCCTCGCCGCGCCGCGCCTTCTGCTGGGCGATGAGGATCTGCCGGGGATCGTCGAGGATGGATTCGAAGATGCTGATCACATCTAGGGTGTAGTTTTCCGATTCCCGGTCCAGCAGCGTCAATGCGGCCAGGGCGAACGGCGCGAGGGGCTGGTTGAGGGCGAAATCCCGCTGGAGGTCCTCGGTGAGGGCGTAGATCCGCCCCGTGGGATCGGGTCCGTCGGGAAGCTTCTCCACGATACCGGCGTTGACCAGCCCCCGGAACAGCTCGATCGTGGTCAGGATGTCCCTGTTCTGCTTCGCCCGGGTGTCGTGGTTGGTGCGCAGGAGGTGCCTCATGTGCTCATAACCGTCGCCGGGGCGGGCGATGGCATTGAGCAGCATCGAGTTGGAGACCTTGAACTGACTGCTCAGAGGTTCCGGCTCGGCGGTGATCAGTCGCTCGTAGGTGCGGCTGGTCCAGGTCACCTCACCGGGGCGGGTGGCCTTCAGACGCATCTTCTTCAGCTTCTTGGGATCGGATCCGGCCTTCTCCCGGAGCCGGAAGTTCTCGATCTCATGCTCCGGTGCCTGGATGACCACGTATCCGATGGAATCAAATCCCGCGCGCCCCGCCCGACCCGCGATCTGGTGAAACTCACGGGATTTTAGCACGCGTTCCCGGGTCCCGTCGAATTTGACCAGACCGGTCATGAGCACGGTTCTGATCGGAACGTTGATACCCACCCCGAGGGTGTCGGTGCCGCAGATGACCTTCAGCAGTCCGGTCTGGGAGAGCTTCTCCACCAGGCGGCGGTACTTCGGCAGCATCCCCGCATGGTGGACGCCGATGCCGCGGCGGACCAGTTTCGACAGCGTCTTGCCGAAGGTGGTGGTGAAACGAAAATCCCCGATCTCCTCCGCGATCCGCGCTTTCTCCTCCTTGGTCACCACATTCAGCGAGGTCAGGGCCTGCGCGCGCTCAATGGCTTCACGCTGGGTGAAGTGCACGACATAGATCGGTGCCCTGTTCTCCGCCAGCAGGTTGTCAATCGTCTCGTGGACAGGTGTGTAGACATAGGAGAAATCGAGCGGGACCGGCCGCGCACTCCCGCCGACGAAGGTGGTTCCCCGGCCCGTGCGCGCGCTGAGGTCCTTCTCCAGCCAGTCGGTATCGCCGAGGGTGGCCGACATGAGCAGGAACTGCGCCCCGGACAGCTCCAGGAGTGGGACCTGCCACGCCCAGCCACGGTCAGGGTCGGAGTAGTAGTGGAACTCATCCATGACAACCTGGTCGATCCTCGCCCTGGGTCCTTCGCGGAGTGCGATGTTGGCCACGATCTCGGCGGTGGCACAGATGATCGGGGCGTTGCCGTTGACCGTGGCGTCACCGGTCATCATCCCGACGTTCTCCGCACCGAAGGTTTCACACAGTGCGAAGAACTTTTCGCTGACCAGCGCCTTGATGGGGGCGGTGTAGAAGCTCCGCTGTCCTTTGGCGCGGGCGATGAAATGCGCGGCGATGGCCACCATGGACTTTCCGGAACCGGTGGGGGTGGCCAGGATGACGTTGTCACCTGTGAGTATGCCGAATGCGGCCTCCTCCTGCGCGGGGTAGAGCGTGATGCCGTGTTCTCTGGTCCAGGCCAGGAAGGAGTCGAAAATGGACTCATCGAAAAGCGACTGGGGAACATCAGTGAGATCGGGCAGCATCCGGGAAAGGTTCACGGTTATCCACACTAGCCAAGAGGCTGGACACGCGTTCATACCCGGGCGGAGCCGGGTGGTGCTTATCGACGCCCACGCCGCGCACCCCGCATCGTGGGGTGCGCGGGTCAGGAGTCCTCGGAGGTCCCGTCGGTGGGTTCCTGGTCGTCGTCATGGTCGTCGTCAAGCGTGGCGAGAAACTTCTCGAACTCCGCACCGATCTCATCGCCGGAGGGGACATTCTCACCCGGCAGCACCGCGTGGGGATGATTCCTGCGGTAGCGTTCGAGCTCCTCGTCGTACTGCTGTTCGAGCGCGAGCACCACGTTCTGGATCTCGGCGGAATCCCCGGTCTGCTCGGCAAGCTGGCGGGCGACGCGCTCCGCGTCGCGTTCCAGCGACAGCAGCGGCAGGTTCAGTCCCGCGGTGTCTGCTACCGATTCCAGCAGCTTCAGGGTGGCGGCCGGGTAGGGGGAAGCGGCCACGTAGTGCGGAACGTGCACGGTGTAACCGCCGACGTTCCGGCCCTGCTTGTTGAGCAGCCTCTCCAGCTGCAGGGCGGCGGAACCGGGTACCGTGATCCGGGCGTCGATGCTGAACTGGGAGGAGACCAGATCCTTGGAGTTCCCGTGGGCGGAGACAACCATGGGCCGGGTGTGCGGAACGGTCATCGGAGCCGCATAGAGGCAGATCGTCTGATCCACGCCGAATTTCTCCACCAGATCGGCCACGGCGTTACTGAAGGCTTCCCAGCGCAGGTCCGGTTCGGGGCCGGAGAGCAGCAGGAAGGGCTTGCCGTCACTGTCCTTGACCACGTGCAATCCCAGTTGGAGCACATCCATCTCGGTGACCTCATTGTGGTCGATGGTGGTCGCGGGGCGTCGCGAGCGGTAGTCGATCAGCTCATCGGCGTTGAAGGAGGCGATAAGGCGGTGGTCCAGAGCTGCCAAAAGGTGGGAGGAGCTGGCATCGACCGCGTGACCGGCGTCGGCGTAGCCCTGCAGGGCGACCACCAGCGTCGTGGCATCCGTACCGCTTCCCACCTCCGGTGACGGGTACTCGAGCTCATACATGCGTTCCTGGTTCTCAGACATTGTTCCTCCTTATTCAGCTGGGGTTCTCACCCTGTTAAGATCTCCACAACCTCTTCCGGCCCGGGCGACTGTTAACGGGGCTGTCCAAAGGCCGGTCGGCCGTTCCCTGGCGGGACGGTGTGTGACACTTTGTATAACAGGTGTACGAATGAAATTAATCCCGTTCCGATTCCGGCCGATTCCAGGGTGTGTTCATGGTCGATCCGGAGACGTTCAGACCACTTTAATCCACCGTTCACCCGCATTGCCCGTTCCCGTGACCCTCCCCGGTCCCTGACAGCTTTCCCTGTCTTCCGGGAACCGGCCCTAACTGGGGGTTTTCGTTTCTTTTCAAAGCGGCTGTGGATGGAGGTGAGAAACTCACAGATCCGAAGTACCCGGGTCCGGTGATGGTGTCGGCGGCGGAGGAAAAGGGCGAGACTGGTGCCATGCCTGAAAACAACAACCGTCCAACGCCCGCAGCCGTCATTGCCACGCCCGGAGATCTTCTGGCCAACATTCCCGGAATCCTCGGGTTCTACCCACGGGAATCGGTGGTCTTCACCGCCATGTACCGCAAACCGCGCAGCTACCGTTTCGAGCTCGGGCCGGTGATCAGGGTGGATCTGGATGAACTGAGGTACCTCCCGGAGATCTCAAGTGCGCTGAACTCCGCTGAGGTGGACATGGTCTTCGCCTTCGTCATCGGCCCGGACACGGCATCGGCCACCTGCGATCAGGCGGTGGAACAGCTGTTTGAGAGTTCCGAGCCGGAGCTGCTCGATATCGCCGCCTGCTGGGTGACCCCGGGAATATACAGCGGTGAGGTGTATCAGTTGGCTTTCGGTCCGCCCCCGGAGGCCCTTGAGAATGACCCCTCCGGCCTTTCCGACTGGGAGAACGGCAGGATACCGCCGATAACGGAGGCCGCCGCCACCCGTTCCATGCTCAGTGGCGGGCACCTCCCGGAGGTCA
The DNA here is from genome assembly GCF_900169525.1 of Corynebacterium pacaense. GTDB lineage: Bacteria > Actinomycetota > Actinomycetes > Mycobacteriales > Mycobacteriaceae > Corynebacterium > Corynebacterium pacaense. Next base: position 68,036 of record NZ_LT821240.1, read on the forward strand.
CCCGTGATGAGGCCTTCGCCGCCTTCGACCGAGGGAACACCCACCTGACACCGCATGTCATCCACGAGCTGGAGTCTCAGGTTGAGGTGGACGCGGGAGAACTGATGCAGGGTGTCTTCATCACCGGAGAAGAGTTCTTCGCCCACGCGATCGACCGCTTCGGTGTGCTGGTCGATCGCTGCGAGGGACTCACCATGGCCGAGACACTGGTGGACACAGAGATGCTCGGTCAGGCCGCGGCCTACCTGGTGAATCCTCTGACCAGGGATGCGGTGATGCACTTCTTCGTCGAACGGCCCGCTGCCGCCTCCGATCTGGGGTTCGCGATCGCCAAAACCTTCGACGGGGTGGTACGCGCCAATGCCCTGTGCCTGTACTCTCTGGCAGTCGTGCGGAGGAACCTCGGGATGAAGACGAATCCGGCCCTTGAGGCGGCACTACGGACCGCGCCGGGTCACAACCTGAGCGTCCTGCTTCGTCATGGGCTCAACGAGGGGCGCTTCGACGAGACCATTGAGGCGTGCCTGCGTGGTAACGCCATGGTCAGGGAGCAGTATGCGGGAAAGGGCCAGTCCCGCGGTGGATGCACCGGCACGGCGGAGGCGGCCTGAGGTGCCGGTACTCCTCCACCTGGCGGGCTACCCCCGGTGTGCGCTGTGGGCGCGATCGCCGAGCTGGGAGGTGAACGCCCAGGCATCCTCGACGATCTCACGCAGTCTGGTGTGCTGGGGATTCCACCCCAGTTCCTGTTTCGCCTTGTCTGAGGATGCGACAAGCACCGCCGGATCCCCGGCACGTCTGGGGGCGACCTCCGCGGGGATGGGATGGCCGGTGACCTCCCTGCACATCTCCACGACCTGCCTGACGCTGTATCCCTCACCGGAGCCGAGATTGAAAATCCGGTGGTTGCCGGCGGTGTTGGACTCGAGTGCGAGGATGTGGGCGCGGGCCAGATCGAGGATGTGGATGTAGTCGCGGATCGGGGTGCCGTCCGGGGTGGGCCAGTCATCGCCGAACATGAAGATACGGTCGCGGTGACCCATTGCCACCTGGAGCACCAGCGGAATCAGGTGGGTTTCCACAACTCTGTTCTCACCGATTGATCCGTAGGCCCCGGCCACATTGAAATACCGCAGGCTCGTCGCAGCGAGGCCGTGGGCGTTAGCGTAGGAGGTGATTGCATAATCGATGGCCAGCTTCGTGGCGCCGTAGGGGTTGGTGGGCGCGGTGGGGAAATCCTCGGTAATCGGAACCGTAGCGGGCTCGCCGTAGGTCGCGGCCGTCGAGGAGAAGACGAGGTTGCCGACACCGTTGGTGCGCATCGCTTCCAGCAGGGTCAGGGTGGTGACGAGATTGTGCCGCCAGTACTGCTCCGGGTGTTCAACGGATTCCCCGACCAGCGACCTGGCAGCGAAGTGGAGGACGCCGTCGAAATCGCCCGAGCCCAGCACGGCCGCTGCAACCTCGGCGATGTCGCCCTCAACCAGGCTCGCGCCGGAGGGGACGGCATCGCGGTTGCCGGTGGAGAAATTATCCACCACGGTGACGTCGTGGCCGCGTTCGATCAATACGGCGGTGCAGACACTGCCGACATAGCCGGCTCCGCCGGTGACCAGGAGTTTCATCGGTTGCCTAGTTCTCCACGGCTTCGACGCGGATGGCATGGACGAGGTCGTCGACGAGCTCGACGCTGCGGCCGTTGTGGGTCACCGTCACCCGTCCGTGGTCGTTGACCAGATCCACGACGGTACCGATGCCGACCCCGGCCTCTGTCAGGGCACCGAACTGCTCCTGATCAACCTGCAGGATCTCATTGAGCTGGACGATACGCGCGGAGATGTGCTCCCCCTGCGGAAGATCAATGGCCCGGATTCCCGAATCGGGGGTCTGCTCCTGATCGAGACCGATGTCGTTGAGGCCGGGAATGGGGTTGCCGAAGGGTGAGCGGGTGACATCATCGAGGACCTCGACCAGACGGCGTTCCACCTCATCGCTCATGACATGCTCCCAACGGCAGGCCTCCTCATGGACCTTGTGAATGTCGAGACCGATAATGTCGGTGAGCAGGCGCTCGGCGAGACGGTGCTTACGCATCACGGCGATCGCGAGGGCCCTGCCCTCCGGGGTCATCTCCAGGCTCCGGTCGGGACTCACCTTGACCAGGCCGTCGCGCTCCATTCGTGCAACCGTCTGGCTGACGGTGGGGCCGGACTGTTCCAGGCGTTCTGCGATACGGGCGCGGAGGGGGACGATGCCCTCCTCCTCGAGCTCGTAGATGGTACGCAGATACATTTCAGTGGTATCGACCAGATCCTTCACAGGAGACTGCCTTCCTTGTAAAACCGAACATCTTGGGAAAAACTGCCGCCGCACTGTACTCGGGTAGCTGAGCTAACGTGAATACCCTACAGGCGATGAACCGCTCCAGTGGTTGTGGACCACAATCATCAGCGCCTCACGATTCTACCGGTATTTCACTCAACGGGCCGGTATTCCCGGCGCGGATGGGCGCGGCCCCGGGAATCCGCACCGTGTTGAAGCTGACAACAGCCTACCCAAGGAGCGACCCGACGGGGATCGGTGGGAGACCTCGCCCCTTCCCGCGCCGGAATGAGGCAACGACCCGCCCTGCAGGAGAAGCTGCAGGGCGGGTCGTGTTCCGGAGGGGGGTTGAGAACTACTGGGCGTACTCACGGAGCCGGGCCGCGCGCTCGCCGTCGCGGAGTTTCCCCATGACCTCGCGCTCGATCTGGCGGACCCGCTCGCGGGAGAGGCCGAAGCGCCGGCCGATCTGATCCAGGGTGCGGGGCACACCGTCATCGAGGCCGTAACGCAGTCGGATCACATCCTGTTCGCGCTGTTCAAGAGTGTCGAGCACGGAGCGGATATCCGAATGGCGCATCGATGCGACAACTGCGGACTCGGCGTCGGTCGCTTCGGAGTCCTCTATGAAGTCACCAAGGGGCGCCTCCTCGTCGGCACCGACCGGCATGTCCAGGCTCACCGGGTCGCGGGACTGGCGCAGCAGCATCTCAATCTTCGATTCATCAATACCCGATTCCTCGGCGAGCTCATCGTTGGTGGCTTCCCGGCCGAGGTGCTGGTACATCTCTCGTTTGATGCGGGAGAGCTTGTTCACCTGCTCCACGAGATGGACGGGAAGACGGATGGTCCTTGACTGGTCCGCCATACCGCGGGTGATCGCCTGCCTGATCCACCAGGTGGCGTAGGTGGAGAACTTGAATCCCTTGGTGTAATCGAACTTCTCCATCGCGCGGATGAGACCAAGGTTGCCTTCCTGGATGAGGTCCAGAAGCGGCATCCCGCGGCCTGTGTACCGCTTGGCGAGGGAGACAACCAGGCGCAGATTGGCCTCGAGCAGATGGGAGCGGGCCCGCTTGCCGTCCTTGCTCAGCACTTTGAGGTCGCGCTTCATGGCTCGGGTGAGACCGGCGTCCGGATCCCTGAGCAGGCTCTCCGCGTAGAGGCCCACCTCAATGGTCTTCGCCAGTTCAACTTCATCCTCTGCAGACAGCAGCGCGGTCTTGCCTATTCCGTTGAGATAAACGCGAACCAGATCCTGTGAAGGATTGTCGTTGGTCTGGCCTCGTCGGCTTCTCGGATCGACCTCACGTTCTACACCGGTGAGATCCTGCGTGGACGGTTGAGTCATACTGGCCTCCTAGTTTCGCGGTTCAGAAGGTTCAACGGCACAGGGCGCATATTAGTTCCCGGGAATTGGTCATCGGGGTGCCCAGCTCGGCGTACACCGTGTGTGGGATGAAGAATATCAAGTTCTGAATCTTGATAACCTTCAAAATCCCTGTTCGAATATCAGCATTCGACGATGACCGTGAACGGACCCTCGTTAACCGAGGACACGGTCATCATTGCCCCGAAACGACCCCCCTCGACTCGGATGCCGCGGTCACGCAGCGCCGCGACGATGCGCCCGATCACCGGTTCCGCGACATCGCCGGCGGCGGCGTCGGACCAGGAGGGGCGCCGACCTCTGGCCGTTCTGCCCATGAGGGTGAACTGACTGACAAGGAGAACGGGGGCGCCGGTGTCGATCACCGACTTCTCACCCTCGAGGATCCGCAGCTCCGCGATTTTCCGGGCCATGGTCTCCCATGCGTCGGGTGCATCCTGCGCACCCACCCCGACCAGCGCCAGAATTCCGCCGGTGTCCGCACAGTCGATCGCACCGACGCGTTGATCATTGACGAGCACCTCGGCGAAGCTGACCCGCGTCAGCACCGCCCTCATCGTGCCGATCCCACGGAGTCGACCGGGAACCCCTCAAGGAGCTCCGCCGGCAGCAGAAGTCCGTGGCGGACCAGATCCACCACCGCGGCGATGGCCTCGTCGTGCAGATCCTGTTCCTCGATGCCCCTGGCCACCGCATACAGTTCCAGTGTTTCCGCGAGGTTCAACCCCTCCGGGTTGAGCCCGGAGATGACGGCGGCGAGGTGCGTGTCCACATCGTGGGACCAGCGAGGACCGTCCATCCTGCTCAACCGCAGGGTGACGTCGGTAAACCCCATGCCCGCCGCCGCATCCGCAACCTTGACATCCTCCAGTGCGACGGAGGGACGCACACGGTAACGGGCCGAAAGGATGGAATCCCTGGTCTGATCGCGCAACCACTGACTGCGTGCGAAATACTCCACCACCTCGGGACCCAGCGGGTCCTCGAAGTACTGGGTCAACGTCTCGGCGAGGATATCCGAGCGGCTGGTCGATTCCGCGAGGCCGAGCCGCTGGATGGCGATGAAGCCGAATCCGACACCGGTGACACCCGCGCGATCGAAGTGCTCCAACCACTGGCGTGTCCTCTCCGCAGCCTCCCGGCCGCGGAGGTCCAGTGACTCGTCGGCGAGCCAGGTGGCCACATACTGGGCGGGGCTGACACTGTCGCGTTCGATGATCCAGGCCGCGAATCCGTCATCGGGAAGCCAGTCGGCCACCCGCTGCTGCCAGGACCGGTGATCCTGGTGGACCCATGCGCCGAGCAGATGGGCGGATCCGCCCGGTGCGAGGTGGGTGCATGATTGTTCGACCACCAGTCGGGTCGCGCCGTCGAGGTCCATCCCGGAGTCACGGTAGACGTGGGCGATCTGTGGCGGTCCGACGACGAAGGGTGGGTTGGCGATGATCCGGTCGAATTCACGGCCGGCGACGGGGTCGAACCAGCTGCCCTCCAGGAGCTGGGCGTCGACTCCGGAATCGATGAGGGTGGCCTCGGCGAACTCCAGCGCCCTGCGGTGGACATCGGTGCCGGTGATCTCGGAGCAGACCCCGGCCTGCCCGAGCAGCTGGACCCCCGAACCGGTGCCCAGATCGAGTACGCGACCGGTCGGTGTGGTCGGAGTGGCCTGCAGAAGGGACAGACTGGCGGCTCCGACCCCGAGAACGTGGTCGGGCCCGGGGACGTGCTCGGTCATTGAGGCGTCGGCATCGGAGAACACCCACTGCTGCCTGCCCGCGATCATGTGCGGCCGGATGTCGATAAGCACCCGCACCCGTCGCCCTTCGTCGAGGCGTTCGGCCAGATGGGCGTCGACAAGCTCGTGCAGCACCCCGGTGCCGATCACCCCGGCGAGCGTGTCGACGTCCACCGGGTCACGCAGCACGAAAGCGGCGACCGCCACGCCCAGGGGGGAGGCGGGCAGCGCCCGCAGGCGGTACCTCACCGCCGCGGGCTGTCCCGCGTGCATCGCCGCGGTGTAGTCGGGGCCGAGCAGCTCGGCGATCCCTGCGGTGGTGTAGCCGATCTCGCCGAATACGGCCTTCAGGTTCTCGGCGATCCCTGCAAGCGGGCTGCGGGGTTCAGGACTCATCGGTCGGGTTCTCCTCCTGGTCGTCGGCGTCGATGACAATTCCGGAAAAGTCTATTGGGTCGCGGTAGACCTCGATCTCGGCGGGGCCGTGTTCGCCCTGTTGCTCAAGCTCATGCGTCCGCCGGGCATCGATGGCCTCCCTGCGCTGCATCTCACGCGCGAGTGCCGGCTTGTACACCTGTGGGGTCCGGGGATCACGGGGTTCACCGTGCCCGTTGGCTATGACCACCGCGATCCAGGGCAGCGGGACAGAGGCGATGATGAACACCGTGGACAGAAACCAGCTGTGCCACCACACATAGGAGGCACCGGCCAGTAACAAAAGAGGCACACGAAGCGCCTGGAGCACGTTGTACACGCGCCTCCGGTGGCGAAGGTCCTGACCGGGGGAGCGCCTGGCGTCGGTGATCAACAACACTTCCCCGGGGTGGATGATCCGCCGGAGTCGGTCCAGCGCATTCCTCCCACCCGGTTTCCGCCCACCGGCGGAACCACTCGGGTGGGATGTGCGCTTGCTCATACCGATCAGGGTAGCCCGTTTATAGACAACGCAGGAATCTGGGGCATGATGGGTTGGGTGAGAACGACAACGAAGACCATCGAACGCCCAGATGTCAGGGAGGACAACGCGACAAGCGACGACACCCCGAAGTTCTTCCACTATGTGAAGAAGGATCAGATCGTTGATTCGGCCGTCAACGGTCGGATGGTTGTCGCCCTGTGCGGTGAAACCTTTCCGGTGACCAGACAAGCCAAGCCCGGATCGCCCGTGTGCCCGGACTGCGAGAGAATCTACAAAGGCCTGCGTAGGAAGTGAAAAATGATCTAAGGGCCTGGCAGCGCGCAGCCCTGGATAAATATCTGACCGAAAAACCCCGTGACTTCCTCGCCGTGGCCACCCCCGGCGCGGGTAAAACCACGTTTGCGCTGCGCGTGGCCACGGAGTTGAAGAGCTCTCGGACCGTCGAGCGCATCATAGTGGTGGTGCCCACGGAGCACCTGAAGGTGCAGTGGTCCGCGGCGGCGGCGAGGGTGGGACTGGCACTGGACCCGGAGTTCAGGAACTCCGGCAGCATCAATCCGTCCTACGACGGCATCTGCGTCACCTACGCCCAGGTGTCCATGCACCCCTTCAAGCACTACCAGTTGACCATGGCACGGAAGTCACTGGTCATTCTGGACGAGGTGCACCACGGAGGGGACGCGAAAAGCTGGGGGGACGGGATCTCCCAGGCCTACCGTGACGCCGAGCACCGCCTGGCGCTGACGGGTACGCCGTTTCGCTCCGATGATTCCCAGATCCCCTTCGTCCGCTATGACGAGGATGCCGAGGGACATCTGGTCTCCCGCTCCGATCACACCTACGGATACGCGGAGGCACTCGCCGACGGGGTGGTTCGCCCGGTGGTCTTTCTGGCCTATTCCGGTGAGGCCAGGTGGAGGGACAGTGCCGGCGAGGAGTACGCCGCACGACTCGGCGAGCCACTCAACCCGGAGCAGACGGCCAAGGCCTGGCGCACCGCGCTGGACCCCAGGGGAGACTGGATCCCGGCGGTGCTCGGGGCGGCGCACACCCGTCTGCTCCAGCTCCGTTCGAATATTCCCGATGCCGCCGGTCTGGTCATCGCTTCGGACACCAAATCCGCACGCGCCTATGCCAAGATCCTCGGCGGGTTGTCCTCCACACCGGTGGCCGTGGTGCTCTCCGATGAACCCGGGGCCTCCGAGCGCATCGAGGAGTTCTCCCGGTCCACCGACGAATGGATGGTTGCCGTCAGGATGGTATCCGAAGGTGTCGACGTCCCGCGTCTCGCGGTCGGTGTCTATGCGACCTCGGCCTCCACGCCCCTGTTCTTCGCCCAGGCGATCGGACGTTTCGTGCGCTCGCGGATGCCGGGGGAAACCGCCTCGGTGTTCCTGCCCTCGGTGCCGGTCCTGCTGGATCTCGCCGCCAAACTTGAGGTCTCCCGCGACCACGTCCTGGGCAAGCCGCACCGCCCGAAGGAGGGATGGGACGACGAGCTGCTGGCGGAAGCCAACAGGAAGGAGAGTGAGGCGGACCAGCTCCCCACCTACGAGTCGCTGGGTGCCGAGGCGGAGCTCGATTCCCTGATCTATGACGGTTCCACCTACGGCACGGCCACCTTTTCTGGATCGGCGGAGGAGGCCGATTACCTCGGACTGCCGGGGTTGCTGGATGCCGAGCAGATGCGCGAGCTGCTGCGCCGGCGCCAGGAGGAGCAGCTCGACGCCCGCGAGGTGGAGGAGCGCCGCCGACGTGAGCGGGAGAGACAGCGGCAGCGGGAGGCGGAGATTCAGGAGAAACCCATCGAGCCCGTCGCCAGTGATGAGATTCCGAAGCTGCGAAAGGAACTCAACACCCTGGTCTCGATCACCTCCTCGCGGACCGGGCGACCCCACGGTGCCATTCACACCGAGGCGCGCAAGAGCTGCGGTGGACCCCCGACCGCGCTGTGCACCGCCGATCAGCTCCGCGAACGGATCGCCTACCTACGCAAATGGTGACCACCGGAGTGAATCAATAGCCGGACGGCACCACCCCCGGCGGGGCGCCGAAGGTAGTCTGGTCGGGTAATGGTAGACATAACCAAAAAACCTGAACTGACTCGCTGAGTACACCCGGGAGGGCCACTGATCATGACCACACCTAACTACCCCTACGGTGAACCCGACAACAACGGGGGTTCACCCACCGGCCCCGGGAACGGCGCACCCGACAACACCGCCTATGGCGCGGGCCCCCAGGGTCCGGCGGGGGCCTACCCGGGAAATGGCTACCAGGACCCCTACGGCTCCCCGCAGTACAGCGGCGGATTTGAGAACTCGCCGCTGAACCAGGGAAGCAACAAGGTCGCACCGTGGGCGCTGGGACTGGGAATCGCCAGCATCTTGCTCTACGTTCTCGCCTTCATCCCCGGTATCGGCGTCATCTCGATCCTGGCACCCGTGGCGGCACTGGCCGGCCTGATCGTATCGATTATCGCCCTGGTCAAGGGGCGTAAGTTTCAGGGCAGGGCCCGCCGTACCGGCTTCTCCGTGACGGGGCTGATCCTGTCCATCCTCTCCCTGATCATCGTGGTGTTCCTGACCATCGTCGTGATCGCGGTCATGGGTACAGGGGTGATGGATTGCTTCACTGCGGACTACCCTGACCAGGCATCTCAGCAGGTCTGCGTGGAAGAGGTGCTGATCGGCACCTAGGGGGTGCCCCGCCCACACACCTGTGATCCTGTGGCCCTGGATGTCGGTTTCCTCCCACGTCCACGGCTACAGGGTTTTTTAAAGCCCGCCCCCGGCACACGGAAGGATCCGTCCATTGAACAGCCAGCCCCCGATGCAGCACTCCCATGCGCACCCAGAAAGGACGGCGCAAAGCGTCCGTATCCTTTCTCCGGATCTGGCGAGGGGGTTGGCGCTCTTGGGAATCGCACTGGCCAACGTCGCCACGGCCTGGCTGCCGGTCTCGGGGTCCATCGAGGCAAGTTCCCTGGGTGGCGTGATCGATGGCTCCGTGGCCGAGAAGACCGCCGCGGTTCTGGCCGCGATGTTTGTTCACGTCCGGGGACTGCCGATGTTCTCCGCACTCCTGGGATACGGACTGGGGATGATCGTGGCGAGTCTGGCACGACGAGGCTATCCGCTCAACCGCGCCAGATCGGTGATCGTCCGTCGCTACGGCCTCCTTGCGGTATTCGGTGTCATCCACCTGGTTTTCCTGTTCTTCGGTGACATCATGTTCTTCTATGGCCTGGCCGGAATGGTGATGGCCACGATGATCACCTTCAGGGACAGGACGCTTTACCGGATCGCGGGGGTGATGTTCGGAATTTCCATTATCAGCAACATTTTTATCGGCATCGCCACCTCATCAATGTCACAGTCCGGTGACCTGACGGATCTACCGGCCGACAGCTACCCAGGGTACGTCGGCATCGCCCTGATCATGCTTATGGCGCAGGTTCTCACCCTTCCGATCCAGGCTCTCTTCCTCCTGCCGCTGGTCATCCTCGGTTTCCTCGCCGCCAGGCACGGTGTGCTGTCCAGGGTCGACGAGTTCCGCAAGCAATTCTGGTGGGCCGTCGGGGTGGCCGTGGCCGTGATCATGGTCATCGGCCTGCCCTGGGGACTCGCCGAGATCGGGGTGCTACCGCACTCCTGGGCCACCATCCTCAGTGCTCTGAACCAGGCGTTGGGACCGTTGACCGGTCCGGGCATCGCCGCGGCCATCGCACTGGCCGTACAGCCCCTGCAGAGACGGCTCGCCGGAGCGGGCGAGGCCGGGGCACCGGAGAAGCCGCCGCTGGCCGTGCGCATGGTCGCTGCTCTGGGTGCCCGCTCGATGAGCGGCTACATCACCCAGTCCATCCTCTTCCTCATCTTCACCCAGAGCTTCACCCTCGGCTGGGGCATAGGGGACGGAATCCTGACCTCCAGCGCGATTGCGGCGCTGGTCTGGGCGATCACCGTGGTGCTCGCGTTCATCCTCGAACTCCTCGGGCGTCGTGGACCCTTTGAGACCGTCCACCGGTATCTCTCCTACGGCAGGTCCGGGCTGCAGAACCCCTATGTCGATCCACGGGCACAAACGGGCGTCGCGACGCGATCCACCGACCAGGACCAGACCCGCCCGTAGAAACGGAAAAGACCGGGGCGGTCCCGATGATGGGACCGCCCCGGTCCGTGTCCCCGCGGAGGTGGGAACCTAGTCCAGGTAGTCGCGCAGAACCTGGGAACGGGAGGGGTGACGCAGCTTGGACATCGTCTTGGACTCGATCTGGCGGATCCGCTCACGGGTGACGCCGTAGACCTGACCGATCTCATCGAGGGTGCGCGGCATGCCGTCGGTGAGCCCGAAACGGAGCTTCACCACACCGGCCTCACGCTCGGAGAGGGTCTCCAGGACATCCTGGAGCTGATCCTGCAGGAGGGTGAAGGAGACGGCGTCCACCGCGACCACGGCCTCGGAGTCCTCGATGAAATCACCGAGCTGGCTGTCGCCCTCATCACCGATGGTCTGATCGAGGGAAATGGGCTCACGCGCGTACTGCTGAATCTCCAGCACCTTCTCCTCGGAGATGTCCATCTCCTTGGACAGCTCCTGGGGAGTGGGCTCACGGCCCAGCTCCTGCAGCAGCTCACGCTGGATGCGACCGAGTTTGTTGATCACCTCGACCATGTGGACCGGGATACGGATGGTGCGGGCCTGATCGGCCATGGCACGTGTGATCGCCTGCCGGATCCACCAGGTTGCATAGGTTGAGAACTTGTAGCCCTTGGTGTAGTCGAACTTCTCCACGGCGCGGATCAGACCGAGGTTGCCCTCCTGAATCAGATCGAGGAAAGCCATCCCACGACCGGTGTAGCGCTTGGCCAGGGACACCACGAGGCGGAGGTTCGCTTCCAGGAGGTGGTTCTTGGCCTTGCGGCCGTCACGGGCGATGGCCCGCAGATCGCGCTTGACGGCGGGTGTCAGCTTTGCGTCCTTGTCACCCCCGACGAACGCCTCCTCCATCTCCTCCATGCGATGCGTCGCGTAGAGTCCCGCCTCGATGCGCTTGGCCAGGGACACCTCCTGCTCGGCATTGAGCAGCGCGACCTTACCGATCTGCTTGAGATAGGCGCGGACGGAGTCTGCAGAGGCGGTGAGCTCGGCGTCCTTGCGTGCCTGACGGAGTGTGGCTGACTCGTCCTCATCCCACACGGAGGCACCGTCGTCCTCATCATCTTCCTCGGCTTCCTCGCCGAGGGGGGCGACGCCGTCATCGTCATCGGCAAGCGTCTCATCGAAATCACCCTCACCGGTGAAATCCTGCTCCACATCCTCCACGACCTCGACGACCTCGACCTCGCCGTTGTCCACCGCCTCCGCGGGAGCCTTTGCGGGGGCGGACTTGCGGGTGGTTTTCTTCGCCGCGGTCTTCTTCGCCGTTGCGGGCCGGGCCGACTTCTTGGCGCTCTTGCGGGCGGTCTTCCTGGCAGGCGCCGCCTTGACGGACCCGGAGGCTGCAGCAGATGTCACCGGTGCGTCGCCCGTTGCCCCTGTTGCGTCGATGGCGGTCGGCACGGCTGGGGTCGCCGGAGCATCCGTCGCGCTCACGGCTGTACGCGGGGCCACTGCCTTGCGTGCCGCCTTGCGTGCGGTTTTCTTTGCTACCGTCTTTTTAGCTACTTTGTTCTCTACCATGCTCTCCACGGCTCCTGGTGCATTGTCATCGACATCTCCGGCTGATCCGAGTGATGCTGAGGATTCAGTGGCAACCACAAACGCCCTTTCGCCTAGCTTCTCCAGTGGGATGCAACAGATATGCGGATACCACCATCAAACAGCACTGAACAGAATTGTCCTCTGTGCAACGCCGGTGAAAGTGCCCCCGATCTGTTCACATCGGTTATTGAATGGTCAGCCCGTTCGATTGCTTCATGCCCTGTGGCCGATCTCCGGATGTTTCCGCCGACCCCGTCGCACCCCGGTGGGAGCGACGGATGCGGGAGTTGATGGCTTCTTCGGTGGCAAAAAAGGATGAATCAATCTCATGGTCAACACTTGTCCACGATCAGCAGCCCAGTATAGATGATCAACTGCTGACATGTCACAATCGGTTTCCCTTTTTCCTACTCTAAAGGCGGGGTATTCGCAACGTCGCCGAACAGGGACCTACGGTGCGACATGTTTCGCCACCGCCATCGCGGCCCCCACGATACCCGCCCTGTTGCGCAGTTCAGCCGGGACGACGGCGGTCTCCACCTCGAGCAGGGGAACCCACTTGTCGTGCTTGCGGGAGATGCCCCCACCGAGGATGAAGGCACTGGGGGAGAACAGCCTCTCGTACTCATTGAGCACCCTGCTCAGCTGCCTGGCCCAGGCCTTCCAGGAGAGGTCACCGTTCTCCTTCGCCGCAGCTGACGCCCGGTGCTCCGCCTCCTTCCCATCAACGATGAGGTGGCCGAGTTCGGTATTGGGAAAGAGGTTGCCGTCGACCAGGAAGGCCGAGCCGATGCCGGTGCCGAGGGTAAGCAGGATAACCGCACCCTCCCGCGCACTCGGGTGTCCGAATGTGGCTTCGGCGATGCCCGCGGCGTCTGCGTCGTTAAGCACCGCGGTCTCCCGTCCACCGAGGTGGGCGTGGAAGAGGTCCTTGACGTCCGTTCCGATCCACGCCGGATCGATGTTCGCGGCGCTCAGGGCGATCTGGCCGCGGATCACCGAGGGCAGGGCGATGCCCACGGGGCCCTCCCAGGCTGCCTCCGCGATGATCTCCGCGACAACCCCGGCGATCGCCTGCGGTGTGGCGGGTTTCGGTGTGGCGATCTTGATGCGCTCGCCGATGAATTCCCCGGTTGCCAGGTCAACCCGTGCACCTTTGATGCCGGAGCCGCCGACATCGATTCCAAATCCCGTTTCGCTCATGCGTCCAAGTGTACAAAGACGACGGCTCCCCGGTGGCGGAGACGGCGGCGAATCTGAAAAACAGTCACAATGGACCCATGCCCGAGAATTCTATTGACTATGCACTGCTGCGCGACATAGCCGCCGAAACCGCGATACTGGCTGCGGACGCGATCACACGGAAACGGGAGGAACTGGGCGATCTCGGCCCCCACACCCGTACCAAGAGCTCGTCGGTGGATCCGGTGACCATCGTTGACACCGCCGCGGAGGATCTCATTGCTGCGCACCTGCAGCGGATCCGCCCCGAGGACGGACTGATCGGAGAGGAGGGCGCGGGAACAGCCTCGATCAGCGGTGTGACATGGATCGTCGATCCCATAGATGGCACGGTCAACTTCCTCTACGGAATTCCCAACTACTCGGTGTCCATCGCCGCCGCCGTTGACGGCCGCGTCGTCGCCGCCGCGGTGATCAACGTTGAAAGCGGCCGGCTCTACTCGGCGGCACGGGGATTCGGTGCCACCCGGGAGGAGATCAGGGAAGATGGTTCAGGCGCCACGGAACTCCGGGTCAACGCGATCACCGAGACCGCCCAGGCACTGGTGGCCACCGGGTTCAGCTACTCCTCCGAGCGCCGTGCCCGTCAGGCGCAGCTTCTGCTTGAGGTGCTGCCCAGGGTGCGTGACATCCGGAGGATGGGCAGCGCCGCCCTGGACCTGTGCCACCTGGCGGCAGGCCAGGTGGATATCTACTACGAGCACGGCCTGAACTGTTGGGATTTTGCGGCGGGGGCGCTGATCGCGGAGGAGGCGGGCGCTGTGGTGCTGGCCCCCGGCCTCTCCATCCCGGGGAGCAGGGGAGAGATCCTGCTTGCCGCGCCGGGGGAGCTTTTCGACGCCACCCACGCCCTCTTCGAGACCGCAGGGGGGCTCACCGCCCTGGGAAGCTGAGGGGAAGCGGCTTTCAGGTCCCCGGTGTCCACCCGAGAATCACCACGCTGACCTGCCAATATGACAAGAGCCAAATTCTCCTTTACTATGCGCGCTAAATGATGCACAACATCTGCGAAAGTTGCATGCAGATACTTGACGTGAACCCACTCGGGAGGAAATGCACACATGGCAACCGATTATGATGCTCCGCGGCGACGAGTCGAGGACGAGCTGGAGACTGATTCGCTTGAGGGCCTCAAAGCGGTGGAGACCAGTTCCGGCGACATGGATGATGACGGGGAAATCGTCGAATCCTTCGAACTGCCGGCGATGGACCTCTCCGGTGAGGAGCTCAACGTCGCGGTTGTCCCGCGTCGCGCGGACGAGTTCACCTGCGCAAGCTGCTTCCTTGTTCAGCGCAACAACCGCAAGTCACACGTGGAGCCGGACGGCTCCATCATCTGCCTCGACTGCGCCTGACCGCGACGGGAACCGCCGGGCTACCGCGAGTAGTCCTGCAGCGCGGCCCCGGCCTGTGCGGGAACGAAGGCGCGCAGCAGCGCCTCCGGGTTCCTGCTGCCGATCAGCCAGTAGGGCGTGGGATCCTCCGGGTCATCCAGGACGAGCATCACCATTTCGGGGACCCAGCCATGGGAGACCACGAAGGCGGCGGGATCGAGCTGGCGTCCCATGGCGTTGCGCTTCGCGGTAGCCGGCACCGCCAGTGAACGGGTGACCACATCATCGGGAAGGTTCGCCTGCCCCGCGAGCAGCCACCGGGTGCCGTCGGCGTCCTCCTCCACGGCGATGACCGTTGAAGACATCCTGAGCAGCAGCCACACCGCGATAATGGACAGGATCAACGCCGGAACGTAGAGCCACAGTGTGCTCCTGTTGAGTGCGAACTGTGCGCTGAGCAGTGCGACGATCAGGGCTGCGGCCAACCACCAGTACCACGGGACCCACTGTTTCTCCCGGTAGATGATTCTGGACCCCGGGGCAGCAGGGGCGGAGGGTTGGGGGTTCTCGGAATCTGCATTGCGGGAATCAGTCACAATAGGTCATCCTATCCCACCACGCGGCTACCCCGGCAAGGTCCGGCAAGCTACGGGGTGGGGGCGCGGGCGGTCGGTCGTGGGTACTGTTGTTGACCGTGACTGAGCAACATTTCAACAACGGCAATTCCGGCACCATTTCCTCCATCAGACTCGTGCGGTTGGACAAGGAGCTGCCCGTGCCGAGCAGGGCCCACCGTGGGGATGCCGGGGTGGACCTCCACTCGACCTCGGACGTGGTCATTGAACCCGGGCGGCGCACGCTGGTGGGGACCGGGATCGCCATCGCACTGCCGCTCGGGACGGTCGGGTTGATTCATCCCCGTTCCGGGCTGGCGGCGCGACAGGGTCTGAGCATCGTCAACGCCCCCGGGACCGTCGACGCCGATTACCGCGGTGAAATCAAGGTCTGCCTGATTAATCTGGATCCTGAGATTCCGATCGTGATCTCGCGGGGCGACCGGATCGCGCAGCTGCTGGTGCAGCGGGTGGAACTCGTCGATTTCACCGAGGTGGACGATCTCGACGATACCGTCCGGGGTGCGGGCGGATACGGATCGACCGGGAGGTAGCGCCGGGTCCGGGTGGCGTGTGCCGGGCGGGGGCCTACACTGGACCGGAAACAGCGACCACCATCATGAGATCCCCCTGTCCGGTGAATGGTCGGGGGAGTGAAAGGACGACAATGGCTCTGTGGCCTTTTGGAAAGAAAGACACCGGAAGTGACGAGGGTGAGTCGACGGCACCGTCGGAGCCCGGGAACGGCACAGATTCCGGTGCGGAGCCACAGGTCATTGAGGATGACGGTGCGGTTCATGATGCCGTCGGAGGGGAAATGGGACCCTTCGATGCCGATTCCGTGGATATCAACGACTTCGATCTCTCCGACTTCGCCAAGGGCGTCCTCGACCTGGGGTCCATGCAGATCCCCCTGCCCAAGGAATCCGAGGTACAGGTCGAGATGGGTGAGCAGGGTCCGCGGATGCTCCATATCGTCACCGCCTACGGTCGTCTGACCCCGGTCGCGTTCGCCGCCCCGCGTTCGGCTGGACAGTGGCGCGAGGCGACGAAGGACATCGCCGAGGGTATGCGCAGAGACGGCCTGGAAACCCGGATCGAGCAGGGACCGTGGGGACGCGAGGTCGTCGGTGAGGCCAAGGACCGCGTCATCCGCATTCTCGGGGTCGACGGACCTCGCTGGATGCTCCGGATGACCATGATCAGCCCCATCGACCGCTCGGATAGGATGACCGAGCTCGGGCGCGAGGTTGTGGCACGTAGTTTTGTCAGGCGGGGTGATGCGCCGATTCTGGCCAGCAGTCCGCTGCCGGTGACCATCCCGCCGCAGTTGGCCGCGCAGGTTCAGCAGGCGATGCAGCAGCGTGCACAGCAGGCACAGCAGGCACAGCCCGACAGTGGTAAATCCGAGTAGTGGGGGTAGGGTGAGGAGTTCGCGTTCCCCACGGCGCGGCTGATGGCGCACCGTTGAAGGTGTGCCGATGTCGTGCGTTTCGGGTTGGGGGATCTGCCGGGGCGACCATCGACGGAGGTGGGCGCCCCCACCACTTTGTTCATGCTCCGTCGGGCACCCGCGCAGCGGTGCGCACACTCAGGAAGGACCAGTCGAATGGCTGAAGCAGCACAATTGTCCAGGGGCGACGTCATCAGCGTCGAGGTCCTGCGTCCCGCACACGGCGGCGAGGGCGTGGCGCACCACGACGGGCGCGTGATCTTTGTCCAGGGTGGTCTGCCCGGCGATGTCGCGGACGTGGAGATCACCCAGGTAAAGAAGAACTTCGCACGCGGAATCATCCGCCGTATCGGCAACGCATCCGATTTCCGGGTCGAATCCAGGTGTCCCGCTGCATCGGCGGGCGCCGGCTGCTGCGACTACTCCCATGTGGATCCTTCCAGGGAACTTGAGCTCAAGGTCCGGGTGCTCACCGATCAGCTCGAGCGCATCGGTGGACTCCGGCACGTCGACAGCCCGGAACTGAAGGATCTGGAACCGAGTTCCGGCTGGCGCACCCGGGTGCGCCTGGGTGTCGACGCCTCCGGGCGGGCGGGATTCCGGAAACAGAAATCCAATGACATCGTCACCGACGCCGTCTGCAGCCAGGTGGTCCCCGAGCTTCTCGACGGCCTGGTCGGCGATACCCCCCGTCGCTTCACCCCCGGGGCGGAGATCATCGCCGCCATCGACGACCGCGGTGTGCGTCAGGTCGTTGAGTCCCGCAGGGCCCCCCGGGGTCGTCGCACCGAGACGATCCTCAGCGTTCTCGAGGGTGACGGCAATGTCACCCAGACCGTCGGAGGGCATTCGTGGACCTTCCCCGTCACCTCCTTCTGGCAGGCGCACCGCGCGGCTCCCGCGGCCTACAGCGATTTCATCGGTGAGGTGCTCGGCGCAGGCGTGGAGGAGTCCGCGGCATCCGGCGAGGCCGTGGCCTGGGACCTGTACGGCGGCGTCGGTCTGTTCGCACCGGTGATCGTGGACAAACTCGGTGCCCACGTCCATTCGGTGGAGATGTCGAAGGGGTCGGCGCGGGCGGGGGAGGAGGCACTGGCCGGACTGCCGGTCACCTTCCACACCGGCCGGGTGGAGGCACTGGCCTCCCAGCTGCCCAAACCCGCGGTGGTTGTCCTTGATCCACCGCGCACCGGTGCCGGCGCCGACGTGGTGCGCACGGTCGCGGACGCGGGTCCCGGGACCATCATCCACATCGGTTGCGATCCCGCGACCTTCGCCAGGGACCTCGCCGACTGGTCGGCCAGGGGCTACGGACTCGACCGGCTCGCGGTGTTCAACGCCTTCCCCGGAACCCACCATTTCGAGACCATCGGCGTGCTCACCCGCCGGGACGTTTAGATCTGCATACCCCGGACAGAGTAAGATCGTCAACAAACTATGCAGATGGCTGCGCGACTTCGGCCATCTGCACTCTCATACCCAATCCGTTTCCGAGTAGTAAAGGTGTCTGACTAACGCCCATGGGAATCCTGAAGAGTATCTCGACACCGGCTGACCTCAGGGCGCTCAGTCCCGAGGAGCTGGAGGAGCTCGCCGTGGAGATCCGCGATTTTCTGGTGGCCAGGGTCGCCGCCACCGGCGGTCATCTCGGTCCGAACCTCGGAGTGGTCGAACTGACCATCGCGCTGCACCGGGTGTTCGATTCCCCCTCGGATCCGATCATCTTCGACACCTCCCACCAGTCCTACGTGCACAAGATACTCACCGGCCGTGCCGGGGACTTCGACACGCTGAGGCAGAAGGGCGGGCTCTCCGGCTACACCTCGCGGGCCGAAAGTGAACACGACTGGACCGAGTCATCCCATGCCTCCGCCGCCCTGAGCTATGCCGACGGTCTCTCCAAGGCACTGTCCCTGGATGGGCGCGGCTCCTGCAATGTCGTCGCGGTGGTCGGTGACGGCGCACTCACCGGCGGAATGTGCTGGGAGGCGCTGAACAACATCGCCATGGGCAGGGACCGCAACGTTGTGGTGGTGGTCAACGACAACGGCCGCAGCTACTCACCGACGATCGGTGGCTTCGCGGAGAACCTCGCGGGCCTGCGAATGCAACCCTTCTACGACCGGGTGATGGAGCAGGGGAAATCCACCCTCAAGTCCATGGGATGGGTCGGGGAGAGGACCTTCGAGGCGCTGCACGCCTTCAAGGAGGGTGTCAAGAGCACGGTCATTCCCACGGAGATGTTCCCGGAACTGGGGATGAAGTACGTCGGACCGGTTGATGGGCACAATCAGAAGGCCCTGGAGAACGCGCTACGGTACGCCCACGACTACGAGGGGCCGATCATCGTCCATGTGGTCACCGAGAAGGGCCGCGGCTACGCCCCGGCCGAGCAGGACCTGGATGAACTGATGCATTCCACCGGCGTCATGGACCCCGCCACGGGGGCGCCGGTGGCCGCCTCCAAACCGGGATGGACCTCCGTGTTCAGTGATGAACTGGTCAGGATCGGTGGTGAACGCGAGGACATCGTGGCCATCACCGCGGCGATGGCCGGCCCGACCGGTCTTTCCAAATTCTCCGCCAACTATCCCGAGCGCTTCTTTGACGTCGGTATCGCCGAGCAGCATGCCATGACCTCCGCGGCGGGCCTGGCCCTTGGTGGCAAGCATCCCGTGGTGGCCCTTTACTCGACCTTCCTCAACCGCGCCTTCGATCAACTGTTGATGGACGTCGGCCTGCTGCACATGCCCGTCACCGTGGTGCTGGACCGCTCCGGGATCACCGGATCCGATGGGGCCAGCCACAATGGCGTCTGGGATCTGGCACTGACCTCGATTGTCCCCGGAATCCGGGTCGCCGCGCCCCGTGACGGCGACACGCTGCGGGAACTGCTGAGGGAGGCGGTGGACATCGATTCCGGGCCGACCGTGGTCCGCTTCCCGAAGGGGGAGCTGCCCGAACCCATCGAGGCGGTGGACACCCTCGAGGACGGCACCGATGTACTGGCCTATTTGGAGACCGGGGATGAGCAGGCTCCCGACGTCCTGCTGGTGGCGGTCGGAGAGCGCGCGGGCGCGGTGCTCACAGTCGCGGAGCGACTCCTGGAGGCTGGGGTCAATGTCACGGTCGTCGATCCCAGGTGGATCGTGCCGGTCTCCCGTTCACTGGTCGCCCTGGCCGGCGATCACGACCTGGTGATCACCGTCGAGGACGGTGTTATCCACGGTGGTGTCGGTTCGCTGCTGTCGGATGCCCTCAACTCCGCGGAGATCGACACCCCACGCAGGCAGATCGCCGTTCCACAGAAATTCCCGGAGCACGCCAGCAGGAATCAGCTGCTTTCGGAGTTCGACATGAACGTTGACGGCATGGTGGAAACCATCAACGGCTGGTTGGAAACGCTCTTCGACGGTCGGTGAGACCGCACGCAGGGGCCCCTGCGTGCGACGGTGGCGTCGATAAGCGTTCCTTCAGTCCCCCGTCAGGTGCTCGATGAGGATCGGAGTGACCTGTTCCCGCTGCCATGGTCGGACCTGATGGTCCGTCATGGCCTGGATGAGGGCCTCCGGATTGCTGAAACCACCGCCCTGGGTGCTCATCCAGACCAGTGCGCGAAGCGTGGCGGGCTGGATGAGGTTCTCCGCGGGCACCGAGATCTCGGCGGCCAGATCATCGATGAGCGCCCGGATCTCCTGGAGAACCTCATACTCCTCGGGGTAGAAGGTGCTCCAGTATCGGCGGTCGGGGGTACCATCCCGCCTGTGCGGCCGGGCAGGCCAGGTATTCCTCGGGGAGTTCAGTGCACGGCGGATGACACGATCCCATTTTTTTACCGCAGCCGACTTCCTCGAGGGAAAGCCGGAGATGCGGCTCAACTCCGTCTCGTTGCGGGGAAGGGAGCGTGACACCTCGACCACGACCTTGTTGGACAGCACCCGTCCGGGGGCGAGATCCCTGGCCGAGGCGATGGAATCGCGTTCCATCCAGATCTCACGGGCGACAACCAGCTGCTCGGGTTTCTTCAGCGCGCCGATGCCCTTGAGGTTGCGCCAGGTCGGCTGTTCAGGTTCGGTGACGGCGGAGAACCGGGACTGAATGTGCTCGAACTCCTGCTCCGCCCAGTCGAGCTTGCCCTGGTGCTCGAGCATCTCCGCCATCACATCGGCGAGTTCAAGGAGGAGCTCCACATCGAGCGCCGCGTAGTTCAACCAGGACTCGGGGAGTGGGCGGGTGGACCAGTCCTCGGCCCCGTGACCCTTGCTCAGGTGGAGATCGAAGATCTCCTCGATCATCGCGGCGAGGTTGACGTGATCGAACCCGGCGAGCCGACCCGCCAGTTCGGTATCGAAAAGGCGACCGGGATGCAGGTCCAACCACGCCAAGCTGGGCAGGTCCGTGGATGCGGCATGGATGACCCAGTCACCGCCGCCGAGCACGGGGGACAGTGCCCGGCTGAGTTCGGGACGGAAGGACTCCGGGTCGAACAGGAAGGTACCCGCCTGCCTGCGCCTGATCTGGATGAGGAAGGCGCGGTCATCATAGCGAAAACCCGATGCACGTTCGGTGTCGATGGCAAAGGGTCCCTCGCCTGCAGCGAGCAGATCGGCCGCGGCCTCGAATTCGGCAGGAGAGCTCAGCAGGGGAGGGACCCCATCGCGTGGGTGGAGGAGATCGACGGACATGTCGTCCAATCTACCTCCCGATCTCAGTGATGCCCTCCGGTGGTAGGCCCGCCACGGCGGCGAGCAGGGAGGCGAAGGCCCCCACGTGGGGTGCAAGTTCATTGCCCGCGGCCGTCCAGGACGCACGCATCTCCAGCTGGTATGCGCTGGGTGGGCCACCGATCTCACCGAAGCGCACCGAGGAGGTTGAGGTCACGGTTCCACCGAGATTGGTGTAGCCGGCGTTCTGCTCCGACAATCCCTCGGTCAGCCACTGCCACGCGACCTCCGGGAGCAGCGGATCGGAGGCCACCGCATCATCCATATCCGCCTGGATGTAGGCGACCAGTCTCATGGTGCCCTCCCAGGAGTCATCTGAGCCGGGGTCATGGAGGAGGATCAGCCGCCCGAAGGCGTCGCCTTCGCTGTCGGTGGCAATCGCACCCTGTCCCTCAGGATGGGTGACCTCCAGGCCGATGGCGTGGGAGAACGGGGCGAGGCGCTGGGGGGGCCTGATCGTGCCCAGGGTAATTTCCGGACGCAGGCGTGCCTCATGCATTGACTCGACCGCACGGGAAAACTCGGCGGGAGTACTTTCGGCCTGGTTGCCCTGCGTTTGCTGCTGCGAGGTCGCTTCGGAATCGATCACATGATGAAGGTATCCGTGGCCGCCGCCGATTAGGTGAAGGCGCGCCGTGGGTGAGGGGTTTGGCGGGGGCCACGGATACCTTCATCATGTGATCGATTCCGAAGCGGGGGTCGATGGTGCCGGATCATCAGATCAAACTTAGGATGGATGTGTCGGTGTTTGCCGGGAGTTTCTACCAGTTCGTGTGGTGGCGGCGATGCACCGCGAATCATCCGCATTAGGCCAGGGTCCACGTGGGGCCCGGCCGGGAAAGGACATTATCCAGTGACCGAGCTCGATTACAACAAGCTCAATGACGTCCAGCGTTACGCCCAGTGGGCCGTGTTCCGGGTACTTCCCGGTGTGCTTGACGACGACCGGACCGAAGCCACCGAGAATGCACGCACCTTCTTCGCGGACCTCGCCGCCGAGGGCGCCGTCGAGGTCCGCGGCATCTATGATGCCTCCGGAATGCGTGCCGGCGCCGATTTCATGATCTGGTGGCACGCCGAGGATTTCCGCGACCTCCAGAGGGCATTCGCGGATTTCCGTCGGACCACCATTCTCGGTCGGGCGACCGAGGTTTTCTGGATCGCCAACGCCACCCACCGGCCGTCCGAGTTCAACAAGACCCACCTGCCGGCCTTCATTATGGGCGAGGAACCCCAGGACTGGATCACCGTCTATCCCTTCGTCCGCGGGTATGACTGGTACATCATGGATCCGGCGAAGCGCGGACGGATCCTTGCCGAGCACGGGAGGGCGGCCGTTGATTTCAAGGACGTCCGGGCCAACACCCTCAGTGCCTTCGCACTCGGTGACTACGAGTGGATCCTCGCCTTCGAGGCACAGAAACTCGACCGCATCGTCGACCTCATGCACAAGATGCGCTACACCGAGGCGCGTAACCACGTGCGTGAGGAGCTCCCGTTTGTCACCGGACACCGTGTCGGCGACATCGCCGAGCTGATCGCGGTTTTGCCCTAGAGCTTCTCTCCGTCACACCCCGGTGCCCGCTGGGCGCACGGGAAAGGCCCCGCCTCGGCGGGGCCTTTCCTCTTCCCGGCTACTTCGCGACCGGCTTCTCCTCGAGTTTCAGGGAAATTGAATTGATGCAGTAGCGCAGGTCGGTCGGGGTGCCGTACCCCTCGCCCTCAAAGACATGGCCCAGATGTGACCCGCAGTTGGCGCACAGGACCTCGACGCGACGCATTCCGAGTGAATCATCCACCCGTTCGATGATGCGGTCCCCGGCCAGCGGGGAGAAGAACGAGGGCCATCCGCAGTGTGATTCGAACTTCTCCGTCGAGCGGAAGATCTCCTCGCCGCATGCACGACAGGAATAGACACCCTCTGTGGTGGTATCGGTGTACTCACCGGTATGCGGCGCCTCCGTTCCCGCCTCGCGGAGAACGTGGTACTCCTGCGGGCTGAGTCGCTTGCGCCACTGGTCGTTCGTGATCAATGTGAAATCGGTCATGATCCCTATCCCTTCTGTTCGCCCGTTTCCGCTGCACCGGGCGCAGGCACGTTTGTGTTTTTCGACCCGGAGCGGAGGTCGCGGATGAACCAGATCGCCACGGCCACTCCGGTAACAACGATCAATAGACCCCAACCAGCGGTGGAACGGAAAAATTCCACAAGGCGGGCGATATCCGGCCATCGCGTGGAGCTGAACGTGTCCGGGGTCAGGAATAGATAGGCCGCAACCCACGCGATCCAGCTGTGGAAGACCGACCTGCGGCCGAGGACTGTGAAGATCATAGGGAAGATCATCATCGAGTAGTACATCTGCCCCAGGGAGGAGAGGAAGAACACGCCGGTCAGCAGGATGCCGGAGGTGGTGGCGGCCCAGAAGAAGGGTTCGGTGTTGCGGAACCGCAGCAGCCCGAGCACCGCCACCGCGACGAAGGCGGCGAAAACGAGGAACCACAGTCGTTCAAAACCGGTGGGCATTCCGAAATAGGCCGCGAGCCCGGGGAGGGAACTGTTGGCGAAATCCCTGGTTTCAGCGAGGTAGGGCATGGTCCGGGTGAGATAATCGCCGGCGCCGGGGACCAGGAACCAGCCGATGAGGTTGAAAACAACCGGGATGCCCAGGCCACCGACACCGGCCTGCCACTGCTTCCTGACCAGCGGGAGAAACAGCAGGGGCAAGAACAGTGGCTTGATCAGGATGGCCACACCGATGGCCACGCCGCCGAGCCAGGGTTTGCCGTTGATCGTGCACCACAGGAAGGACACCAGGAGCAGCAGCAGAATTCCGTTGATATTGGAAAATATCAGGGTGTTCTGAACGGTTTCGGTGAGCATCGCCAGCGCAATGGAGGCGGGAAAGACTATGCTGCGCAGCCTGAAGCCCGACATCCGGGTCAGCATGCCCAGCGAGGCCACGATGGCCACGAGGTTGGCCGCGATGAAGGCCCATCTGGCCAGGGTGAAGTGCGTGATCAGACCGAGGGGTGACAGCAGGACGGTTGCGCCGGGGTTGTACAGGTAATGCGGATCGACGAAGTGATAGACCTCGTTGTACACGGGCACGCCCTCGAAGAAGCGGCGGAGGGCACTGTATACGGTGGTGAAATCATCGGTGACATCCCCGTTTATCGCAAGGAAGAGGAATCGGTGCCCGACGAGGAGGATGGCCAGGGGCCATGCCACCGAATTGCCCACACGGTCGATTGTCGTCCTCCCCCTCGGAGGCAGTTCATCCCCGGTGGCGATGACACGGGCCCCGTCTGCCGAGGCATGGCCAGCGGGGTCGATTGCCTGTGGCTGCGTTGAGGGTGTCACTGGATAGGTCACCGCCCCAATGTATCGAATCCGCCCCTGTTATACCGGATCCAACACTCCGCTTTCAGCGAGTGCGCCGGTATCTGAGGAAGAGCATTGATTCATCATCGTAGGCGACGTGCTCCAGCTCCATCGCCTGGATGCCACCGGAGCCGTCGGTGACAACCGGAAGCTCCACCGGAGCGCTCAGACGGGGATCGATCGTGTGATGCCAGACGTCGATGAGATCCGCCTCGATGAGCTGGGCGAACACGGAGGGGCCGCCCTCGCACAGGATCCGCTTGAAGCCCATGTCCCGGAGATGGGAGACGGCGGCCTTGATACTGAGATCCGGGATGAGGTGAACGCGGGCCCCCGCGTGTTCGAGCGAGGCTCTCGCGGTGGCTCCGGCGTTGCCGGTGAGCACGATCGGGGGGACGGCGGTGTCGGTGAACAGCCGGGACCCGGTATCCATGTGAAGGTGGGAGGACAGTACGGCGATGGGGGGAACCTCGGCCTGGCCGTCCCGGACCCGGCTGGCGCGGCGTGCGGGATCTATTCGAACTCCGCCATAGTTTTCGGCCCGAACCGTCCCCGATCCCACCAGCACAACATCGCACCATCCCCGAAGGTGAACGAGGAGAGCGGAGTCCAGGGCATTGCCCAGGTCCCCCGATGTTGCATCGATCGTTGCGGAGCCGGTAATCGTGGACACCACCAGGGCGCGCAGTTC
The DNA here is from genome assembly GCF_900169525.1 of Corynebacterium pacaense. GTDB lineage: Bacteria > Actinomycetota > Actinomycetes > Mycobacteriales > Mycobacteriaceae > Corynebacterium > Corynebacterium pacaense. Next base: position 93,545 of record NZ_LT821240.1, read on the forward strand.
CGCGACGACTGGATCGGGGAGTGGCCCCAGCAGCTCGGCGAGGTCGGGTTTCGGGGAATCGGGTATCACCTGTGGCATGTGTCGGCAGCCTACACCGAATTGGTGGCGCCGCAGCCCCGCCGGGCCGGAGGGGTTGCCGTGGTGCCTTCGTGAAACTAGGCGGCGCGAATCCGCAGGCTCAGGGGTAATCTTGGGTCAGGAACTAGAAGAAAAGAGAAATCATGTTTGATTTTGCCAAGCGTTCATCCACCGTCCTCATCATTACCGGTATCGCAGCTCTGGTCTTCGGCATCGTGGCGGTGATCTGGCCGGCCCAGACCGCCATCACCCTGGTGCTCATCTGGGGCTGGTACGCCCTCATAGACGGCGTACTCGAATTGATCACGGCCTTCCGCCCCGAGGGCAGGGATGCCCGTTTCCTGTTGATCTTCACCGGTGTGCTCGGCGTGATCGCCGGTCTCATCGCCATCTTCCGGCCCATTGAGAGCGCCGTCGTACTCACCTGGATTCTCGGCATCTGGCTTGTTGTCCGCGGAATCTCCGAACTGTTCTCCGCCTTCTCCAAGATCCGTACCGCCCCGAGGTGGATGCTCATTCTCAGTGCAGTGTTGTTCATCCTCGCGGGTATCCTCTTCATCGCCAATCCGGGTTCCGGCGCCGTGGCGCTGAGCATCTGGCTGGGGGCCCTGGCGATCCTGTGGGGTGTGTTCATCCTCGGTGCCGGAATTTCTCTCCGCGGCGTCAGCAAGGATGCGGTTCAGGTCTGATTCCCGCGCGCATCACGCTCTAAAGATTGGCCCCTGATCCTCGGTCGGGGACCGGGGTCGGATGGAAGCTGCTCAGCCCGGCACCGCAATGCGGTGCCGGGCTGATGTATGTATGTGGTCCTAGCTGGGTTCGAACCAGCGACCTTTCCGGTGTGAACGGAACGCTCTTCCACTGAGCCATAGGACCTCGCGACGACGTGAGGCTCTCATCGCCGCGATTAGAAGTTAACACGACTTCGCCCCAACTCCCAAATCGCATGAGGGCGCGTGGGCGCTTGGATCTGGAACTCCCGTGCGGGGATGAAAAGAGGGTGTGCGCAGCGAAATGACACCCATGTGCTTTTTCCGAACGAGCCCCTGAATCCGGGGCCAGGCGACAAATCCCCTGCCCAACTGGGGATTTGTATTGCGGAATGTGTTCAGGCTAGAGTTGTTTCTCGCACCACAACGACCATGTTTCCCGGAACATTGTTTAACGCGGTGCATGCGGATGTGGCGCAGCTGGTAGCGCATCACCTTGCCAAGGTGAGGGTCGCGAGTTCGAATCTCGTCATCCGCTCTCATTTCACCGGGCCAATCGGTATGGAATGAACCCGCGCGTTTAGCTCAGCGGGAGAGCGCTTCCCTGACACGGAAGAGGTCACTGGTTCAATCCCAGTATCGCGCACCAAGAGTCTGAATCTGCTCTTTAAACATGGTTCATGCGGATGTGGCGCAGCTGGTAGCGCATCACCTTGCCAAGGTGAGGGTCGCGAGTTCGAATCTCGTCATCCGCTCTGGTACGTTTAGGTTCTGTACCTGAGGCGGGAAACCCCGCCACGGTGGAATGGCCGAGTGGTGAGGCAACGGTCTGCAAAACCGTGCACACGGGTTCGATTCCCGTTTCCACCTCGCACAGGCGCGTTTAGCTCAGCGGGAGAGCGCTTCCCTGACACGGAAGAGGTCACTGGTTCAATCCCAGTATCGCGCACCAAGAGTCTGAATCTGCTCTTTAAACATGGTTCATGCGGATGTGGCGCAGCTGGTAGCGCATCACCTTGCCAAGGTGAGGGTCGCGAGTTCGAATCTCGTCATCCGCTCAATTTTGGAGCAGGGATCCACCGATGAACCATCGGGGGGTCCTTGCTTTCGTGATAGCTGGGTCACTCCATTTGTCATTCTCGGTGATCCTGCCTAGGCTTTGGGCAGACGGTCGGGGCACGGGAACTGGAACCGGGGCACGGGAACTGGAACGCCCCTTTTTTCGACAACTATCGGGGCTCCGGTCGATGGACGCCCGGACGCTTACTGGACGCGCGGTGCGAAAAACTCCGCCAGGAACGAAAGGTCGAATGTGACGCTAAGCAAATTGAGCTGGAGGCCCGGCCGGCGTATCGGCACACTGATGGTGGCGGCGTCGATCGCCATTTGGACGCCGACGTTCGCACCCGTGGCCTCCGCCCATGATGTCGTGGTCTCCTCCACTCCCGAGGACGGTTCGGTGGTCGAAGAGTTTCCTGAGGAGATCGTCCTGGAGTTCTCCGGTATTCCCCAGGACTCCTACAACTACATCGCGTTGAGTAACGCAGACTCCTCGACGGTGCTTTTCTCCGGCGAGCCGGTGCTCGACGGTCAGTTCCTGTCATTCAGGGTGCCTGATGATGTTGCCCGCGAACCCGGCCGCTACACCGTGGGATTCCGGATCACATCCTCCGACGGTCACGCCACACCCGGATCCATCAACTTCGAGGTCTCCGGCAGGGACTCCGGGGACCAGGAGAGCACCGCGGCCGAGGCCACCGGGGACACGGATAACAATGCAGAGGACCCAGAGAGCACTGAATCCGCAGAGCAGACCGCGGGCGAGGACGCCACAGGCCTTCCCGCGCCGTGGAACTGGGTCATCAGCGCCCTGGGCATTCTCGTCATCGCCGGGGTCATCGTGATGATGATCGCAAAGAACCGTAACCAGAAATAGCGGAGGATAGACACCAGTGAAGAATTCCAAGAGATCCCTGTTTGTCGGCGGGATGGTCGTGTCCGCGGCCCTGACCCTGGCCGGTTGCTCCGGCGGGCAGGACTCCGATTCAGCGACCGGCACCCCCACCGCATCCGCCACGGCGGAGGCTTCGGCGACCAGTGACTCCGGTGCGGATTCCAGAATTTCCCTTGACAACGCCGTGGTCCGGGCCAGCACCCCGGACAACCCGATGACCAGCGTCTTCGGGACGCTGGTGAACAACACCGCCGATGCTGTCGACATCACCGGTTTCACCGCCGACGTAACGGCGGAGAAGTTCCAGCTGCACGAGGTCGTCGATGGCGTCATGCAGGAGAAGCCCGGCGGTTTCCACATCGAGGCGGGGCAGAGCCATGAGCTGGCACCGGGCGGTGATCATCTGATGATCATGGGCCTGGCCTCACCGGTCCAGGCGGGCGACGAGGTGTCGATTACCCTGATCCTCAGCGACGGCTCGGAGGTTGACCTCGGGCGCGTTCCCGTGCGGACCATCGCCGCAGGCGACGAGAGCTACGGTGAACACGGCGGTGCCGTCGGACACGACGGCGTCGAGCATCCCGAACACACCGGCCACTGAACAGGGGAGAGGATAGATGCTGACCCGCAGGGGTTTCCTGACCGGAGCCACCGTGGTGGCGGGCGGCGGGGCGCTGGCGGCCTGCACCTCCCGTGAGGGTGGTGTGCAGTCGGTTGCGCAGGCGTCGACAAGCGCCGTCCTCGCACAGCAGGTCGTACCGTTCGACGGTGCCCGTCAGGCGGGCGTGTCCACTCCGCACCAGGCGAACCTGAATCTTGTCGCCTTCACCCTTCGTCCCGGAGTCGACCGTACAGCGATCAAGCGTCTGATGCGGTTGTGGACCGAGGACGCCCGACAGCTCACCCGGGGCCGGACACCACTGGGAAGCCTGGAGCCGGAAATGGCGACTAGGCCCGCCAACCTCACCATCACCTGCGGTTTCGGCTCCCGCTTCTTCGACATCTCCGGTATTCCCGAGCGGCGGCCGCGGTGGCTCCATCCGATTCCCGCCTTCACACGCGATAAGCTCGACGAGCGCTGGGGGGAGGCCGACCTGGTGCTCCAGGTCTGTTCGGATGATCCGGTGACCTTGAGCCATGCGACCAGACACATGATCCGTTCCGGGGTGAATTACGTGTCCACCCGATGGTTCCAATCAGGGTTCCTCAACGCCAATGGAGTTCTCGATGATGGTGAAACCCCGCGCAATCTCTTCGGCCAGAAGGACGGCACCGTCAATCCGCGCTCGGAGGAGGACCTATCCGGGTCCGTCTGGATCGATGAGGGCCCGGCGTCGATCCGGGATGGCACCTGCATGGTGGTCCGGCGCATCGCGATGGACCTCGATGACTGGGAGATCCTCGACAGGGGCTCGAGGGAGGTCTCCGTCGGCCGGACACTGGGCAGCGGTGCACCACTGACAGGTGGCGGTGAATTTGATGAGGCCGACTACGGGGCCGTGGACGACCGCGGGCTCCCGGTGATCGACCCAGCCAGCCACATGGCACGGGCGAAACCGCCGGAGGGACATCCCGAACAGGTTATCCTGCGCAGGGTCTACAACTATGACCTCGAACCCGACCCCACCTCGGAGCTTCTCTCCAACTCCGGGTTGGTGTTCATCTGCTTCCAGAAGGACCCGGATCAGCAGTTCACCCCGATCCAGCGGCGTCTGGATGAGATGGACAGACTTAATCAGTGGATCACCCATATCGGGTCCGCGGTCTTCCTCGTCCCCCCGGGGACGGACCCGGAGGATCCTCTCAGGGACGACTACTGGGGTGCCGGACTGCTTGAGGGGTGAGCAGACCGGGTAAGGTTGAGCGCGACAGTTGGCCACCTGTCGTGTTCAACCCGTTGCCAACGCGCCCGAGGTACGGCGCTCGTGCACGGGCGAAGAGCGGGACAGGGGTGCCGATGAGCACCGGGCGGGGCGGAAGCGAGAGCTTCCTCTCCGCCGGGGGTCGGCTGCACACCCTGACATTGAGTGCGCCGGCGGCCAGGTATGCCGCTGGTGCGCGTGAGCGCACGAAGGAGCGCCATTTCCGTGAACACCACCGATCAACTCCATGCGGGTAGTGCCGGACACCCCGTCGGACACCCTGTCGGACACCCCGTCGGACATAGTGCCGTGACATTCGAGGTAGCCGCGGGTACCGCCGTCGGGGCAGCGATGCGCGAACTCGACCTTCCGAACAAGGGCCCGGGGGCAATCGTCTGCGCCCGCGATTCCCAGGGGCAGCTCAGGGACCTGGCCTACGTGCCGACCCACAATGAAACCTTCACCGCGGTACCCGCGGATTCCGATGACGGCAGAGCTGTGATCCGGCACTCCTGTGCACACGTGCTGGCTCAGGCCGTCCAGGCGGAGTTCCCCGGCACCAAGCTGGGTATCGGACCCGCCATTGAGAACGGCTTCTACTATGATTTCGATGCCGCGGAGCCCTTCACCCCTGAGGACCTCAAGGTCATTGAAAAGCGCATGAAGAAGATCATCAAGGAGGGACAGCGATTTGAGCGTCGGGTGTACGCCGATCAGAATCAGGCACGCGAGGCGCTGGCCAATGAGCCCTACAAGCTGGAGCTGATCGAGGACAAGGGGTCGGTGGATCCCCATTCCGATGAGGCCACCGAGGTCGGGGCGGGCGAGCTCACCGGCTACTACAACCTTAACCCGCGCACAGGGGACGTTATCTGGTATGACCTGTGCCGTGGTCCGCACATCCCCACCACCAGGTACATTCCCGCATTCGCGATCACCCGTTCCTCCGCGGCCTACTGGCGCGGCGACCAGGCCAACGCGGGCCTGCAGCGCATCTACGGAACCGCCTGGGAATCCAAGGGGGCACTGGAGGACTACCAGCACATGATGGCCGAGGCCGAAAAGCGGGACCACCGTCGCCTGGGCAATGAGCTCGACATGTTCAGCTTTCCCGAGGAGATCGGTTCCGGGCTCCCGGTGTTCCACCCCAATGGCGCGATCGTGCGTCAGGAGATGGAGGAACACTCCCGACGACGCCATATTCAGGCCGGGTACTCCTTCGTGACCACCCCCCACATCACCAAGGCGGACCTTTACGAGAAGTCCGGGCACCTGGGCTTCTACAAGGATGGGATGTTCCCGCCCCTGCAGGTTGATGCGGAGTACGACGCCGAGGGCAATGAGACCAAGCCGGGGCAGGACTATTATCTCAAGCCGATGAACTGCCCCATGCACAACCTCATCTTCGATTCCCGTGGCCGCTCCTACCGCGAGCTGCCCTTGCGTCTTTTCGAGTTCGGCACCGTCTACCGCTACGAGAAGTCGGGTGTGGTCCACGGCCTAACCCGTGCCCGTGGGTTCACCCAGGATGACGCCCACATCTACTGCACCGATGATCAGCTGGAGGAGGAGCTGAGCAGCGTTCTGGATTTCATCATCTCGCTGCTCAAGGACTACGGCCTTGACGATTTCTACCTGGAGTTGTCCACCAAGGACCCGAAGAAGTTCGTCGGGTCCGACGAGATCTGGGAACGTTCCACAGCAATTCTGCAGCGCGTGGCCACCAATTCCGGACTCGAGCTGGTGCCCGATCCGGAGGGAGCGGCCTTTTACGGTCCGAAGATCTCCGTCCAGGCGCGCGACGCCATCGGCCGCACCTGGCAGATGTCCACGGTGCAGCTCGACTTCAACATGCCCGAGAGGATGAACCTGGAGTACACGGCCCCCGACGGGACCAAGAAGCAGCCGATCATGATCCACAGGGCACTGTTCGGATCCATCGAGCGCTTCTTCGGAGTCCTGCTCGAGCACTATGCAGGTGCCTTCCCCGCATGGCTGGCTCCGCACCAGGTGGTGGGGATCCCCGTCGCCGACGACTTCACCGACCACCTGGAGCAGATCGCCGCGAAGCTGCGGGCCAGGGGAGTCAGGGCGACGGTGGACACCTCCGATGATCGCATGCAGAAGAAGATCCGCAACCACACCACCGGCAAGGTGCCCTTCATGCTTCTCGCCGGAGCGCGGGACGTGGAGGCTGACGCCGTCAGCTTCCGCTTCCTAGACGGCACCCAGGTCAACGGCGTTCCCGTGGACGAGGCGGTGCAGCTCATCGATTCCTGGATCGCCGAACGCATCAACGAGCAACCGGGTGAGGAATCCATTGCACAGCGCAGATGAGGTCGGCGGGGATCCCGTCTATGTCGACAGCGGAGTGGGGGTGGCGGATCGTCTGGAGAGGATCTGGGCTCCCTACCGCATGAGCTACATCACCCGTAGCCCCCGCGGCGGCGACGCTGATACGGGGAAAACGGGCGAACCCGGCAGAGATCCCTTCATCGAGGTTCCGAAGATGTCGGACGAGGACGGGCTGATCGTGGCACGCGGGGAAACCGTGTACTGCGTACTCAATCTGTACCCGTACAACGCGGGCCATATGATGGTGGTGCCCTTCCGCAAGGAGAAGGACCTCGAGCATCTCACCCCGGAGGAATCGGCGGAGCTGATGCTCTTCGTGCAGCATTCAATCAGAACCCTGAAGGCGGCGTCGCGGCCCGACGCGGTCAACGTCGGACTCAACCTGGGCAAGGCGGCTGGCGGTTCGGTCGGGGATCACCTCCACGTGCATGTGGTGCCCCGATGGTCCGGTGATGCTAACTTCATGACTGTGATCGAAGGCACCAAGGTGCTCCCCCAGACCCTGCGCCAGACGCGGGCTCTGCTGGCCGGGGTCTGGGGAGAGCTTGAGAACGCCCCGGGGGTCTGCCGTCCCACCCCGGGCACCGCGAGCGAACCGGAGGTTCCCTGAGATGTTGAGCGTTCACGGGCGTAAACCCGCCCGAGTGGTTGTGGAACCGGTGGCGAGGCTGATGATCAGGCTGGGGGTCACCCCCAACCAACTGACCGTGGTCAGCGCGGTGCTCACCATCGGCGTGGCCGTGGTGTTCATCCCCACCGGGCATCTGGTACTGGCAGCGGTGCTCACCGGCCTGTTCGCGGCTTTCGACATGATCGACGGTACCGTCGCGCGGATGCAGGGTGGTGGCACGAAGTACGGCGCGACCCTGGACGCGACCTGTGACCGGATCACCGACGGAGCGCTTTTCGCCGCCATCACCTGGTGGCTGGTCTACACCTATGACGCACCGCAGCCGCTGGTTGCCGCCTCCCTGGTGTGTCTGGTTGCCTCACAGGTGATCAGTTACGTCAAGGCTCGCGGTGAAGCCTCCGGGTTCACCATGGTCGGCGGGCTGATCGAGCGACCGGAGCGGTTGATCATCAGCCTGGTCGGACTCGGTCTCACCGGGTTCGGGGTTCCCTACGCCATTGACGTGGCCCTGTGGATCCTGGCGGTGGGAAGCCTGTTCACCGTGGTGCAGCGCCTGGTGATGGCCGGACGTTCGCCCATGGCGAGTGAGAGAATCAAGGCACCGGCCGGTGCGAAATCCGACTACAGTGACGCCGGTGACACCGGCGGAAGCTAAAAGAAAGCGGGGCCGCTCGTGAAAATCCGGAAACTGCTCAATCGGGAGAATTTCACCGCGTTCGGCTACCTCGCCGGGTGGCGGGTGGTTCGACTGATCCCGCTGCCACTGGCACGCGCACTGTTCAATTTCGCCGCGGACCGGGTCAGCAGAAACGGCCGGGGCATGGAACAGCTGCGCGCCAACCTCTCCAGGGTCGTCGGCTCCGAGAACGTCACCCGTGCCCTCGTGCGCGCATCCACCAGGAGCTACGCCAGGTACTGGATGGAGGCGTTCCGGCTGCCGTCGATCGCTAGGGACCCCGACTTGATGGATCAGCTCCGGGATGGCTTCGTCGGATTGGAGCTGCTCGATGCCTCCCTTGAGCGGGGCGACGGCGTGATCCTCACCCTGCCACACACCGGGAACTGGGATCTGGCGGGGGCCTTTCTGGTTGACCACCACGGTCAGTTCACCACCGTCGCCGAGCGGCTGCGCCCGAAGCGGCTCTTCGACGCCTTCGTGGAGTTCCGCGAGTCCCTCGGGTTCGAGGTGATCCCGCTGGACGGGGGACAGACCCCACCCTTCATCCGTCTCAGGGAGGTCCTTGAGCGTGGTGGGGTCGTCTGCCTCCTCGGCGAGCGCGACCTGCGCCGCAGCGGGGTGCGCACCCGGTTCTTCGGTGAGACCACCTCCATGCCCGCGGGACCGGCGCAACTGGCCATCGAGACCGGTGCGGCGCTGCATGTGGTCCACAGCTGGTTCGAGGGTGACGGGTGGGGATTGAGCGTGTCCGATGCCGTGGAGGTTGATGAGCTCTCCGCCACGGTGCAGCGCATTTCGGATCTTTTCGCGGCCAATATCGCCGCACACCCGCAGGACTGGCACATGCTGCAGCCGCTGTGGTTCGCCGACCTCGATCCGGATCGCGGTCCGCTGGCCGCGGACAGGGACGGGGACTGAAACCATGCGTATAGGAATGGTCTGCCCCTATTCCTTCGATGAGCCGGGCGGGGTTCAGTCCCACGTGCTCGATCTCGCCCGCACCTTCATCAGACAGGGGCACACGGTGCAGGTGCTCGGCCCCTGCAGTCCGGAGACCGAGGTCCCCGATTTCGTGGTGCGTGGCGGTCGCAGTGTGCCCGTGCCCTACAACGGGTCGGTGGCACGGTTGAGCTTCGGTCCGAAGATGCTGCAGACGGTCCGGACCTTTCTCCGGGAGGGGTTCTTTGATGTGCTGCACATCCACGAGCCGAATTCGCCGAGCTACTCCATGGCGGCCCTGTTCTTCGCCACCGGACCGATCGTGGCAACCTACCACGCATCGAGCAGCGGGTCGAAGGTGCTCCACGCCGCCCTACCCATTCTCAAACCGCAGTTGGAGAAGATCCGCGCCGGAATCGCGGTGTCGGAGATGGCCAGGCGGTGGCAGGTGGAGCAGATGGGTGGCGATCCGGTGCTGATTCCCAATGGTGTGCAGACCTCGGCATTCGCCGTGGCCCGCAGACCCAGCGCCACCCTCGAGGGGCGGCCGCCGGAGATCGTGTTCCTGGGTCGTCTCGATGAATCGCGGAAGGGCCTTGACATCCTGCTCCGTGCCCTGACCAGGGTCGACCGGACCCTGCGGTGCACCGTCATCGGCGGGGGAAGCAGGCGGGAGGTCGAGGGTGTCGATTTCTGCGGCCGTGTCAGTGATGAGGAGAAGGCGGAGATCCTCGGCCGCGCGGACATCTATGTTGCCCCGAACACCGGGGGCGAGAGCTTCGGCATAGTCCTTATCGAGGCGATGGCAGCAGGCTGCGCGGTGGTGGCCAGCGATCTGGAGGCCTTCGCTCTGGTCGCCGACTCCGAGTCGGAGACCCCCGCGGCACTGCTGTTTCGCACGGGTTCGGATGCCGATCTCGCGGATAAGCTGCAGACGCTTATCGACGCCCCCGACCTGCGGTCCTCCCTGATCGCGGCGGGGGAGCGCCGGGCCCTCAACTACGACTGGTCAACGGTGGCGGCCCGGGTGCTGGCGGTCTATGAGACCGTCGCGGACGGATCGAAGGTGGAGCTGGCATGATCGCCTTCTACATCGCTGTCGCCGTCGTGCTGACGGCGGTGCTGCTATGGGCCTACTTCACCGCCCAGCGCCTGAACCGTCTGCACATCCGGACCGATGCCGCACGACAATCGCTCAACGCCGCACTCGACCGCAGGTGTGCGCTGGTCGGGGCATTGATCCCCGGCGCAGCGGAGGCTGCGAGGAAGGCCGAGGCCATCCCGCTCGAGTACCCGCGGTTCAGTGAGAGATCTCGTGCCGAGCGGGCGATCTCCGAGGTGATCAACGCACAGCCGGCCCCGGTCCCGGAGGCGCTCGTCGACGCAGCCGCACGCGTGGAACTGGCGCACCGCTTCTACAATGAGGCCGTCACCGACACCCGTGGGCTGCGCACCAGGGCGTCGATACGCCTGCTCCGCCTCGGCGGAGCCGCCCCGCTGCCCGAGTACTTCGAGCTGGTGGACACCGATCAGCTCGGCTGATCAGCCGACCGTCCCCGCGATGGCATCGGGATCGTAGGGCTGTCCAATGCTCAGCAGCACGACATAGACGATGACGATCAGCACGATGATCACCGTCAGCGAGCGTGCGGGGTGCCGCACAACCTGGGCGAGGATGCGGTCCGCCGGATTCGTGGGCTTTTCCGCCGCATCGCGGAACCGCCAACCGCCGGCCAGGTATCCCCTGGAATCCGCCCAGAGGGTGAAGGGCAGGGCGGCGAAGGGAATCACGGAGACGATGAGACCGCAGATGCCCAGCAACGGGCTCCACTTGTTGTTTACCCATACAATCAGGGTGATGGCGGCGAAACAGAGGAAGCCGAAGCCGTGGATGCCTCCGCCGATGGAGACGAAGACATCGCTGACCCCGCTGTACTTGAGGATCATCCCGATGATCAGGAGACTCCATGTGATCATTTCCAGGGTTGCGGCGAAACGGTGCAGGCGCAATGGTGACATGAACTCAACGGTAACCCATAACCCCGTACCCACCCCGCGGCGAGCCGGGCGGGGGACTAGGGTATGTGAGAAAGCTCACCGGGTAGAACGTGGGCATGGCGTGGAAGGAGCACACACAAGGTGAAATCGATTGAGTACATTCTCGGTCTGGAGGAGATCGACCGCGACATCTACCGGGGGCCGGTGGTTGAGTCTCGCCTCGCGCGCACCTTCGGCGGTCAGGTCGCCGCGCAGGCGCTGGTCGCCGCGACCAGGACGGTGGATGATCGATACGCCGTCCACTCCCTCCACGGCTACTTCGTCGCACCCGGGGATTCGGAGCGGCCCACCGTGTTCCTGGTTGACCGCATTCGGGACGGACGCAGCTTCTGCATCCGGCAGGTCAAGGCGGTGCAGCAGGGCGAGACCATCTTCAGCATGCAGGCCAGTTTCCACCTCAGGGGTGAGGAGGGGATAGAGCACGCCGATGCCATGCGCGAGGTACCCGGGCCGGAGGAGATAGTCAACGATCCCTCCAGCCTTCCGGTCAGTTCCCAGGAGCTGCTGGAGGAGTGGTCGGAGTGGGATATCCGACTTGTCCCCGCGTCCGCCTATGAGAAGAACTCGCACACCGCGACCGAGCAGGTGGTGTGGTTCCGCTCGAAGGCGGAGCTGCCGGATGATCCGACCTTCCACGTGTGCACCCTCGCGTACATGTCCGATATGACCCTGCTGCACGGGGCGCTGACACCCCACCCCGGTGCGCATGTGCAGATGGCCTCCCTCGACCATGCCATGTGGTTCCTGCGTCCCTTCCGTGCCGATGAATGGCTGCTCTATGATCAGCGTTCGCCCTCCGCGGCAAACGGCCGTGCCCTGACACATGGCCGAATCTTCAACCTCCAGGGTGATCTGGTGGCCATTGTCAACCAGGAGGGCTTGACCAGGAATCTGCGGGCCGGAGCCTCACCGATACCGATGAAGAAGCCGGGCTCCATGGAATCGGACGGGAACTAATCCATTCGAATGACAGATATCCCCGGGTCTGATCCCCGCCCCGTCGAGGCGTGCGTATAATCGATTGGGTTCCAACTACGCACTCCACATCCATGGCGTTCGATTCATGCCGATGGCGCTGCCCGGCAGAGTCTCTGCTCCCCGTACCGCGTGCGGGTCGAGGTGGACGAGAGCGGCAGGTCGGAGGGTTTCTCCCGACCGGCGGGTGATGGATAACTGAAACGACGAAAGGGAGCTTATGTCCGGCCACTCCAAATGGGCGACCACCAAACACAAGAAGGCTGCAAACGATGCCAAGCGTGGTAAGGAGTTTGCCAAGCTGATCAAGAACATCGAGGTTGCGGCACGCACCGGTGGCGGCGATCCCGCGGCGAACCCGACCCTGGATGACATGATCAAGAAGGCCAAGAAGGCCTCCGTTCCCAATGACAACATCGAACGTGCCCGTAAGCGCGGGTCGGGCGAGGAGGCCGGCGGAGCCGACTGGGCCACCATCATGTACGAGGGCTACGGTCCCAATGGCGTGGCCATCCTCATTGAGTGTCTGACGGACAACCGCAACCGTGCGGCCACCGAGGTGCGTACCGCGATGTCCAAGAACGGCGGCAATCTCGGCGAATCGGGATCGGTGTCCTACATGTTCTCCCGTACGGGGGTGATCACGGTGCAGAAGGGGGATCTCAGCGAGGACGACGTTCTCATGGCGGTCCTCGACGCCGGTGCGGAGGAGGTCAGCGATATCGGTGAGCTGTTTGAGATCACCTGCGCCCCGACCGACCTGCAGGCCGTGCGCGAGGCCCTGGCGGAGGCCGGCATCGAGGTCGAGGATTCCGAGTCTGATTTCCGCGCATCGGTCGAGGTCCCGCTGGATGCGGACGGGGCACGCAAGATCTTCCGGCTCGTCGATGCCCTCGAGGAATCCGATGATGTGCAGAATGTCTACACCAATGTGGATCTGAGCGACGAGGTGCTCGCGGAACTGGACGAGGATTAGCCGCAGGATCCCTTCCCGCCCCCGCACCCCGTCAACCGTTGCACCATCGTGCCGCGGTCGGCGGGGTGCTCGCAATTGTGTGCTAAAAATAGGGGAACGGTTGATCAACGGAGTCTTGATGTGAGGATGCGGTGACTGCGATGGGGCATGAGGGATTGCGGGTCATGGGCATCGACCCGGGCCTGACCCGGTGCGGCCTGTCTGTCGTCCAGGCGGGCGGCGGTAGGGCGGTCTACCCGATCTCGGTGGGCGTCGTACGCACACCCGCCGACGCGGACCTGCCCGAACGCCTGCTGCGGTTGAGTCGGGCCGCGGCCGGGTGGATGGATGACTATTCGCCCGATGTCGTCGCCATCGAGCGCATCTTCGAGCGCGGCAACGTTTCCACCGTGATGAACACCGCGCATGCGGTCGGTGTGCTCATGCTCGCCGCCGCCGAGCGGAATCTGCCGGTGCACATGTACACCCCGAGTGAGGTGAAGAAGGCGATCTCCGGAAACGGACGGGCGGACAAGAAACAGATGACTGTGATGATCACACGCATTCTGGGCCTGTCCGAGCCGCCGAAACCCGCGGATGCCGCCGATGCTCTCGCCCTGGCGGTCTGCCACTGCTGGCGTGCCCCGCTGCTCATGCGCGCACAGGAGAGCGCCCTGAAACAACGCCGCATCCGGGGTGCGCGGGCCGCGCACCCCGGATGAACGATCACCCGGATCATTGCCTAAACGTCGGGCCCAAAACGTCAGAATCTAAGCCTCAGCCAGAATCCTCACGGACCAGGAGAACTCAACCTTGATCGCATCCCTGCGCGGCACCGTCATCGCCATCGGACTGGCCTCGGCGGTGATTGAATGCTCCGGTGTGGGCTATGAGGTCACCGCGGCACCGACCACCCTGGCCAGGCTGAGCCGGGGTGAGGAGACACTGATTCTGACCACGATGGTGGTGCGTGAGGATGCCACCAGACTCTACGGGTTCCTGGACAATGAGTCCCGGGAGGTCTTCGCCCTCCTGCAGACCGTTTCCGGTCTCGGCCCGAGACTTGCACTGGCCTGTCAATCCGTGTTCTCCCCCGTGGAGATCGCCCGCGCGATCACCTCCGCGGACACCAGGTCGCTGCAGAGAATCCCCGGGGTGGGAAAACGGATGGCCGAACGCCTGGTGGTGGAGCTCAAGGACAAGATGCTCGCGTTCGACGCCGGGACCGCGAACCCGGTGGCGGAGGATGGTGCGCAGCTCCCCGTGGCCAACGGGGCGGTCGTCGAGCAGGTGACGCAGGCCCTGATCGGGCTCGGATTCCCCGAGCGCCAGTCCGGGGATGCGGTGGCGGCGGTTCTGTCCGCCACCCCGGGACTGGACACCTCCGCCGCACTGCGCGCCTCCCTGGCACGGCTCGGCGGAAAATAGCGAGGACGGAAGAGAGCAATCATGGCTGACATCGAACGCACGGAGTTCGAGATTCCCGGCGGTATCCCCCGGCGGAGCGGTGGTCGACCGCAGGATGCGAGCATCGACGCACAGCAGCAGCCGGGTGAGGCCGAGGCCGAGGTGACGCTGCGCCCGAAATCCATCGAGGAGTTCATCGGCCAACCCAAGGTGCGCGATCAGTTGACGCTGGTGCTCACCGGAGCCAGGAAAAGGGGAGTGGTGCCCGATCACGTGCTGCTGTCGGGCCCACCCGGGCTGGGCAAGACCACGATGGCCATGATCATCGCCCAGGAACTGGGTGCGAGCCTGCGAATGACCTCGGGACCCGCACTGGAGCGGGCCGGGGACCTCGCGGCGATGCTGTCGAATCTTATGGAGGGCGACGTCCTGTTCATCGACGAGATTCACCGTATCGCGCGTCCTGCCGAGGAGATGCTCTACATGGCGATGGAGGATTTCCGCATCGACGTGATCGTGGGAAAGGGGCCGGGTGCGACATCGATCCCCCTGGAAATTCCGCCGTTCACCCTGGTGGGTGCGACCACCCGCTCGGGCATGCTGACCGGGCCGCTGCGGGACCGTTTCGGCTTCACCGCCCAGATGGAGTTCTACGATGTCGAGGATCTGACGCGGGTGGTCAAGCGAACGGCACGCATCCTCAGCGTGCCCATCGACGATGACGCGGCGGTGGAGATCGCCTCGCGGTCCAGGGGGACACCGCGAATCGCCAACCGCCTGCTGCGCAGGGTCCGGGACTTCGCCGAGGTGCACGCCGACGGTCGTATCACCCTCGGTGCCGCCAATGCGGCCCTGATCGTCTTCGATGTCGATGAACTCGGTCTCGACCGGCTCGACCGTGCGGTGCTCGACGCCCTGATCCGTGGACACGGCGGTGGGCCCGTCGGTGTCAACACCCTGGCCGTTGCGGTGGGCGAGGAGCCAGCCACCGTGGAGGAGGTCTGTGAACCCTATCTGGTGCGCGCCGGAATGATCGCCCGCACGGGTAGAGGGCGGGTGGCCACCGCCACCGCCTGGCGGCACCTGGGCCTGGAGCCTCCCGAGGGCACGATCGGCGACTACTAGGAGCAACCCCGCACGGTTCATCCCGGCCGGGGTGGATCCGAACCCGCCTCCCGGCTGGCCGACGCGGGCCGGGGTCTGGCAAAGTGGAACATCATGGAACTCCTTATTCTGATAGCACTGCTGTTGCTGCTCATCCTGCCGACCTTCATGCTCAACCGACGCCAACGCGCGCGGATGGCCGAGATCACCAAACTGCAGAACAACCTGAAGGTGGGCGACCGTGTGGTCACCACCTCCGGACAGCACGCCATAGTCGCCGACCTGCGTGGGGATCTCGTGGATCTCGAGATCGCCCCCGGGATTATCACAACCTGGGAAAAGATCTCCATTGTGCGGGTGGTCCCGCCCGCTGCCCCGGTGCAGCAGTCTGAGACGGAGACTCCGCCGATCCAGGAATCCGACAACAACTAGGCGGTGTAGCCGCTCCACCCTGCGCTGTTACCCGGTTCCGTGGGCATGTTCACAGGCACCGCGGTCATTGGAACCCCGGTCGATGGCGTACCATGTTTCAGGTTAAGTGCCTGTCCCCGGGAACCGGTCGGCTTCGACCCGGTTTCCGGAGTCTTTCTCTCCTTCAGGCGGACTCGGTCCCCCGGACCTGGTTCCTTCTGAATGCGGAACGGAATATCGGGAGCAGCTAACACACGTCAGCCCACCACGGTGCATCTGCACGGCTGGTGAACGATGCAGATTAATTCTTTATAAGGAGAGTTTTCTTGGCTCGGCAAAAAAAACGCGCCGCCAGCGCCTGGGAAGCGTGGCCCTCACGTGCGATTGCATTGTTTGTGCTCCTGCTTCTCCTGGTCTACGGCCTCGTATTTCTCACCGGCGACCGTTCGGCCTCGCTGAAACTGGGTATTGATCTGCAGGGTGGCACCCGGGTGACCCTGGTTCCCCAGGGCGAGGAACCGTCCTCGGACCAGCTCGCGCAGGCCCGCCTGATCCTGGAGAACCGTGTCAACGGCATGGGCGTGTCCGGGGCTAGCGTGGTCACCGACGGCAACACCCTGGTGATCACGGTCCCCGGAGAGGATACTGCCCAGGCGCAGGCGCTGGGGCAGACCTCCCAGCTGTTGTTCCGCCCCGTGGGCCAGGCCGGCGCCCCGGATCTCAACACCCTCATGCCGACGCTGGAGGAGATGGCGAACCGCTGGGTGGAGTACGGGGTGATCACCCAGGAGCAGGCCAACACCTCGCTGTCGGAGATGAACGCCGCGGTTGTCCAGAGCATCCAGGAGGGTGCCCCCGAGGCCGCGGCCCCGGAGGCACCGACCGTGACGGCGACCCCGCGTGAGGAACCCTCCAACTCGATCGAGGCGACGGAGCGCCGACAGGAGATCACCGAGATGCTCCGCGGTGACCGTCAGTCCACCGACGGAACCGTTCAGATCGCCGCCAGTTCCCTGATGCAGTGCGACAGCGGGGAGCTCGACCCTATCGCCGGAACCGATGACGCCCGGCTGCCACTGGTCGCCTGCGATCCGGCGGCGGGTGGTGTCTACATCCTGGATCCGGCCCCGCTGCTGATCGGCGAGACCGATGAGGAGAACGGCGCCCGGCTGACCGGCAATGAGATCGACACCTCCCGTCCGATCACCGGTGGCCTTAACGCCCAGACCGGTCAGATGGAGATCAACTTCGCCTTCAAGTCGGGTGACGGCGACCAGGGGTCGGCGACCTGGGCGAATCTGACCAACCAGTATCTGCAGCGGCAGGTCGCGATCACACTGGATTCTGAGATCATTTCGGCCCCCGTGATCCAATCCGCCACCCCGGTCGGCAGCGCCACCTCGATCACCGGCGATTTCACGCAGGCTGAGGCCCAGGAGCTGGCCAACAACCTCAAGTACGGCGCACTGCCACTGAGCTTCGCGGGAGAAAACGGTGAACGCGGCGGCACCACGACGACGGTGCCGCCATCCCTGGGCGCGGCCTCGCTGAAGGCCGGTCTCATCGCGGGCCTCGTCGGTCTCGCGCTGGTGGCCGTGTTCGTGTTCGCCTACTACCGGGTGTTCGGTGCGGTGTCGATCTTCACCCTCATCGCCTCCGGTGTCCTGGTGTACGGCTCCCTCGTCCTGCTGGGCCGGTGGATCGGCTACTCCCTCGATCTCTCCGGAATCGCCGGTCTGATCATCGGCATCGGCACCACCGCCGACTCCTTCGTGGTCTTCTACGAGAGGATCAAGGACGAGGTCCGCGAGGGCAGGTCCTTCCGTTCCGCGGCGCCACGTGCGTGGCAGAGGGCGAAACGCACCATCGTTACCGGCAACATGGTCACCCTCATCGGTGCGGTGGTCATCTATCTCCTGGCTGTCGGCGAGGTCAAGGGCTTCGCCTTCACATTGGGTCTGACCACCGTCTTCGACCTGCTGGTGACCTTCCTGGTGACCGCACCGCTGGTGATCCTGGCCTCCAGACGACCCTTCTTTGCCAAACCCGCGGTCAACGGCATGGGCCAGGTGTACAAGCTGGTCCAGCATCGCCGCGAGGTGGGTGAGCTGCCCTCCTCCGATTTCGCCCACGCAGCCGACACCCATGAACCATCCTCCACCGAAACCACCTCCGGTTCCGACGAGAAGGAGCTGAGTTAGTCATGAGCAGCACAATTGAGACCGAGAAGAAGTCGAAGGGCATTTTCACCAGCCTTTACACCGGTGAGGGTGGAATCGACTTCATCGGCAAGACCAGGTTGTGGTACTGGATCACCGGTATCCTGCTGGTCCTGTCCATCGTCTTCATCGCCGTCCGCGGATTCTCCCTCAGCATCGATTTCGAGGGCGGAACCAAGATGAACATGCCCGCCTCGGACTACAGTGTCGAGGCCGTCGACGAAACCTTCACCGAGGCCACCGGGGTCACCCCGGAGGCGGTCCAGATCGTCGGCTCGGGCGATGCACGCACCCTGGAGATCCAGTCCGAGCGGCTCAGCGATGAGCAGATCGAGGCCGCCCGTCTCGCGCTCTACGAGGAGTTCAGGCCACTCAACTCGGCGGGTCAGTCCACTCCGGACGCCATCGGCAACTCGACGGTCTCGGAGTCCTGGGGCTCGACGATCACCAAGCGGATGCTCATCGCACTGGTGGCCTTCCTCGTCCTGGCCGCCGTGTACATCGGTGTGCGACTGGAGCGGGAGATGGCCGTGGCCGCAATGGTGGCCCTGATCGTCGACGGTATCGTGATCGCCGGAATCTACGCGCTGATCGGCTTCGAGGTCTCACCCGCCACGGTGATCGGTCTGCTGACCGTGCTGACCTTCTCCATCTACGACACCGTCGTCGTTTTCGACAAGGTGCGCGAGAACACCGCGGGCTTCCTCGGTTCCACCCGGCGCACCTATTCCGAGCAGGCGAACCTGGCCGTCAACCAGACCTTCATGCGATCGATCTCCACGACTATCATCTCGGCGCTGCCCATCATCGCCCTGATGGTGGTCGCGGTGTGGATGATGGGCGTGGGCACGCTGAAGGATCTGGCACTGATCCAGCTGATCGGTGTCGTCGAGGGCACCTTCTCCTCGGTGTTCCTGGCCACCCCGATCCTGGTCAGCCTGATGAACCGCAAGCGGGAGGTCAAGCGCCACAACGCCGAGGTCCTCGCAGCCAGGCAGGGCGTCCCGCTTGTCGACGCCTCCCCGGGCAATGACGTACCCTCCGCGGAGGGTGCGGCCGGCACGAACGTCAAGCGTTCGGTCGCCGCACCGGTCGCCCCGGATCACCACACCGGGGGAACCTGGCGCCCGGGTAGATCCTGATCACCAACGGTCACCCATCCGATCCCGCCACCGACCCCAGCGTCGAAGGCGGGATTTGGGCCTTCATGGTGGCTGCGCCATATAATCAGCCCGACAGGGTTGACACCCACAAGCACGATGGAGAAGGCGGGAATCCTTAAAAAGTGTTGAAGAAGCGAATGGCGCAGGTCGGTGCTGCGCTCACAGCTGTGGCCGTGGCGCTCAGCGGCTGCTCGACCGGGGAACCGGATCCCACCCGGCATGAGATCAGCCATTTCGGTTACGCGGTCAATTCTTCCCTGGCCACCACCAACGCGGCATCCCTGCTCGGGGTGGCAACCGACGCCGCACTGCTCTCGGCACGCATCTACGCACCGGTCTATGTGCAGGGGCCCTCCGGTCAGATGATTCCCAACACCGATCTCGCCACCACCCAGGTGCTGCCCGGAGCCAACCGTCAGGTGATCTACACCATCAACCCCGAGGCGAACTACTCCGACGGGGAACCGGTGGTCTGCGATGATTTCCTGCTCGCCGCGAAGGCGGGAATGCTTCCCGCGGTGTTCAACGCGCATATTCCGCTGGCGGAGCAGATCGACCGCGTGGAGTGCAGCAGCGGCTCCAAGCAGGCGACCGTGGTGTTCAAGGGGGACCAGGGGGTGCGGTGGCGCCACCTGTTCGCCCAGGGCACCCTCCTGCCCGCCCACGCCATCGCCGCCAGAGCGAGGCTGACACTGGAGGAGCTGAACACGGCGCTGCGCACCAATGATCTCCAGACACTGGAGGAACCGGCCAGGATCTGGAATGACGGATTCAAACTCGACAACTTCGACCCCGAGCTCCAGGTATCCTCCGGGCCCTACAGGATCACCGGAGTGGGCGAGTTCGGTGAGGTGGAACTGGGCCGTAACGAACACTACAGCGGGGATCCGGCGGTGTTGGACCAGCTCGTGCTGTGGCCGAAGGGCTCGGATCACAACGCCCTGGCGGCGGCCGGAAACCTCCAGCTCGCCGATGTGGAGTCCTGGGCCAGCGCGGAGTGGGTCAACCGCGATGACCCGCTCAACCCCTATGACATCTCCGAGAAGGTCGGCGAGCTGACCGAACAGCTCACCCTCGCCTCCGCGGGGGTGTTCTATGCGCCGGAGGCCAGGCAGGCGTTCGCCGCCTGCGTCGACCAGGCGACGGTGGCGGCGGCGTCGTCAAGCGTCTCCGGTATCGCCGTGCCACCCGCGGACATCCAGACCGTCCACCTGGACAATCCGGTGGTGGCCCAGCTCGGTGATATCAGGGCGCGCTATGCGGAGGTGAACCCGACCCGGGCCGCGGCGCTGGCCGGAACGACGATCCGTATCGGTTATGACGGACCGGACACCCGCAAGGCGGCGATGGTCGAGGCGATCAGGCTCAGCTGTGAACCGGCCGGGATCACCGTCGTTGACGCCGCACACGAGGCGGTCAGCCTGAACGATCTCAGTCGCACGGTGGTTGCGGATTCGGGCTATGAGCAGTACACCGAGGGCAGCCTCGATGCCGTGCTGCGGGCGGTGGAGCCGAATCTGGAGTTTCCCTCGGTCAATTCCACCGGCGCCGATCCCGAGTCCACACGGACCGCCGAGGAGGCGGTGTGGGCCGAAATGCCGTCGATCCCGCTCGCCGCGCAGCCCCGTGTGTTTGTCATCGATCGTGGCGTGGGTAACGTGGTGGTCAATACCGATCTTTCAGGTATCGGATGGAACATGGACAGATGGTCCAGAAGTGAGGGAATGAACCGGTGACCACTACTGAGCGCACCACCCGTGAAAAGGCCCGTGAGGCACTGGAGAGCCGAACCCGTTATGTGGAGAACTTTCCCGTCGACGGCGTGCTCTTCGAGGACCTGACTCCCGTCCTCGCGGACCCCGAGTCATTCCGGCTCATCGTCGACGCCCTCGCCGAGGCCACTCAGAAGCTCGGCGCGGATGTCATCGGGGGCCTCGACGCCAGGGGCTTCCTCCTCGGTTCGGCCGTGGCCTACAAGCTCGGGGTCGGAATCCTCGCGATCCGCAAGAAGGGTAAGCTGCCCCCACCCGTGGTCACCCAGGAGTATGACCTCGAGTACGGCACCGCGGCTCTCGAACTTCCAGCCGAGGGACTTGATATCGGTGGTAGGAGGGTGGTTCTTGTCGATGATGTGCTGGCCACCGGCGGTACCCTCGGCGCAGCACGTAAACTGGTTGAATCCTGTGGCGGGCGTGTCACCGGATATGTTCTGGCCATTGAAGTGGACGGACTGAAGGGTCGCGAGAAGCTCGGTGACCTACCGGTTGAAGTCATTCGGGACCAGAGCTAGAGGATCTTGCGAAAGGCAACGGCACCATGAGTCTGGAGCGTCACCCACAGAAGTCGTCAATGGGCGTGCGCAGCATGTCCGCCAGGCTCGCACGCAGCCTCACCGGGAACCGGGTACGAACGAACCCCGTTCTGGATCCGCTGCTGAGCATCCACAGGCAGTTCCACCCCAAGGCCGATGCGCAGGTCCTTGAACGTGCCTACGCCACTGCGGAGAAGCTCCACGAGGGTGTCATCCGGAAATCGGGCGATCCCTACATCACCCACCCGCTCGCAGTGGCCACGATCGCGGCGGAGATCGGTATGGACACCACAACCCTGGTGGCCGCCCTGCTCCACGACACCGTGGAGGACACCGACTACTCACTCGACGATCTCACCCGGGATTTCGGTGAGGAGGTGGCCAGGCTTGTCGACGGCGTGACCAAACTGGACCGGGTCGCCCTGGGCGCCGCGGCGGAGGCTGAGACGATCCGGAAGATGATCGTCGCGATGAGCCAGGACCCCCGCGTGCTGGTTATCAAGGTGGCCGACCGACTGCACAACATGCGCACCATGCGCTTCCTGCCGCCGGAGAAGCAGGCGAAAAAGGCCCGCCAGACCCTCGAGGTGATCGCCCCGCTGGCACACCGCCTCGGCATGGCCAGCGTCAAGTGGGAGCTTGAGGATCTCTCCTTCGCCATTCTCTACCCGAAGAAGTACGAGGAGATCGTCCGCCTGGTGGCGGACCGTGCGCCCTCCCGCGACCGCTACCTCAAGGAGATCATCGATCTGGTCACCGCGGGCCTGAAGGAGAACAACATCAACGCCGAGGTGCTCGGGCGACCGAAGCACTACTGGTCGATCTACCAGAAGATGATCGTCCGGGGACGGGACTTCGATGACATCTTCGACCTGGTGGGCATCCGCATCCTGGTTGACAATGTCAACAACTGCTATGCCGCGATCGGTGTGGTCCATTCGTTGTTCAACGCCCTGCCCGGCAGGTTCAAGGACTACATCTCCTCGCCGCGCTTCGGTGTCTACCAGTCACTGCACACCACGGTGATGGGACCCGGGGGAAAACCCCTGGAGGTCCAGGCACGTACGCATGACATGCACTACAACGCGGAGTTCGGCATCGCCGCGCACTGGCGGTACAAGGAAACCAAGGGCAGCCACTCCGGTGAGCAGTCCGAGGTCGATCAGATGGCATGGATGCGCCAGCTGCTCGATTGGCAGAAGGAGGCAGCGGATCCCAACGAGTTCCTTGACAGCCTGCGCTACGATCTGACTTCCAAACAGATCTTCGTGTTCACGCCGAAGGGTGACGTAATCAACCTGCCGGTCAATTCCACCCCCGTCGATTTCGCCTACGCCGTGCACACCGAGGTCGGGCACCGGTGCATCGGGGCGAAAATCAACGGAAAGCTGGTGGCACTGGAGACCAAGCTGAAGTCCGGTGACCGCGTCGAGGTCTTCACCTCCAAGGATCAGAACGCCGGCCCGAGCCGGGGCTGGCAGGACTTCGTGGTCTCCCCGCGCGCGAAGGCGAAAATCCGTCAGTGGTTCGCCAAGGAACGACGTGAGGAGTACCTGGAGGCAGGGCGGGATTCCCTCGCGGTGGTCATCCAGCGCAGCGGACTACCCATGCACCGGCTGTTCACCGCCGCGTCGATGAAAACCGTGGCCACCGAACTGCACTACCCGGATGTGGATGCGCTCTACACCGCGATCGGCTCCGGATCTGTCTCCGCCCAGCATGTGACCAACCGGCTGATCGCCATCTTCGGTGATGAGGAGGATGCCGAGGACGCACTCGTCGCCCGCACGCCCTTCAGCGAACTGGTCAGTTCCCGTTCCCCTGTCACCGACAGTGAGAGCGGAGTCCTCGTCGAGGGAAGCCCCGACGTGCTGGCGAAACTGGCCAAGTGCTGCATGCCGGTGCCCGGTGACGAGATCTTCGGATTTGTCACCCGTGGCGGCGGGGTGTCCGTGCACCGCACGGATTGCACCAACGCCGAGAAGCTCCGTGAGGAACCCGAGCGCATGGTCGAGGTCTCCTGGGCCTCGGAGCGCACCGGTTCCGTGTTCTCGGCGACGCTGCAGATCGAGGCCCTGGACCGCTCGGGGCTGCTGTTCGAGCTCACCCGCGTGATCAACGAGCAGAAGGTTTCCGTGACGGCGATGAGTTCGCACAGCTCCGAGGACCATGTGGCGATGGTGCGTTTCACCTTCGCCGTCTCCGATACCAAGCAACTGGGTTCACTGATGACCCAGCTGCGCAACGCCGAGGGTGTCTTCGATGTCTACCGCGTGACCTCGGGGGGCTGAGGGCCCACCCGGGACTAGGAAAAATCCTCCATCGACTGGTGTTCGATGGAGGATTTTTGTCTACCGGTATCCGCGGAAGGGAGTCTAACGGAAGAGGGTGTCCAACTTGGAGCTGAAGGTCAGGATCGTGGTGAGCACACCGATGA
Organism: Corynebacterium pacaense; assembly: GCF_900169525.1. Classification (GTDB taxonomy): domain Bacteria; phylum Actinomycetota; class Actinomycetes; order Mycobacteriales; family Mycobacteriaceae; genus Corynebacterium; species Corynebacterium pacaense. Next base: position 117,793 of record NZ_LT821240.1, read on the forward strand.
CCGCGGTGATCAGCTTGATCCACTCATTGATCTCGCTGGTCTTAACTTCGGAGGATCCGGTGGAGGATGTGTTCTCCGAGGTGGTGGGAGTGGCGGTTACAGTCACCGTGGTGGGGACCGGAGTAGGGGTTTCGGCGAAGGCCGGAGCGCTGAGGGGAGAGATGGAGACGGCGGCAGCGGTGCCGAGGGCGACCAGAGTGGTGCGGGAGAAGAGCTTCATGATTCCTGGATCCTTCTATTCGAGGAGGTGAATTTCCCTGATCACCTTAATGCCGGGGACAGAGTGGTGCAAGCGTCTCGGGATCTAATTGTAAGGATTCTGTTATATTTGTGACCTGAGTCAACTAAAGCCATGGGAAAAAGCAGCTGTGATGGCAATTAAGGCCCTGTGAATAGAACTCACCGCTCGCTTCTACCTCACAACGGGGGTGGCTGCTGGCAGCATTTGTACAGCTTATTCACTCCCGGATCAGCTTTTGCCGACGGTACCGTCGATCTCGCCGAGTTCCGCTTGCACAAAGCCGCCCCCTGAGATAGGGGGCGGCTTCTGCTGAGCGGGGTGAATCAGGAACTAACCGTCGCGGTTTCTATGCGAACCTCCTCGGCCGGCGCTCCGTCGGATGCCCCGCCCTCGGCTCCGGCTTCGGCGATGGCATCAAGGGTTGCCAGGCCGGTCTCGTCGATCTGACCGAAGTAGCTGTACATCGGCGGCAGCGGGGAATCCTGGTAGTTGAGGAAGAACTGGGATCCGTTGGTGTCCCTGCCTGCGTTGGCCATGGCGATCGTGCCCCGTCCGTAGATCACCGGGGTGCTGGTGTCGCTTGCCTCGTCGGTGGGGAACTCATTGGGGAACTGGAAGCCCGGGCCGCCGGCACCGGTGCCGCTGGGATCGCCGCACTGCAGGACATGGATGCCGGAGGTGGTGATGCGGTGACAGACGGTGTCGTCGTAGAACTTCTCGGTGGCCAGGTGCTCAACGGCGTTGACCGTGCAGGGGGAGACCGAGCGGTCGAGTTCCATTCCGATGTCGCCCCGGTTGGTCTTCAGGGTCACGGTGGTGGTGCCGGTCGCCGGAACGTTCTCGGAGGTGGGGATGCTCACCTCGCGGGAGGCTTCACCCGCGCTGTCATAGGTGCAGGTCACCGTTTCCGCCAGCGGGGTGGTCCGACTGGTCGCCAGTGGCTGGTAGTCCACCTCGGTGGTTGTCGGAGCCGTGGATTCCTCTGCCGTGATGCTCTCATCATCGGTCGTCCGCGTCGCGGCGTACCAGATTCCGCCGACCACAACGAGGATCACGGCCAGGGATGCCGCCACGACCGTCAAGGGTTTGGTCTTCTCCCTACGGTCCCTGCTCCTGATTTCCTTCTCGAGCGAGGACAGTGCCTGTTCACGGCGTTCCTTGTTGTTAGTCACCAAAATCGCATCCCTTGGTTTTGTGCTATCTGCTTCAGATAATGGAGGTCGTTTTGAAAATCTTCATCATTGTAACCGTGGTGCAGGTGCTGTGGTGAATGCTGCCCGGGCCCCGGTGGCCGCAGCGCCCAGGAATCCGCTGAGCCTGGTCGGGGTGGCTGCGTCCCGGCCGCGGATTGGGGGCGGGTTCGAGTGGCGCTAGACTCATCGCGTATGGAGATTCTTGGATTCGCGGCCGGTCCGTACAAGACGAACTGCTACGTCGTCGTCGGGGACGGCGAGGTGGCCATCATCGATCCCGGGATGCACTCCCATGATGATCTGGTGGAGTACATCACAGGCAACGGCCTAGAGGTGGACAAGATCGTTCTCACCCACGGTCACATCGACCACACCAGGGATGCGGGGACCGTGGCCAGGCGCTTCAACGCCCCCGTCTACATCCACCCCGAGGATGCCTTCTTCCTCGAGGCCTACAAGGGATCGGGGTCAAAGACCGCGAACCTCTTCGACGCGGACAACATGGTCACCCCACCTGATCTCCGCGAGCTCCGCGACGGCGACATCATCACCCTGGCCGGAACCGAGTTCCGGCCGGCGCATGCACCGGGCCACTCGCCGGGGTGCACCCTCCTGGTCGGGGCGGAGTACTGCTTCTCCGGGGATGTGCTGTTCAAGGGCTCCATTGGAAGGACGGATTTCGAGTTCGCCGATGAGGAGCTGATGAACAGGTCCCTGCGTACCGTGGTGTTGCAGCTGGATGACTCCCTGCAGATACTGCCCGGTCACGGCCCGACCACCACGATGCGTGCGGAGAGAATGGGAAATCCGTTTCTCCGTGCCCTAACCCGGAGCACGGCAACGGAGTAGGTATCCTGAGCATGGTGAGCGAAAAGAACAGCAAAACCGAGAAGATCCAGCCCTTTTCCGCGCCCAAGGGTGTCCCTGACTACGTCCCGCCGACATCCGCGGCCTTCCTCGCGGTGCGTGATACCTTCATCACCCAGGCGCACCTCGCGGGCTTCGAGCACATTGAGCTTCCCATCTTCGAGGACACCGGACTCTTCGCCCGCGGAGTGGGCGAGTCAACCGACGTCGTGGCCAAGGAGATGTACACCTTCGCCGATCGGGGTGGTCGTTCCGTCACCCTTCGTCCCGAGGGCACCGCGGGTGTCGTGCGCGCCGTCATTGAGCACAACCTCGACCGTGGGCAGCTGCCGGTCAAGCTGAACTACGCCGGCCCCTTTTTCCGTTATGAACGTCCGCAGGCGGGCCGTTACCGCCAGCTCCAGCAGGTCGGCGTCGAGGCCATTGGTGTGGACGATCCGGCTCTCGACGCCGAGATCATCGCACTGGCCGACCGCTCCTACCGGGCACTCGGACTCTCCGGTTTCCGTCTCGAGCTGACCAGCCTCGGCGACCGGAACTGCCGTCCCGCCTACCGGAAGAAACTCCAGAAGTTTCTGTTCGCACTTCCCCTGGACGAGGAGACGCGCCAGCGCGCCGAGATCAATCCGCTGCGGGTACTTGATGATAAGCGCCCCGAGGTCAGGGAGATGACGGCGGACGCACCGCTCATGCTCGACTACCTCGACCCGGAGTGCCGCGTCCACTTCGAGACCGTGACCGGGCTGCTCGATGACATGGGCGTGCCGTACCAGGTCAATCCCCGGATGGTCCGCGGCCTCGACTACTACACCAAGACCTGCTTCGAGTTCGTCCACGACGGACTCGGAGCCCAGTCTGGCATCGGAGGGGGCGGTCGCTATGACGGTCTGATGGCGCAGCTGGGGGGTCAGGATCTCTCGGGGATCGGCTACGGGCTCGGGGTCGACCGCACCGTGCTCGCACTCGAGGCCGAGGGTGTCGGTGTCGGGCTGGACAGGCGCGTCGATGTCTACGGCGTCGCCCTGGGATCCGCGGCGAAGCGGGCGATGGCGGGAATTGTCAATCAGCTGCGCGTCAACGGAGTTGCGGCCGATATGTCCTATGGCGACAGGGGACTCAAGGGTGCGATGAAGGGTGCGGATCGTTCCGGATCCCGCTTCACCCTGGTTCTCGGCGATCAGGAACTTGAGGACGGAACCGTGGCGGTCAAGCACATGCAGACCCACGAACAGCAGCAGATCCAGCTGCATGAGGTGGTTGCCCACCTCAGGGCCCTGCTGTCCTGAGTTGCCTGACGACGCCGCACCACCGGCGCGTGGTGCGGCGTCGGGCGTCGACAAGCGGCTGCTACTTGAGGTCGACCAGTTCAATCAGCGCGCGCATGTCCCGGCCGCTGATGATCCGCAGCGGCTTCTGGTCGGCCTTGCCGTGCTCGGTGACGATGACGGACCAGGGGAGTGCGGGGCCCGTCATGGTGTCGATGACCTCCTGGGCTGTGGCCGTCCGCGACATGAACACCGCGGTGTCGGAACTCTCCGCATAGTCGAGCACCTCTCCCACCGTGCCCGCGTCCAGGCGCGAATTGTCCTGGAGATCGGCGGCAACCCACCGTGCGATGGTGTTGGTGGTCAAAAGGGCCACATAACCGGCATCCCCGTACACCGGAAACTGGGAGATCTCCGTGGTGCGGATGATGCTCAGGGCATCCCGGATCGGATCGCCGAGCTGCAGCGAGCGCACGTTCTGGTGGGGTAGCCGCTCCAGGGCGATCGGGGGATGCAGCAGCAGATCCCTGATCTGCACGATCGTGGCCACGGTATCCGGACGCGGGTCAGCGATCGGTCTGAGATTGTCATAGGGGCCGTGGCTGATGGCGTTGCGCAGTTCGGCGAAGGCGTCCAGCGCCGCGGCCTGGTTGGCCGAGATCAGGTGCTTCTTCTCCGCGAGACGCACCATCCATCTGAAACCATCTGATCGCCTGGCGCTGAGCTTCGCCCTCAGATGGGCCTCGATATCGTTGAAAGCGGCCAGAAAGGCGATGGCGAGATCCGGACCGTCCACCCGTGGGTGCTGCTCGTTCATGCCCTTAGACTCTAGTGTCTCCGGCGGGGGGCAGGGAGGCGATCCCGTGTTCGAGACCGGTGAGGAAGATTCCCAGGAGACGTCGGGAGGACCCCGGGCTGAGATCCTGAACCGCCTGCACCGGCGGTCGCGAGGTGGTGAACAACCCGACGATGTAGGTGCTGGCGTCGATGTCGGGGTGGATGATCCCGTGCTTCTGACCGAGCGATATGAGAGTGGCGGTCCGGTTCTTCATCTCCCGTCTCAGCGTTGACACCTTCGGGGGCAGCTCATCGAGGGAGTTGGGGGCCAGGCCCGGGACGAGGATGCCGACTCCCATCTCCACCATGTCCACGTTGAAGGAGTACCAGGTCGATCTGGGCGCGGCGTCGAAGGATGCTATCGCCGCGTCCTGGAGCGTGATCGCCTTGTTGAACAGGTGCTCGGCGCAGGCCATGTCCAGGGCGCTGCGATCGGGGAAGTTCCGGTAGACGGTCGCGATGCCGACACCGGCCTGCTGCGCGACCTGCTCGAGCGTGACAGAATCGTGTCCATGGCTTCGAAACAACGCGCACGCTGTGGTGATGATGAGATCGCGGCGTCTTCGGGCATCGGCACGCATGGTGGTCCCTGCTTCCGGTTGACATGAGGGGGTGAATTCTCATTATGATGGAACACCAGTAACTGATAGTCAAACCTCCGCTTTGTGGCGGGGGTGGGTACCAGACAGTAGTCCGACGCAGCAGGGCCGATCGCCCGCTGTGAAAGACCCCGATCAAAGAAATCTGAAACATATATGGATCCATCCATCCTCCACACCAGCTCCCTGAGCATCCACGGCAGATCATTCGTCGATGTTGATGTCGAGCAGGGACTGACGCTGCTCACCACCGCACGCGAGGCGTCCTCGAGCTCCTATTCGCTCGTGCTATCCGGGCGCATGCGACCGGACGCGGGGACCGTCCTGCTCGACGGAACCCCCGCGAAGGCCAGACAGCTCGCCCGGCACATCGCCCTCGCCGGTGTCACCGAGATCGACTCCCTGGAACGGCTGGTGACCGTCCGCGCGGTGGTCCGCGAGCAGATCGCCTGGGCGAGCCCCTGGTACCGCCTCGTGCCCCGTGCGATCGACCAGGACAGCTCATGGCGGCACTACTCAGAGATGCTGGGCCTGGATCTCAACCCGGGAACCCTGGTAGGTGACCTGGACGTGGGGCAGCGCTTCCTGCTGCGGGTGGCGCTCTCGCTGATCTCCCGGCGCGATCCGAAGCTCCTCGTGGTCGACGACCCGGATCAGGTCCGCAGCATGCAGCTGCGCAGCGAGATCCTCTCCCGACTCAAGGAGGTCTCAACGGCTGTTCCCGTCCTGGTGGTTTCCACCAATCCGGATTTCGACGGCATCGCCGATGCCACAGAGGAGGTCGCGGCATAATGTCCCTGTTGCACATGGGAACCGAGCTCACGCGCTTCGCCAGGGGGAAACTCCCACCCCTGGGTTTCGTTGTGGTCATGCTTCTGCCGCTGCTCTTCGGTGGCGTCTTCGTCTGGGCCTACTATGACCCGATTTCAGGACTGTCGAAGCTGCCCGTGGCCGTGGTCAATCAGGACGACGGGGTCACGCTCTCCGAGGAGGCGGGCGGAGGTCAACTCAACGCCGGTGAACAGGTGGTCCAGCAGCTTGAACAGCTCGACACCATCCATTTCATCCCGGTCAGCGCCGATGACGCCCGCGAGGGCATCAATGACGGCACCTACTACTTCGGCATCGAGATCCCCTCCGATTTCAGTTCCTCCATCGCGAGTGTGACCACGGACAGCCCGCAGCAGGCGACGGTGAACGCTGTGTTCAACAACTCCAACGGCTTCATCGCCTCAATGCTGGGAAACCAGGTGGTCAACACCGTGATCAGCACAATGGACGGAGAATTCGGCGCCCAGGTTGTGGATAACATCCTGGTGGGATTCTCCACCATCGGGGACGGAATGAACCGGGCCGCCGACGGCGCGGGCCAGCTCGCCGACGGCGCATCTTCCGCCCAGGACGGCGCGGGCCAGCTCGCCGACGGCGCGACCCAGCTCCATGACGGGATCCTCAGCGGACAGAGCGGGGCGAATCAGCTTGCCGACGGCGCGGCCGCCCTCGACACCGGGCTGGGCACGGCTGCCAGCGGCAGCCAGCAACTCAGTGACGGACTGAACACGCTGTCCGCCGGAACCCGTCAGCTCGGTACCGGCGCCAGTGCCGTCTCCCAGGGCGTCGATACGCTTGTTTCCACCGTTTCCCCGCTTATCAACATCAGCACACAACTGCGTGCGAGTGGAGTTCCGGGTGCGGCGCAGATTGCGGACCAGATCGACCACACCATCGCCGAGGCGGCGGGGGGTGCGGATCTCAATGCGCAGTTGGAAACCCTGCGCGCCGGTGCCGCCCAGATCGCCGATGAACTGGACAACCCTGCCTCGACCTACCGTGCGGGTGTGGACAGTGCCGTCAGTGCCTCCGCTCAGTTGGCGGCGGGTCTGGCGCAGCTCAAGGATGGATCCTCGCAGCTCAGCGTCGGTGCGCGGACTCTCGCCGACGGCACGGGTCAGCTGGCGGCCGGTTCCGAGCAGCTCGTTGTCGGCGCCGCGGCGCTGCGTGACGGTACGGTCCAACTGGATGAGGGGTCCGGGCAGCTCGCGCTGCAGCTGTCCCAGGGTGCCGAAAAGATCCCAAGCTTCGCCGACAACGCGGGTCAGACCATCTCGACCCCGGTGGGCACCAGGCAGGACGGCGACATCACACCGAAGTTCGGTATCGGACTCTCGCCCTTCTTCATGTGCGTCGGTCTCTTCATGGGAGCAACGGTCACCTGGATGCTGATCCATCCGCGCCTGCGCAGGGCCCTGGATTCCCCGATGGGTGGCTTCCGTGGGACTCTGGCCAGCTACCTTCCGGGCATGCTGATGGGAACCGGTCAGGCGAGCGTGATGTGGTTGGTGCTGAACTTCCTGCTCGATCTCAACCCGCAGCATCACCTTGGTCTGTGGATCTCCATGGTGGCCATCTCCTGGGTGTTCGTATCCATCACCCACATGTTCAACAACGTGGCCGGTCCGACCGCGGGCCGTGTGCTGTCCATCGTGCTGATGTCCTTCCAGCTGGTGGCCTCCGGTGGACTCTATCCACCGGAGACCCAGGCGGCGTTCTTCCGCTGGTTCCACCACTATGATCCGATCACCTACGCGGTCAATCTCATCCGGCAGATGATCTTCAACCCCGATCCCAGCGGTGATCCCCGGTTCATGCAGGCGATCATCGTGCTGGCCTTCGTGTGGGCGCTCATGCTCGCGATCTCCTCGGTGGCCAACCGAATGAACAAGGTGCTCACGATGAAGGATTATCACCCGGAACTCAGCATTTAGCGGGAGCCGGGTCGGCTACCTGTGGGATCCCGGTTGGGTCTTCTGGGCTGGGCAGCCTGAGAGATGGGGCGGGTGGGCGCTCAGGAGCGGTAGACCCCGCGTTGCAGGAAGTCGCAGGAGCTCATCTTTCCGGTGGTGTAGCCGGAGAGGAAGGCATCCCTGCGCTGCTGGGATGAACCATGGGTCCAGGTCTCAGGGTTGACCTGGCCGCCTGAACGTTCCTGGATATTGTCATCTCCGACCGCACCGGCCGTGGTGAGCGCGCTGTCGAGCTGGTCCTCGGTGATGGGTTCCAGCATCCGGTCCGGCCCCTTGTCCGCGTAGCTCGCCCAGATTCCGGCATAGCAGTCGGCCTGGAGTTCGAGCTTGACGGCGTTGGAATCCCGGCCGGGGTCATTGTAGTTGGACAGTCCGAGGGTCCCCTCCAGCTTCTGAATGTGGTGGCCGTACTCATGGGCCACGATATACATCTGCGCCAGGGGCGCGTTCTCACCGCCGAACTGCCGCATTTGTTCGAAGAAGCTCAGATCGAAATAGGCTGTCTCATCCCCGGGGCAGTAGAAGGGCCCCGTCTGCGCCGAAGCCAGCCCGCAGCCGGTCTGCACGGAGCTGTTGAAGATGTCCAGCGTGGGCTCGGTATAGGTGATCCCCGCCTGCTTCGGCAGCTGCTGCTCCCAGACCTCGTTGACCGAGAATGAGGTGTAGTACAGCCGGCAGTTGTCGTCGGTATTGGCATCCTCACCGGTCCGGCAGTTGTCAAAATTGCCACCGGATTCAATCTCGCCCTGTTGTTCCTGGTCCTGCCCCAGGATGCTGCCCACCTGCCCCGGATCCCCTCCGAGCAGGAGAAAGAGGCCGACCAGCAGGAGTCCACCGAGGCCACCGCCGACAGCCAGACCGCGACCCCCGCCGCTCCTACGCGCATTTCCGCCTGAACGGGAAACATCTCCACGAAAAGTCATGATTGAATCATTGCACAAGGGGTGGACGCACATCACGGTAGCTTGAAAAGTATCGGTCCCCTCGACCTTGGGCGCCTCGTTCTCCGTTGGCCGGACCCGGCGAGTACAATGCCATTGTTGCCTGTCTCCGGTTGGTCTCCGCCATTGCCCGGCGTCCCCGGAAGACCACAGAACGTTAGGCGTCGATAGAAATTACTCCAAGTGGAAGGACTCCGTACACGTGCTGCGCACTCATCTCTCAGGCGAGCTTCGTAAGGAAAATGCCGGTCAGACAGTCACTCTGACCGGCTGGGTAGCCCGTCGCCGTGACCATGGTGGCGTGATCTTCATCGATCTGCGCGATCGCTCCGGTATTGCCCAGGTGGTGTTCCGCAATGAGGATCTCGCCCACCGTGCCCACGCGCTGCGAAGTGAGTTCGTCCTCCGCGTCACCGGCGTGGTTGAGAAGCGCCCCGAGGGCTCCGAGAACCCGAACCTGCCTTCCGGTGATGTCGAAGTCAACGTTACCGATTTCGAGGTGCTCAATGAATCGGCTCCGCTGCCGTTCCAGATTGAGGATGCCTCCTCCTCCGGCGAGGTGGGGGAGGAGACACGGCTGAAGTACCGGTACCTCGACCTGCGACGCCCGGCACAGGCCGAGGCGCTGCGCCTGCGCTCGAGGGCGAACCAGGCAGCCCGCAGCGTTCTCGATTCCCATGGATTCACCGAGATCGAGACCCCCACCCTGACGCGTTCGACGCCCGAGGGGGCCCGTGACTTCCTCGTCCCCGCCCGTCTGCGTCCCGGTACCTTCTACGCCCTCCCGCAGTCACCGCAGCTGTTCAAGCAGCTGCTCATGGTTGCCGGTATGGAGCGGTACTACCAGATCGCACGCTGCTACCGCGATGAGGATTTCCGCGCGGACCGTCAGCCGGAGTTCACCCAGCTCGATGTCGAGATGAGCTTCGTCGACCAGGATGATGTCATCTCGCTCGCCGAGGAGATCATCGCCGCGGTCTGGAAACTGATCGGATACGAAATCCCCAGGCCGATACCGCGCATCACCTACGCGGAGTCCATGCGCCGGTTCGGTTCCGATAAGCCGGATCTGCGTTTTGATATTGAGATCACCGAGTGCACGGAATTCTTCCAGGACACATCCTTCCGCGTGTTCAAGAACGAGTACGTCGGAGCCGTCGTGATGCAGGGTGGGGCCTCCCAGCCGCGCCGTCAGCTCGATGCCTGGCAGGAGTGGGCGAAGCAGCGTGGCGCCAAGGGGCTGGCCTACATCCTCGTCGGTGAGGATGGCGAGCTCTCCGGACCGGTGGCCAAGAACATCACCGACGCCGAACGCGCGGGCATCGCGGCACACGTCGGCGCGCAGCCCGGTGACTGCATCTTCTTCGCCGCAGGCGAAACCAAGTCCTCGCGTGCACTGCTGGGGGCGGCACGGGGCGAAATCGCCAGGAAGCTCGATCTGATCAGGGAGGGAGACTGGGCCTTCACCTGGGTCGTCGATGCCCCGATGTTCGAACCGGCCGCCGATGCCACCGCCTCGGGTGACGTCGCCCTCGGACACTCGAAGTGGACCGCGGTCCACCACGCCTTCACCTCCCCCAAGCCGGAGTTCCTCGATACCTTCGACACCAACCCGGGCGAGGCCAACGCCTATGCCTACGACATCGTCTGCAACGGCAATGAGATCGGTGGCGGATCAATCCGTATCCACCAGCGCGATGTCCAGGAGCGGGTGTTCAAGGTCATGGGCATCGGCGAGGATGAGGCCCGCGAGAAGTTCGGCTTCCTCCTCGATGCCTTCGCCTTCGGCGCACCGCCGCACGGCGGGATCGCCTTCGGGTGGGATCGAATCGTGTCACTGCTGGGGGGATTTGATTCCATCCGCGATGTCATCGCCTTCCCCAAGTCCGGAGGTGGAGTCGATCCGCTGACCGACGCCCCGGCACCGATCACGCCCCTGCAGCGCAGGGAATCGGGCATCGATGCCAAGCCGAAGGCAGAGCAGGACAAGGCGGAGCACTCCGAGACCGCCAGCCAGAAGTAGGCGGCGCGGTTCCCCGACACCGGGGGTGAAGTCTGCCAAGTCACCTTCACCCCTCCGCGGTGGTCGGTACCATAGTTGGGGTTGTGGTTGCGTTCCGGTCCTTGGTGGAGCCTTGGCACCGACCCCGCGCGCCAGGACCGGGAGGACAATCCCGGACCACCCGCTAAGACAGAGACATTCCAGTTTATGTGTCTCCTCCTGATGGAGCAGGGTGCGCACCGGACCCGCACCGAAGTACCTCTGAAGGAGAAGACACCAATGCTGAGTAACGAAGAGATCGTCGAGATCGCCGAGGAACTTCTAGCCAAACGCTACGGCGGAACCCAGCACCTCACCGAGATCGAACAACTCAACGGTTCCGGGACCGCCGCGGTTCTGCGTGCACGGGTGGCTAATTCACCCTTCCTGCAGCAGCGTTCCGTCGTATTGAAATACGTTCCGGCGACCGGCGACCTCTTCGATGATTCCGCACTGGTGCGCGAGGTTGTGGCCTACCAATTCACCACATCGCTGAGCGAGGACGTTCGCCCCGGACCGGTTCTTCTGGCCTATGACATTGATCAGCGGATCATCGTCATTTCGGATTCCGGCAACGGTGACACCTTCGCCGATCTCCTGGACCAGCGTACCGGGGATCAGCGCATGCAGATCCTGCGCAACCTCGGTCAGGCTCTGGGCAGCCTCCACGCCGCCACCGCCGACCGCGAGGCCGATTTCGATACTCTCATGACACGCATGCTCGCTAAGTACCCCGCGACCGCCGAGATGCAACGGCGCAGGGACAGCCTGTTCCCGGGTTCGATCGACGCGGGACTGCAGTTGCTGCGCGCCTCCGGGATCGGTATTCCACCCGTGGTCGAGGAGTTCGCGGGCAACGCCAAGCGTCGACTGATCTCCGGGCGCCACCGTGCATTCACGCCCTTTGATCTCTCCCCGGACAACATCATCGTGGCCGAGCGGACCCACTTCCTCGACTATGAGGTGGCGGGCTTCCGGGACGCGACCTTTGACGTCGCCTGCGTGATCGCCGGTTTCCCGCAGTTCATTTTCAGCCATCCCATCACCGATGATGAGGTCGACGAGCTCACCGACGCCTGGGTCCAGGAGGTCAGGGGAATCTGGCCGAATGTCAACAACGAGGATCGCCTGCAGGCCCGGATCGTCACCGCGTTGATCGGCTGGGCGCTGTCAAGCGTGGCACTGATGCATCTGGGATCGATGTCCAACGTCCTTACCGCCGTTGCGGAGTCCGAGGAGGGGCGCTCGGTCTTTGAGGAAGGTGCCATCGAGGACAGCGCGGTTCCGCGCAGTGAGCACGATGACGAGTTGGTCCGTCGGGACCTCTGCGAAACCTACACCGCCCTCCAGCGTTACGCCTCCCGTGGTGCGGATACACGGTTCGCGGTGGTTGCGGCATTCGCGAAGGAAGTGGTCGGCTACCTCACCGACTTCAGGGCTTCCGGACTGGCCTGAGGATACATGGCCCAGGATTCACTATTTGAAGCGCCGGGTTCCGGCCCCGGTGGGGAGGATTCGCGATCCGAGCGCGCGCAGCGGTACTTTCATCCCGGTGCCCATGCCCCTCTTGCAGCCCGGATGCGTCCGCGCACGCTGGATGAGGTGGTCGGTCAGGAGCATCTGCTCGGGGCCGGTCGGCCACTGCGCAGGCTGATCGAGGGGTCCGGTGAGGCCTCGGTCATCCTCTACGGCCCCCCGGGAACGGGCAAGACGACAATCGCTTCGTTGATTTCAGCCGCGACCGGTGACCACTTCATCGCGCTGTCCGCGTTGAGTTCGGGGGTCAAGGAGGTCCGCGCGGTGATCGACCGCGCCCGTACCGACCTCATCCACGGTGTCCGGACCGTGCTCTTCATCGATGAGGTCCACCGCTTCTCCAAGACCCAGCAGGATGCGCTGCTGTCCGCGGTGGAGAACCGAACCGTGCTCCTGGTCGCCGCAACCACCGAGAACCCCTCCTTCGCGGTCGTGGCGCCGCTGCTCTCACGGTCCCTCATCCTCCAGTTGGAGACACTGTCCGAGGATGATATCCGCACGGTGGTCGACAGGGCGCTGGTTGACCCGCGCGGACTCGCGGGCCGCGTGAGGGCGACTTCGGAGGCCGTCGATCAGCTCGTGCGCCTGGCAGGCGGTGATGCGCGGCGGGCACTGACCTACGTCGAGGCGGCGGCCGAGGCGGTTGCAGAGGGCGGTGAGATCACCGTGGACACGGTGAAGTCGAATGTGAACAGGGCCATCGTCCGCTACGACCGCGATGGAGATCAGCACTATGACATCGTCAGCGCCTTTATAAAGTCCATTCGGGGATCGGACGTCGACGCCGCGCTGCACTACCTCGCGCGGATGATCGATGCCGGGGAGGATCCACGCTTCATCGCCCGCCGCCTGGTGGTCCACTCGAGCGAGGACATCGGAATGGCCGATCCGGCCGCCCTCCAGATCGCGGTCGCGGCGGCGCAGGCCGTCCAGCTGATAGGGATGCCCGAGGCACGGATCAACCTCGCCCAGGCCACCATCTACCTGGCCACCGCACCGAAGTCGGCGTCGGTGATCAGGGCGATCGATGCCGCGCTTGACGACGTGAAAAGAGGGCGGATCGGCACCGTTCCAGCCCACCTGCGGGACGGGCACTACGAGGGTGCGAAGAAACTCGGGAATGCGGTCGGATACCGGTATCCGCACGATGACCCGCGCGGTGTCGTCCAGCAGGACTATCTGCCTGAGGAGTTGCGGGAGGCGGTGTACTACCAGCCCACCGAGCACGGCGGTGAAAAGCGCATTTCGGGCTACCTGGGTAGACTCCGGCGAATAATCCGGGGCGCAAAATAGCCCGGATTGAGGCGCGGACGGCAAAGGAAGGTAATGTGGCTGCTTGTCACATACGGTGTCCAACCCCGTCCCCGAACGGGGTGCACCATTTAGCCGAGAAGTCGAAAGGCAGGTTACCGCTGTGCAGACCCATGAGATCAGGGAGCGCTTCACCAATCACTTCGTCAGGGCCGGACACCAGGCGGTCCCGAGCGCTTCGCTGATTCTCGATGATCCGAACCTGCTCTTCGTGAACGCGGGCATGGTGCCGTTCAAACCCTATTTTCTCGGTCAGCAGACCCCGCCGTTTGCCAACGGCACGGCGACCTCCATTCAGAAGTGCGTGCGCACCCTCGACATCGAGGAGGTGGGGATCACCACCCGCCATAACACCTTCTTCCAGATGGCGGGCAACTTCTCCTTCGGCCAGTACTTCAAGGAGGGTGCCATCACCCATGCCTGGACGCTGCTGACCGGTTCCCTGGACGACGGCGGGCTCGGCCTGGATCCCGATCGGCTGTGGGTGACCGTCTATCTCGATGACGATGAGGCCGCCGAGATCTGGAAGAAGAAGGTCGGTGTTCCGGCCGAACGCATCCAGCGGCTGGGCATGGCTGACAACTACTGGTCCATGGGTATTCCCGGCCCTTGCGGCCCCTGCTCGGAGATCTACTATGATCGCGGACCGGCCTACGGGGTCGAGGGTGGCCCCGTCGCCGATGACAACCGGTACATGGAGATCTGGAACCTGGTCTTCATGGAGAAGGAACGCGGAGCCGGACTGGGCAAGGACAACTTCGAGATCGTCGGCGATCTTCCGAAGAAGAACATTGATACCGGTCTCGGCGTCGAACGTGTGGCCTGCATCCTGCAGGGGGTGGAAAACGTCTACGAGACCGATCTGCTCCGCCCCGTCATCGACGTGGCCGAGGATCTTTCCGGCTCCCGGTATGGCAGTCAGCAGCAGTCGGATATCCGGTTCCGGGTCATTGCCGATCACTCCCGCACGGGAATGATGCTCATACTCGACGGTGTCACACCTGGCAACGAGGGGCGCGGGTACATCCTGCGCCGTCTGCTGCGCAGGATCATCCGTTCGGCCCGGCTCCTCGGAGCCACCGGGGAAACAATGGAGGCGTTCATGAACACCATCATGGACACCATGACGCCGTCCTACCCGGAGATTTCGGACAACCGCGAGCGGATTCTCCGGGTCGCCATCACCGAGGAGCGGGCCTTCCTGAAGACTCTGGTTTCCGGAACCCATCTCTTCGAGGAGGCGGCGGCCGAGATCAAATCGGCCGGCGGACGCGCGGTCGACGGCCCCCGCGCCTTCGCCCTTCATGACACCTACGGTTTCCCCATCGATCTGACTCTCGAGATGGCCGCGGAGGCCGGTCTCGAGGTCGACGTCGAGGGCTTCGAATCGCTGATGGCGACGCAGCGGGAACGCGCCAAGGCCGATTCCCGGGCCAAGAAGCACGGGCACGCCGACCTGTCGATCTACCGCGAATGGGTGGACAACAATCCCACCGTCTTCACGGGCTTTTCCGAGCTTGAATCCCAGGCACGCGTGCTCGGCATCCTCTCCGGCGGCGTCAGGGTCTCCGAGGTGGGACAGGGCCAGGAGGTCGAGGTGATCCTCGACCATTCCCCGTTGTACGCCGAGTCCGGCGGACAGCTCGGGGACCGGGGCCACATCGTCGCCGGTGGAACCGTGCTCGAGGTACGTGATGTCCAGAAGATCGGCAAGAAGCTGTGGGTCCACAAGGCGGTCGTGGACAGCGGAGAGCTCGCCATCGGTGACGGCGTGGTCGCAAGCGTGGACCGCAAATGGCGGCACGCCGCCCGTCAGGCACACACCGCGACCCATCTCATCCATGCCGCGCTGCGCCAGGTTCTCGGGCCGACCGCGGTGCAGGCGGGTTCGATGAACAGGCCGGGCTACCTCCGCTTCGATTTCAACTACACCGAACAGCTCAGTCCGAAACAGATTGAACAGATCCAGGCAATCACCAACGAGGCCGTGGATTCGGACTGGAGCGTAAACACCATCGAAACCTCCCTGGAGGAGGCGCGTGCGATGGGTGCGATGGCACTGTTCGGCGAGAACTACGGCAGCACCGTGCGTGTCGTTGAGATCGGCGGCCCCTTCTCAATGGAACTCTGCGGTGGCACCCACGTGGCTCATTCATCCCAGATCGGCCCCGTGGCGTTGCTCGGCGAATCCTCGATCGGTTCCGGAGTGCGCCGCATCGAGGCGTACTCCGGTTTGGATTCCTTCAATTATCTGTCCCGGGAGCGCGCATTGGCCGAGGGGCTGGCCACCTCTCTGAAGTCTCCCTCAGAGGAGCTTCCCGAGCGGGTGGCCCAGCTGGTGGACAAGCTCAGGGCTGCGGAGAAGGAAATCGAGAACCTCCGTCGTGCACAGTTGGCGAATGAATCAGCCGGGCTGCTCGAGGCGACGGAGGAGATCGGTGGTGTCAGCGTCCTGCTGACCACCATGGACGCGGACACCTCCGCTGCCGATCTCCGCTCCGTCGCTACGACTCTCAGGGACCGTCTCGGGCAGCGCGAGGGCGTCGTGGTCCTCGCGGCCCCCTCCGCCGCCGGAGACAAGGTCCCGTTCGTGGTCGCGGTGACTGAACCGGCCGTGGCCCGCGGAATCAACGCAGGAAAGCTCGTCAATGTGCTGGGCACCTACCTCGAAGGTAGGGGCGGGGGCAAGGCCGACATGGCGCAGGGGTCGGGCTCCAGGGCGGAAGGTATCAACGCCGGTTTCAACGCTCTGCGCGATGAATTCGGAAACCTCTAGAATCGGGCTTTCCACCGGGCACCCGGATTTCACCTGTGGTTCACGTAGTATGATCACAAAACGATAACCAATCCGCGGAGGTCAAGGCGGAGTGCCCGTGGCCGACAGGTTAGTCCACACCACGGATTCCCCAGCTCAGATTGTGATCTGAATAGTCAACGCAGAAAGGCAGCCCGGAAGCCAGATGAAGGTCCACCCCGATATTCCCGGACAGGATGACCCAGGCCCCGGCCGCCGTCTGGCTGTTGACGTGGGCACCGTCCGAATAGGGGTCGCCTCATCCGATCGGGGCGCCGTGCTCGCCACCCCCGTGGAGACGATTCCACGGCAGACCGGTTTCAAGGACCGTGACCTTGGCGATATCGACCGGATCCTCGAACTGATCAGGGAGTACGAGGTGGTTGAAGTGGTCGTTGGACTGCCCGCCGATCTGAAGGGAAACGGTTCCGCAAGCGTCAAGCACGCCAGGGAGATCGCGTTCCGGATCCGCCGCAGACTTGAGGCCGAGGGCAGCGGGGTCCCGGTGCGGATGGGCGACGAACGCCTGAGCACCGTCGCCGCGACCCACGCACTGCGCGCCTCGGGGGTCTCGGAGAAGTCGGGGCGCAAGATCATTGATCAGGCGGCTGCGGTTGCCATTCTGCAGACCTGGTTGGATGGTCGCGCCAATGCCCTCGCGGCAGCAGACGAGAAGGGAAACCTCCCGGAATGACAGGCAAGAGGCACGCCCGCGCCACCTTCAAGGGAAGACGGATGGAACCCGTCTACGTCAAGAGGCGTCAGCGATTCATCGCCGTCGTGATCTCAGCTGTCATCCTGCTCATCGGCGCGACGATCTACATCGGAGTCGCCACCTCCAATCACAGTTCCGTGGTTGCGGACTATGAGGGAAGCGGAAACGGAACCATGCAGCTGGTCGAAATCCCCGAGGGATCCTCCATGTCGGAGATCGGTCCCGAGCTCGTCGAGCGCGGAATCATCGCCTCGAACGCGTCCTTCCAGTCCGCGGCCGCGGCCAATCCGGGTGCAGCCAGTATTCAGCCGGGGTTCTTTCGTCTGCAGGAACAGATGAGCGCGGCCTCAGCGGTGTCCGCCCTGCTCGATCCCGCGAACCAGGTGGATCTGCTCGATATTCACGGCGGCGCCACCCTGATGGATGTCACTGTCGTCGGCGGCGCCACCAGGCTCGGCATCTTCTCCCAGATCGCCCAGGTGACCTGCACCGCCGGTTCGACCAACTGCATCACCGCGCAGTCGCTTCAGCAGATAGCCTCCACCGTTGCGCCCGCGGAACTCGGCGTCCCGCAGTGGGCCATCGCCGCCGTGGAATCGCGGGGAAATGACCCCAAGAGGTTGGAGGGCCTGATCATGCCCGGGCGCTACGTGGTCAATCCCGAGGATGACGCCAGGGGGATTCTCCGGGATCTGATCACCCGCTCAGCCACGCAGTTCGCCGATACCGATATCGAGGGCAGGGCCCGTGTCATCGGGCTGACCCCCTACGAGCTGCTCACCGCGGCCTCGCTTATTGAACGCGAGGCGCCGGCGGGGGACTTCGACAAGGTGGCCCGCGTGATACTCAACCGGTTGGCGCTTCCCATGCCCCTGCAGTTCGATTCCACCGTGAACTACGGATTGTCCGAGCAGGAGGTCGCGACCACAGATGAGGATCGCGCCACCGAGACACCGTGGAACACCTACGCCAGGGATGGACTTCCGGCGACCCCGATCGCCGCGGCCTCGCTGGAGGCGCTGCACGCGATGGAGAATCCGGCGGAGGGCAGCTGGCTCTACTTCGTCACCATCGATTCCAGCGGGACGACGGTGTTCAATGACACCTTCGAGCAGCACCAGGAGGACACCCGGCGTGCACTCGAAAGCGGCGTTCTGGACAGTAACCGATGAACCGGTCGATCATCCACCGCGCCGCCGTTCTGGGTCGGCCGATCGAGCACTCCCGCTCACCTGTGCTGCACAACGCCGGTTACGTGGCTCTCGGCCTGGACGACTGGGAGTACGGTCGTTTCGAGTGCGACGCCGAGTCCCTGCCGCGGCTGGTCAACTCCCTCGATGATTCCTACCGTGGACTCTCGGTGACCATGCCGGCCAAATTCGCGGCACTGGCGTTCGCGGAGGAGGCTACCGAACGTGCCCGTCTGATCGGCTCCGCCAACACCCTGGTCCGGACCGGCACAGGGTGGCGTGCCGATAACACCGATGTCGATGGAATCCGCGGAGCGCTCGCGGAACTGCTTGGGGAGCAGTCGCTCGCAGGACTCAAGGCGGTGGTCGTCGGCGGCGGTGGCACCGCCCGCCCCGCGATCCGCGCGCTTGTCGACGCCCACGTCGCACACATCACCGTGATCAACCGGAGCGACAGGGTTGCGGAGCTGGCGCCGCTGGTCGGGGGATCGGAGACGACGCTGTCCCACACCGCCATCGACGGCGATCCGGGTTCCGAGACCGCGGACGCAGCCGTGGTCATCTCCACGGTTCCCTCCGTCGCCATCGCGGGAATCGAGGACGCGCTGTGCACCGCCCCCGTGCTTGATGTGATCTACGATCCGTGGCCGACCCCGCTTGTCGCACGCGCCAGGCAGAGGCACCTGCCTGCGGTTGGTGGCCAGGTGATGCTGGCATGCCAGGCCTATGGCCAGTTCGAGCAGTTCACCGGCCTGCGCGCACCCAGGGAGGCGATGCGTGCCGCCCTGGACGCCTCCCTGGGCATCACCGCCTGACCGGCCCGGGGAACCCGGAGCCACCTCCGCGGAGTCCAACAGGGATGTGACGGTTCTTTTCCTTTTCTGGGTGCTGTGCCTGAGTCTCATTGATGTCCGCGTCCACCGGCTGCCCGATCAGCTGACCCTTCCGGGTGCCGCGGTGGCGGCCGCCTGGGCACTTGCGCATGATCCCACATGGATTCTCGGGGGTGTGGGGTGGGCCGGCATCTATCTGCTCACCGGCGTCGTGGTGGGTGGTATCGGGGGTGGGGACATCAAGTTCGCCCTCGGACTCGGGATCGTGGCGGCCTCCGCCGCACCCGCGGCCTGGGTCGGTGCCGTGGTGGGGGCGTCGATAGTATCCCTTGCCGGCTCCCGTGTTCTGCGCGGGGGACGCGGTGGTGAGATCCCCCACGGGCCGGGTATGGCGATCGCGACGGTTGTGGCGATTGCGGCATGAGGTGGCCGATTACTCCCATATTTCCCGGCTCATGCGATAATGCTAGGCATGCTTCGATGGACAACAGCAGGTGAATCCCACGGCCAGGCACTGATTGCCCTGGTTGAACACATGCCAGCGGGTGTGCCGCTGTCAAAGGATGAGGTTGCGCACCAGCTCGCGCGACGCCGACTGGGGTACGGGCGCGGGGCCCGCATGAAGTTTGAACAGGACGAACTGACCTTCCTCAGTGGAATCCGTCACGGGCTGACATTGGGAAGCCCGATCGCCATCATGATCGGCAACACCGAATGGCCGAAGTGGACCACCATCATGTCCTCCGACGCCCTGGACTTGGACGACCCCGAGAACGCGGCGGCCCTTGCCTCCGGCCGCGGAGCCAAACTGACCAGGCCGCGCCCCGGACACGCGGACTTCGCGGGAATGCTCAAATACGGTTTCGATGACGCCCGCAACGTTCTCGAGCGCTCCTCGGCAAGGGAGACCGCCGCGCGCGTCGCCGCCGCGACGGTTGCACGGTCGCTTCTCAGGGAAACCCTCGGGGTGGAGGTTCTCTCCCACGTCATCTCCATCGGCGCCTCCGACCCCTATGACGGTGACGCACCCTCCTTCGCCGACATCGGCGCCATCGACGATTCCCCCGTCCGCGCCTTCGGAAGCGATGCGGAGGTCTCCATGATCGCCGAGATCGAGTCGGCGAAGAAGGCAGGGGACACCCTCGGCGGCATCGTCGAGGTCATCGTGGAGGGACTGCCCATCGGCCTGGGCTCCCACATCTCCGGTGAGGACCGGCTCGATGCGCAGCTCGCCGCCGCCCTGATGGGAATTCAGGCGATCAAGGGCGTGGAGGTCGGAGATGGTTTCGCGGAAGCGAGACGCCGTGGATCCGAGGCCCATGACGAGATTTTCCGGGACGCGCGGGGGCTACACCGCGGCACCAACCGTGCCGGCGGTCTCGAGGGCGGGATGACCAACGGTGAAACCCTGCGTCTGCGCGCCGCCATGAAGCCGATCTCAACGGTACCCAGGGCACTGTCGACCGTGGACATGGCGTCGGGAAGCCCGGCGACGGGCATCCACCAGCGTTCCGACGTCTGTGCCGTGCCCGCGGCAGGCGTGGTCGCCGAGGCGATGGTGGCACTGGTACTCGCCCGCGCTGTTCTGACCAAGTTCGGCGGTGATTCGCTCGGGGAGACCAGGGACAGCATTGAATCCTATGTGGCGAGGGTGACCAGGCGATTGGAGTTCAATGACGGTGAATAGCCCACTGCGTCCCCTGGTCGTCCTCGTCGGCCCGCCCGGCGCTGGAAAGTCCACCATCGGCCGCCGGCTGGCGCGGGCGCTCAACACCGGGTTGGTCGATTCCGATGAGCTCATTGAGCAGGCGATGAACAAATCCTGCGGTGAGGTCTTCTCCGAACTCGGCGAGGAACGCTTCCGCGAACTGGAGGCGAAGCACGTCGCGGAGGCCCTGCACAGCGACGGCGTGGTCAGTCTCGGTGGCGGTGCGGTGCTCACCGCCTCCACCCGCGAACTCCTCAGGGACCACGATGTGGTGTGGATCGACGTCTCCGTCGAGGAGGGTGTGCGCCGGACCGCGGGGGAGAGAACTCGACCCGTATTAGCGGCGGACAACCCCGCCGAGCACTACCGTGGACTGCTGGAGGCGCGCCGCCCCTTCTACCGGGAGGTCTCCACATACAGGGTGCGCACAAATTCCCGCAGTCCCCAGCAGGTTGTGGCACAGGTGCTCGCACACCTGGACAACACCGAGGACTAGCTGTCCCCCGTGACCAAAAACCATGAAAGGTTGTGAGCGCCAGTGAGCGCCGAGGCTACTGTTTCGACCACCGTCACCGTCAACGGTGCATCCCCCTACGAGGTCACCATTGGCGAGAACCTCGGATCCCTGATCGTCGACCGCGTGGCACACTCCGGTGCGGCCCAGGTTGCCATCGTGCACCAACCCGCGATGGCGGGGGTCGCCGCGGAGTTGGGGTCCGCATTCGCGGCAGCCGGGGTCCGGGTGCAGCAGCTGGCTGTTCCCGATGCCGAGGCCGCCAAGACCCTGGAGGTGGCGGGACGGTGCTGGGACGCCCTCGGTGAGGCGGCCTTCGGACGCCGTGACATAGTCATCGGGCTCGGTGGCGGTGCCGCCACCGATCTCGCCGGCTTCATCGCCGCGGCCTGGATGCGAGGGGTCCGTGTCATCCAGGTGCCCACCACGCTGCTCGCAATGGTCGATGCCGCGGTGGGCGGAAAGACAGGCATCAACACCTCCGCGGGGAAGAACCTCGTCGGAGCCTTCCATGAACCGGATTCGGTGTTCATCGACATCAACCGTCTGCGCACCCTTCCTGAGGATGAGATCATCGCCGGCTCCGCGGAGATCATCAAGACCGGTTTCATCGCCGATCCGGTGATCCTGGATCTCTATGAAACCGACCCTGCCGCCTGCCTGCGGACGACACCCGGGGATTCGAACCTCCCTGAGCTGATTGCGCGTTCGGTGACCGTCAAGGCGGCCGTGGTAGGGCAGGATCTGAAGGAATCAGGTCTCCGCGAAATACTCAACTACGGTCACACCTTCGGCCACGCCGTTGAGCTCAGGGAACACTTCGGGTGGAGGCACGGCAACGCGGTGGCCGTCGGCATGATGTTCATCGCCCATCTCTCTCACCGCGCGGGGCTCATCGACGCCCGGCTGCTTGAACGCCACCGCGCCATTCTGGAATCGGTGGGTCTACCCACTACATATACCGGCTCCGTCTTCGATCAGCTCTATGAGGGCATGACCCGGGACAAGAAGAACCGTGACGGCGACATCCGCTTCGTCGCCCTGCGAGGCGTGGGCGATGTGACCAGACTCGAGGGACCCGGCCGCGAGGAGCTGCTGGCCGCCTACGAGGACATCAGCAGTAACTAGCCCCCGCCCCTCAACCCCCGCACCCACGAAAGGCCGCACGTGCACATCCTGATCATCAACGGACCCAATCTCGACCGACTGGGCAAACGCCAACCGGAGGTCTACGGTTCCACGACCCTCGCGGATGTGGAGAAACGAATCACCTCGAGCGCAGCCAGCCTCGGTGTGACCGTCGGTTTCGTGCAGTCCAACCACGAGGGAGACCTCATCGACGCCGTTCACGGCGCCGCGGACAATGGCTATCCCGTGATCATCAACCCCGGTGGATTCACCCACACCTCCGTCGCCCTGCGCGATGCGCTCCAGGAGGTCGCCGACGGTGCCGGTTTTGTGGAGGTGCACATTTCCAACGTCCACGCCCGTGAACCGTTTCGCGGGCACAGCTACCTCTCCGGGATCGCCCGCGGTGTGATCGCCGGTCTCGGCGTCACCGGATACGAGCTCGCACTGAGGTACTTCTGCGAGGCGGAAGGCTGAATCCGCACGTTCCGCCGTCACCGACCATCCTGATCAACTAAGTTGGGCGTAATCTCCAATGGAGATTCGGAGACAATCTTGTGACCCGGTCGGGAACACTGCCCGGCCCGTGAAGTGAAGGAGTGACAGTATGCCACTGGCAGATACACGGTTTGCAACCCGAAGGCGGGCACTGGCTGCGAAGCTCGCGGCTCAGCGCATTGATTCGATTGTGGTGACCAGCCCGATCCATGTGCGCTACCTCTCCGGCTTCACCGGTTCCAACGGTGCGCTGCTGCTGAACAAGGATCTGTCCGCACGAATCTGCACCGATGGCAGATACACCACCCAGATCGCGGAGGAGGTACCCGATATCGACGCACTGATTGAACGTAACTCCGCGGTCGAGCTCCTCAGGACGGTCGAGGGACCGCGAAGGGTGGCCTTCGAGGCGGCCCAGACCACCGTCGCACAACTGGAGTCACTGACCGCGGCACTGAATGAGGATGTCAACCTCTTCCCGGTCACCGGCGTGGTGGAATCAATCCGTCTGATCAAGGATCCCTTCGAGCTCGATCGGCTCCGGGAGGTGGCGCAGCTGGCCTCCCAGGCCTTCGAGGATCTCATCGCCGCCGGTGAACTGGCCCAGGGCCGCAGCGAACGCCAGGTGGCGGCGGATCTGGAGTACCGCATGCGCCTGGGCGGTGCGGAGCGTCCGAGTTTTGATACGATCGTCGCCTCCGGCCCGAACTCCGCGAAACCGCACCACGGCGCGGGGGAGCGGGTGATCCAGCACGGGGACATTGTCACCATTGATTTCGGTGCCCACGCGCGCGGCTTCAACTCGGACATGACCAGGACCATCATCATGGGCGAGGCCGGTGACTTTGAAACAGAGATCTACGACCTCGTGCTCCGGGCCCAGCTGGCCGGAGTGGAGGCCTCATATGCCGGAACGAAGCTCTCCGACATCGATCTGGCCTGCCGTTCCGTCATTGAGGACGGTGGGTACGGGGAGTATTTCGTGCATTCCACCGGACACGGCATCGGCCTCGAGGTCCATGAGGCGCCCAGTGCGGCCCGCACCTCCACAGGGGTGCTCGAAGCCGGTTCCACACTGACCATCGAACCGGGAATCTACGTCCCGGGCAGGGGCGGGGTGCGCATTGAGGATACCCTGATCATTACCAACGGTGCGCCGGAAATCATCACCAAGGTGGGGAAGGACCTCCGCGTGGTGTAATCTGGGTGAGCTATTCAGTCACCGCGATTCGCGCATGCGGGATGCGGTGACACACCTAAAGCCAACCACGAGGGAGATCAAATCCGTGGCAACAACCGCTGATTTCAAGAACGGTCTTGTGCTCAAGATCGACGGCAAGCTGCAGCAGATCATCGAGTTCCAGCACGTCAAGCCGGGCAAGGGCCCCGCATTCGTGCGCACCAAGCTCAAGGACGTGGTCACGGGCAAGACCGTGGACAAGACCTGGAACGCCGGTGTCAAGGTTGAGACCGCCACCGTGGACCGCCGCGACATGACCTACCTCTACAATGACGGCTCCTCCTACGTTCTCATGGATGACAAGACCTTTGAGCAGGTGGAACTGCCCCATGATTCCTTCGGGTTCGCCGGAAACTTCCTGCTGGAGAACATGCGTGTCCAGGTATCCTTCCACGAGGGCGAGGCCCTCTTCGGTGAGCTGCCCGTCTCCGTTGATCTCCGTGTCGAGCACACCGACCCAGGCCTGCAGGGCGACCGCTCCACCGGGGGCACCAAGCCCGCGACCCTGGAGACCGGAGCCGAGATCCAGGTGCCCCTGTTCATTGAGACCGGAAACGTCCTCAAGGTTGACACCCGGGACGGCTCCTACCTCTCGCGTGTGAACAACTAGGCACCACCCCTCATGGAGGGCGGATCCCACACCGCCTTCCCCTATGCGAACAGGAACTAAGAGAACTCAACGTGAGTGAGCGTCTGAAAGGCCATAAGCGTCACGG
Source organism: Corynebacterium pacaense (assembly GCF_900169525.1). Taxonomy (GTDB): domain Bacteria; phylum Actinomycetota; class Actinomycetes; order Mycobacteriales; family Mycobacteriaceae; genus Corynebacterium; species Corynebacterium pacaense. Next base: position 142,764 of record NZ_LT821240.1, read on the forward strand.
ATCCAGGTACAAGGCACGTCGCCGTGCGGTGGACATCCTCTTCGAGGCGGAATCCCGCGACGTGGACCCGGTGGCGATCATCGATGATCGCAGGGCACTGTCGGTGGGCACCGACGCCGCGGTGGCTCCGGTCGCCGAGTACACCGCAACCATCGTTGAGGGTGTGGCCGTTGAACTCGATGGCATCGACACGATTCTCGACGAGCACATCTCCGATACCTGGACGCTGAACCGGCTGCCATCGGTGGACCGTGCGATTCTGCGCGTCGCGGCCTGGGAGATGCTGTTCAACCACGAGGTCCCCGTCCCGACCACGGTCGTGGAAGCGGTGGAAATCGCCTCAGAGTATTCCACCGACAACTCCAGCGCATACATAAACGCAACCCTGGACGCGATGGCGTCCAAGGTCGATCAGTTGAGGGACCGTGCCGCGAATCCACACGCCACGTCACCGGCCGAGGACACCTCCGCGCCACCGGCTCCGTGGGACGATTCCCTCGATGAGGAGGAACCGGATCTTCACCCGCACGGTGATGAGCCGAACACCGGAGCCCCCGGGGAACGTCCCTAGACCCCCTGACCGAGCTGCGTCCCGGCCTCCTCAACGGCCTTCTGGACGCCGAGCACGTGGTCGATGGCCACCTTCAGTGCCATGGACAGCTGGGTGTCGGTGAGGCCCGCCGCGACGGGGATGTCCTTCTCGGCGCGGACGATGACCTTCTCACCGCGATCCATGGCAACCGCCTTGGCGGCGAAGTTGAAGCAGTTGACCTGGTTGCATGCCAGATGCCAGCGCGGATCCCCCTCGGACACCGCCGTCGTGGTCTCGTGGTCGGCGCGGACGATGAGGACGGAGTCCAGCAGGGCGAAAATCACGGGATAGCCGTTGAGGTTCGCGGATGCGACCGGGGCGGGGCTGTCCGGTTCGGTTGACACCGACAGCGTGATCCCGAATTCCCGCATGATGCGGACCACCTGATCGATGGTCACCGCGTGTGGATCAGACGTGGTCATCGTGATTGTCCTCCCATGTGACAAGTTCGGGAAACTGCTGTTCGAGCCAGGTGAAGCAGGCGATCGTCGCGTCGAGCGTGCTCATGATGAACGCCCCCGTCTGGTTGTAGCTGATTCCGGAGCCGGTGGAAATCTGACGGACCCCGTTGATGGCGAGCGTGCCCTCGCCGGCCTCGAAGAAGCGCAGTGTGGGGGCGAACTGGGTGAGATTCCACTCGTTGGTGGCCGCGAGCACCTCCGCCGCCTGCGCGGTCGGCGGCATCCCGCGCCACATGGCCTCGACGGCCAGTGCACCGTCCAGTTGGGCGATGCTGATGGCGGCGTTGATGAAACCGGTGCGGATGACGTCCGTGCCCCCGTGCTCCTCACGTCGGTAGTCGAGCTGTTCCTCGTCGAGAATTCTGGCCACGGTGTCAAGGCGCAGCGTCCTGACCTCGTGGGGTGAGGATTCTTCTGTCACTTGGGTGATCCAATCGGGAAATAGGTCAGATTGTTGTTCCGATCCACCCTACAGATCCTGTACTAGTCCCCGCGCCTCCGTCTGAAGTTGATGATGGAAAAGATGATGTTCTCCTCGACCTCATCGGAGTTCTCGGCCCGTGCGGCCTTCTTCGCCGCCTTCAGTTCCGCTTTCTCAACTTTTCGGTCCGCGGCCTCCCGCGCCTCCTGTTCGCGGATCGCGGAGGCGTCGGCAAGCTCCTCGCGGCCGAGTTCATGGGCGATGGCGCCGTTGATCTCGGGATAGCGGAACACGTGACCCAGGTCGGCCAGCCGCCGTGGGCTGACGCGTTGATCCGCCAGCGCCAGCTCCTCCGCCCCTTGACTGCCCAGGAGGATTTTCGGGCCAAGGGAGGGGATCTGGATGAAGGCCGGCCGGTTGAGTTCGCTGGCCAGTGCCCTGGTCATATCCGCGTTGATCACCGGATTCGGGGCCGCGGCGTTGATGGGTCCGTGGACCTGCGGATCTATTGCGGCGCGGAAGTAGATATCGGTGAGATCATCGAGGGCGATCCAGCTGAACCAGGTCGATCCGTCACCGAACTTTCCTCCCAGCCCCGTGGAGAACAGTGTCTTGAGCAGCGGGAGCATACCCCCCCTACCGCTCAGTACCACCCCGGTCCGGATCAGTGCCACCCGTTTTCCGGCATCGCGTGCCGGTGAGGTAGCAGCCTCCCAGTCCCGGACCACCTCGCTGAGAAATCCCTCACCCGGATCGGAGCCCTCGCTCAGGATCTCCCCACCGCGTGCCGAGCCGTAGTAGCCGATGGCCGAGGCACTGATCATCGCCGTGCATCGGGTGGATTCCGCGACCAGCTGCGCGAGGAATCTGGTGGGCTGCACCCGTGACTCCCGGATCGCCTCGCGGTGCGATTGATTGAAACGGCCGAGGATGGGTTCGCCCGCGAGGTGGATGAGCACATCGACATCATCGAGGAGGTTGAAGGAGGGGTTGTTGGGGTCCCAGTAGCGCTGACCGGGTTTCGGCTCCCTGCGCACCAGCTGGATCACCTTGTGCCCGCCCGTCTGCAGTTGGGCGGTCAACGCCCTGCCGACGAGGCCCCTCGACCCCGTGATGGCGATGGTCAGTGGTTTCGTGGGGGCGTCGGAAAGCAGGGAAAGGCGGTCCAGTGACAGCATGTCCTGGAGCAGTTGATTCTGCCGGTAGGCGAACATTCCATGGAGCGTGCCGGCGGGCAGCCGCGTGCTCACCGAATCGGTGATCAGGGTTCCGCCGTCCTGGTCGACGAAATTGTGCACATGACGCCAATTGGCAAGGGCCCTGGCCGGAGCAGAGATGCACACGTCGGTGAATCGGGTGCCCCTGTTGTACCCGGAGAGATCGTGCCTGGCCACCCACTTCAGGCCCGCGGGCAGGCTGAACACGGTCGTGCCATCCGAGAGCCTCTCCGCCTGTGACACCGGTGACATCGGGATGAACGGGGGGGTCAGGCGCGCGACCGCACCCGTGCGAGTGTGCCAATCCCATACCGCTTCGCGGGGAAAAGGGATAAAGTGGCTGGTAGTCAGACTCACAGGGGCTTCTCCATGTCAGTTGGAAAACGGTGGAAGGATGCCAGGGTGGGTAATCCGGGTGTCCTTGTCAATAAAGAATCTATCGGTGCTCATGTCACAGTTTCGTTCACGATGATGTAGCATTTTTCAGCGTAACCATGACGCACGACTCTCGAGCATAGTCAGCCCGGGGGAAATTCGGGTCATGGTGGTGCTGGGGATGACTCGGCACCGGCAGGCACAATTGGACATCCTTTAACGGACCGCACTGAGAGGCGGGGAAGGAGGTCACGATGAGCGAACGAGCAGGCACCGTACTGGAACTCCTCAATGAGGAGGAAGTCGGCCGTACCGTCGCGCGCATCGCGCACCAGATCATTGAGAAGACCGCGTTGGATTCCACGGACGCGGACCAGGTTCTACTGCTCGGCATTCCATCGGGCGGAGTTCCGCTGGCGAATCGCCTGGCGGAGAAGATCGAGGAGTTCTCCGGAGTAAGGGTTCCCACCGGCGCGGTGGACATCACCCTCTACCGTGATGATCTCAGGAGCAAGCCGCACAGGGCGCTGCAGCCCACATCGATTCCCACGGGCGGAATCGACAATGTCACCGTCATCCTCGTTGATGACGTGCTGTTTTCCGGACGCAGTATCCGCGCCGCCCTCGACGCCCTGCGCGATGTCGGCAGGCCGAACTACATTCAGCTCGCCGTGCTGGTCGACCGCGGACACCGGCAGCTGCCAATCCGCGCGGACTATGTGGGCAAGAATCTCCCCACCGCCCGTGCCGAGGACGTCACCGTTTTGCTCAAGGAGATCGACGGCAGGGATGCGGTCACCCTCACCCGTTTCGGGGGGGAGAGCTGATGAAGCACCTCCTGTCCATCGCCGATCTCTCCCGCGAGGAGATCGCCGGGCTGCTGGACGAGGCGGAGCGGTTCCGCGAGGCTCTGGAGGGACGCGAGGTGAAGAAGCTGCCCACCCTCCGTGGGCGGACCATCTTCACCCTCTTCTACGAGAACTCCACCCGCACCCGTTCCTCCTTTGAAACCGCGGGCAAATGGATGAGTGCGGATGTGATCAACATTTCCGCGTCCTCCTCCTCGGTGAAGAAGGGCGAGTCACTCAAGGACACCGGCTTGACGCTGAAGGCGATCGGCGCGGATGCGATCATCATGCGGCACCCGTCCTCCGGCGCCGCCCAGCAGCTGGCGCAGTATGTGGCACCCGGCGGGGTCGGGCCGAGCGTAATTAACGCGGGGGACGGTTCGCACCAGCATCCCACCCAGGCGCTCCTGGATGCGCTGACCATCAGGCAGCGCCTCGGTGGCATCGAGGGCCGCAGGATCGTCATTGTCGGTGACTGCCTGCACTCGCGTGTGGTGCGTTCCAACGTTGATCTGCTCTCGACCATGGGTGCTGAGGTTGTTCTCGTCGCGCCTCCGACGCTGCTGCCCGCCGGTGTGGAGAACTGGCCGGTGCGCACCTCCCATGAGATGGACGCCGAGATCGTCGGGGCCGACGCCGTGATGATGCTGCGAGTTCAGCAGGAACGCATGCAGGGCGGTTTCTTCCCCTCCCACCGCGAGTACGCGGCCTTCTACGGAATGTCCACGGAACGTGAGTCCCGGATGAAGGACACCGCGATCATCATGCACCCCGGCCCGATGCTCAGGGGAATGGAAATCAACTTCAGTGTCGCGGATGCGCCGCGCACCGCGGTGCTGCAGCAGGTCAGTAACGGCGTGCACATGCGTATGGCGGTCCTGTTCGCCCTCATTGCGGGCGCGGACGCCGGGATCTAGGGGGATGACCATGATGACAAGGAAGGAAAACCCGGAGATGACCTCTTCCGACTATCCGGCGACCGGGGAGCTTTCACCGGCGGAGCCGGGAGCACTGCTGATTACAAACGTCCGCCCCTACGGTGAGGGGGAGCCGGTGTCCATCCTCGTTGAGGACGGCGTCATCGTCTCCGTGGACTCCGCCTGGCCCGAGGACGAGGCCGACCGCGTCATTGATGGCGGGGGAGGGGTGCTGCTTCCGGGCCTGGTGGACATGCACGTGCACCTGCGTGAGCCGGGGCGGGAGGACACCGAGACCATCGCCACCGGCTCAGCCGCCGCGGCCAGGGGTGGATTCACCGCCGTGTTCACCATGGCCAACACCTCACCGGTGATGGACCAGCCGGTGATTGCCGAGTCCGTCTGGTACAAGGGTCAGCACACCGGTCTCTGCGATGTCCATCCGGTCGGATCGATTACCAGGGGGCTCGAGGGTAGGGAGCTTACCGAGTTCGGGATGATGGCGCGCTCGGAAGCCCGGGTGCGCATGTTCTCCGATGACGGCAGGTGTGTCGACGACCCGCAGCTCATGCGCCGGGCGATCGAGTACGCCGGGGGCCTGGACGTGCTGCTCGCCCAGCACTGTGAGGATCACCGGATGACCGTCGGCTCGGTCGCCCACGAGGGTGGCAACGCGGCCCGCCTCGGGCTCCGCGGATGGCCGCGGGTGGCTGAGGAGTCCATCGTGGTCCGCGACGCCCTGCTGGCGCGGGACTATGGAAACCGCATCCACATCTGTCACGCCTCCACCGAGGGGACGGTGGAGCTGCTGCGCTGGGCGAAGGCCCAGGGCATCCCGATCACCGCCGAGGTCACCCCGCACCACCTGACGCTCACCGACGAGCGGCTGGCCACCTATGACGCGGTGAACAAGGTCAATCCACCGCTCCGGGAGAACCGGGACGTGCAGGCGCTGCGGGAGGCACTTCTCGACGGCACGGTCGACATTGTGGCAACCGACCACGCGCCCCACGGTTCGGAGGACAAGTGCTGCGAGTTCGAGAACGCCAAGCCTGGCATGCTGGGTCTGGAGACCTCGCTGGCGATTATCGCCGCGGTCTTCGTCGCCCCGGGATTGGCCGACTGGCGTTTCGTGGCAAGGGTGATGAGCGAACGGCCCGCGGAAATCACCCGACTGCCCGGTCAGGGTCGTCCGATCGCGGTGGGGGAGCCGGCGAACCTGACCATCGTCGATCCGGGGCGCACCTGGACGGTCCATGGAGCGGACATGGCCTCGAAGTCGACCAATACGCCCTTTGAGGGAATGGACTTTGACGCGAGGGTCACCCACACCATCCTGCGGGGTCGGATCACCTGCGCGGATGGCACGGTAGCTGAGCCCCGTGCGTAGAACACACCGAAGTATGCATATAATGCAGAATGTTGAATAAACCACACACCGGGATCTTCTCCCACCCGCACTGCAGCCTGGCCTGCACGTGTACACAAAGCGAAAGGCGATGCTGTCACCGTGAGTGCAGAAACTAACTATCAGGGCGTGAGCGATATCGGATCAGTCCCGGCCCTCCTGGTCCTTGCAGACGGACGCACCTTCCATGGATTCGGTTTCGGAGCGATCGGCACCACCCTCGGCGAGGCCGTGTTCACCACCGGTATGACCGGCTACCAGGAAACCATGACCGATCCCTCCTACCATCGGCAGATCGTGATCGCCACCGCTCCCCAGATCGGCAACACCGGTTGGAACGAGGAGGACGATGAGTCCCGCGACGGCAGGATCTGGGTTGCCGGACTTGTGATCCGCGACCTCTCCGCACGGGTGTCCAACTGGCGCGCCACCACCTCGCTGCAGCAGGAAATGGCGAATCAGGGAATCGTCGGCATCGGGGGTGTGGACACCAGGGCACTGGTGCGCCACATCCGCGAGGAGGGTGCCATCGCCGCCGGAATCTTCTCCGGCAGGGCGGCGGAACTCCCCGTGGAGGAGCTGCTCGGAATCGTCCGGGAACAGCCGTCGATGGCCGGGGCGAACCTGTCCGCGGACGTCTCCACCGATGAGACCTACATCGTCGAGGCCGAGGACGAACCACGCCACACCGTCGTCGCCTACGACCTGGGCATCAAACAGAACACCCCGCGCCGTCTCGCCGCCCGCGGTGTGCGCACCGTGATCGTCCCGGCTGAGACCCCCTTCGAGGAGATCCGGAAGTACAACCCCGCTGGCGTGTTCATCTCCAATGGACCGGGTGACCCCGCCGCGGCGGATGCGATGGTCGGCATCGTCCGTGAGATCCTCGCCTCGAACATCCCCTTCTTCGGAATCTGTTTCGGAAACCAGATCCTCGGCCGCGCACTGGGCATGGAGACCTACAAGCTCAAGTTCGGACACCGCGGAATCAATGTTCCGGTGAAGAACCACATTACCGGCAAGATAGACATCACCGCGCAGAACCACGGTTTCGCGCTCAGGGGCGAGGCCGGTCAGGAATTCGACACCGATTTCGGCACCGCGGTGGTCACCCACACCTGTCTCAATGACGGCGTCGTCGAAGGCGTCGCACTGAAATCGGGACGTGCCTATTCCGTCCAGTACCATCCCGAGGCCGCCGCCGGCCCCAATGACGCCAGCCCCCTGTTCGACCAGTTCGTCGGACTCATGGATGCGGACGCCAACAACCAGAAGGAAGGGGCATAGAAGACATGCCGAAACGCCCAGATATCAACCACGTCCTCGTCATCGGTTCCGGCCCCATCGTCATCGGTCAGGCCTGTGAATTCGATTACTCCGGTACCCAGGCCTGCCGCGTCCTCAAGGAGGAGGGCCTGCGTGTGACCCTCATCAACTCGAACCCCGCCACCATCATGACGGACCCGGAGCTGGCTGACCACACCTACGTCGAGCCCATTGAACCCGGTTACATCGACAAGATCTTCGCCAAGGAGATCGAGCAGGGGCATCCCATTGACGCCGTACTCGCCACCCTCGGGGGCCAGACGGCCCTGAATGCCGCCATCCAGCTGGATCGTCTGGGAATCCTGGACAAATACGGCGTTGAACTGATCGGCGCCGACATCGACGCCATTGAACGCGGTGAGGACCGGCAGAAGTTCAAGGACATTGTGGCCACGATCGGCGGGGAATCCGCCAGGTCGAAGGTGTGCCACAACATGGCCGAGGTCCATGAAGCGGTCGGGGAGCTGGGACTTCCCGTGGTCGTCCGGCCCTCATTCACCATGGGTGGACTGGGCTCCGGACTCGCCTACACCGAGGCCGACCTCGAACGCATCGCCGGCGGCGGTCTCGCCGCGTCGCCCGAGGCCAATGTCCTGATCGAGGAATCGATCCTGGGCTGGAAGGAGTTCGAACTCGAGCTCATGCGTGACGGCGATGACAACGTGGTGGTCATCTGCTCGATCGAGAATGTTGACGCCCTTGGCGTGCACACCGGCGACTCCGTCACGGTCGCCCCCGCGATGACACTGACCGACCGCGAGTTCCAGAAGATGCGCGATCAGGGTATCGCGATCATCCGCGAGGTCGGGGTGGACACCGGCGGCTGCAACATCCAGTTCGCCATCAATCCCGACGACGGTCGGATCATCACCATCGAGATGAACCCGCGCGTCTCCCGCTCCTCGGCGCTGGCGTCCAAGGCCACCGGCTTCCCGATCGCCAAGATCGCGGCGAAGCTGGCCATCGGATACACCCTCGATGAGATCCAGAATGACATCACCGGCGAGACACCGGCGGCCTTCGAACCCACCCTCGACTACGTGGTGGTGAAGGCGCCGCGATTCGCCTTCGAGAAGTTCCCCGGCGCCGATGACACCCTGACCACGACGATGAAGTCCGTCGGTGAGGTCATGAGCCTCGGCCGGAACTACATCTCGGCCCTGAACAAGGCCCTGAGGTCGCTGGAGACCAAGCAGACCGGCTTCTGGACGAAGTCGGATGAGTTCTTCGCCGGCGAGCGTGCCACGGACCTCGACGCCGTCCTGCAGGACCTGCGCCGCCCGACGGAGGGCCGGATGTACGACGTCGAGCTCGCGATGCGCCTGGGCGCCAGCATCGAGCAGCTCCACGAGGCCTCCTCGATCGATCCCTGGTTCCTCGCCGAACTGCAGACCCTGGTGGACTTCCGCCGGAGGCTGATCGACGCCCCCGTCCTCAGCGAGGCGCTGCTGCGGGAGGCCAAGTTCATGGGCCTGTCCGACGCCCAGATCGCGGTGCTCAGGCCCGAGTTCGCCGGGGAGCAGGGCGTGCGCAGGCTGCGGTTGTCCCTGGGTATCCGCCCGGTGTTCAAGACTGTGGACACCTGTGCAGCCGAATTCGAGGCGAACACCCCTTACTACTACTCGGCCTATGAGCTCGATCCCGCCGCGGAATCGGAGGTGGCGCCGCAGACCGAGCGTGAGAAGGTGATCATCCTCGGTTCCGGTCCCAATCGCATCGGGCAGGGCATCGAGTTCGACTACTCCTGCGTCCACGCCGCCCTGGAGCTGTCCCGGGTCGGATACGAGACCGTCATGGTCAACTGCAACCCGGAGACCGTCTCCACCGACTACGACACCGCGGACCGCCTCTACTTCGAGCCGCTGACCTTCGAGGACGTCATGGAGGTCTACCATGCCGAGGCGCAGTCGGGAACCGTCGCCGGCGTCATCGTGCAGCTCGGCGGACAGACTCCACTGGGATTGGCCGAGCGACTCAAGGCCGCGGGGGTGCCGGTGATCGGCACCTCACCCGAGGCCATCGACCTGGCTGAGGACCGCGGGGAGTTTGGTGAGCTCCTCCGCAGGGTCGAGCTTCCCGCCCCGGCGTTCGGTACCGCAACCTCCTTCGAGGAGGCCCGTCTCGTCGCCGATGCCATCGGTTACCCGGTTCTCGTCCGTCCCTCCTATGTCCTCGGTGGTCGTGGCATGGAGATCGTCTACGATGAGCGCTCCCTTCAGGACTACATCGAGCGGGCCACCGAACTGTCTTCGGACCACCCAGTTCTGGTGGACCGCTTCCTCGACAACGCCATCGAGATCGACGTCGACGCCCTCTGCGACGGCGAGGAGGTGTACCTGGCCGGTGTGATGGAGCACATCGAGGAGGCGGGAATCCACTCCGGTGACTCCGCCTGCGCCCTGCCGCCGATGACCCTGGGTTCCCAGGACATTGACAGGGTCCGTGAATCCACCAGGGCGCTCGCCCTCGGCATCGGGGTCCGGGGTCTGATGAACGTCCAGTTCGCGCTCAAGGACGACACCCTCTACGTCATCGAGGCCAACCCCCGCGCCTCGCGCACGGTTCCCTTCGTGTCCAAGGCGACCGGGGTGCACCTGGCCAAGGCCGCCTCGCGGATCGCGGTGGGTGCCACCATCGCCGAACTGCGCGCCGAGGGGATGATCCCGAGTGATTATGACGGGGGTTCCCTGCCACTGGACGCACCGATCGCGGTGAAGGAGGCAGTGCTGCCCTTCAACCGCTTCCGCAATGCGGAGGGCAAGACCCTGGATACCCTGCTGTCTCCGGAGATGAAATCCACCGGTGAGGTGATGGGCCTCGCAGACAACTTCGGTGCGGCGTACGCCAAGGCCGAAGCGGGCGCGTTCGGTGCCCTGCCGACGGGGGGCACGGTGTTTGTCAGTGTGGCCAACCGTGACAAGCGCACCCTGATACTGCCGATCCAGCGTCTGTCCTCCATGGGATTCCGCATCCTGGCCACCGAGGGTACCGCCGGAATGCTGCGGCGAAACGGCATCGATTGCGAGATCGTGCTCAAGGGATCCGATGTCCGGGACGGGATCCGGGGCAGATCCATCGTGGACCGCATCCGCGAAGGCGAGGTTGACCTCATCCTCAACACCCCGGCGGGTTCTGCCGGGGCGCGCCACGACGGCTACGATATCCGTGCCTCCGCGGTGACCGTCGGAGTTCCCCTGGTGACCACCGTGCAGGGAGTCACCGCCGCGGTGCAGGGCATCGAGGCCCTGCGCGCCGGGGAGCTGTCGGTGCGTGCGCTGCAGGAACTCGACCACGCGGTAAAGGCGTAATGCCTTGACCTTCGGAGAAAAGCTTGTCGACGCCTCCGCCGTCCACGGGAGGTTGTGCGTGGGGATAGACCCCCACGACAGCCTCTTGGCGGCCTGGGGGCTGCCCACCTCCGTCGAGGGCCTGCGGGAGTTCTCCCGCATCTGTGTCGAGGCGGTCTCGGACACCGTGGCGCTGGTCAAACCCCAGGTCGCCTTTTATGAGCGTTTCGGCTCCGCCGGTTTCGCAGTCCTGGAGGAGACCATCGCCGAGTTGCGTGCGAGGGGATGCCTGGTGCTCGCGGACGCCAAACGTGGTGACATCGGTTCCACGATGGCCGGATACGCCACCGCCTGGCTGGATCCGGACTCGCCCCTGGCCAGTGACGCGGTGACCGTCTCGCCCTATCTGGGGTTCCATTCGCTGGACCCGGTCCTCGAGTTGGCGGAGCGATACGCGAAGGGCGTCTTCGTCCTGGCCGCCACCTCCAATCCGGAGGCGAGGCAGCTCCAGGATCAAAGGGACGCGCACGGCAGGAGCATCTCACAGCAGATCGTCGATCAGGTGGCCGCCGCGAATCGGGTGCACACCGACCGCGGAGACATCGGAAACATCGGGGTGGTGGTCGGAGCGACGCTTGAGCATCCACCGGAGCTGGCCGAGATCGGCGGCCCCATTCTGCTGCCCGGTGTCGGTGCCCAGGGGGCGACCGCAAGGGACGTTTCCCTCATTGCCCCGGACAACCAGTTTCTGGCATTCCCGAATGTATCCCGGGCGATCCTCTCCCATGGGCCGGAGATCGGCGATCTCCGTCGCTCAGTCGCCGACAACGCGGCGGGGTATCCGGGTTTTCCCAGGTCGTAGGGGCTCTGCAAGGGATCGGGGTGGCGGCGTCCGACCTGCGGAAACAGTGGGTGTCGACGCCGCCACCTTTGAGTTCGTCGAACTAGTGCTAGACTAATCGAAAATCGCAGGCTGACAAGGGTGGCATTCACCGCTCCGTCCTGCGATTCGCGGACACGCAAGTGTCCACCGGTAAACGCAAACACACGAAAACGGAGGAACCCCGTGGCCCTTCCACAGTTGACTGACGAGCAGCGCAAGGCCGCTCTGGCCAAGGCGGCCGAAGCACGCAAGGCTCGCGCCGAGCTCAAGGAAAACCTGAAGCGCGGCAACACCAACCTCAAGGAGGTGCTGGAGAAGGCGGAGACCGACGAGATCATCGGCAAGACCAAGGTCTCGGCACTGCTCGAAGCTCTTCCGAAGGTTGGCAAGGTGAAGGCGAAGGAGATCATGGACGAGCTCGGCATCGCGCAGACCCGCCGTCTCCGTGGCCTGGGTGAGCGCCAGCGCCGTGCACTGCTCGAACGCTTCGGTTTCGAGGGCTAAATCCACGTGCCCGGCGAAAAACCCAAGGGAAGGCTCGTGATTCTCGCGGGCCCCTCCGCAGTTGGTAAATCGACGGTGGTCGATCGCCTTCGCAGTGAGGTGCCGGATCTGTATTTCAGTGTCTCCATGACCACCAGGGCTCCGCGTCCGGGTGAAGTGGATGGGCGGGACTATTTCTACGTGTCCGCCAAGGAGTTTCAGGATCGGATCGACCATGGGGAGATGCTCGAATGGGCGGACATCCACGGAGGTCTGCAAAGGTCGGGAACTCCGGCTGGCCCCGTCAAACAGGCCCGTGAGGCCGGTCGTCCGGTGCTCATCGAGGTGGATCTCGCAGGAGCCAGGAACATTGCCAGACTCATGCCGGAGGCAGAAACGGTCTTCCTGGCGCCCCCGTCCTGGGATGTGTTGGTTGAACGTCTGAAGGGGCGAGGAACTGAGAGTCAGGACGTCATCTCCCGCAGGCTGGAAACCGCACGTGGAGAGCTGGCTGCACAGAGCGAGTTCAAACATGTCATCATCAACGATGATGTGGATAGGGCGGTTTCGGAAATCCGTCGGATTCTCACCGGCGCTTAGCCAGAACCCGCTGCGATGGGGTATACTTTTCCGACTGAGCAAGTTCCCCAGTCTTCAACTACTGTCTACGATCTTCTGAAAAGGTGTCAGTGACCAACGTGAGCAACGAGACCAACGCCACCAGAGCCGTTTTCGATCCGCCGATGGGCATCACCGCCCCTCCGATCGACGAACTGCTGGACAAGGTCACCTCCAAGTACGCACTCGTGATCTTCGCCGCGAAGCGGGCGCGCCAGATCAACAGCTTCTATCAGCAGGCTGATGAGGGTGTCTTCGAGTTCATCGGACCCCTCGTCACCCCGCAGGCGGGCGAGAAACCGCTGTCGATCGCACTGCGTGAGATCAACGCGGGTCTTCTGGACCACGAAGAGGGCTAACACGGTCCTCCCCACAACACCCGGCGGTACGCAAGTGACCGCCGGGTGTTGTGCGTCGCTAGAGTTGGTGGGAGTTCACCGTCTCCGGCAAACAGAAGGATCCCCCCACATCATGCATGAGCAGAAGGAAGCCCGGCCCCGTCGAATTGTCGTCGGGGTTGCGGGTGGAATCGCCGCGTACAAGGCCTGCCACATAATCCGCCTGCTCAGGGAGGCCGGCGATAACGTCACCGTCGTGCCCACCCGGTCGGCTCTGAACTTCGTGGGAGAGGCGACCTTTGCGGCACTGTCCGGAAACAAGGTCGCCACCTCCGTCTTCGAGGATGTCGAGGGGGTACAGCATGTCCGTATCGGGCAGGAGGCTGACCTGATCCTCATCGCACCGGCGACCGCGGATCTGATTGCGCGCATCGCCGCGGGCAGGGCCGATGATCTTCTCGCGGCGACGGTGCTGGTGGCAACCTCACCCGTGGTCGTCGTCCCGGCTATGCACACCGAGATGTGGTTCAACAAGGCGACCGTGGCCAATGTGGAGACACTGAGGAGTAGGGGAATCACCGTCATGGAGCCCGCGCACGGCCGGCTCACCGGGAGCGACTCCGGCCCTGGGCGGCTCCCGGATCCCGAACAGATCGTCGATACCGCGAATGCGGCCTACGAGGGAGTCTCCTTCGGACAGAGTCTGGCCGGCCGGAGGGTGCTGATCACAGCCGGCGGAACCCAGGAGAACATTGATCCGGTTCGATTCGTGGGCAACCGTTCCTCCGGTCGGCAGGGCTATGCTCTGGCGGAGATGGCCGCGCAGCGGGGGGCTGAGGTGACCATCATCGCAGGAAACACGGTGTCACTGCCCACTCCGGCGGGGGCGGAGATCATCGATGTCCTCTCGGCACGGGAGATGTTCGATGCGGTTCAGGCACGCGCTGACCGGGCGGATCTGATCATCATGGCCGCCGCGGTGGCGGATTTCCGCCCGGACACCACGGGGGCATCAAAGCTGAAGAAGGGGCGCGACCAGGAATCCCTCTCCACCATCCAACTCGTGGAGAATCCCGATATCCTCGCCACCACCGTGGCCAGGCGCGCCACCGGGGAGCTGCCCGCACAGCCCGTGATCGTCGGCTTCGCCGCCGAAACCGGGGACGCTGAGACTCCCGCCCTCGACTACGCCAGGGCGAAGCTGGCGAGGAAGGGCTGCGATCTGCTGATGTGCAATGAGGTCGGGGTGGGCAAGGTGTTCGGGGAGACCCGCAACCGGGGCTGGATCCTGGACTCCGCGGGAGGGGTCCGCGAGGTCGCGGATGCCTCAAAGCTCAAGGTCGCGGCGGCCGTTCTCGATGCCGCCGAGGCGTTCACGGAGCAGGCCGCGCAGCCCCGGTAATTGCACGCTTAGACAGCTTAGTCTATATTTGGCTGGGTAAGAAATGCACTAGAACTCATAGTTTTGAAAGAAGGCAACCAGTGGCCCAGCCAAGCGCCGTCCGCCTGTTTACCAGCGAATCCGTCACCGAGGGACACCCCGACAAGATCTGTGACGCCGTCTCCGACACCATTCTCGATGCTCTGTTGGACAAGGATCCCCATTCCAGGGTCGCGGTGGAGACAGTGGTCACCACCGGTCTGGTTCATGTCGTGGGTGAGGTCAGGACCAGCGCATACGTGGAGATCCCGCAGCTGGTCCGGAACAAGCTCATCGACATCGGTTTCAATTCCTCCGAGGTCGGCTTCGACGGGAGGACCTGTGGCGTATCGGTTTCCATCGGTGAGCAGTCACAGGAGATCGCCGATGGCGTGGACACCTCGGATGAGGCCCGCACCAACGGTGACGTCGAGGAGGATGATCGTGCCGGTGCAGGCGACCAGGGCCTGATGTTCGGTTACGCCTCCAATGAGACGCCCGAGTATATGCCCCTGCCGATCGCCCTGGCGCACCGCCTCTCCCGCCGACTGACCCAGGTCCGCAAGGATGGCATCGTCTCCCATCTCCGTCCCGACGGCAAGACCCAGGTCACCTTCGCCTACGACAGCGAGGACCGCCCGATCTACCTGGATACCGTGGTCATCTCGACCCAGCACGATCCCGAGGTGGACCGGCCCTGGCTGGAGACCGAACTGCGCGAGCACGTGATCGACTGGGTACTCGCCGACGCGGGATTGCAGGATATGGTCACCGACAAGCTGAGTGTGCTGATCAACCCCTCCGGCTCCTTCGTCCTCGGCGGTCCCATGGGGGATGCGGGACTGACCGGACGGAAGATCATCGTGGACACCTACGGAGGTATGGCCCGCCACGGAGGTGGCGCCTTCTCGGGCAAGGATCCGAGCAAGGTCGACCGCTCCGCGGCCTACGCCATGCGCTGGGTGGCAAAGAACATCGTCGCCGCCGGTCTCGCCGATCGCGCCGAGGTCCAGGTCGCCTATGCCATCGGACGGGCGAAGCCGGTGGGACTGTACGTGGAGACCTTCGGCACCGCAAGGGACGGGCTCAGTGATGAACAGATCCAGGCCGCGGTGACCGAGGTGTTCGATCTCCGTCCCTCGGTGATCATCCGGGAGCTGGACCTGCTGCGTCCCATTTACGCACGGACAGCTGCCTACGGACACTTCGGTCGAACGGACATCGATCTTCCCTGGGAGGCCACCAACCGTACCGGGCAGCTGCGCGCCGCACTCAACCTGGCCTAGCACCGCCATGTAGTAATCTTCTGTGTCATGGCTACACCCCGCGTCCCCGCCCCCGAGGCACCGGTGGCGCGGGTTCTGCCGCTTCTGGGCCTGCCCCACCTGGATCGGCTCTTCGACTACATGGTCACCGCGGAGCAACACGAACAGGCACGCCCCGGGGTCCGCGTACGGATCCGATTTGCAGGAAGACTCGTCGACGCCCTGCTGATCTCCCGCACAGCCCACACAGATCATGAGGGGAATCTCAGCTGGCTGGATCGTGTCATCTCCCCGGTGATTGTCTACCCCGAACAGACCTCCCGCCTCGTCGAGGCCGTCACCGAGCGCTACGGGGGCGTGCGCTCGGACCTGATCCGTTCAGCGATCCCGGCGCGTCACGCCGCCGCGGAGGATTCCGATACCTCGACACCCTGGCGCGACCTCGGTGTGGCAACGGAACCGGACCTGTCCTCCTGGTCTGCGTACGGGCACGGCCAGTCCTTTGTCGACGCCGTGCTCGGGGGAACTACTGCGCGTGCGGCGTGGCAGATCGCACCGGGCGATGACTGGGCGGCGGCACTGGCGTCGATAGCCACCAAGGTGGTCCTCGACGGTGGCGGTGCCCTGATCGTGGTTCCCGATCAACGTGATCTCGATCGCCTGGAGGTGGCACTGCGGGGACTGGTCGCCGCACGGCAGATCACCGTTCTCAATGCGGGCCTGGGTCCGCAGGCCCGCTACCGCAGGTTCCTTTCCGTCCTCAGCGGACAGGGGAGACTGGTGATAGGAACCCGTAGCGCGGCCTTCGCCCCGGTGCGTGATCTCCGCCTTGCGGTGGTGCTCAATGACGGGGATGACAATCTGGTGGATCCCCGCGCCCCCTACGCCCATGCACGGGAGGTGCTGACCACGCGGTCCACGCTGGAGGGCTGTTCACTGATCATCGCCTCCCACGCCCGAACCGCGGAGACCCAACTGCTCGTCGAGTCCTCCTGGGCCCATGATCTCGTGGCTCCGAGGGAGACCCTGCGCACCCGCATGCCGCGGATCCAGGCTGCCGGCGACTCGGATTTTGAGCTCTCCCGTGACCCGATGGCGCGTTCGGCTCGACTTCCCGCCCTGGCGTTCAAGGTGGTCCGGGAAGCGCTGGAGCGCGATGAGCCGGTGCTGATCCAGGTGCCGAGAAAAGGTTACGTGCCGACACTCGCCTGCGGAAACTGTCGTGCCCCCGCGCGGTGCAGACACTGCAACGGCCCGCTTGGTCTCCCGCAGAGCGTGGGGGAGCACGCGGCCGTTCCAACCTGCCGCTGGTGCGGTCGCCCCGATGCCCGCTTCCGCTGTCAGCAGTGCGGGTCGCCGAAGCTGCGTGCCGTGGTGCTTGGGGCCGAACGCACCGCCGAGGAGCTGGGCAGGGCCTTCTCCCAGACCCGCGTGCTCACCTCGGGAGGATCCAGGATCCTCGACGCCGTGGACAACCGGGCCTGCATCGTCGTGTCAACCCCGGGGGCGGAAACCCCCGTCACCGACGGGGCCTACGGAGCCTGCCTGCTCCTGGACACCTGGGCGATGATGGGCAGGCAGGACCTGCGGGCGACGGAGGACACCCTGGCCGCCTGGATGAATGCCGCGACCCTGGTGAAATCCGGTGTCCACGGCGGACAGGTGGTTGTGGTGGCCGATCCCGCACTGACCGTGGTGCAGGCGCTGATCCGGTGGGACGCAATCGGGGCCGCGGCGGCCGAGCTGGAATCGAGGCGCGAGGTGGGTTTCCCACCGGCGGTGCACATGGCGGCGGTGGACGGGGCGCAGGCGGCCCTCGACTCTTTCCTCAGGGCGGCCAGGCTACCGGACAACGCGGAGGTGCTCGGACCGGTTGACCTGCCCCCGGGTATCTCGCTGCCGGGTGAATATGACGAGCAGCGATTCGGCTCGGCGCAGCGATTGTTGATCCGCACCCCGCTGGGACCGCGGTCAGAGCTGGGCGCGGCCCTGCGTGCCGCCGCGGTCGCGCGTGCTGTACGCAGGGAGGATCTTCCGCTGCGCGTCCAGATGGATCCCATCCAC
Source organism: Corynebacterium pacaense (assembly GCF_900169525.1). Lineage (GTDB taxonomy): Bacteria > Actinomycetota > Actinomycetes > Mycobacteriales > Mycobacteriaceae > Corynebacterium > Corynebacterium pacaense. The sequence continues at coordinate 160,687 of NZ_LT821240.1, forward strand.
ATCGGCTGAGACTCACCGCTGCGGGGAGACCACACCATCCCCGCACCGCCCGCCCGGCCCCGTCCAACCGGCGACCATGGCGGTCCGATAGGATGGGGCGGTATTTCCACCGCTGGATCCGGTATCTGTAAGGAGAACCCAACAACCATGACCGTGCGCGACGTCAGACTATTCGGAGATCCGGTCCTGACCAGCCGGGCCGAGGAGATCACCGACTTCGACGAGGCACTGGCACTTCTCATCGAAGACATGTTCGAGACGATGGACGCGGCCGGCGGAGTGGGACTGGCCGCCAACCAGATCGGGGTGTTGCGCAGGGTATTCGTCTTCGACTGCAGCCACACCGACGGAGGACTGCGCGGGCACATCGTCAATCCCGTCTGGGAGGCGATGGGTGAGGAAACTCAGACCGGGGGCGAGGGATGCCTGTCCATTCCCGGGGTGAAGGCGGAGACCACACGATTCGAACAGGTACGGCTTTCCGGGGTCGATCTGCACGGCAATCCGGTCGGGATCGTAGCCTCCGGCCTTCTGGCACGCTGCATCCAGCATGAGACCGATCATCTCGACGGTGTCCTCTTTCTCAAACGCCTGGCTCCCGAGGAACGCAAAGCCGCCATGGGCACCATCCGTGCCTCCGAGTGGTTCAACCGATAAGTCAAGGAGAAATACATGCGACTGGTTTTCGCGGGAACCCCCGCTCCGGCGGTGACTGCACTGCAGAGACTTTTGGACTCCGACCATGAGGTGGTGGCGGTGCTGACCCGCCCGGATGCGCGGAGGGGCAGGGGGCGGAGCCTCCATCCCTCCCCGGTGGCAGAACTCGCCGCCGAACGCGGGATCGAGGTGCTCAAGCCCGTGACCCTCAGGGCGGGGACACCGGACGGCGCCATGATCAGGCAGCGCCTGAACGAGCTGGCGCCCGACTGCATTCCCGTGGTCGCCTATGGCCAGCTGATCACCGCGGATCTGCTGGATGTCGCGCCGCACGGCTGGGTCAACCTCCACTTCTCCCTGCTGCCCGCCTGGCGCGGGGCGGCTCCGGTCCAGGCCGCGATCCGCGCCGGTGACACCATCACCGGCGCCACCGCCTTCCGCATCGATGAAGGGCTGGATACCGGCCCGATCCTCAACTCCATCAGCGACCCCATCCGCGACACCGACACCGCCGATACGCTGCTGCAGCGTCTCGCCGATCTCGGGTCGGACATGCTCGTGCAGACGATGGACGGACTCGAGGCGGGCACCATCACCGCCACCGAACAGCAGGGACCCGAAAGCCGGGCACCCAAGATCACCACGGAGGACGCCAGGATCGACTGGTCCGCGCCCGCCGAGGTGGTCGACCGCGGTATCCGCGCGCACACCCCGGCCCCGGGGGCGTGGACGATGCTTGCCGACGCCCGCATCAAACTCGCACCAGTCGAGTTGCTGGCCCAGGCGCCGGTGCCACTGGCACCAGGGGCACTGTTGGCGGACAAGCACACGGTTGCCGTGGGCACCGGCACGACACCGGTGGCACTGACCGGAATCCAGCCGCCGGGCAGGAAAATGATGCCGGCCGCTGACTGGGCGCGCGGGATCCATCTCAACGAGGAAGCGAGTTTCGAATGAGCCTGGACAGGAAGGGCGGATTCCGCTCGCGTTCGGCGAAGGCGTCCGCACCGCGGGCCGTGCCCGTCGGGGCGGAGAAACAGCGGCGGGAGGTCCGCGACCTGGGCGTCGACAAGCCGAGGGAGGTGGCGTTCGAGGTGCTTGACCGCGTACGCACCGGGGCGGCGTACGCCAACCTTGTCCTTCCGAAACTGTTGAACAGGGAGAAGCTCGAGGGGCGCGACGCGGCCTTCGCCACGGAGATCACCTACGGAACCCTGCGCACACAGGGCCTGCTCGACGCGGTCATCGAGTCCGCCGCCAGGCGCGGGAGCGCCCAGATCGATCCGGAGGTCCTCGATGTGCTCCGGCTGGGCGCCTACCAGGTCCTCTTCACCCGCGTCGAGGATCATGCCGCCGTGGACACCAGTGTGAAAATGGTCGGTGGACTCAAGAAGTTCCAGGCCACCGGCTTTAGCAATGCGGTGATGCGCAACATCACCCGCAGCAGCCCCGAACAGTGGCTCAAACGACTCGAGCCGGAGGGGGAGATCGCCGCCATCGCCTTCCGCACCGCACATCCGGAGTGGATCGCGAAAAGCTTCGCCCGCGTGCTCCCGGTGGATGAGCTCGAAACGGCACTACGGGCCGATTCCCAACGCCCCGTGGTCCACCTGGTGGCGCGACCGGGCGAGATCAGCGCCGAGGAACTGGCACTGATCACAGGAGGTGAGGAGGGACGGTACTCTCCCTACGCCGTCTACCTCGACGGCGGCGACCCCGGCGAGATCGAACCCGTCAAACAGGGACTCGCCGCGGTGCAGGATGAGGGATCCCAGCTGATTGCCCGCGCCCTGGTCGAGGCCCCGGTGGAGGGTACCGATCACGGAAGATGGCTCGATCTCTGCGCCGGGCCGGGCGGAAAGGCGGCGCTGATAGGGGCGCTCGCACGAATGGACCGAGCCAGGGTTGACGCCGTGGAGATCTCCGATCACCGCGCCCGGCTCATCGAGCGTTCCGTGCGTGATCTGCCCGTCAGGGTGCACGTCGGCGACGGCCGGACGATCGCACTCGGGAACGACTACGACCGCGCGCTCGTCGATGCCCCGTGCTCCGGACTCGGCGCTCTGCGGCGTCGCCCCGAGGCGCGCTGGCGCAAGCGGGAAAGCGAGATCGAGCAGCTGAACTCCCTCCAGTATGAACTGCTCGAATCCGCGATCTCACACGTCCGCCCCGGTGGCGTGATCATCTATTCCACGTGCTCTCCGGATCTCAGGGAAACACGTGGCATCGTGGACAGGGCGCTTCAGCACCTGCCGGTCGAGGAGCTTCCCGCCGCACCGCTGATCCCGGGGATGAGTGACACCGGCGAGGCCAGATCGGTGCAGATGTGGCCGCACAGGCACGGCACCGACGCCATGTTCTTCTCGGTGCTGCGAAAGCGCTGACCACCCCGCGGGTTATGATCAAGGGCATGAACACACCCATCATCGCCCCGTCCATACTCGCCGCGGATTTCTCCCGTCTCGGTGCGGAGATCGCAGCGGTACCCGATGCGGACTGGATTCACGTCGATATCATGGACGGCCACTTCGTGCCCAACCTCAGCTTCGGCCATGACATCACCGCCGCGGTCAACCGGGTCACCGACAAACCCCTCGATGTGCACCTGATGATCGAGAACCCGGAGAGGTGGGTGGACAACTACATCGACGCCGGTGCCGATTGCGTGATCTTCCACGTGGAGGCGACTGATGACCATGTCAGGCTGGCCGAGCACATCCGTTCCAGGGGGGTGCGCGCCGGCTTCTCCCTCCGCCCCGGTACCCCGATCGAGGATTACCTCGCCGATCTCGAGCACTTCGATGAGGTCCTGGTGATGAGCGTGGAGCCGGGATTCGGCGGACAGAGCTTCATGCCCGACCAGCTAGCCAAGGTGCGCACCCTGCGGAAGGCCATCGACGAACGCGGACTGGAGATCATCATCGAGATCGACGGCGGCATCGGGGAGTCCACCATCGGACTCGCTGCCGATGCCGGGGTGGACGCCTTCGTCGCGGGTTCCGCGGTCTACGGCAAGGCCGATCCCAATGATGCCGTGCTGAAGCTGCGCGAACTCGCGGAGCGCTAGACACCGTGGAACCCACCGAGGCGCTGGATGTTGCGGCACTGGCCGCCGAGCAGGTCCGTGGTACCACCAGCCCGAATCCACCCGTGGGTGCGGTGATCCTGGATGCCGCCGGGCAGCTGGTGGGAACGGGTGCCACCCGGCCACCGGGGGGAGCGCATGCGGAGATCGTGGCGCTCGCTGAGGCGGGCGGGCGGGCCCGAGGCGGAACCGCGGTCGTCACCCTGGAACCCTGCAATCACACCGGGCGCACCGGGCCCTGCACCCGTGCGCTGCTCGAGGCGGGAATCGTGCGGGTGGTCTACGCCGTCCCGGACCCCTTCCCGCAAGCCGCCGGTGGCGGCCGGTGGTTGAGCGACCGGGGCGTCGATACGCTGTGTCTCGGCATCGAGGTCCCGGCCCTGCGTCCCTGGCTTCGCGCAACGCGGCTCGGCCGACCCCATGTGACCTGGAAATTCGCCGCGACCATGGATGGGTACTCGGCGGCGGGCGACGGAGGCAGTCGCTGGATCACCGGCCCGCGGGCGCGGGCGGCGGTCCATCTGGACCGGAGCCGCAGGGATGCGATCATGATCGGTAGCGGTACCGCCCTGCAGGATGACCCCGCGCTGACCGCCCGCGCCGAGGACGGTCTCTACGCGCACCAGCCCCGGCGCGTTGTCATCGGCGGCCGGACGATTCCCGCGGATTCACAGCTGGGCCGGCTCGGTTTCGAACAGTACGCGGGAATAGATCAGGCGCTGGCCGCGCTGTGGGATTCAGGTGCCCGCGACGTCCTCGTGGAGGGCGGGCCGACACTGGCGGCGGCTTTTCTCGACGCCGGCCTGGTCGATGCCGTCCAGGCCTACCTGGCCCCGGCGCTCCTCGGGACCGGCCGCCCGGTGCTGGACGGCGACACCGCAGGCACGGGTGTGACAACCATGGCCGACATCCGGCGCTTTGACACCCGGGACGTGCAGCGACTCGGCCCTGATGTACTGATAGAGATGGTTCGACCCACCAATGAGCAGCAGGATGAAGGGATGTGAGGATGTTCACCGGAATTGTGGAGGAGATCGGCGGGATCACCGGAATTGACAGGTTGGGTGATTCGGTCCGACTGAAGGTGGGGGCGACACGTGTCCTGGAGGACGCGCACCTCGGCGACTCCATTGCCGTCAACGGCGTGTGCTTGACCGTGGTCAGTGTCGGTGAGGGTTACTTCACCGCGGACTGCATGCAGGAAACCCTTGACCGCAGCTCACTCGGCGGGCTCGACATCGGTTCCCGGGTGAATCTGGAGAGGGCACTGCCCGCCAACGGTCGGCTCGGGGGACACATCATGCAGGGCCATGTCGACGCCACCGCGGCGCTGATCTCGCGCACGCATTCGGAGAACTGGGATGTGCTGCGGTTCTCCCTGCCCGCGGAACTGGCGCGGTACGTGGTGGAGAAGGGTTCCATCGCCCTCAACGGCACATCGTTGACCGTGTCCGCGCTCGGCGCGGACTGGTTCGAGGTCTCGCTGATCCCGACCACGCTGCGTGAGACCACCCACGGCGGTCTGGTTCCGGGTGATCCGGTGAACGTGGAGGTTGACGTTATTGCAAAGTATGTCGAGCGCATGATGGCACCCGGCACCGGGCCCGAAAACACCTCGGATTAAGGTTGAGCGCGTGACTGAAGTAGTACTCGACTCCGTTGAAGAGGCCATCGCCGACATCGCCGCAGGCAGGGCGGTGGTGGTCGTCGACGATGAGGACCGGGAAAATGAGGGCGATATCATCTTCGCCGCCGAGAAGGCGACCCCTGAACTGGTCGCGTTCATGGTCCGCTATTCCTCCGGCTATGTCTGTGCTCCCCTGACCGGCGAGGATGCGGATCGTCTTGATCTGCCACCGATGACGGCCACCAACGAGGATGCGCGTGGCACGGCCTACACCGTGACTGTCGACGCCAACACCGGCAGCACGGGCATCTCTGCGGCCGACCGCGCGCACACCATCCGCCTCCTGGCCGACCCGGAGAGCGTGCGCTCGGACTTCACCCGCCCCGGCCACGTGGTTCCGCTGCGTGCCAGGGCCGGGGGGGTACTCGTTCGGGCGGGGCACACCGAGGCGTCCATCGATCTGGCACGGGCCGCCGGACTGCGTCCCGCGGGGGTGTTGTGCGAGGTGGTTAGCGAGGAGGATCCGACGGGCATGGCCAGGCTTCCGGAACTGCGGCGCTTCGCCGACACCCACGGCCTGAAACTGATCTCCATCGAGCAGCTGATCGAATGGCGGCGCCGGAACGAGATCCTGGTGGAAAGAGTGGTTGAAACCCGGCTTCCCACGAGCTTCGGCGAGTTTCGGGCCGTGGGCTACCGTTCCACCGTGGATGGTCAGGAGAGTCTGGCCGTCGTCGTCGGCGATCCCTCGGACAACGGGGGAGAGGACGTCCTGGTCCGGGTCCACTCGGAGTGCCTGACCGGTGATGTTCTGGGATCCCGCCGCTGCGATTGCGGGCAGCAGCTCCATGAATCCCTGCGCATGATCCAGGAGGCGGGTCGCGGGGTGGTGGTCTACATGCGCGGTCATGAGGGGCGCGGGATCGGCCTGCTGGCTAAGCTCCGCGCCTATCAGCTGCAGGACGAGGGAGCCGATACGGTGGACGCCAACCTGGCGCTGGGACTGCCGGCCGACGCCAGGGAGTTCGGAACCAGCGCGCAGATTCTCTATGATCTCGGGGTGCGGTCACTGAACCTGATCAGTAACAACCCCGGAAAGCGCCTCGGCATGGAGGGCCACGGAATTTCGATCATCGGGCGCACCCCCATCCCCGTGCAGGTCCATGAGGACAACGTGGGCTACCTGCGCACCAAACGGGACCGGATGGGCCATGATCTGCCCGCAGTGGACGCATGGGACAGGGCGCATCCGGAACAACTGTTCTCAAACGACAACCTTTAAGGAGCTGGAATCCCCCATGGCAAAGGAAGGACTTCCCCGGATCACGCTGCCCGATGCAGGTGGTCTGCAGGTCGCGGTCGTCAGCGCCCGCTGGAATGCGGAGATCTGCCAGCGGATGCACGAGCGCGCCGTGGACACGGGATGCGCGGCCGGTGCGACGGTGTCCGAGTACCACGTCGTCGGAGCTCTCGAGCTTCCGGTGGTGGTCCAGGAGCTCAGCCGCTCCCACGATGCGGTGGTGGCCATCGGCTGTGTGATCCGCGGTGGTACCCCGCACTTTGATTATGTCTGTGATTCCGTCACCCAGGGGCTGACCCGCATCGCCCTCGATTCGGGCGTACCGATCGGAAACGGTGTTCTCACCGTCAACACCGAGGATCAGGCCATAGAGCGCTCCGGAGGTGAGGGCTCCCTCGAGGACAAGGGGGCCGAAGCCATGATCGCGGCGCTGGATACCGCTCTGGTGCTTTCTGGCATTCGCGCCCGCAGGGGCTAGACTGTTGTCCAACTGCCGTCGCCGTGAATGTTTAAGGATAGTGAAATCGTGACCTCCAAAGCCCCCAGCGGTGCCTCCGACAACATGCGCAGCGAAGACGCATCCCCGAGAAGGCTCAGCGACGCCGAACTCCTCGAATACACCGCCGCATTCGCCGACACCACGACCGACAAACCGTGGCGGCTCGAGGTTCACTCCAGGACGATGAAAATGATCGCGTGGATCCTGGTCGTCGTGGTCATGGCGGTGCACATCTTCATGGGGCTGGTCGTCGATGTCGATTTCACCGGCGCCGCGGTGACCTTCATTGACACCCTGGCGTTCCCGGGGATCGGTTTGATCATCTCGGTGGTGGCCTTCATCGGATTCACCAGGGCCCGGGTCCGTGCCAATGAGGACGGCGTGGAGGTGCGCAACTTCATCGGGACCCGCTTCTACCCCTGGGCGGTGATCTACGGCCTGTCCTTCCCCAAGGGCGCCCGAGTCGCCCGGCTGGAACTGCCCGATTTCGAGTACGTGCCCATGTGGGCGTTCCAGGCCCGTGACGGCGAGGATGTCGTGCGCGCCGTGAGGGAGTTCCGTGATCTGGAATCCCGTTACATGCCGGAGGACTAGTCCCGCACATGGCTGATCCGACAAGCTACCGTCCGGCGCCGGGGACCATCCCCACGGAGCCGGGCGTGTACAAGTTCAGGGACGACAACCACCGAGTCATCTACGTTGGCAAGGCGAAGAATCTCCGCGCCCGACTGTCCAACTATTTTCAGGATGTCACCCAGCTGCATCCGCGCACCCGCCAGATGGTCTTCGCCGCATCCTCCGTTGAATGGACGGTGGTGTCCAGCGAGGTGGAGGCACTGCAGCTGGAGTACACCTGGATCAAGCGCTTTGATCCGCGGTTCAATGTCAAGTACCGCGACGACAAGACCTACCCCATGCTCGCGGTGTCCACGGGGGAACGTTTCCCGCGCGCATTCTTCTACCGTGGCCCTCGACGCAGGGGCGTTCGCTACTACGGGCCCTATTCCCACGCGTGGGCGGTCCGGGAGACCCTTGATCTGCTCATCCGTGTGTTCCCGATGCGTACCTGCTCCAAGGGGGTGTTCAACCGGCACGAGTCGTTGGGTCGACCCTGCCTGCTCGGGTACATCGACAAATGCGCCGCACCGTGTGTCGGAAGGGTCAGCGAACAGGAGCACCGCGAGATAGTCGATGGTTTCTGCTCGTTCATGTCCGGACACACCGACAAGGTGACCAGGAAGCTCAGCGCGGAGATGGAACAAGCCGCGGAGGATCTGGATTTTGAGCGCGCCGCACGGCTGCGGGACGACCTGGAGGCGATCCGCAGGGTCATGGAGAAGCAGGCGGTCGTCCTCGGCGACGGTACCGACGCCGATGTCATTGCCATCGCCACCGATGACCTGGAGGCTGCGGTCCAGGTCTTCCACGTCCGCGGTGGACGCATCCGGGGCCAGCGTGGCTGGGTGGTGGAGAAGACCGGGGACTGGGACCGGCGGGAGGAGCCCGATCCGAACGGCGATGGCACCGATCCGGCACTGGCGCATGTCATGCAGGATTTTCTGGTCCAGTTCTACGGCGATGCCGTCGAGCGCGCGCAAACGGAGGCCGCCGAGGACGCTGAGCTCATCGAGCGCCGCGGTGTGGATAAGCAGTCGAACCAGGGGCGCGCGTCCACCGGAGCGGTTATTCCGCACGAGATCCTTGTCCAGGTCCTTCCCGACGAGCCGGAACAGACCAGACGAGTGGTGGAGAAGCTGCGTGGGGGCACCGTTGACCTGCGGGTCCCTCAGCGTGGGGACAAGCGGGCCCTGATGGAGACCGTCGAGCGCAACGCCAGGGAGGCGCTCAAACAGCACAAGCTCAAAAGGGTGGGAGATCTCACGGCCCGCTCGGCCGCCCTCCGGGACATCCAGGAGGCCCTGGGTATGGAGCAGGCGCCGCTGCGCATCGAGTGCACGGACATTTCCCACATCCAGGGCACCGATGTGGTCGCCTCCCTGGTGGTGTTCGAGGACGGCCTGCCCCGCAAGTCGGACTACCGGCGCTACCGGATCCGGGAGGCCGCGGGTGACGGGCATTCCGATGACGTGGCCTCCATCGCTGAGGTGACCAGGCGCCGCTTCCTCAGGCACAACCGTGACCGCCTGGCAGTTCCCGAGGCCGAAGAGTTCGACGGCTCGAACTTCGCCGATGAAAAGGTTGAGGAGATGAGCACCGACAACAGGCGTTTCGCCTATCCGCCACAGCTTTTCATCGTCGATGGTGGTGCGCCGCAGGTGGCCGCCGCCCAGGAGGTTTTTGATGAGCTGGGTATCGTCGACGTGACACTGATCGGCCTGGCGAAGCGCCTGGAGGAGATCTGGGTGCCGGGGGACCCCGATCCGGTGATCCTGCCCCGCAGCTCCCAGGCACTTTTCCTGCTCCAGCAGATTCGTGATGAGGCACACCGTTTCGCCATCACCTACCACCGACAGCAGCGCTCGAAGCGTATGCGCGTTTCCGAGCTGGACGGCATCGCCGGGCTCGGCCAGACCCGACGAACGGAACTGGTCAAACACTTCGGTTCGGTGGCGAACCTGAAAAGTGCCACCGTTGAGGAGATAGCCGCGGTGAAGGGTTTCGGTCCCAGGCTGGCGGAGAGCGTGTTCGCGGGTCTGCATCCCCCGACACCGTGAGAACACGGAGAGACCGACCATGAGAGGACGGGCTGACTAGTATGAGAGCCATGAATCCTAGTGCCGGAACGTTGACAGCAGCACAGAGCGTGGAATCGGGAAACCGCCGTCCCTTCACACCGGTTCTGGTGACCGGGATGTCCGGGGCGGGACTCAGCAGCGCCGCCCGGGTCCTGGAGGACCTCGGATGGTACGTCGCCCACAATCTCCCGCCCCAGATGATTCCCTCGCTGATCGAGATCTGCGCGGCCGATGACTCCCCGGTGGACAAGGTCGCCCTGGTCTCCGACGTGCGTTCCAGGGAGTTCCGCGGAAACCTCAGCGATATCATCACCGAGCTCCAGCGGAGGAACCTGGCGCCGACCGTGCTTTTTCTCGATGCCAGGGATGACGTGCTTATTCGCCGCTTCGACAGTGTCCGCCGCACCCATCCCCTCCAGGGGAGCCAGACCCTGCAGGTGGGGATCGAACGCGAACGCGAGATGCTCTCGCAGCTCAAGGAAAACGCCGATGTTGTCATCGATACCTCCGAGCTCTCGGTACATGACCTGCGCCGCTCCATCGAGTCCTCATTCAAGACGATCGCGCAGCGCGTCCAGCATGTGACCATCGAGTCCTTCGGTTTCAAGCACGGATCACCGCGGGACGCGGACTTCATCGTCGACGTGCGCTTCCTGCCCAACCCCTACTGGGTGCCGGAACTTCGACCCTTCAGGGGCGTCGACAAGCCGGTGTCGGACTATGTGCTGAGCCAGAACGGCGCGCGGACCTTTCTTGACAACTTCGTCTCCATGCTCGAGGACATGCTTCCCGGTTACCGCCACGAGGGGAAGAACTTCATCACCGTCGCCATCGGATGCACCGGGGGACACCACCGTTCGGTCGCGGTGTCCGAGGAGCTGGGCCGCAGGCTCGCGGCCCATGAGGATTTGGACGTATCGGTGGTGCACCGCGATATTAATAGGAACTGATCTGCAAGTCGAGGAAGAGAAAGGGAGGGCAATGACCTCAATTTTTGAAGCGGGAACGCCCGCCTCGGCGCAGCCCGGCGAGGGTGGGGGGAGTCGCGACCTGCCCACGGCGGATAAGCCGCGGGTGATCACCAGCCTCGGTGGGGGACACGGCCTGTTCCAGACGCTGCGCGCGGCGAAGATCTGTTCGCCGCAGAGGATCAACGCGGTGGTCACCGTCGCCGATGACGGCGGATCCTCCGGGCGGATCAGGCACGAGCTCGGTCAGATCCCTCCCGGAGACCTCCGGATGGCCCTGGCGGCGTTGACCTCCGAGAATGAGGAGGGCGAGCTGTGGGAGCAGTTCCTGCAGCACCGTTTCGGCGGGCACGGTGCCCTCGCGGGACATGCGCTGGGCAATCTCCTCATCGTCGCGCTCACCGATGTTCTGGGAAGCTCCCAGAACGCCCTGGATAAGATCGCCGAGTTCACCCAGTCCCAGGGCCGGGCCATACCGGTGTGTACCGAACCGCTGGATATCGAGGCGGAGGTTTCCGGGCTGGGGGAGGACCCCAGGGTCATGCAGCAGGTGAGGGGGCAGGTGGCTGTGGCCAGTACACCCGGCCAGGTGCGCAGGGTGCGTCTGATTCCCGAGGATCCGGAGCCGAGCCCCGAGGCAATTGAGGCGATCACCGGTGCGGATCTGATCACACTCGGACCCGGATCCTGGTTTTCCTCGGTGATTCCGCACCTTCTGGTCCCCGGCCTCGTCGAGGCGCTGTCGGAGTCCGAGGCAACGAAGGTGGTGGTGCTCAACCTCAGGGCCGAACCGGGTGAGACCTCCGGGTTCTCCTCGGAGCGTCACATCCACGTGCTGCGCCAGCACGCACGGGAGCTCAAGGTTGACCGGATCCTCGTCGACTCCGGTACGGTGGCCTCATCAATGGAACGGGGCTACATTCAGCGCGCGGCGGAGGCGCTCGGTGCCGAGGTCGACTTCTGTGATGTCCGAGCGGAGGACGGCCGGGGGCGGTTCACCAGCGTCCACGATCCGGCGAAGCTGAGCTCGGCCCTGCTGTCGGTGTACGCGGAGGCGCGCAGAGCTTAGCGGACCCCGGTTTTAATCCCCTCCGGTACGGGTTTTCTCCGTTCCGGTAGTTTGCATCCACCTGCGGGAGATGCCCGAGGAAGGTTTGAACAATTGTCACTGACCACTGATGTCAAGGCCGAACTGACCACGGTCGGCGTTTCCCGCCCCAGTGCCCGCGCAGCCGAGGTGTCGGCGCTGCTCCGCTTCACCGGGCAGATGCAGGTGGTCACGGGGCGACTGGTCATCGAGGTCAACCTCGACAGCCTGAAGGTGGCGCAGCGTCTTCGTGATGCGATCGCGGAGCTGTACGCCACCCAGGTGCAGGTGCACACCGTCACCGCCAGTGGTACCCGCAAGGCCGCGCGTTACCTGGTACGGATCATCGACAATGCCGACGAGATCGCCAGGCGCACCGGCCTGGTCACCCGCTCGGGGCATCCGGTCCTGGGATTGTCCCCGCAGGTGGTCTCCGGGACGATCAGTGATGCCGAGGCGGCGTGGCGTGGCGCGTTCCTGGCCTCGGGCACCCTTTCCGAGCCCGGACGCTCCTCGACCCTGGAGGTGCTGTGTCCCTGCCAGGAGGCGGCCCTCGCGCTGGTGGGGTGCGCACGCAGAATCGGGGTGACGGCGAAGACGAAGGATTCCAGGGGTTCGGATCGCGTGGTGGTCCGGGATGCGGAGGCCATCGGGGCGCTGCTCACCCGCATGGGCGCACAGAAGTCCCGCATTCGCTGGGAGGACAAACGGATCAAGAGGGAGATCCGCACGCCGGCGAACCGGCTGGCCAATTTCGATGACGCCAACCTGCGGCGGTCCGCGCGTGCCGCGGTGGCCGCCGCCGCCCGGGTGGAACTGGCGATGCGCATTCTCGGCGATGATGTTCCCGAGCACCTCGCCGAGGCGGGTCAGCTGCGGGTGCAGTACCGCCAGGCCTCCCTGGAGGAGCTCGGTCGCCTCGCTGACCCGCAGATGACCAAGGACGCCGTCGCCGGTCGGATCAGGCGCCTGTTGACGATGGCCGACAAGCGGGCCGAGGAACTCGGGATCCCCGACACGAACTCCGCCGTCACCGAGGACCTCCTGGAGGAGATGTAGGGCCGAAGATGCCTGTCGACGCCCATACGGGCGACGGTGGTGGACCACCGAAGGGGAGCCACCAACGTGAGTTGTATCACAAGTGTCCGTTTCTGAGATCGGGGAATTCGTTCACCGCGGTCTGTAATGGAGAACTCCCGTACCCCCATTATAGGGTGCCGTTATGGGGTGTTCCCGAGGTTGCGTGACTCGGGCGACAAATGAACGAGAGGGAAAGTGAGAAACCACCCCCGAACGTGAGATCTACGATTTTTGTTTGTGTCCGGTCGTTTTTAGAAACGCTGCAGGATCTGCGATTCATCGTTAAAATCAGAACCAGGATGAATCAGAGACACCGCCAGAACCGGTAGATTTGGAAACAAGGTAAGCCCGACAAAAGTTCAAGGGTTCGGTTTGCCGCAGTGGATCTGGACATCACACATTGGACGTAAACCAATTCTCTCAGAGGAGCACCATCGTGACGATTCGTGTTGGCATCAACGGCTTCGGTCGTATCGGACGTAATTTCTACCGCGCGGTCCTGCAGCGCAGCGACGACCTCGAGATCGTTGCGGTGAACGATCTCACCGACAACAAGACCCTCTCCACTCTCCTGAAGTTCGATTCCATCCTCGGCCCCATCGGCCAGGAGGTCGAGTACGACGATGAGTCCATCACCGTCGGTGGCAAGCGCATCGCCGTCTCCGAGGAGCGCGATCCGAAGAACCTCGACTGGGCCGCACACAACGTGGATATCGTCATTGAGTCCACCGGCTTCTTCACCGACGCCGAGGCCGCAAAGGCCCACATCGAGGCAGGCGCGAAGAAGGTCATCATTTCCGCCCCCGCCAAGAACGAGGACGCCACCTTCGTCTACGGCGTCAACCACCAGGACTACGATCCGGAGAAGCACAACGTCATCTCCGGTGCCTCCTGCACCACCAACTGCCTGGCTCCGATGGCCAAGGTCCTCAACGACAAGTTCGGCATCGTCAACGGCCTCATGACCACCGTTCACGCATACACCGGTGACCAGCGCCTCCACGATGCACCGCACCGCGACCTGCGTCGCGCCCGTGCAGCAGCCGTGAACATCGTCCCCACCTCCACCGGTGCGGCCAAGGCTGTCGCCCTGGTCCTTCCCGAGCTCAAGGGCAAGCTCGACGGTTACGCACTCCGCGTTCCCGTCATCACCGGTTCCGCCACCGACCTGACCTTCACCACCAACTCCGAGGTCACCGTCGAGGACATTAACGCCGCCATCAAGGAAGCCGCCACCGGTGAGTTCGGTGACACCCTGGAGTACTCGGAGGATCCGCTGGTTTCCACCGACATCATCCACAACTCCCACGGCTCGATCTTCGATTCCGGCCTGACCAAGGTCTCGGGCAACACCGTCAAGGTTGTGTCCTGGTACGACAACGAGTGGGGCTACACCTGCCAGCTGCTGCGTCTGACCGAGCTCGTTGGATCCAAGCTCTAAACTGCCACCCTGTCACTCCGTGTGACAACCCTGCGGCCCGGGGTGTGCCTCGGCACACCCCGGGCCGTTTGTGCTCCCGGTCATCAATGGGAGCTCGGATATTCCCTACAATCGAATACTGAAACCAACTGCTTCATCCGTCGACACATTGCTAGGAGCACAGCATGGCTGTTAAGACCCTCAAGGACCTTCTCGACGAAGGCGTCGAAGGACGCCACGTCCTCGTACGTTCCGATTTCAACGTTCCCCTCGATGAGAACCGAAACATCACCGACAAGGGTCGCATCATCGCCTCCCTGCCCACGCTGCGGGCACTGTCGGAGGCCGGCGCCAAGGTGATCGTCATGGCCCACCTCGGCCGCCCCAAGGGCGAGGTCAACGAGAAGTTCTCCCTCGCGCCGGTCGCGGAGGCACTCTCCGAGGAGCTCGGCCAGTATGTGGCCCTGGCCGGCGATGTCGTCGGTGAGGACGCCCACGAGCGCGCCAACGGACTGACCGATGGTGACATCCTCCTCCTGGAGAACGTCCGCTTCGACCCCCGCGAGACCTCGAAGGATGAGGCGGAGCGCGGCGAGTTCGCCGATCAGTTGGCCTCGCTGGCAGCCGATAACGGGGCATTCGTCTCCGACGGATTCGGTGTCGTCCACCGTGTCCAGACCTCGGTCTATGATATCGCCAAGCGGCTGCCGCACTACGCCGGTGAACTCGTGGAGAAGGAGCTCGCGGTTCTGGAGAAGGTGGCAAAGAATCCCGAGTCACCCTATGTCGTTGTTCTCGGAGGTTCCAAGGTCTCAGACAAGCTCGGCGTGATCGAGGCGCTCGCGGCAAAGGCGGACTCGATCATCATCGGTGGTGGCATGTGCTACACCTTCCTCAAGGCCCTCGGCCATGATGTCCAGAAGTCACTGCTCCAGGAGGAGATGGTGGATACCTGCGGCGATCTGGTAAAGCGCTTCGGCGACAAGATCGTTCTTCCGGTTGACCTTGTCGCGGCCTCCGAGTTCGCCAAGGATGCACAGAAGAAGATCGTCGATCTCGACTCGATCCCCGAGGGGTGGATGTCACTGGATATCGGACCCGAGTCGGTGACCAGGTTCGCGGAGGTGCTCAGCGGCGCGAAGACCATCTTCTGGAACGGGCCCATGGGTGTCTTCGAGTTTCCGGCCTTCTCCGATGGCACGCGCGGCATCGCGCAGGCGATCATCGATGCCACCGCGAACAACGGAGCCTTTTCCGTCGTCGGCGGCGGCGATTCCGCGGCATCCGTGCGCGTCCTCGGGCTGGATGAGGACGGCTTCTCCCATATCTCCACCGGTGGCGGCGCCTCCCTCGAGTTCCTCGAGGGCAAGGAACTTCCCGGCGTTGCCGTGCTCGAAGACTAATCCACCTCTCTCATCAACGTTCAACCGAAAGGGACCACCCCCATGGCACGTAAGCCACTCATCGCCGGCAACTGGAAGATGAACCTGGATCACCAGCAGGCGATCGGAACCGTTCAGAAGCTGGCCTTCGCACTACCCAAGGAATACTACGAGAAGGTCGATGTCGCGGTCACCGTGCCGTTCACAGACATCCGCTCGGTGCAGACCCTCGTCGAGGGCGACAAGCTGGAGATCACCTACGGTGCCCAGGACGTCTCCGCACACGAGTCCGGTGCCTACACCGGTGAGGTCTCCGCAGCGATGCTCGCGAAGCTGAACTGTTCCTGGGTCGTGGTCGGTCACTCCGAGCGCCGCGAATACCACCACGAGAGCAATGAACTCGTGGCGGCGAAGGCCAAGGCCGCGCTCGGTGCGGGCATCAGCCCGATCGTGTGCGTGGGCGAGCCCCTGGAGATCCGCGAGGCGGGCACCCACGTGGAGTACGTGGTTGAGCAGACCAGGCAGTCCCTGGCGGGGCTGTCCCCGGAGGATCTGGGCAACACCGTCATCGCCTATGAGCCGGTGTGGGCCATCGGTACCGGCAAGGTCGCCTCGGCTGCGGATGCCCAGGAGGTCTGCCGTGCCATCCGTGGACTGATCGCGGAGATCGCCGGCGATGACGTTGCGGCGGGAATCCGCATTCTCTACGGCGGTTCCGTAAAGGCGGAGACGGTCGCGGAGATCGTCGGTCAGACGGACGTCGACGGTGGGCTCGTCGGCGGTGCCTCACTCGACGGTGAGGCGTTTGCCAAGCTGGTGGCCGCCGCAGCCAGCGTCGTCTAGCGTTTTTCAGCAACGCCGCCCACGCGCCCGTGAACCACGGGGAGCAGTGGGCGGCTGTTCTTTTCGATACTTTGACGGAAGTTGAACACAGTGACTGATCGCTTGAAAAAAGACATCCGATTTCTGGGGCGCATCCTGGGCGAGGTGATAGCCGAGCAGGAGGGGAGCAAGGTCTACGACCTTGTTGAAAGCGCCCGCCAGACCGCGTTCCAGATCGCCAAGGGCAATGCGGAGATGGAGGCGATGGTGGAGATGTTCCGTGACATTTCCCCGAGCCTGGCCACCCCCGTCGCCCGCGCCTTCACGCATTTCGCTCTGCTGGCCAATCTCGCGGAGGACCTCCACGATGAGGCCGCCCGCGAGGAGCTCCTGGACTCGGGCGCACCGGCTCCGGACAGCACGCTGGAGGCCACGTGGACAAAGCTTGACGACGCCGGCATCGGCCGCGACGAGGTCGCGGCGGTGTTGCGCAACGCGGAGGTTGCGCCGGTACTCACCGCTCACCCCACCGAAACCAGGCGTCGAACCGTGTTCGATGCGCAGAAGCAGATCACCGCACTGATGAAGGAGAGGCATCAACTCCTCGCCGCGGAACCCACCGCGCGCACCGATGCCAAACTCGCCGATGTCGAGCGTGCGGTGCGCCGTCGGATCACCATCCTGTGGCAGACCGCGCTGATCCGCGTGGCGCGTCCACGCATCGAGGATGAGATCGAGGTCGGACTGCGCTACTACAAGCTGAGTCTGCTCAAGGAGATTCCACGGATCAACAGGGACGTGATGGCGCGACTGAATGCGGCGTTCGGGGATAACTTGCCCGAGGTCGCCGTGGTCAAGCCTGGTTCCTGGATCGGAGGGGACCATGATGGTAACCCCTACGTCACCTCCGAAACCGTGGACTACGCCACCCACCGTGCGGCGGAGACGGTGCTCAAATACTATGCACGTCAGCTCCATGCACTTGAGCACGAGCTGAGTCTGTCGGACCGGATGAGCAGCGTCACCACAGATCTGGTCGCGCTCGCCGACGCCGGCCACAATGATGTCCCCAGCCGCGTCGACGAACCGTACCGTCGGGCCGTCCACGGCATCCGCGGGCGGATCCTGGCCACCACCTCGCATCTGATAGGTGAGCACGCGGTGGAGGGAAAGTGGTTCCACATTTTCGATCCCTACGCGGGGCCGGAGGAGTTCAAGCGGGATCTCCTCGTCCTCGATGATTCGCTGCGCCGCTCCAACGACGACCTCATCGCTGATGACCGGCTCGCCGATCTACGGTCGGCGGCCGGAAGCTTCGGCTTCAACCTCTATTCCCTCGATCTGCGCCAGAACTCCGAGAGCTACGAGGACGTTCTGACTGAGCTGTTCGCCACGGCCCAGGCGACCCCCGACTACCGCGGGCTCTCCGAGGAGGAGAAGACACAGCTACTGCTGAAGGAGCTGAGCACGCCGCGACCTCTGATCCCACATGGTGACTGGGCCTATTCCGAGGCCACCAACCGTGAACTCGGCATCTTTTCCACGGCCTCGGAGGCGGTGAAGAAGTTCGGTCCGCGCATGGTCCCGCACTGCATCATCTCCATGGCCTCCTCGGTCACCGATGTTCTCGAGCCGATGGTGCTGCTCAAGGAGTTCGGCTTCATCCGTGCGCAGGGGGATACTCCCCGAGGTGACATCGATGTGATCCCGCTCTTTGAGACCATCGATGATCTGCAGCGTGGCGCCGGAATTCTGGATGAGCTGTGGGATCTCGATCTCTACCGCAACTACCTCGCGCAGCGGGACGACGTCCAGGAAGTGATGCTCGGTTACTCCGACTCGAACAAGGACGGCGGGTACTTCGCGGCGAACTGGGCGCTCTATGATGCCGAGCTCCGACTGGTGGAGCTTTGCCGTGAGGCCGGGGTCAAGCTCCGGTTGTTCCACGGGCGTGGCGGTACCGTCGGCCGTGGTGGCGGACCCTCCTATGATGCGATCCTGGCACAGCCCAAGGGGGCGGTGCAGGGTTCGGTCCGCGTCACGGAGCAGGGCGAGATCATCTCCGCGAAATACGGCTCCGTGAGCACCGCACGCAGGAATCTTGAGGCTCTGGTCTCCGCGACCCTGGAGGCCTCGCTTCTGGATGTGTCCGATCTCAGCGCACCGGAGCGTGCGCATGAGATCATGAGGGAGATCTCGCGGCTGAGCCTGGAGAAGTACACATCGCTGGTGCATGATGATCCGGGGTTCATTCCCTATTTCACCGAGTCCACCCCGGTGCAGGAGATCGGGTCGCTCAACATCGGCTCGCGCCCTAGTTCGCGCAAGCAGACCGAGACGGTGGAGGACCTCCGGGCGATCCCCTGGGTGCTCAGCTGGTCCCAGTCGAGGGTCATGCTGCCCGGCTGGTTCGGTGTGGGCACGGCGCTCGAGCAGTGGGTGGGCGAGGGTGTGGAGGCCGGGGAGCGGATCGCGCAACTCCAGGAGCTCAACCGCACCTGGCCCTTCTTCACCTCCGTTCTGGACAACATGGCGCAGGTGATGAGCAAGGCGGAACTGAGGCTGGCCAGGCTCTATTCCGAACTCGTCGCGGACGCCGATGTCGCGGAGCGGGTGTACTCTCAGATCCACGAGGAGTATTTCCTGACAAAGCGCATGTTCGCGGTGATCACAGGTTCGGAGGACCTGCTCGACGACAATCCGCTGCTGGCGCGTTCCGTGCGCAGCAGATACCCCTACCTCCTGCCGCTGAACGTCATTCAGGTGGAGATGATGCGCAGGTACCGTTCAGGCGATGACAGCGTTGAGGTCTCCCGGAACATCCAGTTGACCATGAACGGTCTGTCGACCGCACTGCGCAACTCCGGATAGCGGCCGTTGTGTATACTGTCCTGAGTTATTGGAAAAACAGTTCTACGTAAAGGAAGTCTCCCCACATGGCACTAGCGCTTCAGATTGTGCTCGTCATCGCCAGCGTGCTCATGACGATCTTCGTCCTGCTGCACAAGGGCAAGGGCGGCGGACTGTCGAGCCTTTTCGGTGGCGGCGTGCAGTCCAACCTTTCCGGTTCCACCGTGGTGGAGAAGAACCTCGACCGCGTGACCATCCTCACCGCGATCATCTGGATCGTCTGCATCGTCGCGCTGAACCTGATTCAGGCGTACTCCTAGGTCTTTAGTAACCAGGGCAGCTGGGACCCTCCCCGTTCGGGGAGGGTCCCTTTCTGCTTTTCCACGGCTGTGATTCAGCTGACAGGGGATCCTAAACCGATTGACCTATAGAAACGGCTGGGATAGATTACCTATCATGCAATAGAAAAATTGCATCAGGAATAGACCTCACTGTGGAAAGGCCTAATAATGGACCCCTCTGATCTTGCCTGGATCCTTGCAGCGTTTGCATTGGTTAGTCTCATGTTTCCCGGTCTTTCCTTCCTCTACGGGGGAATGCTTGGCGGAAATCAGGTGCTCAACACGTTCATGATGGTCATGGGGGCGCTCGCCGTCACCAGTGTCATGTATGTCCTCTACGGACACGGACTCGTGATGGGCAATTCGCTCGGGGGATTGGGAATCATCGGAAATCCCATGGATTACTTCGGATTCCGCAGCATCATGACCGACGATGGAGCGGGCGGAATGATGTGGGCCGGCTTTTACATCCTCTTCGCGGCCATCTCCCTGGCTCTGGTGGCCTCGGGTGCCGCTGGAAGAATGAAGTTCGGCTCCTGGCTCGTCTTCGGCGTGCTGTGGCTGACTTTCGTCTACTCACCCCTCGCACACTGGGTGTTCGCTTTCGACGATGAATCCACGGGATTCGTCGGAGGGTGGATGGTCAACACCCTCGGTTTCCACGACTTCGCCGGTGGAACCGCCGTCCACATGAACGCAGGTGCCTCCGGACTGGCACTGGCACTGGTTCTCGGACGCAGACACACCATGTCCGTGCGACCGCACAATCTTCCGATCACCCTTCTGGGGGCGGGACTTATCATGGCTGGCTGGTTCGGATTCAACGGCGGCACCGCGGGCGGAGCGAACTTCCTCGCCAGCTATGTCGTGGTCACCTCGGTGCTGGCGGCCGGCGGCGGCATGCTTGGGTACATTTTGATCGAACGCATCAGGGACGGCCATGCCACCCTGCTCGGACTGGCCACCGGCATCATCGCGGGACTGGTCGCCATCACCCCTTCCGCTAATGCGGTCAGCCCCATCGGTGCCGTGGTCGTCGGTTTCCTCGGCTCGGCGGTGGCGGCATGGGCGATCACCTGGAAGCGGACGCACCGCATCGATGACACCTTCGATGTGTTCGCCGTCCACGGCATGGCGGGAATCGCCGGGGCGATGTTCGTCATGCTCTTCGGTGACCCGGCCGCCCCGGGCGAACTCGCCGGCGTGCTGCGCGGGGGAGATGTCTCCCTGCTCTGGAGGGAGCCGCTCGCGGTGATCATAACCCTGGGCTACGCCTTCGGCATGACCTGGCTGATAGCGACGCTGATGAGCAAGGTCACTGATATCCGAATCTCCGCCGAGGATGAGTACAACGGCATCGACCGCTCCGTCCACGCGGAAACGGCCTATCAGTTCACCATCCCGGGGATGGGTCTGGCTTCGCGGACCACCCCGGATACAACGATCCCCGTCGAGGAATCCCCCAACGTGAGCGCACCCGCACCCGCTGCGGCGGGTGCGGGTAGTGACGTGGGCGTCGACAAGCAGAAGGAAGACACACTGTGATTGACTTTATTTTTCTCAATGAAGCGGACATGATCGCCGCGGGGGTCACCGACATCGCCTCATGCGTCGATGTCATGGAGGAGACCCTGGTGCTGCTCGCACGCGGTGACTACCGCATGGCCGGGTTGAACTCGAACTCCCACGGGGCCATGATCACCTTCCCGCAGGCACCAGAATTCGACGGGATGCCCAAGGACGGGCCGGACCGCCGCTTCATGGCAATGCCTGCGTACCTCGGGGGACGTTTCAACAACGCCGGTGTCAAGTGGTACGGCTCCAACGCCGAGAACCGGAATTCGGGCCTGCCACGCTCGATCCACACCTTCGTGCTCAATGATACGGTCACGGGCGCGCCGAAGGCGATCATGTCCGGCAACCTCCTGTCCGCATACCGGACTGGGGCGGTTCCGGGTGTGGGGGTCAAGCACCTGGCCGTAAAGAGCGCGACGACCCTCGCGATCATCGGTCCCGGAGTCATGGGAAAGACCATTACGCAGGCATGCCTGGCGTTGCGCCCGGGAATCGACACCATCAAGGTCAAGGGCCGAAGCGCGCGGGGTGTCGAGGAGTTCCGAGCCTGGGCTGCGGAGAAGTATCCGCAGGTCAGTGTGGTTGCGGTGGACAGTGAACAGGATGCCGCGGCGGATGCAGATATCATCGTGGCGGCCACCACCACCGATGCCGCCGGCTCGGCTGCATTCCCCTACTTCCGCAAGGACTGGCTGAAGCCGGGGGCGCTCCTCCTGCTTCCCGCGGCGGCGCGATTCGACGATCAGTTCATCACCGGCGACGCCCGGCTCGTGGTGGATTACATGGGTCTGTACGACGCCTGGGCCGAGGAGTACGGTTCGCAGGCATATCAACTGCTGGGGATTCCCGGTACCCACTGGCACGACCTGATGACAGCCGGGATCCTGGATCCGGGGAGGATTCGGCAGATCGGCGACATTTGCGAGGGCATCCTGCCGGCTCGTCTCAACGACGATGAGATCATCCTCTACTCCGTCGGCGGCATGCCGGTGGAGGACGTGGCCTGGGCCACGCAGGTTTATGAGAACGCTGTGGAGGAAGGGATCGGTACGAGGCTGACTCTCTGGGACGAGCCGGCACTGGCTTGATGTGCGCGCGTCGAGAAGGGCGGAAGGTGAGGAATCGATGGGCATGAAGAGGAAGATCGCGGTGATCGGTCTGGGATCGACCGGATCGATGGCGCTGTGGCATCTGAGTCGAACCCCGGGAGTCGAGGCGATCGGTGTCGAACAGTTCGGGCTCGGGCACGGCTACGGTGCCTACACGGGGGAATCCAGACTCTTCCGCATGGCCTATCACGAGGGGGCAACCTTTGTCCCACTGCTTCGCAGGGCCCGGGAGCTGTGGCTGCAACTGGGTGCGGCCTCAGGGCGCCAGCTGCTGCACAACTTCGGGGTGATCTCCACGGGCAGGGAAAGCGAAGAGCCTTTTCAGCGGCTGCTCCGGTCCGTGGATGAGTATGAACTGCCCCACGAGCGGCTCTCCGTGACGGAGCTGCGCAACCGCTACCCCGGCATGGACAGCAGGGATGACGAGGCCGGCGTGCTGGATCTCCAGGGCGGTGCGCTGCGTCCGGAGCTCGCCGTGCTCAGCGCCATCGAGCAGGCACGGAGAAATGGAGCGCTGATCCGTGATCATATGCAGATCACCTCCATCCGGGACACCGGATCGGGTGTGATAGTCAGCGCGAACGGGGAGGAGATAGCCGTTGACCAGGTTATCGTGACCACCGGGGCCTGGAGCGCGGAGCTCATTCCGCAACTCCGGGATCTGCTGGAGGTGAGAAAACTCGTTCTCACCTGGTTCCTGGCCACGCGCCCCGTCGAATTCCTCCCGGAGCGTATGCCGTGCTTCATCCGGGACCGCGATGGTTTCCACGTCTTCGGAGCCCCCAGTGTGGATGGATACAGCGTGAAGATCGCCGGCCTGGATCTGTGGGGCGGACCCTCGGCCCCACGCGTCGAGGACAGCGACCTCAGGCTCGACAGGCAGGAGGTCTCCGAGTTCGGCCGAAGAGTCCACGACCTCTTTCCGGGTGTCAGTCCGGAGCCCAACCGGTACAGCGTTCATTATGACACCTATACGTCGAACAAGAATCCGATCATCGACCGTGTGGGAAACGTGGTTGTTCTGACCGGCGGTTCCGGGCATGCGTTCAAGTTATCGCCCGCCTACGCGGAACTGGCGGCGAGTCTGGCCAGGGGGCTTGATAATCCCTTGTACAGTGACAGCTTCTCTCTTGCATCGCATGAGCCGGTCGGGGTGGGGATGAGGAGCTAGGCACCTCACCGGGGGAGCGTTGTGGTCCTTTCCGGGGAGATTGTGTTCCTGGGCGTTCACCGGGCCTCTTCCGGGGGCGCTATTCGAGCTGCTTCTCGGTGTGTGTTTCGGACAGTGTTTCGGTCCGATTTTCGGGTCCTCCGGGCTCCGATGGTCGGTGGTGGCCGCTTCTCCGAGGTGGACCAGCGTCGCCATGCCACTGTTCGAAATTTTTTTCTCATCGGGTATTGCGTTCGAACAGGTGGACTATTATAATAGGTGCTAACGCTTGGTGGGGGGACGGGATGAGGACAGGGGGTGTGCAACATGGAGGAGAACGGAATCGCAGAGATGGTCAAGGCCATCGGTTCCGCCATGACCGGAATCATGGATGTCTTCACGGTTGAACCCTCAGGCGCGGACTTCGCTGGGAACATCGATGCGCTGGTTGCCTTTGAGGGGATAGTGAATTCGAAGGCGCTGATCGATGCGGGGGTCACCCGCGCCGCCCAATTGGCGGGAGCGGGGGCCCTGGTCGGCTCAAGCAATCACCTTGACTTCCTGATGAAGAGGTTCGGCATCTCGCGCGCCGAGGCCCATAGACGGAATCGTCTCGCGGATGACCTCTTCCCGCTTCCCGGACCGGAGTTCGAGCCCGGATCGGAGTCTGAGCCCGGACCGGAAGCCGACCCCAGGGGCGAGGGCGACACCGGGAGAAAGGGGCGCGGGGAGCCAGATGGAGGACGGGAGGCTCGCGAGGCCAGGGAGAAGGCGGAGCAGGAGCGCCGGGAGGCCCTGAAGAAGGCAAGGAAGGAGGCAACGAGTGCGGAGAAACTTAACATCATCAACCAGGAGCTCGGAAACCTCAACCGCAAAACTGTTCCCACGAAGGAGGAGCTGTACAAAAAGGCCGTCGAGGAATCGGCGTCGAGAAGCCCCGAGGACCTCCGTGCCTGGGTCCGTAAACAGGTCACCAGAGCGAACAGGAGCAGCGGTGATCCCTTCGCGGCGTCCCGTAAACGATTCCTGCACCTCGCGGACCAGGATGCCGACGGTGGTGTCAGGTTCAGCGGCTACCTTCCGGCGGACGCGGCGGCGATGCTCCAGGCGGCGTTGGCTCCGCTGACCAGACGCGGCGACCTGGTCGAGGTACCGGCGGACGAGGACACCCGCACCATGGGGCAGCGAAGAATCGATGGACTCACGCACATTCTGGGGCTGGCACATTCGGGACTGCTGGCCAGGGGACGCCATGGGATCGGATCCATCGTCATCTCCATGACGGCCGGGGATATCGCCGATCTCGAGGAGGAAGGCGCCAGGCACCGCTATCCCACCAACACGGGCATCGCACTGGCTCCACATGAGATTCTCCGCCTGGGGGCCGCGAAGTTCGACTTCGGAGCGGTGCTGGACGATCGTTCGGGAAGACCGCTGTATCTTGGTCGGACGAGGCGTTCGGCTTCCCTCGAGCAGCGCATCGCCCTGCTCGCCTCCGAGCTCGTGTGCAGTGCTCCGGGGTGTGATCAACCCATGATCAGGTGTGAGATCCACCACCTGACACCCTGGGCACAGGGGGGAGGCACCGACATTTCCAACCTGACTCCCCAGTGCTTCGGACACCACCCGGCGGTCGACGATTCCCGGAGCGGGGTCAACAACAAGGGCTTCATGGACGTTGACCCGGAGTCGGGCAGGGTCGGACACTATCCGGCAGGTGGCGGGGTGGTGTTTAATGAGTCGGCCGCACAGGAGGAATCCGGCGGAGCCAGGGCCAGGGCAAGGCAAAAAGAATCCGAGGAGACACCTGGCCAACCGCCCGGCCAACCGCCCGGGGAACCCCCGGATGACGGTGCCCTGTTCAAGATGCCCGCCTGAAAACGGTTCCCCGGCGGTGGGCGGCACATGGCCGCCCACCGCCCATTGCGCTGCAAAAAACGCCCCGGAGATTGTCCGGGAATCAGCCGAGCTTTCCCGCCGCATCCTCGGTGAGGAAAAGCACGGTCTCATCCCGGCCCTGCGCACCGGCCGCGGGCCAGTCCTCGGCGGCGGCACCATCGACAATGGCCGCCGCGGCCTCCGCCTTTTCCGCCCCGGACACGAGCAGCCACACCCGAGCCGCCGAATGTACCGCGGGCAGGGTCAGGGTGACCCGTTCCGCGGGAGGCTTCGGCGAGTCGAAAATGGGGAGCACCCTGCGTTCCGTTTCCGTGACAGCGGCCGTGTGGGGGAAGAGTGAGTTGATGTGGCCCTCGCCTCCCATCCCGAGAAGGTGCAGGTCAAATCCCTGCGGGGCGGCGCTATCGAGCACACCTTCGTAGGCGAGGGCGGCCTCGGCAAGGTCCACCGTCCCCAGTCCGTACCCGTGGATGTTGTCCTCGGGAATGTTCACGGCGGACAGCAGAGCGGCTCGGGCCTGGCCCTCATTCGACTCCGCATCGGTGACGGGGACATTGCGCTCGTCACCGAAGAACACCCGGACCCGGGACCAGTTGAGTCCGCCACCGATCTCGGCCAGCTTCTCCAGCAGCCTGATGCCTGCTCCGCCACCGGTGAGCACGATTCGGGCGACTCCATCGCCGTGCACCCCGCCTTCGGGATCACCCGTAACGGACGTGACCACATCGAGGAAGCGTATGGCGGCCGCGGCCACCAGATCCTCGGTATCCGTCGCCCTCACTACCTCAACCATGGCTGTCCACCCTCTCTGTTCCGATCCTGTCCCATTCGCGTTCTATTCCTCGGTCCGGGTAACACTTGCCAGACCCGCCAGCGCATGTTGATAGCCCATGTCCGGATCCATGTGACGCAGCTCCTCGGAGAGGCAGTCGGCCTCACTCCTGCGCCCGATGGCCACCAGCGAGGCGGTCGTGCCGCTCTCCGGAATGTCGACCCGGAGTGTGTGGGCATCCTTGATGCTGATGTCGATGGTGCCCGTGGTGCGCGTGATCTCCAGGTTGCTCACGGCGAGCAGCGGGGTCCCGTCCTCGTCGACAGGCACCGCCGGGGTGTCGGTGCCCACGCGGACGACCGGCACCTGCAGCCTGCCGGCCAACCAGCCCGCCGCCAGGTCGACGGAGGTGCTTGTCGACGCACCGGTGATGCGTACGGAGGTCACCGGCCCCTGCGGCGGATGATCCAGTGAGGAGGCCACGAGCCCGCGCCACTGTGTCAGCCTGGCCCAGGCCATATCGGTATCACCCGGGTGGTAGTTCTCCACGCTATTGGCCAGCGTGTCCGCGGAACTGTGCAGCGAATCGGTGATGCGCCGCTGCGCGATCTTACCGATGGGATGCGCCGAGGGGTTGGCGGGTGCATCGGTGGGCCACCACGCGACGATCGGGGTATCCGGCAGCAGCAGGGGAGTGACCACGGACTGCAGATTGCTGGCCACCGGCCCCTGCAGGTGGATGATGATCATCTCCGAGGCGCCGGCGTCGCCGCCGATCCGGACCTCGGCGTCCACCTTCGTCGGTTCCTCCTCCGAGCCGACCACCAGGATGATCACCCGCGAGGGGTGCTCACGGGAGGCGTCATTGGTGGACGTGGTTATCGCCGCGACATCGTTGTCCGACTTGGCGACCACGATGAGGGTGAGCACACGGCCGGTGGTGACCTGGGTACCCGACTCACGGAGGCGCGACAGTGTTTTGGAGATTTCGTGGGTGGTTGTGTCTGGAAGATCAAAAATCATGGGTCATCCTCTCCCTATGGCCGGCGCCAGGTGTGGCCGTTGCGTGCGAGCATCTCTTCGGCGCCCCGTGGGCCCCAGGTTCCGGCGGCGTACTCCTCCGGCTGTCCCTCACGCTCCCAGGTCTTGAGTATGGGATCGAGGATCCGCCAGCTCAGCTCCACCTCCTCGTTGGTGGGGAAGAGACTGGACTCGTCGAGCAGCGCGTCGAGGATCAGCCTCTCGTATGCCTCCGGTGATTCCTCGGTGAAGGATTCCGAGTAGGAGAAGTCCATGTTGACGTCACGAACCTCCATGGTCGAGCCGGGGACCTTGGAACCGAAGCGGATCAGGACACCCTCATCGGGCTGGACACGGATGACGATGGCGTTCTTCCCGAGCGAGGCGGTCATCCCCTCATCGAAGGGCTGGTGGGGCGCGTTCTTGAAGACAACCGCGATTTCGGTGACCCGTCGGCCCAGTCTCTTGCCGGTGCGCAGGTAAAAGGGGACCCCCGCCCACCGGCGGGAGGTGATCTCCAGGGTGCACGCCGCGAAGGTCTCGGTGGTGGAGTCGGGGTCGAATCCATCCTCCTCGCGCAGGCCCCTGACGTATTCGGAACCCTGCCAGCCCGCCGCATACTGTCCACGGGCGGAGCTTTCCTCGATGGGGTAGCTGGGCTGTGTGGCCCGCAGGACCTTGATCTTCTCCGCCTGCAGCTGGGAGGGGGTGAAGGAGATCGGCTCCTCCATGGCCACCAGCGCCAGGAGCTGGATGAGGTGGTTCTGGATCACGTCCCGGGCCGCGCCGATGCCGTCATAGTATCCGGCGCGACCACCCAGGCCGATGTCCTCCGCCATGGTGATCTGCACATGATCGACGTAGTTGGAGTTCCACAACGGTTCGAAGAGCTGGTTGGCAAAGCGCAGCGCCATGATGTTCTGCACCGTCTCCTTGCCCAGGTAGTGATCGATGCGGAACACCGAGGATTCCGGGAACACCGCGTTGACAAGGCAGTTGAGTTCATGGGCCGATTCCAGGTCATGTCCGAAGGGCTTTTCGATGATCACCCTGCGCCAGGCCTTCTCGGTGGAGTTGGCCATGCCGGAACGCTCCAGCTGATGGCACACCGCCGCGAAGGAATCCGGGGGAATCGACAGGTAGTAGGCCCAGTTTCCGGCCGTCCCACGGGTCTCGTCGAGGTTCTTCAGGGTGGCCGCCAGATTGTCAAAGGCCTCATCGTCGTCGAAGTTTCCCCGGACGAACTCCATTCCCTCAGCCAGCCGCCTCCACACGTTCTCCCGGAACTCCGTGCGGGCACCGGCGACGGCGGCCTCCCTGACATAGTGCTCAAAATCGGCCTTGCTCCAGTCACGGCGGCCGTAGCCCACCAGCGCGAAGCCGGCGGGCAGCAGCCCCCGATTTGCCAGATCGTAGATGGCGGGCAGCAGTTTCCGCCTCGCCAGGTCTCCGGTCACACCGAAAATTACCATGCCGGAGGGGCCGGCAATGCGCGGCAGGCGCTTGTCCTGGGGGTCGCGCAGCGCGTTGACCCACTTGTTGTTGTTCACGGTGGAAACGTCACGGTCCTTTCTGGGAACGCAGGTGAGGCTCAGGAGAGACGGGCACGCATCGACTCGAGCAGCTCGGACCAGGAATCGACGAATTTTTCCACGCCCTCGCGTTCCAGCACGGCGAAGACGTCGGCGAGATCGACCCCGACCTCATCGAGGGCGGTGAACACCCGCTCGGCGTCCTCCGCGGTTCCGTCGAGGGTGTCGCCGTGGAGGTTGCCCTCGGCGAGCACCGCGTCGATGGTGGCCTCCGGCATGGTGTTGACGGTGTGGGGCCCGGCGAGTTCGGAGACGTAGAGGGTCGAAGGGTAGTCGGGGTTCTTCACTCCGGTCGAGGCCCACAGTGGCCGCTGGGTGTTCGCACCCCCGGGCAGGTCGGCGGCGTCGAAAAGCTCCTTGTACACGGAGTACGCGCGGCGCGCGTTGGCGACACCGGCCCTGCCGCGCAGCTCCAGGGCCTCCGCGGACCCGATGGCCTCGAGGCGCCTGTCAATTTCCACGTCCACGCGGGAGACGAAAAAGGAGGCGACCGAGTGGATCTTCGAGACGTCGTGGCCGTTGGCGGCGGCCCTCCGGATGCCCTCGACATAGGCGGCGATGACCTCGCGGTAGCGGGCGACGGAGAAAATGAGAGTCACGTTCACACTGATGCCCTCGGCCAGTGCGTCGGTGATGGCGGGGATGGACTCCGGGGTGGCGGGAATCTTGATCATCACGTTGGGGCGGTCAACCTTGGCCCACAGCTGCCTGGCCTGCGCGATGGTGGCGTCGTGGTCGGCGGAGATGCGCGGATCGACCTCGATGGACACGCGACCGTCGAAGCCCTCGGAGGACTGGTAGATTCCGGCGAAGATGTCACAGGCGTCCCGCACATCATCGATGCTCATCGCGTACACGGCCTCATCGACAGCCGCGCCCGACTCTCTGAGCTTGGCGATCTGGGCATCGTAGGCATCGCCCTTCGACATCGCGGCGGCGAAGATGGCGGGGTTCGTGGTCACGCCGACGATCGACTTCTCATCGATGATGCGGGCGAGGTTTCCCGAGGTGATGCGATCGCGGGAGAGGTCATCGAGCCAGGTCGATGTGCCGATACGGGCGAGCTCGTCAATATGGGACATGATGGAGTTCCTTTACGCTGAATGTCGCTGGATTTCGCTGAATGCAATAGGAGATCTTTATATACCTGAGAGAACCTCGGCCCGGGGCTCTAAATTCCGGAGAATCCAAAGCCCCGGGCTCATCGGTGTTCGGGCGGGGTTGGCTATTAGGCGTTGATGGACTCGCGGGCCGCTTCGACGACGGCCTGCGCGGTGATACCGAACTTCTCGAACAGCGTCTTGTAATCAGCTGAAGCGCCGAAGTGCTCGAGGGAAACCGTACGTCCCTTCGTTCCGAGCCAGCGGTACCAGGGCATGGCGATTCCGGCCTCGACCGAGACGCGAGCGGTGACCTGGGGGGGAAGCACGGAATCGATGTACTCCCGGTCCTGCTCCGCGAACCAGTCCATGCACGGCACCGAGACGACCCGGGTGGCCACGCCTTCTGCCTCCAGTGTCCCGGCGGCTTCGACGGCCAGCTGGACCTCAGAGCCTGTGCCCAGGAGGATCACGTCCGGGGTCGGCTTGGAACCCTCGAGAAGGACGTAGGCGCCGCGGCGGACGCCCTCCAGGGCCTTTTCCTTCGTGCCCTCGAGGACCGGGACGTTCTGGCGGGTCAGTGCCAGACCTTTCGGGCCCTCCTTGTACTCCAGGGCAGCGCGCCACGCCGCGGAGGTCTCATTGGCGTCGGCGGGTCGCAGGATGGACAGGTTCGGGATGGCGCGCAGCGCGGCGAGTGTCTCCACCGGCTGGTGGGTGGGGCCGTCCTCACCGAGGCCGATGGAGTCGTGGGTCCACACGTAGTAGGCGTCCGTTCCCTGGAGTGCCGCCAGGCGCACCGCGGGGCGCATGTAGTCGGAGAAAATGAGGAAGGTGCCACCGTAGGGGCGGGTGCCTCCGTGCAGCGCGATACCGTTGAGGATCGCCCCCATGGCGTGCTCGCGGATACCGAAGTGGAGGTTGCGGCCATAGGGCTCGGCGGACCAGGTCTCGGTGGAGATGGACTCCGGCCCGAAGGAGGGCGAGCCCATGATCACGGTGTTGTTGGAGCCGGCGAGGTCGGCGGAGCCGCCCCAGAGTTCGGGCAGGGTCGCACCGAGGGCCTGCAGCGCGGCCTCGGAGGCCTTCCGGGTCGCCAGCCCCTTGGCATCGGGCTCCCAGGTGGGAAGCTCGTCGGCGAATCCCTCGGGCAGCGCCCTGGTGCGCAGCCGCTCGTGCAGTGCGTATGCCTCGGGATTGGCCGCGGCCCAGGCATCGAACTTCTGCTGCCAGCCGACCTTCTTCTCAGCGGCACGTTCGGCCAGGAGACGGGTGTGGGCGATCACGTCCTCGTCGACATGGAAGTGCTGCTCGGGATCGAAGCCGAGCACCTCCTTGGTGGCTGCGACCTCATCGGCGCCGAGCGCGGCGCCGTGGGATGCGCCGGTGTTCATCATGGTGGGCGCGGGGTAGCCGATGACGGTGCGCACACGGATGAAGGTGGGGCGGGAGGTGTCCTTCTTGGCCTCGGCCACGGCCGCCTCGATGGCGGCGACATTCTCGCCGCCGCTGACCTCGATGGTCTGCCATCCGTAGGCGCGGTAGCGTGCCACCACGTCCTCGGTGAAGGCAATCTCGGTGTTGTCCTCGATGGAGATCCGGTTGTCGTCCCAGAAGACGATCAGATTGCCCAGCTGCTGGGTGCCGGCGAGAGAGGAGGCCTCGCTGGTGACGCCCTCCTGCAGGTCGCCGTCGGAGGCGATGACGTAGATGTAGTGGTCAAAGGGGGATTCACCCTGGGGAGCCTCCGGGTCGAAGAGACCGCGTTCGCGCCGCGAGGCCATGGACATGCCCACGGCGGAGGCCAGGCCCTGACCGAGCGGGCCGGTGGTGATCTCCACGCCGCGGGTGTGCCGGTACTCCGGGTGGCCGGGAGTCAGCGAACCCCAGGTCCGCAGCGCTTTGAGGTCATCCAGTTCCAGGCCGAAACCGCCGAGGTAGAGCTGAATGTACTGGGTCAGGGAGCTGTGGCCGCAGGAAAGGACGAAGCGGTCCCGCCCGCTCCAGTTGGTGTCTGTGGGGTCGACGTTCATCACGCGCTGGTAGAGGGTATAGGCCAGGGGGGCCAGACTCATCGCGGTGCCGGGGTGACCGGAACCGCACTTCTCCACTGCGTCGGCGGCCAGGACACGCACGGTGTCCACGGCCCTGGTGTCCACATCGGACCAGTCCGATGGGTAGGTGCGTTGAGTGAGTTCCTGAAGTTCAGGTGACAGCGTCAAGGTGGTCAATCCTTCCTGGTTCTTGAACCGGGACGAAGGTGGAAAATCATGCGGGATGATCCCGGGGTGCCCCGAGGTCAGGCTACGTTTCTGGGACTGCCCGTCGCACTCCCGGAGAGTGGCTTTCGCCACGAAGGGGTGGAAGAACAGATGTGCAACACCTATAACCATAGTGATGTTGCACCGACTCTATCACCGGGTGGTCTCCCCGAAACAGCATAGTCATACCATTTGAGTGATTTTGGCCACTATTACAGCATGTCCCGAATCCGCCGCGGTTCCACGGTGGAGGTAGATTGGGCTGATTATTCAAACCGGCGGGAAAGCGATAGCATGGCAGGGTCCGTATCGGGCCCCGGGGCACGGCCCGCACGGGTGCCCCCGGGAACTATTGCACCTCACCGTGCGACTGTATTGCCATGCGCTCACCGGCCGCCTCGGCGGAATCTGAACAAAAACACAATGCTGTGGAGGAAAAACCCTTGGAGAAGATCAAGGCCTATGTTGCGCTGACGAAGCCCAGGGTCATCGAGCTCCTCCTCGTGGCGACCATTCCCGCGATGCTCCAGGCAGAGCGCGGGGAGAACAACATCCTGCTCATTCTCCTCACCGTCATCGGCGGTTGGATGGGCGCGGCGGCGGCGAACACCTTCAACATGGTCGCGGACTCCGACATCGACCAGCAGATGGGTCGCACGCGCGCCCGCCCGCTGGTCCGGCACACCGTCAGCAACCGCGATGCCTCGATCTTCGCCTGGGCACTGACCGCCGCCAGCTTCCTGTGGCTGTGGTTGCTGTGCAACTCGCTGAGTGCGGCGGTGTTCGTGCTGATCACCATCGCCTTCTACATCTTCGTCTACACCAAGTGGCTCAAGCGCCGGACCCACATGAACATCGTGTGGGGCGGCGCGGCCGGCTGCATGCCGGTGGTCGTCGGCTGGGCCGTGATCACCGACCAGTTCCCGGCCGGGGTACCCGCGCAGTGGTGGCAGGCCGTGGTCCTGTTCATGATCATCTTCTTCTGGACCCCGCCGCACACCTGGGCGCTCGCCATGAAGTACCGCGAGGACTACAAGGCCGCAGGTGTCCCCATGCTTCCGGTGGTGCGAACCCCGGCGCAGGTCACCAGGCAGATCGTCTGGTACACCGTGGCCACGGTTCTGACCACCTTCCTGCTCATTCCGGCGGCGGGTTGGATCTACGCCGCGGCGGCCGTACTCGCGGGTGCCTGGTTCCTGTTCATGGCCGTCAAGCTCCATCTCGGCATCAGGAACGGCGGACCGGTCAAGCCGTTGAAGCTTTTCATTCTCTCCAACAACTACCTGGCGCTGCTCTTTGTGGCGCTTTCCGTGGACGCGGTACTCGGGCTCGAGACCATCTCGGAGATGCTCGGGTGGACCATCACCCTGTTCTGATCCCGGTGGGTTTCAGGAAACCCGCAGCACAATGGAACCCGAGGTCGCCCGTGCCTGCAGATCGCGGTGGGCGGTGGCGGCGTCGGCAAGCGGGTAGCTTCCGGTGACGCGCACCCTCAGGGTGCCGTCCACGATCGCCTGCGTGACCGCCTGGGCGCGTTTGGCGAATTCCCCCTCCTCCGCGGTCCATGCACCCAGTGATGGGCGCGTGAGAAAGATTGAGCCGTGAGTGTTGAGCAGCTGCGGGTCGAAGGGCTCAACCGGACCCGAGGCCGCTCCGAAGAGCACCACGGTTCCGCGGGGGCGCACCGCCTCCAGGGATTCGGAGAAGGTGTCACGGCCGACACCGTCGTAGACCACGTCCACGCCCGTGCCGCCGTTGCGGCGGCGCACCTGCTCTGCGAGGCTCGAGGAATAGCGGAAGACCTCCGTCGCCCCGGCATCAAGTGCCAGCTCCGCCTTCTCGTCGGTGGAAACCACGCTGTAGACGCGCGCCCCCTTGGCCGCGGCCATCTGGGTGACCATCAGGCCGACGCCTCCCGCACCCGCGGTGATCAGGCAGGAGTCACCCTCCCCGAGGTCGTAGACGCCGTTGGTGAGATAGTGCGCCGTCATCCCCTGAAGGAGCATCGAGGCCGCCACCTCCTCGCTCACGCCCTCCGGAACAGCCACGAGGCGGTTACGGGGCACGCACACCTGCTCCGCATAGGAGCCGAAGGCGTCGCACCAGGCGACCCTGGTCCCCGGCGCGATCAGTCCCAGGGGGTCCGCGGTGACCCGGCCCGTCCCCTCGAGCCCGGGGATGAAGGGCAGCCGTGAGTGGTAGATCCCCTCCCGGTAGTAGGTGTCGATGTAGTTGACACCCGCCACATCCACCGCGACGAGAACCTGCGCATCGGTGGGGTCGGGTGCCGTCACATCCGTGTACTCGAGGACCTCCGGCCCTCCCGTGCGACTGACCTGGATTGCTTTCATAGCACCACAGTAACTTTTCGGTGGCTGTGGTGGAGGGGAAACCGGCTAGGCGGTTCGCCGCGCCTCGAGGACCGCGCGTTTGCGATCCCCCTCGACCGAGCCCGTGGCATCGGCGGTGCCGCCGATCATCGGCAGACCGCGGGCCCACAGCAGGGAGGTGAACGCGACGACCACCGAGGACATGGCGATGTGCAGCGGGACGGTCCACCGCGGCACCCCGAGGTTGTACTGGGCGATACCGATTCCCGCCTGGATGAGGATGAACAGGACCAGCATGAGTCCAAGTCTGCGGGAATCCTCCGGGGCCTTGGCGCGGTGGAGTCCGAGCACCAGAATCAGTGTGAAGAAGAGGTAGACGTACATCGAGTATCCGTGGATGTGCGCCATGAGATCGATGTCGACCTGGAGGCGGCCATCCATGCCCACCCCGTCATCGCCGGAGTGCGGGCCGGCGCCGGTGGTCATGGTCCCGGTGACCAGCACCACGGTCAGGGCAACCGCGGAGATGACACCCATGATGCGGATCCAGCCCGGATACATCCGGGTCTTCGCGCCGTCATCGGGCTCACCGATGCGGGTGTAGAGGATCGCCGCCAGCCAGACCAGCAGCATCGAGGGCAGGAAGTGGATGGCGACGGCCCACCAGTGCAGATCGACGCGGACGGAGATTCCACCGAGGATCGCCTGCACGATGATGCCGATGCCCTGCACGAAGGAGTGCACGACAATTTCTTTTCGACGCTTCGACCCCAGCACCGCAAGGAAGACGGCCAGTGCCGCGGCCACCAGTACGAAGGTGAGCATACGATTGCCGAACTCGATTGCCTGGTGGACCCACGGGGTGGCGCCCGCGACGGGCACCAGCGAACCCTCCTGGCACAGCGGCCAGGTGTCGCACCCGAGTCCGGAACCGGTGACGCGGACGATTGATCCGGTCACGGTGATGCCACCCTGGAAGATGAGCAGCAGCAGCGCGAGCGTGCGCTGCACCTTCACGCTCGGGGCCCACCTGGGAATGGGTTTGAGCTCTACCGGTTGGCTGGACGGGGCGATCGAAGTAGACACACGGTAAATGGTAGCCGCTGCGCCGGGGCTTTCAAGAATCCGGGCCGTGCCGCTGCGCAGTGGCATTTGCCACTGCCGATCCGGGGAACTTCGGGGGCCGGGCGGACGACAGGTCCCGATGTCCGGAATTCAGCGGCCCGGTGTGAAACTGAACCACCTGTTGGCGGCGAACCCGGCCACACCCAGCCAGACCAGGAGAACAACGAGCTGGAGCAAGGGCAGGTGGCCGGAAAGGGCCGTGGTCATGCCCTGGGCGAGGGCGACCGAGGGGATGACGGACAGAGCTCCGCCGGCATCGACACCCGGGGTGAACACCGCCCAGGCCGCAACGGCGGTGAGCACGATCCAGATCAGGTTGGCCAACGCCAGTACCAGCTCCGAGGAGAGGGTTCCGCCCATGAGCAGTCCGAGGGCGGTGAAGGCGGCCACACCTATGACCAGGGTGACCACCCCGAGGGCGATTCCGCTGACCGGCGCCCGCCATCCCAGTAGGAGAGCGGTGGTGCCGAGGATGAGCAGCTGCACCACGGTGACCGCGATGACGGCGATGACCTTGCCGAAGACGATCGTCCATGCGGGGACACCGCTGGCACCGGTGCGTTTGAGTGCCCCGTAACGGCGGTCGAAGGCCAGCGAGATGGCCTGCCCCGTGAATCCCGAGCTCATCGCGGCCACCGACAGGATGAAGGGGAAGGCGACGGTCAGCGGATCATCACTGCCAAGCAGATCGAATTTCGCGAGCGCGATCAGCCCGACGAAGGGGATGAACAGGTTGATCAGCTGCTGCTCGCCGTGGCGGAGGAAGAGCAGGGACTCGATCCTGCCCTGTGCCAGCAGCATCGCCGCCGTGGACGCGCGCCGCGGCGCCGGGGTGAAGGTTCCGGCGGGGAAGGCCGAAACATCGGAGGTGGTGCTCATTGCTTCTCTAGCTCCTCAGTTCTCTGCCGGTGATGTCGAGGAAGACGTCCTCGAGTGAGCGGTGGTTGGTGCTCAGCGCCCGGATGAGCACGCCCTGGTCCGCAACGGCCGCACAGATTACGGCCAGTGCCGCCGGGGTCGGTTCCACCCGGAGGACGTAGGACATCGGCCGGCCGGAGCGGACCGTCACGTGGTGCAGTCCGGCGGCTGCCAGTGCCTGCAGGAGCAGGTCGGTATCGAGTGCGGTGGAGGTCTCTATCGCCACCTGACCGCCCTGCTCCTGGTCGCGGATGGTCAGCTCCTCCGGGGTTCCCTCGGCGAGGATGCGGCCATGGTCGATGATCAGGACGTGATCGGCGAGGGCTTCCGCCTCATCCATCAGGTGCGTGCTCAGGACAACCGTCACCCCGTCGCGGCGCAGATCGTTGATCAGGGACCACACCATGTTGCGTGACTGGGTGTCCATTCCGGCTGTCGGCTCGTCGAGGAAGATGATCTCCGGCCTGCTGATCAGCGCGAGGGCGAGCGAGAGGCGCTGCTGCTGGCCTCCGGAGAGTCGGCGGTAGGGGGTCCGGCCCACGTTGCGCAGTCCCACCACATCAAGAAGCCACTCGGGATCGAGGGGATTGTCATTGTATGAGGCGGCGAGCCTGAGCATCTCGGTGACCCGGATGCTGTTGTAGGAGCCGCCACCCTGGAGCATGATGCCGATGCGGCGGCGCACCTGATCGGGATGCGTCGCGGGGTCGATGCCCAGTACCCGGATCTCCCCCGAGGTCGGGGCGGTGAACCCCTCGCACATCTCGATGGTGGTGGTTTTGCCCGCCCCGTTGGGTCCGAGCAGAGCGAATACGCTGCCGCGGGCGACGGAGAAGCTCAGGCCGTTGACAGCGGTGATCTCGCCGAAGGATTTGACCACATTCCGCACCTCAATGGCGGAATCGGACGGACCTGCTGACGTGCCGGGGCGGGCCCGGGAGGCCGGAAACTGAGTAGTCACGATAGTTCAGTCTAAACCAAAAGTTTGACGCCTCCTCATTACCCCCCAGCCAAGTGCGACGATGAGCAGGAAACCGATCAGGGCGCCGAAATAAATGGCGAATATCGGTCCCGGTGGCAGCGCGAGACCCCTTGGTAGGACGAAGAAGCTCATTGCCGTGGAGTAGGCCACCACGCCGATCTGGAAGAAGAGTCGGTTCGCCCACGCGGAGAGGGGGAGAATCGCCCAGAGCAGGTACCAGGGATGGACCACCGGAAACAGGATCACCAGGACGAAGGTTGCCACCCCCAGCCCGCCGACGGCATGGATGCGTCCGCGGTAGGTGGCGAAGAGCATACGGAGCATGAACGCACCCGCGACCAGAACGCCCGCGGAGCGGGTGACGGTGAGAATGGCCGTGGTGTGGTCGCCGAGGCCCAGGAGCATGCCGATGAATCCTGTGATCACCCCGATGTCAGTGGTCATGGACATCCAGCTTCTGATCGTGGCGGCACCGCCCTGTCCGCTGATCCAGCCCGGTCCCACGCCGGTGATCACGGTGACAGCCGCCACGGACACCACCAGTACCACGATCTGGATGAGGATCGCCACGCCCAGGGCTGTGACGGAGTTCCTCTCCCTGGCGCGTAGCTCCCTCGCCAGGGCCATTCCGACGAACCCGAGGGCGATGAAGCCGGTTACCTTGACCATTCCCGCACAGGAAATGAGGAACCCGCTTGCCGCCAGCATTCCGATCGCAGCGCGCCAGTGCCCGACACGGACCGCGTCGACGGCGCGCAGTCCGAGCTCGAGGCCCACGAGCATGAGTCCGAGGAGCAGGGACTCGTTGTGGATGCCGCCGATGAGATGGAGGATGAGCAGCGGATTGAGAATACCGAGCCAGATGGCAACCTCGGGGGACACCCGGCAGCGTCGCGCCAGCTTCGCCATCGCCCACCCCGCGGCGATCACCCCGAGGATGGACACGATTCTGTGACCGTAGACACCGGCGATGATGCTGTTGTCGGTGATCCTGCTTATCGACGCCGCGATGCCCAGGGCGACCGGACCGTAGGGGGAGGGGGAGTGGGCCCAGATGAAGGGCACGGATCTGGCCAGATGATTGTCCGGGCCCAGAAGATCCAGGGGGCCGCCGGAATAGGGATCGAGACCATCGGCCACCGTCGCCCCCTGCGCGAGGTAGGAGTAGATGTCCTGGGTGAACATCGGCGCGGTCAGTGAGATCGGCGCGATCCAGGCGACGAAGGTCCTGCGCAGCATCGCGATGCTGACCCGGGCGGGTCTGCTGTCGCGCCTGGTGATGGAGACCCCGGTGAACGGTGCCATGAGAACCCACGCCAGGACGAGCAGTCCGACACCGATGAGCACAATCATCGAGGAGGTCTGGAGCATCCTGCTCATCAGGTTGCCGCCGGGAAAGGCGACGTAGGGATTGTTGACAACGGGAAGGGCCCCGGCGCCCAGTGCGCCGAAGGCGATCATCAGTGAGCCGACGGTGCCGATGTAGCGCAACGTGGCGAAGCGGCGGACCTCCATGCCGGAGAGGGACGCCAGTTCGCTACCGGAGTCGCTGTT
Source organism: Corynebacterium pacaense (assembly GCF_900169525.1). Taxonomy (GTDB): domain Bacteria; phylum Actinomycetota; class Actinomycetes; order Mycobacteriales; family Mycobacteriaceae; genus Corynebacterium; species Corynebacterium pacaense. Next base: position 199,888 of record NZ_LT821240.1, read on the forward strand.
GATGTGCAGCGCCGAGGACCGGGATCCGGCGACCCCGAGATAGGGAAGCTCATTGGCGATGGAGCGGAACGGACCGGGCAGACGACTCCTCCAGGCTGCCGCCCCGGACGCCCCTGGTTTCGGGTCCTGCTTCACGTCGTCGGTCACGGCCAACAGTGTACCCATGGCGCAGACCTTCGGAGAGAGCTCACACCCGTGTCATTTGTGACACGACAGTCATGGAATCACTCTTGTGATGCGGATCACTCAACCATATTCGGGCCGGCGGAGCACGCTGCATGGATAGGTGGACCTAAGTGGAGCATCCGGATTCCACGGACGACATCGGGCAACCGGGAGACCCCGGGCCACGGTCGGGGAATTGGACAGGGGAATAGAATTAAGGAACACTTGTGTTGTCTAAAAGTGAAGGTGAAAAACCGTAGGTTGAATTCGATCGTGGGAGCAGGAGGTGACATCGATGGGCAGCGTTTCCGAATCCGGTACCGAGATGCGCAACGTCGAAGGCGACACGCGCCGCCACATCATGTTGATCCTGCTGGAACGGGCCCCCTCCACCACGGCCGATATTGCGGAACAGCTTCAACTTTCCACAGCAGGAGTGCGAAGACACTTAGACAACCTGGTCGAAGAGAACCTTGTGGAGGCCACAAAAGCCCGCCACAATCCCGGCGGGCAGAAAGCCCGGGGCCGGCCGGCGAAATCCTTCCGGTTGACCGACAAGGGACGTTCACTCTTCGGCCATGAATACGATACCCTCGCCACTTCGGCACTGGACGCCCTCCGGGAAATCGGTGGGGAAGGTGCGGTGAGGGAGTTTGCGCGGAGGCGGATCGCGACAATCGTCGAGGGGATCACCCCGGCGGATGTCACGGAGAAATCGGTGGAGCACACAGCCCGGGCTCTGGCCGAGGCCTTCAGCAGACACGGTTATGCAGCAACAGTCGACGGTGCCGGTGCCGGACTGCAGATATGTCAGCACCACTGCCCCATTTCCAATGTCGCTTCGGAATTCCCGGAGCTCTGCGAAGCGGAGCACCACGCCGTATCCGAGCTGTTGGGGCAACACACCCAGCCACTGGCCACCATTGCGGACGGCCACGGTATCTGCACAACCAATATTCCATTGACACCCATTACCCACACTTCTGATGAAAGGAGCGGATCATGACTTCGACAACGACGAATCCAGGGGTTTCCGAACCCCTGACCGATGACCAGATCATCGAGTCCATCGGACCGTACAACTACGGCTGGCACGACTCCGATGACGCGGGATCCTCCGCACGGCGAGGACTGAACGAGGATGTCGTCCGCGATATCTCCGCCAAGAAGAACGAGCCGGAATGGATGCTCCAGCAGCGTCTCAAGGCACTGTCCATCTTTGAGAAGAAGCCGGTCCCGACCTGGGGCGCGGACCTCTCGGGCATTGATTTCGACAACATCAAGTACTTCGTCCGCTCCACCGAGAAGCAGGCACAGTCCTGGGAGGATCTCCCGGAGGACATCAAGAGCACCTATGACAAGCTCGGCATCCCGGAGGCTGAAAAGCAGCGCCTGGTCGCGGGCGTGGCGGCTCAGTACGAGTCCGAGGTAGTCTACCACCAGATCCGCGAGGACCTGGAGGAAAAAGGTGTCATCTTCCTGGACACCGATACCGCACTCAAGGAGCACTACGATCTCTTCAAGGAGTACTTTGGAACCGTCATCCCCGCAGGTGACAACAAGTTCTCCGCTCTGAACTCCGCGGTGTGGTCCGGTGGATCCTTCATCTACGTGCCCAAGGGCGTCCACGTGGACATCCCGCTGCAGGCGTACTTCCGCATCAACACCGAGAACATGGGCCAGTTCGAGCGGACCCTGATTATCGTCGACGAGGATGCCTACGTGCACTACGTCGAAGGCTGCACCGCTCCGATCTACAAGTCGGACTCCCTACACTCCGCCGTCGTGGAGATTATCGTGAAGAAGGGTGGGCGCTGCCGGTACACCACCATTCAGAACTGGTCGAACAACGTCTACAACCTCGTGACCAAGCGGACCAAGGTCGAAGAGGGCGGCACCATGGAATGGGTCGACGGCAATATCGGTTCAAAGGTCACCATGAAGTACCCGGCCGTGTGGATGACGGGACCCTACGCCAAGGGCGAGGTGCTCTCCGTTGCCTTCGCCGGCGAGGGTCAGTTCCAGGACACCGGTGCCAAGATGACGCACATGGCCCCGTACACCTCCTCGAACATCGTCTCCAAGTCCGTCGCCCGCGGTGGCGGACGCGCCGCATACCGCGGCCTGGTACAGATCAATGCCAACGCCCACCATTCCACCTCGAACGTGGAGTGCGACGCGTTGTTGGTTGATGATATCTCCCGCTCGGACACCTATCCCTACAACGACATCCGCAACGACCACGTCTCGCTCGGCCACGAGGCCACCGTGTCCCAGGTCTCCGAGGAGCAGCTGTTCTACCTCATGAGCAGGGGACTGGCCGAGGAGGAGGCGATGGCGATGATCGTCCGTGGATTCGTTGAGCCGATCGCCAAGGAGCTGCCGATGGAGTACGCCCTGGAGCTCAACCGACTGATCGAACTGCAGATGGAAGGATCGGTGGGCTAAGCCCAATGACTGAAGCAACTGTTGTAAAGAATGCAACCCCGCACAACACCAAGGGTGATGTGTTCACCTCGTACAACGTCGAGGATTTTGATATCCCACGGGGCCGCGACGAGGTGTGGCGTTTCATTTCGCTGCGCCGCCTCAGGGGTCTGCACAACGGTGAGTTCGCTCCCGCCACCACCCCGGACGTGACGGTGGAGATCCCCGCCGACGCGGAGGGGGCCTCCCACGAGGTCGTCGGTCGCGACGATCCGCGCCTCGGTCGGGCGGGTGCACCGGTCGACCGCGTCGCCGCACAGGCGTGGACCTCCATGGAGCAGGGTGACATCGTCACTTTCGCCCGCAACACCCACAACCCTTCGCCCGTGACCATCACGGTCAACGGCAGGGGCGAGGGCCTGACCTCCTTCGGTGCGATCTCTGTCGAGGTGGAGGAGGGCGCTGATGCCATCGTCACCCTGCGTTACCTCGGTTCCGGCACCCACGCGGACAACGTCGAGTTCCTCGTCGGTGACAACGCGCGCCTGACGGTGATCGTCGATACGCACTGGTCCGAGGACGCCGTGCACCTGAGCAACCAGCTTGCCCGGATCGGTCGGGACGCCACCCTGCGCCACACCATCGCCACCTTCGGTGGCAGCGTCGTCAGGATCGTTCCCCGTGTCATCTTCACCGGACAGGGCGGCGACGCCGAGATGCTCGGCGTCTATTTCGCCGATGACGGCCAGTACTTCGAACAGCGTCTCCTCGTCGACCACGCGGTGCCGAACTGCCGCTCGAACGTCCTCTACAAGGGTGCGCTGCAGGCGGACAAGACCTCAGACAAGCCGGAGGCCCGAACCTGCTGGGTCGGCGACGTGCTGATCCGTGCCAATGCCCACGGCACCGACACCTATGAGGCGAACCGGTCACTGGTACTCACCGAGGGTGCCCGCGCCGATGCCATCCCCAACCTCGAGATCGAGACGGGGCAGATTGTCGGTGCAGGTCACGCGGCCACCGTCGGCCGATTCGACGACGAGCACGTGTTCTACCTCCAGGCCCGCGGCATCCCCGCGGACGAGGCCCGCAGGCTGATCGTCCGTGGCTTCTTCAACGAGGTCATCAACAAGGTACCGGTCCGGTCGATCCGTGAGGAACTCGAAAACCGCGTCGGATCCGAGCTCAACGCGCTCGGAATGTAACAGCAGCTTCTCCAGTACAGATCCGCATAACCCCGAAAGTTTGTCTACATGAGCACTCTTGAAATCCGTAACCTGCACGCCCAGGTCCTGCCCTCCGACGCGTCCGCCGAGCCCAAGCCCATCCTCAAGGGTGTGAACCTGACCGTCAACTCCGGTGAGATTCACGCCATAATGGGCCCCAACGGTTCCGGCAAGTCCACCCTTGCCTACACCCTCGGCGGTCACCCCCGCTACGAGGTCACCGAGGGCGAGGTGCTTCTCGACGGCGAGAACATCCTCGACATGGAGGTCGACGAGCGCGCCCGCGCCGGACTCTTCCTCGCCATGCAGTACCCCACCGAGATCCCCGGCGTCTCCATGGCCAACTTCCTGCGTTCCGCAGCGACGGCCACCCGCGGCGAGGCACCGAAGCTGCGCGAATGGGTCAAGGAGGTCCGCTCGGCCCAGGAGCGGCTCTCCATCGACCCGGAGTTCTCCAACCGCTCCGTCAATGAGGGGTTCTCCGGCGGCGAGAAGAAGCGCCACGAGGTGCTCCAGCTCGACCTGCTCAAGCCGAAGTTCGCCGTGATGGATGAGACCGACTCCGGACTCGACGTCGACGCCCTGCGCATCGTCTCCGAGGGAATCAACGCCTATGAGCAGGAGACCGACGGCGGAATCATCCTGATCACGCACTACAAGCGCATCCTCAACTACGTCACGCCCGACTTCATCCACGTGTTCGCAAACGGCCACATCGTGACCACGGGCGGACCCGAGCTCGCCGACAAGCTCGAGGCTGACGGCTACGACCAGTTCATCAAGTAACATGTCCAAATTCCTCAATGCCGACGGCAGCCTCGACGTGGACCGGGTGCGGGCCGAGTTTCCCATCCTTTCGCGTACGGTCAGGGACGGTGCGCCGCTGACCTATCTGGATTCCGGCGCGACCTCGCAGCGGCCGGAACGGGTCTGGCGCGCGGAGGAGAGGTTCGTCCTCCACACCAACGCCCCCGTGCACCGCGGCGCCTATCAACTCGCCGAGGAGGCCACGGACGCCTACGAGGGTGCGCGGGACAAGATCGCCTCCTTCGTCGGCGCCGGGCACGAGGAGATCGCCTTCACCAAGAATGCGACGGAGGCGCTCAACCTCGTCGCCTACGTCCTCGGCGATGACCGTTCCGGGCCCTACCGAGTGCAGGTTGGCGACACCGTAGTGGTCACCGAGCTCGAGCACCACGCGAACCTGGTTCCATGGCAGGAGCTGTGCCGCCGCACCGGTGCGACGCTGAAGTGGTACAAGGTCACCGCGGACGGGCGGATCGATCTTGACTCACTCGAACTCGATGAGACGGTCAAGGTTGTAGCCTTCACCCATCAATCCAATGTGACCGGTGCGGTCGCCGATGTCCCCGAGATCGTGGCCCGTGCAAAGGCTGTCGGGGCACTCACGGTCCTCGACGCCTGCCAGTCCGTGCCCCATATGCCGGTGGATTTCCATGCGCTGGATGTGGATTTCGCCGCGTTCTCCGGGCACAAGATGCTCGGCCCCTCCGGGGTCGGCGTCGTGTACGGCCGCAGTCCTCTTCTCGATGAACTGCCCCCGTTCCTCACCGGCGGTTCCATGATCGAGGTTGTGACCATGGAGGGCTCGACCTACGCGCCGGCGCCCCAGCGATTCGAGGCGGGCACCCAGATGACCAGCCAGGTCGTCGGACTCGGTGCCGCGGTGGATCTGCTCAGTGAGATCGGCATGGACGCCATTGCCGCCCATGAACACGCCCTGACCGCCTACGCACTCGAACGAATCCGGGAGATCAGGGGCCTGCACCTGGTGGGGCCGGCCACGGCGGAACACCGCGGGGGAGCGGTGAGCTTCCACGTCGATGGCATCCACCCGCATGATCTGGGCCAGGTTCTCGATGACCAGGGTGTGTGCGTCCGCGTCGGTCACCACTGCGCGTGGCCCGTGCACCGGTGCATGAACGTACAATCGACGGCACGCGCATCCTTCTACCTCTACAACACCTTCGCAGAGGTCGACAGCCTGATCGAGGGAATCAAACAGGCGCAGAAGTTTTTTGGAGTTGAACAATGAGACTTGATCAGATGTACCAGGAGGTGATCCTGGACCACTACAAGAACCCGCAGCACAAGGGGTTGAGGGAACCCTTCGATACCGAGGTTCACCACGTCAATCCCTCCTGCGGGGATGAACTCACTCTCCGGGTCAGGCTCTCCGATGACGGCACGGTGGTTCAGGATGTCTCCTATGACGCCATCGGCTGCTCGATCAGTCAGGCATCGACCTCGGTGATGGCCGAGGAGATCGTCGGGCGTCCGGTCGAGGAGGCCATGAGCAAGCTCAGGGAGTTCGAGAAGATGATCGTGTCCCGTGGCCGGGACGAGGGCGACGAAGACATCATCGGAGACGGCGTCGCCTTTTCCGGTGTGGCCAAGTACCCGGCACGCGTCAAATGCGCGCTGCTGGGGTGGAAGGCATTCCAAGCAGCGACAGCACAGGCACTGGAGGAGAAATGACCAACCCGAATTCCGAAAGCACCTTCGAGGCCCCGGGGATTGAACGTCCCGAGCAGTCGGAGGCGGACCTGGCAAAGGCGAGCGATGTCGAGGAGTACATGCGCGATGTCATCGACCCCGAGCTGGGCATCAACGTCGTGGACCTCGGACTGGTCTACGACATCTACATGATCGACGGCACCGAGGCGCACATCGACATGACGCTGACCTCGCCGGCCTGCCCGCTGACCGACGTGATCGAAGATCAGGCGCAGGCCGCGGTCGTGGGCAACGGCGTCGCGGAGAAGCTCTCCCTGAACTGGGTGTGGATGCCCCCGTGGGGTCCGCACATGATCACCGAGGAGGGCCGCGAACAGCTGCAGGCACTGGGCTTCGCGGTCTAGTCCCGCGCACCCCAGGCAATAGCCCGGGGAAAGGCCCTGAGCACCGCAAGCGCGGTTCCCGGGGCCTTTTTTGCCACCCGCAGGAAGATGCGCAGCATCACCCCTGCCGTTCGGACGGGGTCCGAGCCGGTCAGATAGGCTCTGAGATCATCCTCCCCGAGAGCGAGGACGACGGAGAAGAAGCGCCGTGTCTGGGCGGGTGACAGCCTGAGCAGCACCGCGAGGCCGCGACGCTGCAGGAAGTGGTTGAGATGCCACGCCGCGGGCCGCGGGCGACGCCCGGCGAGCACGCGGTCGAGCATTCCATCGGTGGCCGCCAGCACCTCGCCGACGCTGTAACCGGTCGCTGGGTGCATCCATCCCGCGGCGCCGCCGATATGGACGCGGCCGCCCCTGCGATCGCGGGGGACTACACCGGGACCCAGCGGAAAGTCCACTATCTCCGTACCCGCTATCCTCCCTGTGATTCCCAGCATGGCCATTCGTGCCAGGCATTTTCTCTCCAGCAGCGGCAATAGCTCATCCGGAGGATCCGTGGTCGCCAGGATCGTTTCCTCGATGAGCCAGTGCCCCCCGCCGAGCGGGATGCGGTAGCTGAAGGTCGACGGGGCGTCACCGAAGCCAGGGACGGGGGAGAAGTCCATCAGCACCGCGTCCGGCTCCCGGTCGGTGGTGATGATGAATCCGTGGGCGAGCTGCCTGGCCGACAGAGTTGACTCCGGAACACTGATGAAGGTGTGTGCCGCCGGCAGCCGCTTCGAGAGCGGGGCGGAGCCGCGGAGGACCGGGAAACCACCGAGCCGCTTCTCCCACTTCGGCGCGAGCACCACGTACCGCGACCGCAGGCGCCGGCGTACCCCGTCCGCGATGACCCAGGGGCGGAACTCGGCGGCGATTCCGGCGTCCGGGAACCAGCCCGGAATCTGATCCGCCCACACCCCGATGGTGCCCGGCGCGTTCGGCCCCGCGGGGTCGATGCCGAGAACCCGGAGTCCGCGGGCGGCCGCGCGGTGTGCGGCCACGGTGCCGGAGGGGCCGAGTCCGATGACGGTGGCGTCGTAAAGCATCGTCAGAGCAGGCAGCCGGTCAGGAAGGCGGCGTTCGCCGGGTGCAGCGCGAAGTCGGAGGGACGGTCCTCGAAGGGCCCGGGCGACCCGTCGGCGATGTCGGACAATGCGTTGACGCAGAATTCGACACGTTCGCCGAAATCGGCCCCGGAGGTGATCACACTGCCCAGGACCCGGCCACGTTCGAAGGACTGGTCGTCCGTGGCGGCGGTGACGATGAAGGCGAGGAGTGCGAGGCCGAGGACCGGCCCGATGTACCCTCGGCGTGCCCGGGGTTTAGCCGGGCTCTGCTCCCGGCCGTAGTTGAGCACCTCACCATGGACGGTGGCGTTGCGCTGCCGGGGGTCCGGTACGGGAGCAGCCGAGAGATCCGTCACCGATGCAGGTGCGATCCCGTACTTTCCCAGCTCCTCCAGCAGTTCCCGGTGCGCCGGTGGCCGGGCGAACCGCAGGACCATGCTGCCCCGCTGATATTGGTTGAGTGTGTAGGAGACGCGGTAGTCCGTCCCCGACTCCGATCCCGTGGTCGAATCTCCCTGGCCCTGCGGAATTCTCCTGGCGCTCATGCCTTACCACCCTAAGCACTGTCGACGGATGGCGTCGGGAATTGATCGTGGCGGAGGAGTTGATACACTGAGCCGTTGTGATTGTCACCAACGACCTAGAGGTGCGCGTCGGCGCACGAACCCTGCTCAACGCCCCGGGCCAGCATCTGCGTGTGCAGCCCGGAGACCGCATTGGACTGGTGGGTCGAAACGGTGCAGGTAAGACAACGACCATGAGAATCCTCTCGGGGGAGACTCAGCCCTACGGCGGGTCCGTGACCACCTCCGGCGACATCGGGTACCTGCCCCAGGATTCGCGTGAGGGCAACATTGAGCAGACGGCGCGCGACCGCGTCCTTTCCGCCCGCGGGCTCGACCAGCTGCGCTCCTCCATGGATCGGCAGCAGGAGATCATGGAGGCCACCGGCGACGACCGCAAGCGCGACGCCGCGATTCGGAAATACTCGCGTCTGGAGGAGCAGTACTCCTCGCTCGGCGGCTACGAGGCTGATTCCGAGGCCGCCCAGATCTGCGACAACCTCGGGCTGGAGGCACGCATCCTCGACCAGCCGCTCAAGACGCTTTCCGGCGGACAGCGCCGCCGAGTCGAACTGGCGCAGATCCTCTTCGCCGCCACCAACGGCTCGGGCAAGTCCAAAACGACGCTGCTTCTCGACGAACCGACCAACCACCTCGACGCCGACTCCATCCACTGGCTCCGCGGATTCCTGTCCAAGCACGAGGGCGGGCTGATCATGATCTCCCACGACGTCGAGCTTCTCGACGCCGTGTGCAACAAGATCTGGTACCTCGACGCGGTCCGCGGCGAGGCGGACGTGTACAACATGGGCTTTTCCAAGTACAAGGACGCCCGTGCCACCGACGAGGCACGGCGCCGCCGCGAGCGCGCCAACGCGGAGAAGAAGGCCGGTGCGCTGCGCGACCAGGCGGCCCGACTCGGTGCCAAGGCGACGAAGGCGGCCGCAGCGAAGCAGATGATCGCCCGTGCGGAGAAGATGATGGGCAGCCTCGATGAGGTGCGCGTGGCCGACCGCGTCGCACACATCTCCTTCCCGGAGCCCGCCCCCTGTGGCAAGACCCCGATGAATGCCACGGGACTGACCAAGATGTACGGCTCGCTGGAGGTGTTCGCCGGTGTGGACCTGGCCATCGACAAGGGTTCGCGCGTGGTCGTTCTCGGTTACAACGGTGCGGGCAAGACCACGCTGCTCAAGCTGCTCGCCGGAGTTGAACGCACCGATGGCGAGGGCGGCATCGTCACCGGCCACGGCCTGAAGATCGGCTACTTCGCCCAGGAACATGACACCATCGACCCGGACAAGTCAGTGTGGCAGAACACCATCGAGGCCTGCCGCGACGCCGATGAACAGGACCTGCGCGGACTCCTCGGATCCTTCATGTTCTCCGGTGAACAGCTCGACCAGCCCGCCGGCACGCTTTCCGGTGGTGAGAAGACCCGTCTGGCACTTGCCACCCTCGTCTCCTCCCGCGCGAACGTGCTGCTCCTCGACGAACCCACCAACAACCTCGACCCGATCTCCCGTGAACAGGTCCTCGGCGCGCTGCGCACCTACACCGGTGCCGTCGTCCTGGTCACCCACGATCCCGGCGCCGTCAAGGCACTCGAACCGGAACGCGTCATCGTGCTGCCCGATGGAACCGAGGATCTCTGGAACGACGAGTACATGGAGATCGTCGAACTGGCGTAGCGGTTGGGTCCGAGGCACGACGCCGGGCTACGGCGCCCATCCGTTGATCTTCTGTTCCACCGCGCACAGCGCGGCATCTGTGATGCAGCCCTGCCCGCAGGCGTGCCGTGTCTGCCGCTCGCCCGTGGACGGATTGGGGTTTCCCAGAGAGTCGGTCCCGTACCCGCAGACCGCGGCGGGACAGGTGCCACCTTCTGCCACCGGGATGTCACTGAGGTCGTAAGCCGGCTCGGCCCCGAGGTTGTCCCAAGTGCGATGGGCGGGATCGCTCACGAACGCGTCGGTGCCTGGGCACCGGTTCCCGGCTCCCGTTGATGTCCAGATTGAATCCGGCGTCGCTTGCTCCCGGGTGGGCAGGGGAGCGGGGTCCTCCGTGAGGGCGGGGGTTTCGCTGGTTGCATGCGCGTGAGTGGTCGGTGCCGGGCGGGACGAGGTCGGGGAGGTGATGCTGGTGGCGGTCGTTGGAGGCGGTCCCGGAAGGTAGTCCGCGCAGCATGCGGTAAGTCCCGCCGAGATCGCCACCGCGGATATGGTGAGCAGGATGCGTTTCATGGTCGGGTCCCCTCGGGAGCGCCGGGGCGCTGCACGCGGCGGGGCACCGGGGTCCGTGCAATAGGATGGTTGCCGGCAGCTGGAACCAAGCCAACCCGGGTGGCGCGTCGGTAGCCCCCGTGTTCATTTCCGGCGGTGGACAGGGTAGGAGACGGTGGTGGAAGCGGATGAGCTGACGTATCCGGTGCACCTGCGTGGCGCAGCACTGCGCCTGAGCGGTGGAGAGGGTCGGGATTCCCTCGGACTCGGGACGTGGACGATCACGGATGAGAGCCTCGCCATGGGATCCGGCCCGGAGTGTTTCAGGGAGGCCACCCGCAGGCTGCTGGGTTGGGAGGCCCATCGGTTCGCCGGCGTGCATGTCACGGAGACCGGAGCGGACACCGTGTCCCTCCGGTTCGGTCCGACGGTGTCACCGTGTCTGATCCTGGACCGTGTCACCACACCGACCCGCACCGTACTGGTGTACGGGACCCTGCCGGGACATGTGGAGTCGGGGGAGGAGGCGTTCATCATCGAGATGCACGGTGATGCCACCGTCACCGGCAGGTGTGTCGCCTTCTCCCGTCCGGCCCGGTTCTGGGCACGTCTGGGCGCACCGCTGGCCAGGGGCGTGCAGTTGTGGATTACGCGACGTTACCTGCGCGGGATGCGGCGATCCGCCTGATCCACTTCTCCACCTCAACGAGGGTGAAGATCAGCACTCCGGTGCCCAGCGGCAGGAGCTAGGAACTGAAAGGCACGGATGCTGTTCCGAAGGCGAACTGCATGGGCGGGAAGTAGCCGAAGATCAGCTGGAGGATCACCATCGCGGCCATACACAGCCAGGAGACGGGATTCGCACTGAACAGTTCCCTCCGGAGTGCGCTGACGTGGGTGAACCGCGACGAAAGGAGGTAGAACACCTGGCCGATCGCGAGATTGTGCACCGCGATCGTGCGCGCGACCTCCAGCGATGCCCCCGTGCGCAGTGCCAGCTGCATGGCGAAGAAAGCCGAGGCGCCGAGGAAGAGTGAGACGTACGTGATCCTGATCGCAGAAACCCTGTCCAACAGGCCGACAGAGGCATCCCGGGGCGGGCGTTTCATGATGCCGGGTTCCGCGGGTTCGAAGGACAGCGCCAGGGACAGCGTCACCGCGGTGATGAGGTTGATCCACAGCACCTGGAGCGGTGTGATCGGCAGCTGGAGGCCGAGGATCAGTGCCACGAAGATCACCAGCCCCTGGGCGCCGTTGGTGGGCAGCATGAACACGATCGCCTTGCGGAGGTTGTCGAAGATGGTCCTGCCCATCTCGACGGCGACCGCGATGGTGGCGAAGTTGTCATCGGCGAGCACGATGTCCGCGGCGTCCCTCGAGGCTTCGGTGCCCTTGATACCCATGGCGACGCCGACATCGGCCTGTTTCAGCGACGGTGCGTCATTGACTCCGTCGCCGGTCATGGAGACGACCTCGCCGTTCTCCTGAAGCGCGCGGACGATGCGGAGCTTGTGCTCCGGGCTGGTGCGCACGAACACGTCGGTCCGGGCAACCAGATCCCGCAGCTCCTCCTCCGAACAGTGTTCGATCTCGGCCCCCGTCGCCACCGAATCGCCGGATATGCCGACCTCGCGGGCGATCGCCCGCGCGGTGGATGCATGATCGCCGGTGATCATGCGGACGCGGATCCCGGCCTCCTGCACCACCTTCACTGCCCGGATCGCCTCCTTCCGTGGCGGGTCCTGGATGCCGTAGATGCCGAGAAACTCGAATCCCCCGGCGTCGATGTCATCGGTGGTGATGGTGGTGACCTCTCGGCCCACCTGCCTCCTCGCGGCCGCAAGGACGCGCAGTCCGCGCGAGCCGAGGGCGTCGATACGCTCATTCCACAGCGCCCGGTCCACGTTGCCGCAGCGTGCCAGCAGACGGTCCGGCGCGCCCTTGACGAGGATGGTGCGCCGGCCGTCGACGTCCTGCAGCGTGGCCATGTACTTGTACTCCGAATCGAAGGGCACCTCCGAGAGCCGCTCAGCGGGTGCGACACCCGCCTTCATGGCGAACACGCGGATGCCGCCGTCAGTGGGCTCCCCGGTGAGCACCCACTCACCATCACGCTTGTCGACGCCCGCGTCGTTGACCGTCGCCGCCACCAGCGCCAGGGCGTTCAGGTCGGCGTCGGGCTCCGCCTTCAGCCCCGTCTCCGCGTCGAGGATCTCCCCCTCGGGGGAGTATCCCGAACCGGTCACCGTGACATGCCGCTTCGCGGTCAGCACCTCGCGCACGGTCATTTCATTGCGGGTGAGTGTTCCCGTCTTGTCGGTGCAGATGGTGGTTACCGAGCCCAGGGTCTCCACCGAGTTGAGCCTGCGGGTGATCGCGTTTCGACGCGCCATCTTCTGCACGCCGAGCGCCAGCGTGATCGCGATGACGGCGGGCAGCCCCTCGGGGATCGCGGCAACCGCGAAACCGATGCCGGCGATGATGAGGTCGCCGAAGTCCATCCCGTGCAGCAGCGCGGAGGTGGCCATCATGACCACCGCGAGCACAACACACACCACGGCGATGGTCGAGGAGAATTTCGTCATCGACCGGGTGAGGGGGGTGTCCACCCGGTCCACCTCATCGAGCATCGTGGTGATTGCCCCGATGGCGGTGCCCGACCCGGTGGCGGTGACCACCCCGGTGCCCGAGCCACGGACCACGGTGGTGCCGGAGAACGCCATGCAGGTCCGATCACCGAGCCCGGAACCCGCATCGACCGGATCGGTGTCCTTGGACACAGGCTCTGACTCGCCGGTCAGTGCCGCCTCCTCGATATGGAGGTTGGTGGCGGTGAGCAGGCGCAGATCGGCGGGCACCCTGTCGCCCGCGGCAAGGGTGACGATGTCCCCGGTGACCAGTTCGCCTGCGTCGATTGTGCGCCAGGTGGCGTCGCGGAGGACCGTTGCCTCGGGTGAGAGCATGGACCTGATGGATGCGAGTGCGTCCGCGGCCTTGCCCTCCTGGATGAAACCGACGAGCATGTTGATGATCACCACCGCCGCGATCACCGCGGTGTCCACCCAGTGGCGCAACAAAGCGGTGAGCACCGCCGCTCCGATGAGGACGTAGATCATCGGGTCGCGCAGTTGCCGCAGCAGCCGTGACAGCGCCGATTCCGGTTCCGCCCGCCGGAGCTCGTTTGGTCCATTGCTCTTCAGCAGCGCCGCGGCGGCGGTCCCGCTCAACCCGGTGTCCTCGGTGCCCATCCGCGACAGGGTGCCCTCAGCGGAGGTCGCCCACGCGGGGAACGGGCCGGTTCCTTCTGTTGGCTCGGACTGTATCGACACGTGCGATGCCCTTCCTGGTGTGGTGAATTCCTCCACCAGGCTAGGCGTTTTCCGGGTTGCGTGCGGGGTCCGGATCTAGTTCCGGAATCCGTGAACGGGCGCCGGGATGAAGCCGCCGCGGTGCACGAAATCATGATTGGACACCGTATTCACCGGTATCACCGGCGCATAGCCGAGGAGCCCCCCGAAGTCGACCTCATCGCCGGGCTTCGTCCCGGGAACCGGAATGACGCGGACCGCGGTGGTCTTGTGGTTCATCACTCCGATGGCCGCCTCATCGGCGATCATCCCGGAGATGATCTCGGCGGGGGTGTCCCCGGGAATGGCGATCATGTCCAGGCCCACCGAACAGATGGCTGTCATGGCCTCGAGCTTGTCTATGGAGATCGAACCCGCACGGACCGCGTCGATCATCCCCTTGTCCTCGGAGACCGGGATGAAGGAGCCGGACAGGCCACCGACGCGTGAGCACGCCATCATGCCGCCCTTTTTCACTGCGTCATTGAGCAGCGCGAGCGCCGCGGTGGTCCCGTGCGTGCCCACCTGACCCAGGCCCATGTTCTCCAGGATGTTCGCCACCGAATCACCGACCTCCGCGGTCGGTGCGAGCGAGAGATCCACGATGCCGAAGGGCACCCCGAGGCGCTGTGAGGCCATCGCGCCGACGAGCTGGCCGGTGCGGGTGATCTTGAACGCAGCCTTCTTGATCTCCTCGGCCACCTCATTGAGGCTGGCATCCTGCAGGTTCTCGAGTGCACGGCTGACCACACCGGGCCCGGACACCCCGACGCTGACCACACAATCCCGCTCTTCGACCCCGTGGAAGGCTCCGGCCATGAAGGGATTGTCTCCGACGGAGTTGGCGAAGACAACCAGCTTGGCGCAGGCGATGGCGGAACGGTCGCGGGTCAGCTCGGCGGCCTGCTTGACCACCTTGCCCATCTCGTTGACGGCATCCATGTTGATTCCCGCGCGGGAGGAGGCGACGTTGACGGACGCGCACACGACGTCCGTGGTGCTCAATGCCTCGGGGATGGAACGGATGAGAGTGATGTCGGACGTGGTTCCGCCCTTCTCCACAAGTGCCGAGTACCCTCCGATGAAGTTGACGCCCACCTCCTTCGCGGCCCGGTCGAGGGCGCGGGCGACTTCCACCGGATCGCCCTCGCCCGCTGCGGTGATCAGCGCGATCGGTGTAACCGAGATGCGCTTGTTCACGATGGGGATACCGAGCTCGCGCTCGATGCCCTCGCACACCTCGACGAGGCGCGCGGCCTGGGTGGTCACCCGGTCATACACCGCCTTCGCCGTGTCCCCTGTGGTCCCGCGTGCGCAGGACAGCAGGCTGATACCCATGGTGACCGTCCGGATATCCAGTCGGTACTTCTCAATCATCTCGATGGTGTCGAGGATCCCGCGGGTGGTACGGTCGTTCGGATTGAAACTCGATGAGTGGTCCACAATGTGCCCTATATCTCGTTGACCGCAGAGAACAGTGCCTCCGACTGGATACGGATTACCAGGTCCTGATCCCGTTCCACCGGGACCATCTCGTTCTGGATGGTGGCGATGTCGAGCTCATCCTCGTTGAATCCGACATGGAGGATCATGGTGAACCATTCGTCCATGATGGTCTGGGAGACGTTGTGGATATTCACGCCCACATTGGCCAGTGCGGTGGACACCGCAGCGATAATTCCGGTGTGGTCCTTGCCGGTGACGGTCATGATTGCAAACATGGGTATTAACCTTACAGCCAATGCTGATCCCGTCTCCTCCTCCCGCACGGTGGTCAGCCTGCCCTGGGTGAGGGACGGCACGGCAACAGGGTGCCCGTCGCGGCGCCTGCGAGGTCCGTTCCCGCTTGCAGCCGCGGCCGCAGAGAGCGAGGAAGGGGAGGAACCGATTGCGCTGCGTTACGTTGCTTCAGCAGGTGTGGGTTCCGTGAAGAGACAATGGCATTTGTTGCTGTGCGGACCGGGGGGAAGAGGGTGTGGGAAGGATTGGGGCGTGTCCACCTGCCCCACTGGCGGCGGACCGGTGCGGACCGGTGCGGCCCGCGCAGAACCGCACCGCGTCCTATGATGGGGACCATGTCAACTCATACAGGTTCTTTGAAGAAGTCGGGCGCCTCGTTTCGCGCCGACTGGTTGGATCTACCCACGGAACTGCGGTTTCCCCTGATCGCCGTGGCGCTGGTTGATATCAGTGCAAAGATCGCAATGTGGTTCTCGCTCGCGCGCCGGCCGTCGGGAAGGGTCAGGGGACCGAAGGCGCTGTGGGCCGCGGTCAGCCTCATCAACGGTTTCGGCCCCGCAAGCTACTGGCTTTTCGGTCGAAAGTAGATTTTTGCCTATGGTGGGTGCCATGACCCAAACCAGAAGAGCACTCATCATCGGTGGCCACGGCAAAGTTGCGCTGCTGGCCACCAGGAAGCTTGTCGACGCCGGCGTCGCCGTCACCTCACTGTTCCGCAATCCGGCACAGCAGTCCGACATAGTGGCGCTGGGCGCCACCCCCGTCCTCGCGGACGTCACCACCCTCAGCACGCAGCAGTGGGCTGAGATCCTCAGCGGCCAGGACGTGGTGATCTGGTCTGCAGGCAACGGTGGCAGGAGCGGACCCGCAGCCACCTACGCCGTGGACCGAGACGCCGCGATCTCCTCAATCGACGCCGCGGTGTCCCTCGGCGCCGAGGCGCCCCGTTATATCATGGTCAGTTTCCTCGCCTCCACCTCTCTCCGGGTCGATCCCGACAATTCCTTCTACCCCTACGCGGAGGCGAAGAAGGCGGCGGATCTGCATCTTGCGGCCTCCGACCTGGACTATCTCATTCTCGCGCCCGGTGCCCTCACCGAGGAGCCGGCGTCGGGAGTCGAGGTTGTTCCGGATTCCCCGGAGGCCTCCGTGGGACGCACCTCCTCCAGGGAACTCGTGGCGCAGGTGATCACGGAGTTTGTGAACCGACCGCAATGGCCGGAGAACCGGAGGCTGCCCATCGTGGACGGCTCCGGACGGGTCGCGGACCTGTAGTAGTCCTTCTGTCGGCCCCGGAGTGGTCAGGGAGTGATTGCCGATAGGCTGTGTTCCGCGCCGTCGGCGCTCCTCCTTCCCTCACAGACCTCCACGAAATTGCGCAGGATCCGGTTCGCGTACACCGAGTCCACGCTCGGGAGGCCCGCGATGATGGATTCGTAGTCCTCAGGAGAGAAGTAGCCGTAGTTGAAGTAGAAGTCCATCCGGTTCTTCATCGCCGTCGCGTCCATGTCCGCGTGGAACTGCACCGCCCAGGTCGAGGCGCTGGCACGGACCATCTGCACGGGGCAGTTCGGTCCCGAGGCGAGGACGCGGTGCGAGGGCGCCGCCGAGATCACATTTTCGGTGTGCCCGGTGAATGAGGTGAACCGGTCCGGGAGGTCGCGGGTGAGCACATCGCGGCGCCCCTCCTCCGTGAGCACCACGGAGGTCGGTCCCGAGGCCTCGGGGTGGGTGCGACCGATCTCGCCGCCGTCGAGATGCGCCAGGAGAGTGTTGCCGAAGCAGATGAACAACGTGGGCAGGTGATGACGGGCGAGGCGGTCCAGCTCCGAATGGACGTGCCGCTGCCACGGATCATAGTCGGCATTGGTTACATTCAGCGGGCTGCCACCGACGATGACGCCGTCGAAACCCTCGAGGCTCCCGATGAAGGTGTCGGTCGAGTCGAGCATTCGGCTGCTCAGTTCCTCCGGCCGGAGGCCGGTGGACTGCAGGAAATCGCGATACTCGGCGGCCCGGGCTGCTTCGCCCTGGCGGGGTTGAACGAGAAGAATTGAAACCATACCGCTCAGTCTAGTTGTTTTGGTCCCGGCCTGTTAATGCTCGGCGCCGCCGGTGCCCGGAGTAGCCCGCCCTCAGAGACTTCCAAGGAGGAGTCGATGCGGTGACTGCGTTGGTTGGTGCCCAGCACCCCCGGGGGACGGGAGTGAATGAAACTGCCGGCTGGATCCCGCCCGGCCGATCGACGGTCAAAACGTCTCCGGTTAGTGCTCGGAGCTGCGGACGGAGTGTTCCACGAGATCGAGCACCTGGTCCAGTCCCTCCGTGGAGGCACCGGTTGCCAACCGTGTGATGAATCCGTCCATGACCGTCTCCAGATAGGTGTGCAGCACCTCGACAGGGACGTCGGTGCGCATCTTCCCCCCGTCCGCGTTCTTGGCCAGCCGGACGCGAACCGCCTCGTCCAGAACACTCTGGTGATCGAGCCACTTGGCGCGGAACACGGGATCGGTGCGAAGGAGCTTGGAGATCTCGAGTCGAATGGCCAGCCAGTCATACCGATCGGGGTCCTCCAGCATTCCCCGCATGACCTCGACCAGGCCGTTGTCGGATACCACTTCAGCCATGCGGGCCGCGTCCTCACGGGCCAGGGCGAGGAAGAGTTTCTCCTTGTCCCCGAAGTGATGGAAGATGGCTCCCCGTGATTTGCCGGTGGCCTGTTCCAGGCGCCGCACGGTGGCCCCCTCGTAGCCGAACTCCGCGAAGCATCGGCGGGCGCCCTCGAGGATCTCCTGGCGGCTGTTGAGTGGCTTTCGACCATCGTTCACCGGCATGTTAACTCCTAGAAATCGGTATCGGAAGAGTGTGGAAAAGGGGGCCACCCGGCCCCGGCGGTGGGAATCCGCGCGGTGCCGAAGTGGCCCCCTTCCGTGGTCCCGCTGTCGGGATACCCGTGCTTCTTGCCTTATGCCGAAGCCATCTGGCGGAGCACGTACTGCAGGATGCCGCCGTGGCGGTAGTAATCGGCCTCACCGGGTGTATCGATGCGGACGATGGCGTCGAACTCGACTTTGTCGCCGTTTTCCTTGGTGGCGGTGACCTTGACCGTGGAGGGGATGGTGCCCTCGTTGAGCGCGGTCAGACCGGTGATATCGAAGGTCTCGGTACCATCGATGCCCAGGGAGCCGTGGGACTCGCCCGCGGGGAACTGCAGCGGAACGACACCCATACCGATGAGGTTGGAGCGGTGGATACGCTCGAAGGACTCGGTGATCACCGCTCGCACGCCGAGCAGGTTGGTGCCCTTGGCGGCCCAGTCACGCGAGGAACCCGTTCCGTACTCCTTGCCACCCAGGACGACCAGCGGGATGCCGGCCTTCTTGTAGTTGACGGCGGCGTCGTAGATGAAGGCCTGGGGGCCACCCTCCTGGGTGAAGTCGCGGGTGTAGCCACCAGCGATGTCCACCAGCTGGTTCTGGAGTCTGATGTTGGCGAAGGTGCCACGCATCATGACCTCATGGTTACCGCGCCTGGAGCCCAGCGAGTTGTAGTCGTGGCGCTCCACGCCGTGCTCATCCAGGTACTGCGCGGCCGGGGTGCCCGGCTTGATGGAGGAGGCGGGGGAGATGTGGTCGGTGGTGACGGAATCGCCCAGCTTCGCCAGCACACGTGCGCCGGAGATATCGGTGACCGGCTCCGGTTCAACGGGCATGCCGTCGAAGTAGGGGGCCTTGCGGATGTAGGTGGAGTTTTCGTCCCATTCGAAGGTCTTTCCGGTCGGGACGTCCAGCTCCTGCCACTGCTTGTCACCCTTGAACACGTCCGCGTAATCAGCCTCGTAGAGCTCGCGGGAGATCGCCTGCTGGATGGTCTCCTCGATCTCCTCGGTGGTCGGCCAAATGTCCTTGAGGAAGACATCATTGCCGTCCACGTCCTGGCCGAGGGGCTGGGTCTCGAAATCGAAGTCCATGGTGCCGGCGATCGCGTAGGCGATGACCATGATCGGCGACGCGAGGTAGTTCATCTTGACGTCGGGGGAGATGCGTCCCTCGAAGTTGCGGTTGCCAGAGAGCACCGCGGTGGCGGTGAGATCGTGCTCGTTGATCGCCTCGGAGACCTCCTCCGGAAGCGGACCGGAGTTGCCGATGCACGAGGTGCAGCCGAAGCCGGAGAGGTAGAAGCCGAGAGCCTCCAAGTCCTTCCAGAGGTCCGCACGCTGGTAGTAGCCGTCAACGACCTGGGAACCCGGGGCGCAGATGGTCTTGACCCAGGGCTTGGAGGTCAGACCCTTCTCGTTGGCCTTACGGGCGATCAGGCCCGCTCCAATCATGACGGAGGGATTCGAGGTGTTGGTACAGGAGGTGATCGAGGCGATGGCAACCATGCCGTGATCGATGGTGTATTCGCCACCCTGGGGGGAGGAGACGATCACAGGCTTGGAGGGACGGCCCTGGGCGCCGTCGGCGGCTGATTCGCCGTGACCTGCCGCGGATGCATTGTAGTTGTCGTAATTGCTGTCACTTTCGGGCAGTCCGCCGCCCTCATTGACCATGCGCTTCGCCGGGATGGACCAGTCGGTTTGGACATCATCGTCGGTGTAGACTGTGAGATCCTCGCGGAACTTCTCCTTGGCCTCGGAGAGGAGGATGCGGTCCTGGGGACGCTTGGGGCCGGCGATGGAGGGGACCACGGTGGACAGGTCGAGCTCGAGGTACTCGGAGTACTCGACCTCGGTGTTCTCCTCCGCCAGCCACATGCCCTGTGCCTTTGCGTAGGCCTCGACCAGTGCCACCTGCTCCTCGGGGCGACCGGTCAGACGCAGGTACTTGGTGGTCTCCTCGTCGATGGGGAACATCGCACAGGTGGAGCCGAACTCGGGGGACATGTTGCCGATGGTGGCGCGGTTTGCCAGCGGAACGGCCTTGACGCCGGAACCGTAGAACTCGACGAACTTCTGGACCACACCGTGCTGGCGCAGCATCTCAGTGATGGTGAGAACCACGTCGGTGGCGGTGACGCCAACGGGGATCTCGCCGGTGAGCTTGAATCCGACGACGCGCGGGATGAGCATGGACACCGGCTGGCCGAGCATCGCGGCCTCGGCCTCGATGCCGCCGACGCCCCAGCCCAGGATGCCAAGTCCGTTCTCCATCGTGGTGTGGGAATCAGTGCCGATACAGGTGTCGGGGTACGCCAGTCCGTTGTTGTCGAAGACGACGCGGGCGAGGTACTCGATATTGACCTGGTGCACGATGCCGGTTCCCGGGGGAACGACACGGAAGTTGGAGAAGGACTCGGAGCCCCAGCGCAGGAACTGGTAGCGCTCCTGGTTGCGCTCGTACTCGATTTCGACGTTCTTGGCGAGGGCATCGGGGCGGCCGAAGGCCTCGACGATGACGGAGTGGTCGATGACCATCTCAGCGGGGTTCAGGGGGTTGACCTGATCCGGGTCGCCGCCGAGGGTCTTTACCGCCTCGCGCATGGTTGCCAGGTCGACGACACAGGGGACGCCGGTGAAGTCCTGCATGAGCACGCGTGCGGGAGTGAACTGGATCTCAATGCTCGGGTCGGCAGAAGCATCCCAGTTGGCAATCGCCTCGATGTGCTCGGAGGTGATGTTCGCGCCATCCTCGGTGCGCAGAAGGTTCTCGCCGAGAACCTTGAGGGAGTATGGCAGCTTCTCCATGCCGGGCACTGCGGAGAGGGCGAAATAGTCATAGGACTTCCCGCCGACCTCGAGTGTGCTCTTGGCATTGAAGGAGTTCTTGCTTTCAGTCACAGTGAGCTCCATTTCTAACTTTTCCAGGGTGAGGTTTCGCCGGCCGTTGCATCGGCTGGGCCAGCGGAGGAAAACTTCGGGTTCGTCCCGGGAACATTCCGGAACAGACCCTACGTCACCATTATCCTAACAGTACGGGCGTTCTGTTGTGGAATGCGTCCCGTTTCTGCGTGGCCTTTCGGTGTGGATGAAATGCACTGCTACCGTGGTTTCCAACCTCAGGCAGGGGATTTGTCGGCAATGCGGCATCTTGCGGCGAGCGCAGGGTGACCTTTTGACCACCCCCGAATTACCCCTGTTTCGTGGCATGGCTGGGTAGTTACGTGTACTGATCCGTTGGGCGAAAGGCGTTTTCATGATTCCGGAGAACATTGATATCGATCAGATTGTCACAGATGTCGACGATAGTGCCGTCTATATGGGTGCGCTCACCGCTGGACAGTACCCCGACCTCCAGGGCGACCTGGTCGCCGTGACCAGGGATGCGACGGCCGACGGTTTCGGCTCACTGGGGATCGTCGTCCTTGATCAGACTCCGGAGTTCACCGCGAGCCTCCGTGATGTGGCACAGGAGGTGCTCAATCAGTCCTCGGTGGACACCGTTGCGGTGCGGGCTCCGGGTTCCGGGGCGGTGGTCAGCGAGGTCCATTCGAGGGCTTCGCTTGAATCTGCTCAGCACGGGTTTCTCAGCACCAATGACTATGTCGCGGGCTCCAAGTTGCTGATTCGTGATGTAACGGAATCTCGATTCGGGGAGATTGACTGGGCCCAGAGCTCATTGATTGTCGGAATTGTGCTACTGGTCGTCGTTGTTCTGTCGGCCGTCAGTGTGGGGCGACGCCGTCCCTGACTGGCCACAACGCCTAGATGTAAACCATGGGAACTTGACTATCCATTTACCCTCCCCAGATGTCCAGCCTCTCGCTCTCCGGTGGCGCGCCGTTATCCGTCCGAATGTAACCAAGATCACAATAACAAACTGGTAAAGAGTTCTCGCAGGCCAGCCCACGCATATAGGTGCGCGGGCTGGCCTTTTCTGCTGGGGCGGATGTTAAGTATGTATCGAAAGTTATCTGGGTGGCTTAGTGTTCAATTATCGACTCACGAGTCGGATTCGAACCCTGTAGTCAATCTCGGACACTGGAATGTTCAAGCGTCACTCGATGAACTTCTCTAACTCAATGCATTTGCGTACTTCCAATTCGGGCAAACGGGGAAGCTTGCCAAGGATGGCGTTCGCGAGAGGTGTTGGGTTGCGTGTGCCGGGATCGCTCGGGTGATCGATCCTGTTTGTGGGTCAAGAAGTCCCGGGACTGGCTCGCGGGAACACTCTGGGAAGGTTTTTCAAGTGTGGAAACTGGATCTCGAGTGATTCTCAGAAAGAACAGGAGATATCGTGGCCTTGACTGCTACACGCCGCACCACCGGGTGCGTCAGAAGAGGTGCCCTCGTCGTCCGCGCCCTGGTTGCGGTGGCCATCAGCGGTAGCCTCGCGCTGACGCTGACGCCCGCTGTGGCACAGCCCGTCAACCCCTCGGACGCGGAAATCGCGGATGCGCAGGGTCAGATCGAGGCGGGCAACGGGGATGTCTCCCGCCTCGCCGGCGAGATCTCTGCCAGGGACGGTGAGATCAACCGGCTGGAAATGGAGATGGGTGGACTCCGCGAAGCGGTTAACAAGGCCGTGGTGGATCTCCAGGACGCTCAGGCGGAGGCGCAGCGCGCGCGGGCGGAAGCCGACGCAGCGAAGGTCGATCTCGATTCATCCCAGGCAGATATCGAGGCCGCGCAGGAGCGGCTCAACGAGCTTTCCCGTGCCGCCTACCGTCAAAACGGTACCTCCAAGGGACTCTCCGGAATGTCGGGAAACAGCGCCAACGAGGATGCTCTCGATCGGCAGACCTACCTGCGGACAACTGCGGACAAGCAGCGTGAGGCCGTAGCGGAGCTCGATCGGCTGCGCACCGAGAATGCCAACAAGGAATCTGCACTTCGGGTGGCCCGCAACCTCGCCGATCAGCGCGAGGCGGAGGCCGCGGAACAGGAGCGGACGACGCGGGAGGCCATCGAGCGTAACTCGGCTCAGGTCAATTCGCTGAATGCGGACCGCAATGCGCTGGTGGCCCAGCGGGGGGAGGCCGAGCGCAGCCTGGCCGCTGCCCGTTCCCAGGCGGACACCCTGCAGGGGCAGCGTCAGGAGTACCAGGACTATCAGCGCGCCGAGGCTGAACGAAAGGAGGCGGAGGCCGCGGCCGCCGCCGCAGCCGAGGAGAAGCGGAAGACCGAGGCCGCTGAGGCCGCGGCACGCGCGGCGGCCGAGAAGGCGGCAGCCGAGGCCCAGGCAGAGCGGGAGGCGGTCGCCCGCGCGGCCGCGGAACAGCGTGCGCGCGAGGCGCAGGCGGAAGCCGAGCGTGCCCGCGCGGCCGCGGAGCAGAAGGCGGCCGAGGACGCGGAGGCCAAGCGGGTACAGCAGGCGGCCCTGGCCGCGGCTGCCGCTGCCGCAGCGGCGTTGGCCGCGGCCAATGAAGCGGAGCAGACGGCCGCGGCCAGCCCGGCCCAAACCGCGCCGGCCCAAACCGCGCCGGCCCAAACCGCGCCGGCCCAAACCGCGCCGGCCCAAACCGCGCCGGCCCAAACCGCGCCGGCCCAAACCGCGCCGGCCCAAACCGCGCCGGCCCAAACCGCGCCGAGCCCCGGCGGAACCGGCTCCGGCGGCTCCGGCTCCGGCAGTGTCGTCGACGAATCCGCCGATGATATCGTCGAGGAGGTTGTTACCGGCGACCGGGCCGCCAGGATTGAGGCCGTCATCGCTCGCGCCAGCAGCCAGATCGGGATGCCCTATGCGTGGGGTGGCGGTGACGCTAACGGTCCGACCCTGGGAATCCGGGACGGTGGAGTGGCTGATTCCTACGGTGATTACAACAAGGTCGGTTTCGATTGTTCGGGACTGGTTCTCTACGCATTCGCCGGGGTGGGGATCTCGCTTCCCCACTACACCGGTTACCAGTATCAGCACGGCACCAAGGTCTCGCCCTCAAGCATGCAGCGCGGTGATCTCATCTTCTACGGTCCCGGTGCATCCCAGCATGTCGCCATCTACCTCGGTAACGGTCAGATGCTGGAGGCGCCGCAGTCGGGTTCGACGGTCAGGATCTCGCCGGTGCGCTGGTCGGGGATGACCGAGTACGCCGTGAGGCTGCTCTAGCCCCACCCGGCGGAAAAGTGGCTGTACCTATCGATGGGTGGTGCTCAATCGAATTTTGTGCAATATCAATCGAAAGTTGTTAAGGTTCTCGTTATGAATGCGAGCCGTCCGGATGCCTATGATGCCCTCCTCGTGCTCTCCTTCGGTGGTCCCGAAGGGCACGAGGAGGTTCGTCCCTTCCTGGAGAATGTCACCCGTGGGCGGGGTATCCCGCCCGAGAGGCTGGACGACGTGGCCGTCCACTACCACCACTTCGGTGGGGTGAGCCCCATCAACGGACTCAACCGGGAGATCATCGCGAACGTGGAGAGGGAGCTCGCCGACCGCGGAATATCGATTCCGGTGTATTTCGGTAACCGCAATTGGTTGCCCTACGGTGCCGATGCCGCGGAGCAGATGGCGCGCGACGGCGTCCGGAACGCCCTGGTCCTGGCCACCTCCGCGTGGGGCGGGTATTCGGGATGCCGCCAGTACCAGGAGGATATCCAGCAACTGATCGAGCATTTGGACGCCGAGGGCCTGCCGGCGATCACCTTCACCAAGATTCGCCAGTTTTACGATCATCCCCTTTTCATCGACACCATGGTCGCACATGTGCGCGACTCCTTCGCCGAATTGCCCGAGGACCGACGCGGCCGAGCCCGTCTGGTGTTCACCGCACACTCGATTCCGTTGACCTCAGTCGATGCCGATGGCACCAAGATCGACGGATCCCTGTATTCCGACCAGGTCCGTGAATCCTCCGCCCTGATCGCGGAGGGACTGGGAATCACTGACTATGACGTGGTTTGGCAGTCGCGTTCCGGTGCCCCCCATGTTCCCTGGCTCGAGCCGGACATCGTTGACCACGCTGTGGATCTCAATGAGCGCGGTATCGACACCCTGGTGGTCTGCCCCGTGGGCTTCATATCCGACCACATGGAGGTCATCTGGGACCTGGACTCCGAACTCATGGACGAGGCGGCCAGGCGTGGAATGACCGTTGTTCGGACCGCCACGGCCGGACCCACCGAGTCCTTCGCCGCCATGGTCGTCGATCTGATCGAGGAGCAGGGCAGCCACCGGCAGCCGGAACGCCGGGGTTGCCTGCCCCTGCGCGGCACCTCGGTCAACGGTGCTCCCTGCGCCGAGGGATGCTGCCTACCGATGCGCGTTCACAAACGTGCGAACTCGGCCAGCGTGTAGCTGACCCCCGCCATCCGGGCGCCGCGGATGTGGCGCCAGAGACCGATCAGCTGCGGGTCGAGGGAGTGCTCACCCATGGTCTGCTGGACCGTCTCCACGATTGCGGCCACGCGGTCGGCACGCGCGAACAGTTTCGCAGCCCGGGGCGGGACATCGTGAGGCAGTCCCGGTGTGTCGTAGAAGTCCGAGAGTGTTCCAACGGTCAGCCGTGGGTTCCTCAGGGATGCGGGAGCCAGCGTGGAGTACGCCGTGGCCTCGATCATCCTCGCGGCCTCCGCGGTAGCCGTGGTGAGCAGCGCATCGGCGTCACCGGGGGAGAGGTGGGACTCGGGACTCGGCGGGCCCTCGTACTCCGTCCAGGTCCACAGAGTCGAACCGTCCAGCCGTTCGGGGACCAGTGCATGGGACACCCGCTTGTCGACGCCACGGATGATCAACGCACCCTCCGCCGTGCCGGCCGCACGCAGTGCGGCCCGTGGATCACCCGGTCCGCTGAGGGCCAGTGTGATCAGTGGTTCGGTGAAGGGGGCGTCGACAAGCGGTGCGACGGTCTCCCTGACCCTGCGCAGCAGGTCGAGGAGACCGCCTTCGTCGATCGCGTGGGTTCCGCCGAGATCGACGAAGGCGTCGATGACTTCCTCGGTGGGCACCAGATCGTAGATCCACGCACCCAGCCAGACGGCGGTGTTTTGCAGTGGGGAGTAAACCTGTGAACGCATTTCCATAACGGAAGGTCAGTCTAGTCCAGCCCATTGGATATGGTTGATGCCCATGAGCCCTACAGACCCCTACTCAGGAGATATTTTCGGCGGGCACGCCCGCAGCAGGACCCCCGACTACCCGCTCGTCCCTGCTGAACCCGGGCTGGTCGTGGAGGTCCGCGGTGACGGTTTCGTCGGTGCGGTCACCGGCTTCGAGAAAACCTATGACGGTGACTTCATCCGACTCGAGGACCGTCGGGGTCGGGAGCAGCTCTACAAGCTGCGCAGGGGTGGATTCATGGTTGATGGCTCGATTGTCACACTGGTACGTCACGTTCCAAGGCGGGAACCGGAAAGGTCGAACTCCGGCTCCCGGCGGGTAAGCAACGTGCAGGCGAAAGTCGCCGCACCCTCCAGGATCTGGGTGGAGGGAATCCACGACGCCGCCATCGTGGAGAAGGTCTGGGGCCATGATCTCCGCGTCGAGGGGGTGGTGGTGGAGTACCTCGAGGGTCTGGACAACCTGCCCGTCCGCCTCGCCGAGTTCGGCCCCGGTCCGGGGCGGAGAATCGGGGTCCTGGCCGATCACCTGGTGGAGGGCTCCAAGGAATCGCGGTTGACGCGGTCGCTCGGTCCCGATGTGGCGGTGACCGGTCACCCCTACATCGACATCTGGGCCGCGGTGAAGCCCGAGCGCCTGGGGCTGCGTGCCTGGCCCGAGGTGCCCTACGGCGAGGACTGGAAGACCGGTGTCTGCCGCAGGGTCGGCTGGAGCAACCCGAAGGAGGGTTGGCACCGCGTCTACGGTGCCGTCAACTCCTTCCGCGACCTCGACCACACGCTGATCGGCGCGGTGGAGCGGTTGGTGGACTTTGTCACCAACCACGACCTGAGCAAGGAGGATGCGCTCGCCTAGCCCGGCGCGGGAGCCGACCCCTGATTGTCCCCGTTTAGGTACGGTGGGCTAGGTGGGAGCGATCATCTGGTTCATCGGCGCACTGGTCCTGGCGGGACTCGAACTCGCGGCTGGTGAGTTCACCCTGCTCATGCTCGCCGGCGCGGCCCTGGCCACCGCCGGGGTCTCGGCGATCGGGGTCCCGGTCTGGGCAGAGTTTCTGACCTTCGCGCTATCCTCGGTAGCCCTGCTGCTCTTCCTCCGTCCGGCGCTCAAGCGCCGACTGCACAAACCCGCGGTGCTGGACACCTCCCCGCAGGCCCTGCTCGGGTCAACGGCGATCGTCCTCGAGCGCATCGACGAACAGGGTGGGCAGATTCGCATGGACGGTTCCATCTGGTCGGCCCGCAGCCTGGACCCGTCCCACGCCTTCGATGAGGGTGAACGCGTCCATGTCATCAGCATCGACGGTGCCACCGCAGTGGTCTGGAAGCAACCGTGAACACAACTGAAACCGACAACAATATGGAGGACCCATGACAGGTCTCATTCTTGCCATCGTATTCCTGGTGTTCGTCGCCTTTGTGGTAATCAAGTCAATTGCCTTGATTCCGCAGGGTGAGGCGGCCGTCATTGAAAGACTCGGCCGGTATACGCGCACCGTGTCCGGAAACCTGACCCTGCTCGTACCCTTCGTCGATCGCGTCCGTGCCAGGATTGACACCCGTGAACGCGTGGTGTCCTTCCCGCCGCAGGCCGTGATCACGCAGGACAACCTGACCGTGGCCATTGATATCGTGGTCACCTTCCAGATCAATGACCCGGCCAAGGCGATCTACGGAGTGGACAACTACATCGTCGGTGTCGAGCAGATCTCCGTGGCCACCCTCCGCGACGTGGTCGGAAGCATGACCCTCGAGGAGACGCTGACCTCCCGTGAGGTGATCAACCGCCGGCTACGCGGTGAGCTCGACGCCGCAACGACCAGGTGGGGACTGCGCATCAGCAGGGTGGAGCTCAAGGCCATCGATCCGCCACCGTCGATCCAGCAGTCGATGGAAAAGCAGATGAAGGCCGACCGCGAGAAGCGCGCGACGATCCTCACCGCCGAAGGGCAGAGGGAGGCGGACATCAAGACGGCAGAGGGCGAGAAGCAGGCGAAGATCCTCTCCGCCGAGGGCGAGAAGCACGCGGCCATCCTCAGTGCGGAGGCCGAGCGGCAGGCCATGATCCTGCGGGCGGAGGGTGAACGTGCCGCCAGATACCTCCAGGCGCAGGGAGAGGCCCGCGCGATCCAGAAGGTCAACGCCGCCATCAAGGCCGCAAAGTTGACCCCGGAGGTGCTGGCTTACCAGTACCTGGAGAAGCTGCCCCAGATTGCCGATGGGAAGTCCTCCAAGATGTGGGTCATCCCCAGTCAGTTCTCCGATTCCCTCGAGGCCTTCGCCCGCCAGTTCGGGGACAGGAGCGAGGATGGTGTCTTCCGCTATGAGGCATCCTCCGTTGATGAGGAGACGAGGGATCTGGCCAACGCCGATGACATTGCGGAGTGGTTCTCCACGGAGTCCGACCCGGAGATCGCCGCGGCGGTCGCCGCCGCCAACGCCGTGGCCAACAAGCCGGTCGATCCCGATCCCGCGGAGCTGGCGCTCGGCAAGACCGCGCCGAAGACCAAGCCCGATCCCACTGAGGAGGACCGGGGCCTTCCGGAGGGCTTCCACCAGCAGATCTAGTCCCCGGGTGGCCGCGCCGCCGGGGTGCAAAGGGGCGGCGTCGTCAGGCGGGGTGCCGCTGCGCCGCCTGCGCCAGCAGGTTCACCGCTAGCTGCCAACCGGCCTGCTCCGCGTGCCAACCCGCCGCCTGGAGCCGCTGGGACATCGCCTGCTTGGAGATTCCCAACTCCTCGGCGGCCTCATTCTGGTTGAGTCCGGAGCGGACCAGGGAGGTCGCCTCCCTGCCCTCGATCGAGCGTTTTCCGAGCACCTGCGAGAGCAGGGCGAAGGCAGCACTGATGTTGAAGGCACGGACATCGTCGCGCCTGGCCCCCGAGATCCGCACCCTGACCACCCCGCTGCGGGCCGTGGGTCGGAGGGCATCGCCGGCGGCCTCCACCGCCATCTCCCTCAGATGGGCGTCATCGTCGGTATCCGCACCGGGGACCACCCCGATGCCGATGGCCCAGTCACCGGCCGCCAGCAGCGCCATCACGACATCGCAGGCTGCGGTCGCCGAATCGATGTTGGCGCGGATATCCTCCACGCCGAGCTTCTCAAACTCCCCGACACCGTCAAGGGTGGACAGCGCCTCCGCGAAGCGACCGACCAATTCCGCCCTGCGCGTGTCCCGTCCCCGGTATCTGGCATGCAGCGCCCACATTCGATTCCTCTTCTCTGGCTGTTTTCATCCAGCATACCCGGAGAATTCTACTCGTCAGCCTTGACTGGGAGATGCCGATCCACGATGATCCCGACCAGGCCCAGACCTGCGAGAGCCACGCTGAGCAGGATCAACCTGAGATCCCCGCCACCGCTCAGCGCATCGCCGAGCACAACCGTGACAATCGTTCCCGGCGCCGATCCCACGAGGGTGGCCAGCACGAAGGACAGCAGCGAGACGCTGGTCAGTGCGGTCAAGTAGTTGAGGATGGAAAAGGGGATGGCGGCGATCATGCGCAGTGAACCCACGGCCAGCCAGCCGCGGTGCCGGAGCCGGAGATCGATGCCCGCCACCGCCGGATGGGTCAGCCGTGGTCTCATCCAGTCGCCGAGGATGCGGCGGACGATCACCAGCGAAATCGCGGCGGAGGCGGTGGTGCTGCCCAGGGCGACGATGCTTCCGAGTACGGGACCGAAGAGGACACCCGAGGACAGGGTGAGCACGGTGCGGGGAACGGGAAACTGCGTGAGACCGATGTACAGCAGGCAGAACAGGACGATGAAGGAACCGCCCGCATCCTCCGCCCAGTGCCGCAGCGTGCCGATGGAGGGGACGTCCACGAAGACGGTCACGGCTATGAACAGGGCAAGCGCCGTTGCGATCGTGATCGCCCTGAGCGGTGTCCACGATCGCACCGTAGCCAACGCATCGGAAGCCGTGGTGAGGATGAAGTTCGCGGCCGCTGTCAGACCGGTGCGCAGCCGGGAGGTGACCGGTGGTTGATCGCCCGCCGCGGTGTCCGCGCCATCCTCGTCTCGCTCCATGGGGAAGACTCTACAACCGGTGCCGCCGGCAATGGGCCGCGGGTGACCGGCGATTGTCCGCATTGCGTGACGCAGCTCGCTGTGATTTGTGAATCTCCACCCCCGAAACTCCGGCTGTGACCCCGGATGTGGGTTATCGTTGTCGGTGAAGCAGATTGCATATCGCATACGTTGCTGATTCATTTTTCGGAAGCGATGCTCCGATGTGGTCCGCCGACACTATAGGCACACTTTTCGATGGGGAGTATTTCCAAGTTGACTGATCTCAGAGATGCCTCTTTACCTGGTTCCTTCACTGACAACCTGGATGCCTGGCACAAGGCCGTTGCAGGGGTCTTCGCCAGGGTTCAAAAGAAGGATGTAAAGGATGTTCCCCCGGACGTGTGGCGCAGGCTGATCGTCACCACCGCGGACGGCGTGGACATTTCCCCGCTCTACACGCGGGCGGACGAGCACGGCGAACCCAACACCGAGCTGCCGGGGGTGTTCCCCTTCACCCGCGGAACCGCCGTTGACGGCGAGCGCGAGGGATGGGGGGTCTGCGAGACCTTCGGCACCTACGGGGACAGCTCCGCGGAGGTGAACAGGCAGATACTCCACGCGCTGAACTTCGGTACCACGACCCTGTCCCTGGATCTCCGTTCCTCACTGACGCCGGCGGATCTTCCGGTCGTCCTGGACGGGGTGCTCACCGATCTGGTGCCCATCCACGTCCATGCGGGCAGCCGGCTGAGCGAGGCGGCGAACAGGATTCTGGAGCTTCTCGACGCCACCGGGACCCCCGGGGTGACGTTGGGTGCCGCGCCGCTGACCGCGGCGGTCGACGGCAGTGAAACGGCATCCCTGGATGAGTCGGTCGCACTGGCCGTCACGCTCGCCGGACGCCCCGGCGTGCGTACCCTGCTGGTGGACGCCGTTTCACTGTCCAACCAGGGCGCCAGCGACGCCCAGGAGGTGGGGCTGGCCCTCGCCGTGGGCGTCGAGTACGTCCGCCTGCTCACCGAGGCGGGGCTTTCCACCGCCGAGGCCCTGCGCCAGATCGCCTTCCGCTTCGCGGTCACCGATGACCAGTTCGGTCAGATCGCCAAGCTGCGCAGCGCGCGCCGGCTCTGGGCCAGGGTGTGCGAGGTTCTCGGGCATCCCGAGGAGGCCGCGGCACCGCAGTCCGCACTGACCGCCCCCGTGATGTTCAGTCAGCGTGACGCCTGGGTGAACATGCTGCGCAGCACGGTCGCCGCCTTCGCCGGCGGTGTCGGTGGAGCCACCGATGTTGAGGTGCTCACCTTCGATTACGCGATCCCCGGCGGCATGCCAGGAACCTCGCGGAACTTCGCCCACCGCATCGCACGGAACACCAACCTGCTGCTGCTCGAGGAGTCCCATCTCGGTCACGTCGTGGATCCCGCGGGCGGCTCCTATTATGTGGAGAGCTTCACCGATGAACTCTCGGCGAAGGCATGGGCCGTGTTCACCGGGATCGAGGCCGAGGGTGGCTTCCGGGCCGCCCTGGCCAACGGCAGCGTCGCCCGTGCACTCGATGAGATGCACGAGAGCACCCGGCACCTGATCGCCACCAGGCGCAAGCAGCTGACCGGCATCAACGAGTTCCCGAATCTGGCCGAGGCCCCGCTCGCACCGGAACTGCGGCACGAGCCGGCGGGAGTGCGTCGTTGGGCCGCGGAGTTCGAATCCTTCCGAAACCGTTCCGACGCATTCCTGGATCGCACGGGTCAGCGTCCGAGCATCACCCTGATCCCCCTGGGACCGCTGTCCAAGCACAACATCCGCACCGGTTTCGTCACCAACCTGCTTGCCTCCGGTGGAATCGCCGTGGTCAACCCGGGTGAGCTGACCCCCGGTACGCCGGAGTTCGAGTCCGCTGGAGGCGCCGGGATCGTCGTCATCTGTGGCACCGATCAGGAGTACGCATCCTCTGGGGAACTCGCCGTGGAGAAACTCCGCGAGGCGGGAGCGGGAAAGATCCTGTTGGCGGGCGCACCGGCATCCTTCGAGGGTGCCTCCGTACAGCCCGACGGCTACCTGAACATGAAGATCGACGCAGCGGAAGTACTTTCCGGTCTGCTGGATACGCTGGGAGCATAGCAACCACCATGACAAACATTCCCAATTTTTCCGACGTTCCCCTCGGCGAACATCCCGCCTCCGCCGGTGCGGCGGAGCCCGCTGCGGCAGATCAGATCTGGCACACCCCGGAGGGCATCGACGTCAAGCGAGTCTTCACCGCGGAGGACAGGGCCGAGGCCGCGGCCTCCGGGCACCCCCTGGATTCCCTGCCAGGGCAGAAGCCCTTCATGCGCGGACCCTATCCGACGATGTACACCAATCAGCCCTGGACCATCCGCCAGTACGCAGGATTCTCCACGGCCGCGGAATCCAACGCCTTCTACCGCCGCAACCTCGCCGCGGGGCAGAAGGGCCTGTCCGTGGCCTTCGATCTGGCCACACACCGTGGATACGACTCCGACAATGAACGTGTGCTCGGTGACGTCGGCATGGCCGGTGTGGCCATCGACTCCATCCTGGACATGCGGCAGCTGTTTGAGGGGATCGATCTCTCCGCCGTTTCCGTGTCCATGACCATGAACGGCGCGGTCCTCCCGGTGCTGGCGCTCTACATCGTCGCCGCCGAGGAGCAGGGCGTGGCTCCCGAGCAGCTGGCGGGAACGATCCAGAACGACATTCTCAAGGAGTTCATGGTCCGTAACACCTACATCTATCCGCCGAAGCCCTCGATGCGGATCATCTCCAATATCTTCGAGTACACCTCTTTGAAGATGCCGCGCTTCAACTCGATCTCGATTTCCGGTTACCACATCCAGGAGGCCGGAGCCACCGCGGACCTGGAGCTGGCCTACACCCTCGCCGACGGTATCGAGTACATCCGTGCGGGCAAGGATGTGGGACTGGACGTGGACAAGTTCGCCCCCCGCCTTTCCTTCTTCTGGGGTATTTCGATGTACACCTTCATGGAGATCGCCAAGCTCCGGGCCGGGCGTCTGCTCTGGAGCGAGCTTGTGGCGAAGTTCGATCCGAAGAACCCGAAGTCCCAGTCGCTGCGCACCCACTCCCAGACCTCGGGATGGTCTTTGACCGCCCAGGACGTCTACAACAACGTCGCCCGAACGGCGATCGAGGCGATGGCGGCAACCCAGGGTCACACGCAGTCGCTGCACACCAACGCACTCGATGAGGCACTCGCACTGCCCACCGACTTCTCCGCCCGCATTGCCCGCAACACCCAGCTGCTGCTCCAGCAGGAGTCCGGAACCGTCCGGCCAGTCGATCCCTGGGCCGGATCATATTATGTGGAGTGGCTGACCAACGAGCTGGCCAACCGCGCCCGCGCACACATCGAGGAGGTCGAGGAGGCCGGTGGTATGGCCCAGGCCACCACCCAGGGCATCCCCAAGCTGCGCATCGAGGAATCCGCCGCACGGACCCAGGCGCGTATCGACTCGGGCAGGCAGGCACTGATCGGCGTCAACCGCTACGTCGTCGAAGAGGATGAGCAGATCGAGGTGCTCAAGGTCGACAACACCAAGGTACGCGCCGAGCAGCTGGAGAAGCTGGCCAGGCTCCGGGCGGAGCGTGACGATGCCGAGGTCACCGCGGCGCTCGAGGCACTTACGGCGGCCGCGCGCATCGAGCACAAGGAACCGGGCGATCTCGACCACAATCTGCTCAAACTCGCCGTCGATGCCGCGCGCGCCAAGGCGACGGTGGGGGAGATCTCCGATGCCCTCGAGGTCGTCTTCGGCAGGCACGAAGCGGAGATCAAGACCCTGTCGGGTGTGTACAAGGAGGAAGTCGGAAAGGAGGGGGCTGTGTCCAATGTCTCCAGGGCGATCGCCCTCGCGGACGCCTTTGAGGCTGAGGAGGGACGTCGTCCCAGGATCTTCATCGCGAAGATGGGACAGGACGGCCACGACCGTGGACAGAAGGTTGTCGCCTCCGCCTTTGCCGATCTCGGCATGGACGTCGATGTGGGACCACTTTTCCAGACTCCCGCGGAGGCCGCACGGGCGGCCGTCGACGCCGATGTCCACGTGGTCGGTGTCTCCTCCCTGGCCGCCGGTCACCTCACCCTGGTGCCGGAGTTGAAGAACGAGCTGGCAAAACTCGGTCGTGAGGACATCATGATCGTGGTCGGAGGTGTCATCCCCCCGGGTGACTTCCAGGAGCTCTACGAGGACGGTGCCGTGGCGATCTACCCTCCCGGAACGGTTATCGCCGATTCTGCGATCGACCTGATCAACAAACTGGCCGCCAACCTCGGTTTCGACCTGGACGTGGATGTGAATGCGTGATCGGGAATACCTGGAACACCATCTGGGGACTCTGACAACCACGGGCGGCACGGACCTGGGTTCCACCACCGCGGTGGCACCCGAGGTGCTGAAGAGGGCCCGTCAACGGATCGACGTCGACGATCTTTACGCAGCCGTGCTCGCCAATGACCGGCCCAAGCTGGCCCGTGCGATTACCCTGCTGGAATCCACCTCACCGGCTCACCGGGAGCTGGCACAGGAACTGCTGGTCAGGCTCTTGCCGAAGTCGGGCAACGCCCTGCGGGTGGGAATCACGGGTGTGCCCGGAGTGGGCAAGTCGACGTTCATCGAGACTCTCGGGATGAAGCTGATCGGTGAGGGGCACCGCGTGGCGGTCGTCGCCATCGATCCGTCCTCGACGAAGACCCGTGGTTCCATCCTCGGTGACAAGACGCGGATGGCGCGTCTGTCCAAGGAGGATTCGGCCTTCATCCGGCCCTCCCCGTCGGCGGGCACCCTCGGTGGCGTCGCCAAGGCGACGCGTGAGGCGATTGTGGTGTTCGAGGCCGCCGGGTATGACATCATCCTCGTTGAGACCGTCGGGGTGGGGCAGAGTGAGGTGGCCGTTCACCAGATGGTGGACTGCTTCACCTTTCTGGCCCTGGCGGGAGCAGGCGACCAGCTTCAGGGGATAAAGAAGGGTGTCCTGGAGATGGCCGATATCGTCGCCATCAACAAAGCGGACGGCCCCAACGAGAAGCTTGCGAAGCGCGCCGCACGGGATCTCGCCGCTGCGATGCGCATGGTCCGGAGCCAGGACGAGCTGTGGCACCCCCCGACGCTGACCATGTCCGCGGTCGAGGGCAGTGGCGTGGATGAATTCTGGGGCTATGTCATGGACCATCACGAGGTGATGCAGCGGGAGGGACTGTTCGAGGACCGTCGCAGGCAGCAGCAGATCGGATGGATGTGGGCGATGGTTCATGAAACCATCCGGCTGCGTCTGGACAATGATGCCGCGGTGAAGACGACCAGTGCCGCCATGGAGCGGCAGCTACGTGAGGGAACGACCACTCCCACCCTTGCGGCCCAGAGGATCCTGGCGGCCTTCGACGGCGGCTAGGATCCGGTCACAGGCCCGGCATGGCCGGCGGTTTCCACATGGCCAGTTCCGGAATAAGGGAATCGTCGTTGGGGATGTAGCCGAGGGGGACAAATCCCAGGCGGTGGTAGAGCTGCGCCGACCTGGTGGTGGTCGCCTCCAGATAGATCGCCTCCTCCCCGGCTCGACTGATCCCGTGCTCGAGCAGCGCGCTTCCCACCCCCT
Source organism: Corynebacterium pacaense (assembly GCF_900169525.1). Lineage (GTDB taxonomy): Bacteria > Actinomycetota > Actinomycetes > Mycobacteriales > Mycobacteriaceae > Corynebacterium > Corynebacterium pacaense. Next base: position 236,129 of record NZ_LT821240.1, read on the forward strand.
GGCCCCTGGCCGCCCCCGTCGCGGCAATGGTGTAGAGGGGGGGAGAGTGGTGGCCGCGGGACGTGGCGTGGCCAAACGCGCTGGTGGGGGCGGTGGTGGGATGCGCCTTTATTTTTTCCAGCCCAAGACCGCCTTCCTATGCCTGGACGGTCTCCTGGGCCCGGGGATGTGCTTCCCACCCCCTGGCCCCTGGCCGCCCCCGTCGCGGCAATGGTGTAGAGGTACCAGTGGGGGAACCGGGGGTGCTGGCGTGCGGAGTGCAGTTCACCGAGCACCAGTCGCGCCGCCGAGACGCCGAAAATCGATACCAGGTGGGGCAGCAGCTTCGCCTGCTCCGCCAGGTCATGGTTGTCATCGGGGCCGTCCCACAGCGCGACCCCGAGAATCTCGCCCTGTTCATTGCGGGCCAGGTCCACCATTCCCGCCGGACCGTATTGCCTGTCAATCTGCAGTTCGAACAGTTGTCGGAGTTTGGTACCGCCCTCATCGGGCTGGGGGATCAGGCGGAGAAACCCGGGATCGGAGGCGAATGCCTCGATGAGAATATCCACCGCCGCTCCGTAGTCGGAGGGACCCGCCCGGTCAATTGTGAGTGTCATGGAGTCCAGAATATGCCAAAACCGCCGGGGATCTTAAATAAGATCTCCGGCGGAAAAGTGTGCCCGGAGGGGGACTTGAACCCCCACGTCCGTTAATAGGACACTAGCACCTCAAGCTAGCGCGTCTGCCATTCCGCCACCCGGGCCGGGTGAATTATTTCCGGGGCATGCGCCCTTTCAACGAGATAAACAATAACCTGAACCCGGATTGAAAGACAAATCTGCAGGTCACGGCACCGATCGTGGTGCGCGGAAATTACATGTGTGTAAGGCACCGCCCGACGGCGGTTCAGCCGGTGCAGAGGTGGCCGGGACCGGGTGCGGGTTTTCTTTGGTAATCTTTAACGCCATGCCACCCCAACTCCGCAGGATGCGGACCTGGTCCTGGTTCGTCCCCGATTCACCGGTGGAGGAACGGGGCCTCATCGATGGTCAGGGAGCCACCGGCACCCGGCGGGCCACCTGGCGTTTCCTCTGGGCGTATCCCGCCGGTACCTGGACAATCATCCTGACGATGTTCATCAGCAGCGCCCTCGGTGCGGTGATCTCCCTCGTGGTCGGGCGCGGAAGCGACTGGGCGTTCGGCAACGGCGGGGTGATGCCCGTGCTGGTCATCTCGGTGACCATCGCCTTCTTGCTCTGGATCATGTTCGTCATGGAGGCCACAGGGGATGCACTGACCGACATGGCCGCGGCACGGGTCGTGCACACCCTGCGCCTCGAACTCTCCGGACGACTGCTTCGCACGCCCCGCAACCGGCTGACTCCCGGGGCCGTCCTCAACACCGTCGACCAGGATTCCGTGCAGATCGGGGACCTCAAGCAGGTACTCAATTTTCCGATCATGATGGTCGGCTACCTGGCGGGCTCGGCCGTGTCCATCCTGCCGATTTCCCCGATGATCGCGGTGCTGCTCCCGGTCGGCGGTCTGCTGACCGCGCTTGCCTCCTACCTCACCGCGCGGCCGCTTACCCGCATCTCTGCGCGGCGTCGACAGGCGGAGGCGGAGTCCGTGGCCATCGCCACCGATGTGGCCCAGGGTTCGCGGGTGGTCAAGGGACTCGGGGCGGTGGAATACACCGAGGCCCGGTTCGCCGCGGCGGCTGAATCCGCACTCGCCGTCATGCTGGCCGAAGCGCGGCTGCAGGCGGCACTGAACTTCGTGCGCCAGTTCGTTCCGGCGGTTATCAGCATCGCATTGCTGGCCTACGCTGTGATCCTCGCCTATGACGGGCGGATCACCGGTGGTGAGCTGGTCACCGTGACGCTGCTGGTGCCGCCGTCACTGACCGTCCTCGGCGTCTCGCTGGGAATGCTCACCGAAATCTGGGCGCGCTCCCAGGCCTCCACCCAGCGGGTGGGGGAGCTGGTGGCCGATCTGGACGCGGTGCACCGCGAACCCAACCCGGGAGCTCTGGCCGTGCGTATCGATCCCGGACTGACCGTCTGGAACCCCGGGCGTCCGGAGACCCGCGCGGATGTGGACGCCGAGCTGGAGAAGCTGCGAGATGTCGATGATGTGCTGGTCGCACCGCACCGCGTCAGCGTGTTCGAGGGGACCCTGGAGGAGAACCTCAATCCGCGGGGCACGATCGACCCGGGGAGGGTCAGGGACGCGCTGGAGGCGGCCAGCTGCCTTGATATTCTCCAGAGGCTGGGTGCGGACCCACGGGACCCGGACTTTGGACTCGTTCTGCCCACCACCCCGATCGGTGAGGCCGGATTGAATCTCTCCGGTGGTCAGCGTCAGCGGGTCGCACTCGCGCGCGTATTGGCAGCGGATCCGGAGCTGCTGATCCTGGATGAGCCGACCACCGGCCTGGACTCGGTCACCCTGGACAGGGTGGCCAGGTCGGTGGCGGAACTCAGACAGGATCGGCGCACCGTGGTGATCACCTCCAACACCACCTGGCACGTCACTGCGGACCGCGTCTATTCCGACATTCTCAATGAGGCCACACCATGACGGAGAACTCACCCACCGCCGATGCCCTGGCACCCGCGAGTCTGAGGGATTCCTCGCGCCTGCTGTCCTCGCTGCCCTCCAGGCCGGGCCGCGTCTGGTTCGCGCTGTTCACCCTGATCAGCCTGGTGACCGTCGGGGCAATGGTGGGCACCTCGAATCTGCTCGGCTTCTCGGTCGATGTGCTCAACGGCGTCAGCCTTCCACTTATTGGTGGCGGCGGCCGCGGGATGGCTGCTCTGCTGGCCGCCGTGGGTGCGGCCATCCTCATCGAGGCGGCCGGTCGGTCGATCATGCAGTACCTGATCAATTCGGCGACCCGCAGGTTGTCGGTGGATCTGCGCAAGGAGGCCCTGTCCTCGGCGCTGCGGGCGCCGGTGCCCGAGGTGATGAAGCTCGGCACGGGAAACGTGATCAGTCGGATCACCCAGGATATTGACAACACGGTCCGGATCATCTCCATGATCGGCGTGCGTCTGACCATCACGATCATCATCTTTCCCACCACCCTGGCGTCACTGGTGGCCATCCACTGGTCCTTTCTCCTCGTGTTCATCTCCGTCGCCGTGATCATCATCCCCGGAATCCGCACGATTCTCGCCCGCATCCCCACCGCGACCAACATCGTCTCCAGTACCGAGGCGCGCCGCAACAACCTGCTGTTGGACACCATCAGGGGCATCGACACGCTGCGCGCACTGCGCCTGGGTGACTGGGCCGTGCGGCGCATGCGCGGGGCGTCCTGGACCGCGGTTCAGGCGCGCGCGGATCGCACCCCCATCTTCACCGTGGTTCTCGGTATCGGTTCGCTGGCCTACGGCTTCCTCCTGATCGGCGTGTTCATCATGGCGGCGTTCCTCAGCGCCAATGGAACGCTGAGCATCGGTGCGGCGACGGCCGCGGTCGTGCTGATCGTGCGGATGGAGGTCCATGTGTTCAACATCCTGTTCTTCTCCTCCGAGATTCAGAGTGCGGTGACCTCCCTGGGGCGCGCGGTCAGCCTGGCCACCCTCAGGCAGTTGGCTCCGGAGGCCCCGGAACCCGCGGATCTGGAGGATGCGCCCGAGGTGCGCGTCGAGAAGCTGCACTATTCCTACCCGGGTGGGGCCGCCGTGCTCTCCGGTCTCGATCTCACCCTCGCGGCGGGCACCACGACCGCCCTGGTCGGTACCTCAGGGGCAGGGAAGTCCACCCTTGCGGCGCTGATCGCCGGCCTCCAGCGCCCGGACTCCGGACGGGTGTCGGTGGCGGGAATCGACACCTCGCAGGTCTCCGACACCTGGACCACCCGGCAGATCACGCTGATCAGCCAGGAGGTTCATTTGTTCTCCGGTACTCTGCGGGAGGATCTGCTCATGGCGGCGCCCGGTGCACCGGACGAGGTGCTTGTCGACGCCCTGGCCGCCGTGGGCCTCCACGCAAGCAGCGGGGCCCACGCCCGCTGGTTCCCCCGGGGGCTCGATACCGCGGTCGGTGCCGGGGCGGAGGAACTCTCCCCCGAGGTCCAGCAGCAGATCTCACTCGCCCGGATCGTCCTGCGCGATCCGCCGGTGCTTATCATGGACGAGGCGACCAGTGAGGCGGGCAGTGACAACGCCAGGCTGCTGGAGACGGCGGCATCGCAGATCGCACGGGGTCGGACCTCCCTCGTGGTGGCGCACAGGCTCGACCAGGCGGTCACAGCGGACCGCATCATCGTCATGGAGTCCGGCGAGATCATCGAGGACGGCACCCACGCCACCCTCGTGGCCGCCGGTGGGACCTACGCCCGGCTGTATGAAAGGTGGAGTAGTTGACGGGGTTCAGGTAGAAACGGGGGTATGAGCACCTACAATGATCCCCGATTCCCCGGACCCGACCCCTACGCACCGTTGAAGGATCTGCCCTCCTTCCCCCTGAGCTCCACCGATATCCGCGACGGTGCGAAACTCGGCGAACCGCAGCTCGCCGGCAACGATGTCTCCCCGCAGCTGTCCTGGTCCGATCTGCCCGCAGGCACCAAATCCATCGCCATCACCTGCTTCGATCCGGATGCACCGACCGGCGCGGGCTTCTGGCACTGGGCCGTGTTCAACATTCCCGCATCGGTGAACTCGATCCCCGCCGGTGGAGAGATCGAGGGTTCGGTCTCGCTAAGGGGTGATTCCGGAAAGCGTGGCTACTACGGCGCGCAGCCACCCGCCGGCCATGCGCCCCACCGCTACCTGTTCGCGGTGCACGCGGTCGATGTGGAGAAGCTCGACATTGACCCCGACGCCACCCCCACCGTGCTGGGCTTCAACCTGTATTTCCACTCAATTGGGCGAGCCATTGTGTGGGGTTGGTACCAGAACTAGTAGTGTCACTCACATCATGAGTGCATCATCCGGGAAATCACGGTCCAAGTCGGGGGAGCGCGCAGGCTGGCGCCGCGTCCCCGCCGGAATCCGCATCGGCGGCGCCTTCGTGGCACTGGGCGCCGTACTGCTGGTTTTCGCCGCCATCGAGCTGTTCACCGGGGGATTCATGCGCCTCTTCGGTATTACGGCCGGTTTCCTGCTCATCCTCGTCGCAGCACTGATCCTCGGCGGCTTCGCCACCACCAGCAAATACGAGGAGAGCTCGAGAATCCAGGTCATTTCGCTGTTGATCGCGGTGGTGCTGGTCATCCTGAGCAGACTGCTGCCGAACACCGTCCTGATGTGGGTGGGGCAGTTCTGGTTGAGTGCCTGGGCGGTGGTGGCCATCCTCTGCGGACTGTTCATCCGCCGGGCACTGCTTCCTAAATAGCCTTCCAGCCCAGGCCCCTGCCCACAGCCTCCGAAATATTGGACAGGCCGTGGGCATGAACCTGCTCGGCGAGCCCGAGGTGGATGTCCCGGATCCAGTCCGGCCCACCGTAGATGAAACCCGTGTAGCCCTGCAGGAGGGTGGCGCCGGCGCCGATCCTCTCCCATGCCTGCTCGGCTGTCATGATCCCACCCACGCCGATGAGCACCAACCGGTCGCCGACCCGCGCACGCAGGCGCCGGAGCACCTCCAGCGCGCGCTCGGCAACCGGTGGCCCGGAGATCCCTCCCTGGCCCATCGCCTCCACCTCACCCGCGTCGGTTGTCAAACCCTGCCTGGAGATGGTCGTGTTCGTGGCCACAATGCCGGCGAGGCCCAGCTCGAGGGCCAGATCGGCAACCGCATCGATGTCCTCGTCGGAGAGATCAGGGGCGATCTTCACCAGCACCGGCACCGTCGTGGATTCCTGAACCGCGCTCAGAATCGGGCGCAGCGATTCCACGGCCTGCAGGTCGCGCAGTCCGGGTGTGTTGGGGGAGGAGACATTGACCACGAGATAATCGGCGAGATCGCCCAGCAGTGAGGCTGAGCGCCGGTAGTCCTCGGCCGCCTTCTCCGCGGGCACAACCTTGGTCTTGCCGATGTTGATGCCGATGACATCGGTGCTGGAGCGGTGGCGGATATTGTCCGCTACCTCCGCCGCGCCGAGATTGTTGAATCCCATTCTGTTGAGGATTGCCTTGTCCGCGGGCAGGCGGAACAGCCGGGGGGTGGGGTTGCCCGGCTGCGGGGACGCCGTGACGGTTCCCAGCTCCGCATAGCCGAAGCCCAGCGGGGACCACACATCAGGGGAGTTGGCATTCTTGTCGAAGCCGGCGGCGAGACCGAGGGGGCGGGGGATGGTACGTCCGAAGACCTCCTGCTCCAGGACCGGATCCTTCACCGCCACGATCGCGCCCATCGCACGGTTCACGGGGCCGATGAGCTGGGCGACGCGAAGGGCGTCATTGATCAGACCGTGGATTCTCTCCGGCTTCAGCCTGAACATCTGGGTCAGACTCGCGTCGTAGACCTTCTGGCGGATGATGCGGGCGGTGGACTTCTTCGTCATTGGTTCTGGGCTTTCTGGGAGGCAGGATTGTCTATGATCTGCAGCCCGTCACCGGAGGCCGAGGCGGCGACGAGGGAGGCGTCGTCAAGCACAACGACGTTGAGTGCATTGGCCACGGTGTTCAGCCGGTACTTCTCCTCGGGAACACCGGCGGAGATCTGGTAGCCGGCGAGCTGGTTGTCGGAGGTGGAGGCGATCCACGCCAGTGCATGCGGCGCATCCCAGGCGACACCCCACGGGCTCTGATCAACGGGGGCGGTCATCTGCAGCCGGATGACATCATCGGCGTTGTAGATCGCGATCTGGCCGCCGCGGTTGTCCGAAACGACAGCGAGACCGTCCTCGCCACCGGCGATCTGCCCGACGCCCAGCCCCACCCGCAGTGTCGCGCCCATCTTGTTGTTGGGCCAGTCCAGATCCTGAATGGTGGTGTTGGCGTTGTTGGAACGGTAGACGGCGTCATGGCGGCCATCGACCTCGACCGCGATCATCTGATCGGTCGGCGAGGCGACCTTGAAGGTCTTCGGATCCGTGCCCTCGCGGTAGATGGTCAGGGTCGCATCCTCGTTGTTGCCTGCGATCAGCTCACCGGTCGAGGTGAGCACGGCCACCGTCGCAGGATTCTCCGTCTCCCGGAGATCGCTGAGATCGGGGGACGCGGAGTCAACCAGGTAGACACCCTGGGGGCAGGGCAGCACGAAGGTGTCTCCCGTGGCGGTGAGATCACCGCATCCCGGGTCGATGTCGAGCACCTTCTGCTCACCGGCACCGAAGGCCCCGATGGAACCGACGGACAGCGCCGAGGGGGTGCGCACGCCGAGGATGTCGCCGTTGGCGCGTTCCAGGTCACTGACCGCATCCTGGCCGGCGGGAAGGGGGATCACCCGCCCGTCCGGGTTCCGCGGGATCGGGGAAGGTTGCGGGATCGCACCGCCCATGTCCGCCGGCTCGGAGGTGTCCGAGGTGCCGCAGGCCGCGAGAAACAACGCTGAACTGAGCAACAATGCGGCGGATGGAAGAACACGGGTTCGGGGGCGCATACTCACAACGGTCTAGGTTACCAGTCCCGGGGACAAATCCCAGTTACAGGGACAAATCCCAGTTACAGGGACACGTCATCGAGCGCGCTGGTGATCTGAGCGGGAAGCGCGACCCTTTCGGCTCTGAGCAGCTCTGACAACTGCTCGGGCGTTCGAGCGCCGACGATCACGGAGCTGACGCCGGGGCGGTCCCGGACCCACGTCATCGCTGCGGCGGTCGCGCTGATGCCCAGACCCACCGCGGCGGTGTCCAGGGCATCGACGATGGTGTGCGAACGGGGGTCGAGATAACCCCGGACCTCGACATCGCCGAAGGTGGAGGCCGCGCGTGAGCCGGCGGGGATCTCGGAACGGTACTTCGCGGTGAGCACCCCCCGGCCCAGGGGCGCCCCGGCGAAGAAGCCGACGCCGAGGTGCTGGGCGGCCGGAAGCAGCTCCTCCTCGGCACGTCGGAGCAGGAGACTGTACTCCGCCTGGGCCGCGACAATGGGCCTGGTGGAGGTCGCCGCGTGCAGAAGCGCCAGTTGCCAGCCGGCGAAGCCACGGACGCCGGCATAGCGCACCCGTCCGGTGCGCACGGCGTAGTCGAGGGTGTCCGCGATCTCGTGCAGGGGCGTCCGGTCATCCCAGAAACCCACGGACCACAGGTCCAGATGATCGGTTCCCAGGGCGGACAGGGTGGCGTCGAGCTGGGAGAGGAGGAAGCTGCGGGAGCAGTCGACCCGTTGCCCCATGGGCCGGGTGGGGTCCACGCCCGCGCTGGAGGAGATGACCACATCCCGGCGCGTGTGTGTGTTTGATAACAGTTCGGCCAGTATCTGTTCGGCACGTCCGTCCGCGTAGGCGGGGGAGGCGTCGATAAGCGTGCCGCCTGCACCGATGAACTCACCGAGGATGGCACCCGCCTCCCGCAGATCGGTTCCCGCACCCCAGGTGGAGGTGCCCAGCCCGAGGCGGGACACCCTCAATCCACTGGCACCGACCCTTCTCTGTTTCACTCCGACCACACTACTGATGGGGCGGGATAGTACGGTGGATCGGGTGAATGAACAGTTATCCCTTCTTGCCGCCGCTGCGGAGCCCGCGGCGACGCCGGAGAGCATGTCCTGGGCACAGACACTGATCCTGTCACTGGTCCAGGGTCTGACGGAGTTTCTCCCGATCAGTTCCAGCGGCCATCTGCGGATCATCTCGGAGTTGTTCTGGGGCGTCGACGCCGGGGCATCCTTCACCGCCGTGGTCCAGCTGGGAACCGAGGCCGCGGTCCTGGTGTTCTTCGCCAGGGAGATCTGGCAGATCATCACCGGCTGGATCGCCGGCCTGTTCAACGCCCAGCGGCGCGGACGGGACTACCGGATGGGATGGATGATCATCGTCGCCACCATCCCGGTGGTCATTCTCGGTGTCCTGGGCAAGGACCTCATCCGTGAGTCCCTGCGCAACCTCTGGATCACCGCCACCGTCCTTGTCCTCTTCTCCTTCGTTTTCATTCTCGCGGAGAAGGTGGGGAAGAAGACGAGGGGGTATGACGAACTGAATATGCGTGATGCCATCGTCATGGGTCTGGCACAGTGCCTGGCGCTGATTCCGGGCGTGTCACGGTCGGGGGGTACCATCTCGGCGGGTTTATTCCTGGGGCTCAATCGCGAGGTTGCTGCGAAGTTCTCCTTCCTGCTGGCGATTCCGGCCGTGCTCGGCTCGGGTTTGTATTCGCTCAAGGACGCCTTTGATCCGACGGCAGGACAGGCCGCGACCGGCCTGCAGCTCGGGGTGGGCACCCTGGTCGCCTTCGTTGTGGGCTATATCTCCATCGCCTGGCTGATGAAGTTCGTGGCCAACCATTCCTTCTCCTGGTTTGCCGCCTACCGCATCCCTGTCGGGCTGGCGGTCATGGCGCTGCTGGGGCTCGGCTACCTGGCACCCTAGATCCGTAGCCGCACGCGGCCCGATCCGGACAACACCGAACACTCGGGATCGACCCTCCCCCGGAGGCTACCCGAGCATGATCCCGAAGCACCGAAAGCAGATAGAGTAACTCACCATGAAATCCTGGCCCATCCCTGAAGTACCGGTACTGGAGGGAAACCCAGTACCGCTGGCCCTGTACGACACCGCGGACCGCGAGGTGCGCCCGGTGGCGGTGCCCCCGGCGGGCTCGGATACCCCGGTGGGCATGTACGTCTGTGGAATCACCCCCTATGACTCCACCCATCTCGGCCACGCGTCAACCTATCTCGCCTTTGACCTGATCTACCGGGTGCTGCTGGACAACGGTCTGCAGGTCCACTACGTGCAGAACATCACCGATGTCGATGACCCGCTCTTTGAGCGCGCCGAACGCGACGGGGTGGACTGGCGGGATCTGGGAACCAGCCAGATCAACCTCTTCCGCTCCGATATGGAGGAGCTTTCGGTCATCCCGCCCAAGGACTACATCGGGGCGATGGAATCCATCGGGGAGGTGATCGCGATGGTGCAGAACCTCCTCGATGAGGGAGCCGCCTACGTCGTCGATGATCCCGAGTACCCGGATGTCTACGCCTCGGTGCACGCCACGGATCACTTCGGCTATGAATCCAACTATGACCGGGCGACCATGGACGTACTCTTCCGGGAACGGGGCGGTGATCCCGATCGTGCGGGCAAGCGCGATCCGCTGGACGCGCTGCTGTGGCGGGCCAACCGCGAGGGTGAGCCGGCCTGGGATTCACCCTTCGGCCCGGGTCGTCCCGGTTGGCACATCGAGTGCTCCGCGATCGCAACGGACCGGCTGGGGCCGAGTTTTGACATTCAGGGTGGCGGATCCGATCTGATCTTCCCCCACCATGAGTTCTCCGCCGCCCACGCCGAGGCCGCCAACGGCGTCGAGCGCATGGCCAGGCACTATGTCCATCCCGGGATGATCTCCAGGGACGGGGTGAAGATGTCCAAGTCGCTGGGGAACCTCGAGTTCGTCTCGCGCCTGACGGCACAGGGGCATGAACCCGCCGCGATCCGGCTCGGGGTCTTCTCCAGCCACTACCGCGAGGACCGGGATTGGAACGATGAGATCCTCGCCGCGGCGGAGCAGCGACTGGCCTCCTGGCGCAGGGCCGCTCGCAGCGTCGATGATGTGGAGGCCGCGCTGGAACTTACCGTGGCCATCCGCACCCATCTTTCCAGCGATCTGGACACCCCCTCCGTGCTGGGGGCTGTCGACGCCTGGGCTGAGGCGGGCAATGGCGACGGTCAGCGGTTCACCGAATCCGGTGAGATCGTCTCCCGGGCGCTGGAGTCGCTGCTGGGAGTGCGTCTCTGAGGGTTTTGGGGAACAATGGCTGCCATGAGTATTCGCGCCACCTTCCAGCCCAAGATCGACGAGTTCATCAGCACCCTCGAGGAGTTCGCCACCGGCTCCTACCTCAAGGAGGACGAGAAGGACCTCTGGGACGAACCCTTTGACGCCTCGGTCCTTCCCGCGCTGAAGGCCATCCTGGAACGGTACATGGATTCCCTGGACAAACTCAGCCAGGGACCCGATCAGGACACGCTCAACGCCGTCGCCCAGTCGACCCTGGATGAGCTGGATGATTTCAACACCAGCAACCACGATGCGGTCATTGAACCCGAGGAAAAGCAGGAGATCTCGGAACTGCTCTTCGACGCCGCCAGGCTCACCGGTGCCGATGACCTCTCGCTCGAGGCCTTCCCCGAGTTCGAGTAGCCGCGTCCGGACTGGGAATCGGAGCTCCTGAATCTGAATGGGAGGGAAAATTCAGGAAACCGATCCTGCGTACTAGGCTGTCTAAACAATGTCGACTACAGTTTCCCCCTCCCAGTTCCTTGATGCCCTACGCGAGCACGTGCTCATCGGCGACGGTGCCATGGGTACCCAGCTTCAGGCCTTCGACCTCGATGTGGACGAGGACTTCCTCGGCCTCGAGGGCTGCAATGAGATACTCAACCATTCACGCCCTGACGTTCTCCGCCAGATCCACCGCGCCTATTTCGAAGCCGGCGCGGACCTGGTTGAGACGAACACCTTCGGCTGCAACCTTCCCAACCTGGCGGACTACGACATCGCCGATCGGTGCTACGAGCTTGCGTACAAGGGAACGGCGATCGCGCGTGAGGTCGCCGATGAAATGGGTCCCGGTCGTGACGGGATGCGCCGGTTCGTCGTCGGATCGCTCGGCCCGGGAACCAAACTGCCCTCGCTCGGCCACGCTCCCTATGTCGATCTGCGCGGGCACTACAAGGAAGCTGCCCTGGGCATCATCGACGGCGGTGCGGACGCCTTCCTCATTGAAACGGCCCAGGATCTGCTCCAGGTCAAGGCAGCGGTCCACGGTTGCCAGGACGCCTTCGCGGAGCGCGGGGTCACGCTGCCCATCATCTGCCATGTCACGGTGGAAACCACCGGAACCATGCTGGTGGGTTCGGAAATCGGTGCGGCTCTGACCGCGTTGGAGCCCCTCGGTATCGACATGATCGGGCTTAACTGTGCCACCGGACCTGCGGAGATGAGCGAGCATCTGCGCTACCTGTCCAAACACGCCAGCATCCCGATCTCGGTGATGCCTAACGCCGGACTGCCGGTACTGGGCAAGAACGGTGCGGAGTACCCGCTCAGCGCGGCGGAACTGGCTGGTGCGCTGCGCGGCTTCGTTTCCGACTATGGTCTGTCAATGGTCGGCGGTTGCTGTGGCACCACACCTGAGCACATCAGTGCCGTGCGCGACGCGGTCGTCGGCACGCAATCGGGTGGGACCGCGGTCGCCAGGGCGGAGCGCGAGGTGGAGGTCGAGGACGCCGTGGCGTCCCTCTACACCTCCGTGCCGTTGACCCAGGACACCGGAATCACCATGATCGGTGAGCGCACCAACGCCAACGGCTCGAAGGCATTCCGGGAGGCGATGCTCGCCGGTGACTGGGAGAAGTGCGTCGAGGCGGCCAAGCAACAGACCAGGGACGGCGCGCATATGCTCGACCTGTGCATCGACTACGTGGGCAGGGACGGACGTGCGGACATGTCCACGATGGCCTCGCTGCTGGCCACCAGTTCCACGCTGCCCATTATGATCGACTCCACCGAACCCGAGGTCATCCGCGTCGGCCTCGAGCATCTCGGTGGCCGGAGCATCGTCAACTCCGTCAATTTCGAGGACGGCGACGGACCGGAGTCCCGGTACCAGCGGATCATGGCGATGGTCAAGCAGCACGGTGCCGCCGTGGTCGCCCTGACCATCGACGAGGAGGGACAGGCGCGCACCGCGGAGCACAAGATCGCCATCGCCGAGAGGCTGATCGCCGATATCACCGGGACCTGGGGACTTGATGAATCCGACATCATCGTCGACTGTCTGACATTCCCGATCTCCACCGGACAGGAGGAGACCCGACGCGACGGCATCGAGACCATCGAGGCGATCCGCGAACTGAAGAAGAGGCACCCCAGGGTGCACACCACCCTGGGACTGTCGAACATTTCCTTCGGGCTCAACGCCGCGGCGCGGCAGGTACTCAACTCCGTATTCCTACACGAGTGCATCCAGGCGGGGCTAGACTCCGCCATCGCGCACAGCTCGAAGATTCTGCCGATGAACCGCATCGAGGAGCGGCAGCGGGAGGTCGCCCTGGACATGGTCTACGACCGGCGGACACAGGACTATGACCCGCTGCAGGAGTTCATGCAGCTCTTCGAGGGTGTCTCGGCCGCAGCGGCGAAGGACGCCCGGGCGGAGGCCCTGGCGGCGATGCCATTGTTTGAGCGGCTGGCGCAACGCATCATCGACGGTGACAAGACCGGAATGGAGGAGGACCTCGACGCCGGCATGAAGGAGAAGGCCCCGATCGAGATCATCAACCAGGATCTCCTCGAGGGCATGAAGACTGTCGGTGAACTCTTCGGATCCGGCCAGATGCAGCTGCCCTTCGTCCTCCAGTCGGCGGAGACGATGAAGGCCGCGGTGGCCTATCTCGAGCCCTTCATGGAGGAGGACACCGCCGAGGGTGAGGTCTCCGAGGGCAAGGGGCGCATCGTGATCGCCACCGTCAAGGGCGATGTGCACGACATCGGGAAGAACCTGGTGGACATCATCCTGTCCAACAACGGTTACGAGGTGATCAATCTCGGAATCAAGCAGCCGCTGTCCAACATGCTCGCCGCGGCGGAGGAACACAGGGCCGATGCGATCGGCATGTCCGGGCTGCTGGTGAAATCCACGGTGGTGATGAAGGAGAACCTCGCCGAGATGAATACCGTCGGTGCTTCCCACTACCCGGTGATGCTCGGCGGCGCGGCACTGACCCGCACCTTCGTGGAAAATGATCTCAGCGAGGTTTACGCCGGGGACGTCTACTACGCCCGCGACGCATTTGAGTCCCTGCGCCTGATGGATGAGTGGATGGCCGCGAAGAGAGGGGAGCGGGCCGCCGCCGATTCCCCGGAGGGTATCGCGGCAGCGAAGAAGAAGGAGGAGCGCAGGGCCAGGCACGAGCGATCGAAGCGGATCGCAGCCGAGCGCAGGGAGAAAGAGGTACCGGTGGAGGTACCCGAGCGTTCCGCGGTATCCCTGGATACGCCATTGGCCACCCCTCCCTTCTGGGGAACCAGGATCGTCAAGGGGCTGCCGCTGGCGGAGTACCTGCCCAACCTCGACGAAAGAGCCCTGTTCATGGGGCAGTGGGGTCTGAAGTCCAGCCGTGGCGGGGAGGGCCCGAGCTACGAGGAGCTGGTGGAAACCGAGGGACGTCCGCGACTGCGCTACTGGATCGACCGGCTGAAGTCCGAGGGCATCCTTGATCACGTGGCGCTGGTCTACGGGTATTTCCCCGCGGTCTCGGAGGGCGATGATGTGGTGATACTGCAGTCGCCGGAGCCCGACGCACCCGAGCGCGCCCGTTTCAGTTTCCCGCGCCAGCAGCGGGGGAAGTTCCTCTGCATCGCGGACTTCATCCGCCCCCGCGAACAGGCGATCGCCGAGGGCCGGGTCGATGTCTTCCCCTTCCAGCTGGTGACGATGGGTGATCCGATCGCCGCTTTTGCCAACGAGCTCTTCGAAGCGAATGAGTACCGCGAATACCTCGAGGTCCACGGCGTCGGTGTCCAGCTCACGGAGGCACTCGCGGAGTACTGGCATGCGCGTATCCGCTCCGAACTCCAGCTCAGTGGCGGCGGGACCGCGGGAGATGAGGACGCTGCGGACAAGTCGCGCTTCTTCGACCTCGACTACCGCGGTGCGCGCTTCTCCTTCGGCTACGGATCCTGCCCGAACCTGGAGGACCGTGCCACCATGGTCGAGCTGCTGGAACCCGGTCGAATCGGGGTGACCCTGTCAGAGGAGCTGCAACTGCATCCCGAGCAGTCCACCGATGCCTTCGTGCTCTACCATCCGGAGGCGAAATACTTCAACGTGTAGGTTACCCTTCGGACAGGTTAGAGTATGGGCATGATTGAGGCGATCTTCTGGGACATGGACGGCACGATGGTCGACAGCGAACCGCTGTGGGGCATCGCGACCTTCGAAATGAGCGAGGCGATGGGTCGGCGTCTGACCCCGGAGCTGCGGGAGAGGACGATCGGCGGAAGCTTCCGCAACACCGTCGACGTCTGCGCCGCCCATGCTGGCATCGAGATCACCGAGGACGACTACACGCAGCTGCGCAGCACCCTGTTCGCGCGCATGAACGAGCTTTTCGACGCCCAACTCGTTCTAAACCCGGGGGTGTGCTCCCTGCTCACCGCCCTGAACATGCGGGACACCCCGATGCTGGTGACCACCAACACCGAACGTGTCCTCGCCGAACGGGCCATCGCCGCCGTCGGCCGGGAGTTTTTCACCGGTTCGATCACCGGCGATGAGGTTCCGCGGCCCAAACCCGCGCCCGACATGTACCTCGCCGCAGCGGAGAGAGTGGGGGCTCAGCCCTCCCAGTGCCTGGTCTTCGAGGACAGTTTCAACGGCATGAGTGCGGCCGTTGCCGCGGGCTGCCGGGTCATCGGGTTGCATGCCGAGGGGGCACCTGCGCCGACCGGGGTGGTTCCGCTCCGCGATCTGCACGGCAGCCTCAGCCTGGAGGGGGTGACCCCGGAGCTTCTGGATCACTGGTGGGCCGCCATCGAGCCCGCACAGGTGCCAAACTAGGAAAACCCCCAACCCCAGGCCACATCGTCGGTGGCCGTGTGGAAGAATGTTCCGGGTGAAGACATTTGACTCGCTGTTTGAAGAACTTCTTGATCGTGCCCGGAACCGTCCCGAGGGTTCCGGCACCGTAGCGGCCCTGGACAAGGGCATCCATTCGCTGGGTAAGAAGGTCATCGAGGAGGCCGGGGAGGTCTGGCTCGCAGCTGAGTTCCAGTCGGATGAGGAGCTGGCCGAGGAGATCTCACAGCTTCTCTACTGGACCCAGGTGGTCATGGTTGCCCGCGGGCTGAAGCCCGAAGACATCTACAAGTACCTCTAGGCGGTAACCGTGCTGAAAATCGCTGTCCCCAACAAGGGCTCGCTGTCCGAGCGTGCCGTGGAAATCCTCAACGAGGCTGGCTATGCCAGCCGCGGTGACTCCAAGTCCCTCAATGTGTTGGACGCCGACAACAATGTGGAGTTCTTCTATCTGCGCCCGAAGGATATTGCGATCTACGTCGCAGGTGGGCAGCTGGACCTGGGCATTACCGGCAGGGACCTGGCGAGGGATTCCCGTGCGGAGGTCCATGAGGTGCTCTCCCTCGGCTTCGGTTCCTCGACCTTCCGCTATGCGGCGCCCGTCGGCCGTGAATGGACTGTGGAAATGCTCGAGGGAAAGCGCGTGGCCACCTCCTACCCCAATCTCGTCCGCGATGATCTGCACGCCCGTGGCATCGATGCCGACGTGATCCGACTCGACGGTGCGGTGGAGATATCCATCAAGCTCGGAGTCGCCGACGCCATCGCCGATGTCGTCTCCACCGGCCGGACCCTGCGGCAGCAGGGGCTCGCGCCCTTCGGTGAGTCCCTGTGCACCTCGGAGGCCGTGATCGTCGGGCGGCGTGGCGAGGAACTGACCACGGAGCAGCAGGTCCTTCTCCGCCGGGTGCAGGGAATCCTCCACGCCCAGAATTACCTCATGCTCGATTACAACGTCGATCGTGAGAATCTTGCCGCGGTCAGCACCATCACCCCGGGGATCACCGGACCCACCGTCTCCCCGCTTGCCCGCGAGAACTGGGTCGCCGTGCGTGCCATGGTGCCCCGCAGGAACGCCAACTTCATCATGGATCAGCTCGCCGGGATCGGTGCCGAGGCCATTCTCGCCTCCGAGATCAGAATCGCACGCATATAGTCGTTGGCACCACCGCTGGACACGTAGGATTGATAGTTAATGACAAACCGGTCATTTGCAAAGATCCTGTGAGAGGCAGAACATGTCGAAGACGACCAAAAAGGTTTCCGAGCAGTCTGTGGATTCCGAGAACACCCTGGACAACCCGGCGGTGGACGCAGACACCCAGGTGGCTGCGAAGGAAACCACTTCAGCAGGCAGGAAGATCGATTCCCCGAAGCGCACAACCGCCGGTGGGAAGAACTTCCGGCTCGAATCCGATCTTCTCGGCGAGGTGGAGGTTCCCGCGGACGCCTACTACGGCGTGCACACCCTCCGCGCCATGGAGAACTTCCAGATCTCGCGTACCACCATCAACCAGGTTCCGGAGTTCATCACCGGCATGGTGCAGGTGAAGAAGGCCGCGGCTCTGGCCAATCGGCGCCTTCACACCCTCCCTGCGGAGAAGTCGGAGGCGATCGTGTGGGCCTGCGATCAGATTCTGGTCGAGGGCCGCTGCATGGATCAGTTCCCGATCGATGTCTTCCAGGGTGGTGCGGGGACCAGTCTGAACATGAACACCAACGAGGTGGTGGCCAACCTCGCGCTGGAGTACCTCGGGAAGGAGAAGGGCAGCTACGACGTGCTCCACCCGATGGACGACGTCAACATGAGCCAGTCCACCAACGATTCCTACCCGACCGGATTCCGTCTCGGTGTCTATGCGGCGATGAACAATCTGGTCTCCGAGATCGAGCTGCTGCAGTCCGCCTTCCGGGACAAGGGCACGGAGTTCGTCGACATCATCAAGATGGGGCGCACCCAGCTCCAGGATGCCGTACCGATGAGCCTGGGCGATGAGTTCCACGCCTTCGCCCACAACCTCGCGGAGGAGCAGGGTGTCCTGCGCATGGCCATGGAGCGTCTGCTCGAGGTCAATCTCGGTGCCACCGCCATCGGGACCGGGGTGAACACCCCTTCCGGATACCGCCACCAGGTCACCGCCACCCTCACCGAGGTCACCGGACTCGAGATCAAGTCCGCGAAGGATCTGATCGAGGCCACCTCCGATACCGGAGCCTATGTGCTCGCGCACTCCGCGGTGAAGCGTGCGGCGATGAAACTGTCCAAGATCTGCAATGATCTGCGCCTGTTGTCCTCCGGTCCGCGCGCCGGCCTCAACGAGATCAACCTTCCCGCCCGCCAGGCCGGGTCCTCGATCATGCCAGCCAAGGTCAACCCGGTCATCCCGGAGGTTGTCAACCAGGTCTGCTTCAAGGTCTTCGGAAACGATCTCACCGTGGCCATGGCCGCCGAGGCGGGGCAGCTCCAGCTCAATGTCATGGAGCCGGTCATCGGGGAGGCGCTGTTCCAGTCGATTCGCATCCTCGGCAACGCGGCGAAGACCCTGCGTGAGAAGTGCGTGGTCGGTATCACCGCCAATGCGGATGTCTGCCGCGCCTATGTGGACAACTCGATCGGGATCATCACCTACCTCAATCCCTTCCTCGGACACGACATCGGGGACCAGATCGGCAAGGAGGCCGCGGAGACCGGCCGCTCGGTGAGGGAACTGATCCTGGAGAAGAAGCTCATGGATGAGGCGACCCTGGACACCGTGCTGTCCAAGGAGAACCTCATGCATCCGATCTTCCGTGGCAAGCTCTACCTCGACCAGCGGTAGGAACGGGATGACCGCAGTGGTGTCCGAAAATGTCTGAATGTGTTAGTTCCCACATTTTTTGCACCACTCCGGGAGCATCGACTTATATATTATGTAGGCATAATCTTGGCTCCAGGCTGGACAAACGCGGTTGAATCCGTGGCAGGCGTGGTACATGTCCGATCCAGCGTTAAAGCCCCGACATGGAAGGTTCAGTGAAGCCACATGCTGTTGATCCTGCAGATTCTCATCGTCCTGGGGGCCATCATCCTCGGTGCCCGGATAGGGTCAATCGGCATCGGCCTGGCCGGTGGTTTCGGTGTCCTGCTGCTGGGGCTGACCGGCATTCCGGTTACCCGCGAGGATATCCCCTTCGATGTCATTGGTATCATCATGACGGTGATCGCCGCGATCTCCGCGATGCAGCGGGCCGGCGGAATGGATTACCTGGTGCATGTCGCGGAGAGGTTCCTGCGCAAGAATCCGAAGCAGATCACCTTCTGGGCCCCGGTTGTGACGTATCTGATGACCCTGTTCGCGGGCACCGGACACACGGCCTTTTCCACGATGCCCGTGATCGTGGAGGTGGCCAAGGAGGGAAACGTGCGGCCCTCACGTCCACTGTCGGTGGCGGTGGTGGCCTCGCAGATCGCGATCACCGCCTCACCGATCTCCGCCGCCGTGGTTCTCATGGCCTCCCTGGTGGAACCGATGGGGGTCAGCTATCTCACGCTGCTGGCCGTGGTGATTCCCTCGACCTTCCTCGCCATCTTCCCCACGGCGATCATCGCCAACCACCTCGGCAAGGACCTCGAGGATGATCCGGTCTATCAGGATCGGCTCGCCAAGGGCCTGGTAGCGCCATCGAAGGGCACGTCCAACTATGTCCCGACCCGCGGGGCGAAGGCCTCGGTGTGGATCTTCCTCGCCTCGATCATCCTGGTCATGCTCTACGCCACCGCCATCAGTGAGCAGCTCGGGCTGATCACCGATCCCACGCTGCCGCGCAACGAGGCGATCATGACCATCATGCTGACGGCGGCGACCGTCATCGTGCTGATCACGAAGATTCCAGCCGATGAGATCCTCAAGACTCAGGTGTTCCGCTCCGGAATGTCGGCGTGCGTGTGTGTCCTCGGCGTGGCCTGGCTCGGCACCACGATCATCAATGCCCACATCAAGGAAATCCAGGATCTCGCGGGTGAGGTTCTGCAGAGTTCGCCGTGGATGCTGGCGGTGGTTCTCTTCTTCGCCGCGGCGCTGCTGTACTCCCAGGCCGCGACCACCCGCGCGCTGATGCCGGCGGCACTGGCGATGGGCGTTTCGCCGCTGACGGCCGTGGCCTCCTTCGCCGCGGTCTCCGCGCTGTTCATCCTCCCGACCTATCCGACCCTGCTGGCCGCGGTGGAAATGGATGACACCGGTTCGACCAGGATCGGCAAGTACGTGTTCAACCACCCCTTCCTCATTCCGGGCACGGTGAACATCGCGATCGCGGTGGCGCTCGGATTCCTCATAGGTGGAGTTCTGATCTAGAGGGCGGCCAGCACCAGGACGAAACCGGAGATTCCGAAGACGATCAGGGCGGCGGTTAAGGTGACCACCGCCCTGACGTTTGCGTTTCGACGCCCCCGGACCAGCGCGTAGCCCATGTCGCGGTATCTGCGCGCCTGGGTCAGGTAGAGGACCACGGCCACACCGAGGACGGCGAGTATCAGGGTGTGCACGCCGGAGCCGAACTGCGGTGACCAGCGCAGCAGGATGGCACTGGCCAGTGCGAGTGAGATCGCCGTGCGTTCCCACGCCAGCGAGGTGCGTTCGGGTTGGAGTCCGGGGTCCAGGGGTTGCAGGGGAGCGGACATCTAGGCGAACACCCAGATCGCCAGCAGGCAGGCGATGACGGATGCGGCGGAGAGAACGGGAATGATTGCGGGCACCGGCAGCGGGCGCCGGCGTCGCATCGCCCTCTCGATCCGGACCCAGCGCAGCGCGGATCCCGCGGCGATCAGCAGGCCGATGGCGATGATGAACAGTGCCGTCCAGGTGCGGAGCTGCTCCGAGATGTGCTGGATCGGCAGTGCGGCCAGGGCGACGCCGCCGGCCAGGAAGGCCAGCGAGGTCCGCGTCCATGCCAGAAACGTGCGCTCATTGGCGAGCGTGAACCGCGGGTCCGGATCGCTGCCGTCGGGCAGCAGTGCGCGCGCGAGCCAGCCTCGTTGATCGTCGGGATCGGCCACCACTTGCTTCTCCACTTTTCCTTCCCGCCTGAAAATAACTCTTGACCTAGGACATTCTAGTGCGTACGGGGAAGGATCCGCACGTCAGGACGCGGGTTCAGGCGGAATCCCTGGAGTGCTTGTGGTGCTGATCATAGTCGCGCTGGAGTGCGATCCATTCCTGGACGCTGAGTGGGAACGCCCTGGCCAGCCTGATGGCAAGGCCGACCGTGAGTCCGGTCTGCCCGCTGATCAGGTTGTTGATGGTGGATTCGGTCACGTGGAGGGATTTTGCCAGATCGTAGGCGGTAATTCCCGCGGGTTCCAGGTAGTTCAGGCGAAGGACCTCACCGGGGTGCTGTGGCGCTGGATCTCCGGTGGTCACTGATCCTCCTCAATCGCTCCGGAAGCTGACTTAAGTTTGCCTTAGTTAATAAACCTATGGGATTCATAATTAATTAAAGGTTGAGCTTAACAATAGTCGATCCGGATGCGTGCGCAAAGAGGTGAAACTTCATTGACCTGCATGTATGCAGCGAGCATTAGAAAATCATCGAAATATCAATCTTTAGGTTTAGTCCCGCGCCCGCGCATCCGCGGTGCTACCCGGCCATCCCGGGTAGACCGGTGGAACGCCACCGAACTCGGGGCACAGTTTCTGGAAGGAGCACCATCCACACAGTTTGGAGCGCTTCGGGCGGAACTCACCCGCCCTGCCATCCATCTCGATCTTCGCCCACAGCTCACCGAGGTCACGTTCGAAGAACTCCAGCTGTTCCCTGGAAGGGCTGAGAAACATCGAATCGGTGGCCTTGAGGTACATCAGCCGCAGCTGCGCGGGGATCTCATCGAACATCCGCCAGTACACGAGCGCGTAGAACAGCATCTGGAACCTCGCCTGCTGGCTCCACTGCGGTTTGGGTTTCCGTCCCGTCTTGTAATCGACGACCCGGACCTCTCCGCCCGGTGCGGTGTCCACGCGGTCGATGAAACCACGGACGGGTACACCGTTGGGCAGAATGGTATCCACGTACATCTCACACGAGGTGGCATCAAAGCCCTGCGGATTCTCCATCTCGAAATAGCCGCGCAGCAGGGCACGGGAATCGACGAGAAAACCCATCAGCTCCTCCTCTGGCACCAGGGTCCCCAGTTCCGGATCCCCGGCGCACATCGCCTCCCAAGTCGGCTTGAGCCGTTTGACCATGGCCGGATACTCGCGCTCGGCGCGCGGGAGCTTGTGCATCTCCTCGAGCACGGCGTGGACGAGGGTTCCCTTGACCTGCGCGACGGTCTTCGGTTCCGGGAGCCGGTCGATGGCCCTGAGGCGGTAGAGCAGCGGACACTGCTGGTAGTCCCCGGCGCGGGAGGGGGACAGGGCGAGGGGAGTGGTCATGATGGTTGACACCTTAATTAATGCGCGGGCCGGCATCCATTCGCTAGTAGTGGTCATGATGGTTGACACCTTAATCAATGCGCGGGCCGGCATCCATTCGCTAGCCTTGGACCCATGCATGTCACCGATGATTTCCTCTCCTTTATCACCCTGAGCCCGAGTTCCTACCACGCCGCGGCCACCGTGGCCGGACGATGTGAACACGAGGGGTTCACCCGTCAGATTGAAACCGAGGCCTGGGACGCCTCGCCGGGAGGGCATGTCGTGGTCCGTGGCGGAGCGGTCATCGCCTGGTGGATTCCGGAGGAGGCCACGACCGACTCCGGGTTCCGGATCATCGGAGCCCACACCGATTCCCCCGGTTTCAAGCTGAAGCCCATGGGTGATCTCAGCTCGCACGGCTGGCAGCAGGCCGGGGTGGAGGTCTACGGAGGGCCGATCCTGAGTTCCTGGCTTGACCGTGAGCTCTGCCTTGCGGGTCGTATCGCCCTTGCCGATGGATCAGTGAAGCTGCTCACCACGACACCGGTGCTGAGGATCCCGCACCTGGCCATCCACCTGGATCGCAGCATCAATTCGGACCTGAAGCTCAATCCCCAGAACCACATGCAACCGGTGTTCTCGGTCGGGGAGCCCGGGACCTCCATCATGGACGTCATCGCCGACTCCGCGGAGGTTGAACCATCGGATATCCTCAGCCACGACCTGATCACGGTGGATACCCAGGCACCGGAGGTCTTCGGTGCCCACGGGGAGTTCATCGCCTCCGGACGCCTGGACAACCTCTCCAGTGTCCATCCCGCGATGACCGCCCTGATGAAGGCCGCCCGATCCGGTGATGCCGGAGCCGAGATTCTGGTGCTCGCCGCCTTCGACCACGAGGAGGTGGGCAGTGCCAGCACCACCGGGGCCGCAGGACCCCTCCTCGGTGATGTGCTGAACCGCACCGCGTTGGCGCTGGGCGCCGACGGGGATTCCCGGGCCCGCATGTTCGCGCGTTCAACCATGGTCTCCGCCGATGCCGCGCACTCCGTGCACCCCAACTATCCGCAGCGGCACGATCCGGTCAACCAGCCGATCATCGGCGGCGGGCCGGTGCTCAAGGTCAATGCCAACCAGCGGTACTCCTCCGATGCGGTGACCTCCGGGATGTGGATCCGCGCCTGTCAGATGGCGGGGGTCCCGCACCAGGTGTTCGCCGGAAACAATGACGTCCCCTGCGGTTCGACCATTGGCCCGATCAGCGCCACGCGCCTGGGAATCGCCTCGGTCGATGTCGGAATCCCGTTGCTGTCGATGCACTCAGCCAGGGAAATGGCAGGGGTGAAGGATCTGAAGTGGTTTGAACAGGCGCTGGAGGCCTATCTGGTAAGTTAACGCCGTCGATTCCACTTGAATAAGAAAGCGAGGGCCCATGCCCTACTCCGGCCCCTTCCAGCCAGGCGACCGCGTCCAGCTCACCGATGCCAAGCGCCGCCATTTCACCATCATCCTGGAGCCGGGGGCATCCTACTTCACCCACAAGGGCCAGATCTCCCACGATGACATCATCGGCTCGGATGAGGGCACGGTCGTGGAATCCTCAATGGGATCGCCCTACCTGTGCTTCCGGCACCTCATGGTCGATCACGTTCTCAGCATGCCCCGTGGGGCCGCGGTGATCTACCCGAAGGACTCGGCCCAGATTCTCGTGGAGGGCGACATCTTCCCGGGTGCGCGCGTCCTCGAGGCCGGTGCCGGATCCGGCGCACTGTCCATGGCACTGCTGCGCGCGGTGGGGGAGAAGGGGCGGGTGATCTCCTATGAGATCCGCGAGGATCACCTCGAGTATGCGGTCTCCAATGTCGAGGAGTACTTCGGCGAGCGTCCGGCCACCTGGGATCCCCGGCTCGGCGATCTCAAGGAGGTCACCGTGGATGATATCGGCGGCCCGGTCGACCGGATCATCCTGGACATGCTCGAGCCCTGGGAGATGCTGGAGACGGTGAAGAATCTGCTCATCCCGGGCGGGGTGTTCATGACCTACGTCGCCACGGTGCCTCAGCTGATGAAGGTGATGGAGGGTATCCGGGAACAGAAGTGCTTCACCGAACCACGCGCGTGGGAGTCACTGGTCCGGGACTGGAAGGTCGAGGGCCTGGCAACGAGGCCCGAGCACCGCATGAACGCCCACACCGCCTTCCTCATTCTGGCGCGCCGCCTCGCGGACGGCGTGGTGCCGCCCCGTCCGCAGCGACGTGCGCGTCGATAAGCTTTCGTCAGGCGCTAGAGTGGGTTCATGGCAACACCGATGAATAGCTCCTTCTCCGATTTCAACAGGGAGGAGTTCACCCGTCTCAGCACCGAGATCCGCCAGCTCAAGCGGAGCAATCAGGACCTGGGCGCGCGCAACTCCAAGCTGGCGGAGATGCTGAAGTCCTCCCGCGACAAACTGTCGGTGCTCTACTCCCAGATCGAGGATCTCTCCCAACCGCCCTCGCTCTACGGCACGTTCCTGGAGATGTCGCCGAACGGCGGCACCGCCGAGATCTTCACCGGGGGCCGCCGCATGCGGGTGGCCATGTCACCGATGCTGTGCGCGGCCGATCTTCTGCCCGGGGTGCAGGTGCGACTGGGCGAGGGCAACCAGATACTCGAGGCCTTTGAGTTTGAACAGACCGGAGAACTGGCCACTTTGATGGAGATGATCGGCCGCGACCGCGCCCTGATCTCCGACCGCACCGGCGAGGAACGGGTGGTTAAACTCGCCGGGCCGCTGATGGACCAGACGAGGAAGCTCCCGCGGCCCGGCGACACCCTGCTGGTGGACCGTCGCGCCGGGTATGCCTTCGAGGTCATCCCCAAGACCGAGGTGTCCAATCTGGCGCTCGAGGAGGCCCCGGACGTCTCCTATTCCGATATCGGGGGGCTGGACGCGCAGATCGAGAAGATCCAGGACGCCGTGGAGCTGCCCTTCCTGCATCCGGAGATGTACCGCACCTACAACCTGCACCCACCCAAGGGGGTCCTGCTCTACGGCCCGCCCGGTTGTGGCAAGACCCTGATCGCCAAGGCCGTGGCCAATTCACTAGCCCAGCGCATCGGGGAGACGGGTACCTCCTATTTCCTCAACGTCAAGGGTCCCGAACTGCTCAACAAGTTCGTCGGGGAGACGGAGCGTCACATCCGCGTAATCTTCGAGCGCGCCCGCGAACTCGCCGGTGACGGACGCCCGGTGATCATCTTCTTCGATGAGATGGAATCCATCTTCCGGACCCGCGGCTCCGGGGTCAGCTCGGACATGGAGACAACCGTGGTCCCGCAGCTGCTCGCCGAGTTGGACGGGGTGGAGGATCTGAGCAACGTCATTGTCATCGGGGCCACCAACCGCGAGGAGCTGATCGACCCGGCGATTCTGCGTCCGGGGCGCCTCGACATCAAGATCCGCATCGAACGCCCCGATCGCGAGGGTGCCAGGCAGATCTTCACCCGTTACGTCAACGATTCACTGCCACTGGCGGAACCGGCCGTGGACATGATCGACGCCGCGGTGGACCACCTGTTCACCCCGCGGCCCTATGTTCGTCTCACGTTGATCGACGGTACCGTGGAAACCCTTTATTACCACGATTTCGTCTCCGGGGCGATGATCGCCAATATCGTCGACCGCGCCAAGAAAAGCGCCATCAAGGCACACATCGAGGGCAGCGGCGTCGGGTTGAGCACCGAACAGCTGCTGGTGGCCATCGAGGAGGAGAACCAGCAGAGCGAGGACATGCCCAACACCGCCAGCCCAGATGAATGGTCGCGGATCACCGGTCGCCAGGGCAAGCGGGTCACCCACGCCGAAGTGATCGTCTAGACAGGGGTCGGAACATGCAACGATTCATCGGAGCCGAAACCGAGTACGGCATCTCCACCCCGGGACACAACTATCTGAGTCCGATCGTCACGTCGACCCACGCCGTGGTCGCCTATGCCAGTGCGCGGGGTTTCGGCGACCACCGCGTCCGCTGGGATTTCGCGCACGAATCCCCTCTGCGCGACAGCAGGGGGTTCGATCTGCGCCGTTACCATCAGGTGCCCACCGTGGATCCGCACGCGCTGGGGGTGGCCAACGTCTTCATCACAAACGGGGCCCGGTTCTATGTTGACCACGCGCACCCGGAGTACTCCTCACCCGAGGTGACCGACGCCAGGGACGCAATGCTTTACGACGCCGCGGGTGACCACATCCTACTGCAGGCGGTGGCGGACGTTGCCGCCTTCAGCGACAACGGCGTCTCCGTGCTCGAGGGCCACGAACCGTGCCCGCCGTTGAAAATCTACAAGAACAACGTTGACGGCAAGGGCGCGAGCTACGGTGCCCATGAAAACTACCGCTACGCCAGGTCCGTGGAATTCGACGTGCTCTCCCGGGCACTGATTCCCTTCTTCGTGTGCAGGCAGGTGATCATCGGGGCCGGACGTGTCGGAATCGGCCAGCTCGGCCGCGGAGCCGGTTTCCAGATCAGTCAGCGCGCGGACTACATCGAGCAGGAGATCTCCCTGGAGACCACGCTCAACCGCGGAATCATCAACACCCGCGATGAACCGCACACCGATGCGGATAGCTGGGGTCGCCTCCACGTGATCATCGGTGATGCGAACATGTCCCAGACCTCGAATCTTCTCAAGTTCGGGATGACCTCCCTGGTCCTCGACGCCGTGGAGGCGGGGGTGGACTTCAGTGACCTGTCGCTGCAGCGACCGGTTGCAGAGGTATCCCGGGTGTCCCACGACCTGAGTCTGGGCCACAGACTCACCCTCAGCGACGGCCGTGGGTTGACCGCCCTCGAGATCCTGCGCAGCTACCATGAACGCATCAGCACGAACCTGCCGCCGGAGGAGTTGACCGCTGTGGACCGGGAGGTGCTGGACACCTGGGCGGGGGTGATGGAGATGCTGGCGACGGATCCCCTGAGCACCTCCCATCTTCTGGACTGGACGGCTAAACTCGCCCTGATCAATTCCTTCCTGGCCCGCGGGATCACCATCGAGGACGCCAAGATCAGCCTTCTGGACCTGCAGTACACCGATATTGATCCGGCACGCAGTCTGTATCACGCACTCGTGCGCAAGGGTAGGATGCACACGCTGGTTTCACAGGATGATATAGCCAGGGCCGCCCTGGTACCGCCTGAGGGTACCAGGGCCAGGTTCCGGGGGCGGATGATCGACAGATTCAGCGATTCCATAGTCGCCGCCAACTGGGAGTCCCTGATCGTGGACACCGGCGACGGAGGGGAGCAACTGATAACGCTGACCGAACTGGACGCGCTCAGTGATACCCGCAGTGCGGAGATCCTGGAGTCCGCCGCGACGGTGAGCGACGTCCTGGATGCGCTCGGGCGGGGAGGAGCGGGGTAGACCCTGAAAACAGGACAGGCTAACCTCGGGTAGAAGTGCAGTTAAATTGAAGGAGAGTGGATTTACGTGAGCAGCAGGCAGACACAGATCATCGGTGGCGGCGGAAGAGACCGCGATGACCACGACGATCAGGATGTCGCAGCCGGCCAGGTACAGATCAACACCAGCGGTGTGGATGATCTGCTGGATGAAATCGATGGACTCCTGGAAAACAACGCCGAGGAGTTCGTGCGATCCTACGTTCAAAAAGGCGGGGAGTAGACTCGCTTCCCATGGGAGACTCGGGAGTTCTGACCCGCCGGATCGTCGGCGTCGAAAGCGAATACGGCATTACCTTCATGGACGGCGACACCCGTCTGCTCAGGCCCGATGAGATCGCGCGGTACATGTTCCGGCCCGTCGTGGAGAAGTACGCCAGCTCGAATATCTTCCTTCCCAACGGGGCACGTCTCTATCTCGACGTCGGCTCCCACCCGGAGTACGCCACCGCGGAATGTGACGGCCTCACCCAGCTGATCAATCAGGAGAAAGCCGGCGACGCGATCACCAACGCCATGGCCGTCGAGGCCGAGCACGCTCTCGCCGGAGAGGGCATCGGCGGGCAGGTCTACCTGTTCAAGAACAACGTCGATTCAGTGGGTAACTCCTACGGCTGCCACGAGAACTACCTGGTATCCCGCGATGTCTCCCTGAAATCCCTGGGGCGCAGGCTCATGCCCTTCCTGATCACCCGCCAGCTGATCGCAGGTGCCGGGATGATCTACGTACCGGACCCGGCGAAGCAGAGTTTTCCGCTCGGTTACTGCGTTTCACAGCGCGCCGACCATGTGTGGGAGGGCGTGTCCAGCGCCACCACGCGATCCAGGCCCATCATCAACACCCGCGATGAGCCCCATGCGGATTCCCACCGCTACCGTCGCCTGCACATCATCGTCGGTGACGCCAACATGGCTGAGCCGTCGATCGCGCTGAAGGTCGGATCGACGCTGTTGGTCCTGGAGATGATCGAGGCGGAGTTCGGGCTGCCCGACATGGAGTTGGCCCGTGACATCGAGTCCATCAGGGAGATCTCCAGGGATCAGACGGGTTCGACACCATTGCAGTTAAAAAATGGTGGGACCATGACCGCGCTTGACATCCAGCGCACCGTCCACGATCACGCGCGTTCCTGGCTGAAGCGGCGTCCGGAACAGGGCGGGACCAGCAACGCGGAGATGGCGCGCGTGGTGGATCTTTGGGGCAGGATGCTCGACGCCCTGGATACCCAGGATTTCTCCGGGGTGGACCAGGAGATCGACTGGGTGATCAAGAAGAAGCTCATCGATCGCTTCCGGGACCGCGGGAACCTCGCTCTCGACGATCCCAGACTGCGCCAGGTCAACCTCACCTACCACGACACCAGGCCGGGACGCGGACTCTTCGATGTCCTGCAGTCCAGGGGCCTGATCAGGCGGTGGACCACCGACGCGGCGATCGCCGATGCGGTGGACAACGCGCCGGAGACCACGAGGGCCCACCTCCGCGGGCGAATACTCAAGGCAGCGGATAGGCTAAATGTACCCGTGACCGTGGATTGGATGCGCCACAAGGTCAACCGCCCGGAACCCCGGGCCGTGGAGCTGGGTGATCCTTTCGCCACCGTCAGTACCGACATCGACGATCTGATCACCTACATGGAAGCCAACGCCTGATTCGGAGGTCCGATGGACAGCAGAAGGGACGATCTTGAGCGTCTGGTCAATCTCACATTCGCTTTTCTGTCCGCGGAATCCTATTCCCGCAAATACCTCACCCACGCCTGGATCCGCACCCACGTCAACGGTTACGGCTGCCTGGGCGATGCGGCCTTCCGAAAGAAACTCAGTCGCGATCTCGCCTATCTGCGCAGGGTGGGTGTACCCCTGGAGCAGGTCAGCGGCACCGAACAGGCCTACCGTCTGCGCCCCGATACCTACCAGCTACCGGAGGTGCAGTTCACCCCGGCCGAGTCCGCCGTTCTCGGGTTGATCGGTGAGATGGGCCAGAGCCAGGAGCTCGACGCATTCGCACGCTCGGGATGGACCAAGATCGCAGCCGGTGGGGCGGAGCGTGAGCTCTCGCGGTCGCCGGCCGTGACAAATGCGGGTGATCTGCGCACCCTGTCCGCCCACACCCTCGATGCGGTGCTCAGGGCCCGGCACCGCGGGCGTCGAATAGCTTTTTCCTACGCGCGCAGTCGCGCGCTGGAGCCCAGCACCCGCACCATGGACCCCTGGGGTCTGGTGCCGGAACGGGACCGGATCTACCTCGTCGGCTTCGATCTCGATCGCGGGGCACCGCGCTGCTTCCGCATCACCCGGATCTCGGATGTGCAACTGATCGCGCCGGCGACGCACCTGCCGGCGGAGGGCACCGACCTTCAGGAGGTGGTGCGCGAGCAGTTGCGCAGGGGACGCCAGCTTATCGACGCCCACCTGTCCATCACCCCCGGACGCGCCGTGGCACTGAGCTCCGTGGGTACCGACAACGGCGACGGGACCTGGACACTCAGGGACGTCGAGCGCGACTGGTTGGTCAGGACCGCCGCGGCCAGCGCGCCGGATGCGGTGCTGCTGTCACCGTCCGACGCGGTGGCTGATGTGCTCGGATTGCTGAAAAGGGCTGCGGGAGCGGAAGAGTAGACCATGGCGAAAACGCACAGGACGATAACGGAGCTGACCCGGTTGCTCAATTTGCTGCCCTATTTCCAGGCGCACCCGGATCGTTCCGTGATGGAAGCGGCGCGAGATCTCGGGCAGAGTCCGCAGGAGATCATGGAGGACCTCAACAGACTGTGGATGTGCGGCCTACCCGGACTGCTGCCCGGCGATCTGGTGGATCTTGAGTCCTCCTACGCGCAGGTGAAGATCATCAATAGTCAGGGTCTGGACAAGCCTCTACGCCTGACCCCCACGGAGGCCGGGGTGCTCCTGCTATCCCTGGAGTCACTGGAGAATCTTCCGGGGGTGACCGATCAGGCCGCGGTGAAATCCGCGGCCGCCAAGCTTCGCTCGATCATGGGTGATGCGGCCGCCGCCGTCTATGACTCCGAGGCGCCTGAGAAGGACGGCGACACCCTCGCCACGATCCGTGCGGCGATGGACGGGCAGATCAAGGTCTCCTTCACCTATCACTCCATTAGTTCTGACACGACCTCGACCCGGGTTGTCACACCGAACCTGATCTTCACCAACGAGGGTGAGACCTATCTTTCGGGGTGGGAGGAGAGGAGCGCGGGGCACCGCACCTTCCGACTGGACCGTATCCGGGATATCGTCCTGGTGAATGAGCCTGGCCAGGCCCATCCGCAGCCCTTCACCGCCGATGATCCCTTCAACGCGGTGGGTCACTCCGAGGTCGCCCGCGTGCTGATCCGCTCCGATGCCACCTGGTTGGCCGACTACATGAATCTGGAGCTGGCCGAGGGCGCGGAGCCGATCCTGGACGGGCAGGGCCGGGAGTGGTTCACCGTCACCGCACCGTTGTTGTCCAGGGACTGGTTCATCCGCTTCGCCATCAGTTACGCGGATGTGCTGCATGTTCAGGACCCGGAGGACCTTCGGCTGGCGCTGCGCCAACGAGCCGACAGCGGTTTGGCGGCGTATGATCTTGGCGTACAGTAGGGTGAAAGTTTTTTTCACGCACCTTGTTTCAGTTTTTTTCACACGTGGTTTCAGCGCCGCAATATGAGTTTGGAGTAGGTCACATGTCCCTTGGACCATGGGAAATTGCCATCATCGTCCTGTTGATCATTCTTCTTTTCGGAGCGAAGAAGCTACCCGACGCGGCACGATCGATCGGCCGCTCCATGCGCATCTTCAAATCCGAGGTCAAGGAGATGAACAAGGACGACGATGTCCCTGATCATCAGCCTCCCGCAGCACCCCAGCAGATCGCGGCTCCCCAGCCCAATTTCGAGCAGCACTATCAGCAGGAGCCCGACTACCGTCAGAACTACGAGGGTCCCAGGCGCGATTCCTAGTCCTCATCCGGACGGATAAACGGGGTAGGTCGGAGAAAAATTGTCAGCGCCTTCAGAAACTCAGGGAAACGCTCAGAAATCCGCTTCAAGGCGGATTTCCCGGCGGAAGAAGAAGTCCCCGACCGGGGAGATGTCGATCGTCGATCACGTCAAGGAATTTCGTCGACGGCTGTTGATTTCGCTGGCTGCTGTGGTGGTGGGAACCATCATTGGTTTCATCTGGTACCAGCTCACCATCCAGATCTGGGGGATCAGGATCCCCTCGCTCGGCGAGATTCTGCGCGGCCCCTATTGTTCCCTCCCGCCCGAGTCCAGGGCGGCATTCACCGCCGATGGCGGGTGTCGTCTCCTCGCCACCGGCCCCTTCGATCCCTTCATGCTTCGGCTGAAGGTGTCCGCGCTGGTGGGCGTGGTGCTGGCCTCCCCGGTGTGGCTTGCTCAGGTCTGGGGCTTCATCACTCCGGGGCTGATGAAGAACGAGCGTCGGTGGACCTCGGTCTTCGTCTCCATCGCCGTGGTGCTCTTCGTCGCCGGCGCCGTTCTGGCATACTTCATCGTCGCATTCGGATTGGAGTTCCTGCTCACCATCGGCGATGAAACCCAGACCACCGCCCTGACGGGTGACCGCTACTTCGGCTTCCTTCTTATGCTGTTGCTGATCTTCGGCGTGAGCTTCGAGGTTCCGTTGATCATCGGCATGCTCAACGTGGCCGGTGTGCTGACCTACGATTCCATCAAGGACAAGCGCCGCATCATCATCATGGCGCTGTTCGTTTTCGCAGCCTTCATGACACCGGGTCAGGATCCCGTCTCGATGCTGGCTCTGGCCGTCTCCCTGACCCTGCTGGTGGAGGTGGCGATCCAGTTCTGCCGCATCAATGACAGGCGACGGGAGAAGCAACGCCCCGACTGGCTGGATGAGGACGATCTCTCCGCCTCACCGCTGGATGCCGCACCGGGCGGAACCGATGCTCCGCAGCCGTTGGAGGCACCAGAGGCAGTCGAACCCACCCCGCAGGCCAGCTTCCGCAGCACCGGTTCCGACTTCAGGGACGTGCTCTAGTTCCGTCGACGGGTAATCTGAGGCGCATGAGCTTAACCCCGGACCCGCATTTTCCAGAATTCTCCGCAGAACTCGGATTCGAACTCGATCCCTTCCAGATCTCCGGCTGCCGTGCCGTGGAGGCGGGCCATGGTGTCCTCGTCTGCGCGCCCACCGGTGCCGGCAAGACGGTGGTCGGGGAGTTTGCGGTGTCTCTTGCGCTGTCCCGGGGCACCAAGTGCTTCTACACCACCCCCATCAAGGCGCTGAGCAATCAGAAGTACCACGATCTGGTGGCCAGGCACGGTGCCGAGGTCGTCGGCCTGCTCACCGGTGACGTCTCTATCAACCACGACGCTGAGATCGTGGTGATGACAACGGAGGTGCTGCGCAACATGATCTATGCGGGGTCACCCGCCCTGGACCGGCTCAGCCACGTGGTGATGGACGAGATCCACTTCCTTGCCGATGCTTCCCGCGGCGCGGTGTGGGAGGAGGTGATCCTGAACCTTGATGAATCCATAAGGATCATCGGCCTTTCTGCGACGGTGTCCAACTCGGAGGAGTTCGGAGAGTGGTTGAGCACGGTGCGCGGGGATACCAGGGTGATCGTCACCGACCACCGACCAGTTCCCCTGGATCAGTACATGATGGTCCACCGGAAGGTTCTTCCTCTGTTTGAACCGGGTTCGGACGGCCGGGTCAACCGCGAGTTGGAGGCGGTGATCGACAGGTTGAACGAGCGCAGCAGCGAGCAGGGCCGCTCCGAGTTCCGGGCGGGGGAGGGTTTCCGCACCCGCAGCAGGGGCGAGGAACGCGGTGGTCGACCGCGCGAGCAGGATCGCCACCGCCCGCTCGGTAGGCCCGAGGTTCTCACCGTGCTCAAGGGCATGAACATGCTGCCGGCGATCACCTTCATCTTCTCCCGTGCCGGATGCGATGGTGCGCTCTACCAGTGTCTGCGCTCGAGACTGATTCTGACGGATCAGGAGGAATCGGAGGAGATCGCCCGGATCATCGACGCCGGAGTGACCGGAATTCCGGAGGAGGACCTGCACGTCCTCAACTTCAGGCAGTGGCGCGCGGCCCTCATGCGCGGTTTCGCGGCCCATCACGCAGGCATGCTACCGGCCTTCCGGCACATCGTGGAGGAGCTCTTTGTCAAAGGGCTCGTCCGCGCGGTCTTCGCCACCGAGACGCTGGCACTGGGCATAAACATGCCGGCCCGGACCGTCGTCCTGGAAAAGCTGGTCAAGTTCAACGGCGAGGCACACGTGGATCTGACGCCGGGGCAGTACACGCAGCTGACCGGACGAGCCGGCCGGAGGGGGATAGATGTCCTCGGAAACGCTGTGGTGCAGTGGTCCCCGGCGATGGACCCCAGGTTCGTGGCGGGTCTGGCCTCCACCCGCACCTATCCGCTGATCTCCACCTTCGCTCCCGGGTACAACATGTCGGTCAATCTGCTCAAGACGATCGGTTATGAGCAGTCCCTCCGCCTGCTGGAGAAGTCCTTCGCCCAGTTCCAGGCGGATGGCTCCGTCGTCGGTGAGGTTCGTGAGATCGAACGTGCGGAACACCGGGTGAGGGATCTTCGCGCTCAGTTGGACAGGGAGATCACCGCGGCGAATCCGGGGATACCCGGCGGTGGTGATGTCATTGATTCCTTCCTCACGTATATGCAGCTTCGCAGGGATCTCACGGAGGAGGAGAAGGACAACCGCAGGCACGGTGTCGAGCAGAGACAGCTGGAGACCGTTCGCGTCCTCTCGAAGCTCCAACTGGGTGAGGTTATCGCCATGCCCGGACGCAAACGGCCCGTGCTGGCCGTGGTGGTCACCCCCGCCAACCAGGCCCGGGATCCGCGGCCCTGGGTGACCACGGAGTCGGGGTGGTCGGGGCGTATCGACGCGGAGTCCTTCACAAATGCACCCATTGTTGTCGGGCACATGAGGTTGCCCCGCGGAGTCGTCCATGCCCCGCGCAGCAACACCCGCCAGGTGCAGGACGAATTCCGCCGCGGACACTACCCGCGGCCGAAGAAGTTGAAGGAGTTCGCGCGGATCGGGCCGAGCGCCAGGGTCACCGAGCTCAGGGCCGCCATCCGCGAACATCCGGCGCACGATTGGCCGGATCGCGAACAGCTCGCCCGCACCGCGGAACGCCTGCTGCGCAAGCAGCACGATCTCGAGCGGATCCAGGGGAAGATCTCCAGGGCGAAGGAGACCCTCGGTCGGCATTTTGAGAGGATCCTGGCACTGCTGGCGGAGATGGACTATGTCGATTACAGCGATCCGAGCAATCCCGTGATCACCGAGGAGGGCGAGCGCCTGGCCAGGGTCCACAATGAATCCGACCTCCTGGTGGCGCAGTGTCTCAAACGGGGCATCTGGGAGGATCTCGATCCCGCCGAACTCGCGGGTGTGGTGAGCATGTGCACCTTCGAGAACCGCAAGGCCACCGGTGGAGAGCCCGACGCGGCGAGCGAGGAGATGGCCGAGGCGATGAACAACACGGTGCGCATCTGGACCGAGCTGAGTGCGGATGAGCAGCGGCACCGACTTCCCACCACCCGCCAGCCGGAGGGTGGCTTTGCACTCGCCGTCCACCAGTGGGCCGCGGGTGCGCCACTGGGTTACTGCATGGCGGCTGCCGCGGAGTCGGGGGCGGAGCTGACCCCGGGTGATTTCGTGCGTTGGTGCAGGCAGGTCATCGATCTGCTCGAGCAGGTCGCCAAGACGGGCTACAGCGATGAGATGGCCCGCACCGCGCGACGTGCTGTCGATGCGATCCGTCGCGGTGTGGTTGCCATTGGCTCATAGCTCCGGTGACGGTGTCCGTGACGAAAGTACCGCCATTCGAACACTGTTCGAAATTATGTTCGAGCGTGTCCTCCTTCTGCTCTATGCTCTGAGGTGGAACCATCACACCAGGGGGTGCACGTCGTGACCGTACAGACCTACTTCTGCCATCAGAACCCGAACAGTGCGCAGTCGTTTGTCAACTATGAAATAACCAAATCCATCTACCATCAATGGCAGCTCCTTCTCTCCGAGGACGAGCATGACGCCGATTCACTGGTCACAGAACTCATGCGGGTCACCGGGCAGAGCAGGAATGACGTGAACAAGGCCATCAAGGCCGATCGGTTGCTCAAGCTTCTTCCCGAGCTCCGGGTCCTCGTCGAGGAGATGTTTCATGTCGGGATCTCCTATCTGGCCAGAATCATGGACGCGATCTCCCGGGCGCACGGAAGCATCCTGTCGGTTCTGGAGCAGCGCATCGTCGACAGGCTTACACCGCGCGTCGCCGACGAGGCCATGATCCAGGCCAGCGATCTGGCGGGGCTGATCACGAAATGGATCAAGGAGCTCGACCCGACCTTCCAGGGTCCCCGGCCACGCAGTGAACGCGACTCGGAGTATCTCGAGTTTGATACCCGCGGGGATTCCACCTATATCCGCGGAAAACTGGCCAGCGCCGATGCCCGGAGGCTCCTGGACACGCTGACATCGGTGGGAAAGGGAAGGATGTCCCTGCCGGAGGCACTGCGGGCATTCCTGGATCGGAGGGCACCGCTCCGCGTGGTTCAGTACCTTTACACCCCGAAGGACCGGGGGCGGCCGTGGATTGCCGGTGTCGGATACCTCGGCGCGGTACTGGCGGCGGACTGGGAGGAACGGATCAAAAGGTCAGAGGACCTCGATGAAATGGAGAATGTGGTCGAACCGGGGTACCGGCCCAGCAGGAGGATGCGGGCCGCGGTGATGGCCCGAGATGGGCACTGCCGTTTCCCCAGCTGCTCGGTCCCGGCCGACCGCTGCCAACTTGACCACGTCCTGGCCTGGGAGAAGGGAGGACCGACCGCGATGTACAACCTGATCTGCTGCTGTCAGCATCACCACAACATGAAATCGGATGGGCGCTACCGTCCCGAGCTCAATGAAGGCGGCGAGGTGATGTGGATCGGCCCGATGAACCAGCCGGTGGTCACCTCACCGCTGGGACCCTTCGCGGAGGTGATGCCCACGGGGCTATGGGGCCAGACCCTCCGCCAGCGAATGGCTGGATGGTGTGACCGCAGGCGCCGAGGTTAGCGCAGCTGATCCATCGCCCACTGGATTTCCGGAAGGAAGGGGCCAACCTGCGCCACCGTGGCTAGACCGGTGTTGAATCCCAGAGGATCGGTGATCATTGACTGGATCGCGTAAACGATGCCGTCCTTGAGCACCGGACCACCGGAGTCACCACGAATCGCCCTGTCCGGAGCATTGAGGACAAGGGCGCCGTGCCGCACGCGGGTGATCCTGTTCCGGGAGACGTTGCCCGGAATCGCCGTGATCACCCGCCCGTGCAGCTCTTTCGGCGCCAGTCCCCGAGGTTGGCCACCGAAACCGGTGGTCAGGGTGGAATGGCCGATGCGGAGGGTGTCGGTAGCCATGCCGGGGAGCTTCATGGTCGGAGCATGGCCATTCAGGCGGAGTACCGCGATGTCGGTGCCGAAGATGGCCAGGTGGCGGTTCGCCGTACCCGAGTAGGTCTGGTTCCTAACCCGGATCACAGCTGCGGGACCATGGAGAAAGTGCGCAGCGGTGATTATGAATCCCGCCCTGTCTGTGACCGGATCCATCGACCCGGTTGTCAGGACCCCGGTTGCGTAACGTCCCGCGGAGTTTAAACGGACGGTGTGGGAAAGTCTCACATCCACAAAGCTACTAGGGTTGGATGCCATGAGTATTTTTCCCCCGGAGGTCTACACCCGCAGGATCGCCGCTGCGCAACGAGGTGCGAAGGCGGCGGGCCTTGACGGCCTCATCATCGGAAGCGGTGCGGAACTGGCGTACCTGACCGGTTCCTGGCTATCCACGCATGAGCGACTGAGCGCGCTGGTGATCCCTGCGGATGGTGCACCCACCATGGTCATCCCCGCCGTCGACCGCGGGGATGGTGCCCTGTCCGCCATCCCGGACCTGAACATCATCGCATGGGTCGACGGTGAGGATCCGCACGCGCTCGCGGTGGGGGCGGTGGGCGCGGAGTCGATCTCGGCTCTCGCCATCGGCTCGAGCATCACCGCCGATCACCTGATTCCGCTGCAGGAACTGATGGGGCGTTCCGCTCAGACGGTGCTCGCGGCACGGGTTCTCGCCGAACTCTTCGTGGCGAAGGATCCCGAGGAGATCGACCAGCTCCGCGCAGCCGGCCGCGCGATCGACCGCGTTCACCGGCAGGTTCCACACCTGCTCCGTGCAGGACGGACGGAGAGCGAGGTGGCCGATGACATCAGCGCGCTGATCCTGCGGGAACACAGCGCCGTCGACT
Source organism: Corynebacterium pacaense (assembly GCF_900169525.1). GTDB lineage: Bacteria > Actinomycetota > Actinomycetes > Mycobacteriales > Mycobacteriaceae > Corynebacterium > Corynebacterium pacaense. The sequence goes on from NZ_LT821240.1 coordinate 273,917, forward strand.
TCATCATCGTCGGTTCCGGCCCCAACGGTGCCAACCCGCACCACAGCTTCTCCGACCGCGTCCTGGTTCCCGGCGACGTCGTCGTCGTCGACATCGGGGGCACCTACGGTCTCGGATATCATTCCGACTGCACGCGGACCTATGTCGTCGAGGGCGGGGTGGTTCCGGAGGATTTTCGGAGACTCTACGACGTCCTGCACGAGGCTCAGCTGGCCGCCCGCACCCAGGCGCGCCCCGGGGTCACGGCGTGGTCGGTGGACAGCGCCGCGCGCGGAATCATCGAGGACGCCGGCTACGGCGCCGAGTTCATCCACCGGACCGGGCACGGCATCGGACTGTCCACCCATGAGGAACCCTTCATCATGGCCGGCAATGAGCTGATCCTGGAACCCGGAATGACCTTCTCCATCGAACCGGGGATCTACGTCGAGGGCCGGTACGGTGCGCGAATAGAGGATATAGTCACCATCACCGAGGACGGCTGTGAGCTTCTGAACAATCTTCCCAGGGAGCTGCGTTGAGTATCCTCATCCTCGGTGGGACCTCGGACATCGGCGGCGAGATCGCGAGGCTGCTCTGCCCCGGTGAACAGGTCGTCCTGGCAGCCAGGCGCCCCGGGGCGCTGCCGGAACTTCCCGGGGCGGAGGAGGTCCACCCACTTGCTTTCGACGCCACGGTTCTCAGTTCCCATCGCGGGCTGATCACCCGGGCGTTCGAGCTCGCCGGGCCGATCAAGGTGGCGGTGGTCGCCTTCGGCATGCTCGGGGACCAGCATCTGGCGGAATCGGACGAGAACCATGCCGTGGAGATCGCGACCCTGGACTACACCGCACAGGTTTCCATGCTCACGGTGCTCGCCGATGAGCTGCGAAAGCAGAGCCAGCGGTCCACCATCGTCGCCTTTTCCTCAATCGCGGGCTGGCGGCCGCGACGCGCGAACTATGTTTACGGGTCCACCAAGGCCGGGCTCGACGCCTTCTGCCAGGGTTTGAGCGATGCGCTGCACGGCAGCAACGTCTCATTGATCACCGCCCGCCCGGGGTTCGTCATCGGATCCATGACCAGGGGGATGTCACCGGCGCCGATGTCGGTGTACCCCTCCGATGTCGCCACGGCCGTTGTCCGGGCGATCAATGGTCGGCGCAGCACAACGATCTGGGTGCCCGCCCGGCTGCGGATCCTTGCCTGGATCATGAAGCTGGTGCCCCGACCGGTGTGGCGAAGAATGCCGCGCTGAGATGAGCAACTAGATTAGGTGGAATGAACCAACCCCTGTCTGCCGCCCGCGTCGAGGTGGCTGAGGCGACGGCACCGAAAGCGCCGGAGGAGAGCATCACCGTGGTCGGCATCGGCGCCGACGGTTTTGATGAACTCGGCCACACCGCCCAGACCGTCCTCCGGCGGGCCGAGGTTGTCATCGGCTCCTGGCGTCAGCTCAACCTGATCCCCGATTCCATCCGGGCCGAACGCAGGCCCTGGCCGTCGCCGATGCTGCCCGCGATCGAACCGCTTTTCCATGAGTACACCGGAATGCGCATCGCGGTTCTGGCCTCCGGCGATCCCATGTTCCACGGTGTTGGATCGACACTGAAAAGGGTGCTCGGGATCGAGCGCATCCGCGTCATTCCCCATTCCTCCTCGGCGTCCCTGGCCTGCGCACGTCTGGGCTGGGCCCTGGATGTGACCCCGGTGTCCTCACTGGTCTCCCGGGAGGTGGAGACCCTGATCCCGTTGATCGATTCCGGTATCCGATTCCTGGTCCTGGGAAGGGATGAGCGCAGCGCGCCGGACATCGCCAGACTGCTGGTCGACATGGATCATCCCGCCCACCGGATCACGGTGCTCAGCGATCTGGACAGCCCGGACGAGGAGATCGCCCGCGGCAGCGCCGCGCAGCCGCCCCAGCCGGTGTCCTCACTCAATGTCATTGCCATCGAACCACCGCCGGGGCTGGGAACCGGGACCCGCTCGTTGCTTCCGGGCCTCGGGGACGACTCCTTCGAACACGACGGGCAACTGACCAAATCGGATATCCGCGCTCTGACGGTCAGCGCACTGGCACCGCGACCGGGTGAGGTGCTCTGGGATATCGGTGCGGGCTCCGGTTCGATTGCCATCGAGTGGCTGCGGGCGCTGTCACTGTCTGGTGGTCCGCGCGGGCAGGCGATCTGTTTTGAATCCGATCCGGACCGTGCGGCGAGGATCACCCGCAATGCCGCCCGCCTCGGTGTGCCCTGGCTGAAGGTGATGGGGGCGGCGCCGAAGGCGCTCAACGACGCCCGTTACGAGGGCCTGGCCCCGGACGCGATCTTCATCGGTGGAGGGGTGGGCGTCGATAAGCTCCCGGAAACCGCATGGACCCTGCTGCGTCCGGGCGGGCGTATCGTTGCCAATGCGGTGACCATCGAATCGGAGCAGACCCTGATCAGGCTGCGCGCCACCCATGGCGGATCGCTGCGCCGGATCCAGGTGTCCACAGAGCACCGCGTGGGCGGTTTCACCGCGTTCAAATCCGCTCTGCCCATCACCCAGTGGCGGGCGAGCAAGGCGATCTTTCCAGAAGGAGTGTTCTAAGTGACCGTCTATTTCATCGGTGCCGGCCCCGGGGCGGCGGACCTGCTGACGCTGCGTGCGGACAGACTGATCAGGACCTCACCGGTCTGTCTCTACGCCGGTTCCATCGTGCCGGAGGAGGTTCTGGACAACACGCCCGAGGGCGCCGAGGTGATCAACACCGCACGGATGCCGCTGGAGGAGATCATTGAGGTGATCAGGCGTGCCGACGCACAGGGCAGGGACGTGGCGCGGCTGCACTCCGGTGACCCGTCGATCTACTCGGCGCTGGCCGAGCAGGCCAGAAGACTCACCACCCTGGGAATCGAGTATGAGATCGTCCCCGGTGTCCCGGCGTTCTCTGCGGCCGCCGCGGTTCTCGGGCATGAGCTGACCGTGCCGACGGTGGGGCAGAGCGTCATCCTCACCCGCGTCGGAGGGCGGGCCTCGGCGATGCCCGACGGCGAGGATCTGCCGACGCTCGGCAGATCGGGTGCCACCATGGTCATCCACCTCGCGGCGCACGACATCGACCGCGTCGTCGCCGAGCTGCTGCCCAACTACGGCCCGGAGTGCCCGGTGGCCGTCGTCGCCTATGCCTCACGGCCGGAGGAGAAGACCGTCCGCGGCACCCTGGCCGGCATCGCCGACCAGGTCAGGGAGGCGGGGATCGTACGCACCGCGGTGATCATCGTCGGCAGGGTGCTCGCGGCGGAGGGCTTCCCCGACAGCTTCCTCTACTCCGACGACCGCCCCCGCGACGAGAACGGACGAACACTGACGTGCACGCACTGATTCTCGGAGGTACAAGGGAGGCCAGGGATCTCGCCCCGCTGCTGCTGGAGCGGGGCTGGCGGGTGACCAGCTCCCTCGCCGGAAGGGTCCGGGATCCTGCTCTGCCGGCGGGGGAGGTGCGCATCGGCGGATTCGGGGGTCCGCAGGGATTGGCCGACTGGATCGCGCGGCACTGCGTGGATGTCATCGTCGATGCCACGCATCCCTTCGCCGAGCGGATCTCGGCATCGGCCGCCGCGGCCGCGGGTGAGACCCCGCTGATCGCGCTGCACCGACCGGCGTGGCAGGCCGAGGATGAATGGACGATGGTGGCCTCGATGGAGGATGCCGCGGCCGCGTGCGGGGAGAGCGGACGGAGGATCTTCCTTACCATCGGCAGGCAGAACCTTCACGTGTTCGCGGATTCCGGGAACGACTTCCTGATCCGCTGTGTGGAACAGCCGGTGGAACCGCTGCCGGAGCGGCGGCTGATCCTGCTCTCCCGTGGCCCCTTCACCGTCGAGGGTGAGATCACGCTGATGCGCGAACACCGTATCGATGCCCTGGTGACCAAGAACTCCGGTGGGACACTGACCGCGGCGAAGCTGGAGGCGGCCCGGGAACTGGGGGTCGAGGTGATCATGATCGAGCGTCCCGGTCTCCCGGAGGTGGACCTGGTGGTCCACAGCGCGGAGGAGGCCCTCAATCGGTGCTGTAGCGCCGTGAGGTGAACACCCTCGTGCCCTGCGCGCCCTCATAGGTGCTCGTGGTCGAGGCGCCGAAGATCAACAGGGTGCGCATGTCCACGACCCCGGGATCGAAATTCTCCAGGTCGGTGACCGTGACCTTCTCCTCCGCGGACCCGACGGCCCTGGCGACGATGACCGGGGTCCGCGGGGAGCGGCTCTCCGCGACCAGGCGCTTGAGCTCCTCCACCTGCTGGCGACGGGTCCTGGACGCCGGATTGTAGACCGCGAACGCCATGTCCGCGCCGCACAGCGCCCGGACGCGCCGCTCCACGATCTCCCAGGGCTTGAGACGGTCCGAGAGTGAGATCAGGGCGAAGTCGTGACCGAGGGGTGCACCCACCCTGGAGGCCACGGCCTGGGCCGCGGTGACACCGGGGACCACCCGGACCGGGACATCCCGCCACTGCTCGTCATCGGCGGTTTCCAGAACCGCGGCCGCCATGGCGAACACGCCGGGATCACCGGAGGAGACCACCGCCACGCGACGTCCCTGCTTCGCCAGGTCCAGAGCCATTGCCGCACGCTCTGCCTCGACGCGGTTGTCGGAAGGGTGCAGACGCTGCCCCGCTACCGCTGGCACACGGTTGACATAGGTGGTGTACCCGACGACGTCGGTAGCCCGCCGCAGTTCCGCGGTGACCTCCGGGGTGGTCCACATGGGATCACCCGGGCCCAGACCGACAACGACGACCTCACCCTCCGCCTCCGCGGGGGCGGCGACGGTGGCCGTCGAGGGGACGATGATGCAGGAGAAGTAGGGAATGTCCGCGGGATCGGCCGCGAGCACGGGCACCATGGTCTGCTCCGGCATCGTGGCCCTGCTGACCACCCAGGCACGCTCGGCTACACCGGCGTTGATCAGGGCCGTCCGCACCTTCTCGAAGGTGCGGCCCAGTTTCATCACCACCGCCGTATCGGTGCCCCGCAGACGATCGCTCAGCTCGGGCAGCGGAAGAGTTCCGGAGAGGATGGTCAACACCTCCTCCTCCTCGGCCAGTGGTTGTCCCAGCATGTCCGCCGCCGCGGTGATCGAGGGGATACCCGGGATGATCTCGGCGGGGAAATCCTCCGCCAGCAGGCGGTGGAGGTGCTGGTAGGAGCTGTAGAGCATGGGATCACCGAGAGAGAGAACCGCCACGGTGCGCCCCTGATCGAGGTGGGCGCGCAGACGCTGCGCTGCGTCGAGGTAGAACTCCGCCATCGCCCCGGCGTATCCACCGGGGTGCTCGCTGATACCGGTGGTCACGGGGTATTCCAGGAGCTCATGGATCTGGCCCGGCCGCATGTAGCGTTCCCCGATGGTCCGGGCAGTGGAGGTTCCTCCGCGCCGTGCGTGATAGACTAGGACATCGGCCTCGCCGATGGCGCGGGCGCCCTTGACGGTGAGGAGCTCCGGATCCCCCGGTCCCACCCCGATACCGATCAGCCGGCTCATGAGAGGATCTCCTGTTCGGTCGCCAGCGCGTTCAGTGCCGCGCAGGTGATCGCGGAACCGCCCCGCCGCCCGTGGACGGTGAGATACTGCGTGCCCAGGTACTCCGCTCGCTCGCCGAGTTCAGCCTTGGATTCCGCGGCTCCGACGAATCCGACGGGAATGCCGATGATCGCGGAGGGCCTGGGCCTGTTAGGATCCTCCTCGATCCAGTCGAGGAGATGGAACAGTGCCGTCGGCGCGTTGCCGATGGCCACCACCGCCCCGTCCAGGCGGGGTGCCCACAGTTCCACGGCCGCAGCGGAACGCGTGGTTCCCAGCCGCTGGGCCAGTTCCGCGGTCCGGGGGTCGTTGAGCAGGCAGAGCACATCATTGTCGGCGGGCAGCCGCCTCCTGGTGACGCCGGTGGAGACCATCGTGACATCGGTGATAATTGGTGCCCCGGCAGCCAGAGCACCACGGGCTGCGGGAACCAGGCCGGGGGAGAAGGCGATGTCCCGGGACAGATCCGTCTGCCCGGCGGCGTGGATCATCCGTACCGCGACCTGCGCCTGGTCCGCGGTGAATTCACTCAGGTCCGACTCGGAGCGGATGATGGCGAAGGACTGGCGGTAGATCTCATTGCCGTCGGTCTCATAGGGAGTGGAAGCAAGCACGGTTGTTGTCTACCTCTGGTGGATGTCGTAGCTGGATTCGGCGGTGGCCTGGTACTCGGTGTGCGGGAAGTTGGGATGGCCGCATCGACGTGCGCATCCCACGAAGTGAACATGTCCCTGACCGTCGAGCTGTCCCTGTCCGAGCGCGATCTCGAGGTCAGCGCGAACATCGGAATGGGACTTCCCGCAACCCGGGAGACCCGTGCACGCGGTGGCCCTCAACCACGGAGAACGCTCATCAAAGATCAGACCCATCGGGGCGAGGACCTTGACCACCTCCTCCGCCACGCACTCGGAGAGACCGGTGATCACCAGGGAGTTCCACGGAGTGACCGTGGTCGGAGCATCGACGGCCGCGAGGAACCGCGCCAGGCGGGAGGAGAGCACACCCAGCCGCAGCCCCGCGCCCAGGCTGATCCCCTCCTCCGTCTCTATCCACCCGATGGGGGCAATCGCCCGTGGTCGGAGTGCCGGGAGGGCTTCGATGCGCCGGACACGGCCGTCCGCCAGCAGCGACTCCGAGATTCCGGGAATGATCTCCGGTCTCTCCTTGACCCGCCACGCAGAACCGCGCCCGGCCTGCCAGATGTCAGCGGCACGCACCAGGACTGCGGCCGCATCGTCACCGGCCACCGAAAGACCGACAGGCCGGGCCGCGAGGAAGAGCTCGAAGACACCGTCCCTGGCGAGGAGGCCGAAATCCGGGTTCTCCGCGATGATCTCGCCGCCACCGGCATCCAGGCCGAACAGGGTCCGGCCCGCGAGCCCGGCGGCCACCGGGGAGGCGATCAGCTCCGCATCGAGCCGGTCGACCAGGGTCCGGAGTCGGGGTTCAAGGGGGGAGGCGATGATATTGCGTACCAGATCATGGGCGGGTGAGGGGAGATAGCCCGCCTCCGACATGGAGGCGACGAACCCTGACTGGTCACTGATCCCACGGATCTGAAGATTGCCCCGTGAGGTCAGGTGGATTCGACCGTCGCCGAAACCGTCGGCGAGGTCGGCCATGGCCAGCCAGTCGGACGGGTCGAGGTGACCACCGGGCATCCTTATCCGGCCGATCAGGCCATCATCGGCCTCATGCATGCGCAGCGCTCCGGGGCACCCGTCCCCGCGGTTCCGGTCGCCCAGTTCGAGCGAGGCGGAAACCAGGTGTGAGACACCGGATGGGGGAGGGCTGGCGGAGCTGCCGATCGAGTTCTTGGACTCCATGATCATCATCCTATGTCAGCGGATTCCGTGATCCGCATTCACCTAGCATCGGAGGACATGGTGGATAAGGGATACCGAGAGTTTCACCCGGGGGCGGTCATCCGCGCCGGGGCCGGCGCCCGTATGGGACGAAGTCTGCTTCCGCTCGCCGCGGAGGCCTCTGCCGCGGTCCTGCGCCGGGTCAGTGGCAGGACACCGCGCCCCGCGCGTGCGGGGGCACCGGAGCTGGTGCCCGATTTCGGGGCGGCGTCACGGACCCCGGGGATGGCGGGGGGCACCCTGGTCAACGTCGCCCCGCTGCGGGTCCTGGGCACCGGCGGTGAGCTCAACCCCGCCAGTTCCTACCGTTTCGAGTACGTCACCGGCGACTCCCACGGAAACATGACCACCGCGACGGGCGGGGTGTGCTTTTCAAAGACCCCGTGGACCGGCGGTCCCCGTCCCGTGATCGTTCTGGCACCCTCGACCCAGGGGGTTGCCGCGCACTGTGATCCCTCCCATACCTGCGCGATCGGGTTGAATGTCTATTATTCCCCGCCACTTGACGCCATCGCCGCCTATGAGCTTCCCGTGTTCACCTGGTTCCTGGCCAACGGCGCGGATGTAGTATTCATCGATTATCCCCGTGACCCGGTCCTGGGAATCCAGTCCTACTGCGATTCCATATCCGCTGCGCATTCGCTTTTCGACGCCCTGCGTGCCGCACGGGAACTGGGGGTGGCGGCGGATAGTCCCGTGGGCCTCTGGGGATTCTCCCAGGGCGGTGGGGCAGTGGGTTGGGCCGCCCAGCTCGCAGAGGGGCACCCCGACATCTCACCGCGTGCCGCGGTGGTCGGGGCCCCGCCCTCCGAGCTCGGCGAGGTGCTGCGTGAGGTCGACGGTGGCCTGCTGACCGGGGTGATCGCCTATGCCGTCGCTGGCTTGTCGGTGAGCAGACCGGAGCTCCATGACGAGATCATGCCCAAGCTCACCGCCGAGGGTCTGCGCATCATCCTGCGCAACGTCGCCACCTGCGCCGGGGGAACCCTGCTGGCGAGCGGGTACCGCGACACCGCACGGTGGACGGTGAGCGGGCACCGGCTCCACGACATCCTCGATGACCTGCCCGAGGTCTCCGCGGAGTTCCGGCGACAGCGCCTGGGTGGTATCGCGCCGGGCATGCCGGTGCTGCTGTGGGGTTCGCGCCACGACGACGTCATCCCGGTCGCCCAGGTGCGCAGGGTCCGCGACGCCTGGTCCCTGGCCGGCACGGATCTCAGCTACCACGAGTCCCGGGCACCGAAGGTACCCGGACGCACCGGAGTCAACCACTTCGGTCCCTACTTCCGTCACCTCCGCACCTATTCCGGGTGGCTTTTGGACCAGCTGCACTGAGCGCATCGGGTAGTGTCAACGGGGATGTTTGACGGGAGTGAATTCTCCACAAGGTGAAAATCCGAGCGGTCGCGCCACTGTCACAGCCAGACCATTTTCGTCACAACAACAACTTCAACATGCCTAAGGGGCGCGTGAACCCCGGAAAGGTTGCGTGGACGCAATCATGATCCTCCTGCTGTCGACCTCAGACACCGACCTGCTCTCCGCGAAGGCGGCGAACACGGATGAATCGGTGGACTACCACTATGCCAATCCCAGCACCATCTCCCATACCAGGTTGCAGGAGGAGCTTAACGACGCCTCCGTGGTCCTGGTGCGGCTGCTGGGTGGCAAACGGGCGTGGGAGGAGGGCCTCGGGGAGGTGCTTTCCTCGGGAAAGCCCGTGGTGGTGGTCTCCGGAGAACTCGCCGTGGACGCGGAACTGACCGAATTGTCCTCGGTCCCCGCAGGTGTGGTCACCACCGCGCACACCTACCTGGCCGAGGGGGGCCGGGCCAACCTGGTCAATCTGCACAACTTCCTCTCCGACACCGTCCTGCTGACGGGGCTCGGCTTCCAACCCCCGCAGCACATGCCGATGTGGGGTCATCTGGAGAGGCCGGAGTCACCGAACTCCGGACCCAGGATCGGCATCATCTACTACCGGGCCCAGCATCTGGCAGGCAACACCGACTACATCGCCGCGCTCGCCGACGCCATCGAGGAACGCGGGGCGCAGGCCGTGCCGATCTACGCCGCATCTCTGCGCCAGGCCAGCGATGACCTGCTCGACGAGCTGGGAACCCTCGACGCCCTGATTACCACGGTTCTCGCCGCGGGCGGAACCAAACCGGCCACCGCCCAGGCGGGCGGGCACGATGAGGCCTGGGATGTCGCGGCACTTGCGGCCCTGAACATCCCGATCATCCAGGGTCTGGCACTGACCTGGTCCAGGGAGCAGTGGGAGGAATCCGATGACGGACTCTCGCCGCTGGACGTGGCCACCCAGATCGCGGTCCCGGAGTTTGACGGCCGGATCATCACCGTGCCCTTCTCCTTCAAGCACTACGATTCCGAGGGTCTGATCGCCTATGTTCCCGATCGGGAGCGCTGCGCCCGGTTGGCCGGAATCGCCTTTAGGCACGCGCGTCTGCGGCACCTGGGCAACGTCGAGAAGCGGATCGTGGTCATGCTCTCGGCCTATCCGACCAAACACGCGCGCATCGGCAACGCAGTCGGCCTGGACACCCCCGCCTCCACACTGCGGGTCCTCCACGCCATGGAGGACGCGGGCTATGACCTGGGGGAGACCTCGGCGATTCCGGGATACGCGGACCTCGACGGTGATGCATTCATGCACGCCATCATCGAGGCCGGTGGTCACGACCCGGACTGGCTGACCGAGGAGATCCTGCGGACCAACCCGCTGCGCCTCGCCGCCGGTGACTACCAGCGCTACTTTGACACGCTTCCCGAGGGTATGCGTGCGGAGATGACCGAACACTGGGGGCAGGCACCGGGGACCCACTATGTCCATCCGGAATCCGGCGACCTGTACATCGCCGGGCTGCAATTCGGCAACGTGGTGGTCATGGTTCAGCCGCCACGCGGCTTCGGGGAGAACCCGGTGGGGATCTACCATGACCCGGATCTCCCGGCCAACCACCACTATCTCGGTGTCTACCACTGGCTGCGCAGCCATTTCGGCGCCGACGCGATCGTGCACATGGGCAAACACGGAAACCTGGAGTGGCTGCCAGGCAAGAACGCGGGAATGTCCGCCGACTGCTACACCGATCAGGCGATCTCCGAGCTGCCTTTGATCTATCCCTTCCTGGTCAACGATCCGGGTGAGGGCACGCAGGCGAAACGACGCGCCCACGCAATCCTCGTCGACCACATGATCCCGCCGATGGCCCGGGCCGAATCCTACGGTGACATCACCCGCCTGGAGCAACTGCTCGACGAGCATCAGAACATCGCGGCCATGGACCCGGGGAAGCTGCCGGCGATCCGGCAGGAGATCTGGACACTGTTGAAGGCCGCAAAGATGGACTCCGATCTCGGCTGGGATGAACGCCCAGATGATGAATCCTTCGATGACCACCTGATGGAAATCGACGGCTGGCTCTGCGAGATCAAGGACGTCTCCATCCGCGGTGGCCTCCACATACTCGGCGAGGCCACCAGTGGAGAGGTCCGGGTCGATCTCGTGCTTTCGATGCTGCGGGCCCGCCAGCTGTGGGGCGGGCAGACCGCGGTTCCCGGACTGCGCGAGGCGCTCGGCCTCTCGGAGGCCGGTGATGAAAACCGTACGCGTGTCGACGAGGTCGAGTCGCTGGCACGAGCACTGCTCACCGCGCTGGAGGCCGGGGGGTGGGACGCCGGGGGCGTCGACAGCCTCCTCGACCGGCTGCCCGAGGGGGCGGACCCTGCCGCGTTGAGGTCCCTGCTGGTCTTCGTCTGCGAGGAGATCGTGCCCAGGCTCGATGCCACCCCCCGTGAGATTACCCAGATCCTCAGCGCGCTCGACGGCGGCTTCATCGAGGCCGGACCGTCCGGGTCACCCATGCGCGGTCTGATCAACGTCCTGCCCACAGGCCGCAACTTCTACTCGGTCGATCCCAAGGCCCTGCCCTCGCGGCTGGCCTGGGAGACCGGTCAGCTGCTGGCGGATTCGCTGATCGAACGCTACCGCGCCGACCATGACGGCGCCTACCCGACCTCGGTGGGCCTGTCGGTGTGGGGGACCTCCGCGATGCGCACCTCCGGCGATGACATCGCCGAGGTGTTCGCACTGCTCGGCGTGCGTCCCGAGTGGGATGAGGCCTCCAGGCGGGTGGTGGACCTGCACATCATTCCGCTTGAGGAGCTCGGTCGTCCCCGAATCGACGTCACCGTTCGGATCTCGGGTTTCTTCCGGGATGCGTTCCCGCACGTGCTCGCCCTGATCGATGATGCGGTACAGATGGTCGCGGGTCTCGATGAATCCGATTCGGAGAACTTCATCCGCGCCAACGCCGCCACCGATGATGACGGGCGGGTGCTGCGGATCTTCGGCTCCGCCCCGGGCACTTACGGCGCCGGACTGCTGGAGCTGATCGAATCCGGAAACTGGCGCGACGATAGGGATCTGGCCGAGGTCTACTCGACCTGGGGCGGATACGCCTATGGCCGCGGCCTCCAGGGGGTGGAGGCCAGGGAACAGATGCGGCGGGCCTACACCCGGATCAAGGTCGCGGCGAAGAACGTGGATTCCCGCGAACACGATATCGCCGACTCCGATGACTACTTCCAGTTCCACGGAGGCATGGTCGCCACGGTCCGTGCACTCACCGGTGAGGACCCCGAGGCCTACATCGGCGACTCGACACGTCAGGAAACGGTGAAGACCCGCACCCTGCATGAGGAATCCCGCCGCGTCTTCCGCGCCAGGGTGGTCAATCCGCGCTGGATCGAGGCGATGCGCGCCCACGGATACAAGGGGGCTTTCGAAATGTCCGCGACCGTGGACTACCTCTTCGGCTATGACGCGACCACGGGGCTGATGGAGGACTGGATGTATGAATCGCTCACCGAGACCTACGTGGCGGATCCGGTGAACCGGGAATTCTTTGAACAGTCCAATCCCTGGGCGCTCAAGGACATCGCCGAGCGCCTGCTGGAGGCGGGTGAACGCGGTCTGTGGAAGGAACCCAGCGCGGAGTCCCTGGACACTCTCCGCGGGACCTACCTGGAGGCTGAGGGTTGGCTGGAGGAGCGTCAGTAGATTCCTGACGCTCCCGCGGAGACGGTAGTGTGGTACAGGTGCCCGCAGTAATAGCAATCCTGTATCTGTTCGTCGAAACCGCCGCCTTCGTCGGTGTCAGCCTCTGGCTCGGCCTAGGCTGGGCCAGTGGTCTGCTCCTGATCACCTTCTTCGGGGGTCTCCTGCTCGCCGCGGTGGAGATGCGGCGGATCTCCCGCACCGCCGCGGTCGATGAGGTCAGTGGCCGGGCGCAGCCCGGGAGGACGCTGGGCAACCTCGGTCTGACCGCGGCCGGAGCGGTCCTGGTGGCCATTCCCGGATTCGTCTCCTCCATCATCGGCCTCCTGCTGATCATCCCGCCGACCCGGAGCATGGTCAGGGGGCTGCTGGCGCAGCGCCTGCGCACCTTCGTCGAGAACCTCGGCGTCAGGGGCTTCGAGGCGGCGAACAGCTACCGCACGCAGGCCTCCTACGGCAGTTTCGGCGGGGGCCCGCACGCGGGTCCACCCGTCGTCATCGACGAGGAGGAGATTCAGGAGTGGAGTAGCCACGTCACCCCCGAGGATTTCGGGCGGCCCGATTCCGGGAACCTCGGTAAGCAGGATCCCGAGAAGTGAGACTGCTCCTCCGGCTGCTGATCGCAGCGGGCGGCGGTCTCTTCGTCTACGCCTCCTATGAACCGGTCGGATGGTTCTGGGCGGGTATCGTCGGTATCGCCCTGTTCTACATCTGCCTGTGCCCGTGGTCCTGGCGACCGGTCGCCGGTTCACCCACCATCGCCCAGGGAATGCTCCTGGGATTCACCCACGGACTCGTCCAGTATCTGCTCATGCTCCCCTGGATCGGTGAATTCGTGGGCAATCTTCCGTATTTGGCTCTCTCGGTCGTTCTCGCCCTCTACGCGCTGGCCACCGGTGCCGGGGGAACCGCGATTGCCCGCTGGCGGACGTGGGGCCCGTACCTGTTCCCGCCCTTCTACCTCAGCGTGGAGTATCTGCGCAGCCACTGGCCCTTCGGTGGCTTCGCCTGGGTGCGCCTGGCATGGGGGCAGATCGACGGACCCCTGGCCAACCTCGCCGCCATCGGCGGCCCAGCACTGGTCACCCTCGCCACGGTCTTCGCGGGTGTCGGGCTGGCCATGGTGCTGGTTTCCCGCCGCAGGGTGGCAGGAGCACTGACAACAGGTGCGGTGCTTCTTTCCGGACTGGTTGCGTCGCTCTACGTCGATCGCCCCGGAACGAGTTCCGAATCGGTGGAGGTCGCTGCCATCCAGGGAAATGTGCCGCGGATGGGCCTGGACTTCAACGCCCAGAGGCGCGCGGTCCTGGCCAACCACGTCCGGGAGACCGCCACACTGGATCACCCGGTGGATCTGGTCATCTGGCCGGAGAACTCCTCCGATGTCAACCCCTTCACCGATGTTGAGGCATCGGTGCTGATCAATCAGGCACTTGAGAGCGCACAGGCACCCATTCTGGTCGGTACCATCACCCAGGACGAGATCGGGCCGCGCAACACCATGGTGGTCTTCGATCCGGAGAGCGGCGCCGGTGATTTTCATAACAAGAAGTTCCTGCAGCCCTTCGGCGAGTACATGCCCTTCCGGGAGTTCTTCCGGATCTTCTCCTCCTATGTCGATCAGGCCGGGAACTTCCAACCGGGTGACGGCACCGGTGTGGTCGGGATGAATGTCGCCCGGCTCGGGCGCGAGGTGTCCGTGGGAATCCAAACCTGCTACGAGGTGGCTTTCGACGCCGCGGGCAGGTCCGCCATCGCCAACGGGGCCGAATTTTTGGCCACACCCAGCAACAACGCGACCTTCGGCTTCACCGACATGACCCACCAGCAGGTGGCGATGAGCCGGATGCGAGCCATCGAATTCGATAGGGCGGTGGTGGTGGCCGCGACGTCGGGGGTGTCCGCGATCATTGCACCAGATGGCACGGTTGATCAGAGCACCTCGATCTTCGAGGCGGCTACCCTGACCCAGGAGATCCCGCTGAAGCAGACCGTGACCCTCGCCGCACGGTCCGGTTTCTACGTTGAATTGCTTCCGGTTATTATTGGAGCGGTATCCGGCATCATTGCCCTCTGGGCTCATACCCGCGTGCCCGCAGGTGCATCCCCGACACAGAAACGGAAGGGATCGGGTGCGTCCCGCAGACGTGCATAGAGACTCTTCCCATTTCCGACCGGCCAAGGAGGCCCACCCTGATGACTAACCCGGCAGCTGGAGCCACCACACTGGTGATCATCCCCACCTACAACGAGCTGGAGAACATTCCCCTGATCGTCGATCGGGTCCGCACATCCACCCCCGACGTCGATGTGCTCATCGTCGACGACAACAGTCCGGACGGCACCGGTGAACGCGCGGATGAACTCGCCGCCACCGATGCGCACATCCACGTGATGCACCGCGAGGGAAAGGGCGGACTCTGTGCGGCGTACATGGCCGGCTTCGCTTGGGGGCTGGAGCGGGACTACACGGTTCTCTGTGAGATGGATGCGGACGGCTCACATGCACCTGAGCAGCTGCACCTGCTCCTCGCCGAGATTGACAACGGGGCCGATCTGGTGATCGGTTCACGCTACGTGCCCGGTGGCAGGGTGGTGAACTGGCCGCGGAACCGGTGGCTGCTGTCCAAGGGCGGCAACGTCTACATCGGTCTGGCGCTGGGCACCGGACTTTCGGACATGACCGCGGGCTACCGCGCCTTCCGCAGGGAACTCCTCGAGGCACTTCCGCTGGAGGAGCTGTCCAACGCCGGGTACATCTTCCAGGTTGAGATTGCCTATCGCGCCGTTGAACTCGGCTTCGATGTCCGCGAGGTTCCCATCACCTTCACCGAGCGTGAGATCGGCGAATCCAAGCTAGACGGAAGCTTTGTCAAGGACTCCCTGCTGGAGGTCACGAAATGGGGTGCACAGCACCGGGCCCGGCAGGCCAGGGACGTGGCCCGGGAGTTCTCCGGGCAGCTGAACTATGAATGGAAGCACCTCAGGAAGCGCCACCCCTGGATCTGACCCCGCTTCCGGGGGGGATAGGTGCGACAGGAGCACCGCACCCTCTTAAGGGTGCGGTGCTCCTTGTTCAGGGGAGGTTTCCTAGTCCGCGGTCTTCTCCGCGCCCTCGGCCTCCTGCTGCTGCTTGAGCAACTTTGCCGCATTGCGACGCCGCTTTCGCAGCTGCTCGATGCGCTCCTCGAGCAGTACATCGAGCTCCTCGATGGACCGGCGCTCACGGAGCATGTCCCAGTGCGTGCGCGGCGGCTTGACCGGTTTGGACTCCACACCCTCACCTTCGATGAGGATGCCGAGCTTACCGTTCTTGCACATCCACTCCTCGGGGATCTCCGCGTCATCGGCGAAGGGGACCTCGTAGATTTCTCCGTCCCCGGTCCTGTACTTCACCATCTGGCGTGGTGCCAGGTCGTGGTCCCTGTCCGTTTCATAGCTCACGGCACCCATGCGGCTGCCACGAAGAACGCGATCTGCCATCTGTGGTTTCAGTCCTTTACCCTCGGTGTGTAAAACGCCATCAGTTCAACGCCCGGGCATCGGTGGAAGTTCCCGCGGTCGATCCTGTCGGCGCTGTGCACTTGATGTGGCAGGTGGGGATCGTTGAATCCGCCCACCTGCGCCTGTCCAGACACACCAGTATAGCCAATGGGTCGGGAATCGTTGTCTGCCCGGCCATCCGCTAAGGTATAACCCGTGCCGACAATGACTCCTCTCCAGCAGGGTCCCACCTGCGCATGGTGTGGGAGGGATATTGATTCCACCGGGCGCGGCAGGCCGCGGAAGTACTGCAGCCAGGCGTGCAGGCAACGTGCCTATGAACAGAGAAACAACGTCTCCGGAACGCAGATACCGGCGTCGGCGGTCATCCTCACACCTGAGCGGGCCGAGCAGTTGAAGGATTCACTATTTGAACTGCGGTGCGCCGCCGAGGACATCGCCACGGCGGTCGACGGCGGTGAGGACCCCGATGAAGTCAGGGCCCTCTGTGAGGAACTAGTGGCAATGGCTCGGAAAATCGAGAAGTTGAGGTCATGAGTAACACATCCGAAAATATCCCCGGCGATTCCGCAGACACCGGGCGACCGGGTCCCGATCCGAAGCTGGTGGCCAGGCACAACACCGCGGTGAGATTCCGCACGCCCGTGGTCATCATCATGGTCATCGCCATCGTTGCGCTGGCCCTGCTCGCCGTGGGGCCGATGGTGTACAAACTGGTCATGGGCCCCGGCCTGCGCACGGACGGCATCCACGGAGGCGATACCGTTCCGGCGAGCACGGGGATGGACGGCACCTGGCGGGTCGTTCCAGGCGACACGCCGAATCATTCCTCCGCCGGCTTCACCTTCGCGGAGATACTGCCGGGCGAGCAGAAGATCACCTCGGGGTCCACCCCGGAGGTCTCAGGTTCCATCGAGGTCTCCAATGACACACTCACCTCCGGTCTGATCACCGTGGACATGACCCACATCACCACCGATCAGGAAAAGCGGGACATTAATGTGCGGATGAAGCTCCTCTACACCGATGATTTCCCCACCGCGACCTTTGAAGTCGGCCGGGAGGTCGACCTCTCCGCGGTTCCCGGCGATGGAAAGGTCGCGCAGGTGGTCATTCCCGGAGAGCTGACGGTCCACGGTGTGACCAGGGAGGTCTCGCCGACCTTCGATGTCCTGCGCAGTGGGGAGCGGGTGATCGTGGCGTCCGACATCGCGATCAACCGTCTGGACTACAATGTGGAGACCCCTGATTTCGTCGCCGCGAAGATTGATGAGAACGGCGAGATCAACGTCCGACTCACCCTGGAGAAATAACCCATGGCACATCGCATGATCCCGGCCCTCTGGCTGCGCCTGGTGGTGCTGATCGGTTTCATCGCGTTCATGGCCTGGGAGCGGCTGTGGATCCTCGTGGTGATCGGAGTTATCCTGCTTGCGCTGACCGCATGGCAGCTACTCTCCGCACACCGCCAGCGCGCGGCGATGGAGGAGAGCTGAGCGCCAGCTCAGCCCAGTTTTCCGCTGAGCCTCTCGAGCCGGTCCAGGCTCTCGCCGTCCAGGCCGATGATGGATACACTGCGACCCCTGGCGCGGTACTTCTGGACCACGCTGTCAAGGGTGGCCACCGTCGAGGCATCCCACACCTCCGCAGCCGCCAGATCGATGACGATGTCCTGCGAGGGGTCAGAATAGTCGAAGGCGTAGACCAAATCGTTGGAGGATGCCCAGAAAAGTTGGCCACTTACTCGGTAAATGCTGATGTTTCCGGAGGTTTCCCTCTCCACCCGGACAAGGTGCGCCACACGCCGGGCGAACATCACCATCGCGCCGAGGACGCCGAGCACCACCCCGATGGCGAGGTTGCCGGTCGCGAGCGTCGCCACCACGGTCACCAGCATCACGATGGTCTCACTCAGGGGCATCAGCCGCAGGGTGCGGGGGCTAATGGAGTGCCAGTCCATGGTGGTCACCGATACCATTACCATGATCGCCACCAGGGCGGCCATCGGGATCAACCCGACGATCTCACCGAGGGTGAGGATCAGCAGGAGCAGGAAGACTCCGGCGAGCACCGTGGACAACCGCGTCCTGGCACCGGATACCCTGACGTTGATCATGGTCTGCCCGATCATGGCGCATCCGCCCATGCCGCCGAGGAGGGCGGTGACGATGTTGGCGATCCCCTGACCGGCGCTCTCCCTGGTCTTGTCGGAGTG
This sequence comes from Corynebacterium pacaense, assembly GCF_900169525.1. Lineage (GTDB taxonomy): Bacteria > Actinomycetota > Actinomycetes > Mycobacteriales > Mycobacteriaceae > Corynebacterium > Corynebacterium pacaense. Next base: position 292,134 of record NZ_LT821240.1, read on the forward strand.
CGATTCGGTGATATCATCGACCAGTTTCGCCGTCAGCAGTGATTCCATCAGTCCGACCAGCGCCATGGCCAGGGAGTACGGCAGGATGATGCCGAGGGTGTCCAGGTTCAGGGGAACTTTCGGAAGGACGGGCTCCGGTAGGGAGGTGGGCAGCTGTCCCTGGTCGGAGACATTGGGAACATCGGCGCCACTCACAACCACGACGACGGTGGCCAGGACGATGACAACCAGGGGAGCGGGCACCGCGGTGGTGAACCTCGGCAGCAGGATCATGATTAGCAGACCCGCAACGAATAGCGGGTAGACCATGAACGGTACGCCGATCAGGTGCGGTATCTGTGCGAAGAACACCAGCAGAGCCAGCGCGTTGACGAAACCTATCATCACCGAGCGCGGAATGAAGCGCATGAGACGGGCGACCCCGAGCGCAGCCAGTCCAATCTGGATGACTCCGGCGAGAATGATCGTGGCCAGGAAGTAGTCGACCCCGTGCTCCCGAACCACGGGCGCGATCACCAGTGCCACGGCACCGGTGGCGGCCGAAATCATCGCCGGACGCCCTCCTGTGAAGGCAATTGTGATTGCCATCGTGCAGGAGGCGAACAGCCCCATACGCGGATCGACCCCGGCCAAGATGGAGAAGGCTATGGCCTCGGGAATCAGCGCCAGAGCGACAATGAGGCCGCCGAGGACCTCGATGCGGAGCCTGGCGGGTGAGGAGAACGCGTAACGGAATGATGCAAACACTCCGGTGGGGACCGGGGTTTCGGAAGTTGCCGGAGTCATGATCGGTCCAGATTATCCCCGTGTTCCGGGCCCGGCCAAACCGGACCCCGGGGGGTGATATGTCACTGTGACGTAATATCCCCCGATCCACCCTCTGCGCCTGATTATCTCCGTAGTCCGTGCGGGGGCGTAGACGGGGGTGCAATTGGGTGGAGTCGGATGGTCCCTGAGAACCTGGGAACCCTCGCCCATGGCGACCGTCCGCCGGCGGCGCGTCAGACATCTCGGCCTCGGGGATCCCTGCACGTCGGCGGAGGCGTCGGCAAGCCACCGCGTCCGCAGAGTTGATTAGCCAGTCGCGGACCCTCGGGCTGTATGTGTCACGGAGCAAGTGATCGAGTTCCTCGGCGGAGCATTCCCGGGTCCGGTTGATTTATCAAATTGTCCGATAATGTACATTATGTCATTTAATGCGGAGGGTGGCCCTGGGATGAAATCCCCCACCCACGGTTGACTACACTTTCATTCATGACAGAGGAACGCGAGATACTCACCTATGAGCTCTTCGGAACCGCGATGCGCGAACTGGCTCAGGACATCATCAACGATTACAAACCGGACTGTGTGCTCTCCATTGCCCGTGGCGGACTTCTCATCGGCGGCGCACTCGGATACGCGCTCGGCATCAAGAACGTCTCCGTGATGAACGTGGAGTTCTACACCGACATCGGCGAACATCTCGAGGAGCCGCTGATGCTACCGCCCACGCCGAAGGCGATTGACCTCTCCGGCATGCGCATTCTCATCGCCGATGATGTCGCGGACACAGGGAAGACACTCGAGCTGGTCCGTGACTTCCTCGGCGATCACGTCGTCGAGGTGCGCACCGCGGTGATCTACGAGAAGCCGAGCTCCATCATCAAACCCGACTACGTCTGGCGCAGCACCGACAAGTGGATCGACTTCCCCTGGTCGGCCGAGGAGCCCGTGCAGCCACAGAACCAAACCGCTTAACGACGCCCCCGCCGGTTGCGGGTGGTCACCGTGAACTGGACGGCGTCGAGCTGGCCGAGGCGCAGGAGCGCCTCGATGAGGGCGAAATGGTAGACCCACATCCTCCGGAAGACCACATCGAAGCCATCCGCGGCGGCCTCACGCAGCTGCCCCTCGAACAGCTCACGCTGCAGCTGCACGCTCTTGAGATAGTGTCCGGGAAAGTGCGTCTGCCCCACCACCCGCAACGATGAACCGCGATCGACCAGCCGGTGGACATCATCCACCCCCGGATAGTCCAGGGCCGGCCAGATGTAGGCCCGCAGCATCGACACCGCCTCCGCGGCCGCTGGGCCGAACTGCCCGGTGGACACCAGGCTCTGCATCGCCGCGTGCCCGCCCGTGGCAAGATGCCGGTCGAGCACCGTGATCAGCCTCTTCCTACCGCTCTCCCCCACCACCTCGAGTTTCTCCATGCACACGATCGCGTCGAAGGTGCCCGCCAGGTCGCGGGGCCCGGGGATCGCCTGCGGAATCAGCGTGGTGTGGACATCATCCTCCACCCCGGCGAGGATGAGCAGCTCATGGACGCTGCGCACCTGTTCCGGGTCGGCGGTCAGGGAATCCACCGTCGCGCCCCGCCTGGCGGCGAGAATCGCCACCGCACCGCCGGAGCTGGGAAGCTCGAGCAGATGCGATCCCGCCCGCACCCTCGCCGCATCGAGTAGGGTCGAGGCCGCCCGGCGCTGGGCCTCACCGAGATCCTCCCGCTCGACCGCAACGGGTTCGGCGATGGTCGTCACATCCACGAAGTGCGTCGCCGGTTCCCTTCTCCGGCCCGCCCCCGGGGCGTGGCTGGGCACCGCGGTACGAACCGTGGTGGGTACCCCCGATGAAAAGATCCCACCGAAACCGCTCATACCGTCACCGGAACTCAGCCGGATCAGCTCGGGCGGAAGTGCCCCGCCGCCGTCCTCGGACGGGGTCGGGAGCCTGACCGTGGCCGCGTGGCGTCCGCGGGGTCGGTAACCGGTGGCCAGAAGTGCGGCCAGGACGTCGGCAAGCTTCTCCGTGCGCCACTCGCCCGCCATGTAGCTCTCGGCAAGGCCGAGCCACCCGCTGGCCGCCAACCGTGGAAAAAGCTCCTCCTGGTCAACGGTGAGATCGGCGTTCGCGCCACTGAAACTAAGTCCCGCGTTCTGGCAGGCCCGTGCGAACCTCACCTCCGCCTGCCGTGCGCGCGGCTTGATAAAGGCCACCTCCGGCACCCCGGCAACGCCGGGCCAGCTCTCGGCGTCGATGGAGGCGAGGTGGTCAAAGCGGGGCTCTACCAAGGTTTTCCACACCTCCGACCGGGGGTTGAACTGTACTGTCAGGATTCTAGACGCACCACGATGCAACTCGTCGGAGGCGTGGCCGGAAAACTTTGTTAGGTCAATTGCGCGTTTTCTGCCGCGATTAAGGTGACACAGGCCATAAGAACGTGCATACTGTTCGTATGCGGGCGTCAATACCACAGATTTGTCCCCAAACAGACAGGATTACACGACCCGATCCTGTGGGTTTGGCCACGACGGTCTATCCTTTTAGGGGTACGCGTCGCCCACACGACTGCGCTTGAAAGCTTTTTATCAACTATCCAGGAGACTGTGACTTTAATGTCTGCAAACCCAACCCGCCCCGAGGGCGGTCGTCACCATGTCGTCGTCATCGGTTCCGGTTTCGGTGGCCTCTTCGCCACCAAGGACCTGGCCAAGGCCGATGTCGATGTCACACTGATTGACCGTACCAACCACCACCTTTTCCAGCCTCTGCTCTACCAGGTGGCAACCGGTATCCTGTCCTCGGGTGAGATCGCACCCTCCACCCGCCAGATCCTGAGCGGCCAGGAGAACGTGAACGTGGTCAAGGGCGAGGTCACCGACATCAACATCGAGGGTCAGACCGTGACCGCCTCGCTGGGCGACTTCACGCGCGTCTATGAGTATGACTCCCTCATCGTCGCCGCCGGCGCCGGCCAGTCCTACTTCGGCAACGACCACTTCGCTGAATTCGCACCGGGCATGAAGACCATCGACGACGCCCTCGAACTCCGCGCCCGGATCGTCGGCGCCTTCGAGCGCGCGGAGATCTGCGAGGATCCCGCTGAGCGTGAGCGTCTGCTCACCTTCGTCGTCGTCGGTGCCGGCCCCACCGGTGTGGAGCTTGCCGGACAGCTCGCCGAGATGGCGCACCGCACCCTCGCCGGTGAGTACGCCAACTTCAACCCCTCCTCCGCGAAGATCGTGCTGCTCGACGGAGCTCCGCAGGTCCTCCCGCCCTTCGGCAAGCGCCTGGGCCGCAACGCCCAGCGCACGCTGGAGAAGCTCGGCGTAACCGTCAAGCTCAACGCGATGGTGACCAACGTCGACGAGGGCTCGGTGACCTACAAGTCCAAGGACGGCGAGGAGCACACCATCGAGAGCTTCTGCAAGATCTGGTCCGCCGGTGTCGCGGCCTCCCCGCTGGGCAAGCTGATCGCGGAACAGGCCGGCATCGAGGTCGACCGTGCCGGACGTGTCCCGGTCAACGCCGATCTCTCCGTCGGTGAGTTCAAGAACGTTTTCGTGCTCGGCGACATGATGTCGCTGAACCGCCTGCCCGGCGTGGCACAGACCGCCATCCAGGGCGGCGAGTACGTCGCGGAGCAGATCGCCGCCGAGGCGGAGGGTCGCCCCAACACCGAGCGCGAGGACTTCGAGTACTTCGACAAGGGCTCGATGGCCACGGTCTCCCGCTTCTCCGCGGTGGTGAAGATGGGCAAGGTCGAGGTCACCGGTTTCGTCGGGTGGCTGCTGTGGCTGGCCGTGCACCTGATGTTCCTCGTCGGTTTCCGCAACCGCTTCGTCTCCGCCTTCAGCTGGGGCATCAACGCACTCTCCCGCAAGCGCTGGAACCTGGCCACCACCCGCCAGCAGCTCCATGCCCGTACGGCGCTGATCAAGCTCAACGAGGAAGTGGAGGAACTCAAGCTCGATCTTCCCATTGAGCTGCGCGATACCGCACGCTTCACCGGCAAGAAGGCCGAGAAGTAGCTGCCTGGTGCTACCGATCCCCGCCGCCCCCACGGGAGCGACGGGGATTTTTCCATCCTCTTCTGCTAATCTGGCGCAACAAGGCACGGGGTGCGCAGTCACTGCGCTGAGATCATACCCGTCGAACCTGCTCTAGCTCGTACTAGCGAAGGGATGGCCGTTGTGGCTGACTCATATCTACACGCGCTCTCACATGTGCGCGACACCGCCCCGTTGATCCAGTGCCTGACCAACTCCGTGGTCATGCAGTTCACCGCCAATGTTCTCCTCGCCGCGGGAGCCTCCCCCGCGATGTGCGACACCCCGGAGGAGTCCTTCGACTTCGCCGGAATCGCATCGGGAGTGCTCATCAACGCGGGGACCCCCTCCTCCGAGCAGTACGAGGGCATGCGCATGGCGATTGCGGGAGCCAATGAGGCGGGTACCCCCTGGGTGCTCGACCCCGTGGCCGTCGGGGCCCTGCAGCAGAGGACGAGGTTCGCCCGCGCGGGCGTCGTCACGCGGCCCGCGGCGATCCGCGGCAACGCCTCGGAGATTGTGGCGCTGGCCGGCCTGGGGGCAGGCGGCCGCGGGGTGGACTCCACCGATCCCGTCGAATCCGCGCTCGCCGCCGCCAGACAGCTGGCCACCGCCACGGGCGGGGTCGTCGCCGTCTCGGGGGAACGCGACCTCATCGTCTCCGAGGGACGCGCAACGTGGCTGAGCTCCGGGGATCCACTGCTGCAGCTGGTCATTGGAACCGGGTGCTCCCTCGGCGCTCTCGTCGCCGCGTATCTGGCGGCAACCAGAAACAGCGGGGTCTCCGCGCACGACGCGGTGATCGCGGCCCACGCGCACCTTGGGGTGGCCGGCACCCTCGCCGCGCGCCGGTCCGCGGGCCCGGGCTCCTTCGCCGTGGAACTCCTCGACGCTATCCACGCCGTCGATTCCACCGACCTGGCGGAGCTGAGCAGCATTCGGGAGCAGAAATGATCGACTGGAGCCTGTACCTGGTCACCGACCCCGTGCTGGGCGGCGGGCCGCAGAACGTGCCCGACATCGTTGCCGCAGCGATCGCCGGAGGGGTCGGTGTGGTCCAACTGCGCGACAAGACCACTGATGACGCCTCCCTCATCGCCCAGGCGCACCTGCTCAAGGAAATCTGCGATGCCCACGGGGTGCCGCTGTTCATCAATGATCGCCTCGACGTCGCCCTTGAGGTGGGCACCCATCTGCACATAGGGCAGGGCGACACGGACTACGTCCACGCGCGCACGGTCCTGCCCGAATACCTGATGCTCGGACTGAGCATCGACAGGCAGAACCAGATCGACGACTGCGTGGCGGACTGCGCAGCCGCCGGCGTCGCGCCGCCATCGGTCATCGGTGTCGGCCCGGTGCGGCAGACCGCAACCAAACCCGATGCCGCGGCACCCCTCGGTGTCTCCGGGGTTGCGGCCATCGCCGCCAGGGCCGGTGAACTGGGAATCGCCTCCGTGGCCATCGGCGGGGTGGACCCGTCCAACGCGGCTCTGCTCGCGGCGACACCCGTCAACGGACTGTGCGTGGTCTCGGCGATCATGGCGGCCCCGTCCCCCACCGCCGCGGCGGCGGAACTTCGCGGCATATGGGGGCGGATCCGATGAACCGTCCCTCCCGCCCCCGGATCCTCAGCATCGCGGGAACCGATCCCACGGGTGGCGCCGGGATCCAGGCCGATCTGAAATCCATCGCCGCCGCGGGTGGCTACGGCATGAGTGTGATCACCGCGCTGGTGGCGCAGAACACCCACGGAGTCTCGTCGATCCACACTCCACCCCTGTCCTTCCTGCGCGATCAGCTGGAATCCGTGTTCAGCGATGTTTCCGTCGATGCGGTCAAGCTCGGCATGCTGGGCTCCGCTCCGACGGTGGAACTGGTGTCAGACTGGCTTTTCACCCACGAACACGGGCCCGTGGTCCTCGATCCCGTCATGGTCGCGACCAGCGGCGACCGCCTGCTCGACGCCGACGCGGAGGAGGCGGTCCGCGGATTCGCCACGGAGGTTGACGTGGTCACGCCGAACCTCGCGGAACTGGCGGTCCTGGTCGGCCGAAGCGTCGCGCGCGACTTCGACGAGGCCGTGGCTCAGGCCGCGGAGTTCGCGGAAGCCACAGGGACGATAGTCATAGTCAAGGGTGGGCACCTGACCGGGCCCATGGCGAGCAACGCGGTGGTCCGCCGGGGCTCCCCCGTGCACCTGGTACCCAATCACCGTGTGGATACCGGCAATACTCATGGAACCGGATGCTCGTTGTCCTCGGCCCTGACAACGCGTCTGGGGGCGGGCCAGCCGGTGGAGCGCGCCCTGGAATGGGCGACCAGATGGCTTCGACTGGCGCTCAGGGGCGCCGGCGACCTCCAGGTGGGATCCGGAAATGGTCCCGTGGACCATTCGGCCATGACCGGGCGGATGCTCGCTGCCGCCGATCCGACCCCGTGGCCGCATCTCTACGGCGACCCCCTGGCCGCACCCGCGGTGGCCAGTCCCCGACCGCGGATCACACCCGCGGGGCCCTTCACCGAGTCACTGTGGGCGGCCGCCGGTGACATCATCGCGGAAATCACCTCGGGTCCATTCATCAGGGGCCTCGGTGACGGATCCCTGTCCCGGGAGGAGTTCCTCACCTACATCGAGCAGGACGCGCACTATCTCACCGAGTACGCCAGGGCGCTCGCCCTGCTCGCCGCACAGGCCCCGGATCCTGAATCGCAGGTCGCCTGGTCCAGCTGTGCCACCGAATGCCTGGTGGGTGAGGCTGAATTGCACCGCGGCTATCTCACCGATCGTCCCGGGACGACCGCAGCTTCCCCGGTCACCATGGCCTACACCGATTTCCTGCTGGCGCGGACATCCCTCGAGGACTACGCCGTCGGTGCCGCCGCCGTTCTCCCCTGCTTCTGGCTGTATGCGGAGATCGGGCTGTGGTTGGCCGAACACAACCGTCCCGACCATCCCTACCGTGCGTGGCTGCAGACCTATTCGGATGCAGAGTTCATCGCGGGCACCGCGGCGGCACTGCAGCGCGTGGAGCGGGCATGCACCTCCGCCTCAGCGCTGCAGCGCGAGAGGGCAGCCAGGGCCTTTCTCGGGGCCGCGGTGCACGAGAAGGAGTTCTTCGATCAGGCCACCCGCTCAGGATGGGTCTGAACTCCTCCCGAGAACCGCCACCAGGAACTGCGAGTTGTCGTCGAAGGGCCGCAGGTCCCAGGACTCGAAGGCACTCTCGAGATCAAGTCCCGCCAAGGAGGCATCGGCAAGGAAGTCCCCGAAGGCCCAGCCCCGACCGGCACTGAAACCGATCACCGCGCGACCGGAGGGGGTGAGGGCGTCCCGGATGTTCACCAGAGCGGGCACCCGGCCCTCCTCGGCGAGAAAACCCATCACGTTTCCGGCCGAGACCACGAGATCGAAGTCACCCTTGCCGATCGGATCCCCCGAAAGATCGCCCACCACCCAGCTGGCACCGGGGAAATCCTGCTCGGCGTATGCGATGAGGACCGGGTCAATGTCGATGCCCGTCACGCGGTGTCCCCGGCGCGCCAGGTAGCCGCCGATCCGGCCCTGACCGCATCCGGCGTCGAGGATGGTGGAGCCGCGTGCGGCCATGGCGTCGATGAGCCTGGCCTCCCCGTAGATATCGGCGCCCTCCTCCGCGAGCCTCCGCCAGCGTGCGGCGTAGTTCTCCGAGTGGGAAGGGTTGGTTGAAGTTATTTCTCTCCACGTGGGCATGGTTTCGAGTATAGAGACTTGTACTAGAGTGGATTCGCTTGAAGTATTAGTGCCCTCGCCATGCGCGCCAGCTCCCCTGAAAGGTGGATGAATGCCCCCCAAGCCACCGATCCGCCCCGTCACCTTTAGTAATCCCCTCCGCCCGCGCGGCATGGGGAAGAGCGGTGCCGAGCGGGCGGGGGAGCATCCCCGCAGCGGTCCGCAGGTTCCCTTGGAGCGGAACATCGATTACTGCCGTGTCTTCCATGAGGGCAGGCGGCTGCCCGGTTCCTGGACCCCGAGCGCGGCACTCGAGGAGGTCCGGGCCAACGGGGGTTTTCTGTGGCTGGGTCTGCACCGTCCGACCGATGAGCAGATGGACAAGGTCGCCGACCTCTTCGACCTCGATGAACTGGTGGTCGAGGATGCGGTGACCGCCCGCCAGCGTCCCAAGGTCGAGCGCTACGAGGAACAGACGTTCATGGTTGTGCGCTCGGTGACCTATTCCGATGCCGAGTCGGTGCAGGATTCGCGTCAGATCATTGAAACCGGTGAGTTCCAGATGGTGATCGGCAAGGATTTCATCATCACCATCCGCCATGGCGCGTCGATGCCGGATCTGGATCGCCGCCTCAACGAGGATCTGGAACTGGACACCTACTCCCCCTTTGCACTGGCGTGGACCGCCGCTGATTTCATGGTTGAGGAGTACCGGAGGATCGCCACGCAGCTATCTGATGAGGTCGACCGGTTGGAGGAGGAGGTGTTCACCCCCCGCGCGCGCTTCGACATCGAGCAGATCTACATGCTCAAGCGGGAGATCCTGGAGATGCGACATGCGATCGATCCCTTCGCCATCGCACTGCGTAGCCTGATCAGTGACCACAAGGATCTGCTGAACAAGGAGCTGCGCTCCTACTTTCGCGATGTGCTCGACAATGAGAGCATCGCCGGTGACCTGGTCGCCTCCTTCGATGAGCGTCTGTCGGCGCTGATCGATGCGGGTGTGGCCAAGATAAGCCTGCAGCAGAACTCGGATATGCGCGCCATCTCGGCGATCGTCGGAATGTCCGCTGCGCCGACGATGATTGCGGGTGTGTACGGCATGAACTTTGACAACATGCCCGAGTTGCACACCGAGTACGGCTACTACATCGTGCTGGCGATCATGGTCGCCACGGTGCTCGGCCTTTACTGGTTCTTCAAACGCCACAACTGGCTGTGACCATGGGCGACGACCTAGAGGATCATCGTGCGCAGTGTTGTCCTGGACACCAGGTCCCCGCGGTGGGTGCACAGTATCTGCCAGATCTGGGTACGGCCCCCCAGCTGGATCGGAGTCGCCTCGGCGGTGATGACGCCGGAACGCACCGATGAGATGAAGTCGGTGTTGTTGTTCACCCCGACCACGACGCCTCCCCTGGCTGCGACCATCCCGGCCAGGGAGGCGGTGGATTCGGCGAGGGATGCGTAGACCCCTCCGTTGACCAGTCCGGCCGGTTGCAGATGCCGTGAGGCGACGTGGAGCTCAGCGACCACCCGGCCCGGTTCGATGATGGTGTAGCGCAGTCCCAGGGCACGATCGAGTCCGACGTTCACCTCGTTGAGCCTGGCCAGTTCCCCATCGGAGAGTGCGCGATCGGCCGCCAGGGCGAGTATCTCTTCCAGATTCGTCATGCCTGTAGACTCTAGTGCCTCAGGGGTGCGGTCAGATACAATTTGATCATACCTTTTTGGGGGAAATTCCTGACACAACCCTGTTCTATGGGTACGATTGTCCCCATGACTCAACCTGATTCCCTCGCCCAGATCGGCGTCGTCGGCCTCGCCGTCATGGGCTCCAACCTCGCCCGCAACTTTGCCCGCAACGGACACACCGTGGCCGTGTACAACCGCAGCGCGGGGAAAACCGACGCTCTGATCGCCGAGCACGGTTCCGAGGGCAGGTTCATCCCCTCCTACACGATCGAGGACTTCGTGGCCTCCCTGGAGAAGCCGCGCCGGGCGATCATCATGGTCCAGGCCGGTGCGGCCACCGACGCGGTGATCAACCAGCTCGCCGACGCCATGGATCCGGGTGACATCATCATCGACGGTGGCAACGCCCTCTACACCGACACCATCCGCCGGGAAAAGGAGATCTCCGCCCGTGGGCTCCATTTCGTCGGCGCCGGTATCTCCGGCGGTGAGGAGGGTGCCCTCAATGGTCCCTCCATCATGCCCGGTGGTCCCGCGGAATCCTACAAGTCGCTCGGCCCCCTGCTCGAATCCATCGCCGCCAAAGTCGACGGCACCCCCTGCGTGACCCACATCGGGCCCGACGGTGCCGGGCATTTTGTGAAGATGGTGCACAACGGCATCGAGTACGCGGACATGCAGGTGATCGGTGAGGCCTACCACCTGCTGCGCTACGCCGCTGGGATGGAACCCGCCGAGATCGCCGAGGTATTCCGGGAATGGAACGCAGGGGATCTGGATTCCTATCTGATCGGTATCACCGCGGAGGTGCTCAGCCAGGTCGACGCGGAAACCGGGAAACCCCTCATTGACGTCATCGTCGACGAGGCCGGGCAGAAGGGCACCGGTCGTTGGACCGTCAAGGCCGCGCTAGATCTCGGCATCCCCGTCACCGGAATCGGGGAGGCGGTGTTCGCCAGGGCACTGTCCGGTGCCACCGCTCAGCGCGCCGCAGCCAGGGACAATCTCCCCACGGGCACACTGTCGACCCTCGCCGGGCGGGGCGTGGACCGGGAGGCATTCGTCGAGGATGTCCGGCGCGCGCTCTTCGCCTCCAAGCTGGTCGCCTACGCCCAGGGATTCGATGAGATCAGGGCCGGCTCCGATGAGCACAACTGGAACGTCGACCCCCGTGATCTGGCCACCATCTGGCGTGGCGGCTGCATCATCCGTGCGAAGTTCCTCAACCGCATCGTCGAGGCCTATAACGAGAACCCCGACCTGGAATCACTGCTGCTCGATCCCTACTTCAAGGGCGAACTGGGCACCCTCGTCGATTCCTGGCGCCGGGTGGTGGTGCTGGCCACCGAACTGGGGCTTCCCGTTCCGGTCTTCGCCTCCTCACTGTCCTACTACGATAGCCTGCGGGCCGAACGGCTTCCTGCGGCCCTGATCCAGGGCCAGCGTGACTTCTTCGGTGCCCACACCTATCGCCGCCTGGACCGCGAGGGATCCTTCCACACCCTGTGGTCCGGTGACCGCACGGAGGTCCGCACGGACTAGATTCAAAGGTTTCCGGAAGGAGCATGGCGAGAATCCCCCGCCATGCTCCTTCCTCCTTTCCGGGGTCCGTGCGGTACCGGTGGATCCGGTGAAAACCGCCGCCGCCCGAACTATAGTCGGACAGTGTGGGAACCCCGACCCGGGGAGGCCGGGCGTCGGGGCCGGAATCCAGCCAAACCCAAGGAGTGAAAAGCAATGCCCAATCCCGAGCAGCAGGAACGTTTCGAACACGGTCGGGGATTCATCGCCGCCCTGGACCAGAGCGGCGGAAGCACCCCCAAGGCACTCGGACTCTACGGGGTCGGGCCCTCCGCATACTCCACCGACGAGGAGATGTTCGATCTGATCAACGCGGCGCGCACCCGTGTAGTCACCAGTCCGGTGTTCACCAGCGAGAGGATCCTCGCCGCGATCCTGTTCGAGGGCACCCTGAGCCGGCGGATCGGGAACCGTGACTTCGTCGACTACCTGTGGAATGAGAAGGGCATCGTGCCCATCCTTAAGATCGACAAGGGGCTGGCGGACCAGGCCGATGGTGTCCAGCTGATGCGCGACATCCCGAATCTGGAGGATCTGCTGAGCAGGGCCCGCTCCCAGGGCGTGTTCGGGACCAAGGAGCGTTCCGTCATCCATGAGGCCAACCCGGAGGGAATCCGCCGCGTGGTGGCCCAGCAGTTCGACCTCGGAAGGCGGGTCCTCGCCGCCGATCTGGTCCCCATCCTCGAACCGGAGGTCACCATCACCGCCCCGGACAAGGCGGAGTCTGAGAAGATCCTCAAGGAGGAGATCCTCCGTGGTCTCGAGGGCCTCGGGGATCTCGACGATTCCGCTGAGCACAGGGTGGCCATCAAGATCTCCATCCCCTCCGTCGACGGTTTCTACTCCGACCTCATCGAACATCCCCGGGTTGCCAGGGTCGTGGCCCTTTCCGGTGGCTACAGCCGCGCGGAGGCCAACGAGCGACTGTCGAGAAATCCGGGTCTGATCGCCAGCTTCAGTCGCGCACTGCTGGACGGACTGAGCAGACAGCAGTCCGACGAGGAGTTCAACTCCACCCTCGATGCGACCATCGAATCGATCTACCGGGCCTCCATCACCTAGATCCCGCGGTCGTGGTCGAATAATTGTCCGGCGCCCCCCGAAAACGGGTCTGCTTCGCCAATCCGACCACCACCGGGCTAGTGTTGGTGGACAATGACTACTTTCTCAGAACTGAATCTGCCTGGACCGATTGTCAGGGAACTGCGCAACCAGGGCATCACCGATGCCTTCCCCATCCAGGAAGCTGCGATCCCCGATGCACTCGCCGGCCGCGACGTGCTCGGACGCGGTCCCACGGGATCGGGCAAGACCTTCACCTTCGGGCTCCCCATGCTCGCACGCCTGATGGGCGCACCGTCCCGACCGGGTCGTCCGCGCGGTCTGATACTCGTCCCGACCCGCGAGCTCGCCACCCAGATCCGCGAACGTCTCGACGCCCCGGCCAACGCCCTCGGACTGCGCCTGCTCGAGGTGGTCGGCGGCATCAACATCAACCGCAACATCACCGCACTGGCCGCACCGGTGGACCTGCTCGTGGCCACACCCGGGCGCGCACAGGATCTGATCAACCAGAAGAAGCTCTCCCTGGCCGACGTCGAGGTCACCGCGCTCGATGAGGCGGACCACATGGCCGACATGGGCTTCCTCCCCCAGGTTCGCAAACTGATGGATCTCACGCCCCCCGACGGCCAGCGACTCCTGTTCTCCGCAACCCTCGACGGCGATGTGAACAAACTCGTCAACCGCTACATGCACAACCCCGTCACGCACTCCACCGCTCCGGTGGCCGCCTCCGTCAGCACCATGGAGCACTACCGGCTCCTCGTGGGGGGCCGGGACTCCAAAAACCTCGTTGTGCTTCACATCGGCGCCCGCGAAGGTAAGACCATCATGTTCATGCGGACCAAGCACGGCGTTGACAGGCAGGTGAAGAAGCTGCGCCGCGAGGGTATCAACGCGGTGGGCATCCACGGTGACAAGGGGCAGAACTCACGGACCAATGCGCTGGCCGGATTCGCCGACGGGAGCATCCCCGTTCTGGTTGCCACCGATATCGCCGCCCGCGGCATCGACGTCGATGATGTCTCCCTGGTGGTCCATGTCGATCCCCCCGCTGAGCACAAGGCCTACCTCCACCGTGCCGGACGTACCGCACGGGCGGGAACAGCAGGTACAGTAGTGACATTGGTGATGGATGAACAGATCAGGGAAGTCCGGGATCTCTTCAAAAAGGCCGGGGTGGATGCAACCGAGGTGAAGGTTACCGAGAGCTCCCCGCAGCTCGCCACCATCACCGGTGCCCGTCGCCCATCGGGCACGCCGCTGTCGCCTCCGGGTCAGCAGCAGCCCGTGCGGCGGCAGAACAACCCCAATAATCGATCAGATAAAAGGGACTCCACCCGGAATCCCCGTCGCCGATCACGCTCAGGCAGCACTCAGCGGCATCGACCCACACGGAAAGATGGTCCCAAGGGCTAACCCCTCCCATAATCAGGGAGCGGGTGCCAACCTACGCCAATGGACATACTCATAAGCATCCTCTCACTGATAGGCTTCGTGCTTCTCACAGCGAGCACCGGATTGTTCGTCGCCATCGAGTTCGCGCTCACCGGCATGGAAAAATCCACGGTGGAGAACCACGTCAAGATGAAGGGCGATGCCAGCGCCCGTGCAGTGCAGAGGGATCACCAGAATCTGTCATTCGTACTCTCCGGCGCCCAGCTGGGCATAACCGTAACAACACTGGCCACCGGCTTCCTCGCGGAGCCCGTGCTGGCGAAGTTCTTCACCCCGCTCCTCGAACTCGTCGGTCTCCCGGCCTCCGCATCCGGAACCGTCGCGCTGATCCTCGCGCTGATGGTGGCCACCTTCCTGTCCATGGTGTTCGGCGAGCTGGTGCCCAAGAACTGGGCGATCACCAACCCGCTCGGTGTCGCCCGCTTCGTGGTACACCCCGTCAATGCCTTCAACACGGTGCTCAAATGGTTCATCACGGCGATGAACCGCTCGGCGAACTGGGTGGTACGCAAGCTCGGTATCGAACCCGCGGAGGAACTCGCCTCAGCCAGGTCGGCCCAGGAACTCACCGCACTCGTGCGCAACTCCGCCGAGAGCGGCGGCCTGGACCAAACCACCGCGGAGGTGCTCAACCGATCCCTGAAGTTCGGTGAGTCCACGGCGGAGGAGTTCATGACCCCGCGGTCGACGATCGAGGCGCTCAAGGCCGAGGACACCGTCCAGGACCTGATCACCCTGGCGCTGGAAACGGGTCACTCCCGCTTCCCGGTCGTCGAGGGCGATCTTGACGAGACCCTCGGAATGGTCCACATCAAGGACGCCTTCGCCGTCCCGAGACCAGAACGCACCACCACCAGCCTCAGGAGTCTGGCGAAGAAGATTCCGGTCGTCCCTGCCAGCCTGGACGGCGACGCCGTGCTCAATGCCGTGCGCTCAGCGGGTTCCCAGGTGGTTCTCATCGCCGACGAGTACGGCGGAACCGCCGGCATGGTCACCATCGAGGACGTGGTGGAGGAGATCCTCGGCGAGGTCTATGACGAGCACGATGACTCCGAGGCCGAGCGCGATTTTCAGCAGTTCGGGGCGAGCTGGGAGGTTTCCGGCCTGGTCCGCATGGATGAGCTCGGTGAACGCCTCGGATACATCGCACCCGACGGCCCCTTTGAAACCCTGGGCGGACTGATCATGTATTCCCTGGGGAAGATCCCCAGGGTCGGCGACGTCACCGTCCTCCCGCAGTCCGAGAATCCCGGCATGGTCGAATTCGAATCCGGATTCGCCGGGCGCTGGCTTGCCCGGGTGCCCGTCATGGAGGACCGGCGCATCGACAAGGCCGTGCTGACCCCCATCAGCCACCTTGAGGCAAAGGAGTACGAGCTATGAGTATCTGGGCGACAATACTCCTGATCGTCGGCCTGCTGGCCGCCAACGCCTTCTTCGTGGCCTCGGAGTTCGCGCTGATCTCCACCCGCAGGGATCGACTCGAATCCCTCATCGCCCAGGGCAAGAAACCGGCGGAGCGGGTGATGTACGCCACCGAGCACCTCTCCATCATGCTCGCCGGTGCGCAGTTCGGGATCACCATCTGTTCGCTGCTGCTGGGCAAGGTTGCCGAGCCCGCCGTCGCGCACTTCGTCGAGGGCCCCTTTCTCGCCCTGGACGTGCCGGAGAACCTCATCCACCCCATCTCCTTTGCCCTGGCGCTGGCCCTGATCACCTGGCTGCACATCCTCTTCGGTGAGATGGTGCCCAAGAACATCGCCATCGCCGGACCCGAGACACTGGCGATGTGGCTGACACCGGCGATGATCCTCTTCGTCAAGCTCACCCGCCCCCTGATCGAGTTCATGAACTGGGTCGCCCGCATCACCCTGAGGGCATTTGGAGTGGAGCAGAAGGACGAGCTGGATTCCACCGTCGATCCGCAGCAGCTGGCCACCATGTTCTCCGAATCGCGCTCGGAGGGTCTGCTGGATGCGGAGGAACACCTCCGGCTGTCCAAGGCGCTGCGCTCGGAGAGCCGGAGCATCAAGGAGCTGGTCATCCGCGACGAGGATGTGCGCTCCCTCGACTTCGGCCGCCAGGGCCCGACCCTCGGTGAGCTCGAGCTTGCGGTCAAGGAGACGGGTTTCTCCCGTTTCCCCGTCACCGGGCTCGACGGCTCCTACCTCGGCTACATCCACATCAAGGACATGCTCAAGCAGCTGGCGGATCCGGATATGGATCCCGGCGAGCACATTCCGCGTACCTCACTGCGTCCCCTGAGCAACGTCGATGCCGAGAGCCTGATGGATGATGTGCTCCACGCCCTGCACAAGCGTTCCGCGCACATGGCCCAGGTGCGCGAGCGCGGTGTGCTCCTCGGCGTGATCACCCTGGAGGACCTCATCGAGGAGTACGTGGGTACCGTCAACGACTGGACTCACGAGGACGCCTCGGAGTAGAAGTAGAAGAGTGCGTCCCCTCTCCCCCGCCGAATGGCAAGCCGCAGCCCGTTCCCACCAGGAACGGGCTGCCTCGTTGACCGGAGATCACCTCCGGCGTCGACAAGCGGGCCGTGGTCACCCCGTCTTCGATTTCCTCTTCGAGTACTACCCCGTGCGCGCCGCCCAGTTGAAAACCTGGCACCCCGGCATCGGGGTGCGGTTGCGGGACGCTCCGCAGCGACGGTTCTACGAGCTTGACGACGCCGGGACCCTGGGCGTGGACGTCGACGCCTACCTCGCCAAACGCGGTGGCACCGTGCGGTTCATCCGTGATCTGCTCGCCTCCACGGCCGTCAATCCCGCCCGCTTCGACTGCTTCGGTCTGCACGAGTGGGCCATGGTCTATCAGAGCTCCTCGCCCCGGCACGACCTTCCCCTGCGTCTGGGATCCGCCGGGACCGACGCCGTCGTTGACTCCCACCAGCTCAAATGCACGCATTTCGACGCCTTCCGCTTCTTCACCGGGCCCGCCGTGCCATTAAACCTGACGGTCCTGCACCGCGAGACCCAGGTGGACAATGAGCAGTGCGGCTGTCTCCACGCCACCATGGACCTGTACAAATGGGCGGCTAAACTCGGCCCGCTGTTATCGGGCCGCGTGCTTCTCGACAGCTTCGAGCTGGCCAGGGACACCCGGATCCTGGACATGGAGGCCTCCCCTTACGATTGCCGGGGCCTGGGATTCGGGGTGGTGGCCATCGAGACCGCGGAGGGCAAGGCGGAGTACGTGGCCCGCCAGCGGTTGCTGTCCGAACGCGCGGCCGGGATTCGCGCGGAGTTGACCACGGCATGTGAACTGGCGCTGTCGGCTTGTCACGGCCACAGTGCCGCCGCCACAGGCTAAACTCTGACACAGATTCTCCCCCTAGTTCGCAGGGGGAAACCTGTTGATGAGACTGCCGAGGGAGCACCGTGGCCAAACATTCCAGCGGGCGAAGGAACTTCGCCCTGTCTACCCCCCTGACCCTTGCACTGATCGCCGCGGTGGCGATTGTCGCCGTGGTCCTCTGGCTTCTTACCCGCCCGGACTCCCCGGACTCCGAGGCCGAGGCGGGATCGGCCCCGTGCATCGCCGGCGATCTCGAGGTTCCGGTGGGCGGCGAGGACACGGTGGTCGCCCCGGCGGTCGCCGAGTTCAATGCGCAATCCCACGTGACCCGTGATTTCTGTGTCACGGCCACCGCCGCCGCCGCCGGTGACCCCGCCGCGACCTACCTGTTCAGCGGAACGAAGCAGGAGGCCGCGGCGGAACTGGCGAAAACCTCCAGGGTGGCGAGCGGCTCACAGGAATCCTGGCCGCAGGCCGGAACCGAGGCGGCAGGTGTCGCCTCGACCGATGGAACCGCCTCCCTGGACGCGATCAGATTCGATGATTCCAGTGCCTCGGCGGCCGTGGCGCTGGCACTCGCCGGAGGGGATGAACAGGCTGCCGCGGAGGCGATCGCCACCGGTCCCGCGAACGCGCAGGCTTTTGCCACGCGAGAATCCGCGGTCATTCCCGAGGGGTACACCTTCGCCCCCATAGACGGTGCGCAGCTTCCGGTGTGGGCGATCGCCACCAACGCGGGAGGAACGATCACCGAGGATCAGGCGCGTGCGGGCGCGGACTTCGTGTCCGCACTTCCCGAAGCGACACGCGTCGCCGATCTGGCACAGATCACCTCGGTCATGGAGCGTGTGGCGGATCGTTCAACGGACGTCCCGGCAGCCGCTGGTCCCGCAGACACCCTCATTCTCATGGACACATCCGCGAACATGGAAGAGGTTGTCGGGGGAAGCGAGCAGAGCTACCACACGGTCGTGTCCACGATCACCTCCGGGCTCGCCCGCGAGGTCGGGGCGCGTGGCTTCCAGGTCGCCCTTAACAACTACTCCTCCCCCCTGAACCCCGGCGTGACCAGGGGTTGGCGGGCAAACGTCTCCTTCCCCGATGATTCCGCGGGTGAGAACGCCGCCGGTGCGGTCCTGCGCTTCGGTACGGGCGGAGTTCCGCTCACCAGGTCCGCAACCGTGGCCGCCGCACAGATCGCCTCCGAGCGCGCGGCGGCCAGCGGCCAGCCCGTCAACCTGGTGGTTGTCAGCAGCGGCTCCGTGGGTGATTACGCCGACGACGCCTTCCTCGCGGATCTCACGGCCGCGGCGGGCGACCGGGTCAGGGTGAACGTGGTCCATGTCGGTAACGGTGAACCGGACGCGGTGCTCAGCGACTGGGCCACCGGGCACGGCGGTTCCGTCGCGACCGCCAGCACCGAGGATGAACTGAACACCCGATTGCGGGCCGCATTCGGGGTGTGACCCCTAATCGCCGGTGCCCTCAGTTCCGGGCCTCTGAGTCGTTGCCGGAGACGTTTTCGTGTTCCACCGGCCGGCTGCTGCGTGCTCATATGAAAAAGCTCCCCGGGGAGTCGGTGGCTGACTTTCCAGTCCACCTCCCGGGGAGCAGCTAGCCTTCGGCGGGCGATTCCCTGAGCAGACGGGACTCAGGAGGTTCTGCGCCTACGGCGGGCGGCGAGTTCATCCTGGAAGTTGATCGGCTCGTTATCGAAGCCCTCATCGACGCGCTCCGAGGGGAAGGAGGAGATATCTCCGGTGAGCTCCTTCATGATGCCGGGAACCGCGATGCCGAACACTCCCTGACCACCGCCGAGAAGATCTATGACCTCCTCCGCCGAACGGCATTCGTAGACCGTGGTTCCGTCAGAGACAAGGGTGATCTCCGCCAGATCGCTCGCCCCGCGATCGCGCAGCTTGTCCACCGCCAGGCGAATGTTCTGCAGCGAGATTCCGGTGTCCAGCAGACGCTTGACGATCTTCAGGACGAGAATATCCTTGAAGGAATAGAGGCGCTGTGATCCCGAACCGCGGGCTCCGCGGATCGACGGCACCACGAGTTTGGTGCGCGCCCAGTAGTCGAGCTGGCGGTAGGTGATGCCGGCGACCTGACACGCGGTGGGGACCCGGTAGCCAACCTCCTCGTCGGGGCCGACCTCAAACAGGGATTCCTGAACGGGTGAAACGCTAAAGAGGTCGCCTTCGTAGCTGTTGTCGTCGCTCACTGATGTCTCCGATGCTTCAACGCGGCACGGCATTCAACTCACATCATTGTGAATCCTATCCGTGGAACTTAACTTGATTCTTGTTCCACACTAGGCCAGCGTCAAGCCCAAATCCCGCGACACGCCCAAAGTCTTAACCCCAGGTTGAAGCCCAGGAGGCTAGTTGCCATCTCCATCGTCATCGATATCGGGCGAATCCTCCTCCTCGGAGGTATCGGGTGAGCTGAGGAGATCAGACTCGGACACCCCGAGGCTCTGCATGAGCTGCTCGAAGTCGGCGTCCGCCTGGGCATCGCCGGACGCGGATTCCGGGGCATCAAAGGTACTGGTGGGGGCGCGATCGACGGTGATACCGAAGTAGGCCTCCAGATCCTCGTCGGTGATGAAGATCGAGGTCTGCTGCAGGACCTCCTCATCGACGGCGATGGGGATCTCCATGATCCGTGACAACAGGATCACATCGCAGGGGCGGGCATCGACCTCCTCCCCCTCGGGGGTGACAATCGCGGCCATGAACACACCCTCGAAGTGGGAGACGATCTTCAGCGACACCACTCCCGGGGTGAAGCGGGTGAGGGTATCGGCGAGCAGATCATGAGGCCCGGGCCGCCTCGGACTGTATCCGGCGTCCTGTGCCTGGATCAGATCGGCATCATCCTGGGAGATCCAGATCGGCAGAATTCGGTTGCCCTCGTCCCACCGGAACACCGCACAGCTAAAACCCTCGGGCTCCATCGTGTGGACGCCATGGTACTCAAGGTTGATAAAAGACATGGGCGGCATCAGTATCCGAGCTGTTCGCGGGTTGAGTTCTTGACCAGGGAGGCGTGCATGTTGACAACGAGGGCGCACATCTGCTGAGCCAGCTCCTCGGCACGTTCACGGGCGACATCGCTCTTTCCGCGGGCAACGGGGTCCGCGACCTGGGAGATCAGATCAGCCTGCCGGGATGCGGCATTGCCCAGAGACCTCAGCTGGTGCATATCAAAACCCATTTCGGCCAGGGCGCCCGCGGCGCTGGCGATGAGGACATCATCATTGGTGAAAAAGCCCGATGCGTCGGGCTTGATCAGCTTGGCCGAGATCAGCTGCTCGATCATGGGAACTTCCACACCCGCCTTTTCGGCCACCTCGGTGTCGGTGAGGCGTGTGGCTGCGGGCGCCCTGAACTTCTCGGGGGTGACCAGCGGCTCGGCGCCGGGTGCGCCGAGAATCGCCGTGACCGACCCGTTGTCCATCGCCGCGAGCTGCTCCCGGATGACCTTGAGCGGCAGGTAGTTGTCACGCTGGGTGACCAGAATGTACCGGAGCCGTTCAACATCGGACTCGGTGAATCTGCGGTATCCCGAGGCGGTGCGCTCGGGAGTGATCAGGCCCTCGGACTCCAGGAAACGGATCTTAGACACCGTCACATCGGGAAACTCGGCATGCAGGCGCTCGAGTACCACACCAATCGACATGGTTCTGGTCGTCTTGGCAGCCTGCGGGGCCTGCTTGGCTGTGGTGCCGCCGGATGCGGTGTGTCGAAGTGCGCTCACGATTCTTGCTGCTACCTGCTGAAAATAGAGGGATGGACGGGGGACGGGCGATTAACTGAGCCTACAGGAAAATCGGTTGCAGGATTGATCCCTCCCGCAACCGAACGTGCTGTGCGGCTACGCCTCCGCCGCACATTCCCACACCGCTAGGAGGTCGGGCCGGCGAGAAACACCAGGCGGAACTTGCCGATCTGGATCTCATCTCCGGTTGAAAGCACCTGTGAGTTGCGCGGTTCACGGTTGACATAGGTGCCGTTGAGCGATCCCACGTCCACCACCTCGAACTCCCCGTCATTGATGCGGAACTCCGCATGCCGACGGGACACGGTGACATCATCGAGGAAGATGTCACTCTCCGGATGCCTGCCCGCGGTGGTCGTCGGCTGATCAAGCAGGAAACGTGCACCTGCATTCGGTCCGCGCTTGACCACCAGGAGCGCCGAACCCGCGGGGAGATTGTCGGCCCCGGTGGATGCCGGGGCTCCGGCGCCCGACTCCATTTCCTTCAGCAAATCGGCGCGGAATACCGAGGTGGTCTCGACCTGTGGCTCCGGCGTACCGGTGTTGTCGCTCATTGAAATTCCTCCGTGTCGACATTGTTCTTAACGATTTTCATCATAGCCGTTGCAGTGGAAGCGAGGGTGAGGCACGGTCCCGAACTTGATGGCGGAACCCGAAAAATTGCCACGAACAGGCAGAACGTCGAATTACATCAACGAAAGATATTGCCTATTCCACTGATAACCGAGTTGCCGCCGCCCGCGAGCGGGTTGTCGGAGACCATATATGTCCACGTGGCGGATGGACGCGACAGGCCCTCCTCGTCGAGGTGGGCTCCGTCGGCGTCGATGGTTACGTCACGGAAGGTCGCCACCGCGTCGTTGAAGGCACGTTGAGCCAGATCCTTGAACTCCCGCACCGCGATGCGGTGATACTCGTCGATGGGCGTCTCGCGGGCGATGGCGCGCAGGTGGATCGACTCGCGGACGTCATCCATCAGCGCAAGATGCTCCGCCCAATTGAAATCAAGATGGTAGAGCATGATGTCGCGTGCGGCCTGGACCCGCGTCGATTCATCCAGTGCGTCCAGTTCCGCGGCTCTGGCGGGTTCGCGGTCCGCAAGTTCCCGCCACGCCTGATCGGTGTCGAGCAGGCGCGCGCGGCGCTCATCGATGATCACCCGCTGATCGGCGAGCAGCCGGTTGTACTTCCAGGTCTGGGAGTGCACCTCCAGCAACTGTCCCTCCGTGACACGCTGACAGTGCTCCACCCAGTCCCGGATGCGGCCGGAATCAATCAGACCGGTGGCGTCCGGCTGGGCCGAGACCTCCTCGCCTGAGCCGCCGGAGACCACCACGTCATCGTCGAGGGAGACGAAGAAAAGACTCAGCCCCGGGTCCCCCTGCCGACCCGCCCTGCCGCGCAACTGGTTGTCCAGCCGCTGCGAACGGTGGCGTGCGGTGCCGATGACCGCCAGGCCGCCGAGATCCACGACCGCGCCATGATCGGCCTCATCGGCCCCACCGAGTCGGATATCTGTGCCACGCCCGGCCATCTGGGTGGAGACGGTGACCCGACCGATATCGCCGGCCTCCGCGATGATGCGGGCCTCCTCCGCATCGTTCTTGGCATTGAGCACGCTGACCTCGATGTCCCTCTCGCGTAGCGCGCCAGCGAGTTCCTCGGATTCCGCGACGTCGTGTGTTCCCACGAGCACGGGACGACCCAGCGCATTGATCTCGGTGATCTCCTCGATGATGGCGCGGTTCTTCTCCGCCATCGTGGCGTAGATGCGGTCCTGTTCGTCGAAACGCCGCAGCGGCTTGTTCCGCTCGATCACCGAGACACGCAAATCGTAGAAGGTGCGCAGCTGGTCTGTGGCCTCCACGGCGGTACCCGTCATTCCGCAGACCATGGGATAGCGGCCCATCAGCGCCTGCAGCGTGATGGTGTCGAGGATCCTGCCGCCCTCGGTGACAGCTAGCCCCTCCTTCGCCTCGACAGCGGCCTGCAGTCCATCGGGCCAGCGTTGCAGCTCGGCCACGCGGCCGCGGGAGGCGTCGATAAGCGCGACCCTGCCGTCGCGGACTATGTAGTGGACGTCCCGGATCAGCAGCGCATGCGCATGGAGTGCGAGGTTGACCTGCACCAGGGTCGTCCCGACATGCTCATCGTCGTAGAGACTGCCCACACCCAGTGCCGTTTCCAGCTTGTGGGCGCCCTTGTCGGTGAGGTAGACGTTGCGGCGGTCATCGTCGACGGTGTAATCCTCATTTTCCTTCAGGCGCCGGACCAGATCCGTGATCTTTCCCCGCGGCGCGCGGCCCGGTTGATTCCCGGCCAGGACCAGCGGGACCAGGGCCTCATCAACGAGGACGGAATCGGCTTCGTCGACGATGGCAACGTCGGCCCCGTGCTGGACCGCCTCCCCGCGCCGGGTGACCAGCTGATCGCGGAGCACATCGAAGCCGATCTCCGACACCGGTGCGTAGACGATGTCGCAGGCATACGCCTGCCGACGCGCAACGGAATCCATCCCCTCGGAGACAGCCGCGACCGAGAGACCGAAGAACTCAACGAGTGGACGCATCCATTCCGCGTCACGGGTGGCCAGATAATCATTGACCGTGATTGAATGCACGGTCTTGCCCATGAGCGCGAAACCGGTGGCCGCCATGGCCCCCACCAGCGTTTTTCCCTCACCGGTGGCCATGTGGACCACATCGCCCTCAAGCAGCCTGAGCACCGCCTGGGACTGGACCGGGAACGGACTCAGCCCGAGCCTGCGCTCTGATGCGACACCGAGAATAGCCAGGAACTCCCCCGGATCGGACAATGAGCCAGACGCCGCGAGCTCCCGCGCCCGTGCCGCCAGCGCGGCGTCATCGAGGCGGGACAGGTCCGCGGACGCCGCCTGCGCCCGGTCCACGATGGCGAGGCTGCGTTTTTGGTTTCGCCCCGACTTGCCACCGAGCGCGTTCCAGAACCAATCGAAACCGGCCACCGCTATACCTCCAAAGGCCTAGATGAGTACATCCCCTAAACTCTAACCCACCCGTGTGACGTGACGTGCGTTTCACCCCGGGGATGAACTTGCCCAAGTACACAGGTCATAGCGCATGACCACCCACGGGCCACCACCTAGGGTGGGAGTGACTGTGAATCTCACCGCCTCCCGAAAGGTCCGTCCCCCGTGCATTCTGTCAGCGTGAAGCTGCCCTCATCCGAAGGTCTGATGATGGCGGCCACCCTCGATCTACCGGACACCGATCCCATCGCCTACGCCCTGTTTGCACACTGTTTCACCGGTTCGCGCTTCACGCCGGCGGCCGCCAGGGTGAGCAAGACCCTCGCGGAGTCCGGTATCGCCTGTCTGCGCTTTGATTTCCCCGGCCTCGGACAGTCCGAGGGTGAATTCTCCAGGACCAGCTTCAGCTCCAATGTCCGGGACATCGTCGCTGCCGCAGAATGGATGGGCGAGAACCACTCCGCACCGCAGCTGCTCATCGGCCATTCCCTCGGTGGCGCCGCCGCACTCAAGGCGGCGTCTCGGATCGCCTCCCTCCGGGCGGTGGCGACCATCGGCGCACCCTTCGACCCGGCGCACGCGGTGCTGCACTTCGCCGACCACATCGGCGAGGTCGACGAGCACGGCGCCGTGGCATTGACCCTCGGAGGCAGGGAGGTGACCATATCCCGGGAGTTTTTGGAGGATCTGGCCGAGACGAATCCCGAGGAGCACCTGCGCAGGCTCCGCCGACCCCTGCTGCTACTGCACTCCCCCACCGATCAGACCGTCGGTGTGGATAACGCCCAGCTGATCTTCCAGGTCACCCGCTATCCCAAGTCCCTGGTCGCCCTGGACAGGGCGGACCATCTGCTGACCAGGGATGGTGCGGCACAGCGTGCTGCCAAGCTGATCCGCAGCTGGGTGGATGCCTACCTGGAGCCGGAGAACGCATCCCTGGATTCCGATGTGCTTCCCGCGGGCGTTGCCGAGGCGCGTTCAATCGCCTCCAGCAAATTCGGCGACGTGGTGCGAACCGGGGGTCACAGCCTGATCACCGACCGCGATAAACAGGCCGGGGGGAAGAACCTGGGGTACACGCCCGCTTCACTGTTGATCGCAGCTCTCGCCGCCGCAACCTCCCAGAGCATCCGGGCGGCCGCGGCGCAGTCCCGAATCCATGGACTGGAGGATGTCAGGGTCACCGTGTCGCGGATCGTCGGCAACACCGAAAAGGTTCATCTGCGCCGAAGGATATTCCTCATCGGCTCCCTGACCCAGGATGAGCGCACCGAGCTGCTCGCCGCGGCCGGCACCTCGGAGTTTGAACAGCTCCTCGGCAGCGGCCTGATCATCGAGGAGGAGGATCGCTGATGAACGAGCTGACGACGACGCACCGCTGCCCCTGCGGGACCGGCCTGACCTACGGGGAATGCTGCAACCGTTTCCATTCCGGAGTGGCACTCGCACCGACGGCCGAGGCACTCATGCGGTCCCGGTTCAGCGCCTTCAGCATCGGCGATGGAGACTACCTGCTGCGCACCTGGGATCCCGCCAGCCGCCCGGAGATGCTGAATCTGGATCCGAGCATCAGCTTCTATCGCCTGGACATCCTCGAGACCGCCGGAGGCGGACCCTTCGATACCCGGGGGCGGGTGAAATTTCGCGCATTCTACCGGGGTGCCGCCGCCGGCGTGCAGGAGGAGGACTCGGTCTTTCACCGCGTGGATGGAAAGTGGGTTTACTCCTCGGGCAACGTTGTCGGCCAGGCCCCGAATAATAGTGTCTGAGCTGCTGATTTCCTTTGCCTGATCACACTGGTGTAACCTGATCTCGTTGCCAAATGATCCCCGTGATCATCGGCGGCGGCGGACTGTGGCGCAGCTTGGTAGCGCACTACACTGGGGGTGTAGGGGTCGCAGGTTCAAATCCTGTCAGTCCGACAACGTAGTCAAGGTCACTTCAAGGACGTGGTCACCCAAGCGGGTGACCACGTCCTTGTCCATGTCCGGGCTGCTGAGGATTCCCGGTTTGTCTGCGCCCGGACTGACTCTTAAGCCGGGGTCTGCATCCGCCCGGGGGTATGCACCGGACGCGTTCGTCCATCCGGCATCTCCTGCCGCCCCTAACCACATAGTTTTCGGAGGATCCCTTGTCCACAAGCCTGTCGCGTGCCATTGCCCTGTGTGCCCTGACCGCCGGTTTCTCGCTTGGCGTCCCACAGATCGCGCACGCGGAGAACTCCAACCCGATCGGTTCGGTTACGGAGGGCTCAGGCAATGATGTCCTCCTGGATTTCCTCGCGGGATCCTCCCAGCAGGTCGGATCCACCGGGCTTGCGCTGGACGGGCTGCTCAGCGGTGCCGGAGCGGTGGGGTCCAGCGGGTCCGGCTTCTCAGGCCCCTTCCTCAGCAGTGAGGATGGATATCCTCTTCCCACCGACCCGGACATCACCACGGTGGAGCTGCGCGGCGTCACTGTGGAGAACGCCGCTGAACGTCGCGAGCGGTGGAAGGTGGCCTCGCCATCGATGAAGCGCGTCGTTGACGTCCAGGTGGTCCGTCCCGCCGATACGACGGCGGATGCCCCCATCCTGTATCTCCTGGACGGCATCGGCGGCAACATGCGCTCCTCCGGATGGGTCAACACCGGTGCGGTCGGTGACGTCTTCAGAAACGAGAACGTCACCGTCGTCATGCCCCTGGGCGCGGCCTCCTCCATGTACACCGACTGGCAGCAGGAGGATCCCGCACTGGGAACCATGAAGTGGGAGACATTCATCACCGAGGAACTCGGCCCCCTCCTCGAGGCGGATGCGTCCGTGAACTTCAACGGAAAACGCGCCATCGGTGGGCTGTCCATGGGGGCCAGCGGCGCGGTCCGGATCGCCAACCACCACCCGGAGCTTTTCGACGCCACCATCGGCATCTCCGGCTGCTACTCCACGAGGGACACCCTCGGTCAGCAGACCGCGAAGCTGATCGTGGCCTCGCGCGGTGGCGACCTGAACAACATGTGGGGTCCGGTGGGTTCCCCGACCTGGAATGCACAGGACATCGTCCGAAACCCCGATGGACTTCGGAACATGGCGGTGTACCTGTCCGCGGCCAACGGTGCCGCCGGCGATGTTGACATCGAGGATTACGCGGACGGTCCCTTCTACAACATGCTCGCCGGAATCTATCTTGAGCGGGGGGCGATGAAATGCACCGAGAACCTCGAGCGCGCACTCACCGGAAGCGGCGCCACCGGGGTCACCGTCGACTATCTCGACTCCGGGATGCACAACTGGCGAAACTATGAGGCCCAGCTTCAGCCCGCGTGGGAGGCCATCCGGCACGCTGTGGTCTGAGGCACCACCGCACCACCCCGGGGCCGAGCCCTGTCGCCGGAACGGTCCGGGGGGAGTAAAAATAGGGGGGATAACTGTCCGCACAAACCGGAAAATTCCCAATGACCATCCTGCTCATGCTCATCGGTCTACTGCTGGCCACCGTCCTGGTGGTGGCCCTCGGCGATCGCACAGGGTGGTTCGCCCCGGGTTTAATGGAGGGTAGGAAATTGGAAAAGGAAACCCTTACATGCCCACCAAATACACTGTCGAGCTCAAGCAGCGCGCTGTAGAACTCGTGCTCCACGCTCAAGCTGATCCCGTCACCGCCCGGGGCGCGGTCACCCGCATCGCCGACGAACTCGGCGTGAGCAAGGAAACCCTGCGCGTCTGGGTCCGCACCCACAAGCAATCCGGAACCGACACACCGGCCGAATCGATGGACCTGGAAACAGAAAACCGCAGGCTGCGGGCCGAGCTCGCCGAAGCCAAACGCGCCAACGAGATCCTCAAGAAAGCCTCGGCTTTTTTCGCGGCGGAGCTCGACCGCCCACACAAGTAATCGTCACCTTCATCGACGACAACCGTGCTCAGTTCGGGGTCGAGCCCATCATCCGCGTCCTGGCCACCACCAGCGCGAAGATAGCCCTGAGCACGTATTACGCCCACAAATCACGGCCTGAATCAGCCCGGTCCATCCGGGACAAGCAGATCACCCGGGCACTGCGCCGGATCTTCGAAGACAACTACTCATGTTACGGCGCCCGGAAGCTGTGGGCGGAGATCAACCGCGAGGCCACCTTCGGTCACGTCGCCCGCTGCACCGTCGAGCGTCTCATGGCGACCGACGGGCTGAAGGGGATCCGGCGGCGGAAGAAAAGACCGTCAACTCGCAGCGCCGACGCCGGCGAGTGTCCTGTCGACCTGGTGGAGCGCAACTTCGCCGTGACCGCGCCGAATATGCTGTGGGTCGCCGATATCACCTATATCCCCACCCGGGCCGGGTGGGTGTATGCGGCGTTTGTGTTGGACGCCTACACCCGTGAGATCATCGGTTGGCAAGTGACGAACCACATGCGGGTCTCGTTGGCCCG
>NZ_LT821240.1:321683-1475107 GCF_900169525.1 Corynebacterium pacaense
GCGTGGTTCGCCCCGGGTTTAATGGAGGGTAGGAAATTGGAAAAGGAAACCCTTACATGCCCACCAAATACACTGTCGAGCTCAAGCAGCGCGCTGTAGAACTCGTGCTCCACGCTCAAGCTGATCCCGTCACCGCCCGGGGCGCGGTCACCCGCATCGCCGACGAACTCGGCGTGAGCAAGGAAACCCTGCGCGTCTGGGTCCGCACCCACAAGCAATCCGGAACCGACACACCGGCCGAATCGATGGACCTGGAAACAGAAAACCGCAGGCTGCGGGCCGAGCTCGCCGAAGCCAAACGCGCCAACGAGATCCTCAAGAAAGCCTCGGCTTTTTTCGCGGCGGAGCTCGACCGCCCACACAAGTAATCGTCACCTTCATCGACGACAACCGTGCTCAGTTCGGGGTCGAGCCCATCATCCGCGTCCTGGCCACCACCAGCGCGAAGATAGCCCTGAGCACGTATTACGCCCACAAATCACGGCCTGAATCAGCCCGGTCCATCCGGGACAAGCAGATCACCCGGGCACTGCGCCGGATCTTCGAAGACAACTACTCATGTTACGGCGCCCGGAAGCTGTGGGCGGAGATCAACCGCGAGGCCACCTTCGGTCACGTCGCCCGCTGCACCGTCGAGCGTCTCATGGCGACCGACGGGCTGAAGGGGATCCGGCGGCGGAAGAAAAGACCGTCAACTCGCAGCGCCGACGCCGGCGAGTGTCCTGTCGACCTGGTGGAGCGCAACTTCGCCGTGACCGCGCCGAATATGCTGTGGGTCGCCGATATCACCTATATCCCCACCCGGGCCGGGTGGGTGTATGCGGCGTTTGTGTTGGACGCCTACACCCGTGAGATCATCGGTTGGCAAGTGACGAACCACATGCGGGTCTCGTTGGCCCGCGATGCCTTGGATATGGCCCTGTCGGCTCGTCTTCGCGCTGGTGAGGACGTCTCTGGGCTGATCCACCACAGCGACCGTGGAGTGCAATACCGCTCTATTACCTACGGCGAGTCATTGGCGGAGTCGAAGGTCGTGGCCTCGGTCGGATCCCGCGGCGACTCCTATGACAACGCGATGGCCGAGGCGTTGAATTCGATGTTCAAGGCCGAGCTGATCGACCGCAGGACGTGGCCGGCGCTGACCGATGTGATCGTGGCGACCTCGAAGTGGATCGGGTGGTACAACAACCGCCGGTTGCACTCCGCACTGGCTCATCGCCCGCCGAAGGAAGTTCACCAGGAATGGCAGAAGTATCAGGCCTACGCGGCCTGATCGACAAGTAAATCACCCTCTACAAAACCCGGGGCTTGACAGGGCTTCCCTGGCCCGCTCTCCTGACAATTGTGGCCGCCGGTGGTGCGCTGATCCCCTTCACCCCGGACCTTGATATCCCCGCCGACCTGATCCTCCCGATCTTCCTGCCCCCGGCTGCTGTGGGCACTGGCCAGGAGGACCTCCTGGTCCGTGATCAGGGCACAGAAGTCGACCATCCTGTCCTTCTCCGTTCTGCTGGTGTTCACCACCATCGCGGTGCTGGCAGGCACCACCATTCTGCTGCTACCCGGTATCGGGGTGTCGGCGGCCATCGTTCTTGCTGCCGCACTCGCCCCACCGGATCCGGTGGCCGTGGACGCCGTGGCCGAACCCGCGGGTATTCCGAAGAGGATCACCACCACGCTGCAGACCGAGGGTCTGTTCAACGATGCCGCCAGTATCGTCACCTTCCATGTCGCCCTCGCCGCCCTGGTCGAGGGCTCAGACCTGTCCTTCGGACGCGGTGCCGTCGATTTCCTGTGGTCCGTTGTCGCCGCCATCATCCTCGGTCTTCTCGTCGGCCGGTTGGCCGCGTGGTTCAGCGATCACGTTGAATCCGTCGCGGCACGCAACGCGCTGACATGGGTGCTGCCCTTCGCCATCTACATCGGCGCCAAGGAGATCGGTGGGTCCGGTGTCATCGCCATCGTCATCGCAGCAGTCGAACTGAACTCCCGCGCCTCGATCGGCGCGGAGGACCGCCTCTCGGGAAGCGCTTTCTGGGCGACGGTTGAGGTGTTGTTCACCGGTGTCGCCTTCGGACTGATCGGACTCAACGTCAGAGCCGCCGTGCAGGAGGTGGGAGCCCAGCTGTGGCACGCGGTCTGGGTCGGTGTGGTTCTCGCACTCGTAGCCACGGCTGTCCGCGGCGCCTGGATGTACGCCACCTACCGGAAGAACCGTCACCGCCTCGGCAGGCAGGGCGGTACCGTACCCGTGGGCATGCGGGCACCGCTGCGGCGGCAGGAGGCGCTGCTGATGACCTGGGCGGGGATGCGCGGACTGGTCACCCTCGCGTTGGTTCTGTCCATCCCGAGCAATGTCTTCCCCTTCCATCATGAACTCACCGTGATCGCCCTGGTCGTGCTCCTTCTGACCATGGTCGTCCCGGGAATGACCCTGCCCTGGTTGGTGCGGAAGCTCAATCTGGACAAGGGACCGGACCCGGCCGGCGATGAGAGCATCGCCAGACTCACCGAGCGGGCTCGGAAGGCCTCTGTGACATACCTGGTCGAGAGATCAGATCTTCCCCCCGAACAGATCGAGGCCATCAGAAACTGGATTGCCCAGGGCATCGATGCGGACCCGGAACGCACCGAACAGCTGCAGGTGCTCCGGGAGAGGGCGCAGAAGGCCAGGATCAGTGCG
Source organism: Corynebacterium pacaense (assembly GCF_900169525.1). Lineage (GTDB taxonomy): Bacteria > Actinomycetota > Actinomycetes > Mycobacteriales > Mycobacteriaceae > Corynebacterium > Corynebacterium pacaense. The sequence continues at coordinate 324,367 of NZ_LT821240.1, forward strand.
CTCCACGCGGCGCAGGCGGAGCTGCTGCAGGCGCGCAGGGAACCCGGCGTCAATCCCGCCTATGTCGATGAGGTCCTCGCCGGCGTCGATCGCATGCTGGTCGCGGCGAAACGGTAGGCTCCGGGGCGCGTCACTCCTGGTTGTCCGCCCCCGGAACCTTGGCCTTGCGCAGTGACACACTGACGATGCGGTTGCCCCTGACCTTTATGATCTCCAGTTCATAGCGGACACTGCGATCATCATCCTCACGGTCGATGGTGTACTCCGGGGGCACCGGGATGACATCACCCTCCCTGCCCAGGCGGCTGAGCTCGGTGACGATCCACCCGGCGACCGTTTCATAGGGCCCCTCGGGAAGATGGATCCCCGTCGATTCGGCGAAGTCCTCCAGATTCGTGGCCCCGTCGACCTGCTTGGACTCGTGCAGCGCCAACACCGCCTGGTGCTCGGCGCGGTCATACTCGTCCCAGATCTCCCCGACCAGTTCCTCGAGGAGGTCCTCAAGGGTGACCAGTCCGTCGGTACCACCATATTCGTCGATAACTACGGCGATGTGGTGTCCGCTGGCGCGCATCTGGCGCATGGCCACGGGCAGCTTCAGAGTGCCGGGGAATTGGGCGATGGGACGCAGGATGGCCTTGACCGATTCCTCGTTGCGTCCCTGTGCGGCGAAGTCGAGGAGATCCCGGACATGGATGAACCCGATGACGCTGTCGATGGTGCCCTCGAACACCGGGTAGCGCGAATAGGGGTGGTGCCTGATCGCCTCGGTCACCGTCGCCACGGTCTCGCTGGCGTCAAAGGCCACTACATCGGAGCGGTGCCGCATGATCTCCCCCACCAGGCGGTCGTTGGCATCGAAGACATCCCCGACCAGTTCCCTTTCCTCCTCCTCGAAACCGTCGAAGGTGGTGACGATTTCCCGGACCTCCTCCGAGGACATCGATTCGGTGCGTGCGTTCGGATCAAAACCAAGGGCACGGAGTAGCAGGTTGGAGGTACCGTTGGTGATCCAGATGACCGGGCGCATCAGCTTGACAAAGACGTTCAGCGGCTTTGCCACCAGCAGTGATATCCGCTCGGCCTTCTGCATGGCGATCCTCTTGGGAACCAGTTCGCCGAGCACAAGGGAGAGATAGGAGACGATGATCGTCAGGACCACCAGCGCCACCAGATCCGCGGTTGCCTGGGACATTCCCCAGGACACGAACACCGGGGAGACCTGCGGGGCGATGGTGGAGGCACCGAAGGCCGAGGAGAAGAACCCGGCAAAAGTCACGCCGATCTGAACGGCGGAGAGGAAAAGCCCGGAGTTCCGTGCGAGCCCCGCCACCGTCCGTCCGGCACCCGGACTGCGTTCCAGGCGCTTGATCTGGGATTCCCGGAGGCTGACAAGTGCCATCTCGGTGGCGGAGAACACGCCTCCGATGAGCACGAAGACAAGAACCAGCACCATGCTGAGACCCACACTCATTTAGCGTTCACCCGCTTCCACTGGCAGCGAACCGACGGTGAACACGGGGTGGGATCTCACAAGTGGTTGGAAACTCATGTATCCACTCTAGTTTCTGCCCGCGCTCCATGCCGACCAAAGGCGCGTGTACATCCCTCCCCGTGCCCTCAGTTCCTCGTGCGTACCGGATTCGATGATCTCCCCGTGATCCATGACCAGGATCCGGTCGGCGCGTGCGGCCTGGTCCAGTCGGTGGGCGACAACCAGCGCGGTACGCCCCTTTGTCACCTCGTTCGCGGCGGCCTCCAGTGCCCCGGCCCCCGCGGAGCCGGCCTCCGCGGTCGCCTCGTCCATGATCACAATCGCAGGTGAGAGCAGCAGAACCCGGGCCAGTGCGAGCTGCTGCGCAGCAACGGGCTCCAGCTGGAGCCCCCGGGCCCCGACCACGGTGTCCAGTCCGTCGGCGAAGTCATCGAACCAGGACTGGGCCCGGACCGCCCGCAGTGCGGCCACCAGCTCCTCATCGTCTGCGCCGGGCTTGGCCAGTGTGAGATCCTCGCGCAGTGTTCCGGAGAAGACATGGACCTCCTGACTGACCATGGCGAGCCGGGCCTTTCGTTCCCGGTCCGACAACGAGGACACGGGAAAACCATCAACCAGGACGACCCCCTCGTCCGGGACCCTGAGTCCGGCGAGCAGCGCCGCGACGGTGGTCTTCCCGGCTCCGGATGCACCGACGAGCGCGACGGTCTGACCCGGTTCGATGTCGAGGTTGATCCCGCGCACCGCCCAGCCGTCGCCGTAGCTGAAACCGACCCCCCGCAGAGAAACGCGGCCCTGCGGCGCCGGTGCACCGGCGTCGGGGACCTGTGCCGGCGGATCCGCGACCACACCGACGATCCTGGCCAGTGACGCGTACCCGGACTGGATGGTATCGAGCACGCGCATGAACATGTTCATGGGACCACGCAACCGGATCAGCATGAGGACGGCGCCGGTAACCGCGCCCACCGACAGCGATCCAGCGGCCACGAGGCGGTAGCCGATCAGCAGTGCGATCGAGAGCATGAGGAACTCCGCACAGAGCATCCAGGTGTTCAGGATCAGCATCGTGGTGCGGGCCCTGATCCCGCGGGTCACCACGGCCCAGGAGGCCTGTCCGATCTCGGTGTGCATCTCCTGTTCCATGGAGAAGGCCCGTACGGTGGCCCGGCCCCGGATCGCCTCGAGGACACGGCGCGCACGTTCGGCCATCGCCGCACGTTCGGCGGCGTAACGCGCCGGGGCCACGGACAGATACCTTCTGGCGGCCAGGTAGTAGACCGGCGCCACCAGGGCGGGAATGATCAGGAACTGCCAGTCGAGGGTGAACAGAGCGACGACCGTCGCCAGGATCGTGAAGGCGGAAGTGGTCAGGATCGGCACTGTCTCGGTCACCGCGGAGGAGAGCTCGGCGATGTCATCGGTGGATCGGCTGACCAGATCGCCTGTGCCCGCATCCTCCACGCGGTGGGTGGGCAGGCCGAGTGCGGTACCCACCATCGCCTCCCGCAGGTTGGCGATTACCCGTTCGGAGATGCGGGCCACCAGGTAGAAACCGACGGCGTTGAGCACGGCACCGACCACGGCGACGATCACCAGGGTCGCGCCGATCGTGCGGAGATCGCCCCCGCCACCCCGGACGAGATCGACGATTCTGCCCAGCAGCTGCGGGACCAGCACCGCGCAATAGGAACCGAGACTCAGCAGCACCACCGATACCAGGAACCAGGGGGCGGCGTGCGGGGTCCGCCGCAGCTGCCGGCCCACCTCGCGGCGCACCTGCGCCAGCGTCGCAAGTGGGAAGCGTAACGACGCCTCGGCCATCACCTCTCACCCCTCATCAGCGGGAGCAGCGCCGCGGAATCCAGGCGCTGTCGCGCCACGGAATTCTAGGCGGGTGCATCACTGACGACGATGGTCACCCGCTCACCACGGAAGTCCGTGACCTGTTCGGCGATGTTCTGCTCGGTCACCGAGTCCACGGCCGTGGTGGGATCCTGGAGCACCAGCACCTCGGGGTTGAATGCGATGGCGCGGGCCAGTGCCACGCGCTGGCGCTGACCTCCGGAGAGCATTCCACCACCCTCCCCCACCTGTTTTCCGGCCCCACCGGGTATGTCGGAGCAGGATGCCACGGTAATCGCCGCCGCGGCGATCGCCGGGTCCGGGAAGACATTGTCCGCCACGGTGCCCTCGAAGAGATCCGCGGCGTGCGGGGCGACGATGACGCGGTGCCGCGGCATAGCCTCCAGAAGCTCGAGAAGTTCATGGTGCCCCTCCCCCGCGTGCAGTACCGTCAGCCCGGCGGGCAGGGCGTCGATGGCCCGCTCATCGGCGGTGGAGGTGCGTTCAAACCCGGCACCGAGCACATCGCGGATTCGGCGGCCGGAGGCTTCCGCCGAGGCCCATCTCGAGGCGAGGTTGCGTCCGAGCATTGTCATCGGTCCGATGAGAAACTGGGTGAGACCGACCACGGTGATCAGTTCGCCGATGCTCATCGATCCGTTGAGAGCGAGATGGCCCGCGGATACTCCGATCGCGGCGACGAAGACGGCACCTGTGGCCTCGGTGACCCCGTTGAGCCGGGCTTCCGCGGCGTTCGCGCGGATCGTCTTCTCATAGGCGATCGATGACACCTTCTCATAACGGCGCCGCACCGTCGTGATCGCACCGAGCCCCTTGAGAATCCTCAGTCCCTGGACAACGTCGGTGGAAGTCGCCGCGGCCTGGGCGATGGCCTGCTGGCGCTGCATTGAGCGGCGTTGCAGGGGTCTGGAGACCCTGAGCGCGATACCCACGAGAACGGGCCCACCGATTATGACGGCGATCCCCAGCCGAGGGTCGATGAAGAACATCACGGTTGCGCCGTAGATGACAGAGACCACCTCTGCGACGGGGAACACCGTCATCATCACCACCTCACCGACGCGTTGAGTATCCGAGGATGCGATGGACAGCAGGCCGCCGGCGGTGCGTTCGCGACCGGCCAGCCCGCGTGGGTCCTGGATTCGATCGGTGACCATGGTTCGCAGATCGTGACCAACCAGCTGCTGGCTGCGGACTAACATGTAGCGCGCGATCCAGTTGACTGCGATGGAGAACGCGAAGAGCAGCGCGAGAACGAGCAGCCAGAGGACCAGCCTGGCCAGATTCTGTGTGGCGATGGCATCGTCGACGGCCCTGCCCACCACCACCGGGGTCAGGCCGTTGCAAACGAAGGACAGCGCCATTCCCGCGGATGCGATGAAACTCCACGGGCGCTGGGAGAGCGCCACCTTGAGAATCCACCACCGGGCGTTCAGGGCAGGCATTCTCGAGGGTTGTGCGCCGGGTCCGGGTAGCGCGCCATAATCAATGACGCTCCCGCTGTTCCGGTGTGGGGAGGGCGTAGACACAGGGAATAAGCCTAGCCTATGTGCGGGCTCACCGATATATCGTTATTTCGGTGGGGGAGCCTCCACTATGATTATTTCCCGACATGACATATCCTCCCATTCCCCCCGTCTCCCGCCGCGACGCACCGCTGTTCGCCACCCCGGAGCACCGTGGGCTCGGTGCCTCCGCCTTCACCTCGGGTGGTGGCAGGTACCACGACGTCCGCCCCGGCTATCCAGCTCAGGTCCTCGACCTCATACCCGCCGGATCGCGGGTGCTGGATGTGGGTGCGGGCACCGGAAAACTGACAGGGCAGATGCATGCCCGCGGGCACGACGTCTGTGCACTCGATCCCAGCCCGGACATGCTGAAGGTCCTCCGCGTGGCGGTACCGAAGGTACCCTGCTGGCGCGCCACGGCGGAGGCGACGGCTGTACGAGGGGGTGTCTTCGATCTGATCACCTGTGCCCAGACCTGGCACTGGGTCGATGTGGTGGGCGCCTCCTCCGAGTTCGCACGGGTGGCACCCACGGTACTGCTCGTGTGGAACAACCTGGACACCCGGGATCCCTGGGTCCACAGACTCTCCCGGATCATGCATGCCGGCGATGTGCTCAAACCGGGCTTTCTCCCACACATCGGGGCACCGTGGGCCGTCTCCTCGACGCTCCGGTGCGACTGGTCCCAGACGATGACCACGCAGCAGATCATCGAGCTCGCCCACACCAGGTCCTACTGGCTGCGCGCCGGGGAGACGGTGCGCACCAGGGTCGACGCGAATCTGGACTGGTACCTCCATGAGCACCTGGGATTCGCACCGGGTGAGCAGATCGCACTTCCCTACCGCTGCGATGCCTTCCTGCTGCGCAGGTAGGATTATTTCTTCTTGCCCCTGCGCTCGCGGACACGGACGGCGATGCGGACCGGGGTGCCCTCAAAGCCGAAGCGCTCGCGGAACTTGCGCTCCAGGTAGCGTCGGTAGCCGGCCTCGAGGAATCCCGTGGTGAACAGCACGATCACCGGCGGTCTGGTGGAGGCCTGGGTGGCAAACAGCACGCGCGGGAGCCTGCCACCGCGCATCGGTGGGGGGTTCGCCGCGATCGCCTCACGTAGCCAGGTGTTGAGCTGACCCGTCGAGATGCGCTTGTCCCAGTTGCCGAGCGCCTCCAGCATCGCCGGCTCCAGGCGCTGGAGCGCCCGGCCGGTCTTGGCCGAGATGTTGATGCGCTTGGCCCAGGGGACGTGGGCCAGCTGCTGGTCGAACTCCCGCTCAAGGTCCCATCGGCGGTCCTCATCCATGAGATCCCACTTGTTGAAGGCGATGACCAGCGCCTTGCCCGCATCGGTGATCATGGCGAGCACCCGCTGATCCTGTTCGGTGATCGGCTCGGCGGCGTCGATGAGCAGGACACAGACCTCGGCGGAATCGATGACGCCACGGGTCCGCAGCGAGGCATAGTACTCATGCCCCCAGGCGTTCCTCACCTTTTTCCGCAGCCCGGCGGTGTCCACGAACTTCCACAGCTTCTCATCCAGCTGGATCAGTGAGTCAACCGGGTCGACGGTCGTTCCCGCAACGTTGTCCACAACCGAACGGTTCTCGCCGGCGAACTTGTTGAGGAGCGAGGATTTACCCACGTTGGGCTTGCCCACCAGGGCCACCCGACGGGGTCCCTCGACGATGGACGTGTTGCGCGGGGCCTCGGGAAAGGATTCAAGGACCTTGTCCAGAACATCGGCGCCGCCGCGGCCGTGCTGTGCCGAAACCGGGAAGGGATCACCGAGACCGAGGCCGTAGAACTCCGCCATGTCGGCCCACTGGCTGTCCGAATCGAACTTGTTGGCCACCAGGATCACCGGCACCTCCGCCCGCTGCAGCCTGCTGGCCATCACGGAGTCTGTTTCAGTGACGCCGACCTTGGTGTCCACGACGAAGACGATCACATCCGCGGTTGCCATGGCCACCTCGGCCTGGCGCGCAATGGCACCGTGGATCCCCTTGACGTTGGGATCCCAACCGCCGGTATCCTGGACCCAGAAGCGTTGTCCACCCCAGTCAGAGATATAGGAGATGCGGTCGCGAGTGACTCCGGGGAAGTCCTCGACCACCGCCTCCCGACGCCCGATAAAGCGGTTGACCAGCGTTGATTTACCGACATTGGGTCGACCGACGATGGCGACTGTGCACAGTGACTCCTCCAGGTGGTCGCTCTTGGGCACTCCAAAGGCGCGCTCGACCTCCTCCCACTCGTCCTCGGTGTAGTCCTCCCCGAAGTCCGGGGCGGCGAAGTCGTCATCGTCGAAATCACCCTCGTTTGCGGCATCGTAGCCGAACTCGCCGGGATCGAAATCGGCGCTGGCCCAGCCACCGTGGGGGGCGAGCTCCTCCTCGTCGGCGAAGGCGCCCTCGACATCCATTTCGCCCTTGGCGGTGTGGTAGACGAAGACGGTGTCATCATCCTCGCCGGGAAAGCTGTTCTTCTCGGTCACTTGTTGCTCCTTTCAGCGGAGGTGTGAGCCAGGGTGATCAATGTATCGAGGACCTCGTCCATGGTCATGTTCGAGGTATCCAGGATCACGGCGTCATCTGCGGGTTTCAACGGGGAGACGGCACGGGTGGAATCTAGTTCATCGCGGCGCTGGACATCAGCCAGCACCCCGGCGTAGTCCACGCTGCGGCCCGCGGCCAGATCCTGATCGTAGCGGCGGCGGGCCCTGACCTCCGCGGAAGCGGTGAGGTACGCCTTGAGGGGGGCGTCGACAAGCACGACGCTGCCGATATCGCGGCCCTCAACGACGCAGCGCCGCGCCGCGGCGCTGAGCTGGCGCTGGAGGGCGACAAGGTTGGCGCGTACCTCCGGGATCGCGGATACCGCGGAGACATTACGGGTGACCTCCGGACCCCTGATCTCGCGCTGTACGTCGACGCCGCCGAGCAGAACCTCGGTGGAATCGGGATCGTCGGAAATTTGCAGCGGCAGATCCGCGGTGGCCGCAATCACGGCGGCGGTGTCGGTCGGATCGATCCCCTTGTCCAGCACATGGAGGGTGGCCACGCGGTACATGGCACCGGTGTCGAGGTACTTGGCGCCGAGCCTCCTGGCCAGTGCGCGGGAGACCGTGGATTTCCCGGTGCCGGAGGGTCCGTCGACGGCGATGATCAACCCTCCACCCGGGAGATTGGAAAGTGCTTCCGTCACAGGTCGACCACCTTGTACAGGCTGGCGAGCTCTGAGGAGTTCAGGGCGCGCAGGGTGCCGGGCTTCTGCTCACCCAGCTGGACGGTGTGCAGCTTGGTGCGCACGAGGCGTTCGACGGGGTAACCGGCCTCATCGAGCATGCGGCGGACAATGTGCTTGCGACCCTCGTGGATCTCCAGGCGCAGCAGGGACTTGCCCTGGTGGACATCGATGATCTGAACGAAATCCGCCTTCGCCGGTCCGTCCTCCAGTTCCACCCCGTCGCGCAGAAGGCGGACCAGATCCCTTCCGACCTCGCCCTGCACGGTGGCCAGGTAGGTCTTGCGGACCTCGTAGCGGGGGTGCATGAGGCGGTTGGCCAGCTCACCGTCGTTGGTCAGCAGGAGCAGACCTTCGGTGTCGGCGTCCAGACGCCCGACATGGAAGAGCCGCTGACCGGCCGAGATCTTCTCGCTGACCAGGTCTCCGACGCAGGGCCGTCCCATCTCATCACTCATCGTCGAGTGCATCCCGCGTGGTTTGTTGAGGATGAAATAGGCCAGATCCTCATTGACGTTGATGCGCACGCCGTCCACGCGGATGATGTCGGTGGCGGGATTGACCCGGGTGCCCTGCGTGGTCACGATGGCGTCGTTGACCTCCACCCGACCCTGTTCAATCAGGATTTCGGCGTGTCTGCGGGAGGCCACCCCCGCCTGGGCGAGCACCTTTTGCAGGCGGACCCCGGCGTTGTCGTTGCGGTTGAGAAAGCCCTGGGACCAGTCATCCCCGGTGTTGACATTCTGTTTCTTCGCCGGCTTGGCGTTGGAGAGAAGGAGCTCTTCCTTCTTCTGCGACTGGGGATTGTGGTGGGCGGCGGGTCGGGTGGATCCGGGCTTGTAGCCACGGGATGCGGACCGGAATCCGCCAGAGGAGCGTCTGCCCTGCGGTTTCTTTTCCGGTGTGCCATCACGGCGAGCGGGTGGGGTCACGTGAAGTGTCCTTAATCTTGATAAAGCGTATGAAGTTGGTTCCTGGCCAACCATAGTCGCTGAACTCCCGCTTCTCCAAGGCGGGCGATCAGAACTCCTCGTCGATGGTGTCCACATCTGGCAGCAGCGGCGCGAGATCGGGCAGACGGGAAAGGGAGTCGATCCCGAGGAGCTCGAGGAAGAGCTCGGTTGTTTCGTAACGGTGTGCGCCGGTGCTCTCCTCCACGCCGACCTCGCGGACGAGTCCGCGCAGCTGAAGGGTCCGCATCACACCGTCGACGTTGACCCCGCGAACCGCGGAGATCTGCGAACGGGTCACTGGCTGCCGGTAGGCGACCACGGCCAGGGTTTCCAGGGCGGCCCGGGACAACCGGGACTGGCTGCCGTCCAGCAGCAGCTTCTCCACCGCGCCGGCGTTCTCGGGACGGGTGTAGAAGCGCCAGCCCTCGGAGCTCTCCCGCAGATCGATGCCGCTGCCGCGCTCGTCGAGTTCCCCCGCGATCTCCCCGAGGAGGTCGGCCACAGCTAGCTCCTCCATCTCCAACACTCTGGCCAGGGTGGCGATGGGCACCGGGGTGTCCACCACCAGGAGGATGGACTCGATGCGGGACCGGGCCTGGGAGATCAGGGGGACACCGCTCATGATTCAGCAGTCCGGGCGACCGGCCTGCCGCTGTCGGGATTGCCCCATTCAGCCCAGGAACCGTCATAGACGGTCACGTTGCGGTAACCGGCGATCCCGGCTGCGAAGGCATCGATGCAGGCGGTGACCCCGGAGCCGCAGCTGAACACCAGCTCCCTCGCGTCACCGGCGGCCGCACCGAACAGGGAGGCCAGTTCGGCGGGTGGCCGGAGCAGGCCGCGGGCGTCGACAAGCTCGGTGAAGGGCAGGTTCGCACTGCCCGGGATGTGGCCACGGCGCAGACCCGGCCGCGGTTCGGGGTCATTTCCGAGGAATCTGCCCGTGGAACGGGCGTCGATCACCTTCGCACCCGGCCTTTCACGCGCATCATCCACCTCGGACGCGCCACGGAGAAGACCGTGGTCGGTGGCACCGGTTATCCGGCCCCCGCCGGTGGGCGTAGACAGCTCCATGGTGGGTAGCCCGGCGGCGATCCAGGCTGGGAGTCCGCCGTCGAGCACTCCGATCTTGTCCAGTCCGGCCATTCTCAGCAACCACCACACCCGCGGTGCGACAACCAGTCCGTGGCGGTCGTACACGACCACGGTGCTGTCATCGGAGATGCCGAACCGCTCCAGCAGTCCAGGCAGGTCCGCGGGCACGGTGTGCGGAAGGATCGAGGCGGGATCGGAGAAATCGGCGTCGATATCGGCGAGGAGGGCCCCCGGGACGCCGCTGACCCGTGACGGCTCCGGATCCCCCATGGAGGCGCAGAGGACGATGGGCGGATGGTCCCCATCCAGCTGGGCGGCCAGCCAATCGACGCTGACCAGGGGTGAATCCACGGACGGCCGCCGGGTGCCGGTTTCGGTAGTCATGGGATTGATCCTACAGAGCCGCGGAGCACCGCGGTTTCCGGAGCCGGGCACCCCCTGATCAAGGGTGGCCCGCCGGGGTTCTCCTCGGTGACACCTTCCGGCAATCTGGATGTCACCTGCACTTTTCGCAGGACCCGGATCACAATTCCATTATTTTAGTGAACTGACTCACACGGATGGTGTTTCTTGTTCTAGTATTCCCCCATGGCTACCATCACACGCACAGACCGGCTCATCCTCATTCCGCTGACCACCGAGCTCGAGGATGAGGCACACAAGATCTATTCGGACAATCGGGTCTGGGGCCACCGACCGCAGGCGCGCCACACCAGTCTCCGTGAGACACGGGAGATCATCGAGCGCACACACCGCAGTTGGAACGCCAGGGACCTCGGACCCTGGGGTGTTTACCTGCGCGAACGCCCCTCGGAATTCGTCGGGGTCGGTGGAGTGGAGCTTGTCGACGGCAAGGTGTGGGACCTCAAGTACCGTCTCCGCCCCGACCTCTGGGGCAACGGCTACGCCACCGAGATCTCCCGCGCCGCCACCGACGCGATCCGCCGCAGCGAATCCTCCCTTCCGCTGACCGCACGCGTCACCACCAACCATCCGGCCTCCTTCCATATCCTGGAGAAGCTCGGACTGACCCAGGTCTGGGAGGGGCGCCGCGCCGGCACCGAGGATGATCCCACCGAACCCAATGTCCGCATCTACTCCGACCGGGAACTCGACGATGAGACCCTGGAGATGCTCAAGAAGCGACCGTAGGTCGGGCACGGCGCGCGGGCTTTCGCCCAGTCTCGCGTGCCGTTGGTTACCAAACGGTTGGCGCTTCCGGGAGAACTGCTAACAGCCGGTTCTCCCGCTCAGGCGTTGGTCCCTCGCGGTTGGCCCGTCGATGAGGCCCGAGGTGATGCCTATCGACGGCAAGAGGAGTATCACGGCAACGCGATCGCGCGCAACCGGGTCGGGACCGCCGACCATCGTCAGGAAAAGCGTCACTAGCTCCAGTTTCCGGCTGCCACCACCGCGGGATCGACCTCCATGCCGGTCCAGGCCACGCGGAGTTCTCCGAGCGACTCCTCCTGGTGGGTCTCCACCGCCCGCGCCTTGTAGAGCTCCAGCAGCGCCAGGAAGCGTCCGACCACCTCCATGGAGACCGTGCAGTCCCTGGTGAGGAGCTGGAAGGTGAGAAAGTGGTCCACCCCGGCCAGCTTGAGGGTGTCAAGGAGACGACCGGCCTGTTCCGGGACCGACACCGCGACACGGTGGATGTGGCCCGTGGACACCGTCTCGGGCGGACGAGGCCGGAACACCACGGCGGACAGTTCCGCGAAGGAGGTGGCGTTGTGGCCGAGGGTCACCGGCGGAAGCAGCTCCGCGAACCGGGGTTCCAGCGACACCGCGCGGGGATACCGTCTGCGGGCGGACTTCTGCCAGGTGGCGAACATCTCCGCCACCTGTTTGTAGGCACGGTACTGCAGGAGGCGGGCGAAGAGCAGGTCCCGGATCTCGAGCAGCTCGAGGTCCTCCTCGCTGTCCACCTCACCGCGGGGCAGGAGCCGGGCCGTTTTCAGGTCGAGCAGCGTTGCAGCCACCACCAGAAACTCCGTGACCTCGTCCAGGTCGCTGGTCTCTCCCAGTGCCCTGGTGTGGGCGATGAACTCATCGGTGACCCGGGACAGCGCCACCTCGGTGACGTCGAGCTTCTTCCTGGAGATCAGCTGCAGGAGCAGGTCGAAGGGTCCCTCGAAGTTGGACAGTGCCACCTGGAACCCGCCGTTTGCCGGCTGTCCCCCCGGTTCCTGCGCCGGTGCCGCCGCTGCCATGGACGGGCGCCTAGCGCTTCGCGGTGCGTTCGATGACCTCTTTGGCCAGGTTGCGGTACTGCATCGCCCCCTGTGAGGAGGGTGCCCAGGTGATGATGGGCTCGCCGGCCACGGAGGTCTCGGGGAAGCGCACGGTCCGGGTGATCACGGTGTCGAAGACCTTCTCATCGAAAACCTCGACCACTCGCGACATCACCTCGCGTGCATGGGAGGTCCGGCGGTCGAACATGGTGACCACGATGCCGAGGATCTCCAGATCGAAGTTGAGGCGGTCCGCAACCTTCTCCACGGTGTCGGTCAGCAGCGCGAGTCCGCGGAGGGAGAAGTACTCACATTCCATCGGGATGATCACCCCGTGTGCGCAGGCGAGCGCGTTGACGGTCAGCAGACCGAGGGAGGGCTGGCAGTCGAGGATGATGAAATCGTAGTCCCCGAGCACCGGCCGGAGGGCGCGCGCGAGCGTCTGTTCCCGACCGACCTCATTTACCAGCTGGATCTCAGCGGCGGAGAGATCAATGTTGGCCGGCACCACATCCAGTCCGTGGACGGAGGTGCGGTGAATCGCCTGCTGGATCGTGGTGTTGTTGTCCACCATGAGGTCGTATACGGTGACCTCGACATCCTGGTGCGGAACGCCGAGACCGGCGGAGAGCGCGCCCTGGGGATCGAGATCCACCAGAAGGACCCGGCGCCCCAGCTCCGCGAGGCAGGCACCGAGATTGATGGTGGAGGTGGTTTTACCCACGCCGCCCTTCTGGTTGGCCATCGCCAGGATGGTCGCCGGCCCATGCCGCTCGAGCGTGATAGGTTCCGGCAACTCGCGCAGGGGACGGCCGGTGAGGCCAAGCTCAACACCGGGAGTGTCGGACAATCCCGAATCGCTCACAGTCAAACCCTCTTCCTTGACTCATGGACCAACAGGGCGGGTGAGAAATTACTCCCCTGTCATTCACTTTCACGACCACACTACATGCACCTTAGGGCCCCTTCCCGCATTAAGAACGTGCACACGCCGGAGCGTCTCCCGACCACCTCCACGGTCAAGCCTTAAAGCTTTACCAAAGGGGGTATCGCTCAGGCCCGGGGATGCGCGGAGTGCCACACCTGCCGCAGGTTCTCCGCGGTGACATGTGTGTATATCTGGGTGGTGGTCACCGAGGAGTGACCCAGGAGTTCCTGGACCACACGGATGTTCGCACCGCCCTCGAGCAGATGTGTGGCGAAGCTGTGGCGCAGGGTGTGCGGCGAGACCTCCTTGTCCAGTCCGGACCGCTCCACCGCCCTTTTCAGGGCCGCCCACGCGGACTGTCGGGACAGAGCCCCGCCGCGCATATTGAGAAACAAGGCATGGGACTTGCCCTTCGCGAGTAACGGTCGACCGCGTACCAGGTACCGCGCCACCGCGTCGCTGGCCATGCTGCCGTAGGGCACCAACCGCTGTTTGCTGCCCTTTCCCGTCAGGCGGAGCACCTCCGGAGCCTCGGAGACATCATCGACGCTCAGGCCCACCGCCTCCGAGATGCGGGCCCCGGTGCCGTAGAGCACCTCGATCAGCGCCCTATCGCGCAGGTCCGCCGCGGTGGCCGCGTCATCTGCGGGGCAGGCGTCGATAAGCAGTGACACCTCCTCAATCGACAGCGTGTCCGGCAGGTGCCTGCCCGTCGCCGGCGGCGCGACCTCGGCGGCTACATCGATGACGACCAGACCCTCGCCGAGGGCGAACCTGTGCAGCCCGCGGACCACGATCAGGGCCCGGGCGGCAGAGGAGGCGCCGAGGGCGGTGCGGCCGTCGACACCCCGGCGCAGATCGAGCACGTAGGCCTCGATGTCGGCGACCGAAACGACGTCGATGTCGGTGATTCCGGCGGAATCCAACCAGTCGACGTAGCGCAGCACATCGCGGCGGTAGCTGCTGAGCGTATTGGCGCTCAGTCCGCGTTCAACAGCCAGATGCGTCAACCAGGTTTCTGCGGTGTCGTGGACGGTCACAGCTTCTTCATGTCGGGGACGATGCCCTCAGCTTTTCGACGCCCCGGCAGGCTGCGCGGCCGGTAGGTGAAGGGTTCATCCGTCGACCGCGCCTCCGCGCGGCCGGACAGCACGGCATCGGCGGTCAGAATGCCCGCGATGGCGATCGAATTGACGATTCGGCCGCTGAGGACCATGTCGCGGGCGGTTGCCAGCGGGAACCACTCGAGGGTCATATCGGCCTCCTCATCGTCCTCCGCTTCCGGCCGGTGCACGGCGGTGAGATCGCGTGCCAGATAGATCCGGCACGCCTCCTCGCAGAAACCCGGTGAGGTGACCAGATCAACGAGCAGCGACCACTCCCCCGCCACAAGGCCCGCCTCCTCCACCAGCTCCCGCTGCGCGGCGGTCAGTGCGGGCTCGTCTGCGATGTCGAGCAGACCCGCGGGCAGTTCCCACAGCCGGTCCCGGACACAGTGCCGGTACTGGCGAACCAGGGCGATGGACTCCCCGTCGAAGGCCACCACCGCCGCTGCGCCGAAATGCTCGACGATCTCCCTGTCCGCGGCTCTCCCGCCGGGCATCAGGATGGTGTCGCGGCGCACCGCGAGGATCGGGGCCTCCAGCAGCAATTCGGAATCGGTGACCTGAAATTCGTGTTCTCCGGGGATCGTCATGGTTTCTCCATTCTAGGACGTCCGGGACGTGGCCGTGACTATCTGTTGAGGGCGGCGCGAATGAGGCCCTCGAACAGGGGATGTGCCCTGGTGGGACGGGATTTGTACTCGGGGTGCGCCTGGGTGGCGATCAGGAAGGGGTGCACCTCCCTGGGGTACTCAACGAACTCGATCAGCTCACCGTCTGGCGAGGTACCGGAGAACACCAGCCCCGATCCCTCCTCAATCTGGCCACGGTAGGCGTTGTTCACCTCATAGCGGTGCCGGTGCCGCTCGGAGACCTGCGTCGTTCCATAGAGCTCGGCGACCAGGGTGCCCTCCTTCAATCGTGCGGGATAGGCACCCAGACGCATCGTGCCACCGAGATCCGCCCTGCCCGAGACGGCCTCACGCTGCTCCGCCATCGTTGCGATCACCGGCTGTTCGGTCTCCGGATCGAATTCGGTCGAGGATGCCTTGTCCAGACCCGCGCGCCTGGCCGCCTCGATGACCGTGCACTGCAGTCCGAGGCACAGTCCGAGCAGCGGGACCCCGTTGACCCTGGCGTAGGTGATGGCACCGATCTTTCCCTCGATGCCGCGGATCCCGAAACCGCCGGGCACCACGATGGCATCGAGGTTGCCCAGCGCCTTCTTCGCGCCCTCGGGGGTTTCGCAGTCGTCGGAGGTGATCCATTCGATGTTGGCTTTGACATTGTTGGCGAATCCGCCGGCGCGCACTGCCTCCACGACGGAGAGATACGCATCGGGAAGGTCGATGTACTTTCCGACGACCCCCACGGTGACCTCACCGGCAGGGTGATGGACGCGGTCCAGCAGGCCACCCCACACCGTCCAGTCGACATCGCGGAAGGGCAGGCCGAGCCTGCGGATGAGGAAGGTGTCGAGATGCTCGCGGTAGAGGGTCTGGGGAATGTTGTAGATCGAGCTGGAATCCGCGCAGGAGACAACACCCTCCTCCTCGACATCGCACATCAGGGCGATCTTGCGCTTGAGTCCCTCCGGCACCTCGCGGTCGCACCGCAGGACGATCGCATCGGGGACGATACCGATCGATCGCAGCTCGGTGACCGAATGCTGGGTCGGCTTTGTCTTGAGCTCACCGGAGGTGGCGAGATAGGGAACCAGTGAACAGTGGATGAAGAAGATGTTCTCCCGTCCGACCTCATGGCGGACCTGGCGCGCTGCCTCGAGGAAGGGCTGGGACTCGATATCGCCGACGGTGCCACCGATCTCCGAGATCACCACATCGGGCTGATCGCCGTTGTCGTCCGGCTCCCCCATGGCAAGGATGCGTGCCTTGATCTCATCGGTGATATGGGGAATGACCTGAACCGTCTTGCCAAGGTATTCGCCCTTGCGCTCCTTGGCGATCACCGTCGAGTAGACTTTGCCGGTGGTCACGTTGGCGTTGGCGTTGAGGTTCCGGTCCAGGAAGCGCTCGTAGTGTCCCAGATCCAGGTCCGTCTCCGCCCCGTCCTCGGTGACAAAGACCTCGCCGTGTTCAAAGGGGTTCATCGTGCCGGGATCTACATTGAGATAGGGATCGAGTTTCTGCATGGTCACGGACAACCCGCGGGCAATGAGCAGCTGACCCAGGCTGGCCGCCGTCAGCCCCTTCCCCAGGGAGGAGACGACACCACCGGTGACAAAGACATGTTTGGTCTGCTTGCCCGACTGGGCACTGGAATTTCGGGATGTTGACACTGGCATGGGCCTTCCATTCTTCGGTTGCTGTGCTGCTCGAGAGTGTCTGACGCCGATTGTGACATCCCCCTGCGGAAAGCACCCAGAAAATGGAAAATCCGCAGGGAGGAGTTTCTGCGCTTCTCAAACCTACGGAATTCCAGCATAACACAGCATTCATTTGCCCCTATATCAGCAGGTCACTGGCTCTTTACCGGCAGTTTTACCTGTTAGAGGACAGATACTGGCGATGAGCCCCTACCCCGCTGTGGGACCGTTCAGTGCGGGACTGGCCGCCTCCGCCGAGGCGGCGGCGCCGTAGGCGCCCGACTGGCCCGACAACTCCTCCCTGACGGCGAGCACGGTGGCGATCTTGCCCCAGGTGCGGTCCAGGGAGTCAACGGTGGACACCTTGGCCGCCGCATCAGGATTGGCCCGGATCCGTCCGATCACACCCGTGTCCGCCGCTGTCCGAATCCGGCCGGCGACCACGACGCCGTCCCCACGGGAATCCAGTGCCCTGGCAAACAATGACTGGGATTCAGCCGCGAAACCGGAATCGCCGGATCCGTCGCTGTCACCGGTGATCAGAACGATCACCTGTCCCGGGAGTATGGTGCCGTCCTCGTAGCTGATGAAACCACTGTCCCGCAGCGCCCCCAGCAGTAGGCCCCGCTCGGGGGTGCTGGCGATGGGTTCACCGCTCTCCGGATTGAGCATCAGCGCCGAACCCAGCGCCTCACCGGCGTGGGTACCCGGGTCCAGCTGCGTCTCCGACAGCTGCGCTCCGGCGGGAAGCGTGTTGGCGACGATGGACTTCAGTTGATCCGCACCGTCCTGGGAAAAGAAGGAATCCTCGAGGTGGATTCTTCCAGCGTCAACCGCACCGGCGGAACGGAGCAGCCAGGCCACATCATCGATGTCCGACTGCTCAGCATCGGAGGTGTACATGACCAGCACCGGGCGTTCGGTGAGCGTTCCGGCCACCGCATCATCGGCGATGGAATCGATGACACTGTCGGCCTGCTGGGCCTGGACCGCGTTGATCTCCGCCTCCTGCCTGGCACGATCCAGCTCCGCGGTGGAGGCCGCGGTCTGGTTGGGTGCATCCGGCAGATTAGGCGCGAGGACGTAGGTGCCGAAGGCGACGCCGACTGCCGCACCGAAGGCGATGCCGGCAACGGTGAAACCGGCCCTGCCGTTAGATCTAGCCATCTTAGTCTGTTGTCCCTTCGTGGTGGATCTAGGAGAACCAACCCTGGACGCTCAGCGCGAAGCTGTTCCAGGTGTCGATGAGGTTGTCGGTGAAGGAGCCGTCCCCCGCCGTACCGGCTATGACAATGACCACGGCCACGGCCACGAGGACACCCAGCAGAGCCCACAGCCAGGCCAGCGAACCCGAGCTGCGCACGGTGTAAAGCTCGGCGATGGCCGAACCGTCCACCAGCTTCGCGCCCACTTTGGTCCGGGTCAGGAGCGCGGCGGGACCCGCGGAGGGATCACCGTCAAAGACCCGATCGAGATCCAACGGTGCCCCGACATTCACCACGAGCTGGGCGTTGTGGTAACTGGCCAGCAACAGTGCCAGATCAGTTGCGGAGCTCACGGCCGCGGGAAAGGTCATTGCCCCGATGCCAAGATCCTGGATTCGTTCCAGGCCGTCGGCGTGTCCATCCGGATCCGCGGGAAGGATCACCTTGGCCCCCGACCGCAGCGCATCCGAACCGATGCCGGTGGGATTGCCCACGATCAGGGCGGGCTTGTAGCCGAGCTCGACCAGTGTGTCCGCCGCGGCATCGACACCGATGAGGACCGGATCGTACTCCCGGATGAAGTTGCGTAGCTCCTTGATCTGGGTGCGGTGCCGCGGACCGGGGCTAATCACCAGCACCTTGTTGCCCTCGATGTCGGTGCCCGCATCGGGGATCCCGAGGCCGTCAATGAGCAGCGGCGCCTCGGAATGGATGAACTGGATGGTGTTGCCGAAGTAGGCCTCCATGTGATCGACCAGCGACTGCTGGGCCTCGGTAAAGGTGTGCTCGGCTGCCGTCCTGGTCACCGGGGTGCCAGAGGCGATCAGGCGTTCGCCATAGAACAGCTGCCCGTCCTCGGTCAGACGGCCCTTCTTGCCCTCCTTGAGGGAATCCCAGATCTCCGCGCCGATGCCCTCGACGAGGACGATATCGGCGTCGAGAAGCATCTGGGGACCGAAGTTCGGTATGGAACCGGTGGTGAACCGTGCCACGTTGATCACGGCAGCCGGCCGGGCCGCGAGGAGCCGCTGAGCGAAGGCCCTGCTCAGATCCGGTGCATCGATGATCGCCAGGTCGCCGGAGGAAAGACGCTTCAGGCCCCTGCCCTGCGGGGTGCATTGGCGGGTGGCGCCCTGCAGGCCCGGCAGATCGGCGTTGCGGTTGAACAGACTCATGCCTGCCATTGTGGGGCGGAAGTCTCAACCATTGGTGGAGGCGCGCGAAAAAAAATTCCCGCGCCCTCCCCCGCCCCCAGTTCCCGCCGTTCGCGCTGTGCGCGTTCGAGGAGCTCCGTGGCGTGCGCACGACCCGTCTCCGTGTCATCGAGTCCGGCGAGCATCCGCGAGAGCTCCTCCACCCGACGCTCATGGCTCAGGGACTCCACGCCCGAACTCACCGAGGCCTCTCCGACGTCCTTGGCAACATGGAGGTGGGTATCGGCGTAGGCGGCGACCTGCGGAAGGTGGGTGACCACGATCACCTGGTTGTCATTGGCCAGTCGGGCGAGCCGGCGCCCGATCTCCACGGCCGCACGCCCACCCACCCCGGCATCGACCTCGTCGAAAACGAGTGTGGTCCCGGTGGTCCCGGCAGCGAGGATCACCTCTAGCGCCAGCATCACCCGTGAGAGCTCACCGCCGGATGCGGAGGAGGCGAGGGGGCGTGCGGCGGCGCTGGCGTTCGGCGCCAGCTGGAACTCCACCTGATCGGCGCCACCCGCACCGGGTGCGACGGTGGACATCAGCACCTCGAAGCGGGCCTTCGGCATGGCAAGGCCCTGTAACTCGGCGGTCACGGTCTGGCCCAGTCTGCGGGCGGCTCTGGTCCGGGCCGCGGAGAGCTTCCGGGCCGCGGACATCATCGCCCCGGAGGATTCCGCGACCCTGGTTCGAAGCGCATCGATCGCCTCGGAGGAGATGTCGATGCCCTCCAGGCGCACCTGCGCCTTGGCCCGCCACTCGAGGACACCGTTGATATCGGCCGCGTACTTCCGGGTGAGCAGTTTCAGCTGCTGCTGCCGGGAGAGCATCTGATCCAGCGCCCGGGGGTCGGAGGGCAGATCGGAGAGGAAGGCACCCAGTTCCATGGAGACCTCACCGAGCCGCGAGGTGATCTCACGCAGCTGCGCTGCCAGCTCGATGAGCTTCGGATCCTCACTGGTACTCAGCGAGGCCTCGGCGTGGCCGAGCTGGTCGGAGGCCGCCTCCTGCTGATCATCGAATCCACCGGCCCCACCCATGTCCTCGCTCAGCGCCCCGGCCCCGTCTATCGCCGACAGTGCCGTGGCCGCCTGGTCCCGGAGGGTGTCCACATCCTGCAGGCGACGGATCTGGGCGAGCAGCTCGGTGTCCTCGTCGACCTCGGGGGCGACCTGATCGATCTCATTGATCGCGAACTGCAGGCGATCGACCTCCTGGGCTAATTCCCTGCGGCCACCGAGGCGCTGCTTGAGGTCCTTCTCCAGCTCCCTCCAGGAGCGGTACCTCTCGCCGTAGCTGCGCCGCAGACCGGCAATGGCGGGATCAAAGCGGTCCAGGGCCTGGAGCTGCCGCTCCGGAGAGAGCAGGCGGAGCTGATCGTTTTGCCCGTGGATGGTCAGGAGCTCATCGGTGAACTCGGAGAGCGTTGCGGCGGGAACCGAACGCCCGCCCAGATGGGCCTTGGAACGGCCGGTGGCACTGACGGTGCGAATCGCCAGGAAATCGCCGTTCTCGTCGGCCTCTCCCCCGGCGTTGTGCACGATTGCGGTCGCGCGTTCGACGATGTCCCCCGGGATCCCCTCGGTAATGAACCGTCCCTCCACCGCCGCCCGTTCCGATCCGTTCCGGACGCGTGAGGCATCCGCCCGACCCCCGCACAGCAGTCTGAGACCCGTGACAACCATGGTCTTTCCGGCGCCGGTCTCACCTGTGAGCACCGTCAGGCCCGAACTGAATTCGGCCGAGGCGGCCGGGATCACTCCGAGATTTTCTATCGCGATGTCTGCGAGCATGGGACCACTCTACATCACGGGTACGGCTTTCATACGAACACCCGTACTAAACAACGCGTTCCGGGGCGGGTGTTCCGCGGTGTCCGACCTACCGGGTCGGGCCGCCGTCGAAGTCCCGGGTCTCACGGTCAACCGCGGTCAGCGGTGGCTGCTCCGCGGGCTCCTCGAGGGGCTCCTTCGGGGTCGGACCCCGCCAACCCACCACCGGCAGCCGCAGTTTGGTCACGAGGCGGTCCGTGAAAGGTGAGGAATCCAGTCGGACCCACCGCACCGGGCGGGCACCGCGGACCACCTCGACGCGCGAACCCGGTGGCACGGGGATCGGCCGGAAACCGTCCATGACCGCCAGAGCGGGAGAGGTGTCGGAATTGGATTCCACGGCGACGGTGGATCTCGGTGAGACGACCAGCGGTTTGGTGAACAGAGCATGGGCGTTGTTCGGAACCACCAGGATCGCATCGAGTTCCGGCCACAGCACCGGGCCCCCTGCGGAGAAGGCGTAGGCCGTGGAGCCCGTGGGGGTGGAGATCAGGACCCCGTCGCAGCCGAAGGAGGCGACGGGTCGCGCATCGACCTCGAGGGTGGCGTCGAGGACGCCGCGCCGGTTGAGGTTCTCCACGCTCACCTCATTGAGCGCCCAGCCGGTGCCTATCGTCTCGAGGCCGGAGTCGCGGACGACGACATCGACGGTCATGCGGTCCTCGACCCGGTAGTCGCGGTCGATCACCCGTCGGATGGCCTCCTCCAGGGAATCATGCTCCCATTCCGCGAGGAACCCGACGTGGCCGAGGTTGATGCCCAGCACCGGAAGATCGACGGCGTGCGCGAGATCCGCCGCACGGAGGAAGGTTCCGTCGCCGCCGAGCACGAGGACGAGTTCCGCTCCGATGGCCGCCTCGCGGGAGTGCAGGACATGCTCGAATGTGCCGAGCACGGGATGGTTGCTCAGCGGATCATCATCCTGACCGACCAGGACCCGAACCGTGATCCCGGCGGCCTCGAGCTGATGGGCGGCCAGTGCCGCAGATTCAATGTTTGATTTGCGGCCGGTGTGCGGCACCAGCAGAACGACGCGTTCCCCGGCTGGAGATGAGGTCATGGGTGTGGTCCTTCCTCCACTGCTGTGGCGATCATCTGATCCAGGTGATCCGGGTTCGGCATGGAGGCGCCGCCGTCCTTGATCAGCCACAGAAAGTATTCTACGTTGCCCGATGGCCCGGGCAGCGGTGAGGCCACCACCTGGCGCAGGCTCAGTCCGAGTGACGCGGCGAATTCCGCAACCTCACGGGTGACCTCGGCCCGCAGGGCCGCCGAGCGCACCACGCCGCCGGTGCCGAGGCGGTCCTTGCCCACCTCGAACTGCGGTTTGACCATGGGGACCAGGGAAGCGCCGTCGACAAGCACCCGTGCGATCGCGGGAAGGGTCAGTCGCAGGGAGATGAAGGAGAGATCGCCGACCATCATGTCGCAGGGCCCTCCGGTATCCTCCAGGGTCAGGTAGCGGATATTGGTCCGGTCGACCACCCGCACGCGTTCGTCGTTCTGCAGGCGCCAGATGAGCTGACCGTAACCGACATCGACCGCAACCACCTCCGCGGCACCGCGACGCAGCAGCACGTCGGTGAAGCCACCCGTCGACGCCCCGGCGTCGAGCACCCGGCGGCCCGCCACCGAGAGACCGTGGGGTTCGAAGGCCTCGAGCGCCCCGATCAGTTTGTGCGCGCCCCTGGACGCCCAGTCCTCGAGACCGGACTCCTCGACACGAATGGAGACCTCGGGCTCGACCACCGTCGCCGGTTTCAGTGCGAGCATGCCGCCGACAAACACCCGGCGACCGCGGATGAGCTCCACCGCCTGCTCACGGGACCGTGCGATCCTCCTGCGCACCAGCTCAGCGTCGAGTCTTCTTCGTGCCACCATCACATACGTTCCTTCTACTGCAGTGCGTCATTGAGGATGCGGTAGGCCGCCTCTAGATTCTCGGCCTCGTCGCGCAGGCTGTCCGCGGACCGCGCGAGGACCTCGTTGACCCGCCGCTCGACGTCCTCTGCCGAGACGGTCGGGGCGCCCGGGTCCCGGGGAGTGGGGGCTACCACCATTGATCGAGCACCTGCTTTGCGACGTCCGAAACGGCCCGGACGCCGCTGACCACCGAACCGGGGCTCCAGGAGATCTCCACCGCCGTCCGCAGTGCCTGGACGGGCGTGGAGTCCGGCCGACCCCCCTCGATGATCAGGGTGTCCCCGTGCAGCCGCGCGGTGAACCCGCCCTGTGCGCCGGGGCGCAGCACGGCCGCACTGTCATTGAGCGAGGACAGGGAATCGGCGATGAAAGTCGGACGCTGTTCCGGGACCGCATAGACCAGGTCATGGTGACCGCTGACCCCGGTGAGAACCTGCAGGGTGTCCATCCCGGCGGAATTCCCTCCCGCGATGTCGGTATCCAGACGGTCCCCCACGGCTAGCGGCTTCCTGGCCCCGAGGAGTTTCGCCGCCTGGTGGAACATCGCGGGGCCCGGCTTACCCGCCGACTTCGGGGTCACTCCGGTGGCGCTGACCACGGCCGCGACCATGGAACCGTTGCCCACCAGCAGGCCACGCTCCATGGGAAGGGTGGTGTCAAGGTTGGAGACGAAGTACCGGGCTCCGCGTTGAATCGCCAGCGCGGCCTCGCTCAGCTGCCGCCAACCGGTCTCCGGATTGTGCCCCTGCAGCACCGCGACCGGCTCGTCATCGGCGGAATCCACGACGATGAAACCGGCGGCGGTGGCGAGATCCCGGAACGCGCGGGTACCCAGGATGTACACCCTGGAACCCGGGTCTATCTCGGCGGCGGCCAGCGTGACTGCCGCCTGTGCGGAGGTCATGACATCGGTGGGGGTCACACCACTGAGGCCGATGCCGCGCAGCTGGTCCGCGACGACCTCCGGGGCACGGGAGGCGTTGTTGGTGACATAGAGCGCCGGCAGGCCGCTGGAGGTGATCGCCTCCACTGCGCCGGGAATGGCATCACCTCCCCGATAGACGGTGCCGTCAAGATCGAAGAGGAGGCTGTCATAATCCGTGATGAGGCTCATGTAGCTTGAGTCTAGTTGTTCGACTGGCCCAGTTGCTCGATACGCTCCTCGGCGTCGAGCAATCCCTCGTCATCGATGTCGGCCGCATGCTGGAACCACGCACGGGCCTCATCACCGCGCTTCGCCTGGACGAGCGCGTCGGCGTAGGCGTAGGTCAGCCGCGCGGCGCTCGGGCCGGTCGAGGTCAGGGAGGGCTTGACGCGCTGCAGCTCGATGACCGCGGCATCATGCTGCCCGAGATCGTGCCTTGCGCCGGCGACGACGATCGCCAGTTCGATCCTCGTCTCGGCATCGACCTCGCTGAGATCCTCCGTACGGCCGAGCTCGATGGCCTTTTCGGGCCTGCCCAGGCCGCGCTCACAATCGGCCATGACCGCGATGAGCCCGGGTCCACCCGACATCCGGCGGGCGGCGCGCAGCTCCGAGAGCGCCTCTTTCCATTCCCCGGCGTTGTACGCGGCGATACCGCAGGTTTCACGCACCACGGAGATCCGGCCGGCACGGTCCTTCGCGGCACGGGCGTGGCGCAGCGCGAGCTGCGGGTCATCGGCCAGCAGCGTCGCGGACATGATCATGTGCTTGGCCACCGCCTCGGCGTTGTCCCTGGAGAGCACCCTGAGGTCCTGGAGGACAATGGTGTCCAGATCCTTGATGTCAATGTCGCCGGGCAGATCGGGCTCGTTCTCGCGGGCGTGGATTCGTTCCTCGCGGAAACCGGAACGCTGCGGGTGCAGACGGTCACGCTCCTCGGCATCTCGACCGGCACGGTTGGCGTGACCCCGGGGCGCACCGCCATGATCCCTGCGGGGCGCATTGCCCCTGCGGTCCCCTCCCCTGTCATCGCGTTCGGGGCGCCCACGCCCCTGGCGGGAGGCTCCGGAACCGGAGGAACGGCGGTCACCACCGTTCGCACCGCGGTGCCCTCCGCGGGAGTCGCGGTTGCCCTGACGGTCATTGTCGCGTGGGCGCTCGTAGGGATCAGCCATCAGTATTCCTCTGGTTCAAGGGTGGAAGGGTCGGAAGGGGTGCGGACATGCGGAAAGAGAGTGCCACCCAGCAGAAGGAACACACTCCCACCACCAGATCACACTCTCCCACACACTACTTCTGCTTTAACAATCTTTTTAAGTTTTAGGTCGGCGGTAACCTACTCTCCCACACCCTCCCGAGTGCAGTACCATCAGCGTAACCAGGCTTAGCTTCCGGGTTCGGAAAGGGACCGGGCGTTTCCCTGCTACTATCACCACCGACACAACCACAACGGCAACCACACACCACCACACAACATGGTAGGCGGGTCGTGTGTCATGCCAGACACTGCATAGTGGACGCAAACACAACAATTCTTAAGTAAACACGCTTAATGCACACAAACCAACAGTTGTTTAAAATTGGATAATTAGTACCAGTCACCTCCACACCTCACAGTGCTACCAGATCTGGCCTATCAACCCCGTCATCTCCAGGGAACCTCAAAAGAAACCTCATCTCAAAACAGGCTTCCCGCTTAGATGCTTTCAGCGGTTATCCCTCCCGTACGTAGCCAACCAGCCCTGCTCCTGGCGGAACAACTGGCACACCAGAGGTACGTCCGTCCCGGTCCTCTCGTACTAGGGACAGCCTTCTTCAAGTTTCAACGCGCGCGGCGGATAGAGACCGAACTGTCTCACGACGTTCTAAACCCAGCTCGCGTGCCGCTTTAATGGGCGAACAGCCCAACCCTTGGGACCTACTCCAGCCCCAGGATGCGACGAGCCGACATCGAGGTGCCAAACCATCCCGTCGATATGGACTCTTGGGGAAGATCAGCCTGTTATCCCCGGGGTACCTTTTATCCGTTGAGCGACACCACAACCACAAGTAGGTGCCGGATCACTAGTCCCGTCTTTCGACCCTGCTCGAGCTGTCACTCTCACAGTCAAGCTCCCTTGTGCACTTACACTCACCACCTGATTACCAACCAAGCTGAGGAAACCTTTGGGCGCCTCCGTTACATTTTGGGAGGCAACCGCCCCAGTTAAACTACCCACCAGGCACTGTCCCCAACCCAGATCATGGGCCAAGGTTAAGGTATCCAATCCGATCAGAGTGGTATTTCACCAACGACTCACACACAACTAGCGTCACATGATCAACGTCTCCCACCTATCCTACACAAACCGAATCAAACACCAATACCAAGCTATAGTGAAGGTCCCGGGGTCTTTTCGTCCTGCCGCGCGTAACGAGCATCTTTACTCGTACTGCAATTTCACCGGGCCTGTGGTTGAGACAGCAGGGAAGTCGTTACGCCATTCGTGCAGGTCGGAACTTACCCGACAAGGAATTTCGCTACCTTAGGATGGTTATAGTTACCACCGCCGTTTACTGGGGCTTAAATTCTCAGCTTCGCCACCAACGTGACTAACCGGTCCTCTTAACCTTCCAGCACCGGGCAGGCGTCAGTCCGTATACATCAACTTAAACGTCTTCGCACGGACCTGTGTTTTTAGTAAACAGTCGCTTCCCTCTATTCTCTGCGACCACAATCAGCTCCCACCGCACGGTGTTCACCAACCATGGCCCCCCTTCTCCCGAAGTTACGGGGGCATTTTGCCGAGTTCCTTAACCACAGTTCACCCGAACGCCTTAGTATTCTCTACCTGACTACCTGTGTCGGTTTAGGGTACGGGCCAAACATGGACATCGCTAGAGGCTTTTCTCGACAGTACAGGATCACCAACATCACCCACACAGGGCTACGCATCACGCCTCAGACACATGACAGGCGGATTTGACCTACCCATCGTCCCACACGCTTACACCACAATCCAATAAGTGGCCTGGCTACCTCACTGCGTCACCCCATCACTTAGCTACTACCAGATCAGGTCCCACGCACACCACACCACCACATGCATCAAAGACACACACAACAGCGGGCATAGATGGTTAGTATCACTGATTCACCATGGGCGCCCACATTCGGGTACGGGAATATCAACCCGTTATCCATCGACTACGCCTGTCGGCCTCGCCTTAGGCCCCGACTCACCCTGGGAAGATTAACTTGACCCAGGAACCCTTAGTCATCCGGCGGATGAGTTTCCCACTCATCATTCGTTACTCATGCCTGCATTCTCACTCGCGCACACTCCACAACACCGTCACCAGGCTGCTTCACCGCGTACACGACGCTCCCCTACCCAACACACCCACAAGGATGCATTGCCGCGGCTTCGGCGGTGTACTTAAGCCCCACTACATTGTCGGCGCACAATCACTCGACCAGTGAGCTATTACGCACTCTTTCAAGGATGGCTGCTTCTAAGCCAACCTCCTGGCTGTTTTCGCGACTGCACATCCTTTTCCACTTAGCACACCCTTAGGGGCCTTAGCCGGCGATCTGGGCTGTTTCCCTCTCGACTACGAAGCTTATCCCCCGCAGTCTCACTGCCATGCTCTCACTTACCGGCATTCGGAGTTTGGCTGATGTCGCTAAGATTTTAGTCCCGCTAAACCATCCAGTAGCTCTACCTCCGGCAAGAAACACACAACGCTGCACCTAAATGCATTTCGGGGAGAACCAGCTATCACGGAGTTTGATTGGCCTTTCACCCCTACCCACAACTCATCCCCTCAGTTTTCAACCTAAGTGGGTTCGCGCCTCCACGACGTCTTACCATCGCTTCACACTGGCCATGGGTAGATCACCCCGCTTCGGGTCCAAGACATGCCACTAACACACCCTCGTTAGGATTCGGTTTCCCTACGGCTACCCAACACTGGTTAACCTCGCGACATGCCGCTGACTCGCAGGCTCATTCTTCAAAAGGCACGCCATCACACCACAAAGGATGCTCTGACAGTTTGTAAGCACACGGTTTCAGGTACTATTTCACTCCCCTCCCGGGGTACTTTTCACCATTCCCTCACGGTACTAATCCGCTATCGGTCATATCAAGTATTCAGGCTTACCGAGTGGTCCCGGCAGATTCACAGCAGATTTCACGAGCCCGCTGCTACTCGGGTACTAACACAACACCACCATGGTCATCTTCGCGTACAGGACTCTCACCTTCTACGGCAGGCGTTTCCACACCACTTCCACTAACAACCACAACCGATGCCACCGGCCGGCAGACCGGACACGCACTAGCCCCACAACCACCCACATGCAACCCCTGCCGGGTATCACACACATGGGTTTTAGCCATCATCCACGTTCGCTCGCCACTACTAACGGAATCACAATTGTTTTCTTCTCCTACGGGTACTGAGATGTTTCACTTCCCCGTGTTCACCCCCACACCGGCTATATATTCACCGGCAGGTGACCACACATCACTGCGGCCGGGTTTCCCCATTCGGACATCCTCGGATCAACGCTCAGTTGGCAACTCCCCGAGGCATAACGCAGCCTCTCACGTCCTTCATCGGCTCGACATGCCAAGGCATCCACCGTGTGCCCTTAAAAACAAACAACACCACACCACACCACCCACCAACCCGCCACAAGGACGAACCGGCAAAAGGCACGATGCGCGTTCGGATACACAAAACTTACAAAAAAATAAAGATGCTCGCGTCCACTATACAGTTCTCACACAACACAACACCAACACCACCACACCCACCCCACAACAAGGGAACAAGCGCAACAGACATCGATGCCCACAGGAAACAACACAACACACATGTCATCCCAGACACCCAACAGCATGCCACCTACCAACATTTCTCTTCCGCCACCACACAGATGATCATCTCCACCCGATTAATAACACGCCGATGGCAACCACATCCGGGTTCCAACACCGACACCGCACCCACACCACCAACCGGTGGCACCACGGGCACAGCACAAAAATAAAGCTCCTTAGAAAGGAGGTGATCCAGCCGCACCTTCCGGTACGGCTACCTTGTTACGACTTCGTCCCAATCGCCGATCCCACCTTCGACAGCTCCCCCCACAAGGGTTGGGCCACTGGCTTCGGGTGTTACCAACTTTCATGACGTGACGGGCGGTGTGTACAAGGCCCGGGAACGTATTCACCGCAGCGTTGCTGATCTGCGATTACTAGCGACTCCGACTTCATGGGGTCGAGTTGCAGACCCCAATCCGAACTGAGGCCGGCTTTAAGAGATTAGCTCCACCTCACGGTGTGGCAACTCGCTGTACCGACCATTGTAGCATGTGTGAAGCCCTGGGCATAAGGGGCATGATGATTTGACGTCATCCCCACCTTCCTCCGAGTTAACCCCGGCAGTCTCTCATGAGTGCCCACCATCACGTGATGGCAACATAAGACAAGGGTTGCGCTCGTTGCGGGACTTAACCCAACATCTCACGACACGAGCTGACGACAACCATGCACCACCTGTACACCAACCACAAGGGAAGGACTATCTCTAGCCCGATCTGGTGTATGTCAAGCCCAGGTAAGGTTCTTCGCGTTGCATCGAATTAATCCACATGCTCCGCCGCTTGTGCGGGCCCCCGTCAATTCCTTTGAGTTTTAGCCTTGCGGCCGTACTCCCCAGGCGGGGCGCTTAATGCGTTAGCTGCGGCACAGAAGTCGTGGAAGACCCCTACACCTAGCGCCCACCGTTTACGGCATGGACTACCAGGGTATCTAATCCTGTTCGCTACCCATGCTTTCGCTCCTCAGCGTCAGTTACTGCCCAGAGACCTGCCTTCGCCATTGGTGTTCCTCCTGATATCTGCGCATTTCACCGCTACACCAGGAATTCCAGTCTCCCCTACAGCACTCAAGTTATGCCCGTATCGCCTGCACGCCCGGAGTTAAGCCCCGGGATTTCACAGACGACGCGACAAACCACCTACGAGCTCTTTACGCCCAGTAATTCCGGACAACGCTCGCACCCTACGTATTACCGCGGCTGCTGGCACGTAGTTAGCCGGTGCTTCTTCTCCAGGTACCGTCACAAAAGCTTCGTCCCTGGCGAAAGGAGTTTACAACCCGAAGGCCGTCATCCCCCACGCGGCGTCGCTGCATCAGGCTTGCGCCCATTGTGCAATATTCCCCACTGCTGCCTCCCGTAGGAGTCTGGGCCGTATCTCAGTCCCAATGTGGCCGTACACCCTCTCAGGCCGGCTACCCGTCGACGCCTTGGTAGGCCATTACCCCACCAACAAGCTGATAGGCCGCAGGCTCATCCCACACCGAAAAATCTTTCCACCACACCCCAACAGTGCGGTCCTATCCGGTATTAGACCCAGTTTCCCAGGCTTATCCCGAAGTGCGGGGCAGATCACCCACGTGTTACTCACCCGTTCGCCACTAATCCACCCTGCAAGCAGGGCATCATCGTTCGACTTGCATGTGTTAAGCACGCCGCCAGCGTTCGTCCTGAGCCAGGATCAAACTCTCCACAAAATGAAAAAATATCACGGCCGTGAAAAGCCCGATAACCCAGCCAACAACAAAACCAACACCCACAACCACCCACACAAACGCAGATGACCATAAATGCCGACTGGCTGTCAACCAAAAATAAATGATCAAAAAACAACCACCACAACCCACCCAGACGGGGCAAAAAAAGGGCCATGATGAAAACATCGCCATCAATCATGCACAAACAATTCCCACCACCAACCACCCACACCAAGCGGGCAACCAGCAACAGGCAACAATTTACAGTGCAGGGACATTCATGCAACCCCCACACCCGGCATGACCACCCGGCACCCACCACAACAGCGGGCACCAAAAGCGACAAAAGAAAAAAATAAATGGCACACTATTGAGTTCTCAAACAACACGCATACCGAAGCTTCTGGGAACCATTTCTTCGATTCCCGCTCCTCAGCAGCTGGAGATTCAGGTTATCATCTTAGAAATTCTAAGTCAACTTGGATTTAATCTCCGCGTCACGTTGATCGGCTATCCATTCTCCCTGGGGAGGATGTCTGCTCTCTCGGCGACTTCGATTAATTTACACACAGCCGTCCGGCGTCACAAGTCTGCAGGTAGAGGCCATTTTGATGGGGCATATGCGTCGGGCCGGTGCTGGCGCTCCCGTTTCGGGGAGAGCCGGCACCGGCCCGGTACTCAGGTGGGACTATGACGCAATCTGCACACCTGCGAAGTTCTTCTTGCCCTTTCGCAGTACGAGCCACCTGCCGTGGAGCAGGTCCTGCGCCGAGGGCTCCCACTCCTCGGACTCGATGCGCTGATTGTTCACATATGCCCCACCCTCCTTGATGGCGCGTCGCGCCGCTCCCCGTGAGTCCACGAGTGAACTTGCCACAAGGAGATCGGTGATCGTCCTCGGCTCACCCGGTTCGATGACGGCGACCTCGGTTTCGGACAGGGATGCCGCCAGCGTCGGTTCATCCAGGTCCCCGAGTTCGGCGCGCCCGAACAGTGCCTGCGCCGCGAGCTCGACGGAGGAGGTCGCCTCCACCCCGTGGACCAGGTTGGTCATCTCGCGGGCGAGCCTGCGCTGGGCCTCCCGCCTGAAGGGCCGCTCCGCCACCTCGATCTCGAGTTCGGCCAGCTCCTGCTTGTCCAGGAAGGTGAACCAGCGGAGGTAACGGATGACATCCGCGTCGGCGGCGTTGATGAAGTACTGGTACCAGGCGTAGGGGCTTGTCATCTCCGGGTCGAGCCAGAGGCTTCCGCCACCGGTGGATTTTCCGAACTTCTTGCCTTCCGAATCGGTGACCAGGGGGACGGTGATGCCGTGCACGCCGGTTCCGAGAACTCGGCGGTTCAGGTCGACTCCGGAGACGATGTTGCCCCACTGGTCCCCGCCGCCGACCTGGAGCGAACACCCGTAGCGCCGGTTGAGCTCGACGTAGTCATTTGCCTGAAGAAGCATGTAGGAGAACTCGGTGTAGGAGATGCCGTCGGTCTCGAGGCGGCGTTTGACCGTGTCGCGGGCGAGCATGGTGTTCAGCGAAAAGTGCTTGCCCACATCCCGCAGGAAGGTCACCACCGACATTCCATTGGTCCACTCGGCGTTGTTGACCAGCCGTGCCGCGTGCTCACCCTCGAAGTCCACAAATCGGGAAAGCTGACCGGAGATCCGATCTGCCCACTCGGCGACGGTGTCCTCGGAGTTCATGGTGCGCTCGCCGACATCGCGCGGATCACCGATCATGCCCGTGGCACCTCCCGCCAGGACCAGGGGGTTGTGACCGGCCCGCTGGAACCGCCTGAGCATGAGCAGGGGGACCAGGTGCCCCGCGTGCAGGGAGGGGCCGGTGGGGTCGAATCCGCAGTAGAGGGTGATGGGTTCCCGGGTCGCCTCGCGCAGCGCCTCCAGATCGGTGGACTGGTTGATCAGTCCACGCCAGGACAGCTCGTCAATGATGTTGGTGCTCATGGATGAGATACTTTCTTGATCGGTTCTTCGGCGGATGGGGTCCACTCGGTGGCCTCGTCGATGAGCAGGACGGGAATCCCGTCATCGATGCGGTAGGCCAGACCGAGGCGCTCGTTGACAAGGAGCTGCTCCTGCTCCAGATATCGCAGTGGGCCCTTGTCTTTGGGGCAGGCAAGGACATCAAGAAGCTTCGGATCAAGACTCATGCCGTACATGTTACTTGCCCCGGCCCGCCCCTATTCGCTCAACCTTGATCTGAATCGGGGTGCGGGAGCTGCCCGAACTGCATGCGGAGGACACGGGACTGATCCTCCAGTCTGTTGAGGTTGTCCTCCAGCACCGCCGCATGGATCCTCGCGGTCTCGTCCGCCAGGAGGTCGAGGGAAGAGATGATGTCCCGGACCGCCCTCGGGTGCGCGATGTCCGGTACATCGAGATACGCCGAGGACAGTGCCGGGATGTAGTCTCCGATGATGCTGCGGATGGTCACCTGGTGTTCCGGGTAATCGACCAGGTCGTCCCAGTCACCGAGGACGGTTTCAAGTGAGTTCTCGAGGCGCCCCATGGAGGTTCGTACCCCGTCGGGAAGGTTGGCCGACCGCAGCCTCAGTGCGTTCCTGCGCAGCTGGACCGCGAGGTCGGTGGGTCCATCGAGCGCGGGTCGATCGGTGGACGGGAGGGCCGCGGACCTGCGTCCCGGCGTCAGGGCGACGCCGATTCCGTAACCGGCGATCGCCACCACCGACCAGAAGGTGCCGAGCCCGAGGGCGAGGTGCGCCACTATCACCAGTATCGCCAGCACCATGCCGACGATGTTGCGGGGTGAGGAGAAGAAGTTACTGGTAGGCACGGATCTCCTTGAATGCGGCATCGAGGTCCCCTTGAAGTGCGTCGAAGGTGCGGCCACCGGTGAGGCCGGCCAGTTCGTCCATTTCGGCTACACTGGCTTCGCCATAGAGAATGACAAACACCGGAATCTGTTTCTTCTCCGCGGGCAGCGAGTCATGGAAGACCCGGAACTGCTCAGGGCTCATCCCCGAGGTCCATTCACCGTCGGTCATCAGCACGATTGAGGGTATGCGTCCCTCGGCCCCCGTTTCGGTGTCCTCGAATGCGGTGGCCAGGGCGTCGTAAAGCCCGGTGCCGCCGGCCGCGGTGAAGCCGTCGACGAAGGTGGCCAGGCTGTGGCGGGCGGGTCCGCCCACCTGGTCGATGTCCGCGTGCACGACGTCGGTGGGTGTGAAATTGAAGGGGATCAATGTCACCGATTCCCGCTCGCGCAGGGAGACGTTTCCCGTCACCGTCGCGGACTGACCGCTGATCAGTGAGGACATGGTCGATTTGAGGGAGTCGAGGCGCTGCCCCTCCATGGATCCCGACACATCGAGGACGAAGGTCGTCGCCCCGGGTACGCGGAGGTCGTTGTTGTATGCGTCGATCAGGGCGTTGGTCACGGTGATGTCCCCGGGGAACGGGGATTCAATGATCAACTGTCGGCTCAGCTCCGCGGGCAGGGTGGCGTCGCCACCCGGGCGCCTGGAGGTGTCGGTCAGCTCCTGTGGATTCTCCTGCAGCCATCTGGTCAGGGCCGCAACCTTCTCCGCCGCGGCGGAATCGGCGGTGCTCAACGTCGACAGCGGGTAGTCCGCGCTGACCACGCCGTCGGCGGGCACCACAACCTCAATGTCGGCGCCGTCGTCCCGGACCATGGAGTGCAACACTGATTCATAGTTGACAATCGCATCCGCGCGGTCGGGGTTCTGCAGGAAGGTGTCCTTCAACCAGCCGGATGAACCGGAGGTCAGGGTCTGTCCGGAAAGGAACTCCCGGACCTGCGGGGCCACCTCCGCCACCTCGCCCACCTGCAGCGCCCGGCCGGTATCGGCATAGGCCGTGGCCACCGACACCAGGGCGGAGAATCCGGAGTTCGAGGAACCGGGGTCGGTCATACCGAAGGTCAGCTGGCCGCTGGCGGCGGCTGTTCCGATCTCCGACCAGGTCGGCTGCTTCTGCTCCCAGCCCAGCTCGCGTGCCTTCTGGCGCTTGACCCCGAAAGCCACCGGCGAGGTCGCGACCTTAGTGGCCTCCCCGAGCCTGCCCGTCGCCCCGAGCAGATCAACGTAGCGATTCGTGGCAAACCAGGTCGCATCGAAGGCCGAATCGTAGTCGCCGTCCTTGAGATGCTGACTGTTCTCCAGGGTTCCCCCGGGAAACTCCATCTCGATGGCGAAGCCGAGATCCGCGCCTGCACGGTCGATCGCGGGCTGCAGATCCTGCAGTTCAGTTGCGGCGACGATGCGAAGTGCCCCGGTGGGTGCGTTATCATCGCTTCTCGACGCACCGTCCGAAGCACACCCGCCGAGCAGCAGAGCTGCGGCGATCGGGGCGAACAGGCGCCGGACAACCCTCATCATTGTGCTCACTGTTGCGTCTCCTCCGGTGGCGGCGGTGAATTGTACTGTGCGGAGACGCCCTCGATGAGCTCCTCAAGCACGTCGAAATCGGGCGGATCGACCGAGTTGAGGTAGGAGGGAACATTCAGTGGTCCCATCGCCTGTTCAAACAGGGCCGAGTTCTGCGGGCGGAATCCGTGCTCGGCGGCCAGACGCTGGAGTTCGGGATCCTCGACCAGGAGGCGGCCGATCTCCGCACCCTGTGTGCTCAGCGAGACGACGGTGTGGTTGCTCAGCACCGTCGGATCGGGATAGGCGAGAACCATGTCCCCGCGGATCCGTGAGTCCGGCTTGTTCTGCTCCGCGAGATACTGCGCCTCGTACACCATCACCATCGGCTTCGCCCCCATTCCCTGGGAGAGATAGTCGGCGAAGGGGCCCGCTGAACTGGATTCGGTGTACCCCTGCCCGAGAAAGAGCGGGCTGACCCTGGCGACCACGGAGTTGACCTCCGACTGATTGGTCACCACCGAGGCGTTGTTGGCCACCCAGGCAAGGATCGACAGATACATGGCTGCGGAATTGGAGCTGCGGACATCCGTGGAGGAGAACTGGACCACCCGGGGCGAGGCGAAACCCTCACCCAGGTCACGCCAGCGCTGTCCCGAGGATGCCAGCTCCAGGAATGCCGCCATGTTGATGATCCAGTGCCCGTCCTGCCTGGAGGCGACGCCGTGCTCGGCCAGCAGCCCCATGATGGGTTCGAAGGTCGCCACCGCGATCGGGGAATGGAAGGGGGTGAAGCGGCCCGTGGTGGAGGTTCCGGCCATGATCTTCTGCGCCGCCGGGGCCGAGGATGGGAAGGCGAGGTCATAGGCGGACAGATCGACGTCGGTCGCGATTCTTCTCGAACCGGCGGTATCGACCCTGATGGTGTACCCGTGGTCGCCAAAAACCCGCTGCACCTCCGGGTCCTCGAAGAACTCCCGCTTCTCCGAACCGATGACCGCGCTGATGGTGGTCAGTTCCCCGCCGTTATCTCCGTTGATCCCTGGAATGCTGAGCATTCCCCTGCCAACCAGCACCGCGAGCACCGCGACGATCAGCAGGATGATGCCGACGACCACGGAGACACCCCTGCCCCGGGATTGCTGATGCGACGAAGGGGTGCCATTCATGGCCTGATGATAAACGGGGTCCTGGCCCCCTGCAACAGCAGAAAACTAACGCACCGGGGTGCGTGCCCATTCACGGAGGCGGGCACTGGTGGCCGAGACCCTCTCCCGCTGCTCTGCGACCCGCACCCCGGCCGTCCCGCCGAGAGTGGAACGGGAGGCGACCGCACCGTCTATGGTGAGGACCTCGCGGACCTCCGGGGTCAACCGCGGATCGACCCCCGCGAGCTCCTCGTCGGTGAGATCGACCAGATCCACTCCCCTGCCCTCGGCGATACGGACACAGGCACCAGAGGCCTCATGTGCCTCCCGGAACGGGACGCCCTGCCGCACCATCCACTCGGCGAGATCGGTGGCCAGGGTGAAACCGGCCGGTGCGAGCTGCCGCATCCGTTCCGTGTTGAAGGTCAGGGTGGAGACCAGACCCGTCATCGCCGGCAGAAGGAGATTGAGCTGTGCCACCGAATCGACGATGGGCTCCTTGTCCTCCTGCAGATCACGGTTGTAGGCCAGCGGCTGGGCCTTGAGCGTGGCCAGCAGACCCGTCAGGTTTCCGATCAGTCGGCCTGACTTGCCCCTGGTCAGCTCCGCCACATCGGGGTTCTTCTTCTGCGGCATGATCGAGCTGCCGGTCGACCAGGAATCCGACAACGTGACATAGCCGAATTCCGGGGTGCACCAGGCGATGATCTCCTCGGCGAGACGCGACATGTCCACCGCGGTCTGGGCGAGAACGAAAGCCGTCTCCGAGGCGAAGTCCCTGGAACTCGTGGCGTCGATGGAGTTCTCCGCCGCGGAGTCGAAGCCGAGCTCCTCCGCGATGGCTTCCGGGTTGAGTTTCAGTGAGCTTCCGGCGAGGGCGCCCGATCCGTAGGGTGAGACGGCCAGCCGCTTGTCCAGGTCGCGGATGCGCTCGATGTCGCGCAGCAGTGGCTGTGCGTGAGCGAGCAGCTGATGTGCGAGCAGCACCGGCTGAGCTGCCTGGAAGTGGGTCTTTCCGGGCATGATGGCCTCCGGGTGGGCCGCGGCCTGTGCCACCAGGGCGTCGACAAGCTCCGTGGTGCCCACCGCGATGCCCCGGACCGCGTCGCGGACCCACATGCGGAAGAGGGTGGCCACCTGGTCGTTGCGTGAGCGTCCCGCACGGAGCCGCCCACCGACCTCGGGACCGACGCGCTCGATCAATCCGCGTTCCATCGCGCCATGGACGTCCTCATCGGAGGGCAGCGGGAGGAAGGAACCGTCCGCGACGTCACGACCCAGCTGATCGAGTCCGCTGAGCATGGTCGCCAGGTCCTCATCGGACAGCAGACCAGCGGAATGCAGAACCTTCGCGTGCGCCTTGGAGGCCAGGACATCGTAGGGTGCGAGGACCCAGTCGAAGTGGGTGGACACGCTCAGGGCGAACATGGCCTCCGAGGGCCCACCCGCGAAACGGCCGCCCCACAGTGCGCCCTCATTGGTTCCATGTTTCTCCACGCGAAAATTCCTCTCCTGTTGGTGTCGGTGCTTCTGGGACGATCGGATCAACTATTCGGCGCCGGCCTCGCGGTCGCGACGGTTGGCGATCTTCGAGGACAACCCGTGCAGCTGGACGAAACCCTTGGCCAGGGTCTGGTCGAAGGTGTCGCCGGTGTCATAGGTGGCGAGGTTGAAATCGTAGAGCGAGGATGCGCTACGGCGGCCGTTGACCGTGATGTTTCCTGCGTGCAGCACGACCCGGATGTCACCGGAGACATGCTCCTGGGTCGAGTCGATGAAGGCGTCGAGGGAACGCTTGAGCGGGCCGAACCAGAGACCGTCGTAGACCTCCTCGGACCAGCGGGCATCGATGCCGCGCTTGTAGCGCGCAAGTTCACGCTCGACGGTGACGTCCTCGAGTGCCTCGTGGGCGGTGATCAGAACCAGTGCGCCGGGTGCCTCGTAGATCTCGCGGGACTTGATGCCCACCAGGCGGTCCTCGACCATGTCCAGCCGGCCCACGCCCTGTGCCCCGCCACGACGGTTGAGCTCCTCGATGGCCTCCAGGACGGTGACGGGGCGACCGTCGATGGCGACGGGCTTTCCACCCTCGAAGGAGATGATCAGCTCATCCGGAGCGTTACCCAGAGCGGGGTCCTCGGTGTAGGCGTAGAGGTCCTTGGTCGGCGGGTTCCACAGATCCTCGAGGAACCCGGTCTCGATGGCGCGGCCCCAGACGTTCTGGTCAATGGAGAACGGCGACTTGGTGGACTGCTCAATAGGGAGGTTGATCTCCTCGGCGAAGGCGATGGCCTTGTCACGGGTCCAGGCGTAGTCGCGGGCGGGGGCGATGATCTCCAGGTTGGGATCCAGATCCATGAAACCGACCTCGAAGCGGACCTGGTCGTTGCCCTTGCCGGTGCAGCCGTGGGCGACGTGGGTACCGCCGTGTTCCTTGGCCGCCTGCACCAGATGCTTGACAATCAGGGGGCGTGAGATCGCGGAGACCAGCGGGTACTGCTTCATGTACATGCCGTTGGCCTTGATCGTCGGCAGGCAGTAGTCGTTGGCGAACTCGTCTTTGGCATCGACGACGATGGATTCCACCGCACCACAGTCGAGAGCACGCTGACGGACCGATTCCATGTCCTCACCGCCCTGTCCGAGATCGAGGGACACGGCAACCACCTCACCTCCGGTCATCTTGGACAGGTAGGGAATGGCCACGGAGGTGTCCAGACCGCCGGAATATGCGAGTACGACACGATTGCTCATGATTGTTCGGTTCTCCTATTTCAATTGGTGTTCATTGTTCTCTGACAGTGTGTGAAGAAACCACTCTTCGCCTCACCGCGTCCGGAATGTGCACTGCACCGCACGAGTCCGGAGGTTCCCGCGCTACAGCTTACCTTCAGGCCGGTTCGGTGGGATACGCCTCCCCAGCAGTTCCCCCAGTTCCCGGCCGCTCAACGGATCACGGGCCAGGACGAAGACGGTGTCATCACCGGCGATCGTCCCGACCACCTCCCTGAGACCGACGCGGTCGATGAAGCTGGCCAGATACTGGGCGGCTCCGGGAGGGGTGCGGAGCATGGCGATATTGCCCGAGTGATCGGTGGAGACCAGCAGTTCATCTAGCATCCGGCGCAGTTTCTCCTGGGGGCCGCGGAGATCCTCGGGGACGGTGTTGTCCACCGGACCGATGGCGTAGAAGGCCCTGCCGCTGTCATGGCGGACCTTTCTCGCCCCGAGTTCATCGAGGTCCCTCGACAGCGTGGCCTGGGTGATGTCGATGCCCTCATCCAAAAGGAGTTCGGACAACTGCACCTGGCTGGTCACCCGCTGCCTATCCAGAATCTGCACGATCAGCGCCTGACGGGCCGTGCGGGTTACGGGAGCTGGATCGGGGCTCATCGCTTCGGCTGATTCTCCAGCAGCCACACCAGTAGCGCCTTCTGGGCGTGGAGTCGGTTCTCGGCCTCATCGAAGACCCTGGAGGCCGGACCGTCGATGACCGAGGCCGAAACCTCGCTGCCACGGTAGGCGGGCAGGCAGTGGAGGAAGATGGCGTCCTCCTTCGCCCTGGCCATGACCGCGTCATCGACGCGGTAGTCCACGAAGACGGTGCTGCGATCCACCCCGTCGTTTTCCATTCCCATCGACACCCAGGTGTCGGTGATCACAACATCCGCCCCCGAGACCTCCCCGAGGTCATCGGTGACCACCACGAGTGCTCCGGTTTCCGCGGCCCGCTCCAGGGCACGGTCGACGAAGACCTGCTTCGGCTGGAACTGTGCCGGGGCGATGATCGAGATATCCATTCCCGCGGTGGCGAAGCCCAGCATGTAGGAGTTGGCCATGTTGTTGTCACCGTCACCGAGATAGACGGCCTTGAGGCCCCTGAGTCCCGCGGGACCCTCCTCCGGGCAGCGGTTTTCCACCACGGTCTGCAGGTCGGCGAGAATCTGACAGGGGTGGAGGTCATCGGAGAGGGCGTTGACCAGGGGCACGGTGGCGGTCTCGGCCATCCGGTGGAAGTTCTCGTGGTCGTAGGTACGCCACACGATCGCCTCGACGTACCGGGACAATACCGCCGCGGTGTCCTGGAGTGTCTCGCCCTTACCCATCTGGGATTGACCGGAATTGACCACGATCGCGTGACCGCCGAGCTGAGCGATGCCCGCATCGAAGGAGAAGCGGGTCCTGGTGGAGGTCTTGTCAAAGAGGACGGCCACACTCAAGGGCCCCTCCAGCGGGCGACGCGACAGGGGTGCGCTCTTCAGCGATGCGGCCAGGGTGAGCACCTCCGCCTGCTCCTCCGGGGTGAGATCATCATCGGCGAGGAAATGCCGGACGTCGAGTTCAGAGATCATGTTCTGGGGACCTTTCCTGGAGAGAGTTGAGCAGTGCGCGAAGCGCGGTGACGGCGGCCGAGATTTCCTCGTCGGTTATCACAAGCGGTGGGGTGAGCCGCAGGATGTTCTCCGCTGGCGCATTGAGAATGAGGCCGAAATCGAAACCGGCCGAGACGGCCTGTTTGGCCACCGGCCGTTCGAGGACGACACCGAGCATCAGTCCGCGCCCCCGGACCGACTCCACACCCTCGAGCTCGAGCAGCTCGGAGGTAAACAGTTCGCCCTTGCGTGTGACCTCGGCGCAGAAGTGATCATCGACCACGGACAGGACGGCGCGGGCGGCGGCACAGGCGATCGGGTTGCCACCGAAAGTGGTCCCGTGCTTTCCCGGGGTGAAAAGGCGTGCGGCCTCCCCGGTGGCCAGGCAGGCACCGATGGGTAGCCCGCCACCGAGGCCCTTGGCCATGGTGACCACATCGGGGATCACGCCGTCGTGCTGGTGGGCGAAGAAGTCGCCCGTCCGGCCGATACCCGTCTGCACCTCATCGATGATGAACAGGAGTCCGTACTCATCACAGAGTTCGCGCACGCCCCGGAGGAAGCCCCACGGGGCCGGCACCACACCGGTCTCGCCCTGAATCGGTTCGAGGATGATCGCGGCTGTGTCCTTCGGATCCATCTCGATCAGTCGCCTGAGGTATTCCAGGTCGCCGTAGGGGTAGAACTCGACCCCCGCGGGCATGGGGGCGAAGGGGGCGCGCTTGTCCGGTTGGCCCGTCATTGCGAGAGCACCCATGGTACGACCGTGGAATCCATGGAACGCGGCGAGAACCCGTGTCCTGCCAGTCAAGCGTGCAAGCTTAAATGCAGCCTCGTTGGCCTCGGTTCCGGAATTGCAGAAGAAGACCTGCGTCGCCGCTGCCAGGTCGGCGTCGCCACGCGAGAAGCGGGAGACCAGCTCTGCCGCGACCTCGACAACCGGACGGGAGGCGAAGAGATTGGACACGTGCCCCAGCTGGCCGAGCTGGTTGGTCACCGCCTCGATGATCGCCGGGTGGGCGTGTCCGAGGGCGTTGACCGCGATTCCCGCAAGCAGATCGATGTGGACGCGACCGAGCTCATCGGTGACGGTGGCACCCTTGCCCGAAACGAGTTCGACCGGTGGGGTGCCATAGGTGTTGAGAATGACCCGTGGCCAGGATTCCAGCGTATTGTCCACGGTGCTGAGGTTCTTCACGTTCACAGTGTTCCGTCCTGTTCGTCTTTTCTGAATACGGTGCCCTCCGGGTAGTCCCCGCGATCGTAGACATCGGGGAGCACCATCGTTCCGATACCGCCCATGGTCAGCAGTTCCAGGAGCACCGAGTGCTCGATGCGTCCGTCGATGACGTGGGCGGCACTGACTCCCCCGCGGACCGCGGCGAGGCAGGCCTCCATCTTCGGGATCATTCCGGAGTCGAGCCTGGGCATCAGGGCGTTCAGTTCGGACACCTTGATCTTGGAGACGAGTGATCCCCTGTCGGGCCAGTCGGTGTACAGTCCCTCGACGTTGGTGAGCACGAGCAGCCTCTCCGCACCGATGGCGGCGGCGAGCGCCCCCGCGGCGGTGTCGGCATTGATGTTGTAGATCTGGCCATCCTCGCCCGGGGCGATGCCGGACACCACGGGGATCCTGCCCGCATCGATGAGGTCCATCAGTGAGCCGGCGTCGACGTGGACGATATCACCGACCAGGCCGATGTCGGTGGCCACACCATCGATGTCCACCAT
The DNA here is from genome assembly GCF_900169525.1 of Corynebacterium pacaense. GTDB lineage: Bacteria > Actinomycetota > Actinomycetes > Mycobacteriales > Mycobacteriaceae > Corynebacterium > Corynebacterium pacaense. The sequence continues at coordinate 366,379 of NZ_LT821240.1, forward strand.
ACGTTTCCTGGCCGTGAACAGCCCCGCATCCTCGCCGGAGGCACCGACCGCGTAGGGACCGTGGGTGTTGATCAGACCGACCAGGTCGCGACCGACCTGACCGAAGAGCACCATGCGGACAATGTCCATCACCTCGGGTGTGGTCACCCGGAAACCGCCCTTGAACTCACCCTCGAGGCCGACCCTTCTGAGCATCTCGGATATCTGCGGCCCACCTCCGTGGACCACCACAGGCTTCGCCCCGACGGTGCGGAGAAAAACCATGTCGGCGGCGAAGGCCGCCTTGAGGTCCTCGTCGATCATGGCGTTTCCGCCGTACTTGACCACCACGATCTTGTCGCGGAAGTGCTGCAGCCACGGCAGGGCCTCGGCGAGCACGTTCGCCCGCACCTCCGAGCCGAGGTTCTTGATCAGTTCATTCATCGGTGTTCCCTAACTGCTTGTCGACGCCCCACCTCGCACGCCCACCGGCGTGCCCGGGGGCTCCTTAGGTGCTGTAGGCGGAGTTGATCTCCACATAGGCATAGCTGAGGTCGGTGGTACGCACCGTGCCCATGCCGGGACCGCCGGTGCCAAGATCGACCAGCACCTCGATGTCCTCGCCACTGAGATCGACGTCCCTGGCCCCGGGGGTCCCGGCGGAGTCAAGGCACACGGCCTGATCGTTGAAGAAAACCGAGATCCTCTCCGGGTCCATGTCCGCATCGGCCATGCCGACCGCCGCGAGCACCCTCCCCCAGTTCGGGTCGGAGCCGAACATCGCACACTTGAAGAGGTTGTCCCTGCCGATGGTCCTGGCGGCACTGATCGCCTGGGCGTCGTCGGTGGTGCCGCGCACCGTGATGGACACGCGCTTGGTCACACCCTCGGCATCCGCCTGCATCTGGGCGGCCAGATCGGAGCAGGCTGCGTAGACCGCGTCATTGAGTTCATCCTGCTCCGGTGTGATCCCTGATGCTCCGGAGGCGAGGAGGAAGACGGTGTCATTGGTCGAGGTCGAACCGTCGATGTCGAGGGTGTCAAAGGTCACGGCGCTCGCCTTCCGCAGGGCCTTCTCCGCCATCTCGGCCGTCACCGCGGCATCGGTGGTCAGGCAGACCAGCATGGTGGCCAGCGAGGGTGCCATCATGCCGACGCCCTTGCCCATTCCCCCGAGCGTCCAACCGTCTGCGTGGACAACAGTTTCCTTGGCCACGGTGTCCGTGGTCATGATCGCATGGGCCGCCGCGGCTGCGTTGTCCCCCAGAGCCCCGGGAGCGCTCAGTGCATCGATACCGGAATTCACCTTATCCATCGGCAGTGGTTCGCCAATGAGTCCGGTGGAACAGATGCCGATGTCCGCGGCTGCGATGCCGAGATTGCCCGCCAGTCGGGATGCGGAATCCCGGGCGTCGACCTCCCCGCGGAGACCGTTGCAGGCGTTGGCGTTTCCGGCGTTGTAGAGCACCGCCCGCAGCCGTCCGTCACCGATGTGTTCCCTGCTGACCTTCACCGGTGCCGCGAACACCCGGTTGCGGGTGAACACACCCGCCGCAGTGAACTCCGGGCCCTGGTTGACCACCAGTGCCATGTCCGGTCTGCCGGAGGGTTTGATGCCCGCCGTGGTCGCAGAGGCTGTGAATCCCGCGGGCGCTGTGATGCCGGTATCGGCCATCGAAAAACTCCTTCTCAGTGTGGTTGGGAACTGCTCTAGGGTGCGACGCCTGCCAGTGGCAGCCCCGCCGTCTCATTGAAACCGACTGCCAGGTTCATGCACTGCACCGCCGCGCCGGCCGTGCCCTTGGTCAGGTTGTCAATGGCCGAGGTCACCAGGAGCTTGCCCGCCAGCGGATCCACCTCCACCTGGACATGGCACATGTTGGAACCGAGCACGGACTTGGTCTGCGGCTGCTGTCCCTCGGGCAGAAGATGGACGAAGGGTTCCTCGGCGTAGAAGTCCGCGTAGACCTCCCGTGCCCGCTGTGCACTGACATCGCCGGCGAGGGGCGCGGTCGCGGTGGTCAGGATTCCCCGTGGCAGCGGTGCCAGGACCGGCGTGAAGCTGACGGTGACCGGCGTACCGCTGACCTCCCCGAGGTTCTGGGCGATTTCGGGGGTGTGGCGGTGCCTACCGGCGGTGTTGTAGGCCTTGAGAGAGCCCATCGTCTCCGCGCCGAGCATTCCGACCGACGCCTTCTTGCCGCCGCCGGAAACGCCGGTGATCGAAACCACCGAAACATCCGGCTCGACCAGGCCCACCAGGACCGCGGGAAGCAGGGCGAGGGTGGCGCCGGTGGGAAAACACCCCGGGACGGCGACACGTTTCGCCCCTGTCAGCTGCTCGCGGTGGCCGGGCATCTCCGGGATTCCGTAGGGCCAGGTTCCCGCGTGCGGGGATCCGTAGAACTTCTCCCAGTCCGCGGGATCCTGCAGGCGGAAGTCGGCTGCGCAGTCGATCACGGTGACATCCGGGCCGAGCTGCCTGCCGATCTCCGCCGAGAATCCGTGCGGGAGTCCGAGGAACACCACGTCATGGCCCTCGAGGACCTCAATGTTGGTGTCCTCGATGACGCGGTCGGCCAGCTGGGGCAGGTGCGGCATGAGTTCACCCAGGGTCGACCCCACGGTCGACGATGCGGTCAGCGCCCCGATCTCGAGCTCCCCCGCTGCATAAGCCGGGTGTCCGAGAAGCAGTCGAATGATCTCTCCACCGGCGTATCCACTGGCTCCTGCGATTGCAACCTTGATCGTCATTCCCAGAACAATACCAGTTATGCATGAAACTGCAAATTATTCATAAACTGCCACTGCGTGGTCACATGTTCCCGGTGCCCCGGGGCATGGCGGCGGGGCCAATGAGAAACCCCCGAGTAACCCTTGGGATGCTCGGGGGGTGGGTGGTGGCCCTACGCGCGCAGTTCCGCTCCCAGCCTCTCTGCGGCCAGAGTCGCGGCCGCGAGGCGGGCCGCATTGGCTTCCTCATCGGTCAAGGTACGGTCGGGTGCCCGGAACCTCAGGGAGAAGGCGAGGGACTTCCGGCCCTCACCGAGCTGCTCGGAACGGTACACGTCGAAGAGTTCGACAACCTCGAGCAGTTCACCCGCCCCCTCCTCCACGACGATGCGCACATCCTCCGCGGGCACCGTCTCATCGACGACCAGGGCGATGTCCTGGTGAAGTGCCGGGAAGGCGGAGAGCACCGGGGCTGGCAGGCGCTCATCGAAGGGCAGCGCGGTGACGTCAAGTTCCATGGCGCAGGTGCGCGCCGGCAGCCCGAGCCGCTCCAGAACCTGGGGGTGCAGCTCACCGGCGTGTCCCACGGTCCGGCCGTCGACAAGCAGCGCCGCGCAGCGGCCCGGATGCCACGGCAGGTGCTCCGCGTTGCGCAGCTCAAGTTCCACGCCCGCCGCCCGTGCCACCGTGCGGGCGGATTCGATCGCATCGGAGTAGGTGTATGCGCGACCCCCACCCCAGGGGCCCTCGAACTCGATGTTTCCGGTACCCACCGTCGCGACGTGCAGCGGCTGCTCCGGCAGGGAGGCGATGAGCTCATCAACCACCTCAACGCCAGGACGCTCGGCCACCGAGGGCATGGGCGAGATTCCCTCGCCGCGTCCGAACGCCACCTGCTGAACCCCGAAGAGGGAAAAATCCCTGTGCCCGCGGGCGACGTTGCGCACCACGGCATCCAGCATCGAGGGCAGCAGAGTCGTTCCCAGGGCGCTGCGATCGGCCTCGAGGGGATTGAGCACGGTGACCACCTCGCGGCGCCGGTCCCCGGCCCCGAGACCCCAGCTATCGAAAACCTCCGGGTCGATGAAGGGACTGGGGATGATCTCGGCGTAGCCGGAGTAGGCCAGCGCGTGGCCGATCACCCGACGGCGCTTCTGCTCCGGGTTCAGTCCACGCCCGGCGGGGGCGGTGGGCACGATCGTCGGGATGTCCTCCAGCCCCTCGAGGCGGAGAACCTCCTCGACCAGATCCGCGGCCATGGTCAGATCGGGACGCCAGGTCGGCGGGGTGACCTCAAGGACGTCTCCCCCGTCGGTGACGGTGCAACCGACTTCGCGGAGGCGGGAGATCACTGTCTCCCGGGAGTACTCCACCCCGGCGAGCTCGGAGGGGCGCGTTGCCCTCACGGTGATCACCGGCATCTCCGGGACTTCGCCGATGAGCGTGCGGGCGGCCTCGACCGCACCGCCGGCGATGGAGACAAGAAGCGATGCCGCGATGTCGAGGGCCGCCTCCACCACGGCCGGATCGACTCCGCGCTCGAAGCGACGGGAGGATTCGGAGCTGAGCCTGTGCCTGCGTGAGGTCCGGGCGACGGTGATCGGATCCCAGATTGCCGCCTCGAAGAAGACCTCGGTGGTCGTCGCCGAGATCTCCGAGGTGGATCCGCCCATCACGCCCGCCAGGGACTGGATGCCGCTGTCATCGCAGATGACCACGTCGCCCTCGTCGAGCGTGCGGGTGGTGTGGTCCAGGGTGGTCAGCTTCTCCCCCGCCCGCGCGTTGCGCACGACGATCCCACCGCTGATCACACCGGCGTCGAAGGCATGCATCGGGGTGCCGAGCAGAAGCATCACGTAGTTGGTCACATCCGTGGCGGCGTTGACCGGCCGCTGGCCAGAGAGCATCAGTTCGCGTTGCAGCCAGAACGGCGATTCCACGCTGGGGTCAATGCCTGAGACTTTACGCAGCCCGAAACGACGTGCCTTCGTCTCCGGGCGCAGCTCCACATCCACCAGATTTCCGGAGACCGGGGGCACCGAGATCCCGAGACCGGCAACCTCCGGGTGGTAGGCGAGATCGGTGTAGCTGAGGTTGAAGGCCGAGGCGAGCTCCCTGGTCAGCCCCCGTGCGGAGAGCGCGTAGCCACGGTCAGGGGTGATGTTGACATCGAAGACGGTATCGTCGAGACCGAGCACCGCACGCGCGTCATCGCCGGGCTCACCCGCGGAGGCGTCGAGGGTGATGATCCCGGAGTTCTGCTTATCAGCAAGTCCCAGCTCGGCGGCCGAGCAGATCATTCCCGCGGAGATCCTGCCGTAGGTTTCCCGTGCCGCGATCTCGAAGTTTCCGGGCAGCACGGCACCGGGAAGACTGACCACGACGGTGTCGCCCTCCGTGAAGTTCCGCGCGCCGCAGACGATCGACTGTGGCTCCCCGCTCCCGTTCGCCAGCCCGACGTTGACCAGGCAGTGACGGATCGGCTTCTTGAATCCGGTCAGTTCCTCGATGCTCTCCACCCGTCCGATCACCAGCGGGCCGGTGGTCTCCGGAATCGGTGCGTATCCCTCGGTCTCGAATCCGACACGGACATATCCCGCGTCGAGTTCAGGGGAGGTGACGGCGAAATCCGGGTTGGAATGGCGGAGCAGTTCCGTCACCCAGTTCTGGGAAATCAACATGGTGCTTGTGGCTCCTCGTACAAATTGGATCGGTGCGGCTGTGTGTGACTGTGCCTGATCAGATGTTCCTGATCGGCTGTGTCCGGGGTGCTAGACCCGGATACCGAATGGCAGGGTGAAACGGACATCGCCCTCGACCATGTCGCGCATATCGGATAGCCCGTTGCGGAACTGCAGGGTCCGCTCAATGCCCATGCCGAAGGCGAATCCGGAGTACTCCTCCGGGTCGACCCCGACGGCTCTCAACACGTTGGGGTTGACCATTCCGCAGCCACCCCATTCAATCCAGCCCGCGCCACCCTTCTTGTTGGCGAACCACACGTCAACCTCGGCGGAGGGTTCGGTGAAGGGAAAATAGTTCGAACGCATCCGGGTCCGGGTGTCCGGTCCGAAAAGCTCCTTGGCCAGGTGATCGAGGGTGCCGCGCAGGTGTGCCATGGTCAGGCCCCTGTCGACGGCCAGGCCCTCGATCTGGTGGAACACCGGGGTGTGGGTGGCATCGAGTTCATCGGTGCGGAACACTCGTCCCGGGCAGGCGATGTAGAGGGGAACGTCGCGTTTGAGCATGCTCCGGACCTGGACCGGCGAGGTGTGGGTGCGCAGCACCTGCCTGGAGCCCTCCGGCGCGATGTGGAAGGTGTCCTGCAGGGTGCGTGCCGGATGATCGGGAAGGAAGTTGAGGGCGTCGAAGTTGAAATACTCCGCCTCCACCTCGGGGCCGTCGGAGATTTCCCAACCCATCGCGACGAAGATGTCGGCGATCTGCTCATTGAGGATGGTGATCGGATGCAGGGCTCCGACCTGTTCACGCGTGGTCGGGATGGTGACATCGACGCGCTCGAGCTCGAGCACCTCGGCGTTGCGCTTTTCCTCGAGGAGCGACTTGACCTGCGCGAAGTGCTTCTCCACCCGACCGAGGGCCACGTTGACAAAGCGCCCGGCCTCCTTGCGCTGATCCTTGGGGATGCTGCCGAGCCGGCGGCGGGCCTGCGGAATCGGCGCGGAATCACCAAGGTGACTGCGACGCAGAGCTGCCAGTTCCTCCAGGTTCCGTGCACCGTCAAAAGCCGTGATCGCGGCCTGCGCCGCATCATTCAAATTGGCCTCGGTCAACTCAATCTCGGACACCGTATGGTCCAGCCCTTCCCTGAAGATAAATCTATGGACATCTAACCCTGACATCATACGTGGTGATGGAGCACTTCACCGGAAGCAGGTGTCAGTCTTCCCCTGCGAAAAGCGCCCTGGAGGATTCATACAGGCAGATCGCCGCCGCCGTCGCGAGATTCAGCGACTCCGCCCGGCCCCGAATAGGGATCCGAACCCGGTGATCGGCACCCGCGAGAAGCTCCTCCCCCAGTCCGTGCGCCTCATTGCCGAAAAGCCACGCCGTCGGTTGCGTCAGGAGCTCGGTGGCATCGTCGAGGTCCACCTCGCCATCGGCGGCGGTGGCGAGGATCCGCAGGCCCCGGGAGCGGAGCTGGCCGATGACGTCACCGACGTCGGGGTTGCGTGCGACGGGCACGTGGAACAGGGAGCCTGCCGACGCCCGCACAGCCTTGGGCCCCTGGGGGTCGACGGTGTCTCCGGCGAACACCACGGCATCCGCCCCCACCGCATCCGCGATCCGGATCAGGGTACCCGCATTGCCGGGTTCGCGGGTTTCCACCGCAACGCTGACCAGCCGCGAACGCGGATTCACCGCCTTGGCCACTGTCCACAGCACATCTGCGCACAGCGCGAAGATCCCGGTGGTGGTCACCGTGTCACTGAGCGATCGCGCCGCCCTGTCGGTGATCGGATGAACATAGACATTGAGGTATCCGGCCGTGCGCAGGATCTCCTCGAACTTTTCGGCCGCCTGTTCCGTGACAAACAGATCGGTGGCTGCCCCCGTTGCTATCGCCGCCTCCACCGAGTTTCCACCCTCGACCAGGAACTGCTTCACCTTCCTGCGCTGGGCGGATTTCTGCAGCTTGGCCGCATTGACGATACGGGGGGTACGTTCGCTGAACGCCTGGGAAAAATCCAATGCCATGTGCCCAAGGCTAGCAGTTGGGTCACGGGCACCCGTTGATCGATACCGTTGTTCAAGGAGGCCATGCGGTGTTCATCGTCCCTTAAACTGCCCCGACTACCGTCAGCGGTTGCCAACCATTGCAAACACCAGGACCGACACGAAGGAAGATTCAGAACCCATGTACATTGTGGCGCACCGCGGTGCGGAGGATACGGCTCTCGAGAACACACTGGCAGCATTCAGGGCTGCGGAAACGGCGGATGCGATCGAGCTCGATGTGCACTCGACCAGGGACAACCACCTGGTTGTGCTCCATGACCGCAGCGCGGAACGGGTGGCGGCCCCGGACTCCGCCCACCGTGACGCACCCGTGGCCTCCCTGAATCTGGACCAGGTCAGGGACATCCGTCTCCGGGACGGCTCGACGATCCCCACCCTCGAGGAGGTTCTCGCGGTGACCGATCTCCCCATCCAGGTGGAGATCAAGGCGGCGGGGGCCGTTCCAGCCATCGCGGAGCTGATCGACAGGCGCCCCGGCGAGCTCGAACGGCTGCTGTTCATCTCCTTCAGCGAGTCCGCCCTGGTGGAGATCTGCGACCGTCTGCCCGGCTGCCGCGTGGGTCTGCTGCGCGAGGATAATTCCGACCTCGGGCTGATCGATCAGATTCCTCAGGCGAACATGGCCGCCTATCTGCCGTCGTGGCGCGCCCTGGAACTGTCGATGATCGAGGACCTGCACCGGCGGGGTATTCGCGTGGGGTGCTGGACGATCCGCGATGAACGGGCACTTGCGCTGGCCGAAAGAGCGGGGGCGGATTTTGCCACGGTATCGGACCCTGAGAGATTCCGCAGCAGCTCCCCTGAACGGGTCCTGACCTGGTAGACACCGGGGTGGACACGCGAGGGGCCCGGCCGGAGAATCACATTCCGGCCGGGCCCCTAAACCATCGGTGATCTAGTGGGGCTGCCTCTCCGAGGTCATCGCACCGACAACGCGTCGACCGTCCACGCCGTCGAAGAGGTGAATATCCTTCGCCGCGGCACTGACGTGCACGCGGTCGCCCGGGTGGAGCCCGTGATGGCGCTCGACCCGGATTCCCAGCTCCGCCTGATCATGGTCCGCCGCCGGGGTGACCTGGACGCGCATATCCTCCGGGATTCCCTCCCCGAGGACATCCGTGTTCGGGTTCTTCACACCCGACGCCTTGACGTAGAGCATCGAATCCGCCCCGAGTTCATCAATGTGACTGACCTCGGCAGGGAAGGCGCCCTCATCATCAGCTGACACCAGCCTCATCGCCTCCGGCCTGGCACCGACGATGACAGCGCGACCCTCGTGGCGTGCGGGATCCCCTGCGATAACGGCCGCGACATCATCGGGAACCCCGATCGATAGTCCGGAACCGAGGGTGACCGACCCGCCCCTGATGGTGCCCTCGATCAGGTTCATCGACGGCGATCCGATGAAACTGGCAACGAAGGCGTTGATCGGATAGTCATAGAGGTTCTGGGGAGTGTCCACCTGCTGCAGAACGCCCAGCAGCAGAACGGCGACCCTGTCCCCCATCGTCATGGCTTCCACCTGGTCATGCGTGACATAGACCGTGGTCACACCCATGCGGCGCTGCAGCGCGGAGATCTCCGCCCGGGTGGAGACCCTGAGCTTGGCATCCAGGTTGGACAGGGGCTCATCCATGCAGAACACCGCCGGTTCGCGGACGATGGCGCGACCCATGGCCACGCGCTGGCGCTGACCGCCCGAGAGCGCGGCGGGCTTGCGGTCGAGGTATGGATCCAACTGGAGGATTCGTGACGCCTCGGCCACCCGCGTGGCAATCTCGGACTTGGGCACCTTCTGGTTCTTCAGCGCGAACGCCATGTTCTCCCGCACGGTCATGTTCGGGTACAGGGCGTAGCTCTGAAAGACCATCGCGATATCGCGGTCCTGCGGCCGCACGCCCGTGGCGTCCCTGCCGTCGATAAGCAGTCTGCCCTCGTTGATCGGCTCGAGGCCGGCAAGCATACGCAGCGAGGTCGACTTGCCACAGCCGGAGGGTCCGACCAGAACCAGGAACTCGCCGTCGGCGATCTCCAGATTCAGTTTGTCCACCGCAGGGCGCGCCCCGGGGGCGTACCTGCGTGTGACACCTTCAAAAACAATGGAAGCCATGTGTGTGACGTTTCCTTCTTCAGCCTTGGCTCAGTGATTGGATGTGCTTAGAGCAGTGGCTCGATGTCGCGCTTGAAGATGGTGTTGAGCTGGTTCTCCACGTCGCGCAGGGTGACATCGATATCAGCACCTGAAAGGCAGATCTTCTCCAGTGCGTCACCGATGGTGCGGTCACCATTGGGCAGCAGGACGCGGAAGTTGTCCTGGACGCGGGTGTCAGGCAGCTGCTGCACCGCGACGTTGTACGCCGGGTTCTCCTTGAGGAACGCTGCGTGATCGGGATCCTCTGCTGCGTCCCTGCGGACCGGAACGTAGCCGGTCTCGCGCGACCAGTAGCCGGTGTTTGCCGAGTTGGTGAGGAAATCGGCGAACTTGATGGCGTTGTTCTGGCGCTCCTCGGAGATTCCGGAGGGAATGCCCAGTCCGGCGCCGCCGGAGGGGCAGGCACCCTCACCGGTCGGGTTGGGAAGGGCTGCGACGCCCCAGTTGAAGGTGGCGGCCTTCGCCACCGTGGACAGATCGCCGGTGGACTGGATACACGATCCGATAAGGCCGGTGGTGAACTCGTTGGTGACATCGGTGGACACGGTGGCCCAACCATCGTTGACGGTTGATCGCAGCCACTCGACGGTCTTGATCGTCTCCGGGGTGGTCAGACGCGACTCCCAGCCCTCGGAGTAGTTGCCGCCCAGTGACCACATCGGTCCCTCGAAGGTCCAGGAGAGATAGTTCACTGCATCGCCCCAGCCCAGTGCTGTGCCGTTGCCGCCGCGTGCCTCCTGCAGACGGGGGCCCCACTCGGTGAACTCCTCCCAGGACTCCGGGCCGCGGTCGGGAAGACCGGCCTTTGCCCACAGGTCCTTGTTGTAGTAAAAAAGCGTCGTCGAGCGGGCGAAGGGCATGCCATAGTGCCCGCCGTTGTGCTGGTAGTCATTGAACAGTGACTCCACATAGGAAGAGGTGTCGATCCCGTTACGCTTGGCCACCTCGTCGATGTTCGCGGTGGCACCGTTGAGGGCGAAGTTGAACCATTCGGTGTCGGAGAGGACCACCAGATCCGGAAGCTCACCGCCGGACAGCGCCGCGTTGAACTTCTGTGAGACCTCCCGGTAGTTCGCGCCCGCATCGATCAGCTGGACGGTGAGGTCCGGGTTCTCCGCCTCGAAGCGGGAGATCAGTTCCAGCTCCACGTCCTTGGAGTTGGCCGGGTGGTTGGACCACCAGACGATGGTGTTGGTTGCGGCATCGGAATCGGAGGATCCGTTGGCGCTGGTGCTGCCGCCGGTTCCGGCGCAGGCAGTCAGCGCGGCGCCGGCGCCCGCGACTCCCATCGCTGCGAGGAAGTGGCGTCGGCTCAGTGAAGGATTGAAGGTCATGGGTTTCCCTTTCCAGGAGGTGGCTGTAGTGGAGATGAGGTCAGTTCTTCGATTCAGATCGCGGCTCAGCCCTTGACTGCACCGGAGATCAGCCCCTTGATCATGTACTGCTGCAGGGCGAGGAACATGACCAGGACGGGGAGCATCGTCATGATGGTCGCCGCCATGACGGGTCCCCAGTTGGACACCCCGTCGTTGTTCTGCAGCAGTGTCAGACCAATGGGCAGTGTTGCGGAGTTTTCGGTCTCGGCCATCAGGAACGGCCAGAGATACTGATTCCATTCATTGACCACCGTGATCATGGAGAATGCGACCAGGGTGGGCATGGAGATGGGTAGGAGTACCTTCCACAGCAGTCTGAAATGACCGCAGTGGTCCATTCTCGCGGCCTCGATGAGTTCGCTCGGGATGGACATGAAGTGATTTCGCATGAGGAAGGTACCGAAGGCGATGCCCGCGAGGGGGACGATGATTCCCTGGTAGGTGTCGCGCCAGCCGAGCTGGCTGACCAGTGCATAGTTGGAGATCACCGTGACCTCTGAGGGAACCATGAGTGCGGAGATGACCAGCAGGAACACCAGGTTGCGTCCGGGGAATCTCAGGATCGACAGGGCGTATGCCGAGATCACCCCCAGGACGATCTTGATGGTGCACAGAATCAGCGTGATCAGGATGGAGTTTCGGAAGTAGTCGAGAAACGGCACCCTCCGGAACACATCGGCGTAGTTGTCCAGGCTGATCTGCGAGGGCAACCAAGTCACAGGCTGCGTGTAGATCTCGGACTGCTGCTTGAAACTGGTGAGCACGATCCACAACAGTGGTACGCCGATGAACAGGACGGCGAGGGCCATTCCCACATAGCCCATCACCTTGACCAGGAGGCTTCTATCGGTGGAGATCATTTCTGTTTGTTCTCCCTGTCCATGTAGCGGACCTGGATGACGGTGATGGCCAGGAGAATCAGGAAGAGAACCGTGGCGACGGTGGCACCGTAGCCCGCACGGTAGTTGGTGAAGGTCTCGGTGTAGACCTGGTAGACCAGGGTCGTGGTGCCGTCTCCGAGCGGGCCTCCCCTGGTCATCGTGTGGATGATGTCAAAGACCTGGACCGAGTTGAGCGTCACCGTGATCGACAGGAAGAAGGTCGTCGGCCGCAGCTGCGGCAGCGTGACCCGCCAGAAGCGCGTCCACGAACCCGCACCATCCATGGCCGCGGCCTCTGCAAGGTCCCGGTTCAATCCCTGCAGGGCAGCCAGGTAGATCACGAAGGAGTAGCCGAGGTTCTTCCACACGAATGTGAAGGTGACCATGAACAGCGCCCAGTTGGGGTCCTGATAGAACTGCGGGGAATCCAGCCCGAGCCTGCCGAGCAGGTCCTGGATGAGCCCGAAGTTCGGATCGAAGACGAACTGGAAGGCGACACCGATGGCAGCGCCGGAGATGACGAAGGGCGCGAAGACCATGGAGCGCACGAAGTTCCGGCCGAGGAGTTTCTGATCGAGCAGCATCGCCAGAAGCAGGCCGAAGAACATCGACCCGATGACGGCGAAGACCGTGAAGATGACGGTGTTGGACACCACCTGGGCGGTATCCGGCCTGGTGAAGAACTCGATGTAGTTGTCGAGGCCGATGAACGTTGAGTTGGGCGATGAGATGTTCCAGCTGAAGAAGGAAAGCCGGAAATTGTCCAGGAGCGGGCGGTACGTAAAGATGGCCAGGAGCGCGAGGTTGGGCGCCAGCAGCGCCGCCGCCAGCAGCCATTCGTTCCTGCGGGATCGTTTGGCTCGATTACGTAGCTCATCCACTTCCGGTTCGAGAAGTAAAGTGGGCACGAGGGGACATGGTATGGGCCCGATGTTTCCACCAGATGACCCCGGTGTGAATTTATCCTCTGTAAAACACATGGGAGATGAGTATTCGGAGAAATGTAGGTGAAGTATCAACCTTCTTCTTCACGCCGCCGCGGGCGAACCCCGCGGGTCGGAGGCAAAAAACCGCCCCCGCACTCATTGTGCGGGGGCGGTTCAGGTTGCTGTAATCAGCCGGATGCTAGGCAGCCTTCGGTGCGTTGACATCCTCCGGGAGCGCTGCCTTGGCAGCCTCGCAGATTGCGGAGAAGGCGGCGAAATCATTCACGGCCAGCTCGGCGAGGATCTTGCGGTCAACGTCGATCTCCGCCAGGCGCAGGCCCTGGATGAGTCGGTTGTAGGTGATGCCGTTCATGCGTGCGGCGGCGTTGATGCGCTGGATCCACAGCTTGCGGAACTCGCTCTTGCGGGCGCGACGATCGCGGTAGGCGTACGTCATGGAGTGCAGCCACTGCTCTTTCGCCTTCCGGTAGAGGCGTGAGCGCTGGCCGCGGTAGCCCTTGGCGGACTTCAGAATTTCGCGACGCTTCTTCTTTGCGTTGACGGACCGCTTGACACGTGCCACGGTGGTACTTCCTTAAATCTTGTCTTGATAGGTGGAGGGGAGGAGGCGGAGGCGGAACTACGCCTTGCCGAGGAGACGCTTGATGCGCTTGGTGTCGGCGCCGGAAACCTCAACGATCCCCTTCAGGCGACGGGTACGGGTGGAGGGCTTGCCCTCGAGGAGGTGGCGGCGGTTCGCCTGCTCGCGGACGAGCTTGCCGGATCCAGTCACCTTGACGCGCTTTGCGGTGCCCTTGTGGGTCTTGTTCTTCATGAAAGTTGTCCTTAAACGCTAATCGTGTTTACTTCTTACCCTTGCGCACCGGGCCGAGAACCATTGTCATGTTTCTTCCGTCCTGCTTCGCGCGGGATTCCACAATGCCGTAATCGGCGACATCATTGGCCAGACGCTCGAGGAGCCGGTAGCCGAGCTCGGGACGAGCCTGCTCACGACCACGGAACATGATGGTGACCTTGACCTTCGACCCCTTTTCCAGGAATCGAATGACATTGCCCTTCTTCGTCTCATAATCATGATCATCGATCTTGGGACGGAGCTTCTGTTCCTTGACCACAGTCTGCTGCTGGTTCTTGCGTGACTCGCGGGCCTTCTGGGCCTGCTCGTACTTGAACTTTCCGTAGTCCATGATCTTGCAGACCGGGGGCTTGGCGGTGGGTGCGACCTCGACCAGATCCAGATCTGCGTCGAACGCGAGCTTGCGGGCATCTTCAATACGGACAATGCCTACCTGCTCACCATTCGGACCGACAAGTCGGACCTCGGGAACTCGGATACGCTCATTAATGCGAGCTTCAGCGCTGATGTGGACTCCTCTGTTAGCAGTGCGGGAAATTCTGACGTACCGAACCGCATGAGGTGATTGCCCCGTTTCAGACCAAAAACCCGTTCATCACATTGCGGATGAACGGGAGATCTGAGTTCAAGAGTTGTACACGGGCACTAGTCCGTGTCAGCACTACTTGCTTTACCTTTATCCAACCGGCGAGCGGCGGCCTTAGGTGGGAAGATCTCCTCTTGCGGCCCATGCTTTTCGTGGAATACACGATGCATCAGGCGGTAGTGAGGTCGACTCTAGCACGTTGGACGTGCGGAGACAAAACCCGGTAGCGGCGCGATCCCGTGAGTATAACAATTGCGTTCCCCGCGGCGTCCGCGCGGGCCGCTGCCCCTAGTCTTGTTTCATGGACTTCAACCAGCGAGACCGCATGGCCCTGCGCGCCGCCCTGCAGAAACTCTCCGCCTCGGCGAGCGCGATGGCGGAGGCGAGTCAGCAGATCGCCGCACTTGCCTCGAAACTTGAGGTGCCGTCGCAGCAGCCACCGGTTCAGGTCGACAACGCACCCCGCTTGACGACGCCCCCGCCCGCCTACCCCTACGACCGCAACCGGGTCACCCGCGGTGACGCGGTGGAACAACCCGAGGCGTCGAGAAGCTCCGTGGCCGCGGGGCGGACCACCGCCTACCCGCTTCCCCCGGCACCGTCGGTAGCGGCCTCACCGGCGATGTCCACCGAGGCGAAAATCATGCGCGGTGTGTCCATCGGTGGCGCGGCGATCACCATCGCCGGCATCATCCTGCTGGTGTCGGTGGCGATCCAGCGCGGATGGCTGGGCCCGCTGGGGCGGGTCACGGGGTCCTATCTCATCGCGGTCGTTCTGCTCACCGCCGCGGTATGGGTGCGCAACCGCGGGACGCGGGTCGAGGCCGTGGTGGCCCTCGTGGTCACCTCCCAGGTGGCGGCACTGGCTACTACCGGGGCCCTTATCTACTTCCTGGAATGGTGGCCACCTGGCATCGGCTCCCTGGTGATGCTGCTGATCAATGTCGGCTTCGTCCTTCTCGGCCGGATCTGGTCCACTCCGGCCAATCCGGGCTACGGTTCCGCCGTCCTGCTGGCAACTACGATCGTCACAGGTCTGACCTCCTGGTTCGACTTTGGCAACGCGGCCACGCCCTGGCCCGAGTTCGGGCTGATCGCCACGCTGCTGATCACGATCAGGGTGGCAACCGCCCGGGTGCGCATCGCCGTGGCGGTACTGGCGACGGTTCTCCAGCTGCTGCTGTCCACCGTGGGCGGGGCGATGGCCGGCACCGCGATCATCACCGGTTCACTCACCGCGGTCCTGCTGGTGTCACTGACCCTGTGGGACCCGCCCGCCACCCCGGGAGGTGACGCCCGCGGATCCGGGAGGGGCGCGGGACCTGATACGACGGCGTTCCGGGTCGCCGTGATCGCACCCATTGTCATCCTCGGCTTCACCTCACTGTCCGTGGGTGTGGCCAATTCACCCTGGTGGCTCCTGCTTCCCACCGCGGTGATCGCCGGACTGGGGATTCAGGCGAGTCTGTTCAGCTCCCCCGACCCCACGCCGATGGTCCACTCCGCCACGGTCTCCCCGGATTTCGCCCGCACCGCCCGCATCGCCCGCCCGGTCGCGGTGACCGGGCTGGCTCTGGTCGCCGCCGCCTTTGTGTTCATCCGCTACACCCCGCTTTTGTTTGAGCACCGGACGCAGTTCGGAGGGGCACTGGCCGTGGTCGCCTTCTTCCTCACCGCCTCGGCTGTCACCTTCTGGTTGAACACCCTGCCCCGGGACCGCGACCTGGGGATGCTCCCGTGGATCTCCTGGATCATCGCGGCCGTGGCCATTTCCGGTGTGCTGTTCCGCAACGTGGTCGCATTGTCCCCGGTGTGGCTGACCGACGGGATCGCACTGGTGCAGGCGGCGCTGATACTCCTGTTCATCGCGGTTGTCGTGCTCGCGCGGGAGGTCTTCTACAACCGGGTTCTCTGGCTCCAGCTGGGCGTCGGTGCCGCGGTTCTCTATTTGTCGGCGACAGCCATCGTCACCATCGTCACCTACCTGGGCAATCTGCTCGGTGGATCATTCGGAATGAAGCTCGGGTTCCTCATCGGGCACGCCGGCGTCTCGATTCTGTGGATGGTGATCGCAGCCGCTCTCATGCTCAGCAGGAGGCTCCTCGATCAGCCGGGCGCACTGTGGACCGGGGTCGGTCTCGCGGTCGCGGGAACAGTCAAACTGGTCTTCTTCGATCTCGTCGCCCTGGACGGGGTCCCGCGGGCCATTGCGTTCCTGGCCTCCGGCATGGCGCTGCTGGCGATCGCGGCGATGCGCGGCCGCCGCAATGCGGAGCCCAGGGACACCGACGGCGATCCCGCGCACCCGCCCCTGTCCTGAGCCCGGAACGCTGAGCCCGGATCACAGACCCGGGGTCTCCGGCTCAGGATTCCGCGAGGACCTCCCGGAGGAACTGCCCGGTGTAGGATCCGGCGACACCGGCAACCTCCTCCGGTGTCCCCTCGGCGACAATGGTGCCGCCGCCGGAGCCACCCTCGGGACCCATATCAATGATCCAGTCCGCGGCCTTGATCACATCCAGGTTGTGCTCGATCACGATCACTGAGTTGCCCTTGTCCACCAGACCCTGGATCACCAGCATCAGCTTGCGGATGTCCTCGAAGTGGAGGCCCGTGGTCGGCTCATCCAGAATGTAGACGGTTCGTCCATTGGATCGCTTCTGCAACTCGGAGGCCAGCTTCACGCGTTGGGCCTCGCCTCCGGAGAGAGTGGTCGCGGCCTGCCCCAGTCGCACGTACCCGAGGCCGACATCGACCAGCGTCGCGAGGTATCGATGGATGGAGGTGATCGGCTCGAAGAACTCCGCGGCCTCCGCAATTGACATGCCAAGCACCTCGGCAATGTTCTTGCCCTTGTACTTGACCTCGAGAGTCTCGCGGTTGTACCGCCTGCCCTCGCACACCTCGCAGGGAACGTAGACATCCGGGAGGAAGTTCATCTCGATCTTGAGGGTGCCGTCGCCATGGCAGGCCTCACAGCGCCCTCCCTTCATATTGAAGGAGAAGCGTCCCGGCTTGTATCCGCGGACCTTGGCCTCGGTGGTTTCCGCGAAGAGGTTGCGCACCTTATCAAAGACCCCGGTGTAGGTCGCGGGATTGGAGCGGGGCGTGCGGCCGATGGGAGATTGATCGACCTGGACGAGTTTATCCAGGTGCTCCAGTCCGTCCACCCGCTTCGCCCGACCGGGAACCTGACGGGCGCGGTTGAGCTTGTTGGCAAGCACCTTCGCCAGAATCTGATTGATCAGGGTCGACTTCCCCGATCCGGAGACTCCCGTGACGCACACCAGGACACCGAGGGGGATGTCCACGTCGATGCCCCTGAGGTTGTTCTCGCGGGCACCGATGACGGTCAGTGTGCGCTTCGGATCGATTGCGCGGCGATGATCCGGGACACCAAGCTTCCGCCGTCCGGAGAGATAGGCTCCGGTCAGGGACTCCTCACAGTCGAGGATCCCCTCGGGCAGACCCTGGTAGACCACTTCCCCACCGAATTCACCCGCGCGGGGTCCGATGTCGATGAGCCAGTCGGCGCGGCGGATGGTGTCCTCATCGTGCTCGACGACGATCAGTGTGTTGCCGATGTCGCGGAGCCTCTCCAGGGTTGCGATCAAGCGCTGGTTGTCACGCTGGTGCAGACCGATGGAGGGTTCATCCAGAACATAGAGGACCCCGGCGAGGCCCGAGCCGATCTGGGTCGCCAGTCGGATGCGCTGGGCCTCACCTCCGGAAAGGGTTCCCGCGGCGCGGTTGAGGGTCAGATAGGCCAGGCCGACGTCGAGCAGGAACTGCAGGCGCGCCCTGATCTCCTTGAGAACGGCACCGGCGATCATCTCCTCCCGCCTGCCAAGGGTCAGGGAGTCAAGGAAGTCAAAGGCATCATGCACAGACAGCGCGGTCAGCCCGGCAATCGAGAGCTCTCCGTGGGACTTCGAGTCCAGGCGCACGGCGAGGATCTCCGGCTTGAGCCGTGCCCCCTTGCATGTCGGGCACGCCACCTCCCGCGTGTAGCCGAGCAGCCGCTCCTTCTGGGATTCGGAGTCGGTCTGCTCGATTTTCCGGTCGAAGTAGCCCAGAACGCCCTCGAAGGGTGCGGTCCATGCACGGACACGCCCGAAACGGTTCTTGTACCGGACGCTGACCTCCTCCTTTGAACCGTGGATCAGCGCCTTGCGCTGGGCGGCGGTGAGTTTGTTGAAGGGTGTCTCCGGGTCGAATCCGAGGGCATTGGCCAATCCCTCGATCAGCTTCTCAAAGTAGGTGTGGTTGGGACTGGAGTTCCAGGGCTGGACGGCATGGACGGCCGGTGCGTCGGGATCCGGGATGATCAGATCTATATCGACCTCGGTCCGCACCCCCAGTCCGTCACATGCGGGGCACGCTCCATAGGGCGAGTTGAAGGAGAAGGCCCTGGGTTCCAGTTCATCGAGGTTGAGAACGTGGCCGTTGGGACAGCTCAGCTTCTCGGAGAAACGGCGCAGCCGTGCCGGATCATCCTCGTCCAGGGTGACAAACTCCAGGACGGCGACACCGTCCGCCAGCCGCAGCGCGGTTTCCATGGAATCGGTCAGGCGCTGTTTCTGACTCGCCTTGACCTGGAGACGGTCTACCACCACATCAATGTCGTGCTTGATCTGTTTCTCCAGCTTCGGTGGATCACTGAGCTGGTACACCTGACCATCAACCCGGACGCGGGAGTATCCCTGGGCCGCGAGATCGGCGAAGAGGTCGACGAATTCACCCTTGCGGGTACGCACGACAGGTGCGAGCACCTGGAAGCGCAGGCCCTCCTCCATCTCCAGGATCTGATCCACCATCTGCTGCGGAGTCTGACGCTGCACGGGTGCATCACACACCGGACAGTGCGCCGTGCCCGCCCGGGCGAACAGCAGCCGGAGGTAATCGTAGACCTCCGTGATCGTGCCGACGGTGGAGCGGGGATTCCGGTTGGTGGATTTCTGATCAATGGACACCGCTGGCGAGAGACCGTCGATGAGATCCACATCCGGTTTGTCCATCTGACCGAGGAACATCCGGGCATAGCTGGACAACGACTCCACATACCGGCGCTGTCCCTCGGCGAAGATGGTGTCAAACGCCAGGGAGGACTTACCCGAGCCGGAGAGGCCGGTGAAAACGACCATGGAGTCGCGCGGCAGGTCGATGTCGACGCCCTTGAGGTTGTGTTCGCGCGCACCGCGCACGACGAGGCGATCAGCCAATTGTTTCTGGGCCCTTCACTGGTGATGGGTTGGTGGGAAAAGATCAAATCGGAACACTTCGAACATACCAACGAAGGGAGTTGTTTCGCTACTCTGGGTTTCATGAGCAACGAGCTATCACTGCACCATATTTCAGTATCGGCCATGGACAACAACTGCTATCTCCTCTGCGCCAATGACAAGGGGCTGCTCATCGACGCAGCCGATGACGCCCCCGCGATCCTGGCCATGGCCGGCGAGGCCGGGGTGCACATCACCAAGGTGCTCACCACGCACCGGCACGCCGACCACGTCCGGGCGCTTGCCGAGGTGCTGAAGGAGACCGGTGCGACGCACTACGCGCCATTTCTCGAGGTCCCCGCACTTCCCGCGAAGGTGGATGTGGAACTGAACCAGGGGGACACCATCCCCTTCGAGGGGCATGACCTGCCCATCGTGATCCTCCGCGGCCACACCCCCGGCGGCGCGACGCTGGTGGCGGAGATTGAAGGACGCACGAACCTGTTCGTCGGTGATTCGCTCTTCCCCGGTGGCCTGGGCAAGACCAGCAGTGAGGGGGACTTCATCCGTCTGTTCAACGATGTCAAGCAGCGACTCTTCGATGTCTACCCGGACGATTCCATCGTCTGGCCCGGCCACGGCAGGAGCACCACACTCGGTGATGAGCGTCCGCAGCTAGAGGTCTGGTGGGAGCGTCGCTGGTAGGAGCGGGCCGAAAACAATGGGGCGGGATTTTCAGCCCCAGATGGTGTCTACCTCCCTCCATGCAATTCATAACCTGGGTAGGATTGGACACTGGAGAAAACATTGACCTCCGGGAGCCGTACCAACCGCCCCGGTCACAACTGCGTTTGTTAGGAGCATCCACCATGATCCGTAAGATCGCCCGACCCATGCTCGCCTCGGTCTATATCGTCGACGGCGCGGACACCGTTTTGAACACCCGGTCACATGTAGAGGGAACCGAGGTGGTGCTCGATCGCGTGCGCTACGTGCTCCCACGCAAGTACGCCAGGCGTATCACCAGCGATCCGGAGCTGGTCACCCGGATCATCGGTGGAACGAAGATCGCCGCAGGCTCCCTGCTGGCGATCGGCAGGGTTCCCCGCACCTCGGCCGCGGCCCTCGCCGTGGTGACCGTCCCGACCATCCTTGCCCGCAACGCCTTCTGGGAGACCCAGGACGCCGCCGAGAAGAGCAACAGGCGCAACGGCTTCGTCACCAACATCGCCCTGCTCGGTGGACTGTTCATCACCACCGTGGACACCGAGGGGAAGCCCGGTGTGAAGTGGCGCGCCAGCAACGCCGCCAAGCGGAGCAGGAAGCAGATCCAGCAGGCGCTGCCCACCAGGTCCGAGACGGAAAAGCTCGGCGACAGGGCCACCGACTGGCTCTCCGAGGCCTCGAACCTCGTCTCGGGCTACACCCACACCGCGCAGGACTACGTGGGGGACAACAAGGACGATTGGCTGAAGAACGCCCAGGAGGCGGCCCGCAAAGCCTCCGATGTGGTCAGCGACTACGCGCACAAGGCCACCGACACCGTCTCCGACTACGCGACCAAGGCGCAGTCCTACCTCGATGACAACGCCGGAGACTGGCTGGATGCGGCGCAGGCCAACGCCAAGACCGCGAAGAAGTCCGTGGTCAGGGCCGCAGCCAAGGCACAGGACCGGGCCAGCGATGCGCTCGAGAAGGCGGAGGCGACCTCGGGACGTGCCGCCAAGAAGGCGGATAAGCGGTACAGCAAGCTCCAGGCCGAAGCCGACAAGGCACTGGACAGGGCGCAGAAGAAGCTCCGGAACTACTCGTTCTAGCCACCTGCACCGACCCCCGGACCGCCTGTCCCATCCCCACCGGTGACAGGCGGTTTTGGCATTGCCGGGCACGGGATGCGGACATGACTGGCCACACCGCGTGATTCGTGGAATGATTGAACGCTCCCCTGCGTTGAGTATTCGAGCAGATTCCGGGATTTCATCAAGACAGATCGACAAGACAGATCGAGGAGGCTTTCCCCGAGTGACCGCAGCTGATACACACTCCAGCCGTTCCGATGCAGGAGCGGACGCCACCGGGGCCATCGCCCGGGAGCAACTCTATGTCGATGGCCTCTTCGCCCGTCTGGACCGCGAGGTGGCCCGCGCCAATGAACGCCTGGCCGCGGTGATGAAGGATGTTGATCCCTCAAACCCCGACCCGGAGGCGCTGGTTCGCAGGGAAACCGAGTATCACGGACTCAATCAGAAACTGGACCGCCTCAATCTCGCCCAGCTGGGTCTGGTCTTCGGGCGCATAGATGTGGAGTCCCCCGGCGAGGAGCCGGAGAACCCCGTCCCCGGGGACCCCGGACTGGACCGCCGGTACATCGGTCGCATGGGACTGGATGCCCGCGAGGATGATTACCGCACGCTGCTGCTGGACTGGCGCGCACCGATGGCGCGCCCCTTCTATCTGGCCACCACGGTCCAGCCGGAGGGGGTGCACACCCGCCGCCACATCCGCACCCGCGGTCGTCTGGTCACCGCGGTTGACGATGAGCTGCTCTCCGGTTCCGAGGATCTGCTCCCCGGAACCGGGGTCCAGACGGGCGTGGGCTCGGAGACCGCGCTGCACCATGCGATCCGATCGGCCCGCACCGGCCACATGCGCAATATCGTCGAGACGATCCAGCGCGAACAGGACGAGATCATCCGTGACGCCACGCGCGGGGTGATGGTGGTCGAAGGCGGTCCCGGCACCGGAAAAACCGCGGTTGCGCTGCACAGGGTCGCCTACCTGCTCTACACCTGGCGCGAACAGCTGGCCCGCACGGGTGTCCTCATCATCGGCCCCAACAGCACCTTCCTGGAGTACATCTCCCGGGTTCTGCCCGAACTGGGTGAGACCGGCGTGGTCCTGTCCACGGTCGGTCAGCTGTATCCGGGGGTCTCCCCCGAGGGGAGTGAGGATCTGCTCACCCGGGAGATCAAGGGCAGCGGGGAGATGGCGGCGATCCTGGCTGAGGCGGTCAGGGCCTACCAGATTCTCCCAGCGGAGCCCCTCGAGGTCACCGTCGACGGCATTGTGATCACCGTGGATCCGGCCACCGTGGCCAGATCCCGCACGCGCGCACGCCGGTCCCGCCAGCCGCACAATCTCGCGAGGCCGATCTTCCGGGAGCACCTGGTCGAGCAGCTTGCGCAGCAGCTTGCCGGCACGATCGGCGCGGATCCGCTGGGCGGAAGGAACCTGCTGTCCACCGCCGACGTCGACCAGCTCCATGATGATCTGCTCGAGCATGACGCGCTGATGGGCGTCATCGACGGCTTCTGGCCAGAGCTCGAGCCCACACTGGTCCTGGAGGAACTGCTCACATCCGCCGACCGCATCAGCCACGCGGCGGCGCTTTACGACGACGAGACCCGCAGCGCACTGCTGCGGGCACCCGGTTCCCCGTGGGCACCCTCGGACGCGGCACTGCTCGATGAGCTGGCCACCCTGATCGGACTCCCCGACCCCGAGGAGGCCCGGGCCCTCGCGGATGCGAAGTGGCGTGAACAGGTCTCGGCGGCCGAGGACGTGCTCGATGTGCTCAGCTCCTCGCCATCCTCGGACATCGACGATGTCACCGACGATCTCCCCGACGACCCCGAGGCCGAGGTGCTCTCCGCCTTCGACCTCATCGACGCGGAGACGCTGGCGGCCAGGCAGAGCGTCCGCGACAACCGGTCCACCGCCGAGCGTGCGCGGGCCGACCACCGCTGGGCCTTCGGCCACGTCATCGTCGATGAGGCCCAGGAGCTCAGCCCCATGGAATGGCGCATGGTCTTCCGGCGCAGCCCCTCACGGTGGATGACACTGGTCGGTGACACCGCCCAGACCGGTTCGCCGGCGGGCGTGGACAGCTGGTCTGAGACCCTCGAACCGTTCGTCTCCACCCGCTTCCGCCACCATGAGCTCACCGTGAACTACCGCACCCCTGTGGAGATCATGGCCGTGGCCAATGAGCTGCTCTCCAGGATCAATCCGGAGGCGGCACCCGCCACCGCGATCCGCGAGTCCGGACATCCCGTGCTCAGGCTGGATGAGCACACAGACGCCAACGCACTGGCGCAGAGCTACCGGCGGGAGGACCCGGAGAGAACCACGGCGGTGATCTATTCCGCGGCCCGCTTCACCCCGGGCGACCGTGCCTTCCTGGTGGAGGAGATTAAGGGCCTCGAATTCGACCACGTCATCGTCGTCGATCCCGCCGGCATCATCGCGGAGTCACCGCAGGGCATGCAGGACCTCTACGTCGCCGTCACGAGGGCGACTCAGACGCTGACCCTGATCGGCGAGGTATAGCGGAAAAGCGACGGGCCCGTGCGAGTGTCTCGCACGGGCCCGTCGCTTCCATGATCAGTCCACCGTGTGGACGATCATCACATCACAGTCGGACTGCCTGGCAACATCGGCGGGGACGGATCCCAGCAGGCGGCCGGTCAGTGAATTGATACCCCGGTTACCCACCACGAGCAGGTCCGCCTGGTTTTCGTTGACGATGCTCATCAGGGCCTCGACGGGAGTTCCCGGACGCACGACCTTCTCGATACTGGTGGCTCCCACCCCCTGCGCAACCTTTTCGGCCTTCTCCAGATTCTCCTGGGCCGGATCATCGCCGAGGATGGTCACGGAATCCTGGCGCAGTGTCTTGGACGCCTCCTCCTTTGTTTCATAGAAGGCACATCCGATGATGAGTGTGGCTTTGAATGCCGCCGCGATTTCAGCGGCACGCTCCACTGCGTGGAGGGAAGACTTGGAACCATCGGTGCCGACGACGATCTTCTTGTACGAGTCGCTCATGTGACCTTTCCCTTAAACGTGAGAGTTTATCCGAAGAATCAAGCCTGATTCCGTTAGGGACCAAGTCTAACAAAACAAGCACGGGATACGCGCGTAATTACATGCCGACTTCCTTCATGCCGCGCAGCTCCTTTTTCAGGTCGATGATTTCATCGCGCAGCCTGCCCGCGAGCTCAAACTTGAGCTCCCGTGCCGCGGCGCCCATCTGGGTGCTCAGGTCGTCGATAAGCTTCTGCAGCTGGTCGGCTGCCATGCCGGATACATCCGGCCGGGCCGCAACCGCGGCATCGCCGGCGACACCGGGCGGCGCCTCGGTGCCGCCTTCGTAGACCTGGTCGAGGATGTCGGCGATCTTCTTCCGCAGGGGCTGCGGGTCGATGCCGTGCTCGGTGTTGTAGGCGATCTGCTTCTCCCGCCTCCTGTCCGTCTCCTCGATGGCGTTCTGCATGGAATCGGTGATCTTGTCGGCGTACATGATCACCTCGCCGGAGACGTTGCGGGCGGCGCGACCGATTGTCTGGATCAGGGAGGTCGTGGAACGCAGGAAGCCCTCCTTGTCCGCATCCAGAATCGCCACGAGAGAGACCTCCGGCAGATCCAGCCCCTCGCGCAGCAGGTTGATGCCCACCAGAACGTCGAACTCACCGAGGCGCAGCTGCCGCAGCAGTCCCACGCGCTGCAGAGTGTCGATGTCGGAGTGCAGATAACGCACCCGGATGCCGTTCTCGAGCAGATAATCGGTGAGATCCTCCGCCATCTTCTTGGTCAGCGTGGTCACGAGCACGCGTTCATTGACATCGGTGCGACCGCGAATCTCGTGGATGAGATCGTCGATCTGTCCCTTGGTGGGTTTGACGGTCACCTTCGGATCGACCAGCCCGGTGGGCCTGATCACCTGCTCGACGTACTCGCCACCGGCCGCGGCGATCTCGAATTTGCCCGGGGTCGCGGACATGAACACCGTCTGCCCCCTGCGCTGATCAAACTCCTCCCAGGTCAGCGGGCGGTTATCCAGTGCCGAGGGGAGCCGGAAACCGAACTCGACCAGGTTCCTCTTCCGCGACATGTCCCCTTCAAACATCCCGCCGATCTGGGGGACGGTCACATGCGACTCATCGATGATGGTGAGGAAATCCTCCGGGAAATAGTCAATGAGGGTCGCCGGCGCGGTGCCCGCGGCACGGCCGTCGATGTGCCGTGAGTAGTTCTCGATGCCGGAGCAGAATCCCACCTGCTCGATCATCTCGAGATCGTATTCCGTACGCATCCGCAGACGCTGGGCCTCGAGCAGCTTGCCGCGGTTTTCCATGTCATCGAGGCGCTCGGTGAGTTCCTCCCTGATATCGGCCACCGCCTTTTCCATCCTCTCCGGTCCCGCCACATAGTGGGTCGCGGGGAAGATCCGGATCGAGTCCACCTCACGGATCGTGTCACCGGTCAGAGGGTGGATGTAGTAGAGGCTGTCGATCTCATCTCCGAAGAACTCGACACGCACCGCCAGCTCCTCATAGGCCGGGATGATGTCCACCGTATCGCCCTTGACACGGAAGGCGCCCCTGGTGAAGGCGACATCGTTGCGATCGTACTGGATGTCCACGAGCAGTCGCAGGAACCGGTCGCGGTCGATTTCCTCTCCCCTGTTCAGCACGATCGAGCGATCCAGATAGGACTGTGGTGTTCCCAGTCCGTAGATGCAGGACACGGAACTGACCACGACCACATCCCGACGCGAGAGCAGCGAGGAGGTCGCGGAGTGGCGCAGTCGCTCGACATCCTCGTTGATCGAGGAGTCCTTCTCGATGTAGGTGTCGGTCTGGGCGATGTAGGCCTCGGGTTGGTAGTAGTCGTAGTAGGAGACGAAGTACTCCACCGCGTTGTTCGGTAGCAGCTGACGCAGCTCATTGGCCAGCTGGGCGGCGAGGGTCTTGTTCGGTGCCATCACCAAGGTGGGACGCTGCTGCTGTTCGATCAGCCAGGCCGCGGTGGCGGACTTGCCGGTGCCGGTGGCGCCGAGGAGAACCACATCACGTTCCCCCCTGTCCAGGCGCTCATCGAGCTCCCTGATCGCAGCCGGTTGATCTCCCGCCGGTTCATAGTCGGAGATGACCTCGAATTTCGCATTCGAGCGCTCGATCTCGCCGACCGGACGGTGCTCGGAGTGGGACAGGACCGGGTGTTCAGCAGCAAAAGCCATATCAACGAGGATACGCCAGATTGGCACGGCTTTTCGATCCCCCGGCGGGGCGCGGACGGCGAACCCCGCGCCTCAGAGGTCGCTCAGCCGAACATGGGAGCGCGCCTTCCATTCGTGCAGGGCCTCCCCCTCGGTCTCCCACCGGGCGTAGAGGCCGGACACGGAGGCGTCGATAAGCACGGCCTCCAGGCACTGCCTGAGGCGGTCCCGCAACTCAGGGGTCCGCAGCTTGTCGACGCCCGGCACCGCCGCACCCTGCGGCTGGTTGCCGGCTGCCAGGTGGGCGAGGGCGATGATCATCGCCCCCTGGTCCTCCTCGATGTAACGGTGCCCGGCATCGGGAAGCAGCTCCTCCAGGAGGAGCTCATCGTTGCGCAGATCCCGCAGTACCTCCTGCGCCTCCTCGTTGTCGAAGGGACCGGTGTTCCAGATCTTCATTCCCACCTGCTCCTGATCTCTTCCAGCGCCGCTGAGACCTGTGTGGCCAGCGCCTCCAGTGGGCCGTTGTTGTCTATGATGATATCCGCTGCTGCGCGGCGGACCTGGTCGCTGACCTGCGCCGCGATCCGGGCGCGCGCATCTTCCTCCGCCAGTCCGCGGTAGTGGACCAGGCGGCGCACGCGTTCCTCCGCATCCACGTCGACCACGACCACGACATCCATGTTGTGGTGGTACCCCTTGTCCACCAGCAGCGGCATGTCCCAGACCACCTCGGGCACACCCCTGTCCTCGGCGGAGTCGAAGCGCCTCGCGGTCTCCTCCTCGATGCGGGGATGGGTGATGGAATTGAGCAGGGCGGTGTGCCCTGGGTCGACGAAGGCCCGCGCTGCCAGTTCACCACGGTTGAGGGTGCCGTCGGCGCTCAGGATGTCGTGGCCGAAGGCGTCGGCGAGTTCGGCGAGCGCGGGTTGTCCCGGCTCCACGATCTCGCGGGCGATGGCGTCCGCATCGATAACTTCCAGGCCATGAGACGCGAAAAGATCGGCGACGGTTGTTTTACCGCTGCCGATCCCTCCGGTTAATCCGATTCGCAACATGCAATCCAGAGTAGTACCGGACTACTTTCCGATGACGGTGATGATGGAGCTTCCGGAATCCACGGCGTCAGCCGGGTGCCCCTCGACGCTGGCGAACTTGTTGGCATTGGAGACCACGACGGGTGTGATCAGAGGCAGGTTCTTCGAGCGGATGAACTCCGGATCGAAGGTGATCAACGTGTCCCCTGCCTTGACCTGCTGCTTACGCTCGACATGGACCTCAAATCCCTGCCCCTCGAGCTGCACGGTGTCCAGACCGATGTGGATGAGCAGCTCGACGCCGGATTCCAGGCGAAGTGCGACGGCGTGGCCGGTCTTCTGCACCAGCAGCACCGTACCGTCCGCCGGTGCGACGACGGTGTTTCCACTCGGTTCGATGGCGATACCCGGGCCCAGCTTCTCAGCTGCAAAGATCGGGTCCGGAACCTCGGATAGCGGGACGGCCCTGCCCGCCAGTGGTGCGTGGATATCCTCCACCTCACCGGCTGCGAGCAAGGTCCTCGTGGCGGTGGCGGGGGCGGGCGCCGCCCCCCCGGGGGGGGGGGGTTTTGCCCCCCGTCCCGGCGCGGCGGGGGGCAACCGGGGGGGCGGCGGGTCCGGGGGTCCCCCCTCCGCGGGCCTCCGCTCGGGCTTTTACCTCGGGCCGCCCCCCCTGGGGGCGGTAATTAAAAAAAGGGACCGGCAACTCCGGGGGGAAGAAGATGTCGGCTGGAAAGAGGGGGGGACGAGCTGCAGAAGCGGGGGCGGCCCGCGCCGGCCGGGGTGGGGGGGACGCCCCCCCCCCCCGGGGGTGGGAGAAGGGTCCGGGGGGGGGGGGGGGGGGCGGCCCCCGCCCCGCCGGTGGCGGCGGTTGCTGCCGCCGTACCTGCCGCGTCGGTGGCAACCGGGGAGGCGGCAGCGTCGGAGGTACCGCTCTCCGCGGCCTCCAGCTGTGCCTTGACCTCGGCACGCTCCTCATCGGAGCGGTAATCGAAGAACAGGACCAGGAACATCGAGGTGAAGAACGCCGCGGCGATACCGATGGTGTACCCGAGCCACGGGTCCATCGCCGGGATGGTCAGCAGCGAGGTGAACACGAAGGCGTAGGCCTTGATATCGAAGATGCCCATGACGACACCGCCGACGAAGCAGCCAGGAAGAAGCCGGAAGTACGTCTTCTTGAAGCGCAGCAGGATGCCGTAGAGGGAGGGTTCGGAGATTCCACCGAGCAGTCCGGCGAGCATCGCTCCGAGGGAGACCTGGCGCATGTTCTGGTTCCTCTCGCGGATCGCGAGGATGAACACGCCGGTCACCAATCCGAAGCAGGCGAAGTTCCAGGCTCCCATGGGGCCCTGGATGAAGTCATAGCCCAGGGAGTTGATGTTCTGGATCATGATGGCGTTGAGCGGCCAGTGCAGTCCCAGGGGCACCAGGAAGGGGTAGAGCAGCGGGATCACGATGGAGAGGATGAACGGACTGAAGTTGTTCACCGCCTCCAGGAAGCTCGAAATGCCGTTACCGACGCCGATGCCGAAGGGTCCGAGGAGGAATGCGGTGGCCGGGATCATGATCAGCAGGGAGAAGAAGGGCACGAAGACCATCTGCACAGCCTCGGGGATGATCTTTTTCAGCCCCTTCTCCACCCAGTACAGGCCGATCGCGGCGATCAACGGCGGGAAGACCTGTCCGGAGTAGTCGTTAAGGACCATGGGGAGACCGAAGACGGTCACGGTGTCGCCGGCTGATCCCAGTGCCAGGAACTCGGGTGTCAGCAGTGCCGCCGGGATGGCTGCACCGATCCATTCGTTGGCGCCGAGCTTACGTGCCGCCGTGGCACCGACCATGATGGGCAGGAAGTAGAAGACCGAACGCCACATGGCGTGCAGGAATACGAAGGTGTCAGGCTGCTCATCCATCGGTGCGCGGAACTCCTGGATACCGAAGGTATCGGCCAGGACCAGCAGCGTGATGATCAGCGAGGCACCCAGCAGGGCCCACAGGATCGGGCGGAAGGTGTCGGAAAGGAACTCGAAGGCGTAGTCCACCCAGGAGAATTTGCCGCGGACGCCGCCGTATTCCTTCTTGTCCCTGGCCGGGGCCTTCCCGGAGTCCTCGTCCCCACCTGCGAAGTGGGACATTCCGTCTAGCTTGAGCAGCTCCTGGTAGTAGTTGGCCACCGCACCGCCCATGACCACCTGCATTCCGGTGGAACCCTGCGGAACGACGCCGAGAACCGAGGGGTCGGAATCAATGGCCTGCTGGTTCACAGCGGATTGATCATGTAGCTGGAAGCGTAGGCGGGTTGCGCAGTGAGTCATCGAGGTGATGTTCTCAGGGCCGCCGAGGTTATCCAGAATGTGCTGCGATGTCGTCATAATTTTGGACGCCATGTCGAACCTTTCTGAACGCACGGGAATCACGTGGTTTCCGAAGTGTCCCGCGGGAAAACGGAGCCTGGGGATCGGGTTCGAACCTCAGACGCCTACCACCTGCCCGGATACGAGCCCGAAGGAGTGAAAACGATTGCACGCGTCCTAAAAAATTAAAGCAGGGGTCTCCTGCGCACTATCTCGTTTTAACGCCACCCGGAACTGTGATGAACTGCACTCATGTCCGATTTAGTGGTAAGTCCCCCTAATCCTAAGTCGGAAACCAAGGAGAAACAACCCGGAACGCCCAATATTTATCACAGTTTCGGAAATTCCCATGTCCGCGGATTTCTGGTTTGACCCTCTCCCCCACTTTAAATACATGAAAACATACACCCAGGCCGTGCAAGCCACCGGAAACCGGTCGGGCGGCTGAGGTCATCGGGATCATCAACGCACAGCGACGCCCCATGGTGCCGGGCACCATGGGGCGTCGCGTGGGAACCTGTCCCCCACCGTCAACGTCGGTGGATACGGGAACTAGTTTCCTGCGAGCTTCTCGCGGAGAGCAGCGAGCTGCTCATCGGAAGCCAGGGATCCACCGGTCTCCTCCGCTGCGGGAGCATCCTCGACGGACTCGGTGGAGTAGTTGCCGGCCGGAGCCTCGGCAGCTGCCTCCTCCGCCTGCTGGCGACGACGCTCGATCTGAGCGGTGTGGGCCTGGAAGCGACGCTCGGACTCTGCGTAGCGTGCCTCCCATGCCTGACGCTGCTCATCGAAGCTCTCGAGCCATTCGTTGGTCTCGGGATCGAAGCCCTCAGGGAAGATGTAGTTGCCCTGCTCATCGTAGGAGTCGGCCATGCCGTACTTGGAGGGATCGAACTCCTCGGTGTAATCCTCATCGGCCTGCTTGAGCGACAGCGAGATGCGGCGACGCTCGAGATCGATGTCGATGACCTTTACCATGACCTCTTCGCCGACGGCGACAACCTGGTCGGGTACCTCGACGTGGCGCTGGGCCAGCTCGGAGATGTGGACGAGGCCCTCGATGCCCTCTTCGACACGCACGAACGCACCGAAGGGGACCAGCTTGGTGACCTTGCCGGGCACAATCTGGCCGACGGCGTGGGTGCGTGCGAACACGCGCCACGGATCCTCCTGGGTCGCCTTCAGCGACAGGGAGACGCGCTCGCGGTCGAGATCGACCTCGAGCACCTCAACCGTGACCTCGTCACCGACGGTGACAACCTCGGAGGGGTGATCGATGTGCTTCCAGGACAGCTCGGAGACGTGGACCAGTCCGTCGACTCCACCGAGATCGACAAAGGCGCCGAAGTTGACGATGGAGGACACGATGCCCTTGCGGACCTGGCCCTTCTGCAGCTGGTGGAGGAACTCGGAGCGGACCTCGGACTGGGTCTGCTCGAGGAATGCACGGCGGGAAAGAACGACATTGTTGCGGTTCTTGTCCAGCTCGATGATCTTGGCCTCAAGCTCTTGGCCGATGTAGGGATCCAGGTCGCGGACGCGACGCATCTCGACGAGGGAGGCGGGCAGGAAGCCGCGCAGCCCGATGTCGAGGATGAGTCCACCCTTGACGACCTCGATGACGGTACCGGTAACCGGCTCGTCCTTCTCCTTGAGGTCCTCGATGGCACCCCATGCGCGCTCGTACTGTGCGCGCTTCTTGGACAGGATCAGACGCCCCTCCTTGTCCTCCTTGGTGAGGACGAGTGCGTCGATCTGGTCGCCGACCTCGACGACCTCATCGGGGTCGACATCGTGCTTGATGGAAAGCTCGCGGGAGGGGATGACACCCTCGGTCTTGTAGCCGATGTCGAGCAGAACCTCGTCACGATCGACCTTGACCACGGTGCCTTCAACGATATCGCCGTCATTGAAGTACTTGATTGTGGCGTCGATTGCTGCGAGGAAGTCCTCAGCTGAGCCAATGTCGTTGATGGCTACCTGAGGTGCAGTATTGGTGGGCATATGTAAATTGCTCCGAAATGGATAGGAAATTGAGAATGGACAGGAACGCGCAGTCTCTCAAAACACCTGCACATTCAGGCATTTCGATCCCGCAGTCGGGGTCGGTGTGTTTTCCTATAAGAACACGCCGGCACCCCGCGCTTTGACACGCTTTCCTAACACTACTGTGTTTGCGCAGCTAGATCAAGTACAATACCGCGGATGCACACTCCTGAAACCAATGTGACTGGAGACGGGTTTTGCGCATCGGATTTTTCCGCCGCCGCCCGTTCCTGGTGGGACTCCGATGCCGATGACTACCACGCCAGGCACCCCACGTATCTCGGGGTGGACGGCGCCGAATTCTACTGGTGTCCGGAGATGCTGCACGAGTCCACCGCCCGTCTTCTGGGCCGGCCCGCGGAGCTGCGCGGCGCATCGATCCTGGAACTGGGGTGCGGATCGGCCCCCTGCTCCAGGTGGTTGGCGCAGGACCTCGGCGATTCGACCTTCATCACCGCCTTCGACATCTCCGCCGCGATGCTGCGGCACGCCGGTGATCACCGCGGCGTCGACCTTGTCCAGGCCGACGCGATGGCCCTGCCCTATCGCGGGGACAGCTTCGACGTGGTCTTCTCCGCATTCGGTGCCATCCCCTTCGTTTCCGATTCGGCGGCGCTGATGAGGGAGGTGGCCAGGGTGCTGCGCCCCGGTGGCAGGTTCGTCTTCTCGGTCACCCACCCCATGCGGTGGATCTTCACCGATGATCCGGGACCGACCGGACTCACCGCGGTGAACAGCTACTTCTCGGGTGACTACGTCGAACGCGACGAGCGGAACGGGAGGATCACCTACGCGGAGCAGCACCGCACGATGGGCGAGCGACTGGGGGAACTGACCGACGCCGGATTCCGGCTGGAGCGGCTGCTTGAACCCGAATGGCCAGCCGACCTCGATGTGTCATGGGGGCAGTGGTCGCCCCTGCGCGGTGGCATCTTCCCCGGCTCCGCCATCTTCTGCTCGACCCTCGACTGATTCAGCGTCCCCGGCCGGTCAGTGTGCGGCCTCGTCCCAGTTCCGACCCGAGCCCGCCGACACCTCCAGCGGTACCGACAGTGTGATCGCACCATCCATCTCCCGCTCGAGAATGCGCGTCACCCGGTCCACCTCGCCCGGTGCCACCTCCACCACGAGTTCGTCGTGGACCTGCAGCAGCACCCGGGATTTCACCTTCTGCTCGCGCAACGTCCGATCGACCCGTATCATGGCCACCTTGATGATGTCCGCCGCGGTCCCCTGGATCGGTGCATTCAGGGCCGCCCGCTCGGCGTTCTCCCTGGCCACACGGTTGTCGGAGGTCAGCTCCGGCAGGTAGCGCCGGCGTCCGAAGAGCGTGGAGGTGAAGCCGTCCCTGCGCGCCTGTTCAACAACTTCGGCCAGATAACGCTGCACCCCGCCGAACCTCTCGAAATAGGACTCCATGATCGACTTCGCCTCCCCTGCCGGAATACCAAGCTGCTGGGACAACCCGAATGCGGACAACCCGTAGACGAGACCGTAGGACATGGCCTTGACCCGGCGGCGCAGCTCAGGGGTCACACCGTCAATCGGTACGTTGAACACCTTCGAACCGACGTAGTTGTGCAGATCCTCGCCCTCCCGGTAGGCCTCGATCAGCCCCGGATCGCGGGAGAGATGCGCCATCACACGCATTTCAATCTGGGAATAGTCAGCGGTCAGCAGCGTCTCAAAGCCCTCTCCGACGACGAAGGCGGACCTGATCCGGCGACCGGCATCGGTGCGCACGGGGATGTTCTGCAGATTCGGATCGGTGGAGGAGAGCCTGCCTGTCGACGCCACGGTCTGGTTGAAGGTGGTGTGGATCCTGCCGTCCGGGGCCACCTCACGGATGAGTCCCTCCAGGGTGGACTTCATCTTCTGGTACTGGCGGTGCGCGAGGAGGTGGTCAAGGAAGGGGTGGGGGTTCTTCGCCGCCAGCGCCTCGATCTCCGAGGCGGCGGTGGAATAGCCGGTCTTGGTTTTCTTCGTTTTGGGCATGCCGAAGGTTTCGAAGAGCACCACCTGCAGCTGCTTGGGGCTGGACAGGTTCAGGCCCGGATCGCCGGCCAGTTCCCGCGCCGCGGCCTCCTCCTCGGCCACCCGGTTGATGAAGGACTCCAGCTGCCGCTCCAGGGTCGCGGTATCGACGGCGATGCCCGTCGCCTCCATCCGTGCCAGGATACCGACGAGGGGAAGCTCCAGATCACGGTAGAGCTCAAAGGAGCTGATTTCCTCCAGTTCGCGCGTCAACTCCGCTGACAGCTCGAGGACCGCGGTGGCGGCGTCGATAAGCGAACGCGAATCCGCAGCATCGAGCAGGGTCAGCTGTTCACCGGAGTGCTGATTGTTCAGGTGACGCTGGAGGTGGCGCTGGTAGACGTCGGCGAGTTCGTAGGTGCGCTGGCCCGGGCGCAGCAGGTAGGCGGCGATGGCGGTGTCATGCTCGATCCCGTTGAGTGCGAATCCGCGCCCGGCGAGCATGTGGAAGGCGGCCTTGGCCCCGTGCAGCAGCTTCGGGGAGCCCGAGGAGAGCCACTCCGCGAGCGCCCGGTCCTCCTCCGCAGTGATGTCGGCGAGATCGGCTGTCACCGCATGGCGATCCGTATCGACGATGGCGATCGAGTGGGCGTCGCCCCCTGCCGGGGAGGGATCACCCGTCAGAGCGAGCGCCAGCGGCTGACCCTGACGCCGGGGAAGCCATTTGTCAAGGTGCACGGTGTCCACAACGACCTCCCCCGCATCGTCGGTCGGGGACTCAATCGGCGCACCCTCCGCCCTCACCGCGGCCAGGACCCGCTCGCGGAGATTTGTGCCGAACTGCAGCTCGTCGAACTTCGCCGCCACTCCGGACACGTCCGCCGGTCGGAGTGCCAGATCATCCGGCCCCACAGGCAAGTCCATATCCTTGACCATCTCGGTCAGTTCACGGTTCATCCGCACCTGGTCGATGCGTTCGCGGAAGCTGTTGCCCGCCTTGCCCTTGATCTCTCCTGCATGTTCGAGAAGATTGTCCAGGCTGCCGTATTCACTGATCCATTTGACCGCGGTTTTCTCCCCCACCCCGGGGATGTTGGGCAGGTTGTCGGAGGGATCGCCGCGCAGGGCGGCGAAGTCGGGGTACTGGCTGGGGGTGAGGCCGTACTTCTCCTCCACGGCCTCCGGGGTGAAGCGGTGCATGACGGAGACGCCGCGCATGGGATAGAGCACCGTGGTTGAATCATTGACAAGCTGGAAGGAATCTCGGTCACCGGTGATGATCAGGGTGGTGTACCCCAGCGGCCTGGCCCTCACGGCGAGGGTGGCAATGATGTCATCGGCCTCGAAGTTCTCCTTTTCAAGGGTGGTGATCCCCAGTGTGGCGAGCACCTCCTTGAGGATCTCCACCTGTCCCTTGAACTCGGGCGGCGTGGCATCGCGTTGCGCCTTGTACTCGGGGAACATATCGGTACGAAAGGTCTTCCTACCGACATCGAA
Organism: Corynebacterium pacaense; assembly: GCF_900169525.1. Taxonomy (GTDB): domain Bacteria; phylum Actinomycetota; class Actinomycetes; order Mycobacteriales; family Mycobacteriaceae; genus Corynebacterium; species Corynebacterium pacaense. The sequence continues at coordinate 401,783 of NZ_LT821240.1, forward strand.
GGCGACCGCGATGTGGTCCGGCTTTTCCTCCTTCAACAGTGTGGAGAGCATGGAGAGAAAGCCGTAGACCGCATTGGTGGTCTGGCCCCCCGTCGTTGAGAAGTTCTCCGCGGGGAGGGCGAAGAAGGCGCGGAAGGCCATCGAATGGCCGTCGACGAGCATCAGGGTCTGGTCAGTCTTCTCACTCACCCGTCCGAGTGTAGGTGACCGACCCCGTAGATGAGACCGTGTGGTCCGCCCCGTCCCCGGGTGTGACTGGCCGGGCCTGAGGGGGCGGGGGCCGGATTTCCACGCCCGACGGGCGTAGTCTATATTTATTCCCAGCATTGTGATCGGTGCGGGTGACGGTCCCCGTCCCGCCCGACGACACAAGCGCCCCAGTAGCCCAATTGGCAGAGGCAACGGATTCAAAACCCGTCCAGTGTGAGTTCGAGTCTCACCTGGGGCACCGAATATAACCCCCACTAGCAGCATAGATGCTGAAAGTGGGGGTTGTTTTTATGCGTGTGTCACACTTGGTTTGCCTCATTCTGTTTTGTTCTGACCAGTTCTTTTACGGTCCTTCATAGCTGAAAAACGGGGATAAAAAGGGGACAAAAGGGGGCTGCGCCCCCCGCTCCCACCGGGGCTTTCCCGATCGGCAGGGTCGGGGGCTGCGCGGACCTCGGGGGTCTGCCGCCGCAGTGCGCGGAAGGGGGATTTCCGCAGATCTGCCGTATAGTGCTTAGCAATCACGAACCTACCTTCAAGACGAGAGAACGATGAGCGCCAGTACCACTGACACCCACCTTTACCCCGCCAAAACCAAGAAGACGCCTCTGGCCGTGATCGTCAACCTGATTCGCGGGGCGCTGATCGGAATGGCGGAACTCGTCCCCGGAATCTCGGGCGGCACCGTGGCCCTTGTCATCGGTGTCTACGAGCGCGCACTGCACAACGGAAACCTGCTGATTGATCTGATCAAATCAGCACTCCGTGACCGCTCACAGTTGAAGGCCACCGCCGCGACGGTCGACTGGTGGTTCCTGGCGGCGGTGGGGGTGGGAATGGTGACCGCGGTGTTCAGCATGTCCACCGTTCTCCACGGCTTCGTGGAGAACCACGCGGAGATCGCGCGCGGGCTGTTCATGGGCATGGTCGCCGTCTCCATCATCGTTCCCATCGGCATGATGGATCTGCGGGACGTCCGCAGACGCCTTGCCGTAGTCATCCCGCTGTTCCTCGCCGCCGCCGTCCTGTCCTTCTTCGGTACCGGTCTGACCAGTGCACCACAGGATGATCCCTCGCTGTTCATCATCTTCATCGCTGCGGCCATCGCGGTCTGCGCCCTGGTGATGCCGGGAATCTCCGGATCCTTCTTCCTGATGGCCATGGGACTCTACGCCCCCGTGATGGCCTCGCTGTCCAACCGCGAATGGGATGTCATCGCCATCTTCATCCTCGGCGCACTGACCGGTGTGGTCCTATTCGTCCGCTTCCTGTCCTATGTGCTGGAGTATCACCGCACGATCACGCTGACCATCATGGCCGGACTCATGCTCGGATCACTTCGCGCCCTGTGGCCCTGGCAGGATTCCGATGCCAATCTCCTCGCCCCGACCGATCAGGTCGGCCCGGTGCTCGGCATGGTCGCCCTCGGAGCCTTCACCGTCGCCGCCGTGATGATCATCGAGCGCATAACGCCGAAGAATACCGGTGCTGAAACCATCGCCAGCGGCGATCCGGCTTAGTCGACGAACTCCGCGGTGGGCGGAGCCTGTAGAGTTTTGCCCATGATTGAGAGTCTCACCCGATTGCGTCCCCGATCGCGCCGCGGCCCCGGGTCCGCGGTGAGCCGCGTGGCACGCGGTGTCACCGCCGCCGTCGGCGTCGTCACGCTGTCCCTGACCCTGGGTGCCTGCGTGACGAATGAGGAACAGAGCACGCCGGAGAACTGGGAGCAGATCGTCCCCGACCCTGTTCCGGAAATTCAGGCGCAGGTCCCGGCCGCGTTGGCCGAACGCGGGGTGCTCACCGCGGGGGCGAACCCTCCCTTCCCTCCCTTCGAGTTCAAGAACTCGCAGGGTGAGATCATCGGGGTGGAGATGGACCTGGCCCGGGCGACCGCCGCCGTGATGGGCCTGGACTTTCGACCCCAGGAGCAGGACTTTTCCCTGATTCTCCCCTCGGTTCAGGCCGGGACCCTGGACATGGGCGCCTCCGGATTCACCGACAATGAGGAACGGCGCCAGAGCTTCGATTTCGTGGACTTCCTCTACGCCGGTGTCCAATGGGCACAGTCCACCGATGCGGAGACCCCCGTCGATCCCGACAACGCCTGCGGTCTGACTGTGGCCGTCCAGCGTACAACCGTCGCGGAAACCGACGATGTGCGCCCGAAATCCGAGGAGTGTGTGGCGCAGGGAAGGGAACCGATCACCGTACTGTCCTATGACACCGCGGATTCGGCCGCCACCGCGCTGGTCCTCGGTCGCGCAGATGCGCTCGCCGCCGACTCGCCCATCACCGCCTGGGCCGTGGCCCGTTCCGACAACCGCATTGAACTGGTTGGGGAAATGTTCATGGCGGCCCCCTTCGGCTTCGCCCTTCCCAGGGATTCGGAGTTGACCCCGGTCGTGGCCAGGGCGCTGCAGCACCTGATCGATACCGGGGACTACGAGCGGATCCTCGCGCAATGGGGAATCGAGGAGGGCCTGATTGACCGGGCCCTGATCAACGAGCAGCCACTTTCCGAATTTAACTCATAAGACGAATGGGGAACGACATGTCTGAAGCAATCGACACCGGGCCCTCGCCTCAACCGATCGAGGCCAAACCGCTGCGCCATCCAGGCCGGTGGATCGCGGCCACCGTGATCCTGGCGCTGCTGGCCTGGTTCATCCTCGGCGCGCTCAACAACGAGGCCTACGGCTGGCCGACCTACCGCGCCTATCTCTTTGATACCCGCATCACCACGGCCGCCATGCACACGCTGGCGCTGACGGTGCTGTCGATGATCATCGGTGTGCTCCTCGGAGCGGCCCTTGCGGTGATGCGGATGTCGGACAATCCGGTACTCCGCGGCGTGGCATGGCTCTACCTCTGGGTTTTTCGGGGCACCCCGATCTACGTCCAGCTGGTGTTCTGGGGTCTGCTCGGATCCCTCTACCAAACCATCAACCTCGGCTTCACCGAGGTTGACCTGCAGGCCTTCCTCTCCAACATGTTCGCCCTCGCGGTCATCGGTCTCGGACTGAACGAGGCGGCGTACATGGCCGAGATCGTGCGCTCGGGTATCCAGTCGGTGCCCGAGGGCCAGATGGAGGCTTCCAAGGCACTGGGGATGAACTGGGCGCTGACCATGCGCCGCACGGTGCTGCCCCAGGCCATGCGCATCATCATCCCGCCGACCGGCAATGAGCTGATCTCCATGCTCAAGACCACGTCGCTGGTGGTGGCGATCCCCTACTCGCTCGAGCTCTACGGCCGCAGCATGGACATCGCCTACTCCCTCTTCGAGCCCGTCCCCATGCTGCTGGTGGCGGCAACCTGGTATCTGGTGATCACCTCGGTGCTCATGGTTGCCCAGCACTATCTGGAGAGGCACTTCGAAAGGGGTGCCACCCGCAACCTGACCACGCGTCAGCTCGCGGCCCTCGCCGATGCCGAGGGCGCCATCCCCACCAACGTCAACGTTGTGCCGGAGACCCCGAAGGAGAACAAATAGATGTCCGCGCTCATGATCGACGCCCAGCAGGTATGCAAGAACTTCGGCCGGCTGGAGGTGCTCAAGGGCATCGACCTGCAGGTGCCCCGCGGATCCGTCGCCTGCCTCATCGGTCCCTCCGGGTCGGGAAAATCAACGATGCTGCGCTGCGTCAACCACCTGGAGAAGGTCAACGCCGGGCGGTTGTACGTCGACGGTGAACTCATCGGCTACCGCGAACGCGACGGGATCCTCCACGAGCTCTCCGAAAGGGACGCGGCACGCCAGCGAACCGGGATCGGCATGGTCTTCCAGTCCTTCAATCTCTTTCCGCACCGCACCGTCATAGAGAACATCATCGAGGCACCCGTCCACGTGAAGAAGCAGCCCGAGCGCGAGGCCCGCGCCCGCGCCATGGAACTACTCGAGCAGGTCGGTCTCGCACACAAGGCGGATGCCTACCCCATCCAGCTCTCCGGCGGGCAGCAGCAGCGGGTCGCGATCGCACGCGCGGTGGCGATGGATCCCAAACTGATGCTTTTCGACGAACCGACCTCGGCCCTTGACCCGGAGCTGGTCGGCGAGGTTCTGCGGGTGATGAAGCAACTCGCGGATCAGGGCATGACCATGCTTGTTGTCACCCACGAGATGGGATTTGCCAGGGAGGTCGCCGATCAGGTGATCTTCATGGCCGATGGCCGCGTGGTGGAATCGGGCACCCCGCGGGAGGTCCTGGACAATCCGCAGCAGGAGCGGACCAGGGACTTCCTCTCCTCGCTGCTATGAGAATGCGGGAGGGCCCGCCGAGCATCTCGGCAGGCCCTCCTATTGTTCTCCTTCTTCTTGTCCGGAATCCGTCTCGCCCGGCTCTTCAGAATCAGATGCTCCTGAAGCCTCTCCGGGGTCATCTTCCACATCCGGCGGTCCACACCCATCACTGTCACCTCCCCCGCGTCTCGATTGACTGGTTGAAAGTGTAGCGCAACGCGTGGCGACGGCGACGCTCAGAGCAGCCCCGCCACGCCGCGATACAGCACCACGGACGCCCCCGCCGCGGCGAGGGCCACGGCGATTCTGCGTGCGCTGTCCTTCTCCACGCGCCTGGATGCTGCGGTTCCCGCAAGGATTCCCACGATCATCGCGGCCACACCCACGGGCCAGATCCAGACGGTGGTGTGAGCAAAGCTGGCGGCTCCGGTGCTCACCTTGACCAGGATGGAGATCAAACCGGCGACGAAGAAGATCGGCTGCAGCGTGGCGGCGAAGGACGCATGGTCCCACCGAGACGCCTGGGCGTAGACGGTCAGCGCCGGTGCGGCGATACCTGCCAGCGTGTTCATGAAGCCACCGACCACCCCGGTGACCAGCGCCCACCCGCGTCCGCGTGCGACGGGAATATAGGACCGGCCAAATGTTGTCACCGCCAGCGCGAGCAGGATCATCGATCCCACCAGAGTGAGCACGATGGGAACCTCGACGACCTTGAGCAGGATCGCAGCCGGAACGGCACCTACGATCATCACCGAGGAGATCAGTCCGAATCGGCGCCAGTCAACGTCTCTGTGCACGCTGATCGTGGTCAGGGTGGCGTTGAGCACGGCCATCACATTGACCACGAGAATGCCCTCCACGGGGCCGAGGACGATACTGAGCACCGGCCCGGCGACCAGACCCATCCCCATTCCGGACAGTCGCTGGATGAAGGCGCCGGCGAAGACGGTAAGAAAGACGATTGCAAGGTCCATCGCTACCGCGCCGCGTACTTGTCCCTGACCGCGGCCACCACCGCCTCGGGCAGCAGACCGGAGACGTCACCGCCGTACCTGGCCACCTCCTTGCACAGGGTGGAGGAGACATAGCCGTATTTTTCGTCGGTGAGCAGGAAGAAGGTGTCCACCCCGCTCAAACGGCGGTTCATCTGCGCCATGGGCAGTTCATACTCATAGTCGAGGGAACTGCGCAGGCCCTTGACCAGCGCGTTGATCCCGTGGGCGGTGGTGTAGTCGACGAGCAGCGAACCCCAGGTGTCCACGTTGACATTCGACAGGTGGCCGGTGGCCTCGCGGATCAGCTCCATCCGTTCGGGGACACTGAACAGCCCCGTGTTCTTGTTCGGATTCGCGGTAACCAGGACGGTGACCTCGGAGAACTGGGCGGCGGCACGGGTGATGATGTCCAGGTGCCCCAACGTGATCGGATCGAAGGATCCGGGACAGATCGCTTTCATTCTTCCTCCTCCACCAGTGACGCATCAAAAACGGCCATGTCCATTCTGGCGATTCCGTAGGTGCGCTTCTTCAGCTTCTGGGTGGTGGGCACCAGACATGCGGGCCAGTCGGTTTCCGGGGAATCCACATGCCGTTCCACCACGACCGCCGCCCCGTGATCGAGCTTCGGGATCAGTGCACGGACCATCTCTGCCACCGCGGCATCGCTGAGATCATAGGGCGGGTCCGCCAGGACCATGGAAAAGTGCCCCGCCGGTGCCGACGCCAGATAGACCGAGGCCTTCATCTCGGCCACCTCGACCCGCGGATGCCTGACCACGGTGGCGTTCTCGCGGATGATCGCCGCGGCCCGCGGATCGCTTTCCACCAGCACCACCGATTCCGCCCCGCGGGACGCCGCCTCCAGACCCAGCGCGCCGGAACCGGCGAACAAATCGAGGACATTGCGGCCCTCGAAACCGAAACGCACCTGCAGGGAGGAGAACAGTCCCTCACGGGCCCGGTCGGAGGTGGGCCGGGTTCCCTCCGGGGGCACCTTGATCCTGCGCCCCCTGGCCTCCCCTGCGATGATTCGCGTCAATCCCATGGACCTATTTCTCCTTAAGGCTGAGCAGTTCGTCCCCGCCGGTGACATCGGAGAAATCGGCGAAGCCCCGGGAGGCGACAATCCCCGGGCCCGGCGCGAGAATCGGGGCCTCGAGCTTGACAGCCTCGACGGTTGCCAAAGTGTCGCCGGTGGCCACCACATCCCCCTCGGAGACGACGTAGCGGACAATGCCCGCGAAAGGTGCGCAGATCTTCATGGGGATAACCTTAGCTCTTCTCCAGATAGTCCTGGTTGATCAGGGCGATGTCGCTGACCAGTTCCGCAGCCCGCCGTGGATCACGGGAGACCAGGGTGGTGGCGTCGACAAGCGCACGTTCAATGATCTCCTGGTCGCGCAGCAGGCTCAGGTGCCGTAGCTTGCTGGCGGCGCCGGACTGGGTGGTGCCGAGGATATCACCCTCCTGCCTGACCTGGAGGTCGAGTTCGGAGAGCTCGAATCCGTCGGAGGTTGCGGCGATCGCCTCGAGCCTGCGCATCTGCGGGGACTCGAGGTCGAACTCGGTGTGCAGAAGGCACAGGGAGTCGAAGCCACCGCGGCCGACACGCCCGCGGAGCTGGTGGATCTGGGATACTCCGAAGCGGTCCGCCTCGCGGATGAGCATGACCGTGGCGTTGGCGACGTCAATACCGACCTCGATCACCGTGGTGGCCACCAGGACATCGATCTCTCCCGCGGCGAAGCGGCTCATCACCGAATCCTTCTCGACCGTATCCATCCGGCCGTGCAGCATACCAACGGTCAGACCCGGAAAGATCTCCTCCTGAAGGAGTTCATGGATCTCCAGCACTCCCCCCTCTCCCTCGATGCGGGGGCACACCACATAGGACTGGTGTCCGGAAAAGGCCTCCTCGCCGATGCGCTGCCAGGCCCGTGTCACCCACCCCTGCTTCTCCTCCGGGATCACCGTGGTCTGAATCGGTCGCCGCCCCCCGGGCAACTCCCGCAGTGTGGACACGGCCAGGTCACCGAAGACGGTCATGGCTATGGTCCGGGGAATGGGGGTGGCCGTCATGACGAGCAGGTGCGGGGTCATTCCCTCCCGTCCCTTCGTGCGCAGGCGGTCACGCTGTTCCACTCCGAAGCGGTGCTGTTCATCCACGACGACGAGTCCGAGGTCGAAGAACTCCACCGTCTCCTGGATCAGGGCGTGTGTGCCCACCACGATGTCCGCCTGCCCGGAGATGATGTTGAGCAGCGCCTCCCTGCGGGCCGCGGTGTTCATCGAGCCGGTCAGCAGCACCACCGTCGCCGGAACGGCCGCCTGTGCCAGCGTAGTGGTCAGACTGCGCGCGTGCTGGGTGGCCAGGACCTCCGTGGGTGCGAGCATGGCGCACTGCCGACCGGAGTCGATGGCCTGCAGCATCGCCAGGAGAGAGACGATGGTCTTGCCGGAACCGACCTCACCCTGGAGCAGCCTCGACATCGGTGTGCGTTGTTCCATGTCGGTGCTTATCTCGCGGATGACCTCCTTCTGCCCCGCGGTCAGCTGGAAGGACAGCGCCTCAATCAGTTGGTGCTGCTGCCCGTGATCGGAGCGCGGGCAGGGCGGGGCCTTGCGCGAGGCGGTGTCGGCCCGTCGAAGTGCCATGACGATGGCGAGGGAGAGCGCCTCGTTGTACTTGAGCCTGTCGATGAACCTCCCCGGTCCCCGCGGACCCGGGTCGTGTATTCCGCGCACCGCCTCATCGAGGCTGGGCAGACCCTCGGGCGTTCTTCCCAGGGGCTCCTCGACCTCGGGCATGGTTTCCAGCACCCGCTGGATGGCGGCCATGATCCGCCAGGTGGTCATGGTGGAGGTGCCGGAGTAGATGGGAAGGTAGTCCTTGTCAACGAGGTGCCTGGCCACGCTCTCGGCGTCGCCGTAGGCCGCCAGTGCCCGCATCCCGCCGGTGGCCGCCGTCTTCTTCCCCTCCCCCGGTTTCGGTATGACGATGTATTCGGGATGGGACAGCTGTGGTTGTCCGCGGAAGAACTTCACCTTCCCGGTGAACATCGCCCTGGTGCCGGTGGGGAGCTGCCGTGGAATGTGGTGGGCGCCGAAGAATGACGCGGAGACCGTGTCCCTGTCCCCGGCGATGACGATCTTGTACAGCAGCTTTCCGGATCTCGTACGCTGGGAGGAGGCGTTGACCACCTCCCCGACGAAGGTAACCATATCGCCCTCCTCGGCCCCGCCGAGATCCACCCCGGAACCGTGGTGGGAGTATTTGCGCACGGTGTGGCCCAGCAGCTCCTCCGCGGTGGTGTATCCGAGGGCCTTTTCAATCGCCTTCGCTTCCTTGGCGGGGAGGATGTCGGCGAGCAGTCGATCATCATGCCATCCCAGCATCTGCTATTCCACTCCGATCTCCACGAGGTTGAGCATTCCAGTTGCAGGATAGACGGTGATGTCGACATCGGTGTGGGTTCCGAGTCCGTCGCGGAAGGTGGTCTCGTTGAAGTCCGCGGCCTTGTCCTGTGAGATCAGCAGGGTGACCTGCTCGCCGCCGCCGTCGAGAAGCTTCAGGCAGGTGCGCGCGAGCGCGTCGGTGAGATCCTCGGACACCAGGATTATCTCCGGGCCGTTGAAGGCCAGGATGTCGCCCCTGGAGCAGGCACCGACCGAGGTCAGTGCGGCGCCGGTGGCGGTGCGCAGGACCGCGGTGCGCATGGCCACCGCGGCCTCCGCCATGGCGTAGGCGTCCACGCCGAGGGGCTGGGAGGGATCGTGGACGGAGGCGGCGGCGATTCCGCTGACCAGGGTTGAGGTGGGCAGGATGGTGATTGCCTGATCGAAGGCGTAGCTGGAGCGTTCGATCGATGCCAGCTCGCGTTTGTTCAACAGGCCGTTGGGCAGCAGGATCACCTCGTTGGCCTCGGAACGGCGCACCCTGGTCACGATCGTCGATACGATGTCATCGGCCGATTCATCCCGGTCGGCCTCGGCGGGGTTGCGCGGTACCACCCACACCCCCGCCTCGGAGTAGAGCTCGGTCAGGGTGCCGTACGGTGTCACCGCGATGACCACACGGTTGGGTGCCTCCGGCGAGACGGTGTGATCGGGGAGGATCTCCAGGCGGAGGTCCTCCACCCTGCCGCTGGCGAAGGCCAGTTCGATCACCTCCCCGGCGCGCAGGGAGTGGATGTGGACGGTGCCGCGGGTATCGGTCTCCCTGGCGACGATGAGGCTCCGACCCAGCTCGGCGAGTCCGGTGTGCAGAAGGTCGAGGTCCTCACCGCTGTCGCAGGTGATGAAGAACATCACCTCCAGCTCACCCTGCCTGCCGTGGTTGAGGGGCGATGGGGAGATCGGGAGGTCAGTGGCGGTGTTGTCGGTGGGTTGTCTGTGATTGTTGAGGATCTGCGCGAGCAGCGCCTCCAGCAGGATCACCAGCCCCTGTCCCCCGGCATCGACCACGCCGGCTTCCCGCAGCACCTCCAACTGGGAGGGGGTGCGGGCCAGCGCGGTACGGGCGGCGTCGACGGCGTCGGTGACCACACCGAGCATGTCGTCCCTTCCCGGATCCCCACCGGAGTCCTCCGCCGCGATCGCCGCCGCCCGGAGAACGGTGACCACGGTCCCCTCCACCGGATCGGTGATCGCGCGGTCCACCAGCGAGCGCGCGATGCCCAGAGCGCGTCGGATGGCGCGTGCATCCAGAACCCCGTCCGCCGCGGATTGCGCAACCGCGCGGAGTACCTGGCTGAGCACGACCCCGGAGTTTCCGCGGGCGCCACGGACCGCACCGATCGACAGCGCCTGGGTCACCTCCGCCACATCGGCATCGCCTGGCAGTTTCATCGCCTCGGCCCAGGCAGCCTCCATGGTGTGGGTCATGTTCGAGCCGGTGTCCGCGTCCGGCACCGGGAACACGTTCAGCGCGTTGATCTCGGCGCGGCGTTCGGAGAGCTCCTGCACGGCCTCGGCGGCCCACCCGAGGACACCGGCGGCGTCGAGGGCCGTCGGAACAGCGGTAGCCGGATTCTCACTGCTGGGGCTGGACATAGTGCAATACTTTACAGCCGCCAGTCCACCGGTGAGGCACCGAGGCTGAGAAGGATCTCATTGGCACGGGAGAATGGGCGGGAGCCGAAAAAGCCTCTCGACGCCGACAGGGGCGAGGGGTGGGCCGAGCAGATGCACGGGGTGTCGCCGAGGAAGGCGCGACAGCTCTGCGCCTGTCTGCCCCAGAGGATGGCCACCAGCGGCCGCCCGCGCTGTGCGAGTGCGCGGATCGCGACCTCGGTGACCTTCTCCCATCCCTTCCCGCGGTGACTCGCCGGTTTCCCCGGAGCCACGGTGAGCACGCGGTTGAACAGGGCAACCCCCTGCCTCGACCACGCACTGAGGTCACCGTCGCGGGGGACGGCGATCCCGAGATCCGCGGACATCTCCCGGAAGATGTTCGACAGGCTCCGCGGTAGCGGCCGCACACCGGCGCGGGTGGAAAAGCTCAGGCCCATGGCGTGACCCGGGGTCGGATAGGGGTCCTGGCCGACGATGAGCACCTTCACCTCGTCGAAGGGGTAGGTAAACACCCGGAAGATGTCCTCCCGTGCGGGAAGGTACGCCTTCTGCCCGTCGAGGAACTCCACCAGCTCAGCGATCTCCGTGGAGACGGGTTCGAGCACCGGCATCCAGGACGGGTGAATTGGCAGATCGCCGACGATACCCATCAGAAGCTCGTCCATCCCATGGAGAAGGCGGGAGTTTTCCGGTCCAGGGTGACCAGATCATCGGGCCGAGATTTGCTCACGCGTCCGATGGCACGGAATCCGCTGGGTGGTTCACCGAAGGTGGTGGCCAACAGGGTGTGGTCCTCGCCTCCGCTGAGGATCCATTCCCAGGGATCGCGCCCGAGCAGAGCGGCGGCGCCGCTGAGCAGATCATCAGGTGCGATCGCGGAGGAATCGATATCAATGCGCACCCCGGAGTTCTTCGCTATCTGGGACAGGTCCCGGATGAAGCCGTCGGAGTTGTCCGTCATGGCGGTGGCCCCCGCCGCGCGTGCGACCATGCCGCGCCCCGGAGTCAGTTCCGGCGCGCAGTGGGCGAGGACCAGCTCGCTGAATTCCGGGGGGACATTCACGCGTCCGAACCGCTGGAGCAGGGACAACCCGGCCCCCGAGTAGCCGATCCTGCCGTGGGCAACCACGGTTTGTCCCGGTCGGGCGCGACCGAGAGTCAGCGCGGGAAGCGAACCCCCGAGGGAGCCGAGGGCGGTGACCGAGAGTACCAGTGAATCCCCCGATGTGATGTCCCCTCCGACCAGCTCCGCGGAGTATTCCCCGACGCGGTCGCCGATCCCGCGGGCGAGTCCGCGAATGAAGTCAACCGGGGTGTGCGGCGGTGCCGACAAGGCCAGGAGTGCGGCCACCGGTCTTGCACCCATGGCCTCGATATCGGCGAAGTTCTGCACGATCGCCTTCTTCCCGATTTCCGCCGGTGTGGACCAGTCGAGCTGGAAGTGCCGACCCTCCACGAGCATGTCCGTTGTGGCCACGGTCCTGGAATTCGGGGTGGCGTGACGCAGGACGGCCGCGTCATCGCCGTTGAGGGCGGACCCCGCCTGTTCGGTGATCACGCGGATCACCTCGAACTCACCGATCTCACCGACCGTGGGTCCACCGAGAAGTTGGTCGGGAAATGTCAGCTTGTACACGCTCTCGCTCAGCTCCTATGTGATGCACGATCAGTGTTTTATAGTCTAACCGCCCCCGGGTAGGCTCAGATTCCATGAGTGCCGAGAAGCAGAACCCGGGGGCGATCAACAAGACCCCCATGGTCATCGCCCTGATCCTTTCCCTCATTCTGGTGGCAGCGGTGCTGATCGGCGCGCGGGTTCTGCTCGGGCCCGCGGGTCAGCAGCGCATCTCCATGGGGGCCCTGCCCGCCCCGGATGCGGAATCGGAGGGCTGCTCGAAGCTGATGGAGGATCTCCCGGACAAGGCGTTCGGGCACACCCGTGCCTCGCTGGTTGATCCCGTGCCGGCCGGAGTTGCCGCATGGGCCGGCTCCGACCTGGAACAGGTGACCCTGCGGTGCGGTGTCTCGATGCCCTTCCAGTACACGGCGCTGTCGGACACCGTCGAGGTCGGGGGCACCACCTGGTTGCCGGTCGGCGATGTCACGGCGGGATCGAGTCTGAAGACCTGGTACTCGGTGGACCGCTTCCCGGTGGTTGCCATCACGGCGGACTCTGTGGGCACCGGTGGCGCGGACAACCCGGTGGAGCCCTTCTCTCCGGCGGTATCCATCCTGGAGAGCCGCGACCCGCAGCCCTACCCCGCCCCCCTGGTGGACCTGCGCGCCGCCGGTGCACCGCCGTCCTGCACCGCCCTGGAGGACCGGCTTCCGGAGAGCTTCGAGGTCGGCGGCGAGGATTCGGTGACCTACACCCGCATCGAGGTGGACCGGATGCGGGCCGCCGGTTACGGAAGTGATGCCCTGGGCTGGCATGCGGACGGCATGGAGCCGGTTGTCCTGCGGTGCGGGGTGGAGGCCTCACCCAACTACGCCGCGGGTGCGGTGCTCCAGCAGGTCAATGGCATTCCCTGGTTCGAGGATACGGTCCTCGCCTCGGGCACGACCTCCTCGACCTGGTACGCGCTGGGCAGGGAAACCGACATCGCCATCTCCCTTCCCCAGGCCGCCGGCCAGATTCTGGTGCCCGTGACCGGGGCCATCGAGGCGACGGTACCCCAGCGCTGATACCGCGACCCCGGGCGCCCCGGCCCCTAGGCTCGGTGCAGGGCCTGCTGAATAAGGATATCCAGGAGTTCCTCGTAGCCCACCCCTGACGCGGCGAAGACCTGGGGGTACATCGAGATCGGGGTGAAGCCGGGCATGGTGTTGATCTCGTTGAGCACCGGACCGTCGGCGGTGACGAAGAAGTCCACGCGCGCCAGCCCCTCGCAGGCGAGGGCCTGGAAGGTCTCCACGGCCAGGGACTGGATCAGTTCGGTGGTCGCGGCGTCCAGGGACGCGGGAATCTCGGCGCTGACGACATTGTCCAGATATTTGGTGTCGAAATCGTAGAACCCGCCCTCGCCGGCGCCGGTACCCTCGAGCAGTGCCGGGACCGAGGCCACGATGCGCCCCTCGGGGTACTGCAGCACCCCGCACTCGACCTCGACGCCGACGATCTCCGATTCCACGATGACCTTTTCATCGTGCATCCTGGCGAGCTCAACGGCGGCCCTGAGATCGGCCCAGTCGGTGACCCTGGAGATGCCGATCGAGGATCCCCCGCGCGCGGGTTTGACGAAGACGGGCAGGCCGAGGAGGTTCTTCTCCGCCTCGCTGAGCTCGAAGCGGTTGCGCAGGATCACCTCGCGGCCCACCGGAAGCCCCTCCGCCACCATCAGTTTCTTGGAGAACTCCTTGTCCATGCCCGCGGCCGAGGCCAGGACCCCGGGGCCGACCACGGGGACGTCGGAGAGTGCGAACATCCCCTGCACGGTGCCATCCTCGCCGAAACGTCCGTGCAGAACGGGGAAGATCACGTCGGCGGCGGCGTAGAGGCTGCCATCGGAGTAGTGGAACTCACCGCGGTGCGCGGGATCGAGGCTGGGCCTGACCTCCTCGCGGTGTTCCACCTCCGGCATGCGTCTGTCGACAATGCGCAGCACACCGGGGTCCGACTCCCCGACCACCCAGGCACCGTCGACAGTGATGCCGACGGGGATGACCTCGTATTTATCCGCATCGAGGTGCGAGATCACCGCACCGGCCGAGACGCACGAGACGGCATGTTCTGAGCTGCGGCCGCCGTAGATGACGGCCACGCGGATTTTTCCGGAACTGGGCTTGCTCACTGGGGTACTCACACCGATGAAGCTTACAGCGAATATCTACTCCGCCTTCTTCGACCTGCCCATCAGGGCGACAATCATGTCGCGGACATCCAGACCCTGGTGGCACACGCTGTACACGGCGCGGGTGATGGGCATGTCCACATCGAGGCCGGTGGCCAGATCGAAGATGGAGGCCGAGGAGGTCACGCCCTCGGCCACCTGACCGTGGGTGGCCTCGCGTGCCTGGCGCAGTGACTCACCCCGGCCCAGACGTTCGCCGAAGGTGCGGTTGCGCGAGAGCGGTGAGGAGCAGGTGGCCACCAGGTCGCCCATACCCGCAAGCCCGGAGAAGGTCCGGGCATCCGCACCCATGGCCCTGCCCAGGCGGGCGATTTCGGCGAGTCCCCTGGTGATCAGCGAGGCGTTGGAGTTCTCCCCCAGTCCGTGTCCATGTGCCATTCCGCAGGCCAGCGCGATGACGTTTTTGCAGGCGCCGCCAAGCTCACAGCCGATGACATCGGTGTTGGTGTAGGGGCGGAAGTAGGGTGCGGCCACCGCGGCCTGCACGAGTTTCGCGCGGTTTTCATCCTCGCAGGCGATGACGGTCGCCGCGGGCTGCTCCTCGGCGATCTCCCGGGCCAGGTTCGGCCCGCTGAGGACCGCGATGCGCGAAGGTTCGGCGCCGGCGACCTCCGAGATCACCTGGCTCATCCGCAGGTGCGTTCCCGCCTCGATGCCCTTGGCCAGGCTCACCAGCGTGGCGTCGCCCGGGATGATCTCCCGCCAGGCCGCGAGGTTCTCGCGCAGCGCCTGGCTGGGCACGGCGAGCACGACGATGGACGCCTGTGCCAGGGCCCGCCCCGCGGACGAGGTGGGGCGGATTGATTCCGGCAGAGTGATCCCGGCGAGGTAGTCGGGGTTCTCGCGGTTATCACGAATGGTCTCCGCCAGTTCGGGGCGCCGCGCCCAGAGCGTGACCGAGTTGCCTGCATCAGCGAACACCTTGGCCAGGGTGGTCCCCCATGAGCCCGCACCCATCACCGCGACGGAAACCACCAGATACATCCTTTCGACGTCCTACATTGACGGTTCAAGAGTAACCCAGATGACCGGCCGCCTCGACACGCCGCGACCAATCCCGTGCGCGGTGGCGGGACCTGGGGAACAATGGATGTACATCTCAACTCTCCCCCACTCGAAAGGTGAACCGGCCACACATGTCGAACAAGGCCAATGCACAGCCACACGAGGTGGACAAGGATCAGGATTCCGCGATGCTGATCAATGGCCGTCTGCAACAGATCGGGTCCAAGCCGGCGCAGGACTATGCACGCCCGACCCTTGCCGCTGGGGCCGTGTTGTGGCGCGGTGACATCACCACACCCGATGAGATCGAGGTGGCGGTCATCCACCGCCCGCACTATGACGACTGGTCCCTGGCCAAGGGCAAGGTGGATCCCGGTGAATCCATCCCCACCACCGCCGCCAGGGAGATTCTGGAGGAGACCGGCTATGACATCCGCCTGGGGAAGCTGATCGGCAAGGTCACCTATCCGGTGCTCGATCGTCTGAAGGTGGTCTACTACTGGACCGCGCAGGTCCTCGGCGGCGATTTCACCCCGAACCATGAGGTTGATGAGCTGCGCTGGCTGCCGGTGGATCAGGCCTGTGAACTGCTCAGCTACCAGGTGGACACGGAGGTGCTGGCCAAGGCGGCCAAGCGTTTCCGCACCGCGACAACCACCCGTGTCCTCTACATCCGGCACGCCCGCGCGCACCGCCGTGAGTCCTGGGCCGGCGATGACAACAGGCGACCCCTGGACAAGAAGGGGCGCAGGCAGGCGGAGATGCTCGTTCCCATGCTGCTCCCCTTCAAACCCACCGCCATCTATTCCGCCGTGCCCGACCGCTGCCAGTCCACCGCGCTGCCCCTGGCCGATGAGCTCGGTGTCGAGGTCACGGTGGACGCCCTCTTCGGCGATGACGCCTGGATTGCGGACATGAACTCCGCCAAGGCCCGTTTCATGGAGGTGGTCAACGGCGGCGGCGTGCCCGTGATCGTCGCGCAGGGCACCGTGATCCCGGACATGGTCGCCTGGCTCTCGGCCAACGGCACGCTGCCCATTGACACCGAGATCAAATCGAAAAAGGGCAGCGTCTGGGTGCTGAGCTTCCACGACGGTCAGCTCACCGGAGCCGACTATCTGGCCAGTGCCCTGCCGGTGAAATAGCCAGCTTGTCGACGCCCGCAACGAACCGACCCCCACCGCAACCGCGGTGGGGGTTGTGCGCGGGCGGGAGCGTCGTCAAGCGAGGGTGCGCGGCTTGAAGGCCGGGCGGCTCTTCTCAAACTCGGTGATCTGATCCTCCTTGCGCAGGGTCAGGCCGATATCGTCCAGGCCCTCCATCAGGCGCCAGCGGATGTAGGGGTCGACCTCGAAGCCGACGACCACATCATCAGCGGTGACCTGCTGCTTCTCCAGGTCCACGGTCATCTTCATGCCGGGGTTAGATTCCATGATCTTCCACAGCAGTTCAATGTCCGACTGTTCCATCAGGCCGGTGAGCAGGCCGGCCTTGCCGGAGTTGCCGCGGAAGATGTCGGCGAAGCGGGAGGAGAAGACCACGCGGAATCCGTAGTCCATCAGCGCCCACACCGCATGTTCGCGGGAGGAGCCGGTGCCGAAATCAGGTCCGGCGACCAGGATGGAGCCGTTTTTGTAGGTGTCACTGTTGAGCACGAAGCTCGGGTCACTGCTGCGCCAATTGGAGAACAGTCCGTCCTCGAAGCCCGTGCGGCTGACCCTCTTGAGGTAGACGGCGGGGATGATCTGGTCGGTGTCGACATTGGAGCGCCGCAGCGGGACGGCCACGCCGGTGTGGGTGGTGAATTTTTCCATGGTGTGGGTTCCTTACCCTAGAGATCGGCCGGTGAGGACAGGGTGCCGCGGATCGCGGTCGCCGCCGCGACAGCGGGTGAGACGAGGTGGGTACGCCCACCGGGGCCCTGGCGTCCCTCGAAGTTGCGGTTGGAGGTCGAGGCGGAGCGCTCGCCCGGCCCCAGCTGGTCCGGGTTCATGCCCAGGCACATGGAGCAGCCCGCGGTGCGCCATTCCGCGCCGGCGGCGGTGAAGATCTGATCCAACCCCTCGTCCTCGGCCTGCTTCTTCACCCGCTCGGAGGA
This sequence comes from Corynebacterium pacaense, assembly GCF_900169525.1. Classification (GTDB taxonomy): domain Bacteria; phylum Actinomycetota; class Actinomycetes; order Mycobacteriales; family Mycobacteriaceae; genus Corynebacterium; species Corynebacterium pacaense. The sequence continues at coordinate 419,264 of NZ_LT821240.1, forward strand.
GGGCACGACCAGCATGCGGACATCCTCGGCCACCTTGTGGCCCTTGATGATGTCGGCGGCGATGCGCAGATCCTCCATGCGTGCGTTGGTGCAGGAGCCGAGGAAGACGGTGTCAACCCTGATGTCCCGCAGCGGGGTTCCCGGAACGAGGTCCATGTATTTCAGTGCCTTCTCCGCGGCGAACCTGTCGTTGTCGTTGGTGAAGTCCTCCGGGTCCGGCACCGAGGCGCTCAACGGCAGACCCTGGCCCGGGTTGGTACCCCAGGTGATGAAGGGTGTCAGTGCGGAACCGTCGATGTGGACGACCCTGTCAAACTCCGCGCCCTCATCGGTGGGCAGGGTCCTCCAATAGGCCACGGCCTCGTCCCAGTCATTGCCGGTGGGAGCCAGATCGCGACCCCTGACGTAGTCGAAGGTGGTGTCATCGGGGGCAATCATCCCTGCCCTCGCCCCTGCTTCGATGGACATGTTGCACATGGTCATCCGGGCATCCATGGACAGCTTGCGGATGGCCTCTCCGCGGTACTCGAGGACATAGCCCTGACCGCCACCGGTGCCGATCTCCGCGATGATGGCCAGGATCAGATCCTTGGAGGAGACACCGGGCTGCAGCTCGCCGGAGACCTCGATGGCCATGGTCTTGAAGGGCTTCAGCGGCAGAGTCTGGGTCGCCATGACGTGTTCGACCTCGGAGGTGCCGATACCGAAGGCCATGGAGCCGAAGGCACCGTGGGTGGAGGTGTGGGAATCGCCACAGACGATGGTCATGCCCGGCTGGGTGGCGCCGAGCTGGGGGCCGACGGTGTGCACGATGCCCTGTTCCACATCACCCATGGGATGCAGCCGCACCCCGAACTCCGCGCAGTTGGTGCGCAGGGTCTCCACCTGGGTGCGGGAGACCAGGTCATTGATTTCCAGGATGGATCCGGTCTTAATGCCCTCGGTGGGCACGTTGTGGTCCTCGGTTGCCAGGTGCAGGTCGGGGCGGCGCAGCTTCCGGCCGGCCAGGCGCAGACCCTCGAAGGCCTGGGGGGAGGTGACCTCGTGCAGGAGCTGGAGATCGATGTAGAGGAGATCGGGTTCGCCGTTCTCACCCTTGACCACGACATGGTCGCGCCATACCTTTTCGGCCAGTGTCAGCTTCTCTTTCGAGGTGCCGGCATCCACGGGGCTGGTCATGGAATGTCACCATCCTTCATTGTAAAAATCCCACAAGGTGAGATAGAAATATCGTTTAATGAGACAGTATAGCCGATCGTCCCCATGGAACATAACCTTTTCGGCGCGGTCGCCATTCCCCCCGATTTCCCTGTGAGCCCAGTGTTTTCCCGCCCTCCGGCAGCTACCACGGACCCCGGATGAACCGGGGCCCGCCACCATCCCATACAGTGAAATGATAGATTCAGGGTATGGGACAGCAGGACATCATCGAGGACTCCACCGAAAGCGGGATCAAGGTACTCGACCGCGCGGTGCTGATCCTCAACGTCATAGCGGAGGAGCCACGTTCACTGGCGGAACTGGCCACGGTGACGGGCCTCCCGCGCGCCACGGCGCACCGTCTGGCCACCGCACTCGAGGCCCATGGCATGCTCGCCAGGGCGAGGGACAACCGGTGGACCATCGGGGCGCGCCTGGCCTCGCTCGGCGCCCAGGGTGCGGACACCCTGATCGAAACCGCCACCCCCATCATGACGGAGCTGGTCGAGCGCACCGGGGAATCCGTCCAGCTGTACCGGCTGACCGGCGGCTCGCGCACCTGCGTCGCCGCCAGCGGCCCCTCATCGGGCCTGACCAACGTCGTTCCGGTGGGTACCCGGATGCCGCTGAACGCCGGCTCCGCCGCCAGGGTCTTCGCCGCCTACAGCTCAACCCCGCTCACCGACGCCTACACCGCCGAGCAGCTCGAGGAGGTCCGCCACACCGGGCTGGCGGAATCCGTCGGCGAACGCGATATCGGGCTGGCCAGCCTGTCCAGTCCCATCTTCGATTCCAAGGGCACGATGATCGCGGCGCTGTCCATCTCCGGGGTGGCCGAACGCCTCAGGCCCCATCCGGCGGCGGTGTGGGGAACCGAGCTCACAGACGCCGCCCACCGCCTGAGCGCCCTGCTCTAGAGTGCGCGCAGCCGGGTGACAAGGACCCCGAGTTCCCCGCACAGCGGGTTGCCGGGCAAGCGGCGCTCGGCCACCTCGGCCACCGCGCCGTACCACCACTGCTGCTGCTGTTTCGTGGAAGTGAATCGGTCCCACAGCCTCTCCCCCACCAGGCTGTGATCATCGAGAATGGACATGAGGTTGTGTGTCTTGTCCGCCAGGCTGATCAGCACGGCATCGGCGTCCGCATCCGTGGCGAGGTGGTCAAGGTAGGCATCCGCCCTCTCCTGCCAGGTCGGCAGCGAATCATCCTTGGTCACATCCGCAACCAGGGCCAGTACCCGCGGGCCGAAATCCTCCATCATCCGTTCCGCACCGTAACGCTCCGGGACATCCTCGAGGGTGTCGTGAAGGAGGCCGGCGATCAGGACATCCTCATCGTCGGTGACGGTGGACAACAGATACATCACCGCGAACAGGTGGGCGACGTAGGGAATACCGCTGCCCTTACGGACATGGTCCCGGTGGGCGACGCTCGCGGTGTTCACCGCCTTGCCGAGACGCGGGGAGAACGTGCGCGTCATCCCTGGCGGTCCAGGGTGCCGATCTCGGTACCCGCGGCGTCGAGCACCCGCACCGAATCACCGTCGACCCGGAGGGTCGAGGCCGCACCGAGCCAGGTGTCCACATCGACACAGGCCATCATGGTGCTGGCCAGTTCGGACAGCTCCACGGTGTCGTCGACAAGCTCCCAGCTGCCCAGCAGCCGGTTGCATCCGTCGGTTCCGCTGAGCGAGCCGTCCGCGGCGAGCACGAGCTGCGGCTGCCCCGGCGCGCCACTGCCCCAGGTTCCCTCCGGATCGATAGCGGAGGAGGTTGAGGAACAGGCACCGAGCAGCAGCGGGGCAAGTGCGATGAGCAGTGTTTTCAGTTTCATGACCCGACCCTACCTGTGCGGGCCCGCCGGCGGAGACGCTTTTGTGGTGGAAGTCTCGATTCCTTTTTCATCGCGAAATTATCCACGGTGATCTGCACCGATTACAGTCGCGGCGTCCCGCCCGGCACAGTTTCGCGGCCGCTGTCGGTGCACGAAACATCAAACCCTAAAAATATGACCTACCCCTTGAATAGACTCAGACCCGCAACCATCCGCTGATCCTTCAAAAGGGGTTCATCATGACTTTTGCCCTCCTCAGACCAACAACCGGGAGGTCGAGGTCCATTGCGGTCCTCATCCTCATCGTGATCGCCTCCCTGCTCCTGGCCGGATGCTCCAAGAGCGAGAGTGAGGCGATATCCGGGGAGTACTCCGATCTCAACGGCGGCACCTCCAGCAGCGGCAAGGAGTATCTCGATGTCAACCTGCCCGAGGACAACGTGTTCACCACCGCCTCCGATGATGAACTCCTCGATCTTCTGGAAAACGGTACCGGGGCGGTCTACTTCGGATTCCCGCAGTGCCCGTGGTGCCGCAACGCGGTTCCGGTGATGGAGGAGGCGGCGAAGTCCGTCCACCTTGATTCAATCACCTATCTCAACGTCCATGACATCCGTGATGAGAAGCGCCTGGATGAGGCGGGCAACGTGGTCACCGACGAGCCCGGGTCGGAGCTGTATCAGAAGATTCTCGGCATCCTCGGTGACAACGCCCCGGAGTACGAGGGCCTCAATGACCCCGCCCAGCGCCGGATCTACGTACCGCTGGTGGTCGTCGTCGTCGATGGTGAGATCACGGGCACGCACCTGTCCACGGTGGACTCCCAGGAGGATCCCTATGTTCCGCTGACCCCGGAACAGCACGATGAACTGCTCAAGACCTATCAGGATCTGTTCTCCGCGCTGCCCGGCTGCGGCGTGGACAGGTGCTAGTTGTTCTTCCCATGGAGGTCGTGGACAGCGTGGCGTGACGGGATGAGGTGAGGACCTCCGGTATCGATGTGGGTTACCACACTCACTCGATTCCACGGAGGTCCTCATGTCATACGTTACTCATGCCCGCGCCGCGCTCACGGTGAACGGGCGGATCAAGATCGCTCGGCTGGTGATCGAGGATGGGTGGACACAGGCGCGGGTCGCAGAGCGTTTCCAAGTCGCTCGCGGCACGGTTAGGTGTACTGACCCGGAGCGTTGTTGACGTAGGAGAGACCTCCGTAGTCGAGTTGGAGCTGTCTAGGTTCTCAACTCGATCCCACGGAGGTCTCTCGTGTCCCACGTTAATGCCCGGCTGACTCCGGCCGGCAGGTTGATCATGATCCAGCGCATCCAGTCGGGTCGTGCGGTCGCGCATGTCGCGGCGGAAATGGGTATCTCGCGCACGACGGCGTGGCGGTGGTGGCGCCGGTTCCGGGAACACGGCCCGGCAGGTTTGCAGGATCGTTCGAGCGTGGCCCGCTCGCACCCGCGCAGGACGGGAGCGTGCATGCAGACGCGGGTGCGGATCATGCGTCACCTCACACGTCGCGGTCCGGTGTTCATCGCGGGCAAGCTCGGCCTGCATGCCTCAACGGTGGGGCGTGTGCTGCGCCGCCACCACGTCCCGCTGCTACGGGAACTGGACCCAGTCACCGGGGCCGTGATCCGCGCGACCCGCCGATCCGCGCGACGCTACGAGCACGACCATCCAGGCTTACTGATCCACATCGATGTGAAGAAACTCGGCCGCATCCCCGATGGCGGCGGGTGGCGTCTGCACGGCCGCGGCGAACGCCCAAAACGCAAGCGCGGCCTCGGCTACGACTACGTCCACACCGTCATCGACGACCACTCCCGTCTCGCCTACGCGGAGATCCATGACGACGAGAAAGGCACGACAGCGGCCGGGGTTCTCGAACGCGCGATCGCGTTCTACGCAGCCCTCGGGGTCACGGTCGAACGGGTGATCAGTGACAACGCGTTCGCCTACCGCCACTCGACCGCATTCCGGGACGTGATCAACGCGCACGGCATCGGGCAGAAGTTCATCAAACCCCACTGCCCCTGGACGAACGGGAAAGTCGAGAGACTAAAACCGCACCATCGCGACCGAGTGGGCCTATGCGAGACCCTGGACCTCCAACGAGGACCGAACCGCCGGCTTGACGACCTGGCTCGACTACTACAATCTAAACAGAGCCCACCTCGGCATCGGAGGCAAGACCCCCATCGACCGAATCAACAACGGTCGAGGTCAGTACACCTAGCACATAACGCCTGTATGCAGCTACTGAGCGTGAAGTACTGGCGCTTAGCCGAGCTTGCTGCCAGACTCGATGAGATCCGCCAGGACATCGCTGCCACGAATGACCTAGTAAAGAAGATATCCAAGTACCACCTTGTCATCTTCGACGACTTCTTCACCACAGAAATCTCGCCCCACGCAACACGTGTGCTCTTCGAAATCATGGAAGCGCGCACCGGCCAAGCCACCGCCATTGTCTCACAGACCGGCGCCAGTGACTGGGGCAAAATCATCCCCAATCAAGTCACCGCAGAATCCCTCATCAACCGAATCATGCATCCATCAATGACCATCGCACTGAAGGGAGAAACTAACCTCCGCCAGACATACCAACCACGCGAAATACTCTAACAACGCACACAACAAGCCCCCGCGCAACCCCTAGCGCGGGGACTACCCCCACACCGACACTTTCCGCTCAGCAGAATCACGCTTTCCGATCGCCGGAATCATGCTTTCCAACCGCCGCGCTGCACATCCAGAACTCATCGCAAAAGGAGGAACGCGAGCAGCTCCGCCAGCAGAAACGCGAGATCCGGAACAAGCAAGAAAAACTCCTCGAAGGCTTCTACGCCGGAGCCATCCCCACCGAACTCATGGCAACCCAACAACAACAGCTGGATGTCCAACTCAAACTGGTAGAGCGCAGACTGGAGTCAGCCAAGGACAACACCACCGAGATCGAGGAGGTCCTCGGCATCGCCCTTGAGTTGGCCAGCAATTGCCACTCCACCTACAAAAGGGCCGATGAACAGCACAAACGACTAATGAACCAGCTGTTCTTCGAAAAGATCTATGTGCATGCCGATGCAGGCAAAGAACTCCACGCGGTGGGATATCTCAAAGACTGGACTCTAGTCTTTCGTGATCACAACCAGGTCAAAGCAGACAATGCGCCCTACCCGAAGGTCGCCCCCAAGCGGGACACCATCGGCGGGTTAATGGTCAAAATGTGTGCTCGGGTTCCGTACTCCACAGCAGTTCAACCTATAAAAAACGGCCTCGAATAGCCCCCAAAGAGCTATTGCCCCAACATACGTGACAAAACCTCGCTCTTATGCTCTCACCAATCCGCCTCTTGGCGGTTTGATCAACAAGAGTGAAAACCAATAGACCCCGATGCCCTGTCTGCCACGGCACGATGAGGAAGAACGGCACCACGTCCAAAGGAACCACCCGCTGGCGCTGCACCACCTGCAACGCCTCAACAACCCGCACAACGCAAGCCACCGCGGTGCACGCTGCAACCTTCCGAACCTTCATCAACTGGGCCACCAGTACCAAAACCCTCACCCAACTCGCCACCGACACCGGGACTAGCATTTCCACCTTGCAACGACGTTTCACCTGGTGCTGGTACATCAACGTCCCCCACACCCCCGACCCTGCTCGCATCTACGACCAGATCTTCATCGACGGCACCTACCTCGCCGGAGGCTGCTTACTAATCGCCGCCAGCACCACCCACGTCATCAATTGGCACTGGTGCCGACGCGAAACAACCGCCTCCTACACCGACCTCCTACGCACCATCGCCGCCCCACTGTTAGTCACCACCGACGGTGGCCAAGGCGCCCAATCGGCGATCAAAACCTGCTGGCCCACCACGAAAGTCCAGCGCTGCCTCGTTCATGTCCAACGGGTTGTCCGCCGTCACACCACCAGCAGACCACGGACCGACGCAGGAAAAACGCTCTACCGGCTAGCGTTGAAACTCACCAGCATCCGCGACCTTGCCGCCGCTGCCACATGGGTCGCACACCTACACAACTTCGGCACCGTCTACCACGACTACCTCAACGAGAAAACCCCGGTGGACCCACGAGTCCACCCCACCGGTAAGCGCTGGACCTGGACCCATGACCGGATACGCAAAGCCCACAACAGCATGCTCAACCTCTACCGACGAGGACACCTGTTTAACTACCTCACCACCGCAGAAAACCTCACCACCAGTGGTGATACGCATTGAACCGGCCCGGGTTCTGTGCCGCTTCTATGCGGGGAGCGACTCCTCGGTGAGGGCCGCGTAGTAGGTCGCCTCGAACTCGTCGGGGCTGACCATTCCAAGGCTACCGTGAAGCCTTCGGTTGTTGTACCAGTCGACCCATCCGGCGGTCGCGAACTCGACGTCTGCGATTGTCTTGTAGGGGCCGTCGTGGAAGATCGTCGTACGCACGCATTCGGCCTTGTAGAGCCCGTTGATCGTCTCCATAAGCGCGTTGTCGTACGCATCGCCGACGGTCCCGATCGAGGCGGCGATACCCTCGAGCGCGAGATGCTCGGTGAGCATCACGGAGGTGTATTGGGCCCCCGCATCCGAGTGGTGCCGCAGTTGTCCGGGGCCGACTCGGTGGCCTTGCCGGTCACGTTCCCAGAGCGCCATGCGCAGCGGGATCATGACGAGGTCGACATGCTTGGTGGTCTGGACGTGCCAAGACACGATGCGTTGCGAGAACACGTCGAGGATGAACGCGACATACACCCATCCCGCCCAAGTGCGGACATAGGTGAAATCGGTGACCCACGTGTGATCGGGCCGCGGGGCGGTGAAGTCCCGGTTCAGCAGATCCCCGGCCCGGATCCCGTCCTTCACACGGATCGTCGTACGGATCGCTTTCGCCCGCGTGACGCCCGAAAGCCCCAATGCCCGCATGGCACGGTCGACTGCCCCGCGGGAGGCCTCCGGGAGCGCGGTGCGGCGGATCAGGGCGGTCATTTTCTTCCGCCCGTACAACCCCTCCGGAGTCATCCGACGACGTTGCTCACCGGCCTGATCCTCGACGGTCGTCCAGGCGGCGTCACGGACCGCGTCCACGACCATCGCGTCGGCTACTGTACGGGCCGAAATCCGGGGGCGTTTCCAGGACCGGTAGGTGCGTGCCGCGATCTTCATGCCCTGCTCACGCAGGACGCGAACGATCGACTCGACGGCGAAGCCCTCCGAACGCATCTGGTCGATGAAGCCCATCATCAACGGTTGCGGGGGTCGAGCTCCCCCGCGAAGAAAGTCGTCGCCGCGCGCAGGATCGCTACGTCCTCACGGAGCCGACGGTTCTCGGCTTTGAGCCGCTTGATCTCAGCGTGCTCTTCGCTGGTTTGACCTTCTCTGGTGCCGGCATCGATCTCAGCTTGGATCACCCACCGGCGCAGCGACTCCACGCCGACGCCCTCCTGACGCGCAACGGCTGCGATCGCCTTCGCGTTCGATGGGTACTCCGATCGGTGCTCGCGCACCAGCCTGACCGCTCGTTCACGGACCTGCGCATCAATCTTCTTTGGCATGAAGCCATCCTCTCAACTCGAAAAGATGCGGCATCAAACCTGGGCCGGTTCACATTCACCGATCCTGAAACCAACAACGAACACTCTTGAAGGAGGCATCAACGCGGTAATTAAGAACCTCGCCCGCGCTCACCGCGGCTTAAGCGCCGAACACCAACGCACCGCCTGCGATTGGTGGCTCTACCTACATACGCAGATCCCCGGCGACCCTGTCAGGATCGCCGGGGATCAGAGATGGGGACAGGTCGCACTCGCCAAAGCACAAGACCTGATCACAGCTGAAGACCAATCACCGTCTGAAGACGGTCGACCAGCTACCTATGACACCGCGATTGACTCCACCTACCAACACTCTATGGGAGTACAAAAAGGCTGGGTTGGACAATGACACGCCCATAAAAAGCACACATTTTGACCATTAACCCCCATCGGCGTCCACCCCACAGACCAGAAATGCGAAGAGTCCAGGCTTAAAAGCCTGGACTCTTCAATAATTACTTCTGCTCGTATACATAAGAGCTTTCGTGGTACCCCGTACGGGATTTGAACCCGTGTTACCGGCGTGAGAGGCCAGCGTCCTAGGCCACTAGACGAACGGGGCGCGGTACGTGAAAGAGCATATGCGAAACCGGCCGGATCGCACAAATCACCAGTTCAGGCCATATCTTTCAGGTGCGAACAGGAGGGCACCCCCTCCGAGGGATGGAATCGGAGGGGGTGCGGGGTGGATATTGTCATCGTATTGAAGTTTCTCTTCCGATCTCCGCCCACCCGGATGGCTTCAACCTGCTGCCACCGCTTTCCGGCGTCTGGTGCGGAGGTTTCGTCAACCCGAGTAGATTGTTCCTCGTTGTTGCGTCCGCTGTGCCCGTATCGGGCTTAAGGTGCCGGGTGTGGGTTGCTGAAGTTCAAGTAGGCGTTTTCGGATGACTTCCAACGTGTGGTCACTTCGCTGCGAGCTCCTGCTTCACGCATCTCTAGCGCTTTGAAGCCATGGTTGTGGCGATGCCAGCTGCCTCGAGGACGGCGACGTTGCGTCCGAACTTCATCTCTTCTTCACTTACTGCCATACACTCTCCTTTGCCGGTTCGCTTCCAATAGCTCCAGAGCGCTCTTTCCGATATCTCAGCCATCTGTTCATACTGGTCAACAGCTAGTTGGCTTTGAATGTCGGCTATGAACTTCTCTGATGAACCTGACTCTAACCCCCGGCAAACAGCTGGTAAAGCAAAATTGGAAAAGACATACTTTTCCGCATATGGAGCTCCACCCCCGCGTTCATGGACGCCACTGTTCATGGGTATAGTACGCCCGTACTTCAAGGGGTAGTGATTTTTCAGGCACGGCAGAAAAGCACCGCATCCCCCTGGAGGGAAGCGGTGCTTTCATTTGTACCCCGTACGGGATTTGAACCCGTGTTACCGGCGTGAGAGGCCAGCGTCCTAGGCCGCTAGACGAACGGGGCATGAGGACAGTGATCATTTTTTTCCAGCTGATCACAGCTGGCCTACCAGGACTCGAACCTAGAATGACGGTACCAGAAACCGTAGTGTTGCCAATTACACCATAGGCCAATGTTTCATCAGCGCGCCCTGCTTTAAGCGTTCTGCGCTGTGCAACGGGTAATACTATAACCACAAGCGTGCAACATGGACAAATCTGCAGGTAAAGGACGAATTAGCCGACGATGGCCGCTAGACTTGGTTCCAACGTGATCAACAACAACAGTGAGATGAACCGATGCCATTCCCCGCGCTGCTCCTGCCCCTGATCTTCTGGAGCGCCCTTGCTGTCCTGTCATCCTGGGCCGTCAGTCGAGCCGTTCCCCTGACCGCATCGCAGTCGGTGAGGATCAATGCACCCATGCCCCTGGTGTGGGAGACCATCACCGATATTGAGCGCTATCCCGAATGGAATGACCACCTCATCGAGGCCCAGACCGTCGGGGAGCTCTCGGAGGGTGCGCGTTTCAAGGTCAGGGCACGCCACCCGGAGACGAAGCGCCTGCGTATCCGGTTCTCACCGACGATCACCTCCTGGACCGTGGGCGAGGAGGTGACCTGGACAACGAAGCTCCTGACCAAATGGCTGCTCACCGTCACCCAGACGATCAGGTTGACCGAGAGCGACGGCGGGGCCACCACGCTGACCCGGGAGATGAGCTTCACCGGTGCGCTCTCACCCGGTGTGCCGTTCATGATCAGCGTCGAGAAACTGCAGAAGGCCTCCAATCAGAAGTTGAAGGATCTGATTGAAGGCACGGCGGAGTGAGGCGGAAGCGCTCGCGTCAGGCGCTGTAGGGGGTTACGGCACGGGCCGCACGCAGCCGCGCCAGCGTCGACTCGCGACCGAGCAGCTCCATCGACTCGAACAGCGGCGGCGAGATCGCCTCGCCGGAGATCGCCACCCGCAGCGCGCCGTAGGCCACGCGGGGTTTGAGGCCGAGGTCCTCGATCAGAGCCTTGGACAGGGCGGCCTCGATGGCCGGCGTCGTCCACTCCCCCACGGCCTCCAGTGCCACGATCCCGGCGTCAAGAGGCTCGGTGGCGGTGTCCTTGAGATTCTTCTTCGCGGCCTTCTCGTTGAGCACGAGATCAGTATCAGCGGTGACGAGGAACTTCAGTAGATCCCAGGCCTCCGAGAGCGTCTTGATGCGGGTCTGCACGAGATCGGCGGCGATCGCGAACTTCTCCGCCGGGTAGTCCACCGGAAAGCCCGTGTACCGCGTGAGGTAGTCGCGCAGCCGCCCGGCGAAGTCGGCGGGCTCCAGCAGCCTGATGTGGTCGGCGTTGATGGACTCGAGCTTCTTCTGATCGAAGCGTGCGGGGTTGCCCAGCACATCCTTGATGTCGAAGTGTGCCACGAACTCATCCACGGAGAAGATGTCCTGGTCCGCGGACAGCGACCAGCCCAGCAGTGCCAGGTAGTTGACCATGCCCTCCGGGATGATGCCGTGGTCACGGTGGTTGAAGAGGTTGGACTGCGGGTCGCGCTTGGACAGCTTCTTGTTGCCCTCCCCCATGACAAAGGGGAGATGACCGAACTCGGGTGTGCGGGAGGCGACGCCGATCCGCTTGAGCGCCTCATAGAGGGCCAGCTGACGCGGGGTGGAGGGCAGCAGATCCTCGCCGCGCAGCACGTGGGTGATCTCCATCAGTGCATCGTCAACCGGGTTGACCAGCGTGTACAGGGGCTGACCGTTGGATCGGGCGACCACGAAGTCCGGCTGGGTGAATGACTTGAACTCCACCTCGCCACGGACCAGGTCCGTCCACCTCCAGTCCTGGTCGGGCATGCGCAGACGCCATACCGGCTTGCGGCCCCCGGCCTCGAAGTCGGCGATCTGCGCGGGGCTGAGGTCGCGGTCGAAGTTGTCGTATCCGAGTTTGGGATCGCGTCCGGCGGCCCGGTGCCGCTCCTCCACCTCCTCCGCCGTGGAGTAGGCGGGGTACACCTCGCCGGCGTCGATAAGCTTCTTGAGCACGTCCTGGTAGATCGCGGTGCGCTGGCTCTGCCGGTAGGGCTCGTGGGGGCCACCGACCTCCACGCCCTCGTCCCAGTCCATGCCCAGCCACCGCAGGGATTCCACGATCGCGGCATAGGACTCCTCGGAGTCACGCGCCGCATCGGTATCCTCGATACGGAAGATCAGCTTCCCGCCGGTATGGCGGGCGTACGCCCAGTTGAACAGGGCGGTGCGCACCATTCCGACGTGGGGGGTGCCTGTGGGTGAGGGACAGAAACGTACACGAACTTCAGTCATGGTGGCTATGGTAATCGCCCGGGTCCGGGGAGGCTCGTTCGCCCCGGCAACCGTGGGGGCTAGAATGGCTCTCCATGTGTGCCCACCGAGATCCCCACGCCCCGTCGAGCGCCCCGGATTTCCTCCTGTCCCGGGCGCACGGATCGGTGCGCACCCAGGGGACGGTCGGGAGTTTCACCGATCCCTGGTCCGCGGTGGAGGCACTGAGAGGAGGGGAGGCGGAGATGGTGGTCGGTGCCATCCCCTTCGACCGGGGCGCGGCGGCGGCTCTGACGGTGCCCGAGCGCATCATCCGCGAGGACGGTCCGCTGGAACCGCACTCCTACTACCGCTTCGGCCCCGGCTCGGTGCTCAACGCCTCGGTCGCCGGCATCGACCCCTCGCCGGAGGTGCACCTGGAACGGGTGCGGGCGGCCATCGGGACGATCCGCAACACCGCACTCAACAAGGTCGTCCTCGCCCGGGCCGTGGACATCGCCTTCGATCCCGCGGTCGACCCGCGGCTGGTGGCGGCGCGTCTGATAGACAACTCCTTCAACCGTGACGGCTTTATCACCGATCTCTCCCCCGCCGGCCCCGCCCACGCCGGGCACATGCTGGTGGGATCATCTCCAGAGGTGCTGATCAAACGCCAGGGCTCGACGGTCACCGCCTATCCCCTCGCCGGTTCCGCCCCCAGGTCAGCGGACCGGGCCGTCGACGATGCCGCGGCACGGTCACTTTCGGCCAGCGCCAAGAACCTCGAGGAGCACCGCTACGTCATCGACCACATCCGCGCCGCGCTGACGCCCCTGTGCCGGACGCTCGACATCCCCGAGACACCCGAACTGACGTGCACGAATGAGATGTGGCACCTGGCCACACCGATCACTGGCACGCTGCGCGATCCCGCGGGCACCGCCCTCGAGCTCGCCCTGCTCGTCCACCCGACCCCGGCCATCTGCGGCAGCCCGACGGACGCCGCCGAGGCACTGATCGCCGAGGCGGAGTCCCCTCGCGGTTTCTACGCAGGTGCCGTCGGCTGGTCCGACTCCTCCGGGGACGGCGAGTACATGGTCGCGATCAGATGCGCGGAGGTTTCCGCCGACGGGAGATCCGCACGGGCCTGGGCCGGTGGTGGCATCGTCGCCGATTCCGATGCGGAGGACGAGCTGGAGGAGACGACGGCGAAGCTGCGCACGATCATGCGCGCGCTGGGACTGTAGAAACCTCACAGTAGAATCCCCACAGCAGAAACCCCGACCGCGGAAACCCACGGTCGGGAATGGGCTCGCCGTGACGCGGTGCCCCGCAGCGAACCCGCACGGACCCCCGGACGCCGGGAGGGGTGCTAGATCGCCTCCACCGGGTTTCCGAGCCTGCCCACGCCGGGGATCTCAATTTCAATGTAGTCGCCGTCCACCATGGCCTCGGTGCCCGCGGGGGACCCGGTGCAGATGATGTCGCCGGGCAGCAGCGTCATCGAGGCGGTGATGAATTCGATGATCTCGCCCATCTTCATGATCATCTGCTGGGAGTTGGAGTCCTGCTTGAGTTCCGTGTGGCCCTCGTGGGTCAGACGCGCCTTGATCGGCAGGTTGTCCAGATCGATGGAATCAATAGCGGTCTGGATCCAGGGGCCGAGCGGGCAGAAGGTGTCAATGCCCTTGGCGCGCGCCCACTGGCCGTCGGCGAACTGGAGGTCACGGGAGGAAACGTCATTAACGATTGTAAAACCCAGGACCACGGACTTCCAGTCTGCAGCCTTGACGTTTTTGCAGGGCTTGCCGATCACCACGGCGAGCTCACCCTCGAACTCAACCTTGGTGGCAAAGGAGGGAATGCGGATCGGGGCATTGGGGCCGACCACTGCGGTCGGGGGCTTCAGGAAGAGGGTCGGCGGCAGGGATTCCGCGGACTTCTTGAACACCTCGGCCACGTGATCGGCGTAGTTGCGGCCGATCGCCACGACCTTGCTCGGCAGCATCGGCGCCAGGAGCCGGACATCCTTCAACCGCCATTCCCGGCCGGTGTACTTCGGTTCGGTAAAAGGGGTACCCTCGATCTCCCTGGCGGTCAGGTTGACCGGGTCGTCCCCTTCCCCGTCGATCGTGCAGAAACACATTCCATCTGGTGTGGCAATTCGTCCAAAACGCATAGAGGACAGCATACCGAGGCACCATCGGCACGCTCACCCGGGGGTCGAAATCACTCCATCACGTCTTTGAGAGTTTCCACACTCCCCTTAAGAACCTGCACCAGATACACTTCCGCGCAGGCCAGAGCGTCGGTGAGCGCCTGGTGATTGGAATAGGCCGGGAGCCCGTAGCGCTGACGGACCCGGGCCAGGCGGAGGTCCTCCCCCCGGGGATAGGTGGACATGCGCACCATGTGCCTGCGTTCCAGCGCGAAGGTGTCCACGATGGGTACCTCCAGTGGCGCACCGAAATGCTCCTGACAGGCCGCGGAGAGAAAGCCCTTCTCAATGGCGGCGAAGTGGGCGAGCATGGCGCGTCCCTCCAGCGCCTGCAACAGCCGGGTCAATGCCTCCTCCATGCCGATGCCGGCGGCGATCTCATCATCGGTGAGCTGGTGGATCACCGCCGAGGAGCCGACGGTGAACCCCTCGTTACCGTGGATGACCACGTATCCCGCGCCGCTGAGATCGATGATGTGCCCGTTGATCGGGACCCAGCCGATGGAGACCATCTGGTGCTCTCTGGGGTTGAGGCCGGTGGTCTCCACATCCACGGCCAGCAGCGGAAGGGTGCTTAACGACGCCCCCGCCTTCGGCTGCGGGATATCGTAGAAGGCCTTCAGGGCACCCCGCGCCCTGCGGCGCCTGCCGCCGAACATCAGATGTTCCTCACCGGATATTTGGTCGCCAGTGCCGTCTGCATGGATTTGATGATGGTGAAGGCATCCCGCAGATGCTCCCTGTCCATCTTACTCAGTGACTTGGGGTCGATGTGGTAGTTCGGCGTCTCCCCCGCCTTGATCAGCCGCGACTGGTGCTGGAAGGAGATGGCGGTGAGGAAGTCAAAGGCGTCGAGCAGGTCCTGGGCACCCTTGACGGACACCTGTCCGTGACCCGCACTGGCCTGGAGCCGCTCCCTGGTTCCGATGGCGTCGCTGCCCGAGGCGAGTGAATAGAGTCTGGCCATCTGCACGATTCCGGCCGTGCCGCCCTTCTTCACATCCAGCGTCGCTCCGTACTCCCCCGAGCGTTCCACCACCAGGCCACGGAAGAATCCGACCGGCGGATCGCGGCGGGCGGCCAGGCTCGCCAGGTGGGCGTGCAGCCGCCTGGCCCCGCGCGCCATGTTCACCGCAGCATGGTGCACCTGCTGTCCCATTGCGAGCTCCCCGTGGATCGCCCGGAAATCGAAGAAGGTCTGGGCGTAGAGCAGTGCATCCGGTTCCGGGGCGGTGATCCAGCGGTGGAAGGTGTCCATCCACTGCTGCACCGTCATCCGCCACTCCGGATTCGAGGCCATCATGTCGCCGGGACACAGCACCTGACCCGCGCGGTCTAGTCCGCTGCAGACGAAATCGGTCAGTGCGGCGAAGTACTCGCCGTGCTCGTCCTCCCGGAAGGAATCATCGAGCACCAGGGCGTTGTCCTGATCGGAGGCCAGTCCGATCTCCTTGCGGCCCTGGGATCCAACGACGACGAAGGCGTAGGGTACCGGCGGGGCCCCGAACCTCTCCTCCCCGAGGGTGAGCAGCCTCCGCGCCAGGGAATCCGCGGCGACGGTGAGCAGACTGCTCACCTCCTGGGAGGAGGCACCGCGATCGATGAATCGGGCCGCCACCTCGCCGGAGGACCTGAAGGTCTGGGAGAGCTCCTCCACGGTGTTCTTCCGGGAGAGATCCGCGGTCAGGTAGATCGGATCATGCCGTAGCAGACGCATGATGTCGGCGGAGGTGACAATGCCGCTGACATCGCCGTCATCGACGATCGGCAGGTGGTGGATGCGCAGTTCCGCCATCAGCAGCATCGCCTCGAAGGCGAGGTCGCGGGAGGTCATGGTGCGCGGGTCCGCGGTCATGATCTCGGTCACCGGCAGGTCGATGTCGAGTCCCTGCGCCACCACCCTGCCCCGCATGTCACGGTCGGTGACGATTCCGAGCAGGCTGTCGCCCTGCTGCACCAACAGCGAGGAGACCCGGTGCTTCTCCATCATCCGCGCGGCGTCCCGGATCGTCGATTCCGGCTCGACGGCGATCGGATTGGAGATCTTGAAATCGCCGAGCTTGGTGCGCAGCACCTCGGAGCTGGACTCGCGGCGCAGCTGGTCCGCGGCGGCGCGAATGCGCTTCGACCAGCTGGAATAGTAACGCGCCAGCTGCGGATTGCGCTCGGCGATCGGAGTGAAATCCTCACGGCTCAGACGCAGCAGCAGGCAATCCTCCACCGCGACCATGGTGTAACGGGAGATGGGCTCGCCCAGCATCATCGAATAGCCGAAGGATCGTCCGGCGTCCCGGCGATCCAGCAGCACTCCCTGCTCATCGAGGACATCCACCGCCCCCGAACGGATCACCCGCATGACGTCGCCCCTCTGACCGAACTGCGTGATCACGTCCCCACGGCGGACATATTCCATCGACATCTTCGACGGCAGCTCATCCAATTCGGATTCGGGCAGCTGGGCGAAGGGCTCGACGCCCGCGAGAAAGTCGCGGATCTCCTCAAGTTCAACCGACATGGTTCAACCTTAGGAGATCCGCCGTCTCCGCGGGGCCGAATCGATCAGCCGCGCAGTGCGGCGGCGATCCGGTCACCCACGTCGGTGGTGCGGATCGGGGCGTCGCCACGCGTTGCCACGTCCGCCGCGACGGCATCCTCGATGCGAACGGCGTTGTCCTCGTCGCCGAGGTGCCGCAGCAGCATCGCCGCGGACAGGATCGCGGCTGTGGGATCGGCGATACCCTTCCCTGCGATGTCGGGGGCCGATCCGTGCACCGGCTCGAACATGGAGGGGTTGGTGCCTGTGGCGTCAATGTTGCCAGAGGCTGCCAGGCCGATGCCTCCGGTCACGGCCCCGGCGAGGTCGGTGATGATATCGCCGAAGAGGTTGTCGGTGACGATCACATCGTAGCGACCGGGATCGGTGACCATGTAGATCGTGGCGGCGTCGATATGGTTGTAATCGACGGTGACCTCGGGATACTCGGCCGCGACCTCGTTGACGGTGCGCGCCCACAACCCGCCGGCGTGGACGAGCACGTTCGTCTTGTGCACCAGGGTGACGTGCTTGCGACGTCCCATGGCGCGTGCGAAGGCATCGCGGACCACGCGCTCGACGCCGTATCGGGTGTTCTGGGACACTTCGGAGGCGACCTCGTGCGGGGTGCCCACGCGCAGGCCACCACCGATGCCCACATAGAGGCCCTCGGTGCCCTCGCGCACGACCACGAAGTCGATCTCGCCGGGATCCGCCAGCGGCGACCTGGTGGCCGGGAACAGCTTGGAGGGCCGGAGGTTGACGTGGTGGTCGAGGGCGAAGCGCATCTTCAGCAGCAGTCCCCGCTCGAGAACTCCCGGGGGCACGGAACCGGGTGCCCCGATGGCGCCGAGCAGGATCGCATCGTGTTCGCGCAGCTGGGCGAGATCGGTATCGGTGAGCAGTTCGCCGTTGCGCAGGTAGCGCCGCGCCCCGAGGTCGAACTCGGTGGTCTCAATATCATCACGGACGGCCCCGAGTACCTTCAGCGCCTCTGCGGTGACCTCCGGGCCGATGCCGTCGCCACCAATAACTGCCAATTTCATTATGCGGGATACCCTTCTCACCAGGTGAACTTTTCCCGATTCTAACACGCGGCGGTGCGCCCGCGGGTCATTCGAGCAGGCTTCGCGGATCCGCACCGCTGAAGGCCGCGCCGAGGATGTCCGCCACCACCTCCACGGTGACCGGCCGCGGATACACCGCCGGAACCTCACCGACGATCCGCGCCACCGCGGCACCGAGCTCCGATTGCGCCAGGCCGAGTTCCGCGAGGCTGGAGGGGTGGACCAGCAGGTCACACAGCGCAAGGAGCCTGTCGACGCACACCCGCGCCGGATCACCGTCGCCCACCCCGGTACCACCACCCAGTTCCACCGCGATCCGCGCCGCGGAGTCGGGCGCCCAGGAGGCCAACACGGCCGAGACATAGGGCAGCATCACCGCGTGGGTCCGGGCGTGGGCGAGGCCGTGGGAACCACCCAGTACATGGACGATCTCATGATGCAGCGCCCGCCCCACTCCCGAGTAGGCCACCGCGCCGAGGTACCCGCCGTAGAGGCAGGACTCCCTGGACCCGAGGGGAGCTTCACCGCCTCCACCCGCGGCCGCTATTCCAGGTAGTCCCGCGGCCAGGGAACGAAGTCCCGCCAGCGCCAGTTCCCGGGAGATGGGGCTGGTGCCGCCGGCGAAGACGGTGTCGATGCAGTGTGCGACCCCGTTGAGTCCGGAATCGGCGGCCAGCGGACCGGGTAGATTCGCAAGTAGCCCGGCATCGTAGATGACCGAAACCGGAACCACCCTCGCGTCCCGTCGGATCTCTTTGCTCCCGTTGCGGGTCACCGCCCAGATGTCGGTGCCCTCGGATGCTGCGTAGGTGGTCGGAACGGCGATGATCGGGACGGTGTGCTCCACGACGATTGCCTTGGCCAGGCCCACCGCGGAGCCGCCCCCGATGCTCACGATGACATCGGCACCGGTGTCCACGGCCAGTGCCCTGGCCCGTTGCGCATCAGGGAGGGGAACGTGCTGGGCCACCCCTTCGATCCGGGCGGCCACCGGCAGCCCGGCGGTCAGGGCCTCCGCGGCGGCGATCGCACTACGGGTGACAATGAGCAGGATTCTCCGGGACCCGAGGCTCTCGAGCTGTGTCCGGAGGTTCTCCGCGGCACGCCCGGCCCCGAAGTGGATCTGCTGGCCATGGGTGGTGTGATGGAACACAAGCGTCATTGTCGCGACTCCCCGGCAGCTGGGCGGCCGGCGGTGCCGGAGAGCAAGGTGAGCCGCTCCCGGATCCGCCGCACGGCCTGATCGTTGATGTGGTGTTCCGCGTCCTCATAGATGTCCAGATCGACGGTGCATCCGAGCTCCTCAAACGCCCGGGCGGTCTCCCGGGTCCGGGACAGCGGTACCCAGGGATCGTGGCGGGCGGTAAGCAGGAGAACGGGAAACGCGGTGGCACCCTGCCGTATGAGGAACGATCGGTTTCTCGGGCCGATGAAACCGCCGGTGTGCAGGATCGCACCGCTGACCGCCGGCTGCTCGGTGAGCAGGTACTCCGCCAGCAGGCAGGCACCCTGCGAGAACCCGAGGACCACCACGGGTGCGGTGACCTGTGACAGTTCCTCCAGGTCGGCCTTCACGGTGGCCAGCGCGGAACCGAGGGCGGGCTCGTTGTCCCGTCTGGGCCTCATGAAGCCCTGGGGATACCAGGTGTTCTCCGGCGCCGCGGGAATCCGCCAGCCCAGATGGTCCAGTCCTCCCACCCTCCGGGCGAGGTCCGCGATGAAATCCGTGGACTGCCCGCGCCCGTGAACCCCGTAGACCACCAGTGAGGCGTCCCCGCTGTCCGCGCCCACCGGGAGAAGGGTGCTCATGTCCGGGAGGTCTCCACACTGATCGTCTCCAGACGGGACATGATCACATCCCTTTCGGATTCGAACTGCGGTGGGAGCATGAAGCGCCGACCGAGTTCCTCGGGTGACTCATCGCAGTCCCAGCCGCCGTCGGCGTGGGTGACCGCCAGCTCGAAGAGGGCCCCTCCGGGTGAGCGGACGTAGTGGGATTTGAAGTAGGTCCGGTCCTTGAGCTCGGAGATGTCGGTGTACCCCGCCCCCTCGATGTCGAACTTGGTCCGTTCCTGGTTGTCCAGGGTGTCCAGATTCCAGGCGAAATGATGGTAGGTGCCGGCCCCGTAGCGCCAGGTCCCCTGCGGATCCCTGCGATTCGCGGTCAGCTAGATCCAGTTTCCATGCGCGTCGGATCCCGCCTGGAAGCGCACCCTGTCGCCCTCCTCGATGATCTCCTCTCCGGCGAAGAAGGCCTCCGTACCGAATTGAACCATCCGTTCGGGGTCATAGACGTGGATGCCCACACCGTGAATGCCGTGGATCGCGGCCTCCGGGGGTACCCCGAAGCCGGTGTGCCCGATCCTCGTATCGCCCTCGTTGCCCACCAGCTGATACTCGATCCCGCTCGGGTGGACGAAGGCGACCCGGCGTTCACCGAAGCTCTCACACTGTGTGGCGTCCAACCCGAAGGATGCGAGTCTGTCCGCCCAGAAGTCCAGGGATCCCGCAGGTACGGAGAGCAGAACCTCACGCGCCTGCTTGGTCCCGCGCTGGCCGAACAACCCCGCCTGCGCCCACGGGAAGGTGGTGATCACACTCGAGGGGTCGCCGTTGGCGTTGGAGTAGTAGAGGTGGTACACCGGTGCGCTGCCATCATAGAGGACCGTCTTCTTGATGAACCGCAGCCCCAGCACCCTGGTGTGAAAATCGACGTCCTCCTGCGCACCCGCGACCGACAATGTCACGTGGTGTGAACCGAGCAGATAGGTCATGATCCCTCTCTTCCGTACCCCGGGTTCCCCCGAAGGGGAACTCTTGTTGTTAGAACAACAATAGGACTAGTGTTATTGAGACCTGTATCACTACAGGGAACAGTCGTGATGAATCTGAGCACAGATATGAATGGTGTCACCCATATGATCAATTGTGATGTCGATTGCCCGGTTGTGGACGGCCACCGCAGTAGGACACGGGTCGAGGAAACCGAATCCGCATTCTCCCCCGCCAGGCCCCGCACCCGACGAGAAGTGGCGGGGTGACTTGGCCGTGGCGCCCACCCCGACCGGCGGTCCCCCTGCGCCCCCCCGGGGTCCAGGCGGGGGCAACGCGCCGTGCGGGCCGTGGTGGGCCCCCCGTCCTGAATTTCACCCCCTTGTTTCCTCGGCCGGTGGGTCTTCCCACGGGCCTCGACCCGGGGATCCAGGTGGAGGTACAGGCCTGGGCGGAACTGGTGGAGCGCCATGTTCTGAACTTCAGCGTCATGCTTCCGGGCGCCGGTGGTTTCACCGGGGGCATCGACTCCCTGCCGCTGCTCGATACCCGGATCCTTCTGATCAACTGCGGGCCGCACTCCGCCGAACGTGGCACCCGCGATATCCGACCAGGGGCCACCACCTACTGCCTGGTGTGCTTCCAATTGTCGGGGCGGCTGCACCTATCCCAGTTCGGACGCGCAACCGACGTCCTCCCCGGGGACTTCAACCTGTTCACCTCGGACGCCCCGGTTCGTATCGACAGTTCCCCCAACCACCGCTCGGTGGGTGTGCGGATACCGATGAGCCGACTCAGGATCCCGCCCGACCAGATGCACGAACTCGCCGCCACCACCTTCGATGCCGGAGAAGGACTCGCACGTGTGCTGAAAAGCCTGCTCATCGAGCTGCACGGGGAGGCACCACGGCTCCACCCCTCGCAGCTTCCCGGACTCTCCCACCACATCACCGGGCTGGTGGAGCTCCTCCTCCGGGAACGCCTCCCGCACCCGGAACCGGATCACGGAGGGACCCACGCACTGACCCAGCGGTGCCTGACCTACATCGAGGACAACCTGGGTGATCCCGACCTGCATCCCGCGCGGGTCGCCGCGGCCGCTTTCATCTCGACCCGCTACCTGCACCGGATCTTCCGGTCGACCGGCACGACGGTGGCCCGGTACATCCGCTCCCGGAGACTGGAGAGGATCCGGGAGGACCTGGGTGATCCGCTGCTGGCCAGCGACTCCATCGAGCAGGTGGTCCGGAGATGGGGAATGACGAACAGCTCCTATGTCGGGCAGGTGTTCCGGGCCGTAGAGGGGTGCACCCCGACCCAGTACCGCCGGGCGGCGCTGGGAGATCCGGGCGATGAGGTGCTGTAGATGGGAAAGCACCGGTTGACTCCAACGTTCGGGGGTCAACCGGTGCGATACGGATCCGTGGTGCCTGCGGGCTAGCTCAGATCAACCTGGAAGGCGGTGGCGCCGAGTGCCGTGGTGATCTCCTCGACCAGGGCGTCGGGGACCTCGGATTCGACGCGGAGAATCAGAATCGCGCCGTCGCCCTTCTCGGCCTGGCTCAGCGCCGCGGCCTCGATGTTGATGCCCGCCGCGCCCAGCTTGGTGCCCACAAGGCCCAGGGCACCCGGTGCGTCGGTGTACTGCAGGAAGAGGTTGCGTCCGGCCGCCCGCATATCCAGGCCGCGGCCGTTGATGCGGGTGATCTTCTCCACGCGCTCGAGGCCGGTCAGTGCACCGACCACAGTGGCGGACTGACCGTCACCGGCGATGACCTTGACCTCGAGGACGGAACGGTGGGTGACCGATTCGGAGCTCGTCTTGACGGTGATGTCCAGTCCCCGCTCCTCGGCGATACGGGGGGCGTTGACGAAGGTGACGGGCTCTTCGATGATGCCGGAGAACAGTCCGCGAACGGCGGAGAGTCCCAGGGCGGAGACGTCCTCGGTGGACAGCTCACCGCGTGCCTCGACCTCGATGGCCACGGGTGCGGCGTCGACAAGCCTGCCGGCGAGCAGACCGAGCTTACGGGCGAGATCCAGCCAGACGGCGACCTCCTCGCCGACCCTGCCGCCGGAGACGTTGACGGCATCCGCGACGAACTCGCCGGCCAGTGCCTTGAGCACGGAGTCCGCAACATCGGTTCCGGCGCGATCCTGCGCCTCGACGGTGGAGGCACCCAGGTGCGGGGTGACAACCACCTGCGGAAGCTTGAACAGCGGGGAGTCTGTGCACGGCTCGCTGGCGTAGACGTCGAAGCCGGCGCCGCGGATGTGACCGGCCTCGATGGCGTCGGCAAGCGCCTGCTCGTCGACCAGGCCACCGCGGGCGGCGTTGATGATGATCTGCCCCTTCTTGGCCCTGGCGAGCAGCTCGGCGTCAAACATGCCGGCGGTTTCCTTGGTCTTGGGCAGGTGGATGGTGACAAAATCCGAACGCTGCATCAGTTCATCGAGATCCACGAGCTCGACATCTAGCTGCGCCGCCCGCGCCGGGTTGGCGTAGGGGTCATAGGCGATGACGGTGGTCTCGAATGCGGCCAGACGCTGTGCGAAGAGCTGACCGATGTGGCCGAAGCCCACGATTCCGATGGTCTTGCCGAACACCTCCACACCGGTGAAGGAGGAACGCTTCCACTCCGCGTGGCGCAGGGTGGCGTCGGCGGCGGGAATCTGCCTGGCGGCGGACAGGAGCAGGGAGATGGCGTGCTCGCAGGCCGAGTGGATGTTGGAGGTGGGCGCGTTGGCAACCATCACTCCGGCCTCGGTGGCGGCGGGGATGTCGACGTTGTCCAGGCCGACGCCCGCCCGGCCGATGATCTTCAGGTTGGGCGCTGCGGCGATGACATCCGCATCAACGGTGGTGGCTGAACGCACGAGCAGGGCGTCAGCCTCCCTGACTGCTTCGAGCAGCTCGGGGCGGTTGGGTCCATCGACCCAGCGGACCTCAACTGCGTCTCCGAGCGCATCCACTGTGGACTGCGCGAGCTTGTCGGCGATGAGAACTACCGGACGGCCATTCTGGCTCACAAGATACTCCTGGAAGTACTAGATTGTCCGCCTGCAACCGGCACGACCGCGTCGGATGCAAACGTGTCCACACCGGGAGGTGGCGTGCGACTAGGAAACAGTGTAAACCCTGCCTTTTGTATTCGAGTACCTAAGTTCCAAAGTGTGCGGTTTCCCGCACCCCCAAAGGTGAATAAAACGTGACGACGCCCCGGTCCGCCACCCGCCACCGTGTCCACGGGGGTCACTGGTAGGAGACGAACCAGGGAGTCGGGACCACGCGGGACAGGGTCTGCTCCGGGGTGAACATCGGGAAATCCTCATCGTGGAAGTTCTTCCACGCCATGAAGTAGTCCCGGGACAGGTTCTCCCGGAGCATGTTCCAGGTCTCGAACTTGTCCTCCGGGGTTCCGTGCCCGTCCGCGTGCAGCACGAAGGCCAGTTCGATGTGATCGGTGTTGATAGCCTCACGATTGACCAGCATCTGCGCCTGGAACTGGTGAAGGATCAGCGCCTTCTGCGGGAGCCCGTTGTCCCTGGTCAGTGCCGCCAGCCAATCGGCGACCTCGTTGATCTCGGAGGCGTCGGCGGAACCGACCCTGCTCATCGGCAGCTCCCCCTCGCCGATCTTCCACTCCGGGTCCAGGGCGAGTCCGACATTGGGTCTCTTCAGCAGGTCCGCGTAGATCTTCGCCTGCTCGAGAAAACTCCCCCGACCAGGCTGGAGATCGATGACGGCGTAGCCGCCGGCGTCCGTGATCGCATCAATGTAGGGTGCCAGGTCCCCGGGCGCGGATTCATTGGAGTAGTTCCCGTCATCGCCAGGGAACTCCGAGGCGACGGTGGCTATCACCTCGAATGCGGGAATCACCGGTTGATCGGAGAATGGCTGGTACTGCTCCGACAGCTCCCGGACGCGTGCGACCGCCTCCGCGGGTGGCTGCTCCCCCATCGCGCCGAGGGCGGGACCGGAGGGGTGCCCGTAGAGGGCGACCATTCTCCGCCCTGGGAACACCAGTCCGCCACCGCCGGGCAGCTCCGTGGTCACGGTCTCCCCGCGCCTGATCTTCGCCGACAGTTCCGCCGCGCTTCCGAACTGCTCACCCAGCGCCACCAGTGGCTGATCCGCCAGCCCGGCGACCATCTTCATCTGCTCGAGGTTCAGTCGCGGATCGGGATAGGTCATGTAGCGTACATCCGCCCCGTAGGCGCGTGCCGTGGCCACCGCGGAGATGCCGGATTCCGGAGCCGCGACCACCACCGGCGCCATTTCGGCGTCGCGGTTGCTCTGGGCGGGAAACGCCGGAAGCTTGTCGGAGTCGGACTTCTCCGGCACCGATGTCCAGGAGGGCACAAGCAGAACCTGGGCCTCCGGGTCCACGGCCGCGATGTCGCGGACAACCTCGGAGGCGGAGTCAACGGTGCGCACCTCAAACTGCCGGGCGGTCAGTTGCGCCAATGCCTCCTGCGTGCCCGGATCCCTGATGACGTTGATCTCGCCGGAATCGACATCGCCGAGGGCCTCGCCGACGACCAGGACGTGGCTCGCCTCCAGCCTGGCGATCTCGCCTTTGACCGCGGCCTCGGTCTCCGGGGTGGCATGCAGCACGGGCGAATGGGAGGCGATTGCGATCGATGCGGCCCGAAGCTCCTCCGCGACACCCGGTCCGGCCACGACCACGGTGTCGGACCTGTCAAAGAACAGTCTGCTGGCATCCACCCCGGAGAAGCCCGGATCCGCCACGACGGTGGGTGTGGCGGGGAAGTTCTCCGACACCGCCGTACTCAGATTCGCGGTCCGCGCCTGCCGCAGGGGATCGGCGGGGGTGTCCTCCTCGGTGGTGCCTGTGGTGCTCTCCTCGGTCACCCCGGTTTCCTGATCCGCTCCGGAGCTGCATGAGGCCAACCCCCAGACCAGTGCCAGGGACACGATCGTGGAGGCGGTGCGCTTGGGGAATCGCAAAAAACTTCGGCCCTTCTCTCAGGAAAATGATGTACCGGGCCGATGATATACGACGCCCTAGTCACCTTCGCCCGGGGTGTCCACGAAGGCATCCGGACCATCCGCGCCCCCCGAGAGGTGGTTCTCATCCACATCCCTGACCACGGGTTTGCCGATGGCCTCCTGGATCATCTGGAGGAAACGGGAACGCCGGTCGGAGAAAAACGCCGCGGTGTCCGAGGAATGCAGATCCTCGGCGCGCAGCAGATGGGTGGTCAGCATCTGATCGAATTCCTCATCGCCCATCAGCGATTTGGATTGCACCCTGGCCAGGTAGCGGCTCGGCGGGGTGTCGCCGATGACGACCTCGGTCCGCCGCCCCATCGGTGTGCGGTTGAGCACGCTGTCGGCCAGCACCTTGTCCACTCCCCGTTCCGCGCACCATTTGGCGGGGAAGATCTGGTGGAAGTTCACCCCGAGCTCGTCGAAGGTCCAGCGGTCGAACTGCCGACCGGTACGCCAGTCCCGTGCGCCCCGACCCATGAGCAGGGCGAAGATCCCCTTCCACACCCCGGTGTCGGGACCCGCGCTGAGCAGACGCGATTCATGGAAAACGGTATCGCGGACGGTTTTGGGCTCGGGAGCGGCATCCTCGGGGTCATCGGCAGAGCGGATCCACGCGGTGACCTGATCGGTGTCCCGGCCCGAGCGGGCGATCACCGCGGGGGATCCGTAGAGCTCACCGAGGACCCCGCTCCAGAACCAGGCGTTCAGCCGGTCCCAGGCCCGGGTGTTGGCCAGATCCTCCTGGGAGAGCAGGGAGAGGATGACCGCGAGCGGGACGATCTGGGCGGTGTAGGGCACCTGATCAACACTGAGGATGCAGCGCTGGCGGAGGAACTCGGCGGCCTCGACGAAACCGGCGCGGATCTCCTCCGCGGCCGGGATATATTCCGACAGGGTGAGGTTGAGGATGTCCTCGCGGTGCCCCACCGCCCTGCCCCGCCGCGAGGTGACCAGCAGGGAGACGGCGGTGAGAAACTCGGTGCGCCCGATACCGTCCAACGCCCTGTGCTCGCGCAGGAGCTCCTGGGTGCTCTCCCAGTCATCGCGGAGCGAAAACTCCCGATCCGCCTGTTCATCGGCGGCGAAGACGGCTGTGAGCAGGTCAAAGACGTCCATCTGGAGTCCGGAGGTGTTCGCCTGGGCGAAGATGGAACCGACACCGCCCTTGGCGGTCTCCCTGTCGAGACGGATCATCGGGATGGCGTAGCTCAGCAACGCCCTGCCGACCTGGCTGTGGAACCTCTTTGCGTGCTCCCTGGCATCTGCCCCCGCGGATTCGGCGAGATCGAAGAGGATGTCCGTGCCCTCATCGCCGAGCAGGAGGGACACCGGTATGCACCCCGCCTCCAGGGCCTGCTGCAGATCCCGGACGCCACCGTCGATCCGGGGACCGAAATGCGACTTCACCTGCCCCTCCTCATCCACGGAGAAAACGGCCTCGTCGGGCATGATCGCAGAGTCCACGGCCTTGGCCACGTCGACGTAGAACTTCCGGCGGATCTTCTTGTGCCGGAAATCGACGGTGTCCACGTACCCCTCGCCGCGCAGGCAGTGGTACAGCGTGGTCAGCCTCTGTTGGCCGTCGAGAAGCAGCAGGCCGGGTTCGTTGCCGGTATCCGGTGCCCCCTGGATCGGGCGGGGCCGGAACCGGACCTCCTCGCCGCGGGTGTCAAGTGCCATCAGGACACCGATAGGGAAACCGCGCAGCACGGTGACGATCAGGCCGCGGATGCGGTCGAGATCCCAGGCGTAGTCGCGCTGGAAATCGGGAAGCTGCAGATCTCCCCTGTCGATTCGGGCGAAAAGATCATCTAGTGCGTAGCTCGGCGTGGAGAACCCCATGGCCCTTACTCTATATCAGCACACAGTTTCGTGACCGCTGTGTTCGCCGGTCTCCAGCTGGACGGTCGAGTGTCCGATACCCAGATTCGTCAGTTCAGTCTCCGCGCGGTCGAGAATCCCGCAGCTGAAGGCCTCCGCGGCGTCGGTGTTGACCACCAGGTGGCAGGTGGCTAGCATCCGCCTGCCGTCAATGGTCCAGATGTGCAGATCATGGACATCCCTGACCCCCGGGATCGACCGCAGCACCCGCTCCACAACCTCCGGGGAGACCTCGGGCGGAACGCGTTCGAGGAGGATGTTGAGGGCATCCCTGAGCAGACCCACCGCGCGCGGGATGATGATCGCTGCGATGACCACCGATGCCACCGTGTCCGCGACGGTCCACCCGGTGTAGCGGATGACGAGTCCTGCGATGATCACGGCCACCGAACCAAGCATGTCGCTGATCACGTGCAGCAGTGCGCCGCGCATGTTGATGTTACCGTCCTGGTTTCGCACCAGAATATAGGCCGAGATGGCGTTGGCCACCAGCCCGATGACGGCGACCACGAGCATCAGTCCGGTTTCGATCTCCACATCGGAGCCCAGGCGCATGAAGGCCTCCACCACGATCCAGACCGAGAGCGCACCCACCACGATCGCATTCGACATGGCCGCCAGCACCTCGACCCGCGTGAAGCCGTAGGTGGCGCGGGCGGTCGCCGCCCTCCGCCCGATGAGCATGGCCACCGCGGCGATGATCAGCCCGGTGGAATCGGAGAGCATGTGCATGGCATCCGCGAGCAGGGCCAGCGACCCGGAGACCAGACCGGCGATCAGTTCGGCGAAGAAGATGGTGGCGGTCAGTCCGATCACGAACAGCAGCGCCCTCAGCGAGTTCGGGGCGTGGGAATGGCCCAACTCACCGTGCGCATGTGAGTGACCGTGACCGTGCTCGTGTTCATGATCGTGGGTGTCCATACAGGTAACTCTGCCACAGGTGGAGACTTATTGAAAGCTTAATGAAAACGCTTGTCCTGTGATTCTGGACATGTAGGTAAAAAAACCGCCATGCACGTGCACGAGCATGGCGGATGCCTTGAGGTCTCAGGCGGTGAAACTAGGCGGTTTCATCGAGCGGGTTCTTGACCCAGCTCATCAGGTCGCGCAGCTTGGCGCCGGTCTCCTCGATGGGGTGCTCGGCAACCTTGGCGCGCAGCCCCTCGAGCTCCTTGTTGCCACCCTCGACGTTGGCGATCAGACGCTTGACGAAGGTTCCGTCCTGGATGTCGGTGAGGACATCGCGCATCCGGTCCTTGGTTCCCGCATCGATGATGCGCGGACCCGAGATGTAGCCACCGAACTCGGCGGTGTCCGAGATCGAGTAGTTCATGTTCGGGATGCCGCCCTCCCAGATGAGGTCGACGATCAGCTTCATCTCGTGCAGAACCTCGAAGTAGGCCATCTCCGGTGCGTAGCCGGCCTCGGTGAGAACCTCGAAGCCGTTCATGATCAGGAACTCGAGGCCACCGCAGAGCACTGCCTGCTCGCCGAAGAGATCGGTCTCGGTCTCCTCCTTGAAGGTGGTGGGGATGACGCCAGCACGGGCGCCACCGATTGCCGCCGCGTATGACAGGGCGAGAGCCTTGCCGTCACCCTTCGGGTCCTGATCGACCGCGATGAGGCAGGGAACGCCCTTGCCGTCGATGAACTGACGACGCACCAGGTGGCCGGGGCCCTTGGGGGCGACCATTCCGACAACGATGTTGGCGGCGGGCTTGATGAGATCGAAGTGGATGTTCAGACCGTGGCCGAAGAACAGTGCGTCGCCGTCATTGAGGTTGGGCTCAATGTCATTGGTGAAGATCGACGCCTGTGAGGTGTCGGGGGCGAGCAGCATGATCAGGTCGGCCCATGCGGATGCGTCGGCGTTGGACTTGACCTCGAAGCCGGCTTCCCTGGCCTTGTCTGCGGATTTGGAGCCCTCGCGCAGACCGATGACGACCTCGACACCGGAATCGCGCAGGCACTGGGCGTGGGCGTGGCCCTGTGAGCCGTAGCCGATGATGGCGACCTTGCGTCCCTGGATGATGGAGAGGTCAGCGTCAGCGTCGTAAAGCAGTTCAATAGCCATTGGAGAGAATCTCGCCTTTCATAGAAAGTTTCTGAGTGCATGAGCGGCCGACCCGAATAGGTTCGTCCTGCAAAGTGCTACGTAAATGTTGTACCACACGCCCGGTGACGCCAGCTGTTTGCTCGGTCACCCGGCGAAGGCCCTAGTTCCTGCTCGGAGCCATCGTCTTCGGGCCGCGGTTGAGCGCGATCTGCCCGGACTCGATCAGCTCCCTGACGCCGAAGGGTTCCAGGACGTCCAGGAGGGCACGGAGCTTGCCCGGGGTACCGGTTGCCTCGATGACCACCGAATCAGGGGCCACATCGACAACCCGGGCCCGAAAGATGTTCGCGGCGTCGACGATCTGCGGACGATTGGTGCTGTCCGCGGACACCTTCACCAGCATGATTGCGCGAGCGATGGTGGTTTCGCCTTCAAGACGCACGACCTTGAGCACCGGGATCAGCTTGTTGAGCTGTTTGGTGATCTGCTCGATGGCGAGCTCGTCTGCGTCCACGACAACGGTAATGCGGTTGATGCCGTCTGTCTCAGTTTTAGCAGAAACGAGTGAGACGAGGTTGAAGGCGCGTCGGGTGAACATTCCCGATACTCGGGAGATGATGCCTTCGGTGTCCTGCACCAGAACGGACAGGGTGTGACGGATGATTTCATGGGTGGCCATCGGGTCTCCTTAAGCTCCGTGTGTCGTGTTGTGCTCTTCGAGCAGTTCATGGATGTCTGCGGGGTCCTCCGCTGCGGACTCCTCCTCATCGAAGAAGGGACGCAGCCCGATCGCGTACTGGATGTCCGAGTTGGATGAACCCGCGGACACCATCGGCCACACCTGCGCATCCTCACCGACGATGAAATCGATGACCACGGGACGGTCATTGATCTCCCTCGCCCTCTGGATGGCGGGAAGCACCTCCTCCTCGCTGGTGACACGGATGGCGACGCAGCCGAGTCCCTCGGAGAGCCGGACGAAATCCGGAACATAGGATCCCTGGTCGCGCAGCTTGGTGTTGGAGTAGCGGCCCCCGTAGAACAGGGTCTGCCACTGGCGCACCATCCCGAGATTTCCGTTGTTGATCAGGGCGACCTTGATGGGAAGCCCCTCCACCGCGGAGGTGGTCAGCTCCTGGTTGGTCATCTGGAAGCATCCGTCACCGTCGATGGCCCAGACCTCCTTGTCCGGCGCTCCCGCCTTGGCACCCAGTGCCGCGGGGACGGCGTAGCCCATGGTGCCCAGACCGCCGGAGTTCAGCCAGGTGCGCGGCTTCTCAAAGTCGAGGAACTGCGCGGCCCACATCTGGTGCTGCCCGACGCCGGCGACGTAGATGGCGTCCGGACCGACCTCCCTGGAGAGGGTCTCGATGACGAACTGCGGGGACAGTGCCCCGTCCGCCTGCTTGTCGTATCCCCGCGGGAAGCGATCCCGCAGCGACTTGAGGTAGTCGACCCAGGGGGAGATGTCGCCTGTAGGGTTCTTCCTGTTCTTCACCGTGGCGATCAACTGGGTCAGCACCTCCCTGGCATCCCCGACGATGGGGACGTCGACCTGTTTGATCTTCCCGATCTCCGCGGGATCGACATCGGCGTGGATGATCTTGGCCTCCGGGGCGAAGCTGTCAACCTCGCCGGTGACACGGTCATCGAAGCGCGCCCCGATGGTGATCAACAGATCTGATCGCTGCAGAGCCCCGACGGCGGCGACTGTGCCGTGCATGCCGGGCATTCCCATGTGCAGCTCATGTGACTCCGGGAAGGCGCCGAGTGCCATGAGTGTGGTCACGACCGGGATTCCCGTGTATTCGGCGAATTCAAGCAGCTCGCGGTGGGCATCGGCCTTGATCACGCCGCCGCCGATGTAGAGCACCGGCTTCTTCGCCTCACCGATCAGTTTCACCGCCTGTTCGATCTGCCTGGCGTGGGGTGCGGTGACCGGACGGTAGCCCGGAAGATCGATCTTCGGCGGCCAGATGAAGTCCAGCTCGGCGTTCTGCACGTCCTTGGGGATGTCCACGAGCACCGGACCCGGGCGCCCGGTCAGGGCGAGGTGGAAGGCCTCGGCCAGTGCCTGCGGAATGTCCTCGGGGTGGGTGACCATGAAGTTGTGCTTGGTCACCGGCATGGTGATACCGCGGATATCGGCCTCCTGGAAGGCATCGGTGCCCAGCAGCTTGCTGCCGACCTGGCCGGTGATGGCCACCACCGGGACCGAATCGAGGTGGGCGTCGGCGATGGGGGTGACCAGGTTGGTCGCACCGGGACCGGAGGTGGCGATGCACACTCCGACCTTGCCCGTGACCTGGGCGTATCCGGTGGCGGCATGGCCGGCACCCTGCTCGTGCCGCACCAGCACGTGACGGACCTTCGTCGAGGAGTAGAGCGGATCGTACACCGGAAGCACGGCACCGCCGGGAATGCCGAACACCACGTCGGCGTTGAGTTCCTCGAGCGAGCGGACAATTGCCTGGGCCCCGGTCATGCGCTCGGGCGCGCTAGAGCGGCCACGGCTGGCAACCGTGGATGGAGTGGGCTGTTGAGAAGCGGCCACGTTCACGATTATCTGACTCCTTTTCACTAAGGGGACTTAACACATTGAATTGTTCCGACGCGGGTGCGTGTTCACGCTGTGCGACAGATGTCTGGTGCCCCACCGGCCGCTGATGATGTGCAGCCAATGAGAAAGCCCTCGAATCAGCACTGTGGTGGGTGCTGTCGAGGGCGCTTGACGAGACGACTTGTAAGGCCGCTACGGCAGGCGCCGCGTGGGTACGAGTACAAGTCGAAGAATGGTCATGTCATGTAATGCTACACACAGGCCCGCCAACCACCTACTCAGGTCACCGACACTCCCCCCTCGGGGTTAATTTTTTGAGACGATGCACCCCATTCCGTCTCAAAAACACTCGCCGTCCCCGACTCACCGCCTTGCCAGACTTCACCCAGCGCTTCCGCACCACATGGGTCTAACCTGAAGGCATGGCATTAAGTTTCATCATCAGCACCCTGTGGAGCTGGATCGAGACCACCGGTCTCAACCTGGCCATCATCCTGGTGATCGCACTGCTTGTCCCCCGGGTCGGCAGACTCGCGGTGAGAATCGTCCGCCAACGCGTGGAAAACTCCGGCGACGCCGAGGAGGGCAAGAACCAGCTCGCCTTCGCCGGTGTCGGCGTCTACATCGTGCAGATCATCGCGTTCTTCATTCTCACGGTCCTGGCCCTGCAACAGGTCGGGTTCTCCCTGGCCGGCGCGGCCATACCCGCCACCGTCGCATCGGCCGCCATCGGTTTCGGCGCACAGTCGATCATCGCCGATTTCCTCGCCGGGTTCTTCATCCTCACGGAGAAGCAGTTCGGTGTCGGCGACTGGGTCCGCTTCGAGGGCAGCGGCGTCGACGTCGAGGGCACGGTCATCCAGATCACCATGCGCGCGACCAAGATCCGCACGATCTCGCAGGAAACAATCAACATTCCCAATTCCGCAGCCAAGATATGCATCAACAACTCCAACACCTGGTCGCGGGCCGTGGTGGTCATGCCGGTGCCGATGCTCGGCTCCGCCAACATCAACGAGGTCATCCTGCGCTCGGAGGACGCCGCGCGGCGCGCGCTGGCCCAGGACAACGTAGCTCCCGAGATTCTCGGTGAACTTGATGTCCACCCCGCCATCGACGTCCAGCCCCCGACGGTGGTCGGCATGCCCTGGATGGTGAGCATGCGCTTTCTGGTCCAGGTCACCGCCGGCAACCACTGGATGGTCGAGCGTGCCATCCGGACGCAGATCATCAACGAGTTCTGGAAGGAGTACGGTTCCGCGACGACGACCTCCGGAATGTTCGTGGACACACTCAACGTCGAGGATCACCCCGTCGATGTATCGATCAACTCCGGGGCCGGATCGGCGCGGCCGTCCACTCATTCCGCGGAGGCCCCGACCCACCAGGAGCCGAAGAAGACTGACGACGCCACGACCGTGGAACCCGCCACCGAAGTTGACGCGGACGCACCCACGGCCACACTGGCCACGGCACCCGTCAAACCGGAGAAGGCCGAGGCCAAGCGTCCCGATATCTCCACCCCGATCGAGATGGAGAATGAGCACAAGGAGGACTCCGAGCGGCCGGGGGTCTTCCGCTCCGATGCGCACCTCCGTCCCTGGCAGAAGGTACTCTCGCTCGGCGGCCGGGTCCGGATGAGCACCACGCTGATGATCCTGACGCTGATGGTCCTGCTGGTCTGCAAGGCCTTCGCGGTCGAACCGAGCGAGGACTGGGAGGCCAACAATCCCGGCCCGACACCCACCTCCGAACAGCTCACCCCCACCGAATCCTCCGCGATCCCCACAACCAGCGTGGAGCCGACGCAGTCGGAGACCAGCGCGACGACAACCACGGGTACCCGGGCACCGACCAGCTCACTAAATGACACCCCGGAGGAGGACACCGGCGAGGCGACAACCTCGCAGACGCCCTTCCGGGAGCAGAGCACGCGCACGGCCACCAGTGGTACGAGCACACCGGCAACCGTGGCACCGCGTCTCGAGCAGCTGACCACCGAGCCGACCCCGGCCGGCTGATTTAAGACATGTCCGCCCCCTTTACTACTATGAGGGACTATGAGTTCAGACCCACAAGACACGGCCGCCGAAGCAGCTCAACAAGCTGTCCGGTTCCACCCGGAGCGCACCCACATTCTCAGCGCGGTCGTTCTGGGGCTGATCTCCCTCCTGGTCATCGGGGCCGCACCCCTGTATCTCTTCTGGCTGCTGGTCTTCCCGGCCCTGTTCATCTACTGGGTGCTCAAATCTGAGACCGTCGTCGATTCCTCGGGCATCCGCGTCCGCTACGCCTTCAAGGGTGGCAAGGAGGTGCCGTGGGAGGATTTCTCCGGAATCGGTTTCAAAGGTGCCGGCGCCTTCGCCCGCACAACCTCCGGCACCGAGATCCCACTGCCCGGCGTGTCCTTCAACTCACTCCCCGAGCTCCAGCGCGCCTCGAACGGCCGGATCCCCGATGTCCTCACCCAGGGCAGGCAGGCCATGGACGGCAAGGTCGTGGTGGTCACCGAGGACGGAGACTCCATCCTTCTGACCAGGGAGGAGTACCTGGAGCGCCAGAAGGCCCTGGACAGAGACGTGCAGATCGACTTCGACGGGCAGGACGGGAATACCGGCACCGCGCCCGGCGTTGAATACCCCACCGACACCCGCGAGTAGCATGAACATGTTCCCAGGACCCGACTACCCCGGGGTCCGCGACCTTCTCCTGTTTTTCCAGACTACAAGTCTGATGACCTCACCCGATACTCAATAGAGCTGATTTGAAAAGCGCATCATGATTCCTCTTCGTTCAAAAGTCACCACCGTCGGACGCAACGCCTCCGGTGCCCGCGCACTATGGCGCGCCACCGGCACCAGGGAAAACGAGTTCGGTAAGCCGATCGTGGCCATCGTAAACTCCTACACCCAGTTCGTGCCCGGTCACGTCCACCTGAAAAATGTCGGTGACATCGTCGCGGATGCCGTGCGCAGGGCCGGCGGTGTTCCCAAGGAGTTCAACACCATCGCCGTCGACGATGGTATCGCCATGGGCCACGGCGGCATGCTCTATTCGCTGCCGAGCCGCGAGATCATCGCCGATTCGGTCGAATACATGGTCAACGCCCACACCGCCGACGCGATGGTGTGCATCTCCAATTGTGACAAGATCACCCCCGGCATGCTCAATGCTGCGATGCGGTTGAACATCCCCACCGTGTTCGTCTCCGGCGGCCCGATGGAGGCCGGAAAGGCCGTCGTGGTTGACGGTGTCGCCCACGCCCCGACCGATCTGATCACCGCCATTTCCGCATCGGCCAACAGTGCGGTCAACGAGGCCGGTCTGGCTGCCGTCGAGGCCGCGGCGTGCCCGACCTGCGGCTCCTGTTCGGGCATGTTCACCGCCAATTCGATGAACTGCCTCACCGAGGCCCTCGGTCTCTCACTGCCCGGCAACGGTTCCACCCTCGCCACCCACGCCGCACGGCGCGCACTGTTTGAGAAGGCCGGTGAGAGCGTCGTCAGGCTCTGTGAGCGCTATTACGGCGAGGAGGACACCTCCGTTCTCCCGCGTGGCATCGCCACCAAGCACGCCTTTGAAAACGCCATGGCCCTGGACATGGCGATGGGCGGCTCGACGAACACCATCCTGCACATTCTCGCCGCGGCGCAGGAGGGCGAGGTGGATTTCGATCTCAGCGACATCGATGAGCTCTCCCGCCGCGTGCCGTGCCTGTCCAAGGTCGCCCCGAACTCGGACTACCACATGGAGGATGTTCACCGCGCCGGCGGCATCCCCGCGCTGCTTGGTGAACTCAACCGTGCCGGACTGCTCAGGCGTGATGTGCACTCGGTGCACTCCCCCGACCTGGAGTCCTGGCTCGCGGCCTGGGATATCCGTTCCGGGGAGACCTCGGCGGAGGCGACCGAGCTCTTCCACGCGGCACCGGGCGGGATCCGCACCACCGAGGCGTTCTCCACCGACAACCGCTGGGACGAGCTCGACACGGATGCGGCCACCGGGTGCATCCGCGATTCTGAGCACGCCTACACCGCAGACGGCGGACTGGTGATCCTGCGCGGAAACATCGCCCCAGACGGCGCGGTGATCAAGGCCGCAGGCATCGACGAGTCACTGTGGCACTTCTCCGGCCCCGCGCGCGTGGTGGAGAGCCAGGAGGAGGCGGTGTCCGTGATCCTCAACAAGACCATCCAGCCCGGTGACGTCCTGGTGGTGCGCTATGAGGGCCCCTCAGGTGGACCCGGTATGCAGGAGATGCTCCATCCCACCGCGTTCCTCAAGGGTTCCGGGCTGGGCAAGAAATGCGCCCTGATCACCGACGGCCGTTTCTCCGGCGGCTCCTCCGGTCTCTCCATCGGCCACGTCTCCCCGGAGGCGGCCCACGGCGGGGTCATCGGACTGATCCAGGACGGCGACACGATCACCATCGACGTGCACAATCGCGTGCTCCAGGTCGAGGTCGACGATGAGGAGCTGCAGCGTCGCCGCACCGTCATCGAAAACTCGGAGAAGGCATGGGAGCCCGTCAACCGGAACCGTGTGGTGAGCAAGGCACTTCGCGCCTACGCCAAGATGGCCACCTCAGCGGACAAGGGTGCCGTGCGGCAGGTCGATTAACCATCGTGACCGGAGTCCCCGGCGAAAAAATCCTCAACCCGCGGGTTGAGGATTTTTCCTTGGTCTGTCTAGGGCCGGGGCAGGACGCCGGATCCGACGGGATTGACCCCGGCGCCGAACCACCACAGGACACCGGCCAGTGCGATGCCGAGGATGACGAAGATCCAGGAGCTCAGCAGCGGGCGGCGGGCCCACCCGCGGCCCGCATCGAGGGAGATCCGCCCCGGACCTGTGAACTGCAGACCGATGACCACCAGGGTCAGCAGCACCGCGAGGATGACCGGTTCACTGAGATCGCCCCAGGGCCCCTCGTGGATGGTGATCTCGTGCAGGGCCGTGAACGAGGTGGCCACCGTCGCCACGGCCGCTGCGACCGGGGTCATCAGGCCAAGGATCAGGAACACACCCGCGGCGAGTTCGATCGACGGAATGAGGATCGCCAGAACCTCGGGCAGCTGATAACCGGCGAAGTCGGTTTCCAGTCCGTTGAGACCGTCGGATCCGCCGAGTCCGAAGAAGGTGAACACGCCCCGTGCGACCAGATACGCGCCGATGACCACCCTGATGATGAGCACTCCGAAATCGAGCGTGCCACGTCGGGCGTCGGGCACCGCGACCGCCGCCTCTGGGTGGACACCGGTTCCGGTCTCCGCGGGCGCCTGGGTCACGGGTGCGAAGTCGGTGTCCGCATAATTGTCGGCGGGCCGATCAAGCGACCGCGTCGGTGGCGCCGGGAGCACCGGAGGCGCCGGCTCGGACTGGGCGAAGGGACGCGGTGCCACCGTGGTCGGCTGTGAATCAGCTGCGGAAGTCGGGGCGTCGGAGGCCAGGCCCTGGCGGTCCGGGCGTTCGAATGCCGTCGTCTCGCTGGATGTGGCACCCGTGGGCTGGATCGACTGCGGTGCGGCGCGCCCGCTCCTGGCGTAGGGATCAACCGGGGTCGAGCCACCATAGGTGGGGACATCCTCCTCCGGGTCCCCCAGGTCCAGGGGTTCCTGGTCGCGGCGGGCTTTCCCGATTCCGTCACCGGGAACTGCCGAGTACTTGGTGGTCTCAGGATTCGGGTCGTTGGTGCGAGAATTGTCAGTCATGCTGCCAGGGTATGTCAGATCGCTTCGCGGGGGCTGCACCGAAACCGGCGTGTACGTCGATGGTGATCAAGCTGTTACTCCGGACAGGTATCCAGTTGGCGCCCGAGCGCCTCATGCTCGGCGGGGGTGACCCACACCCCGTAACTGTGCTTTACCGAGATGATCCTGCGTGCGTACTCGCAGCGGAAGCTCCTGTCCGGCGGCAGCCAGGTCGCGGCGTCGCCGGCGCCCTTCTGCTGATTGAGCGGCCCGTCGACCGCCAGGAGGTTGGCCGGGTCGTTGGCGAAATCCCGCCGCTTCTGCTCATCCCAGGACTGTGCGCCCTTTTGCCATGCGTCGGCGAGTGCGACCAGATGGTCAATTTGAACCCTGGAGGAGGTCCGACTCCCCCGGAGAAAATCGATCGACTCCCCGGAGTAGGGGTCGTGCAGGGTACCCGACTCCACCAGGCAGTCGTGGGTGCCCTCGCGGATGGTCACCGGCCACAGGTCGCGGCGCAGGATGTCATTGCGGGTGTCACAGCCGTTGTGCCCGTATTCCACGGAGACATCATCACTCCAGGCCTGTCCGAACCGTTCGCGCTCATATCCGGTCTTCGGGGCCCGCCCGCGGATCTCGAGGCTGTTGAGTTCCTCGCGGTGGACATCGACTCCGACCGCCGACACGGGATCGGCGATCGCCGGAGCGGGTGGTGCATCCGGTGCGGAGCACCCGCCGATGCCCATCGCGGCGGCGACCGCGGCGGCAACCACCACCATCCACGGAGATTTCCCGCGCCATCCCACCGTTACCGGCCCCCACTCTCTGCTTCCAGCCCGCATTCCTGAATCCCTGCACTCTAACATCGGGTGGGGACACCCCCCGACACTGGCGCGGGAACCACCCCCCGGGCTAGTCTTGTTGATATATCACCAATCAAGGAAGAGGTCGATCCGATGAGCAGCACGTCTGAGGACTGGGCCGGAGACGCCCGCAACGCCTCCCCCGACGGAGAATTCGTCAGGGATACCAACTACATCACCGACAGGATCGTCGCCGGGATCGCCGAGGGTTCTGCGCCGGTGCCCCAGGCGGACGGCACGGAGCACTGGCCGGTGGAGGCCCACCGCTACCGGCTCGTCGCCGCTCGCGCCTGCCCGTGGGCGCACCGCACGGTGATCACGCGGCGGCTGCTGGGTCTCGAGGACTCGGTCTCGCTCGCCCTGGCCGGCCCCACCCACGACATTCGTTCCTGGACCTTCGACCTCGACCCGGGCGGGGTGGATCCGGTGCTGGGCATCCCCCGGCTCCAGGATGCCTATTTCAACCGTTTCCCCAACTATCCCCGGGGCATCACGGTTCCCGCCATCGTCGAGGAACGCAGCCGGAAGGTGGTCACCAACGATTATGCCTCGATCACCATCGACTTCAACCTCCAATGGAAGCGGTTCCACCGGCAGGGCGCCCCGGACCTCTACCCCGAGAATCTGCGGGCCGCGATGGAACCGGTGATGAAGAGAATTTTCACCGAGGTCAACAACGGTGTCTACCGTGCCGGATTCGCCGGAACGCAGGAGGCCTATGACGTCGCCTATGAGCGGCTCTGGGTGGCCATGGAATGGTTGGAGGAACGACTGGGAACACAGCGTTACCTGATGGGCGACCACATCACCGAGGCGGATGTCCGCCTCTACCCCACGCTGGTGCGATTCGATCCGGTCTACTACAGCCACTTCAAGTGCTCGCGGAACAAGATCACCGAGATGCCTAATCTCTGGGGCTACCTCCGCGATCTCTTCCAGACACCGGGCTTCGGCGACACCACGGATTTCACCGAGATCAAGCAGCACTACTTCATGACACACACCGAGATCAACCCCACCCGCATCGTCCCGCGCGGGCCCGAGCTCTCGGGCCTGGTGACCCCGCACGGACGGGAGCGGCTGGGGGGATCCCCCTTCGCCCCCGGCGCGCCCGCTCCCGGCCCCGTGCCCGCAGGCGAACGGGTGCGCAATCCCGAGCCCTTCCAGCTCTAATCGCGCAGCCCCGCCGCTGCGGCCCTGACCACGGCGCCGGTCAGGCGGGACAGCAGCGGTGACTCCAGTCGCCACCGCTGCCAGAACAGCGGGGTGTCCACGGGGGCGTCGTCAAGCAGCACGACCTCACCGGACCCCAGCATCGGAGAAGCCTGCATCTCCGGGAGCAGGCCCCAGCCGAGGCCGCGGCGCACGGCTTCGGCGAAGCCCTCCGCCGACGGCACGATGGACACCCGCCGACGCGCCGTGGGCCCCTCGGCGCGCCCCACCAGATCCCCGTCCTGCAGTGCGTCCCTGGGACCGAACCGGAGGACCGGCATGCCGGCCCAGTCGATTACACCCCCGGCGGAATGGGAATCGCGCAGGTCGGCGGTGGCCACGGCCAGATGGCGCATCGTCCCCAGAGCCAGCACCTCGCATCCGGACACCGGTACGGACTCCCGGGTGACCGCACCAAGAACATCGCCGCGGCGCAGCAGCGACAGCGTGTGCGCCTCATCCTCCATGCGCAGCCGGAGGGTGGCTCCCCGCCAGGTGGCCACTTCGCTGAATACCGGCGGGAACCAGGTGGCCAGCGAATCGGCGTTGATGGCCAGCGTCAACGGCACCTCCGCCAGCCGCCCGCTGAGCTGTGCCCGCGTCTCCGCCTGCAGCAGCGCCATCCGCCGGGCGGCCTGGACGAGGACCTCGCCGGCCTCGGTGGCGGCCGCGGGCTGGGCCCGTGAGACTAGAACGCGTCCGGTTTCGCTCTCCAGAGCCTTGATGCGCTGGCTGACCGCGGAGGGGGAGACCCCCAGCACCAGCGCGGCACCCTCGAAGCTTCCCTCATCGATGATGGCGAGCAGGGTCTCCAGGTGGATCGGGTTCATGAAGCAATTCTAAATCATGTTTAGATTCCATCATTTTACTTAAGTCGTACCTTGTTGGATCATCGTCGCCATGGACATTTTCATCACCGGCCTGGCACTGGGAGCCAGTCTGCTGCTCGCGATCGGCCCGCAGAACATCCTCGTGATCAAGCAGGGCGTGCGGCGGGAGGGCGTGGGGGCGGTGATCGTGGTGTGCCTGCTCTCCGACCTTGTTCTCTTCACCGCCGGAACCCTCGGGGTGGGTCTGATCAGCGGCACCGCCCCGATCATCATGGACATCCTTCGCTGGTGCGGCATCGCCTATCTGCTCTGGTTCGCCGCCCTCGCCGCCCGTGACACCGCACGGACACCGCGCGTCCGCGTGGTGGACGAGGGCGAACCACAGCGTATCGACGCCCCGACCGCACCCGGCGGCGTGGCCACGCTGACCCGCCGGCGGGCGACATGGATCACCCCGATGCTCATGGCCATTGCCCTGACCTGGCTCAACCCCAACGCCTATCTCGACGCCTTCGTGTTCATCGGGGGCGTGGGGGCGCAGTACGGCGACAGCGGCCGGTGGATCTTCGCCGCCGGTGCCTTCACGGCGAGCCTGATCTGGTTCCCCGCCGTCGGTTTCGGGGCCGCGGCACTGTCGGGGCCGTTGTCCCGCCCGGATGTCTGGCGCGTGATCAACCTCGGGGTGGCCCTGGTGATGTCCGCACTGGCAGTGAAACTGATGCTCATGGGCTGAAGGGCGGGATGGACCCGCCCGCCCGCTACCCCTCGCGGGTTTTCGACTGGGTCGCCTTCCCCCAGATGTTGATTCCGGCGTCGTGGGCTATTCCATCGATCGCGGCGAGCTCGGCCCCGCTGAACTCGAGATTGTCCAGGGCGTCGAGGTTGGAGTCGAGCTGACTCACCGAGGAGGCGCCCACCACTGCGCTCGTGACCGTCTCGACACCGTACTCCCCCTGCTTGCGCAGCACCCAGGCCAGCGCCATCTGCGCCAGGCTCTGGCCGCGCTCCTGGGCGATGTCGTTGAGTCTGCGGACCATGGTGAGGTTGTCCTCGGACAGCATGCCCTCGGACAGCGATTTGCCCTGGGCCGCGCGGGAATCGGCGGGAATCCCGTTGAGATAGCGGTCGGTGAGCAGACCCTGCGCGAGCGGTGAGAAGGCGATCACCCCGAGGCCGTTGTTCGCCGCGGAGGCCAACAGGGACTCCCCCTCATCGCCGGGCTCCTCGACCCAGCGGTTGACCAGGGAGTAGCTGGGCTGGTGGATCAAAAGCGGGCAGCCCTCCTCAGCCATGAACTCCGCCGCCTCCGCGGTCAGTTCCGGCCCGTAGGAGGAGATGCCCACATACAGCGCCTTGCCCGAGGAGACGATGTCGCGGAGTGCGTACATGGTTTCCTCGAGCGGGGTCTCGGGATCGGGGCGGTGATGGTAGAAGATGTCGACGTAGTCCACCCCGAGCCGTGCAAGCGACTGGTCAAGGGAGCTGAGCAGGTACTTCCGCGAGCCGCCGAAGCCATAGGGCCCCGGCCACATGTCCCATCCCGCCTTCGATGAGATGACCAGTTCGTCCCGGTGGGCGCTGAGATCCTCGCGGAGGATGCGTCCGAAGTTTGTCTCGGCCGAACCCGCGGGCGGGCCGTAATTGTTGGCGAGATCGAAGTGGGTCACCCCACGATCGAATGCGCGGTGGATGATCGCGCGCTGGTTCTCCAGCGGCCTGTCGTCGCCGAAGTTGTGCCACAGTCCGAGGGAGATGGCGGGCAGCTTCAGCCCGGAGTGGCCGACACGACGGTAGACCATGGAATCATAACGATGGGGCGCAGGAACATAAGTCATGCGCCCCATTGTGCGCCACCCCTCCCCGGTGGCGCAAAGACCTACTTGACCAGTCCGAAGCCGCCGGTCCAACCGATCTTCTCGGAGGCTGCCAGGGTCAGCTGGAGAAAGCCCACGGCCTCCAGCTCATGTGCGCGTCGGAGCGACCCTGCGTCGAGGGCATCGAGGCCACCCGCGTTGACGTCGGCGATCAGTGCCGACTTGGCGGCCTCATCATCTCCCGCCACCAGGACGGTGGTGGTCAGGTCGCCGATCCTGCCGCTGGCGAGGGTGGCGGCGAAGGTGGTGTTGAAGGCCTTGAGCACCACGGATTCGGGCAGCTTGGCCGCGATCTCGGCAGCTGCGGAGGAGCCGGCGGGAACGACGAGGGAGTCGAAGGTCTCAAAGTTGAGCGGATTGGTGATGTCGATGACGGTCTTGCCCGCCAGTGCCTCACCATGATTGGCGATGATGCCCTCGACGGCGGGGTACGGGACGGCCAG
Source organism: Corynebacterium pacaense (assembly GCF_900169525.1). Lineage (GTDB taxonomy): Bacteria > Actinomycetota > Actinomycetes > Mycobacteriales > Mycobacteriaceae > Corynebacterium > Corynebacterium pacaense. The sequence continues at coordinate 462,599 of NZ_LT821240.1, forward strand.
AATGACCACATCTCCGGTGATGGTCGCGGTCGCGGACTCCGCGGAGCCGATGTGGGTGACGGTTGCGCCGCCCTTGGTCAGCACTCCCGCGATGGCGGTGGCCATGTTTCCGGTTCCGAAGATGGTGTAGTTGGTCATTTTTACAGTCTCCCTGCGAGTGTTGGTTTCCTCCTGCGACAAGGCGGGCGATGCCTGCCTGCCACCGAAGAGCTTGTTGAGCAGATCCTTGATCATGAAATCACTCTAACTCCGATTTAATTTCCATGTCAACTAAATTTCACAAAAAAGAACGCCCCTCCCGGCAATCTCCGGGAGGGGCGGACCGGTGATCAGGCGAGTCGGGCCGCGATCAGCTTGTTCACCTGGGCCGGATCGGCCTTGCCCCTCGTCGCCTTCATCACGGCACCGACGATGGCGCCGGTCACCTTGTGACTTCCGGCACGGTACTTCTCCACGATGTCCGGGTTGGCCGCCAGTGCCTCATCGACCGCCTTCTCGATCGCACCGTCATCACGGACAACCTCCAGTCCCCTGGCGGCGATGACCTCATCGACATCACCCTCGCCCGCGAGCACACCGTCGATTGCCTGGCGCGCCAGCTTGTTGGTGAGCTTGCCCTCGGAGACCAGGGCGACCACCCGCGCGACCTGCGCCGGGGTGACGCCGAGTGCGTCGAGCTCGACGCCGGACTGATTCGACTTCTGCGAGAGGTAGGACACCCACCATGCTCGGGCCTCGTCCGGGGTCGTTCCCTGCTCCACCGTCTCGATGATCAGATCGAGCGCATTGGCGTTGACCAGGTCACGCATCTCGGCGTCGGAGAGCTTCCATTCCTGCTGAATCCGCGCCCTGCGGACCCAGGGCAGCTCGGGAAGGGTCGCGCGGATCTCCTCGACCCATTCCCTCGGAGCGAGCACCGGGGGCAGGTCGGGATCGTTGAAGTAGCGGTAGTCCTCGGCGGTCTCCTTCGGCCGTCCCTTGGCCGTGGATCCGTCACCTTCCTGGTAGTGACGCGTCTCCTGAACAATTGAACCGCCATTATCAAGCACCTGAGCTTGACGCTGCATCTCGAAGCGGATCGCCTGCTCCACGGACTTCAGCGAGTTGATGTTCTTGGTCTCGGTCCGGGTACCGAACTCCTCCTGCCCGTGCGGGCGGAGTGAGAGGTTGGCGTCGACACGCATGCTCCCCTGGTCCATGCGCGCATCCGAGACGCCCAGGGCCTTGACCAGGTCGCGCAGCGCCGAGACGTAGGCGCGTGCGACCTCCGGTGCGCGTTCGCCCGCTCCCTCGATCGGCTTGGTCACCACCTCGATCAGCGGGATGCCGGCACGGTTGCAGTCGACCAGCGACGCGGTTGCGCCACGGATGCGGCCCGAGGTGCCACCGAGGTGGGTGAGCTTGCCCGTGTCCTCCTCCATGTGCGCCCGCTCGATCTCCACACGCCACTGGGTGCCGTCGTCGAGCTGGACGTCGAGGTAGCCCTCGTAGGCGATGGGCTCGTCATACTGCGAGATCTGGTAGTTCTTCGGCTGATCCGGATAGAAGTAGTTCTTCCGCGCGAAGCGGGAGGATTCGGCGATGCTGCAGTTCAGCGCCAAACCGATCTTGATCGCCCACTCCACGCCGCGGGCGTTGACCACGGGCAGCGCGCCGGGCAGCCCGAGGGAGACGGGATCGACGTTACTGTTGGGCTCGGCGCCGAAATTCGCCGAGGAGGCGGAGAACATCTTGGTTTCGGTGGCCAGTTCGACGTGGACCTCCAGGCCCATCACGGGATCGTATTTCCCCAGAACCTCATCGAAGTCCATCAGATCATAGAAGGCTGCAGTCATGGGTCACCATTCTAGCCCGCTGCGGATGCTGAGGTGGGCACCGGGTCGGATGCTTCCCGACGCCCGCACCCCCCGCTAAAAGGCGACGCCGCTGCGGAACACGGCGTTGGCGAAAGCCGTGGTCTCACCGGTGCGCACGACGAAGGCGCAATCACCGATGAGGGCCTTGAGCTCCCCGTGATCCACCTCGGTCACCGGACACTCCAGCGCCCGTCTTACCTGCGGGGGAGCCTCCCGGGCGATGTAGGCCCCCTCCACCACCACCTCGGCCAGGAGAGCTCGCACCACCTGCGCGAAGGTGGGGACGCCGAACACCAGGGACAGATCGATGATCCTGACACGCTGCGGCACCGGCAGCCCGCAATCGGCGACCGCCCAGGTGTCTGTGTGGCCGAGGCGGGCCACACTGTAGTTGAGCTCGGGGTTGAGCAGACCGGTCTTCTTCATCAGCGGTAGTCGGCGATGTTGTCCGAGGTCACGGTGACCACCTCCACGGGAACCTCGGCCTCCGCCTGCTCGCCGCGGAGCAGCTTGGTGGCCTCCTCCACCGCCCTGGCACCGAGAACCTCCGGCTGCTGGGCGATGGTGGCCAGCATCCGGCCATCGGAAATGGCGGCCAGACCCTCATCGGTGCCGTCGAATCCGACCACGATCACCTCGGAACCCGCACGGTCGCCCAGTGCCTCGATCGCCCCCAGCGCCATTTCATCATTCTCGGCGAAGATCGCCCTGACATTGGGGTGCGCCTGCAACAGGTTGGTGGCGACATTAAGGCCCTGGGCACGGTCGAATCCGGCGGTCTGCTTGGCCGCGACGGTGATTCCGGGATGCGTGGCGATCTCCTCCTCGAAGCCGCGTCCCCGGTCCCTCGATGCCGAGGAACCGGCGAGGCCCTGGAGGATGATGATCTCGCCCCCGCCACCGAGTGCATCGGCCAGCACCGCCGCGGCCTGTCGGCCGCCGGCGACGTTGTCCGAGGCGATGAAGGAGTCGATGCTACCGCCGTTGGCGGAACGGTCGACGGCCACGACCGGGATGCCCGCGGTGTTGAGCGTCTCGACGGCCGGGACGATCGCGTCGGAATCGGTGGGATTGACGATCACCACTCCCGCACCCGTGGTCGCCGCGTTGTTGACCTGATTGACCTGGGTCGCCGCGTCATCGGAGGCGTCCTGGACATTGAGGGTCACCCCCAGTTCCTCCGCCTTGTCCTGCGCCCCGTCACGCAGCTGCACGAAGAAGGGATTGGTCTGCGTGGACAGCGCAAGGGTGATCGAGTCGTTGGTGGACCCGCCCTCAGCGGTGGTGGAGTCGCGGTTGCAGGCACTCAGGCCCAGTGCCAGTGCCAGGGAGGCGGTCAGTGCGATTGTCTTCTTGAGCATCATGGATTCCTTCTACTTGGTGGTCTTGTTGCGGATGACATCGAAGCCGACGGCCAGGGCGATGACCAGTCCGATGACGATCTGTTGCCAAAAGGATGAGACGTTGAGAATGTTGAGTCCGTTGCGGATCACGGCCAGCAGGATCGCACCGATCAGGGTCCCGGTGGCCCGCCCCGAGCCACCGGCGAGCGAGGCTCCGCCGATGACCACGGCCGCGATGGCGTCGAGCTCATAGCCCACGCCCGCCTGCGGCTGGGCGGAGGAGAGCCTGCCCGTCATCACCAGACCGGCCCGCCGCAAAGACGCCCGCCAGCGCGTAGACGGTGACCAGAATGCGTTTGACGGGAAGTCCAGACAGCCGTGCGGCCTCCATGTTTCCGCCGATCGCGTACATCGACCGGCCCAGCACCGTCCTGGACAGGATGAACCAGCAGATGATTCCGGCCAATGCCATCATCATGATCGGCATGGGAATGCCGAGGTAGGTCCTGCCCAGGGCGTTGACCGCCGGTGCCGAGGGGATCGGCGACCCCTGGGAGATCACCAGAGTCACCCCCCTGGCGATCGACATCATGGCCAGGGTGGCGATGAAGGCGGGCAGTTTTCCATAGGCGATCGCGATGCCGGAGATGGCACCGGCGAGCAGCCCCATCAGCAATCCGATGATCAATGTGATCCAGCCGGGCAGGCCGACCTCGGTGAAGAAGTAGGCCGAGGTCATGGCACCCAGCGCGGCGACGGAGCCGACGGAAAGGTCAATACCGGCGGTGACGATGACGAAGGTCATTCCGAAGGCGAGGATGGCCACCGTGGCCGACTGGATGCCGATATTGATCAGGTTGGGCACGGTGAGAAAGTGCGGGGTGGCGATAAACAATCCGATGCACAGCAGGATCAGCCCGACCAGCGCACCATTGTTGAGCATCCACCGGACCAGGGGTCCCGTTCTTTTCGCCCCCTGTGCGGGGGCGGTCGATGATTGGGTCATCGTCCCTCCTTTTCCAGTTCCGCCTCGGCCTTTTCCGTGATCGATGACTCAACCTGGGATACCGCCAGCGACATGACGTCGTCCTGGGTGCTCCCCGCCGCCGGGAGCTCCCCGGCGATCCGGCCGCCGGACATCACGAGGATCCGATCGGCCATGCCGAGCACCTCGGGCAGCTCGGAGGAGACCATGAGCACCGCACCGCCGGCGGCGGTGATGTCATTGATGATGTTGTAGATCTCCACCTTTGCGCCCACGTCGACTCCCCGGGTCGGTTCGTCGAGAAGCAGCACCTTTGATCCGGCCAGAACCCAGCGGCCGAACACGGCCTTTTGCTGGTTGCCGCCGGAGAGATCGCGGATGGGCTGGCCGATGTCGGCCATCCGGATGCGCAGCTTCTGCGCCACCTCCGTGGAACGGCGGAGCTGTCCGCGCCGGTCAACCAGCCCCAGGCGGGCCGTCGGTGCCATGGTGGCAAGTCCCAGGTTCTCCGAGATGGAGGCGTCCGGGACAAGCCCCTGAGCTTTACGATCCTCCGGAACGTGACCGATGCCCGCGGCAATGGCCGCTGCGATGTCATGGGTTCTCAGTCGCTTCCCGTTGACCTTCACCTCGCCGGAGTCCACCGGATCCACCCCGGCGATGCCACGGACGACCTCGGTGCGACCCGCACCGACCAGTCCCGCCAGACCCACGACCTCGCCCGCCCTGACGCTGAGGGAGATGTCGCTGAACCGGCCGGCGGCACTGAGATTGCTGACCTCGAGCAGGGGCTCACCGATCTCCGGGGCGACACGGGGGTACTGGTTGTCAATGCTGCGGCCGACCATGAGCCGGACCAGCTCGTCCTCCCCCGTGTCCGCGGGCAGCTCGGCGATGAACTTCCCATCGCGCAGCACCGACACCGTGTCACCGATCCTGGCGATCTCATCGAGGTGGTGGGAGATGAAGACCATGGCCACTCCCCTGGCCTTGAGATCATCGACGACCCTGAACAGCTGATCGATCTCGCGCCCGGTCAGTGCGGCGGTGGGTTCATCCAGAATGAGCATGCGGGCGTTCATGGACAGCGCCTTGGCTATCTCGACCATCTGCTGGCGTGCGATGCCGAGGCTGCCCACCTCGGTGTTGAGTGACACATCGACACCGATGAGATCGAGAGCCGCCCTTGCCTGCCTGCGCAGATGCGTGAAGTTGACCATCCCGAATCTTCTCGGGGTGCGTCCGAGCATGACGTTTTCAGCCACCGTCATCGTCGGGACGAGGTTGAGTTCCTGGTGGATGGTGGCGATGCCGTGGTTCTCGGCACTGCGCGTGCTAGGGAGGACGGTCGGCTGTCCATCGATCAGGATTCGGCCGCCGTCCGGCTGGTGGACCCCGGCCATCATCTTGATCAGTGTGGATTTTCCCGCACCGTTCTCGCCCAGCAGTGCCTGAACGCGCCCTGGCCGGACATCGATGCTCACGCGGTCGATCACATTGACGGGGCCGAAGGACTTCGAGACCTCCTCCAATCGGAGCACCGGGGGCGGATCCCCCGCATGTTGTGTCACGTCCGGGTTCATTGATCGGCCTCCGCACAGCGCCTGGTGGAGCCGTTGATGGTCAGTGTCGTCGGAATGCGGATCTGGACAACCTCCGGGGACTCACCGGCGATGATCGTCTGCAGCGAGGCGAAGGCCGCGGCCCCCATCTCCTCGACGTGCTGATCAATGATGGTCAGCGCCGGGTTCTGCAGCCGGAAGGCCGGGTTGTTATCGAAACCGATCAGCTGGAGCTCTTCGCCGAGCCGCAGGTCCAGCTCGTGGATGGCGAGCAGGGCGCCGATGGTCATCATGGAGTCTCCGGCAAGGATGGCGTTGGCCCCCTGACCGAGAAGCTCCTTGACCCCTTCGTAGCCCGCCTTCTGCCGGTACCCTCCGAAATAGATGACGGTGTCCCGGATTCCCCGCTCCGCGCAGAGATCGCGGAAGGCGGCCAGGCGTTCCCTGCCCGTCGAGGTGTCCTGGGGACCCGAAAGGTAGCCGACCTTGAGTCCGGTTCCCGCGTACAGGTCAACCGCCGCTGTCATTCCGGGTAGCGGATCGGAGCACACCGAGGCGATGTCGGGATTGCCGAGGGTGCGGTCCGCCAGGACGATGGGCACCCCCCTGCCGACGAGTTCGGTGACCTTCTCCTCGGTCTGCATGTGCGGCACCACGATGATGCCGTCAAGTCGCTGGTCATCCATGATCTCCAGCGAGCGGGCGAGGATCTCCGGATCCTCCTCGGAGTTGGTGAGGATGGTGGAGACACCGGCCTCCCTCGCTGCCGTCTGGATGGCCGTTGCCAGGGCGGCGAAATAGGGGTTGCGGATGTTGGGGATGATCACGCCGATGGTGTCTGTGCGCGATTTTCGCAGTGCCCGGGCCTGTGCATTGGGTCGGTAGCTGAGCTTCTCCGCGGCCTCGATGACCTTCTGCCGGGTGGCTTCGGGGATGCTGGTGTTCTGTGACAGGGCCCTGGAGACCGTACTCACTGACAGCGAGGTCGCCCGGGCTATGTCCTTGAGCGTGGTGGCGCGCTTTTTAGCGAGTCGATCGGAATCTGCCATCACTCCACCTTTCTGATTTTCCACCCCCGCCGGGGTGGATATCATGGAACGCAATCGTTTGCATTCCCATAATTCAGAAGCTAGAGCATCCGCCTCGTACGTGTCAAGTATCCCAGGTCACATAGATGTACAAAAAGGACCCGTATCTCAGCTCCATGGGAGCCGGGATCCGGGTCATTTCAGGACCGTTGCGCTTAACTGAACACCTATCCGAACATCGCCTGCGCCGTCACCCAGCGCGTCATGGGAACCCGCTTCAACGTGCCCACGGCCTCCTCCAGCTCGATCATCCGGATCCGTTCACCCTGGAGTGCGACAACCTTTCCGAACTGCCCCTCATGACAGGCCCGCGCGGCGCGCACCCCGTAGCGGGTGGCCAGGACCCGGTCGAACGCGGTGGGGGTGCCGCCACGCTGGATGTGCCCGAGCACCGTGGTGCGCACATCATGACCCAGGCGTCCATGGATCTGATCGGCGATCTGCTGGCCGATGCCGGTGAAGGTCTGATGCCCGAACTGGTCCACCTCACCCTCGCGCAGCTCCATGGTCCCCTCCTTGGGCATCGCACCCTCCGCGACGACGATGATGCCGTACTTCTCCCCCATCTGGAAACGACGTTCCATCGCCTTGCAGATCTCCGCGATGTCGAAGGGAACCTCGGGGATGACGGTGTAGTGGGCGCCGCCGGCCATTCCGGCGTGCAGGGCGATCCAGCCGACGTGCCGGCCCATCACCTCGACGATCATCACACGGTTGTGGGACTCCGCGGTGGTGTGCAACCGGTCCACCGCATCCGTGGCAACCGCCACCGCGGTATCGAAACCAAAGGTGAAGTCGGTTCCGTTGACGTCATTGTCAATGGTCTTGGGAACCCCTACCACCGGGATTCCATTGTCCGCCAACCACTGGGCACCCTTGAGCGTTCCCTCTCCGCCGATCGGAATCAGGGCATCGATCCCGGCGTCGGCGAGGTTCTCCTTGACCTTGTTGATCCCCGCCTTGAACTTGTCGGGATGCAGACGCCCGGTGCCCAGGATGGTACCGCCGCGGAGAAGAATCCGATCGATGTTCTCATCGTCATAGAGCTGCACCCGCCGGTCAGCCAGGAGTCCCTCCCATCCGTCCTGGTAGCCCACGACTGTGGAACCGAATTCAGTGCTGGCGGTTCGGACGATTCCGCGAATGACTGCATTGAGCCCCGGGCAGTCGCCGCCTGACGTGAGAGTGGCAATACGCATGGGTCCCATACTAAACCCTGTCCCCGTTCCCCGCGTGTCCATCGGCAGGAGCCGGGGCGGGCGCGCGAGATCCGCCGCCGACGATGGCGGTGTGTGGCCGGATTCACTGCCGGCACGCAGGACTTTTGCACCGGAACATTCCGGGTCCGATCGGGCATGTGGCGTTGTGCACATTCCCGCAGGGACTTCGCGCTAGACTCGGCTGCTGTGAATATGAAGCTCAAGAGCGCAGACAGGGTAAGCACCGCCACCGTGGTGTCGGCGGGACTCATTGGCGGATGGTTGACCGCCCGCGAATCGGGGATCCGCCCGCTGGGAACGATCCCGCTCGTCGCGGCGGGTGCGCTGGCCGCACGCAGCTGGAACGCCCGAAGGGGCCCGGTCACCGCAGCGGCCCTCACCGCGACCTATGTCGCCGCGTTCGGGCTGTCCCATCCCCTGGCGAAGAAGATCGGCGCCTGGCCCGCGGTACTCGGCGCCACCGCGGGTGCGGCCACGGCCGCCTGGTTGCTCTCCGATTCCCGCTAGGCCCGCGAGGCGGCCCGTTCCTCCGCCTCGTTCTCTTCGTTGAAGTCGCGCTTGGAGGCCTGCCACTGGTCCTCCGTCATCCCCAGGCGCCAGTAGCCCGAGATGGATACATCGGACCTGTCCACGGCCCCCTCGACGAAGAGGAAACGGCGGGTCTCCCTGATCATCTCCGCCACACCGTGAATGAACCATGAGGTCCGCTTCTCCGGGAAGCCACCTGCGCGCACCGCCTCGATGAGCCGCGTCCCGTGGGTCGCACCGTTGCGCGGCACCCACACCACGTCGACGGATGCCGAGCGGGGGGCGTCGAAAAGCGCGTCCTCTGAGGAGATCTCCACATAGGCGGTGGCCGTGGCACCCTGAGGAAGGGCCTCCAGTGCGGCGAAGATCGCCGGGGCGGCGGCCTCATCGCCGGCGAGGACGAAGTGTTCGTACTCGGGCGAGGGCGACCAGGCTCCGCCGGGTCCGAGAAAGACCAGGGTGTCCCCGATCTCCGCGCGCTGCGCCCAGGGCCCCGCGAGCCCCTGATCCCCGTGGGTGACAAAATCAATGTCAAAGTGACCGCTGACCGTGTCAACGTGGCGGAAGGTGTAGGTCCGGGTCACCGGGTGCTGATCCCGGGGGCGGGAGTCCCGGATCTCGGCGAGATCATAGGGCCAGGTGTAATCCGCGCCCTGCGGGATGAACAGAATCTTGACGTAGTGATCGGTGAAGGGCAGGTCCGCACCGATGATTCCGGGGCAGTCGAAGCCCAGGCGGATCAGATCCGGCGAAATCCGCATGATGGAGGTGACCTCCGCACTCTTCGGTGACATCCTCGGGCGCCGGTCGGATCGGACTTCGGGTGTGGTCATTGATGCTCCTCGTGTTCCATGGTCTTTCTCAAAGGTGAAAAGGTAAGCCTACATTAAGCAGAAAGTAGGTGGCGGAGGCAGTCGGAAGTTGGTTTCCAACCCCGTCCACGGGGGTGAACACACCTCGGGGAGGTGGAGCACTGGGGACCATGGATTAGAGGGCGGATTCAATCGGTGGTCGCAACACCAGGTTCTTGGGCCGATGGTAGCTGCTCTGTGAATACCTCGGCTGGGGTTTTCCAGTTGAGCACTTTCCTCGGCCGGTTATTTAACGTGTACGCGACCGCGGCGAGATCGTCAGCACCCCATCTCGACAGGTCGGTGCCCTTGGGGAAGTACTGTCGCAGCAGCCCATTGGTGTTTTCGTTCGTGGGCCGCTGCCAAGGCGAGTGCGGATCAGCGAAAAACACCGTGGTGCCGGTCTCGAACGCGAATCTGGCATGCTCTGCCAACTCCTTGCCTCGATCCCAGGTCAACGTCTTACGCAGTTGCTGCGGTAGATCCGTGATTGCTCGGGTGAGCGCATCAGCCATCGCGGTCGCGCCGTGGCCGGCCAAGGCCGGCCCGTTTTTCACTCGCGGCTGCTGCCCGTAGCCTGCAAGTCGTGGCAGGTGCACCAGCAGCACAGAGCGGCTCTTGCGCTCGACGAGCGTGCCGATCGCGGACTGGTGTGTGCCGATGATCAGATCCCCCTCCCAATGTCCAGGCACCGCGCGGTCCGCCGCTTCGGCGGGACGCTCGGAGATGACGACATCGTCTGTGACATGGCCTTGTGGCTTGTTCCGTGAACGCCGTCGTGGTTTCCGCAGCGCTCGACCAGTGCGTAGACACGTGACGAGCTCGCGCTTGAGTGCGCCGCGCCCCTGGATGAACAGTGACTGGTAAATCGCTTCGTGGCTGATCCGCATGGCACCATCATCAGGGAAATCAACTTTCAGCCGGTGCGAGATTTGTTCCGGGCTCCAACCCGTGACCCATTGACGGTCCTCTCGGTGTGGCTTGTTTCGTCCCTTCCAACGCGGTGCATCGGGCCCCTGAGCTACCGTCCCGTCCGGCAGACTGACGCTGCCCTCAAGGCGTTGTTGCACATAGTCACGCAGCGCGGTGTTGGTCACCAGTTTCGCTTGTTTGGGCCGCTTGGCCGCAGACTCGGCCTTCCACTGCGCAACGGAAGCCCGGTACTCCACTTCCCCGGCACGGGTCGCGGCGTTTCGCCGCAGTTCCCGGGAGACTGTCCCGGGATCGCGTCCGAGTCGTCGGGCGATCTCACGGACGCCGACATTTTGAACGTGTAACAGCGCGATCTCTTCACGCTCAGCAAAGCAGAGATAACGGCCAGCAGCTGGAGCAAGATCTAGTGGAGGCATACCTCCAGCATGGCGAAACCACCGCGTACCCACCGGTGCTGACACACCAACAGCAACCGCGGCATCCTCGCTCGTAAGCCCATCAGCGATCTGTACCCAGAATGCCCGCTCGACCTCACGTCGCGGGGGCGGGCGCCCCGGAGAGCGCATCGGTTGTCGCACCGCTCGATCCGCATCCGCCTGACGACGTAGCATCACACACCTCCATGTCATCGAGGTGTTGCGACGACCAGTTGAATCCGCCGAGTTAGCAGAAGTCTGAATGGTGCCCCGGCACCGTCCGGCGACAACTGAATACAGCACTCTCGGTGCCCTGACGGGCATAACAGAGAATCCGGTGCGATGCCGGAGCGGTCCCGCCACTGTATCAGGGAGCGGATTTCACGTGAGGTCACTGGCTACTAGCTGGGAAGACTGAAATCCCGCGATGAACTGGAGCCAGGAGAACTACCGAGATGTGTTCGCGCCACCCCACGGAGCATGGGGCCTGGGCGCACGGATCCGCCAGGACACGTCGACCCTCCCGGGCCCGTGTCCCCTCCGCCGTGCCTCCCGGATCCTCTTCTCCGCGATGGTGATGCGCTGTCCGTGTGATCATCCCCGATCGGGGGCGGTCATCGAAGTTTCCGGTGCCTCGGAGCGCCGGATCGGCAAGAAAGCGATCACGAAATGAAGATCATCCGTTTTACGGCGGGGCTGGTGGCCAGCGCTCTGCTACTCGCAGGCTGCGGCGCGGTCGAGGACAGCGGGGCAGGCCCGGGCTCCAAGCATCTCGACCTGGTCACCGTGTACCCGGCCAACAGCACCGACGCGCATGTCAACCACACCAGCTTCATCCTGAATTCGGGCACCACGGAGACATTGGTGGGACTCGACCCCGAGACCAATGAACTCTACGGCTGGCTCGCCACCGACTGGTCCTCCGAGGACAGCATCCACTGGACCTTCGCCATCCGCGAGGGCGTCAGCTTCCATGATGGAACCCCCATGGACGCCGAGGCGGTTCGAACGAGTCTGCAGCACAGCATCGACGTCAATCCCGGCATGGCAGCGGCCCTGAAGATCGCCGAGATGCAGGCGGAGGGGCACACACTGAAGATCACCACCTCGGAGCCCTACGCCTCGCTTCCATCCCAGTTGGTGCACTACAACACAGTGATCACCAATGTCGCCGCCTCCACCGAGTATCCGATCGGCACCGGCGCCTTCAGGTTCACCTCCTTCAACACCACGGGTGCGGCGGAGCTGGAACGCTTCGAGGACTACTGGGATGGAAAGGCGAAGCTGGACTCGGTGACGATGACCGCGAATGAGGACGCCAACACCCGGCTGCTCTCCCTCCAGTCGGGACAGGCCGATGTCATCTACCGGCCGTCCCTGGAGAGCCTCGATGCGCTGGAGAAAGATTCGGACTTCACCGTCGACGCAGTTCCCGGCGCCAGGGTGTACCACCTGATCTACAACTACCGCGGTGCCAATTCAGATCTGTTCAACAACATCGAGTTCCGCCGCGGCATCAACGCCCTCGTCGACCGCGAGGCCATCGCAGGGACGATTCTGCACGGAAATGCGGCGGTGACGGACAACCCGATGCCCGGTGGTTCGCCGCTCTCGCCGCCGCTGGAGGACATCAGTTTCAGCACCGACAAGGCCCTGGAGCACTTCAGGAAGGCCGGACTCGATGTCACCGACGGCCGGGTCACCCGCAACGGGGCGCCGGTCACCCTGAAGGTGGGCACCTATGTCGCCCGTCCCGAGCTGCCCCAGATAGCGCAGGCGGTCCAGGCCAATGCCGCGAAGCTCGGAATTGAAATGACCATTGACACCGCGGACAACATCGACGAGTACCTGCTCGCCGGCGACTGGGACCTCGCCACCTACTCCCTCGCCACCCTGACCCGCGGTGACGGCTCCTATTTCGTCAACGGAGCCTTCCTCCCGGATGGTGCCCAGAACTTCGGTGGCCTCGACGATCCGACCCTGATCTCGATGATCGACACCTTCAACGCGACCGTGGACACGCAGTCCCGCGCCGGGCAGATCCGCGACATCGCGGTCTACGTCCGCGATCAGTCCTACAACTCCTACATCGTCTCGCCCTTCGAGACCTCCGCCTACAAGAAGACCGTCAGCGGATGGATCACGCCGAGCAACGAGTTCGAGTTCCAGATGATCACCAGGGACCTGGACATTGAACAATAACCTGTCCTGGTTCATCCGCCGCCTCGCGGAGTTCGTGGTCACCCTGTGGCTGATCTCGATCGCGGCCTTTCTCATCGTCGCCCTGGCCCCGGGTGACGCCGCGCTCTCTCTGCTCCGCGTCGACGACGTGGCAATGAGCCGAACCGAGATCGAGGCCTTCCGCAATGACATGGGCTTCAACGACCCACTCCACGTCCGATACTGGGACTATCTGACCGGCCTGCTCCACGGGGATCTCGGAACCTCCGCCATGACCGGGGAGCCCGTGCTCCAGGAACTGCTCAAGGCCCTGCCCGCCACGTTCATCCTCGCGGGTCTGTCCCTGCTGTTCACCGCCGTGCTCGTCCTCGGCCTGGGTTTCCTGGCCGCGCGCTACCGCGGCGGCTGGGTCGACCGTGTGGTCATGGGGCTGTGCTATTTCGGGGCCTCCATTCCGACGTTCTGGCTGGGGCTGGTCCTGATCAGTCTCCTCGCGGTGCGGATCAAGGTCCTCCCCGCCTCCGGCTGGCACGGGGGAACGGGCCTGATACTGCCCGTCCTCTGCCTAGGCGTCGCCATCGCGCCGCCCTTCATCAAGATCTTCCGCAATCGCTTCGTCGAGGTCAGCCAGGAGGACTTCGTCCGGGCGGTGCGTTCACGCGGTGTGCGGGAATCCGAGATCGTGCGCAGGCACATCATCCGCGGCTCGCTGATCTCTGTGGTCACCATGCTCGCGGTGAGCCTGGGCAGCCTGCTCTCCGGTTCGGTGGTCGTGGAGGTGGTCTTCGGGCTGCCCGGAATGGGCAAACTAGCCGTCGAGGCGGTCACCCGCCGCGACTACGCCGTCGTACAGGGCTTCGTCCTTCTGGTCGGAGTCGCCATCCTGATTGTCATGCTGCTGGTGGACGGCCTCAATCGCCTCATCGACCCCTCCATCCGTCTCAAGGAGCGTGAGCGACAGTGACATTTAATATCAGGAAACTACCGGTGGCGGAGGCCCTCGCGGTGGCAGTCGCCGTGGTCGTGCTCACAGGCCCCTGGCTCGCACCGCATGATCCGCTCGCCGTGGATCTCACCAACGCCCTGGCGCCTCCGAGCGCCGACCACTGGGCCGGCACCGATCAGCTGGGACGAGATGTGATGTCCAGGGTGCTCACCGGTGGCCAGACCACGGTGGGAATCTCACTGGCGGCACTGTTCCTCTCCGCCCTGGTCGGCATACCGATCGGGCTCTACAGCGGACTGATCGGAAAACGCACCGACTGGACCCTGATGCGCTTTTCGGACACCTTCATGGCCTTTCCGGAATATGTGGTCGCCATCGTGGTCACCGGCCTCCTCGGCCCCGGATTCTTCAACCTGCTGCTGGCCATCGTGGTGGTCAAATGGGTCGGCTACGCCCGACTCGCACGCAGTGTGGTCATCCAGGAGAAGAGCAAGGACTACCTGATGGCTGCACGAATCAGCGGAGCGGGCAACACCAGGATCATTGTCAAGCACATGTTCCCCCACGCTGTCGGCCCGATGCTGGCGCTGGCGGCACTGGATCTCGGGAAGGTGGTGCTACTGGTTGCCTCACTGTCCTTCCTCGGACTGGGTGTGCCGCAGCCCTCTCCGGAATGGGGCTCAATGCTGTCGGAGGGAAGGACCTACTTCTCCCAGACCTCGATGCTCATGCTGGCCCCGGGCCTGGCGATCTTCATCGTCGTGCTCATCGCAAACATCGTCGGTGACCGCCTGACCGAGAAATTCTCGGGAGCCGGCGGCTCCGAGGAGACGGGGGAGGAATCCAAGGAAAAGGAGGCGTTGAATGCGGCGCTTGCACGTTGAAGGACTGCGCGTTTCCACCAATGGTGGAAAGGGCCTCGTCCACGGCATCGATCTTCACGTCGACGAGGGGGAATGGCTCTCCATCGTCGGGGAGTCCGGCAGCGGGAAGTCGATGACGGCATTCGCCATCGCCGATCTCCTGCCCCGCGGAGTCCGGAGGGAGGCCGGGGCCATCACGCTGAACGGAGAGGACATCCTGCACCGCTCACCTGCCGAGCTACGAAAACTGCGTGGGAGTGCCATCTCCTATGTCTTCCAGGACTACCAGGGGGCGTTCACGCCCTTTATCAGGCTGGGCACCCAGATGGCTGAGGCAATCCGCGCCCACCGCCGGGTGGGCGCCCGGGAAAGCACCTCGATGATCCACGGGGCTCTGGAGGAGGTCGGTCTCGACGGCGGTGTCTTCGCCGAGCGGTACCCCTTTCAACTCAGTGGCGGACAGCTCCAGCGTGCGTCGCTGGCCACCGCCATGCTGCTCAGCCCGCAGCTGCTGATCGCCGATGAACCCACAACGGCCCTGGACGCCGTCACGCAGGCGGCGGTTCTGGATCTGATCAACTCGCTGCGGGAACGCCACGGCTGTTCCGTCCTGTTCATCACCCACGATCTGCGCTGCGTCATCCGCCACGCGGACCGCGTCGCCGTGATGCGCTCGGGGGATGTCATCGAAACCGGGGAGACCTCCGGGGTCGTGGCACATCCGGAGCGCTCCTACACCAGGGATCTCTTCGCGGCCGTCCCGCGGATCGACATCCGCCAGAAGCGGCTGCCCGTTCACAATCAGAAGGTGGTTTCATGACAACGGACAGCATTCTCTCCTGTGAGGGGATAACCAAGACCTTCCGCGATGGAAACCGTGCCGTGGACGGTGTCTCGCTGTCGGTGCGACGCGGAGAATGCCTGGGTCTGGTAGGGGAGTCGGGAAGCGGAAAATCCACCCTCTCCCGGTGTCTTCTGGGTTTGGAGCAGATGGACGCCGGAAGTATTGATTTCGGCGGCCTGGAGTTGACCTCCCTGAGCCGACGGCGGCGTCGAAAAGCCCAGCGCGAGATGCAGATGGTCTTCCAGAACCCGAGCTCCTCCTTCAACTCCCGGCTCCGGATTCGCGATTCCCTGCTCGAACCCCTGCACTGCTACCCCGAGCGCGCCGCGGAGATCATCGATCGTCGCGGCGGCACGCTGACGGACTACGCCGCGGAACTGATGGGAATAGTTGACCTGGATGCGGCCCTCCTGGGCCGCTACCCCGCCGATCTGTCCGGTGGGCAGAAGCAGCGGGTCGCGATCGCCCGTGCCCTGAGCACCGAACCGTCCCTGATCATCCTCGATGAACCGACGGCCAGCCTCGACGTGTCCGTGCAGGCCACGGTTCTCAACCTGCTCAAGGACCTGCAGGATTCAAAGCGGGTGTCCTATCTGTTCATCTCCCACGACCTGGCGGCGGTGTACTTCATGGCCGACCGGATGACCGTGATGCGAGACGGCCACCTGCTGGAAACCTTTGATTCGGCACAACTTCAGGAGGTGGATCGCGATCCCTACACCAAACAGCTTGTTAGCCTCTTCAGCATCTGAGGTCGACCCCGGGGCCGATCGGCGACAATCTCCGCTCTTCCTTCGGCTTACACCCCCGGTCCAACTTCTCCTGCTCACCCAGATGATGTTCAACATCGGCTTCTACCTGGTGGTTCCCTTCCTTGCGGTGTACATGACCCAGTCACTTGCCGCCGGCGGGGCGATGATCGGACTCGTCCTGGGTCTGCGCACCTTCAGCCAGCAGGGTCTGTTCTTCCTCGGCGGTGGCTTGACGGACCGCTTCGGGGTCAAACCCGTGCTGCTCGTCGGCATCGCGATCAGGGTGATCGGTTTCATCGTCACCGGGCTCTCCCGCTCCACGGTCGACCTGATGATCGGGGTCATCCTGATCGGTGTCGCGGCCGCGCTGTTCTCCCCCGCCGCCGAGGCCGCCCTCGCAGATTCGGGACGGGAGGCCGAGGAGAGCGGACGCGCGACCCGGGCGGAGATCTTCGCCCTCGATTCGATGTTCTCCCGGGCGGGCGCGCTGATCGGCCCGATTCTCGGCGCCGTGCTCATGAGTGTTGATTTCGCCCTCACCTGCTGGGTGGCCGCAGCGATCTTCACCGGACTGTTCCTCTCCCACCTGCTGGTGATTCCCGCGGTCCGGATCGAGTCGAGTACCCCAGTTCTCACGGGCTGGGCCACGGTGCTGCGCAACAGGGCGTTCCTGGTTTTCGCCGTGGCGTATTCGACCTATCTCGTGGCCTATAACCAGCAGTATCTGTCCCTGCCGGTCGAACTGACCAGAGCGGTGGGCCACCAGGACGCACTGGGGTGGATGTTCGTCTATTCCAGCGTGCTCATCCTGTGCCTGCAGATGCCGGTGACGGCGACCTTCCAGTTCATGGCGACATCCAGGGTGCTGGGGATCGGATTCGGCGTCACCGCCGCCGGGTTCCTCGTGCTCGCGGTGTCGGCACCGCTGAATCCGCTCCCTGGCATCTGGGCGTACGCCCCCGCGATCGGCATGCTCACGCTGCTCCACCTCGGCCAGATGATCGCCATCCCGGTGGCCAGGGATCTGGTGGGCGTGTTCGCCGGGGAGCGGAACCTGGGAGCGTACTTCGGTTTCCTGAACAGCTTCGGCGGCCTCGCCGTGCTCCTGAGTTCGTTGCTGCTGGGCATGCTTATCGACGCCGCTGACACCGCACAACCCGCCGCCGCCCTGCCCTGGGGGCTGCTCGCGGGGATGAGCGCCGCCTCCGCGGTGGCGCTCATGGTCATCGCCAGGCGGATCCGGGCCTAGCTAGGACCGACCGGCCTCGAAGGCGGCGCCGACGCGGTAGAGGCGGTCGTCCTGGAAGGCCGGGGCCATGATCTGCAGGCCGACCGGCAGGCCGGTGTCGTCGGCGAGCCCTGCCGGCAGGGACATTCCGGCGAGGCCCGCCAGGTTCAGCGGCAGGGTGCACAGATCGAAGTTGTACATCTCGAGGGGATCGGTGACCTTCTCCCCCAGCTTGAATGCCGTGGTCGGGGTCGTCGGGGACACCAGCACGTCCACCTTGTCGTAGGCGGCCGCGAAATCCTGCGCGATGAGGGTGCGCACACGCTGCGCCTGCAGATAGTAGGCGTCGTAGTAGCCGACGGAGAGTGCATAGGTTCCGAGGATGATGCGACGCTTGACCTCGGGGCCGAAGCCCTCGGCGCGTGTCAGCGCCATGACCTCGTCCGCGGAGTGCGTGCCGTCATCACCGGTGCGCAGGCCGTAGCGCATGCCGTCGAAACGCGCGAGGTTGGAGGAGACCTCGCAGGGCAGGATCAGGTAGTAGGCGCCGAGTGCGTCATCGAAGTGCGGGCAATCCACATCGACGATCTCCGCACCCTGTGACTGCAGCTGGTCCACCGCCCGGTGGAAATTCTCGAGCACGCCCGGCTGGTAGCCCTCACGGTCGAACTGCCTGACCACACCGACGCGCACCCCGCTGAGGTCACCGTTTGCACCCTCGCGGGCGGCGGCGACCACGGGTGCGACGGCGCGGTCGACGCTGGTGGCGTCGAAAGCGTCATGCCCGGCGATCACCTCGTGCAGCAGGGCGGTATCAAGGACCGTGCGTGCGGTCGGTCCGCCCTGGTCGAGGGAGGAGGCGCAGGCGATCAGGCCGTAGCGTGAGACGGTGCCGTAGGTCGGCTTCACCCCGACGGTGCTGGTCAGCGCCGCGGGCTGGCGGATCGACCCGCCGGTGTCCGTGCCGATGGCCAGCGGAGCCTCGCCGGCGGCGAGGGCTGCGGAGGATCCACCACCCGAGCCACCCGCGGTGCGCTCAAGGTCCCAGGGGTTGTGGGTCGGTCCGTAGGCGGAGTTCTCCGTGGAGGATCCCATGGCGAACTCGTCCATGTTGGTCTTACCCAGGATCGGGATGCCCGCCTCGCGGATCCGGCGGGTCACCGTGGCGTCGTAGGGGCTCATGTAGCCCTCGAGGATCTTCGAGGCCGCCGTCGTGGGCGCGTCGGTGGTGGTGAACACATCCTTGAGTGCCAGTGGCACACCGGCGAGTGCGGAGGCGGGTGCCCCGCCGGCGTCGAGAAGCTTGTCGACGCCGTCCGCGGCAGCAAGTGCCGCGTCCGCGCCCACGTGCAGGAAGGCGTGGATGTCACCGTCAACGGCGTCGATGCGGTCGAGGTGGGCCTGTGTGACCTCCCGGGACGTGACCTCCCGGGAATGGATCAGCGAAGCCAGCTCAGCGGCGGACTTCGTGGTCAGCTCGTTATCCGAGCCTGCAACAAGGAAGCTGTTGCCCATGACTATTCACCCTCTCCCAGGATCTGCGGGACCATGAAGCGGCCGTCCTGGACCGCGGGAGCCTGGTCCAGTGCCTGTTCGGCGGTGAGGGTTTTTTTCACCACATCCGCACGCATGGTGGTGGCGATGCTGTGCGGGTGGCTCATCGGTTCAACACCCCCGGCGTCAACATTCTGCACCGCGGACACGTATCCGACAATGTCATCGATCTGTCCGGCGAACTGCTTCAGCTCTTCTTCACTGAGGGCCAGCCGGGCCAATTTTGCAAGGTGAGCGACCTCGTCGCGCGAAATCTCAGGCACTTGGTTTGTCGATCCTCTTCGCTAGTCACAAATGATGTGGTCTTGATCTGCTGGCTAATCTTACTGCACCCACCCGGCACCGGGTTGCCCGGGCGGGGTAGTCTCGAGGTGTTCCGATCCGCAAAAAGAAAAGGGAGCATTCGACATGTCTTTCCTGATCCGTGTCCTCCTGTCCGACACTCCCGGAAGCCTGGCCACGCTTGCTGAGGCCCTGGGGATGGTGGAGGCCAATATCCAGTCGGTCGACGTGGTCGAGCGCTTCCCGAACGGGACCGTGATGGATGATCTGGTGGTGACGCTGCCCAAGCACATCATGGCCGACACCCTGATCACGGCGGCCGAGGAGGTCGGCGGCGTCGAGGTGGATTCGATCAGGCCCTTCTCCGGCACGGTCGACCGGCGTGGCCAGATCGAGATGCTGGCCGCCGTGGCCGGCAACAAGCACGACACCGCCAAGGCGATGCAGAACCTGGTCGATGTCATTCCCCGCACCATGACCTCCGGATGGGCCCTCGTGCTCGATATCAGTGGACCGGTGACCAGAATCGCGGCCTCACAGGCCGCCCCCAGCGACGACGGATCGGTCCCCGATTTCCTCGAGCTCGCCGGCGCCCGCATGCTCAACCCGGAGTTCGAGGACTGGGTACCGGAGAGCTGGTCACTGCTGGACTCCGCACTGGCCATCGCCCCGATCGGCAGGCACGGCCTCGCCCTGGTCATCGGCCGTCCCGGTGGACCGGAGTTCCTGGCCAGCGAGGTCCACCACCTCGGCGATCTCGGCGCCATAGTCGGAGCGATACTGTCCTGATCCTTACCGCGAACCGACGAGGTGGGGATTGGCCGGTGACGGGATCAGGCGGCGGGCGGAAGATTACCCGCCCCGTTTTCCAGCAGCTCATCAAAACCCTTCTCATCGAGGATGCGCAGTCCGAGTTCGCGTGCCCGGGCCTCCTTGGACCCCGCGTTCTCCCCCACGACAACGAAGTCGGTCTTCTTCGACACCGATCCGGATGCCCTGCCGCCACGGGAGATGATCGCCTCCTTCGCCGAATCACGGGTGTAGCCCTCGAGTGATCCCGTAACCACGATCGTCAGACCCTCCAGGGTCTGCTTCACCTGATCGGCCGCCGACTCCTCCATGACCACACCGGAGGCGGCCCAGGAATCGACGATGTCACGGTGCCAGGGTTCCTCGAACCAATCCTTGAAGGACTGCGCGATGATCGGGCCGACCCCGTCGGTCTCCGCGAGGTCCTCGACCGGCGCCGAGATCAGAGCGGGAAGGGAGTGGTATCTCCCCGCCAGCGCACGCGCGGCCGTGGGGCCGACGTGCCTGATCGACAAGGCGACGATCACGCGCCAGAGATCCGTGTTCCTGGACTGCTCCAGGTTCCTGATCAGCTTCTTGCCCGAGGCGTTCACCGTGCCCTTCTGGGTGGTGTATACCTGGGATCTGAGCAGATCATCCTCTGTGAGGTTGAACAGCGCCCCCTCATCACGGAGAATGCCGCTTCGAATGAGATCCTGGGCGCCCTTCTCACCGAGTGCCTCGATGTCGAAGGCGCCGCGCCCGGCGAGATAGGTAAGCCGCGCCGACAGCTGCCCCGGGCAGCTGCGCGCATTGGGGCAGCGCCAGTCCGCGTCATCCTCCTTCGCCGGGGCGAGTTTCGCCCCGCAGTCGGGGCAGCGCTCCGGGAAGACGAACTCCCTCTCGCTACCATCGCGCATCTCCACAACGGGGCCGAGCACCTCGGGGATGACCTCCCCGGCCTTGCGGATGACCACGGTGTCACCGATGAGGACTCCCTTGCGTTTGACCTCGGAGGGATTGTGCAGCGTGGCCATGGAAACGGTCGAACCGGCGACGAACACGGGTTCCATCACCGCATACGGGGTGACCCTCCCGGTGCGCCCGACACCGACGCGGATGTCGAGCAGCTTCGTGGTCACTTCCTCCGGCGGGTACTTGTAGGCGATGGCCCACCGTGGCGCCCTGCTGGTGGACCCGTAGGCCCGCTGTTCAGCGATGTCATCGACCTTGATCACCAGTCCGTCCATTTCGTGGATGGCGTCATGGCGGTGCCCCGCCCAGTAGTTGACGCGCGCAACGACCTCATCGCTCGACTCCACCGCCTGAGTGTACGGCGAGGTCGGGAGTCCCCAGGCGGACATCGCCAGGTAGGCCTCGTGCTGGGTCGCCGGACTGAATCCCTCGGTGTACCCGATGCCGTGGCAGATCATCCTAAGTCGGCGCTTCTTCACATCCTCGGTGTTCTTCTGGCGCAACGAGCCCGCGGCCGCGTTGCGGGGATTGGCGAAGGGCTTGCCGCCGTCGGCTATCCGCTGGGCGTTGACCTCCGCGAAATCCCCGATGGGGATGAAGACCTCTCCACGGACCTCGAGAACCGCGGGAAGAGGATGGTCCACCGCCGCCTTCAGCTGGTGGGGAATGTCCCCGATCACCATCGCGTTGGCGGTGATATCCTCACCCACCCGGCCATCACCGCGGGTGGCGGCACGGGCGAGTCGGCCATGGCGGTAGACCAGATCAATGGAGAGTCCGTCGATCTTCAACTCGGTGAGGTAGCGGGGTGACGGTGTCTTGGCCAGCCAGTCGCGCAACTCCTGCTCGTCGAAGACATTGTCCAGGCTGAGCATACGCTGGAGATGCTCGACGTTGCCGAAGGTGGACTGCTGGGCAACCGGGGCCCCGACCTCTTTGGTCGGGCTGTCCGGCACCGCGAGCTCGGGGTGCTCCTCCTCGAGCCGCTGCAGGCGGGAGAAGAGCGCATCAAAGTCGGAATCCGGCAGCGACGGCTGACCGTTGTAGTAGAGATCACGGTGGTAACGGACCTGTTCGGCCAGTTCATTCCAGGTGCGGCGCAGTTGGGCGAAGTTCTCGGGAGGATTCTCGGTCACGGCTACCGATTCTAGATCTTCGGGTGGACACCGGGGGCACCCGACGTCCGGCTCTGCGTCTAGTGTTGGATGACATGAATACGCCAGCTCCCGTCCCCGCCCGACTCGACCTCGCCAATATGCTGTCCTTCGACCTGGAAACCACTACGGCAGACCCCTTCGAGGCACGCATCGTCACCTCGGCGATGGTGAGCATCGGCGCCTCCGGCGCCGAACCGGTGGAGCTGCTCGCCGATCCCGGAATCGAGATCCCCGAGGGCGCCACTTCCGTCCACGGCATCACCACCGAGTATGCGCGGGAGCATGGTCAACCCCATGATCAGGTGCTGGCGGAGACACTGAGAAGGATTCGGGAGGGGTGGGCGAAGGGGCAGGCTCTGATCGTCTACAACGCGCCCTATGATCTGACCGTCCTGCGCTCCCTCTCCGGGGATTTCACCGTCGACGGACTGGTCTACGATCCCTTCACCATCGATAGGATCAGGGACCCCTACCGCAAGGGGAAACGAACCCTGGGTGATCTCTGCCGGCATTACGAGGTGCAGCTGGGCAACGCCCACGAAGCAACCTCCGATGCACTGGCGGCGGCGCGGATCGCGTGGAAACAGGTGCGGGTCTGGCCCGATCTCGCCACCATCAGCGGTGAGGAGCTCATGGAGCTGCAGGCCGTGGGCTACTACGAGAAACAGGTGGACTTCCGCAAGTATCTCCGTGGTAGGGGCAGGGATGATTCGACGGTGAACACCTCATGGCCAGTGCAGTCGAGGTAGCGGACACAATGGAAAAAAACTATCCTTCGATACCCCTGCCGGAGAGGCAGGCGTGGCCGGCACTGGTTTCGCTGTGTATCGGGTTTTTCATGATCCTGTTGGATCAGACCATCGTCGCGGTGTCCACCCCTGCTCTCCAGGCGGACATGGGGGCCTCCTACAACGAGGTCATCTGGGTCACCTCGATCTACCTGCTGGCGTTCGCGGTTCCGCTGCTGATCACCGGCCGGCTCGGAGACAAGTACGGGCCGAAGAATGTCTATGCCGTGGGCATGGCACTGTTCACCCTGAGTTCCCTGGCCTGTGGTTTCGCACCGGGTATGGCCACACTGATCATCGCCCGCGGCTTCCAGGGGCTCGGCGCCGCGCTGCTGACGCCGCAGACAATGGCCACTATCAACCGGATGTTCGCGGTCGAGCGCCGCGGAGCCGCGCTGGGGGTCTGGGGAACAACGGCGGGACTCGCCACCCTCACCGGGCCGATCCTCGGCGGCGTGATCACCCAGACCTGGGGATGGCAGTGGGTGTTCTTCATCAACGTGCCCATCGGGGTCGCCTGTATCCTGGCCGTGCTGAAATACGTCCCCGACTTCCCTCCCCTGACGCGCCCCCTCGACCCACTGTCGGTGATCCTGTCGATCCTCGCGGTCTTTTCCATCGTCTTCGCCCTCCAGGAGGGCGAGGGTGCCGGATGGGCGCTGTGGATCTGGTTGCTGATGGCCGCGGGGCTGGGCTTCTTCGCCTGGTTCATTCATCAACAGGGCCGCGCCGATTCCAGGGGAAACGACCCTCTGGTGCCCCTTGAGATGTTCCGCATCAGGAATTTCTCGCTGGGCAATATCAGCATCCTCGCCATGGGGTTCACCGTCGCCGGTACACCGCTGCCCATCATGCTGTACTTCCAGCAGGTCCATGGCCTGGAACCGATGCAGGCCGGAATGATGATGATCCCGCAGGCGCTGACCTCGGCGCTGTTGTCACCGTGGGTGGGCAAACTGGTGGATCGCTCACATCCCGGGCACCTGGCGGCGTTCGGGTTCGCGGCGATGGTGGTGTCCATCATCGGGCTCTCCACGGTCATGATCCTGGATGCCTCAATGTGGTGGGCGTTGCTGCCGATGTTTGGCCTGGGCATCGGCAACAGCTTCGTGTGGGCACCGAACTCCCAGTCGACGATGCGGATGCTGCCACTGAAGTTCATGGGTGCCGGTTCCGGGGTGTTCAACACGACGCGACAGATCGGGTCGGTCCTGGGCGCCGCCGCGATCGGTGCGGTACTCCAGTTCCGGATTGCCAGCGGTTCCGGTGGCGCCGCCTTCGGACAGGCCATTCTTCTCGCCGCGGTGGTGCTGTTGATCGGAGTGATCGCCTCCCTGCTGGCCAGACGCGTCTCCTAGATGTGGTCCCGCTCCAGCATTTCCGCCACGCACCGCGCCATCCGATACGCCATGGCCGCATCCACCAGGGTTCCCCCGCCGATGCCCGTGCGCGGGTGAATATCAACACCGGTCCCCAGCAGTTGGGGATCCACACCCACCCGGGTGAACAGGCGCTCCACCTGCACCACCAGCGCGTGCGGCCGCTCCAGACGCTGGTCGACCTGCACCCCGGGGCGGGTGATTCCCAGCCCGATGCGGGTCCCTCCGGAGATCGTCTCACCAAAACCGTCGAGCTGCCGGTGCCCGTCGATCCGGTCCATGGTGACCTGGACGGTACGGGCACCGGACTGGCGCGCAATCTCCCACCGGGGCGCGGAACCACACAGGTTTAAGTAGGTGTCCTCAACATCGATCGTCGCGAAGACCTCATTGAGCCTTTCTGCGACGTCGGGGGCCGGCACCGCTGGTATCCGGTCGAAGTCGCTGGTGCCCGACAGGGCACCGGTGACGACCGTGGGAAGCTCGGGTTCGTCGAGCTGGATGCTGACGGGGGCGTCGAAACGCCTGCCCAGGTCCGCGACATGGGCGCGGATCCCGTGGATCAGCGCCTCCGTGAGATCACGCATCGCACCACGGTCGGTGAGCACCAGATGGCCGTTGGACATTTCAATCCTCGAGCCCAGGGTCCACGGTCCGACGACCTGGGCCTTGATTCTCCGGGCACCGCCCCAGACCTCCTCGCAGGTGTCCAGATCCAGTGCCAGGAGGTCGCCGGTACGGTGGCTGAACCGGCCGGGACGGGGGCTGATTCGCCATGACCGGGGTCCGCGATCGACGTTGATGGAGTCCAGGAGCCCGATGGTGCGCCCCACCATGTCGGCGCCCAGTCCACGGTCCGGCAGCTGCGGCACATGCGGGAACTCCCCTGTTTCACCCTGGATCACATCGGCGGCACCTGCGATAGAGGTCCCGGGCAGTTCGCCAAGGCCGTAGGCCACCACCGTCAGGACTCCGTACCGCAGATGGTGCCGGAACCCAGAACGATATCGCCCCCGGGATCCGGGAGATACAGCACAGCAGCCTGACCGCGGGCCACACCGGTCAGTGCCTCGTTCAGCCTGAGCACCATGTAATCTGCGCTCCGGTCGATGCTGGCATGGCAGGAGACGACACCGCCATGGGCGCGCACCTGGACCTCGCAGTCGATCTCGCCGTCCATGGCCGGATGGAGGAACTTCAGCCTGTCTGCGTGAATGGTGCCCACCTTGAGATTCTCCCGCGATCCGACGGTCACCGTTCCTGTGGCGGCATCGATGTCGGTGACGTATCTGGGCCGTCCATCGGCGGCTGGGGTCTTGATATCAAGTCCCTTGCGCTGACCGATGGTGAACTCGTGGACTCCGGCGTGCTCCCTGAGCGCGGTACCCTCCTGGTCCACGATCATCCCGGGGCGAAGACCGATGTGCCTGCCCAGGAATGCCTGGGTGTTGCCGTCGGGGATGAAGCAAATGTCATAGGAATCGGGCTTCTTGGCCACCGAGAAGCCCGCGGCGGCCGCCTCCCCGCGGATCTCCGGCTTGACGGTGTCCCCGACCGGGAACATGCAGTGCTCAATCTCGTGCGCACCGAGAACACCGAGGACATAGGACTGGTCCTTGTTCGGATCCACCCCACGGCGAAGATAGCCGTCGCCGCCGACGGTGTGCTGGGTCAGGCGGGCGTAGTGGCCGGTGACCACGGCATCGAAGCCCAACGCGATTCCCCGCTCGAGCAGGGCCGCGAACTTGATCTTCTCATTGCACCGCAGGCACGGGTTCGGGGTCTCCCCGATGGCGTAGGAATCGATGAAATCATCGATGACATCCTCCTTGAAACGATCGGAGAAGTCCCACACGTAGAACGGTATGCCGAGCTTGTCGCAGACGCGGCGGGCGTCGGCGGAATCCTCCAGGGAGCAGCAGCCCCGAGATGATTCCCTCACCGTCTGCGGATCCCTGGACAGGGCGAGATGCACACCGATCACCTCGTGTCCGGCGGCGACCGCCCGGGCCGCCGCCACCGCGGAATCGACTCCGCCACTCATTGCTGCCAGAACCCGCATGTTCTCCCCTCGCGTGAAAATGTTGTGTCCACCACTGCGACCCTTCTAAAGTCTCAACACGATAGCGTATCCCTGTGTTCCCGCAAAGCCCTAAACCATCCACCGCATCCGCATTTTAAGGAAACCCACACCAGTGTCCTCCAGGCAGTCCTCCTCCCCCGTCGCCGGCACCTACCCCGGCGAGAAATGCGTGATCACGCTCGAGGAGGACAGCTTCCACCCCGGCGGCTGGCTGATCAGCGTCGATGGTGTCCCCAGTTCCCATATCGTCGTCGGCGAACCCCGGATCCTCGAGTTCGAGTACATGCGCTGGATCGCGGTGGGCACCAGAGCCTTCGCCGATGATCTCCTCGACACCGAAAAGCTGCGCATCACCCATCTCGGTGGTGGGGCCTGCACCATGGCGCGCTTCTTCGCCGATGTCTACCCCACCTCGCGCAACACCGTGGTTGAACTCGACGGCGAGCTGGCACGACTTGCCAGGGAGTGGTTCGACATACCCAGGTCACCACGGGTGAAGATCCGCGTCGACGATGCCCGCACCGTCGCGGAATCCTTCGTCCCCGCCAGTCGCGACATCATCATCCGTGATGCCTTCGCCGGTGCGGAGACACCGCACGACCTCACCACGGTGGAGTTCTTCGAGCACTGCCACCGCGGCCTGGTACCCGGCGGTCTCTACGTGGCCAACTGTGGCGACCATTCGGACCTGCGGGGTGCGAAGGCCGAGCTCGCCGGCATGCTCGAGGTCTTCGCGCACGCCGCGGTGATCGCGGATCCACCGATGCTCAAGGGACGCCGCTACGGAAACATCATTCTCTTTGCCTCCGACGCCGAGCTTTTCGACGCCCGAACCGGTGACATCACACGGGAGCTGCTGTCCGGCGCGGTGCCCGCACAGCACAGGGACGATGCCTGGGTCAGACGATTCATTTCGGGGGCCCGTCCCCGCCGTGATGCCTAGGCGTCACGGCGTCGCGCGCACCAGGCGTTCATTCTGTTCCGCAGGGTCTGTCCCCAGAGACCCGTCGGCATCTGCTCCGCGAAGGGGCCGACCGCCCGGGTGACAATCGGTTGGTTCATCGGCCCCACCCACCTCACCTCCCCGCAGCCGTTGAGTTCCGAGACGAATCTCTTATCGGATTTCATGTTGTGGTGGTGCTGGCACAGGCACACCAGGTTCCACATCGCGGTCGGCCCGCCCGCGGCCCATGCCACCACGTGATCCAATTGGCAACGGTCGGCGGGAACCCGGCATCCGGGGAAGCGGCAGTGACCGTCGCGTGCCATCACCGCGGCTCGCATCTTCTCGCTCGGTCGGTACCGGGGTTCAACCGCTTTTTCCATTCCATCCAGGTCCACCACCTTCTTCAGTCTGGCCACCAGCTCCGCGGCGAGCAGGGGCGCCAGATGGCCGACTCCGGGCATCCATGAGGTCCCGTGCGTTCTGGGCGTATAGATGTACTGCGTGACCTGCACCGGGGCCTTCTGATCGAGGAAGGAGCGCAGCGCCTGCGTCAGGGTCAGCTTCCCCCTCGCAACTGTCCTGAGGGTATCGGCAAGTCGCCTGCCATCCACGGCCGCGAGCCGTCCCCGGATGCGCGTCACCCCGTCGCGGGTGTCAAACTCCAGGTATTCTCCATCCCGTTCGCTCCGTGGCCTCCTCGCCGCGAAGGAGGGATCGAGTTCCTTGATCCATTTGGTGATCAACTCCGCAAGGTCACTGGCCTGGATCATCTCCTCCCCGGCCACCCTGGGGGTCAACCGATCGACGATCCGCCCTTCCAGGATCGTCCAGATCGACCTGTCCCCCTGGGAAACGGCCTTCATGATACGGGAGAGATAGGTGATGGTGACGTGGAACTTGGTCTCGACCAGCTCTTTCAACCTCGGCATGTGTGCCACCAGATGCATGGCCTGAATCGCCCGGGTGATCTCCTGCCTTGACTGACCCGTCACCCGCAGCAGTTCACCGACCAGGGAATCCGCGTCGTGCTCGTCATTGTCGAGCAGATACCGCCACTGGTGGTAGATGGATTTGTTGATGTCAACATTGACGAATGACTGCGCATTGGTGGGATCCTGATGGGAAAAGTAGACCTGTACGGACAAGGTGGCCGCCCCCTCGACATGTGTTCCAGCTATTGTCATCACACACGCTACGCACCGCGGTAGATATCCCACCACGTCAGATCAAACACCTGTTCGATTATGGAATCGGCCCCCACCTGCTACCCAGTCCAGAAATCCACTCGAACAGAGTTTAGAATGCCAGCCCTGCCAGGCGGGCCCTGGCCACCACGTCGGCGATGACGGCCAGAACGGCGTCCACATCCGCGGCGGTGGTGGTGTGTCCTAGGGTGAAGCGGATCGCACCACGGGCATCCGCCTCACTGACCCCCATCGCCAGGAGGACATGGCTTGCCCTGTTGACGCCGTTGGAACATGCCGACCCCGTGGAGGCCTCGATACCGAGGGAATCAAAGAGCATGATCAGGCTGTCGCCCTCCGCCCCGGGAAAGGACAGGTGGACGTGGCCGGGCAGTGAAGGTTCGGTGGTGTGCACCACGACGTCGTCGACAAGCTCCACAATCCCACGGCGGAGTCGGTCCCTGAGGCCTCTCACCCTCGCGGCCCTCGCCTCCATCTCCGCCACCGCCTCGGCCAGTGCGGCCGCGGTGGCCGCGGCACCGGCGACATCGACTGTCCCCGGGCGGATTCCACGCTCCTGCCCACCACCGTGCAGCACGGCCGAGGGCGCCGGCGTGCGTCGGGCCAGCAGCAGCCCCACCCCCCTGGGGCCACCGAACTTGTGTGCGGAGGCCGCCAACGTGGTCACACCGAGCTCATCAAAGCGCACCGGCAGATGCCCCACCACCTGCACCGCGTCGACATGCGTCGGGGTGGGGCCGGCGGCACGGACAAACTCCGCGATGGGCTGGATCGCACCGGTCTCATTGTTCGCCCACATCATGGTGGCCAGTGCGGCGGGGGCGGCGAGCAGGTCGAAGGATGACACGCGACCGTCGGCACCGACCGGAAGCATCTCCAGTTCCGCACCGGGCAGTGCCTTCAGCGTCTCCAGGACCCCGGGATGCTCGATCGGGGTTGATACCACCCGCGTTGAGGTCGATCCCGCATAGAGCCCCTGGACCGCCAGGTTATCGGCCTCGGTCCCGGAGGCGGTGAAGATCACCTCGATGGCCTCGCATCCGAGCAGCGAGGCGATCTGCTCACGCGAAGAATCGAGCGCACTCCTCGCGCGACGCCCGGAGCCGTACTGGCTCGCGGGATTTCGCGCACCCGCGTGCTCCAGCCATGCCGAAACAGCCACCTGCCGCATCGGCGTGGTGGCTGCATGGTCGAGATAGGAGGAGTTCATGTGAACCTATTTACGCTTGTTGATCTCCTCGATCAACTGGGGCACGATCTCGAAGAGGTCACCCACGACACCCAGATCGGCGATCTGGAAGATAGGGGCGTCCTCATCATTGTTGATGACGATGATCTTCCTCGCGGTCTGCATGCCGGAGGTGTGCTGGATCGCTCCCGATACGCCGAGCCCGATGTAGACATCCGGGGAGACGGTCACTCCGGTCTGACCGATCTGGTAGGCACCGTCGTAGTACTCCAGATCAACTGCGTCACGGGTGGCACCTACGGCGCCTCCGAGGGCGTCGGCGAGCGGCTCCAGAACCTCACCGAAGTTCTCCGCACTTCCCACACCGCGACCCCCTGCGATGACCACCTTGGCGGCCGGCAGTTCGGGGCGATCGCCCCTGGTGGAGGGGCTGAAGCGGTTGACGGTGACATCCTTCGCGGTGGCGACGGGAATGTCGAGGGTTGCCAGACGTGCGGTGGAGGCGACCTCGACGCCCTCCACCGCTCCCGCACGCAGGGTGTAGATCGGGGCGGCACCACCGACCGCGGCGGAGACCTCGATGGTGTCACCGAAGATGGAGTGCACGGCGGTGCGGTCCGCGTTGATGCCGACGACGTCGATGAGCACGCCGGAGGCGAGCCGGGCCGCGAGCCGACCCGCGATCTCATTTCCCGAGGCGTTGGCGCTGATGATGATGGGTGCCGGGCTCTGCGCGGCGAGAATGTGCAGGGCATCCACAGCCGGCAGGATCAGCCGGTTGTACACACCGGTGACCTCGACGGCGACAACATCGTCGGCCCCGATGGCACCGAGATCGGCCGCGACCGCGGTGGCGGTATCGGGTTCGCCGACGACCACCGCGGTGACCTCGCCGAACACCCGCGCGGCGGTGATCAGTTCCACCGTGACGGGATCCACGCGGCCCTCGATCTGCTCCACCAGTACATATGCGTTTGTCATAGTCCCTTACTCCTCTAGATCAGGTTCTCGGCAGCGAGGAAGTCAGCGATCTTCTCCGCCGCTCCATTGGCGGCGATGATCTCACCCTGGGTGCGCGTCGGTCGTTGGCTGGCCGCGGTCACGGCGGTCGATGCGTGCGCGAGTCCAACCTGTTCGGCGGATACCCCCACATCGGCCAGGGACAGGTGCCGGATCTGCGCCTTCTTCGCCGCCATCATCCCCTTGAAATTGGGGAAACGGGGCTTGTCCGCCTTGTCCGTGATCGAGATGATCGCCGGCAACGGCGCCTGGAGTTCGTAGATACCATAGTGGTCGATTCGCTGCCCGAGGATGTCCCTGCCCTCGATGTTCACCGAGGACAGGTTGGTCAGTGCGGGAAGCCCGCGGTACTCGGAGAGGATTCCCGGCAGTGCGCCGGTGGCGCCGTCCGAGGACGCGGCACCGGCAACCACGATCTCGACCTCCCCCACCGCGTTGATTGCGTTGTTGAGCGCCCAGGCCGTTCCCAGGAGATCGGATCCCGCCAGAGCCTCATCGGTGAGCAGGACAGCCTCATCGACGCCCATCGCCAGGGCCTTGCGCAGCGCCTCCTCGGAGGAGGTGGGGCCCGCGCTCAGGGCGACGACGCGGTAGCCGGGATTGGCCTCCTTCAGTCGGAGCGCCTGCTCGACCGCAAACTCATTAATCTCATCGAGCACCTCGTCGACGCCCACCCGATCCAGGGTGAAATCAGCTTCGAGGGTCCGTCTGGACCAGGTGTCGGGAACACTTTTCACCAGCACCACGATTGTGGACATCCACACTCACCTTTCTCACAACATTTCTCACAACATTGACGTTGATTTCCATGATACGCGGGATTCCCGGTGGGCTCTTCCTGCGAAAACCACATAGACCATGCAGTCTAGCAGCACTAGACCCCGTTCCACTGCCTCGGCCCGCAGATCAGCGCCACACCCCTGCTGCCGATCCGGGTGATCACCACCGCCATGGCACGCCCACCCTTGAGCGCCAGCTTCTTCCGCAGCCGATCGGGATCCACGTCCACCCCGCGCACCAGAATCTCCACCGAACCCGCACCGTGCGCGGCCAGGGCGGCCCGCAGCCTTTTGATAGGCACCTCCTCAATGAACCTGAAGCCGCTTTCACCTGCGGGGATGCGGTCACCGGTGAGATAGGCGATGCGCTCATCAAGCATCCAGAGTTCCTCACGGGCCGCATAGTGTCGCAGCACCCCGGCACGCACGATCGCACCGTCGGGGTCGATGATGAAGGTTCCCGGCGCGCCCGCGCCCACGGAATCGTCGAGGGAGTCGGTGATCACATCGACGGAACCGGAGCGGATGACCACCGCCTCCCGCCTTCCCGGGAACAGATCTTCCGTGTACAGGCACGCCTCCTTGACCCCACCGTCGAGGCTGACGACGCTGACCAGACCCTCCCAGGTGGAGAAGTCGAGTCCGGGGGCGCACTTGACCGCCATGGGCGTCCCCCGCCAGGCGGAGATCAGCTCCGGCAGCGGGGGGTGCAGCTGCGCGGGATCGGTGATTCTGCGGCCGCCCGCCCGCCGTGCGGGATCGGCGATGACGACATCGGCGCGCACGCACGGGGTCAGCGCGTCGGCCCGGATGAGGCTACCGCCACCGAGGTTGTGGCGCGCCATGAGGAGCCGGGAGAAGTCCAGGTCCGCGCCCACGTAGTCGAATCCGACCGCACCGAGTGCCGCCCCCTCCGTACCCACCGAACAGGTCACATCGGCGGCGGTGTGTCCGGTGCCCAGGGCGTCGACAAGCTTTCGCGCACGGTAGTCCGCGACCTCCGGAGGCGTGGCCTGCTGCGCCGATTCCCGGCACACCAGCCAGTCGGGGGGCAGTTTCCCCGACGAACGGGCCTGCAGCAGCTCGGCGACGGCGCGCCCACGGGCGCCGAAGGCCGTACGCAGCTTCTCGACGTCCGCGATGCTGCCCCGACGCATCGAGGGCAGCTCGGCGGAGGCCGCGGCGATCTGATCACTGTGCGCGATGAGAAAGCGCACTTCATCCGGGGTGAAGCTCACTTAGAAGCGTTCCTGACGTTTGACGCGGTAGAACTCGGCGTAGCGCGGGTTGTTCACCGCGTCATCCACGATCGGGCTCATGTCGAATTCATGGATCCTATCCAACAGTTCGGCGGTGCTGTGAAACCGGGAGAGCTCAAACAGTGACGCCCAGGTCGGAATGACCAGCCGCAGCAGACCCGCACGCCATCCCTCGAGGATGAGGGCGGGTGGAAAATACCCGGAGGATGCGGCCTCCCTGGTCTGGCAGTCCGGACTCTGTCCGACGGGTTCGATGGCCACGAAGGAGAAGGTGTCAAAGTGGGCCTCCTCATCCCAGTCCGGGCTGGCCCAGCGAGCGA
This sequence comes from Corynebacterium pacaense, assembly GCF_900169525.1. GTDB lineage: Bacteria > Actinomycetota > Actinomycetes > Mycobacteriales > Mycobacteriaceae > Corynebacterium > Corynebacterium pacaense. The sequence goes on from NZ_LT821240.1 coordinate 495,920, forward strand.
AGGGCAGGATCAGGTCCGTGCGAATGGCCAGGTTCTCCCTGTTGAGCAGCTCGGTCAGCGACATGCGGTGGCTCTCCAGCTCGGCGCGGTACCGGTGGTAGGCGCCCGCCTCACCGACCAGTCCCCCGCCATCCCTGTGCTCGGCGAGCAGGGTCCCGGTCTCCTCGAAGAGCTCCCTGACGGCGGCGAAAACCAGTGCATGGGCAACCTCGGGCGGGGTGCCCAACCGCTGGGCCCATTCATGGGCATCGGGGCCCTCCCAGATATCCCCGTTGCTGAAGTCGGGAAAGTCTCGCGGGTCGACACCACCACCGGGGAACACGCTGGCCCGGGGAAAGTGCGGCATCGTCGGTACCCGTTCCTGGATGTAGACCTCCAGGTCGGGGGTGCCGTTGATTTCACCGTCGCGCAGGAGCAGCACCGTGGCTGCAAGCTTGCGGCCGCCCACACCTTCCATCATCGGTCCTCCTCACTCCACTGGATCCTGCACCAATTCTAGGACTGTCGATGGCTGTTCGCCGTCCTGACCCTGCGGGCGAAGTAGCGCTCACCGATCCGGTCCACCTGGATCGGCTGGTGGAAGGCCCTGGTCAGGTTCTCGTTGGTGAGCACGGAATCGATCAGACCCTGCGCGACGATTTCACCCTCGTCCAGGAGCATGGCATGGGTGAATCCGGAGGGGATCTCCTCCACGTGGTGGGTGATCATCACGATCGCGGGCGCATCGGGATCCATCGCCAGTTCACCGAGGTAGGCCACCAGATCCTCGCGCCCTCCCAGATCCATGCCCGCGGTCGGCTCATCGAGGATGAGGAGCTCGGGATTCGTCATCAGCGCGCGTGCGACCATCACACGTTTGCGCTCGCCCTCCGAGAGCGTGCCCCAGGTGCGGTCGGCCAGGTGCATCGCGCCGACCTGTTCCAGGATCTCGGTCGCGTGCTCGAAGTCCATCTCCTCATAGTCCTCGCGCCAGCGCCCGAGAATCGCATATCCGGCGGAGATGACCAGATCGGCGACCTTCTCCTTGTCAGGGATGCGGTTTCCCAGGGCCGAGGAACTGACGCCGATCATGGAGCGCAGATCCCGCATGTCAGTCCTGCCCAGCTGTTCGCCCATGATCCGTGCCTGTCCGCTGGAGGGAAACTCCTCCGCAGCGGCCATTCTGATCAGTGTGGTCTTTCCCGCCCCGTTGGGCCCGATGATCACCCATCGCTCATCGAGCTCGACCTGCCAGGTCACCGGCCCGACGAGGTTGCGGCCCCCGCGGGTGAAGATGACGTCGGTGAAGTCGATGAGCAGGTCCTCGTTGTAGTCAGTCACACCCTCCATCATGGTTGATTTCCCCTCCTCCGTGTGGAACGGACACAGCTCGGATAAGCTTTTGAGGTGGATGACACCCCCGTCAACGCACTTGAGGAGAAACTTGTGACTGGCCGTCTCGGAATCGATGATGTTCGCCCCCAGCTGCTGGACAGCAACCCCGCCAAAGCCGTGGTGGGTGAGATCGTGCCGGTGTCGGCGCTGGTGTGGCGTGAAGGCCATGATGCGGTTTCCGCCACCCTGAATGTGCGCGGCCCCTCGGGTTCCGCGACGAGGGTGACCATGCGCCCTTCCCCGAACAACCAGGATCAGGTCAACGCCTTCTTCGTCCCCGATGTGCCCGGCGAGTGGACCTTCCGTGTGGATGCCTGGTCCGATCCCCTCGCCACCTGGCGCCACGCCGTGACGGCGAAAATCGAGGCCGGGCAGTCCCCGGCGGAGCTGTTCAACGATCTCGAGCACGGCGCCCGCCTGTTCGACGAGGCTGCGGCCGGCGTACCCGATTCCGAGAAGCAGACGCTTATCGACGTCGCGGCCACCTTACGTGGTGACGGCGACCTCCGGGCCCGGGTTGCACCCGGACTCTCTGCGGCCACGCTGCACCTGCTCGAGCTCTTCCCCCTCCGGGAACTGCTGACCAGGGGGCCTGAACTGAAGGTGAGGGTGGAGCGTCGGCAGGCTCTGGTCAACTCCTGGTACGAGCTCTTCCCGCGTTCGACCGGTGGATGGGATTCCGAGGGCCGGCCGGTCCACGGCACCTTCGCCACCACCGCTGTCGCCCTGGACAGGGTCGCGGCCATGGGCTTCGACACCGTCTACTTCCCGCCGATCCACCCCATCGGCGAGGTCAACCGCAAGGGACGCAACAACTCCCTTGATCCCGACCCCTCCGATGTCGGCTCGCCCTGGGCCATCGGTTCGACGGAAGGCGGCCACGATGCCGTGCACCCGGCGCTGGGCACCACCGAGGAGTTCACGGCACTGCTCAACCGTGCCAACGAACTGGGACTCGAGGTGGCCCTCGATCTCGCCCTGCAGGTCGCGCCTGACCACCCCTGGGCCATCGAACACCGGGAGTTCTTCACCGTGCTCGCCGACGGCACCATCGCCTATGCGGAGAACCCCCCGAAGAAGTACCAGGACATCTACCCCCTGAACTTCGACAACGACCCGGAGGCGATCTACGAGGAGGTCTACCGGGTGGTCAAGCACTGGGTGAATCTGGGGGTCCGGACCTTCCGCGTGGACAATCCACACACCAAGCCCGCAAACTTCTGGCACTGGCTGATTGAAAAGATCCACGCCAGCAACCCCGAGGTCATCTTCCTGGCCGAGGCCTTCACCAGGCCGGCACGCCTCTACGGTCTGGCCAAGGTGGGCTTCTCGCAGTCCTACACCTATTTCACCTGGAAGGTCTCCAAGCCCGAGCTCACCGAGTTTGCCACCGAGATCGCCGATATGGCCGATGTGTCGCGTCCCAATCTCTTCGTCAACACCCCCGATATTCTGCACGCCTCACTGCAGCATGGGGGCCGGGCGATGTTCGCGATCCGTGCGGCCCTGGCTGCGACCATGTCCCCGCTGTGGGGGGTGTACTCCGGATATGAGCTCTTCGAGCACATGGCAGTCAAGCCCGGTTCCGAGGAGTACCTCGATTCGGAGAAGTACGAGCTGCGACCCCGGGACTTCGAGGGGGCGGTGGCCACCGGTGATTCCCTGGAACCCTACATCACCCTGCTCAACCGAATCCGCCGGGAGAATCCCGCACTGCAGCAACTGCGCAACATCCACTTCCACGATGCCGACAATGATCAGATCATCGCCTACTCCAAGGTCGACGCACTGACCGGCAACCGTGTCCTGGTGATAGTCAACCTCGATCCCCGCAGCGCCCGCGAGGCCACCGTCCGGCTGGATCTGGCGGAGCTCGGTCTGGACGCCGGATCCCAGTTCCAGGTCCGCGACGCGATCACGGGGGTCACCTACACCTGGGGCGAACAGAACTTCGTGCGGCTGCAGCCGCTGCAGGATGTCGCGCACATCTTCGTTCTGCCGGAACTTCCCGCCTCCCGGCGTGAGCGCCTCGCATGGCGCGAAATCACCAACTACCGGGCATGATTTCCGGTAACTTCAGACTCAACGACATAATCGCCAACGATTGTCACCAAGGATAGGATCGAGCGCCATGAGCACTGACCATCTGCACATACCCGAAGCAGATATGGAACGCCTGCGTAACTGCAACCACTACAATCCGCACGCGTTCTACGGCTGGCACGCCACCGAGTCCGGCTCCGTGGTCCGCACCCGTCAGATCGGCGCCGAGAAGGTGGAGCTGCTCATCGACGGCGGCAGCATCGACATGGTCCCGCTGGGCGATGACGTCTTCGCGGCGGAACTGGAGGATCGCCGCGCCGCGGACTACCGGCTGATGGTGACCTGGCCGGGCAAACCCTCGACGATCATCGCCGATCCCTATCATTTCCTGCCCACCCTCGGTGAGCTGGACATCTACCTGATCTCCGAGGGCCGGCATGAACGCCTCTGGGAGGTTCTCGGCGCCAATGTGAAAACCTATGACACCACGCTCGGCTCGGTGAAGGGAACAGCCTTCGCTGTCTGGGCCCCCAATGCCATCGGCGTCGCCGTCGTCGGTGATTTCAACGGTTGGAACGCCTCCCAGCACCCGATGCGCTCAATGGGTGGCTCGGGTGTGTGGGAACTGTTCATTCCCGGTGTCGGTGACGGCGCGACCTACAAGTTCGCCCTCCAGACCAAACAGGGCCACCGCCGCGACAAGGCGGATCCCCTGGCCAAGCGCGCGGAGCTGCCCCCGGCCACCGCCTCCATCGTCGCCGAATCCTCCTACGAGTGGAATGACGATCAGTGGCTGCGCACCCGGGAGTCCACCGATGTAGCCTCGATCCCGATGAGCGTCTACGAGGTTCACCTCGGTTCCTGGCGCTGGGGACGCGGCTACTCCGATCTCGCCACTGAACTTGTGGACTACGTCGTGGATCTCGGCTACACCCACGTGGAGTTCATGCCCGTTTCCGAGCACCCCTTCGGCGGTTCCTGGGGATACCAGGTCTCCGGCTACTACGCCCCCACCGCACGCTGGGGCACCCCCGACGAGTTCAGGAAGCTTGTCGACGCCTTCCACGCACGCGGCATCGGTGTGATCATGGACTGGGTGCCCGCACATTTTCCCAAGGACGACTGGGCACTGGCGCGCTTCGACGGGGAGGCACTGTACGAGCACCCGGACTGGCGCCGCGGCGAGCAGCGGGACTGGGGCACCCTGGTGTTCAACTTCGGCCGCAACGAGGTGCGCAACTTCCTCGTCGCCAACGCGGTGTACTGGATCAACGAATTCCACATCGACGGCCTCAGGGTCGACGCCGTGGCCTCGATGCTCTACCTTGATTACTCCCGCGAGCAGGGTGAATGGGAACCCAACATCTACGGTGGACGTGAGAACCTCGAGGCGGTGCAGTTCATCCAGGAACTCAACGCCACGGTGCTTCGGCTTCACCCCGGTGCACTGACCATCGCGGAGGAATCCACCTCCTGGCCCGGTGTGACGGCACCGACCTGGGAGGGGGGCCTGGGCTTCTCGCTGAAGTGGAACATGGGCTGGATGAATGACACCCTTGAGTACTTCTCCCACGATCCGGTGCACCGTTCCTTCCACCACAACGACCTCACCTTCTCCCTGGTCTACGCATTCTCCGAGCGTTTCGTCCTGCCGATCTCCCACGATGAGGTTGTCCACGGCAAGGGGTCGCTGTGGAACCGCATGCCCGGTGACACCTGGAACAAGGCGGCCGGCCTGCGGACGCTCCTGGCGTACATGTGGGCGCACCCGGGCAAGAAGCTCCTGTTCATGGGTCAGGAGCTGGGTCAGCAGGATGAATGGTCCGAGGGCACAGAGCTGCCCTGGGGAATCTTCGACGGCTGGCAGGGCGAGTACCACCTGGCCATCCAGGAACTGGTGCGCGATCTCAACGGTGTCTATTCCGGCTCCCCCGCCCTGTACTCCCAGGATTTCTCCGGCGAGGGCTTCAGCTGGAACAAGGCGGATGACGCCGCCGGCAACTTCCTGTCCTTCCTCCGCTACGGGACCGACGGATCCCGGATGCTGTGCGTGTTCAACCTGTCGGGAACCCCCCAGTCCGCCTACCGGCTCGGAGTCCCGGACGCGGGAAACTGGCGTCTCGTTCTCAACACCGACACTGCCTCCTACCAGGGTGCCGGGAATGATCTCGCCCCCTCGATCACCGCCGTGGACGCCGGGTGGGACGGCTTTCCGCACTCCCTGACCCTCGACTCCCCAGCGATGAGCGCCCAGTTCTACTCCTGGGAGGGTTAACCCCGGTTGCTCACCGCCACACCGCGGCGCAGCAGTTCCGGGATCACCCCCTCACCGACGTGGTAGGTCTCCTCGAGGTTCGGGTACCCGGAGAGCACGAAGTGGTCGATGCCCAGCGCCGCGTATTCCTGGATGCGGTCGGCCACCTGCGCGTGGGAACCGACGAGAGCGGTTCCCGCACCGCCGCGAATCAGCCCCACCCCCGCCCAGACATTGGGGTGGAGCTCAAGGTCGCGTGCGGAGGTGGCGCCGGTGAAGGCGCCACCCCGGCCGTGGAGTTCGGCCATCCGCCGCTGTCCCTCCGATTTCGAGGTCGCCAGGCCCGCCTGGGCGCGGGCGACCTGTTCCGGGGTGATTCTCCCGATCAGGCGCTCGGCGACCTGCCACGCCTCCTCCTCGGTGTCGCGGGCAATGACATGGAAGCGGATACCGTGACTGAGCTCGCGGCCCTCCCGCCGCGCCAGGTCGTTGATCCACGCGATTTTCTGCCCGACGGCGTCGGGAAGCTCCCCCCAGGTCAGGTAGGTGTCGGCATAGCGTGCGGCGACCGGTCCTGCCGCCGATGAGGATCCACCGAACAGTATCGCGGGGATGACCTCGGGTGGTGTGCTCAACCGGGCGTCATCGACGCGCAGGTACTCACCCTGATGGGTGACCTTTTCGCCCCGCCACAGCCGGGTGACTATCTCGAGGAACTCCGCGCACCGCGCGTAGCGCTGCTCCTTGTCCAGGTGGTCGCCGTAGGCGCGCTGCTCCGCGTCCTCGCCCCCGGTGACCACGTTGATCAGCAGCCGGTTGCCGGACAGACGCTGAAAGGTCGATGCCATCTGTGCGGAGAGGGTCGGACCGATCTGACCCGGTCGCAGAGCCACCAGGAATGTGAGTCGACGGGTCGCATCGATGAGCGAGGCGGCGGTCAACCAGGCATCCTCGCACAGGGTTCCGGTGGGCGTGAGAACGGATTCGAAACCGTTCTCCTCCGCAGCAAGCGCCAGCTGCTTGAGGTAGGTGTGGGAGACCGCGCGGTCTCCGCCGTCGCCCACAGCACCGTGGCCCCCGCCCACGATACTGCGGGAATCCCCGGAGGTGGAGAGGAACCAGTGGAAGGTCAGGGTCATGGTCCGAGTCAAACAGTCCGGGTTGTCCCGTGGCGAGGGTTTCAACCGGAGCGGAAGGAAGGGATCAGTAGAGCGCGCTGGCCAGTCGTCCCCTGGCCGAGAGCACCCGGGGGTCACTGGGCTCGAACATTCCGAAGAGCTCGATGAGACGGGCCTTGGCCGCATCCCGGTCCGGGCCCGTGAGCAGGCCGATGAGGCGATCAAAGGCCGCCTCCGGATCGCCCGCGGCCACACTGGCGTCGGCCGCGGCAAGGGCCTTGTCAAGATCCTCCGGATCCGCATCCGCGGCCGCGATGGCGTCGACCGCGGGATCGAGGGAGTTCAGGCGGGAGAGGAGTAGGGCGGTGTCCCGTGCCTGCCTGGCCTCGGCATTCCTCGGCTCCGATTCCAAAATTGCGTCATAGGCCGCGATCGCGGCGGTGAAGTCGCCGCTGTTGAGGGCTTCGGTGGCGGCGTCGAAACGCGGGTCCCCGACTTCCTCCTCGTCCTCGGTTTCCGCCAGGCCCTCCAACTGGCCGCTGACGGCCTGGACCACCGATCCGACCCACTGGGCGATGGCATCGGCGGGTTGTCCGCCCTCGAAATTCGCCAGCGGCCTGCCCGCGGCGATGGCCAGCGTGGTTGGCAGCACCTGGACACCGAACACCTGGGCGACATCCGGATGGGTGTCGGCATCGACGTAGGCGAAGATGAACTGCCTGGCGGACTTCGCGGCGAGATCGCTGAAATCCCTGCGCAGCTGTTCTGATTCCGGGCTCCGCGAGGTGCCGACCACGACGATCACCGGCACCTGGGTGGAGCGACGGAGCACTTCCTCCTCCAGGTTGTCCATGGTGACCTCCACGGTGGCGGCTACTCCGGATGCCGGTGCCTGTCTGGCTTCAGCCCGGGCCCTCACCTCTCCGAGATCGATTGCTCCACTGACGAAACGTTGAGGGGTGCTCATTTGTGTCCACACACTTTCTTATCGGAAGGGTCTACCCGAGCCAGTCTAATTATCCCGGGCCAGTCGCTCCTCCACGGCCTCGACCTTGCGGGTGAGCTGCGAGGTGTGCCCGGGGCGGATGTCCGCCTTGATTACCAGGGAGGTGCGGGGGGCCACGGAGGACACAGCCTCGGTGGCCCGCCTGATCACATCGAAGACCTCATCCCACTCCCCCTCGATCAGGGTGAACATGGCGTTGGTCTCATTGGGCAGGCCCGACTCCCTCACCACGCGGACGGCGGCGGTGACGGCATCGGCCATTTCTGCGTCGGGGTTGTCGGTGACGGCGGGTGCTACGGAAAAGGCGACAATCATGTGTTCCAGGCTACCTGTGATTCCTCAGCGAAAGCGGAAACGGCCCCTTATCATGAACCCTATGACTGAACACAACCCCCAGGCAATCGATATTCCCCACGAGTACGTCATCTGTCTCGACCACGTCGGGATCGCGGTGCCGGATCTTGATGCAGCTGTGGAGTTCTACCGCAGCGCCTTCGGCTGGGTCAATCATCATCAGGAGACCAATGAGGAGCAGGGCGTCACCGAGGCGATGATCGGCCCGAAGAACCTCGGCGAGACCGATGGGATGATCCAGCTTCTGGCTCCCCTGAACGAGGAATCGACGATTGCGAAGTTCATCGACAAGAAGGGTCCGGGCCTGCAGCAGATGTGCCTGCGCACCCATGATCTCGATGCGCTCTCCGAGCATCTGCGCGCCCAGGGGGTCCGACTCCTCTATGATGCGCCGAAGATCGGTACCGGTGGCGCACGGATCAACTTCGTTCACCCCAAGGACGCCAACGGCGTACTCCTGGAGCTCACCGAACCGGCCGCCTAGGGCGTGTCTTGCAAGTGAATTCTGTGGGAGCTGAGATCGTGGAGGTATGTCTCGATTCCAGCTCCTCTCAGACGACCAATGGACACTGATTGCTGATTTGTTGCCTGGTCCCACGGGCAAGAAGGGCCGCCCGTTCGCCGACGCCCGACTGATGGTCGAGGGGATCATTTACCGGTATCGATGCGGGATCGCGTGGCGAGACCTTCCTGATGCTTTCGGGCCTTGGCAAACGGTCTGGGCGTGGCATAGGCGCATGGCCGACGATGGTGTCTGGGATCGGGCGCAAGCGCGTCTGCACGAGTACGCAGACCACCAGGGCCTGCTCGACTGGTCGGTATCGGTGGATTCCACGATCGCTCGTGCGCATCAGCACGCGACCAACACCAAACGCGTAAAAAAGGGCTATATCGAATTACAAGAATCCGCTGACCGAGCCGCCTGACCACGCAGTCGGCCGTTCTCGGGGCGGCTTGTCAACGAAAACACATCAGCTCGTCGATGGGCGCGGCCTGCCGCTGGTGACGATTTGCTCAGCGGGACAAGATGGTGACTCGCCGATGTTCATCCCGCTCATGGAACAAGTGCGGGTCGGCCGTCGCACCAGGCCCGATGCCGCGCTCTGCGACAAGGCGTACTCCTCGCGGGCGAACCGGGCGTACTTGCGCAGGCGTGGCATCGAAGCGGTGATCCCCGAACCTCGTGATCAGCAGGGGCATCGGAAGCGGCGCGGCATGCAGGGTGGCAGGCCTGCGAAGTTTGATGCGGAGAAGTATCGGGGAAGGAACGTGATCGAGCGTGGCTATTGCCGGTTGAAACAGTGGCGAGGACTCGCGACTCGGTATGACAAGCTCGCGATCGTGTACCGGGCCGCAGTTGTCCTCAACGGAGTGATCGCGTGGCTCAACCTTTTACAAGACACGCCCTAGCCGTACGGTCCTGTGTCAGCGCCGCTCCCAGCAGGCGCTGTGCCAGTGTCTGCGGTCATCGGCTCGCTCCCGGGGCCATGCCACGATGTGGGCGACCCCCGGCGGGATATTCTGGTTGCATCCGGGGCAGACATAGAACTTCCTCGCGGCGGCCGATCCCATCTGCCGCACCATGTAGGGTTCACCGAAGGCCCACCCGGGCCCCTCCTGTGTCCGCGTTCCCCAATATGAGGAACCGTCGCGCGGCAGGTCGCGTGCCGACGTGATGTTGTTGCGCTTATTGCGGCGGGGCATCCTGTGAGCACCCCTAGAAGAGCGTCAGTTCATCGGATTCGATGCCGCGCAGCCCCTGATAATCCAGGGTCACACAGGTGATCCCGCGATCCTCCGCCAGGGTCCTGGCCTGAGGCTTTATCTCCTGTGCGGCAAAGACTCCCTGCACCGGTCTAAGGAGCTCGTCCCGGTTCAGCAGTTCAAGATAGCGGGAGAGCTGTTCCACCCCGTCGATGCCGCCACGGCGCTTGATCTCCACGGCGACCGTTCCACCCTCGGCGTCGCGGCACAGAATGTCCACGGGACCGATCGCCGTCGGATACTCGCGCCTGATCAGGGTGTATCCCTGGCCCAGCGTGCCGATGTGCTCCGCCAGCAGTTCCTGGAGGTGCTGCTCGACGCCGTCCTTGATCAGGCCCGGATCATCACCGAGTTCGTAGTACAGATCGGAATGGATCTGCTCGACGGTGATCCGCAGCTGCTCGCCCTTCCTGTTCTCCACCACCCACAGGTGCACCCCGACGTCCTCGCCGTCCGCATCGCTGATCTGGGTCTCGGTCAGGGTGCACGGCGGTGTCATCCAGTTCAGGGGCTTGTACGCCCGGTCATCGGCGTGAATGGACACCGACCCATCGGCCTTGACCATCAGGAGCCGGTCCGCAAGTGGCAGGTGTGCCTCCAGACGACCGACGTAATCTACGGAGCAACGGGCGATGACGAGACGCATGCACACACTTTAACAACAAATGCCTATCGACGATCCCTGCGGGGCTGCTGTTTGATGAAGTCCGAGGGCTTCAGGTTGCTTTCATGGCGGGCATCCGGTGCCGATTCCAACCAGGCGGTGAAGGCCATCTCCCCGTGCGTGTCGAGTGCGAGTTCGTACTCGGTGTCCTTGCTCCTGAAGGTGAGGATCCTCAGGTCCGGAGAAATAAAAGCCGCCTCCTCGGAGGTCGGGCTTCTCCGATTGAGAAGCGACACCGAGAGGCGGGTCAAAATGAGGTCGGCCATCGGGGAAATGGAACGGAGCTTGAAATATTCGAGGTCATTTCCGTGGTAACGCATCGAGCCGTGGCGCCATCCGTGGATACCCTGGGCGGGCAGCCGCCGCATGATCGCACTCGTCCCCCTGGACCGCAGCGTGAAAAACCGCCAGGCTGCGAGCACACCCGCACCCGCGGCAAGAATAACCAGAGCCCAAATAATGTAATCCACGGTGGCGTGCGTCCTCCCAGCTGAGAAGAATAACGGTTTCCAATAACCCTACCCACATTCAAATCCCATTGAAAAACGGTGGCTTTGCGGGGGTAATCCCCAGCGTGGGGCGTATTAGTGTCATGATACGCGAAACGCCCGCCGGGACTGGAATCATTCCAGCCGCGGCGGGCGTTCAAGGAGCGTTACGGGGTACTAGAGACCTTCGTTGCTGCGGCGGACCGCGCGCAGCCCGGCGTCGGCGCGAGCCTTCACCAGCTCGTCATCCGAATTAAGGTCTGCCTCAGCCGATGAGGAATCCACCTCATGGGCCCAGACGGCGAAGTCCGCGAGGATCGTCACCTTGTCCTTGGAAACGGAGAGGAATCCACCCTGCACTCCGGCGACGAGCCTGTCGCCGTCGATCGGGCGGATGGTCACGACACCGTTCTCGACCAGCTGGCCGAGCATCGGCTCATGATCGGGCAGCACGCCGATCTCACCCTCGGTGGTCTGAGCGGTGACGATGCTGGCCTGACCCGACCAGAGCATACGATCGACAGACACCAGTTCAACGGTGATTTCAGCCATGTCTCTACCTTACTTTCCGGTCAGCTTCTTGTAGGCAGCCTCGACGTCGTCCAGGCCACCCAGGCCGTTGAACGCCTGCTCCGGGTAGTGGTCGAAGTCGCCGTTGCAGATGCGCTCGAAAGCATCGATCGTATCGGTCAGCGGCACGTAGGAGCCGGGCAGCCCGGTGAACTTCTCCGCGACGAAGAAGTTCTGGCCGAGGAAGCGCTCCAGACGACGTGCGCGGGACACGACGATCTTGTCCTCCTCGGAGAGCTCGTCCATACCGAGGATGGCGATGATGTCCTGCAGTTCCTTGTTCTTCTGCAGAATACCGATCACACGCTGTGCCACCTCGTAGTGCCGCTCGCCCACGATGGAGGGCTCGAGGATACGTGAGGTCGAGGTCAGCGGGTTCACCGCGGGGTAGATACCCTTCGATGCGATGGAGCGGTCGAGCTCGGTGGTGGCGTCCAGGTGGGCGAAGGTGGTCGCCGGGGCCGGGTCGGTGTAGTCGTCGGCAGGAACGTAGACGGCCTGCAGCGAGGTGATCGAACGGCCCTTGGTCGAGGTGATCCGCTCCTGGAGCACACCCATCTCGTCAGCCAGGGTGGGCTGGTAGCCCACGGCGGAGGGCATACGACCGAGAAGGGTCGACACCTCCGAACCCGCCTGGGTGAAACGGAAGATGTTATCGATGAACAGCAGCACATCCTGGTTCTGCACATCGCGGAAGTACTCCGCCATCGTCAGTGCGGACAGAGCCACGCGCATACGGACTCCCGGCGGCTCGTCCATCTGGCCGAAGACAAGCGCGGTATCGGGAAGAACACCCATCTCATCCATTTCCAGGAAGAGGTCGGTGCCCTCACGGGTGCGCTCGCCGACGCCGGCGAACACGGAGGTTCCGGAGAACTCGCGGGCAATACGGGTGATCATCTCCTGGATGAGCACCGTCTTGCCCACACCGGCACCGCCGAAGAGGCCGATCTTTCCGCCCTTGACGTAGGGGGTCAGAAGGTCGATGACCTTGATGCCCGTCTCCAGGATCTCGGTCTTGCCCTCGAGCTGATCGAAGCGCGGGGGTTCACGGTGGATTCCCCACTTCTCGCCGTCCTGGCCGAGGCCGGGCTCGTCGAGGCAGTCACCGAGGGCGTTGAAAACGTGGCCCTTGACAACATCGCCGACCGGCACCGAGATCGGCATGCCGGAGTCGATGACCTCGGCGCCGCGGACGAGGCCGTCGGTCGGAGCCATGGCGATGGTGCGGATGAGGTTGTCACCGAGGTGCTGTGCAACCTCGAGGACGATGGTCTTTGCGACTGATTCGAGGGTGACCTCGACAGTCAGTGCGTTGTACAGTGCCGGCAGCTCGCCGCGGGGGAACTCCACGTCGACGACCGCGCCAATGACACGCACGACACGGCCGGCGACATTCGCCAGCTGTGCGTTCTGCTCTTCAAGAGCTGTAGTCATAATCTAGTCACTTTCTCCGCTGTCGTTCAGCGCACCAGCGCCGCCGACAATCTCTGTGATTTCCTGGGTGATCTGTGCCTGACGGGCCGCATTGGCCACGCGGGAAAGGTCGTTGACCAGTGCAGTCGCGTTGTCAGTTGCAGACTTCATCGCGTTTCGACGTGAAGCAGACTCTGCTGCGGCGGACTCCAGGAACATGGAGTACAGCCTGCGGGACACGTACTTGGGAAGCAGGGCCTCCAGCAGCGTGTCCGCGTCCGGTTCGAACTCATAGTCGGGCTCGACGGTCCCCGAATCTGTGAGGAAATCCTCGCTCGGGACGAACAGTTCGTCTTCGATGACCGGCTCGATCGGAAGCAGCTGGTGCACCACCGGGTTCTGAGTCAGCATGGACACGAACTCGGTATAAACCACGTGGACCTGATCGAAACCCTGAACATCCTGGCCCTCGGGTGAATTCACACCGTCGCGCCACTTCGCCTCGCCCTTGGAGCTGGCGATAAAGCCGTCGATCAGATGGCGGCGCACGTCGTGGGTCAGTTCCCAGCTCGGGTTCTGCGAAAACCCGGTCCAGGACCCCGCGAGATCCTCCTCGCGGAAGTTGTAGTAACCCACGCCCTTGCCACCGGTGACATAACGAACCACCTCGTAGCCACTCTCGACGAGGAGCTTCTCCAGCTCCGCCGCCTTCTTGAGCACATTGTGGTTGTAGCCTCCGGCCATGCCGCGGTCAGAGGTGACCACAAGCACGGCGGCCCGGTTGCCACCCTCACGCTCATGCAGCATCGGGTTGTCGAGCGAGCTTGCCGACGCGAGACGTTCCAGAACCCTCTGGATGTCCTCGGCGTACGGTGCGGCCGCCGCGACACGACCCTGTGCCTTGGTGATGCGAGAGGTGGCGATGAGCTCCTGAGCCTTTGTGATCTTCTTGGTTGAATTGACCGAACGGATTCGATCGCGTAGTTCGCGAAGATTAGCCATGGTTCAAACGCCTCCCTTCAGTTGCTTGGACAGTCATGTGTTTGAGGCTCTCTGCCTTTACTTCTTGCTGACCTTGCGGGAAACGGAGAGCTGGCTCTTCTGCACCTGGCCCGCATCGAGTGCGTCGACATCGGGTTCATTGATCACGGGGGTGCCATCGGTGGTCTGGAAGGTGCCCTTGAACTCCTCGGTCGCCTTGAGCAGCGCGTCCTTGGACTCGTCGGAGAGTGCAGCGCCACCGTCGATCTGCTGGTACACCTGCGGCGTGTTGGAACGCAGGTACTGCTGCAGCTCGGCCTCGAAGCGGCGGACGTCATCGACGGGAACGTTGTCGAAGGCGCCCTCGCCGGCGAGGAAGAGGGAGACGATCTGGTACTCAACGGACTGAGGTGCGTTCTCAGCCTGGATCAGCAGCTGAACGAGGCGCTGACCGCGCTCAAGCTGTGCCTTGGAGGCGGCGTCCAGATCGGAGGCGAAGGTGGCGAATGCCTCCAGGTCACGGTAGGCGGCCAGGTCCAGACGGAGTGAACCGGCAACCTTCTTCATGCCCTTGGTCTGTGCGGCACCGCCGACACGGGAAACCGAGATACCGACGTTGATGGCCGGGCGCACGCCTCGGTTGAACAGGTCGGATTCCAGGAAGACCTGACCATCGGTGATGGAGATGACGTTGGTCGGGATGAAGGCGGAGACGTCGTTGGCCTTGGTCTCAATGATCGGCAGTGCGGTGATCGAACCGCCGCCGAGCTCATCGTTGAGCTTCGCCGCACGCTCCAGCAGACGGGAGTGCAGGTAGAAGACGTCGCCCGGGTATGCCTCGCGGCCCGGCGGGCGGCGCAGCAGCAGGGAGATCGCACGGTAGGCCTCGGCCTGCTTGGTCAGATCATCGTAGATGACCAGGACGTGATCGCCCTGGTACATCCAGTGCTGGGCGAGAGCGGCACCGGCGAAGGGTGCGAGCCACTTGAAGCCCGCAGCGTCGGAGGCGGGAGCGGCCACGATGGTGGTGTACTCCAGGGCGCCCTGCTCCTCGAGGGTCTTGCGCAGGGCCGCAATGGTGGAGCCCTTCTGTCCGATGGCGACGTAGATGCAGCGGACCTGCTTCGTCTTGTCGCCGGACTCCCAGTTCGCCTTCTGGTTGAGGATGGTGTCGATGCAGACCGCGGTCTTGCCGGTCTTGCGGTCACCGATGATCAGCTGGCGCTGTCCACGGCCGATCGGGGTCATTGCATCGATGGCCTTGATGCCGGTGGCCATGGGCTCCTCGACGGGCTGACGCTGAAGCACACCCGGTGCCTGCAGTTCAAGGACGCGGTCCTCTTCAGCCTCGATTACGCCCAGTCCGTCGATCGGCTGGCCAAGTGGGTTGATGACGCGACCCAGGAATGCCTCGCCGACGGGGATGGACAGAACCTCTCCCGTACGGCGTACCTGGTCGCCTTCCTTCAGTAGCTCGTAGTTACCCAGGACCACGACACCGACGGAGGCGGTATCGAGGTTCTGCGCGACGCCGATGACGCCGCCCGGGAATTCGAGGAGCTCATTCGTCATTACGGACGGGAGGCCCGAAACCTGGGCGATACCGTCAGCTGCCGAAATGACCACGCCGACCTCCTCACGGGAGGCCTCCGCGGAGTAGCTCGAGGTGTAGTTCGCTATCGCGCTACGGATCTCATCGGAGGAGATCGTCAGCTCCGCCATGTTCTTCCTGCTCTCGGTTGTTTCTTCCAGCATTACATTTGTCAAAGAGTCGTCGTGTCTCAAACGAAGCTCTCGCGGAGGCGCTCGAGCTTACCCGAGGTGCTTCCGTCGATTACTTCATCTCCGACGCGGATAACCATGCCACCGAGGAGGCTGGTATCAACCTCGGAGTGGATGCTCATCGCACGACCATAAATTCGTCCCAGCTTCTCAGCCAGCGCCTGCTGCTGTCCCTCGTTGAGTGCAGTCGCGGAGACGACGTGGGCAACGGAACGACCCTGCAGCGCGGCTGCGGCGTCGGCCAGGGCCGATACATCATCAATCGGATTGCGCTCGGGGCGACCGATGACCTGGAGCGCCAGGGCCTCGGTGACAGCCGTCACCTTGCCGTAGAGCACCTTGGCCAGCAGATCGCGGCGTCGTGCCGAATCGGAGTTGCGATCTGAGAGCAGCTGGGTCAGCTCGCCCTCGTGATCCAGGATTCGACTGAGCCGGAACAGCTCGTCCTCAACCTGGCCGAGCTGCCCCTGCTTCTCCGCGGAGCGGAGGAGGGCGCGACGTCCGAGTTCGACGAGACCGGTGCGGAATTCACGCGGGGTGGACCAGGTCTGCTCCGCGGCGTCCTTGAGGAGCTCGAGAACCGATGGGCTCACCTTTCCGGCGAACACGGCCCCGATGAGACCGATGCGCTGCTGCGCCTCCCTAGAGGAATCAGCCACTGCGACACGCAGACCGCGGTTGTCGTCGAGAACCTCGACGACGTCGAAGAGTTCGGTTCCAGCCTGGGCGGCAACAGCTACGGCGTTGTCTGCTCCGTTAAGAGCCGCGTCCAGATCGGACGCTACCTTTGCCAATGCCTCGCGGCTCGCTGCGTGCATGTCGCTCACTTTCCGTTCGGTGCCACAGTATCGAGGTCAGCCAGGAAGCGGTCGATCGTGCCGGAGCGCTTGACGTCCTCGGAGAGCTGGTCTCCGAGCAGGTGCTCAGCCAGGTTGATCGAGTTCTGTCCCATTTCGCGACGCAGGTCGTTGACGATCTGCTCGCGCTGGGCAAGAAGCTGCTTCGTGCCGGACTCGATGATGCGGTCGCTCTCCTCGTTGGCCTTGTCCTTCAGTTCCGCTTCGATCGCCTTGCCGCGTTCGCGGGCCTGTTCGCGGATCTCAGCGGCCTCGGTGCGGGCCTCGGCGAGCTGTGCGTTGTACTTCTCAAGGGCAGCCTTGGCCTCGGCCTGTGCGGCCTCTGCTCGCTGGATGCCGCCCTTGATCCGGTCCTCACGCTCGGTCAGGACCTCCTGGAACTTCGGAAGGACAAACTTCCAGAAGACGATCAGGATGATCAGAAACGGAATGAGGGACCAGACGATGTCATAGTACTTGGGCAGCAGAATGGAGTTGCCGCTCTCCAGGGGGAGGACGTCGGCATTCGCATGCGCAAGGTAGTAAATGGGGTTCGCCATGGTGTACCAGCTTTCGGTTGGTCAGCTGATTAGAACAGGAAGCCGGCAACGAGGCCGATCAGGGCGAGAGCCTCAACGAAGGCGATGCCCAGGAACATGGTGGTACGAAGCTGGCCGGCCATCTCGGGCTGACGTGCCATGCCCTCGAGAGCCTTTCCGACGAGGATACCGATGCCGAGGCCCGGTCCGATGGTGGCGATGCCGTAACCGAGGGCTCCGAAGTTCAGGGCTGCTTCTGCGTTGTCTGCCTGAGCCAGGATGATGTCGTTCATGAGGTGTCGTTCCCTTTCTGGTGCCCGGTTGTCGGGCTAAGAGGTATTAAATGGGGTTATTCAGTTGACCGTGTGGTCCGCGCCTACCCGGTGACCGGGAAGCCTTTGATCCTCATCAGTGCGAGTCCGCATGCAGCGATAGTTCGATGTACACCGCAACCAGCAGGGCGAAGATATACGCCTGCAGGAAGATGACGATGCACTCGTACACTGTGAACGCGACGGCTGCGAGAATGGTCACACCGGACAGGGCGGTCCAGCCGTTGAACTGCCAGAAGAAGAAGTTCGTGGCAGAGTACAGCAGAACCAGAATGAGGTGTCCGGCAAGGAAGTTGGCCATCAAACGCAGTGCCAGGGTAACCGGCCGCAGGATGAAGGTGGAGAAACACTCGATCGGAATCACGAGCACGTGGAGTGCAGGTGGAATATTCGGAACCACGATCGAGGACTTGATGTACTTGAAGAATCCATAGCGCTTGGCACCCGCATAGATGAAAGCGATGTAACCGGCGACTGCCATGATGATCGGCATACCGATGCGGGCGTTGGGCGAGATGTTGAGACCAGGAATGATCGTGGTCAAGTTCATCATCAGGGTGGCGAAGAAAATGGTCGCCAGGATCGGAAGGAAACGGCGGCCCTCCTTCTTACCCAGAATGTCCTCTGCAATGTGGATACGAACGAAATCGAGCGCGTACTCCGCGATGTTCTGAACGCCATGCGGAATCAGCTTCGGCTTACGCATGGCCCAAAGGAAGAAGACCACCACGATCGCCGTCACGAGAAGACGGATCAGCATCAGGCGGTCAAGTGCGAACCAACCGTTGGCAAAGTCAGCGAACAACAGGTCCACTACCTTGCCATCTTCGGTCACGTGCCCCGGGAAAAATTCGGCGTCCAAATTCGGGGCGTGGAATTCACCCTTCATGGACAGTGTTGTAACGCTCAGCGTTCTCTCCCGTGTTCGGGCCGTGCACGCGTGTTTTGTGCACGGTGCGATGGACGTCTGAAAAACTCTCTGCGATCGTAACGGACTCCGTCGCACATCAGCGCAACGATCACAGGGGACGTGCACCGTGAATGCTTTTCGACGTGCTCAGTCTGCTGCTTCCAAGCTCCACGGCTCAACCCGCGTTATAGACTAACAGGTGATTTCAGCTTTTATCCACGCGGGGCGGGGGCAGGCGAATTTCTTGTTCCCCGGGCCTCGGGAAACCGTGAATGAACAGGCGTTTTACGCTTCTGTTAGGTGTGTCACAGGGCGATTTTAACGAACATTCGGGGGTAGAGATTTTCCACCCATGCCCGGGACGACCCACCGGGAATGCACAGGTTTCCGCTGGTCACGGCTGAAATGTTGCCGAAATGTTGTCATTCCCCGTCGGGAGGGGGAAATCGGAAAAACGGACATCCGGATCTGTGGCCTTTCCCCCATTCGTGCCGGGAAGGCGCCGGTGCTCAGCCGACGTAGGTGACGCGGGAGGTGATAACCCCCCACACCTCGGTACCCAGGACGACCACGAGGGCAAGGACTACCGTGACAAACAGCGCGGTGCGGTCGTAGAACTCCATGTCCTGGATCAGGAAGAGAACAACGAGCAGGACGACGATCTTCAACAGCCAGCTGCCCAGGACCACGGCCCCCGTCGTGGACACCGTCGTATTCGAGGTCAGCAGGACGCTCAGTGCCGTGAGCAGGACGAAACCGCCACCGATGGCGGCCCCGATCAGCACCCCCCAGATCCCCGGGAGATCCCGCACAAAAGAGATCCCCGGGAGATCCCGCACCCCACCCCAGACGGCGAGCGAGATCACGGTGATGATGACAAGGCCCACCGAGCCGAACTTCACCGCCCGCAGCAGCGGTCGCCGGTGATCGTCGAATTCGGACCCGTCGACGGGAGGTTCTGATGCGGCAGCTTGTTCTTTCGTCACGTCGGACGATCCTACCGCCACTGCGTGGCAATCAGATAACAGCTGTGGAAATCAAGAATTGGCCCTTGACCCGCGGAGTACGGGGATCGCGGTGAGCACGGCGGCGCCCACCAGTCCCACCACCACCAGGCCCGCCGCGAAAAGGGGCGGGACCACGGAGAAGCCGACCGCGCCAAAGGCCACCACGGTCACCCACATGTAGAGCACCAGCACCACGCGGCGGTGGGTGTGCCCGATTCTAAGCAGCCGGTGGTGCAGGTGCATCTTGTCGGGGGCGAAGGGCGATTCGCCCTTGCGCACCCTCCTGATCACGGCCATGACCAGGTCGAGCAGCGGAATTGCGACCGCCGCCAGAACCACGATGACCGGGGACATCAGCGCCACCAGGTCGACCGTTCCGTAGAGGCTCATGTTGATCTTCCCGGAAGCGGAGGTCGACGCCGCCGCCAGCAGCAATCCGATGAGCATGGAACCGCTGTCGCCCATGAAAATCCGCGAGGGTTCGAAGTTGTGCGGCAGGAATCCCGCGCAGATTCCCACCAGTGCGGCGGCGATGATTGCCGGCGGATAAGCGGAGACGGCACCGTTTTGATCGAAAAGGATCGTCAGCGAAAACACCAGGATGGCGCTTCCGGCGATCATTCCCACCCCGGCGGCCAGCCCGTCGAGTCCATCGACGAAGTTCAGCGCGTTGATCAGAGCCACGGTGAACAGTGCCGTGATGACGGTCGACTGCACCTGGTCCATGATCAGAGTCGTCCCACCGCCGAAGGGGATGTAGAGCATGGTCCAGGAAAGGCCCAACAGGCTCATCACCACCGCACCGAGAATCTGCCCGACCAGTTTGGTCATCGCGTCGAGATCGAAGAGATCATCGAGAGCGCCGACGACCACGATCACGAATCCTGCCCAGATCACCGCGTTCATCTCGGGTGTGACGGGCATGAACCCCCGGGTCAGGGCCGGAAGCTGGTCCGCAACGAACACGGCACCGAGAAAGCCGCTGAACATGGCCACCCCGCCGAGCCGCGGTTTGGGCTGGGTGTGCACATCGCGGTCACGGATCTCGTTGAGTCGGCCGCTGCGCACCAGCGCCGTGCGGATGATACCGGTTGTCAGGTACGTGATGGCGGCGGCGACCAGGAGCACCAGCCCCAGTTCCCGTAGCGGGATCCCCGCAAACCCGGCGCCCATCTAGCGCAGGCTCTCCGCCGTCACCCCCAGCACCTCACCAATGCGCTCAGCGCTGATCGCCCCCTCACGCAGCAGCTTCGGTACATCACCGGAGATGTCAACGATGGATGAGGGTTCGCCGATGGCGCACTCCCCTCCGTCAAGGTAGACGGAGACGGTTTCATTGAGCTGCTGACGGGCCTGGACCACGGTGCTCGGCGGGGTCTGCCCCGAGATGTTAGCCGAGGACACCGCCATCGGACCGGTCTGGCGGAGCAGTTCGATGGCCACCGGATGCAGGGGCATGCGCAGCATCACCGTCCCCCGCGTGTCACCGAGGTTCCACGGCAGACTGGGCGCCTGCGGGATCACGATCGAGAGCCCGCCCGGCCAGAAGGCTTCGACCAGCGTCCGCGCCTGCGGGGTGTAGTGCTGGACCAGGCCCTGGATGGTGTCCCAGCTGCCCACGAGCACCGGAACCGGCATGTCGGGACCCCGGTGCTTGGCGGCAAGGAGGTTGGCCACGGCCTGGTTGTTGAAGGCGTCACAGCCGAGTCCGTAGAGCGTATCAGTCGGAAGGACAACGAGCTGACCGGCCCTGACCGCATCCACTGCGGCACCGATGCCGATGGTACGGGTTTCCTGATCGGCACAGTCATAGATTCTGCTCACTGCAATTCTCCTATGTCCACTTAGCTTCTAAAAGTTCAAAATCACAGCTTACTCGCCGTGACAAAGCGCGCCCGGCCCGCCAGGTCGCGCATGACACGGACCTCACCGAATCCACCGTGGTCGAGAAAGACCTGCTGGACCGCCTCGGAGGTGGAGTCATCGTGTTCGACGCCCGTCCTCCCGCCGCTGCGCAGCAGGGCGTGGATCAGATCGACCATCTTCTCAATCACATCCATCCCACTCTCCCCGCTGAAGACGGCCATGTGCGGGTCCCGGTAGACCTCCGGTTCCAGCTCACCGGTCTCCGGCACATAGGGAGGATTGGAGACCACGAGATCGACGCCACCGTGCAGCTCGGGGAGCAGCCCCGGATCGGTGGCGTCACCGATGACCAGGTTCACCCCCGGTGCCAGCTCCTCGAGGTTGCGCGCCGCCCAGCGGGCGGCCCCGGGATCCAGCTCCACCGCGGTGACGGAGGCGTCGACAAGCTCATGTGCGATGTAGGCCGCGATGGCACCGGAGCCGGTGCACAGGTCCACCACGGTTGCGGGGCGCTGGCGGACGGCCCACTCGGCCAGCACCTCCGTTTCGGGACGCGGGATGAACACCCCGGGCCCGACCCGGAGATCGAGCGCGCCCATCGGCGCGGTTCCCAGCAGATGCTGCAGCGGGACCCGCGAACAGCGCTTGTCGACGAGCAGGTCGAAGCCCTCCGGCACCGCCTCCCGGGTGTGCAGCGCCACATTGAGCGGGGCGCAGCCCAAAAGGTGGGCGGCGATCAGCCGGGCATCGTTCGCCGGCGACGCCACCCCGGCAGCCTCGAGCCTGGCGGCGGCGGTCCTGAGAGCCTCCCCGAGGGTGCGCACCCTAGGAATCGGCCTCGAGGCGCTCCGCACGCTCGGCCGCGCGCAGGGCGGTGAACAGATCATCGAGTTCACCGTCGAGAACGGAATCCAGGTTGTTCGCCTTGAACCCGATCCGGTGGTCGCTGATGCGGTTCTCCGGCCAGTTGTAGGTGCGGATCCGCTCGGAACGATCCATGGTGCGGATCTGCGCGGCGCGCCCCTGGGCGGCCTCGGCGTCCGCCTCCTCCTCGCGGAGCGCCTGCAGCCGGGCCGCGAGGACCTGCATTGCGCGCGCACGGTTCTGGATCTGCGAACGCTCCTTCTGGCAGGTCACCACGATGCCCGTGGGAAGGTGGGTGATCCGCACCGCCGAGTCGGTGGTGTTGACGCCCTGACCGCCCTTGCCCGATGAACGGTAGACATCGACGCGGATCTCCTTCTCATCGATCTCCACGTCCTCCACCTCCTCGGGTTCGGGATAGACGAGGACACCGGCGGCCGAGGTCTGGATCCGGCCCTGTGATTCGGTCACGGGCACCCGCTGGACACGGTGGACCCCACCCTCGAACTTGAACTGGCTCCACGCACCGTCGCGGGAGGGATGACGCGAACGGATGGACAAGGTTATGTCCTTGACACCGCCGAGGTCGGATTCCGCGGAATCGAGAACCTCGATGACGAAACCGTGCTTGTCGGCGAACTTCTGGTACATGCGCAGCAGATCACCGGCGAACAGAGCCGCCTCCTCACCACCGGCTCCCGCCTTGATCTCCATGACGATGTCCTCGCTGTCGTGGGGGTCGCGCGGGGCGAGCAGATCTGCAAGCTTCTCCTCCAGCTCGACCTCCTCCGCGGCCAGACGTTCGGCCTCGTCGACGAACTCATGGTCCTCATGCGCCATCTCCCGGGCCGCCTCCAGATCCTCACGGACCCGGGTCAGCTCGGTGTGGACATTGATGATCGGCTGCAGCTCGGAGTAGCGTTTGCCCACCCGACGCGCCGCCACGGGATCATCGTGCAGCGATGGATCGGCCATCTGCTCCTCCAGGCCGTGGTACTCGGCCAGGATGTCATCGACAGCGGATACCTGTCCTGCCATCAGGAGTATTCCTCCTCATTCTCGGTTCCGGCCATCGGTGCGCTCGAGGCGACCTGCATGAGGAACTCGGCATTG
Source organism: Corynebacterium pacaense (assembly GCF_900169525.1). GTDB lineage: Bacteria > Actinomycetota > Actinomycetes > Mycobacteriales > Mycobacteriaceae > Corynebacterium > Corynebacterium pacaense. The sequence goes on from NZ_LT821240.1 coordinate 519,201, forward strand.
GACTTGGTCTTCTTCAGCTGCTTGATCAACAGGTCAATGGCCTGCTGGTTGTCCAGCGCGGAGAGGATACGACGCAGCTTGTGCATGACGCGTGCCTCGTCGGGGTTGAGAAGCAGCTCGTCCTTGCGCGTTCCCGAGGGGTTGACGTCCACAGCGGGGAACACCCGCCTCTCGGAGATCTTGCGGTCCAGCTTGAGTTCCGCGTTGCCGGTGCCCTTGAACTCCTCGAAGATCACCGTGTCGCCCGCGGAGCCCGTTTCCACCATCGCGGTGGCGATGATGGTCAGGGAGCCACCGTTTTCAATGTTGCGGGCGGCACCGAGGAAACGCTTCGGCGGGTACAGGGCGTTGGAATCGACACCACCGGACAGGATGCGTCCGGACGCCGGTGAGCTGTTGTTGTAGGCACGACCAAGGCGGGTGATCGAATCCAGCAGCACGACCACGTCCTGCCCCTGTTCGACGAGACGCTTGGCGCGCTCGATCGCCAGTTCGGCCACGGCGGTGTGCTCTGACGGCGGCCGGTCAAAGGTCGAGGAGATAACCTCGCCGTTGACCGAGCGCTGCATGTCGGTGACCTCTTCGGGGCGCTCGTCGACAAGCACGACCATCAGGTAGCACTCGGGGTTGTTGGTGGAGATCGCATTGGCGATATTCTGCAGGATCGTGGTCTTTCCGGCCTTGGGCGGGGAGACGATCAGTGCGCGCTGTCCCTTTCCGATCGGCATGATCAGATCGATGACGCGGGTGGTCAGGATCCGCTGCTCGGTCTCCAGGCGCAGGCGCTGGTTCGGGTACAGCGGGGTCAGCCTGCCGAACTCGGGGCGGTTGCGCGCCTCCTCCGCGGGAAGTCCATTGATCGTCTCCACCCGGGTGAGGTTGTTGTACTTCTGACGGTTGCGGCCACCATAGCTGTTGCCACCACCGTGGTTCATCCGAACCTGTCCGGTCACGGCGTCGCCACTGCGCAGGCCCATCCGACGAATCAGCTGGTTGCTGACGAACACATCAGAGGGTGCCGCGTGGTATCCGGTGGTCCGGACGAAGGCGACATTGGAATCGACGATGTCGAGGATGCCGGCTATGTCCTGCAGCGGCTCATCGTGCTGGGTGGTCTCCTGGGTGTCATTGTCGTTGCGGGCGTTGTCGCGGTGTGCATCGCGATCCCTGCCCCGACGGTTCCTGCGACCGCGCCGTCCTCTGCGATCTTCACCCTGTTCACCATGGTTGCGCTGGTTGTTGCGGCGGTTATTATCGCCGCCGGTCTCGGAGTCGGCCTCACCGGACTGGTTGCGCTGGTTGTTGCGGCGGTTGTTGTCGCCGCCGGTCTCGGAGTCGGCCTCACCGGACTGGTTGCGCTGGTTGTTGCGGCGGTTGTTGTCGCCGCCGGTCTCGGAGTCGGCCTCACCGGACTGGTTGCGCTGGTTGTCCCTGCGCGGTTCCTGCTCCGGCTGCTGCGCATCGGGGTGGTGACCGGTCCGGGTCTCCTCCGGTGCATGCTGGGCATGGTGCTCCGAGGTGGAATCCTGCTGGCCCTGGCGCTGCCTGTTGCGACGCGCGCGGCGTGCTGCGGAGCGTGACTCGTGCCGGTTGTCGGCGTCGGTCTGCTCCTTCGGCTGCTCCGCCCTGTCGTCGCCGGCGGCGGGTTTCTCGGCCGCGGGGCCCTCGGTGGCGAGCTTGGTGGCGGGCTCGTTGGAGGAGGCGTTATCGGATCCGCTCTCCTGCTCGCGGGGCGCTGCTTCTGCCGATGTGGTGCCCGCACGGCGGCGACCCCGTCGGGGTGCCGGGTCGTTCGCCGCGGGTGGGGTTCCGCCCGCCCTGGCGGTGGAAATGGCGCTGATCAGGTCGCCCTTGCGCAGTGCGGAGGTTCCCTTGAGTCCGAGGTCCGCCGCGATCCTGCGCAGTTCCGGCAGGCGAAGGGTGTTCAGTTCACCCTGATTGCCTGCGGTGTTGTCTGTGTCGGTCACAGATATCCTTTCATTGCTTTCCAGTCACGATGATGGTTCCCGCATTGCAAAAGATGGGGCAAGAATTAACTGGAAGCTTCTTCTGTGTAATTGAGGTGTTGTGCCTGGCAGACCGGCTGGGTACGACCTCCGCCCTAGTTGCGGCCGAGATACGCACACAGCGTGAAGGCTGCGTGTCTGACAAGGAAGAAAGACACCCTGGCCACCATTGCTATGTGGCGGTCGAGCGCTCATTCCAGACCGAGTGCGGCATGAAAGCCGACACATCCGAGTGCGCCACTGTTGCTGGTACTCCCCGGCCCGCCGGCCCTCTTTTACGGAGCGCATCCGGCGTTGGTTGTGGGGAATGTGGGGTGCACCGGGATTCCTCTCCCGGCCCTGCCTAGCAATAATAGCGCATCGCCGCTCCCGTGTCTCAATCCCTCAATGATTGTGCCGGGGCCCGTGTCGGCCCCCGGTGCAGGTGGGGCGCCCGGAGGCGCACCCCGCGTCGGGCCCCCCGGTGGTAACGCCTGTGTCCACCCGATGATCTAGGGTTGTATCCATGCTCAGCACGATGCAGGATGTTCCGCTCTCCCTGACCAGAATTCTCGCCTATGGTTCCACGGTGCACTCGGACGCCCTCGTCACCACCTGGGATCGGGGGCAGCAGGAATCGGTGACCTTCGGGGAGATCGGGGCCAGGGTCGCGGCCCTCGCGCATGCGCTGCACGATTCCCTGGGGATCACCGGTGATCAGCGGGTGGCGTCGATGATGTTCAACTGTGCCGAACACCTGGAGACCCTCTTCGCGGTCAGCTGCATGGGCGCGGTGTTCAACCCGCTCAACAAGCAGCTGATGAACGATCAGATCTCCTTCATCATCAACCACGCCGAAGATGAGGTGATCATCGCGGATCCACGGCTGGCTCCGCAGCTCGGTGCCATCCTGCCCGATTGTCCCGGTGTGCGTGCGGTGGTGTTCATCGGGCCCTCGGACCATTCCGAGGCCGCCGCCCATCTGCCGGAGCGGATCGAGACCTATTCCTATGAGTCACTGCTCGACGGCCGCTCCTCGACCTATGACTGGCCGGTGCAGGATGAACGGACAGCGGCTGCGATCTGCTACTCCACCGGCACGACCGGAGCGCCGAAGGGCGTGGTGTACTCCCACCGTTCCCTCTACCTTCAATCCCTGAGTCTGCGCACCACCGATTCACTCGCGGTGACCCACGGTGAGACCTTCCTGTGCTGCGTACCCATCTACCACGTTCTCAGCTGGGGCGTCCCCATCGCCGCGTTCATGTCGGGAACACCGCTGGTAATGCCCGGATCCGATCTCTCCGCGCCGACCCTGGCCACCATTATCGCCACGACCCTGCCGCGCGTCGCCCACGGCGTGCCCACCCTGTGGATCCAGCTGATGGTCCACTATCTCAAGCATCCACCGGAGCGCATGTCCCTACGTGAGCTCTACGTTGGGGGTTCCGCGGTACCGCCGGTGGTGATCACTCTGTGGGAGCAGCGCTACGGCGTCGATGTCATTCACGTCTGGGGCATGACGGAGACGTCCACGGTGGGTACGGTGTCGCGCCCGCCCTCCGGCGTCTCCGGTGAGACAAGGTGGAACTACCGCGTCAGCCAGGGCCGCTTCCCCGCCTCGATCGAGTACCGGGTGGTCAACGACGGCGAGGTGATGGCCTCCACCGACCGCAACGAGGGCGAGATCCAGGTTCGTGGCCCCTGGGTGACCGGAAGCTACTTCCACTCCCCGCAGGAGGAGCAGGGCGGACTCGCGCATTCCTTCCACGGGGAGGATGTCGATGACGCGCCGGGGCAGTTCAGCGCCGACGGCTGGCTCCGCACCGGCGATGTCGGCTCCGTGTCCAGCGATGGATTCCTGACCATCCAGGACCGCGCCCGTGACGTGATCCGCTCGGGCGGTGAATGGATCTACTCCGCACAGCTGGAGAACCTGATCATGGCCACCGACGAGGTCGTCGAGTGCGCGGTCATCGGTTTCCCCGATGACAAGTGGGTGGAGCGGCCGCTCGCGGTGACCCTTCTCAGCGCGGGGGTGGAACCCTCCAGGGAAACCGCGGAGCATCTGCGGGATCAGTTGAGATCTAGTCTGCCCAACTGGATGCTGCCGGAGTACTGGACCTTCGTCGATGAGATCGACAAGACCTCGGTGGGTAAGTTCGATAAGAAGGATCTGCGCCTGCACCTGGCGGATGGTGATTTCGAGGTGATCAAATTGAAGGGTCCGGGAGAGAAATAGCCCAAAACGGCGCCGCGAATCCGTAGGATCGTGGGGACATGAGCATCCCTCTCAAGCTTCAGCCCCCGCCGAGCGCCCCCGCCGCCGATCTCCCCGCGCCGCGGGTGGACGGCTCCCGCACGCTCGTCGACCGCTTCGGTCGGGTGGCGCGCGATCTGCGGGTCTCCCTGACGGACCGTTGCAACCTGCGGTGCAGCTACTGCATGCCGGCCGAGGGCCTGGAGTGGATGCCTTCAGCGGACATGCTCAATGACGCCGAGATCCAACGCCTGATCACCCTCGCGGTGTCACGGCTGGGCATCAGGCAGATCCGCTTCACCGGGGGTGAACCGCTGCTGCGCAAGAACCTCGAGGGGATCATCGCTGCGACGTCGTCTCTTGTCACCGATGAGGGTGCGCCGGTGCGGATCGCCCTGACCACCAACGGCATCGGCCTTCATCACCGCATCGAGGGGCTGCGGGCCGCGGGCCTGCACCGCGTCAACATCTCCCTGGACACCATCGACGCCCGCCGGTACACGGCGATGACCAGACGCGACAGGCTCTCCGGTGTCCTGCGCAGCATCGATGCCTGTCTGCGGGCCGGTATGGACCCGGTGAAGATCAACGCCGTGGTCATGCCGGGAGTCAACGAGGTCGACATCGTCCCCCTGGCGTCCTACTGCGTCAACCGTGGTGCGCAGCTGCGGTTCATCGAGCAGATGCCCCTGGGGCCCCGCGACCAGTGGCGGCGCGGGGACATGGTCACCGCGCGCGACATTCTCGCCAGGCTGCGGACCCGCTTCGAGATGTTCGAGGTCGGCGATCCCCGGGGTGCCGCCCCCGCGGCCCTGTGGAATGTCAGGGACACGGCCACCGGCGTGCGCGGTCAGCTCGGCGTGATAGCCTCAGTAACCCGCCCCTTCTGCGGCGACTGCGATCGCAGCCGCCTCACCAGCGACGGCACCATCCGCAACTGCCTCTTCTCCAGGGCCGAGACGCCGCTGCGGAACCTGATGCGCTCGGGGGCGGACGATGATGAGCTCGCCCGTGCCTGGGCGTCGGCGATGTGGGAAAAGAAGCCCGGGCACGGCATCGACGACCCGGGTTTCCTCCAGCCCGATCGGCCCATGTCCGCGATCGGGGGGTGAAGCGGATGAACGGGCCTGTGTCGATGGATCACTATCTCGACCTCCTCCTGTCCGGGATCTCCCCCCTCCCGCCGCGGGCCGTGACCGATCTGCGCGCCGATCCCCTCAGCACCCTCAGCAGCGATGCCATCGCACAACGGGCGGTACCCCCCTTCGACAACTCCGCGGTCGACGGCTACCTGATCGCCCGCACCGATGTGGCGGGAACCGGGCCCTGGACGCTGCCGGTCTCCGGTGACGTCCCCGCGGGTTCCGCCCCCGGTGCGCTCCCACCCGGACACGCCCTGCGGGTGATGACGGGCGCGCCGGTGCCACGGGGTGCGGATCTCATCGTCGTCCCCGTGGAGGACACCGACTCCCCCGCCGATCTCAGCCTCCCGCCGGCGGTGACGGTGTGCGGGCTGCGGGCGTCGAAAAGCAACATCCGCCGCGCCGGTGAGCACCTGGACGCAGGTCAGGTGGCGGTGCGTGCCGGGACCCCGCTGGACGCGGGAACCGTGGCCGCCCTGATCTCGGCGGGGGCCGTGCGTATCGACGCCCACCCCTGCCCCGTGGTCACGGTGGTGACCACGGGCGACGAGGTCGGTGGCGGCGGCACATGGTCCATCCCCAACTCCAATGGCCCCATGGTCGTTGAGGCCCTGCGCTGCCTGCTGCTGAAGGCGCGCCACATCCACGTACCCGATGAGGAGGAGCACCTGATCCGGGCGCTCGACCGCGCCCATGCCGAATCCGATCTCATAGTCACAGTCGGCGGAATATCAGCCGGTGCCTTCGATGTGGTCAAGGCGGTGGGCCTGCGCACCTCATCGCTAACCTTCACCAGGGTGGCGATGCGCCCGGGCGGGCCCCAGGGACACGGAGCATGGAGAACAACACCGGTGGTCTGCCTGCCCGGCAATCCCCTTGCCACCTGGGTGAGCCTGCATCTTTTCGGCATCCCCGTCATCCGGCGTCTCGCCGGCGCACCGGCCCAGGTGTCGGTGACCCAGCGTGCGCATCTGAGGCTGAAATCGGACCGCGACATCGCCCACGCGGGGAGTTCCGTGACGCTCCATCCCGTGACCATCGACTGGGCGAGCGGAACCGCGCATTCCCGCGCCCACCGTTCCCACATGGTCGGGGCCCTCGCCGGGTGCACCGGGATCGCCGTGGTGCGCTCCCCCGTCGCGGCGGGTGAGGGCATCGACGTGATCGTTCTCCAGGCGGTGTAGCGGGTGCGGGAGCCGTGCATGGATGTCATCGTCCTGGCCGGGGGTCGCGGCCGTCGCATGGGTGGCAGGGACAAGGCCCTCCTCCGGGTGGGTGGACGGCGCCTGATAGACCATCTCCTCAGCGGGCTCGGTGAGATCGGCGGTGTGAACAGGGTGGTGGTTGTCTCGAGCAGGATCACCACCGCAGATGTCGGAGTCCCCGTGGTCAAGGAGGATCGCCCATTCTCCGGGCCCGTGCCGGCGATTCTCGCCGGTCTCGGGGCGCTTCGCCATCAGCCCGCCGCGGCGACCGCCGTGCTGGCCGTGGACGCGCCCCTCTCCCCCTCCCTGCTCCCGGATCTTCACCGCGCCCTGCTCGGGGGCCGGGCCGACGCCGCCGTCATACGTTCAGGTGACGGTCGGGTGCAACCGCTGTGCGCGGTATGGACGACACGATCACTGTGGTGCTGCATCACCGCCATGGGAGACACGGACAACCAGTCGGTGATGACGCTGATCAAGGCTGCGGGACGGGTGGTGGAGCTCGCCGGAACCGGTGCGGAGCGCGACTATGACACCGTCGGGGACCTCGCCCTTTTCCCGGAGGATGGCACACCCTGAGGAATCGGCGGCGGGATGTGCTAGGCTCCCGTACTTTAAGCTCCCATCCGCAACGCCCAATGAAGGTCATCCGCTGTGAAAGACAACAGGGACAACACCGCACCACCGGCGGTGGCCGAGTTCTTCACCGAATTCCACGCACTCAGTGCGAAACAGCGTGAGGTGCTCAACTGCCTCAGGAGCTTCCCCCGGGGAGCCCGCGCGGCCGATGTCGCCGGGGCCCTGGACATGCATGTCAACACCGCCCGTGGCCACCTGGATGAGCTCCACGAGAAGCACGCGGTGCGCGTTGTCACCGCCCCCACCCAGGGGCGGGGCCGCCCGAGCCTGGTGTTCAGCAGCCGGGTACCGGACAACCGTGCGATGGTGCACGAGTACATCTCACTCATCGAACTGATGTCCACGATGATCGCAGACCGGATCGATGATCGGGAGCTGCGGGAGCACGCGACGGCCATCGGGGCGCAGTGGGCGGCCGGTCTGGATGCCGGCGACCTCACCTACCCCGGCATCGAGGATGCACTCGGGCCGTTGCTCCACCGCCTCCGGCAGATGGGTTTCGATCCCTCGCTTACACAACGGGACGCCCGGTGCCAGTCGATCGTGCTCAACAGCTGCCCCTTCGTCAAGGGGGGACAACCGCCGTCCAGGTTCGTCTGCACCATCCATGAGGGTTTCATCAAGAAACTGCTCGGCGACCGGGAAGGCATGGATATCGAACTCAATCCACTCAGCGTCCCCGGTGGCTGCACCGTGGAGCTCCGTCAGACAGGTGATGCGGACCAGCGGTGATCCGCCACCGGCCCGGATTCATGTGCCCAGGCGCTTAGGCCACGGACTAGGTCTGGCTGACCTCGACGCGCACCGGTCCCGCGACCTTGAGTTCAAGCACGCGCAAACCGGATTCCCTGGCGTCCTCGAGGATCTTGCCCGACACCGGCTCCGTGGACAGCACCATCACCGTGGGTCCGGCACCGGAGAGGTAGGCGGCGTATCCCCGATTGCGCAGGCGGTTGACCCATTCCGCGGTCACCGGGAGCACATCGGCACGATAGGGCTGGTGGAGGCGGTCCCTGGTCCCCTCCCACAGCAGATCCGGACGGCTCTGCAGGGCGACGGTCATCACCGCGCAGCGGGAGACATTGAAGCGGGCGTCCACATGGGTGACATCGGAGGGAAGAACCCGCCGCACCGCCTCCGTGGAGGCGTGGAAATCCGGTACGAAGGCGGTGGCCCGGATATCCGCGTGCACGGTGAGCGGGACGGCACGGTAGATGGTCTGGCTCTTGCCATCGACGGGGACGTCGGTCCACGAGACCACGGCACCGCCGAGTACCGAGGCCGAGGCGTTGTCCGGGTGTCCCTCGAAGGCCGAGGCCAGCTGGACCACCTGGTCGACGGTCAGCGGGAAACCGGCCAGGCCGTTTGCCGCCGCCACCCCCGCCACGGCCGCCGCCGCGGAGGATCCCAGTCCGCGGGACTGGGGAATGTTGTTGTGGCAGACGAGCCGGAGACCGGGAACCTCGGCGTCGGCGGCCTTGAGCGCGGAGCGGATCGCCTTGACCACCAGATGCGAGCCGTCCAGCGGTACCTCACCCTGACCCTCACCGAAGACCTCCACCTCCAATCCGGCGGGGACGATCTCCACCTCGACGGTGTCATAGACCGACAGCGCAAGACCGAGGGTGTCGAAACCGGGGCCGAGGTTCGCCGAGGATCCGGGCACGGTCACGGTCACCTTGCGGCCCACATTCAGTTCAATGGGCATTGTGAGATTTAGTCCCTTTCCAGACGGATGACGCTGTTGATTTCCTTGACAACGGGCATGTCCTTCAGCGCCTCGACGGTGGCGTGCAGGTCGGATTCGAGCGCGGAGTGGGTGACCACGATCAGCCGCGCGTGCTCCCCGACCTCCTCCTGGCGGATGGTGCGCAGGGAGATGCCGCGATCGGAGAAGAGGCTGGCGAGCTCGGCGAGCACTCCGACGCGATCGACGACCTCCATGTCCACGTGATAGCGGGTCGGGGTGTCGCCGAAGTCCGCGATGGGGAGGTTGGCGTAGGTCGAGGCCCCCGGGGCGCGTCCGCCGTGGACCTTGTTGCGGGCTGCACCCACGACATCGCCGAGGACGGCCGAGGCGGTGGGCGCGCCACCTGCACCGTTGCCGTAGAACATCAGCCGACCGGCGGCCTCTGCCTCGACGAACACGGCATTGAAGGACTTGTTCACACTGGCCAGCGGGTGGTCACGGGGAATAAGGGTGGGATGCACCCGCGCGGAGATCGCCTGATTTCCGTCCTTGTCCGTGATCTTCTCGCAGATGGCCAGAAGCTTGATTGTGTGCCCCGCCTGCTTGGCGGCATCAATGTCGCCGGCGGTGATCGAGGAGATCCCCTCACAGTAGACATCATCGATGGTGACCCGGGTGTGGAAGGCCAGAGACGCGAGGATCGCCGCCTTCGAGGCGGCATCGTGGCCCTCGACGTCCGCGGTGGGGTCGGCCTCGGCGTAACCCAGGCGGGTCGCCTCCGCCAGCATGTCATCGTAGTTCGCGCCGGTGGAATCCATGGCGTCCAGGATGAAGTTGGTGGTGCCGTTGACGATACCCATCACCGACTGGATCTGGTCGCCGGCGAGGGAGCGGCGCAGGGGGCCGACAACGGGGATGGCGGCTGCAACGGCGGCCTCGTAGTAGAGATCGACGTTTGACGCCTCCGCGGCGTCGTCAAGCTCGGCGGAGTGCGCGGCCACGAGCGCCTTGTTGGCGGTGACCACGGATTTGCCCGCCTTGAGTGCGGCGAGGACGACCTGCCGTGCGTAGTCGATGCCGCCGATGACCTCGACGACGATATCGACATCATCGCGGGCGATGAGGGCGAAGGCGTCCTCGGTCAGCAGCTCCGGTGCCACCCCGGCGCGTGGCTTGGAGGTATCGGAGACCGCGACCCCCTTGAGCACCAGGGGACCACCGATACGGTGTTCGAGTTCGCCCGCGTACTCGGTCATCAGGCGCAGCACCTCGGAGCCGACGGTTCCATAGCCCAGTAGGGCGACACCGACCGGTGAGCCGGGTCCTTTTCCGGGGTTGAAGCTGTTCTCGGATGTGCTGGTCATAGTAATCCTGGTGCTCCTGTGGGTGCCTCGTTGATGCGGACCGCCCGACCTTTGCGCCGGGCCACTGTGCCAGTATAGACAAAGCGGTCTTAATAATTGCGGTCGGGTGAGGTGGACGGGTTGTAACCTCCGTCAGCTTAATCGTTTCACGGTTGTTTGAACATTCCCGGAACCGTGGTCCCCTCCGGCGCTCAGTATCCGAAGGGACCTGGAAGATAGCCATCCTCCTGCGCCCGGCGGTACATGTCCACCTTCGTGTTCGCGGGTCGACCCGCCTGCGCGTACTTCTTCCGAATCCTGTTGAGGTAGTCCTGCACAGTTTCGGTGGACAGACCGATGGCGGAGGCGACCTGTTTCGCCGATTCGCCCGATGCGTACAGCTCCAGCACCTCCAGCTGGCGCGGGGAGAGGTCGACCGCACCGAGGAACGGGTCCGAGTCGATGATGCTCGCCCAGTCCGCCGTCGCATAGGTGTCCCCCTTGCACACAGTCATGATCGCCTCGGCGATGTCCTCGGCGGTGGCGGTCTTTTCCAGGATCCCGGCCGCGCCGGCGTTGAGGGCGCGTCTGGTCAGGTAGGGACTCACCAGCGACGAGAAGATCAGTGCCGGAATCCCCAGTTCCTGAAACCGCTTGACGTTCGTGTACGGGTCCGATCCGTCCGCGAGCCTGAGATCGAGCATGACCAGATCCACGGTGTGCGCAGAGTCCTCGGTAACGAAGTGGCAGGCGTCATCCACAGACTGGAAGGAACCGACCAGTGCGAAGTTGGAGAACCTTTCCAGCAGCGCGGCGGTGCCGGTGAGGGCTACGGTGTGGTCGTCCACGGCAATGATATTTAGGGCCATGAATACAGAATAGGACACGGATGAGGACTGGACAGACACTGGCCAGGGCATGTTTTGAACTGTGTTCAATACCTCACACCACGGCGGCCTCTCCGGGTGCCCCGCCGGCCAGAGCACCCGGGGCCCTAAGGCCGGAGGCCCTTCCCTGCAACCGAAGGCACCGGTCGGGCCGCGTCCCGGGCGGGATCACCGCGGTGTCGGCGAGTCCTACGCGGGAATCCGCTCCAACCTCGATTCCTCGGCGCCGGCCCGACGCATCATAACCGTGGCAAAGGTCGGCCGACCCCGGGGAAGCACCCGCACGGTCACCGAATCCCCCGAACCGGCGGCGTCAAGGCAGGGAAGCAGCACAGCATTCAAACGGGCCATCGCCTCCCCCGGTCCCGGGGGTGATGATGTGGCATCCCTGGCGGAACGGTCGTCGAGAAGCTTCACCCTGGCACCGCGCAACCGCGCGTCCCAGGTGGCGGCGGTGATGGAAGGGACGTCGAGAAGCGGTGAGCGTATGGAGTCACGCAGCCGTCTTTCCATCAGGTGCGCGGCCGTGGCCTGCTGCTCGGCGCTGCGATCGGCACGGAACAGCTCGCGGAAGCGGTGGTCGAGCCATTCCTGCGAGCGCGCGACGAATTCGTGTCTGGTGCGTTCCATCGTCGCGTCGACGTCGAGGGTCCGGCGATCGGCGAGCAGAAGCGGAAGCCCATCGGAAATCCTCTTGACCATCCACGGCAGCAGCACGGAGGGGACCAGAACCATCGTGTGCCACCAGGAGTGCGGGAGCGCGAGAAACATGGACTGGTATCCGAGAGAGTGGAAGACCATTCCGATGACCATGCACCCCACCCAGGAGAGCGTGCCCGCGAGCGGACGGCTGCGCAGCGCCAGAAGGGCGGCCAGGAGGGTCCCCACCCAGGGGAACCAGTTGTTGGGCCAGGTCGGCTCATCAACGATGTCCACCGCGGCGGCCAGCGCATAGAACACCCAGGTTGACAGGATCGCGAGCACAACAAGGCGGGGTGGAAGCTGCTCGTCGCGGTGCTGCACCATCGACCACAGTGCCACGCCCGCCGCGATCAGTGAGCCCACCCAGAAAAGGGGCCTGGTTTGATCATTGGTCAGTGACATGGCGAGAAACAGCAGCCACACACCGACGGCGAACAGGGGCCGGTAAATGTCCGCGAACCCCATCGATCCGTACACCGAGGGCAGCTCGCGCTCGGGCAGTTCATCGCCGGTGGGGTGCAGGCCGGGGCACCCGACCTGCTGGGACCATCCGACAACGACCTCGGTCCCCTGCCCCGGGCTGCCGATCACCTCCGCGGTGCAACCGTCGGTGTGCCGCAGCCGACCGAGGACGCTGACACGAATGCCCGCGCGGTCATCGGCCACACCCGCGGTGGTGAATCCCGGCCCGTCATCGACCAGCGAGGCACGGATCCTCAACCCGTTGTCCGCCACCACCGCCACCGAGAGTCGCGCATGCGATCCGCCCGCGTGTTCGGCAACGTTGGCGGCAGCCTGCCGAAGTGCATCGGTGAGCGCCTCGGCAACGTCGGCGGGCACCCGCAGGTGCATGAGGGATTCGGCACCGGATACGGAGATGGTCGTATCCGGGTACTCCTCGGTGACGGCGGCGGAGATCCCGGTGATCATGTCATGCAGTACCTCATCCGTGCCCGGGTCCACCTCCGCCGCCCCACCCATCAACCCGGCTATGCTGTCGGCGGTCACCGGCACCGTCCCGCGCCACAGTGCGGACAGCTGCGTGAGGACGTGATCGTGGATATAGGCCATGAAACGGTTCGCAGAATCCGCGAGCGCCTTCTCTCTGGCCAGGACCAGTGACTCCCGGCGGGTCCTGTCCACGGCCCGGTCAATGGTTCGCGTTGTGTTCAGACCGTTGGAGATGAGGTAGAGAAACGGGCCGACGGGTACCACCGCGTGCACCACCTCGAGAAGCAGTCCGAACCCGAGCGGACTGCCCTGGTTCACGGCCGCGGACAGCATCACCGCCGCCAGGGCGATGCCTATCGACGCCGCCCCGGGCCACGCCGCAACCAGCAGGGCTGCGGGGACGGCCGAAAAATCACCGAGTTTGATCGGTTCGAACAATGAGTTCCCCGCGGCGCACCGCATAACCAGGTGTGCGAGCACGAGAAGGATGTAGATCCCGGCGGCGGTGCCCATAACCGGCGAGTAGAGACGCCTGAGGTGGAATACACCGGTGAGGGTTACCGCAACCGCCCCCGCGACAAGGAGCCACCACGATCCCCAGGCCACCACCTGTGCGGGGGTTCCGGCCGCCGGATCCAAACGGTGGGGCATCATCCGGAGGGTCTGGTACAGCAGGGCGATCCAGGCCAGTCCCCCACCGATCGCGATAACCCGCAGCAGCGAATCGGTCGCGGCGCCGCGGGGCCCGGTCCCCCTGTCCGCCGGGGGTGCCGGCGTGTACGTGCCGTGCCGGACCGCGGGCGCGAAGAAATCGGCGGGCAGACCCGAGCTGTCGAGAGAGCCGGTCACGCCCGGGCCTAGACCTCGAGGGCGAGGATATCGTCCAGGGTTTCGCGTCGCAGCATCAACCTGGCCGTACCGGCTCTCACGGACACCACCGCCGGGCGGGTGAAGGCGTTGTAGCGCGAACTCATCGCGTAGCAGTACGCGCCCGTGGCCGCCAGTGCGAGGAGATCACCGGGACGGATGTCATCGGGATAGTTCTCGTCATTGATCAGGATGTCCCCTGATTCGCAGTGCGAGCCGACGACACGGCTCGCCACCGGATCCCCCTCGACGAATCGGGAGACCACGCGGGCATCGTAGATGGAACCGTAGAGTGCCGGCCTGATATTGTCCGACATTCCGCCGTCGACCGAGACGTAGCGACGCGTGCCGCCATCCTCGATGGACACGTCCTTGATGGTTCCCACCTCGTAGACGGTCACCGTGGACGGTCCGGCGATCGCCCGGCCGGGTTCGACGAGAACCACCGGCGCCGTGATACCGAGTTCGGCGGCGGTGCGGTCCACCGCCGTCAGGAGATCCCTGGCCACTGCGGCGACGTCGAGTGGTTCCTCATCGGCGGTGTAGGCGATTCCGTATCCACCGCCGAGATCCAGTTCCGGCAGTGCCACCCCGAGTTCGGCGTGGATCTGGGAGTACAGCTGCAGGACGCGCTCGGCGGCGAGTTTGAAACCCTCGGCGTCGAACACCTGGGAGCCGACATGGCAGTGCAGGCCGACCAGGTTGAGGTTTTCCGCCCTGACCGCCGCCGTCGCCGCGGCGAAGGCCGACCCGGAGGCGAGGGAGAATCCGAATTTCTGATCCTCGTGGCTGGTCGCGATGAACTCGTGGGTGTGGGCCTCGATGCCCGGTTTGACCCGGATCAGCACATCCTGGACCTTCGCCTCCCCCGCCGCGACGTAGTCGAGCAGTTCCAGTTCCTGTGCCGAATCCAGAACAACGTGGCTGACTCCGGAACGCACGCAGGCGCGGAGGAAGTCCGCATCCTTGTTGTTTCCGTGAGCGGTGATCCTGCCTGCGGGAAATCCCGCGGCCAGGGCTATCCCGAGCTCATTGACGGAGGCGATGTCCAGTGACATCCCCTCCTCGTCCACCCAGTTGGCGATGGTTTTGCACAGGAACGCCTTGGAGGCGTAGTGGACCCTGTCCGGGCCACCGAAGGCATCGGCCATATCCCGGCAGCGCGAACGGAAGTCATCCTCATCGACCACGAACAGCGGGGTGCCGAACTCCTCGGCGAGGTCGGGAAGCGGTACACCCGCGATGGTGACCACCCCGTCCTCCTGGCGGACAGCATTGCGGGGCCAGACATGGGCGGGCAGCTCATTGAAGCTTTCGGTGGAGCTCATTACATCCTCTCCGGGGCGGTGACACCGACAAGTCCGAGTGCGTTGGCCAGCGTCTGGCGGGTGGCGGCCGCGAGCGCCAGGCGGGCACCGTGGATCGGTGCCACCTCCTCGCCGGCCTTCGGCAGGATCTGGCAGGTGTCGTAGAAACGGTGGAAGGTGCCGGCCAGTTCCTCCGCGTAGCGGGCGACACGGTGGGGCTCGCGAAGATCAGCCGCCGCCCTGACCACGGCGGGAAACTCACCGAGGGTGCGGATGAGCTCGCCCTCGCGCTGATGGGTCAGCAGTGAGAGATCGGCATCATCATGGGTGACGCCGAGCTCGGCGGCCCTGCGGGCGATCGAGCACAGTCGGGCGTGTCCGTACTGGACGTAGTAGACGGGGTTGTCCGAGGACTGTGATTCCCACAGGCCGAGATCGATGTCGAGACTCGAATCGACGGAGGACCGGATCAACGAGTACCGCGCGGCGTCGATACCGATCGCCTCGACGAGATCGTCGAGGGTCACCACGGTTCCCGCGCGCTTGGACATCCGCACCGCCACGCCGTCGCGGAGGAGGTTGACCATCTGACCGATGAGCACCTCGACGCCCGCCGGGTCGTAGCCCAGTGCGGCGGCCGCCGTCTTCAGCCGCACGATGTAGCCGTGGTGGTCCGCACCGAGCATGTAGATGTTGAGGTTGTGTCCGCGGCTGAACTTGTCGGCCACGTAGGCGATGTCACCGGCGATATATGCGGCATCACCATTGGATTTGATGACCACGCGGTCCTTGTCATCGCCGAATTCGGTGGTACGCAGCCACCATGCGCCCTCGGACTCGTAGAGGCTGCCGTTGTCCTTGAGTGTACGGACGGCCCGATCCACCGCCCCGGACTCGAAGAGGGAGTTTTCGTGGAAGAAGACATCGAAATCGGTGCCGAACTCGTGCAATGAGGATTTGATGTGCTCGAACATCATCTCCACGCCCGCGGCTCGGAACGTCTCCTGCAGCTGTGCCGGCTCGAGGCTCAGCACATCGGGGTGATCTGCGAGGATGCGCTGGGCGATGTCATTGATGTACTCCCCACCGTAGCCGTCTTCGGGGGTGGGCTCCCCCTTGGCGGCGGCGACGAGCGAGAGCGCGAAGCGATCAATCTGGCGACCGTGGTCGTTGAAGTAGTACTCGCGCGTCACCTTCGCGCCCGAGGCCTCGAGGACACGCCCCAGGGAATCGCCCACGGCGGCCCAGCGTGTTCCACCGAGGTGGATGGGTCCGGTGGGGTTCGCGGAGACGAACTCCAGGTTGACGTCCAGATGCGAGAGGTGGTCGGAGTGTCCGAAGTCCGCGCCCTGCTCCAGGATCCGGGCCACGATCTCACCCTGCGCCGCGGCGGCCAGCCGGATGTTGATGAACCCCGGACCTGCGATGTCGGCGGTGTCGATGGCGGGGTCGGAGGACAGTGCCCCCGCCAACCAGGAGGCCAGCTCCCGTGGGTTGACGCCGATCCCGCGCGCCACCTGAAGTGCAAGGTTGGTGGCGTAATCGCCGTGCTCGGGATTGCGCGGACGCTCCACGACGACCTCTTCGGGGATCACAGAGGCGTCCAGATCGCGAGAGGTGAGAACCTCGACCGCGTTCTGCTTGATCAGTGTCGCAAGATCGGCTGGTGTCATGGGGAGAAATTCTAGCCGAGGCCCACCACCTCCACCGAACACAGGGTATTTTTTAAACGACCATCCAGCCCAGCACGGGAGTCGACTGCAAAAAGACCAGGACGCACATCAGGGCGAGCAGACCGATGGAGTACATCCACGCAGATTTCATGATTTCGCCCTCGTTGTTCTCCTGCTTCGTCGCCGCTGCGACGATGGTCAGAGTCTGCGGCGACATCATCTTGCCCAGCACCGCCCCGGAGGTGTTCGCGGCCACCAGCAGCGTCGGGCTCGCGCCGACCTCGGCGGCGGCGGTGTGCTGCATCTGCGCGAAGAGCGCGTTGGAGGATGTCGCGGATCCCGTCACCGCGGTGCCGATCCACCCCAGCACCGGTGAGATCAGCGGGAAGAGAACCCCGGAGGTGGCCAGGAACGCTCCGATCGCGCCGGTCTGCCCGGAAAAGTTCATCACATACGCAAGTCCCATGACCGAGGCGATCGTCAAGGCCGAGAAGCGCATGTTGTACGCGCCCTTGAACAGCTGCCTGAAACCGGCGGCAAAGCTCATGGGATAGTTCCCGCCCCGTCCGGCCACGGTGTAGACGGCCACGGTGATCACACCGCAGAGGAACAGGATCGTGCCGGGGTTGGACAGCCAGTTGAAGTTGAACACGGTGCCGGAGATCGCGGCACCGGACTCGGTGTGCAGGTGCCCGTCCAGGGCGGGCCACGGGATGTGCAGGTCGGTGGACTTCAGCAGTGCGGGCAGGTCCATTCCGATGCGCCAGAGGCTGGTGAGGGCGAAGACAACGACGATGAGCACATAGGGGAAAAGGGCAAGGGCGATGCGTCCGGGTTCCAGTCGCTGTCCGGAGGTGTCGATCTGGGAGGCCTGGTCCGCGGGGGTGGTCGGCGCCCACACGCGCAGGAAGGAGATGCCGACGATCAGGGACAGCAGACAGGCCACGACATCGGTGAGTTCATAGGAGAAGTAGTTGGAGGCCAGGAACTGTCCGCCACCGAAGGAGACGCCGAGGACCAGCGCCATCGGCCACACCTGGCGCAGTCCGCGCATCCCGTCCATGATCACGCACAGGCAGAAGGGGACCACGAGCGCCAGCAGGGAGACCTGCCGACCCGCCATCGCGGCGACGTCGGCGGGCGGGATGTTGGTGAGCAGTCCCGCGGTGGTCACCGGGATGGCCATCGCCCCGAAGGCGACCGGGGCCGCATTGGCCACCAGGGTGACCACCGCGGCCTTCATGGGCTTCATCCCGATGGCCAAAAGCATCGCCGCGACGATGGCGATCGGCGCTCCGAAGCCGGCGAGGGCCTCGAGGAGTCCGCCGAAGGCGAATCCGATCAGCATCGCCTGGACCCGCATGTCGCCGCGGCCGATGACCGAGAAGATGCTGCGCAGGTCCTCGAAGCGGTGCGACTGGACGGTCAGGTCATAGATCCAGACCGCCATCCAGATGATGAAGACCACCGGAAACAGACCGAATCCGATGCCCTCGGTCAGCGACAACAGTGCCAGCCCCGCCGGCATCCGGAACGCCAGCACGGCGATGAGCAGCGCCACCGCCACGGAGGCGATCGCGGAGGTGTGCGCCTTCCACTTGAGCACCATGAGGAACACGAAAAAGGCGACGAGCGGCAAGATGCCGCACAGCGCCGAGAGCGCGATACTTCCTCCGACGATATCCGGGTGGGTGATGTGCTCCGCTGCGATCAGCAGATTCATGGTGGTGACTCCTTGTGGGAGGGTTCGTGGCTCGAATGGGGGCGTCGGCACGCACGAACGCGGTTATTGGCATCCCTTTCAGTATCTGCCCGCCCGCGCGGGCGTGTCCGTGGTTGTGAAGATTGTCATTGCCCACCCCCGTGCGCCCCGTTTCCACCCCCGGCCCCGGGGGGACACCGGAATCATTAGGCAACATCTATGTTGCTTAAATAAGCGCAGGTAGATTGCCGGAAATCACAGGGCGGCCGGTTGCCCATCGGCGGGGGAAAGCGGGTAGGGTGGAAGCGTCATACGACATGTGACGGGGTATTCGACACGCGAATTGTCGGGTGACGCGACATATTCCGTCGCACGTCGGTCAGAGTCGAAGTTCGGGACTCCCCTCCCGTTTTTAAAAGGTTTTAACTATTATTTTCCGTCAATCGTGAGGAGCGCACAGTGCGAATTGCACTATTTTCCACCTGCATCGGTGATGCGATGTTCCCCGACGCGTCCAAGGCCACCGCGGTGATTCTCTCCCGGCTCGGACACGAGGTTGTCTTCCCCGAGAAGCAGACCTGTTGTGGCCAGATGCACGTCAACACCGGATACCAGAAGGAGGCGATCCCGGTGATCCGCAACTATGTGGACGCCTTCGCCGATCCCTCCATCGACTACGTCGTGGCACCGTCGGGATCCTGCATCGGCGCGGTCCGGGAGGAGCACGCCCGAGTCGCCGAACGTTATGGGGACAAAGCCCTGGTCAGTGGAGCCTCAACCGCGTCGAAGAAGAGCTATGAGCTCAGTGAGTTCCTCATCGACGTCCTGGAAACCGATCAGCTCGGCGCCTTCTTCCCGCATTCGGTGACCTTCCACTCCTCCTGCCACTCCGCGCGTTTTCTCAAGGTCGGTGACAAGCCCTTCCAGCTGCTGCGCAACGTCGAGGGCCTGGATCTGATTCCGCTGGACAATGTCGAGGAGTGCTGCGGCTTCGGTGGCACCTTCTCCATCAAGAACGCCGAGACCTCCGCCTCCATGGTCGCCGACAAGGTACGCCACATCAAGGATTCCGGCGCCGAGTACGTCACCGGCGGCGACTCCTCCTGCCTGATGAACATCGTCGGTTCCCTGTCCAGGCAGCGCACCGGCGTCCGCGCCCTCCACATGGCCGAAATTCTGGCATCCACCAAGGATCATCCCTGGACCCCCACGTCCGCCGTCTACTCACGGGAGGCAATGCTGTGACCACCATCCGACTGTCCAACCCGGTGATGCCCCCCAGGGCCCCGCATTCACCCGGTCATCTGCGCGGCACCGAGACCTTCACCAAGGCCGCAACCCACGAGCTCAACAACGCCACCCAGCGCCACAACCTGAACAAGGCCACCACCACCATCCGCAACAAGCGTGCGGCCGTGGTCGGGGAGGTCGACGACTGGGAGGACCTGCGCGAGGCCGGTTCGGGCATCAAGCGCGACGTCCTCTCCCGACTGCCCGAGCTGCTCGAGCAGTTCGAGGCGGCGGTCACCGCCCGCGGTGGACACGTCCACTGGGCGCGCGACGCCGCGGACGCGGGCCGGATCGTCACCGAACTGGTCAAGGAGACCGGTGAGAAGGACGTGGTGAAGATCAAGTCCATGGCCACCCAGGAGATCGCACTCAACGAACAACTCGAGGAGGCCGGAATCTTCGCCAGAGAGACCGACCTCGCCGAGCTGATCGTCCAGCTCGGCCATGACACCCCCTCGCACATCCTGGTTCCCGCCATCCACCGCAACCGCGCGGAGATCCGCGAGATCTTCGTCCGCGAGATGCCCGACACCGATGAAACTCTCTCGAGCAACCCCGCCGATCTCGCCGAGGCCTCGCGCCTGTTCCTGCGCCAGCAGTTCATGCGCGCGAAGGTGGCCATCTCCGGCTGCAACTTCGGTATCGCCGAAACCGGAACCGTCTCCATCGTCGAGTCCGAGGGCAACGGCCGCATGTGCCTGACCCTTCCGGAGACCCTGATCACGGTGATGGGCATTGAGAAGCTCCTGCCCACCTTCAAGGACTTCGAGGTGTTCCTGCAGCTGCTCCCGCGTTCCTCGACTGGCGAGCGCATGAACCCCTACACCTCCCTGTGGTCGGGTGTGACCGAGGGAGACGGCCCGCAGAACTTCCACGTCGTGCTGCTGGACAACGGCCGCACCGCCGCGCTGTCCAATGACATCGGCCGCGAGGCGCTCAAGTGCATCCGCTGCTCCGCCTGCCTCAATGTGTGTCCCGTCTACGAACGGGCCGGCGGACACGCCTACGGCTCGACCTATCCCGGCCCGATCGGCGCGATCCTCACACCGCAGCTCACCGGCATGGATTCGGCAGAGGACCCCAATTCCTCACTGCCCTACGCCTCCTCACTGTGTGGTCGCTGCAACGAGGTCTGCCCTGTCAAGATTCCGATCACCGACGCGCTCTTGGAGCTGCGGCACCAGAAGATCGAGCACCACAAGCCGAAGATCGAGGGCGCGATCATGGGCAGCATGCAGCTCCTGTGGGGTAACGCCAAACTGTGGGACACCGTGGCGCACATGGTTGTCCTCGGCCGGGTGCTCGGCGGCTTCAACGGCAAGATTGAGCATCTCCCGCTGTTCCTGGCCGGCTGGTCCAACTCCCGTGACACCGCGGTGCCCCCGAAGAAGTCCTTCCGCCAGTGGTTCGAATCCGAGGAGGCCCGCGACCTGCTCGCCCGTTCGCGTGCCGAGGGCGTGCCGGAGCACACCGCGGGAACGCAGGAGGTCGGACCGGATGACAATCCCGCTGAAAGCAAGGAGAACTAGGTCATGAGCACCTCAACCGATTCACCGCGCAACACCGCCGCCAAGCAGGAGATCCTCTCCCGTATCCGCAACGCCCAGGCGCTCGCGGGGAAGCCCACCGACGGATACGAGGTCACCCGCAACTACCACACCGCCACCGACCTGCCGGCGGAGGAGATCCGGGAGATTCTCATCGACCGGCTCATCGACTACAAGGCCGAGGTCCGCGAATGCGGGGCCGGGGAGCTGGGCGCGACCATCGCCGACATCCTCTCCGGACGCGGTGCGGAGAACGTCCGCTACGCGGAGGGCCTGGATCCGACGCTTTTCGACGCCTACACCGGCACCGCGCTGCCCGATGACCGGGCCACCGATCCGCGGTACCTCAACGACGTCGATGCGGTGGTCACCGACTCCCACGTCACCTCGGCACAGACGGGCACCATCTGTCTGGAGGCCAACGCCACCAATGGTCGGCGCGCGCTGACGCTCGTCCCGGACTGCCACGTCTGCATCGTGCGGCCGGAGACCGTCGTCTACGGTGTGCCCGAGATGATCGCGCGCCTCAACCCCGCGTTACCCACGACGATGATCTCCGGGCCCTCGGCCACCTCCGACATCGAACTCAACCGTGTCGAAGGCGTCCACGGCCCGCGCACCCTGATCGTGATCGTGCTCAGGTAGGGTTTTCACCCCCGCACCCGACATTGGGCCAGGCAATTCATTAGACTTTTACATGAATTGCCCAGGCTTCAACGTTAGGTGTACCACGATGACCCCACAGACCAGTTCCCTGGCCCGAAAGGTTGCGGCACTCGGCGCTTCCTTGGCAGTGGCCTCCGGACTCGCTTCCGCCCCGGCCGTGTCGGCACAGCAGATTCCACAGATCACGTGGGAGGACTGTCCCGACCGCGTCGACATCACCTCCGCGCAGTGCGGACGCATCGATGTCCCGATGTACTACTCCGATCCCGAAGGCGCGCAGATCAGCGTCGGATTCGTGAAGGTCCCCGCAGCGGGCCCCGGGGCCGCGAAGGGAACACTCTTCGGCAATCCGGGGGGTCCGAGCGGGGATGCGTACTCGTTCTTCGGCAACACCGCCTTCCGCTGGCCGGAGGAACTCCGCAGCCAATGGGACCTAGTGGCCGTCCAGCCCCGCGGACTCCCCGGTTCCACCCCGGTCGACTGCACCACGCTGGCCCCCGGATACGACGAGGTGGCACTGCTCACCCGTGAGGGAGCCTTCGTGAGGGACTCCTGTGAGATCGGCACTCCCGGCTATACCGCCAGCCTGACAACCGACAACACTGCCAACGACTGGGAGCAGGTGCGAAGGGCCCTCGGCGAGGAGAGGATCTCCATCTTCGGCGTCTCCTACGGCACCTACCTCGGCTCCGTCTACGCCTCCCGCTATCCGCAGCACACCGATCGCGTGGTGCTCGATTCGGCGATGCAGCCCAGTCTGGCGTGGAACGGCATCATGGCCACGCAGGAGCAGGGATACATCGACGCCCTCCACGATTTCCTCTCCTGGACAGCCGCGAACAATGACACCTACGGGCTGGGGGACACCCCCCTGGAGGTCTATCAATCGTGGTCCAACCGGATCGTTGCGGAAACGGGGACAAACCCCACCGTCGCGCCGCCACCCGCCCGGATCGGTGACATCCCCCCTGCCCTCACCTCCTCGGGGCAGCTCGGCATCGACACCATCAACGCTCTCGCCCCCACCGGCGTCACCCTTCAGGGGCTGGCCACCCAGATTCTCCATCCCGGTGCCAACCAGGCCAACAGCTCACTGCTCGTGCTGACCAGGGCCACGCTCCCCCAGCCCAATACCTGGCCGGACCTGGCCGCCGCCACCGCGGGACAGATCCCGGTCCCCGACCTCGGCGCGCAGGTCGCGGATCCGGAGGCTGCGGAGCAGGCCGTGACCGCGGCGAACATGCAACGGCTGATCATGTGCAATGAGAACTCGGTGCCGGCGAACTACGCGGATATCCCCCGTCTGCTCTGGGCCAACTTCGTCACCGGGGACGTGTTCACCAGTCCCACCTACTTCTCCTCGGGCATGGCGTGCTCGGGAACCACCCCGGTCAGCGGACCCCAGCCCCTTGACGGCTCCGGTCTCGAGCACCGGCCGCTGATGCTGCAGGGCACCCGGGACCCGCAGACACCCTACATCCACCACGGGGAGCTCGCCTCCGCGATGAACGCCCATGTGGTCACCGTCGACGGACCCGGCCATGGTCAGACACTGTGGAGTCAGAACCCCGAGGTCACCTCGATCCTGTTGGATTATCTCAACACCGGAAACACCACCGCGACCTCGGCGCCGGGCTATATTCCCGCCCCCGCGCAGGCGGAGACCGCGCCCGTACCGACCCCCTGATTGCAATTCCCCGCCGCAGTGATGTTAGAATCACAACGTTGTCTTCAAGAGATTGCAGATGACGTTTCGCCTCCGTAGCTCAGTGGATAGAGCACCGGTTTCCGGTACCGAAGGTCGTAGGTTCGACTCCTATCGGGGGCACACCAACGCCGAGGTCCCAATGCGCAGCCACACGGCTGACATTGGGACCTCGGTTTTTTATTCCTCCACCCCCGGGCCGTGTCCGCGGACCGCAACCTCCTGAGGAAAGACCGGCCGGGTGGTTAAATTATTGCTAACCGATTTCCATGTAACAGTCCCCCGGGCGGTGCCACCCCGGAGCGGGCATGAGGACCGAGAAGGGCGAGATTGTGAGAAGTTGCGACATCGAGGAGAAGCAGGCGACCGAGCTCCGGCTGCTCACCGCATCCGTGTTCTTCACGGCCGTCCGTGACGCCACGGTGCGCAGTGTGCTTCTCGACGGGGAGTTCACCCAGCACACACCCGTGCTGCCCGCCTCACCGACCGCGCTTCTCGCCGATGTACGCGAGGATCTCCGGTCCCACATCGACAACGGCTCGACCCGCGTGGTCGTTCCGTTCCTCTCGGGTTCACCCTTCGCGCTCTCCGTGCTCACCCTCGACGGCGGCGACATCGACCGGCTCGATTCCTCCGACACCGTCTGCGGTCTCTTCGAGGTGCGCTCGCCGAAGAAACACTGGTCGCTGGAGAGCCTCTACCGCGGTAACACGGAGGGCCTCAGGCGGATCACCCGCACCGTGGACCGCCTGACACGGCCCGCCTGAACAACTGCGGGCCGGGGATCCGGGGGTGAGCCCTAGAAGCCGTCATTGCGCTGGGGGATGACCGCCCAGGCGATGAGGTAGATGAGGATCTGCGAACCGGGAATCGGGAGCAGCAGGGAGGCCACGAAGGCGATTCGCAGCAGTGTGGGGTCCCAGCCGTAGGTTTCGGCCAGGCCGCCGGCGACGCCGCCGATCCACTTGTCACGGGTGCTGCGGGCCAGTTTCCGGTGGACGGGCAGATGGTTGGACATGATCTTCTCCTTGAGGTCGTCTTTCGTGGTGTCACTTTCCACAGTGCCCGCGTCGCCGGAGAAGCACATCGGGGACACCACTGACCTTCACCCCCAATCCGGATCTCAGGGGCGGTCCTCCCTCTCCGCGCACGCACCGGAGTTGAGTGCGGCGCTGAGGTAGCTCTTCAGGGCCTCGGCATGCTCCGGTGTCATGGGATCGAAGATCACCCGTCGCACCGTCTCCACATGCGCGGGGACCGCCAGCTTCAGTCGCGCTTCCCCCTCCGGGGTCAGCTCCACGATCACGCCTCGGGCGTCGCCCTCGCACTTGACCTTCGAGACCAGCCCCTTCTTATCCATCCGGGTGATCTGGTGCGAGGTGCGGCTGCGGTCCCACTCAAGGTCCGAGCAGATGTCCCTGAGACGCATCTCGTGTCCCTGCGCCTCGGACAGGCTCGCGAGCACCGCGAACTCGGAGGAGGTGAGGTCATGATCAACCTGGAGCGTCTCGTCGATGGTTCGCTCCATCTTCCGCACGGAAGCCAGGATCATGCGCCACAATTTCTGTTCGTCATCATTGAGCCACCGCAGTGTTGTCATGTCATCTACCCTAGCGCTCTCCCCGATCGGCACTCAATCCCGGGTTCTGCCCGTGGATTTTATTCAGCCCCGAGCTGCAATTTCACTTGCCACGTCAAGCAGTTTCTCCATATTTGTAGACATATCACCATGGTGGTGGAGTAGTATTGGGTGGCGACAGCTCGCCAGGATCCTGGTCCGGGATGTCAGTTCAACGCCCCGCTGTGCATGATTATTCAGACTGAGAAGGAATTACTATGAGCAACCTCAATGGAACATGGGCCCTCGACCCCGCCCACACCACCATCCAGTTCGTCGCCCGTCACGCAATGGTGACCAAGGTCCGTGGACAGTTCACGGATTTCGAGGACCACATCGTCATCGATGTCGAGAACCCGGAGAACTCCTCCGTGAAGGTCGACATCAAGACTGCCTCCGTCACCACCGGCAACGCCGATCGCGATGCCCATGTCAAGGGAGATGATTTCTTCGCCGTGGACAAGTACCCGGATATGACCTTCGAGGCGACCAAGTTTGACATTGAGAGCGAGACCGAGGGCACCGTCACCGGAAACCTCACCATCAAGGAGACCACCAAGCCGGTGACCCTCAAGGTCGAGGTCGGCGGCGTCGCCGAGGATCCCTTCGGAAACACCCGCCTGGGCTTCGAGGCAACCGCCAAGATCAACCGCAAGGACTTCGGAATCAACTGGCAGGCACCGCTGGGCGGCGGCGGCGTCCTGGTCTCCGAGGAGATCAAGATCGAGATCGAAGCCTCCGCGATCAAGCAGGGCTAGAACTCAGCATCCCGACCCGCGCACCCTTCCCGGGGTGCGCGGGTCTCTTCATTTCCCAACCCGGTTCAAACGCCGAGAGCACCCGCCTGTTTCAGCTGATCGATGTGGTACACCGTTTTCGGCGCGACGAAATGGTAGCGCTCGGGAACACAGGTGAGCACGAACACCTGCGATTCCCTCCCGGCCTCGCTGAAGAGGGTGGAGATCCGCCGGAGACGCTCCGGGTCCGTCGATCCCAGCGCATCATCGATAAACACCGGCACGCCGCCCTGGGTGGATGAATCGGCGACAAGCTCCGCAATCGCGAACCGTGTCAGTATCGCCAGCTGCTCCCTGGCCCCTCCCGAGAGGTGGTCCAGGTCAACGGTCCGCGCGCCGATGGAGCGCGAGGTCACAGAGAGCTGATCATCGAGGCCGAAATCGGTGTCGGCTCCGAAAACGCGGGCGGCCAGGCGATTGAGTTTGTCCGCGAAGGGTGCGGCGTAGCGCCTGCGTGATTCATCCCGGTGGCGGGTCATCACCTCCCGGAGCCGGCGCGCCGCATGTGCCCTCCGCAGCTCCGAATCCCTGCGGTTGATGGCGGCCTCCAGTGCGGCCGCGGCCTTGGACATGCGTTCCTCTGCACCCGCGGCGAGATCAATGTGCCCCTCCAGGCGCACCAGCTCCGTCGTGGCGTCGGAGATTATGCAGGTGTAGGAATCGACGTTGGCCAGTGCACCGTCGAGGAGCTGCTCAATCAGGTCCAGGTCACGGTCCTCGAGCCTGCCGACGGCGGCGTCGCGGGCCGCGGCCGCGGCATCGAGCAGGCCGCGTCGCTTGTCGACGTCCCCGCGCAGCTGCTCATCCGATGCCCCGGCCTCAGCGTCGGCGACCTCGGCGCCCACCGCCTCGGCATTGGCGGCCAGACCCTCGATCCGGGTGCGCGCGATGGTCAGCTCGCGCTCGGCGGGACGCTGCCTGAGTGCGTCCAGGGCGGCGTCGGCGAGGGTGACATCCCCACCGGCGCGCTCCCGCTGCGTCTCGGCCTCGGTGAGCGCCGCGTCCGCCTCCTCGAGGCCGAGCTCCGAGGTGACCCCGACGTGGTTGTCGGACAGGACCGCCAGCTCGGCGCGGAGCGCATCGACGTCGGCGCCGCCGCTCGCCGCCGTCCTTCGCTGATCCAGTGCCTCCAGCTCCGCGGCCTGCTGCAGCTGCGCGCGGTGGAGCGAACGCAACTCCCCGATACCGCCGTCCACCCCGAAACGGTCGAGTAGTTCGGCGAGGTCGGCCTCCGCGGCCTCCAGCTCCACGCGACTGTCCTCCACGCTCCTGCCGGGTGTGACCCTGAGCTCGACTTCACCGATGGTCAGTTCGTAACCCCTATCAAGATCCAGCGAGGTCACGGTCTCACCGATCTCGGTGTCCGCGCCGTCGATCTCGATCAAGGTCGCCTCCCGCGCACTGATGTCAATGTGCCCGCCGTGTGCCAGGCGGAGCGCGGTGAGCACCCGGACCTCATCGACGGCGCGCTGCACGGCGTCAATGTCAGCTTCATCAATGGTGACCCGGGACGCCCTGGCCGTCTGCAGGGAACGGATCTCGGCGTCGAGTCCATCCACGGTCTCGATGATCGCGGCGAGCTCCTCACGCCTTACCGTGGCGCGCAGGGCCGCCACGGTCGAACGTGCCGCCCCGAGTGCGGCAACCGCCTCCGCCTCCCGTTCCCTGGCCCGGGTCAGCGTGGCTTCCCGCTCGCTGATCAGTGCCGCCTCCCGTTCCGCGGCGGTGGCGGTCTCCCCGAGCCCGGACCTCGCTGCCGCCAGGGCGGATTCCGCCGCGGCGGCCCTCTCGCGGAGCCTGGTACGCCCGGACAGGGCCGCGACGGCGGCACGGTGCTCGGTTTCAGCCTGCGCGTGGCGTCTGATGGACTCCTCGGCCGCGGCCTTCAGTGCGGTTGCCACCTCGAGGTCGTGGCGTCGAGAAGCAAGTTCCTCCTCGGCCAGGGGCAGCTTCTCCCTGGCCCCGGTGCGCTCGAGCTCGAGGCGGGCGACGCGTTCGACCTGGGAAATCAGGGTGGACACCGCCGCCCGGGCATCATCGAGCTCCGCGCGTGCGTTCTGCACCTCGTCGCCGAAGGCGGCGAGTCCCTTCGACTCCTTCCCCGTCTTGATGGAGTAGTACCTGGCGTACTCCGCGTCCACGGCAGCCATGAGTTCGGTGTCCTCCGGCGGGTCGTCCCCGGTGCCGTCCCGGGAGTTCAGGGCGCTGGTCAGCGAGGGAATGCCGACGGCGTTGATGGAGGCCTGGACATTGCCCTGCCGCATGAACAGGGCGTCCAGCAGCGAACGGTCAAGATGGGATTCCAGGATCTCGGTCAACTGAGACTCCGCCTGCTCACCGGTGTAGTTCTCCCGGCGCGGGGTGATGATCTGCAGTTCGGCGCTCTTCTGTTTGAGGAACTGTTTGCTGATGACCAGTCGTACGGGCCCCACCGTGAGCTCGAGGCGGATGATCACCGCAACGTCGCGGTCCACCGGCTGCAGCGCCCTGACCGCCTGCTTCGACGTCTTGTGGGATTCCGTGAGCACGGTCAGGATGGCCTCGAGAATCGAGGACTTTCCCTGCTCGTTGTCACCCTCGATGACCACCACGCCGGTCTCGGGAAGATCATCGAGCCGGAGATGGTCGATGGCACGGAAGTTCCGGATCTCAATGCTGTGGAAGCGCATGCACTTAAACCTCCCTGCTCAGTCGGAACAACAGGTTCAGTGCGTCACGGTCCACCTGGGAGCCCGGCCCGTTGCCCACCGCATCGGCGAGCTCACTCAGCGCCTCGGCGGCGTAGCCGGTGACATCGAGGTCGGCCAGCTCCTCCGCTCCGGGTTCGAGGGCGAGATCGGTCGTCCTGTCCCTGGGTTTCAGGGAGGCGAAGACATCCTCCAGCTCGGCCAGGCCCGTCTCCAGACGCCGGTTCTGCTCGAGGTTGACCGTGCCGCGCAGCCCGTACTTGATCACGGTGCGGGATTTGTCGGGATACGCCCGCAGCGCGTCCAGGAATCCGAGGATATCCTCATCGGTGGTCAGTTCCTGGGTCAGCGCATGAAATGTCCAGCTTCCAACCTGGACCTCTTCGACGTGGGCTGCACCCTTGGACACCTCCACCACCAGTACCTTCCCCGAGTTGACCTCGCCTCCGACCCGGGCGGGATCCAGATCGTGGAAATCCGTGGTCTCCGGTGCACCCGAGAACCACACCCTGCCGGAGGAGCCGACCGGCTGTGCGGAATGGGTGTCCCCCAGCGCCAGGTAGTCGATGGTGCCGTTGTCCAGGCAGCTCTCGACGAAGCCCAGGTCGATCAGATCCGCGCGCGAATCGCCGGTGCGCGACTCCGCCTGCCCGTGACCCACGGCGATCCTGATCGCATCCGTGGGCCCGAGGGGCTCGAGTGCCCGCCGCACCAGGTCGGTGGGGGCAGTCTTGTTCAGCAGCGGCGCACCGACGATCTCCACACCGGGTTCGACCTCATGGACCGTGGAATCCGCCATGACCGTGATGCCGTCGAGGTCCGTCATCCGGTAGAAGATGGAATCCGCGGTGAGGGGATCATGGTTGCCGGGCAGGAGATACACCGGCACCTGGAGTGAGCGCAGCGCCTCCAGGGCCCGTGCCGTGGTGCGCTGCTGCAGGGAGTTGTGCTCGAAAATGTCACCGGCGAGGACGATGAAAGCGCAGCCGCGTGTGGTGGCCACCTCGCCCATCTTCTCGATGCTCCTGATTCGATCATCGTCGAACCTGGCCTGGGCTTCGGGCGAGAGGAACCAGCGGGTCATTCCGATCTGCAGGTCCGAGGAGTGGAGGAAGGTGATGGTTTCTTTCATGGTCCTCATCTAACAAAACTGTGTGGACACGGGGGTGGGCAACGGGGGCTCACCGCCGCGGTGACGCGGGTTTTCAGTCATCGAAGCTCTCCGGTGGGTCGCCGTTGACCAGGCGGTCATACATATCCTCGATATCGCTGACGGCACGCAGCTGCTCGAGCGAGGTGTAGGAAACCAGACGCATCGCCTTGTGCAGCATGTTCAGGTCCGAGTCGTTGATGGCCGGGGCGGGCCTGGGATCCGGGAGATCGGGAAGCCCCATGCCGTTCCAGAAGGATTCATTGTCCTCGGATTCCGCTCCGGTTTCCTTCTGGTAGCCCGCGATCAACGCCTCCAGGCCCGCCATCCCCTGTCCGCGGATGTCGAGGACCATGCCCGGACTGGCGGTCATCTTCTCGGCGACGGTGTACGCCGCCGCCACGGCGTGTTTGCAGACCATTGACTTGTCCGGGCAGTTGCAGTCGAAGTAGATGTCCTCGTCCAGAGACCCCACCAGGTGATCGAGCATCTGCGCGGAGAGATGGCCTTCGCGGACGAGCTTCATGCCGTTGGTCGTCGCGGCGATGGCGGCGTATGCGGCGCTGAGCTTCTCGGAGCTGCGGTAGGGAAACGTCAGGGTGACCTCGAAGGGTTCATTCTGGGAACCGGCGACCAGGCACCGCACCCGGCCGTCGAGGACCTGGGTCCCGGTGACATGCCCGTTGGTGTAGTAGTCCTCCCCGCGGCCCAGTCGCATTCCCTCGGCCTTCTTCCGCGTCAGATCCATCACGCGCTGACCTGCCGGTGAGAAGGGCGAACGACCATAGGGGTGGGTGGCGCCGCGCCGCTGCTCGGGGGTGGTGATCCTCTTCTTCGCGCCGAAGTTGGCATAGATGACATTGTCCATCCGGGGCCTGCCCGATGATGTGGACCGATCTGACTCAACCATCTGCACCCTCCCTTTCGCGGTAACTCATGAGCATGGCCAGCTCCTCCGGATCCAGCTCGGTGATCCACCCCTCTCCCTCGCCGACGATGGCGCTGGCCAGATGCATTTTCCCATCCAGAATATCCTGGATCGACTCCTCCATCGTGCCCGCGGTGATCATCTTGAACACGTCAACGTTCTTCTGCTGACCGATTCTGAAGGCCCGGTCGGTGGCCTGGTTCTCCACCGCGGGATTCCACCATCGGTCCATGTGCACCACGATGGAGGCGGCGGTGAGGTTGAGACCTGTACCGCCCGCCTTGAGGGAGAGCAGCATAGCCGGGGGTCCGTCCTCCGCCTGGAACTGCTCGACCATGCGATCACGCCCGGCTTTGCTCACACCGCCGTGGAGGAAGGGGATCTCCGCACCGAGATAGTCACTGAGATAGGGGGCGAGGATTCGCCCGAAGGCCGTGTACTGGGTGAAGATCAGGGTGCGGCGGCCGTCACGGACGGCGTCGTCGAGAAGCTCCATGAGTGCCGCCACCTTACCCGATCTGTGGCGGCCCTTTTCCTGGACGGCCGATCCGTCACCGAGGTAGTGCGCGGGATGGTTGCAGATCTGCTTGATACGGGTGATGGTGGCCAGCACCAGTCCCTTCCTCGACATCCCCTTGCGCTGAGTGAGCTGTTTCTGCACGTCATTGACCAACGCGGAGTAGAGCGCCGCCTGTTCGGTGGTCATGTCCACCCGGATGATCTGCTCGGTCTTGTCAGGGAGATCGTCGATGATCGCGGGGTCGGTTTTCAGCCTGCGCAGGATGAACGGTGCGGTCAGCTGCCGCAGGCGCTCTGTCATATCCTCATCCTGCTCCCTTTCGATGGCCTTTGCGAAGTGGTTGCGGAAGAAGGACGCGCTGCCCAGCACCCCCGGATTGCAGAAATCCAGAATGGAACGCATCTCGGAGAGCCGGTTCTCCACGGGTGTCCCCGTCAGCGCCACACGCTGCCTGGACGGCAGGGAACGCACCGCCCGGGACACCCTGGTGGCGGAGTTCTTGATCGCCTGCGCCTCATCGAGGACCACGCGGTCGAACTCAACCTCTCCGAGCAGTTTGAAATCGCGGGTGATCACACCGTAGGAGGTCACCACGAGATCGGCCCTGCGTGCCTGCTCGATCAACTCCCCGCCGTTGAGGCGGTGCGGACCGTGGTGGACCACGACGTTGAGATCCGGCACGAACTTTCTGCTTTCCGACGCCCAGTTGCCCACCACGGAGGTCGGGCAGACCACCAGCGTGGGACGGTGCTCACGGTCGGGATGCTGCGCCCTCTCGACGGCGAGCAGGGCCAGCAGCTGCAGCGTCTTTCCCAGCCCCATGTCATCGGCGAGCACCGCTCCGAGGTTGTTCTCCGACATCCAGTAGAGCCAGTCCACGCCGCGGTGCTGGTACTCCCGCAGGTCGGCGGTGACGGTGTCGGGGATCTCCACGCGTTCGGGCGCGGGGGTCTCCGTGCCACCCAGCAGCGAGGTGTACCAGGGCGAACCCGTGAACTCCACCGGCTGGCTCTCAGCTGCCTTGAGGGCGATCTCGCGCAGCTCCGCGAGACTGACCTCCCCCGCACCGTCGCCGGAGAAGTCCTCGTTGAACCTTCTCCGCAGTTCCTCGGCCCTCCCCGCGAGCGCCTGCCAGCCCGGCTCCTTGGAGGCTTCAGCGAGTTCAGCCTCCATGGCGGCGGTTTCCAGCTCGGCCTTGCGCCGCTTCTGCGAGGTCTTCGCCAGCTCCTCCATGTAGCCGGTGATGCGACGCAGTGAGTCCTGATCGGCCATCACCCAGTCCCCGCGCAGGCGGATCAGCCCCGACTTGGATTCGACGAGCTCCTCCATCTCGGCATCGCTCAGCTCCACGTCACCGATACTGATCCGCCAGTTGTACTCCACCAACTGGTCCAGACCGATGATCGCCTTCGTTGAGGAATCCGCAGGATCCTCGGAGGAGCGGGTGTCTATCCGGGCCCTGGTCTCATAGGTGCTCCACGCCTTGGGCAGCATGACTGTGAAACCGGCCTTCTTCAACCTGGCCACATCGCCGGAGATGAACTCGACAATCTCGGTGGTGCTCAGGAACAGATCCCAGTCCCCCGTACGCGGCAGGTCCACATCGAAGGCCCGGATGGCGTCCTCGCGGGCGGGATCGAGGAGAACGGAGATCGCCTTGGCGTTCTCGTACTGTTCGCGGAGTGTTTCCAGCCCACCGGTGTCCAGCTGGTGCTTGAGGATGGGCTGCGGGGCGTCAACCCCGGATCGGACCATCAGGCGGATCGGCCACACGCTGTCGGCCGGATCCTGGTAGTTCATCTCGGCGGGCGGCTCCTCTACCAGAATGACCAGGTTGAGCGCCGCGGTGGAGATGGTGTTCTTCCACTGGTTGAGCGCATGGGTGAGCACCGTCGAACCCCTGCGCAACGAACGGTTGTGCAGCAGTGCGTCGATGAACTCGTGCCTGGAATAGGGCACTACCTCGTCGCGGAACTCCTCCAGCAGATGATTGGCGATCCAGTGCGGAAGTTCATTGGCCATCACCTCGGCCAGGTCGCGGCCCCCGTTCTTCAGCAGAATCAGCGGTGCGGCCCGGTTCATTTCAGCCAACCAGGCGCGCTCGGACAGGCTGGCCGCGAGCTGCCACTGGGGCCACCATTCCCCGTCGAACATGATGGTGCGCAGGGTGACACGGCCGGCACGGACGAACTGCACGAGGCCGCGGTACATCTGGATGAGCCACCGCAGATCCGGGGAGATGGTGGACAGCTGATCTCTTCCGGCCCCGGAAACGTCGTGGAGGAGAAAACTGAGCTGGGCGAGAATACCCACCGATTCCTCGGGGGTGAATGCCGCCGTTGGGATGGGCAGTTCTACATGCCGTCCCTTGGGGGTGCGCAGATGGACGTTCATCCGGGGGCGGAACGTGCGGTCGGCCAGAATCTGATCAACCTGCGCGGGAAAGGTACCTGCGGGAACCGTGTCGGGGAGGACGATCCTGTGCCCCTCAACCTGCTCAATCCATAGTTGTAGGCCACGGTCCTTGATCCAGAGGCCATGCAGCAGGTGAGAAGTCATGTGTTCAGTTCTACCAGTTGCGTCGGATTTCCTCGTATCCGTGTGCGAAAACTGTGGATAACCCCACCCGTCGGTGGCCGGACTGTGAAAAAGCTGCAGAAACTCCCGAAGTATGGAGTTAATTTTCCTCCGGATACATTAGTGTTGGAGTCCACTCTTTCCATCACACATGGTAAAGAAGTCATCCGTCCTCGACCCAAGGAGAACCATGAGCGATTCCACCTGGTTCGTCATAGCAATTGTCATCTACATGGCTGTCATGATCCTCATCGGATACTGGAGCTACCTGAAAACAACCAAATACGACGACTACATGCTCGCGGGACGGGGGTTGAATCCCTTCGTGGCCGCCATGTCGGCGGGCGCATCGGATATGTCCGGATGGCTGCTCATGGGCCTGCCCGGCGCGCTGTACGTCTCCGGCATGTCGGAGCTGTGGATCGCCATCGGACTGACCATCGGAGCCTGGGCGAACTGGATGTGGACCGCACCGCGGCTGCGCTCCTACACCGAGGTCTCCAAGAACTCGATCACGCTGCCCTCCTTCTTCGAGAACCGTCTGCGCGACAGGTCCCGCGCTCTCCGGGTGATCTCCGCTCTGATCATCATCTTCTTCTTCACCTTCTATATCTCCTCCGGTATGGTCGCCGGCGGCGTGTACTGGGAATCCACCTTCGGGGGCGACTACCTGACCGGTATGCTGGTCGTCGCCGGAGTGACGGTGCTCTACACATTCATCGGTGGCTTCCTCGCGGTGTCATACACCGACGTCGTGCAGGGATCGCTCATGTTCTTCTCCCTGATCATCGTTCCGCTGGTGGCCTACTTCACGCTGGCCAACCCCAGTGACATCTGGTCCTTCGCCAGCACCCACGACTACGGTCCCTACACCGACGGTGTGGGAAACCCCACCTATTTCTCCCTGATCTCCGGGGTATCCGTCGCCGCGATCATCGGCAACCTGGCGTGGGGTTTCGGCTACTTCGGACAGCCGCACATCGTCGTTCGGTTCATGGCACTGCGCTCACCCACGGAGGCGAAGCAGGGTCGTCGCATCGGCATATCCTGGATGCTGCTCTGCCTGATCGGGGCGACCTTCACCGCCCTGATATCCACGGTGTTCTTTGCTCAGAACCCGCAGTTCTCCATCACCGACACCAGGTCCTACGAGTCGATATTCCTGGATCTCGCCCGCACCCTGTTCCACCCGCTGATCGCCGGCCTGATCCTCACCGCGGTGCTCGCCGCGATCATGTCCACAATGAGTTCCCAGCTCCTGGTCACCGCATCCTCCCTGGTGGAGGACCTGCTCAAAATCGTCAAAAGGGATGGACTCAGTGAGAAGGCCCTGCTCAACCTCTCCCGACTCGCGGTGATCGTCCTGTCCATCATCGCCGCGGCGATGGCCGTCAGTCCCTCGGACTCGATCCTGAACCTCGTCGGCTTCGCCTGGGCCGGTTTCGGCTCCGCCTTCGGACCCATCATCATCGCGATGCTCTACTGGAAGCGGCTGAACTCCGCCGGCGCGATCGCCGGCATGGTCACCGGTGCCGTCGTCTCCATCGCATGGGGTATGTCACCCCTGGGCGACTGGCTCTACGAGATCGTCCCCGGCGTTCTGAGCGCCACCATCGCCATGGTTGTGGTTAGTCTGCTCACACCTGCACCCTCCGAGGAGATCACCCGCGAATTCGAAACCGCGGCCCGCCTCTCCAAAATCGCAGTTGAGAAGGAGGATACGGAGTTCTCGGAGGTTGCAAGGCAGGTGGATCTGCCCTAACCGAGGTACTCCGGGGACGGACCCGCCCGTTGCGCCGATTTTCAACCACTCCTATGCTTAAAGTTCAACACATTGAACCACTTGGGAATGGGAAGTCTTGATGTCATCGCTGTCACCTGATGCAACGGGAGCACCGCAGAGCGGTACTAATGAAGGTGCACCTGACGGTCCATCCCCGCGGAGCACCGGGCGCCCGCGTCTGTTCAAACTCCTGGGACCCGCGTTCGTCGCGGCGATCGCCTACGTCGATCCAGGCAACGTCGCGGCGAACCTTTCCGCGGGCGCGGAGTACGGCTATCTCCTGCTCTGGGTGCTCGTCCTGGCCAACGTCATGGCCATGGTCGTCCAGTACCTCTCCGCCAAACTCGGAATGGTCACCCAGAAGAGCCTCACCGCGTGCATCTCCGATCGCTTCGACCGCTTTCGTCGCGGTGGCCGCCCCGCACGTCTGGCCTTCTGGGGCCAGGCTGAGATCATCACCGCCGCAACCGATATCGCGGAGGTGATCGGCGGTGCGATCGCATTGAATCTGCTGTTCGGCACTCCCCTGGTGCTCGGCGGTGTCATCGTCGGCTTCGTGTCACTGGTGATGCTGGCGCTGCAGGGCCAGCGCACCCAACGGACCTTCGAGGCCGTCATCGTGGCCTTCCTGGTGGTGATCACCGTCGGCTTCCTCGCCGGGGTCTTCGTCACCGGGCTCAGCATCGGTGAGATGGTCGAGGGGATCGTTCCCCGCTTCCAGGGCACCCACACGGTCATTCTCGCCGCATCGATGCTCGGTGCCACGGTGATGCCCCACGCCGTCTACCTGCACTCCGGGCTGGTCCGTGACCGCAGGTTCAACACCCGCGACGACGCGGGCATGCGCCTGCACCTCAGGGCCACTCGCTGGGATGTCGGTGGAGCGCTCGTCCTGGCGGGCACCGTCAACATCGGCATGCTGTGTCTGGCCGCCGAGGCTCTGCGCGGTGTCGCCGGCACCGATTCCATCGAGGGCGCCCACGCCGCAGTTGAAGCCGCACTCGGCCCTGTGATCGGCGGTATGTTCGCGGTCGGTCTTCTCGCCTCCGGTCTGGCATCGACATCGGTGGGTTGCTATGCGGGTGACATGGTCATGCGGGACCTGCTCAAGGTTCGCATCCCGATACTGCTGCGCCGTTTCATCACCATTCTGCCCGCGCTGGCGATTCTGGCCAGCGGCACCGAGCCCACCTGGGCACTGGTGCTCAGTCAGGTGGTTCTGAGCATCGGTATCCCCTTCGCCCTGATCCCCCTCGTCCGCCTGACGTCAATGACTTCGATCATGGGCAAGTGGGTGAACAACCGGATTCTCACCGCGACGGCCTGGTTCTTCTGTGCGATCATCATCTCGCTGAACATCGCCCTGGTCTATCTGACCATCAGCGGACAGGCGTAGGAGGCCTCCGCGCCGGAAACCTCTGCGGGAACCACGGGTGGGGTTGCCGAGTCTAACCAGAATGTGAGGATCTTCCTGCGGCTGCTGGGCGCCGCCACCATCCTGTTGTTCGCCGTCACCGTGGCCCCGTACCTGGATCCGGGCAACCATCACCCGCTCCACCCCGTCGACGAGGTCTCCCAACGTGTCCGGGTGCTCGGCTACGACAGACAGGGGCAGTTCGGCGGTTGGCAGCCGGGTGTGCGGGAGCAGGTTGTCGCCCGGGCCGGGGAACTCGATCCCTACACCGGAAAGCCATTTGACCACGGGGCCGGCGAGGTCGATCACATTCTACCCCTCAGCGCGGCATGGGACCTGGGTGCGCACTCGTGGACCACCGCGGAGCGGATTCGCTTTGCCAACGATCCGGAGAATCTCGTCCTGGTCTCCAGGGAGCAGAATCAACAGAAATCCGATCAGCTCCCCGGCCGGTGGCTGCCCCCGGACAGAGGCGCACGCTGCTGGTACGTGGCGCGTATGACCAAGGTTGCACATGGCTACCAACTTCCGTTGCCATCCGAAGACATCAAAAGCGGTAGACGACAGTGCGGGTTCGCGAAAGTATTCTGACCTGGTTAGGGTGGAATATAAGCATCTCGTCTTGCCCACCCATAATTGAAAGGTCCACACGAGCAGTGACCACCATCATGATCATGCTGCATGTCATCGCAGCTATTCTCTTCCTTGGCCCGGTAACCGTGGCCACCTCCTCCTTCCATGTCCGCGCCGTGGAGGCCCACAACGGCGACACGCAGGCGGCGGGCGCGGCCAAGACCCTCTTCAAGATCACCCAGACATACGGTGTTCTCTCCCTTTTGGTCCCGCTCCTCGGCCTGGCCATCATGTTCCTCGATACCAGCTACTTCCGCCAGGGGGTCTTCCACGCCTCGATCGCACTGGCCGTCATCGCCTGGGCACTACTGTTCTTTGTGATCATTCCGCGGCAGAAGAAGCTCATGGGCGCCCTCGGACTGCTCGAGGCCGACGAGCTTGAGGGAAAGACCTTCGAGGTCGCGGACTGGGCGAAGGCAAAGGCCCAGCTGTCCATGTTCGGCGGAATCTGGGCGTTGCTCTGGGTGATCATCGCCGTGCTCATGCTCTTATAGGTTTCACCCGTCGCCCCCACCGCCCCGCGCATACCTCCCGCGGGGCGGTTTCTTGTGGGTGGAGGTTTCCCGAATGTGGAGCGGGGCTCGGGGCTCTGCGAAGTGCGGTGGCCGCTAACCCGAACCACCTCCCCAGCGGCCGGATCCCCTAATCCCCTGCGGACAACGCCAGCGACAGGCTCAGCAGCTCGGCGAGAACCCCGGTGTCCACCTTCGCCAGCCTTCCCACGTACAGGCAGGACTTCCCACTCGAATGCGGCCCAAGTCGCTCAAGGAGTTCCGGCCATCGCTGTTCGAACCCCTCGGTGAGATAGATGGTGTGCCGGGTCTTCGATGTCGCGAATGCGAGCAAAGGGGCGATACCGCCGTGCCCACTTTCGTAGCGGTACCCGGCGCTGCCGAAACCGATGATTCGGTTCGCCCACACCACCGGGCGCTCGCCACTGATCCGTGCATGCAGTTCCACGAGCTCATCGGCCTCGCCCCGTCTGGGCCCGGTGACCCTATCGAGAACCTCGGAGACGGGGGTGTCCGAGGGGCGCATCGCCGGTTCCTTGGCCATGAGGATCACCTTTCAATATCGGGAGAAACTGCCTGGAAAAGAAAGAGGGACCCCACCCGGAGGTGAGGTCCCTAAACCCTAGTCGCTAGTCGCGTCCGCCGCGGTATCCACCGCGTCCACCGCGATCATCACGGCCACCGCGGTATCCGCCGCGGTCCCCGCCACGTCCACCGCGATCATCACGTCCGCCACGGTATCCGCCGCGGTCCCCGCCACGTCCACCGCGATCATCACGTCCGCCACGGTATCCGCCGCGGTCGTCGCGCTCGAATCGGCGCGGGGGCCGTCCACCGGAATCGCGCTCGATGTTGATGAGCTGACCGGAGATACGGGTCCCGGAGAGGTTGTCCAGAACGCTCTGGGGGAGATCCTTGGGCAGCTCCACCAGAGTGTGATCGGCCGCGATGGTGATGCGTCCGAAATCCTTGGAGTTCAGGCCGCCCTCGTTGGCCAGGGCGCCGACGATGGCACCGGGGCGCACATGCTGCCGCTTGCCCACCGCGATGCGGTAGGTGGCCAGGTTCTCATCGTTACGCTCGAAGCGTCCACCACGATCACCACGATCCCGACCGCGTCCACGGTCGTCGAAGTCACGGTCGCGTCGGTCACGGCGGTCCCCGCGGTCACGGCGCTCCGGGGGAAGCTCCTTGAGCAGGAACTCGTCGCCGGACTGCGCCTGGGTGGCCAGGGCGGCCGCGATGTCCTCCAGCGGAACGTCGTTCTTCTCGGAGTATTCCTTGACCATGCTGCGGAAGAGGTCGATCTGGGAGTTCTCAAGGGACTCGGTGATCGCATCGGCGAACTTGACCTTGCGGAACTCATTGACCTCGTCGACAGAGGGCAGGTCCATCTCAACAAGCGGGGCGTTGGTGGCACGCTCGATGGAACGCAGCATCCGACGCTCACGCGGGGTGACGAACAGGATCGCCTCGCCGGTACGGCCGGCACGGCCGGTGCGGCCGATGCGGTGGACGTAGGATTCGGTGTCGTTGGGAATGTCGAAGTTGAGCACATGGCTGATGCGCTCGACATCGAGGCCACGGGCTGCGACGTCGGTGGCGACGAGGATGTCCAGGCGGCCGTCCTTGAGCTGATCGACGGTGCGCTCACGCTGTGCCTGGGCGATGTCTCCGTTGATGGCCGCCGCAGAGAATCCGCGGGCGCGCAGCTTCTCCGCCACCTCCTCGGTCTCGTGCTTGGTACGCACGAAGAGGATCATCGCCTCGAATTCAGTGACCTCGAGGATGCGGGTCAGGGCATCCATCTTGTTGCGGTGCGCCACCGAGAGGAAGCGCTGGGTGATGTTGGTTGCGGTGCGGGTCTCGGACTTGACCGAGATCTCCTGCGGGTTGTTCAGGTACTGCTTGCTCAGACGGCGGATGCCGTTGGGCATGGTCGCGGAGAACAGTGCGACCTGCTTGTCCTCGGGGGTGTCGGCGAGGATGCGCTCGACATCCTCCTGGAAGCCCATGTTGAGCATCTCGTCGGCCTCATCGAGCACGAGGAAACGCAGGCCGGAGATGTCCAGCGAGCCCTTCTCCAGGTGATCGATGATTCGGCCCGGGGTTCCCACGACGATGTGGGCACCGCGACGCAGGCCGGAGAGCTGGATGCCGTAGGCCTGTCCACCGTAGATCGGCAGGACGTTGAGTCCGCCGAGGTGGTCGGCGAAGGACTGGAAGGAATCGGCGACCTGGAGCGCAAGCTCACGGGTGGGCGCCAGTACCAGGGCCTGCGGGCTGCGCACGGAGGCGTCGATACGCGCAAGGATCGGCAGCGCGAAGGCGGCGGTCTTGCCGGTACCGGTCTGTGCCAGACCGACCACATCCTGTCCCTCCATGAGGACGGGGATGGTCTGTTCCTGGATGGGGGAGGGAGTTTCGAAACCAACCTTGCGCACAGCGTTGATGACCTGCTGCGGCAGTCCGAGTGCATCGAAGCCGGTGGGGGCTTCCGTAGAGGATGACTCGGAAGCAGACTGGGCTGCGTCCTCCGAGGAGTCCTCATTCACATTCTCATTGATTACATTGCTCGCGTTGTCCGTCTCGGTGACGGAGTCGGCGTCCTCAGAAGCTTCCGCAACCCTGGTGATCTCTTCGTTGTTCTCCTGAGAGACGAAGTCAGCTGATGCTGAGTCACCCTGCGGTGTTTCCTGAGATTCCGACGAAATGACGTTGTCCGGCTGTTCTACGCCGCCGGTGACGTTATCGGTATTTCTCATTGTTTCTCCAAGATACGCCAAGCGCTGGCCTGAATCCACTTGCACATCTGCGTCCGGGGACGCCACCGGCGGCAAAAATACCCACCGGGTCCGAAATACCGCCTGTCGACGCCCCGACCATGGCCCCTGAGGTGACCACGGCCACCTCAGGGCCGCAATGGGAGATTGCGTACCCTCCCGCCTGGTGCACGGGCCGGTCGTTGTCGGGAGTAATGTCATCTGCGGATTATTCACCATCGGCGCCCAACGGGGTGCCGAACGAGGAATGGAGAGTCGCGTCCCGATGAATGCCTCCCCTGAAGTTGCCACCCGCCCCGCACGCGCGAAGGGACTCAACGCCCGCCACATCCATTTCATCGCGCTGGGTTCGGCGATCGGCACCGGCCTGTTCTACGGGTCGGCGGGTGCCATTCAGGCCGCCGGCCCCTCGGTGCTGCTGGTGTACCTCCTCGGAGGCGCCGTGGTCTACTTCATGCTCCGCGCTCTCGGCGAGATGTCCGTGCACCACCCGGTGCGCGGCTCCTTCGGCATCTACACCCGCGCCCATCTGGGCGGCTGGTCGGGATACATCACCGGTTGGATGTTCGCCTTCGAGATGCTGATCGTGTGTCTGGCCGATCTCACCGCCATCGGCATCTACATGAAGTTCTGGTTCCCGGACACCGCGCAGTGGATCTGGGTCGCGGCCACCCTGCTGGTCGTGGGCGGGGCGAACATCGCCAGCGTGCGCTGGTTCGGTGAGCTGGAGTTCGTGTTCACCATCATCAAGGTCACCGCGGTGGTCGCGATGATCATCGGCGGAGCCGCCATCCTCGCCTTCGGACTCGGCAGCGCCCCCGAGGTCGCCGGTGTGTCCAACCTCTGGAATGACGGTGGCTTCTTCCCCAACGGTGTCGGCGGCATGATCGCCGCCTTCATCCTCGTCCTCTTCGCCTTCGGTGGCACCGAGATCATCGGCGTCGCGGGTTCCGAGGCGGAGGATCCCGACACCTCCGTGCCCAGGGCGGTCAACACCGTCCCGCTGCGCATCCTGCTGTTCTACGTGGGCGCGATCCTGGTGATCCTCATGCTCAACCCCTGGCGGGAGATCACCGGCGAGGAATCACCCTTCGTGCAGATCTTCGACACCCTCGGCGTGAACTGGGCCGCAGCCCTGCTCAACGTCGTGGTGATCACCGCGGCCCTGTCCGCGATCAACGCCGACCTCTTCGGGGCAGGGCGTGTTCTCACCGGCCTGGCCAGGGAGAATCTCGCACCCAAGGTCATGGGCGCGGTTTCACGCAATGGTGTGCCGATCATGACCACGGTGATCATGATCATCGTTCTCATCGCCGGCGTGGTGCTCAACGCCGTTCTTCCAGACAGGATCTTCGAGATCGTCGCATCACTTGCCACCTTCGCCACCGTCTACGTGTGGTTGATGATCCTGCTCGCACAGGTGGCATCCCGCCGCAACATGGACGCAGCCGAGGTCGCCTCCCTGAAGTTCCCCGTCCCCTTCTTCCCCTATGGCCAGTACTTCGCCATCGCCTTCATCATCTTCACCTTCGGAATCATGGTCTGGTACGAGGATTTCCACCTGGCGCTGATCGTCGGTGTTGGATTCCTGGTGCTGATGAGCGTGCTGTACTTCGCCACCGGTCGACCCCAGGCGATCGCCCCCCTGAACTATCAGGAGCTGGATCCGAAAACCGACTGAACCGCGGCCTCCGGTCCCGTTGACCCCCGGGGAGGGGCGGCGCCGCCCCCTGCCCAATTCCGGACGGCCGGGGTACGGTTTTAGTACACAGTGGAAAACAACTCCTTCATCGAACGGGTCCCCATCCCGGCCCGTGCACCATCCCCGGTGTCGCCTGGCGCAACCCATTTCGGGGCTGAAGAGGAGTAGACAGGGAACCATAGTCGCGGTGCGCGCGACCTCCTCGGAGACGACGACTACCGCGTGAAGGTATGCGTCGCACTGCTCAATCGATGAGGGGACGTGCTTTTTCATGGATGTAGTGGACATAGCGAGATGGCAGTTCGGTATCACCACCGTCTACCACTTCATTTTCGTTCCGTTGACCATCGGGCTCGCTCCACTGGTGGCCCTGATGCAGACCTTCTGGCAGGTCACGGGTAAGGAGCACTGGTACCGCGCCACCCGGTTCTTCGGCACCGTCTTTCTGATCAACTTCGCCATGGGCGTGGCCACCGGTATCGTCCAGGAATTTCAGTTCGGGATGAACTGGTCGGAGTACTCCCGCATGGTCGGAGATGTGTTCGGGGGCCCGCTGGCACTGGAGGGGCTGATCGCCTTCTTCATGGAATCGGTGTTCCTCGGGCTGTGGATCTTCGGCTGGGGCAGGATTCCCGGATGGCTGCACACCGCGTCGATCTGGATCGTGGCCATCGCAACGAACATCTCAGCCTACTTCATCATCGTGGCCAACTCCTTCATGCAGCACCCGGTGGGCGCGGAGTTCAACCCGGACACCGGTCGCGCCGAACTCACCGATGTCATGGCTCTGCTGGGCAACCCCACCGCGCTGGCGGCCTTCCCGCACGCCGTGGCCGGATCCTTCCTCACCGCGGGCACCTTCGTCCTCGGCATCTCCGGTTGGTGGCTGATCCGCGCGGCCAGATCCGGTGATCAACCACGGCACTCCATGCATCGGCCGGCACTGTGGGTCGGCTGGTGGACCACCGTGATCTCCTCGGTCGCGCTTTTTATCACCGGCGATATCCAGGCGAAACTGATGTTCGTCCAGCAGCCGATGAAGATGGCCTCGGCGGAGTCACTGTGCCACACCCAGACCGACCCCGCCTTCTCCATCCTGACAATCGGCACCCACAACAACTGCGAGTCGGTGATCCACCTCCTCGAGGTTCCCTGGGTCCTGCCCTTCCTCGCGCAGGGAAAGTTCACCGGCGTCACCCTGGAGGGTGTGCTCGATCTGCAGGAGAAGGCCGAGGCACTCTACGGGCCAGGCAACTACGCCCCCAACCTCTTTGTCACCTACTGGTCCTTCCGCGCGATGATCGGTCTGATGCTGGGTTCACTGGCCATAGCGGCCATCGCCTGGCTGCTGCTGCGGGGCAAGAGGACGCCAGGGGGCAGGATCGCGACATGGTTCGCCTACGGCAGCCTCGCGGCGATTCCCTTCCCCTTCCTGGCCAACTCCGCAGGATGGATCTTCACCGAGATGGGCCGTCAGCCCTGGGTGGTGCACCCGAACCCGGATTCGGTGGGCGATTCCCGCACCGATCTGATCCGGTTGACCGTGGACATGGGGGTCTCCGATCACGCGCCCTGGCAGGTGTGGGTGACCCTGATCGGATTCACGCTGCTCTATCTCGCGCTCTTCGTGGTGTGGTTCTGGTTGATCAGGCGTGCCGTGCTGCTGGGCCCACCCGAGGAGTCCGGGCCCAGTGAACTCACCGGCACGGGTCCGGCCACTCCCGTCGGCTCGGATCTGCCGGCGGCCG
This sequence comes from Corynebacterium pacaense, assembly GCF_900169525.1. GTDB lineage: Bacteria > Actinomycetota > Actinomycetes > Mycobacteriales > Mycobacteriaceae > Corynebacterium > Corynebacterium pacaense. Next base: position 563,614 of record NZ_LT821240.1, read on the forward strand.
TGGAACCCATCAGGTTCACGGAGAGGACACTGTAGGCATGTTGGATCTGAACACCATCTGGTTCATTCTCGTTGCGATCCTGTTCGCCGGATACTTCCTGCTCGAGGGTTTTGATTTCGGCGTGGGCATCCTCGCACCGCTCATCGGCAGGAACAGAGCCGAGAAGAACGCGATCATCAAGACGATCGGGCCTGTCTGGGACGGAAACGAGGTCTGGCTGATCACCGCCGCCGGGGCGATGTTCGCGGCCTTTCCGGAGTGGTACGCAACGCTGTTCTCCGGGATGTATCTTCCCCTCTTCCTGCTGCTCGTCGCCCTGATCGTGCGGGTGGTCGGGCTGGAATGGCGCAAGAAGGTCGATGATCCGCGGTGGCTGGCCTGGTCCGACCGCGCGATCATCGTCGGTTCCTGGACACCTGCACTGCTGTGGGGGTTGATCTTCTCCAACGTTCTGCGCGGCATGCCCGTCCGCGCGGACCACAGCATCGACGCCGCCGCGGCCCTGGGCGGGCTGTTCAACCCCTACGCCCTGCTCGGCGCCGTCGCGTTCACCGCGCTCTTCGCCCTGCACGGATTGGTCTTCATCCGCCTGAAGACGGCCGGTGAGGTGCGTGCGCACGCCGGGCGCGCACTGCTGCCCGTCGTCACGCTCAGTGTCCTCAGCGGTGTTCCCTACGTGATCTGGACCGCGGTCTCCTTCGGCGAATCGTGGTCCTGGGTGCTGGTGGGAGTGGTGATCATCGGCGTCATCGCCGGAGGCGCACTCCTGCGCTTTGACCACGACGGCCTGAGCTTCGCCGCGACCTCGGTCGCCGTGCTTGCCACGGTCGCCCTGATCTTCACCGCGCTCTTCCCCGAGGTCATGCCGACCACGCTGGTCGACGGGACCTCCCTGGACATCTGGAATGCCTCATCCAGCCCCTACACGCTGCGAATTCTGACCTGGGTGGCGGCATTCATGACGCCGGCGGTCATCGCGTACCAGGGCTGGACCTACTGGGTGTTCCGCAGGAGGATCACCGCCGAGCCGACGGTGCCGACGGGGGACACCGGGCCGGCCGGGGCACCCGCGTGAGCCGGAGGGGACCGGTCGATCCGCGTCTGCTCGCGCTGTCCGCGCCGGTGCGCCGGTGGATCCTGCTCATTGCGCTGCTCACCGCCGCCAAGACCGTGACCACCGTGGTCATCGGTGTGCTCATCGGAACGATGACCGCGGGGGTGATCGAGAACCCGCAGGATCCACCGCGGCACCTTCTCGCTCTGCTTCTGGCCACCGCACTGCGCGGCGCACTGGCCTGGGCGGAGACCCGCTACGCCGATCGCGCCGCAGCGCGGGTGATCATCGATCTGCGCCGGAGAACACTGCGGACCCTGGCCCACAGCGATCCGCGCACCGTGGATCAGGCAGCCTGGCGGACCCGTCTGAGCGAGGGCCTGGACGGACTAGGACCCTACCTCACCGGCTACCTCCCGGCCCTGGCCGCGACGGTGATCGCCACACCGTTCATGCTCGGCGTGGTCTGGTTCCTCGATCCCGGGTCCATGCTCATCGCCGTGGTGACCCTGCCGCTGATTCCGGTGTTCATGTGGTTGGTGGGCACACTGACGGCCGGTCGCACCGAGCAGCGCCTGAGGGATCTCTCCGCAATGTCGGATCAGCTCCTCGATCTCATAGCCGGCCTGCCCACGCTGCGCATCTTCCACCGCCAGCGGGACATGGTCGCCGAGGTGCAGCGGCTGTCCGGGCGCTACGCCTCCTCGACCCTCGGGGTGCTCAGGATCGCCTTCCTCTCCAGTTTCGTCCTGGAGTTCTTGGCCACCCTCTCGGTCGCCCTCGTCGCGGTGGGCATCGGCTTCCGACTTCTCGCCGGCGATCTCACCCTCGCGGTCGGGTTGACGGTACTGATCATCATCCCGGAGGTCTACAACCCGATCCGCGCGGTCGGCGCCCGCTTCCACGATGCCCAGGACGGGCTGGCGGCCACCGATGAGATCCTGAGCCTGCTCGCCGCCCCCTCACCGCCCGCCGACTCCCCCGGCTCTGCGCCGGTGGGCGGAGCACTGACCGTGGTCGCCGAGCATGTCAGCGTCGATGGCCGCGACGGCCCGCACCCCCGCGATCTCAGTTTCACCGCCCGCCCCGGCCGGGTCACCGTCCTCTGGGGTCCCAACGGCAGCGGCAAATCCACCGCCCTGCTCACCGTTCTCGGGATCGCCACAGACGGTGTTCACGGCCGGGTGGAGGTGCACGGGGAAGACGGGGTCCTGCGCGGCAGCAGCCTGTGGGAGCGCTGTGCCTTCCTGCCACAGCGACCGGTGCTCGACGCAGCCACCGTCGGCGACACCGCTGCCCTCTCCCTCGGGCAGCGGCAAGGGGTGGCCCTCGCCTCCGAGTTGCAGCGCAGCGCCGACCTGCTGCTTCTCGACGAACCCACCGCACACCTCGACGCCGACAGCGCCCGCACCATGCTCTCACGGCTGCGCGCTGAGGCCGACCGCGGGGCAACGGTCCTGCTGGTCTCCCACGATCCGCTGGTGCGCGAGTTCGCCGACGCGGTGGTGGAGGTCGCATGAGCCTGTTCTCCGAACTCCGGCTCCTGCGCACCGCACGTCCGTTGAGCGGGCTACGGGCCCGCGAGCTCGTGGTCCCGGTCCTCGCGGGAAGCCTGACCATGCTCGCCTCGATCACCCTGACCGTGGTCTCCGCATGGCTGATCACCCGCGCCTGGGAGATGCCGCCGGTGATGGATCTGACCGTCGCCGTCACCGCCGTACGGGCCCTCGGGATCTCGCGGGCGGCCTTCCGCTACATTGAGCGGCTGGTCTCCCACGACCTCGCCCTGAAAACCGCGGGGCGGGCACGCAGCAACGCCTATGCGGCCCTTGCCTCATCCCCCGCCAGGGCCCTCGGGATGGGACGAGGTGCCCTGCTCACCCGTCTGGGCACCGACATCGACTCCGTCTCCGATGTGATCGTGCGTGCGGTGGTCCCCGCCGGTGTGGCCGGCCTGACCGCTATCATCGCCGTGGGATTCACCGCCTCGCTCAGCCTGCCGGTGGCCGGGATCCTGCTCACCGGCCTGATCCTGGCGGCCACGGTTCCCCCCGCGCTCGCGGCCAGGGGCGTCCGGACCGCCGAGGCCCGGCGCGCCACGGCCGTCGAGGCCTACACCGCAGCAGTGGACCGGGTACTCTCCGACAGCGCCGCACTGCGGGTTCGCGGGGACATGGATACGGCTCTTTCCACAGCCGATGGCCGTGCCCGGGACTACGCCGCTGCGGAGGAGTCCGGCTCCGGTGCCGGCGCGATCGGTGCAGCGGGTTCCCTGTGGATCCACGGCTTCACCGTCATCGGGGTGCTGGCCGTGGCCGCCTCGCTGTTCGTTGCCGATGGCTCCCCCGCCCATTCCCCGCAGTGGCTGGCGGTGCTGGTGCTGCTCTCCCTGGCCGCGTTCGAGTCCATCTCGCTGCTTCCCGACGCCGCCATCGCGGTGACCAGGGCCTCCGGCGCCGCCGGACGCCTGGGTTCACTCAGTGGCGATGCCGACGAACCCGGCCCGCGGCTGCTGGACTGCCCGGATTCCCCCGACATCGATGCACGTGGACTGGTCTACGGCCGGGACCGCGAGCTCGGTGTCTGCGATCTCTTCCTGCCCTTCGGCGCCAGGCACGAGATCGTCGCGCCCTCCGGCAGCGGCAAGACGACCCTGCTGCTCACCCTCGCCGGGCTGCTGCCGGCGCGTGCGGGCTCGGTGCGGATCGGCGGCATCGACCCCGCCGTCCTCGGCAACGGCATCACCTTCAGCCCCGAGGACGCCCACATCTTCGCCACCACCGTGCGCGACAACCTGGCCATCGGCGCACCCGGAGCCAGCGATGCGGAGATGACCGGTGTGCTCGGGGCCGTCGGACTCGCCGAGTGGGTCCGGGGTCTGCCCGAGGGTCTAAGCACCGTGCTGGCCTCCGGATCAGGCAGTCTCTCCGGGGGACAGCGACGCCGACTGCTGCTTGCCCGGGCGCTGCTGACCGACTCTCCCATCCTGCTTCTCGACGAACCGACCGAACACCTCGACGCCACCGGTTCGGCCGAGGTGCTGGCGCTGCTGGCCCGCGATGAGCTGCCCGGGCGGCGGGCGCGCAGGACGGTCGTGGTGGTGCGGCATCCCAGGTGAGCGTCACCCTGGGGGTGCGGGCGGGGTCAGATCCTGGCCTGGTGGAGGAACTCCATGATCGCGGGCCAGTCCCTCTCGGTCTGGCGTTGACCGTCCTTGAAGGTGGCCTGCAGCCTGGCAAGGTTGCTCTCCGTGTTGGCGATGGCCATGTCCTCGGAGAAGAAGATGTAGGCCCGACCGGAGGTTTCAAGATCGAGGATGCGCTGCTTTGTCTCGTTGTAGAGCGCGGGTCGCGCGATCGTGGCGCGCGCGACCTCCGGGTAGCGCTTGAGCACTGCACTGAGCACCCGTGGCCGTGAGATCGGGGCCCGCCAGTAGTCGCGCGGCCGGGAGGCCAGGACGAGGAAACGGGAGAATCCGGCGTCAATGGCCGGCTTTAGCATCAACCCACCGGTCTCCCCCACCGCGCCGTCGACGTAGGGGACGCCGTCGATCACCGGGATCGGCATGAAACCGGGCATCGTGGATGAGGCCCGCACCCGCTGCATCAGGGAGAGAAGATCGGGGGCGTCGTCCCTGCCCCAGTACACGGTCTCACCGGTATCGGCACGCATCGCCGAGATCTCGAAGGGCGTGGGATCACGGCGGAAGGTCTCAAAGTCGAAGGGGTAGGGCTGGTCGGGCCCCGGCGCGATCTCGTAGATGTACCTGGCGTTGAAGTACCCCTGGCCGCGCAGCAGCGGGCGAACCCCCACATAACGCCGATCCGAGGCGAAGTCGACGAAGCTGGCCACCGTGCGGTGCCGATCGGCGGACAGGTAGTTGACGGTGTGTGAGGAACCGGCTGAGACCCCGCCGACCCACCCGAAGTGGATCCTGTTCTCAATCAGCTTGTCGATCACCGCGGCCGTATAGGCGTTTCGCATCCCTCCGCCCTCAATGACGAGGGCGACATCGGGAAAGGTCAGGGGGTCTGGGGTGGCCATGTTCTAAAGAATAATCCCGAGGCCGCAGCTGCGCCGTCACTGGGCCACCACGCCCCACACAACGCGGCCAGGTGCGAGGCGCGGGAGGTCAGCTGCGCATGGGTTCCGGAATCGATGATGTGATTGAAACACTCCCCTACGATGATCCGCACCGCCGCCGCACCGCACCAGCCCTGCCATTGTGCCGCCGGTGAGGAAGAGTAGTCCATGAGACCGCTTTGACACAAGGATCCTTGGCGGGAGAATCCAGGGCTGCCTCCAGCGGAGAATGGCACTGAAAGGGAGGGCGTGGCGCTTAGGTTGAAAACGCCCATGCGGCTACCCAAAGAACCAAAATCGGGTCCAACACTGGTGATTCTGTTGGGATGTAGGGAGTTAGGGGTGGGAATTCTGACAAGGGCCGACAGGGTAAACTAGCCAGGTCTAGTGTCCAGAAGTCGAGGGAGCACGAGTTGAAAAAGCGGATTAACGTAACCGGGGCTGTGATCACCAAGGGAAGCAAGATTCTCGCAGCTCGCCGCGGTTCTGGAAAAGCCCTCGCTGGTTTTTGGGAGTTTCCTGGCGGCAAGATCGAATCTGGTGAGACCCCCGAGGAATCACTCGCTAGGGAACTCCGAGAAGAGCTCCTTTGTGAAGCCGAAGTCGGTGAGTTTGTCACGACGACGGAACACGATTATGACTTCGGCACTGTGGTTCTGTCGACCTATTTTTGCACCCTTGTGAGTGGAGAACCAATGCTGACCGAACATGAAGAGATCCGCTGGGTGACTCCGAGCGAGATGGCCTCTTTGAACTGGGCTCCTGCCGATATACCTGCCGTCGAACTCATCGTGAAAAAGTTGGGACAATGAGGCAAGCTGATTCCTCAATCAGGCGCGACATCGAGTTCGGATTCCTAGATAATACGGTCGCGTCAGATCAGATTCTGAATCCACTTCTCATCTCGAACTCCGAAGATCACAAGATGCTCAGAGCCATTCGGGAGGAATTGGCCAAAGCTGAGAGTTTTGTCTTCTCAGTCGCATTTATCAGCAGCCGAGGGATCGCATTAATCAAGGAGGCTCTCGTTGAGTTCGAGGGAACCGGTGAAATCATCACCTCGAACTACCTTGACTTCAACGATCCCCGAGCTTTTCGTGAGTTGCTTTTATTAGACAACGTCACCACCTATGTCCACGATGATGGCGACCGCGGGTTTCACGCCAAGGGCTATATTTTTCACCGAGTTGAGGGGGTCACTGCAATTGTCGGCAGCTCGAATCTCACCGACAATGCCCTTCTGGTGAATCAGGAATGGAATCTTCGCTTTTCTGCATTTCCTGAAGGCGACATCGCATTCCAATTAGACGATGCGGTTAGGCGCCAAAAGAGCCGTTCCCACCTCCTCACTGAGGGATGGATCGCCGATTATGAGGCCAACCGGAAGTCGCACCCGCGACTTGTCGCGGGTGGTGATCAACTCGACGTGAAGGGAACTTCGCGCACCATCACACCCAATTCGATGCAAGCTGAAGCCCTTGAAGCTCTTCAGGATCTGCAGGATCTCGGTGAGAGCAAGGCTGTAGTTATTTCAGCTACAGGTACGGGCAAAACTATTCTCGCAGCGCTTGCGGTGCGGGCCGCGCAGCCGCAGCGACTACTGTTCGTTGTTCACCGCGAACAGATCCTCAACAAAGCTATTTCGGAGTTTCAACGTGTGCTGGAAGAGCCTTCTGACTCCTTTGGCAAGTTGGTAGGACCTCTCCGAGAGCTAGATCGGAACTACGTTTTCTCCACTGTTCAATCGCTGTCGAGAGATGAAACCCTTCATAGCATTAGCCGAGAACGCTTCGATTACATCATCATCGATGAAGTTCATCGTGCTGGGGCGGAAAGCTACAAAAAAATAATTGATTACTTCGCCCCCTCTTTTCTACTCGGTCTCACCGCTACGCCTGAGCGAACTGACGGATTCAATATCTTTGAGCTTTTCGATTACAACGTGCCATACGAGATCCGCCTCCAACGAGCTTTGGAAGAGAAGATGCTCGTTCCATTTCACTACTATGGTGTCACCGATTTCGTCAATGCAGAGAATGAGGTCATTGATGACGTCTCAGAGCTTGCAAAACTTGTGTCTCACGAGAGAGCGAAATACGTCCTCGAGATGCTGCGCCGATATGGGCATCCAACCGGAGTTAAGGGGCTGATGTTCTGCAGCAGGAAGGACGAGGCGCACGAGCTATCCACTATTTTCAACGAGCAGTACCTCAATGGCCGGAGACTCCGAACAAAAGTTCTTACTGGAGAGGATTCAGCGGCACTTCGAGAAGCCGTAATTCAGGAACTTGAAGAAGGCGCCATTGACTACATCTTGACCGTGGACATTTTCAACGAAGGCATCGATATCCCGCCCGTCAACCAGGTCGTCATGCTGAGAAGCACTCAATCAAGCATTATTTTCACTCAGCAGCTTGGTCGTGGCCTACGTAAAGCTCCTGGCAAAGATCATCTCCGAGTCATCGATTTCATCGGCAACTACAAAAATAGCTACCTCATCCCAGTTGCTCTCTTCGGAGACAACTCGCGAAATAAGGAATCGATCCGCAAAAACCTCCTCGACCACAACTCGACACGAACAATAGCCGAAGTCTCTAGCGTCAACTTTGATCCGATCGCCCAGGAGTTAGTTCTTCAGTCACTCAAGGAGGCGAAGCTCGTTGGCAAGCAAATATTCAAGAAAGATATCCAGGCCCTAATCAATCGCCTCGGGCGCCTGCCGCAACTCTTCGATTTCGCCCGTTTCGACACGGTTGACCCGGTCCTCATTAGTACCCAATACTCGAGAGGGAGTCAGCCTCGTAGCTATTGGCATTTGCTCCACGGGCTCAAGTTCGTCGATCACGCCCCACGTCCAGCGGAGTTGGAGGTATTGGGTTTTCTTTCCACAGAGCTGCTCCCCGGGAAACGTCCACACGAACTACTTCTGCTCCAAGCCCTCATTCAACGCGGCACGATCGCGCGAGCAGAGTTCGCTCAGCTACTCAGCTCTAAAAACACCAATGCCGATGAACTCACGATCAGATCAGTCGAACGCATTCTTTCATTGGAGTTTTATATGGATGCGCAGAGGAAGAAGTTCGGTGGCAGACCCATTGCGATCAGCGACGGAGAGGTAATCAAACTAAGCCCCCAGTTCCACGATCTGTATTTTGCTGAGCCTCAACCAGATCGCACCCAAGCAGAAGTGTTCAGCAACCACGTTGATGACATCATCGAAACGGGACTTTTCCTATCCCGAGAGCGGGGGTTTTGGTCCGGCGAGATGAAATCAGGAGCAATGTACTCACGCAGGGAAGTCTGTCGACTCCTCAACTGGCCTAGTAACCATGAGAGCACCATGTATGGCTACAAGCTCGACAGATCCACCGCCACGCTGCCGATCTTTGTGACATATCACAAAGACGAGAGTGTTTCGGAAAGCACGAAGTACGAGGATGAGCTCATTACCCCTAAGACCATGCGATGGTTCTCAAAAAGCGGTCGACGGTTTGACAGCAAAGAACTGCAGCCCATTATCAACAACGAAGCAGCCCTACACCTTTTGGTCAAAAAGGACGACTCAGAGGGAAGGGAGTTTTACTATCTTGGTAAGGCCCTCTCAGAAAACCAGCGGGAAGAGACCATGAAAAATGTTGCCGGAAAAGGACTGTCCGTCGTGACGATGGACCTGGATCTTGAAAGCCCTGTTGAGCAATCGCTGTTCGAGTATCTGACTCAGACCAAGCACAGCTAGGAAGTTGTTTCTGCCCGAGGTTGCGCTCACGAGCAACTGTTGTCGTGATAGGGCATAATTCATACAGTCTCTTTTCCCACGACCAGGTACAAGTTCCCTGGCCAAAGTAGCTATTTGCGGTCACACCGCCCACGAGTCAATCTTCCAGGAACACGATGAATCAGATTAAGACACTAAGCTTCTTCAACAATAAGGGCGGCGTTGGTAAGACGACTCTGTCAACCAATATCGCGAGCGATTTCGCGGATCGTGGCCACCGCGTGCTCTATGTCGACTGCGATCCACAGTGCAACGCCACTCAGTTGATGCTCACCGAGGAACAGACCGCAGCAATCTATGACTCCCGAGTGGATCCAGCTGATTCTACGAAGGAGTCGTTATCGCACTCTATCTACAAGCTGTTTATTCCTCTTCGTGAAGGTGAGCCGACAATTGATACCGAAATCACTCCGGTTCATTCGGATCGCTTTGGCGTCGACGTTCTTCCCGGTCATCCGAGTCTGTCTCAGATCGAGGACGTAATGAGTGAGGCATGGCAAACGGCGTTGAGTAAGCAGACGGCGGCATTCCGCCGAGTGCATTGGGCTGGCCAGCTCGCGACAGCGATGGAAGACGAAGGCCGATATGACTACATTTTCTTTGACGTGGGTCCCAGCCTTGGCCCATTCAATCGCACCGTTTTGCTTGGCTGCGACGCTTTTGTCACACCGACTTCCACTGATCTATTTAGCTACCACGCCTTTGGAAACCTGGCGCGATGGTTTGAGAGCTGGACCGTTGATTACAGCGAGATGTCAGAAGGCAATCTGAATGCCTGGCGTACATACTCTTCGAATGTCGATGAGAAATCTCGATCCCTACGACTTCAAGGACACAATGGCAAACAGTTGAAGTATTTGGGGTACACGACCCTGGAGTATGTGAAGAAGAAGAGCAGCGGGCAAGAGCAGCTCATCGGTGCCTTTGAGCGTTTCCGCGGGCGATTCGCCGACGAAGCTCGGAGAATCGCCACGAGCTTAGGACAGCCAGAGGAAGAGTTTCTCCTCGGAATCGTGCCCCACATGTACTCGATGCCAGCCACCTCGCAAGATGTCCATGCACCTATCGCCAAACTTCAATCCTCGGATGGGATCAAGGGCTCCCAACACGGTCAGCGCGACAGCTATGCGGCCAAAATTTCCGCAGTTGCAGACAATGTTTACTCAAGGCTCCAGTGATCCTGGCCGGGGCTGAGCAAACAACCACAGCTTCCAGCACTCAGAAAAGTTCTTTCCATTCTCTCCGAAGGAGGATCGCAAAAACACTGACCTACCTGCACGCACAGGGTGTGTCAGAGATGCAGCTTTCCGGACTCCATTAACAGGAACCACGCTACACGGGCGCCTTACGCAATGTACTGCGCATCGGGAACGTCGGTGATAAACATGTGCCCCGGCGCGTGTGTGAGCGCGAACGGTGGTCGCGAGGCCATGATCGCCGCCTGCGGGGTGACGCCGCAGGCCCAGAAGACGGGTACGTCGCCGTCGCGTAGCTCCGGTGGGTCTCCGAAATCGGGTGCGAAAATGTCCCCAATCCCCAGACCTACAGGATCGCCTATGTGAACCGGAGCTCCGTGGACGGCCGGGTAGCGTGCGGAGATGCGCACGGCGTCGGCAACCCGGTCAGCTGGAATCGGTCGCATGGATACCACCAGCTCGCCGGTCAGACGTCCCGCAGGTTCGCAAGCCCTGTTGGTGCGGTACATCGGCACATTGCGGCCGAGTACCTGGTGCCGGATCTCAATTCCCGCATCGACCAGCCCTGCCTCGAAGGTGAAGCTGCACCCGATGAGGAAGGATACAAGATCAGGATGTTCGACCCATGCCTGTGAAGCATCCGTCGTCTCCTCCACCAGTTCACCATCGCGCCAGATGCGGTAAGCGGGAATATCGGTGCGCAGGTCCGCTCCGGGGGCCATCTTCGGCTCGACCGCCCCGGCATCGAGCACTTCCAGGACCGGGCAGGGTTTGTCGTTACGCTGCGAGTAGAGCAGCACGTCATAAGCCCAATCCCGTGGCACAGCAATGAGGTTGGCCTGGACCAGCCCATGCGCAATACCACTAGTCGGTTCCATCACACCCGCGCGGTAGGAGGCCCGTGCCGAGCGCGCCTGTTCCAACTGGTTCGTCGTTGCCTTGATCATCATTTCTCCACCTCACCGATGCTCTGACCTGCTGTCGCATTCTCCCCGCTGGCAAGCCCGTGACGCAGTGTTCCACCGCGTGGCGCCTTTACCGGCACCTCCATCTTCATGGCCTCGAGAACCGCAACGGTGTCTCCCTCCTCCACTACTGTCCCGTCCTCCACCTTCCAGGTACGTAGTGTTCCCGCGAAGGGTGCAAGCACTGCGCCTGGTCCAGTGGACACAGGGTCAGACGAGGAAGCCAGTTCAGACGCGGTACCGACATTGCCTACCGGAGTGAGCTGTGAGAGTAACGCCAGCGGTAGTCCGATGGTGGCGCGACGTCCGTCAATTTCGATCGGCAGGCGCGTGATCGCGGACTGGCCGACGGAGATCTCCGCCGGCACCGGGAAATCAGCAGAGCACTCCTCCTCGATCCAGCGGGTGTGCACCGCAAAGCCCGCTCCCCCTGTTGCGGTGAAGGCCGGGTCCCCGACGACGAAACGATCGAAGGGAAGAACCGTGGCGACGCCCTCAATGTGGAACTCCCCAAGCGCTCGTCTGGCCCGCGCCAGCGCCTGCTCGCGGTCTCTACCCCAGATCACCAGTTTGGCGATAAGCGAATCAAAGGTCCCCGGAATGGTTTGTCCTGCCTCGTAGCCGGCATCGAGGCGCACGCCCTGGCCACTCGGGGCGTCGAAACGCTCAAGTAGTCCGGGCGTCGGGAGGTAACCAAGTGCCGGATCCTCCGCGTTGATGCGGAACTCGATGGCGTGGCCATACTGCGGCACCTCCTCGGGTACGGTCATGGGCAGGCCGGCGGCTATCGTGAACTGCTCCTGAACCAGATCAATGCCGGTGACTTCCTCAGTGACCGGGTGCTCAACCTGGAGTCGGGTATTCACCTCGAGGAATGACAGGGTGTTGTCCGAACCGAGCAGAAACTCCACGGTCGCAGCCCCGACATAGCCGGCTGCGCCACAAATGTCCGCCGCAGCCTGGTGAATGCGCTCACGAATTTCATCGGAGATGTAGGGTGCGGGTGCCTCCTCCACGAGCTTCTGATTGCGTCGCTGCAGCGAACAGTCGCGTGTGCCGAGCACAGCGATACGTCCCTGGCTGTCTCCCAGTACCTGTGCCTCAATATGGCGGGGGTGCTCGAGGAAGCGTTCGACCAGGCAGTCCCCCTGCCCGAAGGCGGTGACAGCTTCGCGGACCGCAGACTCAAAGGCGTCAGCGATGTCCTCACGGCGATGAACCATGCGGATACCGCGACCACCACCACCGTGCACCGCCTTGATCGCGATGGGCAAACCGTGGGTATCTGCGAAGTTCTCGATCTCCTCTGCATCACGTACGGGCTCGTTGGTACCCGGGACGAGAGGCGCTCCAACATCTGCAGCCAGGGCGCGGGCACGTGCCTTGTCGCCGAGAAGATCAATGGTGTCAGGGTTCGGGCCGATCCAGATCAGCCCCGCCGCAATCACGGCGCGGGCGAACTCGGAGCTTTCTGAAAGGAAACCGTAACCTGGGTGAACGGCATCGGCGCCGGACACACGCGCAACTTCGAGGAGCTTGTCAATGTTGAGGTAGGTATCACCGGGGGTCTCCCCGTGCAGCGCGTAGGCGTCATCAGCGGCCCGCACATGCAGGGCATCGATATCCGCGTCGGCGTACACAGCCACGGAACGCAGCCCCGCCTCACGTGCGGCACGTGCAACGCGCACACCGATCTCACCGCGGTTGGCGATCAGAACGGTGGTGATGGTTTTCGGTGGATTCATCAGCTTCTCGCTTTCGGCAGTGTGCACTCTTGGGCTTTCTTCGCATCCGATGTGTCCGGTACCACCGGACACCGGCGTATGGGGAATGAAACGGACCTTTGCATCGCTGGGCAGCTGTGCCGCGAGCTCGATGTCCTCCTCACACACGACACCGATGACCGGGTATCCGCCGGTTAGCGGGTGGTCGGCGAGGAAGATCACCGGCTGGCCATCAGGTGGGACCTGGAGGGAGCCGGTGGCCATGGCCTCGCTGGGCAGTTCACGCGACGAGTACTCCTCCGCCCGCACCAACGGCACACCGGCCAGGCGCACCCCCACGCGATCACTGCTGGGCGAGACGGTCCAGTCCTGGCGCCAGAGTCGTTCCGAACCGGTGGCATCGGGGCGTGCGAACCAATCATCACGCGGTCCGGCAATGACACGGAGCACGGTGGTTTGACCGGGCACCGGAAGCTTTCCGCGTGTGGGCACATAAGAAGCGGGCTTTTCGACGCCCATCTCACCGGCAAGGACGTTATCACCGGGTTCCAGTGGGGCGGGGCCGAGTCCGGCCAGGGTATCGCGTGAGGCACTGCCGAGAACAAGCTCTGTTGCCACTCCGCCCTTGATCGCCAGGACGCTGCGGCGCCCCCGGCTCGGCTCCTCAAGTGTTATCGATTCTCCTGCTTCCAGCTCAAAGGCGGTAGCGTAGGGGACCTCACGGGTGTCTGCTCCGCCCCTAATCAGACCTGCTCGCGGTGCGCCTGTGATGGCGAGGGTGGTCGTGGCAATCGCCTCGGCAGTGAACGCGCCCATGCCCAGCTCAAGGACTGCAGCGCCGCTCGAATTTCCTACCAGTGCGTTGGCACCGTCGAGTGCGCGGGGATCCGCACCGCCAGCGGCGCTGACACCCATTTCTGCGAATCCCGGTCGGCCATGATCCTGGATCAGAGTCTGCAGGCCAGGTTCGGTGACCTTGAGAACTGGCCGCCCCGCAACTTCTGGCAGGACTGCTGCTTCCTGGGACCGTGGTCTCGCTTCCGCACCCAGATCCACCCTTTCCCTCTCCACGACAAAGCGCACCTTCGATCCAGGGGTGAGAAGTGCCGGTTGCTCCCGGCTCAGATCCCACATGGCGCTGGTCGTGCGGCCAATGAGCTGCCATCCGCCCGGGCTCCGGCGCGGATAGACGCCGGAGAAGGAACCCGCCAGGCCGACTGATCCGGCGTCGATACGCGGACGCGGGGTTGAGCGCCGTGGCACGTTGAGTGCCGGGTCGCCGCCGGACAGGTAGGCGAAACCCGGGGCAAAACCAGTGAAGGCAACCGTATAGTCGGTGCCGGTGTGACGGGCAATGACCTGATCAATACTCATGTTCAGCAGACCTGCGACTTCTGCCAGGTCGCCGCCGTCATAGAGAACGGGGACCACCGTCGCAGCTGTGTCAGCTGCGCCTGAGCTCACGCGCTCCCCTTTGGCAAGGACCTCCGGCAGCTTGTCGGACAAAGCGCGCGGATCACGGGCCTCACCGCCACGAATCATGACCGTTTCTGCGGCAGGAACCAATTCTGCCACCTCAAGTCGGCCGTCCTGCCTGGCCACGGTCAGCGCAGCGAGTACCTCCAGCGCGCTGTCCAAATCACCACAATCGAGCAGGACTGCGTCACTTCCGACGGCGCGCAACTGCACCTGCGGGCTCATCGCTGCCCCACAAAGGATCGAAGGGACACTCCGGCACCGACCAGATGCTCGCGAACCGCGATCGCCATCTGTACAGCGCCATCACTGTCCCCGTGCACGCATATGGATTCCGCATCGAGTCGAACCTCACTGCCGTCGCGCGCGGTGACTGTGCCCTCCTTCACCAGTGTCAGCATCCGCGCCGCCACCTCGGCGGGATCGTGGAGTACCGCACCGGCTTCACGGCGCGACACCAGCAGACCACTGGGCTCATAGGCGCGATCGGCGAATGCCTCGGCAACCGGGCGCAGTCCCGCGTCTCGTGCTTGTTCTATAAGTTGCGAAGCCGCGAGACAAACTAGTGGGAGCTCGGGATTTACCACTTGCAATGCGCGTATCACCGCAGCCGCCTGACGTTCATCACGGGCAATGGTGTTGTACAGGGCGCCATGAGGTTTGACGTAGCTGACCGTCGTACCCGCGGCCTTCGCTAACGCCGCCAATGCGCCGATCTGATAGATGACATCTGCTTCGAGCTCGGAAGCGGAGAGATTCATCTCACGACGCCCGAAACCGGAGAGGTCAGGATAGGCGACGTGGGCGCCGACAGTCACTCCACATTCTGCCGCCTCTTTCAGGGTTTCCAACACCGAACGGGGATCACCCGCATGAAAACCACAAGCGACATTTGCGCTGGTAACAATGCCGAGCATGGCTTTGTCATCGCCCATGCGCCAGGCGCCGTAGTTTTCGCCGAGATCACTGTTGAGGTCAATGTACATTCTCTTTTCCTCCGTTTGTCGGTTTGTCGCCATCTTGTCAGTCCTGTTCGTCGATCACACACCGAGGAAGGCGAAGATCTTCACGAAGGAGACAACACCCATGTACCAGGTGAGAACCGTTACCAGTGAACCGAGGCCGAGCAGCCAATAAGGAACCTGATGACCGTGCAGGAGGTCCTTGCGGAACCAGGCGATGTACATAAACACTGTAAAGCCGATGGGCAGGATCAGTCCGTTGAATCCACCTGCGAATACGAGCAGTGCCGCCGGCGCCGTGCCGACCACCAGGTAGGCGGAGAGACCGACGATGATGAACACCACCGTCACCAGGCCCCGGCGACGCTGGTCGAGTTTGGAGCTGAAGACCGTCATGAATGACACCGAGGTGAAAGCCGCTCCGATCACACTGGAGATACCTGCTGCCCACAGGACCAGACCGAAAGCACGCATTCCCCACTCGCCTGCAGCTGCGTGAAAGGCATCACCGGCGGGGTTGCCCGCGACGTCGAGGGTGACACCGCTTGTGGTCACACCGAGGAAGGCCAGGAAGAGGATATAGCGCATGATCCCGGTAACACCGATTCCCATGAACGCTGACTTGGTAACCTGCTTGACATGCTCGGGTCCCGCGGTATTGGAATCAAGTAGTTTGTGGGCACCCGCGTAGGTGATGTATCCACCGACGGTGCCACCGACGATGGTGGTGATCATCGCGAAGTCGATGGTGTCAGGCAGGAACGTCTGGTGCAGTGCGGTACCCACGGGCGGGTTGGCGATGATCGCAACGATTATGGTGAGGCCGATCATGAGCAGACCAAGGATGATCATCACTCTGTCCATTAGAAGACCGGCACGGTGAGATAGGAAGATCGCGATGGCGAGAACTGCGCTGATAAGTCCGCCGATCTTCGGGTTGAGGCCCAGCATGGCATTCAATCCAAGTCCGGCGCCTGCGATATTGCCGATATTGAACACCAACCCACCGATGATCACGAGCACCGAAAGAACGTAACCGCTGAACGGTACTGCTGCGTTGGCCAGTTCCGCTGCTCGCTTGCCTGAAACCGTGATGATCTGCCAGACATTGGCCTGGACCACGAAATCGATCACGATCGACGCCAGAATGCCGAAGGCGAACGCAGCACCCATGGTTTGAGTGAAGGTTGCCGTTTGCGTGATAAATCCGGGACCGATGGCCGAAGTCGCCATCATGAAGATCGCACCGATCAATGAAGCCCTGCGGGCCTTGGTGAAACTTTTCGCATCCTGCTTGGGTGCCGAGGTCATAGCCTGCGCCCCGTCCAGTTCGCCGTGTAGCTGTTTGCTCATGTCAGTTCCTTTCAGCGTTACTTTGCGGGGTCCCGCACTGCGGGGTGATTTGGAGCATAGTCGGATATCCTCAGCAAAAAAAGACTCTACTTGAACAATCCCGGATTTTTGTTGAACAAATAGAACTTTTGACTGAACAGACCTGGCGAAATCACCGAGGCATTTGGCACCGATTCGTGGGGTCAGCGCTATGCTGATCAGATGGATTCCCGGGCTCTTCCCAGTGACAGACCGCAGGCCAAAGGGCCGATTCCAGTGCCGCTCGCCGATGAAACGATGACGCATCTGCGAAATAGGATCATCGACGGCACTCTGACCCCTGGGGCGCGGCTTCGCGAGGCGGAACTGGCCGACCAGCTCGGAGTTTCACGTAACACTCTGCGCGAAGCATTTCGCATGCTCAGCCACGAGGGCCTCATCACCCAGGTCCCCTACAGCGGTGCCTATGTGACCACCCCGACCCTGACCTCAATCATCGACCTGTACCGTGTCCGACGCATGATCGAGTGCCAGGCGATAAGGCAGGCCTTTCCCAAACACCCTGCGGTCGCCGACATGCGTTCGGCAGTGGAGAGGGCGGAAAAAGCCAGGTCAGAGGATGATTGGAAAATGGTGGGTACCACCAACATCGCCTTTCACGACGCCATCATCGCGCTGGCAGATAGTCCGCGATTGACCAGGATCTTTACCTTTCTTTCCGCAGAAATGCGACTCGTATTCGGGCTTGTCGACGACCCCGAGTACCTGCACGCTCCATTCCTCGACCTCAACCGCGAAGTACTGGAGCTTGTCGAATCAGGTGAGACTGAAGAAGCCGCCAGCGTATTGGACACTTACCTGGTCCGCGCAGAACGTCTGCTTCTTGCCGCCTATGAACGCACTCCCATGGGGAGCGGAGAGTAGCATCCCACCTGGGGCGCACGAGTTGAATCGTCACGGGCTTCCTGCCGCCCTCCACCGGGGCAGGAAAGCCCGTGTCGCCCCGCTATCAGCCCGCGTCGGTGAGATCCCGGCATGCTGAACCACACCGATCAGCCCCGATACCGCGCCCGCACTTTTCAGTTCCCACACCGCCTGCGGATGTCTCGGATCGGCACTGATGGCCTCCTGGTGGCCTCCGAGTAGACCCGGAGAGGTGACGGACACGCTTGCCACCGAGCCCCGGCTCAACGGTCTGGTCGGCGGCGCGGGTGAGTGCCGCTTCTGGTCGCGTGTTCGAAACGGTGGTCCTATTCATCTGTGGAGGTGTGGGCGCAGAATCTGGTGGTATTTTTTCTCAAAGGTGGCTCGATTGCTTCCGGGAGATGTGGCGATCCTCCGGATTGAGCCACGATCGGAGCCTTCCTCCGACGCGATTGCCAGCGCCCTTGCCTCTCCGAGCTCGTAGTACATGCTTTGCAAGGGCAGGAGTTGCCTTTTCAGTACCGGAGAGTTGGGATGTTGGGTGTTTGAGAAACCGGGGTCAGGTTTCTGATTGCGGCCGGAGCAGGACCTCTCGGATCGTGCCGTGATGGACGACGGAAACGGCCCGCATCTCAGGGGCGAAATCTCCCGCTGTTGCAATCCACTGATCAACGGATTACCGCGACCGCTCCCGAAAGCCGAGGAAATAGGAATACACGGAGCCCCCGCCGACGTGGGGAAACTGGCGGGGGCTTGGTCCGGCGGCTACTGGCTGGCCTTGTTCTCCTCGACTGCCGGTGTCGATGCGGAGTGTCCGCCGTTGATCTCGATCTTCTTCGGGGCGGCGATCTCCTGGAAGGGTACCGTCACCTTCAGCACGCCCTTGTCGAAGTCGGCGGTGATACCGGCTTCATCGCTGCGCTCGGGCAGCTGGATCCGACGGTAGAAACTCGATGAGGATTCCCGCACCAGGTACTTGCGGTCATCGTCTGGTTCGGTGTTCTTCCGCTGGGCCCTGATCACCAGGGCGCCGTCATCCACCTGGATTTCGATGTCATCATCGGAGAAATTCGGTAGGTGCGCCTCGACGACAAGGCGCTTATCGTCCTCCGTGTACACATCCGTGGTCGGAAGTGATGCGGCGCGGGCGCTGTCGGTAAAGAAATCGTCTCCGAGGAAACGCTGCTGGATGGCGCGGAGCTCAGCGAAAGGATCGAAACGAACGGGTGTTGCCATGATTGGCCTCCTGTGGATTCACAATGTGGGGCTGTATGTGAATGGACTTGATCCGTGGAACCCGTGCCCCACTCCCGGGACCCAAGAACCAATTGTAGGAAGGTGACATGGAGCTGTAAAGGGGTTTCAACCACACTGTTTGGTAATTCGGGCCACATATGGTAGAAACCCGACCATCCAGGGTGGGTGGTCGGGGTGGTGGGCGTCGTCAGGCAGCGGCCGGGTGATCAGGGCTACCGCTCCGGCGTGACCGCCGTGTAGAGGTCGGTGCGCAGGGTTGCGGGGTCCGCGTCGGGGGTGGGCTCGGTGACATAGACCTCCCAGTAGGGCATCGCCTGCCTGACGTCGTCGAGGGATGTGATGAATCGTGACCACGCCTCCCCCAGTCCCCCGTAGCCGCCGAAATAGCTAGTCCGGGCAACGGGACCGGCCGGCAACGTGGAGTTGCACAGAATCACCCCACCCTCGGTGTGCACCTCCCCGGTCAAGGGTCCGTCCACCGGAATGCCGACCTCGAATGTCAGGGTGTCACCGGGAATGGAGTGATACACGGCAACGGCAGGGCCCACGGGGGTGATCTGCCGGGCCGCGAGCGCCGGGAAGAGCGCCGCGAAGGTGGAGTCGAAGGCCGCGGACATTTCGGCGAAGGGATGGTCGGGGAACCTGGCGACGACGAGTGGTACGGGTTCGGCCTCGAGGATCTCGGACCCGACGGTCGGTGGACCAAGAAGATAGCTACTCATGGTGTTCTCCTCGAAAGGATTGATTCCCGGCCGGAGCCCGGATGCGGTCGGTGGTCTCGGTAATGCCCTGTGAACGACCAGCCTACCCATGCCCGGTGGTGCCCGCCTCCCCGGAAACGGAAGGTGAAGGCCACCCCGACCGGCGGCCGCCACGCCCGCCGCACCGGGTCTGTGATCGAAATCGATCAACCGGCCGAAGGCCCAGTCGCGGTCGGTGAGCATGCGCGCGACCACCAGGCCGGCGCCGATGGCGATAACACTGAGCACCGCGGTCACCGCGTTGGATATGGCCACATCCATGTCACCGGTGTTGAGGTAGTACACGGTGCGGTACATCGCGGTCCCCGGGATCATGATCACGGCGGCCGGAACCGTCATGGTGATCCGCGGCAGACGGGCGGGTTTGGCCATCGCCGCGCCGAGCAGACCCACCGCCAGGGCCCCGACAAACACCGAGAACTGCTGCGGCAACCCCAGTGCCAGCAGCCCCAGGCGCAGGACATTGGCCACGGTGCCGATGAGCACCGCGATGGTGACCATCCGCCTGGAGGAATTGAAGAGGAAGGCGAATCCGCCGATGCCCATCGCGGTTCCCAGCGCAGCGGTGATGAACCACGCGACGTCTGCCTCCCCCGGGCCCGGTGGCAGCGGATTCAGGCCGGTGATCCACGACACGGTGCCCACCGACATCGTCGCCGTGGCGATCACCAGGCAGGCGTAGGTCAGCCTCGACAGGCCCGCGGTGATGTCAAAACGACTCAGATCCAGAATCGCGGAGAACAGCGGGAATCCCGGGATGAGGAACAAAGCGGCCGCGACGTAGCCGGCGGACAGGGATCCGGGATCCACCACGCCCATCGCCGACAGCGCCACCGAGATCCCGTAGTAGGACAGGCATGCGGCGAGACCGGCCATGGCGACGGTGCCCAGTTGGTTGAGGTGGCGGTGACCGAGGATGAAGCGGAGCGTCTGGCCCGACGCCGCGGAAACCGCGACCACGGCGGCCTCCGTCGCGGAATAGTGGTTGAGCAGCGCGAATCCGGCACAGGCGAGACCGGCGGCCAGCGCGAGAATCCACCAGGACCACCGCTTGCGCACGTTCTCCTCGATGCGGTCGAGGTAGGCATTGAGCTCCTCGGCGGTCATCGGCCGATCGATGCTGTGGGTGAAGTGCTCGATCGCCTCGATCCGGGAGGCGTCGACGGCGGGGTTGTGCTGATTGGCCACCACGGTGCGGAAACGCTCGCCGCGGTGGAAGGTGCAGGTGATGGTGTTGACCGAGACGATGACGTCGAGGTCATCGAACCCCAGGGACCTGGCGGCGCGCTTCATCGCGCGCATCACCCGGTATCCCCCGGTGCCCGCGCCCATGAGCATCATGCCCAGCCGGAGGACGGCATCTGCCTCGACGCCCATCCGCCGCTGGTCCTCCACCATTTCCAGGAGCTTCTTGGCCTCAGGCTCTTTTCCAGCAGCGGTATCCTCCACGAGAACCCTCCAAAATGTCCGAACCTGCCCGATCAAAAAACAAGACTACTCCGCCGGGGAGCCCGGGTCACCCCAATTTGGAGCACACCCGGCATTCAGCGCGCCCCGCCGAAGACCTCGAAATCAAAGTGCACCCGACTCACCCCTCCGTCCGCACCGAAACCCCACCACCCGGAGTACCCTCCGTCACCCCAGCCGCTCAGGCAGAAGAAGGCATCGTTCGAACGGGCAAGCAGGGAGGGTGACCCTCAAAGTCCGCGACACGGTCTCACGGGGTGATGGGTGTCATCGAGCCAGGCGTGGCCCTGATCGCGGGACAGGTAGCGCCAGTCCGGGCGTGCGGGGAGGAGGCGGTCGACAGCTCCGGCACCGCACACCATCACCGCTCCCCCGTCGACGTCCACGTCGACGTCCACGTCGGTGTCGAGGTCGCGGGTGGCGGTGGCGTCGTGAAGCGAGATGAACCGGGCCAGCACACTGAGGTACCCGAACCTGAGGTGCCCGATGTCGGCCACGGTGGCCGACACCGTTCAGGCGCCGGAGGGCATCTGAGGAACGCAGCCGGGGCCGGCCATCATGAAGGGGTCGATCACAATGAGGCGACCGGAAGTGATCCTCTCGAGCGTGATCATTATCACCGGAGACCCGCGGTCGACCTCCGGACAGTGGGCTGAGTTTCGGGGCAGGGTGCGCACGCTTATCCCTCCCGTTTGTTCTCTAATCAAAACAATAGGGGCCGCAGTGTGACTCCGCCGCGCTTCCAGACCCGCGACGGCACCGGAAAGGTGGATCCTTTCCCGCACCCCCGGATCCCGATACGGAGTCCACCAGCCATGGCTCCCCGGTGAATCCCCGGTGGCCCCGATAGCCATGGCTCCCCGGTGAATCCCCGGTGGCCCCGATACCCCCACCGTGAATCTAACTCCCCCCGTTTCCTTGACAGACCGCTTTGTCCAGTGTTGCCTTGAGTACGCAATCGGTCTGCCTTTCACCCTCTCCCTGGAGCCCCGGATGAAGAGGAACGCGGTACACGCGGTAGGCATGACCACCTCGACGGCAGTGGAATCACCACTGGGCGGTAACGAGGAAAACCGGGGCAGTCCTTCAATGCACACCCGGTGTTCCCGCATACCCGGACGCCGGGGTGGTGCCGGTTGTCGTGCCTCCTAGCCGGGATCGCACGTTCGGCTCACAATCAGAAGGACTTCAACCAAGTGACTTCTCAGTTTTCCTCCACCATTACGGGCGTGCCGCGAATCGGCCCGCACCGTGAACTGAAATTCGCCCTCGAGGGTTACTGGTCCGGTGAACGCACCGGCGATGAACTCAGCGAGACCGCGACGCGCCTCGGAGATGAGTACGCGGACACGCTGCTTGCCTCCGGCATCGATTCGGTTCCGAGCGGTGGCCGCAGCTACTACGACTCCATGCTCGATGCCTCCGCGCTTCTCGGGGTCCTGCCCCGGCGCGTCCGGACCATTCCCGACCATGGGGGTGACGGTCTTCCCGCCCACATCGACCGCTACTTCGCCACGGCCCGCGGCACCGATGAGCTGCCGGCGAGCGCCATGACCAAATGGTTCGACACCAACTACCACTACCTGGTCCCGGAACTGGACGCGGATACGCGGTTCACCCTGGACGATGCCGCACTGCTCGGGGATCTGCAGGAACAGCTTCGCCGCGGGGTCCCGGTGCGTGCCGTGCTGGTCGGACCGCTGACCTATCTTTCCCTGGCGCGCACCACCGACGGCTCGGATCCCCTCGACCATCTGGAGGCGCTCTTCGACACCTACGCCGAACTCCTGCCGAAACTGCCGACCGGATGGGTGCAGTTCGACGAGCCCTCCCTGGTCACGGACGTTCCCGAGGCTGTCCTCGACCGCGTGCGCTCGGGCTACCTCAAGCTGGCGCAGGCGCCGGTACGGCTGATGGTGAGCACCTATTTCGGTGCCGGCGACCAGGCGCTGCGCACCCTCTGCGGAATCGGCCTCGACGCAATCGGAGTGGATCTGGTCACCGCGGGCAGGACCGCCCTGGAGGCGTGGACAGGTGAGGAACTGCTGGTCGCGGGGATCGTCGATGGCCGCAACGTCTGGCGCACCGACCTCTGCGTCGCCCTTGCCACCCTGCGCGGTCTCGCCGCACGCGGCCCGGTCGCGGTCAGCACCTCCTGTTCCCTGCTCCACGTCCCCTACAGCCTGGACCCTGAAACCACGCTCGACGATGAGCTGCGGAGCTGGCTCGCATTCGGCCAGGAGAAGATCACCGAGGTCGCGGCGCTCGCCCGCGCCCTCGCGGGCGATACGGACCAGGAGCTTTTCGACGCCGCCTCCTCCGCACTCGCCGCACGGTCGACCTCCTCCCGCACCCACGGGGACACCCGAGCCGTTACCGCGAAGGATCGCGTACGCGAGGACTTCGTCGCGCGTCGTCACGCTCAGGAACAGGCCCTCGGCCTGCCTCCGTTGCCGACCACCACCATCGGCTCCTTCCCGCAGACCAGGGAGATTCGGGCGGCGCGCACCCGGCTGCGACGCGGTGAGATCTCGGCCGCCACCTATGAAGCGGCGATGGAGGCGGAGATCGCGGAGGTCATCGCGCGCCAGGAGGCGCTGGGCCTGGATGTGCTCGTCCACGGGGAGCCGGAGCGCAATGACATGGTGCAGTACTTCGCGGAGCTTCTCGACGGCTACCACACCACCGAGTACGGCTGGGTGCAGAGCTACGGCTCGCGCTGCGTGCGTCCGCCCATCCTCTACGGCGATGTCACCAGACCCGAGCCGATGACGGTGCGCTGGTTCACCTATGCCCAGTCGCTGAGCGACCGGCCCGTCAAGGGCATGCTCACCGGTCCCGTGACCATGCTCGCGTGGTCCTTTGTCCGCGATGACCAGCCGCTGTCGGTCACCGCCGACCAGATCGCCCTGGCACTGCGCGATGAGATCGCGGATCTCATCGCCGCCGGGGCGAAGATCATCCAGGTCGATGAACCCGCCATCCGCGAGCTGCTTCCCCTCCGTCTGGCCGATCGTCCGGCCTACACCGAGTGGGCGGTCGGGGCCTTCCGTCTGGCCACCGCCGGCGCCCCCAGCGGGGTCCAGATACACACCCACATGTGCTACTCGCAGTTCAATGAACTCATTGAATCAATCATCGACCTCGATGCCGATGTCACCACCATCGAGGCCGCACGCTCGGATATGACAGTTCTGAGCGCCCTGAGATCCTCCGGCTTCCAACTCGGCGTCGGCCCGGGCGTGTGGGACATCCATTCCCCGCGTGTGCCCTCCCTCGAGGAGGTGCGCGGACTGCTCGACGCCGCCCTGGAATCCGTCGACCCGCGGCAGTTGTGGGTCAATCCGGACTGCGGATTGAAAACGCGTGGCTGGGAGGAGACGAACGCGGCGCTTGGGATCCTGGTCCGGGCTGCCGTCCAGGCGCGGGCGGCGCTGTCGGCACGGTAGGTTGCGGTTGGCTGCGGTAGGTTGCGGGGGCCGGTCACTGCGCACGGAAGCGGGAGACCGCGACCCATCCCGCAACCAGGGGAACCAGGGTGAGAAGGATGGCATTGCCCATGCTCGCGCCATAGGAGTGGCCGGCCGGTCCCATCTGCATCACGGCCCCCAGTGAGGCCGCACCCAGCACCGCGCCGACCTGGCGGGAGGTGTTGTAGACACCGGATGCGGACCCGACGAGATCGGCGGGCACGTCTCGCAGCGAGATCGTGGAATTCGGGGCCCAGCATGCCGCGTTGGCCACGCCCAGCAGAAGAATGGCGATCATCAGCCAGCCGGGTTCGGCCCCCAGGTGCATCAGGACGCCGAATACCGTCACCGCCGCGAGCATCGAGGCGAAGCCGATCCTGGAGATCAGCCCTGGGGCGACACGGTCGGTGAGTCGGCCGATGAGCGGCGAGATGATCACCGAGAGCACCCCCATCGGAACCAGCATCAGTCCCGCCTGTTCCACGGGGACTCCCTGTCCCACCTGGAGATAGAGCATGATCGGGAGGTTGATGGAATAGACAGTGAAGCCGAGCCCGAACACCGCGATGATGCCGAGGGAGAAGTTGCGGGTGTTGAAAAGTCTCAAGGGAACCAGCGGGGCACCCGACGTCCGCTGCATCCGGATGAACAGGGTGAAGGCGGCGATGCCGATCCCGAGACTCAGCCACACCACCGCATTCCACCCCAGTTCAGGGCCCTGCTGAAGAGCCGAGACGATACCGAGGACCGCGATCAGGCTGACCAGTCCGGAGAGATAGTCGATGCGCCCGGTCCCAGGGGGAAGGTGCGGGATGTAGCGGGCGACCATGACCAGCGACAGCACCCCGAGGGGAACGTAGACAAAGAACACCGCCCGCCATCCCAGTCCCCCCACCAGAAATCCCCCGATGACGGGGCCGAAGAGACCTGCGGAGGAGGCGACCGCGCTCCACACACCGGTTGCCGCTCCCCGTCTGCTGTGCGCGAAGATGCGGTGGATGATACTCAGCGGCTGGGGGTTCAACAGGGAACCGCCCAATCCCTGCACCGCGCGGGCAACGATCAGCCACTCGATCGACGGGGCGAGCACACACGCCAGGGCGGCAGCGGTGAAGATGGACATGCCGAGCAGGTAGATGCTGCGCTGGCCGTACCTGTCGCCCAGGCGGCCGGTGATCAGCAGCGGGACCGCGAAGGTCAGGAGATAGATCGCGGAGACCCACACCGCCTGGTTGAGGCTGGCGCCGAGATCCTCCCGGATGCTGGGGAGCGCGACCGCCACCAGCGACTGATCCAGCAGCGTGAGAAACAGACCCACGCTCAGGGCACCGAGTGCCCTCCACGCCCTGGGTTCCGGGATCGGCGCGGGTGTACTCATGCGGTGCCCTGCTGCTGCGCCGAGGGCAGGGTCTCCCGCCCGAGGAACCAGTAGGCGGCGGCGCACAGGCCGATGGCGCCGCATAGGAGGAAGCCGTAGTGGAATCCCAGCGACTGTGCGATCATTCCGACCAGGATGGGTCCGGTGATCGCCCCGAAGTCCTGCGCCATCTGAAAATTGGCCAGGATGCGGCCGCCGGGCCGACCGCTTCCGATGACGTCGCCGAGCACGGCCTGCTGGCTGGGATTCATCAGGCCGGCGCCCACGCCGGCCATGGCCGAGAGTGCGATGAGCAGCCAGAACTGATCAGCAAATCCCAGGGACGCGGTGAACACCGAATTGATCACCAGACCGCTGATAATCAGCGGTTTGCGCCCGTGGGTGTCCGAGAGCGTGCCCGAGAGTTGCAGGCAGATGGCATTGCCAGCGGCGAAGGCCGCCATGGCGAAGCCCGCGGCCGCGCCACCGTTATCAAAGACCGCGGCGACGAACAGGGGCAGCGTGGCCACCCTGACCCCGAAGTTCGACCATCCGTTGGCAAAGGCCCCCACCAGAGCACTGCGGTAGGCGGAATCGCGGATGGTCTCACGGAAGTGCAGGGGTTCGACCTGCCGCGTCGTCCCGGTGCTCAGCGGGGCGTCGGTTCTGGGCATCCGCCACCACACCACGAGCGCGGCCAGCGCGACCGAGGCACCGTAGATGGCGAAGGGAGGGCGCATCCCGAGGGCGGACATCGCCGCACCGAGGACGGGTCCGATGATGCTGCCGAAAAGGAAGGCGGAGGCATAGACCGAGGAGCAGCGGCCACGGATCTCGGCGGGGGCCATCCTCACGATCAGCCCCATTGCGGAGACAGTGAACATCGTCGATCCCACCCCCGCGAGCGCCCGCAGCAGCAGCACCTGCCAGTAGTCCTGGGCGAGGGCGACCAGGCCCGTGGTCACCGCCACGGTGGCCAGGCCGGTCAGATATACCTTCCGCGACCCGATCCGATCGATCAGCCGCCCGGACACCGGCGCGAACAGCAGTCTCGTCCCGGCGAACACCGAGACGACGGCGCTCGCCGCGGCCAGACTGACGTCGAAGGTCACCACGAACTGCGGGAGGATCGGCGCGATCAGTCCGTATCCCAGCGCGATGATGAAGGCCGCGGCGACAAGAACCCAGATCTGTTCGGGCACCCTCTGCCTGACGACGCCCCCGGCGACCGTCCCACCCACCGCAGCGGCTGCACCGCTGGCATTTTGTTGTCTATTCACCATTTCGCATTCAAGGCTAGACGCACGCGGGGTTTAAATCCACCTGACCAGCACCTCACCGCATTATTCGAACAAATTTTCCATACTGCACACCTGTGTGTCCACCCCGCGTTCTACCGTGTGCACCATGATCACCCACCGAAACCCCTTCAGGCCCCAACCCAGCAGCACCGACTACGCCGAGCATCTCCATGAGGTCTTCCCCACTGTGCTCTCGGACGTGGGATCCATGATGCGCCACCCGCGTTCCCTCGCCCGACCCATACCCACCTGGCGTCCACCGAGGATCCAGCTTCCACCACTTCCGGGAACGGATCCGCTCTCCCTCACCCTGTCACGCCACTGCGTGGGCAGGGAGACCCGGGATCTGCTCACGGCCTCCGGCGGCGAAGGCGAGCCCGCGTACCTGATCACCGTCAGACTGAGCAATGCCGATGGCTACCGCGTCTCCGCGCCCCTCGCCGAGGGATGGGTGCGCGCACTTCTCACGGGACAGAACATCACCTCCGTCCACGAGCTCAGGGATGAAGCGACACCGACATTCTGCTGGCTCGTCGATTCCCACTTTCTCCCCGTCCCCTCGCCCGCGTCGCTGTTTCAGGGGCGGGCCAGGGCGGCCTGATCCCTCGGCGGTCTACTCCGCGCCCTCGCCGTCCTCGTCGCCGTCTATGTAGTCGCCCTCATCGTCGGAATCATCGTCATCGTCATCATCGTCGGAATCATCGACGTATAGGTCGTAGACATCCGGCTCGTCAAACTCCTCATCATCGAAGGGGACGAGCTGCTCCTCCCAGTCCTCGGCCTGGTCGTCGGCAAGTGAAAGGACATCGAACAGCAGATCAAAATCGGTGAAGGTTCCCAGATCGAGCACCTCCTCGGTGGCGAACTCGAGTTCCGAGGTCAGGTTCGCGAACATGCGCTGGCGATCCTCCTCGGACAGCACCGCATCCCCGTCGGACTCCCAGAGTTCCTCGATGGCCTGATCCACCAGATCCTCGAAGGATTCGCCGACGGCAACGAAACTGACGGCGGCCGTGGGTACACCGTTCTCTACCTCGACCAGGACCTGCAGCTCGGAATTCTGGGCGACCGCTGCGCGAACGAGGTTGGCGTTGATGCCATCCTGGTAGAACTCAAGGTCCTCGATGCGCTCATCGGTGCCCTCGAGCAGGTCGCGCAGCACCGTGACCACCTGGTCGGTGGCCACGTGCTTCGCCACGGCTGCCACCGCATCTTCGACGGAGAACACCACCGAGACCAGAACGGCCTCGAAGTCCTCATCATCTTCATCAACGTTCGCGGCGGCGATGTAGACATTTGCCGCGGGTAGGAGGGAATCGATCTCGACGAACTGGATCTCCAGGTCAGAAGTGATCGGAACGAACATTGTGTCGCCATTGACGCGCGACTCGATACCGTCATTGTCGAGAGCGGCTGCGATGTCCTCGAAAAAGCTCATGTTCGGTGAAGACCTTCCTCTGGGGTTGTGCCGGGGACTGCCCCGCGGACACTGTCGACCAGCCTAGCGCCGCATCCCGCGCGGTGCCGGGCGATTCACACCTTCGCCGGACAGGACAGACACATCCCCGCACTGGGCGAGTGGAAAATCATGCAACAGCTGGCGCGCCGCAGGTGCCCGGAGGCGTCGAAGCGCACGGCCGGCGCCGTGTGGCGGGTGTTCAGGCCGTCGACAAGCTCGGTTGCCACGGTGGCCGCGAGATCCTCCTCGAAGGCCTCCTCCCCTGCCTGCACCGCGGCCATCGCCAGGCAGTCGGCGGCCACCGCCCACAGCGGGGCCGGGCGCAGATCGGTGAGCGCGCACAACGTGTCCACCACCCCGCTCATCGACGCCCCGAACGCCATCCCGCTGCCCCGGTAGTCGCCGGGAGAACGGCGGGCGGTGGTGGAGAAGCCGAACCAGAAGTCATCTACCCGGTGCAGCATACCCTCCCCGATATCAAGGCTGGGGACTTCATCGAACTCGACCATCACGGTCACCGAGGGGGCAACGAGCGCATTGCACAGACTGTAGAACCACAACTGGCCCGCATGCTTGGGCTGGCGCAGCTGAAAGATCCGCTGCCCCGCGCCGATTGCGGCAATCACCGTGGAGGGTTCGCTGAGGGTCTCCAGGTCGATCGGCTGCGAATCGGCTCGCGGAACCAGGGTGTCGGCGAACCGCGGATACTGCGCGAGAAGCTGCGCGAAGACACTCATCCCCGACTGCCGAACGTCTGCATCCGGCTCATCAAGCGCATCTCCGGGACCGTGTCATCTTCCTTCTCCAGGAAGTCGAGTTCACTGGCGAGGTCGGGGCGACCGGTCCCCCACTCGAGCATGTCGTAGTTCTCCCAGGCGCGTCGCTTCGCCTGCTTCGGATCCCAGACCATGCGGCTGTGGTTGTCGATGACAAACGTCCCGAAGCCCGGCTCATCATCGGTGCGCGACCGGTACGCACGCCATTCTGCACCCGGGCGACCCCCATGAATGAACTCGCGCCAATGATGCTGGACCAGATCCGTGATCTCGGACAGGTTGTCCGCACCGCCCCCTATCTTGCTCAGGTTCATGCTCCGCGAGGAATCATGGTCGCCGAAGACCGCATTGAGCTCGAAGGAATGGATCGCACCGAGACCGATCCGCCTCATCGAATCCGGGGCGTAGTCGAAGCGGTACATCCAGGTCGGCTCGTGGAGGGAATGGGCCTGGGCGAGCCGGACCGAGGGCGCCCAGAACAACGCATCGGCCAGCAGCTCGGCGAAATCCGAACGGTTCTCGGCATCATCGTAAGCGGCGAGGACACCTTCGGCGTTCTCCGGATCAAAGACCTGGAGCATGCGCAGCGCGGCCCGCTTCCTGGCGGAGTTGCGCAGGTAGAAGGCCTTGGAAAAGGATGTCTCATCAGAATTGGTACCGATGATCAGTGGCACCCGCGCCTGCTTCCCCTGCTCAAACATCGTCAGCGGATGATCGGGCAGCAGCGTCCCGTCGACCGTCGGGCCGTAGCAGGAGTTCAGCTGCAGAAGCTCCCCCGTGCGCCACATCATGGACTGACCCGCGCGCACCAGATCATCTGCGGATTCCTGGCGGAGCTCGTCCAGCGTCGTCTCCCTGGGCAGTGCCATGCGATACACCAGCTCCCGAGCCCACAGCTTGGACTGCGTGTGGGAATGCACCGAGGCGACCGGGGTGGACTGCGCCACCGCGCGATGAAAAAGCCCCTGTGCGGCGGGTACGCACATCAGGGAAATCACCGCCGCGGCCCCCGCCGACTCCCCCATCAGGGTCACGTTGGAGGGATCGCCACCGAAGTTCTCGATATTGTCGTGGACCCAGCGCAGCGCCAGCAGCTGATCATGAAGGGCGGGATTGGCAACACAGTCCCCGCCAAGTGAACGCAGATCGAGGTAACCCAGCGCACCCAGCCGGAAATTGACCGAGACGTACACCACGTCCATGGTCCTGACCAGGTTGTACCCCCGCAGCGCCTTCTCATGGGAGGAACCCATGATGTAGGAACCGCCGTGCAGGTACACCACGACAGGCAACTGTTCATCTGAGTCGGGGCGCACGATGTCCAGGTTCAGGCAGTCCTCCGAACCCCGCACCTTGTCCGTCCAGGAGTAGGTCGGTTGGACCGCGGGGTCGCCGAACACCGAGCACTCCCGGATGCCCTGCCACTTCTTCACCGGTCGCGGCGCGCGGAAGCGATACTTGCCGCCGGTGCGACGGCCGAAGGGGATTCCCCGCCAGGTGCGCAGGCCCGGGCCGCGCACGCCGCGAACAAAGCCTATCGACGTCGGCACCACCATCTCATCCGCAAGCACCGAGCCCGACGCACTGTTAGCGGGTCCCCTCGAGTCCCCCGGAGTCCACGCCGAACCATTCATGGATTCCAGGCTAGGCCGGATCGCCGGGCCGGGCAACGATTGCGGGAAGGGTCACTCAACCCCCTGCCCGCACACAGAAGGCACACCGACCACTGACAGGATGTGGACAACCGGGTCAGAGTTTCAGCCACCAGCACCAATCCGGGCCCGGTTCCAGAGTTCACCCCACCCATCCACACTCAGGCCCCCACACCGCCCGGACACCGTGCTTCTCGACGCCCAACCCCCTGCCCGCACACAGAAGGCACACCGACCACTGACAGGATGTGGACAACCGGGTCAAAGTTTCAGCCACCAGCACCAATCCGGGCCCGGTTCCAGAGTTCACCCCACCCATCCACACTCAGCCGCCCGGACACCGTGCTTCTCGACGCCCACCCGTCACCACGCCCGCCCCTTGGCTGAATAGCGCGTTGCGGGGAAGGGACGATACAGGCGTGAGGCACTTTCGTGAATTTCCTTGATCTTGCGCACAGCAGAACCGTCGAGATAGTTCGTGGAATCAACGCGGAAAACGAGAAGGCCCTCCCGCGACAGCCTCTCGTGGCGCTGGATTTCGTGGCGCAGGGCAAGCTCCGGGCTCCATCCATCCTGGCCATGGCGTTTTCCCTGGCCGTCATATTCGATGACCATGCTGATGTGCTCGAAGAGGAAGTCGACACGGGCGATGGCGTCGCGCATTTCATTGCGGATTTCCACCTGTTGCAGCGGCGCCGGCAGTCCCGCCCGGAACAGGCACGCCTTGAGATGGGATTCCCGCGGGCTTTCGGAGCAGGTGTTGCTCAGCGCCACCGCCTGACCGA
Organism: Corynebacterium pacaense; assembly: GCF_900169525.1. Taxonomy (GTDB): domain Bacteria; phylum Actinomycetota; class Actinomycetes; order Mycobacteriales; family Mycobacteriaceae; genus Corynebacterium; species Corynebacterium pacaense. The sequence goes on from NZ_LT821240.1 coordinate 595,390, forward strand.
TCGCGGCGATCGCGTGCACACCCTTCATGTGTCCCGCCTCTCGTCGCAGGTCGGCCGGGGTGAACAGCCTGCGGTTTATACCGTCCTCCATCATCCCCACCGCCTCGGGCAGCGGATGCCAGCGGGCGATGTCCAGGGTGGTCCGCAGCGCTGAGGAGACCCGGAACCCTCCCCAGGGGGATGCCCGATCGATGAAGTGGCCGGGAAGTTCGGGAGCCGTGCCACGGGTGAGCACCGCACCGGTTTTATCCGCCCCTTTCCTTCGCCCCAGCTCGACCGGGATTGCCTCCATCCGGAACTCGAAGGGAAATCCGTGGAGGAACGCCGCCGCCCTCCCGACAACGGGCATCCCTCGTGCCCGGGCCACCGCGATGATGCGAAGGCGGTTCTGCTCCTTCTTGTTCATGCCGCGGTACACCCCGGCATCGACGTATACCCCGGCACCGATGCGGGCAATTGTCCCCCGGCGCACCGCGCTGGACAGTCTCTGATGATCGGACCTGCTCATCCCCCGCGAGTAGATGACGGGTCCCCCAACCTGCGTCATGCACAAGATGACATCATGATCGCGTCACGTCCGCAACACTTAACCGGAACATGTGTGTAAATTTGCTTCTATGGTTAACCAGGTCGACAGGGACACAATCCTGTGCATTTCTCTTGCTGCCCGCCCATCGAATCACGGTGTGCGTTTCCACAATTGGCTGTATCAGGAACTGGGGTTGAACTACCTGTACAAAGCGGTCGCACCGGCCGACATCACGGCCGCCGTCGCCGGCATCCGCGGCCTGAACATCAGGGGCGCGGGGGTGTCCATGCCGTACAAGGAGGATGTCATCCCGCTTATCGACGAACTGGACCCCAGCGCACGGCGCATCCGTTCGGTCAACACCATCGTCAATGACGATGGCACACTCAAGGGCTACAACACCGACTACACCGCCGTGAAACACCTGCTTGAGGCTCACCGGATTGACGCCGCCACGCCGGTTGCGGTGCGCGGGTCCGGCGGGATGGCCAACGCCGTCGTCGCGGCCCTCGCCGATTACGGCCTGCAGGGAACGGTGGTGGCACGCAATCACACCACGGGCGCCGCGCTGGCGAACCGCTTCGGTTGGGAGTACTCGGCGGAGGTGCCGGAGAGTGCCCGATTGCTGGTCAATGTCACGCCCCTGGGAATGAATGGACCCGACAGCGATGTTGTATCTTTCGGCGAGGATGAAATCGCCCGCGCCGATGTCATCTTCGATTGTGTTGCCTTCCCGGTCGAGACGCCGCTGATCAGGGCGGCCAGGTCCCTGGGGAAGGAGATCATCGACGGCGGCGAGGTAGCCGCACTCCAGGCCGCCGAGCAGTTCGAGCTCTACACCGGCGTCCGCCCCTCCGACGAGCAGATTGCAGCCGCGGAGGTATACGCCAAACCATAGGAGGCACGCCCATGAGCAGCAGAGAAGCGAACAGGCAGCTGGTTGCCGCCCTGGACAGGGCCGTGCAGATCCAGTCGGGCGTGATCGAGGGTTATGTGCGGCGGCTGCGTCGCAAGCATCCGGAGGCCAGCCCCGCCGAGCTCCAGAATCTGATTGACAAGCATTTCATGAGGGCCGTGTCCGGTACGGGAGCCGGGGTCGGCATGGCCGCGGCGGTTCCGGGGATCGGATTCTTCACAGGCGCACTGGCGATCGGTGCGGAATCAGCGGTCTTTCTCGATGCCGTGGCACTGTACACCGCCGCTTCGGCGCATCTGCGCGGTGTTGACATCGGCGATCCCGAGCGCCGGAGGGCCCTGATCCTGGTGGTTCTCCTGGGTGCCGCAGGCACCGCCCTGGTGGATCCGGGGGCGCGGCGGCGGGGGGTGCCGGCGGTGGCGTCGATAAGCAGGTTCAGCACCAAACGCCTCGTTGAGGTCAACGGCCGCCTGCTGCGCATGGCCCTGCGGCGTTTCCGTTTCACCTGGTTGGGCAAAATCATGCCACTGGGTATTGGCGCGGTGCTGGGTCTGATGGCCAACCGCAGGCTGGCCCGGCGCGCACTGCGCAACACCTACGAATCCCTCGGCCCCCTCTGAGACACTGACGTCCACTCGAAGTCGAAGAAAGGACTCACCCACCCCACCGAACAGGAAAGGCCCACCCTTGCCCCGACACTCACCCAACCGCCTTAGGCAACTGATCGGCGTCGCCTGGGAGCACCCCGGCCTCACCACCGTCACCGTGCTCGCCGCCATCGCCGCCACGCTTTTTGAACTCGCCCTCCCGCTCCTGACCGGCGGTGCCATCGACCTCGCTCTCGGGCAGGGCGGGCAGACCCTGACCACCTCCTTCATCGAAAGATTCCGCCCCGGCGCCATGAGTGTGCTCGGGGCCGTGATCGCGCTGATGATCCTGGTGGCGCTGGCCCGCTACCTCGCCCAGTTCGGGCGCAGGTACACCGCAGGCAGACTCAGCATCGGCGTGCAGCACACCATCCGGCTCAAGACCCTTGCCTCCCTGCAGCGTCTCGACGGCCCCGGTCAGGACGAGATCCGCACCGGGCAGGTGGTCAGCCGGTCGATCAGCGACATCAACCAGGTGCAGAGCATGCTGGCGATGGTGCCCATGATCATCGGCAACATCATCAAGCTGGTGCTCACCCTGGTGATCATGCTGATGATCTCCCCGCCGCTGACCGTCATCGCCATCATTCTGGTTCCGCTGCTGCTCGCCACCGTGGCCTATTCCAGGCGCGCACTCTTCGCCTCCACCTGGGCCGCCCAGCAAAAGGGCGCGGATCTGGCAAGCCACGTCGAGGAGACCGTAACCGGGATCCGCGTTGTCAAGGCCTTCGCCCAGGAGGAGCGGGAGGCAGATCGACTGGAGGGAACCGCCCGCGAGCTGTTCGCGCAGCGCATGCGCACCGCCCGGCTCAGCGCCCGTTTCCTGCCCATGGTGGAGCAGCTGCCGCAGATCGCACTGGTGATCAACATCGTCGGCGGTGGCTATCTCGCCATGACCGGGCAGATCACCGTGGGTACCTTTGTCGCCTTCTCCACCTACCTGACCAGCCTCTCCGCGGTCGCCCGTTCCCTGTCTGGCATGCTCATGCGCATTCAGCTGGCGCTGAGTTCGGTCGACCGCGTCTTCGAGGTGATCGACCTCGAACCCGAGCACCACGATCCCGCTGATCCCGCGGTGATCCCCGACCGGCCCCTGTCACTGAACTTCAGCGACGTCCGGTTCGGGGGCATCCTCAACGGCTTCGACCTGGAGGTCGGGGCGGGTGAGACCACCGTTGTCGTCGGGCCCACCGGCTCGGGAAAAACGATGGCGGTCCAGCTGGCCGGGGGTTTCTATCAGCCGGATGCGGGACAGATCAGCATCGGTGGCGTGCCCTACCCCGATACCAGTCTCGAGCGGGTGCGCGAGAACATCGTCTGTGTCTTTGATGATGCCTTCCTCTACTCCGCCTCCATACGCGACAACATCGCCATGGGCGCCGATGCCAGCGATGAGCAGATCAGGCACGCGGCCGAGATGGCGCAGGCCGATGAGTTCATCGGGAAGCTGGAGCACGGCTACGACGAGGTGGTCGGTGAACGCGGACTGACCCTCTCCGGGGGACAGCGCCAACGTATCGCGCTCGCCCGCGCATTCCTGGCCAGGCCGCGGGTGCTCGTCCTCGATGACGCGACCTCCGCCATCGACGCCGCCACCGAGGACGCCATCTTCCGGGCCCTGCGCGAGGAGCTGGCCGATGTCACCATCCTGATCATCGCCCACCGCCATTCCACCCTCGAGCTCGCTGACCGCATCGCCCTGGTAGAGCACGGCACCGTCACCGCCTACGACACCTTCACCGCGCTGCGGGAGAACCGGCGCTTCACCGAGCTGATGGCACTGAACTTCCGGACCGGCGAATCGCTGGCAACCGTGCCCGACCCCACGCCCGATCAGCTGTGGCCGGCCGTTGAGGCCGAGACGCACTATCACATCACCACCGGGCGCAGGTCCATGGCGGCCACACCCGAGCTACTCGAGCAGGTCGCGGCACTTCCGCCCGCCACCGAGGATCCGCGTGTGGATACCGCCCGGCTGAAGACCACCAGCGAGGAGTTCCGCCTAGGCGGCCTCTTCAGGCAGGTGCGGTGGCTGATCACAGCGGTGGTCGCACTTCTGGTCGTCGGTGTGGTGGCCGATCTCATCTTCCCCACCCTCATGCGCATGGCCATTGACAACGGTGTCCGCGAACGCGACACCGCCACACTGTGGATCATCGCCGCGGTCGGGGCTGTGGTGGTTCTCGTGTCCTGGTTGGCGGCGATCATCAACACCGTGATCACCGCGCGCACGGGAGAGCGTCTGCTGTTCGGCCTGCGACTGCGTTCCTTCGTCCATCTCCTGCGTCTGAGCATGGACTATTTCGAGCGCACGATGTCCGGGCGGATCATGACTCGCATGACCACCGACATTGACAACCTCAGTTCCTTCCTACAGACGGGTCTCGCCCAGACTGTGGTCAGCGTGGGCACCCTGACCGGTATCATCACCATGCTCGCCGTCACGGACCTGAGCCTGGCGGCCATCGCGATGGGCGTGGTTCCGCTGATCATCGTGCTGACCATCGTGTTCCGACGCGTCTCTTCACGGCTCTACACCCACAGCCGCGAACAGATCAGCCAGGTCAACGCGACCTTCCAGGAATCGGTCGCCGGCCTGCGCACGGCCCAGATGTTCCGCATGGAGGAGCGGGTGAACCGGACCTTCGCCGCCGAGGCCGAAACCTACCGCCGGTTGCGTGTGAACTCCCAGACCGCCGTGTCCATCTACTTCCCCGGCATCGGCGCGATCTCGGAGATCACGCAGGCGGCCATCCTCGGTGTCGGCGCCTGGCAGGTCACCCGCGGTGACATCTCCCCGGGCGTGCTCGTTGCCTTCGTGATGTACCTGGGCCTGCTCTTCGGTCCCATCCAGCAGCTCAGCCAGATCTTCGACAGCTACCAGCAGGCGGCGGTGGGTCTGCGCCGCATCACCGAACTGCTCTCGACCCGGCCCAGTGTCACCGACTCCGGCACCGACCCCGGGGCCCGCGAGGCAGCACGGGGCACCCTCATGCTTGACGACGCCCACTTCTCCTACCAGGACACCGAGATCCTCACGGGTGTCACGCTGTCGGTGGAACCGGCCACCACAGTGGCGGTCGTCGGCCCCACGGGGGCCGGGAAGTCCACCATTGTCAAACTCTTCGAACGACTCTACGACCCCACCCGGGGCGCGGTCCGTGCCTCGGGGAAGGACATCCGGGATTTCCCGGTGGCACAGTGGCGCCGCAGCATCGGCCATGTCCCCCAGGAGGCGCACCTGTTCAGCGGAAGCGTGGCGGAGAATATCGCCTACGGTCGGCCCGACGCCACGGCGGCCGAGATCGAATCCGCGGCGAGACGCGTCGGGGCCCTGGACGCCATCGCGGCCATCGCCGGTGGGTTCAACCACCGTGTCGGCGAGCGCGGACGCGGGCTGTCCTCGGGCCAGCGGCAGCTGATCGCCCTGGCCCGGGCGGAGCTCATCGAACCCGAGATCATGCTCCTGGACGAAGCCACCTCCACCCTCGACCCGGCCACCGAGGCCATCATCCTCAACGCATCCGAACGGGTCACCGCCGGACGGACCTCGATCATCGTGGCCCACCGTCTGGCCACCGCACAGCGCGCGGACCGCATCATCGTGGTGGAGGCGGGACGTATCATTGAGGACGGAAACCACGATGAACTTCTGGGTAGGGAGGGAACCTACTCCCGGATGTGGCATTTAGTTCGCTGACACGATATTTTTGTGAGAACTGTGAGCCAAAAAGTGCTACAACTGGGGTGCTAGGCATTGTGCCGACAACCACCGTTACAGTGGATCAATAAGCGGATCAAAAAGCGTCGCAATTAGTTGAAGACAAGCAAGGAAAAGAGGCGAGCACCTGCCGTGAGCAGCGCTAGTACTTTCGGCCAGAACGCGTGGCTGGTAGACGAGATGTTCCAGCAGTTCCAGAAGGACCCCGCGTCCGTGGACAAGGAATGGAGAGATCTCTTCGAGTCACAGGGGGAGCCTTCCGCCACCCCCGCTGCCACCCCGGAAGGGAAAAAGGCTCCGGCCGCAAAGCCCGCGGCGCAGGCAAGCAAGCCCCCCGTGCAAGCAAGCAAGCCCGCCGTGCAGGCAAGCAAGCCGGAGAAGCCCGCCCCTCGTGTGGAAAGCAAAAAGGTCAAGGAGTCTGCGCTGTCCAAGCAACAGGAATTGCCGCAGGCGGGAACAACCCCGCTCAAGGGCATCTTCAAGTCCATCGCGAAGAACATGGATCTCTCCCTCGAGATCCCCACCGCCACCTCGGTGCGCGACATGCCCGCCCGGCTCATGTTCGAGAACCGGGCCATGGTCAACGACCAGCTCAAGCGGACCCGCGGTGGAAAGATCTCCTTCACCCACATCATCGGCTATGCGGCGATCCAGGCCACGATCGCCCATCCGTCCATGAACAACTCCTACGAGGTTGCCAACGGCAAGCCCTCGCTGGTCGTCCCGGAGCACATCAACCTCGGCCTGGCTATCGACCTGCCGCAGAAGGATGGCTCACGTGCCCTCGTGGTCGCCGCCATCAACGAGACCGAGAGGATGAACTTCGCGGAGTTCATCGACGCCTACGAGGATATCGTCACCCGCTCCCGCAAGGGCAAGCTGACCATGGACGATTATCAGGGCGTGACCATCTCCCTGACCAACCCCGGTGGTATCGGCACCCGCCACTCCGTCCCGAGGCTGACCCAGGGTCAGGGCACCATCATCGGTGTCGGTTCCATGGACTACCCCGCCGAATTCCAGGGCGCCTCCGAGGACCGCCTCGCCGAACTCGGTGTGGGCAAGCTGGTCACCATCACCTCCACCTATGATCACCGCGTGATCCAGGGTGCGGAGTCCGGTGAGTTCCTGCGCACCATGTCCCAACTGCTTGTCGACGACAAGTTCTGGGACGACATCTTCGAGTGCATGAACGTGCCCTACACCCCGATCCGCTGGGCGCAGGATCTGCCCAACACCGGAGTGGACAAGAACACCCGCGTCATGCAGCTGATCGAGGCCTACCGTTCACGCGGCCATCTGATCGCGGACACCAACCCGCTGCAGTGGGTCCAGCCGGGCATGCCCGTCCCCGATCACCGCGATCTCGACATCGAGACCAACGGTCTGACCCTGTGGGACCTGGACCGCACCTTCCATGTCGGCGGTTTCGGTGGCAAGGAGACCATGACCCTGCGCGAGGTGCTGTCCCGGCTGCGCGCCGCCTACACCCTCAAGGTCGGCTCCGAGTACACCCACATCCTCGACCGCGATGAGCGCACCTGGCTGCAGGACCGCCTCGAGGCGGGCATGCCCAAGCCCACCCCCGCCGAGCAGAAGTACATCCTGCAGAAGCTCAATGCCGCCGAGGCCTTCGAGAACTTCCTGCAGACCAAGTACGTCGGCCAGAAGCGCTTCTCACTGGAGGGCGCGGAGTCGCTGATTCCACTGATGGATTCCGCGATCGACACCGCGGCGGGACAGGGCCTGGACGAGGTTGTCATCGGCATGCCGCACCGCGGTCGTCTGAACGTGCTGTTCAACATCGTGGGCAAGCCGCTGTCGACGATCTTCAACGAGTTCGAGGGACAAATGGAGCAGGGCCAGATCGGCGGCTCCGGCGATGTCAAGTACCACCTCGGATCCTCGGGCACCCACCTGCAGATGTTCGGCGACGGGGAGATCAAGGTCACCCTGACCGCGAACCCCTCCCACCTCGAGGCCGTCAACCCGGTCATGGAGGGCATCGTCCGCGCAAAGCAGGACCTCCTGGACAAGGGCCAGGACGGCTTCACCGTCGTCCCGCTGCTGCTCCACGGTGACGCGGCATTCGCGGGCCTGGGCATCGTCCCGGAGACCATCAACCTGGCCAAGCTGCGCGGATACGACGTCGGCGGCACGATCCACATCGTGGTCAACAACCAGATCGGCTTCACCACCACGCCGGACTCCAGTCGTTCCATGCACTACGCGACCGATTACGCCAAGGCCTTCGGTTGCCCGGTCTTCCACGTCAACGGTGATGACCCCGAGGCCGTGGTCTGGGTCGGCCAGCTGGCCACCGAATACCGTCGTCGCTTCGGCAAGGATGTCTTCATCGACCTGGTCTGCTTCCGCCGCCGCGGACACAACGAGGCCGATGATCCCTCGATGACCCAGCCGAAGATGTACGAGATCATCAACAAGAAGGAGGGCGTGCGCGCGCAGTACACCGAGGACCTCCTCGGACGCGGCGACCTCTCCAGCAATGACGCCGAGGCCGTCGTCCGCGACTTCCACGATCAGATGGAGTCGGTGTTCAACGAGGTCAAGGAGGCCAGCAAGAAGAACGCCGAGGTTCAGGCGGGAATCACCGGCTCCCAGGAGCTGACCCGCGACCTGGACACCAACATCTCCCGCGAGGAACTCCTCGAGCTCGGCCAGGCCTTCGCCAAGGTGCCCGAGGGCTTCGAGTACCACCAGCGCGTCGCACCGGTGGCCAAGAAGCGCGCCTCCTCCGTCAGGGAGGGCGGCATTGACTGGGGCTGGGGCGAGCTCATCGCCTTCGGCTCACTGGCCAACGAGGGCAAGCTCGTCCGCCTGGCCGGCGAGGACACCCGTCGCGGAACATTCACCCAGCGGCACGCCGTTGCCATCGACCCCAGGACCTCGGAGGAATACAATCCTCTCAATGATCTTGCGCAGTCCCATGGCGAGGGCAAGTTCCTGGTGTATAACTCCGCGCTCACCGAGTATGCGGGAATGGGCTTCGAGTACGGCTACTCCGTGGGCAACCCGGACGCCGTCGTGGCCTGGGAGGCACAGTTCGGCGACTTCGCCAATGGTGCCCAGACCATCATCGATGAGTACGTCTCCTCCGGCGAGGCCAAGTGGGGCCAGCTCTCCTCCGTGATCCTGCTGCTCCCCCACGGCTACGAGGGCCAGGGCCCGGACCACTCCTCGGGACGCATCGAGCGCTTCCTGCAGATGTGCGCCGAGGGTTCGATGACCATCGCTCAGCCGTCCACCCCGGCGAACTATTTCCATCTGCTGCGTCGTCAGGGCCTCGGCAAGATGAAGCGTCCGCTGATCGTCTTCACCCCGAAGTCGATGCTGCGCAACAAGGCCGCCGCCTCCGCCCCCGAGGACTTCACCGAGGTCAGGCGCTTCCAGTCGGTCATCAACGACCCCTCGGTCACCGATGCCGACAAGGTCAGGAAGATCATGCTCGTCTCCGGCAAGCTCTACTATGATCTGGCCAAGCGCAAGGAGAAGGATGGTCGCGATGACGTCGCCATCGTCCGTGTGGAGATGCTCCACCCGATCCCCTTCAACCGACTGAAGAACACCTTCGACGGCTACCCGGACGCCGAGGAGATCCTCTTCGTCCAGGATGAGCCTGCGAACCAGGGTGCGTGGCCGTTCTACAACGAGCACCTGCGCAATCTGATCCCGGACATGCTGCCCATGCGCCGGATCTCCCGCCGCTCGCAGTCCTCCACCGCCACCGGTGTCTCCAAGGTTCACGCCGTCGAGGAGAAGAGGCTTATCGACGAGGCATTCGAGGCCTAAACGCCACTGCGTCGCCCGCAGGCGGATGTGCGGGCAACGACTAACCCACCGGTCTCCCACGTGCACGTGGGAGACCGGTGGGTTTTTGTGACAGTGGGTTTCAGGGGCCCGGGTTCCTAGGGGCGACGCTCACAACCGATGCCATCACCGTCGCGGTCGAGGTGGCGTGCATAGCCCGGCTCCCCGCTGCGGATCGGACGGCCGATCGCGTTCCACACAGCCGTGCAGTTCTTGTAGGAGGCCGCGGAGGGTGCGGGTGCGGGTGCGGGTGCCGGAGCAGGTGCCGGCGCAGGTGCGGGTGCGGGTGCCGGTGCGGGTGCGGGTGCCGGAGCAGGTGCGGGTGCGGGTGCCGGAGCAGGTGCGGGTGCCGGCGGGTTCGGAATGATGCCCGGCAGGGGGTTCGGGATGATCCGCTGCTGGACGGCCCAGTTGACCCCGCCCGCGATCAGACCGCCGACGGCGATCACGGCGGCCACACCGATGATGATGGCGGTGGTGTCATCCCCATCCTCCGAACTGCCCGAGGATGACAGCTCGTCGCTGGATCCCGAGGATGACAAGACGTCGCTGGATCCCGAGGACAGGCTCTCCGTGGAGGCGTGTGCGGGAGCGACCGAGCCCAGCGTCAGCGCGAGGGCGATTCCGATTGATACAAGTGATTTACGCATAACGAATACCATGGCACATCCTGGCAAAAGCGTAGGTATCAACTAGCAGTAAGCACATTTTACTATCCTTCGGATACCCCTGTCGGCCAACTCCAGCTAGAGCCCCTTGCCCGCCAGGTATCCGGCGACCACACCGGCCCCCTCCCGGTACTCGCCCATCAGCATTTGCAGATCGGCGGTGTTGATGGTTCCACCGACCACGTTGAGAATTGAGCGCTCCTCCCGGTTCAGTGCGGGTTTGCGGTAGATCGGGACAATGTTCTGCGGAAGTGCGTTGGAGCCCTCGCAGGCGACTGCGTTGGAGGGGTCGGTCGCCGCCAGATGCCCGGGCAGTGACGCCACGAGCGCATCGTAGACCTCCTCCCGCCATTCCCCCGAGTTTGGGTCGATTGTCCCCTCGGCGAGGTACTCGCGCTCCAGTTCAGCTGCTCGCGAGGGGTTGAAGTGCTCAAGCAGCTCGCCCGCGCATCCGATGGTCAGATCGGCCTGTCCCTCATCGAGTGCACGGAATCGGGACTCGGGGTCCTCGTCCACGAGCTGCACGATCGTCGTGCGCCCACTGGAACGCAGAGCCAGCTGGTAGAGCTTGCCCAGAACCAGATTCTCGGTGGATCCGCGTGGGACGGAGACGTAGATATTCTCCACGCTCTCCGCAGGTGCCACCGATTCGGGTTCGAACTGCGCGCTGCAGCCGGATACCGCGAGGGCAATCGTCGTCAGTGCAGCGGTGAGCATTATTCCGCGCCGAGAAACCTTCATGTCGGTCACTTTAGCGGAAGCGGCGGCCGACAAGCCCGCGCGGGCACGGCTACTCCGGTGTCCGCTGGCCCATCTCACTGCGGGCGATGAGGTCGCGCGCCTCCCGTGCGCGGTCGGCGGTGCACAGCACATCATAGCGGCCGGCGACGATCTGCGTGCTCGAGGTGAAATCGCGACGTCCCCTGGATGCCGCGTAGGGAATCGCCGTGGTGATGATCCCGAAAACTACGCCCATGGTCACACCCACGAGGAGTGCGGCACCCCAGGATTCATAGAAGAAACTCATCAGCAGACCGAAGAACAGGCCCAGCCACGCACCGGAAGCGGCTCCGCCGGCTATCACACGGCCCCACGTCAACCTGCCGGTGACCTTCTCCACCTCCATGAGGTCAACCCCCACGATCGTGAGTTCGGAGACAGGAAACTCCCTGTCGCTGAGCATGTCCACCGCCGACTGCGCCTCTGCGTAGGACTGGAAGCTGCCCACCGGCCACCCTTCCGGACGTGTCTTGGTATTACGGTTGAGATTGCGTTCCGGACCTGCTGCACGCGATGGCGTCGTCATGTCAAAAGTGCCCCTTCTTCGGTTTGGCTCGATTTTAATCCCCTGTACACCAATTCAACGTTTGAATCAGTGGGAAGGTTCCTCCGCACCGGCGACCTCGCGTGTCCACCCCACGCGTTAAGATTGGCAGCCATGAGTGGAATCTCTCGCGTCTACGCGGGCCGGCTATCCGGAATGGTGGTGCGCGGCCCCGACACCGATGTCATCGGCCGGGTTCGTGATGTGGTGGTGCAGATACGCCCCGCCGGTCATGATTCCCGCGCGCTGGGTCTGGTCGTGGAACTGGTCAACAACAAAAGACGCATCTTTCTACCCATGCTGAGGATCGCGGCGATTGAGCCCCGCGAGATCACGCTGATCTCCGGCTCCGTGTCGCTGCGCGCCTTCCGCACGCGCGCCGGCGAGCTGACGGTGATGAACGACCTCATCGGTTCCAAGGTCCAGACCGATGATCCGGACTTCGATCACCTCCATGGCCGACCGGTCGAGATCGCCGACATCGAGCTCGAGCGGACCCGGTCCCGGGACTGGGTGCTGTCCAGGGTCGCCGTGTTCGGGCAACGCCCGAAATTCGGCCGCCGGCCGGTGCTGCACACGGTGCCCTGGTCACATATCCACGGCGTGACCGCCGCCGGTGTCGGTGAGTCCGACCGCACGGCCGAGCTCATCGCCGGTTTTGAGGACATGCGGCCCGCGGACGTCGCAAAGATGCTGTACGGTCTTCCGACTCAGCAGCGCAACGAGGTCACCGTCGAGCTCGACGATGAGAAACTCGCCGACATCCTCCAGGAGCTCTCCGAGGAACGGCAGGCGGAGCTGATCGAAACCCTCGACATAGAGCGCGCCGCCGATGTGCTGGAGGAGATGGACCCCGACGATGCCGCGGACCTTCTCGGCGAGCTACCCGAGGCCAAGGCCGACGTCCTGCTGGAGCTGATGGATCCCGAGGAATCCGCCCCGGTGCGCCGGCTGATGAGTTTCAGCCCCGACACCGTCGGTGCCCTGATGACCCCGGAGCCGCTGATCATCGATCCGCAGACCACCGTGGCGGAGGCGCTGGCCATGGCCCGCAATCCCGATCTGCCGACATCGCTCGCCTCGCTGATCTTCGTCGTGCGCCCACCGACCGCCACCCCGACGGGTAAGTACCTGGGATGCGTGCACCTGCAGAAGCTTCTGCGCGAGCCGCCGTCCTCACTGGTGGGGGGTATTCTCGATCCCGATCTACCGCCGCTCTACGCCGATGATGATCAGGAGACGGCCGCACGGTTCTTCGCCACCTACAACCTCGTCTGCGGTCCGGTCCTCGACGGAAACGGTCATCTCCTCGGTGCGGTGGCCGTGGATGATCTCCTGGACCACCTCCTGCCGGAGAACTGGCGGGAAACCGGGGTACGCACCGTAAAGAAGGAGGTAAAGAATGGCTGATTACAACCGCAACGATCTGGACACCCCGGTCAGCCGGACACCCAAGTGGTTCAGATACGACGCCGACTCGGTGGGAGCCTTCGCGGAGGGCATCGCGCGTTTCTTCGGCACCGGTCAGTACCTGATGTGGCAGACCGTGCTGGTGGTCATCTGGATTCTGCTCAATGTCGGAGGCTTCGCCTGGAACTGGGATCCCTACCCCTTCATCCTGCTCAACCTGGCCTTTTCCACCCAGGCCGCCTATGCGGCGCCACTGATCCTGCTGGCGCAGAACCGCCAGGAGGACCGCGACCGCGTCACCCTCACCGAGGATCGCCGCCGCTCCGAGCAGACCAAGGCCGACACGGAGTTCCTCGCCAGGGAGCTGGCGAGTGTGCGTCTGTCCGTCGGTGAGACCGTCACCCGCGACTATCTGCGCCATGAGCTCGAGGATCTGCGCAGCCTGCTCGAGCGCATCGAAGCCAAGCTTGACGACGCCTCCGCCGCCCGCCTGACCGACCCCACCCAGGGCGACGTGGCCACATAACGGCGTCCGGCTGCGCCGGACTACTATCTTTAGGTGATGTCTCAAGTAACCGAATCCGCTGTCCGCAGCGCGCTGTCCCGCGTAGAGGATCCAGAGATCGGTAAGCCCATCACAGAGCTCGGCATGGTCAAGTCAGTGGCCGTTGACGGCTCCGATGTTCAGGTGGAGATCTACCTGACCATCGCGGCTTGCCCGATGAAAACCACCATCGTCACCAACGCCGAGGCCGCGGTCAGGGACGTCCCCGGCGTGGGTGCGGTCCGCGTGGACACCGACGTGATGAGCGATCAGCAGCGCCGCGATCTGCGGGTGAGCCTGCGCGGAGAAACCTCCGAGCCGGTGATCCCCTTCGCCCAGCCCGGCTCGACCACCCGTGTCTATGCGGTGGCCTCGGGAAAGGGCGGCGTGGGCAAGTCCTCCATGACCGTCAACCTGGCGGCCGCGCTGGCTGCGCGTGGGCTTTCCGTTGGTATTCTCGACGCCGACATCTACGGCCATTCCGTGCCCGCGATGCTGGGTTCCGACGCCCGTCCGCACCAGGTCGACGATATGATCATGCCACCGCAGGCGCACGGCGTGAAGATGATCTCGATTGCCCACTTCGTCGAGGGAAACGCCCCGGTCGTCTGGCGCGGCCCCATGCTCCACCGGGCCATCCAGCAGTTCCTCACCGATGTCTTCTGGGGTGACCTGGACGTGCTGCTCCTCGACCTCCCCCCGGGCACCGGCGATATAGCCATTACCGTCGCCCAGCTGATCCCCAACGCCGAACTGCTCATAGTCACCACTCCCCAGGTCGCCGCGGCGGATGTCGCCGAGCGCGCCGGCACCATCAGTCTGCAGACCAATCAGAAGGTCGCCGGTGTCATTGAGAACATGAGCGCCATGGTCATGCCCGACGGTTCCACGATGGAGGTGTTCGGATCGGGCGGTGGCGAGAAGGTCGCCCGGCGAATCAGCGCGCTGACCGGCGAGGAGGTGTCCGTCCTGGGCTCGGTGCCCCTGGATCCAAATCTGCGCATCGGTGGCGACCTGGGAAATCCCATCGCGATCTCAGAGCCGGACTCCCCCACCGCACGCTCCATCCGTGAGATTGCCGATACCCTCGCCGTGCGCAAGGTCTCCATGGTGGGCAAACCACTGGGACTCGGGGTGACCAGAAACTAGAGGATGTCGGTCCAGGCTGCTTTGGCACCACCGGAGTAGTCGGGGCCATCCTTCCTCGGTGCGTCCTGCTTCCCAGGGGCTGACTGCGTGGTGGGGCGCTCGACCACGGTGGCGTCGTCAAGCTTGTTCTTCGGGCTGTCGCGGTGGGCCTCCCCCGCGGTGTCACCGGCCATTATCTTCTTTGGATCGAAGGAATCGAGAAACTCATTGTCGCCGTCGAACAGCGCCTTGGAGATAGCGGTGCGCGGACTCATCCGCTGTATCTGGGCGATCTGCGAAATCGGTTTGCGGATCTCATCGAACTCCTCGCCGAAGTCATTGTCCAGCTGCTGTTTCGCGTTGGTGATCGCGGTGCGCGCCGCGAGTATGGTGGCACGGAGGTCCTCTATCAGACGCGGAAGGCGTTCGGGGCCGATGATGACGAGGCCGACGACGAAAAGCAGGAGAATCTCTCCCCAGCCGACGTTAGAGAACATAGGTGACGGACCTTCACTGTGTTAAGGAATATGTCAGCGGCCCTGGGTGCGACGAACCGCACGGACCACGGATTCAACCTTAGCCACAAAAGAATCCGGGCGCTGCATCGCCAGCTCATCGGCGCCGGGACCCGGGGCGCAGTCATTGGCGATACCAGCGAGTTTGGCCATCAGATCCTTCGGCGCGGAGACCTCCTCTGACAAGCACTCTGCGCGCAGGTACTCGGAGGTGTCGCGCTGCCTGCTGATCTCCTCGCGGCACTCACCACAGTGCACGAGATGTATTCGCGCGCGGTGCATGGCACCCCTGCTGAGTTCATTGTCCACAAAACCGGCGACGGCATCCGAGGACAAATGCTCGACGGAGGCGAAATCCGTGGTCTTCTTCCGTGCCCTGTCGCGGACCGAACCACCGAGAGCCTTCACTTTCCGGATTCGCCCGGTGTCGGGCTTCTTTCCGGTCTCTTCGGCGGTGTCCCGATCCTGTTCCCGGAGGCGGGAATGGAGATCACCGGCGGACTCTGAATTAAACATCGTTTCCGACAACCTCCTGTTGCTTCAGCCGTCTCAAGTTACCTATCAGTAATAACGGGTGACGGAACCCAAAGGTTCCCGGGGCCGAGAATACCCCCGGGTAAACTCCCCGGGGGCAGGCGAACGCGGACTAGGTGGTGGGTACGAGCAGCGAGGCATCCTCACTTACCTTGGCCGCGGACTCGATGCTGGCGCGCAGTTGGCTGCGTCCGCGGTGAATGCGTGAACGTACCGTGCCCATCTTCACACCGAGTGTCTCGGCGATCTCGTCATAGCTCATCCCGACGACGTCACACAGCAGTACCGCCACTCGGAAATCAGGGCTGAGCTCATCGAGTGCGCTCTGCAGCGCCGGGTCGAGGTTGGCCACGCTGTAGGCCTGCTCCGGGGTCATGTCCGTACCCGGAACCCGCTCATAGTCCTCGGGCAGCGCCTCCATGCGGATCTTGCCGCGGTGTCGGACCATATCAAGGAAGAGATTGGTGGTGATTCGGTGCAACCAGCCCTCGAAGGTCCCGGGCTGGTAGTTCTTCAGGGAGCGGAACACCCGCATGAACGTCTCCTGGGTAAGATCCTCAGCGTCATGCTGGTTGCCGGAGAGTCGGAAAGCCAGGCGGTAGACACTGTCCGCATGTTCTGCAACCAGTTCGCCCCACGTCGGCATATCGGCCTGTCCAGCATCAAAAGCAGCGGTGCCGGTCAATTCCTCGGTGGTTTCCGGGGCAAGTTGATCAGACTCGGCGTGTGCAAGATCACGGGACTTCTTTTCCATGGAGTTAATTGTGCATCACTGAACTTAAGAAATCTAGATCACTAGCTGTGTAACATCTGGCAGTTATACACTTGAGGCGATTTTGTGACTTCAGGAACGAAATCACCTGCATTTCCCCTCCCGAACCCGCGTGTGGTACCCCCATCCGCCCACAGAACCAGCCTACACTTGGCACTTGTGAGTACCGCTTTCGAGTTCATCCGAACCTACGTCGAGTCCACCACCGACATCGACCCCGCCCTGGCAACGGCACGTGAGGACGCCACCGAGTTCGGCCTCGCCATCCCCGATGAGATGACCGGTCAGCTGCTGAGCACTCTCACCGCGGCAACCAACAGCGCCAGCTCCACCGGCGCCATCGCCGTCACGCCTGCGGCCGGAGTGGTGGGCTTGCACCTGCTCCTGGGCCTGCGCGAGGGTACGACGCTGACCTGCATCGATCCCGAAAGCGAGCACCAGCGACAGGCCAAGAAGGTCTTCCGCGATGCGGGTTACGCCCCGGGACGCGTCCGCTTCCTCCCCTCGCGGCCACTCGACGTCATGGGCCGCCTGGCCAACGACAGCTACCAGCTCGTCTTCGGCCAGGTCTCCCCGATGGATCTCGTCGCCTTCGTCGACGCCGCCTGGCCACTGCTGCTACCAGGCGGAATTCTGGTCCTGGCCGACTCGCTTCTCGACGGCACCCTCAGCGACCACACCCGGAAGGACCGCGAAACCGTCGCAGCCCGAGAGGCCGATGAACACATCCGCGCCCTCGACGGTGCCCTCGTGGCCCGCCTCCCCCTCGGTGCTGGCCTGACCTTGGTGACCAGGCTGCCCTAGCATCGAGGGCCGGGCCCCACCCCGCCGCGCCCAGCACACTGACAGGGTGTGGACAAGCGGGTCAAACTTTCAGCGCCCTGCGCCGGAGACGACCGGTGTCCGGACTTCACCCCGGCCATCAACGCCGCCCACGGGGGCAGCACGGGTCGACAAGCACAAAGCACCGTGGCCACCGGCACTCCGGCGACCACGGTGATCTCAGTTTGTAGTGGCTTAAACCACGCTGTTCTTGCCCACCACGACAACGCCACCTGCACTGACGGTGAACCGCTGCGCGTCGCGGACGTGATCGACCCCGATGAGCTCGCCGTCGCTGACCACGACGTTCTTGTCCAGGATCGCGTGGCGGACCACCGCGCCCTTTCCAATTCGCACTCCCGGCATGAGCACCGCGCCCTCGACGGTGGCGCCTTCCTCGACAACAACGTCGGTGGACAGCACCGAGTTACGGACGGTACCCGCGGAGATGATCGAACCCGGGGCCACCATGGAGGACTGCGCGATGCCGCCCTGCACGAACTTCGCCGGTGGCAGGTTGCCCTCGACGGTGGTGTGGATCGGCCACTGGGCGTTGTAGAGATTGAAGATCGGATGCACAGAAATCAGGTCCATGTGGCATTCATAGAAGGCGTCGATGGTACCGACATCACGCCAGTAGCCCTTGTCGCGCTCGGTGGCGCCGGGAACCTCGTTTGCCGAGAAGTCATAGACATGGGCGTCATTGCGCCTGACGAAGTAGGGGATGATGTCTCCGCCCATGTCATGATCGGAGTCCTCATCCTCGGCATCGTCCTTGAGTGCCCGCACCAGCGCCTCGGTGGTGAAAATGTAGTTTCCCATGGACGCGTAGGTGGCATCCGGATCATCCGGCGTTCCGGGGGGATCCGCGGGCTTCTCCAGAAACTCCGTGATGTTGCCCTCGTCGTCGGACTGGATGCAGCCGAAGGCCGTGGCCTCCTTGCGCGGAACGCGGATACCGGCGACCGAGACGGACCTTCCGGAGGCGATGTGCTCCTCCATCATCTGGCTCGGGTCCATGCGGTACACATGGTCGGCGCCGAAAACGATGACGTAGTCCGGCTTTTCGTCGGAGATGAGGTTCAGTGACTGCAGAATCGCGTCGGCTGACCCGGTGAACCACCTCTTGCCCAGGCGCTGCTGCGCGGGCACAGAGGTGATGTACTGGCCGGTCGGTCCGATCACCTTCCAGGACAGCGAGATGTGCCTGTCCAGGGAGTGTGACTTGTACTGGGTGAGAACGCAGATCTTCAAGAAGCCCGCGTTCACCAGATTCGACAGCACGAAATCGATGAGCCGGTATGTACCCCCGAAGGGCACCGCGGGCTTAGCGCGGTCCCCGGTCAGAGGATACAGCCGCTTGCCCTCGCCACCCGCGAGGACGATTGCTAAAACATTTGGTCTACCCTTCACACTTTCAACCATAAATCCATTTTGCTGATTCCGCTTGGAAGTGGGAAAAGAAATCATGGGCACCCCCCTGCGCGCTTCGATTCGGCGGGCTAATCTCAAGGACATGAGAGTCGCAATGATGACAAGAGAGTATCCCCCGGAGGTCTACGGAGGCGCCGGCGTCCATGTAACCGAGCTCACCCGCTTCATGCGCGAAATCGTGCCGGTGGATGTCCACTGCATGGGTGCACCTCGCCATGAGGAGGGCGTGTTCGTCCACGGCGTCGATCCCGCACTCGAGAATGCGAATCCCGCGCTGAAAACGCTGTCCACCGGCCTCCGCATGGCCGATGCCGCCAACAACGTCGATGTGGTCCACTCCCACACCTGGTACACCGGGCTCGGCGGACACCTCGCCGGGCGCCTCCACGGCATCCCCCACGTGGCCACCGCGCACTCCCTCGAGCCGGACCGTCCATGGAAGCGCGAGCAGCTCGGCGGCGGCTATGACGTCTCCTCGTGGTCGGAGAAGAACGCCATGGAGTACGCGGACGCCGTGATCGCGGTCTCCGCACGGATGAAGGATTCCATCCTCGCCGCCTACCCCCGAATTGAGCCGGACAGGGTCCGGGTGGTGCTCAACGGCATCGACACGAAGCTGTGGCAGCCGCGCCCGACCTTCGATCTGGCCGAGGACTCTGTCCTGCGCTCCCTCGGCGTCGATCCGTCGCGTCCCATCGTCGCCTTCGTGGGGAGGATCACCCGCCAGAAGGGCGTGGAGCACCTGGTCAAGGCCGCGAAGCTTTTCGACGAGGGCGTCCAGCTGGTCCTCTGCGCAGGTGCCCCAGACACCCCCGAGATCGCCGCACGCACCAAGGCGCTCGTCGAGGAGCTGCAGGCGGGCCGGGAGGGGGTGTACTGGGTCCAGGAGATGCTCGACCGCGACAAGATCCAGGAGATCCTCACCGCCGCGGACACCTTCGTGTGTCCCTCAATCTACGAGCCGCTGGGGATCGTCAACCTCGAGGCCATGGCCTGTTCCACCGCGGTGGTCGCCTCCGATGTCGGCGGGATTCCCGAGGTGGTCGTCGACGGCGTCACCGGAACCCTCGTGCACTATGACGAGAATGATGCCGCGGGCTTCGAGGCGGGACTGGCCGCGGCGGTCAACGAGATGGTGGAGGACCGGGCACGCGCCGAGCGCTTCGGGAAGGCCGGCCGCCAGCGCGCCATCGACGACTTCTCCTGGGAGACCATCGCCCAGCAGACCGTCGATGTGTACAAGTCACTCCTGTGACGGCGCGCTGAACTGGTCTTTCTCCCCTGCTGTGGAGGCAGTGGCTACCCTCGATCAGCAGGAACACTGCCCGTCGACGTGAAAGCTAGGATCACCCACATGGCTGAAACTGACCATACCCACCGCCCGGAGCTGCACATCACCTCCGAGACCGGTGTGCTCAACGCACCCGCCGGAGTGCTTC
Organism: Corynebacterium pacaense; assembly: GCF_900169525.1. Lineage (GTDB taxonomy): Bacteria > Actinomycetota > Actinomycetes > Mycobacteriales > Mycobacteriaceae > Corynebacterium > Corynebacterium pacaense. Next base: position 615,621 of record NZ_LT821240.1, read on the forward strand.
TCGACGGCGCCACCTGGCATGTATTCCACCAGTACCGCCCCGAGGCGGACAGTGGGCCGCGCTGGGGACACCAGTTCGCCGAGGGCGCACCCTTCGTGTGGGAGGTCGCAGATGACGTCCTCGCCCCGACAGGTGGCGAGACGCAGAACCGGGCCGGATCCGTGGTCTCCAACGGCTCCGGTGTGGATCTCTACTTCACCTCGGTCACCTCCGCGGGGGCATCCATCCACCTGGCGCGGATCCAGGATCTTCCCGCGACCCTGGAGACCGTCTCCGAGGATCCCTTCGTCCTGGACAGCCATGTCGTGCGTATCGGTCGCGTCGTCGGGGACACCGAGGACTGGAAGAACTTCCGCTCCCCCTGCGTGATCCCCGGCTGGGAGGACGGGAGCAACCGCGAGGAGGGGCACGAGGGCTGGTTGATGCTCGCCGTCACCGGACCCGCCGAGTCCCCGACCGTGGTGGTGCTGAACTCACCCGACGGCATGGACTGGCAGGTGCAGGGCCCCCTGACCTTCGCGGGGTACTCAGGGCTGGACGGAGGGGAGGTTCTGGTTAGCCCCCGGGTAATCAGGCTCCGCGATGAGGTCGACCATGAGATCTACGATATTGTCATCGTCACCATCGAGAAGGATGGAATCGACATCTCCGGCTACCTCGTCGGCCGACTCACCGGATCCGAGTTCAGCGTGAGCACGCCGTTCACGCGGGTGGACTTCGGCCACGACTTCTCCCGACCGCGCAACACCAACTTCACTCCCGGCACGGTCAGGGAGGAGTCCCGCTATGACGAGGCCTTCATCTTCGGACTCATGAACGGCATCGGACGCCTCGATGATCCACAGACCCACCTGTCCCTGGCCACCGAGGGCTGGGCGAACGCGATCACGGTTCCCCGGGTGGCCACCCTCCAGGGCGGGACACTCTTCCAGACCCCGCCCAAGGGTCTCCTCGACGCCATCCACGATTCCGAGGCGGCCGCCGGGTGGACGGGACTGTGTGAGATTCCGCAGGGAAGTTCGGTATCGGTGGCACTCATCGACGCCGGGGGCGACACCGCTGCGGTGGTCTCACACCGCCACAATGAACTGGTCATCGACCGCTCGATGAATCCCCATCACCCCGATTCCCCGTGGGCGGTCGCCCCGCTCACCGCGGAAGACACCGATTCCATGTTCATCCTTGTTGACGGTTCCACGGTGGAGGTCTTCGCCGACGGCGGCTACGTGGCCATGGCCTCGCGGGTCTACTTCGACGGCGGGCCCATCTCCGCCTTCGACGTCTCCATCACCGGCGACGCCTGTGTACGGCGTTCCAGCGCGGTCTTTCCGGAGACCTTCTCCTCCTCCGGGCTTCCCGATCTGGATGATCTCACCGAGTTCAATGACGACGAGGAGCCCGACGAGGGGCTGGTGCGCTAGCACCCCTGGTAAAGGGGTCTAGCGGGGCAGCGGTTCCAGACGGGTGACCTTCGCGCGTGCGGTGACGGTCATCTGGGAGGGCAGGGCGGCGATCCGCTCGGCCAGCGCCTCGGGCTTGATGTGGCGCGCTGACGGGCTCATCCCAATCTGTGAGGCGATGGAGCTCTGATCCAGCAGCATCTCGAACTCGATGGTGTCGCTCTCACCGACCGGACGCAGGTTTCCGGCGGCCTGTTCGATCATGCGCTCGACCTTGCCCGACTCCACATCGATGATGCCGAGGGGCTCGCGCAGCTCCGCGAGGTGCCCGGTGTCCGCGGTGAGCACCACCACCTGACCACGGGGCTTGAGGATGCGGGCGAACTCGGCGGCGTTGCGGGGGGCGAAGATCACGGTGACGGCATCGACGGACTGATCGGCGATGGGCAGGCGCGCCCACGCGTCGGCGATGACCGCACCGACGCGCGGGTGGCATCTGGCCAGGTGCTTCGCGGCGTGGACGGAGACATCTATACCGATTCCCCTCGATCCGGCGATGCTGTCCAGGGTGTGGGACAGGTAGTAGCCGGTGCCCGCACCGATCTCGCAGATCACCGGCGAGGCGTCGTCGGCCACCTCTCCCGCATCGAGAACCTGCTGCACATGCTCGGTCACGGCCTCGACGAAAGGTGCGAAATGGCCACCGGAAAGGAAGGTTTCCCTTTCGGCGACCATCGCGGCATCATCACCGGAATAGCGCAGACCCGCACCGCCGGCCAGTGTCACATACCCCTGCCGGGCTACGTCATAGGAGTGCCCTGATTCAGAGACAAGTCTGGTGAAATCATCGGCGCCCCTCAACGGGGTTCCGTCGATCGGATCTGCCAGGACATCAATGATGTGAGAAAGCACTTGCGCATTACTCCTTGAAGTGGGTGTTTAACACGTCGGATACATCGTACCCGCGGAGTAATCGAGTCCGGCTATTTGGATGCCTCGGTCAGCAGCGCGCCGAGTTCGGCGGCCTCTTCCTTGTTCAGCTCAACGACCAGTCGTCCACCGCCATCGGAGGGAATCCTCATCACAATCTTGCGGCCCTCCTCGGCCGCCTCCATCGGGCCACTACCGGTCCTCGGCTTCATAGCTGCCATGTTGATCCCAGCTCCTCACACGGTTTAGACAATCCGCAACAAACGCGGCTCACCGGTCCATTTTAGCCGTTTTCTCTCCCGATGGGGGCGGGCGGTTGATTAAAGCGCAGGTCATCTCCTTTTTCCAGGAGCCGTGCCTGGAGAGAGTCAATCTGGTGACGCAGCTCCTCGATGACATCGTCGACCTGGTCCTGGCGATACCCGCGCAGGACGGTGTCAAACATGATCTCATCGATCTCCCCGTGCTCGAGCCTGGTCCTGTTGTACTCCAGGACCTCATCGTTGGACGGCAGCGGCATCGTCCGCTCGCCACGGCCGAAGACGGTGGCGAAGAAGAACGTGAATAAAACCACCAGCGCGGCGAGCACGATGATCATCAGAATCCATGTCAGCATAGAACAGAGCTTAACGGACCACGCTGCGTCAGCGGCACCTGAACACCGCTGCGGTTGAGGATGGTGGCGGCCACCACCTCCGCCATCGGCCCCAGTGCTGCCAGCGACTGGTGGCTGTGACTCCTGCTGCCCAGGTCGACCTCCGTGATCGCGGCGACGCCGTGGGTGGCCGCGACGTCGATAAGCAGACCGGCCTCCACCCCGTAACCGTCGACAAAGGGCAGGTCGAGCGCGGTGCCACGGCGCAGAGCGTACTCGCCACCCAGGGGCTGGCTGATGTGCGCCAGCTCCGGAAACAGAAGTCGGAGCAGGGGTTTCGCGGTCAGTTCCGTGACCCTGCCTCCGCCTTGGGGGCTGGTGCCGAAGGTGCGCAGGTAGTCCGCCCTGACCATGTGGATTCCGGGGTCATCGAACGGTCTGACCAGGGCGGAGACCATCCCCGGTTCGAAGGACCGCAGATCGGCGTCGACGAAGACGACGATCTCACCGCGTGCCGCCGCCACCCCGCGCCACAATGACTCCCCCTTGCCCGGACGGGTCGGGATATCGGGGAGGATCGACGCCCAGTTGAGCACCCTCGCGCCGGCGGCCGTCGCCTCCTCCGCGGTGGCGTCGGTGGAGTCCGCATCAATGACCAGAACCTCCAGGGGGTCGTCCGCCAGGGCCGCACGCACCACCGCGCCCACGGTCGCGGCCTCGTTGAGTGCGGGAATGACCACGCTCACGCTCATGCCAGCCCCCTGATCGTGTTCAGGGGCGCGACATCCCCGGCGATGGCGGCCGTCATCTGCAGCACGTCGAAGGTATCGGAGACCTCGTGGACGCGGAAGGCCGCAACCCCGTGCGCCGCGGCCCATGCCGTCGCCGCCAGCGTGCCAGGGACCCGCTCCTGAACCGGCCGGTTGACGGTCTCCCCGATGAAATCCTTGTTCGACAGTGCCATGAGCACCGGCCACCCCGTGGCCACGATCTCTCCGACCCGGCGGAGCAGCTCCAGTCCGTGGAAGGTGTTTTTGCCGAAGTCATGGGTGGGATCAATGAGGATGCGGTCCTCTGGAACGCCCGCAGCGACCGCGCGTTCGGCGAGGGAGGTCGTTTCTGCGATCACATCCGCGACGACGTCATCGAAATGGACACGGTGCGGCCTGGTCCGGGGCCGAGCTCCCCCGGTGTGGGAGCACACGTAACCCACGCGGTGCTGGCCGGCGACCTCCAGCAGCTCCGGATCCGCGCCCGCCCAGGTGTCGTTGACCAGGGTGGCACCCGCGGCGATCGCGGCATCGGCCACCGATGAGCGCCAGGTGTCCACCGACACCGCCACCCCGGGAAAACGCGTGACGACGCCGGCGATGATGGGCACCACCCGCTCCACCTCCTCCGCCGCGGAGACGAACTCACCGGGGCCGGCCTTGACCCCGCCGATATCGATGATCCCCGCGCCCTGCGCCACCACCTGCGCCACCCGGTCCAGGGCGGCGGTGTCCCCGAAGGTCGCTCCCCTGTCATAGAAGGAATCCGGGGTGCGGTTGACGATCGCCATGATCACGGGCAGCGGGCCCGTGCGGTAGGCGGAGGAAACGGGCACAGTCATGGGCTTCAATCTATCCGGAAGGTCAGTTGCGGCGGCGTGCGACGTCGAGACCGGCGTGGGCCTCGACGATGAAACGGACCGCTTCGGTGACGTCATCGGTGAGCAGGACACGGTCGATGTCATTGGCGTTGATCAGCCCCTCATCGACGAGTCGGGCGCGGATCCACTCCACCAGACCGGACCAGAACTCGGTGCCGATGAGCACGATTGGGAAGTTGGTGACCTTGCCTGTCTGCACCATGCACAGGACCTCGAAGAGTTCATCGAGGGTGCCGAAACCGCCGGGGAGACAGACGAAGGCCTGCGAATACTTCAGGAACATGGTCTTGCGTGCGAAGAAATACCGGAAGTTCAGACCCAGATCCACATAGTCGTTGAGATGCTGCTCGTGCGGGAGCTCAATGCCCAGTCCGACCGAGAGTCCGCCCGCCTGGCTGGCCCCGCGGTTGGGTGCCTCCATCAGGCCCGGACCGCCACCGGTGACCACCGCGTAGTCGGCCTCGGCCAGCTTCTCCCCGACCTCCACACCCGTGTCGTAGTAGGGATGGCCCTCCGGGATGCGGGCGGAGCCGAAAACCGTCACGGCCTTGGGCAGTTCCTGGAGTGCATCGAAACCGGAGACGAACTCCGCCTGGATGCGCAGCACCCGCCAGGGATCGGCGTGTTTCCAATCGTGATCCGCGCGCATCTCCAGCAGACGCTGGTCGAAGGTGCTGGAATCATCCGTTTCCGCCTGCGACCTGCGGAGAACCGGGCCGATGAGAAGTCGGTTCTTGTCCGGGTGCGGGGTTTTGTTCGGAGCCAAGGAATACCCTCCTGGTGATCAGGGACGATGGACCATCCACGATATCGACAAACCATGATGGCTGCGCGCTGTGCGGTCAGATAGGTGTGGTCAGACGGGTGTGGTCAGATAGGTCCGGAGAATTCCGGCGACATCGGTGATTTGCCGGGCGGGACACTGCTCATCGCGTTTGTGCGCGAAGGAGGGGTCACCCGCACCGAAGTTGAGCGCGGGGACCCCGAGTCCGGAGAAGCGCGCCACATCGGTCCAGCCGAACTTCGCCCTGACCTTCTCCGCCCCCACCGCCCGGATCAGTCCCCTGGTCACCGGCTTGGACAGCCCGGGCCGTGCGCCACCGACGGCATCGTCGATCTCCCACTCGATACCCTTCGCGCCACCGTCCTTGAGCCCCAGTGCGACCAGGACATGGTCGAGCGCCTCCTCCAGACTCCGGTCGGGGGCGAAACGGAAGTTGACGAACATCCACGCCAGGTCCGGGATGACATTGGTGGCGACACCGGATTCACAGTGCACGATGTTGAGTCCCTCACGGTACTCGAGGCCGTCGATGTCCACCGTCGCCGGTTGATACTCGGCCACCCGAGCGATGTAGGGGCTGAGTTTGTGCATGGCGTTGTCCCCCATCCAGGAGCGTGCGCTGTGGGCACGGGTTCCGTGGGCGGTGACGCGCAGCCGGATCGAGCCCTGGCAGCCGGCCTCGATCCAGGCGCCGGTGGGCTCACCGAGAAGTGCCAGATCACCCCGCAGCCACCCGGGGTGACTGTCCTCGATGTGGCCCAGTCCGTTGAACTCCGTGGCCACCTCCTCCCCCTCGTAGGCGATCAGCGTCAGATCGTGTGCGAGGTCGGGGTCCGCGGCCAGGTGGGCGAAGGCGTGCAGGTAGGCTGCGAGGCCGGATTTCATGTCCACCGAGCCGCACCCGAAGAGCACCCCGCCCTCCATGTGACCGGGGACGTTGTCCGCGATGGGAACGGTGTCGATGTGCCCGGCGAGGATCACCCGCGAGCCCAGTCCGCGGTCGGTGCGCGCCATGACGTTGTGATTGAAGCGAAATACTTCCACACCGGGTAGATTAAGCACTCGTAGGGCAGTGTCAATGGCGTCCGCAATCGATTTCTCCCTCCCTGAGGGACTGGGTATGTCCACCAGCTGCTGAGTCAGTGTGATGGGATCCGCCAGGAGATCAAGGACGGGGACGGTCAAGGGTGTCTGCTCGTGTTCCACGGGGACCAGCCTACAAACATGGACTGCTGTTGAGCAGAACACCTGGTACGTGAGATGAAAGTGTGAGCAATTCAATGACTTCTCGAGGAGCTATCGGCATCGGTATCGCAAGCATCGCGATGGACGGCACCGTGTTGGACACCTGGTATCCGGAACCGGAGCTCTTCGATCGCGCTCTGTGGGAGCACTCACGCAGCCAGGGAACGGTGCGCCTTGGTGGGCGCGAGCTCAGCGCGAGAATGCTCTCCCTGGTCAAACTCGATGAGGACCGCCTGGTCGAGCAGGTGGCGGTGCGCACCATCATCGACGACCTGGATGATCCGCCCGTCGACGCACACGATGTTTATCTGCGCCTGCACCTGCTCTCCCACCGACTGGTCCGCCCGCACGAACTGAACATGGACGGAACGCTTGACCTGCTGGCCAATGTGGTGTGGACCAACAAGGGACCCTGCCAGCCGGAGAATTTCGAGTGGGTGCGCACCTCACTGCGGTCCCGCGGGCTGATCCACGTCTACTGCGTGGACCGCCTGCCCCGCATGGTCGATTACGTCGTCCCCTCCGGAGTGCGGATCTCCGAGGCCGAGAGGGTCCGCCTGGGCGCCTACCTCGCCCCGGGGACCTCGGTGCTCCGCGAGGGTTTCGTCTCCTTCAACTCCGGCACCCTCGGCGCCGCCAAGGTGGAGGGACGGTTGTCCTCCGGGGTGGTCATCGGTGAGGGTTCGGAGATCGGACTGTCCTCCACGATCATGTCCCCCCGCGATGAACTACGGCGCAGGCTGCCACTGAGCATCGGACGAAACTGCACCTTCGGGGTCAGCTCCGGCATCATCGGGGTCAGTGTGGGCGACAATTTCCACATCGGCAACAACATCGTCCTCGATGATGAGACACCGGTGTGGTTCCCGGAGTTCGATGAGCTGCGCACCGTCAAGGCCATCGAGGGCGAGTCGAACTGGGCGATCCGACGCGAGGTCGGCCACTACGAGCCCACAGCACGGCGGATCCCCCCGCTGGACGGTGCCAGCGGCTGACGGGGGCGTCGAAAAGCTGGCCCGAATGGGTGGGTGTCCACCCGTGGGTTTACGGTGGAGGTCATGGCAAAGAATGTGGGTTCCGCCGCGGCGGACACAGGAATGAAGACAGATGTGGCCCTGTCCGGACTGGGTACCGGGCTTCGCACGCGCCATCTGACGATGATGGGCCTTGGCTCGGCCATCGGCGCCGGCCTCTTCCTGGGCACCGGCGTGGGCATCCGCGCCGCCGGCCCCGCGGTGCTCCTGGCCTATATCATCGCCGGCGCCATCGTGGTCATGGTCATGCAGATGCTCGGCGAGCTCGCCGCCGCCCGGCCCGCCTCTGGCAGCTTCTCCCGTTATGGCGAGGACGCCTTCGGCCACTGGGCCGGTTTCTCCCTCGGCTGGCTGTACTGGTTCACGCTCATCATGGTCATGGGCGCCGAGATGACCGGCGCCGCGGCGATGATGGGCGCCTGGTTCGGGGTGGAACCGTGGATCCCGGCGCTGGTCTGCGTGGTGTTCTTCGCGGTGGTCAACCTGGCCCAGGTGCGGGGCTTCGGGGAGTTCGAGTACTGGTTCGCCTTCATCAAGGTGGCTGTGATCATCGCCTTCCTCATCATCGGCGTCCTGCTGATCTTCGGTCTGCTGCCCGGTCACTCCTTCGTGGGAACCACCAATTTCATCGGCGAGCACGGATTCATGCCCAACGGCCTGTCCGGTGTCGCCACCGGTCTGCTCGCGGTCGCATTCGCCTTCGGTGGCATTGAAATCGTCACCATCGCCGCCGCCGAATCGGACAAGCCGCGTGAGGCGATCTCGTTGGCGGTGCGCGCCGTGATCCTGCGCATCTCGGTGTTCTACCTCGGCTCCGTGCTGGTGATCACCTTCCTCATGCCCTACAACTCCATCGACAACGCCAACACCGCGGCCGAGTCGCCCTTCACCCAGATCCTGTCCATGGCCAACATCCCGGGAGCCGTCGGCCTGATGGAGGCCGTCATCGTCCTGGCATTGCTCTCCGCCTTCAACGCCCAGATCTACGCCACCTCCCGCCTCGTCTACTCGATGGCCGGACGCCGCGACGCACCGCGGGTGTTCGCCTCCCTGAGCTCCTCCAGGGTCCCCACCAACGCCGTTCTGCTGTCGATGTTCTTCGCCTTCGCCTCGGTCGGCCTGCAGTACTGGAATCCCGCCGGCCTGCTGGACTTTCTGCTCAACGCCGTCGGCGGGTGCCTGATCGTGGTGTGGATCATGATCGCCCTGAGCCAGCTCAAGCTCCGCCCGGAGCTGGAAAGAAACGGCGAGATCTCCACCGTGCGGATGTGGGGACACCCCTGGTTGGGGATCCTCACCCTGGTCGCGATCATGGGCCTTATCGTGCTGATGCTCACCGATGCGGACTCGCGTGGCCAGGTGTTTTCCGTGGCCATCGTCTACGGTTTCCTGGTGGCGCTGTCCTTTGCCACCGTCAACAGTCCGCTCCGCAGGCACCGGGCCACCTCCTAGTCCGAGGTACCGGTGTGGACTGGTCGAACCATGGAAATTAAGGTTGGTGCTATGACTTTTGCCTCCGCAACCGGAATTGCCACACTAACCGCCGATGACACGGTCCTCGACGTCTGGTTTCCCGCGCCCTCGCTGACGCGTGAACCCGACACCTCCGCATCCCTGCGCGCCTCCCTCGACGCCCTGGCCGGCGAGGACCCGGACCGTGGTGTCACCCGCAGGATCGTCGAGGTCCGCATCGACTCCCTCGAGCAGGCACCGGCGGACACCTACGACGCCTGGCTTCGCCTGCACCTGCTCTCCCACCGCCTGGTCAGGCCACACGGCCTCAATCTCGATGGAGTGTTCGGGCTGCTCACCAACGTGGTGTGGACGAACTTCGGCCCCTGCGCCGTGGAGGACTTCGCCCTCACCCGCCTCCGCCTGAGCCTGCGTGGCCAGGTGACCGTGTACTCGGTGGACAAGTTCCCCCGTATGGTCGACTACGTCGTTCCCGACGGGGTGCGCATCGGCGACGCCGACCGCGTCCGGCTCGGCGCCTACCTCGCGCCGGGCACCACCGTGATGCACGAGGGGTTCGTCAACTTCAACGCGGGCACCCTGGGAACCTCCATGGTGGAGGGACGCATCTCGGCGGGAGTCGTCGTCGGCGACGGCACGGATGTCGGTGGCGGCGCCTCGATCATGGGCACCCTCTCCGGTGGCGGGCAGCACGTGATCTCCCTCGGTGAGCGCTGCCTCCTCGGAGCCAACTCCGGCTGCGGCATCCCCCTCGGAGATGACTGCATCATCGAATCCGGCCTCTACGTCACCGCGGGCACCAAGGTGCTTATCGACGGCCAGACCGCCAAGGCCGCCACCCTCGCCGGGCGCTCGGGGCTGATCTTCCGTCGCAACTCAATCAGCGGCGCTGTGGAGGCCGTGCCCAACTCCAAGGTCGTGGAACTGAACTCCGCCCTGCACAAAAACTGAGCCCTCGACCATCCCCCGGTCCGGCCGGGGGGAGATGGGACTACTTTAGCTTCACAACAGGTTCCTGGGCCTCAACGACCCGCACGTTGGGTTTGCGGAAGGCCCAGTACTTGTTCACCAGGAAGTTCACCGGCATGGCCACCAGGATCGAGATCACGGTCACCCAGTAGAACTTAGTGCGCAGACCGGTGGAATCATCGAAGATCTCCGAGGACAGTGCGATCGGCGAGGTGGGGTTCATCAGCAGGGTGGCCACGAACTGGCTGAACACGAAAGCGATCAGCCCGGTGGCCAGGAAGGGGAAGAATCCCCGCCACCAGCCGCGCATGTTCTTCGTCCGGAAGGTCCAGGAACGGTTGAGCTGATAGTTCCAGGTGTTGGCGACCAGGAAGGCGATGGTCATGAACACGTGGTACCAGCGGATGTGGAAGCTGCTGCCGAGCAGGTTCATGAAGGCATCATGCTCGGAGATTCCCGCGGTCCATCCCGCGATCTTCTTCGACAGCGCCGCCACAATCAGATTCACCACGGTTCCGGACCCACCGACCAGGCCGAACTGCAGGAACTGACGGCAGGCCCTCCGAAAGCGGGCACCCCAGCTTGGTTTCTCGGTCACCCGCATGCCTCTTCCACTGTCGACGAACATTTAGGCATCTCATTCTAGTCTGATTGGCTGCGGTTCTTGAAACCGGAGCCGGACGCGCCCGCAGGCTCAGCCGAGTCGGGCCACGGCGGCGTCGATACGCTCATCGGTCTCGGTGAGCGCCACCCGGACGTGGTCGACCCCGCGGGGGCCGTAGAAGTCGCCGGGGGCGACCAGAATGCCACGCTCGGCGAACCAGTCGACGGTGTCCCTGCAGGCCTGTCCACGGGTGACCCAGAGGTACAGTCCGGCCTCGGAATCATCGATGCGGAACCCCGCCCCCAGGAGCGCCTTCATGAGCTTCACACGGCGATGCGCATAGATCAACTTCTGCCCCGCCTCCTGCTCATCGTCCTCGAGCGCGGCGACCATGGCCGCCTGAATCGGATAGGGCACCATGAGACCGAAGTGCTTGCGCACCCCCGTCAGCTCCGCGATCAGTGCCGGATCTCCGGCGAGGTAGCCGGCGCGGTACGACGCCATGTTCGAGGTCTTTGACAGCGAATGGATCGCCAGCAGCCCCGTGTGGTCGTCGCCGCAGACCCGGGGGTCGAGGATGGAGACGGGCGCATTGGCATCGTCCCACCCCAGGCCCAGGTAGCATTCGTCGGCCGCGAGGATGACCCCGTTCTCCCGCGCCCAGCCCACGACCTTGCGCAGGTGCTCCACCCCGAGAACCTTCCCCGTCGGGTTGGACGGGGAGTTGATGAACATCAGGGCGGGAATCTCCGGGCCGAGCTTGAGCAGCGAATCCGACCGCAGGACACGGGCACCGGCGGCCTCGACAGCCACCTCGTAGGTGGGGTAGGCCACCTCGGGAATGACCACGCTGAGGCCCTCCCCGATTCCCAGCAGCGTCGGAAGTAGTGCGATGGCCTCCTTGGTCCCCACCACCGGTAGCACGGACCCGGAATCCAGAGCCGTCATGTTGTAGCGTCGCCCTAGCGAGGCGCAGATCGCCTCCCGCAGTTCTGGGGTGCCCACCGTCTGCGGATAGCCGGGGAAGGCCGCCGCCCTGGACAGCGCGATCTGGATACCCGGGGCGACCGGATCCACCGGGGTTCCCACCGAGAGGTTGACTATGCCACCCGGGTGGGCGGCCGCCTTCGCCTTGGCCTCGGCGAGGGAGTCCCAGGGAAAGTCCGGGAGTCTGTCAATCAACGGGGTACGGGTATGAAGGCTCATGGATCTAAAGGTTAGGCCTGCGGGGGAAGGGCGGCAATCAGCGGGTGGTCAAAATCTTGGGGGCCGAGTTTGGCGGCTCCACCCGGCGAACCGAGATCGTCGAAGAACCCGGCGTTGGCCTCGTTGTAGTCAAGCCACTCATCCGGAACATCATCCTCGTAGAAGATTGCCTCAACCGGGCAGGCCGGTTCGCAGGCACCACAGTCGACGCACTCGTCCGGGTGGATGTAGAGCGAGCGCTTGCCTTCATAGATGCAGTCGACGGGGCATTCCTCAACGCAGGCACGATCCATGACGTCAACGCAGGGCTGTGCGATTGTGTAGGTCATCGGTACTCGAATACTCCTGGTTTCCTGTGAAATAACGAATCGAAAAGGGTGATCGGGTTTATTATGCTACGCCGTCTTCAACAAGGGCCAAATCCCCCCGCTGACGCCCGCGCAGAGCAGCAGAATGCTGCGCATGGTCGAGGGCACCAACTGGTCCCCCGAGGACAGTGTCCACAGTGACAGTGCCATGAATCCGGCCACCCAGACGAGCAGAGGTGTCGCCGCCACCGCCCGGGAGTCCGTCCAGAGCATGGATGTCCTGGTCAGAACGATATTGAAGAGGAAAGCAACGAGGATGGTATAGGGAAAGGGGATCAATGCGCCCCCGGGGAGCGTGATCCAGGTGCCCAGATAGATTACTTCCAGCATGACTGAAATCAGGGCACCGAGACTGAGCCACAAAAGCCCGCCGAGGACCTCGCCGCGCCCCAGCCCCCGGTGAATGAAACTCTTGTTGCGCTCCCCCTTCATCTCCCCCGCCAATCCAGCCCGTCCAGCAGCCCGGCAGCATCCTCGGGGAAGGGTGTTCCCGCACCGAGCTGATAGTGCTCGTGGCGCAGCACCGGCTGGGCGATGAGGTTCGACAGCGCCCACACCACGGGGGCGGCGGCGGGGTCGCTGACGGTGGCGAAGGCGGCGTGGGGGTTGGTCACGGAGACGCTGCCGTCGGCGATCCATATCTGTGTGGCATGCGCCCGCATCGCCTCGACCTTGGCACTGAAATCGGCGTCCCCGAGCTCGAGCGCGAGGTCCACGGAGTCGACGCTTGCCAGCTCGCCAGGTTCGGCCCTACGCCAGCCGCTCGGCACCCCGGCGATCGCATCCAATCCCGCGGAGAGCTCGGCGGTGTCGGTCACGGCCCACACGATTCGCGGGGTCCCCACCGCTGCCGCCGCCTCGTGGGTGATCTGATGGGCCCTGATGTGATCGGGGTGCCCGTAGCCGCCATCGGGACCGTAGGTGATCAGCAGATGGGGCTGCAGTTCCCGCAGGCGCGTCACCAGCTGCCCGACGGCGGTCGAACCCGAGTGGATGAACGCCCGCGGGTGTCCGTTAGCGGGGTCTCCGATCATGCCCGAATCTCGCCAGCGGCCGGCACCGCCGAGGAACTCGCCGCGGACCCCGAGTGCCCGGAGGCTGAGGTCGAGTTCCCGGATGCGGAAACCACCCAGCTGATCGGCGTCGGAGTTGACCAGTCCCGCATAGGTCTCCCCGATCACCTCACCCTGCTCGCCGAGGGTGCAGGTGATCACGGTGACATTCGCGCCACGCCCGGCGAGGTTCGCCAGTGCTCCCGCCGTGGTGATCGCCTCATCGTCCGGGTGCGCATGGACCGCGACGATCCGCGCCCCCGAGAGATCACTGTTGATTGTCATTCTTCCTCCAATTCGCCGCGCCGGCGATCCCTCCCGGCCATGCGGCCCCATCACCTGACGCTCCCACGATACCCCCTGTGCGCGCCTCCACCCGCGTCTCCCGGAGCAGCGGGAGACTCAGTGCGTGGGTGGCGTTGAACTCACCCGCCCACGCCCGCGCCGATACCGGATCCACGGCACCGGCCACGACCCTGGCCAGGAAGGTATCCGTATCGGGATCGCACCACACCGAGAGGTTGCTGTGGACCTCCTGTTCACACTGGTAGCGGCTGGCCAGCGAGAGCGGGTTCTCCGCGCTCCTGCGCCAGGTGATCACGGCGTCGATCTCGCCGTCCGGCAGCGCCTGTTCCAGGGCCGAGGCCAGGTCCGTGGACACCGTGCCTGCCGCGATGCCGTGCACCGCCAGTTGATCGACGACGGCGCGCGCCGCCGCCACGGCCTGGTCGTCGGCGGGGTCCACCGCGATCCGGAGCGGGCGTTCCGGCAACTTCTCGACGCCTCCGAAGTCCACCCGCTCCGGGACCGACAGTTGGGCGCCCCGCCCGGCGGCGAGCCGGGCGGTGGTGGGGGCGTCGATTAGCGAAAGGACGGTGCTGCGCACCCCTGCGTCAAGGACCTTCGCGTTAAGCGTCAGTTCGAGGGTTCGGTCGGTATCCGAAACCCGCAGGTCCGTGCCTGGCAGGAGGGTGAAGGTGTCCACCAGGGTCTCCGTCGGGGTGAGGTTCATGAATGCACTCTGTCCCGTGCGCAGGAACTCCCCCGCCCGCGATGCGCTGCCGGCCGTCTGGAAGGTGAGAAGTTCCGTGGAGGCGGGGTTCGCGCCCCAGAAACGATCATTGCGCGAGAGCACGACCACGCCGCGCTGTCTGTCGATGGAACGGACCATGTAGCGCCCGGCCGACGCCGGGATCGTATCGTAGAAGGCCGAGGCGAAGTCGCTTCCGGCGACCAGGTGGCTCGGCAGCAGGTTGTCAAAGAGCTGGTTCCAGTCCGCGACGGGTTCGGACAGGTCAACCTCGACCGTCTTCCCGCCACCGGTGACCCGGACCGCGGAGATGGCGTGGTACCCGGCGGCGTCAATAACCCCCGGCGTCGTGGTCATCGCCTGCCAGAGGAAGGAGAAGTCAGCCCCGGTGATCGGGGTTCCGTCACTCCACTGCGCCTCCTGCGCGATCTGGTAGCGGATGGTTCCCCCGACCTCCTCGACACTTTCCAGCAGGTCCGTGTTCGGCCGGTCGTCGACGAAGGCGCTCGGGAGCACCAGCGCCGCCATGTCGCGCACGAAGGAGGTGTCATCGGCGACCAGATGCGGATTGAAACCGTTGCGCAGCGCATCGATGCCCACGCTGATGTTGTTGCGGGTGCCCTCCGGCTCCCCGGCCTCCGCCGTTGTCGTACGGGTCGAGGTCTGGGTTTCGGTTGTACTGGTCTCCTCCTCCACCGGAGCCGGCCCCGGGTTGGCGTGGCAGGCCGCCAGGGCTCCCGCCAGGAGCAGGGGGCCGACAAGGTGTGGCAGGCGGTGTTTCACGAGGCTCGATTCTAGACGATTGACCCGGGGACCCGTGGCCCGTGCGGGTGCGGGCAGGTGACACGACAAAAGGCCCACCACCACGGCGGGTGCGTGGAAGGGTGGGCCGGATGCTCGGGTTGCGTAACTACTTGTTCATGCTCTTGGCGCGGGAGCGGGCGCGACCGCGTTCGGTGGCGTTGAGGATCACCTTGCGCACGCGGATGGTCTCCGGGGTGACCTCCACACACTCGTCCTGACCACAGAACTCCATGGCCTCGTCGAGGGAGAGGTTCCGCGCCTTGGCGAGGGTGACCGTGGTGTCCGCCGAAGCCGCACGCATGTTGGTCAGCTTCTTCTCACGGGTGATGTTGATGTCCATGTCCTCGTCGCGGTTGTTGGCGCCGACGACCATGCCCTCATAGGCCTCGGTGCCCGGCTCGACGAAGAAGGAGCCACGGTCCGCGAGCTGGGTGAGTGCGTACTGGGTGATCTGGCCCGTGCGGTCGGCCACCAGGGATCCGGACGCGCGGCCCTTGATCTCCCCCGCCCACGGCTCGAAGCCGTCGGAGTAGTGGTTGGCGATACCGGTGCCGCGGGTCTCAGTCATGAACTGGGTGCGGAAGCCGATCAGGCCGCGGGAGGGAACCTTGAATTCCATGCGGACCCAGTCGGAGGAGGGTGAGGTGCCCATGGAGACCATCTGGCCCTTGCGCACGGCCAGCAGCTGCGTGACCGCGCCCTGGTACTCACCGGGGACGTCAATGACCAGGTGCTCGAAGGGCTCGTAGGTCTTGCCGTCGATGATCTTCGGCACCACCTGCGGCTTGCCGACGGTCAGTTCGAAGCCCTCGCGGCGCATGGTCTCAACGAGAATGGACAGCGCCATCTCACCGCGGCCCTGGACCTCCCAGGCGTCGGGACGCTCGGTGGGCAGCACCTTCAGCGAGACGTTGCCGATCAGCTCCTGCTCCAGACGTGCCTTCACCAGGCGGGCGGTGAGCTTGTCGCCGCCGCCGCGTCCGGCCATGGGAGAGGTGTTGACACCGATGGTCATGGAGATGGCCGGATCGTCGACGGTGATGCGCGGGAGGGCGACCGGATGCTCCAGATCGGCGAGGGTGTCGCCGATCATGATGTCCTCGATGCCGGAGACGGCGGCGATATCGCCGGCGACGACCTCGGTGGCCGGGACACGGGTGACGCCGACGGTGGCCAGCAGCTCCGCGATCTTGGCGGTCTTGGTGTGCTGGTTACCCTCGTCGTCGTAGTGGATCCAGGCGACCTGCTGGCCCTTGCGCAGGGTGCCCGCGTGCACGCGCACCAGGCCGATGCGGCCGAGGAAGGAGGAGGAGTCCAGGTTGGTCACATGCGCCTGCAGCGGGGCGTCGATGTTGGCGGCCGGCTCCGGAAGCACCTTGTAAAGGGTGTCGAACAGGGGCATGAGGTCCGGGGAGTCCGGGACGTTTCCGTTGCCGGGGTTCTCGGTGGATGCCTTGCCCTCGCGGCCGGAGGTGTAGAGCACGGGCAGATCGAGGAGCTGCTCGGCGGCCTCCGCGGCCTCCTCGTCATCGAGTGCCGAGGCGAGTTCGAGGAGCAGGTCCTGCGACTCCTCGACGACCTCGTCGATGCGGGCATCGGGGCGGTCGGTCTTGTTCACGGCGATGATCACCGGCATCTTCGCCGCCAGTGCCTTACCCAGCACGAAACGGGTCTGGGGCAGCGGGCCCTCGGAGGCGTCGACAAGCAGCACCACGCCGTCGACCATGGACAGCGCGCGTTCCACCTCGCCACCGAAGTCGGCGTGGCCGGGGGTATCGATGACGTTGATGATCAGGTCATTGCCGTCCCGTCCTGCCCCCTTCCGACGAATCGCGGTGTTCTTGGCCAGGATGGTGATGCCTTTTTCCTTCTCCAGGTCACCGGAATCCATCACACGATCTGTAACTTCGCCGTGGTCGCCGAAGACACCGGACTGTTCGAGCATGGCGTTGACGAGTGTGGTCTTTCCGTGGTCAACGTGCGCGACGATCGCTACGTTGCGAAACTCTGGATGGGTCACTGGGGGCATTCTCCTGAACGGAATAAATATGGAAAGCGCGGAAGTATCACGTGGACTCTCCGCGCTCATTGTTTTGATCGGCCATAAGAATACTCCGTGTTGGGCCCTTCGCGCACATTGAAGGTTCCGGCTCCCCACCGTGGAAGAGGAGTCCGTCGCCGCCGTCGCCGCCCCGGCTGTCCCGCCCCGACCCACCTGAACTGGCAATCCTTAACTTTCCCGCGGGTTTTGGTAACGAAATGGCATCGGTGCGCGACCTAAGAGTTAAGCAACTGACGGAAGTGGATCGCCGCCGGATTGTGCCGGACTCCCGGATGGAAACTCCGGGACCGTAAAGAGAAGCATTCAATATTGACAGCGAATATTCCGCGATTAATGTGTCAGGAGAGGCTAGAGTTAACTCGAGTTTCTATTGTGACCTCAACGAGTTCGCCATCAATGAAAGGCAAGTTCAACCATCGTGCTAAAAGCCCAGGCAGGACACATACAAGGACCCAGGCGCCGGTTCAGCCTGCGTTTCCTGGCTGCGGCGGTTGTTCTCGGCACCGCGGCCTCCACCGCCGTGCCCGCCTCCGCGAGCCCCGTCGATGATGCCTACGCATTTTCACAGAACCTCTCCAGTGGCCTGCCCGTGGATCAGTGGGGTCGACCCAACCAGCAGGTGCGCGATCAGATCGCCGCACTCGCCGCACAGCCCTGGGTGCCCGCGGAGGTCCGCGGAATAATCGCCCAGGCACTTGGTTTCCTCGATGGTGGCGGCGAACCGGGTGTGGAGATCCCGAAGGGTGCCCCCCGTATCGCACAGTTCGCCTGGCCGACACGGGCGGAGAACTGCATCGCAGGCGACTCCGCCTCGATCGGCAGCGCCTTCGCCGTGCCCGGTCCGGCGGACCTGCCCCTGCCCGGGGCGGGTCCGGGTCAGACATCCTTCGTATTCACCGCACTGGGCACCGGTCCCCTCGCGGCTGAGCAGCAGTCCAAGATGCAGGTGCAGTGGGCCAATCTGAGCACCCTCACCCACGGCAGCACCGTGCTGGGTAACACCGGCATCAATCCCGAGGGGCCCTCGACCCTCTCCGGAGTCGCCGACACCGGTAGCGGCGTCATCGTCGCCGTCCTCACGGGCGGCCTGAGCACCGCCGTGCAGGATGCACCGGTCACCTGCAATTTCGCCCCGACCGCAGTGATTTTTGATGTGAGATAAGGAATTGACAATGGCAGATCTTCATCCCGTCAAAGAGGAGACCTTCAACACCGCGGAACGGGTGAACACCGACCCCAAAGGGTTCCTGCGGAATGTGGACACCTTCAGGGTCACCGACTTCGGCCTCTACATGGCCCGGGGCGCGGACCACCCGAGGTTCGGCTACCTGGAGAGCTGGCTGCTGCCGGGTCTGGGCCTGCGCGCCAACATCTTCCACTTCCGCGAGGGGGTCGAGGAACGGCAGGATTTCTACATCGACATCGCGGAGATCAGTGTCGGGGACCAGGTGTGGACGACCCGCGATCTCTACGTCGACCTGATCTCGGTGCGGGGCGAACCCATCACCGTCATGGACATCGATGAACTGGCGGCCGCGACCTCAGCGGGACTCATCACCGCCGATGACGCCGAACGCGCCATCGACGCCACCCTCAACGCCGTGGAGGGCATCACCCGCCACGGCGACGATCCGATGGAATGGTTGCGCTCACAGGGCATCGATCTCACCTGGGCAGACACGAGCGAGGTGCGGTTGGTACCCGCCGGGTAACCGTCCCGAAGGGTCCGGACCTCCCCACGGCGGACTGTCAATACATGCAGCGAGAGCATAGAATATGAAACCATGTTGAGTTCACCCACCTCCCCCGGCCGCCCGAAGTCGGCTGCGCGTATCGGCGTCGCCGTGCTCGCAGCCACCGCCGCGACAGCGGGAAGCGTGACCCTCGGCGCCCAGCTGCCCGCCAACGCCATGGCCGACGCCCGCAACGTCTCCCCCGATGTGCGCGCGAACTCCCTCGTGCGCATGACCATCGGCAATATGAACTGCACGGGAACCCTGATAGCCCCGCAGTGGGTTCTCACCGCCAGGCACTGCATCGGTGAGGGTACGCATTCCGAGCTCACCATCGGCGGCCTGCGCATCGGCGAGACTTTCCGTGGCACCGAGGCCATCCTGCACCCCGCCGCGGATCTGGCGCTGATCAGACTCGACCACCCTTCCGGCGCCCAGGTGGCCGGACTGTCCGGCACCAACCTGCAGCCCGGGACCACCGGCAATTCCGTCGGCTGGGGCGGGTGGAACAGGTTGAACCAGTTCGTCGCCCAGCAGGGCGACGCCACGATCGTGCGCCGCGTGGTCAACGTCCCCAGCCCCGACCCCGGCGCCCAGCTTTTGGAGGCGGGTGTAACGGGCGGCCGGCTGATCCCCGGGGATTCCGGCGGCCCGCTCTTTGTCAACGGACAGCTCGCCGGAGTGCTCAGCATGTCCACGGACACCACGAACGAGAGCCGGAACGGAACCATGGGCTGGTACGTCCCCGTCGCGGAGCACCTCGACTGGATCGGCCGACAGACCGGCATCCCGGTTCCTGCGGCCACCGGGGCACCGAGCCAGTTGGTCGATGCCACCGCATATCCCTCGCAGATCCCCCCGGTCCAGGTGCTCAACATCCCGGCCACCGGAAGTTCACTGATCGATGGTTCACTGCGCAGCCTCATCCTCGGTAGCTCCTAGGAATTATGACCGGACTGATCGTCACCTTCTTCGTCGTCCTGGCGCTCGGCGTCATCTGTGTGGGAAGCGCCGCCTATTTCAGCATGCGCGAACGCGCCTTCCATGCGAGGTCCAGATCGTGCGATGCGCAGGTGACCGGATACACCAGGGACCGTGACGGGCGCTACCATACGCAGTACCGGATGCATGTCGACGGTCACGAGATCCACGGGGTGCTTCCGGCCTCTAGCTCCAGACCAATTCTCCCCGAGGGTGAAACCCTGCAGCTGCGGGTTCATATCGATGACCCGACGCGGGTGATGCAGTCACGGAGCACCCAGCTGAGCACCCTGCGAACATTCCTTTACCTTCTCGGCATCATCATGGTGATCTCGGCCGCACCGCTGCTGATCATCGCTGTCTAGGTCAACCGCGCCTCCGAGGTGTGCAGAAGCCTCGGGAACACAGCCTCGCGGCTCAGTGGCGCCAACTGCTCATCGTTAGAATCGGCGGCGAACCACCGCGCCTCCGCGATCTCCTCGAACACGGCGGGCATGGTCTCAAGGGGCGCGGGCCAAATGAAGACATCGCAATCCACGGTGTATCCACTCTCGTTCGCAGCCGGCGCAACGAATCGGCCCAGATGATCGAGGCGTTCGCCGATGAGGTCCAGGTGCAGCTCCTCCGCGATCTCGCGCACCGCGGCGCCACGCGGATCCTCCCCCGGTTCCAATTTCCCACCCGGCATCATGAAGGACCGGGTTCCGGACTTCCTGACGCTGAGCACCTCGCCGGCGGGATTGCGCAGGATCACCGCCGCGATGCGGATGACGCTACTCATCATCCTCCGCACTGAATACTCCACCCTGACTACCGTCCCCCCGACGGAAGGTGCAGGTCAGTCCCTCACGCTTGCCAAAACCCACCAGGTGCCCGCCGAGTATCCGTTCGCAGCGCTCAATCAGCTCGGCGGGCGCCTCGATGTGGATGAGCAGCACCCCGTCGCCGGTGACCAGATCACAGCTGGCCTCCCCCTCAAACGCCAGCCGAGGATTATCCGCCCCCGGACCCTGGCCCCTGATCTTGATTGATCCGCGCCGCGCATCCGCATCCCAGATGCTGACGAAGTTCTCGGCAAGATGATTCGCCAGCTGCTTTCCGTAGCGCGCGGGGCGCTCCGTGGCGACCCGCGCAGTGGAGGTAAGGATCATGGAACCACAGTGTAGCCTCAATCACCCCTGTTCCAGGTTTTTTAGACCGGGCGCCAGAAACAGCGAAGTCCGGACCTGCCCCCGGGGTACCGCTGTGGCCCTCGTGGCCGGGAGGCAAGCCTCGGCGTCGACAAGCTCAGACGGGCGCGACGACGGTCAACAGGTGTGCCGTCCTGCAGGGATGCTTGCCGCGGGGCCCCGGAGCAGCCACCCGTGGCCCCGGCGCGGACTCGGCGCTAAACTCACACCTCAGTCAACAAACGAAGGCGGAAACACATGGCAGGCGGACTCGCGGCACTTCTGGACGATATTGCGGCCATCACTCGCGCCGCCGCGGCGAGCGTGGATGACGTGGCTGCGATCACGGGTAGGACAAGTATCAAGGCCGCCGGTGTCGTCGTCGACGACGCCGCGGTGACCCCGCAGTACGTGGCGGGGGTCAGTCCGGCCAGGGAGCTTCCCATGATCTGGCGGATCGCCAAGGGATCCGTGTTCAACAAGATCGTGATCATCCTGCCCATCCTGCTTCTTCTCAGCTGGATCGCCCCCTGGTCGCTGACCCCCACCCTCATGCTCGGCGGCACCTATCTGTGCTTCGAGGGCGCGGAGAAGATCTTCCACTCCCTTGAGCGGAGGATGAAGAGGCAGGAGCACAGCACCGTCGCCAAGTCGGCTGAATCACCACAGTCGGAGGACCAGTTGGTGCGTGGCGCGATCACCACCGATCTGATTCTCTCCGCGGAGATCATGGTCATCTCCCTCAACGAGGTCGCCGACCAGAGTTTCTGGATCCGCACCGTGGTGCTGGCCCTGATCGGACTCGGTATCACCGCGCTGGTATACGGCGTCGTGGCGATCCTGGTGAAAATGGATGACATCGGACTGGCGATGGCACGCACCGACCGCGCCACCGCACAGAAATTCGGCCGCGGGCTTGTCCGTGCCATGCCCGTCGTCCTGCAGGTCATCTCCGTGGTCGGGGTGTTCGCCATGCTGTGGGTCGGTGGTCACATTCTGGTCGCCGGAACCGAGGAACTCGGTTGGGGGCTGCCGTATCAGCTCGTTCACCACCTGGAGGAATTCGGTACGGGTATCGGAGGTGGTACCCTTGGGTGGATCGCCAACACCGCCGGTTCGCTGGTCTTCGGAGTGATCTGGGGCGGAATCGTTCTCGGTGTGGTGGCGCTGATAAAAAGGTACCTGGTCCCGGTCTTCTCACGCGGCTAGCAGGGATTTGGTGAAATGGCAGGTTCTACGGTATTTTCTCGACTTTAGGTATTCTCTATTGAGTTCGGGGTTAGGATGGCAGTGAGACCGTGTGCGGCCGATACACCCGCCTGAGCCGAACGTGGAGGGTCGCGCCCGGGTGCAGGTGAATCAACAACGATGGTCGGGCGCCTTTTTGGTTTCAACAGGAGGAAACATGGAGGGTCAGGGACTCGGGGTCAGCTCCGACGGACTGTCCTTGTCCCACGCTGACCTCCATGGTCCACAAACGGCCCGCACCTACCCCGTCTACTGGCCCAGCACCTCCGACTGCCCGTCGAGGTTGACGGTCATATCGCTGGAGGACGCCGATCCCGCGGTGCTCACTTCACTGGCCGCCAGCGCAACCGGGGACACCTTCCATACCGAGGCCCGGCTCGTGCCGACCTCCACCGGACACATCGCCATCATGATCGGTGGGGTGGCCGTCGGCAGCCTCCCCGACCCCGGAATCCTGACCCGCAGCCAGATCGCCCGGCTCTACGCCTCGGAGCGCATCCCCACCTGCCTGCTGAGCATCGACACGATCGGTCCCCCCTCCGCCACGGTGTCTCTGCGCACCGACTCCTTCTCGGTTCCCGTCAACAACCCACCCGAATCGGACTGGTCCCTGTTGCCGACGGGCACCCTCCGACGTGCAGAGCCGATCCTCAACAGCCCGTTCTCCTGCCTTCCGGACCGCGCGCAGGTGCTCATGGAGTTCCGAATCGTCAATGATGTGGCCCTGCTCTATCTGAACGGTTCCGAATGCGCGATTCTGGACGCGGACTCCCTGTGCTGGGCCCACGACATCCATGAGTACTTCAGTAAGCGCCTCCTGGTTCCGGTGGTGCGGGCCTATGTCACAAGGAACAGCACCACCGGGGTGATCAGCCTCCTCATCGATGCCCTGGCAATGGGTGAATGGACCATCCGGCAGAATTCACTTCCGGTCAAACCCCTGCCCGCCCTCGTCGGGTTCCGTGCCCGCCCCCGGGACTATCCTCCCCTGGAGTTCCCCTCCGGGGCACCGGCGGCGCCTCCGACCCGGCTGCGTGAACGCATCATCCCCGGCCTGCAACGGAACCTGCCGTTCCTGGCGATCGTCCTGGGTGCGGTGAGCATCCTGTTCGGGCTGTCCTCCTCGAACCTCAACGGGCACCACGCCGTCGGTTTCGGCGCGCTCGGACTGGTCTCGACCTTCCTCGGTGGGTGGGTGTACATGTGCCGCAGCCGTGACACGCTCAGCCACCGCCAACCCCGCCTCTGGAGCCTGATCGGCCCCCTCGCGCTGAGCACCGCGCTGCCATCGCTCGCCTTCGCCATGATCGGGCTTTTTCTCGATTCCTCATCGTCGATGCACCAGACGGATCTGACGCAGGTGCGTACCCTGCCGAAGAACCCCGGGCAGATGGAGCCGAGCGAATCGCCGGCTTTCACGGGGGACCTGTATCGGACCGACCTTCCCCAGCAGATCGCCCTGATGCCCCAGCATCCGGCCGCTCAGGACGGGTCGGAGGATGGAAGCTTCACCACCGAATCCACCGCACCGCAGTCCACCCCGGAAGCCAATGCCGGAACGGCCGGTGAGAACCGGTCAACGTCACCCCGCAACTCGCCGCAGCATCCGGAGTCGCAGCGGCGGACGGAAGGGCGGACCCGGACCCGCGACAACGATGACAACGGGCCGATCTGGGCTGAACGGCCCAGCGGTCCAACCACCGCTCCTCCCGGATCCGGTACCTTCGCACCCGCTCCCCCGCCGACCGCGGGTTCGCTCCCGGCGCCATCGGATGCGGGTCCACGGGTCACCACGACCCGCCCCAGGCCGCCGTTTACCGACCCGCCGGTGGCACTTCCGCCCAAGGCTGATCCCCCTCCGACGCTCGACATGGCGGGCCAAGATGAACCGACCGCTCCGCCACAACCACCGACCACCACCGTGATCCATACACCCCCGAACGGGGATGTCCGGGACGAACCCGTGGAACCAAGTGAGGCACCCCCACAGTAGGGGCCGGTGCAGCGGCTACCGGATGCGCCTAGAGTGCGCCTAGCGCTGCGTCGTAGTCGGGTTCGGTGGTGATTTCATCGACCAGCTCGGTGTAGAGCACGGTACCGTCACCATCGGCGACGATGACCGCGCGTGCGAGCAGTCCCTTCAGCGGGGATTCCTCGAGGGTGAGCCCGTAATCCTCGCCGAAGCTGGAGCGAAACGCCGACGCCACGGTGACGTTCTCAATGCCCTCTGCTGCGCAGAAGCGCCCCAGTGCCATGGGAAGGTCCTTGGATACGCAGAGCACGGTGGTGTTCTCCAGCCCTGCTGCACGCTCGTTGAAGTTCCGGACCGAGGTGGCGCACACCCCGGTGTCCACCGAGGGGAAGATGTTCAGTAGCAGTCGACGGCCGCTGAAGTCCGCCAGCGAGATTTCTGCGAGATCGCTTCCCACCAGCAGGAAGTCCGGGAGTTTCTCCCCCACTGTCGGGATCTCTCCGACGGTTGCGGTTTCTGTTCCTTTGAAATGTGTAGTTGCCATGCCGACCATCCTAGGGAGTTGGGGTGTCTCCTGCCATGTACCCCCGGCATCAAAGGGCAATTCCGCCGACCGTGGGCCCGGCACCGGGGGTCCGCCTCAGATGCTGTGCATGGTGAAGTTCACCGCGAACTCCACCCCGGGGTCGGGGAAGAGCTCGGCGGGGCCACGCAGTGCCGCGGGGATGAGGTCCTCCGGTGCCGGGTGGCCGGGAAGAGCCGCAAGGTAGGCGGAGTGGCAGCGCAGTGATTCGATCGCCGCATCCACACACCCCCGGGACACCGGAAGTCCGACATTGGGGTCATCGGCACCGAAGATCAGGAACTGGTCGACGTTCCACGGCTGCTCGGAGCCGAGCAACCCTCGGTGCGCCCAGGGGTTTCCGGCGTCGCGGGTGGCGTCGAGTGCTGCCAGCCCCGCGACACGGTGATCGGCCTGGTTGAATCCGCCGTAGGCTTCCACCTCGAAGCTCGCGGTGACCACGGCATCGGGTTTCACACGACGGATCTCCCTGGCGATATCCAACCGCAGATCCAGTCCGTAGACCAGCATGGAATCGGGATGATTGAGAATAACAAGGTCACCAACGCCGACGGCCGTACAGGCCGCGCGCTGCTCGGCGGCGCGCAGGGGGCCGGTCTCCTCCGGGACCAGTGTGGAGATCCCCGCCTCCCCGTGGGTGAGCAGGAGGTAGGAGACCTCGACGCCCGCGGATGTCCAGTGCTTCACCGCCGCCGACAGTCCGTACTCGGGGTCGTCGGGATGGGCGACAACAACGAGCACCCGCTTCCACCCGCTCCAGTCAAGAGTTTCACCATCGATGTCCTCCCTGCTACCGCTTCAGCTCAACAGTGCCATCATATAGATGCCGAAGATCATGAGCAGGGCCGCGCCATGTACGGCGTTGACTCTGCGTCCGCTGAACACCGCCATGGACACCACCACCGCCAGGCCGAGGATGACCAGGTTGGCCGGTGTCTCGCCCAGCACCACGGCCCGGTCTCCGAGCACCCCGATCAGCAGCACTGTCGGGATGGTCAACCCCACGGTGGAGACGAGAGCGCCGTGGACGAGATTGCTCATCCTCTGGGTGCGTCCATCCCAGGACGCCCGCAGAGCGGTGATGGTCTCGGGTAGGAAGACGATCACCGCGATGACCATGCCCGCCAGCGCCGGTGGTGCCCCGAGGTCGCCGAGCACGGAATCCATCGCCGCCGCCATCCGGTGGGAGAGCACCACAATGGGCAGCACGGTGATGATCAGGACCGATATCCGGAGCGCGACCTCGAGATGTCCCGACACCGCGTGCTCCTCGTGGCGATCCCCTCCGGTGTCCGGCTCCCGGAAGTCCCCGGCCTGCGCCCCGAGCTGCCGCCGGAGAAAGAAGGTGTAGAGCGCGAGCGTCGATACGGCCACCAGCACCGCCTGGAGGCTGCCGTAGGCACCCCCTGTGCCCAGAAGGTGGGGCAGCGCGAAGGTGGTGGTGGCCATCACGGCGATGAGGCTGAGGTAGGTCCGGGTTCCGGTACCGTTGTGGTCCATTCCGCCGTGGCGGATCCCTCCGACAAGCAGTGACAGTCCGGTCACCAGGGCGAGGATGATCATGGATACCGCCATCACGGAGTCCCTGGCGATCGTCGGGGCCTGCCCCGGTCCGAGCATCACCGCGACGATGAGGATCACCTCGATGATCACGATGGACAGCGTCAGCACCAGGGAACCGAGGGGATCTCCGAGGATGCCGGCCAGTTTCTCCGCCTGCGTCACCACCCCGAAGGCGCAGAACATGATCACCGCGACAACCGCGATGAGGAGAACCGCCGCGGGGAGGCGGTCGGGAAGAAGAAGGACGACCAGCCATCCGGCGAGCATCCTGGAGTAGTCGATGGGTCTGAGGTACCTGGACGGCATGTGTGCACATTCCCTGAAAAACGGCGGGGCCGTCCCCGGTGGTCAGCTCGACCCGCCCGGGTCGTCCCAGGAGATCACCTACAACCATAGGTCATGATCGACCTCGACGTCACCGTCCCCGGCGAAGTGGATTCGTTCCTGTTCCGCCCACATGTCCCACCATGGCGCGTAGGCGGGATCACGGGCCAGTGCCCGCTCCCGCCGCATCGGCTCGGGTGCATTCAGACGCACCGTGATCACGCTCCCCAGCCTCAGGGCTGCGGCCTTCGACGCCCGCGTCACCGCCCCCGCACCCTCCACGATCAGGCTCCGTCGGGGGTGCAGCTCGACGCGGTCCGCCGGTTTCTGTCCCACCCAGTCATATCGGGTGAAACCGGGCCTGACCGGGTCGAGCACATCGGTTGCCACCATCGTCGACGCCGCGGCCAGGCCGGCCCAACCGGGATAGAAGTCATCCAGGTGGACGAGCTGGAAGCCGGTGAGTTCAGCCAGTTCGCGGCCGAGTGTGGTCTTGCCGGATCCGGACGCACCGTCGATGAGGATGGTTATCATGTTCCGAGAAACCTGAAGTAGCCGGTGTGTACGGAGACCATCACCGCGAGGATTGAGATGGCCAGGCACACCGCCACCAGCAGGGCGTCGCGGACTCCGACCGTGGACCGTCTGGCCCAGGTCCGGGAGTGCCCGCGGCCGAATCCGCGCGCCTCCATCGCGGTGGCCAGTTTCGATCCGCGCCGCAGCGAGAGCACCAGCAGACCGAATGCCATGGTCAACAGGTGCCTGATGCGTCCGCGGTCGGCGATGCCACGCGCACGCCTGGCCCGCGACATGGACTGCCAGTCCTCACGGAAGAGCGTCACCAGCCGGCCGCCCGCCACCGCTCCGATGACGAAGCGCTCCGGCAGCCTGGCCACCTGGGCGAGTCCGTCACCGAGGTCGGTGGGATCAACGCGTGCGATCAGGACGACGACGGGCAGCCCCACCGCCAGCACGCGCACCCCGATGGCGAGCGCCAGGGACAGCGAGTTGTCGGTGACGTGGGCGAGCAGGAAACTGAAGTACTCACGACCCTGGGGCCGTCCGTAGAGCGCCATGGACAGCGAGGCGATAGGAGCGATGAGAAACAGCGGCCAGCCCCGGGTGATCAGCATGGTCCAGGTGACCCCTGCCAGGGGCGCCAGGAGCACCGTGGCCGTGAGCGCAATACCGGCCGAGACGACGTCGACGCTGATCAGCAGAGGTGTGGTCAGTGCGATCAGCGCGAGGATCCGGGTGACCGGGTTGACTTCCCGCACCAGATTCATGTCAGCTCCAGGTGGTGGTCGCCCAGCGCGCGGATGAAGTCCGGGTCGTGGGTCACGGAAATGATTGTTGTTCCGGAATCACTGAGCTCGCGCAGCAGCCACACCAGCTCGCGGAAGGTGGAGGGGTCCTGGCCGAAGGTCGGTTCATCGAGAATCAGCAGCGCCGGTGCCGCGACCAGGGCCGTGGCCACCGACAGTCTTCTCTTCTCGCCACCGCTGAGGGTGAAGGGGTTCGCCTGTTGCAGGTGCCGCAGTCGCAGCCGGTCGAGCAGTTCCTCGATCCGCTCGCTCGCGCCGATACCCATGATCCGCGGCCCGACCTCCAGCTCCTCGCGGACACTTCGGGAAACGAACTGGTGCTCCGGATCCTGGAATACCGTGCCTATCCTGCGCGCGAGGTCGGCGGATTTCCAGGTGTGCACCGATTTCTGCAACCCCGACCGGAGATGCCCGCTGAGCTCGAGCTGACCCCTCCTGGGCGGAATCAGTCCGCCGATGGTCAGTGCGAGGGTGGATTTCCCGGCGCCGTTGGCACCGGTGATCACGGTGGAGGCCCCTTCGGGGATGGAGAAGCTGCGAGGGCTGCCCCACTGGGTCAGCAGATCCCGCGCCGCCACAAGTGCGGAACCGGATACGTGACGACGCTCCGGGAGCACCACCTCGACGTCGAGGTCGGCTGCGGCGATCTCACGGACGTGACCGTCGCTGACCTGCAGGACGCGGTCAACCAGGGGCGTCCACAACTCATGGCGGTGCTCCACAACGATCAGGGTGGCGCCGGTTCGGCGCACCACGTTGTCCACCGCATCGATGACATCGCGCTGGCCCCTGGGATCGAGGTTCGCGGTCGGTTCATCCAGGAGGATCAGCCTGGCACCCATCGCGATGACCCCCGCCAGTGCCAGGCGCTGCTTCTGGCCACCGGACAGGTGCCGGGTGGGGTGGTCGAGTGGGAGATCCAGTCCGACCATCTCCAGCGCGGCCTCGACCCGCGGCCAGATCTCCTCCCGCGGCACCCCGAGGTTCTCGCATCCGAAGGCGACATCGTCGCCGATCCGGGAGGCGACGGTCTGTGCGTCCGGGTCCTGCAGCACCAGGCCGGTGGAGTCGGCGTCGACAAGCAGGGATCCGCTCGGCTCCCCGTCATCGTCGAGCACGCCGGCTAGCGCGGCGAGCAGCGTCGATTTTCCGGACCCCGAGTCACCGGTGAGCAGGACGCGCTCACCGGGCTCGATGCGGAAACTGACGTCGCTCAGCGCCGGATCGCGGCGGGATCCGTGACGGTAGGAGAACCGGCGGGCCTCCACCCGCGCGCCCGTTGCGATGGTCATCTCCTAGACCCGGGGTCGCAGCTCACGTCCCGCGGCAAAGCGGTCCAGCGCCCCGGTCGCGGCCAGTGCGCGGACGAGGAAGTATCCCAGCGCCCCCGCCAGCAGTGCCCCGGAGAGCATCAGGCAGCTGAAGTAGATGATGTTGAACGCCAGCGACATGGCGAAGTAGGCGCTGAGAACGGTTTCGAGGAGATAGGCACCGACACCCGCACCCATTCCGGCCAAAACGGAGACGGGCAGGGTGAAGCGACGGTAGAGGAACAGGGCGAACACGATCTCCGCGCCCAGGCCCTGCGCGATGCCGGAGTACAGGGTCTCAATCCCCCACTGCGATGCCAGCACCGCCGACACGGAGGCGGCGAGGACCTCGACGAACAGCGCCGCCCCCGGCTTGCGGATGATCAGTCCGCCGAGCACCCCGCCGATCAGCCAGATGCCCACGGCCATGCCGCCGAGACCCGGCGTCAGCGCATCGAAGGCGGTGAACCAGGCATAGCCGATCGAGTTCCAGACGACGAAGATAAGACCGCAGGCGACACCGAGGACCGCGGCGATGACGATGTCGATGACCCGCCATGAACGGCTGGTGCGATTGGTGGCGGGCGTGACGGATGTACCCATTTTTCTTCCTCCCTAGCGCCGGCATTACCCGGATCAGGTTCTACGGTCGCAGCTTGCCTGCATCTCAGCCCGGAATCTCACCGAGCACCCGTGTGTTCTATTTTGACGTGCATCATCACCTTAGCCAATGGCGACCGGTTTGGGAAACCCCGGGGTCGGGCGGCTCCCGCGCGGCCCCGGTGGTCACTCGGCGGAGAAGCTCCACATCACGCCGAACCTGTCAAACACCTGCCCGTACCAGCCACCCCACGGTGCCTGCTCGAAGGGCATGCCCTCGGTACCGCCGGCTGCCGAGAGTTTCGCGATGAGTTCGCGGGCCCCCTCGACGCTCTCCGCGTTGTACAGCAACGAGTAGGCGGTGTCACGGACCGGCAGCTCCTCGCCGAGGGAGTCACCGCCGGAGATCAGTCCGCCCGGCAGGGTGAGCACACCGTGCGCGACGGCATCCTCGGGCGGTTCGAAGGGGAATCCCTCGGTCGGGACGTCCCTGTAGGTCAGGATCTCCAGCTCACCGCCGAAGACCTCGTGCCAGTGCCGTAGCACCTGCGCGGTGTAACCATTGAATGCAACATAGGTGGAGACAGTTCCGGCCATCTTCGGCTCCTCTGTTCGCGGTGGTGTGGACCAGCTGCGCGCCATTCTAGCAGGAAGTGATCCGTCACACATGTTCCGATGTATCGCAGATCCCACCACATCCCCGAGGCGTAAACTGGTCCCCGGCACAACTCCCCCACAAATCCATTGAGAGGATCTCCCCATGGGCACAAACGTCACCGGAAACACCAACCCCTTCGCCGAACCGGATCCCAGCGACCAGCACCTGGCGGATAAACTGCCGAAGGATCAGCCGGAGACGGAGGATGAGCTCGTCGATGAGTGGGGCGAGGAATCATTCCCGGGCAGTGACCCACCCGCCAACTACTGACCCACCGGCTGCCGGTGGCGGGGCGGAATCCGGCGCCGTGACCGGGGGTATGGTTGCGGGAATGAATCACCACTTCGAAATCAAGGTCCAGGGCGGGAAACTCGTCGTCGTGGACGTCCGCACCGACAATGACACCATCTCCGAGCTGCAGTTGTCCGGCGACTTCTTTCTCGAACCCGATGCCGCCCTCGATGCCATCAACGCCGCCGCATCGGGGGTGTCGGTGGACGAGGACGCGGGCGCCCTGACCGCCCGTTTCGACGCCGCACTCACACCCTTCGGCGAGGACCTGGCGCTCCACGGCTTCAGCACGGGGGACGTCGCCGTTGCCGTCAGGCGCGCGATCACCGGCGCGACGGACTTCACCGACCATTCCTGGGAGATCATCAACCCGGGCCCGCTTCCGACCCCGGTCAATGTCGCCCTCGACGATCTGCTGCTGGCGCAGGTCGCGTCCGGGCAGCGCGGCCCGACCCTGCGGATCTGGGACTGGATCGACCGTGCCACCGTCATCGGCTCCTTCCAGTCCTATGCCAACGAGATCAATGACGACGCCGTCAGGGAGCACGGCGTGACGGTGGTCCGCCGGATCTCCGGCGGCGGCGCGATGTTCATGGAGGGCGGCAACTGCATCACCTATTCCCTCTACGCGCCGGAGTCGCTGGTGGCGGGCCTGAGCTATGAGCAGTCCTACGAGTATCTCGACCGCTGGGTCATCGCCGCACTCAGGTTGCACGGCGTGGATGCCTGGTACGTACCCATCAATGACATCACCTCCACCGGGGGCAAGATCGGCGGTGCGGCCCAGAAGCGCCGGGGTGGCGCCGTCCTGCACCATGTGACCATGTCCTATGACATCGACGCGGACATGATGACGCAGGTGCTGCGGATCGGAAAGGTGAAGATCGCGGACAAGGGGCTGCGCAGCGCGAAGAAGCGGGTGGATCCGCTGCGACGACAGACCGGGGCCACGAGGCGGGAGATCATCGCCACCCTCGAGGACACCTTCGGCGCCAGGTACGCCGCGGTGGAGGCGTCGTTGAGCGATGATGACCTCGCCGCCGCCGAGAACCTCGTCGCGCAGAAGTACGGCACCCAGGAGTGGACGAGGCGGATTCCCTGAGCGGCGACCGCTAGAGTGCCGCCTCGACGGCGCTGCGGACGGAGGTGGTGTCCCTTTCGAGCAGCTGGTGAAGATCGGTGGAGTCGGTCGCCAGCGCACCCCGGGCGATGCCCTGGTCGGTGTCGGCGAGGATGGCGGCGAAGGGCCCCGGTACGCCCGCCTGGACGAGGACCGACTCGAACTCCGCGGCGGGCAGATCCCTGTACACGACCTCGGTGCCGGTAACCTCGGTGATCGTCGCGGCCAGTTCGCCGAGGGTGAAGGCCTCATCGCCGCCGAGCTCATAGATCCTGCCTTCGTGGCCCTCACCCGAGATCACCGCCGCGGCGGCGATCGCCAGGTCACTGCGGGTGGCGGCGTTCAACCGTCCCTCACCCGCACTTCCGAGCACCGCGCCGCTGTGCAGATAGCCCGGCAGCTGCCCGGTGTAGTTCTCCAGGTACCACCCGTTGCGGAGGATCACGGCGGGAATCCCGCTCGCTGCGATGGCGTCCTCGGTGGCGATGTGCTCCTCGGCCAGCTTCAATCCGCCATCCCTGGCGTTGAGCAGGCTGGTGTAGGCGATGAATTCAACCCCGCTGGCCAGGGCGGCGTCGATGATGTTGCGGTGCTGAACCAGTCTGCTTCCCACCTCGCTGGCGGAGACCAGGAGCAACCTGCCGCCGCCGGCGAATGCCGTGCGCAGGGATTCCGGGTCATTGTAGTCCGCCCTGATCACGCGGACGCCACGCCCGGCGAGGTCGCTGATTTTTTCCACGCTGCGCCCGATGGCCACGATCTCGGTGGCCGGGATGCCACGGTCGAGCAGGGTCTCGATTGCCACACGTCCGAAATGTCCGGTTGCTCCGGTGATGATGTACTGCATGATGCCCTTTCGGTTGGAATTTGTGCCCTCCGGATAGTTAACGCGGCAACTAAGCGATACGTTCCCCGTGGCGTTCACACCACCCTGATCAACGCCACTCCGGTGATGATGATCCCCAGCCCGAGAAGCTGCGTCCATCCGACGCGGATGCGCACACCACCGATCAGCCCGAGGGTGTCGATCAGCAGGCTGGCGGTCATCATCCCCAGCAGCATCAGCACCACGGTCAGCCCGGTTCCGAGGATCGGCCCGAGCAGTGCGGTGGCGAAGACGACGGTCGCGCCCAGAATGCCACCGAGCCACATCCACCAGGGTCCACCCTCCACCCCGCGCCACGGCGTCCTGGTCAGCAGCAGCAGGAGCAGCAGGGTGGCGGTGCCCACCGAAAAGGACACCAGGGCTGACTCGACGGCGGAACCGAGAATGGTGCCCAGTCGACCGTTGACCGCGATCTGGGTTGCCGAGCACATACCCATGAACACACCGAAGGCCCGCCACAGCCAGATTCCGGGCTGCCGCGGTGCCTGTCGACGCCCCGGACGCAGCGCCCCCACCACCGCGGCGGCCCCCAGCAGCACCGCCAGGGCGCCGCCCACCCGCAGCGGTCCCAGGCCCACCTGCGGTGACCCCAGAAGACCCTGGGCGTCGATAAGCAGGCCCATGAAGATCTGACCCGTGATCGGCAGAATCACCGTCTGCACACTGCCGACGCGGGGAAAGAGCAGAATGTTGCCGGTGAGCACCACCACCCCGAGGGCGCCACCGGTGTAGATCCACCACGGCTGCCCCGCCGTCAGCCCGAGGGCGGGCAGCAGGTGGCCGCTGGTGATCAGCGTCGCAACCAGCAGAGCGCAGGTGCCGACGAGGAAGGAGAAGAAGGACGCCATCAGCGGCGACCCGACCGATCGACGCAGACGGGTGTTCACGGAGGTCTGGACGGGCATGAGCGCGCCGGAGAAAACGCCGAAGAGAGCAGCCAACATGGTAGTTCACCCTACCCTCATCCCGGATGTCCCCTCCCGGGGTGCAGGCTCAGCCGAGTTTCCTGACCACGCTGGATTTCAGCTACATGGAACCGAAGCCGGGAACCTTCGCCTCGATGTCGTGGCCGTCGACGCCATCGCTGATCAGCCGGATGCCACCGACCTTGGTCCCGATCTTGATCATCTTCCCGCCGCCGCCCTTGACCTTGAGGCTCTTGACCACGGAGACGCTGTCACCGTCGCGGAGGATGTTTCCCACGGAATCCCTGATCTCCGCCACATCCCCCGGTTGCGGAGCCGAACTTTCGGGCGACCATTCATGGGCGCACATCGGGCAGGCGAGCAGGGTCGCAGATTCATAGGTGTATTCGCTGCCGCATTCCGGGCAGGGCGGTAGAAGATCAGACATAAACAGCAGAGTTTAGCCGAAGCCCGCGGCCGGATCGCTCACAACTGATGGACCTGCCCGTCCTCCACCCGCCAGCGCCGGTTGGTGGCCACGGCTTCCAGCATGCGGCGATCGTGTGTGACCAGTAGCAGCGTGCCCTCATAGGCCGCCAGCGCCTGTTCGAGCTGCTCGATGGCCTCCAGATCGAGGTGGTTGGTGGGCTCGTCGAGGACCAGCAGGTTGACCCCGCGAACCTGGAGCAGGGCGAGCCCGGCGCGGGTCCGCTCCCCCGGTGAGAGTTCCTCCACCCGTCGATCCACGTGATCCGCGCGCAACCCGAACTTGGCCAGCAGAGTTCGGATCTCATTTAGGGGCAGATCGGGCACCTCCCGCTCAAAGGCCGCAACCAGTGTCTCGGATGCGGTCAGCAGGGAGCGTGCCTGATCGATCTCACCGATGGCGACGCTGACCCCCATGCTCGCCGTGCCGGCAGCCGGCTCCAGCCTGCCGAGGAGGCCACTGAGAAGCGTGGTCTTCCCCGCGCCGTTGGGGCCGGTGATACCTATGCGGTCCCCGGCGTTGACCTGGAGGGACACCGGACCGAGATGAAAATCCCCCTGTGTGAACTCCGCATTGCCCAGTGTGGCGACAACCGAGCTCGAACGCGGGGCCGCCCCCACGCTGAACTGCAGGCGCCATTCCTTGCGCGGTTCCTCCACCTCCTCGAGACGGGCGATGCGGCTTTCCATCTGGCGGACCTTCCGGGCCTGCTTCTCGCTTGATTCAGTGGCCGCCGCACGCCTGAGCCTGTCATTGTCCGGGGCTTTCCTCATGGCGTTGCGCACGCCCTTGCTCGACCATTCCCGCTGGGTGCGCGCCCGCCCGACCAGGTCCGCGCGGTGCTCGGCGAACTCCTCGTACTGCTCCCTGGCGTGCTGCCGCAGCACCTCGCGTTCGGCAAGGTAGGACTCGTAGCCGCCACCGAAGACGTGGTTGGAGTACTGCGCCAGGTCCAGCTCGAGGACCCTGGTGACACAGCGGGCCAGGAACTCCCGGTCGTGGCTGACCAGCACCACCCCTCCGCGCAGGCCGGTGACGAAGGCCTCGAGGCGCTCGAGTCCATCGAGATCGAGATCGTTGGTGGGCTCATCGAGGAGGGCGATATCAAAACGGGAAAGCAGAAGGGCCGCCAGGCCGACCCTCGCGGCCTGCCCTCCGGACAGCGAGGTCATCTGGATATGCTCGGCCTGTTGCGCATCGACCCCGAAGCCCAGATCCGCAAGCACCACCGGGATCCGGTCACTGAGATCCGCGGCGCCACTGGCCATCCATCGATCCAGGGCCAGGGAGTAGACCTCGGCCGGGTCGGCGGTGGAATCCTCCGCCAGGGAGGGGTCGCTGAAGGCCCCGGCCGCGAGATCCATGGCGCGTGTCGCCTCCGCGCAGCCGGTGCGCCGGGCGATGTATTCGGCGATGGATTCCCCCACCACGCGCTCGTGCTCCTGGGGAAGGAAACCGACGAAGGCATCCGAGGGGGTCAGGGTGATCGTGCCCTCGCGGGGTGCGACCCGACCCGCCAGGATCCGCAGCAGCGTGGATTTTCCCGCGCCGTTTGCCCCCACGACCCCGATGACATCGCCCGCCGCCACGGTGAGGTTCAGGGAATCGAACAGCGTGCGGTGGCCGTAACCGCCGGCGAGGTCACGTACCACGAGTGTTTCCATCATGGGATCATTGTTGCAGCTTGCCACCCCGGGACACCCACCGGAGCAGTCACCGGGTGTGGGCCCGGCGTCCCTCCGCGGAGAAGATGGTCAGGATCTCGGCCGGTTTTCCACCGTGCGCACCGAACCCGTGGGGGTCATCGTGGAGAATTCCGCAGCGTGACCTGCCCGTACCGGGATCAGCCTCTCCCCCAGCCGCAGCTCGGCGGTTCCGGAGAGCACCATGAACCAGTCGTGGCCCGGATGCACCACCGCCTCCTCCGGGGGCGGTGCGGAGCGGGTGATCCGCATTTTCGCCACCGCCCGACCGCTGTCCGTGTCTCCCGCGCTAAGTGACCAGACCGTGATCCCGCGGGATTCCTCCACCTGCGGCCGGATGATCACGTCCTTGTGCTCCGGCGGCTCGATCAGCTGGTCGAGCGTTGTCTCCAGGGCCCGGGCGATCGCGACCAGCTGGTCGAGGGCTATTCGACGCCCACCGGTTTCAATTCTGCTCAGATTCGAGGGGCTGAGGAAGGCGTGTGAGGCCAGAGTGTCCAGGGACCATCCCCTGGCCAGGCGCAGTGCTCTGATTCTCCGCCGGACGAGAGTGTCCACCTGTGATTCTTGCTCCATGGACAAGAGTGTATGCCCGTGGCGCGAGGACCGTCCCGGAGCCGGAGCCGCAACGCCCACCCCCGTCCGCCCTCGACCCGGTTCAGCGGGTCGGAGGAACTTCGCGGCTCCCGCACCCAGTGCCTGGCCCGGAGTCCACCACCCGGCCGGTGCGGTTACCGGTGGTGGGGGCGTCGGCACGCGGGTTCAGCGGTGCACCCACGTTGCAAGCTGCTTCCTGGAGACCTCGCTGAGCCATTTCTGCCACAACGGGCCGAAGGTGACGCGACGCACCCCGAGCTCGGTGAGCGTGTCCAGACCGCCGGCACCGTGCCCGTCCACGGGATGCGCGGTCACGTTCACCGGGATGGACACCGCCGCGACGAGCTCACTGACCTGGTCGGCGGTGCTCAAGCCGACGGGGTAGACGGATCGCGCCCCGGCCTGCTCCAGAAGCTCGACCCGTGTAACCGCCTCCTCGAGCGGATCGGCGAAGACGTCGGTGCCCAGGGCCACCGCGTCGGTGCGGGCGTTGATCACGAACTCCACGCCGGCCGCGTCCGCAGCCTGGCGCGCCGCGGCGATGTAATCAGCGTGTTCCTGCCGGTCGCGGACACGGTTGCCCTCCGAGTGGACCACGTCCTCGATATTGGCACCCACCGCACCGGCCTCCAGGAGCTTCTCGATCAGCTCCGCGGGCTCAAGGCCGTAGCCGGACTCCGCATCCGCGCTGACCGGGAGATCAACCGAACCGGTGATGCGAGCGATCACCCTGAGATAGTCATCGAAATCCATGTTCTCCCCGTCGGAGCTGCCGATGGAATCGGCCACCGGATGGCTGCCGATGGTCAGGCCTTCGAATCCCACCTCGGCCGCAAGTCCGGCACTCCAGGTGTCCCACACGGTGGGCAGGACGAGGATTCTTCCCGAGGCGTGGGCCTCGGCGAACTGGTGGGCGCGTGCCCTGAGATCTGCCATGAGCTTCTCCTTTGTGTTCGATGTGTGATGGCCCACACTACGTTCATTCCCGGTCGGGTGCGCCGCGGGCATCCGCCCCGCCCCGCCGATCGGGCACCGTGACCACCTCGGGGTTGCCACGCTCAGACATGCCGGGGGCGCTCGCCGGGACCGGTGGTGGGCGGAACTGAATATATTGAGGGCGTGATCACGGCCGGTGGGATCCGCAGCTGCCGTTTCGCGCGGAGCCACCGAGGGGAAGGCGTGACGGGAGGGGTGCCTCAGACCGGACGCAGCTGCAGCAGCCGCCCGCGTGGTCCGTCCTCAAGGACCCAGAGCGCGCCATCCTGGGATTCGGTCACCGCACGGATCCGGTCATCCATGGCCCAGGTGTCCACTTCCCCTGCCCACTCTCCCCCGAGCACTACCGCCACCAGGGTTTCGCCGGACAGCCCGCCGAGAATGGCGGAGCCGGTCAGGTCGGGGAGCAGCCCTCCGCGGTAGATGTGCAGACTACCCGGGGAGATCGACGGCACCCAGTACGCCTCCGGTGCGCGGTAGCCGTCGCCGGGACGGTGGTCGGGGATATCGGAGTTGTCATAGTGCACCCCCATCGATGCCTCCGGCCACCCGTAGTTGCCGCCCTCGACCAGGTGGTTGAGTTCATCTCCGCCGCGGGGTCCCATTTCCGAGACCCAGATCCCGCCCTCCGAATCGGTGTCGATCCCCAGCGGGTTGCGGTGCCCGGATGTCCAGATCCGCGGGTTTTCGCTCCCCTGTCCCATCCGGATCACCTTGCCCAGATTGCTGGCGGGATCCTGTGCCGGGTCGAAACGCTGGCGGTCACCGGAGGTGACGAAGAGGTGGCCGTCGTGGTCGAGCAGCCGGAGCGAGAAGTGTCCGTCGCCCGGTGCCGGCTCCTGTTCCCAGATAACCTTCACGCTGTGCAGCAGTGCCTGCTCCACGTCGAGCACCGCCCTGGCGACCACCCCCTGCGCGCCCTCTGGGTGGGGGCGCACCCAGCTCAGGTAAATGCCACCGTCGCGGTCAAAGGTGGATGCGGGGATGATGTCATGCAGTCCCGCCTGGCCGGAGTGGTACACCTCGGGAACCCCCGCGACCGGGCGGACCCCGCCGCCGGTCTGGTCCCAAAGCTGCAGGGCGCCGCCGCGTTCGGTGATCGCGAGATAGTCCGTGCCGGGCAGGAAACTCATGGCCCAGCCCTCGTTGAAGTGACCGTGCTCGGTGGCGCTAACGCCGGGAATCTCCACGTCCGCGGCCACCTCCGCCACTTCGGGTTCCGGTGCCACCGCGTCCACCCCGGAGTCCGTGGCGCCCGCGGTGGGGACCCCCGTCCGGGTTTCCCGCGGAGCTGGACCCGGCCCCGCCTCCATGGTGCAGGCAGCGAGAAGCAGGGTGGTGACGATGGCGGTGACCAGTGCGGGAAGGAGGGGACGCCTCATGGTGAGAGTCTACTGAAACACCGTCTACGGGTCTGCCGCTCAGACCTTGCGGATGGTCATTGACTCCAACTTGTCACCGTCGATCTCGAAGATGAACCTCGCCCGGCCGTTGGCGTGGCTTGAACGCCAGTCGCCGATGACAGTGACCCGGGATCCGTCCGATTCGACGCTTTCGACGGTGAGGATCCCGCCGGCACCGATGAATTCCTTGTCGCTCCAGGTCTTTATCTCCTCGCGGCCGGTGAACACCCGTCCCCAGTCGTCGACGACCCCCTCGGGGGTGAAGGCGTCGAGGAACGCTGTCTCATCATGTGCGTTGACATGCCCGATGAAACCGGCGACGGGTTCGGGCAGTGCTGATGTGGTCATGGTCGGGTTCTCCCTTGTTTGTTGCGGGCGGTCGGTCGGTACGGGTCAGCGGGTGGTGTACCCGCCGTTGGCGAAGATGGTCTGGCCGGTGATCCACCAGCCGTCGGTGGCCAGGAATCCCACGATCGGGGCGATGTCCTCGATCCTGGTGAGCTGGTTGCCCATGGCCTGCGATTTGTGGAACTTCACGCGCTCGGGGGTCTCCTGTCCGTAGAAGAAGGGGGTGTCCATCGGGCCGGGCGCGACGGCGGTGACGGAGATGCCGCGATCGGCGAACTCCTTCGCCGCGGCGCGGGTGAAATGCTCGACGGGCGACTTGCCACCGGCATAGGTGGAGTAACCGTCGGTGAAGGCTGCGAGAAGCGAGGTGACGATGGTGATGATCTTGCCGCCGTCGGCGAGATGCCTACCAGCCTCCTGGATGAAAAAGTACGCCGCCTTGGCATTGATGTCGAACATCGAGTCATATTCTTCCTCGGTGGTTTCAATGATTGGCTTGCGCAGCACCTTGCCCACCGTGTTCACCGCGACGTCGATGGTGCCGATGGCGGCCTCGGCATCGGCGAAAAGTCGCGCGACATTGGCGGGGACGGTCAGATCTCCCTGGAAGAGCGCCCCCTTCACCCCTGCCTCCCTCACGGCCGCGAGTGTCTCCTCGGCAGCGGCCCTGCTGGCATCGGAATTGAAGTGGATCGCGACATTGGCGCCGGCCCGCGCGGCCTGGCGGGCGATCAGCCCGCCCAGGTTCTTCGCCCCTCCTGCGATCAGGACGCTGCTACCGGCGAGTGTGTGGTCGGTCATGAAACTTCCTCCATATCGTAGATATGCAACACCATATCAGCGCTACATGAGCTACCGTATCACAGTATGACAGAGCGAATGGGAAGTACCACGCGCGAACGCCTCATCGCGGCCGCAGCCGACCTCATCGCCGCCAGCCCCGGCGAGGACTTCTCGCTACGTGCCGTCTGTGATGCGGTCGGGGTCAAGATGCCCACGCTGTACCACTTCTTCGGATCGAAGCAGGGGCTGATCGACGCGGTCATCGAACACGGCTTTGAGCTCTACATCGGGCAGAAACACTCGATGGAATCCTCCGGGGATCCCATCCAGGACATCCGCGCAGGCTGGGATGCCCACGTCGCCTTCGGTCTGGCCAATCCGGGCTTCTACACGCTCATGTACGGAAAGGTGCGCCCCGGCTACTCCCCGCAGCCACAGGCGATCCCCAGCGAGATCCTCCGGGCCCTGACCGCACGCGCGGCGGACCAGGGACGCCTGGTTGTTTCCTCCGAGCAGGCCGCAGCCCATATCCTGGTCACCAACATCGGGGTCACGCTGCGCCAGATCGTCATGGATGCCGCCGATCCGGCCCTGTCCGCGGCCGTCCGGGAAGGCGCGATCGCCGCGATCACCGGAAGCGGGACCGGGTCCGCGGGGCCCTTCGCCACGGTCATCGAATTCGCGGCCTCACATCCCGACGTCCTCGGCGCGACCCAGACCCAGCTGCTGATCGAGTGGCTGGGCACGCTGGCACCACCGCTTATCGACGAACAGTGACCCTAGGACGCACCGCCGCCACCCCGGCGGAACGCGGTGTCAGGGGAGCTCCAGCGCCGGGAAGGGCCACGGCCGCCGCAGATGCGGAGGGTGCTGCTCGAAGGGGTAGCCAAGCGAGACGTCAATGTGACTGATTCCGTCGACGCGGGTCTCTGCGGGAATGTGCAGGTGTCCGTGGATGGCCAGCAGTGCGTTGTACTTCACGGCCCAGTCGCGGGTGGCGGTGGTCCCGCACCACAGGGCGATATCGGGTGCCCGCAGCCTGCGGGTCGGCTCAACAACCAGGGGCCAGTGGTTGACCAGGATCTTCGGACCCGTCACCGCCGCCAGTCGCCGCTCCGAATACTCGACCCTCTCGGCGCTCCACTGCACCACATCGACATAGGGTGCGATGGCTATCTCATCATCGAGCTTGACCACCGCCCTGTCCACCGCCTGCCGCGCCGACACCCCCGGCGGGCGGAAGGAGTAGTCATAGAGCGCGAACAGGGGGCAGACCGTCACACCGCCGAACACCGGAAAGGGATCCTCGGGCGTGATCACACCGATCGCGCGCAGCTGTCCCACCAGAACCCGGTAGCGTGACCTGCCGTTGAAGCGATCGGTCCTCCGGTTGAACAGCTCATGGTTACCCGGCACCCAGATCACGGTGTCGAACCGCGCGACCAGTCCCCGCAGGGTCCGCACGACATCCGGAATCCGTTCGGCGACATCGCCGGCAACGATCAACCAGTCACCGTGGTGCCGCGGGGACAATCCATCCACGATCGCCTGATTCTCCGGGAAGGTCACATGGAGGTCGCTGACCGCCCACAGTGTCGCTGTCATGGCGCCTCAGTCTATCGGGACGCCTCCACGATCCCGCGATGAGTAGTGCAGGAACACGATGCCGCTGCCGAAGACTTGGTGTTCAACCAGTCTCAGTTCCAGGTCCGCGTGATCCGGAAGGGCACGCAGCCCGCCGCCGAGGACGCGGGGAACGACGAAGAACCGGAAGTCACGCACCATTCCCGCACGGATCGCGGCAGCCGCGGTAGTCGGCCCGAAGATCTCCACCTCCCCCGGCGCGTCCTCGACGATGCGTGCGAGCCCGGGCAGGGTGAGACCGGAAATCAGCCTCGCGCCACCGGACCCGACCTCGGCCCCGGTCAGTGTCGATGACACCGCGATCTTCTCGATCCCGCGCCACCTCCGGGCGAACTCCCGCTCATCCGGGCCCCAGGATCCATCCCCCGGTTCGGAATCCCAGTACTTCATCATGAGGAAGGTCCTGCGTCCGAGAACCTCGGTTGACACTGCGGCCATTCGCTCCACGTGCAGCCTGAAGAGGTCCGCGTCCGGTACCGTCCAGTCAATGCCGCCGTCGCGGTCCGCGGCGAAACCGTCAAGTGAAACCGTTGCGGAAAAGCTCAGTGATCCCATGGTTGACCATTCCTGCGCTGTTGGTGGGTACCTATGATCTGGACTCGCCACACTACCGCCTCCCGGGTTCCGGTGGCCGAAAAACCCGGGGCGGGAAAAGTTGCGGGGGTGTCACCGTGCCCCGACAATTGAAGCCATGTCACTGCAAGCGTTGGTGCAGACCCTGGTCACAGTGTTCCCAGCCAATCCGGATCTGGACCTCCTGGTGCTCTCCTGCACCCTGTCCAGTGGTTCGACCTCCCGGTCACTGCGGGGTCGCACACACTCCGGTCAGACCCGCTTCCCCGAAAGTCCGGAGGAACTTGACGTGGACGAGCTGCGCGGGGAACTCGAGGCAAACCCGTGGACCGCGGAGATCACCGTGCACCGCGACGGCGGATGGCGATTCTTCGCGGTGCGGGGAGATCCCCGGGAAACGATTATCGGCCCGACCAGCTTCCCCGAGACCCCGGCCACCCTGCCGGAACTGCCCACCGAGGTCCGCGGGCAGATCGCGGATCTGTGGGCGCGCGGCAGCGGCGACTACCTCGCGGAGGACGGTGCTGGCGTCGACAAGCTCAGTGACCTGGCCGCGGCGATCGGCCAGCCGGTTCCCCCGGAGATCGCCGAGATCCTCAGGCTCAGCGATGGTGCGGAGATCCGCCTGGAGGTCGAGGACTGGGACCGCACACTAACGGCGGGGTGGTCGCTGCTCTCGACCGGGGGCATCGCCGCGGCGCATGCGGAGTGGGCGGATCTGGCAGCCACCGGCCCCTTCGACGGGGTCGCCTACACCCTGGGCACCCCGGGGGCGACCCAGCCGCGGCTCGCACATCCCGGCTGGATCCCCTTCGCCCACGACCATTCCGGAAATCACCTGGCCGTGGATACCGTTCCCGGGCCGACGGGGGTCGCCGGACAGGTTCTCGAATTCGGTTCCGACCTCGACTTCGGACCCTTCGTGCACGCCGACTCCATCCTGGACTTCCTCGCGGGCAGGCGCACCACCTGGCCCTCCGACCCGGGCATCGACCACCGGGTGCAGCTCGAGGACGGTGGCACCCTGACCGGCGAGCAGTTTC
This sequence comes from Corynebacterium pacaense, assembly GCF_900169525.1. Taxonomy (GTDB): domain Bacteria; phylum Actinomycetota; class Actinomycetes; order Mycobacteriales; family Mycobacteriaceae; genus Corynebacterium; species Corynebacterium pacaense. The sequence continues at coordinate 659,073 of NZ_LT821240.1, forward strand.
CCGGCACCGCCCAGTCCCTCCGGATCTTCGGCCGCGGCGAGGTCGAGGGTGCCGCGCTGGTGCAGGCGCCGTCGGTGCGTTCACTTCTCATCCGCGGGGCCGCACGCGTCGATCTCAACGGGCTGCTCGAACGTCCGCTGCAGGAACTCCGGCTCCTGGACCTCGAGGACATCGATCTCGGCCCGCTGGCAGGCCACCCCACCCTGCGCTCGGTGACCCTCGAGAATGTCGGCCGCATCCGTGGCGCGGATGCCCTCGAGCACCTGCCCGCGCTGGAATCGGTGTCCCTGTCCGGTCCCGTTCCAGACGAGCTTGTCGACGCCCTGCGCACCCACCCGGGCCTCCGCCGCCTGGCACTCACCGACCACGACCAGCCGCTGGAGGAGATCACGGCCCTGATCAACCGGATCCTTCCGGAACCGCTGGTCACCGTCGAGCGCAGCGGTAAGACACCGCATCGGCCCAGGGATGGGATCACACCGAGCTGAACCCCGGTAACCGGATCCGGCGGGAGTCACGGGCACATTCAGGCAATCTGCCTCTGGATCCGGATAATCGTCGACCCGAGAACCCCACGCGAGAGCAGCCCGCCGGCCAACGGTCCCGCGGCATCCTCACCGAGCGGCGGGAGCAATCGCAACGCGACCCGCTCACCTTCCCGGAGATCTGCAATCTGCCAGCGGATCTCCTCATCGACCTTTTCCGGCCGACCCGCGTTCGCCAGTGAAACCGCCTTCACGGCATAGGCTGCCGCACCCAGTGCATGAGCACCCATGTGGGCGACAGCCGAGGCCTGGGCGACCGCCCGTGCGGCCGCGGCACCCGCAGGGGATACCGCAGCCTTCGCCGCCTTAACCGCGATGAAGCGCCGGGCGATCTCTTCGGCGGCGCTGCTGCGCCCCTCGCTGTATGCCCGGGTGCGATCGAGTGCATCCCGGATCTCATCCTGCGCCGAAGCTTCGGCCTCGAAGAGCGGGACCACCCGCGCGGCACACGCCGCCGCCCAGCGGGCAACGATGCGACGGTCTGAATCACTCAGGGTTTGAGGCGAAACCATGCACCGAGTGTCTCACACCCTGAGGCCATCGATCCCGGGTATCCCGCGTCGGGACGTATCTGACCGGGGAGCTATACGTTGAATTTGAACTCCACCACGTCCCCGTCCTCCATGACGTAGTCCTTGCCCTCCTGACGCACCTTGCCCGCGGCCTTGGCCTCGGCCATGGATCCGGCGGCGTCGAGATCGGAAAAGGACACGATCTCGGCCTTGATGAAGCCCCGCTCGAAGTCGGTGTGGATCACCCCGGCGGCCTGCGGGGCGGTATCGCCCTTGTGGATGGTCCAGGCCCGGGATTCCTTGGGGCCCGCGGTGAGGTAGGTCTGCAGGCCGAGCGTGTCAAAGCCGGCGCGGGCCAGGGAGTGCAGGCCGGGCTCGGACTGCCCCACGGACTCGAGGAGCTCGGCGGCCTCCTCGTCTTCGAGCTCGAGGAGCTCGGTCTCGGTCTGGGCGTCGAGGAACACGCTATCGGCGGGGGCGACCAGGGCACGGAGCTCCTCCTTGCGCGCCTCGTCGGTGAGAACCTCCTCATCGGAGTTGAACACATAGAGGAAGGGCTTGGCCGTCATCAGGTGGAGATCACGCAGCAGGGACAGGTCAACCTCCCCGTTCTTGGCCGCGGTGAACAGCGTGCGGTCATCCTCGAGAATCCCCAGGGCCTTCTGCACCTCGGCGACGACCTCGCCCAGCGACTTGTCCTTGCGGGCATCCTTCTCCAGGCGCGGGAGTGCCTTCTCGATGGTCTGCAGGTCCGCGAGGATCAGTTCGGTGTTGATCACGGATATGTCGGTCGCCGGGTCGACGCGGCCCTCGACGTGGATGACGTTGTCATCGCTGAAGGCGCGGACGACCTGACAGATGGCGTCGGCCTCGCGGATATTGGCCAGGAAGGCGTTACCCATTCCCTCACCCTCGGAGGCGCCCTTGACGATGCCGGCGATGTCCACGAAGGACACCGTCGCCGGCAGTATCCGCTCGGAGCCGAAGATCTCCGCCAGGCGGGTCAGGCGCGCATCCGGAAGCTCCACAAGACCAACATTGGGTTCGATGGTGGCGAAGGGGTAGTTCGCCGCCAGAACATCATTGCGGGTCAGGGCGTTGAAGAGGGTGGATTTGCCCACGTTGGGCAGGCCGACGATTCCGAGAGTAAGGGTCACGGGCACTAATCCTAGCAACCCCCGCGGACACGGATGCCCCTAGGACGGCAGCTTGTCGACGAAACGGTCCCGCGACACCACCCCGCGCTGATGGGTACCGGTGCTGATCACTCCGTGCTCATCACGGGCGGTGATCCCGAAGGTCAGGGTGCGGCGGTCGACACCGAGCAGCTCGGCCTCCACGGTCACCGTGGAGCCGGGCACCGTCGGTGCCTGGTGGGACAGATCGACGTGGGTACCGAGGGAGATCTCGCCCTCATCGAGATGCGCGGCGATCAGCTGCATGCACGCCCATTCGATGATCCCGACCATGTAGCCGGTGGCGAGCACCTTCGGCATCGAGCGGAACTCCGGGGCCTCGGGAAGCAGGTGCGGGACGGTGCGATCCTCGGGCACCGGGTAGTTCATCGTGTGGGTGAGCCCGGGGGCCAGGGATTCCTTCATGTCTTTTCCTCTCGTGGACGCGTCAAACTGTGTTTGACGGCCAATCTACGCGCTCCGGGGCGTCGACAAGCGTGTTTCCCGTGCTTTAACCACCGGAAGCGGGCACAATGGTTTCTTGTGGCAAGGATGGATGATTTTCCGCAGCAGCTCGACGGCTTCGTCGGGGACGACACCAGGGAGCCCGCCCCGGAAACCGATGAATCGGTCGGGGGTGCACCCCTGGACCGGATCGATCGTTCAATAATCATCGGTGACATTCTGCGCAGGGTCTCGATGTGGAGCATGAGACTGCTCCTCATCGCCGCCGCGGCCTATGTGGCCTGGCTGATCCTCGGCCAGCTCTGGCGGGGCGTGCTCCCGGTCATGCTCGCGCTGATCGTGTGCACGGTGCTCTCGGTGCCCAACAGCTGGCTGCGCAGGCACGGGGTTCCACCTGCCCTGGCGGCGCTGGTCACCATCGTCTCCTTCTTCGCCATCGTCCTGGGGGTGTTCTGGTTCATCGCACCCTCGATCGGCAGGCAGTCCCAGACCCTCTACTATCAGGCCTTCGAGGGGATCCTCTCGGTTCAGCTGTGGCTGCAGGGGCCGCCGCTCAACGTCAATCCCGGTGATCTGAACAATTTCTTCAACGAGGCCGCGGCCTGGCTGCAGAACCAGGCCGGGACCATCGCGGGCGAGATCTTCTCCGGACTCGGGATGGCCACCAGCGTGGTGGTCACCCTCGGCGTCGTCCTGGTGCTGACCTTCTTCTTCCTCAAGGACGGGTCCCGTTTTCTGCCCTGGGCGAGGCAGGTGGTCGGTGAGACCTCCGGGTGGCACCTGACCGAGCTGCTCACCCGGGCCTGGAAGACCCTGTCCGGATTCATCCGCGCGCAGGCGATAGTCTCCGCCGTCGACGCCTTCTTCATCGGCCTCGGCCTGGTGCTGATCGGGGTCCCCATGGCGCTCGCCCTGTCGGTGATCACCTTCATCGCCGGATTCATCCCCATCGTCGGCGCCTTCACCGCAGGGGCCCTGGCCGTCCTGGTCGCACTGGTCTCCCTGGGGTTCACCGAGGCCGTGATGGTGCTGGTTCTGGTGGTGGCGGTGCAGCAGCTCGAGGGAAACATCCTCTCCCCGATCCTGCAGTCCAGGGCCATGAACCTGCATCCGGTGATCGTGCTGCTGTCCGTCACCGTCGGTGGCACGCTGTTCAACATCATCGGGGCATTCCTCGCCGTTCCCATCGCCGCGATGATCGCGGTGGTCTTCCGCTACGTCCAGGACATGACCTCGATCAGGGCAGGTGAGAAGTCAGCCGAGGACCTCACCTACGCCAGTGACTTCGGCCCGCTCGCCGGACGCCACGCGGAGGCGCAGGGGGCGCTGTTCCGCCAGGAGCACTACCAGACGCTGCTGAACTCACCGAGCACCTCGGAGCTGAACATACCGGAGGGCTTTGATGAACCTGACCGGGTCGATCGCACCGACATCCGTCGCGGTCAGCTCAGGAAGCGACTGGCCGCCGCCCGCACCACCACAGCACAGGCGTTCGAGAAACTGCGGAAGCGACCCTAGCCCCGTCCACCCCGTGTGGCACAGTGGCAGGCATGAATTCCACGGCTGTCACTCTCATCATCCTCATCGTCGGCATAGCCATCGGCGCACTGATCGGCTGGCTGGCGCGCGGCAACCGTGAGGCCGGGAGAAGCACCGCTGAGCTGCGTGAACTGGCACGGACCCTGGAGCGCAGAAATGATCCGGAATCGCTGGCCCACAACCTCGGGGAATCACTGGGCAATTCCCTCAGGCCGCTGCACGACGGACTCAACCAGCTCAGCGGTCGCGTGCACTCCCTTGACGTGGAGCGGGCGGAATCGATGGCGGCCCTGGCCTCGCAGGTGCAGTCCATGACCAGGACCTCGGCCCTATTGTCGGACCGGACCAACAGACTGGTCTCCGCCCTCCGGGCACCGCAGGTCCGCGGACGCTGGGGGGAGATGCAGCTGGAGCGGGTGGTCGAGCTGGCCGGGATGCAGCGACACTGCGATTTTGACACCCAGGTCACCGTCAGGGTCGGCGGACAGACGATGCGACCGGACATGGTGATCAACCTCAGTGGGAACCGCCACATCATCGTCGACGCCAAGGTGCCCTTCACCTCCTACCTCGACGCCATGGAATCCGAGGATCCCGAGGAGCATGAGGCCTTCCTGCGCCGTCACGCCTACCAGCTGCGCCAACACGTCACGCAGCTGTCCGCCAAGCAGTACACCGAGGGCTTCAGCCAGTCCCCCGAGTTTGTCATCCTCTTCGTCCCCGCCGACCCCTTCCTCGACGCCGCTCTGATCAACGATCCGGAGCTACTCGAGTACGCCTTCTCCCGCGACATCGTGCTGGCCACCCCCTCCACCCTGATGGTCCTGCTGCGCACGGTGGCGATGGGCTGGCAGCAGGAGGCTGTGACGCAGCAGGCCGCCGAGGTCCAGCGCCTGGGCAAGCAACTCTACACCCGCCTGAACACGATGGCAGAACACTACAACCGCGTCGGCGGAGCGCTGGACAAAGCCGTCGACGCCTTCAACTCGACCCTGAACTCCATAGACTCCAGGGTGATGGTCACCGCCCGCAAACTCGCTGAGATGGACGTGCTCTCGCCCACCGCCGCAAAAATCACCGAACCCACTCCCCTGAGCGCGCAGAGCAGACATGCTGCAGGAAGTGAAACCGCAACTGACCAGGGGTAGCCGGCGCGACCCCGGCGCCAGAATCCAGTTTCAGGACAAGAAACGGTAACATTGTCCAACGTGTCACATGGATCAGCGTCAGCGAGGCGAACCCAACCCAGGCCAGCGCAGCAGGGCGGCTTCGCCGGTTTGCCCACCTGGTCGGGTTCCGCAATCATTCTCGCCTGCCTGATCACCGGTCTGCTCATCAGCCTGTACCTGGGCCGACTGGGCCTGACCTACCAGTTGATCTTCATTCTCGGCGCACTGACGGTCACCCTGCTCGTCGAGGCCCGCGGCCTGTTTCTCACCGTCGCGGCCATTCCCCTGCTCTTTGGACTGACCACCCCGGTCGCGTCCTGGCTGATCAGCCAGCAGGGAATAAACTCGGGCTCGGGTTTTTCCACCACCAAGATACTCACGGCCATCTACCCCCTGGCGCAGTTCTTCCCCACCCTGATCATGGTCACGATCGTCTCGGCCTTCATCGCGGTGGTCAGAATCATGCTCCTGCGCAGAAATGAGCAGAACACCCAGGTCGTGGGGGAACGGGCCCGGAGAGCGCAACGTGCCGCCGACCGCGCGAACACCACCACGGCGACGAAGGCCCGGGCACAGACCAGCCGGACGCGCACCCGCCGGGCCCCGGCACCGGCGGAGGAAGATAACCAGCAGGTCACGGTGGACGAGTTGATCCGTCGGAGTCAGCAGCGACGGCAGCACACCGCACAGGTCCAGGCGGACAGGGGCGTGCGCTACACCCCCAGGCCGGGACCCCGGGTCACCCCCGAACCAGAGCCGAAGGCACAGCAGGCACCGCTGACCCGCGAGTTTCCCACCCAGCCGCCGGTGGACCCGCGGGAGCGTCGGCAGGCACCCCCGCCGCGACGCCGCCTCACCCTCGATGACGATCTCTACAGCTAGATACCTCCAGTAGATACCTCTAGGTACGTGCCGGGCGCAGCACTCTCGGCAGTGCGAAGACGATCTTCTCCGCGGCCGAGGTGACCTCCTCAACGTCGTTGAAGCCGAACTCGGAGAGCCGTTCCACCACTCCCTGCACGAGGATCTCCGGCACCGAGGCGCCCGAGGAGATCCCCACCGTGGTCACACCATCCAGCCACGCGGGATCGATCTCCCGGGCGAAATCGACGAGGTGGGCGGCATCGGCACCGGACTGTCTGGCCACCTCGACGAGGCGGACCGAGTTGGAGGAGTTCTTCGAACCGACCACGATCATCAGCTCGCAGGCCTCGGCGATCGCCTTGACGGCCACCTGACGATTCTGCGTGGCGTAGCAGATGTCATCGGAGGGCGGATCCTGCAGCTGGGGGTACCTCACCTTGAGGGCGCGGACGATCTCCATGGTTTCATCGACCGAGAGCGTGGTCTGGGACAGCCACATCAGATTCGGCTCGTCCGCCAGGAACGCGGGGAGCTTCTCCACACCTGCGAGCCCGTCCACCAGGTGGGTCTTCTCCGGCGAGTGCCCCATCGTCCCCTCGACCTCCTCATGACCCTCGTGCCCGATGAACAGAATCTGGAATCCCTGCTTGTCGAAGCGCCTGACCTCATTGTGGACCTTGGTCACCAGCGGGCAGGCCGCGTCGATGGCCTTGAGGTTCTTAGCCGCAGCCTCCGCGTGGACCGCGGGGCTTACGCCGTGGGCGGAGAAGACCATGTGGGCGCCCTCAGGCGCATCCGAGGCTTCGTTGACGAAGATGGCACCCTTTTCCGCGAGGGTATCAACCACGTAGCGGTTGTGCACGATCTCCTTGCGCACGTACACCGGGGCACCGTACTGCTCCAGGGCGCGTTCCACCGTCTCCACGGCGCGGTCCACGCCGGCGCAGTATCCGCGCGGGGCGGCGAGCAGAATCTTCTTTCCGGTTTCGTTCTCGGAGTGTGTCAGGGGTGAACTCATGGATCCCAGCGTATCCAACGTTGAGGCCAAACACCTAGACTGGGAACCTGACCTCCCCGCCGAGGGCGGGGAATGATAGCTCAAATCACTGAAGCCCCGGAAGAAGTGGGAGGATCACACGCCTGTGCCGTCTGCGAATTCAACGCCGGAGACCCCCTGGCCGGTACGCGAGGTCAACAACCAGGTCAAGAACTGGATCGAGCGTCTGGGACACCTGTGGGTGGAGGGGCAGCTCGCCCAGATCAACGTCAAACCCTCCTGGAAGCTGTCCTACCTCACGCTCCGCGACGTGGAACAGGAGGCCTCGGTCCAGCTCACCTGTCCCACCGAGCTCATCCGCAACCGGCCGACCCCGCTCAAGGACGGCGACCGCGTGGTCGTCTACGGCAAACCGGCCTTCTATGCGGGGCGTGGCACCTTCTCCCTGTGGGTCACCGACATCCGCCCGGTGGGTATCGGCGAGCTGCTCGCGCGCATCGAGGACCTGCGCAGGAGACTGGCGGCCGAGGGGCTCTTCGATGCCTCCAGAAAAAAGCGCCTGCCCTTTCTTCCCACCAGGGTGGGACTGATCACCGGACGGGGTTCCGCCGCCGAGCGCGACGTGCTCAGCGTTGCCAGGGACCGCTGGCCGGAGGTGTCCTTCAGGGTGATCAACACCGCGGTGCAGGGAGCCGGCGCCGTCCCCGAGATCATCGCTGCGCTGCACCAGCTGGATGAGGATCCGGAGGTTGATGTCATCATCATCGCCCGCGGCGGTGGTTCGGTGGAGGACCTGCTGCCCTTTTCCGAGGAGGGACTGCAAAGAGCCGTGGCCGCGGCACGGACCCCCGTTGTCTCAGCCATCGGGCACGAACCAGACACCCCCGTCCTGGACAATGTGGCCGATCTGCGTGCGGCGACCCCCACGGACGCCGCCAAGCGCGTGGTTCCCGATGTCGCCGAGGAGCGGCTGCTGATCCGCCAGCTCCGGGACCGGGGCGCAGCGGCCCTGCGTGGCTGGGTCAGGCGCGAGGAGGAGGCGCTGAAATCGATCCGCTCCCGTCCGGTTCTCGCGGACCCGATGACGCCGATTCTGCGCCGGCGTGAGGAGATAGAGCGCGCGCTCGCCCTGATCCGACGCGATGTCAGCCATCTGCTGCGCACGGAGATCTCCACGGTGGACTCACTGCGCGCCCAGGTCGCCGCCCTCGGCCCCTCGGCCACCCTCGCCCGTGGGTACTCCGTGGTTCAGGTCCTTCCACGCGACGGGTCACCACCGGAGGTGGTGACCACCATCGCCCAGTCCCCTCCGGGCAGCCAGTTGCGCATCAGGGTCGCCGACGGCTCCATCACCGCGGCGGCCATGGGAACCCAGTCAGCCGACTAGTTTTCACATCGAGTCTCAATCCAAGGAGCAGCAATGAGCAACCCCAACGTCATCGGATCCGGACGAGGCGACGCCGCCTTCGTCCCGGTGGAGGAACTCTCCTATGAACAGGCCAGAGATGAGCTGGTGGAGATAGTCAAGATCCTTGAACTCGGACAGATGGGCCTCGATGAGTCGCTGAGCTACTGGGAAAGGGGGGAATCCCTGGCCAGGCGATGCGAGGAGCATCTCGGCGGCGCCTCACAGCGGGTCGAGGAGGCGCTGAAGAAGGTTAGCGAGTAGGTTTTGTCCGCGCTGCGGCCGCCGCGCCGCCGCGACCACGGTCGGTGCGGGCGTCGACAAGCCCGTAATTCAGGCCTAGTACTTCGGCAACGGGGCGGCCGCGATGGTGGTGGAGATCAGCTGGTTGAACTCCTCGTCGGTTGCCGCCCCCGAGATCAACGCCCGCGCATCACCGAGATCGACGACGCGGAGGTCGCGGACATCCTTCTCCGCGGAGGTGTACACACCGACCTCCCGGCCATCGACCAAATAGGTCTCCGCCAGGTCCCGCCAGCGCCCGTCATAGCCCTCCACCGCGTCCGGGGTGTCCTCCCCGGTCTGGGTGAGCTGGAGGTAGCCACCATCCGGGGTGACATAGCCAATGACGGGTGCGGGGGTGTCATCGACCATGCTCCTGCGTGCGGAGTTGGTCACCCACCCCTCCGGGAGCGCAGGCTGCCTGACCGCGAAGTCCATTCCCCTGGCCTCCATTGAAATGAAGGTCCCCGCATCCACCTGCGGCACCTCCCCGCGCTCCGGGGAGCCGGGATTGAAGGTGCACATGCCGGTCAGTCCCACGGCTGCGAACATGACGATCGCGCTAACGATGAGCGAAAGTGAGATGTCACGCCCACCCTGAAACAGTCTCGGTCGATTCTCAGCCACGTGCTCAGTATGTCACGTATTTTCCCCTCCCCCTCTTTCGGGTGCCCAAACGCAACTATGGTCCGACAAAGAGTGCAAGAATGGAGGATGTACCAGGCTTCAGCGCCGTGCACGAATTGAACATCCGGCTTGAACGCCGCGACGCAACCCGTCGCGTTGAGCCAACAACTACACCAGGACTCCCCCGGGTGGCCGCAGGCCGCTTGGGGGTCAACAGCCTTGATAGCGCCCTCAGGAGGCCCCTAGATGAACGCAAAGCACCCCGAAACACCCGACCGCAACCTCGCCATGGAACTGGTCCGGGTCACCGAAGCCGCAGCACTGGCCTCCGGTCGATGGGTGGGCCGCGGAATGAAGAATGAGGGCGACGGTGCCGCAGTGGACGCCATGCGCCAGCTCATCAACTCGGTGTCCATGAAGGGCGTCGTGGTCATCGGAGAGGGCGAGAAGGACGAGGCCCCCATGCTCTTCAACGGCGAAGAGGTGGGAACCGGCTTCGGCGCGGAGGTGGACATCGCGGTGGACCCGGTTGACGGAACCACCCTGATGGCCGAGGGCCGTCCCAACGCCATCTCCGTCCTGGCCGCCGCTGAACGCGGTTCCATGTACGATCCCTCCGCTGTCTTCTACATGAAGAAACTCGCCGTCGGCCCCGATGCCGCGGGCAAGGTCGACATCGAGGCCCCGGTGGCACACAACATCAACGCAGTGGCCAAGGCGAAGGGCATCAACGCCTCCGATGTCACCGTCGTCGTCCTCGACCGCCCCCGCCACCTTGAACTGATCAGCGACATCCGTCGCGCGGGCGCCAAGGTTCGCCTGATCTCCGACGGCGATGTCGCCGGCGCGGTCGCCGCGGCACAGAACTCCAACTCCGTCGACATGATGATGGGCACCGGTGGAACCCCCGAGGGCATCATCACCGCCTGCGCCATGAAGTGCATGGGCGGTGAGATCCAGGGCATCCTCGCCCCGATGAATGACTTCGAGCGCCAGAAGGCCTTTGACGCCGGACTCGAGCTGGACAGGGTGCTGTTCACCGATGATCTCGTCCGTTCCAACAACTGCTACTTCGTGGCCACCGGTGTGACCAACGGCGATATGCTGCGCGGCGTGTCCTACCGTGCCAACGGCGCCACCACCCGCTCGCTGGTCATGCGCTCGAAGTCCGGAACCATCCGGCACATCGAATCCGTCCACCAGCTGTCCAAGCTGCAGGAATACTCCGTGGTCGACTACAGCCGAAACAGCTAGCGTCCCCAGCACAACCCCGACCGTCATCGGTGCGTCGAATCACACATGAACCCGGATGCTCCGTGTGGCACAATGATGGTCGAATGTGCCCGCCCCCGTGGCCACCGTCCACCGCGACGGTTCACCTCGACGGGCGGGTTGATTCCGAAAAACAAAAAAGGCTTCTTTACACACTGTGAAGGTGACATACATGAGTGATCAGGAATTCCGCATCGAGCACGACACCATGGGTGAAGTGAAGGTCCCCGTCAACGCCCTGTGGCGTGCACAGACCCAGCGTGCGGTGGAGAACTTCCCCATCTCCGGCCGTGGACTTGAATCCACCCAGATCCGCGCGATGGGCCTGCTCAAGGCGGCGTGCGCTCAGGTGAACAAGGATGCCGGCGCGCTGGATGCGGCGAAGGCGGACGCGATCATCGCCGCAGCGAAGGAGATCGCGGAGGGAAAGCACGACTCCGAGTTCCCCATCGATGTCTTCCAGACCGGCTCGGGTACCTCCTCGAACATGAACACCAACGAGGTCATCGCCTCCCTGGCCAAGGCCGCGGGCACCGAGGTCCACCCCAATGACGATGTGAACATGGGCCAGTCCTCCAATGACACCTTCCCCACCGCGACGCACGTCGCCGCGACCGAGGCGGCGGTCAACGATCTGGTTCCCGGCCTGAAGGTTCTGCACGCATCACTTTCGGCCAAGGCGAACGAGTGGTCCGGCATCGTCAAGTCCGGCCGCACCCACCTCATGGATGCCGTCCCGGTCACCCTCGGTGAGGAGTTCGGTGGCTACGCCCGCCAGATCCAGCTCGGAATCGAACGCATCGAGGCCACCCTGCCCCGCCTGGGCGAGCTGGCCATCGGCGGCACCGCGGCGGGCACCGGCCTGAACACCTCCGCTGACTTCGGCGCCAAGGTCACCGCGGAACTGATCGAACTGACCGGGGTCAAGGAGCTCAAGGAGGCCGCGAACCACTTCGAGGCCCAGGCCGCCCGCGACGCCCTGGTGGAGTTCTCCGGTGCGATGCGCGTTGTCGCCGTCTCCTTCTACAAGATCGCCAATGATATCCGTCTGATGGGCTCCGGCCCGCTGACCGGTCTCGGCGAGATCCACCTCCCGGACCTGCAGCCGGGATCCTCGATCATGCCGGGCAAGGTCAACCCCGTCCTTTGTGAGACCGCCACCCAGGTCACCGCCCAGGTGATCGGCAATGACGCGGCCGTCGCCTTCGCCGGGACCCAGGGCCAGTTCGAGCTCAACGTGTTCATCCCCGTCATGGCACGCAATGTCCTCGAGTCCGCCCGCCTGCTGGCCAACACCGCGCGGGTATTCGCCGAGCGCCTGGTTGATGGCATTGTGCCCAATGTCGAGCACATGAAGCAGCTGGCCGAATCCTCACCCTCCATCGTCACCCCGCTGAATTCCGCCATCGGCTACGAGAACGCGGCCAAGGTGGCCAAGACCGCGCTCGCGGAGGGCAAGACGATCCGCCAGACCGTCATCGACCTCGGCTTCGTCGATGGAACGACCCTCACCGAGGAGGAGCTGGACCGCCGCCTGGACGTGCTGGCCATGGCCAACACCGACCGGAAGAACTCCTTCTAGGCATCAGCCGGCAACGATGGAGCAGGGGGCGGGGATTCTCCCCGCCCCCTGCTCTGCTGCTTATCGACGCCCCCGACCGCCTCAGTCCAGCGGCCCGGGGTCGGGCTCACCACCGAAGTCGTCGAAGCCGTCACCGAAGTTGTTGCCCGTCTCACCGCTCTGCAGCATCGCCATGAGGTAGGGGTCGGGCCGGACCTCGATTCCGATGGCCCCGGCCGCGGACTCCGAGTACGGTGCGCCGTCCCATTCCTCGTCGGCCTCGGGCTCGATGATCCTGAAATCGGTGAATGTGGTCACCTGGTTCTCATGGAGCAGGTGCAGCCGCGGGCTGATCGATGTCGGGTTGCCCAGACCGAAACGCATGGCGATGCGCACCATCGAGGTGATGCCGTTCATCAGGTGCTCCCCGGTGGTCACCGGCCTGGCGAGCAGCAGATCACGGTCCGGCACCGCAAAGATCACCCCCTGGCTCTGATCCAGCTCCGGTGCCCACTTCTGCAGCAGATCCGGGAGGAACAGCGGGGAGCTGCCCAGGTAGTAGGAGGTGGATTCGAAGGCCCAGAAATCCGAGCCCGGCCCGCCCTCGTCGTTGGAGACGTAATTGGCGTCGACCTCGGCCTGGGACAGCTCCCGCCAGGTGTTGCGGTCCGCGGCGCGCTCGAGGACATCGATGGAATCGAAGCTCTCGAGCTCCGCCAGCGGCTGGATCCGTATCGCGTGCTCGGTGTCCAGGACGAGTGCGATGGAGGTGTCCGAGGTGAATCCGCGCAGCACCGAGTTCTCCCTGATCTGGCGCTCGATGCCCGGGTTGCTGTCCTCGAGGGATTCATCGCTGTCCGGGGTGGGCAGGAGCCTCAGCCGCAGGCTCCGGTAGAGATCAGCGGTGGACAGCTCCCCCAGTGTCGCGTCGGCGAGGGTGCCGTGCACGAAGCTCTGGACCAGATCGGAGAGCTCGCTGATATCGTCCAGGCCGGCGGCGTTCAGGGCCAGCGTGCGCAGGGAGACGTGGGCGCTGCCACCGTCGGGGCGCAGGATCAGCGCGGAGTTGCCGTCGAAGGTGATCTGAGCCTCGGCCAGGGTGAAGCGGTACTCGAGCTCCCGGCGCAGCATGTTCGCCCGCGACCGGTTGAGCTGCGGGAGATCCTCATCGGGCAGGAAATCCGCGGGGGTCAGATAGGGTGCGGGCCCGGCGGGTGACGACGCCCCCGCCGTCTGCCGCCGGGTTGTCCGGGGGGCGTCGGTGTCATCGTGCTTCTCGTTCTTCCTCCGGCGCCAGTTGAAAAATCCACGTGCCATGATTCCAACGACTCCTTCCCGCCCAGTGATGCCTCAGGATGGCGGTACGGTGAAAAACCTGCACCGTATGGTGTGCGCCACTGGCTAGGTCAACAATCATATACGCGTTGTCATTCCCGGGGTAGCCCGCCCGCACCGGTGGGGTGGTCCGTGGGATCAGGGATGGATGTCGGGCTTGGGCAGAAGCTTCTCCCACACATCGGTGTCGCGCCACTGCCCGGCCATCTCGCCGAAGGACATCTTGGCCACATGATGGAAGGTGGCCACCTTCTCAAACCCGCGGGAGGCGTGCAGCTTCGCCGACCCCTCGTTCTCGGGGAAGATCCAGGAATGGATGGACCATTTGTGCAGATCACTGCACACCTGGATCAGGGTGTCCAGCAGGGCACCGCCGACTCCGCGTCCCTGCCCCTGCGGGTGGATGTAGATGGAATCCTCAACGACGCCGTGGAACACCGAACGCGATGAGGCCGGCGCGGCCGACACCCAGCCGAGGACGAAATCGGGATCCGAATTCTCCACCGCGACGAACACGGTCTCGATGATCTTGGTGCGGGTGAACTGCTCCCACGTCGGCCCCTTCTTCTCAAAGGAGGCGTGACCGGTGTTGAGCCCGAGTTCGTAGATTTCCCGTACCTGCGCGAAGTCGGCCTCGCGGATGGGACGGATGGAAAAATCGGTTTCTGCCATGCTGGCAATTTTCCTGGCTTTTTCCCCTCGGGGCAAACGGGCATGGGAACAGCCAGCTCACCGGCGCTTTCCGGGCTTCTTTCCCGGCGGGTTCCGCTTCGCACCCTGCGCTTTCTCCCCCCGTCTGCGGGCCTGCCTGGCCAGGGTTTTCTCCCTCGCGCTGCGTTTGGGTGCGGCCTGCCTTGTGGAATTGGCGGTGCGGCCGCGTGCGATGCCGACGAAATCCTGGATCGCATCGGAATCCGCATCCTTCCTCCAGACCAGCGCGATCCTGGTCACCGCCGCGGATCTGAACGGTCGGTGCTCCACCTGCTTCCTGCTCAGCACCTTCAGCAGCGGACGGGGTGCGATCACCACCCCCACGTTGGCCGCCACCACCTGCAGGGCATCGCGGACCGCGGCGGGATCGACCTCCCCGGAGTCCGGCACCGACCAGTTGATGATCTCACCCTCCAGCTCCGCCGGATCGATGCCACCGCTTTCCGCCGCCAGGAACGAGTCCCTGGAAAAGGCGATGCCCGGGGTCTCGGTGTAGAGCTCCACCACGTGGAAGGTCTCATCCACCCGGGTGTCCGGCAGGCGCGTGAGCGCCAGGTCCGCGTGGGCGTCGATAAGCAGGGCGAGCGCGTCATCGCTGTCGAGGGTCTCCAGCCCGCCGTGGCGGGTGCGCTCACGGAAGCGTTCGAACCATTTTCCCGGTTCGGTGCCGGTGATGAAACTTAAGGTGAGCATGCGTTCAATGCTACCGTTGGGATCGTGAACGAAGAATCTGCACGCACGCCATCGGGCACGGCCATGAAGCCGCAGACCGCAGCCAAGAAGCTCGGTCTATATCTGCCCGCCACGCCAGAGGAGTTCCAGCACGGTGCGCTGACCCATGAGGAGTTCCGCGCACTGCAGGAGAATCCGCCGGAGTGGCTGAGCACCCTGCGCCGTGAGGGTCCGCATCCGCGGCCCGTGGTTGCCCAGAAGCTGGGAGTTACCATCACCGCGCTGAAGAAGAACGACCTGGACAACCCACTGACCACCGCCGAGATCAAGGATCTGCTGGCCGATCAGCCGGAGTGGCTTCGCGCCGCGCGCACCCAGCTGGCCGAGGGGCGTACCCAGCCGGAGGAGACGCAGGACTAGAGCTTCTCCGCTCGGCTCCACAGCGCCTCGTTCCAGCGGTCCACGGGCGGGGCCGGTGCCGCGGTGATCCCACCGCCACCGACCCCCCAGCGCGTCACCGGTGTCCAGCCGTGCAGGGAACTGCCGCACCAGGCCGGCAGATCGACGTGACGGGTGTTGCGGCGCACCACCTCGATGCCCGCGCCGCGCCACAGCGCAATGGTGGCCGCGAGCGTGACGGAGGGAAGCGCGGTGGCAGCCGGCAGCACCACCGTCGACGCATCCTGCCAGAACACCAGGCAGCCGTTGGCGGTTTCCACGAGGCAACCGTTACTGTCGACGACCACGGCGTCCTCACACCCGCGTTCGACCGCACGCTGACGCAGTGCGGCCAGCGCCTCCAGATCAGGTCCCTTCACCGTGGGTGTCGTGCGCGGGTCCGGCAGCGTGGACAACCACAGGCTGGTGCTTTCGCGCAGTGGTGGGGCGGGGCGGATGTCCAGCGTGAACCGCCGTCCATCCCACTCCACCCGTGGAAACCAGTCCCCACGCCGTGGAATCCTCCCGCGCACCAGGCGGAGGAACTGCTCGCCGGGGGCCGAAGCGAGAAACCGCCGCTCGTGCAGTGTCAGTGCAACCACCGCACCATCGCGGACCAGGTAGGAATCCACGACCCTCACGGAAACTCCCGGCCCGTGAGATTGAGCAGCGGCCGTGCCTTCACGCGGATCTCCTCCCATTCCGCCTCCGGGTCCGACAGTGACAGGATCGCACCCCCGACCCCGTACTCGGCACGGTCACCGTGGAGCACCAGTGTCCTGATCACCATGGACAGATCCACCGCGCCGTCGAGTGAGAAGTATCCCAGGCCACCGGAGTAGATTCCACGGGGCCCGGTTTCGAGGGCATCGATGATCTCCATCGTCCGGATCTTCGGCGCGCCGGTCATGGAACCACCGGGAAACAGCGCGCGCACGCAGTCCACCGGATCCTTGGTGCCCAGCTCCGCGCTGACCGTGGAGACCAGCTGGTGCACCGTGGCATATGTTTCCACATCGAAGAGGCGGTCCACCCGGACACTGGAGGGCCGGGCGCCGACCGCCAGGTCGTTGCGTACCAGGTCCACGATCATCAGGTTCTCCGCACGGTCCTTTGGATTGGAGGCGAGTTCCGCGGCGATGTCCGCATCCTCCTGCACAGAGCCCCCGCGGGGGCGGGTCCCCTTGATCGGCTTGGATTCCACCTTGCCGCGGGCGGTGATGCTGATGAAGCGCTCCGGGGAGGAACTGAGCACGGCCAGGTCCCCAAAGCGGAGGAATGAGCCGTGGGAGGTCGGGTTGTCGGCACGCAGACGGAGATAGTTCGCCAGCGGTTCAAAGTCCCCGACCCCGCTGATCCGGGTGGTCAGGCAGATCTCATAGCTTTCCCCACGGGTGATCAGGTCCTGGGCCGAGCCAATCGCGTCCAGGTAGTCCGGACGTGAATCCCGGATGCTCAACCGCAGCCGCGGCGACCGCGGCTGCCGTGGCGGTGTGAGTCTCCCCAGCGCGGCCGTGGTCTCCTCCATCCACTGCCGCTGCTCCCCCAGTGCCAGCAACCGCACGCGGTCAGGTTCCACGGCGATGGTACGGTCGGCGAAGATCAGCTGCGCGTCGGGATGCTCGGACCTGTGCCGGCTTGTGCCATCGCGCAGCTCATATCCGAGGTACCCGACCCAGCCCAGCCGGAATCCCTCCCCTGCCCGGGTGCGGTGTGTGCGGAGATCATCGCGCAGCCAGGAAAAGAAGTCCCCCTCCCCGACCCGGTGGGAGTGCACACGGGCGTGCGGGCCGGAATCATCACCGAGATAGCTGCAGCCCGTGGGATCGTCGAGCCAGAAGGCATTGACGGACCCGGCGAAGAAGGTTTCAAATACCGCCGCGGGATCGACGCTGATGTCCACGATCTCCTCGGTGACCTCCCGGCGCGGGCGGGCGGCCAGTGCCAGGAAATTGGCGATGATCCGCTCACCGAACTGCCCGCCGATGGATTCCGGGTGGAACTGCACCCCCCACTGCTCGAGGGTGCGGTGCCGGAAGGCCATCAGCACACCGTCGGAACTGTACGCGGTCGCCTCGAGGTCTCCGGGAAGGTTGCTCACCGCCATGGAATGGTAGCGCACGGCCGCGAAGGTCACCGGTACCCCGTCGAAGAGTTCGGAGCCGTTGTGGGTGACCTCGAACACCCGGCCGTGCACCGGCTCGGGTGCCAGGTCCACCTCGGCTCCGTGGTGCAGGGCGATGCCCTGGTGTCCGAGACACACACCGAGGATGGGCACCCCTGCGTCGGCGATGACCTCGGCGCAGATACCGAAGTCGCCACGCCGCCCCGGGTGACCGGGGCCGGGTGAGATGATGACGGCGTCGAAAAGCGCGGCCCGCCTGGCATCCCAGCCGGGGGCGTCATTGTGCACGATCGTGGGGGCGACCCCGGTGATCCGCTCCACGATGCCCCCGAGGTTGTGGGTGAAGGAATCGTAGTTGTCAATGATCAGGGTGCGCACGTCGCGCCCTCGAGGGGGTGCGGTCCCTAGACGATCGTCCAGCTCTCCAGCCCTTCATAGAGCGGGAAGTTCGTGGCAAGGGCACCGACGCGGGCGCGCAGCGCATCAATGTCCGCATCCCTGCCGTTGGCCAGCGCGGTGCCGATGATGTCGGCGACCTCGGTGAAGGCCGCGGCATCGAAGCCACGGGTGGCCAGCGCGGGGGTACCGATACGCAGGCCGGAGGTGACCATCGGCGGACGGGGATCGAAGGGAACGGCGTTGCGGTTGACGGTGATGCCGACCTCGTGCAGCAGATCCTCGGCCTGCTGGCCGTCCATCCGGGAGTTCCGGAGATCGGCGAGCACCAGGTGGACATCGGTGCCGCCGGTGAGAACGTCGATTCCCGCCGCCTTGGCGTCAGCTGCCATGAGGCGGTCGGCCAGGATGCGGGCTCCCTCGAGCGTGCGGTCCTGGCGCTCCGCGAACTGGTCGGTGGCTGCGATCTTCAAAGCGGTGGCCTTGGCTGCCACGGCATGCATGAGCGGGCCACCCTGCTGACCGGGGAATACGGCGGAGTTGAGCTTCTTGGCATACTCCTGCTTGGCCAGGATGATGCCGGAGCGCGGACCACCGAGGGTCTTGTGCACCGTGGAGGAGACGACATCGGAATACGGAACCGGGTTGGGATGCCTGTCCGCGGCGACCAGACCGGCGAAGTGTGCCATGTCCACCCACAGCTTGGCACCGACCTCGTCGGCGATCTCGCGGAAGGCGGCGAAATCAAGATGGCGCGGGTAGGCGGACCATCCTGCGATGATCACCTTCGGGCGCTCCTTGAGCGCCTGCTCGCGGACGTGGTCCATATCGATGAGCATGGTGTCCGGGTCGACTCCGTAGGCCACGACCTCGTAGAGCTTTCCGGAGAAGTTCAGCTTCATTCCGTGGGTGAGATGTCCACCATGGGCAAGGGAGAGACCCATGATCTTGTCCCCGGGCTCCGCGAGAGCCATGAGCACCGCGGCGTTGGCCTGGGCACCGGAGTGCGGCTGGACGTTGGCGAACTCCGCACCGAACAGCGCCTTGGCGCGGTTGCGGGCGAGATCCTCAATGATGTCGACCTGTTCGCAGCCACCATAGTAGCGGCGACCCGGGTAACCCTCGGCGTACTTGTTCGTGAGCACGGAACCCTGCGACTGCAGGACGGCGCGCGGGACGAAGTTCTCGGAGGCGATCATCTCAAGCGTGTCGCGCTCGCGGGCCAGCTCACCGGCGATGGCCTCGGCCACCTCCGGATCAAGCTCGCTCAGCGGCTGGTAACGGACATCATCGGCATGGTGGGCATCGGTCATCTGGTCGGCTAACCTTTCACAAGACGAATCCCGTGGGTAAGACCTCACGCACGGGATAGATACGGGAGTTAAGCATAGCCGCCTTCCCGGCTTTGAGAAAGTACGGGTATCCAATCACCCAATCGCCCGGCACCTCACACCGAGAGGGCACAATGGTTGCTATGGCCAGCCCGCTCCACGCCCAGCGCCCCGTGTCAGAACGCACCTCCAGTCGGACACCGGACTTCAGTCCCTACCTCGACTTCGACAGGGCCCAGTGGCGGCGGCTGCGCAAGTCGATGCCCCAGGTGCTTACAGAGAACGAGGTCATCGAACTCCGGGGCATCGGTGAGAACATCGATCTCGAGGAGGTGGCGGAGGTCTACCTGCCCCTGTCCCGCCTGATCCACCTGCAGGTCAAGGCCCGCCAGGAGCTGACCGCGGCCACCGAAACGTTCCTCGGAACCTCCACCGGAGGCGTGCCCGGTTCCCATGTGCCCTTCATCATCGGGGTGGCAGGATCGGTGGCGGTGGGAAAATCCACCACCGCCCGTCTGCTCCAGGTGCTGCTGCAGAGGTGGAGCACCCATCCCCGGGTGGATCTGGTGACCACCGACGGTTTCCTCTACCCTGCGGCGGAACTCACCCGGCGCGGAATCATGAACCGCAAGGGTTTCCCCGAGAGCTATGACCAGCGCTCGCTCCTGCGTTTTGTCACCGATGTGAAATCCGGGAAATTCGAGGTCAGGGCTCCTGTCTACTCCCACACCGCCTATGACCGTGTGCCCGGGGAGTTCATCACGGTCAAGCAACCCGACATCCTCATCGTCGAGGGTCTCAACGTGCTGCAGACCGGCCCGACGCTCATGGTCAGTGACCTCTTTGATTTCAGCGTCTACGTCGATGCCCGAACCGAGGACATCGAGCAGTGGTACATCGACCGGTTTCTCGAACTGCGCCACACCGCCTTCCGGCGCCCCGGCGCACACTTCTCAGACTATGCCGACATGGCCGACGAACGCGCCATGGCTGTCGCCCGCGAGCTGTGGCAGTCAATCAACCTGCCCAACCTTGTGGAGAACATCCTGCCCACCCGCGTACGCGCCTCACTGGTCCTGCGCAAGGGCGGGGATCACCTGGTTGAACGCGTACGGATGCGGAAAATCTAGTTGAGCCGGGGCTGAGTTGGCTTCCCTTTGCCGGCCGCGACCCATTGCACCACCTTCTCCAACCGCGCGGGATCAACGCGGTCGACGTCAGTGTCGAAGGTGTCGATCATCATCTTGTCATTGTCCGACTTCCGTGGCTTGACCCTGAGCATCTTAATGATCGTCCACATCGTGGAGCGGTGCGCGGGCGAGAGCTCGGAGTAGTTCAGCCGTCCCGGCAGGTAGAAGCGCTCAACCCCGTCGGCCCTGGCCCCGAGTGCGCGCTGTGCCCCATCCTTTTCCAGGGCCACCTCATCGAGGGTCATTCCCACAGTGCACAGCGCCACCGGTCGATCGCCAAGCTGGTGGTCGGTGATGAACTTCGCCCCCGCGTTCAGCGGCCCGTGCACGGGGCTGAGCACCACCAGCGGTGCTCCGGGGTGCCGCAGCAGTGCCCCGGTTACCTCGGTGGGGGCGTCGATACGCATGGGCGCCACGCCCAACCTGCGACCAAGCTCCGCCGCGTACTGCGCGGTGGAACCGTAGGTGCTGGCGTAGGCGATGATCGCGGTCATTGCTTCTTCCTTCTATTTGCCGAAGCGTCTGCTGCGCTGGGAGTAGTCGCGCAGCGCGCGGAGAAAATCGATGCGGCGGAACGCGGGCCAGTAGGTGTCGGTGAACCAGATTTCCGAGTAGGCCGACTGCCAGAGCATGAAGCCGGAGAGCCGCTGTTCACCCGAGGTGCGGATCACCAGGTCGGGGTCCGGTTGCCCGGAGGTGTAGAGATGGGTGGAGATGGAGTCGACGCTCACGGAATCAATGAGCTCCTGGGGGCTCGCGCCCTCTTCCACACCGCTGCGGAGCAGATCCTGCACCGCGTCGACGATCTCCTGCCTGCCGCCGTAACCCACGGCTATGTTCACGGCGACGCCGGTGTGCCCGACCGTCGCCCGCTCCGCGTCCCGGAGCCGCTCCGCGACGGGTACCGGGAGCAGGTCAAGGTGTCCGACCAGACGCACCCTGCAGTTCGTCTCCCTGCGTGCGAGCTCATCGACGACGTCGCCGATGATATCGAAGAGCAGTTGCAGCTCCTCATCGGATCGGCTGAGGTTCTCGGTGGACAGCAGATAGACGGTGACCAGCTCGACATCCACGTCATCGCACCAGCGGACCAGCTCGCCGATCTTCTTCGCGCCGACGCGGTGTCCGTGACTGAGGTCCACGAATCCCGCCTCCCTCGCCCATCGGCGGTTGCCGTCGCACATCACGGCGACATGACCAGGCGACTTGGCACCATCGAGCTCACGGAGCAGGCGGCGCTCATAGGCCGGATACAGCAGATTGGGCAGGGTGAACACGACTATCATTCTAGCCCCCGGCCCCTCTTCCGCTCCCAACCGCCCGCTAAATGCCGCGTCGCGCTCGCACCGCTGCGGAAAGCTCGACCAGCAGATCCACCGTCGTATCAATGTCCATGCACCTGTCGGTCACCGACTGGCCGTAGACCAGGCCCTCGCCCCCGTTGATCCGGAGCTTCCCCGGATCGAGCTTCTGTGCCCCCGCCACCAGGAAGGACTCCATCATGATGCCGGCGATGGAGTTGTTTCCGGCCGCTATCTGCGCGGCGATGTCCCTGACAACGGCGACCTGCCGGACGTCATCCTTGGCGGAGTTCGCGTGTGAGGCGTCGATCATCAGCCGGGCACCGGCACCGAGCTTGTCGACGGCCGCGGCCACCGAGGCCGCGTCGTAGTTGGGGCCCGCGCTGCCGCCACGGAGAATGATGTGGCTGTTGGCGTTGCCCGCGGTCTGCACGACGCTGAGCTCACCGTCATCGGAGGTACCGAAGAAGAAGTGCGGGTTCCTCGCGGCCTCCACCGCGTCGATGGCCACCTGCACGCCGCCGTCGGTACCGTTCTTGAATCCGATGGGCATGGACATGCCCGAGGCCAGCTGGCGGTGGACCTGGGATTCGGTGGTCCGGGCGCCGATGGCACCCCAGGCCACGGTGTCCGCGTAGTACTGGGGGCTGTTCGGCTCCAGGAACTCACAGCCCACGGGCAGGTCGAGATCGACCACATCAATCAGCAGCTTTCTGGCGAGGCGCAACCCCTCGGGGATGTCGTAGGTCTCATTCAGGTGCGGATCGTTGATCAGCCCCTTCCAACCGATCGTGGTTCGCGGTTTTTCAAAGTAGACCCGCATAACCACCTTGAGCTCGCCATCCAGCCGCCGTGCCAGCGGTGCCAGACGGTGGGCGTAGTCGATGGCGGCCTCGGGATCATGGACCGAACACGGGCCGACGACCACGACGAGCCGGTCATCGTCTCCTGCGAAGATGTCGGCGATGTCCTGGCGATCCGCCTCGACCCTTGCGGCCCGGGCAGGATTGAGCGGATTCTCGGCTATCAGCTGCGCCGGGCTGGGCAGGGCATGGAAGGCGACCACCCGCTTATTGCTGGTGGAGGCCGAGTGTTCCAGGGAAACCGGGGTACTCATTGACAGTTGCTACCTTTCGGGGAGGGTGAACGGGGCATCAAAAAAAGCAGCCCCTCAACCCTTTACGGGGAGGTGCTGCTCGGCTCCGGTTTAGATGTTCGCGTTAGTCAGGCACGGTCAACGGCCAGCTCTAACGGGAAGGCCCCGGAGCCGTTGATAAAATAGAAGCGTGCGGCGAACATGAGCGATACCCTATCACACTTCCGCTTTAAAGGAAGCCCCTCTTGGATTTGTCGTTGAGTCCCGCTTCCTTCATCGCCGCGCGGATCCCCTCGATATCAAAGGGGTCGAGCCCGTGCCTCTCGGCGAAGATCCGCCGCCGATTCATCCGTGACCAGCGCCGATGAAACAACCAGCCGAGGGTCAAAATGGCCGCACCCATCGCCGCCAGCACGAACAGACCGATCGGGGACGCCTTGCCGAACTCGGGACCGAGCGGGCCACCCTCCTGCTGCTGGGCGAGTATGAAAACACTCGTGTTGTTGTACACGGCGGCTGCGGTGTTCAACACGGGGTTGAAGTCGATCACGCAGGTTGTCCTTCCTTCAGGGAATTGAGCCTATTCGGCGTCCGGGTCGATGCCCGCGAACAGGTCATCCTCCGGAATCGAGGTCTTCACTCTGGTCCTGGCCAACTCGAATTCCTCCGTCGGCCACAGCCTACGCTGCACTTCCACCGGAGTACCAAAAAAGGCCCCGGCCGGATCGATCTGCGAGGCGTGGGCGCGCAGTGCCTCATCGCGCTGCTCGAAGTAGGCGTCGCAGGGCACCTGGGTGGTCACCCGCGCCATGACATCGGCGCGATTGGCCTCCCAGCGCTGCAGCATGGGTGTGTAGGGGCTGGGCCGGCCCATGAGGGTGAGCTGGTCATGGAACATCTGCATGCGCTGCCTGATGAACCCGTGGGTGTAGTAGAGCTTCAGCGGGGCCCAGGGTTCACCCAGCTCGGGGGCGTAGCCCGCATCGCCGGATTTCTCCCAGGCGAGCATGGACACCTCATGGACCTTGAGGTGGTCCGGATGGGGGTAGCCGCCGTTCTCGTCATAGGTGATGATGACATGGGGTCGGAACTCCCGGAGGATGGTCACCAGTTCACGCGTGACCACCTCATTGTCCTCGAGTGCGAAGCATCCCTCAGGAAGCGGCGGGAGCGGATCGCCCTGGGGCAGACCGGAATCGACGTGACCGAGCCAGCGGTGCTCGGTGCCGAGCACCGCCATCGCCTTGGCCATCTCCTCCATCCGTATGGCCGGCATGTTCTCCAGCACGCCCGGCTTGTCCATGGCCGGGTTGAGGATGTCGCCGCGCTCCCCGCCGGTGCAGGTGACCACCATGACGCGGTTTCCCTCCGCGGCATAGCGCGCCATCGTCGCCGCACCCTTGCTCGACTCATCGTCGGGGTGGGCGTGGATCGCCAGGAGACGTAGACCACTCACGTGATTCCGGTCCTTCCCTGAAGCCTTCGCTTCTCAAAGTGGTTGAGTAATGCTTGTCCACTCATGTTAATACTTCTTCACCTCACCCCGGGTATCCCGGAGGATTACTATGATTAGAATGCTTGTGTAGGCCGGCGCACGCGCGTGCGCGGCACCACCCCGATGAGGACGTCGACAGGCAAAAATGAGCACCAACCCGAACCCGCAGCGCCCAGCTTCCAGGTACCGCAGCAGCCGCGAGGTAATCACGAAGACCAACTGGACGGGAAAGCTCATCGCCATCGCGGCGGTCGCACTCATTTTCGCAGTGGTCTTCGCCTTCGCCCGGTACATGCAGGCACGCGAGGCGCAGACCGTCTCCGCGTCCATGGGCGCCTTCGAGCGCATCGACGACCACACCTTCCAGATGGACGTGGACGTCTCCCGCGACAACGTCGATGAGCCCTCCTACTGCATCGTGACGGCACTGGACTATTCCCACGGCGAGGTCGGACGCAGGGAGGTCCTGGTTGAGCCCGGCGGAGATTCCGTCATCCGCATCACCACCACCATCCCGACCCGCGCGCCCGCTGTCTCCGGGGGCATCTACGGCTGCTCCACCACCATCCCCGCGCACATGAACCTGTGAGGCCGCGGAGGAGGGCTGTGCTAAAATCACAGCAGAAAACGTACGTCGACGTTGCTGGTGGCATCGCTGGTCGAACCCTGCAGTTAAGCGCGTGATGGTGGGCCCCGGATACCCGGGGCCCGACTCATGAACTGTCAGTGACACTCCGGCGCTCCACCCCTACAGTCCCCCGGGAGGGTTAAACACATGGCAAGCCCAGAAAAGCAGTACATCACGCCTGAAACCAAGGCGAAGCTGGAGGAGGAGCTCAACGCCCTCATCGCCCACCGACCCGCCGTCGCGGCCGAGATCAACGAGCGCCGCGAGGAGGGCGACCTCAAGGAGAACGCCGGCTATGACGCCGCGCGTGAGATGCAGGACCAGGAGGAGGCCCGCATCAAGCAGATCTCCGAGGTCCTGGCCAACTCCACCACCGAGCGCGAGGGCATCATCGAGGGCGTCGCACACGTCGGCTCCGTGGTCCACGTCTACTACGACGGTGATGAAAACGATAAGGAGACCTTCCTCATCGGTACCCGTGCCGCCGCCTCGGAGAACCCCGATCTGGAGACCTACTCCGAGCAGTCCCCCCTCGGCGCCGCCATTCTCGGCGCACAGGAGGGTGAAACCCGTCAGTACAGCACGCCGAACGGGACCGTCATCAAGGTCACCGTCGTCTCCGCCGAACCCTACAACTCCGCCAAGGCGGCGAAGATGCGCGGCTCCGACTAGTTGACATGCGCGCACCCATCCGGGCGTGCGCCGTTGTCGGCACGGCGGTTCTAGCTTCCGTGTTGCTCAGCGCATGCTCCCCACCCAATCAGGTCGATTCAGACCTCAAGATCCCCACCGCGACCGGTAGAACCATCTCCCCGGCCGTTACGGGCGATTCCATCCCCGGCTTCATCGATTGCGTCTCAGCACCGGTGAGGGCCCCGGAGTCGCTGTCCCTGACCTGCACCGACACCGATGATCGACTCACCGCGATTATGTGGACATCCTGGGATCAGGACCACGCGGAGGGTACCGGAACCCGTACGCTTATCGACGCCACGGGCACCGAAACCACCACCGCGGACGTGGCGGTGGAGCTCTCCGAGCCCACCGAGACCTCCCAGGGCCTGGTCTTCTCCCGCGTCAGCATCAACGACGAGGTCATCGCCCTCTAGAAAAGGCAATCACCCCCGCATCCTCTCGGATGCGGGGGTGATTGCCTTTCGGCTCAGAGCCTGCGGGGCACAATTCTAGTTGCTGCGGAAGTAGCTCAGCAGCCTGAGGATCTCGGTGTAGAGCCAGACCAGGGTCACCGCGAGGCCGAGGGCGACGCCCCATGCCATGTTGGCGGGAACACCCTGGCGGACCATGCGATCTGCCGCGTCGAAATCGGTCAGGAAGCTGAATGCCGCCAGCCCGATGCAGACCAGGGAGAAGATGATGGCCAGCATACCGCCGTCACGCAGCGGGTTGCCCAGGCCGAACATCGCCATGACCAGGTTGCCCAGGGCGAGCACCAGCACACCAACCAGCATCGAGGTGATGATGCGGTTGAACTTCGGGGTCACCTTGATGGCACCCGTCTTGTACACGAAGAGCATGCCGATGAACACGCCGACGGTGCCGAGCACCGCCTGGCCGATCATTGTTCCGGCGTTCGAGTTTCCAACTGTCCACCCCGAGAGCAGGAGGGAGATTCCGCCGACGAAAAGTCCCTCGAACACCGCGTAGATGATGGTGACGGCGGCGGAACCGTACTTCTTTCCGAAGGTGCTCACCAGCACGGTGATGAACCCGCCGATGGCACCGACGATGGTGAGAATCATGGCGAGGCCCGGGTTGACGAAACTCACACCAACCGTCACCAGTGCGAAGACGATGATCACCCCGAGGGTGATACCGGTTTTGGTGATGACATCATCAACAGTCATTGAGCGTTCGCGCTGCTGGGGGGCGCCGTAGTTTCCGTACGGGTCCTGAACGTGCGACCGCTGGGTTTCCGTCAGTGAACTAAAAACGGGATTGCTGCTTCGCAAGGGGTCCCCGATCCTTTCGTCGAATTGTTAAAGCTTCATCAAGTTCAACGAGGTGAACCGCCAAATAGTTCCCGGAAACCCGAATTCACGGTTCTAGGGGTGCACGGGCACCGGTGTGGTGAGCAGCTCGTGGCTGAGAATCTCCCATTCGGCCTGCTCGAGCAGCGTGAGCCGCGGAATCTCACCACCTGTGCCTGACCGGATCTCGACGAGGGTGCGCAGGTCCATGTCCCTTTCGGCCATGCCCAGGGGCACCGGCAATGCGATGGACCCGGCGGCAACGTCGATGCGGGTCCTGGTCCCGGCGGGGATGGTCGCCATGTCCCCCTGTGCGAGGAACCGACAGAAACCCGGAGTGGTGACGGTGGCGGACCCGGAGTGGATCCACAGCTGCTGGTCGCGTTCAGAGAGCGCGAAGGAGATGCTCGGCGGGATCGCCGGGGGATCACCCGCCATCCCCATCCCGATGGAGCCGGTTGTGAAGGCCGAGGGGGTGCGGCCGGTATGTCGCCGGAAAGCCCTGGTCAAACTGCTGGTGGCCGCAAAGCCGACGAGGTTGGCCGTCACCGAGATGCTGAAATCATGGGCGAGCAGGCTGGCGGCGACGCTGACGCGCTGCGCCGCCCGCCACTCGCTGAATGTGTAGCCGGTTCCCTTGACGAACTGCCGCTGAAGGGTGCGGGCTGCGACCCCCATTCTCCGCGCGAACTCCTCCAGGCCGGTGTTGTCCGCAGGGTTGTTCACCAGGGTCCGAGCGACGGACCGCGCCTCGTGGTTGAAGGGCAGCCTCGGGGCGGTGACGAACTCCCGGAACAACCGCAGGATCTCGGTCGAGGGAGCGGCCTCGCCCATCAGGGATCGGCTGTACTCGTGGATCATCCACTCGCCCCACGCCTGCCCGAGGTGGATGCGCCGGGTCTCCCCCGCGATCCCGCACTCGGGGAATCGGATATCAAGGACGATCCCGCCCGCACTGCGGGTGTGGGCGACTTGATCACCGGCGAACAGGAGGTCTCCCGCCACCATGTCGACTTCCCGTCCGCCCACCTTGACCGTGTGAACACCGGACTGGCACCACAGGAGACTTCCTCGACTCATCTTCCACAACCTCTGACACTCGACAAATCAGTTAATTAAGGCAACGCTTACCTAAAAGAATTGATAGAAACACTAGTCTGCGACCTCCACGCAATGCAAGGCCCCTCCGTCAGCTCGGGGAGGCCCTGCCGAGCCTCCAATAGCCGGAGAAGGTGACGTTTGCCTTCGGGAGTCCACGCTCGGACACCAGAAGGCGTCTCGCACCGGTGGCAAGCGAGGACTCCCCCACCGCGAAGGCATAGGTATCCTCGTCCACCTCCAGCGCCCGCAGCGCGGGTAGCGCCGCCGACCCCGGGGCGCTTCCCGCGTCGCGGATCACCCACCGGACCTCGACACCGGCGGGTCCGGTGACCTCCTGGGTGTCCCGGGCGTCGAAAAGCTCGATGATGGCGTGACCCCTGGCCTCGGCGTGCAGGTCGCGCAGGATTCCCAGGGCGGCGGGCATTCCGGATTCGTCCGCGACAATGAGGTTCTCGGCGGCCGGCACGGGCTTCCAGCCGCAGCCCTGATCGATGATCGCGGCGGGCGCGCCGGGCCGCACCCCCACCGCCCAGGGCCCGGCTATGCCCTCGGTGCCGTGCACGACGAAATCCACATCCAGCTCGCGGGGATCCTCCCGGAAGCTGCGGACGGTGTAGTTCCGGATCACAGGACGGGAGTTCCTGGGCAGGGTGAGGAACCTGAGGTAACCGCCGACCCCGAACTTCCTGGGCAGATTATCCAGTCTGGATCCCTCACGGACCGGCAGGGCGATGCGGAACCACTGATCGAAACCGCGGTACTCAAAATTCTCCAGCGCCCCGCCGCCGAAGGTCACACGCACGATGTGCGGGGATACCCGGCGACTGTCCAGGACCTGCACCGGAAGGAATCCGGAATCGGAATGTGTCACAGCGATGTTGCTCACGGAACGCCCTCCAGAAATTGATTGTCGGTGGCTTCCGATTATCGCCCGACTCGGCTATTTAGGCAAGGCTTAATTAAGTGAATGTGGGTGGAGAACGAGGTTGAGGTAGGGGTGAGCTTTCGAAACTTGCCCCGGCACAGCTGTGGCATCGGCGTGATCACGAACCACAATTCCATCTGCCATCAACTCGGCCAGCTTGTGCCCTTCCCCACCCTGGATGCACCGCAGTGGGTCGAGAGCATCTGTCGGGGGCGCTTCCGAACTCGGATCGCCGGCCGCTGCTGTGCAACTGATTCAAACACTCCCGCAACTCTCTCCGATCCGGAACCCGACCCCGGGCTGCCGGAGACTAATAGATCCGACCTCTTCGCTCGCTTGGCGCCGTACGTGGAGATCCGGCCGATAGGAACAACGACTCCGGAGCCTTCGTGGTCACGGATAACGCGCCGCTCAACGCCGGGGACGCTACGCCGCAATAGTGATCCGCTGGGAGCACATCGCCGGCGTTAGCCGCACCCGTGCCCATGCTGCCGAACGGAAAGGTCGATCCACTCCCCCGGGGATCGGTGACGAAGGAATTACTTGGCCCTGGCTGACTTCAGCAGGTAGCAGCCCCAGGCAAGAGTGTATCGGCATTGCAGGTCCTGACGACGAATGAAGCCACGACTGTGAACCGGTAAGCGGAATGGCAGCACAGGCCGGTGCCCTACTTGCTCGCGATCAGTTGCTCCACCCCATCGAGGATCATTCGCAAGCCGAACTGGAACTGCAGTTCACCGTCCACGGCGGAGTCATATTGCGCCCCGGATGCGGCACCGATCCGGGACGCGTTGGGGAACTGCTTCTCGTCGATCAAAGCGGCGAGGAGAGGGCCCGCCGTGGCCCACCAGTCATGGTCATCGTTTCCCGTTGCCTCGGCCGTCTCCGCCACACCCAGGGACACTCTGGCCGCCGCCTTGACGTGTTCCAGTATGAGCGCGAGAACCTGGTCGGTTTCAACGTCACTGAGCCCTATTCCGATCAGAGGAGTGAGCTCAAGGTCGTACTTTGCAGTCGTGCCCGGCCCGAGCGGAGGCCTGGATGTGTCGATGCCGAGTACCCAGGGGTGCTGCAGGAACAACTGCCAGTTCCGGGCGGCTATCTCTTCCATCGCCGAGCGCCAACCGCTTGCGGCGTCCGGTGGCTCATCCGTGTCGTAGGCGCACCCGTTGACGTGATCGACCATGAGATCGATCAGCTCACCCTTCCCAGGAACGCGCTGGTAGAGAGACATGACACCCACTCCCACACGGTCAGCGATCTTGCGCATCGAAAGTTTGTCAATTCCGATCTCGGCCGCGACGTTGATAGCGGCCTCCACGATCGCATCGAGGGTCAGGGGCGATCGACCCGTCCTGGGGTTGGTGCCCCAGAGCAGCGCAATGCTCTGTAGTGGGTCACCGGTTCCTGTGCGCTCGGCCACCTCGGCCACCTCCTGGGAATGGTGTAGACAGTATTCGCCCATACTATGCTACGATACACTGTACGGAACACTGTATCGGAAGGAGATTATCTGTGAGAGCAGTGATAGAAGCCGATGGCGTGGGTAAGATCTACCGTTCACGGGATGGCGAGAGTGGGTTGCGTGAGCTGAGTCTGCACGCGAACCAGGGCGAGATCCTGGCGCTCCTCGGACCCAACGGCGCTGGGAAGACAACGGCGGTCAAGGGACTGGCCACGCTTGTCGCTTTCGACCGGGGAACGGCGCGTGTCTGTGGATACGACGTATCCACAGAGGCTGCCCGCGTACGGGATCACATCGGGCTCGTAGGGCAGGACGCCGCGGTGGACGAACAACTCACCGCAGGGCAGAACCTTCGCTTCTTCGGAAGACTCCGCGGTCTCGGAAGGCGCTCGGCCGGACAGCGTGCAGACGAGCTGATTGAGGAATTCGGTCTGTGCGAAGCACAGAACCGGGCAGTCAGCAGTTTCTCTGGCGGAATGCGCCGCAGGCTGGACCTTGCAGCGAGCCTTGTGGTTCCGCCCCGGGTTCTCTTCGTAGACGAGCCGACAACGGGGCTGGATCCCGCAGCCCGTAGAGACCTGTGGAAGTCGCTGCGAGATCTGGTGCACGGTGGCACCATGATTCTGCTGACGACTCAGTACCTCGAGGAGGCAGACCAACTCGCCGATAGGATCGTTCTGATTGATCGTGGAAAGGTCGCGGCACAGGGCAGCCCTGGCGAACTCAAAACTCTCGTCGGCCCTCCGGTCGTTCAGGTGGTCTTTGAAACCACCGATGACGCCCGGAACTCGCTGAGGATCCTCGGCGCCACCCTTACTGAAGTTTCCCTGGACGAGAACACAAGCACAATCACGCTGCCGAAGGCATCGGCGACAGTCCTGGGTGAGGTCATCGCAACGCTGGCATCCGCCGGTTTACCACCTGCCGAAGTGACGCTCCGAAAGCCATCGCTCGATGAGGTCTTCCTGACACTGACCGGCGATCACAGCGACACCGAGGGGAACCGACAATGACAACGACTGCCCGAAAGACGCACACAGAGGTACCTGCTCCCAACCTCTTCTCCGCGTCCTGGATCATCGCCGGACGGACTGTGGGTTCATGGCCCCGCCAGATCGGCGCAACAGCGACGGTTTGGCTCTTTCCAGTGTTCACAACCCTGCTTTTTCTCGGCCTTTTCGGCGGAGCGATCGACGTTCCCGTTGGCTCGACGTATGTGGACTTTCTCGTTCCCGGCATGCTGGCCGTCACCATGCTGTTCGGACTCGAGACGACCACACTCTCGGCAGCGGCCGATGCCACCCGCGGCATCAATGATCGCCTGCGCTCCTATCCCATCAACGGCGTAGCGATCGTGTTGGGCCGTGCACTGGCTGATCTGCTCAGTTCGCTCATCAGTTTGGTGCTGATGGTTGCCTTTGCGTTCGTGATCGGATGGCGGCCGGACCTCGGCATCGATCGAGTGTTGCTGGCACTCGCACTGCTCCTGCTCCTGCGATTCGCTCTCCTGTGGTTCGGCGTCTTCATCGGTTACGGTGCCAGATCCGTCGAGTCGGTCGCCTACATCCAGATTCTCACGTGGCCCGTGGCCTTCCTGTCCAGCGTCTTCGTCAACCCTGCCACCATGCCCACCTGGCTCGGGTCAATCGTGGAGTTCAACCCGATCTCGGCAACAGCCACCGCGGTACGTCAGCTCCTCGGCGGCACACAATGGGATGCGCTGGGTTTTGCAGGGGAGCACGCGCTCGCCTTCGCTATCGGGTGGCCGGTGCTGCTTACCCTGATCTACCTTCCGCTGAGCGCACGCAGATTCCGGCGGGGAGGCAGGTGAAGGAACTCCTGCGGCCGTGGAGCGCAGAGCAGCCCTCGCGACGCCGGATTCTGGCGTTTTCCCTGAACTCCCTCCCGCGGTCGCAGGCACTGTGGCAGGCACGGCAACTGATCAAGGATTCGGCAATGTTGACAAGGGCGACGCAGGGCTCGCCAACGTACATGTTCGACTAAGAGATTCACGGCGATGGCCGTTCCCATGGGGACGCGCCGCCAGTATCAGCGTCTCGGCGGGCGGCGCGTCCCCATGGGACCGCCCTCGGACAGCAGGCTTGTCCCTCTGTGACCGGGAGACGGTACGAAGTGCAAGGCCCGTAAGACAAGTCAGGCCGCCCCCGGGGGGGCCTGTCAGCGAGGACAGGGGCATTCCGCGGAACAGGGAAAAGAAAATTGACACGACCCTGACCTCGATGACAGCCCGCCGCGGGCCGAGCAGGACTGATCATCCGCTCATCCCATCGCGTCCCATCGCGAGGTCACGGTGGTCGACGGTGATTCCGGGGTCCTGACAACAGAAACTGATGACAGAAAAACCTGCCGCGCGTTCAAGCGGGGCAGGTTTCGGATTTATCTGCTTATGTGGAGCTAAGGGGAATCGAACCCCTGACCTTCGCATTGCGAACGCGACGCTCTACCAACTGAGCTATAGCCCCGGGGGCACAAAACGCATCGAGCGTTCCCTGTGCCTGCAGTTAGAAAGGCTACTCCCCTAACACCCGAAGTGAAAAATCCCCTCTTGAAAGCGGTCAACCGCGTGGGTCCGTCCGCTTCCACAGGGAGAAAGGGGTAGCAGCAGTCAGAAGCCCGAGTCAACCGACCGCGTGAAACAGGGCGAAACCTCGCCGCTGTCTGGAAATTAATCCTTGTCCTCGGAGAGGTTGGTCCGGATCTTGGAGATCTCCTCGGCCTGGGTGGTAACCGTGGCACGGAGGTTGATAACCTCATCGCGGATTTCGGTAAGGAGTTCGTACAGCCTGGTGTCAGTCATGGCATACCTTTCATCTGTTCACTGGAGGTCCAGAGCGATGGGAAAAGCACTGCTTCACCCGCGTACTGGCCGCCGGACACGTCCTGTGCCCTCTGCCCCGGCGGACGATCGACAACATCTCTGATCGCACCTTCCAAGCCTATATGATTCTTTCCGATCACCCTCAAGAATCTGAGAGAAACATCACCCAAAGCAATCAAATCCCCTGTTCAGGCCAAACACTCGGGCGCATACTTTCCCCGCCGAAAAGGTTTCGGACCGGCGTTGCTGAACCCCTAAAACCTGTCCGGCACACCATCAGGGGAGGTTGATGGGTTGTGGGGAAAGGCCCACACGCCACAGTCCCGGGGCGTCGCGGATGCCGGTGCATGGGACCGGGGACAATTGGCTTTTCGAGGGATAAAGGGGAATGACCCTTTTCCCAAACCTGTATTCCCTGCTCAGAGTGCCCCCACTGGGACTCGAACCCAGACTGAATTGATTTTAAGTCAACTGCCTCTGCCGATTGGGCTATGGGGGCCGCCGCCGTTGGCAACCCAACGAGTATAGATCACCGGTGGCCGCGGACAGCCGCGAGGGTCGGAATAGTCACGCCGTTCCAACCCCCCGGGATCGCTGACCGCTCAAGCGACGGTGGCGTCGATGAGGCCGAGCACGATACCGTCGAGAATGTCCTTCTCCGAGATCACGATCGAGTCCACCCCCGCCTCACGCGCGGCGAGATCGATCACAGCCTGCACGATCACAGACCCCCCACCAATCACGTCGGCCCGACCCGGATCAACCACGGGGTTGCTCGCCCGTTGCGCCGAGGATTCGGAGATGATCTCATCGGTGATCACCCCAAGGGCGTCGAAGTTCAGCACCGAGAGATGTATGGCGTCGCGGTCATAGGATTCCAGGCCCTGCACCCACGCCGAGATGGTGGTGAAGGTTCCCGCGCAGCCGACGAAAGTCGCCGCCCTCGAGATCGGGACGATCGCACGGACCTCCTCGATCCGTTCACCGACATAGTCGCGGGCGATCTCCACCTCGGTCGCCGTGGGCGGATCGCTGCGCATGATTCTCTCACTCAGTCGCACGCACCCCATCTGCGCGGAGTGTGATCCGAGGATTTCCCCGTCATGGGTTCCCACGATGAATTCCGTGGATCCACCGCCGAGATCGATGACGCAGAAGGGCCCCTGGTCCGCAGGCAGATCGGCCACCGCACCGCGGAAGGACAGTCGCGCCTCCTCCTCGCCGCTGATCACCTCGGCCCTGGAACCAGGCTGGATCCTGGACAGCAGCTGCCCGGTCATGGCGAAGAACTCGTTGCGGTTGCCGGCGTCGCGGGTGGCTGCGGTGGCCACCATACGCACCACCTTCACATCCTCGGCGGCCATGATCTCCACATATTCCGCCAGTGCCACCCGGGTGCGCTCGATGGCCTCGGGATTCAGTTCCCCGGTGGCATCCACGCCCTGTCCCAGCCGGACGATCCTATTCTCCCTCGTGATCTCCCGGAGTCCGTCGGTGGTCAGCTCGGAGATGAGCATGCGTATGGAGTTGGTGCCGCAGTCAACGGCTGCGAAGCGGCTCACTGCACCCCACCGGCCCTGGAGAAATCAAAATCGGCCATGTTGATGCCGAGTTCCCCGACCGTCGGCCACTGGTCGGGAATCGCAGTCCCGCGCAGCCCGCCGTGCTCCGCTGCCAGGGCCACGGCCTCGGTGCCCAGGCGGAAATGATCGGGGCCCTCGGCGAGCGCGTAGGCGATGAGGACATGCAGGCACTTGACGCGGTCGGGCATGCCACCTCCGGAGAACTCGGTACCAAGATCGCCGAGCTCATTGCGCCTGGCCAGATAGTACTCGTGGGCCCGGCGGTAGTCGGCGCGCAGCTCCTCATCCGTTTCGAGGCGATCGGTCATCCACTTCATCACCAGCGCGACCTCGAGGCGGGAGGCCTCACTGGCCAGCCGCGGATCGGTCAGATAGTACAGCGTCGGAAAGGGCGTGCCGTCCTCGAGCCTGGGCATGGTCTTGACCACTCCCGGCTGTCCGTCGGGGCTGCGGTAGGAGATCTCCACAACACCGCGGGGCACCCTTCCCAGCTGCTGTTCGACAGCCTGAAGGTCTGCATCAGTTACACTCATGCGCTCCATTCTGTCATGCCCGGACGGCCCCGGACAGAATCGCCACTAGGGCGTGTCTTGCAAATGAATTCTGTGGGAGCTGAGATCGTGGAGGTATGTCTCGATTCCAGCTCCTCTCAGACGACCAATGGACACTGATTGCTGATTTGTTGCCTGGTCCCACGGGCAAGAAGGGCCGCCCGTTCGCCGACGCCCGACTGATGGTCGAGGGGATCATTTACCGGTATCGATGCGGGATCGCGTGGCGAGACCTTCCTGATGCTTTCGGGCCTTGGCAAACGGTCTGGGCGTGGCATAGGCGCATGGCCGACGATGGTGTCTGGGATCGGGCGCAAGCGCGTCTGCACGAGTACGCAGACCACCAGGGCCTGCTCGACTGGTCGGTATCGGTGGATTCCACGATCGCTCGTGCGCATCAGCACGCGACCAACACCAAACGCGTAAAAAAGGGCTATATCGAATTACAAGAATCCGCTGACCGAGCCGCCTGACCACGCAGTCGGCCGTTCTCGGGGCGGCTTGTCAACGAAAACACATCAGCTCGTCGATGGGCGCGGCCTGCCGCTGGTGACGATTTGCTCAGCGGGACAAGATGGTGACTCGCCGATGTTCATCCCGCTCATGGAACAAGTGCGGGTCGGCCGTCGCACCAGGCCCGATGCCGCGCTCTGCGACAAGGCGTACTCCTCGCGGGCGAACCGGGCGTACTTGCGCAGGCGTGGCATCGAAGCGGTGATCCCCGAACCTCGTGATCAGCAGGGGCATCGGAAGCGGCGCGGCATGCAGGGCGGCAGGCCTGCGAAGTTTGATGCGGAGAAGTATCGGGGAAGGAACGTGATCGAGCGTGGCTATTGCCGGTTGAAACAGTGGCGAGGACTCGCGACTCGGTATGACAAGCTCGCGATCGTGTACCGGGCCGCAGTTGTCCTCAACGGAGTGATCGCGTGGCTCAACCTTTTACAAGACACGCCCTAGTAGTACTTGGTTAGGTGGGTCCGGCGCGGCGGCAGTAGGGGCAGCAACTGAGCATCCGAATGACCGCTACCTGCAACTCGGTCAGGAGCTGGTAAAAGCTCAGGCCACCCCACCCGCTTTTGGGTCGCCACGCAGCCTCTGCTCGGTGATGAATAAGTGCGCCGCGGTCACAAGCGTGACGTGGTGATGCCACCCCAACCAGGTGCGGCCCTCAAAGTGGTCAAGTCCGAGCCCGTGCTTGAGTTCCCGGTAATCGTGCTCGATCCGCCACCGGATCTTCCCGAACCTGACCAACTCCGCGACCGGTGTGCTCTCGGGCAGAGTGGACAGCCAGTAGTCGCTCGGTTCGGCCTCGTTCTCGGGCCACTCGATCAGGAGCCAGCACACCGGCAGCGTGCCGTCGGCGTCCTTTGGGAGGTTCCGGTTCGCGGGCCGTACCCGGCATGCCGCGAACCGGCTCGTGAGCACCCCTTTGGAACCCTGCCGCCACGCGACCTCTTCAAAGGCTTCCTCGGGGAGATCTCCTGCGTACTGTCTCGCCTGCACCGGCTTTGTCCGATAGGAGGGCTTTGTGAACGGGCGCCCGGTCTTCCCGGTCGAGTCGGGCAACTCGAACGGGGCGTCGACATCATGCACGCTCGTGGTGGCTTTCACCTGCACCACATACGGGATCTGACGCTCGGTCAGCCCGGTTCTCAACGGCCCGATCTCCCCGTACCCGGCATCGCCGACCATCACCTGTGGTCGATACCCCCAAGTGTCGAGCTCGTCGAGCATCTCGAGCGCCTGCTCCCACTTCGTCTGATGCCCAGCGATGTCAGGGATCTTTGCCCGCTGCCTGCGAACGGCAATGTGCTCGGCTTCCTCGCTCGTCTCCGCGCACGCATCATCCCATTTTTCCGGCAGGAATAGCCGCCACTCCAACGGGCACGATGCCTGGTCGGTGACCGCATGCACCGAGACACCGATCTGCACATTCCCGATCTTCCCCAGGCTCCCGGAGTACTGACGCGCCACCCCGGGAGAGGCGGGCCCGTCTTTCACGAACCCCGTGTCATCGACCACCCACGCCTCGGGCTGGATCACGTCGATCGCGCGCGAGACGAGTTTCCGCCTGACCGGCTCGACCGGCCAGGGTGAGCAAGACACGAACTGCTGCAACTGCTGGTAATCAATCCCGAGCCGATCTCCCATGGGCTGCATCGATTTCCGGCGCCCGTCGAGCATCAACCCTTGCAGGTACAAGCTGCCCTTCGTTCGCTGGTCCCGGCGGGCAAGCGATGCGAACACGTCGCTGACATACTCGTCCAGCTCGGCCCGCACCCTGCCGATCTCACGCTTATCCACACCCGAACGTTAACAACAACGCAAACCGAGCCGCGGGAACAACACACCCAAACCTAACCAAGTACTACTAGGGAGCAGGTGTCTGCGCAGGTGCCTCGGGAGCATCCGCCGCCTGCTCCCCGGGGGGCTCGGGCCGGGTGACGGACTCCCAGAGCGTCTCGTACCAGGGTCCCGGCGGCTCGACCCCGGGGCCGTCGGAGGTCAGTGACTGATCATTATCCAGTGCCGGGTCGAGGATGCGGAAGGCGGTCTCCCCCGGCTCGATGAGACCGAGTCGGAGGCGGGCCTGCTCGCGGATGTAGGCCTGCGAACGGTAGCGGTCCAGGTCCGTCTCCAACTGGTTGATCTGCTCCTGCTTGGCCTCGATGGCCGCCTCGACGCGCGCGATCTCCGTGCGCTGCTGGAAGTAGTTGCGCAGGGGAATGGCGATCATCAGCAGGATGAGCAGCACGACCGCGAAGAGCGCGATCAGCCCGTAGGAGCCGAGCCGGAAGGGCGCGCGCGTGGCAGAACGGGTCTCGGTGGCGCGTTCACGGCTGGACACCGGGACTATGCCCTTATGAGACTTCTTCTGCTTTGCCATAGTCACTGATCTTAGTCACAGGAGTAACAGAGCCCGCTTCTCGACGCCCACAAAAACGCGGACTCCCGCACACCGAAGCGGTGTGCGGGAGTCCGCGTGGGGGCGCGGTAGGTGTTTAGCCCTTGAAGCGCGGGAATGCGCCGCGACCCGCGTAGACGGAGGCGTCGCCAAGCAGCTGCTCGATGCGCAGCAGCTGGTTGTACTTGGCCACACGCTCGGAACGTGCCGGAGCACCGGTCTTGATCTGACCGCAGTTGAGGGCAACCGCGAGATCGGCGATGGTGGTGTCCTCGGTCTCACCGGAACGGTGCGACATCATGGTGCGGTAGCCGTTGCGGTGGGCGAGGTCCACGGCGTCGAACGTCTCGGTGAGTGTACCGATCTGGTTGACCTTGACCAGCAGTGCGTTCGCGGCCTTCTTCTCGATGCCCTCACGGATGCGGGCGGGGTTGGTGACGAAGAAATCGTCGCCGACGATCTGGACCTTGTCGCCGAGCTGGGCGGTGAGGTTGGTGTAGCCCTCCCAGTCATCCTCCTGCAGCGGATCCTCGATGGACACGATCGGGTACTCGTCGATCAGCTGCGCGTAGACGTGTGCCATCTCCTCGGCGGTATGCTCGCCGCCCTCGAAGTGGTACTTGCCGTCCTTGTAGAACTCGGAGGAGGCCACGTCCAGTGCCAGGGCGATGTCCCGGCCCGGTGCGAAACCGGCCTTCTCGATGGCCTCGACGATCAGGTCGAGCGCCTCCTTGGTGGACGCGACGGAGGGGGCGAATCCACCCTCGTCGCCGAGGCCGGTGGACAGCCCCTTGGACTTGATCACGGACTTCAGGGTGTGGTAAACCTCCGCACCCTGGCGCAGTGCCTCGGCGAAGGATTCCGCTCCGATGGGGGCGATCATGAACTCCTGGACGTCCACGCCGGAGTCGGCGTGTGCGCCGCCGTTGACGATGTTCATCATCGGGACGGGAAGCACGTGGGCGTTGGGGCCGCCGATGTAACGGAAGAGCGGAAGATCGGCGGACTCCGCAGCGGCCTTGGCGACCGCGATGGAGACTCCCAGGATGGCGTTGGCGCCCAGACGGGACTTGTTCTCGGTGCCGTCGAGCTTGATCATTGCCTCATCGATCAGGCGCTGGTCATCGGCCTCGAGGCCGGCGAGCTCGTCGCCGATCTCCTCGTTGACGTTCTCAACCGCCTTGAGAACACCCTTACCCTGGTAGCGATCGCCACCGTCACGCAGCTCATGTGCCTCGTGGATGCCTGTCGACGCCCCGGAGGGTACGTCGGCCAGTCCGTGCGATCCGTCATCAAGGAAAACTTCGGCCTCTACCGTTGGATTTCCGCGGGAATCCAGGATTTCGCGAGCGAATACGTGCATGATTTCAGCCACTGTGGCCTCCTATGCCAACTTGGGAGCTAACCAGATTCTTGTACGTGTCCGGCGTCCGGTCACGTCTGAAATCAATTGTTGCACGAATCTCGTTTCCATGACGGAATCACCGCCAAAAAGTGAAGCACTCCACGTCCGAATGTGTCCGAATCAACACAATCGGACGTCACAGAGCCGGTTGCCGCAGGGCGAAGGCCGCCGCAGCGTCCCTGACGTCGAGCAGATACTTGGTGGACATGTTGTAGGAGTGCACCGCCCTGGTCCACCCCTCGGGCGTGGACAGGTCGCCGCCGTTCTCACACAGCAGGTGGGCCGCGCTCAGGGCGGCATCATCGATCTGGTTCGGATCGGCCACCCCGTCCCCGTTCGCGTCCAGGCCGAAACGCCCCCAGGATTCCGGAATGAACTGCATGGGACCCACCGCGCGGTCAAAATCGGGGTCACCGTCGAGAGCACCGCCGTCGGTGTCCGGAATCTCGGCGACACCAGGCGAACCGTCGAGGGGAATGCCGATGATCGGCGGTGTGGCGACACCGTCCGCATTCAGGGCACTGCCACCGAAGAGCTTCCCCGAGTAGGTCCCGTGCCTGGTTTCCACGTGTCCGATGCCCGCCAGGGTGTTCCAGGAGATGTGGCACCCCGGCCAGGTCCCCTCCGCGACGAGCTCGGCGTTGCCGTAGGCGGCGACCGCCTGGGCCGAGACGCTGATGTCCGCCGCGATCGGCTGCGCCCAGAAGTCCAGCTGGGAGGAGGTGCGCCCCGGTGCATGGATATCCACAACCGGGACCGCCTCCCCCCTGGCGGGGGGGACGTCATCCGGAATCGGTTCCAATTGTCTGATCGGAGCGCCGCCGTCAATGAAACTCAATGCCCATCCGACGAAGGAGATAACCATGATGACAGCAAGGACCGACCCACAGCCACAGCCGAAAGCCTTGCTCGCCCCAGAATTCATAGGCGCCAATCTTAGCCCCCACGGTGATCGGACCGATATTCAGGCAGTTGGGACGGGGATCGGGAACCATCCGCGCGATCCTTGACCATGACCGGCGCGGGGGTAACCACTTTCTTAACATCCGACACATTGGACACACTGAGCACTTATGATTTTCTACGGCACAGTATTTACCGCCATCCCTCCTCCCCAAAAGGACAACCATGACCAAGTCTTTCCGCCTCGCCGTCGCCGCCGCCACCATCGCCCTCGGTGCATCCCTGACCCCCGTGGCCTCCGCACAGGAAGGCGGCCTCCAGGCGATCAACGAGATCGTGGACAAGCTGGACTGCAACGCCCTTCGAACCGTCCTCGAACAGTCGGGCATGGCCAGGGAATCCACCACCCGCGATGAGCTCGCCGCCACGCTCAGGAACGCCACGAACCTCGGCGCCATTGACCCGATTCTCGGCCTCGCCGGGAACATATACGCGGGGCGCATCGCCGATCGCGCGCTGACCTGTGGCATCGTCAAGGCCAATCCGCAGCAGGACATCATCACCCAGCTGCAGAATCTCTCGAGCAACCTCTCGTCCTAGCGCCCCGCCGACTTCTCCGCGGCCTTGCCC
Source organism: Corynebacterium pacaense (assembly GCF_900169525.1). Classification (GTDB taxonomy): domain Bacteria; phylum Actinomycetota; class Actinomycetes; order Mycobacteriales; family Mycobacteriaceae; genus Corynebacterium; species Corynebacterium pacaense. The sequence continues at coordinate 700,499 of NZ_LT821240.1, forward strand.
TCCGCCCAGTAGCGCTGCTGTTCCTCGACCCCCACGGTCCCCCTCGTACCATCGAAGAGGTAGGGGGATCTGGATTCCATCTTGGCCACGAAGCTCGCCGCTACGGCGCTGAAGTCGAAACTTCCGCGCCTGGCGGCGAGTTCGGCGTGAAAGAGTACCTGCAGGAGGACGTCCCCGAGCTCCCTGCACATCTCCGTCTCGTCCCCAATCCCGACAGCCTCGATGAACTCCTCCGATTCCTCCCGGAGGTAGGGAATCAGGCTTTCATGGGTCTGGGCGGACTCCCATTCGCCCATGCCCACCGCCTTCCGCATTACCTCGACGGCCCGGGCCACGTGGCCGACCCTGGCGTCGATAAGCGGTGCGGAGAAATCCACAAGGTCGGCGCGCGTGGTGAGAAACCACGGCGCGCCGACCTCGGATTGAAGCCCCCAGGACGCGATGTCCAGGGAAACGGAATCGTCCACCTCCACCGGTTCCCCCCGTCCGAGTACCGCGTCCAGAAAGGCAGCGGGGAGAACGGGATCGGTGGAGTCAATCAGGACGATCGTCATGGAAGGTGACTCTAGTTGTTCTTACCGATCTGCTCATCAAGCTTGTCGCGCACGGCGTCAATCTGACCCGCCTTGTCCGCGCCCAGCTTGTCCTTGGCGAACTCGGAGACCTTGTCGAGGATCTCATCGGACTTCTGCTCCGCCTGATCGGAATTCAGAAACTCGGTGGCCTTGGCTTTTGCATCGTCGAAAACACCCATGTGTGATTTCCCCTTCATTGTTGGCGCTACGGATATCGCTGCTAAGAATACGTCAACTCCGTGACGCCGGCACCCGTTTTTTCCAGGCACCGATCATCCCGGTTCCGCCCGGGTGACGTCTCCGGGCAGATCCGCGCGCGGAAGCATTCCCCCGAAAGCGGTGCAGACCGCGGGGTAGGGTGTTCGACATGCGCGAGCGGAAACTCACCACACTGATTGCGGGTCCGATCATCTTCGAATCATCCTCCCGGGAAACCACGATCTCGCGCCGCTCCGGCGAGCATTTTCCCGGCTACGGTCCGGGCATCGGACGCCTGGATGTGCCCCTGGACGCATTCCGGGAGAACCTTGATCCCGAGCACAGGGGCGCCATTGCGGAGGAGATCTTCGCCCAGGTCAAGGATGACTTCGGGGGTCTGGGCCAGAACCTCCTGCTGCAGTGATTGTCGGGAATCAGGGTGCCGGGAGAGTTCCTGCTGACCTCGCTCGAGTTCGGACGGGTGGTCATCGAATCCGAGCTGAAGGAATCCAACGTGTGCGTCTACTCCGGCGATACCCACTCCCGGAACTGGAACAGTGACCACTCCATTCCCCTCTCACTCGATCACGCCCGGGAGTACTGGTCCGCGGAGGAGAGCGCCACCTACTGTGCCTCCGCGTTCCGCGAGTGCCGCGACGTTCTCGATGCAGAGTACCCCGGGGGTGCGGACCAGGCGGAATGGGAACTCGAACTGTGGTTCGGCTGATCGATCCCCCAGCCGCCACTACTGTGACACCGAGACCACCGATGCCTTCTTCGCAGGTCGACCCGCCCGAGAACCCCTGACATCGATCTGCTCGACATCGAACATACGCGAGATGAAGTCCGCGACCCACTGGAGCAGGTCCACATCCCGGAGCAGCGGATCAGTGACGTTGCGGCCCGCCTTGGGGAAGGAGACCTGGATGGCCTTGGCCGCGGCGCGGTAGGTGGCACCGGGGAACAGACGCCTCAGACGCACCTGCTGGGAATCCTTCAGCTCCACCGGATGTATCTTGATCCGGGTGCCCTGCACCGCGACGTCGGTGAGACCTGCCCTGCGCATCTGGTGGCGCAGCCGCGATACCGCCAACAGGCGGGAGACCTCCTCGGGAATCGGACCGTAACGGTCCTCCATCTCCTCCACCGCCAACCGCAGGTCCGTCTCGGAGGTGGACTGCGCGAGCTTGCGGTAGATCTCCAGGCGGAGGCGTTCTGCGTTGATGTAGCTCTCCGGAATGTGGGCATCCACCGGAAGATCCACGCGGATCTCCTTCGGCCCCTGGACGGTGCCGTCGACGGGTTTGCCGTCCGCCAGCGCCCGGTAGGCCTCCACCGCCTCCCCGACGAGGCGGACGTAGAGATCGAATCCCACTCCGGCGATGTGTCCTGACTGCTCCGCCCCGAGGACGTTGCCCGCACCGCGCATCTCCAGGTCCTTCATCGCCACAGCCATACCCGCACCGAGATCATTGTTCTGGGCGATGGTGGCCAGGCGGTCGTAGCTGGTCTCGGTCAGCGTCGCACCCTTCGGGTACAGGAAGTAGGCGTAACCACGCTCCCTGGACCGTCCGACACGCCCGCGCAGCTGATGCAGCTGGGACAGACCCATGTGGTGGGCGTTCTCCACTATCAGGGTGTTGGCGTTGGCGATGTCCAGCCCCGTCTCCACGATGGTGGTGCACACGAGCACATCGTATTCCCGGTCCCAGAAACCCTGGACGGTCTGCTCCAGGAGCTCCTCACTCATCTGGCCGTGGGCGACCACGACCCTCGCCTCGGGCACCAGATCGCGCAGCTCGCGCGCCTTCTTCTCAATGTCCGCAACCTTGTTGTGGATGAAGAAGACCTGGCCGTCACGGAGCAGCTCACGGCGGATCGAGGCCGCGACCTGCTTGTCCTCATAGGGACCGACATAGGTGAGAATCGGATGGCGGTCCTCCGGCGGGGGGAGAATGGTGGTCATCTCGCGAATGCCCGCCATCGACATCTCCAGAGTTCTGGGGATCGGGGTGGCCGACATCGTGAGCACGTCGACGTGGCTGCGCAGCGCCTTGATGTGCTCCTTGTGCTCGACACCGAAGCGCTGCTCCTCATCGACGATGATCAGGCCCAGATTCTTCCAGTGGACGCCGGTCTGCAGGAGCCGGTGGGTGCCGATGACGATATCCACGGAACCGTCGGCGAGCCCCTTGAGGGTCTCCTTCGATTCCCTGGCGGATGTGAAGCGGGACAGTCCCCGGATGGTCACGGGGAATCCGGCCATCCTCTCCTCGAAGGTGGACTGGTGCTGCTGCGCCAGCAGCGTCGTGGGCACCAGCACGGCCACCTGACGGCCGTCCTGGACCGCCTTGAAGGCGGCGCGGATGGCCACCTCGGTCTTTCCGTAGCCGACGTCACCGATGATCACGCGATCCATCGGGGCATCCTTTTCCATGTCCTCCTTGACCGCCTCGATGGCCAGCATCTGATCCTCGGTCTCGACGAAGGGGAAGTTGTCCTCCATCTCCTTCTGCCACGGCGAATCAGGAGCGAAGGGATGCCCGGGGGCGGCCTGACGCTTGGCGTAGAGCTCCACGAGCTCGCCGGCGATCTCCCGGACCGCCGCGCGCGCCTTCTTCTTGGCATTCTTCCAGTCGGAGCCGCCCATCTTGGACAACGACGGTTTCTCACCGCCGACGTACTTGCTGAGCATGTCGAGGGAATCCATGGGCACATAGAGCTGATCGCCGGGCTGGCCCCGCTTTGACGGTGCGTACTCCAGCACGATGTACTCCCGGCGCGAGGTTTCATCGCCGGCCGAGATGGTTCTCTCCGTCATCTTCACGAACCTGCCGATGCCGTGGGTCTCGTGGACCACGAGATCACCGGGGGTCAGCGCGAGCGGATCGACCTTGTTGCGGCGGCGGGCGGGGCGTCGCTTGGCGCCGGCGATGTCACCCACGCGGTTGCCCGTGAGATCGGTTTCGGTGATCACCACCAGGGGCAGCGCGGAGGCGTCACGATGCTTGCGCACCTTCGGGAACACCAGTCCCGCGTGGCTGAGCGCGTGGTAGAGCGTGACCTCCCCGGGGCTCGGCTCCCAACCGGGAGTGGCCACATGGGAGGGTATGCCCTTCTCGGAGAAGCGCTCGGCCATGCGCTTGATCGCACCCTGATTCGGGGCGATGAATGCCGCACGTCCCCCCTGCCTTGTGTGCGCGAGCAGGAGCGTCATCATCTCCTCGATTTGCGCGAGATCACCACGCGGGGCTGGTCCCGGCTCGAAGTCGAGCGGGAGCGTCTCCTCATCGGCGGACTCGAACATGCCCTCCGGCGAGAAGGTCCACCAGGGCAGCGATGACTTCGCCGCTGAGGCCTCCAGGGATTCGAAGCTGCGGTAGCTGGAGGCCTGAAGATCCAGCCCCTGCGTTGCGATGGGACCGTCCGCACCCATCGCCGCCGCCTCCCAACCCGCGGCCAAAAACTCCGCGTCCGTTGCCTCCAGATCCGCGATGCGGGTGCGCACCTTCTCGGGTGCCACCACGACGAGGTGGGTTCCCGCGGGGAGCAATTCGAGCAGCGGAACGAGGGGGGTGTCCACCAGGGCGGGAATCAGCGCCTCCATGCCATCGACGTCGGTGTGATCGGCGATACGGGTGAGGATCTCCACCAGCGTCGGGTTGCCGGGGTGCGCCACGGCCAGTTTCTCGGCCCGCGCGGCGACCGCATCGGTGATCAGCAGTTCGCGCGCGGGGTAGATCTCGATGCCGTCAATGGTGATCTCCGGAATGGTGCGTTGATCAGCCACCGAGAACTGCCGGATATCGGAGATCTCATCGCCCCAGAACTCGACACGGACGGGGTAGTCCAGTGTCGTTGGAAAGATGTCGAGGATGCCACCGCGGGTGGCGAACTCACCGCGCCGGCCCACCATGTCCACATGCTTGTAGGCACGGAAAACCAGCTCGCTGCTCAGCGAGGAGAAATCGAACTCGGCACCCTCCCGGAGCCTGAGCGGGGTTCGTCCCTCCGCGGTCCGCAGGACCGGTTGGCAGAAGGCGCGCGCCGCGGCGACGACGACCCGGGCGTCGTCAAGCTTGTTGAGCACCTGTGCGCGACGGCCGACGATGTCCACACCGGGGCTGAGCCGCTCATGGGGAAGGGTCTCCCATGAGGGGAACAGGGCGACCCTGTCCCCCATCATCGCGGTGAGTTCGGCGCTGAGGTCCTCCGCTTCACGCCCGGTGGCCGTGACCACGAGAACCGGTGTGTGATGCGCCAATGCGGCGATCGTCCAGGGGCGCGCCTGGTCGATGCCGGTGAGGTGCAGGTGCGGCTCCCCCACATGGGCGACCATGCCCTTGAGTTTCGGATCGGTGGCCGCGACCTTGAGCAGGCCCGCCAGCATGGGTATCACGCGTTGTTCTCCTTGTTTTCTGCCGGTGTGTTGAAATCTGTGTTGATGTCTGTGGTTGTCCCCACCTCCGGGCGCTGGTCGGTCGCGCCGAGGATCGCCCCCTCGGAGGTCGGGGTGCTCAGATGGGGTGAGGCCTCCATTCCGGCCAGTCCGTTCCAGCACAGGTTGACGATGTGTGCCGCGACCTCCTCCTTCGGCGGTGTCCGCTCATCGAGCCACCACTGCGCCGTCATGGAGACCATGCCCACGAGTGCCTGTCCGTACAACGTCGCGTACCCGGGATTCAATCCCGATCGGGAGAACGCCTTTGCCAGGATATGTGAGACCTGGGTGGTGGCGTCATTGAGCAGCGTGCCGTAGGAACGGTCCTGACCCGGACGCATATCCCGGACGAGGATGAGGAAACCATCGGTATCCCGCTCGACGTAGGTCAGCAGTGCCAGCACCGCCTGTTCAATCCGGTAGCGCGAACGCCCGTGCCGCAGGGAATCGGTGATCATGGCCTCCAGTTTGAGCATCTCCCGGTCGATCACGACGGCGAACAACCCCTCCTTGCCACCGAAATGCTCATAGACCACCGGTTTGGACACGTCCGCTCTGGCGGCGATCTCCTCCACGCTCGCGCCCTCGAAACCGCGTTCGGCGAAGACCGCGCGACCAATCAGAATCAATTGCTCCCGACGTTCCTTGCCGGTCATCCGCTGTCGAACCATGTCCCCAGCCTATCCCAGCCCACGGACCCCGAATAATTGGAACTCACCCGGCGTCATGTAAACTCTAGCGGTGCAGTTCAGCCCTTTCGCTGACCCGCATTTCCCTGTGGTGTAATCGGCAACACTACGGTTTTTGGTACCGTCATTCAAGGTTCGAGTCCTTGCAGGGAAGCAGCACGAAAACACCCGCTCACCTGGCCTTTAAGGGGCAAGTGAGCGGGTGTTTCATTGAAGGTGTGACAGATCAGGCCGCCCGCACGCCGTAGGCGGCGATCACACTTGCCAGGGCCATGTCCACGCGGCTGCCCGCGAGAGCCTCCAGATCCCTGACGGCGCTCTTCTCAATGAAAATCTTACGGAAGCGATTAATCCGGCCCTCGTATCCGCTGGCCGCCGCGTCGAGCACGCTGTCGACCATGTGGGGCTTGATTCGCTCATCAAAGCGGGTGTGCAGATCCTGCCTCACACTCCAAAGGTAGTCGTGGCTGCGTTCAATCCTGCTGATTTCCTTGTCAATGTTGTTCATTGTGTTTCCCTTCCCACCCGAGTCCCCGGCGGTTCATCTAATAAACTCTTTTTATTAACCTGTTGTTCACTTTATCCCCTCTCCGCATTGATCGCAACCCACCAATGATTGGGGCGTCCCAAGCATTTACCCTTCCCTCGGGCGTCAGATATTGTTAACCTTGTATTTATGAACGTGTCTAAGATCACATTGAAAAGGGTTGCCGCCACGTTCTCCGTGGTCGCGCTGGCCCTCACGCTGGCCGCCTGTGCCAGCAACCGCGACTCACAGCAGGACGCGGCCACCGACCCCGAACCACAACCCTGCGGGATGCCCGCGGACACCGGCGCCGACGTGGAGGTGGAGGCAACGCACAGCGGCGAGGACATCTCGGTCGCTCCCGAGATCGCCACCGGCTACCGCTCCGGACTGGAACCCGTGAGCACCACCGGCTACGCGGTGGCAACCGCCAACCCCCTGGCCTCTGAAGCCGCCTGCGACATCCTGCGCAACGGTGGCACCGCGGCCGATGCGCTGGTAGCGGCTCAGTTCGTACTCGGACTGAGTGAACCACAATCTTCCGGAATCGGCGGCGGAGGCTACATCCTCTACTACGACGCGGACACCGGCGCCATCACCGCCATCGACGGCCGCGAGACCGCACCCGTCGCGGCGGATGAAAACTACCTGATACAGGTCTCCCCGGAGGATCCCACCCCACCCGTCCCCGACGCCCGGAGGTCCGGACGTTCAATCGGGGTGCCCGGAATCGTGGCCGCTCTGGGAGAGCTTCACGACGCGCACGGGAACACCGCATGGCCGGAGCTGATCGCTCCAGCAAGGCAACTGGCCACCGACGGTTTCGAGATCAGCCCGCGAATGTCGGCCTCCATCGCTAGCTCGGCCGAGGACCTCTCACACGATCCCGACGCCGCGGCCTACTTCCTCACCCCCGGGGGCGAAGCCAAACCTGCGGGAACCCTCCTGCACAACCCCGACTATGCCGACACCCTGGAACTGATCGCAGATGGTGGGCCGGACGCCTTCTACACCGGTGAGATCGCCGCCGATATAGTCGAACGGGCGACCCGGCCGACCGAGGGTTTCACCCCCTCGCTGCTCACCACCGCCGACCTCGCCGCCTACACCCCCGAAACCCATGAGGCACTGTGCGGGCCCTACCGCGAGCACCAGATCTGTGGCATGCCACCGTCCTCCTCCGGCGGAGTCACAGTGATCGAGGCACTGGGAATACTCAACAACTTCGATCTCGCACAGTACGCCCCGACGGATGTCGGACGCGATGGCGGACTGCCCGATATCGAGGCAATCCACCTCATCTCCGAGGCACAGCGCCTGGCCTACGCCGACCGCGACGCCTACATCGGTGACCCCGCCTTCGTCACCGTTCCCGGAGGTGGCATCGAGGAACTGATCAGTGCCCAGTACACCAGGGAACGCGCCGGGCTGATCAACCCGGAGGTCTCCATGGGTACCGCGGAGGCGGGTCTGCGGGAGTCCGCGCTGTCCGCACCGGTCCCCGAGAGCGGGACCAGCCACGTCTCCGTGATCGATTCCCACGGCAATGCCGCCTCCCTGACCACCAGCGTGGAGGCCGCGTTCGGATCCTTCCACTTCACCCGCGGATTCATCCTGAACAACCAGCTCACCGATTTCTCCGCCCAGCCCACCGATGAGATGGGGGCGCCCGTGGCCAACCGCGTCGAGTCCGCGAAACGACCCCGGTCCTCGATGTCACCCACCATCGTGTTCACCAGCGATGACAACGGCGCCCCCGGCGACCTCGCCATGGTGCTGGGCTCACCGGGGGGATCACTGATCATCCAGTTCGTCATCAAGACCCTGGTCAACATCATCGACTGGGGCATGGATCCGCAGCAGGCGGTGTCCGCCCCGAACTTCGGCGCCATGAACGAACCGGAGACGGGAATCGGGACCGAGCATCCACTGGTCGAGGAGCACGAGCGGGATCTGATCTCCGGACTGGAGGGCAGGGGTCACCAGGTCAATCCGACGAAGCAGTCCAGTGGACTCTCCGCCCTTGTCCGCGGCGACGGTGCCACCATCACCGGCGGAGCCGACCCCAGACGCGAAGGTGTGGTGATGGGAGGCTGAGATCCGCCCCCTACTCCTGCCCGTCGTCCTCGGGGGTCTCCCGGCTCTCCCGGAACTCCCTCGCCCGATCGGCCATCTTCTCCTGGGATTCCTCCAGCGAGGTCACCGCGGTGATCGAACGCGGCCGCACCAGGTTGTGGCGTTCCGCGGGCAGCCCCGCCTGGAGCTGCCTGGACCTGCTGACCTCGGCATCGATCTTGAGCCCGACAACGAGTACCGCGTTGAAGATCCACATGCCCACCAGCAGCGCCATCACAGAACCGACCGCGCCGTAGGAATTGAAGACGGCGAAGGTACTGAAGTACAGATTGAGCGCCAGGCCCGCGAGGAAAATCCCGGACACCGCGAACACCGATCCCGCGCTCAACCAGCGGAATCTCGAGGGCTTCACATTCGGCGCGACATGGTAGATAAGCGCCACCAGCCCGGCGAGCACCAGCAGGATGACCGGCCATTTCGCCCAGTTCCACACCGGGATGAATGTTTCCGTGAGGAAGCTCAGCACCCCGCCGAGCCCGAGCGGCCCGGCCACGGGGCCCAGCACCCGGTCCACCACTGTCTCATTGACAATCAGTGACACCAGGACGAAGACGGCGCCGGCGAGGAGCACGATATTGGTCATCAGCATCACGGCCCACTGCCGCAGAATCGTCCGCCCCTCCGCCCGGCCGTAGACGGTGTTCGCGCACCGTGAGAACGCCCTGACGTACGCCGATGATGTCCACAGCGCAACCACCACACCGACGACCAGGCCGATTCTTCCGCCCGTGGCGGAACCCGCGACGGCGTTGAACAGGCTGAGCACGAGCTCATGCTGCTCCTCGGGTACATAACGATCCAACAGCCCCGTGATCTTGTCGATGATCTCCGCGGAGTTGCTCGACAACAGCAGGGTGATCAGGGAGTAGATGACCAGGAGTGCCGGGGCCAGGGAGAGCACGGAAAAGAAGCTCAACAATGCCGCGAGATCCAGCAGTCCGTCCGGAATGAAATCCCTGAGCACCCGTCCGAACGCGAGTTTCCAGCCCTGCCGGGTCAGCCTGATGCGCCTGGCGTCCACCGGTCGCCGCGGCTCCGCCGCCGCCAGCGTCGCGTCGATGAGATCGCGGTTGTTGTTCTGGTTCACAGCCACCCCAGCTCCCTGGCACGGGTGAATGCCTCGAAACGGTTATGGGCGCCGGTCTTGGCTATCGCCTGCGAGAGGTAATTCCTCGTGGTTCCCGCCGCCAGATGGACCGCCGTCGCAATATCGTCGATGCTTCCACCCCTGCCCGCCAGTTCCAGGACCTCCTCCTCACGCGGAGTCAGGGGCGATTCACCGGCGCTGATCGTCAGAGCCGCCAGCTCGGGATCGATGTAACGTCGACCCGCGTGCACACTGCGGATGGCGGCGGCGAATTGTTCCGCCGTGGAGGTCTTCGGCATGAAACCGAGGATTCCGGCAGACAGCGCCCTCTTCAGCTGCCTTGGACGGGCATGGGAGGTGACAATCAGCACCGACAACCCCGGACTGAGGCGGCGAAGCTCAATGGCCGTGTCAATTCCGTCCTTATCCCCCATCTGCAGATCCAGGACGCACACACCGGGCACCTGTTGACCGGTACCGAGTCTGTCGTTCCACCAGGAGATCAGCTCCTCGCCCGAACCGGCGGTGGCGAGCACCGTGAGATCATCCTCGAGACCGAGCAGCGTGGCGAGTGAGCTGGCCACCAGTGACTCGTCATCGGCGATGGCGATGGAGATCATGTGCTCCCCACTCCCCGTACCAGCCTCGCCGTGAATACGGTTCCCTCGCGTTCGACGATAAGGGACACCCCCATGGCCTCGGCACGTTGCCGCAGTGCGCCTAGTCCGGAGATCCGTCCCATCTCGCCGTGGGCCCCGTCATTGCTCATGCTTACCTCCTCCGTGGAGAGGTGGAGATCCACCGAACTCGCCTCTGAATGACGCAGAACATTGGTCGTGGCCTCGCGCACGAACCACGCGGCCAGCTCACCGTGGGCCCGGCCGAGGCCGGGGTCACCGCCGTGGACGTAGAGTGCGATCCCGGCGTCGTCAAGCAGACTCCGCGCTCCATCGATCTCCCTGGAGAGATCGATGGAACGGTACCCCTTGACCACCGCCCGCATCTCCGCCATGGACAACCGTGTGAGCTGCTGGAGCTCCTGGAGCTCCCCCTCCAACCGCGCATCGCCGCGGCGTGACAGGGCGAGCGCCAGTTCGGATTTCACGGACATCGCCGCGAGGTGCTGACCCAGGGTATCGTGCAGCTCCTGCGCGAAACGCAGCCGTTCCTCCGTCACCTTCAGCGACGCCTCCAACACCCTGGCACGTTCGATCTCCTTCATCATCGCCAGCGTCCACACCGACAGCTTCAGGGTCATGGTCAGGGTGGGGGGCACGACCAGCCACCACAGACCCGCACCATGTGACTGGGCGAGCACCAGCGCAACGGTGAGCGTGGTGGCCACGACAAGCAGCCAACTGAACCTCATCCAGGGGAAATAGACTAGAGCGAGGATGAAGAGCGTGAACATCGCGAGCACCAGGGCTGCGTTCCTGCTTTGCGTAGACACTCCGGGGATCAGCAGGATGACAAGCCAGAGCACGAGACCGGAGGAGGCGAACAGCAGCCCGGCCCGGAACACGGGCCGCACATCCCTGCGCTCACGGGTGTTGAGGTCGGGATGCAGCTCGAAGGTCACTGCGGCGAAAACCGCCGCCACCACGGCGAACACCGCGATCACCGCACGCCAGAAGGCATCCAGCGCAAGATCTTTTTCTCCGGAGGCGGCCATGACGGTGACCAGCGCCACCGCGATCGGTGCGCTCTGCAGGGACAGCCGCGTATAGAGCGCGAGCTTTGTCACGGCATCGAGTCCCCGCCACGTCCGCAGCGGGAACACGAGACCATCGAATCTGGAGTCTGTCATTGGGAACCGATGTTAGCGGGTCCGACGCTCTAGCGGTGGGTGTCCCAGCGAATGTACCTGCGCGCAGCCACCAGCGACACGACGGTCCACGCCACCACGATCAGCAGCGGTCGACCCGATTCACCGAGAACCCCCGCGAAATCAGCGGGCTCAACCCCCGCCAACGAATCGCTGTAAGTGGCCCCGGCCCAGCCGAGTTGGACCAGGTCGCTGATCATGGCAAAGGGTGTGTAGCCGATGATCTGAGCGAAAAGCCCGTCACCGAATGCCGGCCGGAGCGAACCGATACCCAGGACCGCGATGGTGAACACCGGCATGGAGGTCAACTGCGCGGCCTCGGCGTTGCGGGTGAAACCGCTGGTGATGAACGCCAGCGCGCTGGAGAGCACCAGTCCGAGCAGCACCACGAGAATGATCGGGAGGATGTTCACCGGTGCCGGGGCACCCATGAGCATGAGGATCGGGACGATCACGATGGAGAAGATGATCGTGAGCACCGCGCCCGGCAGACAGATGGCCAGGAGAATCTCCATGTCACGGGCCTCACCGGTACGCAAGCGCTTGAGCACCCGTTCATCCCGGCGCGTGGTCACCATGGAGAGCACGGTGTAGAACTGCACGAAGAGCAGGGTATATATAACGAAGAGATCGAAGGTGTTCGCGGCCTCCAGCGCACCCCGGGAACCGATTCCGAAAAGTACGAGCGGGAGTCCGAGGGGAAAGACAACGGCCATGAACAGCAGGGTCCTGTTGCGGAAGAACTGCAGCCACTCCGCCCTGCCGAGTGAGCGGATACGCTGGATCGGGGTGGACTTCTTCTGTGTCCGGTTGGTGAGAATCGACTGTGTCATGTTGTACTCCTTGTTTTTCACTGTGTCCTGAATGCCGCAGATACCGTGGATGTCCCAGATGGCCTATATGCTCTGCTGGCCCGCGATGTCCATGAACACCGACTCGAGATTCGCGGGGCGGGCGGCGAAGCTCTTCAGCTCGAGGCCGTTGTGCTCGGCCCACCGGAGGATCTCGAGGGTGTGCTCCTGGAGTGTGGAGGTGATGATCTCCGCGTCGGTGTTGTCCCTGGTGATGTGCGCACCGGGCAGTGGTGGCAGCTCGGTCGAGGTATCCGGCAGGATGAAGTCGATCCTTGAGCCCGCGCCCGCGACCAGTTCCGCGATGGTCCCCTCCACGGCGATCTCACCGCGGTCCATGATGGCGATGCGGTCGGAGAGGAACTCCGCCTCTTCGAGATAGTGCGTGGTGAGCACCATCGTGACCCCACGCTTCTTCAGCACCAGCAGCAGGTCCCAGGTGTGGCGCCGCGACTCCGGGTCGAGGCCGGTGGTCGGTTCGTCGAGAAAGAGGATGGAGGGGTCGCCGAGCAGTGCGCAGGCGAGGTCGAGGCGCCGTTGTTCGCCGCCGGACAGCGAGCCGACCTTGACGTCGGCGCGGTGGGCGAGGTCGACGTCGGCAAGCACGTCCCCGATGTCACGCGGATAGGAGCAGGTGCCGTGCCACATGCGCATGGTCTCCATGACCGTCAGCTGTGAGGGTAGGCCACCGGACTGCAGCATGATGCCGAGCTCGGGGCGGAGTTCGGCGCGGTCAGCCACGGGATCACGCCCGTGGATGCGGATCCGGCCCGAGGTGGGACGGGCCAGACCCTCCATCAGTTCGAGGGTGGAGGTCTTCCCCGCGCCGTTGGTTCCTAGCAGCCCGAAGACCTCACCCTCGCGGACATGGAAAGTCGATCCCCTGACCGCCGTGTAGGCCTTGTCGCCGCTGCCGTAGGTGCGGACGAGGTCCGTGACCTCGATTGTCCTTGTCGTGGAAGCAAGTGTCTGTGTCATGCCTCCACTGTGCCGCGAAGGGATCTGCGCCGGTAGAGCCGTATGTCAGGACCTGATCAGCGGTGCGTCACGGTTGCAGGATGACACATGTCACCTACAGCGCGAGACAGACGGAGAGGATGAGAAGCAGGAGAAGTGGAATCTCGGCCTGCCCCACCATCTTCGGGGTCCAGGTTCTCCCCGAGGCGGAGGAGCGGGGGATGGCCCAGGAACGGAACAGCGCGGCGGCCATGGTCAGGATCATTGCGGCCCCGGGTACCCATCCCACCTGCAAGGCGATCCCGACCGTGGCCAACAGTGCCACGGCGTGGTAGCAGATCGACCCGAGGAGATAGCCGCGGTTTCCCCGTTCGCGGATCATCGTCTTCACGAAGGCGATGGTGCCCGCGAAGTAGAGGCCGGTGAAAGCCGCGCACCACCACTGCATCGGCGATCCCGACAGCACCGGCAGCATCAGTGTCGAGGCCACTGCGGTGGCAACACCGGACAGCAGCGAACGGGGCCGCCCGCGCCACGTCTCCACCAGCGCGAGCCCCACGAGGGGCACGAAGGCAAGTGCCCAGGCGATCAGGCCGGGTTCCCGGTAGAGAGCCACCACCGCACCCAGCGTGGACAACCCGCCGTAGACGAACACCGGCTCCAGGTACCTCCTCCGACGGACCCCTGCGCGCGCCCGCGCCGCCAGACCGAAGGCGAAGAAGGCGAAGTAACCACTGAACCAGGCGACGAACACCGACACAGTGGTCCACAACCCGAGATCCGTGGACAGCGCACCGAGCAGCACGGGGGTCAGGAGCATGTACCACGCCCCGTGCTGGTTGGGGATCCACGGGGAGATTCCGTGCCTGCGTATCGGCCTAGTGCCGGTGCGTGTGCTCACTGCTCCCCGTTTCCAGAGCCGGGGTCTGACCCGGTTCCACGATGACGAACTGGCCCATCATTCCCTGATCCTCGTGGTAGAGCATGTGGCAGTGGTACATGTACGGCCAGGTGGGGTCGGGGTGGTGTCCGAACTCGACCGCGAGGGTCGCCCCGGCGCCCGGCGGCAGACTCACCGTGTCCTTCCATCCATCATTGAACACCTCCACACCGGTGCCCTCGAAGCGGTTCACCCGAAAGCGCGCGTTGTGGATGTGGAAGTTGTGCGGCCAATCGGAATTGTCGTTGGTGACCTTCCAGATTTCCGGGCCCGAATGGTCGATGACCACGTCCACGCGGTTCATGTCCATCATCAGGTCGTTGATGGAGAAGGTGTTGAGCAGAAAATCACGCTGCGGCGCATCGGTGGTGTCTGGCCCGGTCGCGGCCCTGACGTCGAGCACCCCGGGTACCGCGGGAGCCGGCCCGCTTCCCTCCGGTGGGCCGGTGATGCCCAGCAGGGTGAATTGATCACCGAGACCGAAATCAGGGGTGTACCCGTCCTCGGGTACGCCGAAGTTGTCCGGGAACGGGAGGGAGACCAGGGAGATGTCATCGCCGGGCTCCAGATCCACCAGTATCTCCCAGCGCTCGCCCGGGCCGATCGGCAACATCCCGCGTTCCACCGGTTCGGGCAGAAAACCGGAATCGGAGGCGATCACATTGAACGCCCGGTCATCGGAGAAGGCGAGGTTGTAGAAGCGCATGGTCGAACCGTTGAGAACGCGGAACCGAACCCGCGGGGTCGAGGCATCGAAATGGGCATTGGTGATGCCGTTGACCGTGGGGGTATCACCCAGCAGTCCGAGGTCCGGCAGGTCCGTCTCATCCAGCGAGCCGTCCTCATTGAAGCGGTGATCCATCAGAACGAGGGGGATGTCATCCACGCCGTAGTCCCTGGGCAGGTCCAGGGAATCGGAGACCTCGTCCTCGACAATGAACAGACCGGCCAGCCCACGGTAGGCGTGCAGTCCCGTCAACCCGTGGGTGTGGGGGTGGTACCAGAGCGTCGCGGCGGTGTTCTCCACCGTCCAGCCGGGCGACCACGTCGCGCCGGGTTCGATGGGAGAATGCGGTCCGCCGTCCGCGACCGCGGGCAGTTTCATGCCGTGCCAGTGCACGGTGGTGGTCTCCCCGAGGGTGTTGGTGATCTCGACGGTCACCCGATCGCCGCGCCGCGCGGTGAGCGTCGGACCCAGATGCGTCCCGTTGAAACCCCAGGTGCGGGTGCTCACGTCCGGGAGGATCCGGCTGTCCCCGGCCTGCGCGGTGAGCCGGTAGGTGAGGGAGGTCGCGTCACCGGTGGCGTCGGCAAGCGGGGGTACGGGCAGCGGCCGCGGCGCCCCGCCGTACCCCCGCGGTGTCGGTGCAGTGGAGCATCCCCCGAGCGCCGATACCGCCACCACGGTTCCGGCCACCAGGCCGGCCCCCTTGAGAAACGCACGTCGATCCACCGCAGGCACGGCCATACAACACCCCTGATCGAATAGACACGGGAAACTTCAGTTTATTAGTCTACGTCCGCCGCTGACCGCTTCCCGGAACTCCCGGGTGAGATTGCGCACGCGAACCCGGGGAAACGAGAAAGTGGACCGAAAGTGTCTGCGGGGCACTCCGTGGCGTTATGCTATTGGACGTACGTGTGCCCCTGACACATAAGGATTTGAAATCGCTTTGAGCACAGTCGATCCATCCTGCGCCGTCGTGGTCCTGGCGGCCGGCGCGGGAACCAGAATGAAATCCGACCTGCAGAAGACGCTGCACAGCATCGGCGGACGCAGCCTCCTCTCCCACAGCCTCCATGCCGCGGCGGGACTCCATCCCGAGGAGATAGTCGCGGTCATCGGCCATGAGCGCGAACAGGTCGAGCCCGCCGTGGCGGCGGTCGCCGCGGATCTCGGCCGCGGGATCCGCGTCGCGGTCCAGGAGACGCAGAACGGCACCGGCCACGCGGTGCAATGCGCACTGGAACAGCTGGAGGGTTTCCACGGCACCGTGGTTGTGACCAACGGTGACGTGCCGCTGCTGACCTCGGCGACGCTGTCCGCGCTCGTCGACGCCCACACCGCGGTCCCCACCGCCGTCACGGTGCTCACCATGCGACTTGAGGATCCCACCGGTTACGGACGGATCGTGCGCAACAGCGAGGGCGAGGTCACCGCCATCGTGGAGCAGAAGGACGCCGATGACACCACCCGCGCCATCAACGAGGTCAACTCCGGAGTCTTCGCCTTCGACTCCGACATCCTGCGCTCCGCGCTGACCCTGCTCAGCCCGGACAACGCACAGGGTGAGCTCTACCTCACCGACGTGCTCGGCATCGCCCGCAACCAGGGGCATCCGGTCCGCGCACACACCGCCGACGATGCCCGCGAACTCGCCGGCGTCAATGACCGCGTGCAGCTTGCCGACGCCGGGGTGGAACTCAACCGCCGCACCGTCGAGGCCGCGATGCGCTCAGGGGCCACCATCGTCGATCCCCGCTCGACCTGGATCGACGTCGAGGTCACGGTGGGCCGGGACGTGGTCATCCACCCCGGAACCCAGCTGCAGGGCACCACCTCGATCGGGGACCGCGCCGAAATCGGCCCGGACACGACCCTGAGCAATGTCACCGTCCACGCCGGAGCCTCGGTGGTGCGCACCCACGGGTCGGACTCCGAGATCGGGGAAAACGCCACCGTCGGACCCTTCACCTTCATCCGCCCCGGCACGGTCCTCGGCCCGGAGGCGAAGCTCGGCGGCTTCGTCGAGGCGAAGAAGGCGATCATCGGAAGGGGCTCGAAGGTCCCTCACCTGACCTATGTCGGCGACGCCACCATCGGTGAGGAATCCAACATCGGCGCATCATCGGTGTTTGTGAACTACGACGGCGTGAACAAGCACCACACCACCATCGGCAGCCATGTCCGCACCGGCTCCGACACCATGTTCATCGCCCCGGTCACCGTCGGCGACGGTGCCTACTCCGGCGCCGGAACAGTGATCAAAGATGATGTTCCCCCGGGTGCGCTGGCCGTCTCCGGCGGGCACCAGCGCAACATCGAGGGATGGGTGCAGAAGAAACGACCGGGAACCGCGGCCGCGGAGGCCGCGGAGGCAGCACTACGCAACTCCACCACCAACCAGGAAGGCTAAGCAGAGACCACCATGACTGCTCACTGGAAACAGAACAATAAAAACCTCATGCTCTTCTCGGGCCGCGCTCATCCCGAGCTCGCCGAGGCCGTGGCACGCGAACTGAACATCGAGGTCACCCCGATGACGGCACGGGACTTCGCCAACGGCGAGATCTACGTGCGCTTCGAGGAATCCGTCCGTGGATCCGACTGCTTCGTCCTCCAGTCACATACCCAGCCGCTGAACAAGTGGCTCATGGAACAGCTGATCATGATCGATGCACTCAAGCGGGGTTCCGCCAAGCGCATCACCGCCATCCTGCCGTTCTACCCCTACGCCCGCCAGGACAAGAAGCACCGCGGCCGCGAGCCGATCTCCGCCCGCCTGGTCGCCGATCTCATGCTCACCGCCGGGGCGGACCGCATCGTCTCCGTGGATCTGCACACCGACCAGATCCAGGGCTTCTTCGACGGCCCGGTCGACCACATGCACGCCATGCCGATCCTCACCGACTACATCAAGGACAAGTACGAACTGAACAACATCGTCGTGGTCTCCCCCGACGCGGGACGCGTGAAGATGGCCGAGAAGTGGGCGAATACCCTCGGCGACGCGCCCATGGCGTTCGTGCACAAGACGCGGTCCACGGAGGTTGCCAACCAGGTGGTGTCCAACCGTGTCGTCGGTGACGTCAGGGGCAGAACCGCGGTGCTTCTCGACGACATGATCGACACCGGTGGCACCATCGCCGGAGCTGTTGGTGTGCTCCGCGAGGCCGGGGCCACCGACGTCATCATCGCGTGTACCCACGGCGTGTTCTCCGACCCCGCCCGGGAACGCCTGAACAACTGCGGCGCCCGCGAGGTTATCACCACCGACACCCTCCCCCAGAACACCGAGGGCTGGGACAACCTCACCGTCCTCTCCCTCGCTCCGCTGCTGGCGCGGACCATCAACGAGATCTTCGAGAACGGTTCGGTGACCACACTCTTCGAGGGCGAGGCATAGACCGCTTCCGGGAGGCCCTCCTCCCCCACGCCGACCCTGCACGCGCCGCCTCGATGGCGGCGTACATGCGGGGTCGCTTCGCCTTCCTGGGTGTGCCGACCCGCGAGCGTCGGCAGGCGACGCTGCCGCTGCTGCGCGGGTACACCGCGCTCGACCGCCGGCTGGTGCTCGACTGCTTCTCCCAGAAGGAGCGAGAATTCCAGTACATCGCCTGCGATCACATCAGGCGCACCGGCATCACCGACCTCTCCCTCGCATTGAGGCTGGTACGCACGAAATCCTGGTGGGACACCGTCGATGCACTGGCGAAGCCGATCGGAGCGGCGGGTGATCGGCAGGAGATGATGCGATGGGCGGCCAACGGTGACTTCTGGGTACGGCGGGTCGCCATCCTCCACCAGCTCGGCCGCGGCGCGGACACCGACCTCGATCTGCTCAGCGCTATCATCCGGCTCAATCTCGGCTCCGGGGAGTTCTTCGTGGACAAGGCGATCGGGTGGGCGCTACGTGAGGTCTCCCGCACCCATCCGATGTGGGTGCGGGAGTTCGTCTCCGGTACCGACCTGTCCCCGCTGAGCCGCCGGGAGGCTCTGAGAAGGCTCGGTTAATTTCCGGGAAGTGCCTCCGGATCGAAGTACATGAGCTCCCAGCCGTGCCCGTCGGGGTCATCGAATGCGCCGCCGTACATCGGACCATCCTCGGCCAGTTCCCTGGTCACCGTTCCCCGGGCCGTACGCACCCGGCGCATCAGTTCATCGGCGTCCTCCTTCGAACAGACGGACAGGCAGTTGAGCACCTCCCGGGCACCCTGAGGCTCGACCACCGGACGCTCGGTGAAATCCGAGAACCTGCGGGTCTGCAGCAGCATGACCACGATCACGTCGCTGACCATGAACGATGACGTATTGTCATCGCTGAACAT
This sequence comes from Corynebacterium pacaense, assembly GCF_900169525.1. GTDB lineage: Bacteria > Actinomycetota > Actinomycetes > Mycobacteriales > Mycobacteriaceae > Corynebacterium > Corynebacterium pacaense. The sequence goes on from NZ_LT821240.1 coordinate 719,773, forward strand.
TTCATTTTTGGTGAATCCGAGTCCGGCATAGAAATCGCTGGCCACGGAGATGTCGGCGACGGGTAGATTGATGAAGATCATGTCGTGCCTGAGTCGGTCCATGATAGTTCTCCTCGTAGGTGTGGGTTGGATCACTGTGTACCGATCCTACTTGGGTTCCCGCTCCCCCGCGTGCTAGCATTGTCGAGTCTCGGCGAGGGTGGCCCCGGTTTCACGGAACCACCGTTATCGACGCGATTGCGCCTGTTTCACGGTGGTATCCCCGCCTGCGAAGACTCGACCAAGACATGCGAGTTGGACGCAGGCTTTTTTCATGCCTGTGACCTCAAGAGATCAACCTTTCAAGGAGAATCATATGGCTTCCTCTTACCCCACCATTGAGGCTGCGATCCGCACCGAGTTCGGCAAGGGTTCCGCCCGTCGCGCACGCGTCGCGGGCCAGATCCCCGCCGTCATCTACGGTGCCGATCTGGACAGCAACATCCACCTCACCGTCGATCACCAGGAATTCGCCGCCGTCGTGCGCAACCAGGGTGTCAACGCCGTCATCGAGATCGACGCCGAGGGCGAGAAGCACCTGACCATGATCAAGCACATCGACCAGAACGTGCTGACCTTCAACATCGATCACCTCGACCTGCTCGCCATCAAGCGTGGCGAGAAGGTTGAGGTCGAGGTTCCCGTCGTCATCGAGGGCGAGCCCGCCGACGGAACCATTTTCGTCCAGGATGCCAACGCACTGCGTGTGGAGGCCGATGTGCTCAACATCCCCGAGGAGTTCGTCATCTCCGTCGAGGGCCTGGAGTTCGGTACTCAGATCACCGCCGGTGACGTCGCCCTCGGCGATGCCACGCTGGCCGAGGATCCCGAGCTGCTCATCGTCAACATCGTCCACCCGGCACAGGAAGAGGCCGAGGAGGAAGCGGAGCCCGCAGAGGACGCAGAGGCTCCCGCAGAGTCCGAGTAGTCCGGACCTCCGCCCCGGCGGTTGCAACCAGTGCACGATTGCAACCGCCGGGGTTTTTTCATGCCCGGATGGATGCCGTGATAGGCGGCATGATTGACTTGGGGTCGTGAATGACTCCCCTCTTCTTGTCATCGGCCTCGGAAATCCCGGCGCGAAGTATGTCGGTACCCGGCACAATATCGGATTCGAGCTCGCCGACGAGCTGGCATCGCGACATCATGCGCGCTTCTCCGTACACAAGCGCTCGAACACGGAAATCATCCAGCTGCCCGGTCTGCTCGTGGCCAAGCCACGCAGCTTCATGAACCTCTCCGGCGCCCCGGTGCGCGCACTCGCGGATTTCTTCTCCGTCCCACCCTCCGGGATCGTCATCGCCCACGATGACCTGGAGCTGGACCCTGATACCGTCCGGCTGCGCAGCGGGGGTGGCGATCACGGGCACAACGGCCTCAAATCCGTCACTGCGGCACTTCGAACCAGGGACTACTGGCGGCTCAGCCTCGGGGTCGGGCGACCTCCGGGACGAATGGATCCGGCATCATTCGTTCTCAGACCGTTCTCCAGGCAGGAGCAGGCCGGTGTGCCGATCATGGTCGCCGATGCCGCGGATCTGGTCGAGGAGCACCTGCGGCGCCGGTGACGGGCGTAGGGACTACCAGCGCCGCGCCTTCGCCAGTGCGGTGCGAAGGGCGGCGTCGTCAAGCTTGAGCGCCCCGGCCTTCCGCAGACGGTGGGCCACCGTCGGACAGGTGGTGCACCTCGGCTTATCGCGGCAGCACTTCTTTTTCACCTTTCCGGATTCCAGCTTCCTCCGGACGCCGCCCATCTTCTTCGCCATGACTACCTGCGGCGGGCTTCCTTCAGGCGGCGCGGCAGATCAATGTCATCATTGTCCAGTGCACCCGATTTGAGCAGACGGGTGTACACAAGGGGGCACCCCGGGCACCGCGGGGTCTTCCGGCAGCACGTGGATTTAACTTTCAGACCCAGGGGGTTGTGGGTGACCTTGATCCGGGAAGCACCGCGCTTCTTAGACTTAGCCATGCTCTAAGCCTACCCCGGTCAGGGGTGGCTATCCTAAAAACATCCCCCAATCCCTTCGAGCGGGGGCCGCCGTGGCCCGAACCTAGAGCTCCACGGGGTTGGCGCGCACCGGAAGGACCTGGGGTCGTGCGCCGGCGATCTCCTCAACGATCCGGATCACCTGGTTGGAGTAGCCGTACTCATTGTCGTACCAGACATAGAGCACCAGATGGCGGCCCGCCGCAATCGTGGCCAGACCGTCGACAATGCCCGCGTGGGTGGTGCCGACGAAATCGGTGGACACCACCTCGGGGGAGGCGATCCAGTCGATCTGCTGACGGAGGTTGGAATGCAGGGACACCCTGCGCAGGTACTCATTGACCTCGTCGCGGTCAACCTCGCGCTCCAGGGTCAGGTTGAGCACCGCCATGGACACATCCGGGGTGGGAACACGGATGGCGTTGCCCGTGAGCTTGCCCTCGAACTCCGGAAGCGCCTTGGAGACCGCCCTGGCCGCACCGGTCTCGGTGAGTACCATGTTCAGCCCGGCGGCGCGGCCCCGGCGTGGTCCCTTGTGGAAGTTGTCGATCAGATTCTGGTCATTGGTGAAGGAGTGCACGGTCTCCACATGGCCGAACTCGACACCGTATCGGTCATTGATCACCTTGAGCACCGGGGTGATGGCGTTGGTGGTGCAGGAGGCCGCGGTGACGATCCGATCGTCCGCGGTGATATCGGAGTGGTTGATCCCGTACACCACGTTCTTGAGATCGCCCTTGCCCGGGGCGGTCAGCACGACCTTGGACACACCCTTAGCCCTGAGGTGCTGGGACAGTCCCTCACGGTCGCGCCAACGGCCGGTGTTGTCCACCACGACGGCGTTGTCGATGCCGTACTCGGTGTAATCGACGCTCGCGGGATCATTGGAGTAGATCACCTGGATGGGTGTCCCGTTGGCCCAGATGATGTTGTTCTCGTGATCGGTGGTGATGGTGCCGTCGAAGGCCCCGTGCACGGAATCGCGGCGCAGCAGCGAAGCGCGCTTGATCAGGTCGTCGTCGGTGGATTTGCGAACCACGACCGCGCGCAGACGCACACCATCGTAGAGTGCCTCGCGGGAGACGAGGATCCGTGCGAGCAGCCTACCGATACGACCGAAGCCGTAGAGCACCACATCGGTGTGTTCGGTGGTCGGCCCGGTGCCGATCACCGATGCGAGCTCCTCCTCGAGGAAGGTGCGCAGATCCGTGCGCCCGGACTGCTCGAAGTTGTAGGCCAGCTGGCCCAGATCAATGGAGGCGGTTCCCAGATCCATGTCCACGAGCTCACGGAGGATGCTCAGGGTGTCCTCCAGGGGCAGCTCCTTGGAGGTGATGTGGCGGGCGTAGCGGTGGGACTTGATGATGTCGATGTCAGAGACATTCACAAGGAGACGACCGAAGACGGAGACCACGACGTTGTTGTTCCGGTGGAGCTTCCCGATCAGGGGCACCATCTCCTCCGCGACGGCGATGCGTTCGTTCCAGTCCTTGTGGTGGTGGCTCATAGCTGGTTTGTCCTTCGGGGGTTGATGTCGAACAATCCCCCCAACCGTAGCCTAAGCGGAAGGATTCAATTCCATAAGTATCCGCTTGGCCTCCGCCTCCCTTGCCAGTGCCATTCCGGTGCCGGCGAGACAGTAGGCAAAATCCCTGTTCCCACGGGCGGTTGAAGCCTTCCGCAGTGGAGCGAGGAGGGTATTCAGGTACGGATAGAGTGGGGGTAAACTTTCGTTGGCCCTGCTGAAAGCGGTGGCCGCGCCGCGGGCGAAACGCCCCGAGAAGGCGCGGGTGGACACGGTCGGGCCGCCGTCTGCGATGATCCCACGGTTGAAGAGGGATGTCCCCGCCTCGGGTGCGAGCAGGAAGGCTGTGCCGCAGGAGGCGGCCTGCGCGCCGAGGGACAGGACACGCTCGACGTCCCGGGAGGTGGAGATGCCCCCGGCCGCAACGATCGGCACCGAGACCGCGATGTCACGGAGCAGATCATCGAGGCTCCGCCGGTCGGGCCGGACATCGATCGACCAGGTGGAGCGGTGCCCTCCCGCCTCCGGCCCCTGGACGATGAGCACGTCGGCCCCGGCCGCCTCCGCCGTGACGGCATCCTCCGGGTTGGTCACCGTCACCCACGCCTCGATGCCGGCCCTGTTCAGCGCATCGAACTCCGTGGCGGTGAACATTCCGAAGGTGGAGGAGACGACGGCGGGGCGGGCCTGAAGAAGGAGGTCGAACTTCTCCGCCCATCCGTTACTGAGATCGACCTCGGGGATGTGCGGATCATCCAGGCCGTACTCCCTGAAGGCCTGGGTGAGCCGACCCGCGACGGCGTCGATGTCGGCGGGCGCCGGCTCCCGGTCCTGGGGACGAAAGAGGTTCACCCCGAACCTCCCGTTGACCCCGGAGATGTCCTCCCGCAGCTGATCAACGCCGATCACTCCCCCGGCCAGGAACCCCACGGTCCCCGATTCGTGGGCGGCGTTGACGAGGGCCGGTGTGGACGGTCCGCCCGCCATGGGTGCGATGATGACAGGGATATCGAGCGAATCGAGGATGGTCATGCCAGCCCATAGTATGGAAGGGGTGAGCATCTTTACCAGAGTCGCATCCCTTTTCACCTCCCCCGCCGCACCCGCGCACACCACGGAGATCCCGTCCGCCGGGTGGCTGGTGGTCGGACTCGGCAATCCCGGTCCCAGGTACGCAGCCACCAGGCACAATGTCGGCTACATGTGCGTGGACTCGCTTCTCGACGCCCACCGCACCGAACCACTGACACCCCTTCCGGGCTTCAGCTCGCTGGTCGCCCGGATGGGCGACGCCGTCGCCGTGCGCCCGACGACTTTCATGAACAACTCGGGAAAGGGCGTGGCCCCGCTCGCCTCTGCGATGGGCGTCGATCCGGGGCACATCATCGTCATCCACGATGAACTGGACCTCCCCGAGGGCACCGTGCGGGTGAAAATGGGCGGAAACGAAAACGGCCACAACGGATTGAAGTCACTGACCGAGGAGCTGGGCACCCGTGACTATCTCCGGGTCAGGATAGGTATAGCGCGTCCGCCGACGGGGATGTCAGTGCCGGATTACGTGCTCACACCGGCTGAGGGTGGCAGTATCGGTATCGACACGGCGGCCCGCGCCGTGGACCTGATCATCAGCGCAGGTCTCGCCACCGCACAGAATGAGATCCACAGAAAATGAGCACGATTCTGATCACCGGTGCCTCCAGCGGCATCGGTGCGGCAGCCGCCCGGCTGATCGCGGCCAACACCTCCGATGAGCTGATCCTCGTCGGCCGCAATCCGGAGCGGACATCGGCGATCGCCACGGAACTCGGCGCCGAGCACCACATCGCCGACTTCAGTCAGTTCGATCAGGTCCGCGCCCTGGCCGCCTCCCTGAGCGGACGCCGCATCGACGTCCCGGCCAACAATGCCGGCGGGCTTTTCGACGGACCCCGCACCACTGCGGACGGATTCGAACTGACCTGGCAGGTCAACTACCTGGCACCGTTTCTGTTGACCCATCTCCTACGGGAGCAGATCGGGGCGACCGTCAACACCGCCTCCGTCGCCTCCGTGCTGTTCTCCCACCTGGACCCCGACAACCCCGGGGAGTTCCATTCGTCCAATCGTGCCTATGGGACCGCGAAGCTGGCAAACATCATGTTCGCCCGCGCGCTGACTGCCAGGGGAATTCCCTCGGTGTCCTTCCATCCAGGTGTCATCGCCACCGGCTTCGCCGCGGATTCAGCCGGGGCGATGAACCGGCTCTACCACTCCCCGATCGCCCGCCTGTTCAGCAGACCCGACCGCGGCGGAGCCAACCTCGCCTACTTCATTACCGGGGTCCCCGGAATCACCTGGCGTTCGGGCACCTACTACGGAAGCAACCGGCGCCCGGCGTTGACGCGACCGCTGGCGTACGGCCGGGCCGTGGACACACTGTTCGACTCGTCACTGCGGCAGCTGGGCATCTCCAACTTCTAAACCGGCCTTATCCACCTCCGACCACCGGATAGGGCCTGACGGTGGCAACGGCTATCCTTAATACCCATGAGCTCCCCCGCAGCAGCCGCCGAGGCACAACGTCGCCGCACCTTCGCCGTCATCGCGCACCCCGATGCCGGTAAATCAACGTTGACCGAGGCCCTGGCTCTGCACGCGCACGTGATCGCCGAGGCGGGTGCGGTCCACGGCAAGGCGGGACGAAAGTCCACGGTCTCCGATTGGATGGAGATGGAGAAGGATCGTGGCATCTCCATCGCCTCCTCGGCGCTGCAGTTCGAGTACGCACCGGAGGGCCATGTCGGCGAGCCCTACATGATCAATCTGGTGGATACCCCCGGCCACGCGGACTTTTCCGAGGACACCTACCGTGTGCTTATGGCCGTGGACGCCGCGGTGATGCTGATCGACGCCGCCAAGGGACTCGAGCCGCAGACCCTGCAGCTCTTCCGCGTGTGCAAGGCCAGGGGTCTGCCGATCATCACGGTGGTCAACAAATGGGACCGCGTCGGCCGTACGCCGCTGGAACTGGTGGATGAGATCGTCAAGGAGATCGACCTCCAGCCGACCCCCCTGTTCTGGCCGGTCGGCGAGGCTGGGGACTTCCGCGGTTTGGCCCGCATCAACGGCGAGGGCGAGGCGGAGGAGTACATCCACTTCACCCGCACCGCCGGTGGTTCGACGATCGCCCCCGAGGAGTCCTACCTGCCCGGGCAGGCCGCGGAACGTGAGGGCGAGGTTTGGGAGAACGCGGCCGAGGAGGCTGAACTGCTGGCGGCGGAGGGTGCCATCCACGATGAGGAGCTCTTCCTCAGCTGCACCACCTCCCCCCTGATCTTCGCTTCGGCGATGCTGAACTTCGGTGTCCACCAGATTCTGGACACCCTGTGCGCCCTGGCACCCGCACCCGCCGGCAGGGCGGCCGATCCGAAGGCGGTGGAGGCGTCGACAAGCGCCATGGATGACCACCGGGATCCCGCAGATGATTTTTCCGGGGTGGTGTTCAAGGTTCAGGCCGGTATGGACAAAAACCACCGCGACACCCTCGCCTTCATGCGGGTGGTCTCCGGCGAGTTCGATCGGGGCATGCAGGTCACACATGCCCAGAGCGGGCGCAGCTTCTCCACCAAGTATGCCCTGACGGTGTTCGGGCGGACGCGATCCACGGTGGAGATCGCCTTCCCCGGCGATATCGTCGGTCTGGTCAACGCCGGATCCCTCGCCCCGGGTGACACCATCTTCGAGGGCCGCCGGATCCAGTTCCCGCCGATGCCGAAATTCGCACCCGAGCACTTCCGCACCCTGCGTGCGAAGTCCCTCGGAAAGTACAAGCAGTTCCGCAAGGCCCTCGAGCAGCTCGATTCCGAGGGTGTCGTGCAGATCCTGCGCAATGATCTGCGCGGTGAGGCGGCCCCGGTCATGGCCGCCGTCGGCCCCATGCAGTTCGAGGTGATGCAGGCGCGCATGGAAAACGAGTACAACGTGGAAACGGTTGCGGAGGCCATCCCCTACACCATCGCCAGGCGCACCGATGCCGCCTCGGCACCGGAGCTGGCAAGGCAGCGCGGAGTGGAGATCTTCACCCGCACCGATGGCGCCCTCATCGCCCTGTTCAGTGACAAGTGGCGGCTGTCCTTCATTGAGAAGGAGCACCCCGGACTGGTCCTGGAATCCCTTGTAGCGGATAACTAGCCACCGGGCCCGGTGGCACCTCCTCCACACCCGCCGACCACACCGACCGGAGTTGGCGTATGATATCCGCAGAGTTATCGTCATCACACTTTGGAGGAAATATGACTGCTGCCAACCCTTTCTACACCCCGGAGCTTCAGGGTCCCTACGAGCTGTACTCCCTCGGCCGTTTCGAGCTCGAGGAGGGTGGCGTCTTCGATGATCTGCAGCTGGCCGTCTCCACCTTCGGCACACTCAACGTGGTCAAGGACAACGCGATCCTGATCGTCACCTGGTTCTCCGGAACACATCAGGCGTGGGCAGATTCCTATATTGGCGAGGGCAGGGCGCTCGACCCCGAGAAGTACTTCATCATCGTGGTCAACCAGATCGGCAACGGACTGTCCACCTCGCCGAACAACATCGGAGGCGAGCTGGCCGGGCCGGCCTTCCCGAAGGTTCGCATCAGCGACGATGTGCGGGCACAGCGGCAGCTGCTCGAGCAGGAATGGGGAATCACCAAGCTCTTCGCGGTGGTCGGCGGATCCATGGGCGCCCAGCAGACCTGGGAGTGGGCGGTGCGCTACCCGGACTTCGTCGAGCGTGCGGCGGCGCTGGCGGGAACTGCCCAGAACACGCCCCACGACTTCCTTTTCACCAACACCCTGATCGACGCCATCACCTCCGACCCCGGGTTCCAGGAGGGCCACTACACCTCCCACACGGAGGTGGAGGCCGGTCTCCGCAGGCACGCCGAGATCTGGTCCGTGATGGGGTTCTGCACCGACTTCTGGAAGACCGAGTTCTGGCGCACCATCGCCCCCGAGGGAAGCGACTGGACCTTCGAGGAGTTCTCCGACAATTTCCTGGGAACACTTTTCGCATCGATGGATCCGAATGTCCTGCTGACGATGGCATGGAAGTGGCAGCGCGCCGATGTCGCCCGCAACACCGACGGTGACCTGGCGGCTGCCCTCGGACGGGTGACGGCCAGGTTCCTGGACATGCCGATCTCCACCGACATGTTCTTCCCTCCCGCCGATGCCGCCGCCGAGGTTGAACTCTGCCCCGCGGCCGAGCTGAAGGTCATTGACAGCATCTGCGGGCACTTCGGGCTCTTCGCCTTCGAGCGAAGCTACCTCGAGCAGGTCGATGACAACCTCAGGGAGCTCTTCGCCTCCTAGCGGATCCTCCGAAGGTTGTCCGGCGGGACGCGGACAACACGGGTGTTGGTGGGGGGACCATCCACAGGCCGCTCGCGGCCGGGGTGGATTATCCACAGGGCTGTGGCGGAACCGGTTTCATGATCAACCACGCGGTTCTAGTGTGAGGGGCAACCCGTCAGGCACTAGAGAACACGAGGAATCAACGCCATGGAACCCGTCCACTTCCGCTGCTCCTGCTGTAACCACCCGCACGAGGGACTACCCGCGCTGACCATGATGAAGCCCGATGCGATAGTGGGCATCCCAGAGGGCAGCGGGGAATACCGGATCGAGATCGGCACCGAGATCTGCCGGATCATGTATCCCAAACCCCGCTCCAGCTTCGTCCGCGCCAACCTGATGCTCCCGATCCGGGGCACCAGCGAAGTGCTCGACTACGGGGTGTGGGTCCGGTTGACGGAGAGGGACTTCCAGCGCTATCGCGAACTGCAGAGCTCCATCGTTCCAACGATGTTCAACGCCCGCCTGGCAAATGAGATCCCGGGGTATTCAGGGGTTCTCAACCACCCGGTCACCCTGCATCTTCGCGGCGCCACGCTGCGCCCCATGATCCAACCCGACCCCGACTGCGATTCCGACTTTGCCGGGGATTGCGTGCACGGGATCACAGCACGAGAGGCCCGTCTGCGGATCGATTCCTGGCTGCTTCCGGGCACGGAGCAGGACGCGGCCTGAGCCCCGCCACCGCGGGGAACCCGTTGCCTAAAGCAGCGCGCCGATGCCGATAGCGCATAGGAGGGCGGCCACCAGGTACCCCGAGGCCTTCGCCACCCGCCCGCGGTTCCTGCCGGCGGCGTCGAAAAGCATTCCGATCGGACTCGAGGGATAGCGCCGGACCCATCCCACCAGCAGCGCCGTAATGATGGACAGGCTCAGCGCCAGCGTCGCGTAGAGCACGAGTCCGCCGTACCGGAGATCATCGGCGAAATCACCCGCACTGAGGAAGGCGAGGCCGGCGTAGAAGGGAAGCGAGGTGGCGGACTGGATGATCCCGAGGACGAAGCCCGCGACCACGGTCAACCAGGACGGGGTACGCACGGGGGCGAGGAAGCGGTTGATCATCTCCGTGCTCTCGCCCTTGCCGAACCTGGTCAGCAGCAGGGAGATAACGCCGGTGGCGATCAGCAGTATCCCGAACAGCGGAGATTCGAGAAACTGCTGCACAAGGTGGTCGATGCCCCCGAAGACGAACATCACGATCACGCACAGCACCAGCACCCCGAGCCAGTCACCGAACACCAGCAGTGTGGAGATCATGCCGTAGCGCCCTTTTCGCGGCAGCATCGCGCCCAGCGCGACGATGATCCCAATGAGCAGAACATTCACTGAGTCCAGCAACGCGAAACTCACGGCATGAAGCACCCGGCGCACCCCTTAAACAATCAATCGACCGACATTCACATAGACCCTACCCTCCGCACTCGCAAGGGCCGCATCCTGCTTTGTCGCTCGAATCGACCGCGGTGTTACCTCACCGTCGTGCCACCTTACTGACTGGGCACCGGCGCCTCGGTGACCACGATTCCATCGGAATCCGCATAGAGGTAGTGCCCGGGGATGAACTCCACTCCACCCAACGTGATCACGCGATCCCGCTCGCCCTTACCCGTCTTGGAGGATTTGCGCGGGTTGGTTCCCAGCGCCTTGCACCCGAAGTCCATGGTGCCGATCACCGCGGAATCCCGGATAGCGCCGTTGACCACCACCCCGGACCAGCCGTGATCCCTTCCCAGGCCGGCGATCAGGTCCCCGACGAGGGCGGTGTGGAGGGATGCGGAGCCGTCGATGACGAGGACACCGTGTTCGCTATCCTCGCCGAGAATTGATTTGAGCAGGGCATTGTCCTCGAAGCACGTCACGGTGGTGATGCGTCCGTGAAACTCGGTGCGCCCGCCGAGGTTGTGAAACTGGGTGTCGCAGGATCGGACATCCTCACCGATGATGTCGACGAGATCCGCTGTGGCAATGAAGGGGTTCGTGTCGGTCATGCTGCCAGCATAGGACTCTCCAGTACGCCTGTCCTGTTTTTTCGGGGTTAAGAGGGAATAATCTGACCTTTTAGATTTCAGCCCCTCCCCGAAGAAGTTCCTCTGAGCAGGAAGATTACACTCATTATGCAAACTTGCATAGACTGTGCAATATTGTGGGCGGCGCCCCTGCGGTACCGGATTCATTCCGGGCACCGTCGTGGCGCCATGCACATCGTGTTTCCGGGGGCGGGTACCGCCCCCCCGACATGAGTCACGGCAGCACCGGCACACGCCGGGCACGAACCACCGCACACGCGACAATGAAAGAAGCTCAAAGGCCCGATGGCTAAACTGCTCTATAAGATAGGCACCACCGCATACCGCCATAAATGGCCCTTCCTCGCATTCTGGCTGATCCTGCTGATCGCCATGGGTGTCCTCTCCTCTGCATTCGCCAAGGCACCCTCCACCACCTTCACCATTCCGGGTCTGGAATCAGTCCAGACAATGGAAAAGATGCAGGAGCGCTTCCCCGCGGCCGAGGACTCCACCGAGGCCGCCACCGGCACAATCGTCATCCAGGCTCCGGAGGGACGCACGCTGGCGGACCCCGAGATCCAGGCCGAGGTGGGCGATCTGATCAGGGAGATCACCGCCACCAATCAGTTCACCGCCCCCGAATCCATCGTTGATCCCGTCACGGGCTCGCTCGGACTTGAGCAGCAGCTGCGCCCCACCCTCGAGGCCCAGCAGCTGCCGGAGGAGACGATCACGGAAAATATCTCCGCGGTCAGTCCACTGAGCGGGGATCAGCGCACCGGTACAATCACCGTGAACTTCGACGCGGATTCGGCCATGGACATCGACAAGGACGGGCTGGCCGAGGTCACCGGAATTCTTGATTCCTACAATGAGGACTCCGATCTCACCGTCGCGTACCAGGGCAACGCCTTCAGCGCCGCCGCCACCGAGATCAACATGACCTCCGAGGTGATCGGCCTCTTCGTCGCAGCCATCGTGCTCATCATCACCTTCGGTTCCTTCGTTGCCGCCGGTATGCCGCTGATCTCCGCGATCATCGGCGTCGGCGTCGGTATTCTCGGCGTGCAGCTGGTCACCGTGGTCTCCGATGACATCAACGAGATGACCCCGGTTCTGGCCTCCATGATCGGCCTGGCCGTGGGCATCGACTACGCACTGTTCATCGTTTCGCGCTTCCGCAACGAGCTGATCAAGCAGTCCGGCTCCAATGATCTAAGTCCACGGGAACTGGCCCAGCGCCTGAAATCGATGGACGCGTCCACGAGGGCTCATGCCATGGGCACGGCGGTGGGCACCGCGGGCTCCGCGGTGGTCTTCGCCGGCATCACGGTCCTGATCGCCCTCGCCGCCCTGTCCATCATCAACATCCCCTTCCTCACCGCGATGGCCCTGGCGGCCGCCGCGACGGTGTTCATCGCCGTGCTCGTCGCCCTCACGTTCCTGCCCGCACTGCTTGGGCTGCTCGGAACGAAGATCTTCGCCGCCCGTCTGCCCGGGGTAAAGGCCCCTGACCCGGAGGACGAGGAACCCACGATGGGACTGCGCTGGGTCCGGCGCGTGCGCAAGCGCCCCGCACTGCACCTGGTCGCCGGAGTTCTGCTGCTTTCCATTCTGGCGATCCCTGCGGCGGGTATGCGCCTGGCGATGCCCACCGACGGTACCTCCACCCCCGGCACCCCGACGCGGGTCGCCTACGACCTGACCTCGGAGGCCTTCGGCCCCGGCCGCAACGCACCGATGATCGCGCTTGTCGACGCTGCGGACCTCGGCACACCGGAGGAGCGCCAGGGTGCGCTCGCCACCGCCGTGGAAACCTTCCAGGACACCGAGGGCGTGAGGAACGCACAGGTCGTTGCCACCACCGAGAGTTTCGATACCGCACAGGTACTGATCACACCGGAGAACGGGGCAACCGACGAGCTGACCTCGGATACGCTCGAGGCGCTGCGCACCGAGCTCGGCTCCTTCGAATCCGAGACCGGCGCCACCTACGGCATCACGGGTGTCACCCCGATCTTCGATGACATCTCCGATCGCCTCAGCGATGTCCTCATACCCTATATCGCGATCGTGCTGGTACTGGCCTTCCTCGTGCTGCTTCTGGTCTTCCGTTCCATCTGGGTTCCGCTGATCGCCGCGCTGGGCTTCGCCTTCTCCGTGGCGGCCACCTTCGGTGTCACCGTCGGCATCTTCCAGGAGGGCTGGCTGGGGATCATCAGCGATCCGCAGCCCCTGCTGAGCTTCCTTCCCATCATGCTCATCGGCCTGGTTTTCGGACTCGCCATGGATTACCAGGTGTTCCTGGTCACCCGTATGCGCGAGGGGTGGACCCATGGCAAGACGGCGGGCAACGCCACCTCCAACGGCTTCAAGCACGGTGCCCGCGTGGTCACCGCCGCGGCCCTGATCATGATCTCCGTGTTCGCAGCCTTCATGGCCCAGGACATGGTGTTCATCAAGACCATGGGCTTCGCCCTGGCGATCGCGGTGTTCTTCGACGCCTTCATCGTCCGCATGATGATCATCCCCGCGACGATGTTCCTTCTCGATGAGAGGGCCTGGTGGCTGCCGAAGTGGCTGGACAGGATCCTTCCCAGGGTGGATATCGAGGGCGAGGGTCTGAAGGACATGGAGCATGTGCGGGCTTCGTGAATCCAAGAAGGCCGCAACCCGGGCCACACTGGCCAGGGCGGCGGCGACCATCGCCCTGCGGGAGGGCGTTGAAAAACTCACCGTGGTGGCGATCACCGAGGCCGCGGGGGTTTCCCAGCGCACCTTTCACAACTATTTCTCCTCACGCGAGGAGGCGCTGAGCTTCTTCATGTCCGAACGCATCCACGCGCTTGCGAACAGGATGCGCGAGTTCCCCGCGGACACACCCATCCCCGATGCCGTGGAGCTGATCGCGGTGGAGGGGCTGAAGGTGGACACCTCGGACCCGGGATCCTTCGTCTCACTGATGAAGCTGGGTCAGATCGTGGAGATGATCGCGCCGACGATGTTCCCCCATGCGGTGATCAACTCCCTGAAGCCGATCATCGATGAGTTGAGCACCCTCTATCCGGAGCGCAGCCTCTTCGAGGTGAAGCTGCTGCTGGATGTCAGCGCCACCACCGCGCGCGTGGCCATGGAGTCGCATTTCGAGCAGGACCGACCCGAGGACCGCGAGGCGGCGATCGAGAAGGTGCATCTGGCGTTTGAGATCCTCCGCAACCGTATCAACCCCTGAGACGGAGCCCCTTCTATTCGTAGAAGCGGTCGCCGGATCCCGAGGAACCGCTGCTGCCGGATACGAGATCACGGATGGTGCCATCGGTACTCCCGGTGGCGCTGCCCGTCGAGCTGCCCGTGACACTGCCGTTCGAGCTGCCCGTGGAGCTGAGGCCGTTGGGGTTGTACTCCGGGATTTCCCCACCGTCCAGACCGAATCCGCTCATCATCAGCGGAAAGAAACGGTGGAGGGCGTCATTCCAATAGTCCCAGGCGTGCGTCCCGGTTGCCCGGAAATCGTAATTGATCGTATCGATGCCGAGCTGATCCGTGGCCGCCTTGAGGTTGTGGGTGCAGGCATTGGACAGCGCCTCGATACGGAAACCGACGAGAATCCGTTCCAGGAGACCACTGTTGTCGGAAGGTGCGTTCTCGCCGTTGACATCGACATCCGACCAGACCCCGGACGCGGTGTAGACATAGAGGTTCTTCTGCTCACCGAGCTTCCGCGCGTTGAGCAGCGGATCGTTGTAACGGGAGTAGTCGCTGTCGACCTCGCCGAACACCTGCGTCGGGTCCGCATTGCCGTTGTAGACGGTGGCGGCGATTCCGCGTCGGCCCATCCAGGAGTTGGTTTCTGCACATCCGGACAGGGATGCGGCCGAGGAATAGAAATTGGGCTGGTGGGAGACGTAGTTGAGCACCGTTCCCCCCGACATGGACATCCCGATCAGGCTGCGCTGTCCGTCGGCGCCGATGGCCGATTCCAGCGCCTGGGGTAGTTCATAGGCGAGGAAGGTCTCCCATTGCTGCTTGCCGCCCATGTTCACCGATTCGCCGACCCAGTCCGCATACATGCTGTAAGAACCCAGCATCGGCATAATGACATTGACGTTGCTGGTGCTCATCATGTCGACGAGATCGGTCTTGTTGATCCAATTGTCAAAGCCCTGCCCGCCGTCACCACCACCGAGCGCATAAAGCGTGGGGCGCGGCACCGAGTTGTCCTCAGGGACGATCCAGACCAGGGGAATGGTCCGCCCCATCGACGGGGAGTATGCGTTGATCTGGCGGATGCGCTGGCCGTCCACGCCGGCGAAGCTCTTCAACCGCGCCAGGACCTCGGGGTTCATGTCGATGGTGGCCTTGGGAAGATGGGATTTACCCTCGGGGTAGCGGGGATCGACGTCCTGCGGACGCCCGGAGGAAATGACACCGGAGGACGCGGAGGCATCGGAGGATCCGGACTCCGTGAGCTGGAGGCCGATCCCGGGGATCCAGGCCACGCCGGAGGGCCGTTCGGTGATGTCGTCGATGGGGTTGTAGTCCTGGGTCGGATCCATCCCGTAGTCGTAGGCCCACGCAACCTGTGTGCAGCCGAGCACGGTGGTCAGAGCGATTACCGATGCGGTGGCCGCTCGAATGGCACTTTTCTTCAGGTTTTTCACGGCGGGGGTTCCTCTTTGATTCGAAGGGCCTCGGTTGTCGGCTCTCCCATTCATCAGAGCATTTTTGCTCCGCTACTGCCAACTATCGCCCGGGGGTGCGCAAAAATTACACAATTGCCTAGTCTTGAGGCATGGAGCTTCCCTATCCCACATCCCCAGCTGACGTCGCCACGGACGGAGTCCTGGCCCAATCGGCACTCGACCGTGCGTTTTCCCGGGAACTCGGGCGGATCGACGGTGTCGAGTTCACCATCGCCCCCGATTCCACCGCAGCCCAGGTGCGCGTCCACCGTCCCTCCGTCCGGTCCTTCGACACCACCGGCGAGGTTGTTGCGTGGATACGGGGAGATGAGTTCACCTGGGTTAGCACCAGGGGCGAGCAGTTCGGCATTCCCGAGCTCACGGGAACCCAACCGCTGTCCGACCAGCTGATCGCCGCCGCGCGCACCCTCCACGGGAATCTGCCCGCTTTCATCGCACCCGTCAATGATGAGCGGGGACGTGCGCTGGTTGTCCTCAACACCGATCTGAAACCGGTGGACACCCGCAGTGATCTCATCGAGGGTCTGTCCGTACTCCCGGAGGGCACCGATGTGTCCCGTGCACTGATCGCCTTCGCCGCGGAACGCGGGCTCGGGGTGCTCGAGGAGGGAAACATCCTCGCCTTCTCCGACGGCACCTCCGTCCTGCTCCGCGGCGGTCGTGCCACCGAGATCTCCGGTGGACTCAGTTTCGCGGATGTGCGTGCGGATGCGGCCTTCACCTCCGCTGAGCACCAACTGCTTTTCGACGCCGTCGCCCCGCGCGCCCACGCCGACTACGACCCCCGGACCGGAACGGCTTTGATCGACGGACTGCTGAGGGTGTCGGCGACTGCACTGGCCACCACCGACGATGACGTGTGGCGCTGGGCATGGGCGGACTCCCGGGTCCCGGACTCAGATACCGCGGGGCTCCGCCGATTCGGCTTCGACAATGGTCTCCTCCCCCTGGTCTCACCCACCGTCTCCACCGAGCAGGCGCGCCAGCTCAACCTCATCGACGTGGCGAAACCGGTGCTGCACCGCTGGACTCATGTCATCGCTGACTCGGGAGAGGGCTTCTCCGTCGTGCTGCTCATCGATCACCCGCGGCTGCATCTTCCCCCGGCGTCCAGGGCCGCGGCGGAGGCCACCCTGCACACCCCACTGGCCAGGGAGATAGACGGGCACCGGGCGGTCAGTTCCTACGCCGCGCAGCGCGGCCTGGCCTTCGACGGCGAGGCGATCACGGTCGAGGGCCACCGCGTCGGGATCACCTTCAACGGTAAGAGAATCTCCGGCATCAGCTGAGGATGATGACAAGTCCGACGATGAAGGCCGCGGGAACGACCAGCAGTGCCAGCACCCCCCAGGCGGCGGGCCGCGCCATGTTGATCACCGTGGAACCGGAGTCCTCCAACTCAACGAAGACGCGGGCGTCCGAGGGATTGTGATAGACGATCCCCCATTTCAGCGGCGAAGCGCCCTCCTCGACCGGGTGAATCCGATCGACCTCGGCGCACCCCTGTCTCAGCGTCCGGATGAACACCCACGCCAGTGCGAAGAACAACAGGAAAAACGCCACCAGCTCGAAGGAGCTGACCGGCACCCGCCCGTTCACGCGCAGTCCGGCGAGCGCCAGGGCCGCGCTGAAGAAGAAACTGAACCAGCCCATCGACGACTGGAGCACAGCCAGCAGGGCTCCGCGACGGAGCACCTCACCCTGAGAAACCTCCGGGTGCATCTGGGCGAGGTTGCCGGACACCGAGGAGATGAGCAGCGCCACTCCCCCGCCGATGCACGCAACCAGGACGGGACCCGCGATGATCCTGGCGTCCGCCACACCTCCGGGTGCGAACACCGCGCTGAGGATGATCACACCGACTATCCCCAGGTACCACGCCCAGGGCACAGCGATCTTCGTTTCCGGTCGCACCTCACCCATTCCTTATCACGGTTGAACTCCCGTTCACGCTATCAAAGGCTGAGGAGATTCCGGTAGGTCTGCTCATCCACCTCCCCGAATGTGGCGGGATGGAACACCGCATTCCGGTCCTTGTCCACAAGAACCGCGCGCACTCCCTCGAGGAAGTCGGGGCGGCGAATCAGGTGCAGGGACACCGCCAGCTCATTGTTCAGTGCCGCCCGCAGACTGTCGGCATCCCGGTTCGCGGCAAACAGGATGGTGGCCGCCACCACGGATTCCGGTGCGGCGTTCTTCATTAGTCCGCGCACCTCCGCAACGAACTCACGGTCCCCGTACGCGTCGAGGGCGGCGTCGATAAGCTTCCAGCTCCCGGCACCGAAGGTGGAGTTGATCTGCTCGGCGTAGCTGGCCAGCCGGCTCGGTTCCGCCGGTGAGGTGGCGTAGGTGGCCAGTGCGGTGGCCAGCGAATCGTCGATGAGCGTCTCAATAAACGCCCCGACGTCCCGGGAGTGGATGAACTCGGTGGCCACACCCGCCCAGAGCATGTCAGCGGGGCTCATCCTCCAGCCGGTGACACCGAGGAATGTCGCGATCGCGGGGGTGGTGACCCGCTGGCTGAAGTAGGTGAACCCGACGTCTGGGACGTAGCCGATCGCCATCTCGGGCATCGAGGCGAAGGCCTTCTCCGTGATCACACGGTGGGAGCCGTGCATGGACACTCCGAGACCTCCCCCCATGACCACACCGTCAATGACGGAAATGACCGGTTTGGGGAAGTTGCCGAGCTCATCATTGACGTTGAACTCCTCGACAAAATAGCGGTCCCCCGCTGCGAGATTCCCCTCGAGGACAGCCTCCCGCACCGCCCGCACATCCCCGCCGGCGCAGAACGCCTTCTCCGAGGTCGAGCAGATCAGCACCTGTTCAACGGAATCCTCATCCCGGAACGCCGCCAGCGCCCCATGGATCAGTTCGATCATTTCCTGGTTGAGTGAGTTCAGCGCCCTGGGGCGGTTGAGTTCTATTATTCCCGTGCTGTTGTGCACGGAGGCGTTGACTGTTTTTTCACTGTTGTCAGCTTTTAGGACCATGTCAACAAGTGTGACACATCACAGGAAGCGGGCGCAGGGAGTTGTATCGGGAAAGTGTGAAACAATGGCTGAAAAAGGACACAACCGGAAGGATATGGAACCAGATGGACTACCGCCTGGTGGCAACGGACATGGATGGCACGCTGTTGAATGCCCGGGGAGAGGTTCCCGGGGAGTTCTGGGGTGTTCTGGACGAACTCCGGGCGGCGGGGGTGGAGTTCGCCCCGGCCAGCGGCCGCCAGCTCGCCACTCTGCGCACCCAGTTCAAACGCGCCGGGCAGCCCATCTCCTTCATCGCCGAGAACGGAACCGTGGTGGTCCACGACGGCGAGATCATCTCCCTGACCCGCCTCGATGAACAGGCGGTGCACAGGGTGATCGACGCCGCCCGCGAATCCGAGGTGGACATGGGTGTGGTGATCTGCCATCCGGAACACGCCTATGTCGAACGTAATGACGAGGCCTTCCGTGCGGAGGGCAGCAAATACTACGTCGCTCTCTCCGAGGTGGAGGACCTGCATGCCGTCGTCTCGGAGCAGGTGGTCAAGGTCGCGGTGTTCACCTTCGACGACGCCGAAACCGCCGCGGCGCCGGTGCTGCGCGCCGCTGCCCCGGAGGAGAAGGTGGTGGTCTCGGGCGAGCACTGGGTCGACATCATGGACTCGGGGGCGAACAAGGGGCACGCGCTACAGATGCTGCGCTCGGCCATGGGCATCGAGAAGTCCGAGGTCCTCGCCTTCGGTGACTACCTCAACGATCTGGAGCTCCTCCGGGAGGCCGGAACCTCCTACGCCATGGCCAATGCGCATCCCGATATCATCGCCGCAGCCGACAGGCTCGCGCCATCGAACGTGGACGACGGCGTTGTCGTCGTCCTGCGCGACCTCCTGAGGGACGGAAACTGAGCCACCGGCCTTCGTTACTTCTTCTTGGAGTCCTTCTTCGCCTTCTTCTTTTCCTTCTTCTCCTCGACCCGGTCGGCCTCAAGGTGCGAGGCCACGTCCGGGACGTAGCGGAACTCGTCGCGCGGCGGGCGGTGGTAGTCCGTGTGAGGTTCGGGGCGTTCGGGAATCTCCGGCAACGGCCGGTCGATCTTCTCGTAGGGGATCGTGGAGAGCAGGTGGCTCATCACATTGATCCTCGACCTCTTCTTGTCCTCCGATTCCACCGTGTACCAGGGTGCGGAGGGGATGTCGGTATGGATGAACATCTCATCCTTCGCCCTCGAGTAGTCCTCCCAGCGGGTAAGTGACTGCAGATCCATCGGGGACAGCTTCCACCTGCGCAGCGGGTCCCTGAGACGACTCCTGAAGCGGGCTACCTGCTCATCATCGGAGACGGAGAACCAGTACTTGCGGAGGTAGATGCCGTCCTCGACCAGCAGTCGTTCAAAGATGGGCGCCTGGTGGAGGAAGCGGCGGTACTCCTGGGAGGTGCAGAAACCCATGACGCGCTCAACTCCGGCACGGTTGTACCAGGACCGGTCGAAGATGACGATCTCACCTGCGCTGGGCAGTTTCTCCACGTAACGCTGGAAGTACCACTGCCCCTTCTCTCTCGGACCGGGGGTCGGGAGAGCCTCGATGCGGGCGGTACGGGGGTTGAGGTACTCGGTGATCCGCTTGATCGCCGAGCCCTTTCCGGCGGCGTCGCGGCCCTCCATCACCACGACGACCCTGGCCCCGGTCTCCACGACCCACTGCTGCATCTCCACCAGTTCCGCCTGGAGCCGCTTGAGTTCCTTTTCATAGGCGGCCTTGTCCAGCTTGGGTGGATTCTTTGGAAACTGCTGCTGATCACTGTCCCGCTGCTTTTTTGACATGGTCAAATTCTACCGGCAAGGGTTAATGGAATGTTAACCCCGTACCCGTGACCCCGGATCAGCGCTCAGTAGACCTGGAACTCATGGAGTCTGTCCCAGTCCTTCTTGCCGGGGGCGGAGGATTGGATGACCTGCGGTGTCTGCTGGAGCATCGGTGGGAGGGACTCCATGGCGCGGATGAAATGCGGGCTCTTCCTGTGGACCCGGGCGCCGTCCTCGGTAAAGGCGGCGAGCAGCAGGTATTCGGATGGGTTATCGGTGCTGCGGAACCAGTCGAAGAAGAGGCACCCCTCCTCGGCGAGCGCCTCCTCCGTGAAACGGTTGACCGTCTGACGGAAATTGTCCACGTACTTGGCCTTGGGCAGGAATCGAATATTGACGGTGATCATGGGGTCCAGTTTACTTTGATTCAGAAAAATATGTTCCAGATCGCAAACTGTGATGCCAGTGGCGGGAATCACAACACCCGTGGCGCTACTCCACGGCGAATTCCGCCATCTCATCCCAACCGGTCCTGCCCTCGATCGAGGTGTTGATGATCTTCGGGGTTTCAAGGAGGATCTCCGGGAACAGCTCGCAGGCCGCCCTGAAGTGCTCACTGTCCACATGTGCCTGTGCCGCATCATCCCTGAAGGCCTCGATGAGGATGAACTCCCCGGGGTCATCGGTATTGACGGACCAGTCAAAGAAGATGTTGCCGTCCTCGGCGCGGGTCTTATCGGTGAATTCCGCGACCCGTCCACGGAAGGACTCCACATACTCGGGACGCGGGCGGAACCGGACATTGATCAAAATCATGGCCCCCACCATACGCGAACGACGACCGGATCCCGCAGCCGCCGGCCGAAAGAGAGGTGCCCCTCCACCGCCCCGAAACGGGGCTTGATCTGATGGAGGGGCCGTCGCGCAAAATTGCCTTTCGAACGACAGATAAGACTATAGCAATGGATTGCCCGCGTGACCACCCCCTGGCATCCGGAATCTCAGCCGTCCCCCTCGGTCGCGGACACCCCGATCTCCTTCTCCGGGCCCTGCCCGCGCATCGCAAGGTCCAGTTCCACGCCCGCTCGGTGCAGGAAACCGGCGTCGAAACGCGGGTCCCCGGTGATAGCGGCGAACCCGTCCATGACCGCCTGTCCGTAGTTGTGGCCGTGCCCGTTGGGCACGTTCGCGGCATTGGGCAGATCGACGCTGATCTGGAAGAAGGTGATTGCGGGCATCCAGAACATGCTCGGTGAGCGGTCGAATCCCGGATCCTCCTGCAACCAGTCCGGCTCCCGGAACATCAGTGACGGTGACCACCAGACCACCGGATCGGTTGGATGCTGCACATAGAGGATTCGCCTCGGCCCCCACCCGGAGGTGTCCATGGATTCAATCTCCTCGGAGTTCTGCACGAAACGCACCACCTCACCGCCGCCGTAGACCGGCTGGATCTCCGGTGATCCGGGATCCCTGTCCCCGACGAGCTCGCGCCAGATCCGGTTCGAGTTCACCGGCCCGACCCACAGGGCACCGTCCACGGAGGAGGCGATATCGCGCGTGCCGGCGAAGGCCCCCTCCCCCGCCGTCGTCCCCAGGGATTCGCCGTAGAGGTAGATGCGGGGACGGTCATTCTCCGGCAGGTCCTTCCACCAGGCAACGACGGTGGTGATCAGAGCGCGACCGGCCTCCTCGATCTCCTCGTGCGAGGAGATGAACTGCAGCGCCGAGGGGAGGTAGGAGTACTGGGCCGCGGCGATCGCGGTGTCGCCGTCGAAGAGCAGCTCCACCGACTGCGCGAAGGTGGGGTTGACCCAGCCGGTACCGGTTGTCGCCGCGACCACGAGCACCTCACGGTCACGCGCACCGGTTCGCTCCAGCTCCGCAACCACCCGTTCGGCGCGTTCGGCATCGGTTTTTCCGTGTTGCAGTCCGGCGTACACCCGGATCGGCTCCCTGGCGGGGCGGCCGGTGATCTCCTCGAGCCCGGCCGCATCCAATCCGAGCCCGACAAACCTCGTTCCATAGGCACCCAGCCCCTCCCAGTCGTTGAGGGAGGCGGGACTGCCCGAACGGCCCGGATCCGTGGGGCGGTGCAGATCAGCGCGGATCTCGGTGTTTCGGACGGAGAACACCCGCTCACCGATACCCACGATCGTCCCGGGAATCACACTGTCCACAATGAACAGACCCACCACCGAGATGCTCACCCACGCCACGCCGTAGCGGATTCTGCCGTCCCATTTCTCCGGGGTACGCCGCAGAATCCAGTCCGCCGCCGCCGCTATCCCGCGTGCCAGGGCGACGAGCAGCATCCACAGCAGCAGCGCGAGCGGAGCCACCCTGAGGAACTCCAGCACCGTGTAGGACTGCGCCCCGGTGAGTTGGGCGACCTCCTGCTGCCAGCGCAGGGCGAAGAGATTCGAGACAATCAGCCAGGCGATCGTGAGCACCATGATCACCACATTGATGATCCTGCGCGCACGCGCACCGATCCTGAACTGCGTACCCAGATCCAAGCGTTTCCACAGGTAGTGCAGGAACACCCCGAGCCCGTAACCGGTCGCTGCGGAAAGCCCGCAGGCCACCGCCTGCCACAACCAGGTGCGCGGCAGCAGGGAGGGCGTCAGCGCCAGGGAGTACATCAGTGCCCCGAGCACGAGTCCGCAGGGATCCGGGGCGAGCCTTTCGAAGGACCGCATGACCACGTTCACCGATACTCCTCCTCCCGCGGCTTCCTGTTCACCGCCTAATCCTAGGCGTTCAGCCGTGCTTGTCGACGCCCAGACCGCCACTGACGGCGGCCGCAGCGGCGGCCGCGGCGTCGACAAGCTCCATGCCACGGTGCAGACCCGCCACCAGTGCCGCGGTGAACACGTCCCCGGTGCCCTTGGCGCCGGAATCGATGTGCGGCGCGGAGACCTCGTGGACGGCGGTGCGGGTGACGATCAGGTTGCTCACCGTGTCCTCGTCGTGCGAGGCGCTGGTGACCACCACCCACCGGCCCCGCGGGCCGAGCAGACCTCGGGCCCGGGTCACCGGGTCACCCTCGCCGGTGAAGTGATCAAATTCGAAGACGTTCGGGGTCAGGCCGGTGGCCTGCGGAATCAGGTGCGCGGCCAGCGCCTCAGCGATCCCGGGTGCGGTGTAGACACCGACGTCGGAGTCCCCGACCGTGGGATCGACGACGAACCGCAGGTGCGGATGGGTGGTCCGGATCCCGCGCAACCGGTCGGCCACGACCTCGATCTGCTCCGGCGAGGCGAAGTAGCCGGTGACCACCGTCGAGATCTCATCGATCAGGCCGAGTTCGAGCAGATCGTCCATGGTCTGGCCGATCCACTGCGCGGGTTGGACCGAACGGTGCGAGTTGGCGTAGTGCGGCATGGAGCTGAGGATCACCGTCGGAAGTGCCAGAACGCGCATGCCCGCGTCGTGGTAGATCGGCAGTGCACCGGTTATCCCAACCGCACCGTAGACAACCTGGGAACCGATCAGCAGCACATCCGCCGGCTGCCGGTTGAATTCGGCGACGCCACGGTGCGCACGCTGCGCGTCCCGGTCAGCTTTCACTGAGTTCGCCCAGTTCAAGCCAAGCCGTCTCCAGTTCCGCGTGCTCCTCGCGCACGGCGCGGAGATCGGCGTCGAGCGAGCTCAACCGGTCGGTGTCCATGGCTTCGGCGGCGTCGGCGAGCTGTGTGTTCAACTTCTCCATCTTCGCGTCGAGCTTGCCCATCTTCCGCTCCAGGGCATTCATCTCCCTGGTGATGCGATGCTGCTCCTGCGCGGAGACCCCGCTGTGCTTCGGCCGTTGGGACCGTTCGCCGAGATCGAGCACACCGGCGTTCTCCGCCTCGGCCAGGGACTCGCGCCGCCTGAGATACTCCTCGATGCCGCCGGGCAGGTTGGTCAGCCTGCCGTCACCGAACAGCGCCCAGGTGGAATCGGTGACGCGCTCGATCAGATAGCGGTCGTGGGAGATCACCACGAGCGTTCCCGGCCAGCTGTCCAACAGGGACTCCAGTTCCTGAAGGGTGTCGATGTCGAGATCGTTGGTGGGCTCGTCGAGCAGCAGGACATTGGGCTCGGCCATCAGCACGCGTGTCAGCTGCAGTCGACGCCTCTCACCGCCGGAGAGGTCCCCCACCGGGGTCCGCTGCCTCTTCGGCGAGAAACCCAGCCTTTCTGCCAGCTGGGAGGCCGACATCTCCCGTTTTCCCACATGGACGTAGGAGGCGACATCCTCCACGCAGTCAATCAACCTGCGCGAGGGATCCAGATCATCGAGTTCCTGGCGCAACCATCCCAGCTTCACCGTCTGTCCCTGGATGCGTTTTCCGGCGACCAGTGGATACTCACCGGCGAGGGTCCGCAGCAGGGTCGTCTTCCCCGATCCGTTGACCCCGACCAGGCCTATACGCTCACCCGGTCCCAGCCGCCAGGTCAGATCCTCAACGAGGATCCGCCGGTCCGGGGTGGCGATGGTCGCGTCCTCGAGTTCGATGACCACCCGGCCCTGACGCGACTTGGAAAAGGCCATCAGTTCGACCTTGTCACGCGGCTCGGGCACGTTGGAGATCAGTGCCTCCGCGGCCTCGATCCGGTAGCGGGGCTTGGAGGTTCGCGCCGGGGCGCCCCTGCGCAGCCACGCCAGTTCCTTCCTGGCGAGGTTGGCGCGGCGCTGCTCGATGGCATCCGCCTGCCTGGCGCGCTCGGCGCGGGCGAAGGTCCAGTCGTTGTAGCCACCCTCATAGGAATCGACCACCCCGTCGTGCACCTCCCAGGTGGTGGTGGCGACGGTGTCCAGGAACCAACGGTCGTGTGTGACCACCACGATCGCGATCCTGCGGTTAAGCAGATAGCTGGCCAGCCACTGCACACCCTCGACATCGAGATGGTTTGTGGGCTCATCGAGGATCACCAGGTCAAGGTCCCTCACGAGCGCCGCGGCGAGGTTGACCCGACGCCGCTCGCCACCGGACAGCTGGCCCACGGCGGTGTCCAGTCCCAGGTCCACGATGCCGAGTCCGCCCAGCACCTCGCGGACCTTCGCGTTGGACGCCCATTCGAAGACCTCCAGCCCGAGCGGTGCGAGGACCACATCGGCGACCGTATCGCTGTCATTGAGTTCGGCCCGCTGGGTGACCACCGCCATCCGCAGATCCGAGACATGCGAGACACGGCCGGAATCCGGAGGTTCGATCCCCGACAGCACCTCGAGCAGGGTGGTCTTCCCGCCACCGTTGAGGCCCACCACACCGATGCGGTCACCGGTTTGAACTCCGAGGGAGACGCCGTCGAGCAGCGTCTTCAGCCCCCAGGTCTTTGAGACATTCTCCAGGTTGATCAGATTGGCCATTGTGTCTACTTCTACTCCGATTCTGTGGAAATGATATGTGCGCCCCTGTGCGGTGGGGGTACCGGCCCGCTGGCGGTGTGCACGACGATGGAGACCGCGTCGCGGATCTCCTCGGCGACGTCCTCGGCGTGCCGTGCGTCCGCGCACAAGAACGCCACGGTGGGACCGGAGCCCGAGACGATTCCGGCCAGTGCCCCTGCCCTGGTCCCCGCGGCCAGCGTGCCGCGGAGGTCGGGCCGCAGGCTCAGCGCCGCAGCCTGGAGATCATTGCGCAGGTGGGGGGCCAGCTCATGCGGATCGCCACTGAGCAGCGCCCTGACAAGTTCGTCGATGTCGAGAGAGGGGACGCGCTGCATCTGATCGAGCTTGTTGAAAACTGTCGGTGTGGACAATCCCCTGGGGGAGACAGCAATCGCCCAGTGGTACCGCCCCCGGCAGAGCACATCCACCAGTTTCTCACCCCTCCCGGTTCCCAGCATGGTTCCGCCGAGCAGGGTGAAGGGCACGTCGGATCCGAGCCCGGAGGCGATGACCAGCAGGGTGTCCTGCCCGAAGGGGCCGAGCCAGGAGTCGACGGCCCGAAGTGCCGCCGCGGCGTCGGCGGAGCCACCGGCCATGCCGCCGGCCACGGGGATGCCCTTGCGGATGTGGATGTCCACCGTTGCCAGCGGTTCCCCTGGGTGGGCGGCTCGCCAGTGCCCTACCAGCGCGTCCACCGCCCGCCACGCGAGGTTGCTCTCATCCGCAGGTACCCCGGATGCACCACTCGAGGTGAGCGAACGAACAACGGAGCCCGCACCCGCCGGCCGCGAAGGGTCGATGCGCAGGGTGACCTCGTCGTGGAGATCCAGGGTCTGGAACACGGTGAGCAGCTCGTGGAAGCCGTCCCCGCGTGCGGCGCCGACCCCCAGGTGCAGGTTGATCTTGCTCCACGCCCGTGCGGTGACGATCATTGAAGCTCCACTCCCGCCAGCCGGACGAAGGAACCGACGTCGAGTTTCTCCCCGCGCTCGCCCGGGTTGATGCCGGCGGCCCTCAGCGCCTCCTCGGAGGCGGGGCCGGAACCGTAGAATCCAGAAAGTGCGGCCCGCAGGGTCTTGCGGCGCTGCAGGAAGGCGGCATCGATGATCGGCCACACCCTGGAACGGGTGGAATCGTCCTGGGGCCAGGGGGTGTCGGTACGGATGATCTTCACCAGGCCCGATTCGATCTTCGGTGCGGGCCAGAACACATGCTTGCCGATTGAACCGGCCCGCGTAACCTCTCCGTAGAAGGACGCCTTCACGCTCGGTACGCCGTAGACCTTGGATCCGGGATCCGCGGCGAGTCGATCGGCGACCTCTGCCTGGACCATGACCAGAACGGTTCTGATGGTGGGGAATTCGGCGAGCATGTGCAGGAGGACGGGCACTGAAACGTTGTAGGGCAGATTGGCCACGAGTGCGCTCGGCTGCATGGTGAAATCGTCACGGGTGACCTTTAGCGCGTCCTTCTGGATCACCGTGAGCCGGTCCGCGAGCTCGGGGGCGCGCCAGGAGAAGGTGTGGGGCAGCTCAGCAGCCAGCCTGGGATCGATTTCCACCGCGGTCACCGACCCCGCGGCCCCGGCGAGCTCCAGGGTCAGCGACCCCAGCCCCGGTCCGACCTCCACCACATGATCGTTGGGGGTCAGCCCGGCGGCACCGACGATGCGGCGCACAGTGTTGGGATCATGAACGAAGTTCTGGCCGAGCTTCTTGGTGGGCGTGACATCGAGCTTGTCCGCCAGGGCCCGGATCTCCACGGGCCCAAGCAGCTGTGCGGCGCGGGGTTGTTCCATAGCATCCCAACTTACCCGGCGGGTGCGGGAATCACGCTATCGGTTTACGTCCCGGTCAGCGAATACCGAGGCTGGCGGTGCACGCCGGCCAAGCTCCCCAGCCCTGGGCGGCCTGGACCTTTTCAGCGATGGAGATCTGCTGCTCACGGCTGGCACCACCCGCGGTCGCGGAGTACGCGCCACCACCGTAGGCCTGCCAGGTCTGCGGATGGAACTGCAGACCTCCGGAGAAGCCGTTTCCGGTATCGATCGCCCAGTTTCCGCCGGACTCGCACTGTGCGAGGGAATCCCAGACGGAGTTGCCTGCGACGGACTTCACGGTCTTGGTTCCGCGCTTGATCGTCGAGGGTGTCGCCGGCTGAACCTCGGCCTCCCTGAGGATCTCGCTGGCGGTCTCGACACCGTTAACGGTGGTGATCCGACGGGTGACATCCTTGGCACCTGGCGTGCCCTGGGTGACAACGACCTCCTCGCCGGCGGGCGACTCCGGATCGTCGACGTAGGTGGCGGGAGCCTCGACGGGGACGCTCTCGGAGCGCTCGGTGGTTTCAACCCTGTCGATGGTGATCCCGGTGTTGTTCGCGATCGGTGCATCGGCGGGGAGATTGAGCCGGTCATCGGCGTCGAGCTTGATGCCGCGCTGATCGAGCACATCACCGACGGTCTTCGCGGCGATCGATGTGTAGGTGACCTTGCCACCGTCATTGATCGAGATGATCTTCGGCTTTGTCACACTGAGCTTGAGGCCACTCTCGGGGATGGCCTCCGTCCGGTCACGGTCGATGACATCGGAGGGGCTGACGTCGTCGAGCTCACCGAGGAGGTCCTCGACGTCGACCGCGGTCGTGGTGACGGTCTTCTCCTGGCCCTCGACCACGAGCGCGACCTGCTTTGCGGTGCGGACGGTGATGACGTCCCTGGAGGCGATGGAGGAGTCCGGGGACGGGGACACGAAGTCCTGGTCTCCGAGCTCGACTCCGGCCTGGGCGAGCACACCGTCGACGGTGCCCGACATGGTGGAAAGGGGGATCTGTTCGCCGTTGACGTCAAGAATGACGTCCTTCTTGGTGGTTGCCGCAGTCACTCCGCCGATAAGCAGGGTGGCGAGCATTCCTCCGGTGGCCAAACGCAGCGGCACCGAACGGGTGCCGTTGATGCGGTTGATTCGGGATTTCTGATGGATCGCCATGGATTGCTTTACTTCTTCGCTCTCGGGATGATGAACATTAAGTCACGATACGGTAACAGATCACGGTTGTCGAGAAAAAAGGCGGGCGAGGCCGTCCTGTGAGACACTTCCGCAACATTATTCCCTCTCGGAGCTGCTGAGCATGGAAAACGGTTCCCGCGTGAGCTACATCACCTTTTGGTGCTCATAGTCCGTAAACGCGGTCAAAGTTCCTCGACAGGACCCCCGCGAGCTCCTCCACATCCACACCGCGCACCTGTGCAATGCACAACGCAGTGTGGCCGATCAGGCTGGGTTCGTTCCGGGAACCCCGGAACGGCTCCGGCGTCATGTACGGTGCATCGGTTTCGATGAGAATCTGCTCGGCGGGGACAAGTCGCGCAGCCTCGCGCAGCTCCTCATTACGCCTGAAGGTCACGTTGCCCGCGAAACTGAGGGTGTACCCGCGATCGGTCGCCTCACGTGCAACGTCAAGTGGCGAGGAGAAGCAGTGCAGGATGGTGTGCACCGGCGTCGGCGAATCAGCCAGCACGCGCAGCAGCTCCGCGTCCGCCTCCCGGTTGTGGATCATCAGGGCCTTGCCCGCGGAGACGGCCAGATCGATGTGCCAGCGCAGCGCCTCCTCCTGGGTCTCCAGATCGGCGGTTCCCTCCGGATCATGGGTGATCCAGTAGGTATCCAGCCCGGTCTCCCCCACCGCGACACAGGCCGGATCCGCGACCATGCCGGTGAGCTCGGCACGCGCCGCCGCATCCAGTTGCCCTGCGCGGGTGGGGTGGATCGCGCAGGCCGCGAAGACGCCCTCGAGTTCACGGGCGGATTCAAGTGCCATTCTGGCCTCGGCCAGCCCGTCACCGACGGTGCACAGCTTGTCGACGCCCGCCGCCACCGCCCTGGCCACCAGCGCCGCGGGCTCTCCGGCGCAGGACGCCAGATGGGTGTGCGCGTCAATGAGACCCGGGATGGTTGCGGCTGGAACCGGAATGGGACGGGGCTTCTTCTTCGACATAGGTCCTATAGTCTAGCCGCATGAGAATCATTGACCTCTCACACCACTTCCACCCAGGTCAGCCCCATTTTCCAGGTGATCCCGACCAGAGGAATGACACTGTGTCCACGATCCGCGAGGACGGCTTCCTCATGCACCGCTACTGCTTCGTCGGCGCCTGGGGAACGCATGTCGACGCGCCCGCGCATTTCGTGGACGGCGGACGAACCCTGGAGGGGATCGACCCATCCGACCTGTTGCTCCCCCTAGTGGTGGTGTCCTTCCCCGGGGCCGGACTCATCGGTGCCGAGGACCTGCGCCACCACGAGGGCGTTCACGGCAGGATCCCGCCGAGAAGTTTCGTCGCCCTGCACACCGGATGGACATGGGGTGCGGCGGGGACGGCACCGGGATGGAGCATCCCCGCGCTGGAGCTGCTTGACTCCCGATCGGTGACCGCCATCGGACATGATCTCCCCGACACCGATCCCGGCCTCGAGGCCCAGCACTGGTGGCTCGACCATGATCACTGGCAGGTGGAGAACATGACGAATCTCGGACAGGTGCCAGCTGTCGGTGCCCACATCGTCTGCGCCTTTCCCGTGCCGGTGGGCGGAGTGAGCTTTCCGGTCCGGCCCATCGCCATGATCCGTGAAACCTAGCCCCGGGACGCCAGGGCAAAGGGCAGAACCTCGCTACCGCCGCGCTCCGCAATGCCACTGGCGGCAACGGTTACGGTCCAGGAGGTATCGATGACATCGGTGACCAGGAGAACGGGCCCGTCGATTACCGCGGGTCCCCGCGACCAGTCCCAGTGATTGAGGAGGGCACTGACACGGTAGGCGGAGTTGTGCGCGGTGATCTCGGTGGCGGAGGGCCGGACCGGGAGCACACCTGCGTAGTGCATTCTGCCGAGTTCAGCGATCTTCCCAGCGATCCGGACGATCATCGCCTGGGCTGCCGGGTCGGTGTGGCCGAGGGCCACCACATTGGTCGGCCGTACCGTCCAGTCCCAATCGGCGAGGACTGCAATGATCCTGTTCAGCCAGGGATCCTCCGGGAACTCCCTGCTTTCCAGCAGTTCCCGCAGCGCCGGGCCCCGTCCGACATCATTGAGGCGGCCCAGCACCCGGCCCTGCCGGAGGCCCTTGATCTTCCCCTTCACCGAGATCCCCGTGGGCCACTGCTTCCTGGGTTCAATGACCACGCCGGGGGCGTCCATTCGTCGTCCGATATCTGCACCGAGCTCCGTGTCGATCTCCGGTGACCATCCGACCCCGGTGCAGTTGTCACAGCGGCCGCAGGGGATGGCCGCGGTGGCGTCGTCAAGCTGGGTCCGCAGGAAGAGCATCCGGCACTGCGTGGTGTGTTCATATTCCACCATGGTCTGCTGCTCCCGCCTGCGGGCCTGTTCCAGCTTGAGGTAGCGCTGGGCGTCATAGACCCATTCGGCTCCGGTGGAGACCCAGCCACCGCGCACGCGGCGCACCGCGCCATCAACATCGAGCACCTTGAGCACCTGCTCGAGCCTGGACCGGGAGAGATCAACCTGTGACTCGAGCCTCACGGTGGACTGCGGCTGCTCCCCCAGTACCCCCAGGAGTTCGCGCACGGTGTCCTCGGGCGGAAATGACACCGAGGCGAAGTACTCCCAGATCTCCCGGTCCTCCGCTCCGGGGAGCAGGATCACCTCGGCGCGCTCAGTCCCGCGACCCGCGCGCCCGATCTGCTGGTAATAGGACACCGGCGAGCTCGGTGCGCCCAGATGGATCACGAACCCGAGGTCCGGTTTATCAAATCCCATCCCCAGCGCGGAGGTGGCGATCAGTGCCTTGACGTCATTGTTGAGCAGCGCCAGCTCCAGTCCCTCCCGTTCCGAGGACTCGGTGCGACCGGTGTAGGCGGCGACGTTCCACCCCATTGAGTTCAGTGCATCGGCGAGATCATGGGCGGCCGCGACGGTCAGGCAGTAGATGATGCCGGAGCCCTCTAACTCTCCCAGATGGGTGGCGATCCACGCCGGACGCCGTGTGGAATCGGGAAGGTTGAGCACCGACAGATACAGTGATTCACGGTCCAGCGTCCCCCGGAGCAGACCGGTGTTTTCCCCGAGCTGCCCGCGCACATCCTCCACCACCCGGTCATTGGCCGTTGCCGTGGTGGCGAGCACGGGGACATCGGGATTCAGCCCCGCCAGCAGATCCCGGATCCTCCGGTAGTCCGGACGGAAGTCATGCCCCCAGTCGGAGATACAGTGCGCCTCGTCCACAACGACCATTCCGGCCTGCGCCGCGAGTCTCGGCAGGACCTGGTCCCGGAAGTCGGGGTTGTTGAGTCGCTCCGGGGAAATCAGCAGGACATCCACCCCGTCCCCGACGATGCGCCGCTGGATCTCGTCCCATTCGGTCATGTTCGCACTGTTGAGGGTGACCGCGCGGATGCCGGCCCTGTCCGCCGCGGCGACCTGGTTGCGCATCAGCGCCAACAGCGGGGAGATGATCACCGTGGCACCTGCGCCCCGGCTCCGGAGAAGCTTCGCGGCAATGAAATACACCGCTGATTTTCCCCACCCCGTCCGCTGCACCACCAGCATCCTCCGGTGGTGGTTCACCAGGGAATCAATGGCCGACCACTGATCATCCCTGAGTCGGGTCCCCGGGCCCGCAATGGATTCAAGGAGTTGGTTGGCCTGGTCTCTCGTTGCACTCATGCCCCCACCTAACACCACGCGGTGGACACACGCACCCCCGCAGTCTACCCCTGCACCGGGGCCCACTCCGGGCCGGTCTCCCCCAGCTCGGGATCAAGCTTGGTGATCAGCGGTGCCGGCTTGTTCAGGACGGTGCCCGGAACGACCTCGGTGCGCCTCCAGACCGCCTGCTGGGTCTTGTAATCGCCCATGATCACCGGATATGTGTGCGCGGGATCGGGCAGCCCGACACCGATCGGCTGGCGAGGTGAATCGTTGACCACCTCAACGATCCTGGGCTCGGCCGCCCAGATCCCCTCGCGTCCGAGCGTCTCGTGCACCTTCTGCGCGGTGTGCGGAAGGTAGGGGGTGAGCATGGTGTTGCAGTCCGAGACAACCTGCAGCGCGGTCCACAGCACGGTGGCCAGGCGCTCCCGCTGCGTTTCATCCTTGGCCAGCTTCCACGGTTCCTGTTCCGCGATGTAGGCGTTCGCCTCCCCCACGACATGCATCGCCGCGGTGATTCCCGCCTTGAATTTGGACTGCTCCAGGTTTTCCGCGATGGAGTCGAAGGTCCCGGATGCCAGATCCAGGATCGCCTGGTCGGCTTCGGTCAGCGCGGCCGGTACCGGGACGGCACCGAAGTTCTTGTGTGCCATGGACACGGTGCGGTTGACCAGGTTGCCCCAGCCGTTGGCGAGCTCGTTGTTCACACGCCGGACGAACTCATCCCAGGTGAAATCGGTGTCGTTGTTCTCCGGCCCGGCCACCGCGATGAAGTAACGGAGGGGATCCGGTCCAAAGTCCCTCAGGAAATCCTTGACGTAAATGACAACGCCCTTGGACGAGGAGAACTTCGATCCGGACATGGTCAGGAATTCGGATGAGACAACCTCTGTCGGGAGGTTCAGCTCCCCGAGTTCGCCGACGGTCCCACCGCGGGATCCCTTACCCGCGTAGCCGAGAAGTTCGGCGGGCCAGATCTGCGAATGGAAGGTGATGTTGTCCTTGCCCATGAAGTAATAGGAGGTTGATTCAGGATCATTCCACCAGGTGCGCCACGCCTCCGGATCCCCGGTGCGGAAGGCCCATTCGATGGAGGCGGAGAGATAACCGACCACCGCGTCGAACCAGACATAGAGCTTCTTGGCGTTGTTGTCCTGCCATCCCTCAACCGGTACCGGGATACCCCAGTCAATGTCCCTGGTCATGGCACGGGGTCGGATATCATTGAGCAGATTCAGGGAGAAGCGCAGAACATTGGGACGCCAGTCTCTGCGCCCCTTCAGCCACTCGGTCAGTGCGTCCGCGAGAGCGGGCAGATCCAGCAGAAAGTGCTCGGTCTCCACAAAGATGGGTGTTTCACCGTTGATCTTTGATACCGGGTTGATCAGATCGGCGGGATCCAGCTGGTTGCCGCAGTTGTCGCACTGATCCCCGCGGGCCCCTTCAGCACCACAGATGGGGCAGGTGCCCTCGATGTAGCGGTCCGGCAGCGTGCGCCCGGTTGACGGGGAAATCGCGCCGAGGGTCGATTCCTTGATCATGTAGCCGTTGTCGTAGAGACCCCGGAACAGCTCTTGGACCACCGCATAGTGGTTCGAGGTGGTCGTCCGGGTGAACAGATCATAGGACAATCCGAGGCCCGTGAGGTCCTCGACGATCTGACGGTTGTATTTGTCCGCCAGCTCCTGGACGGTGACCCCTTCCTTGTCCGCCTGAACGAGAAGCGGGGTGCCGTGCTCATCGGTACCGGAGATCATGAGCACGTTGTTACCACGCATCCGCTGAAAACGGGCGAAAACGTCCGAGGGCACACCGAACCCCGCCACATGTCCAATATGGCGGGGTCCGTTGGCATACGGCCAGGCAACAGATACGAGCACGTTCTTCGTCATGCGTACCACCTTAATTTATGGTCGCCCGCCGGGCGGTATCGAGGTATTACTTAGCTTTTCCGTGTGCCGCGTTGCGCCTGGCGCTCGCGCCTGCGGCGCGCCTGGTCCCGGCGATGCTGATGCTGGGAGTGCAGTCTGCGTTCCCGCGCGAGTCTGGCGGCGAATTTCTGCTGCTCCCGGTAATCAAGGTAGATCACATCATTGCGGAGATCCTTGACGATGCTGAACATCAGGCCGATGATCACGAAGAGGAAGGGCGTTGCCGCGACGATGGTGACATTGCGGAGATTCGTCAGTGCGGAGTCGCCGCCCGAGATCAGCAGTGTCAGTCCGATCGCCGCGGTCGCCACGCCCCAGGCTGCGGAGACCCATTTGTTCGCGTCGAGCTGTCCCCGCTGACTCATCGACCCCATCACGGTGGAGGCGGAGTCCGCCGAGGTGACGAAGAAGATCCCGAGGAGGACCATCGCGACAATGGCCATGACGTGCCCGCCCGGCAGCGCCTGGAGGAGGTCGAACAGTTGCTCCTCGGTGGAGCCGTTACCCCAGATGGATTCGCCGCTCTGTTCCATCACGATGGCCGTGCCGCCGAAGATGGCAAACCAGACGGTGGACACTCCCGCGGGAACGAGCAGCACGCCGACAACGAACTCGCGGATGCTGCGCCCCCGGGAGATACGCGCCAGGAACATCCCGACGAAGGGTGACCAGGAGATCCACCAGGACCAGTAGAAAATGGTCCAGACGCCCAGCCACTCCCCCGCCGTGCCATCCGCGCTCATCGCCGTGCGTCCGGCCATCTCGAAGAAGTTCGAAAGATAGGCCCCGATGGAACCCGGAATGAGGTTGAGGATGGACACGGTGGGCCCGACCACGAACACGAACACCGCCAGAATCGCCGCGAGGATCATATTGAAGTTGGACAGGTACTGGATTCCCTTCCCCACACCGGAGAGCGCGGAGAGGATGAAGGCGAGGGTGAGAACCAGGACGATACCCAGGACGGTCCACTGGCCGGGGCTTTCAATGATCCCGGCCGCGCTGAGCCCGGCACCGATCTGCAGCGCACCCAGACCCAGCGAGCACGCGGTGCCGAAGACGGTGGCGACGATCGCGAGGATGTCGATCACCCGGCCCGGCCACCCGTTCGCGCCCTTTTCACCGATGAGCGGGATGAACGCGGAGCTCAGCAGCTGCCTGCGTCCGAGTCTGTAGGTGGAGTAGCCGATGGCCAGCCCGACGATGGCGTAGATCGCCCAGGGGTGCAGGGTCCAGTGGAACAGGGTTGATGACATCGCGGAGCCGACCCCGTGTTCGGCGTGTCCGGGCACGCCATCGCGGTAGAAGGTCAGCGGCTCGGCCGTGCCGTAGAACATCAGCCCGATTCCCATTCCCGCCGCGAACATCATCGCAATCCACGACACCGTCCGGAACTCGGGAGCCTCATCGGATCTGCCAAGACGGATCGATCCGAATCTGCTGGCCGCGATCACGATCACGAAGAATACGAACACCGTGCCGAAGAGAATGAAGGCCCAACCGAGGTTGCTCACCACGAAATTCAGGGCGGAGCTGGCGAAGGTGGAAAAGGAGTCCGGTTGGGCGAGCCCCCAGATGACCGTCGACAGAACTACGACGATGGCGGGAACGATCACCGCCCACTGCAGCGGGGCGTCCTCGCGTTCACCCTCGAGGACAATGTCCTCCGAATCCGCGGTGAGGTGTTCACCGATCTCATCGGGGCTTTCCAAGAGGTCCGCCAGCTCCCCCGTCGCCGTGGTCTGCACGGGGTCACCGCCTGCCGGGCCATGGTCCGGCGAAGTGGTATCCGGCTGCTCGGTGTGCCGCCCCGAATCCCTGTCCGATGAAGAGTCAGATGTAGTCATGGAACACAGATTGGGGGATCCTCCACAGGCGAATCAAGTTGAAACCGGCCCCTCCACGGGGGCTGCACCTATCATTTCCCGTTCTTTATATCCTCGTGATCTGGTGGAACCCCTGTTGGTGCCGCATTTCCATCCGGGGCAATCACGAAGCAATAACAATTAGCTATCCCTCGCCGATATCACCGCATCATAGAGTTCCTTCTTCCCCACCCCATGGGTCCCCGCGAGCTCGGCCGCCACCGTCTTTAGCCGCTCCCCGGCGTTCACCCGTTCAAGGGCGCTCTCCACCAGTGCATCGAGATCGACCTCCAGGTCCGTGGCTCCCTCGATCACCACGGTGATTTCACCCCGGACGCCGTCCGCGGCCCAGTGCGCAAGCTCGGGGAGCGTCCCCCGGCGTACCTCCTCATAGGTCTTGGAGAGCTCGCGGCACACCGCCGCGCGGCGGGTGCCGAGCACGGACGCGGCGTCGGCAAGCGTCTCCGCGATCCGGTGCGGTGACTCGAAGAAGCACACCGCCCTGGCCTCCGTCTTCAGCGTCTCCAGCCATGAAATGCGCGCGCCGTGTTTACGGGGTGCGAATCCGTCGAAGGCGAAACGTCCGACGTGCAGGCCCGACAGTGCCAGGGCCGTGGGGACCGCCGAGGGGCCGGGAAAACAGGTCACCGGGATCCCCGCGTCGTGGGCTGCGTCGATCAGCGCGAAACCGGGATCCGAGACCACCGGCATGCCCGCGTCGCTGACCACGAGCACGCTTCCGGTGCGGGCGGCCTCGAGGAGTTTCTCGACCCGGCTGTTTTCATTGTGATCGAAATTCGACACCAGTTTCCCCTGGATATCCACCCCGAGGGCTGCGGCGAGTGACGCGGTGCGCCTGGTGTCCTCGGCGGCGATGATCTGGGCCTGGGCCAGCGCCCGGACCAGGCGCGGGGAGGCATCCCCGATGTTGCCCAGCGGAGTCGCCGCGATGATGATCCCGGGCGGAAGGAGGTTGTCAGCAGCATCCATGTATCCCAGCTTCCCACAGAATTCCCACCAGGCTCTACAATCAACCGGGTGAGCCTAGCCCTGCCAGTTCGGAGTCAGGGGCGGGACCAAGGCATGTTCGCCGGTAGCCGCCCACCTACCCCACCCACGTTCACCTGGACTTTTCAGGATTCCTGGACATGGTCGCTGATCGCCGTTGTTGCGCTGTTCACCCGATTCCTCGGGTTGAGCAGCGCAACCGCCGGCGGCACCC
The DNA here is from genome assembly GCF_900169525.1 of Corynebacterium pacaense. GTDB lineage: Bacteria > Actinomycetota > Actinomycetes > Mycobacteriales > Mycobacteriaceae > Corynebacterium > Corynebacterium pacaense. The sequence continues at coordinate 757,285 of NZ_LT821240.1, forward strand.
CGGTCTTTGATGAGAAACACTATGCCCCGCAGGCCTGGGACATGGTGCGGTCCTGGATCAACCCGGTCACCGGTGGCATCGAATCAAATCCCGGATTCGGCCTGGTGGTCCATCCCCCGCTGGCCAAACAGATCATGGCGCTCAGCGAGATGGTGTTCGGCTACTCACCCTTGGGCTGGCGACTGATGACCGCGGTCTTCGGTACGCTGACCATCCTCGCGATCATGGCGATCACCCGCCGGCTCAGCGGTTCCACCCTGGTCACCTTCATCGCCGGCGTCATCGCCACCGCTGACGGTGTGCTGCTGGTGTCCTCCCGGTTCGGTATGCTCGACATCTTTCAGGTCTTTTTCATCACCGCGGCGGCGTGGACGCTGATTCGGGATCACCAGCAGATGCACGCCAGGATCGCCGGGGCCTTCGGCGCGCTGACCTCAGGGTGGGCCTCCGATTACGGCCCGAGATTCGGCTTCCGGTGGTGGAGGTTCACCACGGGTGTCCTCCTCGGCCTATCCCTCGGGGTCAAGTGGTCGGGCCTCTACTACATCGCCTTCTACGGATTGACCAGTGTGTTCCTGGACCTTTGGTTGCGAAGGCGCTACGGGGTGCGACGTTATGTCTCGGGCACGGTGATGCGTGATGTGCTCCCGGCCCTCGGCTCACTGGTCGTCGTGCCCGTCCTGCTCTACATCTGGGCCTGGCGGGCGTGGTTCGCCTCGGAGACGTCGGTGTACCGGCACGCGAGGGTGGACGGAACAATCAGCGGTGATTCCTTCCTCCGGATACTTCCGGATTCGGTGGCCGGCTGGATCCACTATCACCTCAGTGTCCTTGAGTTCCACAGCTCATTGACCACCTCCAACGGCCACAGCCACCCCTGGGATTCAAAACCCTGGTCCTGGCTCGTCGCCGGCCGGCCCATCCTCTACTACTCCTCGACGGACATCGAGTGCGCGGTGGGTGGAACCTGCCGGAGGATGATCTATCTCTTCGGCACACCCGCGATCTGGTGGCTGACCGTTCCCGTGATCGTGTGGGCCCTGTGGTCGGTGGTCATCAGGCGGCAGGGGGCGTTCATCATTCCCCTCGTGGGCTTCGCCGCGGGTTTCCTGCCCTGGCTGGCCACCTATGACCGGCAAATGTACTTCTTCTACGCAACGGCTCTCATCCCCTTCACCATCGTCATGCTGGCCCTGGTCTGCGGCCAGCTCTGGCAGCGGGGCACGCCACGCTTCCGGGGACTGACCACGGGTTCCCTGGCGGTGATCGGCTATCTGGGACTGGTGGTGATGATGTTCCTCGCCTACTCACCCATTCTCTACGGATACCTGGTCCCGGACAGCGTCTACTACTCCCTGATGTGGATGCCGAGCTGGCGCTGACCCGCGAGGGGACCCGCCGCGCTCAGCTCCCCGCCGCAGGATTCCCATCGAACTCGAAGAGCGTCTCGCCGTCGACCCCGCTGACCCGCACGGCGACCGGTTCGACGGACACCCGGACCCGGATCCACTCCCCGTCACCACCGATCGCGCGGTAGGTGATCTCGGTGTTGCTGAGATCCTCCACCTCGGTGTGCGCGGTGTGGAGCCAGGGGTGGCGGCGCCGAAGGGCGATGAGCTGCTGATAGGCGCGGTGAATCCACTCCCCCAGGGGTGAGAGCTTCTCCGGCAGTGGCGGGCGGATGTCATCATCACCCCCCAGCCTGTCCTCCTTGGTGCCGGTGAAGCCCTGTTCATCGCCGTAGTAGATGCTCGGGGTGCCCCCCACGGTGAACAGGATCGCCGCTGCGAGGACCGCTTTGTTCTGCCCGACCTTTGTGGCGATGCGGGTGACATCGTGGTTTCCCACGAAGGTCTGCGGCACAAAGGACTCCAGAAACTCGTTATGCCTGCTCAGGGTCCATTCAAGTTCATAGAAGTTCTCCTCCTTCAGGCTCGACCAGATCGCCTTCCACAGTTCATACTGGGTCACGGAATCGATGCCCGACTCCGAAACATAGGCGGCGTAGTCCCCGTGGATCATCTCGCCTACGATCCAGGCGCGCGGGTGCCTGCCACGCACCCGGGGCAGGACCCGCGCCCAGAATGCGGGGTCGATGGCGTATGCGGCATCCAGGCGCCATCCGGCGATTCCGCGATCCAGCCAGAAGCACATCACATCGCTGACCAGGTCGACCACCTCCTCACGGGTGTGATCCAGCTCCATCAGTGCCTCGTGGCCCTCGAAACTGTCCCCGGTGCACAGATCTACGTACCCCGAACTGCGGGCGACGTGGTTGAACACCCCGTCGAGGATGATGCCGATGCCGCGCCCCTCCGCGGCGGCGATGAATTCATCGAGATCGCGTTCATCCCCCAGACGCGGATCAACGGAGTAGAAATCGACGGTATCGTAGCCATGTGATTCCGAGGTGAACACCGGTGCGCACATCACCGCGTTGCAGCCAAGTTCAACCACGTAGTCCAGCCATGTCCCGAGGCCACGGAGGCGGTGGCTGACCTCCCGGATGGGCTCCTCCGGACGGATGGGTGCACCCAGTGCACCCAGTGGGTAGATGTGCCAGATGATCGCATGCTCAGCAAAACTCATGGTTCCGAGTCTAGGGTGTTCACGCAGGCTGCGCGCTAATCGAGCTCCATGTCCGCCGCAGCACCCCGGAGCCGGCGTTTCCCAGCCAGGATACCCCCAGCACCAGGGCGGTGGCCAGCAGGAGCACGATCAGCAGCGCGGTCTGACGGCCGGCCGCACCGAGCACCAGATCACGGGCGGCGAAGCCGAGGCTGAAGGTCCACAGTGTTCCGTAGATCGGCAGCATCCCACCCACCAGGCCGGGCTTCCACGCCGCGAACAGTAGTCCGGAGGCCAGACCGAGACGAAAGGTTGCGGCCTCCCCGAGCAGGCGGTAGGTCAGCGGGTCCTCCACCGTGCTTATCGACGCCCCCTCCACCAGCAGGGCAACCGCCCACCAGGCAAAAATGACCCCGAGGACGACCATGAAGACCCGGGTGAGCACCGAGGTGAGCACGCGGGTGGTGGCACGTCTGCGCCACTGCGGTTCGACCTCCGCCAGGATTACCTCCGACAGGTCCGGCGGGACCATGGTGCGTGGCTGCGCCACGCAGAAGTTCAACTGGCGCTTCAGGTGCGCCGCGCGGTCGTAGAACTCCCGGCAGTCCGCGCAGTGTGCCAGATGGGCATCAACGACCTCATCCTCGATACCGGATGACTCGCCATCCAGACGCGCAGAGAGCGCGGCCTGGATCTCCCGACAATCAACCACGGGACAGCACCCCGTCAATGCTTGCCCGTCCGGAGCCGAAGACGACGATCATGATCAGGGAGACAACCAGCAGCAGGGGATACTCCACCCCGTTGTCGGCGACGAAGAACCCGTGGTCGAGGTGCATGAAATAGATCGCCGCGGCCATCAGCAGGGTGAGCGCTCCGGCAACGATCGTGGTCAGCAGACCGACCACGAGCAGACCACCACCCACAAGCTCGGCGATCGCACAGATCCAGGCGGAGAGCCCGGGCTGCGGGACGCCCCACGCCGAAAACTGCCCGGTTGTCCCGGTGATACCGACGATGAAGAGTTTCTCCCAACCGTGGGCCACGAAGATCAGGCCGAGAACGGCGCGGAAAAGCAGGAGCGCCGCGTCCCTGACGAAGGGTTTGTTCATGGTTGACAGATTACCCCAGCGATCCGGCGCCACCACCGGCCTCAAGTTCATCATCGACGACCACCTTCCTGGCGGCACGGTATCCCACGGCGGCGAGCACGATGGTTCCCCCGGCGAGAATGAGCAGGATCGGACTCCAGGTCCCCCACAGTTGAAAGAGCGCACCGACGACGAGCGGACCGAGGGCCGCGAGAACGTAGCCGACCGGCTGGGCGAAGCCGGACAGGCTGGCGGTCACATGCGGGTCCCTGGTGCGTGCCGGGATCAGGGCGATGGCCATGGGAAAACACAATCCGCCCAGACCCAGCAGGAGGGCCCACAGCCACCAGCCCTGTAGGGGAAAGGCCCAGGTGCCCAGATACCCCAGAAACATGGAGATTCCGAAGACCACGGGGAACCACACCAGGTTTCTGTCCCGGGTCCGCGCGATGGCGACCGGCATGGTGAATCCACCGACGATACCCATCACCCCGACTATGGACAGCGCGATCGAGGCATTGCCGGTACTGACGCCAGCGTCGACGAGGATCTTCGGCAGCCAACCCATCTGAATGTAGGCATTCATCGACTGCAGCCCGAAGAACAACATGATGAAGATGGCCGAGGGGGAGGTCCAGATCCTGCCCCGCGCGGTGATGGTCTCCCCGGGGAAGTCATGGCGCACCCTCCCCCACATCGGCAGCCACACCAGAACCTGTGCCAGACCCAGGAAGGCCCAGACGAACATCGCCCATCTCCATCCCTGCTCACCGCCGAAGAGGAGCGCGGGCAGCGGCCCGATCGTGGAGCCGACCCCGAGCAGGGTGGTGTAAACGGTCATCAGCGCCACCGTGTTCGCGCCGCCATGGAGTTTGATCCAGGCCGGCAGCAGGATATTGGCGATGGCGATGCCCACGACGACGAGACCGGTGAAGAATATGAAGCTCCAGATGTCCCCCACCCACGGGCGGACGGTCAACCCGATCAGGGCGATGACCATTCCGCAGCTCAATGCGCCGGAGAGCCCCAGCCTCCTGGCGAGCGGAACCGCTGCGACACCGAAGATGCCGAACATCAGACCGGGTATGGCGGTGATGATGCCCGCCACCGCCTCCGAGGCGCCGAAGGTGGCGATGATCTGATCCAGGACCGACCCCACGGAGACGATCGCGGTACGCAGATTCAAAGCCGCCACAAGGACGGCTATTAGGGCGAAAATCCGGGTCGGGTGCGTTTTGGCCATAAGCGGGAACTCTACATCAACCAACCCTGCGGGGGCGGTTCTGACCCCGTGTCTCCGGTTCCTCGGTGGCGGGGGCGTAGGTCAGGTCCAGGCCCTCGAAATCCGGGCTTTCATCATCGAGGTCCACGATCACGGCACCGGGCCTGCGGAGCCGGGCCGGGACATCCTCGGGGTGGCGCACCCCCAGGCGCGAACGACGCAGGCGCCGGATCCTCCTGGCACGAAGCTGGTTCTCCGCCCGCACCTGGTTCCGCAGCGCGGCGAGGTAGGAGGCGGTCACAAGGGCCGAGAGGACCGGTAGTGACCACACCCAACCACCGACGACGACACCGAGGATGACGGTCACAACGACAAGCGCTGCCAGACCGATGAGGGTGCGTTGACGGCGGACGTACTGCGACTGCGCGAACTCGCGGTCGGCCTGGGGATCGTAGTATCCGCGTCCGCGGCGGCGCCTGGCGAACTCCTCGTCCTCGTCGGTGAGCTCCTCAATCTCCTCGGCCTCCTCCTCCGCACTGTTGTCGGCAACCGGAAATTCGGCGGCGGCACGCTCCCGCTCCACCGGGTGCAGGAGATCCGCCGGGGTGGTGTCACTGTCCTCGAGCGGATAGTGATCCTCCTCGTTCCACTCGGCGTCCTCGTCGGTGACGGTTTCACTGACAACGATGTCCTCCGCGAAGACCTCAGTCTCCTTGGACTCGGGTTGGGTTTCATCCTCCTCACGGCGATGCCTGAAGATCGAGGGTTCCTCGACGATCTCATAGGCATCGCCGACTGGTTTGACCTGCTCATCCCCGGTGGATTCCGCGGCGAGATGGGGCCGGCGACGCTCGGGGATCCCGCTGCCACCCTCATGGATGACGCGGGTTTCATCGAAGGCCTCACCGGCCTTGCGAATGGGCTTCTGGCTGCGTAGCAGTAGCGGCGCGAGCACGATGAGCCACACCACAACGATCAGGCCGATACCTACAAAACCGGACACTAGGGCACCAAACCTTCCAGAGACGGGTGCATGGTTGAATCAGTTACGAGAGTAACGGGTGTGACAAATCCGCAAGGGCTGCCACGCCGACAAGGTTAGCGCTGAAGTCGTCCCGCCCGGATCAGTCTCTCCACGGCCGAGGCGGCGTAGTCATCCGCGAGCAGCGCAACGAAGTGGTGATCCATCCACCGTCCGTCGATGTGGAGGTTTCGGCGCAGAAAGCCCTCCTTACGGAAACCGCAGTGCCCGAGCACCCGCCCCGATGCCGGGTTCGAGGGCAGGTAGGTGGCGGTGAGCCGGTGGAGCCCGATGCGTCGAAAAGCATGGTCGACGCCGAGTGCGCAGGCGGCCGATGCGACCCCGCGACCGGTGACCCCACTGAACACCCAGTAGCCGATCCATGCGTCCGAGATTCCCCCGTGTTGGATGTTGCCGACGGTCACCTGACCGACGAAGCGGCCATCAAGCTCGATGACCATGGGTACCACCACCCCGCGCCGCGCCGCGCTCTTGAGGTAACCGTAGCTCTCCCACCAGGCGGAGCGGGTGTGGGCGGATTCCCATCCGGCGGGAACCGTGGGTTCGACGGGACGCAGGTGCTCGACATCCTTCAACCGAAGTTTCGCCCAGACCGCGTAGTCACGGCGGCGCAGCGGCCGCAGCCGGACCGCGCCACCCTCCGGGAGGGTCACCTGCCGGGTGCTCTCCGGCCATCCGGGGTGGCGAAAATGGGGCTGCGGGCGGGAACGGTCGTCGTTGAAGACATGGAGCATGGGCTCATCGTCCCTGTGCCAGGAAGATCACATCGACGACGTCGCCGGGGCGGATCTCCGCCACATCCTCGGGAATACGCACCATCGCATTGGCCTCGGCCATTCCGGCGAGCAGATGGGAGGGTGCGCCCGTGGCTCCGCCGAGTGCCTCCACGAGGTAGTCCTGGGTTTCCGCGTCGCGCATGAGGCGGGACCGGATGAACCCCTTGCGACCGGCCAGCGAGGTGACATGGTTGAGGGCGCGGGCACGCACCACCCTGCGCGCGGCGTTGCGTTTGCCCAGTGACAGCCTGACCAGGGGGCGAACGAGGATCTCAAAAATGACCAGGGAGGCCACCGGATTCGAGGGCAACAGGAACACCGGGATCCGATCCTCGCCGAGCAGTCCGAAACCCTGAACGGACCCCGGGTGCATAGCCACCCTTTCAGTGTCGATCTCACCGAGTTCCCTCAGCACCTCGCGCACACCCTCCGAACCGGCGCCACCTACCGCACCACTGATCACAATCATCTCGCTGCGCAGCATCTGCGATTCAATAATCTCCCGGATCCGGCGGGGCTCACCCGCGGCGATTCCGTAGCGGTAGACATCGGCACCCGCCTCGCGTCCCGCGGCGGCAAGTGAATAGGAGTTGACGTCATACACCTGACCGAGCCCGGGGCTGCGGTCGATGTCCACGAGTTCGGGACCGACGGAGATGACCGCCATCCGGGGACGCGGATAGACAAGTACCTTGGACCGGCCGACGGCGGCGAGCAGCCCGATCTGCGCGGGCCCGAGGACGGAGCCCGCACTCACCGCGACATCGCCGGGTTGAATATCGTCGCCCTCCCTGCGGACGAACTCCCCGGAGCGTACGGGTCGCTGCGCGACCACGCGCTTCCTCCCGCGGTCGCTCCATGCCATCGGCAGCACCGCATCCGCCAGCGTCGGCAGTGGTGCTCCGGTGTGCACGCGTACAGCCTGCTTCGGTTGGAGCCTGAGGGGCTGCTGGGAGCCCGCGGCCACCTCACCGACGACAGGAAGGGATTTCTCCAGGGGAGCCAGCGGCAACTCCCTGCTCAGTGAGCGCTCACCGCCGACATCAACAGCACGAACCGCGTAACCGTCGATGGCCGCCTGGGCAAAGCCCGGCAGCGGGCGCGTGGCCTGGACCTCCTCGGCGCACATCAGACCGAGGGCATCGGCGATCGCGATACGGACCGGCTCCGGTGTCACCGCCGCCTGGGTTACCAGGGCCAGCTGTTGTTCGACTGATCTCACTGGGGATCTCCTTCCGACAGGCAGCTAGTCTACGTCGGATCCACTGGCCGCTGCGTCCGCATCCTCGTGTTCCGCCAGGATCTGCGTGATCGCACGCCTGAGGTGGGGCCCGTAGACAGGATCCGAGAGGCCGAAATCAACGCAAGCCGGAATGTATCCGCCGGGATTTCCGAGATCATGCCGCTTCCCGTGGTGGATGACTATGTGAACGGGATGCCCCTCATCGATGAGCAGGGCGATGGCATCTGTGAGTTGGATCTCGCCGCCGGAGCCGGCGGAGATGCGACGCAGCGCGTCGAAGATGTCGCGGTCGAGCAGGTACCGTCCCGTGGCCGCGAGATTGGAGGGTGCATCGGCCGCCGCGGGCTTTTCCACCATGCCCACCACCCGCTTGATATCAGGGTCGGCGGCGTCGTTTGCCGTGTCCTCGACCTTGAAGATGCCGTAGTTGGAGACCTCATCATCAGCGACCTCGACCGCGCAGAGGACGGATCCCCCGAAGCGATTGCGCACCTCCGCCATTCTTTCCATGACCCCGACCGGGAGCACGAGATCATCCGGGAGCATGACCGCGACGACGTCCTCGTCCTCATCGAGTACGGATTCGGCGAGACCGACGGCATGGCCGAGCCCCAGGGGATGGGCCTGCTCCACCGACACAGCCTCGATGAGCTCCGCGGCGCGGCGGACCTTCGCCAGCTGTTCGGTTTTTCCCCTCTCCTCCAGGGTCTGCTCCAGTTCGGCGAACCTGCTGAAATGCGCCAGGACACCCTTCTTGTTCGGTGCCGTGATTATGGCCAGCCTGGTGGCGCCGAGTTCCGCGGCTTCGCTGGCGATCAGTTCTATTCCCGGTGTGTCGACCACCGGGAGCAGCTCCTTGGGCACGGTCTTGGTCGCAGGCAGGAATCTCGTTCCCATTCCCGCTGCGGGGACAACCACGGTCTTGACCGCGTTCGCGTGCTCGTCGATAGGCAAACTCATGACGATCACCTTACCCCCGACGATGATTCAGCCCGCCCGTCACCCTCCGGAAAAACACGGCTATCCTGGAAAGCTATGAGCGAGTCCAAGACGGAGTTGCGCCGAAAGCTTCTCGACGCCCGCGCCACCATGCCCGCAGACCTCCGGCACAGGGAGGACGCCGCCCTGGTGGCCCATGTCTCCTATTTCCTCCGGAGCACCCGCCCCAAAAGAGTCGCCGCCTATGTTCCCGGAAGGACGGAACCGGGGGGTCGCCTCTTTCTCGACGCGATCCATTCCGAGGTACCCGCGTTGATCCTTCCCCTGTCCCTGGAGGACGGACGCCTGGACTGGGCCCTCTACCAGGGGCCGACCAATCTGGTGAAGGGGGCCTTCGGCATCTGGGAGCCATCGGGCCCCCGGCTGGGGCCGGAGGCGCTGAACTTCTGCGATCTCATCATCGCACCTGCACTGGCGTGCACGCCCGGGGGGATAAGACTGGGCAAGGGCGGGGGCTTCTACGACCGTGCACTGGCCACTGGGGTGCGGGCGACGGTGGCCACCACGCTCTACAACGGCGAGATCCGCGATGACATCGAGGTCGAGGACCACGATCTGCCCGTCAATGTGATCATCACACCGGCCGGAGTGCGGAACCTGGGTGCGCTTTAGGCAGTCCAAGGAGATATGGAACTCCGCAGAAAACTAGTCACGCCTGGGTGGCACCGGTCATTGTTGTTGCGCCGCGCCGTTGCCGCGCTGCTTCTACTCGCGGCCGGCGCACTTCTTCTGCGCTCTTTCCTGTCCACGGACCCCTCTGCGGTGGTGTTCATCCGGGATGTCAACGCCGGTGACGTGATCCGCGAAACCGATGTGGAGCTTCGCCGGGTGCCGGCGGAATTCGCTCCTGCAGGCGCGTTGGGGGATACCGGGGAGGCGGTGGGAAAGGTCGCGGCATCATCCCTCGGAGCTGGGGAGGTGGCCACCCCGCGCAGGTTCATAGGCGAGGACCTCACAGCAAGCTTTGTGGCCAATATCACTGGTGATAATTCTGCGGATCCGCAGACAATGGTGCCTCTGCGCCTGTCCGACCCCTCCACCATCCCGCTTCTCCACCACGGTGACACCGTCTCCGTGGTTTCCCTCGAACCTGATTCGGGCGGATCACACACGATTGCAGCAGGTGGGCGCGTAATCCTCGGGGCCGCCGAGGGAACCGAGAGCGTTCTGGTCCTGCTCCCCGAATCCCTCGCCCTCACCGTGGCCGCTGCGTCCCTGAATGCGCCCTTGACGGTGGTGCTCACCGGCGACCGGGTGCGCGGCCCGGCCTCCTGAGGCGTTTCATCCCTATGCATGCCATGGATGTGGACTAAAATCCTGAAGTTGACTCGCGCCCCTTCAACCTGACAAGGAAACTGGAAAAATGCTCAAGGGATTCAAGGACTTCATTCTGCGTGGCAATGTCATCGAGCTTGCCGTCGCCGTGGTCATAGGAACCGCGTTCACGGCAATCGTGACCGCATTCTCCGACCACATCGTCAATCCGTTGATCGCCTCCTTCGGTGGTGCCGATGTATCCGGGCTGGGCTTCCACGTCATCGCCGGCAACGAGGCCACCTTCATCGACTTCGGTGCCGTGATTACGGCGGCCATCAACTTCCTGATCATCGCGGCGATCGTCTACTTCGTTCTTGTCGCACCGATGAACAAGCTCAATGAAACCCTGGCCAAGCGCAAGGGCGTTGAGGAGGAGAAGGAGACTCCCGCATCGATCGAAGCCGAGCTGCTCACCGAGATCCGCGACCTGCTCAAGGAGCAGAAGTCCGCACAGTAGGTGCAGTCGAAACGATGGAAAAAGCCACCCCAGTCAGGGTGGCTTTTGCTATTCCGCTCCATAGTGGGGCGGACGTTGTTCCAACCAGAACCGATCCCCCTCGGGAGTGTCCTCCGAATCCGGATCAAGAATCACTTCCCGATCCTCATCACCGGTGATCCGGCCATCGGTGGAACGGTCGGCTGATCGGTCGTAGTCCTGTGCGGTGGAGGGTTTGAACACGCGGCGACGGCTTCTGGACAACTTGGAACCCCCTGGGTTATCTGACGGTGGAGGTCTGCATCTGGTCGATGACAAAATGCACGAGTGGCACCAGGGTGGCCATGCCGTCTCTGATCGCGGAACGCGAGGCCGCGAGGTTGACGACGACGGTCGACCCCGACACACCGGCGATGCCACGGGATACACAGGCGTCCACCGCACCGCAGGCCAGGCCCGAGGCACGAAGTGCCTGGGCGATTCCAGGGAGCATCTGGTCGAGGATGGACCGCGTCGCCTCCGGGGTCTTGTCCCTGGGCCCGACTCCGACACCGCCGACGGTGAGAACCAGATCGGCCCCACCGATGACCGCGGTTTCAATCGCCTGGCGGATCTGTGACTTCTTCGACTTGACCTGGACAACGGCATCCACGGTGAAACCCGCTTCATGGAGCAGCTCGGTGACCAGTTTGTCACTGTCCAACCCACTGCCCGGGGTGTGGTCACTGACGAGCACGACGAGCGCGCGACGCTGGGGGTTCAACGCTTCCTCCAATTCGGTCGCCTTCAGAAACTCCGGATCCGGATCGACATCCGGAAGCGGGGCCCTGGTCTCCAGGACGGCGGAAAGCTCTCCCATGGCATCATTGCTCATCGTTGTCTCGCTCACTTTCAGACTGGGGTTCACCAACTAAACTACTCACTGGTGAGAGTAACCTCTACCTCTCGGGTTTGGGAAGTGTTCTGCTGGGTCACCGTGAGCCTGATCGTCTCGCCGAAATTCTGCGAGCGAACAGCGGCGATGAGCGCATCGGCACTGTCGATCGGGCGATCGTTGAGCTTGGTCACCACATCGCCGGGCGCCAGCCCCGCCGCGGCTCCCGGGCCGCCATCCTGAACGGAAGAGATCAGCGCGCCGGCGGCGTTGGAGTTGCCCGCCAACTGGACGCCGATCATCGGCTGGGTCACCACACCGGAATCGATCAACTGGGTGGCCACGCGTTTCGCAAAGTTTGCGGGGATGGCGAAGCCCAGCCCGATCGAACCGGCGGTGTCACCTCCGGATGACACCGAGGCGATAACGGAGTTGATCCCCACCTGGTTGCCCTGCATGTCCACGAGCGGCCCACCGGAGTTGCCCGGGTTGATGGCCGCATCCGTCTGGATCGCGTCGATGAGTGAGGATTCGCCCTCCTCACCGGAGGCGCGCACCGGACGGTTCATGGCGGAGACTATGCCCGTGGTCACCGTGGAGCTCAATCCGAGCGGCGAACCGATGGCCATGACGTCTTGTCCCACCGCGAGGTCGTTGGAATCACCGAAGGCCATCACCGGGAGATTCGTGGCGTCCCGAATCTTGATCACCGCGATATCGGTGGAGGCATCGCCGGCGACGAAGTCCGCCTGCTTGACCGTTCCATCGGCGAGGGTCACCTCCAGGACACCGCTCTGTGAGGCACCCGAAACCACATGGTTATTGGTCATGACATACCCATCGGAGGAGATGATGGAACCGGAGCCTTCCGAGGCCGCCGTCCTGGTCACCGCCTGGATGGACACCACTGAAGGCAGCACCGCCTTTGCGACCTGCTCGGCCGAACCGGGCTCCGCCGTCGAGGTCCGCTGCATGCTCGGTTGATCCAGCGAGCTGACAACACTCGACGATGAAGCCGAGGAACCTATCCTGTTGCTGGCGACTCCCACCACGGTTCCCGTGGCCACCGATCCGAGAACCATCAGAGCCAGTGCCGTCCGCAGCCCGACCGTGGCCTTCTTCTTCGGGGCATCTGCCACCGGCTGAGCATCCCAACTCGTCCAGGTCTGGGAATCCGGGGCGGGCGTTCCCTCCCCCGCGGACTGATACGGGCTGCGCACGGAGTCAAAACGGGAGGTCTCCTGCGCTTCATCTGCACCATCGGCGCGTCCATCCGAAGGCTCCGGGGAGTGTGGGTTCATGTTTGTCATGAATTAGATTATGAACCCCCTGGCTGGCGGGTCAATCGGATGATTCTGAATGTTTATTGTGAGAATGCTAAACGTTCAGGCGCCGATGGTTCCCAGGTGCTCCCGGTCCGCGAAACCGGGCAGAATGATGGTGATCATGGTGCCCCCGTCGTCGGAATCGGAGACCCCGACCACACCGCCACTGTGTTCAATGACCTGCCAGACGATGGCGAGTCCGAGCCCGGAGCCGGGCATGGACCGTGATGACACCGACCGGTAGAAACGATCGAACACCCTGGAACGCTCCTCCTCCGGAATTCCCGGACCGGAATCGGAGACCGTCAGCCACACCTCGCTCTCACTCTGCTGCTGCATGCGAACCCGGACCGTACCGTCCTCCGGTGACCACTTGACCGCATTGTCCAACACATTGACCAGGGCTCTTCCCAGGGAGAACTCATCGCCGAGGAGATACCACTCGGTGCTCTGCTGCAGCTCGATCCTCACATCATGACGGCGGCGCTGTGCCCTCTCGATCGCCCCCGTCAGGATTTCATCGAGGTTCACCTGCTCCAGTGTGTTGGAGGATTCCTCGCGCGCGAGATCCATCAGATCACCCACCAGGGTGGACAGCTCCTCGAGCTGGGCGATCAGATCATGCTCGAGATCCTCACGGTCCTGATCGGTGATGCTCTGGGCATCCGATTTCGAGGATAGGATGAGCAGCTCGATATTGGTGCGCATCGAGGTCAAAGGAGTCTTCAACTCGTGCCCGGCGTCGGCGACAAGCTGCGCCTGCCGCAGCCGTGCGACGCGGAGCGCCTCGATGAGCTCATTGAAGCTGTTACTCAAGCGGGCAATCTCGTCGTTGCCGTCGATCCGGATCGGCTCCAGCTCATCCGTGCGCGCCAGACGCTCAACCGCCTGCTGCAGGCGCACCAGCGGCTTGAGTCCGAGGTTGGAGATGCTGAACCCCACAAGAATCGACGCCAGTACCCCGATCCCGCTGATCACCAGCAGCGCAACACCTAGGGAGGTGAGCAGTCGGCGGGTCTCGCTCATGTCCTTGGCCACCAGGACAGCCGCTCCGGTCTCATCGTGCATCACCAGAACCCTGTCACCGGCCACGGACAGGGAATTCACCCCGGGGTAGGAGAAATCAATAAAGAAATCCCCCGGGAGCGCGATGCTGTCACCGACCACGTACTCCCACCCCGCGGGAGCGACGGCCACACGGATATCCGGGTTGTAGGCCTTCAACGCCGCTATCTCCGAGTCGATCTCCGGGACGGAATCGAAGGTGTAGGCGCGGGAGAGCATCGCCTGGGCCTTGTTTTCCAGCTCGCTGTCAACGGAGGAGGTCAGAGACTCCGACACCGTCCAGTACGCCGCCACGGTGATGATACCGACGGAGAACGCGACCAGTGTGGCGCTCAGCAGCGACTGCCTCCACCGGAGCGAGGCGGTGTAGCTCCACCCCTCCTGCTCCGCTTCAGGTGATTCGGGGTTCACCTCCGCGATTTCCGGCGGTGGGAATTCCCGCCTCAGGCTCACGAAACCGTTTGTCGGAGAACGTAACCGACTCCCCGAACGGTGTGGATCAGCCGGCTCCTCGCCTCCGTCCCTTCGGACATCTCGGTTTTCTTTCGGAGATAGCCGATGAATACCTCCAGAGCATTCCCGGAGCTGGGCGCCTCATTTCCCCACACCTCCTCGAGAATATCGGCGCGCGACAGAACCTTGCGGGGATGCCGCATGAACATGTTCAATAGGGCGAACTCGGTCCTGGTGAGGCTGATCGGCCGACCACCCCTGCTCACATCCCTGGTTTTCAGATTGAGGACGAGATCTTCAAAGGTGAGCTCCGTTTCAACGTTGTTCGCGGTGAACGGCTCCGCCGCCGAACGGCGAATGAGCGAACGAACCCGTGCCAGCAGCTCCTCCAGAGCGAAGGGCTTCGCCAGGTAGTCGTCCGCACCTGCATCGAGACCACCCACGCGGTCGGACACGCTGTCTCTGGCGGTCAGAACCAGAACGGGGCGCTTGTCGCCCTCGCTGCGCAGGGTGCGGCACACTTCGACCCCGTCCATCCGGGGCATCATCACATCCAGGATGACCAGGTGCGGCTGTTCCCGGCGAATCATGTCGAGCGCCTGCACGCCGTCCTCGGCGAGTGCGACCGTATATCCGTTGAACGCCAGCGACCTCCGCAGGGAATCCCTCACGGCCTGCTCATCGTCCACGACCAGAATCTTCATTTCTTCCAACCCATCCCAAACACAGAGGCATCGGACCGCAGCGTTTCCAATACACGGTGCTTTCCCTGCCGGCGAACCATCGAAGTTAAAACCGGTTTCGTCGAATTTACCACCTAGTACAGAATACAACCGGGTACGCCCAGTCAAAAAACTGAGCGTACCCGGTTGCTATTGAACTTCAGCCCGGAGGGCGTGAAGTGTGCTGCTAGAACTGCTCGACGTCAACGAGGCCCAGCTGTGCGGCCTTGACCAGACGGCGCGGGATGCGAACGGTCTGACCGTCGATCTTCACTTCCTGGAGGGCGACATTGTCGGCCTTCCACTGGGAGCGGCGCATACGGGTGTTGGCGCGGGACAAACGGCGCTTTGGAACTGCCATGGGTCTTCCTCCTATGCCTTCTTCTTGCGGCGAGCCATGCCGCCGAAGCGACGCTCGAACTTCTCGACACGGCCGGCGGTGTCCATGACACGCTGAGCGCCGGTCCAGAACGGGTGGGACTCACTGGTGACGTCAACGACGATCAGCGGGTACTCGTTTCCGTCCTCCCAGGTGACGGTGCGGTCACTGGAGGTGGTGGAACGGGTCAGGAACTGGTGACCGGTACCTGCGTCGCGGAAGACCACCGGGTGGTAGTCGGGGTGGATGTCCTTCTTCATTTACTCTCGATTCCCTCAGGATAGAAACATCAGGTCGGTTCCGTGAGATCACGGATCGTGCCCGAGTTGGGTTCGTTAAGTATGCATCACCCATCGGCGGGTGATGAACCTCCAATACCCTACACCCCTGGTGGCCTGAGAAAAAATCAGCGCGGGCGGGGCGCGGACATCGGTGGTTGTGGCCCCCAAACAATGACCATATGATGTATCCATCATATGGTCATTTCAGAGAGGCCCACATGTTCACCTCCGAGCAGCTACCGCTGTACCAACGCAAGGCCAACCTCTTCAAGGGAATGGCGCACCCCTACCGCATACGGATACTTGAGATCCTCGCCGCCGAGAATGAATCCACCGTCTCCCAGATGATCGCGGCCACGGAGCTCGAGGCCTCACATCTTTCCCACCACCTGTCCGTGCTCAGAAGGTACGGACTGGTGATATCGGTAAGGAACGCGAACGCCGTCACCTACAGCCTCGCCCATCCCCAGGTCGCCGATCTCCTCAGCACAGCCAGGGCTCTGCTCAACGCCATGCTCGAGAAGTCCAGTCAGCAGCTCTCCTCGGTGTCCACCCTTCCCCGATTCGCGGGTCCCGCCAATGAATAGGCAATGGCGTTCCCTGCTTCCTTCCGCCTCCGACTACCAGCTCCTGCGCTACACCTGGAAGTCAGATGTCACCGCGGGTATCACGGTCGGAATCGTCGCACTGCCCCTGGCACTCGCCTTCGGGGTCAGCTCCGGGGTCGGCGCGGAGGCGGGACTGATCACCGCCATCGTCGCCGGATTGATCGCGGCGGTCTTCGGGGGTTCAAATGTCCAGGTGTCCGGACCCACGGGCGCCATGGTCGTCGTCCTGTCCCCCATCGTCCATGCACACGGTGTCGGAGCCGTCGCGCTGGTCAGCATCATGGCGGGACTGATCGTGGTGCTCGCAGGGGTACTGAGGCTGGGCAGAACGGTCAGCTACATTCCGTGGCCGGTGATCGAGGGATTCACCGTGGGAATCGGCATCATCATCTTCATGCAGCAGGTTCCCGCCGCGGTGGGGTACACCGGCGATCTCCCGACGAACACCCTCCTCGCCGCGTTCCACTCCCTTCTCCACACCGGATGGCCCCGCGCACTCCTGCCGCTGTCCATCGTTGTCACGGTGGCGGCCATCATGCTGCTGCTCGGGAAACTGGCACCGCGGGTCCCCGGCAGCTTCGTGGCCATTGTCGCGGTCACACTGATCGGCCTCATACTGCACCTGCCCCTGGACACCATCGGTGCGTTGCCCCGCTCGCTTCCGGCCCCGGGGCTGCCCGAGATCAGTCCCGAGCTGATCCGCAACCTGATTGGACCGGCGTGCGCGGTGGCCGCCCTGGCCGCCATCGAGTCGCTGCTCTCCGCCAGGGTCGCCGCATCAATGGCTGACACAGGCCCCGTCAACGCGGATCGCGAACTGGTGGGGCAGGGCCTGGCGTCGATCGGTGCCGGCTTCTTCGGCGGTATGCCCGCCACGGGTGCGATCGCCCGGACCGCCGTCAACGTGCGTTCCGGGGGCCGGACGCGGGCGTCGTCAAGCGTGCACGCTCTTGTACTCCTCGCCGTCGTCTATCTGGCCGCCGGCGTCGTCTCGGTGATTCCCCTGGCCGCACTCTCCGGCGTCCTGATGATCACCGCGACCCGCATGGTCTCCCCCGAGGTCATATCCAGGGTGCTGCGCTCCACACGCTCCGACGCCATCGTCTTCATGGTCACGGCGGTGATCACGATCAGCGTGGATCTGGTCGTGGCCGTCGGCATCGGGATCGCGGCCGCGGCGTTTTTCATGCTGCGCAGAATGAGTCTGGACACCGGGCTGTACCGTGAGACACTGCCCGGGCCCGCGGTCGACGGCGATGAACGGATTGCACTATTCCGGATCGAGGGTTCACTGTTCTTCGGTGCCGCCGAGCGCATCCTCGAGGACATCGGCGCCCACAGGGACGTCGAGGTGGTGATCCTCCGGCTGTCCCAGCTGCAGATGATCGACGCCACGGGGGCCCACCAGCTGGCCGAGCTCGTCACCGCTCTGGAGCGGCGGGGAGTTACAGTACTGATCAAGGGAGTCCGGAAGGAGCACATCCATGTGCTCGGGGTGCTCGGTGCGATCCGCTCGCTGCGCCACCCCCACCATCTCTTCGATGATCTGGATTCCGCGGTCGAGCACGCCCGCTCACACAATGTGGCCCGCCCCTGACCCGGAATCGGTACGGGATTAGGTGATTTTCACCTCCATCTGTAAACTTGTCCCTTGCTGTTGTCGTAAATATTCGTTATCGCCCCGTCAGCTGGCATGCTCGCGCCCCGGATCCCCCGGTGCGGCGCGTCTTTTAGTTGAATGTGGGCGGCTAGGAGAAAGAAAGTTATGTCGGCACATTGCCAGGTAACGGGACGCAAGCCGAGTTTCGGCAAGTCTGTCTCACACTCGCACCGACGCACGTCACGCCGTTGGAACCCCAACGTGCAGCGTCGGAAGTTTTTCGTCCCCTCTGAGGGCCGTACCATCACCCTGACCGTATCCACCAAGGGCCTGAAGGTCATTGACCGTGACGGCATCGAAGCCGTCGTGGCTCAGATTCGCGCACGTGGGGAGAAAATCTAAAGATGGCACGTAATGATATCCGCCCCATCATCAAGCTGAAGTCTACGGCTGGCACCGGTTACACCTACGTCACCCGTAAGAACAAGCGCAACAACCCGGACCGTATCACGCTGAAGAAGTACGATCCGGTGGTCCGCAAGCACGTCGAATTCCGCGAGGAGCGATAATTCATGGCTAAGAAGTCAAAAATCGCCAAGAACGAGCAGCGCAAGGAAATCGTCGCCCGCTATGCGGAGCGTCGCGCAGAGCTCAAGGCCATCATCCGTAACCCGAACACCTCTGACGAGGATCGCCTGGATGCGCAGTTCGAACTGAACCGCCAGCCCCGCGACGCCGCACAGATCCGCGTCCGCAACCGCGACGCCAAGGATGGTCGCCCCCGTGGCTTCCTCCGCAAGTTCGGTGTGTCCCGTGTCCGTATGCGCGAGATGGCTCACCGCGGTGAGCTTCCCGGCGTTCGTAAGTCCAGCTGGTAAGGGAGTTTTTCAATGAAGCAGCGTAACAACGCTAAGCGGATCCGCCTTGAGCAGACCCGCCGCCCGAAGAAGAACCCGCTGAAGGCAGCGGGCATCGAGAAGGTGGACTACAAGGACATCAACACCCTTCGTCAGTTCATCTCCGACCGCCACAAGATCCGTTCCCGCCGCGTCACCGGTCTGACCCCGCAGCAGCAGCGCGAGGTCGCGACAGCCGTGAAGAACGCACGCGAAATGGCTCTCCTGCCGTTCACCAGCCGCTAGGACTGGGAAACGAAAACAGCGCACTTTCGAGACCACCTGATCCCCTAACCGGGACCAGGTGGTTTCTGCATGGATCCACCGTGTAGTTTCTTTAGAAGAGACAGCTAACTCACTCTTAACCTTCCGAGGATAATTCCATCGTGCTGCACCCCTCACTGACCGATCTATCCGAAAGCGCACCCCTGTGCGCAGACTTCGCCACCGTGCGCGGAGTGATCACCGAATCGCTCGATCTGCTCGGTAACGCGCTCCACCACGGTGAGTCCCCCGCGGAGCTTGCCGGTTGGTTCTCCCGGCTGATCACCGACGCCCTGCACTCCCCCGGCGTCGACGCCACCCTTGTCCTCACCGGCCCTGTGGGACGCGGTGACGCGCTCCCCACCTCCCCGGTGAGGTGGCTGGCGGTCGTCGAGAAGCCCACGGACGCCGACCCCGCGATCCCCGTTGCGGCAATGCTGGCGAACCTGGGATTCACAGTCGAACCCATCGGCTTCGCCACCCGCCGGGAGTGGGAGCGGCGGGCGCGCTCGGGTGAGGATGCGGCCGTGTTCCTGGATGCCGGTACCTGGGCGGCGAAAACCGCGAACGTGGACACCGCCGCACTGCTTGCCGACGCCATCGCCTCCCGGCCCCCGACGCTGCAGGTGCTTGACGGACTGCCCTCCCTCGACCACGCCGTCAGCATCCGCGAGAACCTCCTTATCCCGACGGTCAAGATAGCCCGTTGGGCGGCATACAGCGCCGGTTCACTGGCGCCGACAACCGCGGAGCGGCTGGCACAGGCGGGTGACCTCCTCAGTGCCGACGAGGTTGACTACCTGACCCAGGTGTGGAAGGCGGGACTCGAGCTGCAGTCCAAACGCTGGATGGACCACATCCACGATCAGGACGCGACCGCCTGGGACATGCCCGCGCTGCAGCGAACCACCTTCGGAGCCGCAGCCAGGATGCTGTCCAATGTCATGGATTCAGTGGCCCGAAGAAACGGCATCCCGCTCTGAAGCGGTGCCCTGAATGGTGAAGCGGGATAACTCAGGGCTAGAATCTTTGAAACTGTCTTTATATCGGTCGTTCTAAATCTTTTTCAATCGAAGGAAGTGTCAACAGGTCATGGCAGGAGCAGTCGGACGCCCCCGGAGGTCAGCTCCGCGACGGGCCGGCAAGAATCCCCGCGAGGAGATCCTTGACGCCTCGGCAGAGCTGTTTACGCGCCAGGGTTTCGCCACCACATCCACACACCAGATCGCGGATGCCGTGGGGATCCGCCAGGCCTCCCTCTACTATCACTTTCCCTCGAAGAGCGAAATCTTTCTCACCCTGCTGAAGTCCACCGTCGAGCCCTCGATCATGCTCGCCGAGGATCTGAGTGCACTCGACGCACGTCCCGAACTCCGCCTGTGGGCCATCGTCGCCGCCGAGGCCCGCCTCCTGCTGTCAACGAAGTGGAACGTCGGTCGCCTCTACCAGCTGCCGATCGTCGCCTCCGACGAGTTCGCGGAGTACCACGCCGACCGCGAGGGCCTGATCGGGATTTTCACCTCCCTGGCTCAGGAGATCGTCGGAGACGATCCCCGCGCCGAGCTCCCCTTCCACATCACCATGTCCGCCATAGAGATGCGTCCCAACGACGGAACGGTCCCCTGCCCGCTCACCGATGACAGTCTTCCGGACATCGCCATCATGCTTGCCGACGCCTCCCTGGCCGTCCTCGGCGCCCCGCTGCCGGAGAACCGGGTGGAGAAGACCCTCGAACTGATCAAGCAGGCAGACGCCCGATAATCCGCCGGGCCTGGGAAACCAACGGTGCATCGATCATCTGGCCATCGAGGGTGAAGGCACCCGGGTAGCCCGTGGCCTTCTCCACCACCCGACGAGCCCACTCGACCTGTCCCTGTTCGGGGGCATAGGCTCTGCGAATCGTCTCCACCTGGGCCGGATGGATGCACGCCGAGGCGGCGAACCCGGACCGCGCGGCATCCACGGCCTCGAGGTACTGGCCGCGCTCATCGTGAAAATCTGCATGGATGGCGTCTATGCAGAACTTTCCGTGCGCACTGGCATGAATGTGCATGAGTGCCCGCGTCAGCCTCATGGTCTCGCGGTAGGTGCCCTCCCCCGCCTCATCGGCCAGGTAACGCGAGTGCGTGCCTCCGAGCAGGTGCGTGAGGTCCTCCGCACCCCAGAACAGTCCCACCACCGCCGGATGCGCCGCGATACCGGCGATACCAGCCACCGCCTGCGGCGTTTCGATCATGGCGATCACATTGAGGCCGTCCAGCCCCGTGGGTACAGCACCGCTGATCTTCGGCACCATCACAAGTGTGTAGGGACTGGAACGGACCATCGCCACATCCTCGGCAAAGTGCGGGTCCCCCGGACCTACGACGCGGACGATAGTGCGCGCGGGATCCAGGCCCGAGTTGAGAATGTTTGAATAGGCGATCTGTCGATCGACCTCCCCGGCGCCGTCCTCGAGGTCGAGGATGACCATATCGGCTCGACTCGCGGCCTTGGGGATGATCTCCGCGCGCCCCGCGGGGGCGAAGAGCACCGCGGGGCCGGTGATGAATTCAGGCATAGTCTCATTCTTACGCGGAAACTGGACAACCGGTGGCCGTTTCGGGCCACCGGCTGGGCGGATCTTTCCGGTCGGTCAGTGCGCGAAGTGGCGGGCACCGGTCAGGTACATGGTCACACCAGCCTTGTTTGCGGCCTCAATGACCTCGGAGTCACGGATGGATCCACCGGGCTGGACCACGGCGGTGACGCCGGCTTTCGCCAGCACCTCGAAGCCATCCGCGAAGGGGAAGAAGGCGTCCGACGCGGCGACTGAACCCGCGGCCCGCTCCGCACCGGCGCGGTCCACGGCCAGACGGGCGGAATCCACCCGATTGACCTGCCCCATCCCGACGCCGACGGTGGCACCGTCCTTGGCGAGCAGAATGGCATTGGACTTCACCGCACGCACGGCGGTCCAGGCGAACTCCAGATCCCGGAGCACCGCGGGCGACACGGCCGAACCCGCGGCGAGGGTCCAGTTCCGCGAGCTGTCGCCCTCGGCATTGATGAGATCGCGTTCCTGAACCAGGAGTCCGCCGGAAATCTCCCTGGACTCGAATCCGTCACGTACCGGCGGTTCGGCCTGGAGAATACGGATGTTCTTCTTCCTGCTCAGGATCTCCACCGCACCCTCCTCGTAGGAGGGTGCGATGATGACCTCCGTGAAGACCTCCGCCACCTGCTCGGCCATCTCCACGCTGACCTCGCGGTTCGCCGCGATCACCCCACCGAAGGCGGACACCGAGTCACAAGCGTGTGCGGCTCGGTGCGCGGCCGCGATCGACTCATCGGACACCGCGATACCGCAGGGGTTCGCGTGCTTGATGATGGCGACACAGGGCCGCTCCTGGTCCCATGCCGCGCGCCATGCGGCATCGGAATCGGTGTAGTTGTTGTAACTCATCTCCTTGCCGTGGAACTGCTCCGCCTGTGCCAAGCCACGGGTGTTGTTGACATAGAGCGCGGCGGACTGATGGGGGTTCTCCCCATAGCGCAGGGTACGGACCAGGGTGTTGGTGGTGCCGATCCAACCGGGGAACTCGGTGTCGGTATCTGCAGCGGCGAGCTGCTCACTCATCCAGGTGGCAACCGCGACGTCGTAGGTCGCGGTGTGGCGGAACGCCTCCGCGGCGAGCTTGGTGCGCTCGCTCAGGGAGAATCCCTGGCCCGAGCGGACGGCCTCGATGACATCCTCATAGCGGTTCGGGGAAACAACCACCGCAACCGAAGGGTGATTCTTCGCGGCGGCGCGGACCATGGAGGGGCCACCGATGTCGATCTGCTCGACACAGGCGTCGAAATCGGCTCCGGAGGCTACGGTCTCCGCGAAGGGATAGAGATTGACCACCACGAGCTGGAACGGGGACACCTCGAGCTCACGCAGCTGCCTGAGGTGGTCCTCCTTCCGGGTATCGGCGAGAATACCTGCATGTACCTTGGGGTGGAGAGTCTTGACCCGTCCCTCCAGACACTCGGGGAAACCCGTCAGCTCCTCAACCGGGGTGACGGGGATGCCCAGTTCCGCGATCTTCGCCGCAGTGGAGCCGGTGGAGACTATTTCCACCCCGGCGCGATGCAACTCAGCGGCCAGATCTTCCAGGCCGGTCTTGTCATACACACTAATCAGTGCGCGCTTGATTACCTTATGATCGTCGCTCATGAAGGTTTAGCCTCTCCAGTTGAGTTGTATACCGTCCCCAGTCCGCGTGACCTCGGCGCTGTTCAGGACTTTCACTATAAGTTTACGCTCGACCCGCTTGATCCTCTCATGCAGTCGAGATTCGTCATCGCCCTCCATCACCTGGACGGCCTCCTGCGCGATGATCGGCCCGGTGTCCACTCCGGAATCCACGATGTGCACCGTCGATCCGGACACCTTCACCCCGTAGGCGAGCGCATCGCGGACGGCATGCGCCCCCGCGAAGGAGGGCAGCAGCGCGGGATGGGTGTTGATGATCCGGTCTGGGAACCTGTCCAGGAAACCCGATCCCAGAATCTTCATGAATCCCGCCGACACGACCAGATCCGGGCCCATCGCTGAGACCTGATCGGCGAGTTGCACGTTCCACGCCTCGCGGTCCGGGCCGAGCCCGATGACGGCGCTCGGGAGTCCCGCGGCGGCAGCTTTTTCCATCGCGGGGCAATTGACGTCGGAGACCACTCCGCAGATACGGTAACTTCCCTGGGAATCGATCAGGGACTGCAGAAGCGTTCCCGCCCCCGATGCGAGCACAACAATCTTGGTCGGTGAGTCAGAATTCACAGACCCATGTTATCGCTCGGGAGTCTCGTCCTGCGCATCGTGGTCGACTTCGGTGTGCTCGGTGTGCTCGGGAGTCTCCTCCTGCGCATCGTGGTCGTTCTCGGTGTGCTCGGTGTGCTCGGGAGCCTCGTCCTGCGCATCGTGGTCGTTCTCGGTGTGCTCGGGAGCCTCGACCTGCTCTGCCGGTACCTGGTCCAGGGTGTCCGCCTTGCGTCTCCGCTCCTCTGCCGTGGCTGAGCGGAGGCGGTCCAGACCCGCTATCAGCAGGGCAACGACCAGGAGGTAGCAGAGAAGGAGCCCGAATGCTGCATAGAGGTTGAGTCCCACGCGGCCGTAGACACCGAGGTGTCCCCCCGCCAGAAGGGCGAGCACGACGAAGAAGGTCGCACTGAACAGGGCTGCGACGACCTGGACGGGTAGTTTCAGGGGGTGTTTGAGGCTGACGTGGATGGCGATGGCCGCGGGCACAACAAGCAGCGCCATCGCCCAGACGGGAGCCTGCGTGGGAAGGGCGGCGAGGATCGGCAGAGGCGGCAGCGGGACCAGACGGACGCTGAACAGGCTTATGGAGGCCTCGCCGAAATACAGGGGTGCACCGGCGAGGATTCCCATTCCGTAGACCACGATGTTGGGAAGGTACAGCAGACTGAGCACGATCAGTGCCAACGGTGCACCGGCCTCGCCGAAGCCGCTGAGCGTCGCCGCGAATTCCTGGTGGTTGACCACCAGCATCGCCGCCACGATCACGGCTGAGGCAACTGCGAAGGCGCCCAGGAATCTCATCCCCTGGACGGCGGAGTCAACGAACCAGCCCGGTACCCCGTATCGACGCGCCAGGGCACGCCACAACCGTGATCCCATGCCGAGGACAAGCGCTGCTGCGTGCAGCAACAGGACGCGGCCCACTGACGACGCGGCCGGTGGTGGGCCGACGGGAAGGACCTCGGAGGCGTCGTAAAGCATCAGCACCGCCACGAGAGTGAGCACCAGCGGGACCGCGAGCACCGTGGTGGTAATTATCCCCAGGTCAACCAGGCTGGCCCGCTCCCTGACCAGTCCATGGACGCGGCGCGCGATCACCCCTGCGAGCACAAGAGCCGGCAACATGGGCATGACTCCGACGATCTCACCGCTCCCGCTGACGGGACTCAGGTTCAGGGCCAGCCACAACTGGGCGATCGTCGCCGGGAGAGCAACCATCGAGGTGTCGGTGAACATCAGGGAGGCAACCGCGGCAATGAGAACGAGCAGCAGCGCCACGCCATGCGGAATCAGGATCGCGGGAACGCAACGGCGAAGCTTCGACTGCCTGATATCCCTCGTCGGGGCAGCGGTCGATGTCTGGGTTTTCGCTCGGCGACGTCGAATCGGTCCGGGCCTCGCCTGCGGGCTGTTATTCTTGCTCATCGCATACAACTGTGCCACGTCAAGGACGGTTTGTGGCGATGGCGCGACCTAAAGGTTTGGTAACGGCACGGCGGGACGAATACGGTTGTCCGACAGTGGATTTGTAAAGAAATTCGGTATTTCACTTGCCCCATCGATTTCTTCCGGCTAGTGTTACTTCCGGTAGATAACAAGATGGTCACAATTCAACTCACCCAGGCTTTATAATCCGGTTCTTCATTCAGGCCGGCGGTGGGCGGTGACAGTAGACGGAAGCAGGCTAAATGCAGGAGCAGACCCGGCGGGGTGGCAAGCACCGCAAGCAGACCACGTCTCAGACGACCAAAGGTCGCGTAGCCCTCGTCGCAGTCGCAACCGGCGCAGTCTCCACCGCAGGCGCGGGCGGAGCGGTGGCAGCATCGACCCAGGCGGAGAACGCCCCCGTCGATGTCAATTACCAGCTGGCATCAAATGATGTCGCGGAATTCGCGGGCACCAGCTCCGCGCCGCAGATCCTGTCGATCTCCGAGTTCAAGCCGGTGGCCAACCTCGGCTCACAGCTGACCCAGGCGATCGAGTTCAACTCCAACCGTATCCAGGCGGATCTCCAGGCACGGGCGCCACATGCCGTCAAACCTGCCGAGGGCTCCTACACCTCAGGATTCGGCGCCCGCTGGGGTACCAGCCATAACGGTGTGGACATCGCAAATGCCATTGGAACCCCGATCGTCGCCGTCATGGACGGTAAGGTCATCGACGCCGGCCCCGCCTCCGGCTTCGGCAACTGGGTACGCCTGCGGCACGAGGACGGAACGATCACCGTCTACGGCCACATGGAAACCATCGACGTCGCCGTCGGTCAGACTGTCACCGCCGGGCAGAAGATTGCGGGAATGGGAAGCCGTGGTTTCTCCACCGGCTCACACCTGCACTTCGAGGTTCACCCCGCCGGCCAGGGCCCCATCGATCCCGCTCCCTGGCTCGCCGAACACGGCATTCAGCTCTAGTTTCTCAGGCACGGTTCCAAGGGACAGTTCAGCTCCGGCTGGACTGTCCCTTTTTTCACGTCCGCGTTCACTTGCCGCCGAGGGCTGTACAGGGAAATGATTACCGGGTAAGCTTCCCGATGGTTACCCGGTAACCTCTCTCCCCCATCCAACGCGGAGGAACCCACATGTCGATCAAGCACGCCCTGTTGGTACTGCTTCTGGACGGGCCCGGCTCGGCCAGCCAGCTGCAGTCCCGATTCGCCGACTCCACCTCGGGGGTATGGCCCCTGAACATGGGCCAGGTCACCCAGACCCTTGGTCGTCTCCAGCGCGATGGACACATAGAACTTGCGGGAACCGTCACCGGAGTCACCGGGCACAGTGCCGAGACCTACACCCTCACGGAATCAGGACACCAGGTCATTGAGAACTGGTTCAACTCTCCCGTCATCCAGCCTCTGGCCGAACGCGACGAGCTGGTGGCAAAGGTCAGCCTCGCCGTGAGACGCCGGGACGTCAATCTGATCAGGCTCCTCGATTCCCAGCGCGAGGCGATCATGTCGGATCTGCGCAGACTCAACCGGCACGCCCGCGATCTGCCGGATACCCGAACCACGGACCGCCTCCTCACCGAGCGGCGGATCCTCGACCTGGAGTCACAGGCCAGATGGCTGGACCGCGTCGAATCCCTGGACACTCCGGAAGACAGTGAGGAAAAGAAATGATCAGCACCATCCCTGCGGCGCTCGAGCTCCAGAGCGTCTCCTGCATCTTCGGGCAGGGAGCCCGCCGAGTCATCGCGCTCAATGACGTCTCCCTGGCTGTTGAACCCGGAGAGCTCATCGCCGTGATGGGCCCCTCGGGATCCGGAAAGTCCACACTGCTCAACGTCGGTGGCCTGCTTCAGAGGCCCACCTCCGGTCGCGTGCTCATCGACGGCGTGGATGTCTCCCACCTCAGTCCCGCCCGCGCGGCCCGGGCCCGACGGACAAAGGTCGGCGTGGTCTTCCAGAACTACAATCTGATACCCACCCTCACAGTGGGGGAGAACGTCGGTCTGCCACTGGAGCTGGACGGTGTCCAACCCCGCGGGGCCGTGGAGATCGCTCTGGAGGAGGTGGGCCTCGGGGGAATGTCGGATCGGTTCCCCGATGAGATCTCCGGTGGTCAGGCGCAGCGTGTCGCCATCGCCCGTGCCCTGATCGGGCCGCGCTCGGTGCTCCTCGCGGACGAGCCGACAGGTGCCCTGGACACCAACAGCGGCGAAGGGGTGCTGCGGATCCTCCGTGAGCGTATCGACGCGGGCGCCGCAGGGATCCTGGTCACCCACGAACCTCGGTTCGCCGCCTGGGCCGATCGCACCGTGCTGGTTCGCGACGGGGTGATTCAGAAATGAGTGTCCTCGCCTCCGCCACCCGTCCCACCCGCAGGGACGTGCTCAGACACCCGCTGCGTTCCCTGGCCGCCATCCTGCTGGTTGCGGTGCCCGTCGCACTGGTGACAATCGGGATGATCTCATCGGAATCGGAAACCGCCGCATCATTCCTGGGCAGCCCCCGCACCACCGCCAGCTACTCGGGCGGATCCTGCGAACAGTCGGTTGACGGACACCTGTTCCAGTGCGAGCCCGCCGTATCACAGAGTAGCGAGTACGATCTCCTACGTTCGAACCTGCCCGAGGGCTTCACGGTTGAGCTCCGACTGAGCGGAAGCGTGAGGGCGAGCTTCGGGCAGAACTCCGAGAACATCTTTCTCACCCAGAACAACAGCAGCCAGGCGCCGGCACCCGGGGAGATCCTCGTCCCGAAACGGATCCTCGATGACCTCGGAGCCGGGGTCGGCGATGTTCTCACAATGGACGAGCGCACCAGTGTTCGCGTCGCCGGCGTCACCCCCTCGGGCACCGCTCTCGTGGCTGAACCCACCCTCCTTGCCCCTGAGCGGTACTCCAGCACCGCCGAGACCGGGTTCTATGGAAGCTGGGTCATCTCGGGTCCGGAAGCGTTCACCTGGGATGACGTTCTCAAACTCAACGCCGTGGGCTTTGTTGTCAATTCGCAGGACGCCATCGACAACCCGCCGCCGAGCGAGGCAGTCCCGCTGTTCTCCGACGAGCGCCCGTCACCCGGGTTCGGGGACGTGCTGCTGGCGGCGGTGTGGGCCATTCCGATAGTGATCGTGGCCTTCCTCGCCCTCATGCTGATCTCGCCGGTGTTCACCATCTCCGCCTCACGGCAGACCCGAACATTCGCTCTGCTGGCGTCCCAGGGTGCAACGCCCGGACACATCCGCTTGGCGGTGCTGGTCTACGGTCTCTTTGCCGGCGTCAGCGGCGCGGGCGTCGGTGTGCTCCTTGGAGGAATCGGGACCTCGCTGTGGTGGATACTCACCTATCCGCAATGGCCGCTGACCATCCCCTGGCTGAGCCTGGCCGCGGTGTTCGCCCTCGCGGTGGCTGCCTCCACCGCAGCGGCGTTCCTTCCCGCCCTTATCGCCGGCCGCTCCAGCATCGTGCGCGGGATTCAGGGCGGCGGAGCGGACCGAATCATGCGGTGGAGACCGTGGATGGGAATCGGCCCCGTCACACTGACCGTGCTGGGGATCCTCTTCCTCTACCTTTCGCTCACAGCCACGTCCCGGACAGTTTTTCAAACCGGCTACGTAGCCTGGCGGGAGATTGCCGGCATCATCGGCACGCTGCTCGCGGTGGTCGCGGTGGCTGCGACGGCCCCGGCGCTGATCTGGCTGATCGGTCGACTCCGGGGTGGGCTCGCACTGAGACTCGCCTCACGGGATCTGCTGCGCCAGTCGCTTCGCTCCATTCCCGCCATCGCGGCCCTGGGCTCGATCATCTTCATCGCAACCGTGCTATCGGTGGGAGATCGCGCCAACTCCGAGGCGAACATCGTCGCCACCGAATCGGTCTTTCCGGACGGCACGATGATGCTGGCGTTAGAGAACGGGATGCCGGAGGATCTCGATGCCTCCGTCTCCACTGTGGAGTCGGTGCTCGGGCGGACCCACCGCGTCGATGTCTACGGGGCGCGGAATCAGGAATCCTGGTCCACCCTTGAACCCATCTCGGACCTCGACCCGAACAGCAGCTGGGTATCCGGGCTATCGGATGCCTTCAACTCCCCGATGCTGCTCGCGTCGCCGGAGCTGCTGGAATTCTTCCGCGCCGGCGAGGCCGACCTCTCCGGTTCCGCCGCGCTGGTTTCCATCCAGGCCGAACCCGAGGATTCGGTGGTCTACTCGCTGCTGGAGTACCTGCCCAATCGTCCTGAGCCCGCCGCCACTGCAACCGCGGATCTTCAGAGGCGTCCCGTGCTCCCTGTCCTGATGCAGGACACCCTGCTGACCCGGGATGCCCTCGCCGAACTCGACGGCCAGCCGGAGTACCTGGGAGCGCTCCTCCGCGCGGAGCAGCCGGTGGGCGCACAACGGCAACAGCAGCTGGGCGAAATGATCAATGGCTCCGCGGCGGGGGTCGCACTCTCCTTTCCCACCTGGGCCCTGGACGACGGCTCCGGTGCCCGTGTCCTCTCCACGGCACTGGCCGCACTGGTCATCGTGGTGATGACGCTGGTGCTGGCACTGTCCGCGCAGCAGATCAGGGGACAGCGGATTGTCCTCGATGCCGTGGGCGCCCCTCCGAATCTGTGCGGGCTCGCCAATGCGCTCTTCGGCGGATTATGCGCCCTGGGAGCCGGGCTGCTCGGACTCGTTTCCGGCCACATCGCGGCCATCCTCAACGCTTCCCACAGCCTCGGTGACGATGCCGGACACACGCTGCGCTACGGCTCCCTCGGATTCATCGAGCCCGCCTGGCTGCTCATCCTCGGACTCGTGGTCGTCGCTCCCGGGGTCTCCGCGGCGATCGGCTGGATCCTCACACCGAGGGCGGACATGTCCGGCTACCGCGATTAGAGCTTCTCCATCGGCACGCCGCCGATGAGCATCAGACGCACCTTTCCGGAGGAACCGAAATCAATGGTGACGGTGGCCCTGGGACCGGTGCCATCGGCGGCGATCACGGTTCCCAGTCCGTACTTGTCATGGTTGACCCTGTCCCCCACCGCCAGCTCCAGCGACTTGTTCCTCGTCCGCACGGGTTGCTCCCTGCGTCTGGTCGGCGGTGCCCAGGCGGAGGCGTAGGTATTCTGAGGCTCCTCACGTCGCCAGTCGATCAACTCCGAGGGAATCTCCTGGAGGAACCTGGACGCGGGGTTGGTCACAGGATTTCCCCAGGAGCTGCGCAGCATCGACCGCGTCAGGTAGAGCCGCTGCCGCGCCCTGGTGATCCCCACATAGGCGAGTCGGCGTTCCTCGGCCAGTTCCGCGGCATCTCCCAGCGAACGCAGGTGGGGGAACTGGCCGTCCTCCCATCCCGTGAGAAACACGACCGGGAACTCCAGGCCCTTTGCCGTATGCAGTGTCATGAGCGTGACGACGCCCTGCTCACCATCGGGTATCTGATCCGCGTCGGCCACCAGGGAGACACGCTCGAGAAAAGCCTGAAGGCTTCCCGGCTGCGGCTCGCCGTCTCCGGGCTCCTCAGCGTCGTAGGCCATCCGGTTCGCCGCATCCGAGGAGAACTCCCTGGCCACGGACACCAGCTCGTTGAGGTTGTCCAGGCGTGCACCATCCTGTGGATCATTCGATGCCTCCAGCTCCGCCCGGTATCCGGTGACATCGAGTATCCGGCTGATCAGCTGACCGATGTCTGGCATCCCCGTGAGCTCGTTGACCATTCCGGGGATCTCCGCCTTCAGGGCGGAGATCATGTCGTTGAACTTGCCCACCGCGTTCCGACCCCGGGAACCCAACAGGTCGACCCGGCCGGCGGCGGCGTCGATAAGCGACTGCCCGAAACCGATCCGGTTGTTCTCGGCGTGCAGGGCGATGAATGCCTGTGCACGGTCGCCGATGCCGCGCTTCGGCGTGTTCAGGATGCGCCGGAGGTTGACGGTGTCATCCGGGTTCTCCAGCACGCGGAGGTAGGCGATGATGTCACGGATCTCCCTGCGCTCATAGAATTTCGTACCCCCGACTACCTTGTAGGGAACCCCGGTGCGGATGAATACGTCCTCGAGGGCACGGGAGGAATTGTTGGTGCGGTACATGATCGCGATATCGGAGTAGTTCATTCCCCCGTCGACGAGGGTATCGATCTCCGAGGCGATGAAACGTGCCTCATCGTGCTCATTGTCCGAGACGTAGCCTATGATGTGCTCGCCCTCGCCAAGTGCGGTCCACAGATTCTTCGGTCGCCTGTTGTCATTCTGGGATATCACCGCATTCGCCGCGGAGAGGATCGTCTGCGTCGAGCGGTAGTTCTGCTCCAGCAGGATCGTGCGGGCGTTGGGGAAGTCGCGTTCAAACTCCTCGATGTTCCTGATGGTGGCGCCGCGGAAGGCGTAGATAGACTGATCGGAATCACCGACGACACACAGTTCGGAGGGATTGTCCTCGGGTCGACCCACGAGCTTCGCGATCAGTTCATACTGTGCATGGTTGGTGTCCTGGTACTCATCGATGAGCACATGGCGGAAACGACGACGGTAGTGCTCCGCCACCTGGGGGTACTCCGTGAATATCCGGACCACCTCTCCGATGAGATCATCGAAGTCGACCGCATTCGCCGTGCGCAGTCTGCTCTGATACTCAACGAACACCCGCGCCACCACGCCCTCGAAGGGATTGTGGGTGCGCTCGGCATCAATAAGGGCGGACTGCGGCGTGATGAGTTCATTCTTCAGATTCGAGATCGCCGAGGCCAGCGTTCGGGCCGAGAACTTCTTGATATCCAGTTCAAGATCCTTGGCGATCATCGACAGCAGACGACGAGAATCATCCGAGTCGTAGATGGTGAAGTTGGTGTTGAGCCCCTCCACCAGCTGGGCCTGCTGCCGGAGAATGCGCACGCACACCGAGTGGAAGGTGGCCACCCACATCCGGTCGGCCACCGGACCGACCAGCTGCGCCACCCGCTCGCGCATCTCGGCCGCCGCCTTGTTGGTGAAGGTGATCGCCAGGATCTCACCCGGGTGGACCCCCCTGTGCCGCATCAGGTAGGCGATCCTGCGCGTGAGCACGGCGGTCTTGCCGGAACCTGCGCCGGCAACAATCAGGAGGGGCGAACCGATGTGCTCGACGGCTGCCCGCTGCTGCTCATTGAGACCCTCCGTCAGATCGGGGGTGTGCGGATTGAAGGGCGAATGTGTTGTTTCCATGACTCCTACCAACCTACTAGGTGGAGTCGCCGCCGTTAAGCGTGGCAGAATAGCCGTTATGACTAGCACCGGTGAGAACTTCGAAATCAGGATGCCCTCCGGCACTGATGATCCCCTGTCCGATACGGAGATCCAGAAGTACCGCCAGGAAATCGATCGGCTCGACCACGAGATCCTCGAGGCGATCAAGCGCAGGACCGCCATCTCCAAGGCGATCGGAAAGACACGGATGAGTTCCGGTGGCACCCGCCTGGTACACACCCGGGAAGTGGCCATCATCAACCAGTTCCGGGAGGAGATCGGCGAGGAGGGTCCGGCACTGGCGGGAATCCTCCTTCGAATGGGGCGCGGGAAGCTGGGGTAGCTGTCCGGTAATCCACAGCTTTCTACCCCGCCCCGGTTCATCCACAGGGTCTGAACTGGGGTTTTTCCCCGCGCCCACGTGTGCCAGGAGACCCGACCTAACTCCCTTCCCCTCCCCTCCGGGACGCTGTAGGTTTGCGTTAGAACATGCGAACTAACTCAAACTCACGGGGGTGAGACCATGGCCACGGACAAGGTGAGGGAGGTCGATGGCGGAAGCCATCCACCCGGCCCGACCTTCTACTACGCCGTTAACAACCAAAACAACCCTATCGCGACCTCCCGGACACAGATCCGGCGGATGGAACATCTATTCTGGGAGGAGAACCTCCCTCCGGAGGAGGCGGACCTCGATTCAGCGGTCGCCAGCCTCTCCGCCGCTACCGGGGAATCCCGAACCAGGATCAATTTCCTCGTGTTGGCGTTCGCACAGTTGCGGGAGCTTCCGCGCCTCAACGCGCTGCAGCATGAGCTGTTCCATCTCGATCTCAATCGGATCATCGCGATCAGCACCGGGCTCTTCGGCCTGCATCCCTGCAATCTTGGCAGCGTGGATGACCTGCTTACCGAATACCTGACCGCGGGTACGCCGAACGAGATCCTGCCCTCCGCGGAATCGATCCGCAGGAGAATCAAATCGATCCGAGATGCCCTCGATGACGCCCGTGCCACCAGCCGCAGCGGCACCCAGCAGGACATCAGCTTCGGAGTCGAAATCAGCCCGGAGGGCAGTGCCGAGGTCGGGGCAACCATCGATGCGGTGGACGGGAAGCTGCTCAGGGAGGCCGTCGAGGCCCACGCCTCGGCCACGGGAATGTCCCCGGCCCAGGCCTTCGTGGACATCATCCGAAACAGGATCCGCGTCACGGTGATCCTCAACCTGTACAAGGCGAGAGATCTTGTCGACGCCCCCGTGTGGGCGGACGGCCTCGGATGGGTGGACAGGCAGACCGGATCACACTGGGAGGACCAGGCGGCCCGCACCCGGGACATGGACGCCGCGGGCGGGACCACCACCGAGGCCCATGACCCACCCGCGGACCTCCGCTCCGCTGTGGTGGGCCGGGACGGGTGCTGCCGTTTCCCCGGCTGCAGGGTGCCCGCCTCCCGGTGCCAGGCCGATCACCGGGTGAACCACTCCACCGGTGGGCCAACCTGCCGCGCCAACCTCGTCATGCTGTGCCAGCACCACCACAACATGAAAACCGACGGGAGGGTCAACTACCTGCTGGATCCGCACACCGGCATTATCGTCTGGCTCTTCCTCGACGGTTCCTGGGCTGTCACCACCCCGGAGGGACCGCTGACCCCGGTAAACGCCCGGTGGGCGCAAACCGTTTCCCAGTACCGCGCCCGCCATCATCAAAGCTGGAGGGATGCCGCGACAAGGGAGAACCAACCCGAGGACCGTGACGCCCCTGACTTCTAAAGGGGCAGGGAGATGAACTTGGCCTCGAGGAACTCCTCGATTCCCTCGAATCCGCCCTCCCGGCCCACACCCGATTCCTTGACTCCCCCAAAGGGAGCCGCGGGGTCGGAGAGGGCACCCTTGTTCACGGCGACCATGCCAGCCTCAATGGCTTCCGCTACGTTCAGCGCACGGCTCAGGTTCTCGGAGAACACGTAGGCGGCCAGTCCGAAGGGGGTGTCATTCGCCTGCGCGATCGCCTCCTCATCAGTGTCGAAGGTGCTCACTGCGATGACGGGGCCGAAGATCTCGGTGGTGTTGATCTCGGCGTCGAGGGGGATATCGGAGAGAATCGTGGCGGGATAGTAGAAGCCGTCCTCCAGCCCCTGCGGCAGTGATCCGAGGTGCCGTGTCGCGCCGCGGTCGACCGCGTCGTCGACCAGCCCGGCGACGATCTCCAGCTGATCCTCACCCGACAACGGCCCGAGGGTTACCCCGTCATCGGTGGCGCGCCCGATGCGGAACTCGCTGAGCCGTGTCACGCAGCCCTCGATGAACCTCTCCTTGAGTGAGGAGTGCACGAGGAAACGGTTGGCCGCGATGCACACCTGACCGCCACCGCGCATCTTCGCCGTGACCATGGCCTCAACGGCGGTGTCCACATCCGCGTCCTCGAGTACAACGAAGGGCGCGTTGCCGCCGAGCTCCAGGCTCGTCCGCAGCGAGTGTCCGGCTGCCTGCGCCGCCAGCTTCTGCCCCACCTCGGTCGATCCGGTGAAGGTGAGCTTGCGAAGTCGGGGATCGTCGAGCAGCGCGGAGATGCGCGAGGACGAGGCGGTGGGCAGCACCGAGAGGACGCCGTCCGGCAATCCCGCCTCCTTGAGCACCTTCGCCAGATAGAGCATGGTCAGGGGGGTTTTCGAGGCCGGCTTCACGATGATGGTGCAACCCGCGGCCAGGGCCGGGGCGATCTTCCTCGCACCCATGGCGAGCGGAAAGTTCCACGGCGTGATGGCCAGCGTCGGGCCGACGGGCTGCTTGATCTCCACGATCCTTGCATTTCCCGCCGGGCTGTGGCGGTAGTCCCCGCGCACCCTCGATGCCTCCTCGGAGAACCAGCGGAAGAACTCCGCGCCATAGGTGACCTCACCGCGGGAATCCGGCAGCGCCCGCCCGAGCTCCGCGGACATCAGCAGGGCAAGTGTCTCGGAGGCGTCGACAAGCTTGTCGAAGGTGGTGCGCAGAATCTCGGCCCTCTCACGCGCGGGCGTCGCCGCCCATCCCGGCTGCGCCTCCACGGCCCGGTCGAGAGCGGTGACCGCATCCTGCGCGCCCGCCGAGGCAACGGTGGTCAGCACCGACCCGTTGGAGGGGTTGATCACGTCGAAGGTCTCATCGCGATCCTCGAAGGATCCGGCAAGAAAGATTCCGGTGGGCACTGATTCAATGAGTGTTTCCAGGTTCGTCATGTTTCCCACTATGCACGTACTTCCCAACACGTGCCCACAAACTCGGGCTAACCTGAGATGGACGTATCTCTTCCCGAACAACTCAGGAGTTTTCATGGCGATCTCAACCACCCCTGCCTGGCAGGCACTCTCCGACAGATTCACCGATGTCAGCCGAACAAACCTGCGCGAGCTCTTCCAGGACGAGGAGCGCGCGAAGAAGCTGACCTTCTCCGCTGCGGGACTGCACGTGGATCTGTCCAAGAACCTGCTTGACGACGCCACCCTCTTCGACCTGCTCGCCCTCGCACAGGAGGCCGGCCTCAGCGAACGCATCGAAGCCATGTTCAATGGTGAACACCTCAACAACACCGAGAACCGCGCGGTGCTGCACACCGCACTCCGCCTGCCGGCGGAGGCCGAGCTGCAGGTCGACGGCCAGGACGTGGCCGCCGACGTGCACGAGGTCCTGGGCCGCATGCGCGACTTCGCCACCGCACTGCGTTCAGGCAAGTGGCTGGGATACACCGGGCACACCATCAAGAAGATCGTCAACATCGGCATCGGTGGATCCGATCTCGGTCCCGCGATGGCGACCAGGGCGCTGCGCACCTACGCAACCGCGGGTATCTCCGCGGAGTTCGTCTCCAACGTCGACCCCGCCGACATCCTGGCCACGCTCGAGGATCTGGATCCCGAGTCCACCCTCTTCATCGTCGCATCCAAGACCTTCACCACACAGGAGACGCTGGCCAATGCGCAGGCTGCGCGGAGCTGGCTGGTGGACAGGCTCGGGTCCCCGGACGCGGTGGCCAAGCACTTCGTCGCGGTGTCCACCAACAGCGAGAAGGTGGCCGAGTTCGGCATCGACACCGCCAACATGTTCGGCTTCTGGGACTGGGTGGGCGGGCGCTACTCCGTCGACTCGGCCATCGGACTCTCGCTCATGGCGGTGATCGGCCCCCGGGACTTCATGCGCTTCCTCGGCGGCTTCCACGCCATGGATGAGCACTTCCGGACAACCGAGTTCTCCCGGAACATCCCGGTGCTCATGGGACTGCTCGGCATCTGGTACACCGACTTCTACGGCGCCGAAACCCACGCCGTGCTGCCCTATTCAGAGGATCTCGGCCGATTCCCGGCCTACCTGCAGCAGCTGACCATGGAGTCCAACGGCAAATCCGTCCACCGCGACGGATCCCCGGTTACTGTCAACACCGGCGAAATCTACTGGGGTGAGCCCGGAACCAACGGCCAGCATGCCTTCTTCCAGCTCATCCACCAGGGAACCCGCCTGATCCCCGCGGACTTCATCGGGTTCGCACGGCCCAAACAGGATCTGCCCGCCGGGGACCGCTCCATGCATGATCTGCTGATGAGCAACTTCTTCGCCCAGACCAAGGTGCTGGCCTTCGGCAAGGACGCCTCCGAGATCGCCGCGGAGGGTGTTCCCACCGAGCTCGTCAACCACAAGGTGATGCCGGGCAACCGCCCGACCACCACCATCCTGGCCGAGGAGCTGACCCCCGCCGTTCTCGGTGCCCTGATCGCACTCTACGAGCACATCGTCTTCGTGCAGGGTGTGATCTGGGACATCAACTCCTTCGATCAGTGGGGCGTCGAGCTCGGCAAGCAGCAGGCCAATGATCTGGGCCCCGCGGTCTCCGGTGAGGTGGAGGTTGATTCCGGAGACTCCTCCACCGATGCCCTGATCAAGTGGTACCGCCAGAATAGGTAATCCCTTATTGTTGGAGCCGTGAGATACCCCCGTTTTACGGCTCTGACAGCCATCGCACTGACCTCCCTCAATCTGCGTACCGCCGTCACGGCGCTGTCGCCCCTGGTCCCCGAGATCCAGCGATCAATCGGAGTCAGCGCCTCCATGGTCGGGGTCCTCGGCATGATTCCGACCGCCATGTTCGCCATCGCCGCATTCGTCCTTCCCGGATTCAAACGGCGATTGACCACCTCGCAGCTGTTGTTGATCGCCATGCTGCTGACTGCCGCGGGACAGCTCCTCCGCGTCTCAGCCGGGCCCGTGATGCTGCTCGGCGGTTCGGTGGCGGCCCTGTTCGCCATTGGGGTGACCAATGCGCTCCTGCCCCTGGCGGTGCGGGAGTACTTTCCGAATCACATCTCGAGCATGTCGATCGGATACCTCATCTCCTCGCAGATCACGATGGCTCTCTCGCCGATCCTCGCCGTCCCGATATCGGTGTGGGCCGAGCGTACGGGACTCAGCGGATGGCGGGTCTCACTCGGCTCGTGGGCGCTGCTCGGACTGCTCGCGGCGATGGCGTGGATACCACTGCTCGGCCACCGCGGGGAGAACCCGGATGTCAAGACACCGGAGCCCTCGATGGGTGTCCCCGTGTGGCGGACGCCGGTCGGGGTGGGACTCGGGCTGATGTTCGGTTTCACCTCCTTCGTCACCTACTCCATGATGGCCTTCCTGCCGCAGATGGTTCCGGATCCGCAATTGGGAGCGGCCCTCCTCGGCTGGTGGTCGATCCTGGGTCTACCACTGAACATCATCGGCCCCTGGGTGGTGGACCGCGTCGCCGACAGTTTCCCCTTCGTCCTCCTCGCCGCGGTACTGATGATCATCGGCAACGCCGGACTGTGTTTGGCACCCATGACCGCACCCTGGGTGTGGACAACTCTCGCCGGACTCGGTCCATTGGCCTTTCCCATGGCGCTGACCCTGATCAACATCCGGGCCAGGACCCCGGAGGGGGCGACGGCGCTGAGTTCCTTCGGTCAGGGCCTGGGTTACTCGGTTGCCTGCCTCGGCCCCCTGCTCACCGGCATCACCCTGCAGCTCACCGGGGGTTTCAGGGCTGTGCTTGCCGTCTTCGTCACCGCAACAGTCATCGTCATCGCAGGCAGCTTCTTCGCCACCCGTCCCGTTTTCGTCGAGGACCAGGCGAGGGGCAGGGGGAAGGGCATCTAGAGTTGGATCATGCCGCTGAATTCACATGACCGCGCCAGGGCGATGCGGGCCCTGAAGGACCATCTGCAGGACGGTTCCCTCCAGCCCGCGGAGCTCGAACGCCGCTATGAGTACGCGACACAGGCCCGGAGCATGGCCGCACTGGAGAACCTCTTCCATGACCTTGGCGGTTTCACTGATGAGTCCCGGGAATGGCGGATGGAGCTGAGAAGAAGGGGCCGTCTGCTGCACATGCTGGATCGGGTGTTCCTGGTGGCCGCGGTTGGGCTATTTCTGCTTCTCACCCTGGTCCGGGATGTGTCCTGGGCATGGTTCCTGCTACCCGCTCTGATTCTGGTTCCGCTGCTGCCCCGGTCATTGGTCCACGTCAGCAGGGAGTCGGAGATCATCTATCAGGACTACGCCTATCCTCCGGCTGGCAGCGGGGACACCACCAGATGATCCGGTCCCCCAGCTCCGCCTTCACGATCCGGGTTCCGCAGCGTCGGCATGCCCTGTTGTTCCTGCCGAAGACATAGCTGGATTCTCCGGCTCTCCTAACCCCGGTGGTCACCCTGATCGGTGAGTTGCGGTTCGCCCACATCAGCCGCCGCGTTATCTCCAGGGCGCGATCCACGTCGACGGTGTCCACCCGCGCCGCAGGGTGCACGCCGAGAAGAAAGCAGATCTCCGCGCGGTACTCGTTTCCCACCCCCGCCAGATTCGACTGGTCCAGCAGCGCCTCCCCGATGCTGCGCCCGGGTGCGGCTTCGATGTTGCGGCGTGCGGTGGTGGCGTCGAAAAGCGGGGCGAGCACATCGGGGCCGAGGTGTGCGATCTGATCACCGTAGTCCTTTTCATTGAACACCCGGACCAGTCCGAGGGAGTGGCCGACCACCTCGATCGTCTGCTCACCCGCCAGATCGAGCACGACGCGGGCGGTGTGGCCGGGTTTGCGCCAGCGCTGTCCCTTGGGGTGGACCGCCCAGGTACCCTCCATCTTCAGGTGCGTGTGCAGGATCTCATCGCCGAACTGCATGAACAGGTTCTTCCCATAGGGCCAGACGCGGTGAACCTTGCGCCCGGTGAAATCACGCAGTGCCACCGATGGCACACGCAGGGAGGTGGCCAGTACCTCACGTCCGCGCATGAACTGCATTCGGCGTGAAAGCTGAAAAACTGAGTCTCCTTCCGGCATGGGCTAAAGCCTAGCGCCGCACTCCCGAAAAACGCAGTCCGCGCGGGGTGACGCTGGCACCGGCATCCCGGAACCCCGCCAGGTGCGGGGAGTCGAAGACTGCGACCCCGTTGATCTTCTCCACGGTCAGCCGGTCCATGGTCGCCAGAGCCGAGGCCACCAGTTCGATCTCCTCCCGGTACAGGGTCAGGGTTCTCCCGCCCCTGCTCAGATGCGCCAGCAGCACCCCGTCGGCGATGACCACCATGGCACCGGCCGCCCTGTTGCCCGGCTCCGGCCACGGCAGGGCCGCCCCGTAGGGATTCGCCGGATCCGCGGCGGCAAGGAGATGGACCTGCGGATCGGTGGTCCCCGACGGCCAGCCCCCGACATCGGGGGAATCGTCCATCCCACGGAGCCTGTCGACGATCACCGGCGTGGAGAACTGCGCCGCCCCCAGTCCCTCGATGAAGTAGCCGCGCATGGCGGTACCGCTCTCCTCAAAGCCGGAGAGCACCTTGTAGGCCAGCGCGAAACCACCGATGACATCCTCGTTGACCACGCTTCCGCGGGTGACCACACCGTACCGGTCCAGCCACGCCTCACCATGCGCGAGCGAGCGGGTTGTGGCGTCGCCGGCCGCCTTCACGCTCAACGCCCATCTGCCACGCATGTCCGGCGGCGAGGATTCGCTGACGCTGAAGGAGGTGCGTCCCATCCGCAGCCTGGACCGGTTGGGACGCCGTCTGGCCTTGTGCGCGGTGGTGCCCGACGCCAGTCTCGCCCGCACCGGTGCGAAGCTGTCCGGGCTGACCAGCCCCGCCTCCACGAGCCCCCAGATCGCCTCCCGCAGCTGTTCGGAATCGGCGAAGTGGATTTCTGAGAGAATATCGGCGAACAGGAAGCCACCGCCTGGTGCCAGCACCTCGAGCACCATCTCCTGAATCGCCGAGATGCCTGTCGACGCCTCCGGCACCAGCTGCGCGGCGTAGTCCGCCGGCAGCAGCATGATCCACGGATCCCGCGCACCAGCCTGCCCCGCACCGACGATCAGCACCTCGCCGTTCGATGTCAGCTCATCGAGAAAGCGCGGGGAATAGTCCGCAATCCTCCGCGGCAGCACCAGATCCTCCCAGGCGCTGGCGGGCAGCCGGAATCCGGCGAGCTGCTCGATGACACCGAAGGTGGCGTCCACACCGCGCTGCGGCGGCGTCGTACCGATCGGGGCGACCTGCTGCCAGTCGCTGAGAAAACGGGCGAAGGCGGTCTGCGAAACGGGTCGGGTCTGTTTGCGCGCACGGGCGAGGCTGCGGCTGCGGATCATGCTCAACACATCCCGCGCACAGTACTCCTGCTCGATCACCCCCTGCCGGTAGTGGCCCTCCACCACATCCACGGAACGCAGCACGGACA
The DNA here is from genome assembly GCF_900169525.1 of Corynebacterium pacaense. GTDB lineage: Bacteria > Actinomycetota > Actinomycetes > Mycobacteriales > Mycobacteriaceae > Corynebacterium > Corynebacterium pacaense. The sequence continues at coordinate 798,602 of NZ_LT821240.1, forward strand.
GCGCCGCGGCGACACCGAGCCCGAAGGCCTGCGCGAGATCAACGGCAACGAAGGGCCCCCTGGTACGGGCCCAGCGTCTGACCAGCTGTTCCAGGGCGTCGGTGACCGTCTCCACCTGCGCGGGAACCCCCGGCGGCACCGGGATCCCGAGGCCGTCACGAAGCAGTGGTGCATCGAGCACCTGGGCCAGGTGTGGCCGACCGTTGATCCGGACGGTCATGGCACGGTCTCCCAGATCCGGATCATCGAAGCCGATGTGGCGCGAGAGCTGATCCAACGGGATCGGGCCGAGGATGCGAAGCGAATCGGCCAGTTCCTCATTGTTGCGGGCGGCACGCTCGCCGGTGCGCTGGAGTTGCCGGTGGACCTCCGCGATGATGTCGGCGTCGAGAAGCTCACGCAGCTCCACCTCACCGAGGAGCTTGGCCAACAGGGCAGGATCCAGCGCGAGGGCGGCCGCGCGCTTCTCCGCCAGGGGGGAGTCGCCCTCGTACATGAAGGCTCCGGTGTAGTTGAAAAGCAGCGACGAGGCGAAGGGACTCGGTTGCTCGGTGCTCACCTCCGCGATCCGGACGCGCCGCAGCTGGAGATCGCCCATCAGTTCCTTGAGCGCGGGCAGATCATAGACATCCTGCAGACATTCCCTGACCGTCTCCAGGATGATCGGGAAACTGGGATACTTCCGGGCCACATCCAGCAGCTGTGCCGCACGCTGGCGCTGCTGCCACAGCGGCGCCCGCTTGCCCGGATTCCGGCGCGGGAGCAGGAGCGCGCGAGCGGCGCACTCCCGGAAGCGCGAGGCGAAGAGGGCGGAATTGCCGACCTGTTCGGTGACGGTCCGCTCGATCTCCTCCGCCTCGAAGATGAACAGCGCCGCCCCAGGGTCCTCGTCCCCCTCCGGAAGGCGGAGCACGATCCCATCATCCCCGGCTACCGCCTGCGCATCCATCCCGGTGTTCTCGGCGATACGTGCCCCCAGCGCCAGGGCCCAGGCCGCGTTCACCCCCCTGCCGTAGGGGCTGTGCAAAACGATCCGCCAATCCCCCAGTTCATCCTTGAATCGCTCGAGGAGCAGCGTCTTTTCATCGGGGAGTATTCCGGTGGCCTCCTCCTGGTCGCTGAGATAGGCGATGAGGTTGTCCTGCGCCCATCCCACCAGCCCGCTGTCCTCCGGATTGCTGCGGATCTGGCGTCGATAGGCACCGAGTGCCCTGCCGAGCTCGGCGGGCCGGCCCGCCGAGTCCCCGTTCCAGAAGGGCAGCCTCCCGGTATGTCCGGGGGCGGGCGTGACCAGGACCTGGTCGCGGGTGATCTCCTCGATGCGCCAGCTGGAGGCGCCAAGGGTGAACACATCACCGACCCTGGATTCATAGACCATCTCCTCGTCGAGTTCCCCGACCCTGCGCGGGCCGTCTCCGACGAGGAAGACCCCGAACATGCCGCGGTCGGGAATCGTGCCACCACTGGTCACCGCGACGCGCTGGGCCCCGGGACGGGCCTCGAGAACACCTCCCACGCGGTTGACCCGCGGGCGCAGCTCGGCGAAATCGGTGGAGGGATACACCCCGCTGATCAGGTCGATCACCGAATCGAAGACATCCCTGGACAGATTCCGGTAGGGGTGGGAGCGTCGCACGGTGTCAAACCACTGGTCAATGTCGAGATCCCTGATCGCGGTGGCCGCCACCGTCTGCTGTGCGAGCACGTCGAGGGGATTGCGGGGCACATGGAGTTCCTCGATCAGCCCCTCCTTCATCCGCTGGACCGTCACCGCCGTCTGGACCAAGTCCGAGCGGTGCTTGGGGTAGAAGATGCCTGTCGACGTCGCCCCCACCGAGTGCCCGGCGCGCCCGACGCGCTGCAGACCGCTGGCCACCGAGGGAGGCGACTCCACCTGGATGACCAGGTCCACCGCCCCCATGTCGATACCCAGTTCCAGCGAGGAGGTGGCGACCACGGCCCTGAGCGCCCCCTCCTTGAGCATCGTCTCGGTGAGCGCACGTTCATCCTTGGACACCGAACCATGGTGGGCGCGGGCGATGACGGTCGGCGCGGTCCCCGCCTTGGCTGCGGAGACCATGACCTGGGCGGGTGGCCGGCGCAGCTCGGGTGAGAGTGATTCCGGATCGTGCTCGATGGCCCAGAGTTCATTGAGCCTGCTTGTCAGACGTTCCGCGGTACGCCGGGAATTGACGAAGATCAGTGTCGATCGCGCGGACATCACCTGCCGGTACACCTGCTGTTCGATGTGCGGCCAGATCGAACCCTGGGTCGGCAGTGCCGATTCCCCGGTGATGCCGAGAGGGTCGTCCATGACCAGCTCGCCGATCGTCGATCCGGGTTCCTGGGTGGGCAGGTCGGACATGTCCTCCACGGGCACGGTGACGGTGAGATCCCACTTCTTGTCGGCCCCGGGGGCGACGACGGTGACCGGGCGGTCGCCTCCCAGGAAGGCCGCCACGGTGTCCAGGGGTCGCACCGTCGCGGACAGGCCGACCCGCTGGATGGACCGGCCGGCAAGGAGTTCGAGCCGCTCGAGCGTCAGCGCCAGATGGACGCCACGTTTGGTGCCCGCCATGGCGTGGATCTCATCGATGATCACGGTGTCCACATCCCGGAGGATCGCACCCGCCCTCGAGGTGAGCATGAGGTAGGCGGACTCCGGGGTGGTGATGAGAATATCCGGGGGTTTCCGGACTTGACGGGAGCGTTCGGCGGGCGGGGTGTCCCCGGATCGGACGCCGACGGTGATATTGGGCACATCAAGGCCCATCCGTGCCGCGGTGCGGGCTATTCCGGTCAGCGGCGCACGCAGATTGTTCTCCACATCCACCCCGAGGGCCTTCAGTGGGGAGATGTAGAGGACCCTGACCCTCTTGTCCGCGACCGGCACCGGACTTCCGGTATCCAGAACGGTCTGACCTGTTTGTTCGCTCAGGGAGTTCAGCGCCCACAGGAATGCCGCCAGTGTCTTGCCGGAGCCGGTGGGTGCGACAACGAGTGCGTTCTCGCCTTCGGCGATGGCCTCCCACGTCTGTTCCTGCACCGTCGTCGGCGCGGCGAAAACATCCCGGAACCACTCCGCCACCTGAGGGCGGAAACGGGAAAGTATGCTTTTGGCCATGCCTTAATGTAACTGAACATCTAGACTCAAGATCATGACTGCTCAGCTTGATGATGCCATTCTCACCCAACGACTGGCTCAGGGGACCGGAGAGATCCTCAAGGGGGTGCGTAACGTCGGTGTCCTCCGCGGGCGCGCTCTCGGCGACGCCGGGGATGATCTCGCACAGAACTGGATCGCCCGCGTGCTGGAGCAGCACAGACCCGAGGACGGTTTCCTCTCTGAGGAGGCGGCCGACAACCTGGACCGGCTGGCCAAGGAACGCGTGTGGATCATCGACCCCCTCGACGGCACCAAGGAGTTCGCCACCGGCCGCCAAGACTGGGCGGTCCACATCGCGCTGGTGGAAAACGGTGTTCCCACCCACGCCGCGGTCGGCCTCCCCGATCTGGGCGTGGTGTTCCACTCCTCCGAGGCCCGCGCCGTGACCGGGCCGTACTCGAAGGTGGTGGCACTGTCCCACAACCGGCCCCCGAAGGTGGCGGTTGACATCGCGGAGAAGCTCGGTTTCGGTACCCACACCATGGGTTCGGCCGGTGCGAAGGCGATGCATGTCCTCCTCGGTGACTATGATGCCTACATCCACGCCGGTGGACAGTACGAATGGGACTCGGCGGCACCCGTGGGCGTGTGCAAGGCCGCGGGCCTGCACTGCTCGCGCCTGGATGGCTCGGAGTTGCGCTACAACAACAAGGACACCTACCTTCCCGATGTCCTGATCTGCCGGCCGGAACTCGCCGAGGAGATCCTGGCCATGGCGAAGGACTTTCACGAGGAGCACGGCAGTTACACCTCGTAGTTGTGGCTGGCGGGGAACGACCGAAAAGCCCTAAGCTGTCGACCATGAGCATTCCCACCCCCTATGAGGATCTGCTTGCCAGGATTCTCATTGAAGGTTCCCACAAGGACGACCGCACCGGCACCGGAACCACCTCCCTGTTCGCGCAGCAGATGCGCTTCGATCTCGCGGAGTATTTCCCGCTGATCACCACCAAGAAGGTGCACTGGAAATCGGTGGTCGGCGAGCTGTTGTGGTTCCTCCGCGGCGAGTCCAACGTCAGGTGGCTCCAGGACAACGGAATCCGGATCTGGAATGAATGGGCCGACGAGAACGGCGAGCTCGGTCCCGTCTACGGTGTGCAGTGGCGCAGCTGGCCCACACCCGACGGGCACCACATCGACCAGATCTCGCAGGCACTCCAGATGCTGAGGGAGAACCCGGATTCACGTCGAAACGTGGTTTCGGCCTGGAACGTATCCGAGATCTCCAACATGGCGCTGCCCCCCTGCCACCTGCTCTTCCAGCTCTATGTCGCGGACGGAAAGCTTTCCTGCCAGCTGTATCAGCGCTCGGCGGACATGTTCCTCGGCGTACCATTCAACATCGCCTCCTACTCCCTGCTCACCCACATGCTGGCACAGCAGGCGGATCTGGAGGTCGGCGAGTTCATCTGGACCGGTGGCGACTGCCACATCTACGACAACCATCTCGACCAGGTCCGTGAGCAGCTATCCAGGCAACCGCGGCCCTACCCCCACCTGGAGCTGGCCAGAGCGGACTCCATCTTTAACTACACCTTCGCGGATTGCCTGGTTCCCGACTATGATCCGCACCCGCTCATCCGCGGCACGGTCGCCGTATGATCGGAGCGATCTGGGCGCAGGGCACGGACGGCGTGATCGGCGACGGCAAAGGGATGCCCTGGCACATACCGGAGGATCTCACCCACTTCAAGGAAATCACCATGGGCCAACCGGTGATCATGGGCCGCCGGACCTGGGAGTCACTTCCTGAGCGTTTCCGCCCGCTGCCAGGCAGGGAAAACATCGTGCTCTCGCGGCGCAGCCCGGGTGAATGGTCCCGGGGTGCGCGGGTGAGCACATCCGTTCCCGGGGCGGGTTGGATCATGGGGGGCGGAGAACTCTACGCGGCCACCATCAATCTGGTGGACAGGCTCGAGGTGACGCTGGTGGATGCGGGTTTCGCCGCCGCCCTCGGCGATCGCGCGGTGTTCGCCCCCGGTATTCCCGGCCATCTCAGCCTGGAATGGGAGAGCGTCTGGCGGCGGTCCGGCGGTTACCGTTTTAAATTTCAACGCTTCGAGAGGAGAACCCCTTGAGCAACCTGACCATCTACGCAACCACATGGTGCCCCTACTGTGCCACGCTGCTGCGCGGACTCGAGGGCACCGACTTCGACCTGATCGATGTGGACCGGGACCCCGACGCCGCGGAGTGGGTGAAATCCGTCAACAACGGAAACCGCGTGGTGCCGACGGTTCGTTATCCCGACGGCACCCATGCCACCAACCCGCCGGCCGGGGAGGTTCTCAGGAAGCTCGGGGAACTCGCCTGAGCAGATAGGTGTCCATGATCCACCCGTGCTCGGCGCGCAGCCGCTGCTTCAACGCCGCGACCTCACCACCGATCTCATCGATGGAACCCGAACGCAGCACCTGATGGTCGGTGGAGAGATACGCACCCCACCACATGTGGAGCTCGCCTGGGAGCTCGAGCCAGGCCGCTCCCCCGTCGAGCATCACCACGGTGTTGTCGAGGTCGGGTGTCGCAGGCAGGTTCCGGGCGGTGGTTATGGTGATCGCCTGCCCGATCTCATTGAGGAGGATGCCGTGCGCCGCGGTCAGCGCCTGAACCGCGGTGATCCCGGGGATGACGCGGACATTGTCCGCCCCCATGTGTCCGAGGATGCGCAGGGTGGAGTCATAGAGTGAAGGATCACCCCAGACCAGGAACGCGACGGTGGCCGCGTCGGCGGGGGTGGCGTCGATAAGCAGCTGCGCCCTGCGGCGGTGCCACCGCCGGACCTCCTCGATGTAGTCCCCGCGCTCCCGCGGCGGGTCCACCACGGTGATGATGGGGGTGCCGGGGGCATGCTTGTCGACGATGTGTCTGCGCAACTCAAGGAGGTCACCCTTGGTGCCACCCTTATCAAGGGCCAAAACAACATCGGCGCCCCGCAGCGCCTCCACCGCCTCCAGGGTGAGGTGGTTGGGGCTGCCGGCGCCGATGCCAATGACCAGGTGCTGACGGCTACTCATCGTCGCCGAAGAGGCGCGCCATGTCATCCGGGGACAGGTCGGTGTTCACACCCGAGAAGGTCGCCGAAAAAATCTCCTGGAGGTAGCGATCACAGGCAGCGCTGAGCTGCTTGGCATCATACTTGTTGAGCAGCAGGATGCGGCGCGGATTGCCGTCCTCCTGAATCTCATCGACGGCCAGCACCGGAACAGTGTCCTTGGTGATCTGGTGGACAACGATCGGCCGGCGCTGCACATCGTGGAACGAAGGCTTCAGCTCAGACATGGCGACCCACTCCTTGAATCTCGATAGTTTTACCCCTCAACAATACCGTTCTTTAGCTGTCACCACCCCGTTTTTACCCAGGCAGCCCCGTACGGTAACCTATCTGGGTGACGCCTTGGTAGCTCAGTGGATAGAGCACGGCTCTCCTAAAGCCGGTGTCGGAGGTTCGATTCCTCTCCAGGGCACAAGAAAACCCCTCACCACCTGCACAAACAGGAAAGGTGAGGGGTTTGTTTTCATTCGAACACTTACCGAACCCCCGCTCAGGAAATCGCGTCCTCCCCGCGGGCTCGTTGCACCACGTCCCCCAGGCCGGGTACAAGGCCGAAATCGGTGAGGAGCTGACCGATCTGGGTGTGGTCCAGCTTCCTGATAATGCTGTTACCGACGAACTTCGGCCCGGGGATTTCAACCTCCTCTCCGTCACGCAGCCTGCTGGTGGCCTTGAGGAGAAAACGCAGATCATAGGTCGAATTGAAGACCTCGGGAACCCCCCGATCGACCCCGAGGAGCTGATAGGCGGCCTCCATGCCGGTACGCACCGAATACTCGGTGGTGAAAATGGTGTCCCTGGTCGTCTCCGCGAACTGACCGATGAACGCGAAGTTGACTGCCCCCTCGGGAACCACTGCGGGCCGGTCCCCCTTCTGCCTGGGCATGAAGAACGAGGTCACATACGGCATCATCACGGGTACGGTCTGCGCTCCGTGCGCGGCCAGCTCCGGGATATCCGCCTCGGGAACCCCCAGGTGGAAGAGCCACTCGGCGGTGATCTCCTCACCCGTGCATTCCTGCAGCGGCTTTTTCACGTAGTCGCCGGGGGTGTCCACGAACAGTCCGTAGAGCCAGACGACGATCTCATCCGGACTCTGCTGTTTGAAATGCGGTTGCCGGTTCACCGTCCAGCTCAGCAACCACGAGGAGTCCTTTGCAGTTACGATGCCTCCGGTGACAACCTTCCCGCTGAATGGATCACGTTTGCAGATCCTACCGATATGGCGGGGGATGTCAGGGCCGATCGTGGTGACGGTCGCCGATTCCCACTTGCTGCGCGGGATGTCACCGCCGAACACGTCGGGGTGCCCGAAGGACGGGTGCTTCGCCGCGATTCGCCTCCACAGGTCCCATGCGGGGGCGGGGCCCGTATTCAACCGTGCGGGGGTGTGGTGATCCCCGTCATCGGAGTTCTCGGTGAGGGAACCGATGGTGGTGAGCACCAGATCATCGCGGGAAAGGTCCACCCCGCCCTGCTCTCCGTCCCTTATCCAGTGGATGCGGGTGGCTTGCTTGTTCTCACCCTGAAAATCGAAATCGATGTCGGTCACCTCGGTTCCGAACTGGAACCTCACCCCCTGGTCCACCAACCATTTCTGCATGGGAAGGACCAGCGACTCGTACTGGTTGTACTTTGTGAACTTCAGTGCGGAGAGATCCGGGAGTCCCCCGATGTGATGAACAAAGCGGTGGAGATACAGCTTCAGTTCGAGTGCGGAATGCCACTCTTCGAAGGCGAACATGGTCCGCCAGTACAACCAGAAGTTGCTCTCGAGGAACTCCCTGCCGAAAACCTCGTCGATCCGCTTGTTCTCCATGTCCTCCCGCTTCGCGAGGAAGACCCTTACCATTTCCTTCTGCGCCGTCTCACTCAAACCAAAGGTGTTGTGGGTTTCGGCATCCATTCCCTGATTGTGCGTCACCCGGCACAGGGAGTAGTTGGGGTCGTCCTTGTTCAGCCAGTAGAACTCGTCCAGAACCGATCCATCGACCTCGAGTGACGGAATACTGCGGAAGAGGTCCCACAGGCATTCCATGTGGTCCTCCATTTCGCGGCCACCGCGAATGACGAAGCCCTTGTCCGGCTTCCTGATACCGTCGAGCGCACCGCCGGGAAGCTCCAGCCTCTCCAGGATCGTGATCCGGTCTCCCCTCATCTGACCGTCACGAATCATGAAGACGGCTGAAGCCATCGACGCCAGGCCACCGCCGACGAACCATGCCGACTTGCCATCGATGCCCTCGGGTTTGCGGGGGCGGGCGAAAGCTTCATAGTTTCCGCTGCTGTAGTACATGCTCCTCCATCCGGAATGGAATCTGAACCCTCGTCCAGACACCGCCTATCAGAGGCGACGCCATACTCTCCAGACCGACAAATGCCGCCTCCGCTTACGCCAGATGATTCTAATTACTCGGCTGCAACAGCGCCCGGGATTACCTGTGCGGCAATCCGGCGGTACCGAGCTTTGTCGCCCCGCGCGAACGTGCACGCTGCTCCTCCAGGGCTGCGTGGAACTCGGCCTCCCAGTCGGGGTCCACCTCGATCCCCTGGCGCCTGGCCTCCTCGACACTGAGCTCACGCGGAAAACCATGGGTGTCGGAAAGCTGGAACACGTCGCGGCCACTGAGCACGCTGCCCTTGTAGGCCGCGAGTTTCTTCAGCCCACCCGCGAGCGTCCTGCGGAAGGACTTCTCCTCCTTGACCAGGACGGCTACCACCTCCTCGCGGTGCTCCCGGACCTCCGGGTAGTCCTCGACGTAGAGGTCGGCGATGTCCGGGACGAGTTCAGCGAAGAAGTTCTCAGAGACCCCCAGTAGCAGAGCCTCCCGGATCGCCCTGCGAACCAGGCGACGCATGACGTAGCCCTGTTCCTTGTTCGATGGCCGTACCCCGTCCACGGCGAGGAAGGTCGCCCCGCGCAGGTGATCGGCGATGACCCGCATGGAGGCGGTGTTCTCACCGTAGGATTTGCCGCTCAGTTTCTCCACGTGCTCGACAATCGGCCACAGCAGGGAGATCCGGAACACATCCGGGGAGTCGATTGCCGCCGCGGCGATCCTCTCAAGCCCACCACCGAAGTCGACATTCCTGCGCTCGAGTTCCGCGAAGGATCCGTCCTCGAGCCGGCGGTACTGCATGAACACCTGGTTGCCGATCTCCATGAACTGGCCACTGTCGCTGGCCGGGTGGGCCTTTCCGAAGGCGGGATCGTGATGTTGCGGTCCAAAGTCGTAGAAGACCTCACTGTCGGGTCCGCAGGGGTCACCGATCGGGGTTTCCTGCAGGGAGCCTCCCCGCGACCACCAGTTCTCGCCACCGTCGTAGAAGAAAATCCGCTCCCCCGGCGCGACCCCGCGGACGTCACCGTCCTCCTTGCTGCCGATCGCTGCGATCCCCGCCTCGATGCCGTGGTCGGCGAAGGCCTTCTGCCAGATTCCGGCGGCCTCGTCGTCCCTGGGGATCCCCGCCTCCTCATCACCGATGAAGGCGGTGACGTAGATCCGCTGGGGATCCAGTCCGACCACGTCGACGAGGAAGGTGAGGAAGGCGGGGATCTGCTCGGCCTTGAAGTAGTCCCCCAGGCTCCAGTTTCCGAGCATCTCGAAGAACGTCGTGTGGCGGTTGTCGCCGACGTCCTCGATGTCCTGTGCCCGCACGCACGGCTGGCTGTCCGTCAGGCGGGTTCCGTCCGGGTGCGTCTTCCCGAGCAGGTACGGCAGCAGCGCCTGCATGCCACTGCCTGTGAACAGCGTGGTATCGTCGCCGACCGGTACCAGCGGGGCCCTTTTAATCTGGACATGGCCCCTCTTCTCCTGATAGTCCCTGAAGGCTTTGCGGAGTTCGTCTGCATTCATATCAGTGATTGTAGTTCCCCCGCTCCGCGCCGACCCGACTAGTAGTGCGCGGGGAGGTGCGCCTTCCATGCACTGGCCACGAAAAGGAGGCTGACCAGAGCAAGGATCGACCCGACCAGGAACATGGTCGGATAGCTGATATAGGCGGACAGCTCGGCGAAGATCATGGGAATGAAGAAGCCGAGGTAGGCAACCGAGTAGTAGACCGCGGTCAGTCCGGCCAGGTCCGCAGGGGTCGCTATCCGCTGAACCTCGGAGAGTCCCGCCACCAGTGCCAGTCCGTACCCCATGCCCATCAGCGCGGCGGCGATGGCGCCGGTGACCAGGTTGAGGCTCTGGGCTGCGAAGGCCCCTATGAACACACCGACGGTGATGATCGCCATGGCGATGACCGAGGCCCTGGCGTTGTGCCTGGAATCGATGACGCGTCCGAGCACCTGGATTCCCACGCCGCAACCGAGGGTGAGCACCGTCATCAGCCCGGAGAAGGCGATGGGAACCCCGTGGGCGCTGCCGCTGAGCAGATTGGGCAGGATGGCGTAGGCGGCACCTGCACACCCGAACACCCACGGTGCGACCGGGACGACGACGCGGAGGAACCTGGCGTGGCCGACACTCGGGATCCTCAACAGGTTCACCAGCGTTTTCGGCCTGATGCTGCGGGCTGCTCCCGCCTCGGCGATCCGCGTTTCGGGAACCCGCAGCACCCACAGGCCGGTCGTGATGGTCAGAATGATGTGCAGGCAGTAGGAGGCGTGGGTCGGGAAGGGGGCCCACTGCGCCAGGGCGGACGCCACGCCGGCGCCCACGAGGAATCCGATGGTCAACGCCAGTGAGGCCCGTCGCGCACCGGCCGCCGGCGACTCCTTTTCACTGAGTTCCTTCATCCAGGTGGTGCCGACGGCCATCACCAGCCCGAGCGCGAGTCCACAGAGAATTCGGCCGGCACCCAGCATCAGCGGTGAGGTCGGACCGACTGCCAGCAGGATCGACCCCGCCATCGACAGCGGGGCCGCCGGCAGCATGAGCGTGCGGCGCCCCAGGATGTCGGAGAGTGGGCCGCCGATCAGCAGCGCTGGCACGATGCCGATCACATAGGCGGCGAGCAGCCCGTTGACGGTGACGGCGGTGAACTCACTTACCGAGCGGTACATCACCAGCAGCGGGGTGAACTCATTCCCGCCCCAGGCCACGGCGGTGATCGCGGCGGCCACGGGGACCCAGTCGTGCCTACCTATGGGCCGGGTACCGCCTTCTTCGGAGGTGGATGTGGTTTGTGGATGGATGTCGGTGGAAGTGGTCACTTCAGTATGTCCTCGGCGAGTGTGAGATGTTTGGTGAGTGCGCTCTGATACCCGGCGGCATTTCCGGCGCGCAGCTGCTCGAGCAGTTCCCGGTGTCCGGCCACGAATGCCCTGGCGCTGCGGTGGTCTCCGCCCACCGAGGCGAAGATCAGGCGCTGGTGGCGTTCCCTGATGGTGCAGAAGAAGCCGAAGAGCAGGCGGTTGCCCCCGGCCTCCACCACGGCGTGGTGGAAATCTGCATCCATGGAGGAGTAGGCGTCCAGGTCCCCGGACTCGATGGCGGCGTCCTGCGCGTCGAGATTCGTCTCGAGTGTGTCACATAAGGCGAGGCGTACCCTTTCGGGTTGGCGGCAGATGTGTGCCGCCGCGTGTGATTCAAGAAGTAACCGCGCGTCGAACACCTCCCCGGATTCCTCCGGGGTGATCGGCGAGATGACCGCTCCCCTTTTCGGGTAGAGGTGCAGATAACCCTCGGTCTGCAGCCGCAGGAACGCTTCGCGGACCGGGGTTCTGCTCACCTGTGTCTCGGAGGCGATCTGCCCCTCGGTGACCATGTCACCGCCGGGCAGCTGTCCGTCGATGATCCGGCCCTTGACGTAGCGGTAGACCCGATCGGTCGCGGTTATCAATTGAACCATGTATACATCTTGTATCTATGAGGTATGCGAAGCAAACCTCAGCGGGCAAATGCATCGGGTTCCATTGAGCGCCCGAAATGAGACACTCATCACCCGGAACAACTGAAGGGGACAGGGAGCCCGGCTCCCTGTCCCCTCCAGCGATCAGCTAGTTATCCGCGGGGGTACAGCCCGTCCGCACCGAGGCGGACCGTGTCGTCGATAAGCAGGTTGATCTCGGCGGCGTGTCCGCCGCGTTCGGGCAGACGGCGTCCGTCGATAACCTCGAACAGCGGGGCACGGCCAACCATGCCGGCCTCCAGGCGGTTGGCACCTGCACGCAGGCGACCGGTGGCGCGTGTCCGCCAGGCCTCCACGTCCAGGCCCGCGTTGCGCATCGCCTGCTCGAAGACACCGCTGGTGGCCACGACCACCACGGCGGCGACGTGTCCGAAGCCCAGCGAGGTGAGAACACCGGCCTTGACGGCACCCTCGCCGAGATCCAGCGGCGAGCGCAGCCAGACGAAGTTCTCGCCCTTGGCCTCCATCTCCGGATCGACGCAGTCAAGGGATGCGTTCTGCGGGAGCCTGCCGGACTCGAGCACCGAGACCAGGCCACCGATCTGGAAGAGTGCCGCACCGCCCTTGGAATGGCCGGTCAGCGACTTCTGCGAGATGACGAACAGGGGGTTCTCCGGATCCCGACCGATCGTCTTCCACAGCAGGGTGTGCAGCTCCGACTCGTTCGGGTCATTGGCGTTGGTGGAGGTGTCGTGCTTGGACACCACGCGCACATCGTCCGGGGCGAGGCCGAGCGAGCGCAGCTCACGCGCCAGGCGGGAATTCACCCCACCACGCGCGGCGCCCAGGGCACCGAGGCCTGGCGCCGGGATGGAGGTGTGCGCACCGTCAGCATAGGACTGGGCGTGTGCGACCACGGCCAGAACCGGGAGGCCCAGTTCCGCAGCCAGGGAGGCGCGTGCCAGAAGCACGGTGCCACCGCCCGCCGCTTCCAGGAATCCGCCGCGACGGCGGTCGTTGGCACGGGAGATGAACCGCGAATCAATGCCCTTGTCCAGCATTGCCTGCGTGTCCGCGGTGGCGTTCATGTCACCGAAGCCGGTGAGGGATTCGACCTGGATATCGTCGATACCACCGGCGACGACGAAGTCGGCCTTGCCGAGGCGGATCTTATCCACACCCTCCTCCACGGACACCGCGGCGGTAGCGCAGGCGGCGACCGGGTGGATCATCTGACCGTAACCACCGACGTAGGACTGCATGGTGTGGGCGGCCACAACGTTGGGCAGCGTCTCCTGCAGGATGTCCGAGGGACGGTCCTGCCCGAGGAAGCGGTTGACAAAGAGCTTGTGCAGGGACTGCATGCCACCGATACCGGTGCCCTGGGTGGAGGACACATCCGCCGGGTGAACCGACTGGAGGAGCTCCGCGGGGCTGAATCCCGCCGAGAGGAAGGCGTCCACCGCGGTCACCAGGTTCCAGGCTGCGATGTTGTCCAGTGCATCGATCATCGAGGCGGGGATGCCCCACTTGGCGGGATCGAAATCGGTGGGCAGCTGCGCCGCAACCGAGCGCGTCAGGGTGGCCTTGCGCGGCACGAAGGAGGTCGAACCCTTCCTCTTCGTCACGGTCCACTCACCCTCGGTCTCCAGGGCCACGGCGGTGGGATCCGCATCGACGTAGGACAGCGCCTCCGCCTCCGAGGTGACACCGAAGGTGATGTCGCGGTCGAGGAACACCTCTGCCGCATCGATGGACCCTCCGTCGACGAGGAAGGCGTCGTCGACAAGCTGGCGCACGCCGCAACGTGCGACAACCTCGTCACGCAGCCGATCGTAGATCTCCTCCTCCGGGATCTCGGTGCCCTCGGCGTCATACCAGCCCGGGCGCGGGTCCTCGGACCAGCTGATCAGGCCCATCATCCAGGCCAGCTCGAGCACACCGGCGGCGGTGAGCTCGACGGAGCCGTCGCGCTGGATGCCGTACTCGGCCTCGAATCGGGTGCGGCCCGAACCCCAGGAGGAGATCTCGCCGACGCCGACCATGACGATCATGTCCTCGAGATCGACCGTGACGTCCCCCACGGGGGCGCCGGCGGCCTGGACCGGGTTCTTCGGGGAGGGAAGAGCCTTGATGGTGGTGGATTCCTCCTTCTCGGAATCCGCCGCCTCCTGCTCAAGCGATGCCGCGAGCTCGGCGATGGAGACTCCCCCGCCGAGACCGCCGGTGAGATCATGATCGATCGGCTCCTGCAGCGCCCGTTCCCGGGACTCGGCAGATGCCAGACCGAGCAGCTCGGCGGAGATCTCCTCGGGTGTGTAGACGTGGATGCCCAGCTTCTCGGCGGCAGGGATGAGCACGTCGTTGCGGCCCATCAGACCGGTGCCCGCGACCCAGCCGATGCGTGCCTGCGCCAGGGTGACAAACTCCGGCCAGCCGGTCTCGGAACCCCACTTGTTCAGGATCGCGTCGAAGGCCGCCTTGACCTCGCCGTAGGCGCCGTCGCCGCCGAACATACCGCGGTTCGGTGAACCGGGAAGCACGACGTGGACGCGACCATCGACACCCCGGGATGCCAGATCGGCCAGCCCCGCGATGGTGCGCTCAACCGACCACAGCAGCAGGCGCGCCTGGTTCTCGGTCTGCGGGCCGGCATCCGCCAGCGATCCGGAGACAGAGGGTGCGGCGAAGGGGTAGGCAAGCGTGGGCGTCAGCGCCGGCTTGGTCACGGTGACCGAGCCACCGACGGTGACACGCTGTTCGTTGCCGATCCAGTCGATCACCGCATCGATGTCGCGGTAGGAGGACATGTTGGCGGGTACGATCCACAACTTCGCGTTCGGGGATGCCGTGGATGCGTAGAGGGTGCGCGCGTACTCCTTGCGTGCCTGGGACACGTTCGAGGCGGTCATGATGACCGTGGCACCCTGGGCGAGCAGGCGACCAACCACCGCACCTGCGATGGAGTCCGGTGCCGCACCGGTGACCAGGGCGACATCCTCACGGAGCGGTTCATCGGCGACCGCGACCGCCACGTCGGCGACCTTGGACAGCCGTGCGGCGAGGGCGGTGTCCGCAACGTGTGCGGACCACCATGCCGCCTGCTTTGCGACGACCTCACCGGTGCCGACGAAACGTTCGACGGCGACCTCGGCACCGTTGGCCAGACGGGCGAGATCCTCGCGGGCGGATGCCCAGCGATCATCGAAGAGGATGGCACGCTCGGCGGAGAACACCGGTGTGACCATCTTCTGCCAGCCGGCCCCGAGCTCGGCCTCGACGGCTTCGTAGAGCTCGGTATCGGCCGCCGCGATCTCCGCGGTCTCGGCCGCGTTCAGGCCGAGCTGATCGAGAATGCCACGGGCGATGGTGGCGAGAACGCCGTCCTCACCGGTGACGCTGGATGCGTAGGCGTCCAGGGCTGCGGAGTCGACGACCCCGCCACCTGCGGCGGCACCGCCGGAGGACAGCGACACCGAGGTGCCGTTGGCGGCCGCCACGTTGCCGACGGCGGCGTCGATAAGCGAATCGACCTCACCCCTGCTGGATGCGGAGGACGGGAGGGTTCCGAGGTTTCCACCACGGACGGATTCACCCTCACGGGTGCCCAGCAGCAGCTCCACCTCGACGTGGGCGACCCAGCTCTGGGGCAGTCCCCAGGTGCCGGTGACGCGCTCGCCGACGTAGGAGGTTTTCAGACCCGCGGCGCCGGTCAGCGCACGCAGCCGGGCGCGGACCGCCTCGGAGAGAACGGGACCGAAGGGCTTGTAGCCGGGAGCCGCGGTGAGGACACGCCCCTGGAGGGTGGTCACATCGGCATCGGCGGCACCGTCGATGGTGGGGACCGAGAGCTCGGTGGACATGTCCATGAGCATCTGGTTGCGGCGCGAGGACACACCGTTGGTGAGGGTCTCGGAGGTGTCACTGCCCTGGATCTGGTCGATGTTGATCTTGTTCTGCAGTGCGAACAGGGTCATGATCGCGTTCGAGGCATTGAACTTCAGTTCGGGCGCATCGGCAACGGCCACGGCCGCCGCGGCCGGGGCGGCCTGGACCGGAGCGGCCTCGACGACGGGCGCCGGGGAGCCGGCGGATTCGGCCGCGGGAGCCTCCTCCTCGACCTCGACCACCGGCGCCTGGCGGACGTCGTTGAGCATGACCTGATCCTGGTCGCGCTCAACGTTGAACACCGGGCGGTGCTCACCGATGACATCCATGGTCCGCAGGGCCAGGTTGGTCAGGGTCGGCGATGCCGCCAGACCGACCTCGATGATCTGCTCGACGTTGTTGATGATCAGTGCCTGGGTCTCGATCCACCGGACCGGAGAGGCGAACTGCCAGGACAGCAGCTCGATCAGCAGCAGGCGCGCGAGTGTGTTCTCATCGAGGTCCGACACCTTGACACCCTTGAGGCGCTCGGAGGGGACGACGGCGAGAATGGCGTCCACGAAGTCCTGGGTCAGCTCGAAGGGGCGGGCGACCAGGTTGGGGATGTAGCGTCCGCGCAGCGCATCGATGTCGATGGTCCCGGGCAGGAGCTCGTCGAGTTTCTCGGCGAAGGCCTGGACGCCCGGACGCAGAACGCTGGAGTGGAAGGGCACGTCGATGCCCGGGATGTCCACGTAGGCGCGCGGGTTGGCCGATGCGGAGGCCTTGAGCGCCTTCAGCCCCTTCAGGGTTCCGGCGACCGCGTACTGCTGGCCGTCGACGTTGTAGTTGACGATCTGCAGGAACTCACCCGATTCCGCGGCGATCCGGTCGATCCAGTTCTCCACCTCGGAGCCGGACAGGCCGATCATGTTCGGACGGAAGGCCGCCAGGGCGTAGTTGGAACGGCCACGCTCATCGCGGGGAACCAGCGAGTGCATCGCGGAACCGCGGGAGAACACCACGTCAATGACACCTTCGAGCTCGAAGATGTTACCCAGCGAGGCCAGGGCGGTGTACTCGCCGAGTGAGTGGCCCGCATAGAGGGATCCGTCGACGATCACGCCGGCGGCCTTCAGACGCTCGGTCTGCGCGTAGGCCACCACGGCCAGTGCCACCTGGGTGAACTGGGTGAGGTTGAGCACGCCCTTGGGATGGACGAAGACGGTGTCCCCGACCTTGAGCTCCACGGGGTTGTCATCGATGACCTGCTGGATGGAGAAACCGAGGTTTGCCCGGGTGTGCGCATCCGCGCGCTCCCAGACGGCCCTGGCCTCGGGGCTCGCGTTGCGGTCGTTCTGCCCCATGCCCCTGGCCTGGATTCCCTGACCGGGATAGACGTAGGCGGTGGAGGGTGCCGTGAGCAGAGCCTGTCCGCGGGAGACCACGTTGCCGTCGATGCGGCAGGTTACCTCGTAGGCGGGGTTGGGTCCGGAACGTCCGACACGCTCGACGGTGATGTCCACGACATCACCCAGCTGGACCATTCCGTACATGGAATAGGTCCATCCGATGACCTCGGAACCCAGGGCGGCCAGGTGCTGGGCGGTGGCCGAGAGCCACATGCCGTGCACCAGCGGTGCCTCGAGACCGACGAGCTTCGCCGCGTTGACGGAGGTGTGGATCGGGTTGTAGTCGCCGGAGACCATCGCGAAGGGGGTCATATCGGCCGGGGCGGTGACGGTGGCGGAGCGGATGAAGGAGCGCGGTGTAGCCTCGATGCTCTCCTCGCGTCCGCCGTAGGCCTCCGCCTGGGAGGCGAGCTCACTGGTGGTGATGCGGCCACGGATGGCGAAGCGGGTGACCAGTCTGGCCACCACCTCACCGGACTCGGCATCGGTGAGCACGAGTCGCACGGTCACGATTCGACCCGAGGAGGATTCCTCGATGGCATCCGTTCGGGCCTCGACATTGATGGTTCGTCCATTGGCCAGCTCGGTGATCGGAACGCGCAGATCGAGCAGGTGGTCCAGGTGGACGGCGTTGAGCAGACCCTCGATCACGGGGTAGCCGTCGGAGAGCTTTCCGGAGCCCAGTGCCGCGTAGATGGCGGGCCAGCAGACACCGACCAGGACATCCCCGGTTCCCTGATTGTGCTCCTCAAGTGCGGCGCCTGTGACGGCGGTGTGCGCGCTGAGCAGATGCGCGGGCAGTGTGAAGGAATCACGGACCACACCGAAGGGCGATGCACCATCCTGTTCAACGGTGGGCAGCGCGGTGATATGATCCCCCGCCGCGGAGACGGAACCGACTCCGGCGACGCCTGCAAGCAGCTCGAACACGGATTCCGGCAGCTTCTCCCTGGACACGACGGGCATTCCGCCCGTGGCCACGGCCTCGCCGAGCTCGACGGGAATGTCGACCCTGGTGACCAGGTAGGGGCGCTGCTCCTCGGGCAGGTCATCGAAGTAGGAATCTGCCAGGATCCGGATGATCCAGTAACCGTCCTTCTCGATGAGCTCGAAGGCGCCCTCCTCGAGAACGTGCGCCGGGTTGTCGATCATGTTGCCGTGCCAGACGATGTGCGGTGCGGCCAGCAGCAGCTCGCGCTCGTCCCTGGCCTGGTGCAGGCGGGAGTAGACGTCCTCCGGCTCGCCCTCGAGTGCGTCGACGCAGGCGGCCTCGAAACGTCCGAGCAGGTCGGCGACGGGCTCATCGACGCGGTCGATGCCGGCAACCGACACCGGTCCGGGGATCACACGCACCGAGCGGGCATCGTAGCGCTCATTCTGTGACTGCCACAGCGTGTCCAGGCCCCACCAGCGGGCGAGGTCCGCGTCGATGGCGGGCACCCACGGCATCGGCTTGTGGTGCTTGCGGCACAGCCCGATGAACCAGGCGGCGTCGCGTGCGGAGACCTTGATCTCACGGGCACTCGGGTAGGCGGCGAGGAGCTTCTCGACGACCGCGGGTTCGTCGGCGACGGACTCCAGGTCGGGGAAGAGCGTGACGATCGGACCGTGGTCGGCGTTGTGCAGACGGGCCTCGATGCGGTGCGCGAGATCGAGGAAGCGGTCGTCCCAGGTCGGATCCTGGGTCGGGTAGGCGAGTTCGACCCAACGCTCGATCCACTCGGCGTAGGTCATCTCCTCCAGCTCACCGAAGTAGGGCTTGGAGGTCTTGGCGATGGCGGCGATCAGCTCATCACGGTGATCGGCGTAGTCATCGGAGTCAATGGAGGAGATCAGGCGCGAGGCCGCCGCAGAATCATTGTCCACCTCGTACATGTCGGCGTGCAGGTGGGACAGTCCGGAGGTCACGCCACCGCGTGCCTCTCCCCTGCCCACCCAGCCGCCGGCATCGTGGGGATCGACGCCGGGAGTATCCACCAGCAGCTGCTTGACCTGCGGTGAGGTAGTCGCCTCCTTGGTTGCCATGGCTGCGGTACCGACGAGGATTCCGTCGACGGGCATCTTGGGGTAGCCGAAGTCGGTGGCCCAGACACCGGTCAGGTAGTGCGCAGCCTTCTCCGGGGTTCCGATGCCGCCACCGATGAGCAGAACGACATTCCTGTGGGCGCGGATCTCCGCATAGGTGGTCAGCAGCAGGTCATCGAGATTGACCCAGGAATGGTGACCTCCGGCGTGCCCGTCCTCCACCTGGATGATGATGTCGGTGTCGGGGTTGGCCGCGGCGATCCTCAGCGAGGCCCGGATCTGTTCGACGGTTCCGGGCTTGAAGGCGATATATGGGAAGCCATCGGCATGCAGATCATTGATCAGCTCGGTTGCCTCCTCGACCTCCGGGATACCCGCGGAGACGACCACGCCGTTGATCGCGGCTCCGGCGGCGCGCGCCTTGGAGACGATGCGCTGGGCGCCGAACTGCAGGTTCCACATGTAGCGGTCGAAGAACATGGAGTTGAACTGTGCGGCGCGGCCCGGATTCAGCTGCTTGACCAGGCCCTCCTTGTTCCGGTTGAACACCTCCTCGGAGTACTGTCCGCCACCGGCCATCTCGGCCCAGTGGCCCGCATTCGCCGCTGCCGCGACGATGGTGGGATCCACGGTGGTCGGGGTCATACCCGCCAGCACGATCGGTGAGTATCCGGTCAGTGTGGAGAATCCGGTCTGGACCTTCACATTTCCGTTGGGAAGGCGGACCAGCTTGGGGGCGAAGGCGGACCAGTCCTCGGAGGTGGGGATCTGGAAGCCCGGGCGGGCGAGGTTGTCGCGCTCGGCGGCGCTGAACGCGGGAAGAATGGTGATTCCGGTTCCGTCCAGCAGCGGCTCGGTGAACCGTGCAAGGCCCGCATCCAGGGCAAGGGCGTAGTCCGCCTCGAGGTTGGAGATCTGCTCGGTCCAGTCGGAGTGCTCGACCAGAATGGCATCGGCGAGTCCGCGGGCATCGACGTTCAGTCCGCTGGTGCCCGCCCATTCAACCGCCAGATCCGCCGCGGCTCTCATCGATGAATGGTGGAAGGGGATGGCCACCGCGAGGTAGTCGAACTTGGGCTCGACCAGCGATCCGCCGTGCTTCTTGTTGTTGATCTCCTCGTTGTACGAATCGGCGGCGCGCTGCAGTGCGGCGGCCGCCTTCTTCAGGTCTGCGGGGCTGCTGGAGGAGAGCACGAAGTGGCGCCGGGCGTTTCGCAGGGAGATCTCCACGGATTCAATCCCGGCGATGGCCTCCTCGATGGTGGCGAGTTCGAGTCCGCGCACGGACAGCATGTGGTCGCCCTTGCCCGCGAACTGGGAAGCGGCGGTGCCCAGGAGGATGGCGAATGCGAGAACGTCTTCCTCATTGACTGCAGCCTCGACCCCGAGGATGCCCTGGGAGTGTCCCAGCCGTGTCGCCTTCTCCACGTCCAAGCCGAGATCACGGAGCTGTCGGGTGGCCGCGATTTGTCCCAGCACGATGCCGGGGATGGAGACGGCGGGTTGTGGGTCAAGATCGGATGAGACCTGCGCATCCTCCCTGGTCAATTCCTCCAGGCGTGCCAGTGCGCCGGGCACCGTGGACACGATCTGTCGGGCGAAGGGTGCCGTCCTGGCTCGGGCGCGGGAAAGCAGCTCACGAAGATGGGTGGCAGCGATGTGGTCGACGCTGGCGTCGGCAATCACCTGCTGCCAGGCGGAGGCCTGACCGGCGTAGAGAATTGCTGGCTCCTTGAAGGAGTGCAGCGGTGTCAATGAAGAGATGCTCACGAATTAAAGCTCCTAAGTCTTGGGAATGGGCACAGGTGGCCCATGACCACTTACGAATGCGTAGGTTACGCGAACGTAGCCCAAATAGGTGAAGAAACCCTCACGTTTTGCTGACAGTTGTTTGGTTCGTGCAGGAAACTGCCCCTCCGACGTGTTCAACATCACATTTATCTGGCCGCTCCCCCGCCGATCCGGCACGAACTATGGCCCTTTGGGCCACTTGTTGTTATTGTTAACACTTGTTATTGGTGGGATTCAACCCGAATCGGAGAAACATGGACGCACACATTAACCGTCGGACATTCCTCAAGGCTGCGGCGGGCGTGGCCGCAATCGGTGCAGCCGGGGTCCTCACAGCTCCGCGGGCACATGCGCTGGGCCCGGTACTGGGCACGGTAATCGACTATGCGGCAGGTGTCCCCTCCGCCGCATCGGTCAAGGCCGCCGGCCACCTGGGTGCGGTCCGCTATGTCTCACAACGGCGCCCCGGCAGCGAGTCGTGGATGCTGGGCAAGCCGGTCACCCTCGACGAGACCCGCTCCTTCGCCGCCGCCGGCCTGAAGACGGCATCGGTCTACCAGTTCGGCAAGGCTGACAGCGCAGACTGGATCGAGGGTGCTGCCGGAGCGGCCAGGCACGCACCGCAGGCCATCGCGCTGCACGTGGCGGCGGGCGGCCCCAAGAACCGACCCATCTATGTCGCGATCGATGACAATCCCTCGAACGCCCAGTACACCGCCCAAATCCGACCCTACCTCCAGGCCTTCAAGGTGGCACTCGAAACTGCCGGATACAGGTTGGGCATCTACGGAAACTACAACGTCATCGACTGGGCCGTGGCAGATGGTCTGGGAGAGTTCTTCTGGATGCACAACTGGGGTTCCAACAACCGGATCCACCCGCGGACCACCATCCATCAGATCCGCATCGACAAGGACACCGTCGGTGGGGTGAAGGTGGACATCAACGAAGTCTATGCCGCTGACTGGGGCCAGTGGACTCCCGGCAACGTGGTGGATGATGTCATTCCGCCCGCACCCCCGACCCAGAATTCCGTCGACACCGTCACTGAGGTGCTCCGGATTCTGAACACGCTGTCCAGCTAGCAGGTTCCGTTCCGGAGTCCGGTAATCACCGCTGCGAGAAGTCCCCGACCTCACCCAACTGGTTCTCCACCAGTTGGGTGAGGTCGTCCGCCGTTCCGGTCACCGCAGCCGCGACCACGAAATCCGTTCCAAAGGACACCGAGGAGTGAAGCGTCTGATCATCGGACCATCCCCACTTGGTGCCCAGCACACCGGGCAGCACGGCGGTACCGAAATTCTGTGGGTATCCATCCGCAGCCAGCGGGTCCGCGGAAGCCATGGCCACGAGGATGGGTGAGGTGGGATCGTCCTCCAGGAGCCTGGCGATGAATCGCACAACGTCATAGGTCGACGTCACCGAACTCCCCCACTGCTCCGCACCCCTGGTAGACAGGAGTCCGTACTTCTGGGCCGTCTCGTCGATGGATTCGGGGTAAAGCTCATACAGAGTCTCCGCCGAGGCATCGGAGGAGGTGCTGATCATGTCAAAGGCGAGATACTGCTGCTCGAGTGTTCCGTGTTCCACCACGTAGTCGGCGATGTAGAGCTTGCCAAGGCTCAGCGCCGGGCGGGCGAACCTCTCGGTGGCGGTGCCGGTGGTGAACCCGTCGCTCAGGCGCAGGTAGCTGACCTGGGAACCCGTGGCGTTTTCAACGAACCCGGAATGCTCGGATGTCCCACCATCACCCGCTGGCGCGGTTGCGCTCATCTCCGGACCGGCGCCGCTTGAGTTGACCTGACCCTTCGGGGAATCATCGCCCCTGGTCATCAGGAACGGGGCCCCGAGGACGATGACCGCCGCGAGAATGAAGGTCGCAGCCTGCCACCCTCTGTGGCCGCGTGAAGTTGTTGACACGTATAACAACACTAGCGCATGGAAAACCGTCGCCCTCTGTGCGAGAGGGCGACGGTGGTTGAGCTGCTAGAAATCGCTCCTAGTGGTCGACGGCTGCTTCGACGCCGACGCCGGTGAGGGAACGAACTTCCATCTCCGCCTGGAGGTCCTCCATGTTATCGGGCTTACCGAGCATGGTACCAATCCAGCCCGCGATGAAGGCCGCGGGGATGGAGACGATGCCGGGGTTGGCCAGCGGGAAGAATGCCCAGTCCGCGTTGGGAACCATGGAGGTCGCCGTGCCGGAGACCGCCGGGGAGAAGAAGATGAGAACCAGCGCGGAGATGAGGCCCGTGTAGATCGCAGCCACGGCGCCGGTCGTGTTGAACTTCCTCCAGTACAGCGAGTACAGGATGCAGGGAAGGTTGGCGGAGGCGGCGATGGCGAAGGCCAGGGCCACCAGGAAGGCCACGTTCTGCTGCATCGCCAGGATTCCGAACACGATGGCGACGATACCGATGACCACAATGGTGATCCGCGAGACCTTCACCTGCTCGGCTTCAGTGGACTTCCCGTCACGCAGAACGGCATCATAAATATCGTGACCGACAGCTGCGGATGCTGTAATGGCAAGTCCGGCGACCACGGCGAGCACGGTGGCGAAAGCAACAGCCGAGATCAGCGCCATGAAGATCGATCCACCGAGTTCAAGCGCGAGCAGCGGGGCGGCGGCATTCTGCGCACCCGGCGCGGCCATGATCCGGTCAGGTCCGACCAGTGCGGCCGCTCCGTAGCCGAGGACCAGGGTCATCAGGTAGAAGGAACCGATGAGGATGATGGCCCAGGTCACGGACTTGCGGGCCTCGCGGGCGGTGGGAACGGTGTAGAAGCGCATCAGCACGTGCGGCAGACCCGCGGTACCGAGAACCAGGGCGATACCCAGGGAGATGAAGTCGATCTGCTTGGTCCGGGTTGCGCCGTACTGGAGGCCGGGCTCGAGGATTGCGGTGGGATCGTATCCCAGGGTTGCCGCGCGCTGGGAGACTGCGTGGGCTGCCACGGCGTCATCGAGAAGGGTGGTGATTCCGCCCTTGACGGCGACAAAGGTCCAGATTGTCATGATCAGCACGCCACCGACGAGCAGCACGGCCTTGATCATCTGCACATAGGTGGTGCCCTTCATTCCGCCGAGGAGGACGTAGGCGATCATCACCAGGCCGACGAGACCGACCACGAGGGCCTGCCAGCGGAACTCATGGATATCCAGGAGCACCGAGACCAGCGAGCCTGCGCCGGCCATCTGTGCAATCAGGTAGAAGAGGGAGACGAACAGCGTTCCGAAGGCAGCGGCCACACGGACCGGCTTCTGCCGGAGGCGGAAGGAGAGCACATCGGCCATGGTGAAACGACCCACGTTACGCAGCGGCTCCGCCACGAGGAGCAGTGCCACGAGCCAGGCTACGAAGAAGCCGATGGAGTAAAGGAATCCGTCGTAGCCGTTGAGGGCGATGGCGCCGACGATTCCCAGGAAGGATGCGGCCGAAAGGTAGTCGCCCGCGATTGCGAGACCGTTCTGGGTGCCGGAGAAGCTCGCACCGCCGGTGTAGAAGTCCGAAGCTTCCTTGGTGGATTTGCCAGCACGCAAAACCACAGTCATGGTGACCACGATGAAGACTACGAAGACTGAGATGTTCAGAATCGGGTTGCCCGTGTTGGATTCACTCTGGGCAAGGAGAATAGTGGAGTTCATTGAAGATTAACCTTCCATCTTCTTGCGAATTGCGGCCTGACGTGGCTCGAGATTCTTGTTGGCGTAGACAATGTAGATGTAGGTGATCAGGAACGTCGTCACAAACTGTGCGAGTCCGAAGAGCACCCCGATGTTGATGGATCCGAATACCGGTGTGGCCATCCAGTCCGAAGCGAAGGTTGCGATCAGCACGTAGGCGATGTACCACACGAAGAACGCGACGCTCATGGGGAACGCGAAGGAGCGGAACTTGCTTCGGAGTTCACCGAATTCCTGACTGCTCTGCATGTCCCGGAATTCCTGAGGCGTCGGCTGGCGACGCTCCCGGGTAGTTGGGGTTGCACTCACTTTTGATTCATCTCACTTTCATTTCCCTTGTCCTGCAGGGAGTAGGTAGCCGATTACCGAGGGCGAGAACCGGTTTCCCTGGTAACTGAACTTGATTCTTCACATCTCGTTGACGCCCGGAATTTATGCTGTCGGTCACAACTTAACGTGTGAATGTGAAGTTACCTAACTCACATTGCAATGGGATAGCGATTTGGGAAACTTCTCCCCTCTCCCACACCCGCTGTTCGGAAAAATAGCAGTTGAGCTGGCCCCACGTCAGAGGGCCCACTACCCCCAGAATCCCCCCTTTTGCAAATCTTGCAAACAGCCCGTTGTAATAGTTAACCGTCTTTACACCGAGCGTTTTTCTCTACACTTAGGGGTTCTGGCCCGGAAAGTCCCGGGGATCCTGATACATCCGCCCCGCGATCTCGGAGTGATCCAGTTCCGTGATCGACCGCATCTGCTGTTCATCGAGGACGAATCCGGAGATGTCCAGGTTGGCCCGCAGCCTCTGCTCATTTGAAGACTTCGGGATGGCCACACACCCGAGCTGGAGCAACCACCGCAGCACCACCGCCCCGGCACCCACACCGTGCTCCGCCGCGATCGCCCGGATCACCGGCTGATCAAGGACCCTCCCCCGACCCAGGGGCGCCCAGGCGGTGGTGGTCACCCCGAGTCTGAGGTGGAGCTCCCTGAGATCCGGCTGGCTGAAGCCCGGATGGAGCTCCACCTGATTGACGGCCGGCACGATGCCGGTGGACCTCACCAGATCCTCGAGGACCTCCGGATAGAAGTTCGCCACCCCGATGGACTGGATCTGACCGAGACCCTGCAGCCGGGCGATCGCCTCGAAGGTTTCGTCGTAGAGGCCCTGTTGCGGGCACGGCCAGTGAACCAGGTACAGGTCAAGGTAGTCCAGCCCGAGCAGCCTCAGGGATCCCTGAAAGGCCCGTGGCGTCCGCTCGGCGCCCTGGTCGGAGTTCCAGACCTTCGAGGTGATGAAAAGCTCGTCCCGGGTGGCATCCCCGGCGGCGATCGCATCGGCGAGCGCCCTGCCGATCTCCTCCTCATTTCCGTAGAGGGTGGCGGTGTCGATGTGCCGGTATCCGAGTCCGATCGCGGTGCGCACGACCCGGTAGGCCTCCTCTCCCCCGAGTTTCCAGGTGCCGAGCCCGATCTGTGGAATATCCGAACCGTCGTTGAGAGTCAGTGTTGGGGTAACCATGTCCCCCATTGAACACCACCGGAGCGGGGGAGGGAACGATATTGTTGTGTCCATGACCACCACCTCAGCCCGGTCCCTGCTGGATCACGTGCTCGACCACGACAGCTTCCATTCCTGGGATTCACCCCCTCACTATGGTGACATCGACGAGGATTACCGCCTGGCACTTGCCCGCGCCAGGGAGAGGTCCGGGGTCGACGAGGCCGTGATCACCGGTCAGGGCACCGTCGACGGCACACCCGTGGCCTTCATCCTCTCCGAGTTCGCCTTCCTCGGCGGATCCATCGGTGCTGCGACCTCCCGCCGCATCATTGAGGCCATCCACCGCGCCACCAGGGAAAAACTGCCACTGCTGATCTCCCCGTGTTCCGGTGGCACCCGCATGCAGGAGGGGACCCCGGCCTTCGCGCTCATGATCTCGATCACCACCGCGGTCTACCGCCACAAGGACGCGCATCTTCCCTACCTGGTCTATCTCCGCAATCCCACCATGGGTGGCGTCCTGGCGTCCTGGGGTTCCACCGGGCACTTCACCTTCGCGGAACCGGAGGCGCTCATCGGTTTCCTCGGGCCGCGGGTGGTGGAGCTGACCACCGGACACCCCATGCCGGAGGGGGTGCAGACCGGGGAGAACCTGGTCAGGCACGGCATCATCGACGGTGTGGTCTCCCCCACCCAGCTCCGGGAGGCGGTGCGGCGGGTGACCGGAGTGCTCAGGCGGGCGTCGACAAGCGTTCCGCGGCCCCTCACACCCGCCCACCCGCGGCGAAGTGCCTGGGAATCGATCGAGAAAACCCGGGAGGACGGCCGGATCGGCGCCCGTGATCTGATCCGCGGGCTACCCAGGGTCGGCCTTTCCGGCACCCCCGCGGCCGTCAACGCCGCCCTGAGCAACATCGGTGGCCGACCCGTGGTGCTGATCGCGCAGGACCGCCGCACCCAGCCGCTCGGCCCGGCCGCGCTCCATCTCGCCCGGCGGGGAATCGCCCTTGCCGTGGAGCTGCGGCTGCCGATCGTCAGCATCATCGACACCCCCGGCGCCGAGCTGTCGCGGAGTGCGGAGGAACAGGGACTGGCCGGCAGCATCGCACGCACCATGGGGGAGCTTGTCGACGCCCCGGTACCCACGATGTCCATCATTCTGGGCCAGGGTTGCGGCGGTGCCGCTCTGGCGATGCTGCCGGCGGACCGCGTACTGGCAACCGAGAACGCCTGGATGTCACCCCTGCCGCCGGAGGGGGCCTCCGCAATCATTCACCGCGACACCTCACACGCCGCGGAGATGATGGAACAGCAGGGCGTGACGGCACTGGCAATGCGGGAATCGGGAATCATCGACGGCATAATCGCCGAAACCGAGGACCCCGGAAAAGAGATAATCGCCGCCATCGAACACACCCTGCAGGAACTGGATGAAAATTCCGGCTCGGTGGGACGGGAGCAGCGATTCAGGCGCTATGAGCGACTCGCGGAAACGATTACCTAGGCGCTGAGCAGATCGATCACGAAGATCAGGGTCCGGCCGGACAGCGGATGTCCGCTTCCCTCAGGCCCGTAGGCAGCCTCCGGGGGGATGGTCAGCTTACGGCGACCACCCACACGCATTCCGGGGATACCCTCCTGCCAGCCGGCGATGAGCCCGTTCAGCGGGAACTGGGTGGACTGTCCGCGGTCCCAGGAGGAGTCGAACTCCTCACCGGTCTCGAAATCGACGCCCACGTAGTGAACCTCAACGACACCGCCCGGGTTCGCCTCGGCACCCTCACCGACGATGATGTCCTCGATAACGAGGTCCTCGGGGGCCGGGCCGGACTGGGCCTCGATCTGGGGCTTCTCCATGTGTGACACACACTCCTTGGGATCAGGTACAACGTCAGTGCTCCCGCCGCCGGAAAAAACGGCCGGAACCATTGGCTGCCATTATGGCATGCCAGCTGGCTCCGGCCGAAGTCACGACGGGCTACGTTACCGCCTTGTTATGTTCTAGCGCTCCTCGCGGGGCACAACCTTGCGGGCGGTGTTTCCGGTGTAGATCTGGCGCGGGCGGTTGATCTTTCCACCGGGTGCGCCGAGCTGCTCGCGGTAGTGGGCGATCCAGCCGGGAAGGCGACCGATGGCGAACAGGACGGTGAAGAAGTCCGTCGGGAAGCCCATGGCGCGGTAGATCAGGCCCGTGTAGAAGTCCACGTTCGGGTACAGCTTACGGGAGATGAAGTACTCGTCGTTGAGTGCGATCTCCTCGAGCTTGAGCGCGAGATCGAGCAGGTCATCGCCACCGAGGTGCTCCAGAACCTCATGTGCGGTCTCCTTGACGATGGCAGCGCGCGGGTCGTAGTTCTTGTACACGCGGTGCCCGAAGCCCATGAGGCGGACACCCTTCTCCTTGTTCTTGACGCGGTTCATGAACTCGGTGGCGTCGCCGTCGTGATTGTTCTTGATGTCCTCGAGCATCTCGAGAACGGCCTGGTTGGCACCACCGTGCAGCGGGCCGGACAGGGCGTTGATGCCGCCGGCGATGGAGACGAAC
This sequence comes from Corynebacterium pacaense, assembly GCF_900169525.1. Classification (GTDB taxonomy): domain Bacteria; phylum Actinomycetota; class Actinomycetes; order Mycobacteriales; family Mycobacteriaceae; genus Corynebacterium; species Corynebacterium pacaense. The sequence continues at coordinate 827,454 of NZ_LT821240.1, forward strand.
ATGTTCGCCTGCGCGGAACCGATCATGCGCACGGTCGAGGTGGAGCAGTTCTGCTCGTGGTCGGCATGCAGAATCAGCAGCTTGTCCAGGGCCTTGACCATGATCGGGTCGATCTCATAGGGCTCGGTCGGGTAGCCGAACATCATACGCAGGAAGTTCTCGCGGGCGTTGAGCGAGTTGTCCGGGTACATGTAGGGGGCGCCCTTGGAGGCACGGTATGCGTAGGCCGCGAGCATGGGCACCTTCGCCATCAGGCGGACGGTTGCCTTGTCCAGCTGCTCCTCGTCGAGGGGATCGAGCTGATCCTGGTAGTAGGTGGAGAGAATGTTCACCGAGGATGCAAGGACGGCCATGGGATGGGCGTTGCGCGGGAACACGTTGAACTGGGACTTGAAGTCCTCATCGAGCAGGGTGTGGTGACGGATCTCGTCATTGAACTTGTGGAGCTCATCCACGGTGGGTAGCTCGCCCTTGATCAGCAGATAGGACACCTCGTTGAAGGTGGCGTTCTCCGCCAGATCAGCGATATCGTAGCCGCGGTACCGCAGAATTCCCTCGTCACCATCGATGTAGGTGATCTTGGACTCGGTGGAGCCGGTGCTCACATATCCCGGGTCAAAGGTGACCAGACCTGTCTCGGACAGCAGCTTGCCCAGGACAAAACCATCGTTTCCCTCGGTGGCGCGGATCATGTCCATCTCGTACTCGCCGCCGGGGTAGTGCAGTACAGCCTTGTTGTTATCAGTAGCCACGATATCCCTTTCACACTTTCTTTATCGGCCCTCCCAGGGTTGCTGGGGGTTACCGGATTCTAAACCAGATCGGACGCATCACTTGCGGTCTCTCTTACTCTGAAGGTCACACGCGCCTTCACAACGGTCCGATAACACGCTATACCGATAATTGCGGTTTAGCCATATCACGGCAAGGGGTAGTTTCTCCCCCGCCTCGCAGTGAAAACACATCTCCGGGTCACCCGCCTCCATGATGTCCCACAGGACAATCGATGATTGCGGCCACGCCACCGAATCACAACCTTCGCCCGCTATTGAGTTGTACGCAATAACTGTTTTCTGCACGGTGCGGTACCGGATCGGCACGGGGTGCATGCCCCGCCCAGGGTCCCGCCAAAGTGGAGCATGGCACAGTTTAGCAAAGTTTGTGATGTGCACGACAAAGAACCGGGAAATTACCCCTTTACGCAGTGTATCCCTCCAAAAAATGCCCTTTGAGGGGGGATATTCACAAATATGGGAACCCGCACCGCCACCACCCCCACAATGGTGCACCGCTGCGAATCACCCCCGCAATCCCGGGTCGCGCGCCCCCGCGGACTGCGGGTGATTCGGCCTACACCCATCGGAATCGGGGGGTCATGCGGTTATAGTGGTCTGGTCAGACAAGGCGATACCCATTGCCCACCTAGCTCGTGCATCCAGCGCAGAAAGTTGCTCAAAGACATGACTGACTTCCCCACCCTGCCCAGCGACCGCATCCCGGCCGACGGCCGTTTCGGCTGCGGCCCCTCAAAGGTTCGACCTGAGCAGATCCAGGCGATCGTTGACGAATCCTCCACCGTTATCGGCACCTCGCACCGCCAGCCGGCCGTGAAGAATGTCGTAGGCTCTGTGCGCGAGGGACTGTCCGAGCTGTTCTCCCTGCCCGAGGGATACGAGATCATCCTCTCCCTCGGTGGAGCGACCGCCTTCTGGGACGCAGCCACCTTCGGCCTGATTGAGAAGAAATCCGGTCACCTGACCTTCGGCGAATTCTCCTCCAAGTTCGCCAAGGCCGCCAAACGCGCACCATGGCTGGATGACCCCGAGATCCTCGAGGCGCCGACCGGCGATGCTCCCGCTCCGCGGGCCTTCGACGGCGCCGACGTCATCGCCTGGGCACACAATGAAACCTCGACCGGGGCCATGGTCCCGGTCGTGCGTCCGGAGGGCTCGGAGGGTTCCCTGGTCGCCATCGACGCGACCTCCGGAGCCGGTGGACTTCCCGTGGACATCACCAACTCGGATGTCTACTATTTCTCCCCGCAGAAGTGCTTCGCCTCCGACGGCGGCCTGTGGCTCGCGGCAATGAGCCCCGCCGCACTCGAGCGGATCAGCAGGATCAACTCCTCGGGTCGGTTCATTCCGGAGTTCCTCAACCTGCAGACCGCGGTTGACAATTCCCTGAAGAACCAGACGTACAACACCCCGGCCGTGGCCACCCTCCTGATGCTGGACAACCAGATCCAGTGGATGAACGCCAACGGTGGCCTCGACGGCATGGTGGCACGAACGACCGCCAACTCCTCCGCGCTCTACTCCTGGGCCGAGGCGCGCGCGGAGACCACCCCCTATGTCGCAGATCCGGCCAAGCGGTCACTGGTCGTGGGCACCATCGACTTCGATGACGCCGTCGACGCCGCGGTCCTTGCCAAGATTCTCCGCTCCAACGGGATCCTGGACGTTGAACCCTACCGCAAGCTCGGCCGCAACCAGCTGCGTGTGGGCATGTTCCCGGCAATCGATACCGCCGATGTGGAAAAGCTGACCTCAGCCATTGATTTCGTCCTCGACGGCGGCTTCGCCGCGAAGTAGCCGTTCGCACCGTAAATTCACACCCCGGGGCACTTCCCCGACAAAACGCGCCCTCCATTGCCACGGTGGGGCGCGTTTTTTCGTTAAGCTGGTAAAACACCTATCCGACCTCAAGGAGTCAACATGCGGGAACTTTTCCTGGTCAGCGGGGATTCCACCGAATCATCCCTGGTTTTCACAACCTCTGCGGACGATGGGGCCGAGGAATTCTTCATCGCCGTGACCGATGAGTTCCGCGCCGTCCTGACCGGCGAACACGGCAGACCGAACCCCAATCAGGTGGTGCTGGAGTCCGTTCCCACCGGTGACGCCCCTGCCGGATCAAATGCCACCGGGCCAGATGCCACCGGGCCAGATGCCACCGGATCGGACTCCTCCGGATCGACGCCCCTGTCCTCACAAGTCGCCTCACAGGTTCCCGCACAGTCGGCTTCGGAACCCGCCGCGGCACGCGACAAGGACAGGGAACTCGATCCCCGGATCAGTGCACCCCTGAAGATGACGCCCCGTGAGATCCAGAACCGAATCAGGGCCGGCGCGACCATCGCCGAGCTGGCAGAGGAGAACGAGGTCACGGAATCCCGCGTGGAACCCTATGCCCACCCCGTGGTCCTGGAGCGCGCGCGGATCGCGGATCTGGCCAAGCAGTCCCACCCCGTGCGCGAGGACGGTCCGGCAAAGCTGACCCTGTGGGAGATCCTCGCAACCGCATTCGCCACCCGTGGACACGATCTGACCACCGCGACATGGGACGCCTACCGCGACGCCACGAACCAGTGGATCGTCCGCGTCAGCTGGAAGGCCGGTCTCAGTGACAACCACGCGGAGTGGGCGCTGAAGCTGCACAATACGAGCAGGCCCACAGCCGATCCCCGGACCCCGGTCGCCGCCGATCTCATCGACCCGGAGTTCATCCAACCCGTACGGACCCTGACCTCGATCGGTGGCAACCGCTATGCGGACGGGGTACAGGACTCCGGGGCTGGTGGCGATGACGTTGCCACCGCTCCCCCCGCGGACGGCCGTGAGCGGTCCACGGACAGCGAGGAAGGTGTCGAGGGGACGGATGCCGTCCCCGCGCACACCGGTGACGGTGCGCCGAAGAATCGACGGCGCAAGGCGGTCACCCCGCACTGGGAGGATGTACTTCTCGGGGTGCGTGCCAACACCAAACGCCCCAAGAAGTAGGAGAGCTGTAGACGATGCCGAATCTCCTGGGCGACAGGGCCGCGATAGTCACCTTCTGGTTTGTCACGGCCAGCGATCCGGCCGCAATCATCCGCTCCGAGCCGCGGGCCGACCGTGGCTTCGGCCGGAAGCTTCTCGCACAGCTCAATCCCACCTGGCCCATCACACCCATCGGGCAGTTCGCGCTCAACCGATCAGCCCCGGCATCGGTCGATGAATTCTACATCGCCGGTTTCCCCGGCGTCACGGTGATTCAGACGGTTCTCGAGGATGCCACCTCCCTGAGCGGGCTCGACACCCGCCTGATGCATTCGATGCCTGCGACGGACACGTTCATCTTCGCGGTGAACGAGTCGACGACGCTCGGCGGTTTCGTCCATCTCACCGGCGATGGCGTCAAACGCTCGTTCATCGCCAAACAGGAGCGGATCTTCGAGGATATCGGGGTACCGGGGGGTTTCGAGGCCCCCTACTGGGCCGGGAGCATGGGTAAGCGGATCAGCGCACTGTCACTGCCCTTCAACCCGATAGACCTGGTCGAGGCGGCACAGCGGGCGTGGCTGGGCTTTGACGCCGCGGAGTCGCCGGACATCAACGTCGTGGCCTATGCCATCGACGGCCGGCCCGAGCCGAGGATCGCACAGACTCGGCAGCTCTCGCCCGCCGAACTGACCCACTCCGCCGCCGGAAAGCTCGGCTTCCGCGAATCGGGGGAATACGATGACTACGAGGAGCACGGGGCGCAGGGGACCAACCTGGAGGACGCCTTCACCGGGCGTCTCGGCGCGCAGGCGAAGAGGGCGGCCCGTTCCGCCCGGAGATGGGGCCGATCATTGATCACGGCGAGCCGCAGCTTCACCTCGAATGTCGCGGAGCGGATCCGTCACACCGACCGCTGAGACCGGTCCCTCTCGTAGAAGGCTATCGCCGCGGAGGTTGCCAGGTTGAGGCTGTCCGTTCCCGGTGCCATAGGAATTCTGGCGCGGACGTCGGTGGCACGCATCGCGTGCTCGCTCAGCCCCGGGCCCTCGGCTCCGACCAGCAGTGCAACCCTGTCGTGTCCCGCGAGGGCGTCCTCGATGTGTTCCGCTGCGGGGTCGGGTGTCAGCGAGACCAGGTGGAACCCCTCCCGCCTGAGCTGGTCCAGACTGTGCTGCCACGTCGTGTATCCGCCCTCCAGGTGCGCGAAGGGCAGTCGCAGGACATGACCCATGGAAACGCGCACAACCCGCCTGTAGAGCGGGTCGGCACAGCCATTTCCGAAAAGTATCGCGTCGACACCCATTCCTGCTGCGTTTCTGAACATGGAGCCGATGTTCTCGTGATCGCCCACCCCCTCAAGAACAACCACGGTCCGGGCCCCCTCCAGCACCTCGGCGACGCTGAGTGGCTCCGGGCGGTCCGCGGAGGCGAGCAGTCCGCGATGCATGTCAAAGCCGGCGACCTCCGCCAGCACCTCCCTGCTCACCTCATAGACCGGGATATCGTCCCCTAGTTCCTTCCCACCGGCATTGGCGGCGAGGAAGGAGTCGAGTTTTCCTCCGAATCCGACCACCGCCCTGACCGGAAACCGTGACTCCAGCAACCGGCCGACCACGAGCGGACCCTCCGCGATCACCAGTCCCCTACCACCCGGAAGGTCCGGTCTGGAGTCGGAGTGGTTGAGGTCGCGGAAATCCGCCAACCTCGGGTCCTCGGGGTCGAAGATCCGGATTCGTGCTGTTGCTGCATCCCCTTCAACCATGTCAGGACAGCGCATCCATGATCGGATCGACGGCGAAGAAGATCACGAACAGACCGGCCACCAGCCACATAAGCCAGTGCACCTCTTTGGCCTTGCCCGCTGCGGCGGCCATGACCGCGTACATGATGAAGCCGACGCCGATACCGTTGGCGATCGAGTAGGTGAAGGGCATGATGACAATTGTCAGGAAGGCGGGGAAGGCGATGTGGAACTTGGTGAAATCGATCTCCGTGACCTGCGCCATCATCATGGCACCGACCACCACCAGCACCGGGGCCGCCGCCTCGATCGGAACGATCTCGTAGAGCGGGGTGAGGAACATCGCCAGAAGGAAAAGTGAACCGGTGACAATATTGGCCAGACCGGTCCGGGCTCCATCGGCCACACCCGCGGAGGAATCGGCGAACACGGTGCTTGACGACGCCGACACCGCACCACCGACGATGGCGCCCGCACCCTCGACGACCAGTGCGCGCTTGATGTCGGGCAGGTCACCGTTTGCATCAACCAGGTTGCCCTGCTTGCCCAGTGCGGTCATGGTGCCCATGGCATCGAAGAAGTTGGCCAGGACGAGGGTGAACACGAGCAGCGTCGCCGCCACGACACCGACCCGGGAGAATCCCCCGATAAGATCGACGGCGCCGACCAGCGACAGGTCGGGCATGCCACCGAAGGAATCGGGAATGGTCGGCACAGCCAGTGACCATCCACCGGGATTGGGCTCGCCGTTTTCCACACTCGGCCCGGAACCGAACACCGACTCGAAGATGATGGCGAGCACCGTGGTACCGAGAATGCCCAGGAACAGGCCGCCGCGGACCTTCCGCACGACCAGGATGCCGCAGAGCAGAACACCGATGACGAAGACGAAGGTCGGCCAGGAGGCGATCGAGCCCCCGATACCGAGTCCGACCGGGACGGTCGTGTGGGCCGCATCCGGGATCCTGCGGACGAATCCGGCATCCACCAGGCCGATCATCGCGATGAACAGGCCGATGCCGACTCCGATCGCCGCCTTCATCGATGGGGGAATCGCCCGGAACACCGCGACGCGGAAACCCGACACCGCGAGGATGACGATCACGATTCCGTCGATGACCACCAGTCCCATGGCCTCGGGCCAGGTGAGACCCTCCCCCGCCACGAGTGTCACCGCCACCATGGTGTTCAGACCGAGCCCGGCGGCGATTCCGAAGGGATAACGGGCTATCAGGCCGAAGGCGATGGTCATGACACCGGCGGCGAGCGCCGTGGCCGCCGCCACCTGAGCGATACCGAGCGTGTTGCCCTCTATGTCCGGGGTTGTTCCGAGGATCAGGGGATTGAGAATAATGATGTAGGCCATCGCGAAGAATGTGACCGCACCCGCACGCACCTCGGTGCCGATGGTCGATCCCCGCTCTGAAATGTGGAAGTAGCGGTCCAGGAAGCCTGTGGTTTCCCGGGCCGTCTCCGTTGCATTGCTCGACGTCATTGCCGCATACCTGTTTTCTGCTCTGAGTAGAAGAAAGGGGTGAGCTTCAGAGACACTGAACCTTTAGCTCGACAGAATTCTTTCACCTGTCGACCTGAACAGGCAAGTTAAAGGCACCGCGAAGGCGGGGCTTCCGGCGACTTTTGAGGCCCCCCTGCAGGTGATACTGTCTTGGCTATCATTTAAGGCCCGTGAAACCCGCTTGAAAGGCGTTCACCCTCACCGTGGTAACCACAACGTTTCATATGATCAATGGTCACGTCCGCAATTTCAGCAGTCACGTGGCGCGGTTGATCAATGCCGTACCCGCGTCGGTGGACTATGAGCCGAGGATCCGGGAGCGTCTGAGAGCCGCCGCACCCGATGTCTACCCCTGGGTGACCGTCGAGGATCACACCTTCAACGTCGAGATCAAACCCTTCCGGCCTTCCCCTTCCGACCTGACGCTGGATGTGCACGGGCACCGTGATGAACGGGCGCACCCGGTGATCAAGGGTCGCGACTTCGCCTGGCAGGCCCGGGCTCTGGCCGCCTCGCGCCGGCAGGGTGCGGATGAGGGCCTGCTGGTCGATGAGCGCGGCATGGCCGTCAGCGCCATCGAGGCCTCGCTGTTCGTCATCGAGGGCGAGATGGTCTTCTACTCCACACACCCGCGCACCCTGTCCTCCGTAATCGAGACCCAGGTGGTGGAATACCTGGCCACACTGGGTGCAACCCCGAAAGCCCGGCCGGAGGGTTTCAACATCGAGGAGCTGCGTTCCGCGGAGGTCTGGTTGCTCGACTCCTGCAACGGTGCCCGTCGCGTGGCGGCATGGGTGGAATACGGCAGCACCTTCCCGGTCGCGGAGGTGCGCCCGGTGGCGGCCTTCATTCCGACGATTGCGGAGGTCAACGATCACCTCTGGGAAATAGCTGAGGAGGTGTAGGCCCATGCCGCTGGCCTTCAAGAAGACGCTCGCCCTCATCCTGTCGGTCCCCGTCCTGGCTTCCTCCGCGCTGATGTCCTGCGCGGACACCGGTCCCGGTGCCCCACGCCCGGTGGAGCACCTCCGCCCGGAGATCATCGGTACACACGCCTTCGACGATTCCTCCTTCACCCAGGGTCTGGAACTCGACGGACAGGACCTGGTCGTTGGCACGGGCCAGTATGGTGACTCACGCATCTACCGCAGTGGCATTGACGGGCGGGAGTACGCCTCGCAGGATCTCCCCGCAGATGACTTCGGTGAGGGAATCACCATCGCCGGGGACCACATCTGGCAGCTGACCTGGAAGTCCGGCATCGCATACAAACGCGACCGCTCGAGCCTGGAGGTTCTGGACCGGGTCCCCTATCCGGGCGAGGGCTGGGGTATCTGTGCCGGCGACGGAGACGTCATGTACATGTCTGACGGCACCTCAACACTCCGCACGCTGGATCCGGAGACCTTCGAGGAGCGGGGCCGAGTGACGGTCACCTCCGGGACCGAGCCGGTATCCCGGCTCAACGAGCTGGAATGCGTCGGGGATGAGATCTACGCCAACATCTTCCAGAGCACCGACATCGTGCGTATCGACGCCGACAGTGGTGCGGTCACCGCGGTCATCGACGCCTCCGGACTTCCCAACAACGCGGTCCCCGACGTGAACAATGTCCTCAACGGGATCGCACACATCCCGGGCACCGACCGCTTCTATCTCACCGGAAAACGCTGGCCCGACCTGTATGAGGTTGAATGGGTCGGTGGCAACTAGGATGGGGTTCCATGGCTAGCCGGAAGACACGACGCAGGAATCTGATCCAAATAATCGCGCTGACGCTGGCGGTGGTCCTCGTGGTGGTCGCCTCCGTGGTGTTCCAGAGCTGGTGGAACGACCGCCCGGACCCCGAGCCCTCGGAGATCTCCGTCACTGCCTCCTCCCCGGCCGGCGAGATCGAGGTGTTCCCCTTCAGCGTCTGTGAGCCGGGGGTGGCATGCGAGGAGAACGAGGTGCCCGTCCTGGAGGTCGGCGCGGACGAGGAGCTCCACCTCTCGATTCCGGAAGCCATCCATGACCACGACTGGTATCTGCTGACCATCTACGATGATCCCGCGGCCAACGACGAGTTCTACCACACCAGCTTCGACGCCACCGAGGTCACCGTACCCGGATCCGTGGACCCCACCGAGGAGGGTGGGCAGCGGCCCCGGCTCGTGGTCGTGGAGATCTCCGCGGTGATGATCGGACACGATTCGGATGGCGAACAGGCCCCCTACACCACCACCTGGTCCCTGAGCACGGTGGCAGAATAGGAAAGGCGGTGCCTGTGCGGCACCGCCTTCCTTCAGTTCTCCAGCTCCGTGGCCACCGCCCTCAGGATCGAAGCAACCTGCCGTCCCGATTTCCGGTCCGGGTAGTGGCCCTTCAACAGCCCCGGCTGCACACTTCCCTCCAGCAGCGTGACCAGATCCGAGATCATGCTGTGCAGCTGATCCGGCTCGTACTTGTGCTGGGGGCGCTTCCGGGGAGAGTCCAGCACCCTGACACGCAGCGCCTGGGGACCCTTTCGTCCCGCGGTGAAGTCATACTCGATCCGCTGGCCCTGGTGCAGTTCATCAACGCCTTCGGGCAGAGACTGCCTACCCACGAAGCAGTCGTCCTCCCCCGGATTTGAGACAAAGCCGAAACCACGCTCTGCGTCATACCATTTCACAGTTCCGACGGGCACTTGTCCTCACCACCTTCCTCAACAGTGGTCACCGCCCCGGTAGCGGGATAAGGATGGTCGCGCAGCTCGGAGGGTGACTCAAAAGAATACGAACGAACCAGTATACACCGGCCGGCCCTGGAGAAAAACACGCGCTCCGGTTCCCGCGACATTACGCCCGAGAAGAAAATGTAACCAGGATCACAGTTCAGGGTTTGCCCCCATGACCTGCAAATTCAAGGTGGGCCGCAAAAAAGTTTGATCAACAATCCATTAAGAACGTGACAATTTCGTTACCAAAGCGCTAGCGTATGTCGCAGGCACTTCGCATTGATCCACCATCCGGCTCTTCGCCAAATCCTGTCTGGAGCCGGAGGATCAACAAGGAACATGTGCAATAGACCGTAAATAATCTATCTTCCACCGTCCGGTGGAAGCGAATGCAGACAGGAACGGGGAAACCACCGCCTGGTCCACAGGCACCGGAGGTTCCACTCCTTGGGGTGAAGTCGGAGAAATCCGACAGAGCATATCCTCCGCTCTAACCCGACAGCTAACCTCGACGGCGACAAATGAGAGGAAAACCGCTCCATGGGACGTCACTCAACCAAGACCGGCTCCGCCGCAGTCAAGCTCGCTGCCTCCACCATCGCTTTCGGCGCTGCAGCAGCCGTGCTGGCACCGACCGCCTCCGCTGCTCCCGATTCCGACTGGGACCGTCTTGCAGCGTGCGAGTCTGGCGGCAACTGGGGAATCAACACCGGCAACGGCTACCACGGCGGAGTCCAGTTCTCCGCCAGCACCTGGGCCGCCTACGGTGGCAGGGAGTTCGCCCCCACCGCCAACCTGGCCACCCGCGAGCAGCAGATCGCCGTCGCCGAGCGCACCCTCGCAGGCCAGGGATGGGGCGCATGGCCCTCCTGCTCCGCGAAGCTCGGACTGAACTCCGCACCCACCCCGCGCAATGCCGCGGCACCCGCACCCGTAGCGGCACAGGTTGCCCCCGTCGAGGCCCCCTACGCGGCCCCGGCAGCACCCGCCAACGCCAACGTTGCCATCGGTTCCACCGATTCCGACACCATCCGGGCCACCTACGCCAACGTCACCCAGACCCTGGCACAGTACGGCATCACCGTTCCCGCAGAGGTCGAGGCCTACTACAACGCCTTCATCGGCAACTAGAAAGCCCGAAGAGGCGGTACCCCGGTTATCCGGGGTACCGCCTCTTCTTTGTTCTATCCGGGTTGCTGTCGGATCGGACTAGCGGTTGATTCTGGTGTAGGGATGAACGTAGCCCAGGCTCTCGGGGGGAACCGGGAGCTCAAGATCATCGCCGAAGGGACTGGACGCACCAGCCAACCGGGAGGTGAGTTCGGAAACCGCGTGGCCATCGCCTGGGAGGTGCGCCGGCCATGCCGGGTCAACGTATCCCTTTTTCTCTACATTTGACATGCCTCCCATTCTGTCAAACTCCGCCGCGAAAAGTCACCTCAACTGGAACTAAACTTGAATGCCACCATGAAAAATGATCCACCCACGATGACACTTCGGGACTGGCTGGCCGATTTGGACGATCCGCAGCTGGCCGAACTCCTGCGCAACCGACCCGATTCCGTGCTGCCACTGCCGCCCGGCTTTGGCTCCCTTGCAGCGCGTTTACAGCTGCGGGCGTCCCTGGTCCGCGCCCTCCACAGGCTCACCGCCCTCGACCTCGCGGTGCTGGAGGCCGCGGCGGACATCGGCGCGGAACTCCACCCCGTCACTGCCCCCGAAGTGGTGGAGAGACTGCACACCGTCCTTGAAAACAGCGGACAACTGCCGGATGCCGGGCAGGTCTCCCACGCACTGGACCACCTTCGCTCCATGGCCGTGATCTACGGGCGGGATCACATCCGTATTGTCGGTGAGGCGATGCCCGCACTGCCCACGAACTGGCAGCTGCTTCCGGAGGTGCAGGCCCGCACCCTGAGCTTCGCCGAGGCCACCGAGGCCGTGGGGTCGCTGGACCAGCGCAAACGAAAGATCCTGACCACCCTCGTGGCATCCGGCGGCTTCGGGCTGACAAAGGACGCGGCGATCACCGCCATTCCCACCCGCCCGATCCCGGAGCTGATCTCAGCCGGGCTGCTGGCACGGGTGGACAGCAGTACCGTCAAGCTCCCCGCCGCCGTGCGGCGGGTGCTTGAGGGGAAGCAGGCGCTGCCCTGGCGCATTCTGCCCGTCGACAAGCATCCGGGGACCGCCGATGATTCCGCCGGCGTCGCGGCCGGGCTCGAGGTGGTACGCCTGACCAGAATGCTTATCGACGCCCTGGGTGCCACCCCGGCCGCCACCCTGAAGGACGGCGGCCTGGGCGTGCGTGCGGTCAGCAGGCTGACCAGGGAACTGGGCGTGGACGAGTTCCTGCTCGCCAGGCTGGTCAACCTGGCTGTGTCCGGCAACCTGCTCGCCCGCGGCGTCCCCGATCCCCTGCCCGATGTTGATGACGGCGGTGATTACATCGCACCTACACCCACTGCCGATGAATGGCTCGCTCTCGACCTCCGTGGCCAGCTGGCCGCGCTGCTGCGCGCGTGGTGGTCACAGACCCTCGCCGCCTGGCTCGTCGGCGCCGCCGATCCCAGGAACAAACCGATCCACCTGCTCAGCCCGGCGGCGGCGCGTGAGCAGCTTCCGGACACCCGCGCGATCGTCATCGGGGCGCTGAGCAGAGTTGCACCGGATGAGCTGGCCGAGGAGATCTTCTATTCCCATCCGATCGCCGCGCACCGCATGGACGCCGGGACCGTGGAGCAGATTCTCGAAGAGGCACGCTGGATCGGCGCGGTCGCCGGTGGTGTCACCTCCGCCGGGCTCGCACTGCTGCGGGGGGATGACCCGGCCCCCGCGATCGACGCCCCTGCCCCGGTCCAGAACTTCCACGTACAGGGCGATCTCACGATCATGGTTCCCGGGCCGTTGGATCCTGCCATGCAGAAAATGACCGACACCATCGCCGAGCTGGAGTCCGCCGGTGTGGCCAGCGTGTACAGGATCACGGAATCATCCCTGCGCTCCGCCCTCGATACCGGGCTGAGCACCACCGACATCGAGTCCTTCCTCCGTCAACATTCTTTGACCGAACTCCCGCAGTCGGTGACCTATCTGCTCAAAGACATCGCACGCAGGCACGGTACCCTTCGCGGCGGGCCCGCACTGTGCTATCTGCGTTCCGATGATCCCGCCGTACTGCTCGCCGCCATCGACGCCGCACCCTCGGTGGCGCTGCGTCAGATAGCGCCGACCGTGGCCATCTCCCAGGCGCCCCTGATCGCCGTGGTCAGGGCACTGCGTGAGGCGGGAATGCACCCCGTGGCAGAGGACGCCCTGGGTGCCCGGCTCGACCTGTCCCCGACACCGGTGCGGGTACCGTTAAGGGAACGCCAACCCCGTCGGACGGGGCTGGACGACGGCCGCATCCGGGCGGCCATCAACGCCCTGCGCCGCGAGGACGCGGCGGCTGGCGGCGAGGCCACCGAACAGCCCACGCTGGCGGTCCTGCAGGCCGCTGCGAGGGGGAACCGCTCGGTGACTCTCGGATTCGTGGATAAACAGGGGGTGGCGGTGCACCGCGTGGTCAAACCTCTGACTGTGTCCGCCGGTCAGGTCGATGCCCTCGATGAATCCACCGGAAAGATCCACCGCTTCCTTCTCCACCGCATCACGGAAGTGATAGTGGACTAGCCGGAAAACCGTGACATAATGGGGGTTTCCACCTGTTAGGAGATTTCTTTAGTGGCTTTTGGCGATGGACCCCTGATCGTCCAATCAGACAAGACTGTTCTGCTCGAAATCGACCACCCCCTGGCCTCCGCGGCCCGGGCCGCGCTCGCCCCCTTCGCGGAGCTGGAGCGTGCGCCCGAGCATGTGCACACCTACCGCATCACCCCCCTTGCGCTGTGGAATGCGCGCGCCGCGGGACATGACGCGGAACAGGTGGTGGATCTGCTCGAGCGCTACTCCCGCTTCCCCGTGCCGCAGGCGCTGCTCATCGACATCGCCGAGACGATGTCGCGCTACGGGCGCGTCCGTCTGCACAAGCACCCCGCACACGGGCTCATCCTCGAATCCGCCGAACCCGCGGTGCTCGTCGAGATCACCCGGCACCGCAGGATCAAACCGATGCTGGGTCAGCAGGTTGACGCAGAGAACATCATTGTCCACCCCTCGGAGCGTGGCCGTCTGAAGCAGGAGCTGCTCAAGGTCGGATGGCCGGCGGAGGACCTGGCGGGTTACGTAGATGGGGAGGCGCACCCCATCGCACTTTCGACGGCAGTGGAGCAATGGGAACTACGCGACTATCAGCGCCTCGCCGCCGATTCCTTCTGGCAGGGCGGATCCGGAGTGGTCGTCCTGCCCTGCGGGGCGGGAAAGACCATGGTCGGTGCCGCGGCCATGGCCAGGGCGGGGGCGACCACGCTGATCCTGGTCACCAACACCGTCGCGGGCCGGCAGTGGAAGGATGAGCTGCTGCGCCGCACCACCCTCACCGAGGAGGAGATCGGCGAGTACTCGGGTGAGAGGAAGGAGATCCGCCCGGTGACCATAGCCACCTACCAGGTGGTCACCCGGCGCACCAAGGGCGAGTACAAGGCGCTCGAACTCTTCGATTCCAGGGACTGGGGGCTGATCATCTACGACGAGGTCCACCTGCTCCCCGCCCCGGTGTTCCGGATGACCTCCGATCTCCAGTCCCGCAGGCGCCTGGGTCTGACCGCCACGCTCGTCCGCGAGGACGGGCGGGAGGGCGATGTGTTCTCGCTGATCGGACCGAAGCGCTATGACGCCCCGTGGAAGGATCTGGAAAACCAGGGGTTCATCGCGACCGCCGACTGCGTGGAGGTCCGCACAACCATGACCGATGCCGAACGCATGGTCTATGCCACCGCCGAATCGGGCGACCGTTACCGGCTGGCCGCCTGCGCGCACACAAAGGTCGAGGTGGTGCGCAGACTGCTCGAACGGCACAGGGGCCAGCCCACGCTGATCATCGGGGCCTACCTGGACCAGCTGGAGGAACTCGGCGGGGAGTTCTCCGCACCCGTGGTGGACGGAAAGACCTCCAACAGGAAACGCGGTGAGCTCTTTGATCGATTCCGCAGCGGAGAGCTCGACGTTCTCGTGGTGTCCAAGGTCGCGAACTTCTCCATCGACCTTCCCGAGGCCGCTGTGGCGATCCAGGTTTCCGGGACCTTCGGCAGCCGCCAGGAGGAGGCGCAGCGTCTCGGGCGTCTGCTGCGTCCCAAGGCAGACGGCGGTGAGGCGCACTTCTACTCCGTGGTCAGCAGGGACACCCTTGATACGGAGTACGCCGCACACCGGCAGCGTTTCCTGGCGGAACAGGGCTACGCATACCGCATCATCGATGCCGATGATCTCCTATACCCCATCTCAGAGAAAGACCAATAATGCCGCACTTCCCTTTTCAGGTTGACGAGGCCTACGCGAAGAAGAACAATGAGTTCCTCCGCGACGCCAGGAGGCTCCAGGTCTCCGCCTTCTTCTTCGGTCTCGTCCTCATCGCCGGCGGTGTGGCCGGCTACTACGCCGCCGGTGGTGCTGTCTGGGGGTGGATCCTCGCCTTCGTGCTGGGGGTGATGGCGCTGATCAGTTTCATCATGATCCCGGTGCTGCCCAGACAGATGGGCTCGGCGCAGTCGCTCTATGACAACTACGACCTGGTCCCCGCGGTCATCGCCGAGGTCAACCCCCGCGATGTGGTGCTGCTCGCGCTGGTCAACATCAATGTCGACGATTCCGCCGCACCGAAGTGGGCGCTGGCCACACGCACGATCACCCGTGTCGGGATGCACCCGCGCAAGCTCGGTACCAGGGTGCCCTCGGTCGCCGTCACCGGTCGCCGCAGGGTGCGCAACCAGGAGCAGTGGGATGAGATCAGCCCGATGCCGATCACCTGGGGCACCACCGACGTTGACGTGGTGCGCAGGGCGGAGAAGACCATTCCCCACGAACAGTGGGCACGGCTGGAGAAGCTCAGGGGCCGCCTCGACGAGGTCAAGGAGACCAGGTTCAATCTCCTAGAGCTCTAGTTCCCCGATTCTCCCGAGACGCTGCGCAGCTTCGCGCAGCGTCTCTTCCTTTTTGCAGAAGGCGAAACGGACCTTCGAGGACCATTTCCGCGGATGATCGACAAAGGCCTGGACCGGGATCGCCGCCACACCCACCCGGTCGATGAGCCGTGAGCAGAACTCCGCCCCGTCACGGTCACCGATATCGGCGACGATGAAATAGGTCCCCCGGGAGTCATGGACGGACAGTCCGGCACCGGTCAACGCATCGCGGAGGATGTCGCGCTTGCGCTCCAGTCCGGAGCGCATGGATGACAACCATTCCTGCTCGTTCCTCAACGCGTACGCCACCGCGGGTTGGAGGGGGGTGGCACCGACGTAGGTCATGAACTGCTTCGCCCTGAGCACCCCGGTGATCAGGGGCTCAGGCCCCAGGGCCCAGCCGGTCTTCCACCCCGTGACGCTGAAGCTTTTCGACGCCGAGGAGACGGTGATCGTGCGGTCCCACATGCCCGGCAGGGTGGCAACCGCGACATGCTCAGCATCATCGAAAACCAGGTGCTCGTAGACCTCGTCCGAGAGCACGAGAAGGTCATAGACCCGGGCGATGCCGGCAAGCGCCTCCAGGGAACGGCGGGAAAACACCGAACCGGTCGGGTTGTGCGGGGAGTTGATGATGATCATCGACGTCTTTTTCGTGATAGCCGCCTGAAGCGCGTCGATGTCCAGCGCCCAGGAGTTGTCCTCCTCCTTCAGCGGTACCGCAACCCTGGTGGCCCCGGCGAGCGCAATGGCCGCGGCATAGGAATCGTAATAGGGTTCAAAGACGATGACCTCGGAGCCGGGTTCAACCAGCCCGAGGACGGTGGCGGAGATCGCCTCGGTGGCCCCGACGGTGATCAGAACCTCGGAATCGGGATTGTAGGCCAACTTGAATCTCTTCTTGCGCTCCTTGGCCACGGCCTTGCGCAGCTCAGGCGCTCCCCTGCCCGGTCCGTACTGGTTGTTACCCCCGGCGATCTGCCCGGCGGCGATGCGCAGCATCTCGGCGGGGCCATCCTCATCTGGGAATCCCTGGCCGAGGTTGATCGCATCGGCCTTGGCGGCCCTGGCGGACATCTGCGCGAAGATGGTTTCCCCGAAGGGGCGCAGACGGGAGACTACATGAGATTTGGACATGATTGCAGTCTATTGGTTCCGGTCACCACGGGTGAGCACAGGGGTGCGGACATGCGGAAAGAGAGTGCCACCCAGCAGAAGGAAACCCACTCCCACCACCAGATCACACTCTCCCACACACTACTTCTGCTTTAACAATCTTTTTAAGTTTTAGGTCGGCGGTAACCTACTCTCCCACACCCTCCCGAGTGCAGTACCATCAGCGTAACCAGGCTTAGCTTCCGGGTTCGGAAAGGGACCGGGCGTTTCCCTGCTACTATCACCACCGACACAACCACAACGGCAACCACACACCACCACACACCATGGTAGGCGATCGTGTGTCATGCCAGACACTGCATAGTGGACGCAAACACAACAATTCTTAAGTAAACACGCTTAATGCACACAAACCAACAGTTGTTTAAAATCGGATAATTAGTACCAGTCACCTCCACACCTCACAGTGCTACCAGATCTGGCCTATCAACCCCGTCATCTCCAGGGAACCTCAAAAGAAACCTCATCTCAAAACAGGCTTCCCGCTTAGATGCTTTCAGCGGTTATCCCTCCCGTACGTAGCCAACCAGCCCTGCTCCTGGCGGAACAACTGGCACACCAGAGGTACGTCCGTCCCGGTCCTCTCGTACTAGGGACAGCCTTCTTCAAGTTTCAACGCGCGCGGCGGATAGAGACCGAACTGTCTCACGACGTTCTAAGCCCAGCTCGCGTGCCGCTTTAATGGGCGAACAGCCCAACCCTTGGGACCTCCTCCAGCCCCAGGATGCGACGAGCCGACATCGAGGTGCCAAACCATCCCGTCGATATGGACTCTTGGGGAAGATCAGCCTGTTATCCCCGGGGTACCTTTTATCCGTTGAGCGACACCACAACCACAAGTAGGTGCCGGATCACTAGTCCCGTCTTTCGACCCTGCTCGAGCTGTCACTCTCACAGTCAAGCTCCCTTGTGCACTTACACTCACCACCTGATTACCAACCAAGCTGAGGAAACCTTTGGGCGCCTCCGTTACATTTTGGGAGGCAACCGCCCCAGTTAAACTACCCACCAGGCACTGTCCCCAACCCAGATCATGGGCCAAGGTTAAGGTATCCAATCCGATCAGAGTGGTATTTCACCAACGACTCACACACAACTAGCGTCACATGATCAACGTCTCCCACCTATCCTACACAAACCGAATCAAACACCAATACCAAGCTATAGTGAAGGTCCCGGGGTCTTTTCGTCCTGCCGCGCGTAACGAGCATCTTTACTCGTACTGCAATTTCACCGGGCCTGTGGTTGAGACAGCAGGGAAGTCGTTACGCCATTCGTGCAGGTCGGAACTTACCCGACAAGGAATTTCGCTACCTTAGGATGGTTATAGTTACCACCGCCGTTTACTGGGGCTTAAATTCTCAGCTTCGCCACCAACGTGACTAACCGGTCCTCTTAACCTTCCAGCACCGGGCAGGCGTCAGTCCGTATACATCAACTTAAACGTCTTCGCACGGACCTGTGTTTTTAGTAAACAGTCGCTTCCCTCTATTCTCTGCGACCACAATCAGCTCCCACCGCACGGTGTTCACCAACCATGGCCCCCCTTCTCCCGAAGTTACGGGGGCATTTTGCCGAGTTCCTTAACCACAGTTCACCCGAACGCCTTAGTATTCTCTACCTGACTACCTGTGTCGGTTTAGGGTACGGGCCAAACATGGACATCGCTAGAGGCTTTTCTCGACAGTACAGGATCACCAACATCACCCACACAGGGCTACGCATCACGCCTCAGACACATGACAGGCGGATTTGACCTACCCATCGTCCCACACGCTTACACCACAATCCAATAAGTGGCCTGGCTACCTCACTGCGTCACCCCATCACTTAGCTACTACCAGATCAGGTCCCACGCACACCACACCACCACATGCATCAAAGACACACACAACAGCGGGCATAGATGGTTAGTATCACTGATTCACCATGGGCGCCCACATTCGGGTACGGGAATATCAACCCGTTATCCATCGACTACGCCTGTCGGCCTCGCCTTAGGCCCCGACTCACCCTGGGAAGATTAACTTGACCCAGGAACCCTTAGTCATCCGGCGGATGAGTTTCCCACTCATCATTCGTTACTCATGCCTGCATTCTCACTCGCGCACACTCCACAACACCGTCACCAGGCTGCTTCACCGCGTACACGACGCTCCCCTACCCAACACACCCACAAGGATGCATTGCCGCGGCTTCGGCGGTGTACTTAAGCCCCACTACATTGTCGGCGCACAATCACTCGACCAGTGAGCTATTACGCACTCTTTCAAGGATGGCTGCTTCTAAGCCAACCTCCTGGCTGTTTTCGCGACTGCACATCCTTTTCCACTTAGCACACCCTTAGGGGCCTTAGCCGGCGATCTGGGCTGTTTCCCTCTCGACTACGAAGCTTATCCCCCGCAGTCTCACTGCCATGCTCTCACTTACCGGCATTCGGAGTTTGGCTGATGTCGCTAAGATTTTAGTCCCGCTAAACCATCCAGTAGCTCTACCTCCGGCAAGAAACACACAACGCTGCACCTAAATGCATTTCGGGGAGAACCAGCTATCACGGAGTTTGATTGGCCTTTCACCCCTACCCACAACTCATCCCCTCAGTTTTCAACCTAAGTGGGTTCGCGCCTCCACGACGTCTTACCATCGCTTCACACTGGCCATGGGTAGATCACCCCGCTTCGGGTCCAAGACATGCCACTAACACACCCTCGTTAGGATTCGGTTTCCCTACGGCTACCCAACACTGGTTAACCTCGCGACATGCCGCTGACTCGCAGGCTCATTCTTCAAAAGGCACGCCATCACACCACAAAGGATGCTCTGACAGTTTGTAAGCACACGGTTTCAGGTACTATTTCACTCCCCTCCCGGGGTACTTTTCACCATTCCCTCACGGTACTAATCCGCTATCGGTCATATCAAGTATTCAGGCTTACCGAGTGGTCCCGGCAGATTCACAGCAGATTTCACGAGCCCGCTGCTACTCGGGTACTAACACAACACCACCATGGTCATCTTCGCGTACAGGACTCTCACCTTCTACGGCAGGCGTTTCCACACCACTTCCACTAACAACCACAACCGATGCCACCGGCCGGCAGACCGGACACGCACTAGCCCCACAACCACCCACATGCAACCCCTGCCGGGTATCACACACATGGGTTTTAGCCATCATCCACGTTCGCTCGCCACTACTAACGGAATCACAATTGTTTTCTTCTCCTACGGGTACTGAGATGTTTCACTTCCCCGTGTTCACCCCCACACCGGCTATATATTCACCGGCAGGTGACCACACATCACTGCGGCCGGGTTTCCCCATTCGGACATCCTCGGATCAACGCTCAGTTGGCAACTCCCCGAGGCATAACGCAGCCTCTCACGTCCTTCATCGGCTCGACATGCCAAGGCATCCACCGTGTGCCCTTAAAAACAAACAACACCACACCACACCACCCACCAACCCGCCACAAGGACGAACCGGCAAAAGGCACGATGCGCGTTCGGATACACAAAACTTACAAAAAAATAAAGATGCTCGCGTCCACTATACAGTTCTCACACAACACAACACCAACACCACCACACCCACCCCACAACAAGGGAACAAGCGCAACAGACATCGATGCCCACAGGAAACAACACAACACACATGTCATCCCAGACACCCAACAGCATGCCACCTACCAACATTTCTCTTCCGCCACCACACAGATGATCATCTCCACCCGATTAATAACACGCCGATGGCAACCACATCCGGGTTCCAACACCGACACCGCACCCACACCACCAACCGGTGGCACCACGGGCACAGCACAAAAATAAAGCTCCTTAGAAAGGAGGTGATCCAGCCGCACCTTCCGGTACGGCTACCTTGTTACGACTTCGTCCCAATCGCCGATCCCACCTTCGACAGCTCCCCCCACAAGGGTTGGGCCACTGGCTTCGGGTGTTACCAACTTTCATGACGTGACGGGCGGTGTGTACAAGGCCCGGGAACGTATTCACCGCAGCGTTGCTGATCTGCGATTACTAGCGACTCCGACTTCATGGGGTCGAGTTGCAGACCCCAATCCGAACTGAGGCCGGCTTTAAGAGATTAGCTCCACCTCACGGTGTGGCAACTCGCTGTACCGACCATTGTAGCATGTGTGAAGCCCTGGGCATAAGGGGCATGATGATTTGACGTCATCCCCACCTTCCTCCGAGTTAACCCCGGCAGTCTCTCATGAGTGCCCACCATCACGTGATGGCAACATAAGACAAGGGTTGCGCTCGTTGCGGGACTTAACCCAACATCTCACGACACGAGCTGACGACAACCATGCACCACCTGTACACCAACCACAAGGGAAGGACTATCTCTAGCCCGATCTGGTGTATGTCAAGCCCAGGTAAGGTTCTTCGCGTTGCATCGAATTAATCCACATGCTCCGCCGCTTGTGCGGGCCCCCGTCAATTCCTTTGAGTTTTAGCCTTGCGGCCGTACTCCCCAGGCGGGGCGCTTAATGCGTTAGCTGCGGCACAGAAGTCGTGGAAGACCCCTACACCTAGCGCCCACCGTTTACGGCATGGACTACCAGGGTATCTAATCCTGTTCGCTACCCATGCTTTCGCTCCTCAGCGTCAGTTACTGCCCAGAGACCTGCCTTCGCCATTGGTGTTCCTCCTGATATCTGCGCATTTCACCGCTACACCAGGAATTCCAGTCTCCCCTACAGCACTCAAGTTATGCCCGTATCGCCTGCACGCCCGGAGTTAAGCCCCGGGATTTCACAGACGACGCGACAAACCACCTACGAGCTCTTTACGCCCAGTAATTCCGGACAACGCTCGCACCCTACGTATTACCGCGGCTGCTGGCACGTAGTTAGCCGGTGCTTCTTCTCCAGGTACCGTCACAAAAGCTTCGTCCCTGGCGAAAGGAGTTTACAACCCGAAGGCCGTCATCCCCCACGCGGCGTCGCTGCATCAGGCTTGCGCCCATTGTGCAATATTCCCCACTGCTGCCTCCCGTAGGAGTCTGGGCCGTATCTCAGTCCCAATGTGGCCGTACACCCTCTCAGGCCGGCTACCCGTCGACGCCTTGGTAGGCCATTACCCCACCAACAAGCTGATAGGCCGCAGGCTCATCCCACACCGAAAAATCTTTCCACCACACCCCAACAGTGCGGTCCTATCCGGTATTAGACCCAGTTTCCCAGGCTTATCCCGAAGTGCGGGGCAGATCACCCACGTGTTACTCACCCGTTCGCCACTAATCCACCCTGCAAGCAGGGCATCATCGTTCGACTTGCATGTGTTAAGCACGCCGCCAGCGTTCGTCCTGAGCCAGGATCAAACTCTCCACAAAATGAAAAAATATCACGGCCGTGAAAAGCCCGATAACCCAGCCAACAACAAAACCAACACCCACAACCACCCACACAAACGCAGATGACCATAAATGCCGACTGGCTGTCAACCAAAAATAAATGATCAAAAAACAACCACCACAACCCACCCAGACGGGGCAAAAAAAGGGCCATGATGAAAACATCGCCATCAATCATGCACAAACAATTCCCACCACCAACCACCCACACCAAGCGGGCAACCAGCAACAGGCAACAATTTACAGTGCAGGGACATTCATGCAACCCCCACACCCGGCATGACCACCCGGCACCCACCACAACAGCGGGCACCAAAAGCGACAAAAGAAAAAAATAAATGGCACACTATTGAGTTCTCAAACAACACGCACAACCTGATTACCGGGAAGTTCCTATCTCCCCTGCTCTCAAGCAGCTTTTTCGACTTTACAGAATCCCTTGAAAGAAGTCAAAGTCTTTTCAAAGTTCTTTTTGTCTTCCCCGCTCCGTAACCTTCTGATTACCTCGGCGGTGTGAGAATTAATTTACACACCGCCGGATTGCTCCACAAATCCCCAGGTCAAAGGCTTGTCTCCGCAGAAAAGAGCCGGCACCCCTCCACAGTGGTGGAGGGGTGCCGGTGTTGGCGTCGACAAGCGGGGGCTCAGTGATAGCAGGCGATCTTGCCGGTCGGTCCATCAATAACCTGGATCGAGGTGTTGAAGATCGAACTCAGGGTGTCATCGCGCATGATCTCATCCGGTGTCCCCATCTGTTCGATCTGTCCGTTTTTCACGGCAATGATGTAGTCGGCGTACCGCGCCGCGAAGTTAATGTCATGAAGAACCACGATGATGGTGCGTCCGAATTCCTCGGCGGCGTGCTCCAGGTGCCTCATCATTTCCACGGAGTGGGCGATGTCGAGGTTGTTCAGGGGCTCATCGAGCAGGACGTAGTCAGTGTCCTGGCTGAGCACCATGGCGACATACGCCCGCTGCCGCTGTCCGCCGGAGAGCTGGTCGAGGTAGCGGTCCTCCAGGTCGGTGAGATTGAGGAAATCGATGTACCTCGAGATGATCCCCTCGTCCTCGGCGGTGAGCCTGCCCCTGCTGTAGGGGAAACGTCCGAAGCCGACCAGCTGGCGGACGGTCAGTTTCGTGATGAAGTGGTTCTCCTGACGGAGAATCGAGATGATCTTGGCCAGATCCTGCGATTTGGTCGAGCTGACATCGAACTCCGCCACCCGGATCTCACCGGAGTCCATCCCAAGCAGCCGGCCGATCATGGTCAGCAGGGTGGATTTTCCCGCGCCGTTCGGGCCGACCAGCGCGGTGATTCCCCCGGCCGGGATCTCAAGATTGACCGGCCCTATCTTGACGTCGCTTGAATAGTCCTTCCGGACATTCTTTAAGGTGATCACAATCTGCCCTTTCTGAGGATGACAAAGAGGAATACCGATCCGCCGACCAGCTCGATGATGATGGACACCACGCCCTGGGCACGGAACACATGGTTCATGATGAAGTAGGACCCGGCCAGCACGACAAACCCCGTCAGCACCGACATCGGGAAAATGTAGCGGTGGTCGAAGGTGTCGGCGAACTGATAGGCCAGTGTGGCCACCAGGAATCCGAGGAAGGTCATCGGCCCCACCAGGGAAGTGGACACCGCCATGAGGATGGACACCAGAACCAGGATGTAGATGGAAAGCGTCTTGTGGTTCACCCCGAGGTTGGTCGTGGTGTCCCTGCCCAGGGCAATGACATTGAGTTTCCGTGAGGCCAACAGCAGCAGTGTTCCGGCGACCACGATCAGGGGGATCGCTATCGGGAAGTACTCCGTCTCAGCATTGTTGACTGAACCGAAGAGCCGGGCGGAGAGGACATCGAATTCCGAGGGTGTCAGTGTTCTCTGCATGAAGGTGGACACCGATCCCAGGCCGGTGCCGATGATGATGCCCACCAGGAGCATCGCATGCATGTCACTGTTCTTTCCGGTCAGCAGCCAGGTGTAGAGCACCAGCGTGAGCAGAACCATGACCACCAGCTGGCCGAGGAACATCTCGAGATTGCGGGTCGCGATCAGGGTCGTGGCGCCGAAGAAGAACACGGTGCCGGTATGGATGACCGTGTAGAGCGATTCGAACCCCATGATCGACGGCGTGATGATCCTGTTTCCCGTGACGGTCTGGAATGCAACGGTGGCCAGGCCCTGGCAGAAGGCGACGATAACCATCACCACCACGCTCTCCATGCGCCTCTCGGCGATGAGCAGGAAGCCGGGGTGACCCATGGGCATCGGATTGTTGTACCAGATCAGCCCCCAGGTGAACCCCAGGCCGGCGAGCAGCAGTCCCGCCATGATAGTCCAGTACTTCCGCCTGGCCCCCGGGCTCTGGAACGCCCCGGAGCTCCGACTTGCGGTGCGCTCGGCCTCCGTGTCCGGGGCCGGCGCGCCCAACTCACCGGGTACAGCGCCCTGCAGCGCGGACAGCCCGGGGGTGGAGCGCCCGTCACCTGCGGCACCGCCTCCGGCAGCCTTCGTCTCGGCCTGGTCCCCGACCGGGGTTTCACTCTGGGTCATGGTTTTCCTATCCACGTCCACGCTGCCTGACAATCAGAATCACGAAAACCACCGCGCCGACGATTCCGAGGATCACCGACACCGGCATCTCGAAGGGCGCGATGATGGTCCTACCGATCAGATCACAGATGGTCACCGTTGCAACTCCCATCAGGCACACCCACGGCAGGTTGGATCGGAGATCATCGCCGCGAAACATTGAGACGACGTTTGGAACGATCAGTCCGAGGAAGGGCAGACTGCCCACGACAACGGTGACCACACCGGTGGCAATGGCGATCAGTCCCGTTCCGATCAGGATCATCCGGTTGTAGTTGAGTCCGACATTGGTTGCGATCTCCTCGCCCATACCCACCACGGTGAGACGATCGGCGAAGATGAACACCGCCACCACGACGATGACAACGATCCACAGCACCTCATACTGCCCGCGGAAGACCGTGTTGAAGGATCCGGCGAACCAGATGCCCAGTTGCTGGAGCATATCGGTCTGCAGGGCGAAGAAGGTGGATATGGATCCGACCACCGCACCGAGCATGATTCCGATGATCGGGACGATCAGTGATGAGCGGAGGGTGACCCGGCGCAGGAAGAGGAAGAAGACCATTGTGCCGATGAAGGAGAACACAACCGCACCGATCATGCGGTCGAGGACGCTGGCCGCGGGAACGAAGTACATCACCGTCAGCAGTCCAAGTCCCGCCCACTCGGTGGTGCCCGTGGTCGAGGGTTCGACGAACTTGTTCTGGGTGAGCAGCTGCATGACCAATCCCGACATCGCCATCGCGGCGCCCGCAAGCACCAGGGAGACGGTCCGCGGAATGCGCACGGCATTGAACATCATTGCGCCGTCCTCCCCACCGAAGATGTCGTACTGCCCGGTGAACAGTGAAAGGACAACCAGTGCACCGACAAGGATGACGCCGATGAGCAGCTTCCAATCGAAGAGCTTCGCGCGCGTCCGCCCGCGTCGGGGTTCCTCTGTATCCACCGCCTGCGGGGTTGACGTCGACTGCATTGTCAGATCCCCCTTCCCCGGTGTCGATTCGGAGTGTAAGACATGAACAATGGCCTGGTTCCTCAATGTGGTTCTCCACCGTCCCCAGGGGTGCCTCCGCGATGGGACACCCACTGAGAACGGCGGAATGTTGTAGTTAGGAAAATGGGACAGGAGATCGCCTCGTCCAGTCTGGGAACAAGGCGACCTCCGGAGATGTAGCACTGGGAGCGGCCTCGGCCGGGAGCATTCCCTCCCCCGGCCGGTGCCGTTTCAGCTATTTGTTGTTGGCTGCCTTCTCGAACAGATCGGCGAGCCCGTTGAGAATCTCGGTGTAGGTGATGATGTTCTCGTTGGTGTAGGTGTCGGCCGGGGCGTAGTAGACGTTGCCACCGGTGACCGCCCGGACGTTGGCGAGAGCCTCATTGCCCTCGATGACCTGCTGGGCCGCGACGTAGCCCTCCTCGTTGCGGGTGTTCGTGCCGCCATCGCGATCCATCACCAGGACGATATCTGGGTTCGACTCTGCGATTGCCTCGACGTTGACATCGTCGCCCTCATGGTCGGAGGAGGCATTCTCCACCTCCAGCGCGGGGGTCAGGCCGAGCAGATCGAAGATCGGGCCGTAGGTGCGACCGACACCGGGGGCGATGTAGCCGATGTTTCCGCCGGAGACATTGACCGCCATCACGGTCTTGTCGGAGATCGCGGCGTAGGCGTCCTTCGCACGGTCGACTGCCTGGTTGAACTCGTCGACGATCTTGGCGGCATCCTCTTCCTCGCCGAAAATCTCACTGAGGGTCTCCACCTGACGGATGAGTTCCTTGTCCAGGGGCTGGCCGTCACGCGGATCCAGTTCGATCACGGTGGCGTCCGGGTTGAGGGTGGTGATGTCCTGGTAGAAGGATGCGAAGCGCTGGCCGTTGATGATCAGATCGGGCTGCGCGGCGGTCAGCGCCTCGAGGTTGGGCTCACGGTGGGATCCGATATCCACAATGTCGGGATTGTCCTTGTAGTCCGTGACGGTGAAGGGAATCAACGGCACCGGAGCGGCTACCAGATCGACGCCCCACCGGTCGAGGAGTTCGAAGGCGCGGTTGTCGGTGGCGGCGACCGCCTTGACCGGCAGGGTGATCTCGTGGGATCCGTGGTTGTCCTCGATTGTCACATTGCCCGACGCCTCGGCGGCGACGGAGGATGATCCGGAGGAGGATTCCGAGGCGGCATCACTTTCGGAGGAGGAGCAGCCGGTGAGTGCGAGCGCGGCGGCGGCAGCAACAGATACCAGCTTGAAACGAGTGTTAACCATGTCGTCCTTTGTTGTCGTTCTTCGGCCTGCTTCGAGACCCTTCAAAAAGTCCAAGTGAGGTAAGGTTACCTAAAGAAAAAGCTAACATATGTGTGCAGGTAAGCCAAACCTATTACCGATGGGGGTTACCCCCCGAAAGTTTGAGCAGGCGGACACCGACGCCCCTCCCGCATCGCGGATCCATCCCGCCAGAGTTGGAAAATACTTTCCATGTTTAGTAATTGGCTGTGAAGTTCATCCCCCGTCCGCCGAAACACGGACAGGTGAATACACTTGGACCTCGAAACTTTTACCCGTGCCGATCCGGAGGTTCCCCGTGTCCACCGACACCCACATGTCCACCGACACCGTCCAGCTGCCCAAGCCGCCGACATGGCTGGGTTGGACGCTGTTGATCTGCGGCATCATCGGCTTGATCGCCTCCACGATCATCATGATGGAGAAGTTGGCGATCCTCGAGGACGCGGGCCACGTCACCAGCTGCGATCTCAATGAGGTCCTCTCCTGCGGAAGCGTCATGCGCTCCGGACAGGCCGCGGCCTTTGGAATTCCCAACCCCTTCATCGGTCTGGCGGGTTTCGCCGTGACCTCGCTGATCGGCGCCGCGATTCTCGCCGGAGGCCGTTTCAAAGGCTGGTTCTGGTTCGGCGCACAGCTCGGCCTGACCTTCGCCCTAATGTTCGTCCACTGGTTGGCGTACCAGTCCATGTTCATCATTCGGACCCTGTGCCCCTACTGCATGGTCGTGTGGACGGTGACCATCATCATGTTTGTCATGGTCACCGCATGGAATGTGAAAACCTACGGCGGCTCCTCCGGCGGCATCGGCGCAGCGCTGGACAAATCAAAGATCCTCGTCGCCGTGGTCTGGCTGGCGGCCATCGCCGCCACCGCGGTCTGGGCATTCCGGAGTTACCTCTGACCCTCCGGCACCCCGCGTGACGACGCCTCCACCCCAGCCCCCCACCGGAGGCCGATGGAACCGGGCTGCGCAGCGGCACCTGATCAATTAATATCTAAATATGGAATTTATTTCAAGCTCCTCGGCCATCGGCACCCTCATCATCTGGAACATCCTGATAGCTCTGGGTATACCTGAACACCAGCTGGAGATCTGGCTCTCACAGTTTTCCGCCGGCCCCCTTGCCGAGCTACTCAGCGGCGGCTGGTAGCTTCCGACGGACCCGCAGGACGATCCTCGCCTGCCCATCTGAACCGCCCGGGTTGACTGCGGTAGCGGGCGGAAGCTGCTGAGCGGATCCCGGAGAGGGTCCGCGACGGGGGTGATCATGC
Source organism: Corynebacterium pacaense (assembly GCF_900169525.1). Lineage (GTDB taxonomy): Bacteria > Actinomycetota > Actinomycetes > Mycobacteriales > Mycobacteriaceae > Corynebacterium > Corynebacterium pacaense. The sequence continues at coordinate 855,947 of NZ_LT821240.1, forward strand.
CCACTGACCACCCGGATGCACGCGGAGTTCCGGCGCCGGGCGCGTAACATCACTCGAAGTTCAAGGCCCCTCCACGGGGCCGATCCGATCTGCACACTGAGAGTCCCATTTTATGAACACCGCGCCCAGTACCGCCAAATGGAAATCGATCCTCGCCTGGGTATCGGTCGTCTTCGGTGCCTGCTCACTCATCAGCCTCTTCAGCAGCGGGTCCGTCGGCGGGGCGTTCGGCAGCCTCCTGATGTCAATCGCCTTCGGTCTTCCGGGCGCCTGGTGGATGTACTGCAACGCGCGCGACAGAAAAGCCGCCTCGGCTTACGGCTCGGCGATGAAGAAGCACATCCAGCTGACCGGCCTGCTCCGGGAAACGGACCCCACAATCGTCATGGGAATGGGGACACCGGATGCCCCGGCCACACAGAAGAGGCGCTGGCCGGTCGTAGCAGGTGCCTCCGTCGCCGTGGCGTTCATTGGAGCCTCGCTGTTGCCCACGCCGGAGCCGGGTGTCGCACCCGCCGTGTCAACTACCACCGCATCCCCGACCGCGGAGACGACCTCGCCTGTGGCCACCACCACGCGGACGACGTCACGGAAGCCCACCACAAGGACCTCGACCTCCACACCGACGACCTTGGCGCAGTCCGTGGAACCAACCACGGAGCAACCCGCACCACCGGTTGGGGAGGCCCCCGTGGTGCAACAGGGGTTCGCGGCCATCCCGGCGGCACCCGTGGTTGAAGAGGCGCCCGCTCCTGCCCCCGCACCCGTACCGGCGGCACCCGCACCGGCGCCCGCATCTGCGAGCTATAAGAACTGCACCGCAGTATGGAACGCAATCGGTGGCCCCATCTATTCAGGCAATCCCGGCTACGCCGGCCATCTGGACAGTGACGGCGACGGCATCGGGTGTGAGAAGGATCCGCGATAGGTGGCCACGTAGCAACGTATTGGTGTTGCGGACACCCAGCCAAGCTGTCGTCGGGGACGAAGAAAACCCCTCCACCCGGACACTGGAAGATTTCTCAGATGGCCGGAAGCGCTGATCCAGGGTGTGAAAGGCCCTCTGACTGACGAACCAGGAAGAGACACCTGTGGATCGGCAAAAGAAGCAATACCAGGTGGAAAGATGGCACCAAGGCGGACCAGGTGTTCGTGGTGAAAATGGCGCGGGCCTACGGAGTCAATGCGCTCCAGGCTCTCGTGAAGGCTGAGTTCACCACCGGGGAGAAAGCTTTCCTTTATGAAGTGCGCGGCCTCCAAGCTCCATCAAAGCTCCCCAACACGATCATCTCATCGGAAGTCGAATGAAGACGCCGGGAGTTCTACGAGCTGGAGGATTCCACACCCCGCGCGACGGTCACCTCTTTGCCCCCGCGTTCGAACGAATCCGCTGACGATGTCGAGCACATCCCCTATGCTGCCGAAAGCAGTGACGATGAACTAATGAAGGGAGACGACTATGGAGACGGTGCTTGACCTTGAGGCACGAGCCGACGCCCGCCCCGGCGCGATCGCCCGAGAGCTGGGTGTGACCATCCGCCTCGTCGCTACATGGCGGGACAGACACGCACGTCACATCTCCGTTTAGCTCCGCTCCTTTTGAATCTTTGATTAGGAACCAACATGAAACGTTTAGCTTCTGCACTCTCCGTGACTGCGCTGGCGATCACGCTTACCGGGTGTTCGAACGGTGGCGATACCCCCGCGACGTCGACAACCCCAGCCACTAACACCGTGACGTCGACAGCGACTTCCAGTTCAAGTTCATCTACGACTGTCACGCCGTCGGCTACCGAAGAGACGACAACCCCCAGTCTGACAACGACGGCTACGGCAGCGCTGGCTCCAGCTCCAGCAGTTTCACCAACGTTCGTTGAATGCTGGGAGAACGACGCAGCGATGATGTCCGACGGATCAATCATCTACGATCCGGTGAACTGCCATCTCGCCAGTGATGAGGAAATCCGCCAGCGTGCCGAGGCCTATTTCTCAACCGCCCCAACCTATTCAGAGCCTGTTCGAGCCGATGGCTGCGTTGGGCCCGCCGCTGTATGCGGATACTACGACGAATCAGGGAATCCGATCTGGTTCGACAAGACGACGGGCGAGACGTCGCCGCGGTTCTATGACCAGTTTGGCAACCCAACGATGAGCCCATAGCGACTGAAACGCTCCAGCGTAACGATTTGCACTCAAGAGCTAGACTCCATCTGAGGAGCCTGGCAGTCGGCTTTTACTGGGTGATCATGCACACCACAGCCGGTCAATGCCCGCAGGTTTAGTGAAACACGCGGTATCATCACCCGGAATTCACTCCCTATCCCAAGCCCATTCCGATCGCCGTAGGGAGGGCTCAAGAACTTTAGTACCGCTCCCCGACCCGCCAAATGGAAAACGATCCTCGCATGGATCTCAATCGACTTCGGCGCGCTGACTCTGATAAGCATATTCTCAAGCGGATCAATCAGTGAAGCGTTCGGCAGTTTCCTCCTGTCATGCTGTATCGCACTGCCCGGCGCGTGAGTTTGACCAGTTGAATGTCCCTGAGGCGTGCGGTGTGTCAGGTGACTTTGAGGATGCAGGCCTCAAGGGTCCATTGGTAGTCGTCGAGATGGATGGGCCGAAGAGCCGGCTGTCGCGGGAGCGAAGGTCGAGCCACTCTGTGATTCAGGTACCGACGGTGCGGGCGAGGTCTTCTCTGGCGGTGACGCGGGTGGTGACCACTCGTCGAACTCGATGAGTTTCTGTTCGCTACGGATCCGGCTGTAGGCATCGCACTCACCGGCCCATGTGTGTGGACCTTTGTGCTGGCGTCCGTCGGGGCCGGTGTAGCGGGCTCTCCACTTGCCGGAGGGTAGTTGGTCGACGGTGCCGAATTCTCGTTTCTTGCGTGCCATGGTGGGATGTCCGTTTTCGTGACAGTTCGGGACAGATAGGGCCTGCATGACAAACAAGCGACTTACGGAATCGGTCTTTTGTTCTAAAGTGCCCACATCCGCACGTCAGCATGAGTCCCAGATCAGGGTACAAACACGAAGGAACCCCACACCAGAGGGGTGCGGGGTTCCTTCGTATGGTGGAGCAGCCGGGAATTGAACCCGGGTCCTACATCACCTCGCCAGGGCTTCTCCGTGCGCAGTTCGCGCGTGGATCTCTACTCGGCCCTCCGGCCAGGACGAACGCTTCCGGATGATGGGCCCAGTCTGCGGTGGAAGTCCCATCCAACCCCGCGGACGCGATTGGATGGCAAGTCCCTTGGTCGATGCCAGGATCCAGGTCAGGGACTCCCCTGGGCTGACAGACACGCGGTCGCTACTTAGGCAGCGAGGGCGTAGTCGCGCTGAGACTTCTCGGCGCTTATTGGTTTGCTGCGACGCTTACGGTGGTCTCCAGCCTTCACCGGCACGCTTCCCCTGGCTCAATCAACGTAGTCGAAACCATGTCTGCCCCGTTGGTTGTTCTGTGGTGGGCTCGTGCGAGTTCCACAGGAAGTCCGACTCTACTCCATACTCAAGATGAACGCAAGGTTACGTCCTGAGCCAGTCTGCCAGCACCATGGCGTGGTTGTGTTTCCGGTCCGCGGCCGCGTACAGGAGGGTGACCGGGCCGGCGGTGGCGGCGTCGACAAGCTTCTGCACATCACCGGTCCCGGCGCGCTGATCAAGTTCCGCGCGGTAGCGCCGGGAGAACTCGTCGAACCTCGCCGGCTCGTGGTTGAACCAGTGGCGCAACCCCGGAGATGGGGCCGCGTCCTTCAGCCAGGTGACCCCCGCCAGCTTCGCCCTGGAGATTCCGCGGGGCCAGAGGCGATCGACCAGGATCGGGGTGCCGTGGATCTGTTCGCCCTTGACAACGTCATGGACCTTGGCGATGTGGACCTCCATCAGCCCGTGATCCCCTTCACCCGCCTCCCGAGCTCGCGGGTAACCTCGCGTTCCTCGGTGCGGCGCTTGATGTCCTGGCGCTTGTCATAGTCCTGCTTGCCCTGTGCCAGACCGAGCTCAAGTTTCACCCGTCCGTTCTTCAGGTAGAGCTTCAGCGGAATCAGGGTGCGGTTGCCGTCCCGCACCTTGCCCATCAGCGAATCAATCTCCTTGCGGTTGAGCAGGAGTTTGCGTGTTCGTTTGGGACTGTGGTTGGTCCAGGTGCCCATGGAGTACTCCGGAATGTGGAGATTGCGCAACCACACCTCGCCGCCGTCGATGGTGGCGAAGGAATCCACCAGCGAGGCTTTCCCCTCGCGCAGCGATTTGATCTCGGTACCCAGCAGCACCACGCCCGCCTCCCAGGTGTCCTGGATCGTGTAATCGTGGCGGGCCTTGCGGTTGGTGGCGATAACTGCGTTGTTATCGTCGACCTTCTTCTTATTCTTCTTGGCCATAGCGTCTCCAGTCTACGCGAGCGACCTGTCTGCCCACATCCGCCTACTTGCGCACATAGAACCGCAGGGTCAGGTTGGCGATCAATCCCGCCACCAGAACACCGATCACCGAGATCACCGGGGTGATCATCCAGATGTCACCCGTTGTCACCGGGGCGATCAGCTGCGATTCATACAATCCGCGCAGCGCCTTGTCGATGACAAACTCCTTGCCCAGGAACAATCCGGCCGTGGCGAGTACCGCACCGATCAGGGTCGACAGTACTGCCTCGAGGATGAAGGGCGCCTGGGTGTAGAGCCTCGAGGCACCGACGATACGCATGATCTCGGTCTCCTCCCGCCGGTTGTAGGCGGCGATCTGGACCATGTTGGCGATCAGGAAGATGGAGGCGAGGATCTGCACCGCGGCGATGAGGAAGGTTGCATTCCGAATTGAATCGAGGTTGTCTGTGGCTCCCCGGAGGTCATCAACCTGATCGATCACGGCGCTGACCTGCGGTAGATCACGCACCGGGTCGAGGATGTCCACGGCGAGCGGATCCTGGAGACGCACATGGAAGGCCGCGGGCAGGGCATCGGGCGAGGTTTCCTGCACCAGCACCGGATCGGTGTTCTGGAACACCTCCACGAAGCGCTCATAGGACTGCTCCCGGGAACGGTAGGTGATGGAATCGACGCCCTCAAGTCCCTCCAGCTTCTCCCGCACCTCCACACAGGATTCGCCCGTGCACTCCGGATCATTGGCCGAGGTGTCCTCATCCAGTTGGATCATCACCTCCACCCGGTCGAGGTAGATATCCTTTGTGCGCTCGGTCATGTTCGTGACCAGGAAGCCGGTGGCCAGCAGTGCGAGGGAGATCGCCGTGGTGATCACCAGGGCGATGGTCATGGTCAGGTTGCGCCCCATGCCGCGCACGGCCTCGCGAAGTACGTATCCGATACTCATTGATCCTTCCTTAGCGCATCTCGCCATAGACGCCGTGGGCGTCATCGCGGACAACTTTTCCGAGCTGCAGCTCGATCACACGGCGGCGCATGTCGTCGACGGTGCGGGCGTTGTGGGTGGACATGATCACCGTGGTTCCCAGGCGGTTGATCCGGCCGAGCAGAACCATGATGTCGTCGGAGGTGTCCGGGTCGAGGTTTCCGGTGGGCTCGTCGGCGAGGAGCACCAGCGGCCGGTTTACAAAGGCACGGGCGATGGCGACGCGCTGCTGCTCACCGCCGGACAGTTCATTGGGCATCCGGTTCGCCTTTCCGGACAGCCCCACCATCTCCAGGGCCTCGGGAACCAGCTTTTCAATGGCGTCCCGCTTCTTCCCGATGACCTCGAGGGCGAAAGCCACGTTGTCGTGGACGTTCTTGTTCTTCAGCAGGCGGAAATCCTGGAACACGTAACCGATTCGCTGCCGGAGCTTGTTCACATTGGAGCCCCGGAGCTTGTTCACGTGAAAATCGGAGAGATAGAGGTCGCCGCTGGTGACGTTCTCCTCGCGGGTGAGCAACTGCAGGAACGTTGACTTGCCCGAGCCGGAGGGACCGATCAGGAACACGAACTCGCCCTTGTCGATGGTCATGGAGACGTTGTCGAGTGCGGGGCGCGTCGATGTCTTGTAGGTCTTGGTGACTTTCTCGAACGTGATCACGCGTCTCACTCTAGCCAACGCGGTGTTACTAAAGAAACGCGAGTGATTAAACTGCCCGGGTATTCCCAGCTCCCCCGAGGTCCCGTGGCGCCGGGGCCGGCGTGCGGCCCGGAATTCAGGAGGCGTGCTCCCCCTGCGCCATGCGCCACCGGATACCGGCCTCGAGCAGTCCGTCGATATCACCGTCGAGCACCTTGGTGGGATCATTGACCTCATAGTTGGTGCGCAGATCCTTCACCATCTGATAGGGGTGCAGGACATAGGACCGCATCTGGTTTCCCCAGGAGGCGTTGCCCCCGGCGCCGAGGGCGTCGAGTTCCGCACGCTCCTCCTGGCGCTTCTTCTCCAGCAGCTTCGCCTGCAGCACCCGCATTGCCGAGGCCTTGTTCTGAATCTGGGATTTCTCGTTCTGGCAGGTCACCACGATTCCGGTGGGGATATGGGTCAGTCGCACCGCGGAATCGGTGGTGTTGACCGACTGCCCTCCCGGGCCGGATGAGCGATAGACATCCACACGGACCTCGTTGTCGGGGATATCGATATGATCCGTCGTCTCGACCACCGGGAGCACCTCGACCTCGGCGAAGGAGGTCTGTCGCCGCCCCTGGTTGTCAAAGGGACTGATGCGCACCAGACGGTGGGCACCCTGTTCCACCGATAACTGGCCGTACATGTAGTCCCCGTGAACCACGAAGGTGGCTGATTTGATGCCGGCTTCCTCCGCATAGGAGATGTCATAGACATCGACCTTGTGGCCGTTCTTCTCCGCCCATCTGGTGTACATGCGCATGAGCATCTCGGCCCAGTCCGCGGCATCGACCCCGCCTGCCCCGGAACGGATGTTGATCACCGCCTCACGGGCGTCATACTCGCCGGCGAGCATCGTCTTTACCTCCAGGGTGTCAATCTCCCTGCGCAGTTCGGCGAGCTCCTCGTCCGCCACGGAGGTGTCACCGTCCTCCTCCTCTGCGAGTTCATACATGATGGGCAGGTCGTCGATGCGCTGCCGCAGATCGGTGATGCGACGAAGATCGGCCTGCACGTGGGAAAGCTCCGAGGTCACCTGCTGCGCGTGATCGGGATCATCCCACAGGCCGGGATCCGCGGCCTGCGCCTCGAGCTCCCGAACGCGATCCGACATCTCCCGTGGATCAAGCACCTTTTCAATGGTGGTCAGTGTGGATTCGAGCGCGGAGATTTCTGCTGATGTTTCGGGACGCATGATTGCATATCCTACCCGTTCGCCTGACAACGCCCGCCATCTCGGTACGACCGCGGTCCCGGCAATGCCCCTCGAGTTCAGCGACCACGCCCGCAAGGATGCACAATGGGAGGCATGAATGATGCCAAGCAGATGCAGCCGACCGCAACCCTGGAGCAGATGATCGGGGCGATCACAAAAACCTTCACCATCGCCCATGAACAGGATTCGGATGAGCATCTCGCGCAGACTCTGGTGTTCAACGCGGGCAGGCTGGCATGGCGGATGCGGGAGAACGGGGTGGACACCGATTACAAGACCTCCGTATCCGATGTGGTCACCGACGCCGACCGGGCGGCGGAGTCCTTCGTCGCGGGGGTCCTTGAGGCCCTGCGGCCGGAGGACGGCATCCTGGGTGAGGAGGGTGCGCACCGGGCGTCGACAAGCGGGAGAACCTGGGTGATCGATCCCGTCGACGGCACCTACAACTTCACCCGGGGCAGCGACTACTGGTGCTCCGCACTCGCGCTCGTCGAAGGTGACCCCGCGGCACCGGAGCGCGTGGTCTTCGGGGCGGTGCACCGCCCCGCCATGGGATACACCTGGTTCGGTGGCCCCGGAATCCGCAGCACACGCGATTCCAGGGAACTGCCCCTGCTTGTCGACGCTCCCTGCGGTGACATCTCACTGGCCACCTACATCCACCCGGTTTGGCTGGCGAAGGAGCGGGTGCGCGGCGTTTGGGCGGAGGTGGCGACCCACTTCGCCACCCTCAGGATGCTCGGGGCCGGGTCCGTCGACCTGGCCAGCGTCGCGGACGGCACCTGGGGTGCCTGGATGCAGCACAGCGTCGCCGACTGGGACTGGCTACCCGGCCGTGCCCTCGTCGAGGGTGCGGGCGGCGCCTGCGTCAAGGTCGACGCCGGCGGGGTCACCTGGTGTGTCGCGGGTAACCCGCAGGCGGTCACGGAGATCTCCGCGATCCTGGGCGCACTAGACTGATAACCCATGAGCAACTACGCCGACGATCTCGCCCTGGCAATCGAACTTGCCGAGCTTGCCGATACCATCACCCTCGACCGCTTCGAGGCCGCCGACCTCGATGTCTCGGCGAAACCCGACATGACCCCGGTCAGCGACGCCGACCTGGCCACTGAGAAGGCACTGCGTGAGCGGATCGCCTCGGTCCGCCCCTCCGACTCCATTCTCGGCGAGGAATTCGGCGGCGAGGTTGAATTCACGGGACGCCAGTGGGTGATCGACCCGATCGACGGCACCAAGAACTACGTCCGCGGTGTCCCCGTGTGGGCCACCCTGATCGCCCTGCTGGAGGACGGTCGGCCCGTCGTCGGCGTGGTGTCAGCACCCGCACTGTCCAGGCGCTGGTGGGCCGCCGAGGAATCCGGTGCCTGGCGCAGCTTCAACGGGGGCTCACCCAGAAAGCTCGGTGTCTCCGGAGTCTCCACCCTCTCCGACTCCTCCCTGTCCTTCTCCTCGCTCGAGGGCTGGGCGGCGCGGGGACTGCGGGAGAATTTCATCGCGCTGAGCGACCGGACCTGGCGGCTGCGCGGGTACGGCGACTTCTTCTCCTACTGTCTTGTCGCCGAGGGCGCGGTGGACATCGCCGCGGAACCCGAGGTCAGCCTCTGGGATCTCGCGGCCCTGTCGGTGCTGGTCACCGAGGCTGGGGGTCGCTTCACCTCCTTGGCGGGCCAGGACGGCCCCCATGGAGGCGATGCCCTGGCCACCAACGGTCCGCTCCACGATGAGGTACGTCGCGCCCTCGTCGGTTGAGCGGCGTGCTCATTCGATGCGGGCGGGCGTGAAACCGCTGCCCGGACCCTCGCTGCCATCCATGTCACGGAGAATCTGGTCCATGTTCACCGACAATGACGGCATGAAAAGCGGACCCTGCAGCGGGGTTCTACAGGCGAGATCATAGTTGGGGATCATGCCGCCCGACATGACCCCCACCAGCCGGGTACCGGCGAGCACGGGAGCACCGGAATCACCACGGTTGGCGCACAGCTGGGACATGGTGCTGCGCTGATCGGCGGTCCACACCGGTCCACAGGTTCGGCCCGTGGCCACGCCGGTCTTACACAGCTGCTGACCGCCGACAACCGTGCCCCCGATCTCATCGACGGTGACGCCGTTGTAGGAATTGGTTATTGCCGCATTGGATCCCAGCTCAATGACCGAGTAGTCCGAGCCGGTCCCCGTGGCCACCACCGTGCCGGAGTCGCCGACCCAGTAGGAATCCGCGGAACGGACGCTGTCCCCAACCTTTCCGCAGTGCCCGGCGGTGATCCCGATTTTTCGCCCCTCGGCGTCGGTTCCGGTCACCGCGAGTGTGCACATGGAGTGTTCACCTAGGTAGATGGGGGTACCCGGCCCATAGAGGGATGTACCCTGCGACTCGGCCTCAATGGACTCCGCAGGTACCGCGGGGGCGTTGAACCAGGAACCCTGCACGCGGTGCACCACCTCCCCGGGGGTGGCCGCCATGATCTGTGATTCCAGGTCGGTGCGCACCTCATAGTTCGGAAGTGGCTGCGCTGCCCCGATCTCGACCACCGGCGCCGGAGCAGGGGTCCGCACCCCGCCGAAGTCGGCCAGGGCGGCCTCGATGCCGCTGTTGACGCTCGCATCGAGATCCTCCGCGACTCGGCGGTCCAGAGCCGGTCCGTACCCTGAGAATGTGGCGTTCGCCTGATCCACAATGGCCGCGGTATCGACCCACTGCGCAGCATGCACCGGGGGTGCGAATAGACTCACCGCTGCCACCAGCACTGAGGTGGTGAGCAGGGGACGCGGTGGGACCAATCGGTGCATGGCGGTTCAGCATCGCTTTCTTCGGAGTACGGAGCGGGTGATTTCCTCTATACTGCCATGCCCCCGTGGGTCTGGAGACAACAATCGCCGAGTGTGGTCTAGTCGATTTCGACGAGGGACTGACCGCCCTGCACCGCATCCCCCTCCTTGACGTTGAGGGCTGCGACAACGCCTGCCGCGGGTGCGGTAATCTCCGTCTCCATCTTCATGGCTTCGAGGATGAGAAGGACCTGACCAGCCTCGATCTCCTCGCCAACCTCGACGAGGACCTTGAAGACGGACCCGGCTAGAGGTGCGACGATGGCGTTGGCGGCCACGCCCTGCACCGAGGCGGTGGTGGGGGCGGCGGGGGTGTTTCCCCGTGAACCGATGACGATGGATCCGAGGGTCTTCTGCTCCTCCTCCACCTCCACGTCCACGCTGTAGGCAATACCGTTGACTGTGACTTTGAGTTTCATTTTCCTCGACCTCTAGAACAGTTGGGAGTGGTCCTGGACACGCTGCCGGCCCTGCGCAGCCCACGTCCGATGACGTTGGAGTCTGACGGCCCTCACCTTTCCGCGGTTACCCATGTAGGCCGAAACCGCGGCGGAGATGGCGAGGAGGATGTCCTCCGGTATATCTGCGTCGGAGCGCGCACGGAGATCGGCGAGCTCCGATTCGACGGAATCCAGTCGCGCCGAGAGCTGTGCGACCAGTTCCTCGAGCTGTTTCTTTTCCATCATCATCTCCTAGGACGGTCCGAGTCCGTGTTTCTTCGACGGACGGCTGACGCGCTTGTTCGCCAGGAGCTCGAGGGCATCGGCGATCTGGAGGCGGGTGTAGGCGGGATCGATGATGTCGTCGACGAGTCCCCTGGAGGCTGCCATGTAGGGCGAGGAGAAGGTGTCCTTGTACTCCTGGATCAGTTGCTCCCGGCGCGCCGGCTTATCCTCCGCCGCCTCGATCTCCCTGCGGAAGACCACATTGACGGCACCATCGGCACCCATGACGGCGATTTCCGCGGTGGGCCAGGCGAAGACGCGGTCGGCGCCGAGGTCCTTGGAGCACATGGCCAGGTGGGCACCACCGTAGGACTTGCGCAGCACGACGGTCAGCTTGGGCACCGAGGCCGCGGAGTAGGCGTAGAGCATCTTCGCACCGTGGCGGATGATCCCGCCGTGCTCCTGGGCGACGCCGGGCATGAAGCCGGGGACGTCCACCAGAGTGACCAGTGGAATGTTGAAGGCGTTGCAGAAACGGATGAAGGAACTCGCCTTGTCTGAGGAATTGATGTCGAGCACTCCCGACATCACCTGTGGCTGATTGGCTACGATTCCCACGGTGCGACCGGTGATCCTGGCGAAACCGACCACGATATTGCGAGCGAATCCCTCCTGGACCTCCAGGAAATCGGCGCGGTCGACGATCCGGGCGATCACCTCGCGGACGTCGTAGCCCTTCTTGCCGTCGACGGGTACCAGGTCGCGCAGCACCTCATCGGGTTCGACATCGAGGTCCGCTTCCACGATGGGCGGCTCCTCCGTGTTGTTCTGCGGGAGGAAGCTCAAGAGCTTCTGCGCTATCAGCAGAGCCTGTTCGTCGTTCTCGGCTTCGAAATGGATATTGCCGGCCTTGGACATATGGGCGTCGACACCACCGAGCTGCTCGGCGGTGACGTCCTCACCGGTGACCGACTTGATCACGCCGGGACCGGTGATGAACATCTGCGCACCGCGCACCTGGATGATGAAATCCGTCAGGGCCGGGGAATACGCCGCCCCACCGGCGCAGGGGCCGGCAATGATGGAGATCTGCGGGACGAGTCCGGAGAGCAGGACGTTGTTGTAGAAGACCTTTCCATATCCGGAGAGGGAGTCAATGCCCTCCTGGACGCGGGCACCACCGGAATCATTGATGAACACGAAGGGCGTACCGGTGGTGGCCGAGGCCTCCATCATCGCCGCCACCTTCTCGGACTGCGTCTCTCCCGCCGAGCCGCCCATGACCGTGAAGTCCTGGCTGGCGATGTGCACGGGCCGGCCGAAGACCGCGCCAACTCCGGTGACCACGCCATCGCCGGGCGCGTCGACCTTGTCCATGCCGAAGGCGGTGGTGCGGTGCTGGGCAAACATTCCGGTTTCCCGGAAGGTGCCCTGGTCGACGAAGGCATCGACGCGCTCGCGGGCGGTCAGCCGTCCCTTGTCGTGCTGTTTGTCAATTTTTGCCTGCCCGCCACCCAGTGCGACCCGTTGGCGTTCGACGGTCAGGGCGTCGAGACGTTCCTGCATACTCTGTTCCATGATTATTCTCCCGGCTCTACCTTGACCGTCTGACTGCGACCGCCCACGGTGATCTTGTATGTGATGGGTTCGCGAACGGCGTTCGCCTGTCCCGATGCCACGGCCTTCTCTCTGGCCAGTTGCTCCTGGGTCTTGCCCACGTTCTTCGGTCCCTCATCGCGTGTGGTGAAAAATCCCGGAGCCACGCCGGGGAAGAGCGCATTTGTCAGAACGTCCTCGTCGGTACCATCGAATCCGGGAAGGGATTCCGCCTCGGCGCGCAGCTGGTCCCACTCCGGCTCGAGCAGATCCGCCGGCCGCACGGTGATGGGCTCCTTCCTGGCCTGTGCCTCCGCCTGCCTGATCAGATCGGGATTGCGTTCGCCGATGCACTCCCCGTAGTAGCCGAGCATGAGGTCGGCGAATTCCGCGGTGAGCACCTTGTAGCGGCCCATGAGCACGTTGAACACCGCCTGGGTTCCGACGATCTGAGAGGAGGGGGTGACCAGTGGCGGGTACCCTGCGTCCTTGCGCACGACGGGCACCTCGAGCATCACCTCATCCATGCGGTCGGCGGCCCCCTGGGCGCGCAGCTGGCCCTCCATGTTGGAGAGCATGCCACCCGGGATCTGCGAGAGGAAGATATTGGTATCCACCAGGGTCTTCGACTCGAATTCCGCGTACTTTGGGCGGACCTGCTTGAAGTGGTCGCGGATGTTGATCAGGCGGTGCATGTCCAGACCGGTTTCAAAACCGGTGCCCTCCAGCATCTCGGCGAAGGACTCGGTGGGATTGTGCCCCGGTCCCAGCGACATCGAGGAGATGGCGGTGTCCACCACGTCCGCGCCGGCCTCGATCGCCTTGAGCAGCGTCACCATGGTCACACCGGTGGTCGAGTGACAGTGAACGTTGATCTGTGTCTCCTCGCCGTAGGTGTCCTTGATCCCGCGGATAATGTCATAGGCCGGCTGTGGTTTGAGCAGCGCCGCCATATCTTTAAGGGCGATGGAATCCGCCCCCATGTTCAGGAGCCGACCGGCCTGCTCGATGTAGCCCTCCACCGTGTGCAGCGGCGAGGTGGTGTAGCAGATTGTGCCCTGGGCGTGCCCACCGACCTGCTTCACCGCGGACATCGCGCGCTCCAGGTTGCGGGGATCGTTGAGGGCGTCGAAGACACGGAAGACATCCATGCCGTTTTCCTTGGACTTCTCCACGAACTTGTCCACCACCATGTCCTCGTAGTGGCGGTATCCCAGGAGGTTCTGCCCTCGTAGCAGCATCTGCAGGCGTGAATTGGGCATCAGTTCGCGGAATGTGCGCAGCCTCTTCCACGGATCCTCGTTGAGGAAGCGGATGCAGGCATCAAAGGTCGCCCCGCCCCAGCACTCGACGCTCCAGTATCCGGCGTTATCTATGTCCTCACATGCTCCGACCATGTCCTCCATGGCCATTCTGGTTGCCATCAGGCTCTGGTGCGCGTCGCGCAGGGCCACCTCGGTTACACCAATTTGTCTTGGGCTCATAACTTCTAAAGATAGAGGTGTTGTGTAGATCTCGCAGCCCTTCCCACAGTTCCATTAGTCACACCATATAACCTGGATCACAGTGCCAAACGGGCGGTCAGTGGCACCTGCCGGGGCCGCTGAATCCACGCGTCCGCGGTGGAGGTCCCCGCCGACCCCCCCGCCCCGGTCATCGTGCCTTCCCGGCCCGTCAAGGTGATGATCCCTGACCACCTTCCCCTTATCTTCCACCGGTCAACTGCTCCCAGAGCCCCTTGTCAAAGGAGCTGCCGCGGTTGTCTGGGTGCTGTTCGGCGGACTGCTCAGCGGCAACTGGGAAACCATCATCACGCTGGTCGCGGTCCTCTGCGCCGGTGCCACGGCCTACATCGCCCCCAGCCGCATTGAATCCGCGCGACTACGGTAACCGTGATCGTGGCACCCCGATAGGCAGACCCCGGTCATCGTGCCTTCCCGGCCCGTCAAGGTGATGATCCCTGACCACCTTCCCCTTATCTTCCACCGGTCAACTGCTCCCAGAGCCCCTTGTCAAAGGCCACCGGAGATTTCGCGGACATGTGCTTGACGGCGTTGTCAAGCTTGGCCCACCACACCCGCACGGCCTCCTCCTGATCCCCGCTCACCAGCGCACGGAGAATCCGGCGGTCATCGCTGAGTATCCTGTCGATGGCGGGCCGGTAGTCCAGTCGCAGCACCGAGATGAACATTCGAACCCTCAGCGTCAGTGCATGAAAACTCCTCGCGGTCTGAAGCAACCCGCTACTGTCGGCGATCTCCTGCTGGAAATGCAGATCGGCCTGGTCCACATGGACGGAGGTCCCGTGGACCGCCGCCGCCTCGAGCGAACGCAACGCGATGCGCGGAGCGAGCATACTGTGTCTGGGCTGTGCGCTGCAGGCCCGGAGAATGAGGGTGCCCAGCTGCCGCCGTGCGGCGTAGAGATCAATGATGTCCCTGCCCGAGACCTCCGGAATGGAAAAGGAGCCTTCACCGAAGGTCAGCAGACCATCGTCGGTCATCCTCCGCATCGCGCTCCGCACGGTGGAAACCTGAATACCCATGTCCGAGGCCAGCATGGAGGGCGGGATCCGGTCGCCCGGTTGAAAACCTGAGTTCATGATCTCCTTGCGCAGAGAAATCGCGATCTGTTCGGTGATGGACAGTTCATTCTGCGGCAACCAGGGGGAATGCCGGGGTATGCGCTGGCCCGGAGCGGGATACTCCGGAAGCGGGAACGGATGTGAGTCAAAAACCTCGGAGGTTTCTCCTCCCTGTACGGACCGGCCGGAGGAGTGGAGACGCCGCCACCGGACCCCGTGCAGCCCCCGATCGGCGCGTTGGGCGAGTAGGGCGAGAAGATCTCCCGGTATGGAATCGGCGTCGGTGGTGCAGGCGGACAACGCCACGGCGACACCATCGAGGAAGTCATCCCAGGCAGGACCCCCGGGGCGCCACCGGATACT
This sequence comes from Corynebacterium pacaense, assembly GCF_900169525.1. Classification (GTDB taxonomy): domain Bacteria; phylum Actinomycetota; class Actinomycetes; order Mycobacteriales; family Mycobacteriaceae; genus Corynebacterium; species Corynebacterium pacaense. The sequence goes on from NZ_LT821240.1 coordinate 871,257, forward strand.
CCTCGTCCCTCCGGTCGACTCCTCCGCTGCCGCACCCCCGGAGTCTTCCAGGGGTTTGTTGGGCTTCCAGTCACGAGCACCGGAAACCCGGAGCGCCGCCATCACGGCGGTGGCCCGCCTGGCCGATGCATGGACCTGGGTGCCCATGTGATCCCCGGATTCGGCGAGGACGATGGTGATCTCCGGGAACTCCACGGTGAACTCGACGATGTGGAGACGACCTCCCTCATCCGGAGCGCCTCCCCCAGCACCCGCCCGCCGGATATTCACAACCGCCCTGCTGACCACCGTCTGGCTCAGACCGGTCAGAGACGAGATCCTTCTCGTTGAGTAGTCACGGCTGCCCACTCGCGGGCCGGCGGTGGCGATGACACTGGCCACGATGTCATCGGCCGTCTCCTGAATCCGCGGTCGACCCGCACCCCGCCGGGTCTTATCTCCGCGCCCGCGGGTCCGCTCCGGGGTTGCTGCCATGCTCATAATTTTGACTCAAAGGATTTCACAGAGCAAGCAATTCCTTTCTTTCCGGAATGCCAGCACCCACACTGACTTCTATCGCGCCACCCCGGGTGGCGCACCCGCCGGTGCCCGACCCGGGAACCGGGGAGGTCAAGAAACGGAACCGATCGAGAAGAGGCATCATGACTGCACACGTGTCCGGCACCACCCACCTGCCCGAGGATCTGGAAAGCATCACCGATGCCGCCGTGGATACGGTTCGCCGGTGGCTGGTGTCCAGCGAGGGAAGAGCCACACCCCACGCATCGGCCGCGCGTCTGTCAGCTGTCCTCTCCGACCCTAACGGACTCGACTTCACGGTTGGATTCGTCGACCGCGTGGTCCGAACGGAGGATGAGAGGGCCGCCGCCCGTGCCCTCACCGAACTCGGCGGCATCACTCCGAGGACGCTGCCCGCACTCGACCGGGCACAGATCCGTGTGGGCGCGGCCGTGGCACGGTATCTGCCATCCGTTGTCATCCCGGCTGCGCGTACCAGGATCCGATCCATGGTCGGCCACATGATCGTCGATGCCCGAGACAAACAGTTCAGCAGGGCCGTTGAGGAGCTGACCAGGGAGGGCAACCGCCTCAATATCAATCTGCTCGGTGAGGCTGTTCTGGGAGAGGACGAGGCGGACCGCCATCTCGAGGACACCCGTCGGCTCCTCGCCCGCCGGGATGTGGACTACGTATCGGTCAAGATATCCTCGATCACCTCCCTGATATCGATGTGGGGCTTCGATGAAACCGTGGACCGCGTGGTCACACGCCTCACCCCGCTCTATCGTGAAGCGGCTGCCGCACCGCGCGGCTCCACGTTCATCAATCTCGACATGGAGGAATACCGTGACCTGCGGCTGACCATCGAGGTCTTCCGTCGGCTCCTGTCCCTTCCGGAAACCAGGCACCTGGAGGCCGGAATCGTGCTTCAGGCCTACCTACCGGATGCCCTCGGCGCCATGCAGGAACTCTCGGCCTTCGCCGACAGTCGTGTCGCGGAGGGTGGCGCGGGAATCAAGGTCCGCCTGGTCAAGGGAGCAAATCTGGCCATGGAGCGGGTCCACGCGGAGATCGCCGGATGGCCGGTGGCCACCTGCGGATCCAAACAGGCAACGGATGCGAACTACAAGCTCGTCCTGCACTGGACGTTGCAGCGCAAGCACATGAGGGGTCTGCGCATCGGGGTCGCCGGACACAACCTCTTCGATATCGCATTCGCCCATCTGCTCAGCGTGCGAAACGAGGTGACCGACCGCGTCGAGTTCGAGATGCTTCAGGGCATGGCCACTGAACAGGCCGCGGCCGTGAGCGAGGATGTGGGTCGGCTCCTGCTCTATGTTCCGGCCGTTCGCCCGGAGGAATTCGATGTGGCCATTTCCTACCTGGTCCGTCGTCTCGAGGAGAACGCGGCCAGCGAGAACTTCATGTCCGGGATCTTCGATCTCAAACCCGGCAATGAGATCTTCCGCAGGGAGGAGGAGCGGTTCCGTTCCTCCATCGGGGATCTGGCGGAGATACTCAACCGGGGTGCCCACGATGCCCCCGCACCGAACCATCTTCAGGATCGGGAGGCTGAAGAGGAGGGGAACTCCGAGCCGGTGGACCATCCGGCGCTCCCGGAGTTCCGCAATGAACCGGACACCAACCCCGCCCTGGCCGCAAATCAGAGGTGGGCGCGCAGGGCGATGGAGCGTTCCGCCGAGCCCGGCTGGTTGGATCGGCAGGCCGGGCCACGGATCATCGAGAACTCACAGGTCGATGAATTGGTCAGCACCGCTCACAGTGCCGCGGCCACGTGGGCGGCTTCGCCCGCGGAGGATCGCGCGCGCATCCTTTTCCGCGCCGCCGATATCCTCGTCTCCCGGCGCGGCCACCTGGCCTCCATCGCGGCCGCGGAGGTGGGCAAATCCATCGCACAGTCCGATCCGGAGATCTCCGAGGCAATCGACTTCGCGAGGTACTACGGGCGGCAGGCCATTGAGCTGGAGAACGTGGACAATGCCGTGTTCACCCCCGACAGGGTGGTTCTGGTCACCCCTCCCTGGAACTTCCCCATCGCCATCCCCGCCGGATCGACCTTCGCGGCATTGGCGGCGGGGGCCGCGGTCATCCACAAACCCTCGAAGCCCAGCCCGCACTGCTCCATGGCAATCGTTGAAGCCCTGTGGGAGGCCGGCGTCCCCCGGGACGTGCTCCACGGTGTCTATCCGGCGGACCGCGAGGCCGGCCGTGCGTTGGTCAGCCATCCCAGAATTGACCGGGTGATCCTTACCGGCGCATCCGAAACCGCCTCCATGTTCGCCTCCTGGCGTCCGGAGCTGAAGATCAGTGCGGAAACCTCGGGAAAGAACGCCATGGTGATCACGCCCGCCGCGGACCGCGATCTCGCGGTCGCGGATCTGATCATTTCCGCCTTCGGCCACGCCGGTCAGAAGTGCTCGGCGGCTTCCCTCGGCATTCTCGTCGACAGTGTCTACACCTCCGAACGCTTCCGGCGTCAGCTCGTCGATGCGGCATCCTCGATGGTGGTGGACTGGCCGAGCAATCTCAGTGCCACTATGGGTCCGCTGACGGAGCTGCCCGGCGACAAGCTCCGACGGGCGCTGACACAGCTCGATGAGGGTGAGAGGTGGTTGCTCGAGCCGAGGCAGCTCGATGATTCCGGACTGCTCTGGTCCCCTGGGATCAAGGAGGGTGTCAGACCCGGTTCATTCTTCCACCTCACCGAGGTCTTCGGCCCGGTGCTCGGATTGATGCATGCCAGGGATCTCGATCACGCCCTGGAACTCCAGAATGCCACGGACTTCGGATTGACCGGCGGTATCCAGAGTCTTGATCCCGAGGAGGTGCGGACCTGGATCGACGGTGTGCAGGTGGGCAATGCCTACGTCAACCGCGGGATCACCGGCGCGATCGTCCAGCGGCAGTCATTCGGCGGCTGGAAGAAGTCCTCGGTGGGCCTCGGCTCGAAGGCCGGTGGCCCCAACTACACCATGCTCATGGGTACCTGGCAGGACGCGACCAGCGTGGACGGGGAGAGCCGGGGAAGTGGGGATTCCATGGCGGATGCACTCATCGACCGCCTGCGCGGGCAGGAGCTTATCGACGCCCACGCCGCCGACTGGCTCACCGAGGCCGCCAGAAGCGACGATCGTGCGTGGTCCAAGGAATTCGGTACCACGCAGGACAGGAGCGCGCTGCGGAGCGAGGCCAATATCTTCCGCTACCGGCCCGCGTCGGTGGTGCTGCGTGTCAGCCCGGACGCGGCCGCAGCCGACGTCGTTCGTGCCCTTTTCGCCGCCCGTCGTGCATGTGCGGACCTCAGGATCGTCAGCGATCCCGGCTGCTCGGAGAAGGTCGCTGCGGTACTTGCCGTCGCCCCCTCACTGCTCGGGTTCGCATCGGCGCAGGTTGTCGATGACTCCACGTTCGTGTCCAAACTTGCCTCCGGGGACTTCGACGATCAGGTCGGGATCAGGGTCCGGGTTCTCGGCTCAGTGACACGATTAACCCGCGAGCGTCTTGCCGCACGACCCGAAGTGGCGCTTCTCGACGACCCTGTCACCGCGTCCGGGCGCGTCGAGCTGCGTTTTTGGCTCAAGGAGCAGGCCGTCTCCATCACCCTGCACCGCTTCGGGAATCCCTCAGCCGCCTTCCGAGCACTGGCCGAGGAAATGTCCGCGGCTCAGCGGAGGTAGCGCCCTGTCACCGATTCGGCACTAGCTGCGATCTCCTCCGCCGTGCCGGTGGCCACCACCCTTCCGCCATGGCTGCCACCACCCGGTCCGATGTCGATGACATGGTCCGCGGAGCGCAGCACCTCAAGATCATGCTCAATCACCACCACGGTGTGTCCGGCATCGACTAGAGCCTGGAACTGCTCGATCAACAGGTCCACATCGCTCGGGTGCAACCCGGTGGTCGGCTCATCCAACAGGTACAGGGTGTGCCCCCGTGCCGACCGCCGAAGCTCCGCAGCCAGTTTAACCCGCTGGGCCTCTCCCCCGGAAAGCTCGGTGGCGGGTTGCCCGAGGCGCGCGTAGCCCAGACCGACGTCCGAAAGGGCTTCCAGCGCTTTGTAAATCCCCGGCTGGCCTGAGAACAGATCCCTGGCCGAGTCGACGGTGCGGGCGAGAACATCGGCAATGCTCATGCCCTCCCACCTGACCTTGAGCGTCTCTGCGTTGTAGCGGGCTCCGTGGCAGGTGGGACACGGTGCCGTTGTACCGGGCAGGAAGAGCAGTTCGACGGAAACCGTTCCCTGCCCCTGGCATGTTTCGCAGCGCCCACCGGGGACATTGAAGGAAAATCTACTGGAGTTCCATCCACGGGAACCTGCCTCGGGTGTCCCCGCGAAAAGCGCACGCACCTGATCGAACAGTCCCGTGTAGGTGGCGATCGTGGACCTGGGGGTTCGCCCAATGGGCTTCTGATCAACTTCGACCATCCTGGTCACGGACTCCGCACCCGACAGTCCCGCGGGAGTATGTCCGGAGAACATCTCCCGCAGATCGGGTGCGAGGACCCGATCAATGAGAGTCGTTTTTCCCGAGCCGCTGACGCCGGAAACCACCGTGAATGCATGGAGTGGGATGTCCACATCGACGCCCTTGAAGTTCCGAATATGAATGTCTTTCAGATGCAGGAACGTTCCGAGGTTGCGGTGGCGCGGAATACCGACGGCATCCCTCCGGAACAGATAGGGTCGCGTATGTGATGCGGCAACATCCGCGAGCCCCTCCACGGGTCCCGAGTAGAGGACGCGTCCGCCGTCCTCACCCGCGCCTGGTCCGATGTCGACGATCCAGTCCGCCCCGGCTGCCACACGCATATTGTGTTCCACGATCAGCACGGTGTTTCCCTGCTCTCGCAGTTCATTCAGTGCCCCGATAACACGGTCGGTGTCGCTGGGATGCAGTCCGCTGGAGGGCTCGTCCAGGACGTAGAGGACACCAAAGAGGCCGGATCTCAGTTGAGCGGCGAGCCTCAACCTCTGCAACTCCCCGGATGACAGTGAGGGTGCACTCCGGTTGATGGCCAGATAGTCCAGTCCCAGATCCCTCACGGTGGCTATGCGCTTCCGGAGGTCCCTGGCAAGGGCGACGGCCACCTCCGTCGTCTCGCCCGAGTCAGGTGAGACGACGGCCGCCACCGGATTCCTCAGCTCCGCGGTCGGACGAAGGATCTCATCAACATCCGAGATGGGGAGCTGCTGCATCTGATCGATGCTCTGTCCGGCGAAGGTCACTTTCAGCGCCTCCGGATTGATTCCCGTCCCCCGGCAGGTGACGCAGGGTTCCTCTGTGGTGAAACTCCTGGCGCGTCCGCGGTTTCTTTCCGAGTTCGATGAGTCGAGCGTGTGCAGGATATATCGCCGGGCGCTGGCGAAGGTTCCCCTGTAGGTGGTACTGCGGTTCCCGGGGTGCACCGTGACCGTGGGCTGTTCATCCGTAAAGAGGATCCACCTGCGTGTCTCCGCCGGAAGCTCGCGCCAGGGACGATCGAGGTCAACGCCCATCTCCTTCAGAATGTCCCTGTAGTTCTGCCCCTGCCAGGCTCCGGGCCACGCAGCAACCGCGCCGTCCCGGATACTGAGCGCCGGGTTGTGAACGAGGGTGTCCTCGGTGACCTCGGTGATTACTCCGCTTCCCTGGCACACGGGACAGACCCCGGCCACGGTGTTCGGTGAGAAGGCATCGGAATCCAGTCGACTGGTCGTTCCCTGCGGATAGCTCCCGGCGCGGGAATAGAGCATGCGCAAAGAATTGCCGATCCTGGTCATCGTGCCCACGGTGGTGCGCTCCGATGGCACTCCCCTCCGTTGCTGGAGCGCCAATGCCATCGGCAATCCGGTGATATCGCCAACATGTGGCGCGCCCACCTGCTGAATCAGACGTCGGGCATAGGGTGCGACAGATTCCAGGTATCGGCGCTGCGCCTCGGCGTAGATCGTGCCGAAAGCCAGTGTGGACTTCCCCGATCCGCTGACCCCGGTGAACACGATCAGCTTGTCGCGCGGTATCTCCACATCGACTGACCGCAGATTGTGGTCCGCAGCCTCGGTGACGGTGATGAAACCCTTGCGTGAATCCGACATGGAGAAGGTGACTCCCAACATTGTTCAGGCGGTGTACGACCCCACTCTAGGTGTAGGTGGCCGTGACGATGCGACGCCGTTGCATGGGCGCCGGACCTCCGAGGAATTGGCTCCTTTGTTCCTGGCCGCCTCGGTAGGTCTTCTCACCAGGCACGCGGCGCGCGATGGACCACCCTCCGATGAAAACAGCACACCCAGGACCACTTGATACATCTCACAGCATCATACTTTCGATGGATACTCGCCCGCTTCGGCATTAGCGTTGAAGGGAACACCTTTCAGAGCTCAGGAGAAACCATGCCACATGCGCCGGTGGTCCGTACCGTTCGCCATGACATCTCGACCAAACCTTTCATCGTCATCTGGGAAGTCACACGGGCCTGCGCGCTCGTATGCAGGCACTGCCGCGCCGACGCCCAGCACTCCGCCCACCCCCGCCAGCTCACCACGGAACAGGGCTTCCTGCTTCTCGACGCCCTGGCCGACTACCCCGCACCGCACCCACTGGTGGTCCTCACCGGTGGCGATCCTTTTGAAAGAGATGATCTGGAGGACCTGGTGCGTCATGGGACGCGACGTGGGCTGTCTGTGTCCCTTTCTCCTTCGGTCACCCCGAAGCTCACCCGGCCACGACTGGAGGCTCTGCACGAGGCGGGCGCCAGGGCCATGTCGATGTCACTGGATGGCGCGACCGCCGAGACCCATGATGCTTTCCGCGGCTTTCCCGGAACCTTCGATGCCACCGTGTCCATGGCACCGGTCATCGCCGAAATCGGCTACCGGCTCCAGATCAACTCAACGCTCACCCGCGACACCATTCGGGAAGCACCGGCGCTGCTGAAACAGGTCATGGAGATGGGAGCACGGATGTGGTACGTCTTCTTCCTCGTCCCCACGGGACGGGGTGCGCAGTTGAACTGCCTGGATCCGAACGAACGCGAGGATGTCCTGCACTGGCTTGCGGATGTCTCGGATCGTATAGCCATCAAAACCACGGAGGCACCCCAGTACCGCCGTGTTGTGCTGCAGAATGAGCAGGTGAGACAGGGAAGGATTCCCGCTTTTGTCGGCGGCTCTCTCTACCGGTGGCTGACGGTGGAAACCACCCGGCTCCTGGGAGCGTACCCCGAGGTACCGCGCCGCCCACGGCCACCAATGGCCGTGAACTCCGGATCGGGTTTCGCCTTCATCGATCACATCGGTGATGTCTATCCCAGTGGATTTCTGCCTCGGAACTGCGGGAGCGTTAAAGAGCGTTCTTTCGCCGACATCTATCGCGATTCTCCCGTGTTCCGCCAGCTTCGAGATCCGGATAGTTGGCTCGGCAAATGCGCAGTATGCGAATTCCACTCATTGTGCGGTGGTTCTCGCTCAACGGCGTATGCCCTGACCGGGGATATTCGGGCCTCCGATCCAACGTGCGCATACATCCCACCTGCCTGGGAGAGTACACGGGACTGATGCGGGGAGGGGCCTGACATCCAACCTTGTCGAAGACGAACGATACCTCAGCGAATCCCATGTAGACCTCAACGAGACGCTGCGCTAGAAATTCGACCGTGGTTACTATGACCGACAGCAGCATGCCAGCCGCTTTCAAAGAGGTTTTCGGTCACTTGTGTTCCCGCGCAAGTGGCCGTCTTCTTTTCCACTCGCATTGGGCTGCGCTCCGGATGAGTCCGTCGAGTACGGGAGCGGGAATCTTCCAACGCCCATTCGGCAAGCGAAGCGCACCCGAAATCTGCCCCTTCCTGCACCAATTCTGGATTGATCGCGTTGATGTTCCAGGCGGGGCGGTTGCGACTTCCCTCGGTGACAACCATTCACTTTTATGTAGATGTTCCACTTTCGTTGCATTCATACATTGGAAGATGCCCGTCCGTCGCCTTAGTTCGCAACAGCACGTTGCGAAAGGTGGTCTATTTGCTGAAAGTTCGAAACATGGTCAAATTGAAACAACAGCGGAGGTTCTATTCCGCAGACGAAGCTATCGGCGCGAAGGTCAATCGACTTCTCTTCGTACAAGGACAAACCCGGATGTCACTGGCCGAAGCATTGGGGCTCTCGCCTCAAGGGATAAGCAAAAAAATTCACGGTCAGACAAGTTGGAAGATGGAAGAACTCTTCGCCGCAGCCGAATTCCTCGCAGTTCCGATCACCGATCTTCTCCCCCGCCGGATCACGGCATCACAAACGCCGGAATCCCCCTCAACCGAAGTTGAGGGGGATTCCGGGAATTTAGTAGCGGGGGCAGGATTCGAACCTACGACCTCTGGGTTATGAGCCCAGCGAGCTACCGAGCTGCTCCACCCCGCGACGCGGCGATACTAACATCACCTCACATTGCCCAGCTCCTAGAATCTCTTCCATGCTGCCTGGCAACGTGTTCATACTATACATAGTTCCAGAAGTTTCGACAAATCCCCAGGCAGCGGCGCTATGCCACCTGCTGCTCGATCATCTCCAGCCATCGCCGATGAAGGCTGCTGTCGGCGGTCACCTCGGGGTGGAAGGACAGTGCAAGGATTGAGTCCTGCCTGACTCCGACGATGCTACCGTCGGACAGCGTGGCAAAGGCGCTCGCATGCTCCCCCACCTCCGTCACCACGGGTGCGCGGATGAAGGATGCTTCCACCTCGGCCAGTTCCAGGCTAGGGTCCATGATCTTCACGCTCGTATCAAAAGAATTACGCTGACTGCCGAAGGCGTTGCGCCTGACACGAATGTCCAGCACACCGAGGGTCTGCTGCCCCATAGCAGGATTTTCAACCCCGCGGGCGAGGTAGATGAGTCCGGCGCAGGTCGCCAGAACCGGCAGTCCCCCGACAATCGCCGTGGCCAGTGGTTCCGCCAGCCCCAGGGATCGGGCGAGTTTGTCCATCACAGTGGACTCGCCTCCGGGAAGAACGACTCCGTCGATTCCCTCAAGGTCAGCGGGCACCCGCACCCTGCGTGTATCGGCACCGAGTCCGGCAAGCAACTGCATATGTTCGGAGTACCCTCCCTGCAGCGCGAGAACCCCGATAATCACCAGCCACGCTCTGCGAGGCGGTGCGGGGCGGCAACATCGGTGACATTGATGCCCACCATTGCCTCGCCGAGGCCACGTGAGACCTCGGCGAGCGCGTGGGGGTCGTCGAAAAGCGTCGTGGCCTTAACAATTGCGGCGGCCCGCGCCGCGGGGTTACCGGATTTGAAGATGCCGGAGCCGACGAACACTCCCTCGGCACCCATCTGCATCACCAGGGCGGCATCGGCGGGCGTGGCCACACCTCCGGCGACGAAGGTCACCACCGGCAGCGCACCGCTTTCCGCAACCTCGCGAACCAGATCGTAGGGGGCCTGGAACTCCTTCGCGGCGACGAAGAGTTCATCCGCATCAAGGCTGCGCAGTCGGTTGATATCACCACGGATCGTGCGCAGGTGCTTGACGGCCTCGGACACATCGCCGGTTCCGGCCTCTCCCTTGGAACGGATCATCGCGGCACCCTCGGTGATACGGCGCAGTGCCTCGCCGAGGTTCGTCGCACCACAGACGAAGGGCACCTCGAAGTTCCACTTATTGATGTGGTTGACATAGTCGGCGGGGCTGAGGACCTCGGACTCGTCGATGAAGTCGACGCCGAGGGATTCAAGGATCTGGGCCTCGACAAAATGTCCGATCCGGGCCTTGGCCATCACGGGGATGGACACGGCATCGACAATCCCCTGGATCAGGTCCGGGTCACTCATCCGCGCCACCCCGCCCTGTGAGCGGATGTCCGCCGGAACCCGCTCGAGTGCCATCACGGCGGAGGCACCGGCATCCTCAGCGATCCTCGCCTGCTCGGGTGTGACCACATCCATGATCACACCCCCCTTGAGCATGTCGGCCAATCCTCTCTTCACGCGGGTTGTCGCGGTAGTCTGCTGCTCTGTTTCAGTCATAGGATTCATCAAAACCCATAAAGGTGGTACATGAACAGATCCAAATTGAGCATGTTGCGGTATACCACTTTTTCGGGGAGCATGAACCCATGCGTCCGGACCTTGTGGCAGATCTCCCGCTCGACATTGACCCGCACTCGAAACTCTCCATCCCGGTGCAGCTCGCGGCACAAATCCGCGAACTGCTCACCCGGCGTGTCATCGCACCGGGCGATCACCTGCCCAGCACACGGATGCTCGCCGCCAGACTCGGGGTGTCCAGGGGTACCGTGGTCACCGCCTATGAGCAGCTCGGCGCAGAAGGATACCTCACCTCCGCCCATGGCTCCGGCACACTCATCAACCCGGGTCTGAATCTGCTCAAACCGGATTCCGCCGGTTACGGCACTGAAAAGCGGACTCCGCAGGCTCCCGTCCAACAGGATCTGATAAACCTCGACCCCGGCATTCCGGATACGACGACCCTGGCGGACTCCGCATGGCGCGCAGCGTGGCGCAGGGCCTGTTCCACCCCGCCCCGCCCCCAACCTCCACTCGGTCTGCCTGCGCTGCGCGTTGAGATCTCAGAGCACCTGCGCCACATGCGCGGACTTGTCGCCGATCCCTCGCGCATCGTGGTCACCGCAGGTGCCCGCGAAGGCCTGACCCTGCTACTCCGGGCCCTCGGCGACAACCTCGACATCGGCGTCGAGTCCCCCGGCTACCCCAGCCTCAGGCGCGTCCCGCAGGTTCTGGGGCACCGGACCGTCAACCTGAACACCGACGCCGATGGACTGGACGTCGATAGACTCGGCGCCCCCCTCGACGCGGTGCTGCTGACCCCCAGTCACCAGTACCCCTACGGCGGCTCGCTGCCCGCATCCCGCCGCACACGGCTGACCACCTGGGCCGCCGATAACTCGACCCTGCTCATCGAGGACGATTTCGATTCCGAGCTGCGTTATCTCGGCATGCCGCTGCCCGCACTCACGGCAATGGCCCCGGAGCGGGCCGTGCTGCTCGGTACCTTCTCCTCGGTGATCTCCCCACAGATAGCCTGTGGCTATCTTGTTGCTCCGGAGGAACTCATCCCGGAGCTGGGTAACCTACGTGGGATCATCGGCCAGCCGGTGGGGGCGATCACGCAGGAGGCACTCGCACACTACCTGGCCAGCGGTGCCCTCCGCCGCCGTACCCAGCGTATGCGACGCCTCTACCGGCGACGGCGCGAGCTTGTCACCCGTACCTTCTCCACCACAGGGAACGCCGAGCTGCGTCCCATCAATGGTGGACTCCACGCCGTGCTGATCTGCAACCTCCCGGAATCCGAGGTGGTGCGCAACTGCGCCGATCGGGGCGTTGGTGTAACCGGACTCTCCAGCTACTGGGGCGGCGGGAAGGCGGAGAACGGAATCGTCTTCGGCTTCGGCGGCCACGACGATGCCACTCTTGAGCGGGCGCTCCGCCGCATCGTCGAGGCCACCGCCCCATAGAAAAACCGCACCTGCGGTACAGGTGCGGTTTTTCTATGGGTTCAGATCTCCTACTGGCCCGCCTGGTAGGCGGCGACGGCACGGTCCAGAGCATCAAGTGCCCGTCCGTACTCCTCGAAGGACCCGCCGCGCGCGGCCTCGAGGTTCTTCAGAGCCTCGTTTATGGCTGCCACGTCGCCGGCTGCCGGTGTGGCCGGAGCCTGACCGGCCGGAGGAGCCTCGGTACCAGGGGTCTCCGGGCTGGTGGGAGTGCCGTCAACCTCATTGATGTCCTGGGCCGCGGCCGGATCGATTCCAACCTGGGACAGCGCCTCGGCGATCGTCGGGGCGTAGCCGACCTGGCCCTTGTAGAACACCAGCATGCGCAGCAGCTTGGGGAATGCCGACGCCTGGTCCTTGCGCTGGGAGTAGATCGGCTCCACATACAGGATCTCGCCACCACCGACCGGCAGGGTCAGGAGGTTGCCGTTGTGCAGATCATTCGACCCACGCCACAGGGTCTGGTCCTGGGCCACCTGATCGGAGGACATCATGGCGTCCTGGGCCTGTTTCGGTCCCTGGGTCACCGCACCCGTGGGAAGAACCCTGACGGTGATCCGGCCATAGGTGTCCGGATCAGAGGACACCGCCATGTGCGCGGCAAGGTATTCGCGCTGGAGTCCACGGAAGGGGGTGATCAGCTGGAAGCTGGACTCACCCGTCTCCGGATCAGCCGCGACGACGTAGTACGGGGGCTGCTTCAGCTCCTGGCGCCCCTCAGCCGCCGTCGGATCACCCGGAATGGACCAGAAGGCGTCGTTGGTGAAGAAGGTACCGGCATCGTCGACGTGGTACTTGGCCAGCATGTCCCGCTGGATCTTGAACAGATCCTCCGGGTAGCGCATGTGGTTGCGCAGTTCCTCGGAGATCTCGGAAGCCGGTTTGACGGTGTCGGGGAACACACCCTCCCAGGCCTTGAGCACCGGATCCTCGGTATCGAACTCGTAGAGCTCAACCGTTCCATCATAGGCATCCACGACGGCCTTGACGGAGTTGCGGATGTAACCCACGCGGTCGGTGATCGGCGGCTGCATCCCATCGGTCATCACGGCATCGGTGGTTGCCTCGCTCAGTGAGCTGCGGGTGGCGTAGGGAAGGCTGTCGAGGGTGGTGTAACCGTCGACGATCCACTTGATGCGGCCGTCGATGACCGTCGGGTATGTCTTGGAGTCGGTGGTCAGCCAGGGGGCGACCTTCTCCACACGGGTCCGGGGGTCACGTTCGAAGAGAATCTTTGACTCCTCCCCGACGCGGTCGGACAGAATCAGGTTCATCTCCTGGTAGCGCAGGGCGAAGGCCGCGCGGTTGACCACATTTCCGATTCCCACTCCGCCCTCTCCCGAGTAGGTGTAGCTGGTGGTGTCGGTGTCATACTCCACGCCGACGTCGCCGTCGCCGGTGCGACCGACGATGGCGTAGTCCGCCCCGTCGTTGGCGCTGGCGATCAACGGGCCGTAGTAGACGCGGGGTTCATCAACCTTGATTCCGAGCTGCTCGGCATCCTCACTCTCGGCGGCGCGGGCATTCGACTGGAGATCCGAGACCGTGTACACGGGGTAGCCGCCACGGGTGGATCCGACATCCCTCGCCACCTCATCAACCTGGTTGGCCTGCGCGGCGATGAAGCCGTTTCCGTGGGTGTACACGGTGTGGCGGTTGATCCAGTCCTGCTGGTTCTGCTGGAGGGAATTGGGGTCGAGCTCACGGGCCGCGACCACGAAATCGCGCAGCTCCCCGTCAACCTCATAACGATCCATGGCCAGCTGATCGGGGAAACCGTAGAAATTGCGCAGCTGCTGCTGCTGGGTGAAGGTCGGTGAAAGGATCTGCGGATCGAGCAGGCGGATATTGGAGATGGTGGCCACATCGGCCGCCACGCTCGCGGCGGTGGCTCCCGACCCACCCCAGTTCTCCTCATAGGTCACCTGGTCATCGGTGATGCCGTAGGCGAACCTCGTGGATTCGATATTGCGGGAGATGTACTCCGATTCCTTCTCCGCACGGTTCGGCTGAACCGAGAAACGCTCGAGCATGATCGGCCAGGCGGTACCGACCACGATGGAGCTGAGCACCAGCAGCACCACGGCCAGACCGGGGATGCGCAGGTCCTTGAGGAAGATGGCGGAGAAGAAGGCCGCCGCGACGATCACGGAGATCACCATCAGGATGATCTTCGCGGGCAGCTGGGCATTGATGTCGGTGTATCCGGCACCGGTGAAGGTGTCATTCGACTTCGTCAGCAGATCATAGCGATCAAGCCAGTAGGAGATGACGCGAAGGATCATCCAGATTCCCGCGGTCACCGCCAGCTGTGCACGGGCACCCCGGGAAATGTAGGCCTTCTGGCCCGCGACCTGGTTGCCTGCGCGAATCCCACCGAGGAGGTAGTGGCCGACCAGGGCGATCAGGAACGCGACGATCAGAAGCATCGACAGGGAGTCGGTGATCAGACGCAGCACCGGCAGATCGAAGGCATAGAATCCGTAGTCATGGCCGAACTGCTGGTCCTCGACGCCGAAGGACTGCCGGTTCATCCACAGCTGGACGGTCCGCCATGAACGCTGGCCGATCAGGCCCGCGATGATGCCGACGAAGATGGGGACGATGACAACAACCCTGCGCAGGCTGTTCTCAATCATCTGACGGTACTGGTGGACCGGGGATTCAGCGTCGAAGGCCGCCATCTCACTCGGGCGCAGTTTGATGGCGAAGTAGCCGGCAAGCCACGTTATCAGCGCTGCTACCACGCCAAAGATCAGGAAGAGCACCACCCGGGTGATGATCACCTTGTTGAACACGCCGCGGTAGTCGACTTCGCCGAACCACAGCCAATCGGTGTAGAAACCGACCGTCATCGGGGCGATCAAAACGATCAGTGCGATGATGCCGATCGTCCAGGTCACCGCCTTCGGAGGTCGCTTGATGGGTTGTGGTGGGGGTGTGAGGCCAGTCGCCAAGACAACATCCTTATATGTTATGAGCGTTTCGTTTCCACCTACTCTAAGGTTAATTACTCTCAAAGACCAACGAGATTCCAGATCAAGGAAGAAAACATGAGCGATGCTGAGCTGAGTCCCCAATCATTGAATAAGGCCATGCTGGAGGCCGTTGATTTCATTCACGCCGAGGGATGGGACCGCGGGCCGACCCTTTTCGCGCTCGTCCCCACCGAACTGCTTGTCGACGCCCTGGATGGCCCTTACGGCACCGACGCAGGGTCACCGCTGACACTGGTGGTCCAGGACAACCTGCCCTCCAACCTGGAGGCCGGTTCGGAGGCCCTAGGTGACTACATCTCCCGACTGGAATGGCCGGCCGAGGTGGTCGGGGCGATACTCGCGCAGGAGATCGTGTTCAATGACTCCGCGGAGCCCGATGCGCCGGCGAGGCCGGCCCGACTGTTCTCGGGTGTGCTGCGTGGCGATGCGGAACTGACCCTGCTCCAGCTCCGCCCCACCGAGGAGGAGATGGCGCGGCGGGGTCCCTTCGCCGAGGATGAGATCGAACTCCGCGGAGGTCCGGGTGTGGCCCCGGGAGTCATCGCGGCACTGCGCTACACGCTCGAGGCCGAACCGGAGGATCTTTAGCGCTAGGATGGTCAAAGGTACCCCTGAAGTAGTTGGCAAGGAGAACACGACGTGGCGTCAACCCTGCGCGCACATATCCGCCTGAGCATCGGCGTGCTGACGCTTGTCCCCCTGCTGGCCTCCTGCTCACAGGAGGAGGAACCGGCGCCCGAACCGACGACCTCCTCGGAGACCTCCACGGCACCGACCTCGACCACGTCCACCACACCCACGACAACCTCCCCCACCGCCACACCGGGTGCTTCGGCGGGGGCGTCGACAAGCACCTCCGGTTCCGGCGGGATGGACCGGAATGTGGCCAGAGTCTACGAGACCTTCAAGACGCTGGCGCCGCGCTCACTCTTCGAGCAGTTTGATACCTGCGACCCGAACGGTGTGGAGAATTCCTCGGCCTGTACCGGCCCCGGGGTCGGACAGTTCCAGTTCTTCGAAAGCCAGTCCAAGGCCGCCTCCACCACCCAGCTGCTGACCGAGCTGCGCAGTTCACGCGTGGTCGAGGACACCGGGAAGAAGATCGTCGGATGGACAACCATGGGAACGATGTCGATCATCACCGTGGTCGACAACGACAACGGTCTGGTCCTCCAGCAGATGGTCTCCTCCGACAAGATCGATCCCGAGAAGCGGATCTACGAGCTCGGCCTCGCGGAGCGCAGGAGCACGGAGACCACCTCCGAAACGACGGCGGAACAGAACTAGGGCCGGCTCTTCTCTCATCCACGGTCGATCACCGAGGCCAACATCTACGGGCTTCGATGCGGACTCCCGTGGCCTGGAGGTTCCTGTGGATCCCGGATCCCGAAAAGCCGTCTACTACCGGCACAACCGGATGACCGGGCACGCCATCTTCAGCCATCCCACCCCGGCCGGCACGCAACAAGTATCACCTGCCACACCGGGAGCAGCATCGATGTACCACAAATCGATACGGTGAACGCCCCGATCATGTACCCGACAGATCCACGGGTGCGTTGACCACGAAGACCCTGCTTGTCGATGGGAGGGGTGTGCCACTGGCGGAGGAACGTCAGTTGGTGCGGTTAAAGGGGCCACCGCGCACGGGTCCTGATCAATTGCGCGGTGACAATGCCCATTCCCCGCGGGAGGTCCTTCCATGGTGCAGGAAACAGAGGATGAAAACGACGATCCCCCGGGTCTGCGGATCGGATCCGCAATCGGAGGCGAAAAGGATCGAAGGGACGGCGCCCGCCAGTGCTAGATGTCTAGTCCCAAAAAGGGCCGTGATGTCGTGGCACGTCGAATCTGTGGGTTTTGGCTTTGGTGGGGTCTGGCTACCCGCTGTGGCATACTCCGTGTGGCGTTCCCTTTCGGGCTGATGTGCAGGGTAATGGTCGCCCGGTTGGAATACTCATCAGACACGTCCTAGCCACAGGTCTGGTACTCCCCGCCGTTGTTATAGGCAGCCATGCCGGAGATTGCATCGGAAAGCGTGTTCACCTTCAGGACCGTCAGATCCGGGTTCGATCCCACGGCTTCGGCGCAGTTGTCCGCCGGGGCGAGGAAGACCTCGGCCCCCGCGTCCTCCGCGGCACGGACCTTGTGAGCGATGCCGCCGATCGGTCCGACCGTGCCGTCCTCCGCGATCGTCCCGGTGCCAGCGACGAACCGTCCACCGTTGATCTGATCGGCGGTGAGTTTGTCCACCACCGCAAGAGAGAACATCAGACCCGCACTCGGACCTCCCACATCCTCGAGGTTGTAGTTGACTTCCACGCCGCTGCTACCCACCGAGGTCATGGTCACGCCGAGCAGTGCGAGGTTCTTATCATCCGGGTGCGCACCGAGAACGATGCGCGTGCTTCCGGGCTGACCGTTGCGCAGATAGTCCACGCTCACCTCGTCGCCAGGTGCCTTCGCCCGAATTCGTTCCTGGATGGCACCCGGGGTCTTTACCACGGTACCGTCCACGGCCTCGATCCGATCACCCTCCTCGAGGTGGCCCGTTGCGGCCGACCCCTCGACGATGCCGAGCACCTCCACCTCCACGGGCAGACCGAGGTAGTTCATCGCCGCGATCGTCGCCGATGCCTCAGAGGAGGAGAAAGCAAGCTCATTGGACTGCTGGACGTCCTCCACGCTCTGTCCGGGGGGAAAGATCTGCTCGATCGGCACCATGGTGTCCCCGGTGAACAGCCACCGTGAGATCGCCTGCGACAGCGTCATGTTGGTCCGCACCGAGACTGTGGTCATGTTGAGGTTACCCTGCACATCATGGGTTTCCGCACCTTCGACCTCCACAACCGGGGTGCCATCGACCTCCCCGAGGGTGTTGAAGGTCGGGCCCGGCCCCTCAGCCGCGAAGGGCACGGTGAGATCGACGTCCGTTCCCGGGATCCGGTCAATGCTGACCAGACCCGCCAGTGCAACGAGCGGGATGGCGCCCCAGGTGAGGGTTTTGAGTCTGCGGTTCACGGGTATCAACCCTACAACCTCTGTTCGCTATCAGCGTTGTCCGGATGATGGCGTCGGGGCTTGCGCCCCTTGTAGATTAGGGGACATGAACTCCAATGGCTTCGGTTTCTCATTCCCGAACAACGACGACGACGATGATAAAGACAGGAATCGCAACAATAACGATCCCTTCGGATTCTTCGGTGGCGCCGGCGCCGGCGGAATCGGAGATATTCTCAATCAGTTCGGCCAGATGCTCTCCGGCATGGGCGACTCGATGAATTCGCCCGCCGGCGCTGGCGCGGTGAATTATGAACTGGCCGCGCGGATAGCACGTCAGCAGATCGGCCGGGTCGAACCCATCAGGCAGGCCGATCGCGATGCGGTGACGGAGTCGGTCCGTCTGGCCGAACTCTGGCTGGATGACGCCACCGAACTGCCCTCCTCCGGCACCCGCGCCGAGGCGTGGAGCGCCGAGGACTGGCTGGAGAAGACCCTTCCCATGTGGAAGCGTCTGGTCTCACCGGTGGCTGAACACATGAGCCAGGCCCAGTTGGACAATCTGCCCGAGGAAGCCCGCGAGATGATCGGGCCGATGTCACAGATGATGAACCAGATGTCCTCGATGAACTTCGGCATGCAGCTGGGCAACGCCCTGGGCGATCTCGCCAAACAGACACTGACCGGATGCGATTTCGGTCTTCCCGTCGCCCCCGGTGACGTCACCGCGATCCTGCCGACCAATCTCGCCTCCGCGGCCAGCGACCTCGATGTGCCCGCCCAGGAGATCCTCGTCTACCTCAGCGCCAGGGAATCCGCCCGGCAGCGGTTGTTCAAGCACGTTCCGTGGCTGAGTGAACGGCTGGTCTCCTCCGTCGAGGAGTATGCGGCCGGCCTGGAGATCGATACCTCCCATATTCAGGACGCCGTCAACGGCCTGCAGATGGACAATCCGGATCCCTCGCAGCTGCAGGACATGATGAATCAACTGCAGGGCATGGATCTGTCCCCCCGCATCAGTTCACGCAACGCCACCGCCGTGGCGCGTCTGGAGACCCTGCTCGCGCTCGTTGAGGGCTGGGTGGATCTGGTGGTCACCGAGGCTATGGGGGATCGTATCCCCTCCACCGCCACCATGAATGAGGCCTGGCGCCGGCGCCGTGCCACCGGTGGATCCGCGGAGCAGGCCTTCGCCAAGGTGGTGGGCATCGAATTCTCCGCCCCCAGGGTCGCCGAGGCCACCGAGCTGTGGCGCCGGGTCGAGGTCGCGGTGGGTACCAGGCGCCGCGACGCGATCTGGGATCATCCCGATTTCCTTCCGGTGGCCGAGGACCTGGAGAACTCAGCGGAGTTCATCGACGGTCTCCTCGGGGAGGATGATCCGGAAGGATTCGACCCCATCGCCGAGATCACCGCCCTGGAGAAGCTCCTCGCCGAGGAGGCCGACAGGAAGGCCACCGGTACCGGGGGCACCTCCGACGGGGACGACAATGACGGCGATGAGGGCGATGAGGGCGATGGCTCAGAGAAGCTGTAGGCCCCTTCAGCCCCATCTCTGGTAGGCCTCCAGATAGCCTCTGGCTCTCTCGGCCTGGGGCACCCGGTCGGCCCACCGGTGGAACTCCGGTCCGTGCCCCGGGATGAAGGTGTGGGTCAACTCATGGACCAGCACGGAATCGAGGACATAGTCCGGAACCAGCTTCAGTCGGTCGGAGATCCTGATCTCGGCTGTTGAGACGGTACATGAACCCCAGCGCTTGTTCTGGTTTCCCACCCAGCGAATGCTCCGCACCCTCGCCCTGCCCTCGAGGACGGACTCATTGAGCTGTCTGGCGCGCCGCATCAGATCCGCATCGGAACGCACCGCGGATGAGGTGCGCCGGTCCAGCTTGGCCACAATTTCGGCGATGGTGCGCTCCTCCTCCGGCCCGGACATCCGCGCCGGAATCCGGACCTCAATACGCCCGTCGACGATGCGGGCCTGGACGGTTCTTTTTCTTTTGGCCGACCGGATCACCTGAATTTCACGCATGACACAGCAGTCTATCTGTGATGAAATGGGAGCAACGGGGTGTGACAGACGGAAAGTTGGGGGATTTTCCAATGACACACGTTTTTCTGGCGCCATCGGTGACCGTTGTGCGCCGCGGGGACACTGCAATCCAGTTCGGCCTCGATGCCACCCGCTCCGGCGTGGTGGAGCTGGGATCCACCGAGCTCGCCGATGCACTGGCGGGGGTGCTTCGCGGCATCGCGAACCCACTGCCGGTGTCGGTGCTGGTGGGAAGGCTCAGGGGCGCCGGGGTCTCCGGGACCGCGGTGTTCAGCCTCATCGATGATCTGCTGGCCTATGGGATTCTGCGCGAGTTCACCCGCAGACCCGTGCTGCTGCTCGGAAGGGGCTCGCTTCCGGCGGTCATCGGCGAGCTGCTCGAATCCGCGGGCCTGACCGCCCGCTTCCAGTTGCGCCATGATTCCGACGCCGCCTTCCTCGACCGTGACCCCACCGCCCCGGTGGTGGTGATCAACCGCTTCAGCCACCATGCGGAGCTCTCCGCGCGACTGGCCCGGCGGAAGCCGACGGTGTTCAGCGCCATGCTTATCGACGCCCGAGGTGTCATCGGCCCGGCCCGCACCGGTGGTGCGGGCCCGTGCCTGACCTGTGTTGAACTGACGCGGGTGGGCGTCGATAAGCAGTGGCACACCCTTGTCCGGCAGCAACCCCGGGGACCCGCCAATCCCGACCCCGTGGTCGAGGCCGCCGTGGCCGCGCGGGTGGTCGCACTGCTGCACAGGGGTGATCCGGACGCGGGCGTCATCGAGGAGCTCGATCCCTACACAGGGACGATAAGCCGCAGGAGGATGTCACGGCACCCGTTGTGCCCGGTGTGCTGGCTGTACTCCGACGGTGCTCCGGATGGCCCCGGATCACCCGGCCTGGGGGTGACCGCCCAGGATCCTTAGAAGCTCCCGCCCGTACTTCTCGATCTTCATCGGACCGACACCGGGGACATTGAGCAGTTCATTCTCATCGCCCGGGCGCGTCTCCGCCAGCGCCATCAGCGTGGCGTTGGAAAAGACAACGTAGGCGGGGACATTGTCATCGCGAGCGATGGAGTTGCGCCAGGTGCGCAGCTCCTCGAAGGTGTCCTCATCCGCGGTGGAGGGACACTGCCCGCAGCGTCCGATGACCTTCTCCGCGGGGCTGACCAGGGGTCGTCCGCAGGAGCGGCAGTTCTTCGCCCTGGTGCTCCTGGCACGGCCGTGCTCGGCGGGCAGATCCACGACGATGCCGTCGAGGAAACGGCTGCGCTTGCGGGACTTGCGCCCACCCTCCTGCCTGGCCAGGGACCAGGAACAAAAGAGATGCTCACGGGCACGGGTGACACCGACGTAGAACAGTCGACGCTCCTCCTCGATCGCCTCATCGCCGGCCTTTATGGCGTGGCTGATCGGGAGAGTGGAATCAACCAGTCCGACCAGGAACACGGCATCCCATTCAAGTCCCTTCGCCGCGTGCAGGGAGGCCAGGGTGACCCCCTCCATCGTCGGTGGATGCTTCGCCTCGGCGCGCTGCCGCAGTTTCTGCAGCAGCCCCTCCAGGTCCAGGCCCGGGGTGGCGGTGAGCAGTTCCTCGACCAGCTCCACGAAGGCGGTCAGCGACTGCCAGCGCTCCCGTTCCCGTGCCCCCTCGGGCTCCTCCGCGGACAGGCCGAGGGGGACGAGGGTTCTGCGCACCAGCCTCAGCAGATCGGAGTCATCGACATCGCGCTGGGAGGCGCGGACAAGCTGGCTGATGGACTGCTTGATCTCCGCGCGGTTGAAGAAACCCTCCCCTCCCCTGACCTGGTAGACGATGCCCGCATCGGCGAGCGCCTGTTCAAATACTGCGGACTGGGCATTGATGCGGTAGAGCACCGCGATCCCGGAGGCGGGCACACCGGAATCGATGAGGGTCAGGATCCGGCCGGCCACCTCCCTGGCCTCGGTCGTCTCATCATCGAAGGCGGAGAACTCCGGCTCCGGACCGGCGGGCCGGATACCCTGCAGCTCGAGACGGGTCCCGGCGGCGCGCCCGCGGGCCTGCGAGATCACAGTGTTGGCCAGGGAGGTTATCTGCGGAGTGGAGCGGTAGTCACGCTGCAGCTTGACCACGGTGGCGTTATCATAGGTGCGCGAGAAGTTGAGCAGGTAGTCCGGGGTCGCCCCGGTGAATGAATAGATCGTCTGGTTGGCGTCACCGACCACGGTGAGATCATCACGCTCCCCAAGCCAGGCCTCGAGCACGCGCTGCTGGAGCGGGGTCACATCCTGGTACTCATCGACGGTGAAGCTGCGGTATTGTTCCCGGAACTCCTCGGCCACCGCGGGTGAGTTCTCCAGCGCGCCGGCGGTGTGGAGCAGGAGATCGTCGAAGTCCAGCAGCACCCCGTCCTCCGTGGTCTTCATCCGCTCATACCTGGCGTAGACCTCGGCCACCTTCTCCGCTGGGGCGGGCGGGGTGCGCAGACCGAGCTTCTCCGGATATTGTTCGGCGGAGATCAGCGAGGCCTTCGCCCATTCGATCTCGCCGAGTACATCGCGGACCTTGTCCGTGCCCGACTCCATTCCGGCACCGCGCATCGCCCGTCCCACCAGGGGGAACTTGTTGTCCAACAAGGTCCACCTGAGGTTTCCGGCCACCTGCGGCCAGAAGTAGGACAGTTGCCTCCTGGCGGCGGCGTGGAAGGTGCGCGCCTGCACGCCACCGATGCCCATCAGGTTCAGGCGGTGTCTCATCTCCCCCGCCGCCCGCGCGGTGAAGGTCACCGCCAGCACCCTGTTGGGGCTGATGAACCCCTGATCGATGAGGTTGGCTATGCGGTAGGTGATGGTTCTTGTCTTGCCCGTGCCCGCACCGGCGAGAATGCACACCGGGCCGCGTGGAGCTGCGGCGGCTATGCGTTGATCCTGGTCAAGGTCCTGCAGATTGATCACGTGTATTCTCTCGCCGCTACTTTTCCCTCGCCCAGGCCATGATGAGATCATGGGCGATGGATCCCGGCGCCGCAATCGGGATGCGGTGGTCGAGGATGTCGGAGCGCGACGCCCACACGATCTCGGCGAGCTCGCCGTCGGTGTCGGCACGCTGTTCCTCATCCGCGGTCACCCCGCGCATGCCGACCATGATCGACCCGGACACGGGCCAGGGCTGACTGGCCACGTAGCGGATATCGGTGACCAGACGTCCACTCTCCTCCATCACCTCGCGTTCAAATGCCGCCTCCAGGGTCTCCCCGTGGGAGACATAGCCGGCGATCAGCGAGAACTGGGTCCGGCGCTGCGCGTTCATCCCGAGCAGGAGCCGCTCGGCGTCCTTGAGTTCAACGATTCCGATCACCGCCGGATCAACCCGCGGGAACACCGGTCGCCCGCTTGCGCCGAAGGCCACACCGTGTTCGTCATAGGTCAGCTCGCTGCCGTCCGCGGGATCGAAACGTACCCGCTCCCGGTTGCGCAGCAGGGCGACGGCGGCGTCGACAAGCGGATCCCTGAGCTCACGGGGAGCCACGGGGCGGCCGTGCTTCTCGACGACCGCGGCGGCGACCCGCACCGCCCACACACCGGGGGCGACCGCCACGGCGTCACCGTCAAGACTGTGATCGGGGCCGTCGAGGAAGACCGCGCGGCCACCGCGCACCGGCACCTCGTCCCGGGGTCCGACGGGAAGATAGTTCATTTGTCCTTCACATCCTCACTGAAAACTCGACGCACATACAGCAGCCGGTCACCGGGCTCAACCGTCTCCGCCTCCGGGGAATCGATGCGATAGAGCTCACCGGAGCGGACGACACCGAGCACGATATCGGCGAGGTGGCGCGGGTTGGCGCCGACCTCATCATCGCCGACGGCACGCTCAGCAACGGAGAACCCCTCATCCGGTGAGAGGAGATCCTCCATCATCTCCACCACCGAGGGTGTGACTGTGGCCAGGCCGAGCATCCGGCCGGCTGTCTCCGAGGAGATCACCACCGAATCCGCACCCGACTGCTCCAGCAGATGCTGGTTTTCTGACTCCCGGACACTGGCGACGATCATCGCACTCGGGGCGATTTCGCGTACCGAGAGTGTGACCAGCACCGCGGTGTCATCGAGGTTCGGAGCAACGACCACCGCCCGTGCCCTGGTGACACCCGCGAGCCTGAGCACGTCGGCCTTCGTCGCCGAACCCCGGACGGTCACCAGACCGTCATTGTTCGCCGCCTCCAGCGCGGAGGCGTCGGTGTCCACCACCACGATCTGATTGGCGGGCACACCGTCGGCCAGTAGCGCCGCCACCGCGGAGCGGCCCTTGGTGCCGTAGCCCACCACGATGGTGTGATTGCGCATTCGTTTCCTCCAACGTTGAATTTGCAGTGCCTTACGTGACTCCTCGGTGAGCACCGACAGCGTGGTACCGACCAGCAGTACCAGGAAGGCCACGCGGAAGGGCGTGAGCACCAGGATGTTGGTCAGCCGGGCGTTCTGGGTCACCGGGGTGATGTCGCCGTATCCCACCGTTGTCAACGAGACCGTCGAATAGTACAGGGCGTCGATGAAGGTGAGATCCTCAGAATAGCCATTGCGGTCGACGTAGACCACGAAGGTGACCACGGCGAGCAGACCCAGCGCGTACCCGACCCTGCGCAGAATCAGCCACCAGGGACTCGGACGGGCGGATTCCGGAATGTGGATGACACTCAAGAGTGCATGATCGGGTAGGTGCGCGAGTTCGCCGTCGCGCCGCAGGCTTCGACCCATGTGGTCCGTCCTTTCTTTCTCAGTTGATCATAGGCGTCCGCGTCCGGCTGAGGAGATCGGCCAACTCAGCGGCCTCCGGAAAACGCTCCGGTTCAAAGGTGTGATCGTCCGCGACATAGTGAAAGGCACCCCGGACCTGCGCCGGATCCACCCCCTGAAGGTTGGCCCAGGCGATGCGGTAGACGGCCAGCTGGATGATCGCCGCCGCCATCTCCGGACCCGTGGGGGTCCGACCCGTCTTCCAATCCACCACCAGCCAGCCGCCGTCGGCCTCCTCGAAGACCGCGTCCATGCGTCCGCGGATCACATGGCCACCGATCACGACCTCGAAGGGGTGCTCGACGAAGGCCGGTGTGCGCCTGCTCCATGCTGATTCCAGGAAGGCCCTCCGGAGCTCGGTGAAGGTGTGTTCGCCGGATTCCTCCCCGATGCCGGGAAGCTCATCCTCGTCCAGGAGCGCCGTAGCCCCGAAACGGTCCTCCAACCACTGATGGAAGCGGGTTCCGCGTTTGGCGAAGCTGTTCGGTTTGAAGGGCACCGGGCGGCGGAGACGGCGGGCGAACTGTTCGGGGTTGTTTTTCATGCTGACAAGGTCGGTGGCCGTCAGTTCGAGGGAGATCTCGACGTCCAGGACAGGCGAGGACAGCACCCGCTGTTCCTCGATCAGGGCGCCGACCTCCCTCTCCCACAGGGTCTCCAGTCCTCCCTCGGTGGAGGCGGGAGCCGGATCCTCCATCGCCTCGCGGACCATCGCGGCACCGTCGACGACATCGGCGGAAACAGTGGTGCGCGGAAACAGCGCCTCCTCCACTACGGGTCGCTCCACCTCCTCCTCACTGCCCTCCCACCATTCAACAACGGACTCCGGTGCCGTTGAACGCAGGATCTCCAGGCGGTCATAGGGTTTCCGGGAGCCGCCCTCATCGCTCACGGCGGAGGCGGTGACCATGAGAACACGCTCGCTGCGGGTGATTCCGACATAGAACAGGCGGGTGTTCTCCTCGCGGAGTCCCTCCCTGACCTCCTCGGTGTATTCCTCACCGGCCCTCTGCAGCTCCTTGCGGTCGGTGACCTCGGAGGTGTCCAGGATCGGTGCTCCGTCCTCTGCGTCCCCACGCAGCGCCCCCGGAATCGCGGTGACATTCTTCAGCCACGTCGAAGCGCTCGCGTCATAGGTCGAGGCGTCCGCGTGGAGAACGGAGACGATATCCCATTCCAGGCCCTTGGCCTTGTGGACGGTGAGGATCTGCACCCGATCGCTGCGCACCCGTACCTCGCCCGGCTCCAGACCATCCTCCTGGTTGCGTGCCAGGTCGAAGAAGTCAAGCAGTTCGGGCAGACCGGCGCCACCGTGCGCCGCAACCTCCTCGGCGAAACGGTCGAGGTGGACCGTTCCCGCCGCACCGTCGGCCCGGGGATCCTCCCGAGCCAGGACCTCGGTTCGGATACCGAACACGGTCTCGATCTCGGCGAAGATGTCCGGAAGCGAACGGCCCAGGCTGGATCGGCGCAGATGCCGCAGCTGGGCGGAGAGCCGCTTCAAGCGACGGTAGCCCTCCTCGCTGTAGCGCTCGCCCTCCCCCAGGTCCGACACCGCATCCGCGAGCCCGACCATCTCCTCGGATTCGGCGGGGACGGTCTCATCAATGATCGCCTGCAGTCGCTCAACCGGGTCCTCGGGCAGTTCCACCTCGTTGCGGGCGACGCGGCCGGCGATGTTCCGGGCGCGGTCCTGCAGGTGCAGGAGATCGGCGAGACCGAGGCCGACGTGGGGGCCCGCGAGAATGCGCAGTGCGGCCGCGTTGTGCTGGGGGCGGACCAGCATGGTGGCGATGGCCACCATGTCGGCGATCTCGGGAACATCGAGCAGACCCGAGAGTCCGACGATCTCCACCGGGATGCCGCGTGCGCTCAGCTCCTGCGCCATCGCAGCGGAGTGCCTGCGCTTGCGGACCAGTACCGCCGCGGTGAAGCCCTCGCCGCGCCGCTTCCAGTGCCGCTCCATTTCATCGGCGATAAACTCACGTTCCCGCACGGCGGTGGCAAACCACCCGATGGACACCTGTCCCTGCGGCGCCCCCTCCCTGGCCACGAGGGGCTGCACGGTGCGCCCGGGCGCGTCCGCGGGGCCGAGTACCTCACGGGAAACCGCATTGGCCAGATCGAGCACCTCCGGTGGGTTGCGCCAGCTGGTGGTCAGTTCCCGCTTCGGGGCGGGCCGCGGTCCCTCGAGGGAGACCACGGGAAAATCCGTGATGAAGTTGTCCAGGTTGGCCGCCGTAGCGCCCCTCCAGCCGTAGATCGCCTGCATCGGATCGCCCACGGCGTTGACGGTCAGACCCGGATCCGTTCCGCCGAAGAGGCTGCGGAGGAGGACGCGCTGCGAGTGGCTGGTGTCCTGGTACTCGTCGAGCATCACCACGCGGAAGCGGCGGCGCTGGCGGTATCCCACCTGGGGGTGGCGCGAGGCGAGTCTGGCCGCGGTGGACATCTGTTCGCCGAAGGTGATCACGGCACGCTCGTGGAGTTCCTTCTTCAGTGCCTCCACCAGCGGCATGTACTCCAGCCTGGTGATCTGCGTCTCCCGCCATTTCCGCATCTCCGCGTTCAGACCCTCGCGCTGCCCCTTGCCCTTGGGCAGCTCCTCGAAGAGGTTGATCATCGGCCACGATTCCTCGGTGATCTCCTCGGGACCGACCATGTGATTGTCCATCTCGGAGGCCAGCCGGAGGAGGTACTCGGTGACGGTCGCCGGGGTCTGGGTCGCGGTGAGTTCACCGCGGTAGTTGTCCACCACCCCACGGGCGATGTGATAGAGCTCGGTCTGGGTGATCAGTCGCGCCGAGGGTTCGACGGGCAGCAGCAGCCCGTACTCCCGGATCAGCGATCCCGCGTAGGAATCATAGGTGGACACCGTCGGGGTGATCGCCTGGAGGTTGCGCGCCAGTGTTCCACCCGGGTCGAGGTCACGCAGGGTGGGCACACCGGCGAGAGTCTCCAGGCGGTGACGGATCCGCTGGGAAAGCTGCTGCGCGGCCTTTCGTGTGAAGGTCAGGCCGAGAACCTGGTCGGGGGCCACGAATCCGTTGGCCACCAGCCAGACGACGCGGGCGGCCATAGTTTCGGTCTTTCCGGCGCCCGCGCCGGCGACGACGAGCAGGGGGCCCGGTTCAGCGCCGATGATCGCGGCCTGCTGGGCGGTGGGGGCGTGCTGCTGTCCGAGGATTCGGGACAGCAGAATCGGTGAAATCTTAGTCATGGATCAGTTGTCCCTCCGGCTGGACCGGGCAGATGCCTCGGATCGGGCAGTTGGAGCAGGTGGCGTTGGCCCGTGCCAGCAGACGCGGCCCCCGGCGCTGGTGCGCCAGCCCCGGAAGGGTGGCGGCGAAGGCGTCGAGTTCCTCCGGGGTCTTGGCCACCTGTTCACGGGTGGCGATGGTCCTGGAATCGCTGGCGGGAAACACCAGCACACCACCGCCGACCGCATCCGGGGTCTCCCCCGGTTCCGGGTCCTCGATTCGCCGTCCGTGGAGCACCCCCCTGGACAGCGCGAGCTGGTAGGCCGAGAGCTGGGCGTGGTCGACCATGGAGTTCTTGGAGGGCATGCTGGTTCCCGTCTTCAGATCGACGATCACCAGCTCCCCCTCCCCGTTCCGCTCGAGGCGGTCCATGCGGCCGCCGATGCGGACCTCCCCGTCGATGTCGACGGACACCGGCACCTCCACGGCGACCTCGGTGAATGCCGAGCGCGATGTCAGCAGCCACGTCCGGGTGCGTTCCAGTGTGCGTCGAAAAGCACCTTCGGTGCGTTCCCGTGACCAGGCGGGCACGGCGGCCAGATCCATGAACGCCTCGGTCACCATGTCCGCCGCCCGCTCCGGCTCCGCGCCCTGGGCGATGACCTCCGCGTAGGCGTGGATGAGTGTGCCCTTGAGCATCGCGACCGGTGTCTTCTCATCGAGGGAGGATAGACCCGCGCGCAGCGGACAGTTGATAAGTGCCTCGATCCTCGAGGGTGACAGCGACACACGCCCGGGTGCGACCAGTTCCTCATCGGTGGAGGGCGTGCGCAGGGCGGTCCACTCCGCGGGGTCGGCACCCGGCACACCGTGTTCGGCGAGGCGCGCGAGCTGGCGCGCCGCCTGTCGACGCCTCCCCGGGTGCCCGGCACCGTCGCCCACCGCGCGCCGCAGCTCCGCAACCAGCGCGGGAACGGAGAGGAGCCGGTGCCCTAGTGACTCAGGGGCCGCGGCGATCTCCGTTGTGTCACCGCCGCCCACCGACCTCTCCACATCGACCCCGAGCTCCTCCAGGAAGCGGGAGGGCTCGCGTACCTCATCGCCGTCGGGGGCGTCTGTTGCAGTGATCAGCACACTCTCGCTCGCCCTGGTCACCGCGACGTGGAAGAGGCGGCGTTCCTCGGCCAGCCGTTCCGCGGAACGGGAGATGATGATGTCCGGATCGATGCCCTCGTCGACGAGATCCACCAGTTCCTCCTGACCGAGCAGCGTTCCGGTCTCCCCGAGCGATGGCCAGCTGCCCTCCTGGACACCGGCGACCACCACCTTCCTCCACTGCATGCCGGTGGTTGAATGCGCGGTGACCACACTGACGGCCTCCGGAGTCACCCCGCGACGCTCGCGGACCCCGGTGGGCAGCTCCTGCTCGTTGATGTGCAGGATGAAGGAGCGGAGGCTCGCGGTGGGGCGGCGCTCGACGTAGTCGCCCGCGGCGTCAAACAGAGACATCATTGCGTCGAGATCACGATCCGCCTGGGACCCCGCGGCACCGCCGCGGAGACTGGAGGCGGCCAAACGCTCGGAGAGCCCGGTGGCCTGCCACACCGCCCACAGCACCTCCTCGAGGCTGCCTCCCAGCGCTGCGCGTCCCGCCTGAACCACGGAACGCACACGGGTGAGCAGCTCAATCTCACGTTCGGTGAGATAGGAGGTCAGCTCAGTATCCGGGCCGGAATCGAGCATTCCGCGCAGCACCTCGATCGCGCGCCGGTGTCCACCGGCGCGCATCTCGGCCTGGCGCAGGCCCCGGAGCAGTCGCCGCAGCGTCACCGGGTCCGCCCCGCCGATCGGGCCGAGGAGCAGATCCTCCAGTTCCAGCGGCGTGAGCTGCTCGCTTAGCGAGCGCAACCCGAGGATCATCGCGGCGACGATCCGCTGCTCGGAGAGCACCACATCGGTAGGGTTGACATGCACCGGTACACCGGCGGCGAGCAGTACACGCCGCACCGGTGCGATCATCCCGGAGGACCGCACGATCACCGCGATCCCCGACCACTCCACACCGTCGATGAGGTGGGCGCGACGGACCGCATCGGCAATGACATCATTATGCGCCGATTCGGTCTCGGCGATGACCACCCGGCGTTCCGGTGCACGCCGGGAAGCACCGAGGTTGAGCTCGTGATCGACTCCGACCCCGGTGAGGAACTCCGAGTTCGCCCCCCGGAAGTGGAACACCGACTGCCGCGGATCACCGGCGATCACCGCTAGCTCGGCCGCGGGCAGGAAACGCGAGATCAACTCCGCCGACTTGGGATCCAGGTGCTGCGCATCATCGACGAACACCCCGCGGTAGTGCACGCGCGGCTCGGGACCCGCAAGGGCCGCGCAGACCAGCTCCGAGGCGGAGTAGCTGTGAGCCCCGGACAGACCCATGATCTGACGGTACTCACGGAGGAACTCCCCCGCGGCCGACCAGTTCGGGCGGTTGTGGCGGGATCCCAGTTCAACCAGCTCCTCCGGTCCGATTCCACGTTCGACCGCGCGGAGGAGGAAATCGCGCAACTGCCGTGCGAAGCCAACCATGCGCAGCCCCTCGCGCTGTTCCGGGGGCCATGACCCACGTCCGTCATCGGCCTGACCGCGCAGCAGCTCACGGATCACCGCATCCTGCTCGGCGCCGGTGATCAGGCGGACATCACCATCGGAGGCATCACGGATCAGGGCGAAGGCAAGGGAGTGGAGGGAACGCACCAGGGGTCCGTCGGAGACGTAGTTCATAGCGGACACCTGCTCGGAGAGTTCACGACGCAGCCTGGATGCCGCCTCCCTCGATGTTGCAACGACCAGGATCTCGGAGGGATCCCATCCCTGCCGGATCCTCTCCACGACGGTATCGATCAGCAGGGAGCTCACACCCGAACCCGCTTCGCCGAGAACCCGCCAACTCCCGACGCCACCACCGATCAGGTGCGCGGGATCCCCCTCCCAGGTTCGGGCGGTCTGCCTTCTGATGGCGCTGACGAGCCGGACCTCGGGATCCGGCGGAATGAAGGGCTGGTATTCCGGCATGAATCAGATTGTGTCAGATACGTGTGACACCAACAGTTCCTCGACGCGGTCAAGGTTGGCAAGGGCATTCGAATCGGTGTCCCCGGAGAATTCCCGGATGTTGCGGCGGTAGAGGAAGGCCCGCAGCAGGAGCTGGTCGATGTCGGGAAGGTGCGAGAAGCGGCGGAGAATGCCGTCATCCACCGCCGCCAGCAGCAGTCCGTCGATGATCACCAGGGCGGCCGTGAAGCCGTGCGGCCGGTGCACCGGGACGATATCGGTGACAACGGGGGGCTGGGTCCCGGAGAACAGGGTGGTTGCGAGCATGTCCGCGTGTCCGACCTGATCAGGGGCATCGAGGGGATGCAGGAGCTCGCCGATCCGGCCCGACTTCTCCTCCCATGCCTGGATGTCGGCCCTGGTGAACACGGTGTCCGCCGGGGTGGGCATGCTGGCTCCGACAAGGGCATCGGCCAGGCGGAGGGCCGCGACGACGGTCTCATCCACCCGCCTGCTGACCACGCCGGTGGAGTAGATCGATGTCCGCCATCCGGCGACCACGAAACGCCCGTCGGTGGAACGGATCGGGCGCACGACCCGGACCCCGGTGGGTTTGAGGGATTCACGGTTCTTCGATGACCAGGCGGAGATCTCCGGGTTCAGCGCCCTGGAAAAGACCGTGTTCCCGACCCTGAAGCCGTAATCCCACGCCGATCCGAGCTGTTCAGCCGGGCCGGCGCCCACCTGGAACGCATCGCGGACATGGTCGGGTAGCTGTTCGGACAATTCTTCTCCTAAAATCCCCGCGGATACGGCCAGGGGTTGATCACGCAGGTTGCGTTGTCGTCGGGGTAGACCTCATCGGGGTCGATGCGGAAGAGCTCCGAATTGTTCAGGCTCAGGGTCTGCTGCATCATGATCGGAGCCAGTTCACCGTCACCGCCGCAGGAATCGTGGGCACCGTAGCCGATGCCGTGACCGACCTCATGATTGATCAGGTACTGGCGGTATGAACCGAGATCGCCGTCGAAGGGGACGGCCCCGCGGATCCAGCGTGACTCGTTGATCAGAACACGGTTGCCATCGGCGTAGAAGCAGCTGGTCTCCATGGCGATATCATTGCCGCACAGATCGTGGGTGGTACCCACGGTGGTCAGTTGGATCCGCAGGTCCGGTTCCCTCTGATCATCGGCGGGGAGGTGCTCGAAAGCGAAGCCCGGATCCGCCGTCCATCCCTTGGGATTTGCCAGCGTGGCGTCGACGGCGGAGACGAAGCCGTCATCGCCGCCGTAGCCGGCGGTGTTGATTCCGTTCTCCACCTCGACGACGTAGGTGAACACCCTGTCCCTGCCCTGGCCCACCTGCGGCAGTCCGGCACCGACGGTGCGGTAGAAACCGTCCCCTGACTCGGTGACCGGCCCGCCGGGCGGCAACGCGGTCAGCGGGATGCCGCTCGGGCGGGCATCCGCCGGGTCGGGTCCGTGGGAGTGCAACGCCGTCTGGGCCACCCCGGTGCTTGTCGACGCCGAGGTCTGATCCACCTCACCGCCGCCGGTGAAGACATCGACGAGCACCCAGACCGTTATCACGGTCAGAACCGGTATCGCGTAGGCGCGCCACCCGTAGTCCCGCGCGAAACGGACAAGAAAGGGTTCGACAGACACGTTGTTGATTGACCTCTGTCTATTTCTCAGGCACCGGCGAAGCCGACGGTGCGGGGGGTGGAGGTACCCACCTCCACATAGGCGATGCGGCTGTTGCGGATCAGGTAGCGGCGACCCTTGTCATCGCTGAGGTCAAAAACCCCGGACTCGTTGGTGAGTGCCTCGGACACCTTCGCCACCACCTCATCCTGGCTCAGACCCGAGGAAATAATGAGCTCACGTGCAGTATCGGAGAAACCGACCTTGATATCCATAGTTCTTCCCTTTTCATCGTTGTTGGTGGAATGACCCTATTCTAACCACGCAGCGATAGTATTTAGCTTGTGACTTCTGAAAGCCCCAGACCTACATTCACTGAGCTCGGCGTCGCAGTTGAAATCACCGACGCGCTGGAAGCCCTCGGGATTACACATACCTTCGCGATCCAGGAGTACACCCTGCCCATTGCACTTGACGGCCATGACCTTATCGGTCAGGCGCGCACGGGCATGGGTAAGACCTACGGATTCGGTGTGCCGCTGCTCGATCGGGTCTTCGACTCCGCAGATGTCGAGGAGATTGATGGTACACCCCGAGCACTGGTGATCGTGCCCACCCGCGAGCTCGCGGTACAGGTCGGTGATGATCTCCAGCGTGCGGCGGTCAACCTCCCGCTGACAGTGTTCACCATCTACGGCGGTACACCCTATGAGGAGCAGACAGAGGCGTTGAAGAGCGGCGTCGATGTGGTCGTGGGTACCCCCGGCAGGCTCCTCGACCTTCAGCAGCGGGGCACCCTCGAACTGGACAGGGTGGCCATCCTCGTCCTGGACGAGGCCGATGAGATGCTCGATCTCGGGTTCCTCCCCGACATTGAGAAGCTGATGCGCACCCTGACCCACCGCCACCAGACGATGCTGTTCTCAGCGACGATGCCCGGCCCGATCCTGACCCTGGCCAGAAGCTTCCTGGACAGGCCGGTGCACATCCGGGCGGAGGCCGCGGACTCCTCGACCACCCACGCCAGCACCCGGCAGGTGGTCTTCCAGGCGCACCGTATGGACAAGGAGGCGATCACCGCGCGGATCCTCCAGGCGAAGGGGCGTGGCCGGACCATCATCTTCGCCAGGACCAAGCGCACCGCCGCCCAGGTTGCCGAGGATCTCGCGGCACGCGGATTTTCGGTCGGTTCCGTCCACGGTGACATGGGGCAGCCCGCGCGCGAACGGTCGCTGAACGCCTTCCGCACGGGTGCCATTGACATCCTGGTGGCCACCGATGTCGCGGCGCGGGGAATCGACGTCGACGATGTCACCCACGTGATCAACTACCAGACCCCGGACGATCCGATGACCTACGTGCACCGCATCGGGCGCACCGGACGCGCGGGCCATGAGGGAATCGCGGTGACCCTGGTCGGCTACGATGAGCTGGCGAAGTGGACCGCTATCGACCAGGAGCTGGGTCTGGGACAACCCGATCCCCCGCAGTGGTTCTCCACCTCCCCGGAGCTCTACACCGCGCTGTCCATCCCTGAGGGCGCCGGCGACCGTGTGGGACCGTCCAGGAAGGTGCTCGGTGGAGCGGCCGTACGTACGAGTCCCCGCCGGAGGCGATAGGCAGATGGGGGAGAAACCTCTGCGCCGGACGCGCACCGATCTCATTCTCACCGCCGCATTCACCGCGGCCGCGATCGTCGGGGTCACCACCGTCTGGGTCACCGCGCCCGCCCGCGACGCCCACCTGAGCACCGCCTCCGAGACCTTCGTCGCCGGTCCTGGCATCGAGGTTGTTCCGCAATCGCTGACGCAGGCATGGACAGTGACGGACACCGCGCCCGGAAACCATAAGCCGCTCACCGCCGGTGGGGTGGTGATCGCCGCGGACGGGCCGACGGTCAGTGGCTACACGCCCGGCGGGGACCTGCTGTGGAGCTACGAGCGCGAGGACGATCTCTGCGCGCTGATGAGCGGCTTCGAATCCGCCGTTGCGGTCTACCGCACCGGCGTCGGATGCGGCGATGTGGTGGAGATCCGGGCGGCCACGGGTGAGTACGGGGCCACGCGGAGCGCGATAGCCAGCGAGACGGTGGCGCCGATCTCCTCGAACGACAGGGTGGGCATCCTCGGCAGTGAACGCGTGGAGCTCTGGCGTTCGGATCTGGTGAGAACCGTCGAGTACGGCGATGTCGAGGCGAAACAGGAGGCGGCTCAGCAACCCCACGAGGACTGTTCGGTGACTTCGGCGATGACCCGCAAGGAGCTTCTGGCGGTGGTGGACGACTGCGCCGACGGGTACCACCTCAGGCTGCAGAACACCACGCCCGAGGATTCCCGCGAGCCGGAGATCTCCCGGGACATAGCCATCGACGGCGTCAATGCCCGACTGGTGGCGGTGGGCCAGGAGGCCGCGGCGGTGTACGTGGAGAATCCGGAGCCGATGATCGTCTCCTACGACAGCCAGGGCGAGCAGACCTCGTCCAGGAGCGTGGACGGGGTCGACTTCCCCGCTCCCCCGTTCCAGCCGGCGACCGCCGACCTGCCGCACCACATGTCCTGGTTCGACGGTGGGCATCTGACTCTTTTCACACCCAGCAGGCTGGGTGTGGCAACACGGTTCGATGATGCCCTGGGCACCGGTATCGCGGTGGGGGGACGTCTCCTTTACCCCGTCGCCGGGGGCATCGCCGTCGCCGACTGGGACTCCGGGGAGGTGCTGCGCACGCTGGCGGTGGATCGGGGGAACTACTCCGGTCCGGTGTCGCTGGCGCTGGCGGGTGGAACCATCGTGGAAAAGCGCGGTGGGACCCTGGTGGGCCTGACTCAGTAGATGTTTGCCGCCCAGTGCACCGAGCGGGCGTGGAAGAGCATGGCCAGGCATGCGATGGCGGAGAGACCCACCAGAACGGCCCACACCGGCTGTCCCGCGGTGAAGATGGTGTAGGCGATCGGCAGCAGAATGATGTTAAGCATCACGATGGGGCCGCGTCCCCATTTCCTTCCACGGATCATGTTTATCCCGCCCGCGAGCACCGTACCAAAGACGATGATGAAGAACACCGCGGTACCGAAACCGACCCAGGTGTTCGCATCCTCCGCCTCATAGACGATGCTGGCGTCATGCCGCCCCGTCAACTCCCGGAAAATGAGGATCCCCGCATAAAGAATGCCGATGCAGGACTGCACGATGCCGATGATCCCGCCCCAGCGGACGGTGTTCGGCACAATTGGAGTAGTCACGGGTGTTCAGTCTAATCACCGGAGCGGGGCGCGGGTAGTTCACCTCCGTGACACGGAGGTGCCGGCGAGCCCGGTTCCGGGAACCGCGCAATTTGTGGATATATCCACAGGTGGCGATCACTTTCCCGGTTGAGTGAATATGAACTTGACATCGCCACCGGTGACACACTGACGGCCATTTCACAGAACCTAAAGGTAGTCGAAATATTCACGGGGGAAACTGAGTGCCAAACTGTGGCGCGTCCCACAAGGATGCGCCAGGTAACACACAAGTAGACGGTCAAACTTGTGATGTCTGACACAAATTGAGCCGCACCCCTAGCCAACAGCGGATGTACATGCCATTATTTCCAAGTACCAAAAAGAACTAGAACGAAATTGGTTCTTAACTTCGGTCCAGCGCAGCATTAACTCCCGGTAAACGAGCAAGACGCATCCGTGCGTCTTCTTTGATGTGCCAGGGACTCTCAGCACCCAACAAGACCACAACTGGCCTTCATGCCGCGCGCCCGAAAAACACTGTTGAAGCTTTAATGAAAAGGAGTTATCGAAATGGATTGGCGCCACGAGGCAGTTTGCCGCGAAGAGGACCCCGAGCTGTTCTTCCCCGTCGGCAATTCCGGCCCGGCCCTCGCCCAGATCGCATCCGCAAAGATGGTCTGCAACCGTTGTCCCGTCACCTCCCAGTGCCTTGCCTGGGCACTTGAAACCGGGCAGGACGCCGGAGTCTGGGGCGGCATGAGCGAAGATGAGCGCCGCGCGCTCAAGCGCCGCAAGAACCGCGGCCGCGGTCGCGCCCGCATCGCGGTCTAAGCCATAATTCAACTTCCAACCTCAGCTTTGTTCC
The DNA here is from genome assembly GCF_900169525.1 of Corynebacterium pacaense. Classification (GTDB taxonomy): domain Bacteria; phylum Actinomycetota; class Actinomycetes; order Mycobacteriales; family Mycobacteriaceae; genus Corynebacterium; species Corynebacterium pacaense. Next base: position 908,091 of record NZ_LT821240.1, read on the forward strand.
GCATATGGGCACCCGCTAAAGTGTTGTAGGTTGATCAACATTCAAGCACAAGGAGGACCCGCATGAGCAAGCGAGGACGTAAGCGCAAGGATCGTCGGAAGAAGGGCGCGAACCACGGACGTCGCCCCAATTCCTAAAAATAAATGAACCGCTCGGAAGATTCCTCTTCCGAGCGGTTTTTTTATTGCCGGTACTCCACACGGATGCTGTAACTTATCCGTTGTCTGAGCTCGGCAGGCGCCGGTGGGCAGCAGCACTTTCGCAGTAATGCACGCAGCTCTGTTTCCGCATGAAGCAGCTGTGCGCAGTGCGGACAGTCCTCAGCATGCAGTCTCAGCCGCGAGCATTCCTCGGCAGTGAGCTGATCATCGACGAGTTGAAACAGGGTGTCGTAGAACTCAGAGCATCCGCACTCGTTCTCTGTCATTTCTCCGCCTCCGAATTTTTAACCACATCGGGATGGGTCAATCCGATCCCGTGCTCTTGCGCTACTTCCTTTAACATCCCACGTAGCTGTTTTCTTCCACGGTGCAGGCGGGACATCACCGTGCCCAGTGGGATGTCCATGATCTCGGCGATCTCGCGGTAGGAAAGATCCTCCACATCGGCGTAGTAGACCACCATGCGGTACTCGGGACTGAGCTTGTTCATCGCCTCGCCGATCTGCCCGTCGGGGAGATTCTTCAGCGCCTCGACCTCGGCGGATTCCAATCCGCTGGAGGTGTGGGAGAAGGTGTCCACCAGCTGATAGTCGGTGACATCCTCGGTGGAGGTCTGGGAAGGCTGCCGCTGCTTCTTGCGATAGGTGTTGATGTAGGTGTTGGTCATGATCCGGTAGAGCCACGCCTTGAGGTTGGTACCGGGGCGGAAACTCGCAAAGGCCTGGTACGCCTTGACATAGGTGTCCTGGACCAGATCCTCCGCGTCGGCTGGATTGCGGGTCATGCGCAGCGCGCCACCGTACAATTGGTCAAGCAGAGGTAGTGCTTCCTCTTCGAAGCGTCTTGCCAGCGATTCGCTATCAAGCGTGCCGGTTCTGTTCTGCGCCATGCGGCCCCTTTCAAAACACGTAAGCGCCATTCTACGTTCCCCCGCGCCCGGGCCTGAAGCGCGGGTGAGCCTTCCCCCGGCCCGGGACCGTGGTATCGCCTGTGCTCAGTCGGCTGCCGGGGTGGCAACGACCGGCGGATCGACCCCGGGCCTACTCGCGTCCCGCGGAGATCCAGGTGGGATCGTCGATGATGTTGCGGGACCCGGACACCAGCGCGGCAACACCGTCGAGTTCGGCGAGCGACCTGTCATCGAGAAGGACATCGACCGCCCGTGCATTCTCCTCCAGGCGGGGGGTTGACCGTGTGCCGGGGATCGGCACCACCGTCAGCCCGTGCCTGCGGCGGGCGTCGATAAGCCATGCCAGACAGACCTGCGCATTCGTGGCACCGATCCGGTCCGCAACTCCGGAGACCACAGCCAGCGCGCGCTGGTTGGCGCTCCAGCCGGCGTTGATGCGCTCCATTCCGGCACGGGCGTCACCCGTGATCTGTTCGCGGGTCAGGGTGCCGGTGAGGAGGCCGCGCCCGAGCGGGGAGTATGGAACGAAGCCGACTCCCAGTTCGGCGCAGGCGGGCACCACGTTGTCCTCCACGTCCCGCGACCACAGACTCCATTCGCTCTGCACCGCGGCGATGGGGTGCACCCGGTGGGCGCGACGCAGCTCCGCCGCGGTGACCTCCGAGAGTCCGATGTGCCGGACCTTTCCCGCGGCGACCTGCTCGGCCATGAAACCGACGGTCTCCTCAACCTGGACCTCAGGGTCCGGGCGGTGCAGGTACCAGAGATCGATGACATCGGTGCCCAGGCGCCGAAGGGAATCCTCCAGGCAGCGCCGTGCGTACCCGCGGTCGCCGCGGGTGCGTTTTCCCGCACCCGCCACCGCGGGATCGGAGGAGAGTCCGATCGCCCCGGTGATACCGAACTTGGTGGCCAGGGTCACCTCCCCGCGGCGATCCCGGAGCAGCCTGGAGAGGAGTTCCTCGTTGGTCCCCGCGGGACCGGTGGTACCCGGCGCGGGCGCACCGTAGACGTCGGCGGTATCAATGAAACTCACCCCGATATCCACCGCGTGGTGCAGCACCTGCAGCGCCCGGTCATCGTCGATTCCCCCATACACCGGGGTCAGCGCCATGGCACCGAAGCCGGTGCGGGAAGTGACCAGACCGTCGCCGAGGAACACCGGCCCCGTGGACACCGGGATCCCGGTGCAATCGAGGCCCGCCGATATGAGCGTGCGGTAGTGTGCGGATTTCTCCTCGACCACCCTGATGTCCTCATGTAGTTCACGGATCCGGGTGTGGATGTGCTCGCGGTGGTCATCGAGAATGCGCATGCGCTGACCATGCGTTGTGGTGCCCTGTCCGAGCATGGTGGTGAACTCGCGCATCCGCGCCACCGGCATGCCCATCCTGCGCAGGGTCACCAGTAGTTCCACGATCCTGACGCTCGCCTCGTCGTATCGTCTGACTCCCGCGTGATCCCTGGGCACCTCGGGGATCAGCCCCTCCTGCTCGTACCAGCGCAGGGTGTCACGGCTCAGCCCGGTGCGGGCCGATACCCCGGAGATGGATAGATCGGCGCGGTCCTGCCTGTTTTCGCTCATGGGCCAAGGCCAGGTGCTGGAGTGCACTCCAGGTCAAGCGATGGGTCCGAGGAGCCGTGGGCATCCGGTACCGCCCTGCTCCATCACCCTCACTGGAAGGCGGAGTGCCGGACCTCATGGTAGTTGCTCGGGACACGGAGGAGCTCATAGATGTAGTGGGTGACCGCGTGGGTGAGGTCATAGCCCCCGCACCGTGGATCCCGGCACCAGTACCGCTGGGGGTTGCCCCTGACATTGTAGAAGTAAAGATCGTTGGGGCAGTAGAGCTTGCGCGGCTGACCGGTTTCCCGGTTCACCTGTTCATCGTAGTAATCGGCCGCGGTGCGGCACATCCCCTCCAGGTGGAAGGTGACGGGGCCGAAGGCGTAAAGATTCGTTTCAAAGGTGATCTGCTTCTCCCCCTTCGTGATGCTTCTTTGGCACTGGGGGCACGAGGGGTGCTCACCGGGATTGTTGAATCTCTCAAACTCCTCCAGCTCGTCCTCGATCCGGGCCTGCCTGGCCATCTCCGGGCAGGGCATCAGATGGTGGCAGCCGGCGCAGACCGCGTAGTGTTCCTGAAGGCTGTACACCCAGGGCTCGATGATTTTCCAGGGATCCGAGGTCCATCCGCGGTGAATGTCCTGATCCCCGCCATCGGTCCCACCGCGCCGATTCAGTGGACGCAGGTGCATGAACAACCAGTTCCCGTCCTCGTTTTCGCCCTCGGTGATGTCCATGATCCGCCAGGCCCTCGGATGCTCGCCCTCCTCCGCAGCAAGCGCGATGTTCATACCGGGTTCCGCGAGTGCGCGGACCGTTCCCATCATCGCCCAACTGTCGATCGCCTTGAGGACCCCGTTCATGTTCTTCCACGGCCTGCCCATCCTGTGTTCCTCCAAGTCCCCGGTGCCGGTGTGTTGTCCGGTTGTCACTGTAAACCGGTGGCGGGACACCGGGGGCACCCCCCGGGAACATCTGAGCGAAGGAAACGGCCCCTATCCGTGGGCCCACCGCGGGATCATCAGCGGTGTCCCGGACTCGGGATCGGCGATGATGCGTGCATCCACCCCGAACACCGTGTGCACGAGTTCCTCGGTGATCACCCTGGCCGGGGAGCCGGTGGACACGATCCGGCCGTCCCTCATCGCGATGATGTGGTCGGCGTAGCGTGCCGCCTGGTTGAGATCGTGCAGCACCGCGACCAGGGTGTGCCCGCGATCGCGGTTGAGCCTCCGGCACAGCTCCAGGAGCTCGATCTGGTGGCTGGCATCGAGGAAGATGATCGGCGCATCCAGCAGCAGAATCAGGGTCTGCTGCGCGAGTGCCACCGCCATCCACACGCGTTGTCGCTGGCCACCGGAGAGTTCGTCGACGAGCCGCCCGGAGAGGTCACGGATCCCCGTCGCATCCATCGCCCCGGCGACGGCCGCCTCATCCTCGGGTGACCAGGGCCGAAACAGACTCTGGTGGGGATATCTGCCGCGGGAGACCAGGTCGACCACCCGGATGCCCTCAGGTGCCGTCGGTCCCTGCGGCAGCAGTCCGATTTCACGGGCGATCTGTCTGGTCGGCATCTCATGCAGGGCCCTGCCGTCGAGGATCACCCTCCCCGAGCTCGGGGCTATCAATCGCGTCATGCTCTTGAGCAGGGTGGATTTTCCGCAGGCATTGGGTCCGACGATCACGGTGAAGCGGCCGTCGGGGACATCGACGCTGATCTCGGGACAGATGACCGTCTCCGCGTAGCCCAGCCGTGCCCTATCCAGAAGTAGACGGGTCATTTCTTTCGACCTTCTCTCAAAAGGAGCCACAGGAAATAGATGCCACCGATGGACACGGTGACAATGCCCACCGGAAGCGGTGACTCGGGATTGATCCGCTGCGCGACTGTGTCGGCGAGCAGGAGCAGGAGGGAACCCACGGCCGCGGTCGGGGCGAGGGCGAGGCCATCGTCGCGCACCAGCCGCCGGGCGATCTGGGGTGCGGCGAGCGCGATGAAAGAGATCGGCCCGGCGGTCGCGGTGGCCAGCGCGGTCAGACCGATGCCGGTGATGATCGCGGCGATCTGCACGCGCCGGACGTTCTGGCCGAGCGCCGTGGCGAAGGGAAGGCCGATCTGCATCAGCCTCATCGGACGTGCCAGCGCCACCGCGCCTGCGATGAAGACGATCGAACCGGAGGCGGCGAGCAGGAGGGCGGACCAGGAGGTTCCCGCGAGATTGCCCGCGCCCCAGAGGCTGGCCATGATCGCGTCCTCCACCGAGGCCGTGAGCAGGATCCACACGTTGACAGAGGCGAGCATCGCGCTCACCGCGATCCCGACGATGACCAGCCGTACTCCGCCGGCGAAGCCGCTTTTCGACGCCAGGAGGAACACCGCGAGGGCGGTGGCCACTCCACCGAGAAGCGCACCCACCATCGTCGCGGTGGAGCCGCCACCGATGATCAGCATCACCACCAGCGCCCCGGTGTAGGACCCCGTCTGGAAACCGATCACATCCGGGGATCCGAGCGGATTGGCGGTCAGGTTCTGGAAGATCGACCCACTCATGGACAGCACGACCCCGAGCAGCACCGCCATGAGGATCCGTGGGGCACGCCATTCGACCACGATCATGGTGGTGTAAGGGTCACCCCGGCCTAGCAGTGCCCCCACCGCCTCAGCGATGCTCACGCTCGCCGAACCGGTGAGCAGTGACAACACCGCCACACACGCCGTGGCCGCCCAGCAGGCGGCGGTGATGGTGGCGGTGCGGGCGTCGATAAGCAGGACGGGACGCTGCCGGGGGCCCACGCTGTAGATCCGTCGGCCGAAGTCCAGGCCGTCGTGTATCTGGAACATGATGGTCACATCTCCGGAACGCGGTGGCGGCGCACCATGAATATCAGCAGGGGCGCTCCGACGAAGGCCGTCACCACTCCCACGGGCACCTCCCCGCTGGTGATCACCCTGCCGATGACATCACTGACGCCGAGCACGGCCGGGGCGATGAGGATGGAATAGGCCATGATCCACCCCTGGTGCGGTCCGACGATCATCCGCGCCAGGTGCGGCGCCAGCAGACCGATGAACCCGATGGGTCCGGCGGCGGCCGTGGCGCCCCCGGCCAGCAGGGCGATGGCGACGAGGGCTGCCAGCCGCGTGCGGTTGGGACTGGCACCCATCGCCACGGCCGCCGCTTCACCGAGGGAGAGGACGTCCAGCGCCCTGGTACCGGCCAGGGCGATGACCAGGCCGAGAACGATGAAGTGAACGATCGCCATCGTCTGGTCCAGTGGCTGGGACGCGGTGGTGCCAGCGGACCAGCCGCGCATCCGCTCGAGCACATCCGGGTTGGTCAGCAGCACGGCCGAGGTGAAACCACCGAGTACCGCACCGAGGGCGACTCCGGACAGGGTCATCCGGATGGGATTGCCCCGCACCGGTCCGGTGTTGCCGATGACGAACACGGCCAGGGAGGTCAGGATAGCACCGGCGAAGGACCACCACATGTACCGCGAGATATCACCCAGTCCGAAAAATGCCAGTCCCACGACAACCAGGAGCGAGGCCCCCGCGTTGACGCCGAGGATTCCCGGATCGGTCATCGGGTTGCGGGTGACGGCCTGCATCAGTCCGCCCGCCACACCGAATCCCGCACCTGCGACAAGAATGAGGACGGTCCGGGGAACTCTCGACTGCCACACCACCTGGGAGGTGGGATCGGCCGGGTCGGGGTTGACCAGGAAGTGCATGATCTCCGCCGGCGCGATGGTGCGCGAGCCCACCATCATGCTCAGCCCCAGGGCGCACAGGCAGAGTACGGCCACCACCGGCAGGCCGAGGATGCGGAGGGGAATCTCGTTCCCCCGGTCGAGCATGGCGTTGATCAACGGTCAGGAGACCTTGGTGTAGCCGCGCGCCCGCTCGGCCAGACCACCCAGCCAGTCGGCATAGTTGCGGCTGGTCAGCGCACCCTTGGAGTACCATCCACTGAGTTGTCTCGCCTTGACGGCCGGAAGATCGTCCCAGAGTTCCGCGCTGAAGGGGTTCTCCGGATCATAGCCCTCGACGAGGATGACATCGGCCGGGTAGGTCGATGCGTCCTCCCAGGCCACCTGGCCCCACGGGTTGCCGGTGGCCGGTGCCTCGGCACCGACGATGGTGGCCCCGAGTTCAGCGAGGAGGTCCGCCTGGGCGAATCCGACACCGGTGTAGAGTATCTCCTTCGTCGGACTTGCGAGAAGGAAGTTGAGGTCTTTGCCGCTGACGGCATCGCGGAACTCCCGCTTGGCGCTCTCAAGATCTGCGTCGGCGCGGACAATGCTGTCGGCGGTCACGTCGGCGCCGAGGAAGTCGGCAATCTCCCTGGTATCGGCGATCTTTGTGTCAATGTCGCCTGTGGCCGGCAGCGGGATGAAGGGGGCGACCCCGGTGAGCTGGGCGTTGACATCATCGTCGAACCAGGACCAGCCGTCGGCGTCGCCGTTGCCGATGACCGCGTCGGGACGGATCTCGGCGAGCTTTTCCATGTCGATCTCACCGTTCTGGCCGATCCGGGGAATTCCGCTGACATCTGCATCGCCCATGATCACCGGATTGTCACAGTCGAATCCGAAGATCGCGGCGGGCTCAAGTCCGTAGTCATGCAGGGAACTTTAGGAGTAGCAGTCCATCACCAGCTTCTGTGGCCTGGTCTCGAAATCGATCTGGAGGTTCTCGATGCTCGGGTGGCTGAAGGTGATGGAGCCGGCCTCCTCCGTCGTCGGGGAGGCATCACCGGCTGCCTCCTGCCCGGATGGCGAGCACGCGCTCAGAAGCAGAACCGCGGCCGCGCTGATGGAGAAGAGAACTTTGCCTTTCACTGGGGCAACGCCTTTCATTAGATAGTCACTATCTGAACAAAAGATCAATATACAACAAGTGAATGAGGCGTGCCTAACCTAAAGTTTGGGGTGTGAACCACCTCAGCGTGACCGTGCCCGGTGAGCGCGCGCCCGTGCGGTGTTTCCACAACCCTCGCTGGTGCACCACCGACGCTGACCGGAGGAGGTCCGATCGATGAACACATGTGTGCAGGGACTGCGCCGGCAGCGCCTGAGACGGTGCGACCACGGACCCGCCACAGCATCGAGCGCGCTGTTGGACAGTTCGGACAGCAGCTGGGCGTAGGTCATGCCCCGGTGCGTTGTCAGGGTCCACGAGGAATGGTCGAGCACCACCTGGAGTCGCGGCAGGCCGGCATGTTCATTGAGGTAGCAGACGTCCTCGACCGTCGGCCCCGCCCCCGCCAACCGCGCCATCACCGTCCTGTAGACCGCGCGGCGCAGCGCCGCGAGCTTCTCCAGTTCGGCGGCGGACACGCGGCGCCGAATCCGGGGCAGACCGACCATGTCCAGCCACTCCCCCAGGCGTTCGGGTGAGTAGAGCCGATCCGCCTCCGCACCACCCCACTGCGCCACGGTGGCGATGAAACTCAGGCTAAGGGTATCGGTGACAAAGAGTCGGTCCAGCACTCTCGGTGGCACCGTCACCGGGGCGAGTCCACTGTTCTCCGAGACGTGGTCGGTGAAGACGGCCAGCCGGTCGGGTCCGTGGGGATCGGAGGCCACGACCCTATCGCTGTCCCTGAGCCACGGTTTCCGCCCGCAGCACCGTCCGCTCCCCCGCCTCCACCGAGATGGCGAGCACGTTCTCCCGCGCGGGCAGCGGACACAGAAAATGGTCACTGAAGGCGCAGGGCGGAAGGTACGCGAAATTGAAATCAATCTCGGTCCGCCCCTGGTCATCGGGAAGCGCGAGGGAGAGGAAACGGAAGCGGTGGGTGCCGAGAGCGGTCGAGGCATCGGAGAACACGATCCGCAGCTGGGTGCCGTCCGAGGATGCCTGGAGCCGGTGCCCGACACCGTCAACGGTGAAGTGCACCCATCCCGCCGCGGTGGCCTCCGACTCGAAGCCGTCGATCGAGGTGACCGCAACCGTCCGGGCATCCGCGACGAAGGTGGCGGGGATCGCCCACCTGGCGGCCGGGTCGAAGGTCGCGATACCGGCAAAGGAGCTGCGTGCGGCAGCTGTGCGGTCGAATGTACGCACGGCCCTTCGCCCACCGCGTGCAATCACGGTGAGGATGACCGTGCCGTCATCGAGGGTCGCGCCGGGAAGCAGCTCACTCTGTGCCGCGCCATAGCCCCCGGGGAGCCCGGTGCCCGCCACACCGTCCGTGGTGAGGTGCCAACGACCGGGCAGTCCCGGTATCTCCGCCGCATCCGCGGCCGAGGTGGCGCTGATCCAGTGGGTGCCGGTCAGAGCGGTCTGGCCGGTCGGTTCCACCACGGCCCGCTCCCTCTCGGAATGCCACAGCCTCCACTGCTGCTCGGTGTCCCCGCCGCTCATGACTTTTCTCCGATCGTCTGCGGAACGGGACTGAGGTTGAGTTCGGCGCGCTGCGCCGCCCATCCCCTTCGGACCAGCGGAACCACGTCGTTGAGAAGCGCCGCCGCATGGGAGATGGCCTCATCGGTGGTGTGCGCGGCCGGGTGGATGCCCAGCACCAGTTCATCGGAGAGCGCGATCGTGGGATCCGAGAGCAGATCGGCGGCCAGTTCCGCGCCGTCGCCCCAGATTGCATTGTCACTGAGCAGCTTCTGCTCAGTGGTGTGGGCGGGATCGGCGCGTCCGACGAGCTCCGCCTGCTCGAGCCAGCGTGCGGTCCGTGCGCCGAAATCCTCGAGCGCCTCCTGCGTGGTCGGGCCGTCGAAGGCGGTGCGGGAGGTGATCACGTAGGGGGTACGGGTGTCGCCCCAGGTTTCCGCGAAGACCCTCCGGTACTCGATGACGGAATCGGCCTGGCGCTGGTGAAAGGCCCGGCGGTTCTCCGGGGTGCGCTCGGGGCCGTTGCCGAAGCGCTCGAGGATCAGTCCGTCCCCCTTGATCGCGGCGTTGCGGATGGTCTCGATATTCGAGCTGCCATGGAAGATGCGGCCCTCGAGGTTGGTGTTCGGTGGCCAGATCGAGGCCGAGCCACCCTCGACCCGGTTGCCCTCGAGTGCCCAGTGCAGACGGTCGACCTTGTCCACGAAGTTGCGGTCCCGGTCGGAGTTCCAGCCCTCGAAGACGTGGAAGGAATCCGAGGGGACCCCCTTGCCCACGCCGAGCAGCAGTCGCCCTCCCGAGTAGTGGTCGATCACCGACGCCTCCTCGGCGACGCGCACGGGATCATCGAGAACCAGTGGCAGCACGGCGGTCCCGAGGTCGATCCTCTCCGTGACCGCGGCGGCGGCACCGAGGAAGGCGAAGGGTGACGGCAGCGCCGCCCAGCCCGCGTTGAAATGACGGGTCGCGATCCACGCGCTGTCATAGCCCTGCCGCTCCAGCTCCCGGATCAGCCGGATGTTGTCGGCGAAGATGGTGTCCAGATTGTCGTGCTGGTCCAGGTGGGTGATGAATCCGATGCGCAGCTGCTCACCGATCCCCGAGGTACCGAGTGGTGCACGCGTGCCCTGCACCGATTGTGTGGAGAAACTCATGGTTGCGATCCTGTTCTATGCAATGGGAAATGGTGATGCGGACACCTGGGTCTCGGCGTCCACGGCTCCGGGATCGCGGTAGGCGACGGCGGTGCGGGGGGCATCGTCCTGCAGCTGCGGAAGCACTGAGGCGAAGAGCTCGATGGACTCGAGTGCGTGCTCGTGGGAGACATGGGGCCCCTGGAACTGGATGGCCGTCTCCTCGGTCCCGTCGAACTGCCTGGTCCAGACCTCGATCTTCTCCGCGACCTGCTCCGGGGTGCCCACGGCGAAGCTGAGCTTCTCCGCTATGTCATCGAATTCCGGGCTGTCCGGGCCACCCGTGAACTCATACCGGAGATAGGTGCGGGCATAGGCACGGAGGAATTCCACCGCACGCTCCCTCGCCAGCTCGGTGGTCGCGGCGACCAGTCCGGAGCGGAGGTGGATGACCTCGCCGCCCGGTACCGCGGCACGGTACTCCTCGTTGAAGCGGAGCCGCTGTTCCAGGGGAAGGGGACGCGGGATCATCAGTCGGTAGCCGCTTTCCGCGGCCAGTTCGATGGCGTTGCGGCCGGCCGCGGTCCAGATGATATCGCGCGCCGGCCTGCCCGATCTCGGGGACAGTTCCACGCGTGGGAAGAAGTAGTACTCACCTTCGAAGTCGACGACACCGGTGTCGAAGGCCTGATGGAGGATCTGGTGGATCTCCCTGGCCCTGGCCGAGGCGTCATCCTGGGTGAAGCCGAAGATCTCCCCGATCTCGGGAAACGCCATACCGGTGCCCACCCCGAGGTCGAGGCGGCCGCCGCTGAGGGCGTCGAGAAGCAGGGCGGACTCGGCGAGTCTGATCGGGTGGTAGTAGGGTGCGCACACAATTGAGGTACCCAGTCGGATCCTGCTGGTCACACCGCTCAGGCGGGTGAGAAACAGCAGCGGATCGGGGATCTCGCCGCGGGAACGGAAGTGGTGCTCGGTGACCCAGACACCGTTGTATCCGAGCTGGTCCCCGAGGACGACCTGTTCCTCGATGTCGCGGTAGAGCTGGGCGGGGCTCTGCCCCGGGGCGGTGTCGCCGTAGTAGAAGAGATCGATTCTCGGCATGATGCTCCTTGGGATGGGTGGTTTAGTTGGTGATCTGGACGTCGTAGAAGGAATCGGTGTATCCGACCAGGTCGAATTTCCATCCGCTCACATCCGGGGTCGTGCCAACGATCTTCTTCGGGATGTAGAGCGGGACGGCGAAACCCTCGTCCAGGATGCGGTGCTGGACCTCATGTGCGGCCTTGATCCGCGCCTCGGTGTCCTGGGAGGTGCTGATCAGGGCATAGGCCTCGTTGATCGCGGGATCATCGAGGAGCCCGTAGTTGATTCCCGACCCTCCGCCGGAGCGCGGGATGGAGGAGGCTGCGAAGGGTCCGACCGAGGTCGCCACCTCGGCGAAGCCACGGGAGGCGTCGGCGAGATTGTGCTCACCCTTGGCGATCTCGCTGGTGAAGGAGGCGGTATCGAAGGGCGTTCGGACAACCTCGAAGCCGGTGTCCTTCAGAGCAGCGGCGATGGCCTCACCGAGCTGCTGGCGCTGATCGGTCTGCACGTAGAGGCTGTCCACATACCACTCGATCCGCAGACGCTGGCCGTCTTTGACGCGGTAGCCCTCGGAATCGGTCTCCGTGTAGCCCGCCTGCTCCAGAAGTCTGGTCGCCTCCTCGGGATCGTAGGACCAGGTTCCCTCGAGCGATTCATCGAAGCTGCCCTCGGGCGGTGTTCCCGGGAGGGTGGTCGACCAGGCCTTGTCATAGACCCCTGCGTAGACCCCGTCAAGAATGGATTCGATGTCGATGGCTGAGCGGAAAGCTAGGCGCACATTCTTATCGTCGAAGGGCGCGGTGTTCGGGTTCAGTGCCAGGTAGTAGGGCGTGCCCGTGTTGTCCTGGGTGAGAATGCTGTTGCCCGCGGACTCCACCTCGGTGATGTTCAGCGGCGGGACCTGGTCGATGGCGTCGGCCTGCCCGGAGTTCAGCGAACCGATTCGTGCCTGCGGCTCGGGTACGAACTGGATGTTGACCTCCTCCAGGTACGCCGGGCCATCGTGGTCGAAGGTCTCGGGCGCCCAGTTGTAGTCCTCGTTGCGTTCGAGGGCGAGGGAGGATCCCTTGGAGTAGCTGGCGACCTTGAACGGTCCGGTGCCGATGGACAGGGTGGGGTCGGCGCTGAGCTCCGCCGGGGAGTGCTCACTGAGCACCTTTCCCGAGTACACCGGCCAGTGCGGGGTGGAGAAGGCGTGGATGAGTCCGGCGTTGGGGCGGGAGAGCCTGACCTCGAGGGTGTTATCATCGATCACGGTGTTCTCGGCGATGCCGCTGGAGACGGTGGCCAGGTCCGGCTCATGGAGCGGACGGTCCAGGTTCTGCTTGAGCACCTCGGCGTTGAAGGGGGTTCCGTCGTGGAAGGTCACCCCCTCCCGCAGGGTGAAGGTGTAGGTCAGTCCGTCCTCGCTGATCTCCCAATCCGTGGCCAGCCCCGGCTTGTAGGTGCCGTCGGAGGCCTGGGAGGTGATGGAATCAAAGATGGACGAGTTGATGGAGTTTGCGTTGAGGCTCGGGACGCGCTGGCCGTCCCAGACCGGCGGTTCGGTATTGGCCAGGTAGGTCAGTTCCTGGGTCCGTCCGCCGTCGCCGCCGGGGGATCCGGAGGCATCCGAGCTCGAGCCGGTGCCCGAGGTGCAGGCGGTGAGCAGCAGGCCGGAGGCGAGTGCCGCGGCGAGGATGGTACGGGGAAACTTCTTCATTGTCTTTCCTTAGTTGATGGTGTGTATCGGTGATGGTCAGGTAAGTCTGGGGATCGCCGCGATCAGTTCACGGGTGTAGGCGTCCCGCGGATCGGTGAAGACCTCGTCCACGGGACCCGACTCCACGACCCTGCCCCGCCGCATGACCGCGACCTCATCGGCGATGTGCTGGATCACGCCCAGATCATGGGAGATGAACAGCATGGTCACATTGGTCTGTTCCTGGAGGTCGGAGAGGAGATCAAGAACCTGCGCCTGCACGGAGACATCGAGTGCGGAGACCGGCTCGTCGCAGACGATGATCCGCGGTGATGTGGCCAGGGCGCGGGCGATGGCCACCCGCTGGCGCTGTCCGCCGGACAACTGCAGCGGGTGTCTGGACAGGTGTCCCGCGTTGAGTCCGACCTGTTCGAGCAGCTTCACCCCGCGGTCCCTGATCCCACCGCCCTCGACCCCGCTTGCGCGCAGCGCCTCGGTGAGCAGCGCCTCGACGGAGTAGCGCGGATCGAAGGAGCTCAGGGGATCCTGGGAGATCACCTGCATGAGGTGGCGGCGGGGTCGGCGCTGCGCTTCGCTCAGCGCGGTCCAGGGCTGCCCGCCGATGTGCACCTCACCGTCATCCGGTCGCTCCAGGCCGAGAACGATGCGCGCGACCGTTGATTTTCCGGAGCCCGACTCCCCGACGATCCCGAGGGTGGTGCCGCTGGCGATGGTGAAGGAGACGTCATCGACGGCGGTGAGTGACTGCCCACCGGGGAGCGGAAAGACGCGGCGCAGCCCGGAGGTCTCGACGCTGATTCCGCCCGATTCCCCGGGGCCGCCCGCTGTGACCCCGGAGAAGTGCGCCACCGGCGCCGGGGAGAGACGCTCGCCTCGCGACGACGCGGAGGGCACCGCCTCCAGCAGCTGTCTGGTGTAGTCGCTGGAGGGATGGTGGAGGACCTCCTCCGGGTTGCCCTGTTCCATCACCTCACCCGAGCGCATCACCACGATGTGGTCGGCCAGGGCGGCCACCACGGCCAGATCATGGCTGACCAGCAGCAGCCCGGTTCCCGCCTCCTTGAGCTGGGCGAGAAGATCGAGAACCTGCGCCTGGACGGTGACGTCGAGGGCGGTGGTCGGCTCATCGGCGATGATCAGCCGTGGTTCGCCGGCCAGGGCGGTGGCGATCAGCGCCCGCTGCCGGAGTCCCCCGGAGAGCTGATGGGGGTATCGGTCAAAGGTCTGCGCGGGGTCCGGGACACCGACCCGGCCGAGAAGCTCCCGCGCCCGGTCCTTCCGCTCACGGCGGGACAGTCCGGTGTGCAGGCGCAGGGTCTCGGTGATCTGCTTTCCCACCGGGACGAGCGGGTCGAGGGAGACCAGTGCGTCCTGGAGGACTAGACCGATGTCCCCGCCCCGCAGTTTCCGCCACTGCCTGGTGCTCAGGTTCCGCAGATCCCGGCCGTCGAAGTCGAGTGCCCCGGCGGTGATGGTTGCCGAATCCGGGATCAGGCCCAGCAGGGCATGGGCGGTCATGCTCTTACCCGCACCGGACTCCCCCACCAGCGCCGTGCAGGTTCCGGGTTCGATGGAGAAGCTGATGTCGGAGACAATCGGTCTGCCGCCGATCGCGATGCTGAGATCCCGCACGGCAACCAGCGCGTCCCCACCGCCTGCAGGGGTGACCCGTGGCGGGGTCTCGACCTTATCGGTGGCGTGATCGCGCCCCGGGGTCTTCGTGGATATCACAGTGAACTCCTTCTGGTGATGAAGTGCTGCTGCAGCCAGCGTCCAGTGACGGTGACGGCGACGACGGTGATGGTGATCGCGACACCCGGCCAGATGGCGATCCAGGGATTGACACCCAGGTACTGGCGGGCCTCGGAGAGCATCAGCCCCCATTCCGGTGTCGGTGGTACGGCGCCGAGACCGAGGAAGCTCAGGCCGGCACCGAAGATGATGCACACACCGACGCCGATGACCGCGTTGACCAGTACGGGTCCGAGGCTGTTGGGCAGAACGTGCCGCAGCACCAGGGTCGAGGGCTTCAATCCCAGGACGATTCCGGATTCAACGTACCCGGATTCCCGGATCTGCATGACCTGCGATCGGACCAGGCGTGCCGATCCCGGAATCCTGCCCAGGCCCACCGCCAGGAGCAGGCTCCACTGGCCGGCCCCGAGGATCGTGATCGTCAACAGGGCGATCAGCACCTCCGGAAAGGCGAGTGCCACATCGAGAATTCTGCTGATGACACGGTCGACGGCACCCCTGGCGTAGCCGGCGATCACTCCGAGGATGATCCCGCCGACCGCACCGATCGCCGCCGCCCCCAGGCCCAGGGAGATGGAGTAGAAGGCTCCGTGGACCAGACGGGAGAACACGTCGCGGCCGAGCTGGTCGGTGCCCAGCCAGTGCTCCGCGGAAGCCGGTGCGAAGGTGGTAGCCGGGCTGGTATCGAGGGGATCGTGTGAGGTCAGAAGACCGGGGAAGACGGCGGCGAGCAGCAGGACCGCAAGCAGCAGCATGGCCAGGGACACGCCGAACGGCGGAAGCCTGCGGAACCAGGGCGGCGCTGCTTCGGCATGCTCGGCATCCTCGGCACGGTCGGCGGGACGGCCCACGATGGTGGCGGCGTCGACGGGAACGGTCATCGTCTCGCTCCTTTCAGACGGGGATCGATCAGGGGGTAGAGAAGATCAACAAGGGTGTTGATCAGAACGAAGATGAGGGAGGAGAGGATGACGAAGCCCAGGACAACGGGGATGTCTCGGTCCTGCACCGCGAGCACGGCCACCCGACCGATTCCCGGTCGGGCGAAGAGCGTCTCGATGATCACCGTTCCACCCAGCAAAGAGCCGAAGATGATGGAGGACAGCGTCAGCGCGGGCAACCCTGCGTGGCGGAGCACATGGCGCGAGCGGAGTGCCCCCTCGCCGAGCCCGCGGGCACGAAGCGTTTTCACGAAGGGCTCGTGCAGGGTGTACTCCATGCGTTCGCGCAGGATCTGGGACAGCACACCGAACACCGTCGATGCCAGCGTCACCGCAGGCAGAATCAGCGCGGCGGGGGTCTCATTGCCGAAGGCCGGCAGCAGCCGGAGCTGGAAGGAGAAGACCGTCATGAGGATGATTCCCAACCAGAATGCCGGAGTGGATACCGCGATCAGCTCCACGAACTGCGCGGCGAAACGTGCCCAGGAGTTGCGTCCGGATGTCAGCAGGGCGACGAGCACCGCGAACACCGTGGCTATGAGCATGGCCACCAGTGTCAGCTCGATGGTCGGGGCGAGCTCGGCGAGCAGGACCTCGAGCACCGGGGTGCCGCGCTGATAGCTGGTCCCCAGGTCCCCGGTGACCACGCCACCGAGATAGTCGAGGTACTGCTGCCACGCCGGTTTGTCCAGGCCATAGTCCGCGGCGATGCGCGCACGCATCTCCGGGGTCGCATCCTGGATACCGGACATGAGGATGTCCAGGGGATCGCCGGGGATCGCCTTGACCGCGAGGAAGGCCAGCGTCGCCGCGGCCCACACCGTTAACACGATATCCACCAGACGCTGCAGGATGAATCGCGGCCACCCGCCGACCCTGGCCAGCCCGCGGGAGCCCGGCGTCCGGTCCCCCAGCGCACTCCCGGAGCTTCCCGGCGCACCGGTTAAAACCGCCATCTCAGTTCACCCTCCCGTGAATGCGGTAATCGAACTCCCTGCGCACGGCGGCGCGCAGTCCCGCGTCGGCGAGGTAGTCGGCGGCCGTGCCGGACAGTGATACCGCGGCGTCGACAAGCGCGTCAGTGGCGGCGGGTTGCACGGTCGTGTCCGCGAAAGCCGCGTTGTGCGGAGAGACATCGGGGGCACCGCCCAGCCCGAGCGAGGGATGGATGGCGGGGATGAACTGACTGACGTTGCCCATGTCCGTCGAGGGCCCGCCCTGGCGCAGGCGCGCGGAGCGCAGGGGTACGGTGCGTCCACGATCGCGAAGATGGTCGGACCAGCGCTTGATCAGTTCCACGTTGTTCTTCAGCGGCAGGTAGGCGGGCTCGAAATCGAGGTCGATCTCCGCTGTGGTTCCGGTGGACAGGGCCGCGGCGCGCAGGATCTCGGCAACGCGCTCGGTGAGCACGTCCAGTGTCTCAATCTCCGTCGAGCGGATCAGGAACACAGCGGACGCGGTCTCGGGCACGACATTCGCGGCGGAACCGCCGTTGGTGATCACGCCGTGAATGCGGTCGACCGGGAGGATGTGCTGGCGCAGCTGCGCCACCGACTGATAGGCGGTGACCACGGCGTCGAGTGCATTGAGTCCCAGGTAGGGGCTCATGGCCGCGTGCGCCGCCCGGCCGCGGTAGGTCACCGCTATTCGACGCACACCGCTGGTGCCAGGGCCGTAGACGGGTGAGGCGCCGTCGCCCACCCCGGGGTGGACCATGCCCGCGGCATCGACATCGTCGAAGCCGCCGGCACGGAGGATCAGTTCCTTGCCGCCACCGGACTCCTCCGCGGGGGCTCCGATGAAGGAGATCCGACCGCCGATGTCCACGATGACCTCGCGCAGGGCGAGGTAGGCGCCGACGGCGACGCCGGCGATGATGTTGTGCCCGCAGGCGTGACCGACCTCGGGCAGCGCATCGTATTCGGCGACGATGGCGAAATGCGGGGGTGCATCCTGCTCAGTGCCCTTGCCGGCGGTGTCGCCCGCATGCACGGCGGTGTCGAGACCGAAGGCTCCGACCTCGGCGTCCACGCCGTGGGATCGCAAAAGATCCGCGATGGCCCGCGCGGAACGGTGCTCACGGAAGGCGGTCTCCGGGTGGTCGTGGAGATCCCTGGCCAGAGCCTCGAGCTCGGGGCGCAGGGATTCAACGTGATCGGCTATGCGGCGCTGGATCTGCTCCGGGGCACCGGCGAAGTGGGAGACGCCGTCACCGTGATCATCATCCGGTGCCCCGGAGACGGCGCCCGGTGCCGCCTCCTGCGCCGCGTCGAAGGCGAAGTAGATGTTCAGGGGATCGGTGGGGGAAACTGAGGTGGTCATTGTTCGTCCTTGGAGAATGCGGGGTTGAAGGCGGGGGCCGAGGTTGATGTCAGTGCAAGCTCGGTCGCGGCCTCGATCTCGGCGAGGGTGTCCGCGTCGAGGCGGAGGAGCGTGGCGGAAAGGTTGTCGGCCAGGTGCGCTGGGCTGCGGGAACCCGCCACCGCGATCCCCAGCCGGTGCCGCTGAAGAATCCAGGCCAGGGAGAGCGCCTGGGTGGAGGTTCCGATGCGGTCGGCGATCGGGTGCAGGCGACGGTGGATCTCCTCGTAGGTGGCACGGGGAACCCCCCTCCCCAGCAGCGGCCAGTAGGCGACGAAGGGCACACCGCGCTCCTCGAGGGCGGTGATCAGCTGCTCGTTTTTTCTCTCCACGAGGTTGTACACGCTCTGCACCACGGCCGGTTTCTCAATGGTCCACACCTGGTCCAGCTGCTCCGGGGTCGGCTCGCTGATCCCGATGTACCCGATCAGCCCCTCATCGCGCAGCCGCTGAAGTGCGCCGAACTGGTCGGCGAGTGGATAGTTCGGGTCGATGCGGTGCAGATAGACCAGATCGATGCGGTCGCGGCGGAGTCTGAGCAGACTGTTGTGGACCTGCTGGCGCAGGTACTGGGGGTTGCCCAGCACTCCCCATTCACCTGCGGAGGGGCGCAGCATCCCGACCTTGGTGCCCACGAGGACATCCCCGGAGTTGCCCACCACCTCACCGATGATCGCCTCGCTCACTCCGGGGCCGAGGGAATCCGCGGTGTCGATATAGGTGTAGCCGAGGTCGATGGCGGAGCGCAGGAGCGCACGGCTGGCCCCGGGGTCGGCGGGGATCCCCCAGCCGTCGCCGGCGGTGAGTCGTGCCGCGCCGAAGGCGACGCGGGGCACTGTCTTCCCGGCGAGTTCGACGCCCGGGGAGGGCTGGGTAACGGGTGCCACGTGGTGGGTCCTTCCATGCGGGGATGTCGGTGGGTGGGTATGTCGGTGGTGCGGGACGGATCAGTGCGAGGTAAGCCGCGGGTGATGACCACCTGCGTCCGTCCATGCGGCCGACGTCTGATCAACGACTCTGCAGGATCGCCGACGACGCTCATACCGATTCATCCGGTGTGAAAATATTGGGCACGGGATGTGACCACGGTGTGAATCGGTGGGTTCGGTGCCTTGCGATCACCGTCGCCGGATCCCGGTGGCCGTCGCCGGGACGGTCCGTCCGAAACATCCATCAGCTACCCGGAATGTCGATAAAACCCCTGTTCCACAGGGTTATCTCCGATCCCTTTCCTCCCACGGCATGCCCGGACGGGAAAGCGCGGGCCGGGAGAAAACGAAGCAGTGCACCGTCACGGCCGGAGGCATTATGGCCACGGAGAAATGATCCGGACTGTCCACGAAGAACAGACCATGCTGTCTGTAGTGTGACCAGTATCTCACCCGCTGGGATCCGGTTTCCCTCCCCCACCACCCGAGGGTCCGGATCCGGGGCGACTGCGCGGGTTTGGCTAAGGTGAGCCTTGACCCGCGTCAGATGTGTATAGAAGACGGCCACCACCCGAGGGTCCGGATCCGGGGCGACTGCGCGGGTTTGGCTAAGGTGAGCCTTGACCCCGCCCGCGGTGCCCGCCCCCCGGTTACGTGTCGGGCGGAGGAGAAAGTGATCGAGGATGAATGACAAACCAACGCACCCCGCCGGTCGACCGAAGGTGTCCCTGCACCCGGCTGTGAAGGCGGCGACACCGCGCCGGGCGACTGCGGCCTCGGTGCTCCTGGAATGGTGCGCCGCGCTGAGCATGACCCTGCTCTTCGTCCTGCTGGGCCGATGGGTGCAGCTCCTGCTCGACGGGGGCCAGCCGGGTGGCGGCGGGTATCTGCTCGGTACGCTGCTGGCGGTGCTGGCCGGTGTTTCAACGGCCGCGGGCACCTGGCTGGCTGAGCGGGAGCAGGCCCTCACCGAGGGCCGACTGCGCCACGCGGTGGTGGAGAAGACCTTCGACCTCGGTGTGGTCGCATCCGGTGGGCGGGCCGGCCAGATCCTCTCACTGGCCACCCACGCCACCGACCGCGCGGCACGCTATCGCGCCGGCTTCATCGGACCGATCATCGGCGCCATGAGCACCCCCTTGCTCGTTCTGCTCGTCATGGCGGTCTCCGTCGATGCGGTCACCGCCGGATGCCTGGCGCTACTTCTTCTCACCATCCCCTTCGCAGTCCGGGGATTCCAGCGGCTGGTCTCCCCGATCGGTATCCGCTACCGGCGCAGCCAGGCGGCGCTGACCTCGTCCTTCCTCGAGGCGGTTTCCTCATTGACCACGCTGACCTATGCGCGCGCGGCCGGGCGGACGGGCCGGCGAATCGCGGCCCAGGGAGAGGAGCACCGGAGAAACCTGATGAGCATGCTGGCGGGCAATCAGCTGATCATCTTCGTTGTCGACGCGGCCTTCTCCCTCACCATTGTCGTCGGATCGGTGGCGCTGATTGCGCTCCGGCTCGGCGGTGGTGAGATCACCGCCGGTGGGGCCGTGGCCATCCTGCTGATGACGGTGCTCATCGTCGGCCCGGTGGATGTGATCGGACAGATCTTCTACATCGGCATCGCCGGGCGTGCCTCGGAGTCCCAGATCTCGGCACATCTGGCGCGCCCGGGCACCGGAACGGGCGGGCGTGCACTGCCGGATGCGGCCGCCCCAGCGATCGAGTTCAAGTCTGTGGCAGCGGCCTGGCCGCACGGTGACACCGTGTTCGAGGGCGTGTCCTTCAGCGTTCGCCCGGGTGAACGCGTGGCGTTCGTGGGTCCCAGCGGTACCGGAAAGTCCACCGTGTCCGCACTGATCCAGGCCCATCTGACACCGGAAACAGGCAGTGTCCTCATCGCCGGCATGGATACCGCAACCACCGATCCCGGACTCATCCGCGCCCAGCTCGCCGTCGTCGAGCAACGCCCCTTCCTGTTCATGGGCACCATCGCCGACAACCTCCGGCTCGCGGCCCCGGATGCCACCGGGGAACAGCTGCGTGAGGCGCTGCGGGTCGCCGGGATGCTTGAGGAGGTCCTCTCCTTCCCCCTCGGGTGGGACACCCCCGTCGGTGAGGCGGGTGGCCTGGTCTCGGGCGGGCAGGCGCAGCGGCTGTCGATTGCTCGTGCGGCGCTGCGAGACGCACCGATCCTGCTTCTCGACGAACCGACCTCACAGGTCGATCTCGCCGGTGAGGCCGCCATTCTCGGGGCCCTGGAAAGACTCGCCCGGGGCCGCACCGTGTTCATGATCGCCCACCGCCCCGGCGCGATCCTCGCCGCGGACCGCACCCTCAACCTCGGTGATCTCAAGGAGGCACGCTGATGAGTTCGCGCACCGAACTGGCCCGGTGGCTGATCGGGCACACCCGCTCGCTGCTCCCGCCACTGGGGATCTCCGCCGCGGCGCGGGTCGCCTGGCAGCTGCTCGATGTGGCGATCATGGTCGTCGCTTCCATGGCGATCGTCGATCTCATCGACTCCGGCCGGGTAAACCTCGTGACCCTGCTGGCCCTTTTGCTGGGTCTGGCCCTGGCGAAGGCCTTCCTCCGCTACCTGGAGCAGTATGCCGGGCACTATGTGGCCTTCCGAGCCCTGCTCAGCCTGCGTATCCTCCTCTTCGACCGGCTGGTGCCCCAGGCCCCGGCTGCCACGCAGGGCCGGGCCAGCGGAGAGCTGACCGAACGCGCCACCCGGGACATCGACCGGATCGAGGTCTTCTTCGCCCACACCCCCGCGCCCGCGGTGTCCGCCGTGGTGGTACCGGTTGCAGCGGTGATCTGGCTCGCGGTTTCTGTCGATCCGGCTCTCGCCGCCGTGGTCGCGCTCACCGCAGCGCTGGGCGCGGTCATTCCCGTGGTGGCCGGGCGCAGCACCTGGCGGGCCGCCGCCGAGGTCGCACGCCTCCGTGGTGAGGTCAGCGCCCATATCGGCGATGATGTGGGAGGCATCCGCGAGGTGCTGGGCTTCGGCGCACAGGCCCAGCGGCTCGGCGGGCTCGACGCGGAGGGGGCCGGGCTGGAGCGCGCCGCCTCCCGGGCCGGTGCCATCCAGGGTCTGCGCAGCGGCGCGGTGCACACCGTGCAGGCCCTGGGTCTGATCGCGGTTGTTGCGGTGGGGGCGTCGACAAGCTCTGTGATCATCGCCCTCGCCGTGGCGATCAGCCTGTGGAAGCCGGTACGCGGAATCGATGCCTTCACCTCCGGGCTCGACGCCGCCTTCGCCGCGACCGAGCGCGTCCGCGCGGTGGTGGAGGCTCCGCCGCTGGTGAGCGGCCCCGTGTCGCCACGTCCGCTGCCAGCGGGAGGCGGTGTGGAGTTTGACGACGTCACCTTCGGATACCCGGGTTCCACGGCGACGGCGCTTCGCGGGTTGTCCACGGACATCGCGGAGGGATCCTGGACGTGCATCGTCGGGGTATCTGGAAGTGGCAAGTCCACCATCGCCTCGCTGATCCTGCGCGCCTGGGACCCCGATGCGGGCGCGGTGCGGCTCGGTGGCGTGGATCTGCGCGAACTCAGTCTCGATGAGCTGCGCGGTGCCGTGGCCCTGGTTCCGCAGCGTCCCGTGCTCCTCAGCGGGACCATCGCCGACAATATCCGGCTGGCGGCCCCGGGGGCGGGCGAGGCGGATGTGCTCGCTGCGGTGGAGACCGCGGGTTTGGGACCATGGCTCAGGACGCGACCGGGCGGGTTGTCCGCACGGGTCAGCGCGGGTGGCGGCGAACTTTCCGGAGGGGAACTGCAGCGACTGGCACTGGCGCGCGCCCTCCTCACCGACCCGCGGATCCTCGTCCTCGATGAGGCGCTGAGCCAGCTTGATGCCGACACCGCCGCAGGGGTCCGGCTAAATCTGGCACGGCTGGATGTGACGATCATTGAGATCACCCACCGCGCGGACCTCATCGGTGATGACACCCCGGTGATTGTCATGGACGGCGGCATTCTGTTGGAATCGGGCACCGCCGGGGAACTCCGCCGGCGTGCGGGCGCCTTCACCAGGGTGGAATCCAGGAACTGAGCGGGGCCCGCAGACCGCCACTGCCTTGAGGTCGCGCCTGGCCCCTGGGTTCTACTGCAGGGGAACTCCCTGCGCGTCAACGCTGTAGGTGCCGGTGCGGGCGATGATCATGATCAGATCCACCAATACCCACACACCGACGGCGAAAAGGAGAACGAATCCGACGAGGAAGACCGCCGTGATCCATCCCACCACGGTCAGTGCGAGCTGGGCGACTCCGCGCCCGGTGTATCCCAGGTAGAAGTTGTGCACGCCGAGGGTTCCCAGGAAGAAGGCGAGCAGCGCTGCGACAACAACGGACTTCTGCTGCGCGGGGGCCTGTCCGCCGCCCATGGCGTACTGGGTTTGGGGAAAGGCCGTCTGCTGCTGTTCGAACGGTGCCGGCTGCGGGAAGCGCACCTGCTGCTGTTGCGGAAAGGGCACCTGCTGCGGAGGGAAGGGTGTCTGCTGCTGGTGCTGCGGTGCCGCCGGAGGGGTCTCGCTGCCACTGGCGAAGGGGTAGCCTTCAGCCGGTTGGGCGAAGGGATTGCTGTAGGGATCGTTCAGGGGATCCTGCGAACCGTTGTGTGGGGTGGTCATGATTCTCCTTTGGAGAGGCTTCGAGGTGGTATGCAAACTTCTATGCGGTCAGGTTAATTGATTCCAGCACAGGTGCGGTCCCGATGGCAATGAATGTGGCCACTCAGAGGCCACCGTCACCATGGTGGAGGACAATGGCGGCGCTGCGTCCGTGGCGCTCGGAGATGATGTCGTTGAGGTTCCAGGGATGGGGATCAGGTTCGGTGACTGCCCGGGCGGCGGTTCCTGCCATCGGTGAATCCGATCTGCCCGGCACCCACGCCTGACTGATCGAGTGGACGAGATCGATGAGCTCATCCTCGCCGCGGTGGCGCAGACGCGACATCGTCCGGCGCATCGGTGCGTCCGGGCTCAGGCCGAGAGCCGAGTTGAGCACGGCGAGAACGTCGCCGGCGGGTTCGCAGCGGTCGTCGAAGGCGATGGTGTTCAGGAGCACCTCGGCCGGGCCGGCGGAGTCGGTGACTCCGTAGGGATGTGCCGGTGTCACTTCGAATCCGGAGGTGTCGAAGCGCAGCCAGATGCGGTCGCCCTCCCGGGCGTCGAGGAGCTGCAGGAAACGCCGGATGGCGGAACATGTCGCGTTGGTGCGCCCCAGACCGATGGTCTGCTCGCCGAGAGCACTCGGCAGGTGCACCTTACCCAGGAACGGCACCTCCAACAGGGCAGCGACGCCACGGGGGATGGCGAGTCCGGAGCCGCGCAGGTGATCCCTGTTCACAGTGACCAGCAACTGCCATGCGCCGTCACGCCAGTACAGTGCCCGGGTTTCCTCGGCGGTGGCATTGTTGACCGCGGGTTCCTCCGCCCAGGTGACCAGACCGTCGGTGACCGTGAACTCCGGGGATGCGACAAATGTCCGGATGGAACTCTCGGACACCTTCAGGGCCTCCGATTCCCGGAGGAGTTCCTGCAGCGGATAGGCGCCGCCGTTGGCGTCGATCCGCCTGGCGATGTGCTCGGGAATGGTGGTGAACTCCTCCAACCCCCATTCCGCCAGCGACCATGTGTTCAGCGCATTGCGAGTGAATCGCCCGTCGGTGGACAGGGCATTGGACATGGATCGGGGATTTCCTCCCTGCATGTGGCGTAGCAGTTCATCGGAATCCATCGGTTCGCCCTCAAGATACATGATCGCCGCGGCTCGGTCACCGTAGCTGCCGGTGGCCGTGAGCAGCCTGCCTCGGTGGAGGATGGTCCCGCGGGTAACCGGGGACTCCAGGCGATCAAGGAGGAGATCCTCATCCACGCCCAGGGCCCGGGCAACCCCGGCCGGATCAACGATCCCGTGGACGTCCGCGGCCTCTGCCAGCAGGGCATCGATCGTGGTGTCGAGGTCGCGCCGCTGCCACCAGGGCCCGTCGATCTCATACCCACCGCTCAGCCGGGTCAACGCGGTGAGAACCGTATGACCCGCAAAGGGCGCGGCAAGGCCGAGCTCGGGAAGCTCTGCAAGGATGCGCTCGGTGCGCGCACACGGGGAGTACCGGCGGTGCAGGACAGCCAGCAGCATCGCGCAGGCCGGGCCCGGGTCCGCGGCCCGCGCACGGACGGGCTTTTCCAATTGGCGTATGCGTTCCCTGGTCACCCCCGCAAGTTCCCCGAGCTGTTCCAGGGTGGCGTCACCGAGCAGGCGTTTCTCCACGATCAGCGCATGGCGTTGATCACCGGAGCCCAGAGCGATAATCTCAGCGGTCGCCTGATCCACCAGGTCGTGCAGCGGACGGGTGAGCTCCGGCAGCGCACGGGCCCGCTCCCAGGCGGTGTGCACGGATTCCGGGGCACCGTCGAAGTCGGGTTCCGTACCGTTAAGTGCCATCCACCGCCACAGGGTGAGCAGATCCTCCGGGATCCGATCCACGTCGGTTTCGGGCACGTCATAGTCGATGAGCTCGACGAACATCTCGGCTCCATCCTCCGCGGAGGTGGTGGCCTCCACCGCGTCGAGGGCGGCGAGCGCAACCTGCTGGACGATCTCGGCGAGGCGACGTTTTCCCACCCCGCGAATGTCACTGAGTGCCTGCACCGAGGCGGTCAACGGCTGGGGATGCAACTCGATCCAGAGTCGGATGGGAGCCCGGCGGGTATCCAGGTTCTCAGGCACGAACTCCTCGGTCAGGCGGGGCGAAATGGTATGCAGCGGTACCTCGGAATAGTTCTCGATCCATTCCCGTGCGATGGACTGCGGGCCCGTCGCCTCCTCGCTGAGTTCGGCCAGCCAGGGGAAGACCTCAAGGAGTTCGGTCTCCACCGCGGCCGGGATGACCTCCGATGCGGTGCCGGCGTCACCGGTGTTCTCCGTGGGATTCACCGCGCCCTCAAGCTCCCGGATCATCCGGGCAAACTCCAGTTCGGAGATCACCGGGACCCCGAGTTCCATGGCGCGCCTCGCCTTTCCGCTGCGGGAATCCGGATCCGCGGCGACCAGCAGTACCGATGCCCGAATCACACCACCAACGTCCAGGCCCGCCTGCCGTGCCCGCTTCTCCCACACCTCCCTGGGCAGCTCGGTGGCGCCGGTGAAGGTGACACGGTTCCCGGGCCGCAGCACGATGCGGGTGAGCCCGCGTCCGTCGACGGGTTCACTGAGCAGCGCGTCAATGGCTCCCCCGGGCACACCGAGCGCCCGGGCCACCTCATTGATCAGGCTCCGCTCCGCATCGGTGACGATGCCGTCGGCCCAGGCCTCCACCGCCATCTGGCGCAAATAGGATTCATGCTCCTCAGCCACGTCATCCCGGTTCATGCCCAGCTCATCGGCACAGGCGACCAGGTAGTCCACCTCCGTGGCACTCAGTGAATTGTCTGTCAGCGCCGTGGACAACAGGGACCGGTAGGCATCACGGTCCGCGTCACCGGTACCGGGCAGATTGGCGCTGATCCTGCCCAGCCACTCCCCCGGCTCCTCCCGGCCGGCACCCCGAGGCACCGGAGGGTGCCGCCTTTCGACGCCCACCGCCGCCAACTCCCCAGCACCGGGCAGCGGATCCGGGATCCGGTAATCACCCGGCAGGGCGAGCAGATACCGGAAGAGGCGCGCGGTGGCCTCCGCATCCGCCAGTGCGGTGTGCGGTGCCTCATTGTCATCGGCGATCACCTCAAGACACTCCGACAGCTTCCGGGGAGATCCGGGAAGCAGCGCCGAGGACAGGCGCATCGTGCACACATGATGCGAACTGAAATCAACGGTGACACCGAGCCTGGAGAACTCGCGGGCGAGAAAGCCCATGTCAAACGAAGCGTTGTGGGCGATGAGCACCCTGCCCTCGAGGAGCCCGGCAAGTTCCGCGGCAATCTGGCCGAACAGTGGCGCCCGCACCACATCACCCGCACTGATCCCGTGGATGCGGGCGTTGGGGATATCCCGCTGGGGCTGCACGAGCGTTTCCCACCGCCCTTCAACCCTCGCCTGAGCATCGAGTTGGACAACCCCGATCTCCACCACCCGGTCACTGGGACGGAAGCCCGTGGTCTCAAGATCGATGACCGCAAAGGAAGGTGATGGCACGGCGGGTGCTCCTGTCATTCAAGGAAAGAGTTATCTGAATTGCTGCCTGAAGGCTGACGGTTCTGAGCATAAACCCAGGGGTGGACACGGGGGTGTGCAGCACGTGCGAAACCAATGGTGTCGGGCATTTTCCGCACCCGCCACCGCCTCGGAGTCCGCCCCGGAATCCACGGCACCATGCTCACCCGAAAGCCGGCCCCGCAGTCGACGCCGGTGTTACTGTTTTCATCAGTCCATCCGCTGTCAGACGAAAGAGGACCACAATGTCCGGCCATACGCTACCCCAGGCTCTCAGCACCGATGATGTGGATACGGCAGCCAGCTACCTGCGGGAGTACTACGGCGAGCGATTCCGTCTCCCCGATGCGGTTCCCCCACGCTACTCGGGCGCATACTTCGATGGCTTTGATCCATCGGGCCAGCTTTCAAGCTCGCCGAATATCATCACAGCGGATGACCTGTTGTCGCTGAGTCTGCTTTCCACTCCCATCAACGGCAGTTCGGCGGTACAACTCCTGTTTGATCACCGCTCGACCATCCAGAACTATCTGGAAACCATTCCCACCGACCGCACACTCGCGGACTATTCGGAGCCTCTCAGCAGTGAGAACTTTGCGGCATGGAGGCTGGAGAACTTCCTCACCTCGACGATTCCCGGCGTGGGCTGGACCCGGGCATCGAAGCTCATCGCCCGGAAGAGGCCCCTGCTCTACCCGATCTACGACAGCGTGGTGTCCCAGGTACTCGGAACAGTAAAGGGTGGCCACCTCAATTTCATCCGTGAGTCCATGAATCGACCCGAAATCTCCAACCGGATCGACGTACTCCGGCAGGAGACACAGCTCTCGGATATCGTCCCTGACCTGCGAATCTTTGATGTGGTGGCATGGATGGAGGGCAGGGCCAGGAAGCTCCCCTCCGAGAACCTGGAAGCCGTGTCCGATGAATAGATGATTCACGGCGGCGCGACCCCGAGGGGCTGAATCCATAGGTCTGCGGCAGGGATTCCTAGCGGAACTCTCGATCCACAGCTAGCGCTAATAGCTTGAGGATGCTCTTGCTGACAGCAGAAGCCGCGGTGTTGATGAATATCTCATCATCAAAGTCCTTGAGCAGTGCACGGATCAATTTGCTCAGCGGAAAGATGAGTAAACCCTTTGCCCCCATCTTCTTTTTGGCAACCACCGTGACAACCCATTGCACCACGATGGACTGGACCTGAACCAGCGCTTTCTGCATTAACGGGTTGTCTTTGAACTCATTGATTAGGACGACGCCCTTCACCTCATTGGCAAGCCTGCGAGCCTGGCCTTTCCGCTTATCTGGGTCGCCCACCGGCACGTCACGAACGATAGCGAGAGCCATCGCATACTCCGCAACAGCATTAATGAGATCACCTTCAAATCCACTACTACCCTCTCCATTCACGTTTGCGGAATCCACAAAATGGCGAAATAGACGCACAGCCAAGCTCTCAGCGTTGTCACGAGGATACGTGCTCCTCAGTTCATCAACACGCCTTTTAGCTTCTGGCAGTGCGCGTGTAAATCCATCGCCCAGTGCACTGGCAAGGGCGTCAACATCAATTGTCTCGGCCTCACGGTCGGCGCTAAAACCCGCTCCTGCAGAGACCATGTATTCGCTGGGCGACAATAGATCAGGACTGAACCTGACGATAAATGGCACGGCGGCTCGGCGTATGGCCTCGATTTTCTTCGAGAGGGAACGCGCATTGAGTTTTTCCGCAATTCCGTCCGGCCGCCAGTTTTCTAAGGCATCCATCGCCTCACGGAGAGTCGCCGCCAACAACACATTCTCTCGACGCTGATCCATCATCATGGCCGAATAGTCCATGGCACGACGAACGTCGATACTCTCCGATTCCGCCATTCCAATTGCCTCCGCAAGCACATCGGTCGAGAGACACTCTTGAGCGGCCACGAGCAATGTGAGGTTCGTCGCCCACCCACCGACGTCGGTGGCTTCATTGACTTTCCCCGAAAGATCCTGAGGCACGTCTTCAATGAATCCGGCAACCCCAAACTCGACCTGCTTTCGAAGAGATTCAGTGACCTCTTCGACCTTCCTGAGCTCTTCAATATCCGCGTCAGTTGCTCGACGTCGTCTGGCGACTAATTCATTGAGGAATGGTCGCCCCACGATATCGAGCCTCCCGAGATCCTTCACTGAATCTTGGGGAAGGTCGCCGAGTTGCTCAGATATGTCCTGCATTGCTGATCTCCAGGACTCCGCGAGTGCTTGAGCCACAAGGAGTGCTTGCGCCCGCGACGCTTCAGTTTCGCCAGCCGAACCATCGAAAGCTTGGGCCTTAGACGGCGAAGTGCTCGGTTCGATGTAGAGAGAAACTGCGTCATCACTGGGAATCTGGACAACGCGCGCAAGCCTGGAAAGGCCTGTTCCAATCGCCTGGCGCGAAAGCTGCTCGGTGTCGGAATGGGAGGTAATCGCCCACATAGAAACGCCAGTGGATGTACCGATAGCTAAAGTAACGGGGCCGGTGGTGAAGAGCTTGAACTCTTCTCGTGAGATCTCAGTCGTCATAAGACATGAATACCACCGAATAAAGACATCCACCTTTCACCTTCGAACAGATGTTTAAGCAATCTCGCAGAACGAAATCGCCTGCATGACTCCGCACTTCCCGGCCTCCCCCTTTTTAGGAACGAAGATAACGCCGAAAGCAGCAATCCTCAGTAACATGTGTTGGGGACGCGTAGTTTGAAGCGGCGTGGTGATCATCGTGAAGCACGATGGTGAGCTTCGTGAAGCGCTCAACGCCGCCAAACCCCATGCTTTCAGGTACCGCACGACAACTCGGTCGTGTGGGAACCTGAAAGGACCTCAACCGTGACCAACTACCGGTTGATCATGCACCTGCTCCTGTCATTCAAGGAAGAATTTATCTGAATCGCTGCCCGAAGGCTGACGGATCTGAGCATAAACCCGGGGGTGGACACGGGGGTGTGCAGGATGCCAAAGATACCCAGTCCTCGCCATTTTAGGACGGGGCTCAGATTCAATGCTCTTTCAACCCCCACAAGCGGGCGGTTGGAAAACGGCTCGCTTGTGATCAGACTGTCAATCTATTCCCAGCAGTCTCCCCACTTCCGAGCCACGCGTCAAATGAGTTCAGTTGGTGTTGATTGCATCCGGCTACAAGCAGTCAGAATTAGTTTGGGATTGACGTCAGTGTCTCTGCGCCTATGAGCCAAGAAGTAGACCTTCATCCCGATTTGCTGCCAAGCTACTCCAGTCAGGCAGCCCCTCTGTTGGTTTTTGGTTCTATTATCGAGTAGTTCCCACTTGAGCTTGGGAAGTCAGCACGATGCCACCACATTCTGTACAAAGGGAGCTTTTTAGTCATGGTCGCCGCACAGGAGACAACGCTTCGAGATCTACTTGCTGGAGCAATCCAGTTTGTGGTCCCTCTTTACCAAAGGCCCTACCAGTGGGGAACCAGCCAACTCAAAGCGCTGTGGGATGACATCACCGAGTTAGCTGAGTCGCGCCTAGAAGACCCCCAAGCAAGTCACTTCATTGGATCTCTCGTTTTGGCTCCCACCCCTGCTGCTATCGCCGGCAGTGTTACCTCACATCTCGTAGTGGACGGACAGCAACGACTGACCACGTTGACAATCCTTCTCGCAGCGATACGGGATTATCTGCATCGAACCGAGCCCGACGGGTTCGGCGATGAAGAGATCCAAGAGAGCTACCTGGTTAATAAGTTCAAGAAGGGCTCCGCCTATTTAAAGTTGGTTCCAACCCAACAAGATAGAGAATCGTACAGTGCGATTATCTCCGGAAACAATGACCAGGCAGGCGAGGACGCTATAGGTACCGCCTATCGATTCTTCAGCTCACAATTGGAGTCGCTTGACGACCCTGATAGTCGTCACGATGTGGAGGCACTTCAGGAAGCAGTGGTTTCAGGATTAGCTCTTGTTTCCATCAGCACGCACAGAGATGACAATGTGCACCGGATTTTTCAGTCTTTGAACAACACGGGACTCAAGCTCACGCAAGGTGATCTCTTGAGGAACTACATCTTCATGCGCCTGCCGCAACGAGGCGACGATGTATATCGCCGCTACTGGAAACCCCTACAGAATTTGCTCACCAATGATGAACTGGAGAATCTCTTTTGGATCGACCTAGCCGCCTATCATCCCACTGCGAAAATCGGTGACACTTTTTTATATCAGCAGCGGCGGTTGGAGTCTTTGACTTCCGAAAAAGATGTCGAAGAAGAGGTTGGCCGCTTCTTTCGCCTCGCAAAGCTCTACAACCTGGTTTTACACCCAGAGGAGGAGGAGGATCCGAGAGTCCGATTCAGACTCAACAGACTAAAGCAATGGGGAATGCAGGTAACCCAACCAGCTGTTCTTGGTGTCCTAAGCCGCCGTGCCTCGGACACTGCGGGCCAAGAGTCCACAGCAAGGGCACTCCACGTGATCGAATCCTACGTGGTTCGTCGCTTTCTCGCGGGCCGCGCAAGCCAGGGCCTCAACCGGCTGTTCAGAGAAGCGGCGACCAGCGTTTCACAGCAGAGCGATTCGCGAGACCTTGATCTTTTCCTATCCGAGTGGCTTTCTACCGGACGCAGGCACTTCTACAGCGACGAAAAGGTGGTGGAATCCGTTCTTTACGCTCCGTACTTTCTGCAGGGCAGACGAAATCACCGAAAAATCTTCCTCGAATGGTTGGAGGAAGAGTTTGGGTCACTTGAACCGATTGATACCAGCTCACTCTCAATAGAGCATGTCATGCCCCAGACGCTCAACACCGACTGGCGGAGACAGCTCGACACCTTGTATCCGAATGATGACATCGATGAGCTACAAGAGTCACTCGTTCACACCCTGGGAAACCTAACTCTCACTGGTTACAACTCCACATTGTCCAATAAGAGCTTCGATTGGAAGGCTTCCGAATTGAAGTCCTCGGGCTTACGGTTGAGCCGGTCTATTTCAGACCAGGATGTATGGGGACCGGAACAAATCAAAGCTCGAGGTCAGATGCTCGCAGCTCTAATCATCGAGCGCTGGCCGGGACCCAACAGCACCACCCCTGTGCCTGCGGACGACAATCCGCTCTGGAACAAGCTACGACAGGTTCTCTCCGCACTTCCAACGGGGCGATGGACCAGTTACGGCGACCTTGCTTCTGTGATCGGAACAGCTGCCCAGCCGGTGGGAAACTACATTGCAAACACAACTGCCCAGAATGCATACCGGGTACTACGACGAGATGGTAAGACGTCCGACGGATTCCGGTGGTTGAGTCAGGAGTATCGCGACTTGACCCAGCAGCAGGTTCTGGAGTCGGAAGGAGTGATCTTCGATGATCTCGGTCGAGCCTCGCAGTCGCAGCGCTTAGATGTCGATGATCTGATGGAACTCGCGGGCTGGACTCAGCCTCAAGATTAGCTACCGCTTAAAGCAGCACTACAAACCCAGCATCATTCCGACCGCCTCCGCGGTGCGGGCGTCGACAAGCAGGTCCTTCCACCGTGAATGCAATGCGTATCCCCGCCTCCTGGCCGAGACTACAGTTGCGGTGCAGACAAGGAACATTTACAAGGAGTTGAGCATGTCCACCATCACCATCATCGGCGGCACCGGCTACGCAGGGTCGCACCTGCTAAAAGAAGCCCACGACCGCGGCCACACCGTCATCTCGATCAGCAGGACGCTTCCCGGGGAGCAGATTGACGGCGTCACCTACCGCAGCGCCGACGTCCGCGATGACCAGACGCTTATCGACGCCACCCGCGGCACCGACGTGGTGATCTCCGCGCTCTCACCGCGCGGAGCGCTTGAGGGTCCCGGTCGGCTGCGCGGCATCATCGATGCGCTGGCCACCCATGCCGTGGAAAACTCGGTGCGTCTCGGCGTCATCGGGGGAGCCGGTTCGCTCCGCGTCAGTGAGGACGGCCCGCTTCTCATCGATTCCGAGGGTTTCCCCGATGCGGCCAAACCCGAGGCGGGGGAGCTTGCCGGCGTTCTTGAACTGCTGAAGGAAACGGATCCGCGGCTGGACTGGTTCTTCGTCAGCCCGGCGGAATCCTTCGGATCATTCAACCCCGGTGAGCACACCGGAATCTACCGCATCGGAGGTGACGTGGTGCTGCGCGACGCCGCGGGGGTTTCCGCCCTGTCCGGCGCGGATCTCGCGGATGCGGTGATCACCGAGGCGGACGTGCCCACCCACCACCGCCGGCGTTTCACCGTGGCGTACTAGAAGCCGCGTCGGGTCCGCCCACTCAGCAGCACCCGCTCGGTGAGTCGGAGGTAGGCGGCGACGGTCAGTTCGAGATCCTCGAGATGGAGATGCTCATCGTGGCCGTGGCCACGCAGGCTCTCATGCGCGAAGGTGCGGTCACGGTGATTGAGCGCGAATCCGTAGCCAACCCCGCCGAGCCTGCGAGCGAAACGCAGATCCGTGCCGCCGCCGGAGATGATGGGCAGTACGGTCGACTCGGGGAAGAACTCCGCGATTGTCTCCGTGATCGCCTCGAACACCGGTGTGCCGGTCGGGCTGAGGGAAGCGGGTTCGGAGATCAGTCTTTCAATGCGCACCTCCTCCGCGATGTCGCCGAGAACTCCGCGAAGGTAGGCATCGACGTCATCGTCGGTCTGTCCCGGCAGGGTGCGGATGTCCAGATCCAGATGGGCGCTGCTCGGGAATACATTGATGGCCTCTCCCGCCCTGACCACCGTCGGTGACACGGTCAGGTGGGAAATGGCGTAGGCATAGCCGGCGAGGTCACCGAAAGCCTCATAGGCGTTCGGGCTGCCCTCCGCCAGCGCCGCAAGGGTGGCCCCATCGAAGTCGAACACCCTGACAAAATTCTCCCAGACACCGTCCTGAGAGACCGGCGGGGTGGCGTCGCTGATGCGCTGCGCCACCACTCCGATCCTCCGGATGGAGCTGGTGACCCCGTAGGGCTGGGATCCGTGGCCGGCATCGCCCGTCACATGCAGGCGACGCTGCGCGGCCCCCTTCTCCCCGATGGTGACGGTGACATGGTCCGTCCCGTCCGCGGGACGGATATGGGCACCGCCGCGCTCACCGACGGCGTTGCGCCAGCTGAACTCTCCGGGATGCTCCTCTGACAGCCACTTCGCCCCCAGTCCGCCTCGCGCCTCCTCATCAGCGACCCCCACGAAGGTCAGGGTCCCCTTCGGCCGCCGCGGGCTCTCCGCGATCCGCCGGGTGACCACCGCCATCGAGGCGGTGATTCCCAGCATGTCCTGTGTTCCCCGGCCGTAGATCTTTCCATCGATCACCTCCGCGCCGAAGGGTTCCGTGGTCCACCTGGGCTCATCGACGGGAACCACGTCGGTGTGGCCGAGGAAGGTGAGGGGCTCGGCCTCCGGATCCTCACCCTCGACGGTGACGATGATCGACGTGCGCCCCGGTCGCGGCTCCAGCCTCCTGATGCTCACCGGGGCCCCCGCGAAGTACTCCTCCAGGGTGTCTGCGTTTCTCTCCTCCTGCCCCGAATCCGGGGTGAGGTCATTGACGCAGGCGTTGCGGACCAGCTTCCTGAGCAGCTCCAGGGCCTCATCGCGCAGGGCTCTGCGCTCTGTGGCGTCGAGAGGGTGGTCGGGATGGTCGTCGATGTGCGCGGAGGCTGCGGAGGAGGTCATGGGATACGTTTCCTTCTGTTGATCGGCACGGGCCGTGGTCCACAACGGCGCTCGGCACGAACGGTGACGGGGATACCGGGCCAATGTACAAGGGGGAGCCACTGGCGGAAAAGGTGATGCGGGCCCGTTTCACCCGGATCAAGGCCGCACGCACTGGTCAGGGATTATTGCCTCACGGGAAGGAACCATCACCGGGGGAACCCTTAGATTCACCCACGATGGAACGCTATCTGCGCACCCTCCGGGGTTCCTAGACTCTCCGGGTACGACTCGAGAAAGGGATTCCACCATGAGCACACCACCACGCGAGGTCCACCTGGCCGCGCACTTCCCCGGAGTCAACAACACCACGGTGTGGTCGGACCCGGACTCCGGGAGCCACATCGATTTCTCCTCCTTCGAACACCTCGCACGCACGGCGGAGCGTGGTCTGTTCGATTTCTTCTTCCTCGCCGAGGGGCTACGTCTGCGCGAGCACCGCGGCGAGATTCTGGACCTCGATGTCGTCGGACGGCCGAACACGCTGACGGTACTCGCCGCCCTCGCCGGGGTCACCGAAGACATCGGACTGGCCGGAACCCTGAGCTCCACCTTCAACGAACCCTATGAGCTGGCCAAGCAGCTGACCACGGTGGATGCGGTATCCGGGGGCAGGGCCGCGTGGAACGTGGTCACCTCGCACACCTTCGCCGGGGCGAACTTCCGCCGTGGCACCTACCTGGAGTACCCGCAACGCTATGCCCGCGCGGAGGAGTTCATCGACCTGGCACGGCAGCTGTGGGAGGCCGGCACCGATGAGACGATCCGCTATGATTCGGAGTTCTTCGATGTGGAGGCCACCTTCTCGGTGCCCCGCGGCCCCCAGGGTCATCCCGTGATTATCCAGGCCGGCGATTCCCCCTCCGGCCGGGACTTCGCCGCGGGTTCCGCCGATGTGATCTTCAGCAGACACGGCACGCTTGATGAGGGCAGGAGGTTCTACACCGACGTCAAACGCCGTCTCCCCGCCTACGGCCGCACCGAGGGCAATCTCAGGATCCTCCCCGCGGTGACGGTCACCCTCGCGGACTCCGAGGCCGAGGCGCGGGAGAAGGATGCATTCGTTCGTCGCCAGCAGGTCAGCGGCACCGGGGGCCATCTCCTTCATTGAGCAGTTCTGGGGAACGGACCTGTCCTCCTACGATCCCGACGGACCGCTGCCCGACATCGAGCCCGTGGTGGACAGCGTGGCACCGACCCGCGGTGTCGCACGTCGGCAGCAGGATCCCCACGAGATAGTAGCCGGGCTGCGCGAGCAGGCGACGGCCAATTCCTGGTCCATCCATGACCTGGTGATCAACCAGACGGGGCACGGTGGTTTCGTCGGTACTGCCTCGCGGATCGCCGATGAGATCACCAGCTTCGTCCAGGAGCGCGCCGCGGACGGATTCATCCTCGTCTCCCCGATCACCCCCGGCGGTCTGGATGAGTTCGTCGATCTGGTGGTGCCGAAGCTGCAGGACCGCGGGGTCTACCGCGACACCTACCCCGGCTCCACACTGCGGGAGAACCTCGGTCTCCCCGATCACCGTCCGGCCCGGAGCTGGAGCGAGCACCGCGCAGCGGCGCGGGCCGACGGGCAGTCGACCGGAAACTCCAGCGTGAAGGTGGGGGCCAACGCATGAGCACCTTCCTGATCGGTGTCAGCCTCGACCCCACCCCGGGGATCGCCGCCTCCGACATCATCCCGGCCCAGCTCAGCGCGGCCCAGAAGCTCGATGCCTCGGGCATCGATTCTCTCACCTTCTCCGACAGCCTGGGAAACGCGGCGGGACGCACGGAGTTCGACGCCCTGACCACGGCCGCCTTCATCAGCACCCAGACCAGGCAGATCGGGCTCGTTCCCACTGTGACCACGACGCCCACCGAACCCTTTCACATTGCCACGGCCACCGCGACCCTCGACTACACGGGCCGTGGCCGGGCGGCGTGGGCGCCGGTGCCCTCCCTGACGGAGGTGGAGGCGCGCACCATCGGGCGTCGACACGCGGCGGCACCCGATGCGGCCTGGGCCGAGACCGCCCGGGTCATCGAGGTTGTCCGTGCGCTGTGGGATTCCTGGGATCAGGATGCGGAGATCCGCGACCCGCGCACCTCCCGTTTCCTGGACCGAGACAGGGTCCATGTCATCGATGCACGGATCACCGACAGCGTCGGACGGGAGTACTCGGTTAAGGGGCCGTCAATCGTGCCCCGGCCTCCGCAGGGCAATCCGCCGGTGTTCATCACCGCGACGGACCCGGAGGCGGTGCGCGCGGCGGCACGACTGGCCGATGTGATCATCGTGCCCGTCGAACCCGGCGGGGATGTGGACGGGACGCTCGCCCCGGTGCACGAAGCCGTCGATGCCACGGGGCGGCGGGTCCCGGTCCTGCCCGGTCTCAGCATTCCGGAGACAGCTGATCATGACTGGTTCACCACCGAGGTCGGCGGGCTGTTCCGCACAGGTTCGCCGGGAGTCCACCTCCGCCCGACCGCGCTCGGCAAAAACACCGACTCTCTGATCGCCGAGATCGTCGACAGCGCCGGCGCCTATGGAAGCCATGCAGCGGGGATCACCTTCCGGGACCGACTGGGACTGCGGCCCGTCGCGGCCAACCAGTTCGCCGGATAACTCGAGATCTCCGGAGACAGTTACCGGAACAGTGATCGGGACAGCGACAGAAAGGGGAATCCGCAATGAGGAATGAGGAGGGCGGTCGTGACATCGCCTTCGTCGGCGGCGGGCCACGCACCACGGGGATCCTGCTGCGTCTCGCGGCCCGTGGTGGAGAGTTCCCGGGCGCGCTGAACACCATCCACGTGGTCGACCCGCATCCCGCCGGAGGTGGCCGGATCTGGCGCCGCGAGCAGTCCGGACTGCTGTGGATGAACTCCCGTGCTGAGGATGTGACCATCTTCGCCGACGACTCCGTGGACATGGACGGCCCCGTCTCCCCCGGTCCGCGGGTGGATCAGTGGGTCCATGGAGCCGGACGCGCCGCCATCCGGGAGGCGGGGCTGGACCCTGAGGCGGAGGGGTTCACCGGCCGCACCTTCCCCTCGCGAAGGATGCAGTCGCTGTACCTGAGGTGGGCCTTCGAGGAGGCCGTCCGCCAGCTCGCGGACCTGCCGGAACCGGTGACGGTCATCGAGCACCGCGCAACGGCCACCGGGGTCAGCGACGCCGGAGACCACCAGCTGGTCCGGCTGGACAACGGCACGGTGCTCAGTGCATCGACGGCCATCCTCTCACAGGGGCACCTCGATGTCGCCGACGCCGGTGACCGGGCTCCCCTGCGCGCCGCCGCTGAAAATTCGGGCCTGATCTACGTGCCGCCCGGTTTTACCGCCGACCTTGATCTTTCCGTCGTACCCGCGGGAAAACCCGCCATCGTCCGCGGCCTCGGACTCGCGTTCATCGATGCCATGGTCCTGCTGTTCGAGGGTCGTGGCGGGCGCTACGTCCGGGATTCAGCAGGGCTGCTGTCCTATGTTCCAGGTGGCCGGGAACCGATCCTCTGGGCCGGATCCCGGCGCGGTGTTCCCTACCAGCCGAAACTCGGTTACGAGGTGGAGGTGCACGCGGGTCCGCCCCGGTACCTCGACGATCAGTCGCTGGATCGCTTCGGCCCCGGTCCCCTCGACTACGATTCCCGCATTCTGCCCATCGTGGACTGGAACCTCCGGACGTCGCACTACCGGCAGCTGTGGGTCGCCCATCCCGAGCGCACCCGCGCGGACTGGGCCGAGGTTGAGAGGACACTCGCGCAGCTTCTGCCACCGGAGCTCGGCGGTCGGGGTCCCGCCGCGGATGCCGACGTCCGGGATGCGATCTCGGTCGCCGTCCCCGACGTGGGCGACCACTTTGACCTCGCAGGGCTCGACCGTCCCTTCGCCACGGTGACGGCCGCGGACCATTCCGAGACCGAATCCCTGATCGACGCCTATATCTCCACCCGGCTCGAGCGCAGCCGCGATCCCGGGCAGTCCCCGGATCTCGCGCTCCGACAGACCCTCATGCCCATGTTCCTCCGGCTCAGCTCCCTGTACGCCGCGGGCAGGGTGGTCTCGCGGGTGCGCGGTGAACGCCTGGATCGGCGCCTCCACGGGCTGTTTTCCTATAACGCCAGCGGCCCGCCCCCGCTGAGGGTCGAACAGCTGCAGGCACTGCGGCGCGCAGGTCTCCTCCGCTTCCTCGGACCGGGTGTGGGCGTCACCGCCGACGGCGAGGGCTTTCACGCCACATCAACGGCGACGGGGGCGCGGCGCATCGTATCCACGACAACGCTTATCGACGCCCACCTCGCCCCCGGCTACGCCGCCAACGTGACAGACGGGCTGCTGCGGAGGCTGGTCGCCTCCGGCGACATCTCGATCGAGGACGGCGACGGTCCCGCCCGTTTCCGCTCCGATGCCAGCGGGCACGCCATCCGCGGCGACGGTTCCGTCAACCACCGTCTGTTCATCTTCGGTCCGCTGGTCGCGGGCGGTGGGCCGGATGCCCCCTTCTCCCGTCCGGGGACCGGTGCCCGTGGTTTCCAGCGCGCCGATGCCGTGGCAGGCGACCTGCTCGAATCCGCATCCTTCGAGCTGCTGCCACGGGGCTGACCACCTCCTACTCCGAGACGACCAGGTCCAGG
This sequence comes from Corynebacterium pacaense, assembly GCF_900169525.1. Classification (GTDB taxonomy): domain Bacteria; phylum Actinomycetota; class Actinomycetes; order Mycobacteriales; family Mycobacteriaceae; genus Corynebacterium; species Corynebacterium pacaense. Next base: position 947,463 of record NZ_LT821240.1, read on the forward strand.
CCCGCATCACGGGCCAGCGGAACCACCTTCTCCACGAAGTCGGCGAGCACCTGTCGGTATTCGTCGAGGGTGAACTCATAGGGCAGCTCCAGGCGGAGCTCACTCGCACGCGACAGCGCGGGGTCGGTGAGCAGCCGCTCCACGATCTCCTCGGCCGAGCCGATCAGATCCGGTTGGAAGTTGATGTCGCGCTCACCGTGGGGGCCGAGTGTGCGTTCAAGGCGGCTGGCCAGCAGCGCCGCGTACTTCTCGCGGGACTCCGTGGTGGCACTGTCGGTGGGGACGATGACCCGGCCAAGTGCCACCCGCGTCCGCGCCCCCTCGGGCAGACCCTGCTCGTAGACGTCCAGGACGGCGCTCTGTGCCTCCTCAAAACCGTGGATCCCGTCGCCTGCAACGATGTTTCCGGTGGTGAAGTTCAGACCGTGGGCGGCTGCGAAGGCAGCCGATCCCCGCGAACTGCCACCCTGCCAGAGCCTGTCCGGAAGAGTGGCGTGCGGTGGCTGGATCCGCGCTATCTGGATGGTTCCCGGTGCCTCGATCTCGGTGGGCCGCTCCCCCACGTAGTCCCCGACCAGCAGTGACTGGAGCTGCCCGATCTTGTCGTATCCGAGCTCCTCGGGACGGGGCGGGTTGTTCCCGAACACCTCCGGACCCAGGAGATCATAGCGGGCCGGGACACCACCGCTGACCCCCAGTTGCAGACGCCGCTTCGACAGTGCATCCACCAGCGCCGCATTGGATGCGAGCAGGAAGGGGTTTTCATATCCGATCTGGATGACACCGGTGCCCAGCTCGATTCGGGAGGTCCGCTGCGAGGCCGCGGCCAGAAATGAGAGGGCGTTCGACACCGCGTGCTCGAGGTGGCGCTGCCGGACCCATCCGCCCCGGAAGCCCAGATCCTCGCCGAATTCGAAGACATCCAGGAGGTCGTCGAGTCCTTTCTCCGGGTCCCGCTCCTCGTAAGTGCCGGGGATTAAGAATGCGATGTCCATCGCGTTGTTCCTTTCGGGAGAATCCTGCCCGTGGGGGAACCCGGCACCACGGGAGGGTGCGCAAAGAAAGCGATGGACAACGAACCCGGCCACGAGCAGCTCTCCAAGATGAAGCTGTCATGTTGCCAACAACTGTGCATGCTATGGACACTGCCCACGGGGCAGCAATGATTACTTGCTCGCCGAATGAATCAGGGACCGTGATCCTCCCCGTGCCACACCGTGTCCGGGGAGGATGGGGGGGATAGCACCGCTGTGGGCTGTGTCTAATCCAGAAGCTCCGCGTAGTCATTGCGGACGTTGCCCACCGCGGCGCCCACGGGTCGTGTCACCAGCCCGGCGCGCCACTGCGGCCCGACCGGGTGCAGCAGCGCGGTCGCCTCCTCGACGCTCCCGCCGAGCCAGGCCGCGGCCTCCCCACGTTCGAGAAATCGTGGCATCCGGTCGTGCAGCCACTCGATGGGCTCGGCCGCTGCGGTGGTGAGGATGGTCGCGGAGATCCGCTGCGCCCCGGTGGCCCACAGCCCGGCCGCCCACATCAGTTCGCCGCCGAGGGAGACGAAATAGGGCTTCTTCTCATGCCATTCGTAGTAGCCGTCCATCGGGATGATGCACCGCTGGCGCTTGAAGGCATCGCGGAAGGAGGGTTTCGCGGCCACGGTCTCGGAGCGCGCGTTGAACAGCGGGGGTCCGCTGTCGTCCTTCTTCCAATTCGGCAGCAGCCCCCAGCGCGCCGGCTCCAGCAGGGCTTCCCCCTTCTCCCCCTTCTCCCCCGCCACATGCACCATCGGCACCGTCTGGGTGGGTGCCAGGTTGTACCTGGGACCGGGCGTGCCCTCGGGCGCGCCCACCGGGCGTCGGGTGAAGCTTTCCGCGGCGTCGATAAGCATCTCGCCGGTGGTAAAGAGAACGAAGCGTCCGCACATACCTCTATTATGGTACGTGTGACCGATTCGCCTAGCCCCTTGCCCAAGTGGAATGCTCCGCGCGCGCACCGACCCATCGTGTGGAAGCAGCCCATCCCAGGTTCAAAATCGATAACCAACCGTGCACTGATCCTCGCGGCGCTGTCCGATCAGCCCTCGAGGATCTCCAATGTCCTGCGCAGCCGCGATACCGATCTCATGGCCGAGGGGTTGCGTGGAATGGGTGTGGTGATCAGGGAGCTGTCGGTGGACGAATACGCGGTTGAACCGGGGACACTGCGCTCGGGAAGTGTCTTCTGCGGCCTCGCCGGCACGGTGATGCGGTTCCTGCCGCCGGTAGCCGCATTCGCGGACGGCCCGGTGTACTTCGACGGGGATCCGCAGGCCCGCCTGCGGCCGATGTCGGGGATCCTGGATGCCCTGCGTTCGCTCGGAGTGGAGGTGGACAATGATTCCCTTCCCTTCACCGTGAACACGGAGGACACCCCCGACGGCGGGGTGGTGGAGATCGATGCCTCCGGTTCCTCGCAGTTCGTCTCGGGTCTGCTACTCTCCGCCCCCCGGTTCCGGAGGGGTGTCACAGTCAGGCACACCGGCGGGCGGCTGCCCAGCATGCCGCACATCGAGATGACCGTGGACATGCTGCGCGAATCCGGAGTGCTGGTGGAGACCTCGGAGAACGAGTGGAGGGTCCATCCCGGACCCATCCACGGACACCACTGGCGCATCGAACCGGATCTGTCGAATGCCACTCCGTTCCTGGCCACGGCCGCCGTCACCGGAGGCACTGTGACCGTTCCGGACTGGCCGATCAACACCACCCAGCCCGGGGACGCCATCCGGTCCATCCTGGAGCGGATGGGATGCGCCATCGAGCTGATCGACACGGGACGCTCGCACGATCTCGCGGTCACCGGGCCCAACGTGTTGCAGGGAATCCAGCTCGACATGTCCGATATCGGCGAGCTGACCCCGACGGTGGCCGCGCTCGCCGCGCTGGCCTCCACCGAATCCGTGCTCACCGGGATCTCCCATCTGCGCGGACACGAAACGAACCGACTCGAGGCACTGACCACCGAGATCAACCGGCTCGGCGGCCGCTGCACAGAGCTTGACGACGGCCTGCGCATCACCCCGGCCACCCTCCACGGAGGGGTGTGGCGTTCCTACGCCGACCACCGCATGGCCACCGCGGGTGCGATCCTCGGCCTGGCCGTGGACGGCGTCGAGGTCGAGGACGTACAGACGACCTCGAAGACCTTCCCCGGTTTTGAAAAACTCTGGGAGGACATGGTTGGCTAGGCGGCAATGGGACGAATCCGACGTCAGGGTTCGCCCGGGAAGAGGAAGCAGACCCAGGACCAAGGACCGTCCCGACCATGCGGACGCGGAGTTCGGCATGGTGGTGACTAAGGACAGGGGCCGCTGGGGGGTGGTCCTGGATGGGCGCAGCGACGCGATCATCACCATGCGTGCGCGCGAACTGGGTCGGACCCCCATCGAGGTCGGTGACCGGGTCGGCGTCGTCGGAGACACCTCCGGCAAGGAGGGCACGCTGGCGCGCATAGTGAAGCTCGAGGAACGCACCAGCGTGCTGCGGCGTACCGCCGATGACACGGATCCCTACGAGCGGATCGTCGTGGCCAACGCTGACCAGCTCCTCATCGTTTCCGCGGTGGCCGATCCGCCGCCACGCGCCGGTTTCGTGGAGCGGGCGCTTATCGCAGCATTCGTCGGCCATCTCCAGCCCATCCTGTGTCTGACAAAATCCGACCTCGCCGATCCCAGCGAGTTCGCAGCGGAGTTCGAGGCCCTCGAGGTCCCGGTGGTCGTCTGCGGGATCGATGATCCGCTGGAGCCGGTGCTCGACGTGGTCCGCGGCCACATCACGGCGCTTATCGGGCATTCCGGTGTGGGCAAGTCCACACTGGTCAACCGGCTGGTACCGGATGCGGACCGCGAGACCGGGGTTGTCTCCGGCGTGGGCAAGGGACGGCACACCTCCACGCAGTCGGTGGCGCTTCCGATCGAGGGGGGATGGATCATCGACACCCCCGGGATCCGCTCTTTCGGGCTGGCCCATGTCGATGCCGATACCGTGGTCGGGGTCTTCGAGGACCTGGCCAGCGCTGCCGAGAACTGCCCGCGTGGCTGTTCCCATCTTGGTCCGCCCGCCGACCCGGGATGCGCCCTGGACACGCTGACCGGTGCGAGCGCACGGCGGGTGGAGGCGGTGAGGACCCTGCTGGTCGCATTGCGCAGCAATGACGCCTGGGATCTTTAGAAACATCACCTGTGTTCTATATTCGTTTTCTCTGCTGTAGCAGTCCTGAACAGGATTTATGCCGATTTCTGATCCGCTATTGCGATCGAACACATTAGCGGTTAGAATTGGAGCTAACAAGTGATGTGGCGGTTATCCTGGGGAGGGGGGATCATGCAAAGCAGCATTGCCGGACAGGTGGAGGCCATCGGGGCGGCCATGAGTGACATAGTTGATGCCTTCACCTCCGCCCCCTCGTCGGAGGTTCTTATACCCAACATTGCGGCACTGATCAGCCTTGAGAAGATTTTCAATACCAAAATACTCCTCGATGCCGCGGTGGCCCGTGCCGCGGAGCTGGCAAATGCCGGTGTTCTCGTCGGCGGCGGCAGCCATATTGATTTTCTGATCAGAACTTTCGGGCTCTCCCGGGCCGAGGCCTTCCGCAGGGCGGAACTGGCCAGGGAGCTGTATCCCGACCCACAGCCGGAGGACCCGGGGACTCCGGAGACCGAGGTTCCCGATGATAGGGAGGAGCGGGAAGCCCGGGAGAAGGAAGAAAAGGAGGCCCGCGAGGCCCGCGAGAGGGAGGCGGAGGAAAAGCGCCGCCAGGCCCTGAAGAACTCCAGGGAGAACGCGCTGAGCGCGGAGAAGCTGGCCATCATCAACAGAGAGCTGTCCAACCTTAACCGTGGAACAACACCGACCAGGCAGGAGCTCCTGGCCGCCGCCACCGCGGAGGCCGCGGACCGCAGCGCGGAGGATCTCCGCAGGTGGGTCCGCACTGCGGTGACCAAAGCAAACAAAACCACCCCGGATCCCTTCGCGGCGATGCGCAAGAGATTTCTCCACATCGCCGGTCAGGACAGCGACGGAGGAGTTCGCCTCACCGCCTACCTTCCCGCGGACGCCGCCGCGATGCTGCACGCGGCACTGGCACCGCTGGCCAAGCGCGGAGATCTCGTAGATGTCCTGCCCGACGAGGACACCCGGACGATGGGTCAGCGCAGGGTTGATGCCCTCAGCCACATCCTCGGACTGAGCAACTCCGGCCTCCTGAGCCGTGGCCGTCACGGCATCGGTTCGATCGTCGTCTCCATGAGCGTCGATGATGTAACCGACCTGGAGCCGAATGGCGCGGGGCACCGCTACCCCACCAACACCGGAGTCAGGCTCACCCCCTTCGAGATCCTCAACCTGGGTGCGGCGAAATACGACTTCGGGGCCGTACTGGACTCCCACAGCGGCAGGCCACTCCACCTCGGCAGGACCAGACGGTCCGCCTCCCTGGAGCAGCGCATCGCCCTCCAGGCGGCGGAACTGGTATGCACCCACCCCGGTTGTTCACAACCGATGATCAACTGTGAAGTCCACCACCTGATCCCCTGGTCCCACGGCGGACGCACGGATATCGGCAATCTCGCCGGAATGTGCTTCGGGGACCACAAGAACAACGATGATTCCCGAACCGGTCGGAACAACAAGGGCTACATGGACACGGACCCGGGGACCGGGAGGGTCGGCCACTATCCGGCGGATGGTTCCGGGGTGGTGTTCAATGAGACCGCCGCCCAGTCGGAATCCGGAGGTGCCCGTGCCAGGACAAGAGCCAGGGAGCGGAGCGGCACCGAGCCCCCGCAGGACTACGGTGGACTATTCGACGTCCCCGCCTGAGAAAGTTCCCCTGGGCACAGCTCCGTGGACCGGGGGCCTCGGCATGCCCGAAGGGACCTGGCTGCAGATCAGGCTAGAGCAGCTCGACCAGGAACGGCAGCTCATTCGGGTCATACCACGCCATGAAGTTATCCTGGGCATCGCCGACCACCAGCTCGGCGTCCTCCTGGCCCAGATCGGATTCATCGATAACCCCGATGGCCTTTTTGGTATCCGCCTCCGAGGCCTCCACATCAATATGGATCGCCGCGACGTCCTCCAGATCGATCCGGGCCGGAACGATTCCGACCACGGATTCGCCATTCTCGGAGGCGAGGGTGACGCGGGCGTCATCGATATCGGCTGATATCACCACACGGCGGTAGGGAAACTCCGCCTCATCACCGATGGCCAGTAGGCGGATCGACGCCTCCGCGGCATCCTGGAAGGCCGCGTGGGCGATCTCCTCCTCATCTCCCGCCGTATAGAACTCATTGAGTGCGGGCGTGACCGCGAAGCCCCACCCAGAGCGGGCGGTGACCACGCGGTTGTCATTGAGTTCGCGGAGCATGCCGAAGGTAGCGGGAATGTAGACGCGCACGGCTTAGAACTCCCCCTCGAGCCCGAACAGGCCGGTGATCTCCACGACCGCACGGTCGAACTGCTGATAGTAGACTCCGACCAGGCCCGACTCGACGGCGGCGCGGATGTTGAGGATCGAATCGTCGACGAGCACGCAGTCGCGCATGGGCAGCTCGATGGCGTCGGCGGCGGCCTGGAATGCCTCCACGTCGGGCTTCTCCGAATCCATCTCACCGGAAAGCAGCACCCTGTCCACGATGCCGGATGTCTCGAACTCCCGGATCGGGTCGGCGCCGGGGCCGCCGGGATCATTGCTCAGTATCGCGGTGCCCACCCCGTTCTTCTTGGCCGCCGCCAGGAGATTCCGCCAACGTCGCTGGTCTTCATCGGTGCCGTCGAGCACCCCGGCGTAGTCCACTATCAATCCGCGCACTGTGTCCCTTTCATTTTTGTCATTTCCGTGCCATATTAGTCGTAGCCTGTGTTCTTGATTGTCGCACAGTTCGGGGTGACTGGTCGTTTGCCTTGGGTGTAATCTCCCAAGGAGTATCGCCATGCTCAGCCCCATCCCCGGTCTCAGCCACCTGCTGTATCTCACACCCGAGGTCACCGAGCCACCGGCCCCCGCACCCCCGCAGACCGTTCCTAAGGAAATCGGGGCGCTGATCCAGATCGCATTGGATTCCGCCTTCGGGCTGCGACCGCTGACCCAGCTGCACCCGAGGCGCTTCGATACCTCCGCCCGTGCCCACGTGGCGGCCCGCCGCAAGGGGGCGGGGCGCGTGACGGTGGGCGTCGTCAAGGTGGTATCCATGCACATCCGTCTCGCGGATGCGGCGGCCGAGGTCTTCGGCAGCGTGCGCTGCCGCGACCGCACAACAGCGTATGCCGCCGGCCTGGTACAGACCGACGGCATGTGGCGGATGTCCAGCTTCCGCGTGCTCTAGACGGAGTGCTCCTCCTGCACGAGGAACTGCTTGCGCAGGAGGAAGAGCTGGCGCACCGTCTCCTCCTTGATGCCGTCCTTCATGGCGTTGAACATGTCGCCGCCCTCCTTCTGGTACTCCACCAGCGGGTCGCGCTGCGCCATGGCGCGCAGACCGATGCCCTCCTTGAGGTAGTCCATCTCATAGAGGTGCTCGCGCCACTTCTGGTCGATGACGGGCATGAGCACCATGCGCTCGATGTTGCGCATCTGTGCCTCGCCGCCGATCATGGCCACCGCCTCCTCGAGCCGGTTGTACTCGGCCTGGGCGTCCTTGACCAGCGCTTCGCGCAGATCGGCGGCCGAGAGCTCACCGGGCACGCCGTATTCACTGCCCTCGACGAGGGACTGCCAGGTGAAACCGGGGCCGTAGAGCGCCTCGAGAGCGTTCCACAGCTCGTCCAGATCCCAGTCCTCGACGTAGCCGTTGGCCGTTGCGCCGGCGACATAGGCGGAGATGGTCTCCTCGATCATGTTCTGGATGTAGCGGGAGATGTCGGCGGATTCGAGGATCTCACGACGCTCACTATAGATGACCTTGCGCTGCTCGTTCATCACCTCGTCATACTTGAGCACGTTCTTGCGCATCTCGAAGTTCTGGTTCTCCACCTGCGCCTGGGCGCCCTTGATGGAGTTGGTCACCGTCTTGGATTCAATGGGCACATCATCGGGAACGTTGAGGCGGTTCATCATGTTCTCCATGGTGGGCCCGACGAAACGCACCATCAGATCATCGCGCATGGAGAGATAGAAGCGGGTCGCCCCGGGGTCACCCTGACGTCCGGATCGGCCGCGCAGCTGGTTGTCGATGCGGCGTGATTCGTGCCGCTCGGTGCCCAGCACATAGAGTCCGCCCGCCTCGCGGACCTTCTCCGCGAGCCTCTTCGAGCGTTCATTCTGCGTCTCGATCTCCGCGTCCCAGGCCGCCTCGTACTCCTCCGGAGTATTGACGGGATCGAGCCCGCGGGCACGCAGGTTGATGTCGGCGATGATATCCGCGTTCCCGCCGAGCACAATGTCGGTACCTCGTCCGGCCATGTTGGTGGCCACCGTGACCGCACCGGGCAGTCCCGCCTTGGCCACGATCTGCGCCTCCTCCTCGTGGTGCTTGGCGTTGAGCACATTGTGGCTGATGCCCCGGCGTTTGAGCAGCTGGGAGAGGTACTCGGAGCGCTCGACGGACACCGTGCCCACGAGCACCGGCTGGCCCTTCTCGATCCGCTCGGCGATGTCATCGACCACGGCGGCGAACTTCGCCTCCTGGGTCTTGTAGATCAGGTCGGTGAGATCCTCACGCTGGTTGTCGCGGTTGGTGGGGATCGGAATGACGTTGAGCTTGTAGATCTGGTGCAGCTCCGCGGCCTCGGTCTCCGCGGTACCTGTCATACCGGACAGCTTCTCGTAGAGACGGAAGTAGTTCTGCAGGGTGACGGTGGCGAGAGTCTGGTTCTCGTTCTTGATCTCCACCTTCTCCTTGGCCTCGATCGCCTGGTGCATGCCCTCGTTGTAGCGGCGCCCGCCGAGAACTCGGCCGGTAAAACCGTCGACGATCATCACCTCACCGTTGCGGACGATGTAGTCCTTGTCACGCTCGAACAGCTCCTCCGCCTTGATCGCGTTGTTGAGGTAGCTGACCAGCTGGGAGTGCTCGGGGGCGTAGAGATTATCAATACCGAGCTGATCCTCGACGAACTCCACCCCCTCCTCCTTGACTCCGATCGTCTTCTTCCGCGTGTCCACCTCATAGTGGACGTCCTTCTTCATCCGCGGGACGATCTGGGCGAAGACGTTGTACCACTGGGAGGTTCCGTCGACGGGACCGGAGATGATCAGCGGCGTGCGGGCCTCATCGATGAGGATGGAGTCAACCTCATCGACGATGGCGTAGTGGTGCCCGCGCTGGACCAGGTCGCCGAGGGAGCGCGCCATGTTGTCCCGGAGGTAGTCGAAGCCCAGCTCGTTGTTGGTGCCGTAGGTGATATCGGAATCGTAGGCGACCTTGCGCTCGGCGGGACGCATGTCGGAGAGGATCACCCCGACCTGCAGACCGAGGAAGCGGTGCACGCGACCCATCCACTCCGCGTCACGCTTGGCCAGGTAATCGTTGACCGTGACAACGTGGACACCCTTACCCTCGAGTGCGTTGAGATAGGCGGGCAGCACACAGGTCAGTGTCTTGCCCTCACCGGTGCGCATCTCGGCGACGTTTCCGAAGTGGAGTGCGGCACCGCCCATGATCTGCACCGGGTAGTGCTTCTGTCCGAGCACCCGCCAGGACGCCTCCCGCGCGGTGGCGAAGGCCTCGAGGAAGATGTCATCGAGGGTCTCGCCCTTTTCCAGGCGCTGCCTGAACTCCTCCGTCTTCGCCTTGAGTTCTTCATCGGTGAGGTTTTCAAACTGGGGCTCCAGCGCGATAACCTGATCGGCGATCTTCTGGAGTCGCTTCACGGCGCGGCCTTCGCCAACGCGGAGCACCTTGGACAATCCAAACACGAGCAGTCGTCCTTATATCTAGCGAGTCGGGTATCGGGCGCCGAAATGCCGGGCCCTCATATAACAAATCTGATTCAAAACCGTATTGTACGCACGAGTTATACAAACATAGGAAACAACAGTACCCGCCACCGACGGTTTCGCGGGGGTGGCGGGCAGTGCTACCGGAACTTCCGGGGCCGATCAGGCCTCTGCGGAGAGCGCAATCAGACCGTAATCGAAGGCGTGGCGACGATAGACCACGGAGGGCTGGCTGGTCTCCTCGTTGACGAAGAGATAGAAATCATGGCCGACCAGCTCCATCTCGGAGAGGGCATCATCGACGCTCATCGGGGTGGCGGGGTGCTCCTTGGTACGGACAACCTGGCCGGGTATCACGTCATCGACCTGATCCGCGTAGGGATCAACATCGTACTTGCCCAGGTCATCGGCTCCGCGGACCTCCTGGGATTCCGCGACCAGCTGCGCTCCGACCTCACCGGTGGATAGTGGCGCACGGTGCCCGGAACGGGAGATGCTGCGGCGGGCCTTCACCTTGCGCAACGAACGCTCCATCTTGGCCAGCGCCGTTTCCAGGGCTGCGTAGAAGCTGTCCTCCTTCGCCTCGGCGCGGGCGATGTGGCCCTTGCCGGTCGCGGTGATCTGGATGCGGTCGCTCTCATCGGCGCGACGCGGATTCGGCTCGTGCTGGAGCTCCACGTGGAAGAAGGTCAGTGTCGGATCGAGGCGTTCGATCTTCGCGAGCTTGGTGTGGACGCGCTCCGCGAAATGCTCGGGAACCTCCACATTTCGACCGGTGATGCTCACCTGGGTCTCCGGGCTCAAGGTTCCTGTGTTGTCAGCAGGTGTAGTCACGCTACAACTCCTCCCAGTGTTGGTCACCGCCTTGAAGTGAGCGGGATTACTCAGATCGCGGTGACGGGATCAACTTCACCTATCAGAATACATCTGGTCATAACATTGCTGCCAATAGGGACCCCAATTTATGCGTGGCAGTATGTCAGTGCACCGCGGACCAGCACCCCCGCGCTGCGCAGCACATCGGCTGTCGCGCTGAGCGTCGCTCCGGTGGTCACCACGTCATCGATGATCACCACCGGAGAGGGCGGCGTGCGCAGCAGCTCCACCCGCAGATTCCGGCGCCGCTGCACCGCCGACTGTCCCACCGAGTCCGGGGTGCCCGCCGCGAGCCGCACCGAGGGCAGCGTCGTCAGGCCGGTGGCGCGACAGACCAGCTCCACCGGGTCGCCACCGCGCAGGCGTCTGGAGCGCTCGCGGGTGGGCGCCGGCACCAGCGTGCAGTTGTGCTCAATCTCACCACGTGCCACCAGGAAGCCTATCGACGCCCCCACCACGGCCGCCACCTCCGCAACCAGGTCGCGGCGCCCCCGCTCCTTCATCGCGATGAGCACCGCACGGTGCGCGCCCTCATAGGGTCCGAGCGACCACACCGGGAAATCAAGGGCCACCGGCACCCTGGCCGGCGGCGTCCGCCACCGCCGCCTGCAGCCCTCGCACAGCGGGACCCCCGGCGCCCGGCAACCACCACACTCGCGGGGCAGCAGCAGTTCCATCAATACGCCACGATCGGCGCGGCCCTGGTGCCGAGAAGCCCCGGCACCTCGCGCCAGATGGTGTTGTCGGAGGTGGGCAGCTGGAGCAGCGCGTGGGCATCGGTGGCGTACATCGTCGTCGAGGAGGAGGCCACCGCCACCACCGGCGCGGAGAGATTCCCGCTCGGCAGCGCCGTCGTCGCGGAGCCGTCCAGCTCCACCCGCCACACCGGCTGCTCGGGTTTGGAGGTACCGACGAGCAGGGACCCGTCCGGGCGCCAGGCGACACTGAGCGCGGACTCCGCAAGCGTCGGAGCCAGCTCGGTGACATTGGTCACCCTCCGCTCCCCCGGCCCCGGTCTGCTGACAACGCCGATGAAAACCCTGCCATCGATGATCATCGCCGCCCTGACCCCGGTGTGGGACAGCTGGAACTCGGAGATGTTGCCCGTCATACCCTCCGGCAGCGCGATCTCGACCTCATTGCGCACCAGCTCCCCGGTGGTGGTCGAGCGCGCCACCCGCACCAGGGTCTGGCCGTCAAGCACCGCCCACAGCGCACCGGCCTGATACTCGAAGGTGGGCCTGGTGATGGACTCCGCAGTCAGAACATCGGTACCGGTGCCCTCCAGCTGCCCCACCATCAGGGTCGCCGGGGCACCGCGGCGAACCGCCGCGACAACATTGGCGGAGGTGGAGATCGCCGCGGATTCGATGTTTCCGCCCGTGAGCCACCCGTTCAGCGAGGACACCGAGCCCGAGGACAGCCTGGAGATCGAACCGTTCTGCAGGGCGAAGAGTGTGGACACCGAGGTGCTCAGCGCCTGGGGATTGTAATCGGCGACATCATCGAGTGTCAGGGAGGGGAAATCGGCCACCAGGGGCTGCCCGTCGGCCTCGATCACATAGGGTCCGGTGACATCCGCATTCGCCAGCGTCCACACAACCTGGGCGGCGAAGCGCAGCTTCTGATCGTCGCCGAGGTTGCTCAGCCCGGTGAAGCGGTAGACACCGTCATCGGCGCCGACGAAGGTCGCACCCACCTCCAGTTGATTGACCACACCGGGGCTGATCCGGGAGGAGGGGCCACCGGCGAGCAGCGCCATGAGGACGGAATCAACGGCAGGCACCCCGTTGTAGATCCAGCGGCGGTCACCGACGAGCACCTGTCCGGTGGGGTCGAAGAAGTAGAGATTGTAAGGGGAATAGTGGTTGCGCAGCTCATTGCGCTCCATCACCACGCCCTGCGGGAGCTCATCGATGCGCCATTCACCACCGACCCGGCGCATCTCGATCTGGGCGACGTACTCGGTGTTTCCCGGGGTGTACACCCCGCCGCTGCCCAGCGTGCCCACCTGGGTACCCCGGATGGCGATGGTCCTGGTGTCCGAGGTCGACCCGGAGACGGTGTTGAGGTCGATGCGGTCGAGTATCCGGATCTCCGTCGAGGGATCCCAGGTGCTGCTGGCCTCATCCGTGAGATAGGCCCGCGCCGACTGGTACTGCTGGGTGGGACGAGCTCCCGCGGTGAAAAATCCGCGCAGCAAAATATCCGGGTCCTGCCCGGGTTCGGGACCGGCCACCGATTCGATGGGCTGGGAGGCCTCGAATGACCTGAGCACCTGGGGATCCGTGTCCCTGGGCAGAGTCGAGCATCCCGCCGCGAGCACCGCAACTGAAAGGACAGAGATCAGGGTCTTTGATCGCCTCACTTCTCCTCCACCCATTCCTTCTCCGGTGCCTCCAGCGGCAGCGGGGACCTCCGGTAGGAGGCCTTCGGGGTACGCGGAATAACCAGGCGGAACACGGAGCCGATCCCGGGCGTGCCAGCGGCCTCGAGGGTTCCACCGTGCAGGATCGCATCCTCGCGCGAGATCGCAAGGCCCAGGCCGGTTCCACCGGAGTGCCGCACGCGGGAGGGATCGGCGCGCCAGAAACGGTTGAACACCAGCTCCTCCTGCCCCGGCTTCAGGCCCACGCCGTGATCGGTGACGGTAATCGCGATGGCCTCGGCATCGGCTCCGAGCCGGATCTCCACGGGATGCCCCTTGGCGTGATCGATCGCATTCGCCACCAGGTTACGCACCACGCGTTCGATGCGCCGGGGATCGCCGGTGATCATCACCGGCTCCTCCGGCATCTCCACGTCGAGCCTGACGCCGAGCTCCCCGGCCAGGTGGGAGACCTGGGCGAGCGCGGCATCGACGCTGCCGCGCACATCATGCCGCGTGGTGGCCAGATCCGCCATTCCGGCATCGTGGCGCGAGATCTCCAGGAGGTCGCTGAGCAGCGACTCGAAGCGGTCAAGCTCGCGGGTCATCAGCTCGCTGGCGCGCCTGGCGGCCGGCGACAGCTCCTCCTCATTGTCGGCGATGAGATCCGCGGCCATGCGCACCGTGGTCAGCGGGGTACGCAGCTCATGGGAGACATCGGAGGTGAACTGCCGCTGCAGGTTGCCGTACTCCTCGAGCTGGTTGATCTGGGCCGACAGCGATTCCGCCATGGCGTTGAAGCTCATCGCCAGCCGCGCCATCTCATCCTCGCCGTCGACCACCATGCGTTCGCGGAGTTTTCCCTGCGCGAAGCGCTCCGCGATCCGGCTCGCGGAGCGGACCGGGGCGGTGACCTGCTGGGTGGCCAGCCAGGCGATGCCGACCAGCAGCACGACCACGATCAGCAGCGCGGCGGAGAGCAGTCCGCGCATGAGCGCCAGGGAGGCCTCGTCGTTTTCCATCGAGAGCACCAGGTAGACCTGCAGATTGGGAATATCGGACTCGGTCGGGGTGCCGATGATCAGGGCGTTGAAACTATCACCCCCGCCCTGGTCGATGGTGGCGAACTGATAGGACACCTGGTCCTGGGAGACGAAATAGCGCAGCCGCTCCGGGATCCGGTATCCCTCCGGCGAGGTGATCAGCTCGTCATTGTTGGCCAGAACCACCGGGTCATAGGAGGCCGTGACCTCGCCTCCCCCGCCGGTGCCCAGGCTGGCCAGTGCGGCCCGCGCCGAGTTCACGCGCTGTTGGACCGAGGTGGAGGCCCCCGACGAGGCCACCTGCTCCTCGACGATCGCACGCGCGCGGTCGATCTCGGAGTTGGCGATATCGATCTTCTGATCCACCAGCTGCTGCGTGAACACGGTGAGCATCCCGAGCCCGAGGATGAGCATCACCACGGCGGAGGCAGTGAAGATCGACCCCAGGACGCGGACCTGGAGGGAGGTCCTCCACTTATCCACGAAACGGTGCCGGAGTCTTCTCAGCCAGGTCAGGATTGTCACACCGCTCTCTTAATCGTTGAGGCCGGTTTTGTACCCGACTCCCCTGACGGTGAGGACGATCTGCGGATTCTCGGGATCCTTCTCGATCTTCGCGCGCAGGCGCTGAACATGGACGTTGACCAGCCTGGTGTCCGAGGCGTGCCGGTAGCCCCAGACCTTGCCGAGCAGCTCCTCGCGGGTGAACACCTGATGCGGCTTCCGCGCCAGCTCGAGGAGGAGATCGAACTCCAGCGGAGTCAGCGAGATCTCCTCATTGCCACGCTTGACGGTGTGGCCCGGCACGTCGATGCTCAGGTCACCGACCTCGATGGTTTCCGCGGGCTCGTCGTCGGTGCGGCGCAGGCGCGCGCGGATCCGGGCGACCAGCTCCTTGGCCTTGAAGGGCTTGTTCACATAGTCATCGGCTCCGGATTCCAGGCCGAGCACCACATCGACGGTGTCGGTCTTGGCGGTGAGCATGATGATGGGAACCGTGGAATCCTGGCGGATGGCGCGACAGATATCGATCCCGTTCATGCCGGGGAGCATCAGATCGAGCAGGATCAGATCGGGTTGCTCGCGGGTGGCGGTGGGTACCGCCAGCGCTCCGTCGGTGACCGCGACGGTGTCGAAGCCCTCTGCGCTGAGCACGATGGTGAGCATCTCCGAGATCGCCGGATCATCGTCCACAACGAGGATTTTCTGCGGCATGTGAATCCTTCCTGCTCTCAAAATGGGGTCAGCTAATAGTACCCAGGAATTCGATGATTCCTGTAGCCACCTCACCCGGTGAGTCCTCCGGGGAGGCGACCAGCCAGGGCGAGATCCAGCCGGTCGCGGCGAGGCGCCGGTACTGGGCCGCGGTGCGTTGCTGCAGCCCGCCGTCCGATTCATAGATGTCCCGGGATCTCGAGGGATCCACCGCTTCTCGACGCCTCGCCCGTTCCCCCGCAAGTTCCGCGGGGGTGTCCAGGAGCACCTGCAGCCGCGGACGCGGCAGCCCGAGTCGACCGAACTCGAGGTCGGCGACCCAGTCCGCCGCGGCGTCGTCACGCAGACGCGCGGCGGTGTAGGCCGCGTTGGAGGCCACGTACCGGTCCAGCAGCAGCAGGCCCGGGGCGTTGAGGTCCTCGAGCGCCCCGTGGCGGTCGAGCGCGAAAAGCGTCGCCATCGCGTAGGCGCTGTCGGTGAGGTCTCCCATCCGACCGTGCAGCGCGCTGTCAGCCAGCTGGGCGGGAAGTGAGGTGGCGTAGCGCGGAAATGCCAGCACCCGGGCGTCGATCCGCTCCCGCAGGGCGGTGACCAGGGTGTTCTTTCCCGCGCCGTCGATCCCCTCAATACTGACGATCATCAGTAGCGGTAGTGCTCCGGCTTGTAGGGGCCGGCGACGTCCACCCCGATGTACTCCGCCTGCTCCTTGCTCAGTTCGGTCAGTTGACCTCCGAGTGCCTCGACGTGGATACGGGCCACCTTCTCATCGAGCACCTTCGGCAGTCGGTAGACCTCATTGGCATAGGAGCCGTCATTGTTGAAGAGCTCGATCTGCGCGATGGTCTGGTCGGCGAAGGAGTTCGACATCACGAAGCTGGGGTGGCCGGTGGCGTTGCCCAGGTTGAGCAGGCGTCCCTCGGAGAGCACGATGATGGACCGCCCGTTGGGGAGGGTGAACTCGTCCACCTGGGGCTTGATGGTGGTCCTGATGACATCATCGCGGTGCAGCAGCGAATGCATGTCGATCTCGTTGTCGAAGTGGCCGATGTTGCCCAGAAGCGCGTGATCCTTCATCTTCAGCATCTGCTCGAAAGAGACGATGTCCCTGTTACCGGTCGCGGTGATCACGATATCGGCGTCACTGATCGCCTCATCGACGGTGACCACCGAGAAACCGTCCATGAGCGCCTGGAGCGCGTTGATCGGATCGGCCTCCGTGACCTTCACCCGCGCGCCCTGGCCGTCGAAGGCCTCCGCACATCCCTTGCCCACATCGCCGTAACCGCAGATCAGGACATTCTTTCCGCCCATGAGCATATCCGTTGCGCGGTTGATTCCATCGATGAGGGAGTGGCGGGTTCCGTACTTGTTGTCGAATTTGGACTTGGTCACCGCATCATTGACGTTCATTGCCGGGAAGGGCAGCAGGCCCTCCTCGGCGAAGTGGTAGAGGCGGTGCACGCCGGTGGTGGTCTCCTCGGTCACGCCCCGGACGGACTCGGAGATCGCGGTCCACTTGCCCGGCTCCTCGGCCAGGACCTCGCGCAGCATGCCGAGGAAGGCGATGTGCTCGTCGGAGTCATTGTCCTCGTTCGGCGGCACCAGGCCGGCCTCCTCATACTGGCGGCCACGGATGACCGCCATGGTGGCGTCACCGCCATCATCGAGGATCATGTTGGGCAGTTCGTCTCCCCAGCTGAAGATCTGATTCACGCACCACCAGTACTCATCGAGGGTCTCACCCTTCCACGCGAACACCGGGACGCCGCTGGGATCCTCCGGGGTTCCCGTTCCCACGACCACCGCCGCCGCGGCCTCATCCTGGGTGGAGAAGATGTTGCAGGAGGCCCAACGGACCTCGGCGCCGAGTGCTGTGAGGGTCTCGATCAGCACGGCGGTCTGGACCGTCATGTGGATAGACCCCGCGATCCGGGCACCCTTCAGGGGCTGCTCCTCCGCGTATTCCCTGCGGAGCTGCATGAGCCCGGGCATTTCATACTCGGCGAGTCGGATCTGGTGGCGACCCGCCTCCGCCAGTGACAGATCGGCGACCTTGAAGTCCGTGACCTTGACCATACTGTGGCTTGCTCCTTTGTGAAGATGGTTGATTCCAACGGATCCAACTGTACCCGCGGGGTCCGGCGGCAACGATCCGAGATTCTAGGTCAGTGCCTCGAGGTAGGCCTCGAGGTCGTACTCCACCTCCGCCTCCTCCAGAACCCGCGCCGCCGCGACGTTCAGTGAATCGGAGCCCTCACCGATCAGTTCCCTGATGAAGGGGTAGTTCTCCAGAACCTGACCCGCGGAGTAGGGCGCACCGGCCAGGATCGCGGCGATGGTGGCCGCGGCCTGTCCGTTGTGATGCTCATCCTCGGTCGGATTCGCCTGATTGACCACCAGGAGGCAGGCGTCCTCGAGTGCCTCAAGGATCTCCTCATTGTCCAGCTCGGCGAGTTCATCGAGGAAGTCCACATTTACTTCCTCATTGAGAACCGCATCGTCCCATGCACCCATCTTTGTCCCTTTCTCGGATCACTAAATCTCATCTGCTTCGAGTTCTACAACGTTTCCACAGTTCCCGCTGGACTTCGGGGCTTTGAAAGTGGTGTTTCCCACGATCCCGCTCTTCCGGGACGCTGAACTTCACCGGCGATTAATGAAAGCACACCTATTAAACGGCCGGGAAGCATGATAACGTTCGTTATTGAGTTGTTACCTTCACTGTGTTGTGCGCCTCAGCGGGCCACCCCGGACACGGTGAACAGGAGCAAGCCGCATGCACAATCACCACAAGATGGGAAAGGGAGGCGTCCAGGATGAAATCCGAAACTCGTCGAGTTCTCGTATTCATTGCCGTTGGCTGCCTCGCCGCAGCCGCGCTGGGACTGATCGTCTGGCAATCCTCCAGCCCGAGTCGTTCCACCTCAGATACTGCCATGACGGTGACCACCTCCACCACCCGCACCCAGGCGCGGTACAGCTCCGAGGAGATCCCCACCTCCACCGCGGAGAATTCTGAGGCCCCGGTTCAGCCTCTGGCCCCGGTGGATACCGCGGACCCCTATCTTCCGCCCAATGCCTACATCCCGACGAACACCAGGACCTGGACGCCGGAGACTCCCGGCTGGGCGGCACCGACCTCCACCTCCACCTCCACCTCCGAATCGCCGTCGGCGTCGCCCACCGACACCGAGCCCACCCCGCCCGGGAGCAATCCATCCTCGCCCGGCAGTGAGCCACAGCCTTCGAAGACCCCCGGGGCGACCACCTCCGAGGATGATTCGGGGGTGCCCACACCCGCGGGACCCCCGGAAACCACTGAGCCGGAGGAGCCGGATACGCAAACCCCGTCCCCCCCGGGTACCGAGACCAGCCCCACGGATTTCATCACCGAGACCTCCGCACCACTGAGCCCGAATTCTCCGCAGGCCACGGCACCCACGGAGCCGACGGAAGCGCCGGAGGCGACGGGGTTGCCGATGGGCAACTCAGACCCTCGCTAAGAAAACCTCCGCGCCGGTCCCGCTGACGTGGACCGCACCATCGCAGGCCGGCACCCAGGCCGCATCGCCCGGTCCGAGTTCCAGGGTCGTCGCACCGCAACGAAGCTCCACGCGGCCCGCGGTGCACAGCATGATCATCGGCCCGTCATGGTCGACCGTGTGCGCCTGCTCGACGGTCATCCGGTCCAGGATGAATTCCGAGATCGGCACGGGGTAGTGCCGGATGGGACCCTCATCACGGGTGCGTACCGGGCCGTCAGCGAGGGATTCAAAGCGCAGCACCCGCACCAGCTCCGGAACGTCGACGTACTTCGAGGTCAGTCCACCGCGCAGAACATTGTCGGAGTTGGCCATGATCTCCACGCCCATGCCGTGGATGTAGGCGTGGAGCTGCCCCGCATCCAGGTAGATCCCCTCGCCGGGGCTGAGGTGGTAGAAGTTGAGAAGCAGGGCACCGAGCACCCCGGCATCACCGGGGTAGCGCTCATCGAGGGCGATGATCTGGCTGAGGATGAATCTGATCTCCTCATCCGCGCCGGAGTCGACGTAGCGCCTGGATTGCGCGATCAGTTCCCGGATCAGCAGATGACGCGCAGCCACCGGAATGGTGATCCAGGTGGTGAACAATGCCCGCAGGCTCTCGGACTCGTTGTCCACATCGATCATGCTGCGGTAGCGATCCAGCGCCGTGCAGTCGAGTGCGTCGAAGATCTCCAGGGTCCGCGGCAGCGGCCGGAAACCGGCCATGGCGATGAAATCGGTCAATGCGACGATGAGCTCGGGCTTGTGGTTGGCATCGCGGTAGTTGCGGTTGGGTGCCTGCAGGTTGATCCCCGCGGCATTCTCCCTGGCGAATCCCTCACGTGCCTGCTCCAGCGAGGGGTGCGCCTGGAGGGACAGCGGCTCGTCCGCCGCGAGGATCTTCATCAGGAAGGGCAGCTCCCCACCGAACTCCTCGGACACACGCGGTCCCAGTGAGACCCCGGGATTATCGGCGATCAGTCGGTTGAGCGCGATGCCGTTGATGGTCGAGGGTGCACCCGGGTGGGCACCGAACCAGATCTCCGCCTCGGGCCGTGTGGAGGGGGAATGCAGCCCGCGCAGTTCGGGAATCATGGTTCGGGATCCCCACGGATACGCGCGAAGCGCTCCTTCCAACAACTCCATACTAAAAATCCCCTTCATCCTTCGAGGTGAAAACTGTCGCAGAGTGTCCCCGGACGATGAGCCTCAACGTGGCCGCGAGGGACCCACGGCCGAGCATCTCACAGTGCTGGGCCAGTGCATCGGGGATTCCGGGCTCTTCCTCAGCCCAGACAACAGCCTTAAATGGTAGCAGTCCGGAGTTCTCATCCAGGAATGGATCATGGAAAAGCTCATTGGCGGGCCCCCGCAGTGTGGGAAGTGCCGCGAGAAGCTCCGGGAAATCCAGATACCCGGAGATCATCCCGGCCCGTGTCCACAGCGAGGCCACCAGTGCCGCGATCGCGCGCCCCACGGGGGTGCGGCCGGTGTGCACGATCCGGTGGTCCCGTGCCGCCAGGTTCAGCGCGCGCCCGTCATTGACCAGCTCATCGCGCTCCGGCGACAGGGCCTCGATCTCCTCGTCCACGGAGTCCGCCACGTGCTGGAGACGTTCGGAGACGATGCGCGGATCCTCCTCGAAAAGATCCACAACAGTGCTTATCGACGCCACGGCGCGTGCGGGTGAGGACCCACTCACGGTGGGCAGTGTGGGCACGACCACCGTATCGGTGGGGGCCTCGTCGATAAGCGGCCCGTCGGGCGGGCCCACCAGCACCGTGGTGGCCCCGCGCTGCGTTGCGGTGATCAGTGCCCGCAGCGCCTCCTCGTCCCCACCGTCGTCGGTGAGCACAATCAGCACGTCGAGCGCGCCGAGGTAACCGGGCATCGTCTCCGCGAGCACCAGCGGCTGGCGCATCGGTTCGCGCAGCGCGCCGACCACGCGGACACAGTTGCGGTAGACCTGGCTGCCGCTGATCACCACCACGCTGCGCGGCGCGAGCCCCTCCACCTGGCGCAGGGCCCCGGAGTCCACCAGCCCCGCGAGCAGTCGCACCTGTGCGCCCTCATGTGCCAGATCATAGAACTTCACGGTCTCCGGATCGTAGGCGGAGCCGTCGTAAAAGGAATCCTCCACTGGCTATTCAATATCCTTTCGCTGTTCCCCCAAGGATAAGGAATTTGCGGTGGTTATACCCTGATTATGCCGAGAATCTCGGTGACCAGTGCATCAACCTCGGCCTGCGAGGTGCCCTCGACGTTGAGGCGGAGCAGCGGCTCGGTGTTGGAGGCGCGCACATTGAACCATGCCGGGGTGCCCTTGAGTTCCACGGTCACCCCGTCGAGGTGATCCACGGATTCGGCGCGGTCGGCGAAGGCATCGAGCACCGCCTGGGTGCGCTCGGCCTGCTCCTGCGCACTGGCCAGCCTGGTGTTCAGCTCACCCGATGCCACATAACGGTTGTACCTGGCCATCATCTCCGAAAGCGGCCTGTCCTGCGAGCCGAGGGCCGCCAGGACGTGCAGGGCGGCAAGGATACCGGAATCCGCGTTGAAGAACTCGGAGAAGTAATAGTGCGCGGAGTGCTCACCGCCGAAGACCGCTCCGGTCTCCGCCATCTTCGCCTTGATGAAGGAGTGCCCCACCCGGGTGCGCACCGCGGTTCCCCCGTTCTCCGCGATGATCTCCGGCACGGCCTTGGAGGTGATGAGGTTGTGGATGATCGTCGATCCGGGCTGCTTCTTCAGGTAGGTCTCCGCAATGATCGCGCAGATCGCGGAGGGGCTGACCGCGTCGCCCTTCTCATCCACGACGAAGCAGCGGTCCGCGTCGCCGTCGAAGGCCAGTCCGATGTCGGATCCGGTCTCCACCACGTATCTGCGCAGATCCTCCAGGTTCGAGGGCTCCAGCGGATTGGCCTCATGGTTGGGGAAGGAACCGTCGAGCTCGAAGTAGAGCGGGTGGATCTCCAGCGGCAGGCCCCTGAACACGGCGGGCACCGTGAGTCCGGCCATGCCGTTGGCGGCGTCGACGGCGACCTTGAGGGGACGGATGCCGGAGATATCGACCAGCTTCTTCAGGTAGTCGGCGTAGGCACCGAGCAGATCCTTCTCGGTGATGGTGCCGGGGGTTCCGGTGTAGGCGGGGACGCCCTCGACCAGCTCATCGATCACGGTGGCCAGCCCGGTCTCCTGGCCCACGGGCCGGGCGCCCCTGCGGCACATCTTGATCCCGTTGTAGGCGGCCGGGTTGTGCGAGGCGGTGAACATTGCCCCCGCGCAGTCGAGGCTGCCGGATGCGAAGTAGAGCTCGTCGGTGGAGGTCAGACCGAGCAGCACCACATCCAGGCCCTGGGAGACGACTCCCTCGGCGAAGGCCCTGGAGAGTTCGGGCGAGCTGATCCGCATATCGTGACCGACCGCTACGGTCGTCTCACCCTCCTCGCGCATGAGGCGGGCGAAGGCGGCGCCGGTCTCGCGGATGAAGTCGGCGTCGATGTCCCTGCCCACGACTCCCCGGACATCATAGGCCTTGATCACAGCAGTTACGGATTCACGGGTGCGCATAGTTCCTCATCGTTTAAGGCGGTGGAATTTACCCCATGGATATTACGCCACGACCCACATCCAGGCCGGGATCAGCCCTCGTCCGGCACCACGTGGAGGTGGCCCCTGCGGCGCGCCTTCTCCTCCGAGACCCGCACCGATCGGTTGACGGGATGGTTGCCGCCGACCTCCTCCTCCGGGGAAATCAGCCCACTGGCGTTCCTTCCTGCCTCGCGGACCGCCTGGGCGAGGGCGGTGAGGTCCTCATCGTTGACAGGGAGGATGTCATTGACCCGCAGCATCTCCCATCCCAGGGGCGCGGTGATGCGTTCGGCGTGCCGCTCGCAGAGATCCCAGCTGTGGGGTTCGGCGGCAGGAGCCAGCGGTCCGACGACCGCGGTGGACTCCGCGTAGGCGTAGGTGAGGGTGGCCACGGCGGGCTTGCCACAACCGGGGCGGGAACATCTACGGAACTGACTCACGAGGCCAAAGTTTAGACCCTCGGTTGAGGTTTGGATAGTCGCGGGTGCGCCCCCGGTCGGCGAGCCATTCCCTTTATGCAGTTCAGGAGTGCATACAATGACGGACATGCATTCAAGGACTTTCCGCGACAGGCACGGGCGCGGCCTGCGTGGAACTCTCCTACCCACCGATGTTCCGCGCCATGCCACGCGCAGGAAGGCCTTCGACCGTGCGGTCCTGGAGGCCTACGGACCGATATACGGGATGTACCGCAGGGAGCTGGGCAACCTCGACATCGCCGTGGACACGGTCCCGCGTATGCGGCTGGGTGCCGAGCAGTCCGTCCTGCCCGATGAGATCACCGCCGACGGCCCGGTCCCGCTGGGACGGGTGATTCCCCCCGCCGTCGATTCCAGGGGAAATCCGACGAGGGCGCGGATCGTGATCTTCCGGATGCCGATAGCCCAGCGGGCCAGCAGTCCGGCTGAGCGCCACGAGCTTCTCACCCAGGTCATCACCTCCCTGGTGGCCAACTACCTCAACATCGACCCCAGGGACATCGATCCGGGCTTCCAGTTGTAGACGGCGGAAACCGGGCCCCGACAGCGTCGCGGGACCCGGTGGGTGCCTGCCCTTTCCCGGAGGAGCTAGATGATCTCGCGCTTGAGGCGGCGGCGTTCCCGCTCGGAGAGGCCTCCCCAGATCCCGAAGCGTTCATCATGTTCGAGGGCGAACTCCAGGCATTCGTCCCTCACCGGGCAGGCCTGGCAGATGCGCTTGGCTTCGCGGGTGGAGCCGCCCTTCTCGGGAAAGAAGGCCTCCGGATCCGTCTGCGCGCACAGCGCCTGTTCCTGCCATTCCTGATCGACGGCACCGAACAGGTCATCCAATGTCATCTCCAGCGCAGTGCGGGTCTGGACCTTGTTGGCATGCGTTGTGGCATCGCCAGCCGATTCTTCCACGCCGAGTCCCCCTTCTCACGTCACAGGCCGATCAGGTCCGATGCCGGACCACCCCGATGTTGCGGGCCGCCGTCGCCGATCTCATTACACAACTGTCATTACATACGGGGTCGCCGTGGGCCGTCAACTGAAAGTGGAAAAAAGGGCAAATTTCCACGCACGTTTCCCACACCAGTAACACCAGTAACACCGGTATCAAACCGGGGTTAATTGCCGGGGGTAGCACATATAGTGGTGTTCATCATTCCTGGCAACAATTCGACACTATATCGGCGTGTCTCCCCACTCTTTACTGATCAGAGGAGAAACGGATTCCGCCGTCGGGAATAGAAACGCCAGGGAACACCCGCATACCGGACTCCAGCTCGCAGCGTGCGCCGATCTGCACCCCCTCCCCGATGACGCACCCCCTGATCCTGGCGTTGGCACCGATGCGGACCCCGGAAGAAATGATCGATTCCTCAATGACCACACCGGGCTCGATGGTCACCCCGTCAAAAACCACCGTGTCATCGAGCCGGCACCCGGCACCGATCTCGGTGCCGCGCCCCACCACGGTTCCACCCACCAGGATCACACCGTCACGAACACCCGCGGAGGCGTCGACAAGCGACTCCCCGGTACTGCCGACCAGCAGCGGGGAATAGGCGATGCCGCGGACCAGGTCCGCCGACCCCCGGACGAAGTCGCCGGGGGTTCCCATGTCTCGCCAGTAGGAGTTGTCCACGTGCCCGAAGACCCGTCGCCCCTCCGCGAGCAGCTGCGGGAAAGTCTCGCGCTCGACCGACACCACCCGGTCAACCGGGATCGATTCGATGACCTCGCGGTTGAACACGTAGCACCCGGCGTTGATCTGGTCGGTCGGCGGATCCTCCGTCTTCTCCAGGAATGCCTCGACCCTGCCCTCGGAGTCCGTGGGCACGCAGCCGAACGCCCGGGGGTTGGACACCCGCACCAGGTGCATGGTCAGGTCCGCCCTCTTATGCGCGTGGGTGTCCAGAATCGAACCGAGGTCGGCCGCGGAGAGCACGTCACCGTTGAACACCACGGCCGTCTCATGGCGCAGCTTGTCCAGGACGTTGCGGATACCACCACCGGTGCCCAGCGGCTTGTCCTCCACCACGTACTCGATGTCGAGGCCTAGGTCCGAACCGTCTCCGAAGTATTCGCGGAACACCTCTGCCTTGAAGGAGGTACCCAGAACGACATGCTTGATACCCGCCGCGGCGATGCGCGCGAGAAGATGCGAGAGAAAGGGATGCCCTGCGGTGGGCAGCATGGGTTTGGGGGTGTTGATGGTCAGCGGACGAAGCCGTGTCCCCTTTCCACCGACGAGAATTACGGCATCAACCTCAGCGGGATTCAGTGCATGGGAGTCAGACATGTGGCCTTCCTGGAATCACTTTCTGTACATTTAAACCTCCCGGCCGACGCCGACCGGGAACAACGTAAAACTAATGGACGCTGCGGGCCGCCGCCACGCAATCAGCGAAATTGATACCTATTAAACCGCGGCGGATCCACCCCTGCGGACTGTGGACGCGGCGACAGTCAGCACGGCCCTGAGCTTCAAACCGATGCGCAGGGCAACCCTGATCGGCAGCTGCCAGGGCGCGGACAGCCGGTCCGCCTGGAAGCGGTAGGCGCTCTCGTGGTGCGCGGGCAGCAGAATCTCAGGGTGCTTTCCCGCTACATGCCCCCTGGCGTGGGTGATCCGGGCACCGGGACAGTAGATGTTCTCGCCGCCCGCGCGCGCCAGGCGGTCACCGAGATCGACGTCCTCCATGTACATGAAGTAACGCTCATCGAATCCACCGATCGCATCGAAGGCCTCCCAGCGAAGCAGCAGGCAGGATCCGGACAACCAGCCGGCACTTCGTTCAACGGTCATATCCTGATCATCAAGGTAGGCCGCGGACCAGGGGTTGTTCTTCCACAGAGCACCGAGCAGCGCATGACCGATGCCGTTCCCCAGGGTCGGCACGGCCCGAGCGGAGGGATAGACCGATCCATCCGGCTCCAGGATCATCGGACCCACCGAGGCGGCGCGCGGATGCCGCCGCGCGCAGGCGATCAACTCATCGATCGATCCCTCTCCGAAGACAACGTCGGGATTGGAGACAATGAAGAACTCATTGTCGATCCCCCCTGCTTCTCGACGCCCCCGCAGGGCCCGCGCGGCCACGTTGACGGCGGTTCCATATCCCAGGTTGCCCCCTGTGGGCAGGAACTCCACGTTCGGCCGTTCCCGCGCCGCATTCTCGGGGGCACCGTCGACCGACCCATTGTCCGCCATGACAACCAGAGCATCCCGGGCACTGGCCCCCGGGATGGAATCCAGGAATCTATTCAGGTACTGCCCCGGTGAATACGTCACCGTAATCACGGCCAGGGGTGGTTTAGAATTGCTCACAGCCACCAGAGTCTAGCGGTTGTCGTGCCAAGCAACATTCCGCCACTCCCGAGATGGTTTGAGGAGATGCCGCGAAAGTGGCATACAATCCCACCAGGCACAGACTCCACTCGAATTCGCCATTCCATCGATGGAGCCGGTTTCTTCCGTAACTGACCATCAACTGCCGAAGGGTTACACCACGTGTCCGAGAAGTACCGCCCAGTTCGGGATATCCAGGCCGCGCCGACATCGGTTCATTCCACGGCACAGGCCGGGCCCGTTGCGCTGCGCTCGGTGATCGCCGTGCTCTCGGTGATCATCCTGGTCATTTCCGGGCTGGGATACTTCGCCGTGGGGTCAATCGGGGACGTGGCAAACGCGGGCAACCTGACCCTCGGTGGCAAGAACGGCGTCAAGGACGGCCACGCCGCCGACGGCGCCACCGACATTCTGCTCGTCGGCTCCGACTCGCGTTCGGATGCCCAGGGAAAGCCGCTCTCCCAGGAGGAGATAGACAAGCTGCGCGCCGGTGACGAGGAAAACGACAACACCGACACCATCATGGTCATCCGCGTTCCCAACGACGGTTCCTCGGCCACCGCCGTCTCCATCCCCCGCGACGCCTATATCAACGCCGGTGAGTACGGGAACATGAAGATCAACGGCATCTACGGCGCCCACAAGACTGACCGGAAGAACGAACTGATCAACATGGGGGTGACCGACGAGGCGGAGCTGGAGTCCCGGTCCAAGGAGGCTGGTCGCGAGGGGCTGATCGACGTGGTCTCCGATCTCACGGGAATCACGGTGGACCACTATGCCGAGGTGGGTCTGCTCGGTTTCGTGCTGCTCACCGATGCCGTCGGAGGCGTCGAGGTGTGTCTCAACGAGGCCGTCGACGAGCCCTTGTCCGGCGCCAACTTCCCCGCCGGGCGCCAGACCCTCCAGGGGTCCGACGCCCTGTCCTTCGTCCGCCAGCGCCACGATCTGCCACGCGGTGACCTCGACCGCATCGTGCGTCAACAGGCTTTCATGGCCTCCCTGGTCAACCAGGTGCTCTCCTCGGGAACCCTGACAAACCCCTCACGGCTTTCCGCGCTCGCGGAAGCCGTCCAACGCTCCGTGATCATCGACGAGGGCTGGGACGTGATGGGCTTCGCCACCCAGCTGCAGAACCTCGCCGGGGGCAACGTCTCCTTCGCCACCATCCCGGTGACCTCCATCGACGGAATCGGTGACTACGGCGAGTCCGTGGTCACGGTCAACCCCTCCCAGGTCCAGGAGTTCTTCAAGGACGCCCTCGGGGAGGAGGATGCACAGGAGACGCCCGCGGAGGAGATGCCGACGCAGGTGGCTCCGTCCACGGAGGGCGTCGAGATCCACGTTCTCAACGCTTCCGGAACAATCGGCCTGGCCAGTGAGGTCGCAGCCCACCTGCAGGGACTGGGCTACACCATCACCGAGACCGGAAATGCGATCGAGGGCCTCTACTACGAATCGCAGATCCTGGCCGCGAACCCCTCCGATCCGCGGGTGGTCGCTCTCTCCGATCAGCTCGGTGGACTGCAGATCATCGCCAACGAATCTCTCGATGCCGACACCTTCATCGTCGTCCCAGCCTCGGACTACACCGGCCCCGCAGCGGAGGCCACGCCGAGCGCCGTGGTCGGCCAGCCCGGAGCAGACGAGGGGGAAGCCATCGTCAGCCCCGAGATCCACGCCGGCGGCGACGGCCCGCGCTGTGTGAACTAGCAGACAACCGCCGTGGGCGGGTTTTTGCTTAGGCTGGAACGCATGGAACTCCTATCCCACCTGCTCCTCGCGGATCCCGCCACCCCCCGATTGACCATCTACAACGAAACCACAGGTGCGCGACTCGATTTTTCGGCCCTGACGTTGGACAACTGGGCCGCGAAGGTGGGCAATATGCTGCTGGAGGAACTCGATCTGGATGAAGAATCGACCATAGCCATCGATCTGCCCGTGAGCTGGCAGGCCGCGGTCATCGTGCTGGGGGCCCTGGCCGCGGGAATCGAGGTCGAGTTCGGCGACCAGGAGGCGGATGCCGAGTTCACCACCCCCGACCGATTCGAGGCGAATCAACCCACCGGTGACGTACTGCTGGTCAGCGATGATCCCTTCGGCCGTGGCATCGTCGAAAGCGGTGGCACCCTGCCCGGTGGGACGATCGACTTCGGCCCGACCGTGAGATTCTACGGCGACCAGTTCTTCAACCCAACCAGGGCCCTGACCGAGATCGTCCCCCCGAGTGGCGGGGCCGAGCGCGTTCTCAGCACCGGATGGTCCGATAAGGAGGGCTTCGTGCGGACCGTGCTCGCCCCTCTGGCCGCCAGCGGCTCGGCCGTCATCGTCGCGGGGCTGGCGGATTCAACGCGCCTCGACCAGATCGCGGCCGCGGAGAAGGTCACGGCCAGGATCTGAACTCCTGGGCCGGGAAACAGCCACGGAAGATCCGGCGGGTTCCACCTGATCGCTGGAAACCGGAGCAACGGTCCGCACAGAAATTCGATGCTTAAGGCAGCCGTGTCGGCCCCGACAGTTAGAGTTGTCCGGTATCGGCACAACCCCTAGAGAAAGCACTCGTGGAACACCGTGAGCAGTGGAAAGCGCAGCAAATCAGTCTTTGACTTTGTCCAAGAGTTGGACGGTACAGGCACCCTGAGCGAACGGCTCGCATCAGCAAACGGCTACCTTGTTGAACGAATATCTCCCATGAACAACAGGGGGGAGAAAGTGGCCCTTCCCTCTCCACTCCTCGCCGTTGATTTGAACCTCAGCATCGAGGATTACCGCTGGCTCTTCGGACTCCTCGGTGAATCGGTTTCCGGTGCGTTGAGCAATACCAGGACGCTGGAGACACTGTTCGACGCCTACCCCCTGGTCTTCATTGCCGCACTGACTGGAACTCCACTTCTGGAGTCAAAAGAGAGCTTCTGGGACAGTTTCTGGGACCTGCTGGGAACAGGCCCCTCCCCGCACCTCTACACCGTGATCCGGACGACACTACGCCGCGCGCTTCGAAAGAACCGACTGGAGACCTTCAGCGATTCCGATGTATCGGGCCCCAACCATGTCTCACTTATCCGATTGAATGCCGGCATCACACCCGCCGATATCGAACCCGTGGTCACCCTCATTGATCACCTGAGGAGCGAAGGGATCCTGACCGATGATCCGGAGGAGTTTGCGACCCATGCCGTTCGCTATGGTGCATCGGAGCACGATGGACTGTTCAACTCCCCGCTGAGGAACCTGACCACCCATCTCCCGGTACGGTCCGCCGACTTCTTCGCGCGCATCCATGAGATTACCAACTGGTACCGCAACCTCGACGACCCTTCGGAAGCAGAGAATTTTGAAGGCACCCACGGGCTGCCCGAGCCAACCTTCGACTATCTCCTGAGATTCCTTTCCGGGGACACCGAAGTGGCGGTGCGCGAGCAGATCGCGGAGGATGATCACGTTACGTATCCGAATCCCTTCCTGCATCTGAATCCGGACACTCTCGAGCTGGTTCTGGTGTTCCCCGCGATCAGCGGAACTGTGGCGAAGCATATCAACACGCCGGAATGGTCCGTGATCATGAATGGTTCGACGACCAGGGCCAAACAGGACCGGGACTGGTCATACGGTGGCTTTGAAGAGCTCCGTTATTCACTGCACTCCCCGATCTCCTCATTAAAAGTTGTCAGTCCGAGCGGCGCCGAACACACGATCGTCACCAGCATCGAGGCTCGGGAACCAGTGCTGTTCTTCCAATCCTCGGGACGCTTCAATCCCAGCCCAACCAGCTTGACCGGCCGGAACACGATCGTAATCATGCCAGCTGCGGCTACCATCACAGCCACGGGACCGGAAAGTATGTCGCGCCGGGTCCAGGAGCTTGGTCCCGTTTTCGGATGGCGGGACTGGGTCGTCAGGACAGTCTCACTAAAAGATGTGCGCACTCTGCACCTCGAGTATTTCACCTTCGGCAGGGTGTACCCGGTCAAAGAGTCGCGAGATGTCACATGGCTGGATGAGGAATCATCAATCAGGAACCTTCAGGGATCCGACCAGCTACCAGTGCACCACGAGAGCCCGAAGATCCAGGTACCAAGGGACTCTGCCACCTGGATGGTGCGCTACTTCCAGGTCCTTCCAGACGGGGGTGAAGTGCCCATGAACGACTACGTGGTCGAGGACCATCTTAAAGGAAAGGCCTTCAGCCTCTTCGACCCGGCGGATGATCCCTGGGTTGGACGGTTCAAGGTTGTGATATTCCGCGACTCCCTACTCAGGGAGTGGCGGATGTTCAACCTCGCCGAGGGTCTCAGTGTCCGGTTGAGTTTCCCCAGCTACCAGAAGACCGGCAAGTTTCGGGTACCTGAACCGATGGGTTTCCGTCATTCCCTGACCAGAGCCTTTATCGAATTGACCTCAGACGACGATGCGGGGCTCACCCATCCCACCGGCCAGATCGCTCTCGCGGACGACTCCCGCTCGCAGAAGTTTCACCTCGAGAGCTCGGCCTTTCCGGAGACCTACCACCTCGACGTGTACGCCTCCGTTCCGCGCCTGCAATACCGTCTCCCGTTGCGCGATGAAGTGGCCAGCTGGACGCCCACTTTTCAGTCATTCAACTTCAATGATCTTTTTGAGGACGATGAGTTTCAGATCAGATTCCCCGACACCGTTCACGAGGTGAAACTGACCATCACGGAGACCCTGCCGAATCAGCAGATTGGTAAATCTGAAGAGATATCACTGAGTAGAAAGACGGGCAATGTCTGGACCGCACCCATGTCCCGACTCATCCTGCCAATTTCGGAAGCTGCGAAATACACCATTCTTGCCTGCTGGTACCCGCTCACCCAAGAGCAATACGCTGACCGCCACATGGAAGAAAAGGAACGCCGACGGTGGAGAAAAGCACCCCAGCACAAGCGGAGGGACCCCCGAGGACACGGAGCCCTCGTTTCCCTGTTCAATGTTGAAAAACAGCCGTTGCTGCTGAGCGCGGCCATCGAGGGCACAGCTATTGAATTGGTTTTCGGACGAACACACTCCATGGAGCTCGAGGGGTGGGCCTGGTCCATCCACAATCCCCTGGCCCCTCCGGTGGAGATACCGATAACCGGAGACAGCGAAATCCTGCCGGAGGAACTGCTCAATGTCGGCCCGCTCATAGTCGAGGTGAGAGAGCGGAAGTTCCTGGAGGTCTGGTCGCCGGAGTCGCCGTCAGGACATGCGGTCATCGTTGAACACAATGGAGCCCTTCCCCCACTGTTTGACCCCACCCTCAAAAACCGTTGGCTCTTCGCGCGGGAGTTGCCCCACCAACTGCTTCCCAACGAGATCCAGACAGTGTGGGATGCACGGAGCAAACTGCACCATGTCCTCTCCGTTAAGGAGAACCGGCGAATCCCCAGCATCCGCGCCTTCGATGATGCCACCGAACAGTTTCTACACCGGAATCCACGTCTCTCCCTGGATCAGCTTGATAGATCCTCCCTCCCAGTGGATGGTCACTTCGAGGCGTTCATCCGCTCCGGGCTTCACACATGTTCCTTCCGGTCTGCCCAGACCGGCGGGGATATCCACCGCGTCCCCTGGATCGGTCTCATACAGGAAATGAACGATCTCCGGGTCCTCGGGGCGCGTGCGCAGGATTCCATGGAGATCGCAGCGGAAAGGGCGGAGTCCGAGCACTACATTCGGGAAACCGGGGGTCCAGTTCTTTGGAAGGTGTACTCCGGCGATATCGGCGGATTGACAATTGTCAGAGACCACCAGCCAACGGCCACAAATGTAGTGTCGGTCAGGGCTGACAGCATCGCTGGAATCAGACAGGAGCTCGGAATCAAGGCACTCGGTGCCCAGTACATCTCCTCGAACGCACGCCTCGCAGCGCAATTGGAATGGTTGGAAAACCGGCGTGAGCTCGCCGGAATACCGCGACTGCATGAGCTCTTTTCCACCGTGTCGGATCATGAGTATCTCATCGACCATCTCGAGGAACCCGAGCTGAAGATCACAGCTCTCAACCTGTCCTCATTCGCTCGCGAGCAGCACCGCAGTGATGATGACTATTGGCTTTTCATGCCCTATATCTCATTTGTCCTCACACTTCTGTCGAGAATGGCGGCACACGGTGTCATTCGTACTGTCCCCACCCTTAATGAACTCCGCCATGTTTGGGCGACGGCCGCACGTCACGTGCCGTTGCTTACCGGATTCGATTTCGTCCTCTCAGAAGCCACTGTCCTCGGTGCGATCCGCAAGCACCACGTCCCCCGATGATCCGACCGTCAAGGAAAACAATGTCCACCTCCAAGACCGACACCTTCTCCTCGATCTTCTCCGATCATCTAAGCACGTCCTCGGAAGAGACCTTTCAGGCCGAGGATGCAGGTGACTCCAGACATGCCCGGGCGAAAGTCACCAGTGACCGGAACATCGATCCCGTCGAGGCCTCCGAGCGGATTAGCCTGGACTACCGCAGGTACCTGAAAACTATGCTCAGCCCAAGCACTCCGTCGATCAGCAGGGAGCTCGGAAGGGCTGTGGACGAGTCTGACAGTCTGACCCGTGGACCCATTCTGCAACTTACCCCTCCATTCGCCACCGGAAGGTCAAGTCGGGAGCTCATCGCTGAGCAACTACTGTGCGGATCCTTCAGTCGCCTTGCCTCGCACAGCTTCGCCCTGGATCGACCCCTTTACCGGCATCAGGAAAGCGCAGTCCGAAAGATCAGAAACGGACGCAATCTGATCGTCTCCACGGGAACCGGCTCAGGAAAGACCGAGTCCTTCCTGATTCCGATCATCGATGAGCTTCTCCGTCAGAAAGAGTCCGGGGATCTGGGACCCGGTGTCCGGGCCCTGCTGCTCTACCCGATGAACGCGCTGGCCAATGACCAGGTCAAGAGATTGCGGGAGCTGCTTTCGGACATTCCGGAGATCACCTTCGGCCGCTACACGGGTGAGACGAAAAGGACACGCAAGGATGCGGAGATACTTTACCAACAGATCAACGGCCCGGGTGTGCCACCACTTGACAACGAGTTGATCAGCAGGGAGGAGATGCAGGCCTCACCCCCGCACCTGCTCCTGACCAACTACGCCATGCTGGAATACCTGCTCCTCCGCCCAGCGGACAATGCCTTCTTTGATGATGAATTCTCCCATCACTGGAAGTTCATCGTGCTCGATGAGGCCCACGTCTATGCAGGTGCACAGGGCACCGAGGTTGCCATGCTGCTGCGCCGGCTCAAAGACCGCGTGCACAGGGACCGTCCTCTTCAGTGCATAGCCACGAGTGCCTCCCTGGAAGGGTCCCCCCAGCGGATCATGCAGTTCGGAACCGACCTTTTCGGTGAACCCTTCGAATACGATGAAACAGACCAGGGCCGTCAGGATCTGATTCGTTCCGAGCGATTGCCACTGCCGGAGAAGCACACCTGGTCTCTGCCCGATGAGCTGTTCGATAGGCGTGGAAGTGAAGCTCTATTCCAGGCTCTGTGCAATCACCCCGGCGACAACTACGAGGCCCTGATTCATGAGGAGCACATTGTGCGGCTCCGGGGTGCCTGCGCCGACCACAGCCTGTCCCTGACGGAAATCGGCGCACTCCTGTGGCCGGAAACCGAGCGGTCCATCGCGATGCACCGTGCGCACTTGCTGGTGCTACTGGGAGGCACGGTGTTTTCCGAGAGTGGCATCCCCGCACTGTCCGCCCGCTACCACATGTTCGTGCGGGCAGTTGAGGGTGCATTTCTGGGTTTTCATGATGATGGCCGTCCGGAAATCTATTTGGAACGCCGCACCACGCTCGATGGAACAACGCGGCCGATGTACGAAATGGGTACATGCACCAAATGCGGAGCGGTCCATATCAACGGCAGCAAGGAGGAGGACTTCCTCATCATGCCGGAAACCGCACGAGGTCGCGCCGAGCCACAGTGGTCCGTACTCACCGAAGCTCCGGACGCGGCCGAGATGGATGAGGATGATCGGCTGGAGGAGGACACCATTGGTTCCGACACCCCTCTACTGCTGAACAAGGTCTGCACAGCCTGCGGCAAGCTGACGGACCACTGGGCGACTTCCTGCGGCAATGAACATTGCGGAGAAACCAGACTGCTGTCCGTGAGAGTGCTTCCGCGAGCTACCGGTTCCTCACAAACCTGCACCGAATGCGGCGGGAAGGGCACCAACCTGATCCGCAGACTCCAGACGGATGCCAATGCTGCCCCAGCGGTCCTCACCACCTCCCTTTATCAACTGCTTCCCGAGTCCGAGGATGCCGACACCGCCAGCAAGGTCGGGGGAGGTAGAAAACTGCTTGCGTTCTCCGATTCACGTCAGTCCGCCGCCTACGCTGCGCCCTATCTGGAGAATTCCCATGGACAACTGCTCGAGCGCCGAATTCTCATCGAAGCGCTTCGGGATGAGGAGTTCTCCGAAGGCGCGCGGCTGGACCGATGGATCACCCTGGCAGGTCGAATCGCACGAGAGAAGCGGATTCTTCCTGAGCGAGATTCATCAACCGAGATCCGTGAGAAGGTCGGAGCATGGGTCTTCGCGGATATTTTGTCGGTATCCAGACGTCTGTCCACGGAGGGTCTCGGCCTCGCCAGGATTGAACTGGACCCGGATGCCATATCCGACCTTCCGCTAACCCGGAAGCTGGCGATTTTTTTGAAGGATGAATCAACCGCGCGGAACCTGATCAACGTCCTGCTTCAGGATGTACGGCACAAGGGGGCTTTGACCGCCCCCGGCTTCGTCGACTTGGAGGACACGAGATTCGAACCAAGGAAGGGGATGCGATTCTTCCGCAAGGATGGTGGTGCGGACCCCGTTAAGCGGCTCTATTCCTGGATCCCGCAGAAGAACACCAACACCAGAAAGAGACTGGTGGATAAGGTGCTCAACGCCTATGGAACAGCTGATGAAAAAGGCGAGAGATCTGCAATCTTGCTCAATCTGCTCTGGAAGGATCTCGGCAGCGCCGGAGTATTGAAGCTTCCAGGGGAGAAGGCTCGGGGACTGTCATTAGACCACGAGCTGCTCCGGGTCAGTTCTGGCGGGAATCACACCTGGTATCAGTGTGACACCTGCCGTGGACTAACCACATTCAACATTGCGAATCTTTGTCCCCATGGATTCTGTCATGGTCACCTTGTGACCCTGGATACCTCGACGCCGGAGATCGTGGACAACCACTACAGGAATCTGGCGCGCAACATGCAGATCGTTCCACTGTCGGCCAGGGAGCACACGGCACAGTGGACTCCCACCGAGGCTGCGGAGGTGCAGAAGAGTTTTGTCAGCGGCGATGTCAATGTCCTCAGCTGCTCCACGACTTTTGAGCTCGGTGTCGATGTCGGCGATCTGCAATCGGTCATGCTTCGAAACGTTCCTCCCCGAACCGCAAATTATGTCCAACGCGCGGGGCGTGCGGGACGGCGGGTCGGTTCAGCGGCGTTCGTGCTCACTTTTGCCAAGCGCGGTGCTCACGATATGTCCGTTTTCAAGGATCCCGTCAATATGATCGATGGGGAGATGACCGCTCCCTTCCTCCACATTGAAAACCCCCGAATTGCCCTCCGCCATGCCTTTTCCGTCGGACTTGCGGCATTTCTCCGCGAGTCGGCGGAGGGAGGCAACACATGGTCAACCGTCGGTGACTTCTTCCTTGCCTCGCAGGCGCAGCGGTATCGCAGGGCAAAAGGTTCAGACACCCCGGGGCTGCCCCTGGTCAACGAGTTCCTCACACCGGTCCCTGAGCCGGTCAGCAGCGCATTGGAACGCATCATACCCGGATCACTTCATATGGCGATCGGCATCAGGGACCACATGTGGGCGGAGAAATACCTCGAGGTTTTCTCGGATGTCGCCGATGAGATCAAGGAGGACTTCGCTCTTCTTACGGGACGGCGTTCGCGCCTGCTCGAGGATGGGAAGGGGCGGCTTGCCGATGGCGTCGAGTTCACCATCCGGACGCTTGTTCAGCAGGACCTGCTCGGGTACCTGGCCAAGAAGAACCTGCTGCCTAAGTACAGCTTTCCCGTTGATACCGTCGAACTCCAGACCAACTTCAGTGAGCACGGAAACAAGGTCAATCTCTCGCGAGATCTCCAGTTGGCGATCAGTGACTATGCACCGGGCGCCCAGGTGGTCGCCGGTGGGCAGGTCTGGGAATCCGCGGGGGTACGGCAGCTGCCGGGAAAGAAGCCCCGCCACTACTTCTGGACCGAATGCGGCGCCTGCGGTCACACGGAGACATCCCTGGATGAGTTCTCCGAAGGCTCGACCTGTACCCACTGCAATGGTGTGCTCACCGAATCCAAATCAAGAAGGTATATCGTCCCGGAATTCGGTTTCGTAGCCAAGCACACTCCAACAAAGGTCGGCTCCGCTCCACCCACCTCTTCGTGGAATCGCCGGGAGTTTGTCAAGAAGTTCGGTGAGTTGATCGAGGCTGAGGAATTCCAGAATCCGGGCTCCCCGGAGAGTGTTCACACCCGTGCCTGGGCGCGAACCGAAATGGGCGCGCTGGAAACCGGACTGCACTCGCTGGGGTACTGGTACTGCGAATCCTGTGGTTTCGCCGCGCAACGGGGGAAGCGGACCCCGAGCACGCATCAGAATCCCCGGACGGGGCAAGAGTGTTCAGGGCGAATCGAGGCTATTTCCTTCGGCCACACCTACCAGACCGATATCGCGACGATCTCCGTCCCCTCCTTCCCCACCAGGGACTTCACGGACTGGCGATCGGGGCTGTACGCCATCATCGAGGCCGCCTCGGAGAAACTCGAGATCAATCGGGATGATCTCAGCGGCACCATGGCCTGGTTGGACGGCGTTCCCACAATGGTTCTTTTTGATACCGTCCCCGGCGGGGCCGGAATTACGAGAAAGGTCAAGGAGAACTTTCGGGATGTGCTCGGCGCTGCTATCAGCCGCGTTGACACCTGCGGCTGCGGCGAGGATACCTCCTGCTATGCGTGCCTGCGCTCCTTTAGTAACCAACGCTTCCATTTGGAGCTGCGGCGCGACCGGGCACTGGAGCTTCTTCACCACATGGAACGTGCACTCCCGGCGTGATCCCCGGTCAAAGGCCGCCGGCGCTTTCCCGGCTGCTGGTAAGTTAACAGACCATGGCTCCGGTTACCTTTGACAATGTCAGCATCCGCTACCCCGGCGCGGAACGCGCAACCGTCCACGAATTGGACCTTGAAATAGCCGATGGTGAGTTCCTGGTCCTCGTCGGTCCCTCGGGCTGCGGAAAATCAACCACCCTCCGCGCCCTCGCCGGTTTGGAGGAGGTGGAATCCGGTGTGATCAGCATTGGTGGTGTCGATGTCACGGGTCAGGAACCCGCGGAACGAGACATCGCCATGGTTTTTCAGAATTATGCGCTCTATCCGCACATGACGGTGGCCCAGAACATGGGCTTCGCTCTGAAACTGTCCAAGCTGCCGAAGTCGGAGATTGACGCGAAGGTCCGTCAGGCCGCCGAGCTGCTCGGGCTCGAGGAGTTCCTCGACCGGAAACCGAAGGATCTCTCCGGAGGCCAGCGGCAGCGGGTGGCCATGGGCCGCGCCCTGGTGCGCAACCCCAAGGTCTTCCTCATGGATGAGCCGCTGTCCAATCTCGATGCGAAGCTGCGGGTCCAGACCCGCGCCGAGGTCGCCGCACTGCAGCGCCGCCTGGGCACCACCACCGTCTATGTCACCCACGACCAGGTCGAGGCGATGACGATGGGTGATCGCGTTGCCGTGCTCAGGGACGGCATCCTGCAGCAGGTGGCGCCGCCGCGTGAGCTCTACGCCCATCCCGTCAACGAGTTCGTCGCGGGTTTCATCGGTTCGCCGTCGATGAACCTCTTCCCAGCAGATGGCGTCACCGTCGGGGTGCGCCCGGAGAGCATGCTCATCGCCGGCGCGGACACCCCCTCAACCTACCGTCGTCTGGCTGCGGTGGTCGATATCGTCGAGGAGCTGGGGTCGGAGTCCTATGTCTATGCCACCTGGGAGGGACACCGCCTGGTGGCGCGGTGGGATTCCTCCGCGGTGCCCGCACCCGGTGACTCCGTCGAGCTGGCCTATGACCCGGAGGGGGCACACCGATTCAGCCCCGAAAATGGTGAGCGGCTCAGCTCACGTTGAGCCGGATGGGGGTGGCGTCGACACGCGTCGGGGGTGAAATACGGCATTCTGCCGCCAAATAGTGTCCTGATTCATAAAATTGGAGTCACCTATTGCTAAGAAAGGCGACTATCCATGTCCTCATTTTCCCGCAAGACCGGAGCCTCCCTCGCAGCGGGTTCGCTGATCGCCGCCATCGCACTGGCAGGTTGCAGCTCCGGCGGCGAATCCTCCGATTCCTCCGCCACTGAAGGCACCGACGGCCGCGGCCCGATCACCTTCGCCATGGGCAAGAACGACACCGACAAGATCATCCCCGTGATCGAACGGTGGAACGAGGCGAACCCGGACGAGAAGGTCACCCTCAACGAACTCGCGGGCGAGGCCGACGCCCAGCGCGAAACCCTCGTCCAGTCCCTGCAGGCGGGCAACTCCGACTACGATGTCATGGCTCTCGACGTGATCTGGACCGCCGACTTCGCCGCCAACCAGTGGCTCGCCCCCCTCGAGGGCGACCTCAAGGTGGACACCTCGAAGCTGCTGGAGGCCACTGTCGACTCGGCCACCTACAACGGCAAGCTCTACGCACTTCCGCAGAACACCAACGGGCAGCTGCTCTTCCGCAACACCGAGATCATCCCCGAGGCTCCCGGGAACTGGGCCGATCTGGTGGAATCCTGCAACCTCGCCAGGGAGGCCAACGTTGACTGCCTGACCCTGCAGCTCAAGCAGTATGAGGGCCTCGCGGTGAACACGGCGGGCTTCATCGAGGGATGGGGCGGCAGCATCCTCGATGATCAGGGCAATCCGACCGTGGACAGCGACAACGCCAGGGCAGGTATCCAGGCGATGGTCGACGGCTACAAGGACGGCACCATCTCAGCGTCCTCCACCTCCGCCACCGAGGAGGAGACCAATCTGGCCTTCACCGCGGGCGATACCGCATACGCGATCAACTGGCCCTACATGTTCACCAACGCCGAGAGCTCCACGGTCGCCGGACACTTCGCCGTCCAGCCCCTGGTGGGCAGGGACGGGGTGGGGGTGTCCACCCTCGGCGGTTACAACAACGGCATCAACATCCACTCGGAGAACAAGGCCACCGCACGGGACTTCATCGAGTTCGTGATCAACGAGGAGAACCAGACCTGGTTCGCCGACAACTCCTTCCCGCCGGTACTGGCCTCCATCTACGATGATGAGGCCCTCGTGGAGAAGTACCCGTACCTGCCCGCGCTGAAGGAGTCACTGGAAAACGCCGCGCCCCGCCCGGTGTCCCCCTTCTACCCGGCGATCTCCAAGGCCATCCAGGACAATGCCTACGCAGCCCTCAACGGCAGCGTCGATGTTGACCAGGCCACCACCGACATGAAGTCGGCGATCGAGAACGCCTCGGCCGGCTAGGACGTGCGACAACGGGCCTCCCCTTTCCGGGGTGGCCCGTTTTCCCTGCTTATCGACGCCCATGCCGCAGCCGCTGCCGCATGCGCACCCGCTGCAGCGCCGCATCGAGCACCAGGAAGGCGAGCAGACTGATACCGAACAGCGGCGCCACCAGGGCGTAGGCAAGGAGGAAGACACCGATGCCCACGAGCACCGGGGGCCGGACCCGCCGCCACTGCCCCGCCGGGGGCAGCCGCCCGAAGCCGCGTTTCCACCACATCGCATAGCCGAGGCAGACCATCGCGATCAGTCCGAGTGCGATCACCGCCAGGATGACCTGATTGAGCAGGCCGAGCAGCTGCCCGGAATGGAGCTGGATCAACCAGGCCGACAGTTTCGCCGCCAGCGGCCAGTCCGCGAAGTCCACCGAATCCACGATCGCCCCGGTTTCGGCATCGACGGAAACGGAATCGTTGGCGAACTTCCAGGCATCCCGGGATTCCCGGGCCACCCAGGCGTTGTGCTGATCAGCCGGCGCGTTGACATCGAGCATCCCGGTCAGTCCCTGTGCGCGGGCTGCGGTGATCACCGTGTCCACGGCCGAGGTGTCGGTCGCCACCGGAGCCGAGGTGTGCCCCCCGTGGTGCGCGGCACCGGTGGAATGACCCGCCACCGTCACCACGGGGGTGGGCTCGACCCAGTTCAGCTGCGCCCGCAGTTCACCGATGTTGCCGCCGGCAACCAGCGACCACGTCAAACCGGTAACGGTGAGGAAGAGAAAACCCGGGGCCAGCCACACCCCCAGGAGGGAGTGCGCGCCGCTGAGTCGCCGCCGCAGCGAGCCACCCCTGCCTCCCCGGTGCCGTCGCGACCACCACAGCCACACGCCCGCCATGCTCAGGATCCCCAGCCACGAGGCGGCGGTCTCAGAATAGATCCGCCCCGGCTCCCCGAGCCACAGACTGCGGTGTCCCTCCGAGATCCAGGCACGCAGCGGCAGGGCACGCGAGGAGCCGTACTGCACCAGTTCGCCGCGAATCTCCAGGGATCCCGGATCAACGAACACGGCCTGCCGATAGCTGCCACCGGGGAGCGAGGGATCGGTGAGCAGCACCCGGGTGGTGGCATCGGAATCCTCGGAGACCTCCACCGCGCTGAATGCCAGGTCGGGGCGGACCGCCCGCCCCGCGGCTATCTGCTCCGCCACCGGCCGCGCGGGCAGGCCGGAGGTCGCGCCCAGTTCATCCCGGTAGACAACCTGCTCCATGCTCGGGGCAAGCGCATAGACCAGACCACTGAGAGCGGCCACCAGAAGCAGCGGTGCCACGAAGAGTCCGGCGATGGTATGCAGGCGGTTGACCATGCCTGTGGCCGTGGTTCTGCGCTCGAGGGTAGAAGTCATGAACCAATTGTCGCGGAGGACCGTCGGGGAGTTCCCACCGGATCCGGTGTGGCGGCAACCCGGGGGTGGCGGCATCAGGGGGAGCCGGTTCCATCACCGGACCCGGGGTTCTATGATCCATGTAACATGACTTAATCCTCTTCAATCTCTAAGGAGCACTGGATCCATGGCCGGAAAGAAGCAGGCGAGAACCGCCGCCTGGCTGATCGCACCCTCCATGGTCGTGCTGGCCGTTGTGATCGGATACCCCATCATCCGGGCGATCTGGCTGTCCTTCCAGGCCGACAAGGGACTGGATCCCACCACCGGCCTGTTCACCGACGGTGGGTTCGCCGGCCTGGACAACTACCTGTACTGGCTGACCCAGAGGTGCATGTCGGCCGACGGTACCGTTCGAACCTGCCCTCCGGGCACCCTGGCCACGGACTTCTGGCCCGCCGTCCGGATCACCCTGTTCTTCACCGTCGTTACCGTCACCCTGGAGATCGTGCTTGGCATGTGCATGGCGCTGATCATGAACCGCGAGTTCAGGGGCCGTGCGCTGGTCCGCGCGGCGGTGCTCATTCCCTGGGCCATCCCCACCGCGGTCACCGCGAAGCTGTGGCAGTTCATCTTCGCACCGCGGGGAATAGTCAATGAACTCTTCGGGCTCGACATCAGCTGGACAACCGATCCCTGGGCCGCGAGGTTCGCGGTGATCCTCGCCGACGTGTGGAAAACCACACCCTTCATGGCACTGCTGATCCTCGCCGGTCTCCAGATGATCCCCAGGGAGACCTATGAGGCCGCACGCGTCGACGGTGCGGGCAGGTGGCAGCAGTTCACCATGATCACCCTGCCTCTGGTCCGGCCCGCGCTGATGGTGGCCGTGCTGTTCCGGACCCTCGACGCGCTGCGGATGTACGATCTGCCGGTGATCATGATCTCCGGGTCC
The DNA here is from genome assembly GCF_900169525.1 of Corynebacterium pacaense. Taxonomy (GTDB): domain Bacteria; phylum Actinomycetota; class Actinomycetes; order Mycobacteriales; family Mycobacteriaceae; genus Corynebacterium; species Corynebacterium pacaense. Next base: position 989,651 of record NZ_LT821240.1, read on the forward strand.
TCCAACTCCCCCACTGCGGTGATCTCCCAGCTGGTGGTCGAGGACATGCGGCAGAACAACTTCAACTCCGCCTCGGCGCTGTCCACACTGATCTTCCTGCTCATCTTCCTCATCGCCTTCATCATGATCCGCTTCCTCGGCGCGGATGTCTCCGGTCAGAGGGGGATGAAGGTGAGGAAACCGAAGGGGAAGAGGAAACGGACCAATATGAAGGTGAAGGAGAAGGACACCGAGGTGATGGCATCATGAAAAAGCACGGCAGCAATCTGATTCTCAACTATGCGGGTGTTGTCTTCATCCTCTTCTGGGGGCTGGCGCCCTTCTACTGGATGGTGATCACCGCACTCCGCGATTCCGCGTACACCTTCGACACCACCCCCTGGCCCACCCACGTCACCCTGGAGAACTTCCGTGATGCCCTGGCCACCGACAAGGGCAACAATTTCCTCGCGGCCATCGGCAATTCGATCCTGATAAGTGTGACCACCACGGCCCTGGCTGTGATCGTCGGCGTGTTCACCGCCTATGCCCTGGCCCGCCTCGATTTCCGAGGCAAGGGGCTGGTGACCGGTATCATCCTGGCGGCCTCGATGTTCCCCGGTATCGCGCTGGTGACCCCGTTGTTCCAGCTCTTCGGTGATATCGGGTGGATCGGCAGCTACCAGGCGCTGATCATTCCGAACATCTCCTTCGCGCTGCCGCTGACCATCTACACCCTCGTGTCCTTCTTCAGGCAGCTGCCCTGGGAGCTGGAGGAGGCCGCGCGCGTCGATGGCGCCACCCGCGGCCAGGCCTTCCGGATGATCCTGCTGCCACTGGCCGCGCCGGCGCTGTTCACCACCGCCATCCTCGCGTTCATCGCCACCTGGAATGAGTTCATGCTGGCCCGCCAGCTGTCGACCACCTCGACCGAACCGGTCACCGTGGCCATCGCGCGCTTCTCCGGGCCGAGTTCCTTCGAGTACCCCTACTCGGCGGTGATGGCCGCGGGTGCGCTGGTGACCATCCCGCTGATCATCATGGTGCTGGTCTTCCAGCGCCGCATCGTCTCCGGGCTGACCGCGGGCGGGGTGAAGGCGTAGAAATGCACAACCGCTGTTCATCGACCGCATTTCCGGATGGGGGGTGCCACCGTGCAGGATCAATCGGAGGATAGGCGCCACGGCCTGCGCCATGACGCCCTGCTCGGGTTCCTGGGATTCTTCGCCGGTATCGCGGTGCTGCAGGCGATCATCAATGTCTTCCGCCCCGAGCCGCTGGTGTGGCCGGCGGCGCTGGCCCTAGTTCTCGTCATTGCCACGGTGGCGGTGTGGCGGGCCAGACGCCGCTGACACCGCGGGGGGCGGATCCGGCCGTGCAGCGTGCTTATGCCGCGGGCGAGGCTCCGGGGCTGCTCTGATCGCTGACGCGGTAGAGGTGCTCATTGAGGAACTCACCGACCCCCCATCGACCCAGTTCCCGACCGTAACCGGAACGCCCGATGCCACCGAAGGGCAGGCCGGCAGCGGTCACCGCGTGCTCATTTACAAAGGTCATGCCGTCATTGAGCCGCAACGCGACCTGCTGCGCCACCTCCGGATCGTTGCCCCATACGGAACTGGACAGCCCGTACTCGGAATCATTGGCCAGCTCCACGGCCTCGTCGATGTCCGCAGCGCTGTACACCAGTGCCACCGGTCCGAAGATCTCATTGCATCCGACGTCGGCCGCGGGATCCACATCGACGAGCAGCGCAGGCTCCATGAAGGCGCCCGGCCGGTCGATCCGCCCGCCTCCGGTGAGGATGCGTGCCTCCGCATTGCTCTCCGCCTTCTCCAGGCGTTCAACAATCTCATCGCGGGCATCGATGGAGGACAGTGGTCCGACGTCGGCATCGGGGTCGTCGTAGGCTCCGACGCTGAGGTCGGCGATGCGCCTTTGCAGGAATGAGACCGTCCGATCATAGAATTCCTCCAGCACGATGAGCCGCTTGGGCGCATTGCACGCCTGGCCGGTGTTGTACATCCGGATCCGCACGAACAGCTCGAGCACCCAGTCGAGGTTCTCATCATCGATGATGAGGAAGGGATCATTTCCGCCGAGCTCGAGCAGGGACTTCTTGAAGTTCTCCCCCGCCGTCCGTGCCACCGCGGCGCCGGCGGCCTCGGAGCCGGTCAGTGACACCCCCCTGATCCGCGGGTCGGAGACGAACCCGTCCATCTGGGATCCGGAGGCGTAGACGTTGATGAAGGTGTCCTCGGGCAGGCCCGCCTCCTCGAGCAGGTCCTGGCATGCCCGGGAGGACAGCGGGCAGATCGATGCGTGCTTGAGGATCAGCGAGTTGCCCAGCAGCAGGTTCGGGGCGGCCCAGCGGGCGACCTGGTAGTAGGGGAAGTTCCACGGCATGATGCCCAGGAGGGGACCAAGGGGTTCCTTTCGCACGAAGGTGTGAAAGGCACCCTGGGCGGGCAGCTCGACATCGGCGAGCAGCTCATGGGCGTGTTCCGCGTACCAGCGGTAGATGTCGATCACCACGCCGATCTCCATCTTCGCCCAGCGGGTCAGCTTTCCCATCTCGCGGCCGATGTGATCGGCCAGCTCCTCGATGTTGGCCTCGTAGAGGTCAGCGGTGCGCCCGAGGACGGCGGCACGTTCGCTGATGGTGGTGGTCCGCCACCTGTTGAAGGCGGCCGTGGAACGGTCGAGGATCCCCCCGCGCTCTGCGTCGTCGATGCGGTCGAAGTGTAGCTCTGATTGTCCGGTGCTCGGGTTTTCCAGTGCGAATGTGCTCATGGGCCCTGTCTACGCGTGAAGGCTCAGTTCTTCAACGCCCTGATCCTTCGCCACAGCACCCGCAGTGCCGAATGCGGCAGTGCGAAGCACTCGCGGGCCAGCATCCTCACCCGCCATTCTCGGGGGGTGCGCGCACGCACGATGGTCACGGGAATCCCCAGGTGCCAGGCCCAGAGCCGGGTCCGCAGGGAGTGGAATCCATTGGTCACCACCGTCCACCCGGCGGTGTCGGGGAAAAGGGCGCGGGCGTTCTCGAGATTTTCGTTGGTACTTGTCGCCGCGGGCTCCTCGATGACGTTGACGGCCCCGCGCCGTGTCAGATACTCGGCCATCGCGGCGGCCTCGCCGAGGCCGCTGACCACGATGGGGCGTGCCGCGTGGGCGTCGGCAAGCGAAAGTGCGGTGTCGAGCCGGGAGGCCAGCAGTGCGCTCACCTGCCCGTCCCGCACCCGGGATCCGAGAACGAGGATGGGGTTCACTGACCCATGAGACGGTCTCGCAGCGCGCGGTCCCTGGACTCGACCTCGGCGGCCATATCCTCCTGGTACCGGCTCATGCGGGAGATCAGCTCGGGATTGCCGGTGCCGAGGATGCGCACGGCGAGCAGGCCCGCGTTCCTGGCTCCGCCGATGGAGACGGTGGCCACGGGCACGCCGGCGGGCATCTGGACGATGGACAGCAGCGAATCAAGGCCGTCGAGGTCCCGGAGCGCGCGCGGAACCCCGATGACCGGCAAGGGTGTGGCCGCCGCGACCATCCCGGGAAGGTGCGCCGCGCCGCCCGCGCAGGCGATGATTACCTTCAGTCCGCGCTCATGGGCGGTCTTGGCGTAGGCCAGCATCTTCTCCGGCGTGCGGTGGGCGGAGACCACACCGACCTCGAAGGGAATCCCGAACTCCGCGAGTATCTCCGCAGCGGGTGAGACGGTGTCCCAGTCCGAGTCCGAGCCCATGATCAATCCAACCAGCGGTTCCATCGTATTCCTTACATTCATCCGTTGTTGAGGGGGTGGTCACTCCGATGCCGAGGCTATGGCATTACTCCATGGGCCACGTTGCATGGACGAGGTAGTGGGCCGCTGCCGTTGCGTTTCGACGCACATCCGTGAGATCCGCACCGGTGATGTTGACATGACCGATCTTGCGTCCGGGACGGAAGCCCTTGCCGTAGAGATGGATGCGGGCATTCGGGAAGCGCTCCCACACCTGCGTCATGCGCTGCGCCATCGGCTCGGCGGGATCCTCCTGCGCGGCCAGGACATTGGCCATGACGGTATGGGAGGCAAGCGTCGCGGTCGAGCCGAGCGGGTAGTCGAGGACGGCACGCAGATGCTGCTCGAACTGGCTGGTCACGCAGCCGTCCTGGGTCCAGTGGCCGGTGTTGTGCGGACGCATGGCGAGCTCGTTGACGTAGATCTCCGGCTGGCCGTTGGCGTCCCGGGTCTCAAACAGCTCCACCGCCAGCACACCGGTGACACCGAGCTCCGTCGCGATCCTCTCCGCGAGCGCGCGGGTGGAGTGCTGCAGTTCGGCACCGAGGTCGGGAGCCGGGGCGACGGCCTCCGCGCAGACACCCTCGCGCTGCACGGACTCCACCACGGGCCAGGCGGCAGTCTCGCCGGAAGGGGTGCGCGCGACCACGGCGGACAGCTCCCGATTCAGGGTGACCCTTTTCTCCGCCATCAGTTCCGTGCCCCGGGCCAGCAGATCGGCCACGAGTGTGGACAGCTCCTCCCGATCCGCCGGGAACCAGACCCCGTGGCCGTCATAGCCGCCACGACGCGCCTTGAGACAGACCGCTCCCTCCACGGCATCAGAGAACGCCAGCGCATCCTCAACATTCGTGATGGCTGCGAAGGGGGGAACCGGGGCTCCGAGCTCACGCAGCCGCTTGCGCATCACCAGTTTGTCCTGGGCGTTGAGCAGCGCATCGGGTGCGGGTTGGACGTTGACGCCGTCTGCGATCAACTGCCGCAGGTGCTCGGTGGGAACGTGCTCGTGGTCGAAGGTCACCACATCGGCGCCGCGGGCGGCCCGCCGCAGATCATCGATGTCGGTGTAGTCACCGAGCAGCACATCCGCGGCGACCTGGGCCGCCGAGGAGTCGGCGGAACCGGCGAGCAGCCGTACTGATTGTCCGAGCTCGATCGCCGCTGTCTGCATCATCCGGGCGAGCTGGCCGTCACCGATGATGGCAACGACGGGCATGCCCGGAGCATGTGCGTCGGGGTTTCCGTCAGCAGGGTTCTGGGAAGTCACGAATTCCTACTATACGGTCTCTAGCGGTACAGCAGATCGCTGAGGATGGACTCCACCTTCCTGGCCTTTGGAACCTCCGGCACCACATAGGGTCGTTCCTGTCCACCCAGGCCCAGGTAGAGGGTGCCGCGCCGACGCCGAACACCCTGCATGTGGCTCAGCGGGATGGAGTCATATCGCGAACGAAGGCCGGGGCTGCGGATGAGCACCCGCCGGTCAGTGACCGTCAGTCTCTGACGACGCCGCCGAACCAGGGGTATGAGGAAGCGCCAGGTGCTCAGCAGGACCCAGAGCCAGAGCAGTGCCTCCCGGGTGCCCACGGGGAAGGCCGCCGCGGGGCTGCTGCCGTCGAGGCCGGGAAGCCGGTCGAGGTACCCGACGCCCATCCAGCACACCCCGGTGATGATGATCAGCTCGAGGACGGGGAAAAACAGGGTGGACAGCGGCGCCGTGAGGTCGACGAAGACCCTCTCCCCTTCGGCTATCCTCTTCCCCGGCATGGGCTACACCCTACTGCACCCTGTCGCAGCCTATTGCAGTCGCAGATGGGTGACCTCGCCGGCACTGAGGGTGTGCACCGTGCCCGCGGCGTCGCGCACCAGGAGCTGGCCACCGTCGGCGATGCCCACCGCGACGCCGAGGATCTCCCTGTCCCCGGGAAGGATGACGCGCACATCCTGACCCAGGCTGCTGCACACCCGGCGGTAGTCCTCCAGCCAGTTCCGCTCGCCTTCGGCCCACTGCCCGACCCTCCGGTGGATGTTGAGGAGCACGGAGACGATGAACTCGGTGCGATCCACGCTTACACCCTCCAGGGCGAGGGAGGTGGCGTGCGGGACCGGCAGCTCGGCGGTGTCGAGGGTGATATTGGTTCCCATGCCGATCACCACGGCAGGGTCGGTGTCCAGACTTGCCGCTTCGACGAGGATCCCGCACAGTTTCCTCCCCCGCACCAGAACATCATTGGGCCACTTCAGTCCCGCACCGGGGACGCTGTGCTCCGACAGTGAATCCATCATCGCCAGCCCGCAGGCCAGGGGCACCGTTCCAAGTGAGGTCAACTGCTCGCGTGAGGGGCGGATGAGTACGGAGAAGATCGTCTGGGAACCCGGCGGTGCGGTCCAGGGCCGGCCCAGCCTTCCCCTGCCAGCTCCCTGGAACTCGGTGGTGGCCACGGTCCAAGCCGGTGCCCCCTCGCGCGCGGCCCGCAGCAGATCCTCATTGGTCGAACCCGTCTCCGCGGTGTAGTCAACCCGGGCGAAGGGGCCTGTTGTGACGAGATCACGAATCAACGCGTCCCAGTCCAGAGGTGAACGATTCATGGAAGCAACTCTACCGAGGACATATGGTGATCCACCCGACACGCCCTGCCTTTCCGCATCCTGAAAAAGGCCCGCCAGCTGGACATTCATAGAAAGTGACATATATCACCGAAAAGAAATTGTGGACGCCACCCCCGTCTGGCACTACGCTTGCAAAACATGACCATTTCCTCACCTTTGATTGACGTCGCCAACCTGCCAGACATCAACACCACCGCCGGCAAGATCGCCGACCTCAAGGCCCGCCGTGCGGAGGCCCATTTCCCGATGGGCGAGAAGGCCGTTGAGAAGGTCCACGCCGCGGATCGCCTGACCGCCCGCGAGAGGCTTGACTACCTGCTCGATGAGGGATCCTTCCTTGAGATGGATCAGCTCGCACGCCACCGCACCACCGCATTCGGCCTCGGCTCCAAGCGCCCCGTCACCGACGGTATCGTCACCGGCTGGGGCACCATCGATGGCCGCGAGGTGTGCATTTTCTCCCAGGACGGCACCGTCTTCGGTGGTGCGCTCGGCGAGGTCTACGGCGAAAAGATGATCAAGATCATGGAGCTGGCCATCGACACCGGCCGCCCGCTCATCGGCCTCTACGAGGGTGCCGGCGCCCGCATCCAGGACGGTGCGGTCTCGCTGGACTATATCTCCCAGACCTTTTACCAGAACATCAAGGCATCCGGCGTGATCCCCCAGATCTCCGTGATCATGGGCGCCTGTGCCGGCGGCAACGCCTACGGCCCGGCCCTGACCGACTTCGTGGTCATGGTGGACAAAACCTCCAAGATGTTCGTCACCGGCCCCGACGTGATCAAGACCGTCACCGGCGAGGAGATCTCCCAGGAGGAGCTCGGTGGCGCCACCACGCACATGGTCACCGCCGGCAACTCCCATTACACCGCACACAGCGATGAGGAGGCACTCGACTGGGTGCAGGACCTGGTGTCCTTCCTCCCCTCGAACAACCGCTCCTACTCCCCTTCCGAGGATTTCGACGCCGAGGAGGGCGGCATTGAGGAAAACATCACCGCCGATGATCTCAAGCTCGATGACATCATCCCCGACTCCGCCACCGTTCCCTACGATGTCCGCGAGGTCATCGCATGCCTGACCGATGACGGCGAGTACCTGGAGATCCAGGCGGACCGCGCGGAGAACGTGGTCATCGCCTTCGGCCGCATCGAGGGACAGGCGATCGGATTCGTGGCCAACCAGCCCACCCAGTTCGCCGGCTGCCTGGACATCGATTCCTCCGAGAAGGCCGCCCGGTTCGTGCGCACCTGCGACGCCTTCAACATCCCGATCGTCATGCTTGTCGACGTCCCCGGCTTCCTCCCGGGCGCAGGCCAGGAGTACGGAGGCATTCTGCGCCGTGGCGCGAAGCTGCTCTACGCCTACGGCGAGGCCACCGTCCCGAAGATCACCGTGACCATGCGCAAGGCCTACGGCGGAGCCTACTGCGTGATGGGTTCCAAGGGGCTGGGGTCCGATGTGAACCTGGCATGGCCGACGGCGCAGATCGCCGTCATGGGTGCCGCCGGCGCGGTCGGGTTCATCTACCGCAAGGAGCTCATGGCCGCCGACGCCAAGGGACTCGATGTCCAGGCGCTGGCCAAGTCCTTCGAGCGCGAGTATGAGGATCATATGCTCAATCCCTACCTCGCCGCCGAACGCGGACTGATCGACGCCGTCATCCTCCCCTCCGAGACCCGCGGTCAGATCGCCCGCAACCTCCGTCTGCTCAGGAACAAGAACGTCACCCGCCCGGCCCGGAAGCACGGAAACATCCCGCTCTAGGATCCCCGCCGCGACGGTGTCCCCACCGGCACCCGAACACCGGCACCCGGATCCCCGTCGCCGCGGCCCCCGTGGTCGACGGGGTCCGGGTGTCGGTCCGTCTCCAGGAGGGCCCTCCCCCCGGGGAATCGGGGAGGAGAGCAACACCGACAGGGGGTAGCGGGTGTGATCAAAGCCCACACCCGCTTCACCATTTTTCCCCGGGAAGTTTCCCAACTATTACTCGTGAACCCACCCCAAGGCTTAAACTAAGAAACCATGACTGCAGCAACCATCGCACCTGATCTGACCACCACGGCCGGGAAACTGGCCGACCTCCGCGCACGCCTGTCCGAGGCACAGGCACCCATGGGGCCGGCGTCCGTGGACCGCGTCCACGACGCGGGAAAGAAGACCGCCCGTGAACGCATCGAGTACCTGCTCGATGAGGATTCCTTCGTTGAGGTCGATGCGCTCGCGCGCCACCGTTCCAAGAACTTCGGCCTGGATGCCAGGCGACCGGTCACCGATGGTGTTGTCACCGGTTATGGAACGATCGATGGTCGCAAGGTGTGCGTCTTCTCCCAGGACGGTGCGGTCTTCGGCGGTGCGCTCGGTGAGGTCTACGGCGAGAAGATCGTCAAGATCATGGACATGGCGATCAAAACCGGTGTTCCGCTGATCGGCATCAATGAAGGCGCCGGAGCCCGCATCCAGGAGGGCGTGGTCTCCCTCGGTCTCTACTCCCAGATCTTCTACCGCAACACCCAGGCATCCGGCGTGATCCCGCAGATCTCCCTGATCATGGGTGCCTGCGCAGGTGGACACGTCTACTCCCCCGCCCTGACCGACTTCATCATCATGGTGGACAAGACCTCCAAGATGTTCATCACAGGCCCCGACGTGATCAAGACCGTCACCGGCGAGGACGTCACGCAGGAGGAACTCGGCGGTGCGCACACCCACATGTCGACCTCGGGCACCTCGCACTACACCGCCTCCGATGATTCTGATGCCCTCGACTGGGTCCGCGATCTCGTCAGCTACCTGCCCTCCAACAACCGTGCGGAGACCCCAAGGCAGGAGGCCGACATCATGATCGGCTCCATCAAGGAGAACATCACGGACTCGGACCTCGAGCTGGATTCGCTGATCCCCGATTCCCCGAACCAGCCCTATGACATGAAGGACGTCATCACCAGGATCGTCGATGACGGCGAGTTCTTCGAGATCCAGGACAGCTTCGCCGAGAACATTCTCTGCGGCTTCTCCCGCGTCGAGGGCCGGTCCGTGGGCATCGTGGCCAACCAGCCCATGCAGTTCGCCGGCTGTCTCGACATCAAGGCCTCCGAAAAGGCGGCGCGGTTCATCCGTACCTGCGACGCCTTCAACATCCCGATCATCGAACTGGTGGACGTCCCCGGGTTCCTCCCCGGAACCAACCAGGAATTCGACGGAATCATCCGCCGCGGAGCCAAGCTGCTCTACGCCTACGCGGAGGCCACCGTCGGAAAGATCACGGTGATCACCCGCAAGTCCTATGGTGGAGCCTACTGCGTCATGGGTTCCAAGGACATGGGCGCGGACCTCGTCTTCGCCTGGCCGACCGCACAGATCGCGGTCATGGGCGCCTCCGGCGCCGTCGGATTCATCTACCGCAAGGAACTCAAGGCCGCGGCCGCAGCCGGTGAGGATGTCGCAGCGGTGATGAAGTCCTACGAGAAGGAGTACGAGGAGACCCTGGTCAACCCCTACATGGCCGCCGAGCGCGGCTATGTCGACGCCGTGATCCCGCCCTCCGAGACCCGCGGACAGATCATCGAGGGCCTGCGTCTGCTCGACCGCAAGGTAGTCAACGTTCCCGCCAAGAAGCACGGCAACATTCCGCTCTAAAGCACAAGGAGAACAATGTCTGAAAAGACTTTTCTGCAGGTCCTGTCCGGTAATCCCGAACCCACCCAGGTGGCGGCGCTGACGGTACTATTCGCCGGCCTGGCCGCCTCGGCCCAGGCGGAGGAGGCCTCCCGCGAACGCAACCAGTGGGGCAATCTGGATGAACGCCTGCAGCGTCACACCACCTTCAACCCCAGCGCGTTCCAGAACGTCAACTTCTTCTAAGAAATGCGCCTGGTTCTCGCCTCGGCCTCGCCCTCCCGGCGGATGATACTCAACTCCGCCGGGGTGGACCCAGTCATCCACCCGGCGGAGATCGACGAGGAGGCCCTCCAGACCGAGCTTGCCGACGCCCCACCGGAGCGGGTGGTCACCGCCCTCGCGGAGACCAAGGCCGCACAGGTCGCCCCGCTCTACCCCGGCGATATCATCATCGGCGGGGACTCCATGCTGCTCCTCGACGGTCGGCTGCAGGGTAAACCGCACACCGTCGCGGCCACCATCGACAGGTGGCGGGCCCAACGGGGCCGCACCGCCGAGCTGCTCACCGGCCACGCCATCATCTGGGGATCGCAGCGCCTGGTGTCGGCCAGCCGAACCCGGATACGTTTCGCCGAGGTCTCGGATGCCGATATTGAATCCTATGCCAACTCCGGCGAACCCCTTGAGTGCGCCGGCGCCTTCACCCTCGAGGCGCTCGGGGGCTGGTTCATCGATTCCATCGACGGCGACCCCTCCTCGGTGATCGGCCTGTCCCTTCCGGTGGTCCGTCGCGCCATCTACGGCTTCGGTATGGACGTCGCGGATCTCTGGAACCGATGACCTCAGAGCGGGAGCAGCTGGCGCAGGCTGTTCCAGATGAAGGGACTCAGCGAGAGGGCGTAATCATCGGAGATGTGGTTGCCGTCGCGGTAGACATAGACGTTGCCGATCACCGGTGGGCAGATAGTCCCGGGACAGAACCAGTCCGAGGTGTCCACCACGATCATGTTGGCCCGCGCTGAGAGCTCCCGGTGCGCCGGATCCACCGGCGCGTAGAAGTTGTCACGGTCGATGCTGCAGGCCCCAGGGTCCCCCTCCTCCGCCATGCACTGCGAAACCAGCCATCCGTTGCCATCCTCAAGGATGAACCACGGATTGTCCCTGAGACCGAGGAAGGGGATGTTCCGGTTCTCGAGGAAGTCCCAGAGGGTCACATACGACTCCGGTACCTCATCGATGCCCCGCCCCTTCTCCAGAAGTGGTCGCGTGGAATTGCTAACGACCAGGTTCGGTTGCACCTTTTCCAGTCTTTCGATGACGCGGCCGTTGAATTCGGCGCAGTCTTCACCGAAGACACCATCCAGATCCTCCACGAATGCCGGGCAGGACTGGCGCACCAGCGGTGTGACCCTGAATCCGTGCGTCTGTCCGAGACTGTCCAGGGGCCCTATCCACTGTTCAGAGTGCGAGCCTCCGACGAGATAGACCTCGATCTCGGACTCCTTGTCGCCGAAGGCGCAGTAGTCATCGTCGAATCGGTCATTGACAATCTCATCGGGTGCGTCATCGAAGGTGGACATGCACCCCTTCGCCCATGCCGGTGAAACGGTATCGGCGAGAAGATAGGGATCCGGCTCCGGTTCAGCCCTCGGATAGGTGACTCCGCTCAGCGCAAGGGCGCCGGGATAGGTGTATGGATCAAGCCTGGTGTTCTGGGAATCCAGCACGCGCCTGTGGAGCACCTCGGGAGTCGCGGTCAGGGTCAGCGCGATGACGGTGATGGCCACCGCGGCACCGGCACGCCTGCGGGCGACCGCCTGGGTGCGCAGCTGGTCGATCGCGGCCGCACCGCGTGCCTCACGGAAGGCGGGACGCCGCGCATGCTGCCGCAGGGGCTTTTCCACGAAGCGGTGGGTCAGATCGGCGAGCAGGACCGAGAGCAGCACCACCGCGATGCCGAGGATGACCGTCGGTTCGGTGCGGTCGAAGAGGGCGAGGGCGATGATCAGCAGCGGCCAGTGCCAGAGGTAGAGCGGGTAGGCGATGTCGCCCAGCCAGCGCATCAGCGGTGAGGCCAGGAAGGTGGCCACCCTGCCGTCGCCGAGGATGATCAGGCACGCGCCGATCAGCGGGTAGAGGGCGCCGGGCCCGGGGAACATTGCGGCACCGTCGATGATCAGACCGGTGGTCAGCACCATGACCAGGCCCACCCCCGTGAGAATCTCGCGGACCCGGAACGCCAGGGTGATCCTCGGGGCATAGAGAACGCACAGCGCACCGAGACCCAGTTCCCAGAAACGGGTGAAGGTGGAGTAGTAGTTCAGCGGCTGGTCGATGAAGTGCCAGAGCAGGGCGGAGAAGAAGGACACCGAGGTCAACACTGCGAGCACCGGGGTGGCCAGTCGCATGGCGGACAACCCGGGGCGGTAGCGGCGGATGAGGATCACCGCGAACCCGAGTCCGATGGCGAAGAGATAGAACTGCCCCTGCACCGACATTGACCACAGATGCTGGAAGGGGCTGACCGCATCGCTGGCGGCACCGTAGGTGGCCCCCTGGCGCACCAGCTCCCAGTTCTGCACGTAGAAGAGGCTGGCCACCAGCTGGTTGGCAATGTCGATGCGCTGCAGAGCCGGAACCCACAGCAGTGCGATCAGCGTGGTGGAGGCCAGAACCAGCACCAGCGCGGGCAGCAACCTGCGCGCGGTCCGCCACAGCGGCCACCAGGGGTTGAGGGAGGCATCCGGGCGATCGGCGTACCTGAGCTGCGAACCGAGGAAGAAGTAGCCGGAGAGCAGGAGGAACACATCGACTCCTCCGGAGACCCTCCCGACGAAGACATGGAAGATGACCACGAAGGCGATCGCGATCCCACGAAGTCCATCAAGATCGTAGCGGTAGGAGGATGATCGCACCCCGGCTCTTCCCGCGGTTGATCCCTCGACAGCACTGCTCACTATAATTGCCTCTCCCATCCCATAGAACCGAGCACAGATAGGATAGTGGACATGGTCAATATTAATGACATGCTCGCCCCACCACCGGTGAAACTTCCTCCGGATCCGGCAGAAGGGGCCGATCCGGGGCTGACCGCCACCGCCCTCGCCCACCCCGACAGTCCGCTCGTCTGGGCCGTACGCGCCGAGGAAGCGATCGGCTCCGTCACCTCCGATGAGGAGAAGATCCAGGCCTACGCCCTCGCGCGCACGGGCTATCACCGGAGTCTCGACCGCCTGCGCGCCAACGGCTGGAAGGGATGGGGCCCGGTCCCCTACTCCCACGAACCCAACCGTGGCGTCCTCCGCGCCATCGCCGCCCTGGCGCGTGCGGCCCGGCTCATCGGTGAGGATCAGGAATATGATCGCTGCCGCCAGATGCTCTCCGATGCCGATCCGGAATCGGTGAGGGAGCTGCTGGACAGCTGAGGGGTCGGCCGCGAGTCAGCGTTGCATGACGAACTGGCGGAAGAGATCGACCGGCGGAGCCGGCTCCGCTCCCGCGCGCCAGACCAGCCCCAGCTCCCGGTGGGCCGGTGGATCCAGCGGGCGGAGCACCAGTCCGACGGGGGCTAGATAGGGATCATCGAGCGGAAGCAGCGCCACCCCCAGACCTGCGGAGACCAGCCCTGCCACCGTTGTCAGTTCCATTGATTCAAACACCAGGGTCGGCGTGAAACCGAGGTCGGCGCTGATCCGGTCCAGCAGAAGCCGGGTTCCATAACCCGGAAACATGCCGATGAAGTTCTCCTCGCTGGCCTCGCGGAGATCGATGGGCACCGCGCCCGGCTCCGCGAGGCGGTGCCCCTCGGGTACCGCCAGCGCCAGCCGCTGCAACCTGAGCTGGTGCCAACCGAGCTCCGTGCCGGCCTCCTCCGGGCGCGGTCCGACGAGTGCCAGGTCGGAGGCGTCGTCAAGCACGCGGTCAATGAGCACCTGCGCCGCACCCTGATGCAGCCGGAAATCAACCAGCCGGTGCCGCGCGCGGTAGTCCCTGAGAAGATCGGGAACCATCCAGGTCCCCAGCGAGTGCATGAAATCAAGGCGCACCGTGCCGCGCTCTGGGTCCATCAGGCGCGCCACCTTGGCGGAGCCGTCCGCCAGTTCATCGAGCATCCGCACCGCGTGCGGCAGGAACGCCCTGCCCCTGGCGTTGAGACTGAGCCGGCGGCCGCCGCGGTCGAAGAGATCCGCCCCCACGGCCGCCTCCACCCGCCTGATCCGCCTGGTCAGTGTGGGTTGCGGCACGCCGAGGGCGTCCGCGGTGTCCGTCAGGTGCCCCGACGCCGCGACAGCGATAAATCCCCGCAGGTCAGTGGGCGTGAAATCGCTCATGGCTTCATGTTATCGGAAGCCTCCACCGCGGCTGCCGGAGCCTGTCGACGGGTCTCTACCTCTCCCGTTTCCCGGAGGAGTACAGCATGACGCCGCCACCGAGCAGGAACACTCCCCACAGGATGGCGAGGATGCCCAGCCAGCCGCTCAGTGCCACGGCGCCGGCCCCCGGGTTCGCCATGAACAGCACGCCACCTAGGATCCACAGGAGGCTGCCGATGATCAGCAGCCATTTCGGATTTCTTGAGGAACCGACATCGGTGGTGATGGCCGTGGCCGCCTGGACGCCACCGCGCGCGACCAGCCAGATTCCCAATACCCAGGTCAATGCGATCGCGCTGTCGAGTGGGCGGAAGATGGCGACGAGTCCGGCGAGGACCCCCAGCGCTCCCATCCCGATAATCAGCCACCGTCCCGGGGATTCCCCACTGCGGACACCGGCGGCCAGTTGGAGGATGCCGTCCACCAGCGCGTACCAGCCCCAGACGAGCACGAGCGCGAGCGCGGTCGCCGCCGGCCACGCCACGGCGACGATGCCGAACACCACGGCGACCGCACCGACCGCAATAAGCATGAATGAGGAACGCTTCACCTTTTCAAACACCGCTGCTCCTTAACTTCTCCGGGGGGATTTGGCGTTAAGCTTACCCGCTACCCCGCCCGCCACCGCACGGATCAGGCCAGGGATTTGAGCTTGTCGACGACCCCGATCAGCTCTCTGATCCGGCCTGGCTCCACCGCCGCCGCCCCCATATCGAGGCCGCCGGTGAGCAGTGCGTTGTAGTAGAGCCCGTCTCCGATGAGCATGATCGCCCTGGCCACGGGTTCGTCGCCGACCTCGGCCAGGATCAGCCGGAACCAGATGGCCTGGACCTCATCGAAGATCTCTCGCACCAGGTGGAATCCGCCCTCGGGACCCAGGCGGGTGGCGGCGAGCAGCGCGCGGTCCAGGGGATCGCCGGTGAACGCCGAGGAGGAGATGTAGTAGGCGGAGGGACCTTCCGGTGCTACCTCCATCCTTGCCGCGTCCTCCAGGACGAGCGCGCGGAGCCGATCGAGCAGACCCTGTGCGAGCGCCCGCTTGTCGGGGAAGTGATAGAGCAGACCACCCTTGGACACTCCCGCGTTCGCGGCGATCTGGTCGAAGGTGGCGGCCCGCTCACCCTCCCCGATGAGGATTGCTTCGTAGGTGTCCAGGATTCGCTCACGGGTACTCATGGTTATTCACCCTACCGCTTGCCTACTGTACAGTCCAGACGTTACAGTATGGGGGTTCATACAACCCCACCCGATGGATTCCCATGATTGCCCCTACGCCCACCATTCAGCATTCCCGCCCCTGGGCGGCACTGGCTGTGCTCATGTTGCCCGTGCTGCTCGTCTCGGTGGACAACACCGTTCTCAGCTTCGCGCTACCCAGGATCACGGAGGATCTGCAACCGACCGGCAACCAGCTGCTCTGGATCGTTGACATCTACCCCCTGGTCCTCGCGGCACTGCTGATACCCATGGGCAGCTTCGGGGACAAGATCGGCCGACGCAGAATGCTTCTGATCGGCTCCACCGGCTTCACGGTGATCTCGGCGCTCGTGGCCTTTTCACCGACCGCCTTCCCCCTCATACTCGGCCGTGCCGGCATGGGCGTGTTCGGGGCCATGATCATGCCCGCCACGCTGTCTTTGATCCGCAACATCTTCACCGATCCCACGCAGCGTCGCACCGCCATCGCCATCTGGGCCGCGGGCTTCTCGGGGGGTGCGGCGCTGGGCCCCATCGTCGGTGGATTCCTGCTGGAGCATTTCTACTGGGGTTCGGTCTTCCTCATGGCCGTGCCGGTCATGCTGCCCCTGCTCGCCCTCGCCCCCCGGCTCATCCCGGAGTCCCGGGACCCGAATCCCGCTCCGGTGGATCGAACGAGCGTCGTGTACATCATCTCCACCATGGGACCACTGGTCTTTGCGATCAAGAGGCTCGCCACCTCGGGGGTGGACCTCGTGGTGCTCGCCTGCATCGCACTGAGCATCGTCGCCGGCACCTCCTTCGTGCGTCGGCAGCTGGGCCGCGGCAACCCGATGCTCGATGTCCGCCTGTTTACACGGCCGACGTTCACCGGCGCGGTGCTGGCGAATCTGCTCAGCGTCTTCTCACTCGTCGGCTTCCTCTATTTCGTCTCCCAGCACCTGCAGCTGGTCAGCGGGCACTCCCCTATGACCGCGGGTCTGATGCTGGTGCCCTCCCTGGTGATCACCATCATCGCCGGCCTCGTGGTGGTCAAACTCGCGCAGCGGTTCTCGGCGGCGGCGATCGTCACCACCGGCCTGCTGCTCAACGCAGCCGGTTACCTCATGATCGCCCTGACCGGTGCCCAGGGCAGCGACCTCGGACTCATCCTGGCGTCGGTGATTCTGGGCGCGGGCATCGGCGGGGCCGAGACGATCTCCAACGATCTCATCCTCTCCGCCGTCCCCCCGGAGAAGGCCGGCGCCGCCTCGGCAATCTCCGAGACCGCATATGAAACCGGTGCCGTCCTCGGCACCGCGGTTCTGGGCAGCATCCTCAACGCCACCTACCGCTCGGGGGTCGAACTCCCCGGTGACCTGCCCGCGGACCTGGCCGATTCGGCCCGGGAGACCCTGGGCAACGCCATCCGGATCGCCGATGAGATCGATGGTGCCACCGGCGGGCTGCTAGCGGAGTCGGCGCGGCACGCCTTCGACTCCGGAGTCATGGTCACCAGCACCATCGGTGCGATCCTGATGGTCGCGGCATCCGTCATGGCCTGGCGGACACTGCGCTGACCGCCTCGGCAGGAGGTGTGATCCCCCGGGCGCAGTTCAATTCGTGCGGAATCGAATGAGGGTCATCCGCCCTCCCGGTTGTTAGCCTCGTGTGCTACACGGGTGGAGCCCCATCCACCCCTCGAACGAGCGCACCAGGAGAATCCACATGTCAACACCCGTCAGCGAAGCCACGGGATCAACCACCGTTGCACATCCGCCGGTGGAGGGACCCGTCTTCAACAGGCAGGCCGCGGCGGACACCGCATCGCGCCCCCCGACGCCGATTGCCGGTGACATCACCGAGCTGATCGGCAACACTCCCCTGCTCGACCTCGACCGGTTGGGTTCCGCACACGGGTCACTGGCCCGGATCCTGGGCAAAGTGGAGTTCTTCAACCCGCTCTCCAGCATCAAGGATCGCATCGCCTGGACGATCATCCGCGATGCGGAGGAACGCGGCCTGCTCACCCCTGGAACGCTTATCGTCGATATCACCAGCGGTAACACCGGCATCGCCCTGGCCGCCATCGCGGCGAGCAGGGGCTACCCGACGAAGTTCTACCTCGGCGACAACACCAGCCCCGACAAGAGGCGCCTCCTCGAGGTGCTCGGCGCCGAGGTCATCGATGTACCCAACAGCACCTTCCTGGATCCGGAGGGCCTGGAGATCCTCGTGACGGAGATCCTCCGAGAGCACCCGGACGCCTTCGTGGCCAATCAGCTGTCCAACCCGGTGAACCCGCAGATCCACTTCGAAACCACCGGCCCGGAGATCTGGCGCGACACCGGCGGCGAGGTGGATTTCCTGGTGGCCGGCGTGGGAACCGGTGGAACCGTCTCGGGGGCCGGCCGCTACCTCAAGGAGGCCAATCCCGATCTGCAGGTGGTGGTGGTCGAGCCCGGTGATGCCTCGCTGCCCACCGAGGACAACATCTACCCCGCCGAGATCGACGGCGTGCACAAGGTTCTCGATCTCGAGGAGGGTCAGCTCCCCCCGAACTACGACACCACCATCGCCGATGAGGTCATCGCGGTCGAGGCGGTCGAGGCCTACGGCTTCTCCCGCGCGGTGCTGCGCGCGGAGGGCCTGCTCGTCGGCCCCTCCGCCGGTGCGATCCTGGCTGCCGCGACCACACTGGCCCGGAGGCCGGGGAACGCCGGAAAAACCATCGTGGCCATCCTCCCGGACACCGGTGAACGCTATCTCAACGCGGGGGTCTTCAGCTGATCACCAGCCGGCGGGAAGCTCGCCGGCGTAGGCGAACAGCGCGGGTGCACCGCCGGTGTGGAGGAACAGGACTCTGGCATCCTCCCGGTACCTCCCCGCCCTGATGCCGAAGATCAGCGCGGCCGCCGCCTTCGCGGTGTACACCGGATCCAGGAGTATCCCCTCCGTCTGGGCGAACAGACGGATCGCCTCCAGGCCGGCCTCGGTGGGCACGCCGTAGGCCGATCCGGTGTGTGCATCATCAACAATCGGTGACTCATCCAGCTCCCTGCCGAACAGCGCCAGGGTCCGTCTGCTCAGAGTTTCCACCTCATCACGGAACTCCGCGACCCCGGGCCCGACACCCACACCGTGAATGGCGGGCAGGCCGGCACCGGCGAGCAGTTGACGTCCCGCGATCAATCCCGCCTGGGTTCCACCGCTGCCACTGGCGAGGACGATCTCCTCAAACTCCACCCCCGCCGACGCGATCTCCGCGTAGGCCTCGATGTAGCCGAGCGCGCCGATCTCCGTGGAACCTCCACTGGGAATGAAAAACGGCCGCCGCCCCTGCGCCTTGAGCACAGCGATAATCTCCTCCGCCAGAGCCCGCTCCGGATGCGGATCCTGCGGGGTCTCCTCCGCGAAAACGATCCTCGCGCCGAATATGCGGTCGAGCAGGATGTTGCCGGAGGTGCGGTAGTTCTCGGAGGCCCCCTGCGCAACCCTGAGGACCAGCACCGCCTCGAGGCCTGCGGCGGCAGCGGCCGCGGCGGTCTGGCGCGCATGGTTGGACTGCGCCGCACCCACCGTGACCAGTGTATCGGCATCCTCCGCCCGCGCCTGGGCCAGGAGGTACTCCAGCTTCCGGGCCTTGTTTCCACCGAGCGCCAGGCCGGTGAGGTCATCTCGTTTGATCCACAGCTCCGGCCCGCCCCCGAGTGACTTCCGCAACCTGTCCAGCCGCTGCAGCGGGGTGGGCGCATCCACCAGTCGCTCCCGTCGTGCGCGGATCCCCTGAAGTGCCGGATCGCCGATCTGCTCGAACTGGGCGTCGAGAAGTTCTTCCACGGACATTGTTCCTCCAACTCCTGATGTTTCAGACGCCGGCACCCTCGCACGGGCCCGGCCCCGGTGCTTTTCCGGGAAACCTACCAGGTACGCGTCCCGGTGTCTCCGGATATATGTGCACACCCCGGCGGGATTGCCGATCAGTAACCACCGGTGGGGCCTCCCCACCGCGTGACGACGCCCACCGCGGCCACGGGGAGGAGGTTCCCAAGGGGCACCAGGTGGTGACACGTGACCCCGGAACCTGAGAGACGATAAGCACCCCTCCGCGGTCTTTCACTATGGTCGTGAACGCACACCGCGCGGTGGGACCCGAATGCGCTTATTCTCTGGCCATGACCGACATCACGGAACTGCTCAGCAACGACAACTACTGGTTCATCGACGACCTGCGCCGCAGGATTCTCAACGGCGATATCCTCGACCCGGAGGATGCCTATGACCACCTCGAGGAGGTGCTCGAGGATGAGGACCCCGGGGAGCTGCCCGGTGACATCGGCGATTTGGCCGTGGACATCGTCAACGCCCTCTGGGAGGAGGCTTTCGCCCTCGCCGATGGATGGGCCGAGGAGACCACGGACGTCGATCGCCTGGTTGCGGCCTTCGAGGACCTGATCGACAACCACGACATCGATGCCGGGATCTTCACCGATCACGCCTCCATCCAGGCGCGCCCGGGACAGCGCGGGGTCGCGCTGGTCTGGGTCAACGCCTGGGAGGAACTCAGCCACGAATCCACGACCGGTCTGGCCGTGACCACCGCATCGCGCAGCGAGGACGTCTCCGATGATGCGATCGCGGCCGAGGTGGCCATGGTGCTCAGTGGACACGGGCTGGCCGTGACCGGAACCGATGCACAAGGGGTCGGACTCGATGTTCTCTGGCGCCACCACGTCCCGGAGATCGGCGAGGACTGACCGATCGCCTCCATTGGTGGGACCATATATTTGATGCATTAGCGCGTAGGCATACGATCAGGGTATGACATCACTGACGCAACTACTGCGGCCCGAGAGGATCGCCCTCGACGTCGAGGTCGGAGACTGGCGCGGAGCGATCCGCGCCGCCGGGGAACTGCTCGAGCGCTCCGGCAGCATCGACCCGGATTACACCGTGGCGATGATCCGGAGCGTGGAGGAGAAGGGCCCCTACATCGTCGTCGCCCCCGGATTCGCCTTCGCGCACGCGCGTCCCAGCGCGGCCGTCCACGAGACCGCACTGTCCTGGGTGCGACTGGCCGAACCGGTGGAATTCGGACATCCCGACAATGACCCCGTCGACCTGGTCGTCGCCCTCGCCGCCACCGACTCCACCTCCCATTCCCGGGCCATGGCCGCCATCGCAAAGGCACTGGCGAGACACCGCACCGAGCTCAACCGGGCGGGGGACCCCGCGGAGATCCTCCGCATCCTGGAGGCCGGCGGGCCGGTGCCCGCGGCCGAGTCACCGGGAGCGGCGTCGAGAAGCGGGGGTTCCACAAGGGACAAGATCCTCACCGTCTGCGGTAACGGCCTGGGTACCTCACTTTTTCTCAAGAACACCCTGGAGCAGGTGCTCGACAGCTGGGGGTGGGGACCTTACCTCAGTGTCGAGGCCACCGACACCATCTCCGCCAAGGGCAAGGCCAAGGAGGCGGACCTGATCCTCACCTCCGGCGAGATTGCCCGCACGCTCGGCGATGTGGGCATCCCCGTCCATGTGATCACCGACTTCACATCCACCTCGGAAATCGATGCCGCACTGCGCGAGCTCTACGATATTTAGGACACAGATGAACTGGCTTGCCATACCCGAATTCCTGGTCAACGAAATCCTCGCCGTTCCGGCGTTCCTCATCGGCATCATCACCGCCGTGGGCTTGGCCGCGCTCGGCCGTTCCACCGGTCAGGTGGTCGGCAGCGCCATCAAGGCGACGCTCGGCTTCCTGCTCATCGGCGCAGGTGCCACTCTGGTCACCGCCTCGCTGGAACCCCTCGGCGCAATGATCACCGGCGCCACCGGAGCCCAGGGCGTCGTTCCCACCAACGAGGCCATCGCCGGTATCGCCCAGCAGGAGTACGGCGCCCAGGTGGCGTGGCTGATGATCCTCGGTTTCGCCGTCTCACTAGTCCTGGCCCGCGTGACCAATCTGCGCTATGTCTTCCTCACCGGCCACCATGTACTGTTCATGGCCACGATGCTGACCATCATCCTGGCCACCGCGGGATTCAACTCATGGATCGTCGTCGGGGTCGGCGCACTGCTGCTGGGTATTCTCATGGTCGCGATGCCGGCGTTCGCCCATCCGTGGACCCGCCGGATCACCGGCGATGATTCCATCGCGATCGGGCACTTCGGCACCGCCGGCTACATTCTCGCCGGCTCCGTCGGGCGCGCGGTCGGTGGCCGTGGCACGAGCCCCTCGACCGAGGACATGAAGGTCCCGGAGGGCCTGCGCTTCCTGCGGGACTCCATGGTCTCCACCGCCCTGTCCATGGCACTGATGTACATTGTCCTCGCAGTGCTCTTTCTGGTGCGCCGCGGCAGCGCGGAAGCCTTCACCGCCTTTGAGGGCGTGGCGAGCAACGTGGGCGACTACCTCATGCAATCCTTTACCCAGGGCCTGCAGTTCGGTGTCGCAGTGGCGGTGATCCTCTTCGGTGTGCGCACCATCCTCGGTGAGCTGGTCCCCGCCTTCCAGGGGATCGCGGCCAAGGTGGTACCGGGGGCGATCCCCGCCCTGGACGCGCCGATCGTCTTCCCCTACGCCCAGAATGCGGTGCTCATCGGATTTCTCTCCTCCTTCGTCGGTGGTCTCGTCGGCCTGGCGGTGCTCGCTTCCTGGCTCAACCCGGTGTTCGGGGTGGCGCTGATCCTCCCCGGACTCGTTCCGCACTTCTTCACCGGGGGCGCGGCCGGAGTCTACGGCAATGCCACCGGCGGCCGCCGCGGGGCGGTCGCCGGAGCCTTCGCCAATGGTCTGCTCATCACCTTTCTCCCGGCCTTCCTGCTGTCGGTCCTGGGCACCTTCGGAGCGGAGAACACCACCTTCGGTGATGCCGACTTCGGCTGGTTCGGTATCGCCATCGGTTCCGCAGCGAAGGCCGGCCCGGTAGGTGGACTCATCCTCATCCTGATCATCGGGGCCGTGCTGCTCCTTGGTGCGATGATCTTCCAGAAGCGTGCGGTGGACGGCAACTGGGATCCCGCCCCGCACCGCCCGCGGCCGGTCGCCGCAACGGCGGCGATCGAATCGGAGAGCACCGCCCGGATCACCGCACGGGCCTATCCCAGGATCGCCCCTCCCGCCGGGGCACCTCTTCCCCCGCCTGCGGCCGGATAGTGGAAAACCTTCGCCGCCAATAGGGCCCGGGCGATCCTCGCGGACCCCGCCCCGGGCACGGAATTCATTCCCCCTGGTTGCAATATTGGCAGCGTGCCCGGCGCGGCGCTAGGCTGCGGGCCACACACCCCGGTCAAGCCATGAGGAGTACCCAGCCGTGGCCACGAAAATCTTCAGCTTCCCCAATCCGGTCAATGAGTATGCAGCCCGCTTCACCGCGGGCCTGGTCGTACTGCTGACACTTGCGACGATATTCTCCACCGGCACCCTCCGGCTGGTGCTGGTATCCGTGCTGGCCCTCGGCTTCGCGCTGCGGGTGGCGGGAGGACCGCGCTACTCGCCCTTCGGCCGTCTCTCGGTGCATGTACTGGCCCCGCTTCTGCGCCGCGGGCCGCTGCTCACCGCCGGACCCCCGAAGCGTTTCGCCCAGGCGATCGGGCTGGCGTTTGCCACCACCGCCCTCCTTCTGACGATCGTGGGCTGGGATACCGCCGCCACCTTCGTCCTGGTGCTGCTGACCGTGGCGGCGACACTGGAATCCGTGTTCGGGTTCTGCCTCGGATGCTGGATCTTCGGCTGGTTGATCCATTGGGGGCTGATCCCGGAGGATGTCTGCGAGGAGTGCGCGAACGCCGGTTTCAGGTACTCCCGCACCGCCCCCGCGGACATCACCGTCACCGAGGTCAGTGGTGTTGTGAAGCGAGGGGAATAGACTCCCTGTCCACATCCTCACGGAGCACCTCCGGCCATCGTGAGACCTCTGCGGGTGTGGTCGCGATGAACAGCCTGGCCATCGGGAAGATGGTGGCCAGATCAATCGCGGTGGACACGGGATGACCGGGGTCGCCCGTCCAGCAGAGGATGGTCATCGGGGTTGAGAGTGTGGCCAGATCCTCCCTCGGGGGCAGATTGCTCATCGCAGCCCCGCGGTAGGCCGAGGGCAGCAGCTCGGCGGAAATATCGGGGACGGTGTCCGGTCGCCCCACGGTCGCCGGTGGTGCCGCCGCCATGGCGTCGGCGCGCAGGAACTGCTCCATTCCGTGTTCCTCGATGAACCTCGCCCTGGCCTCGTAGTCGGCCGCCTGGGCCGTCCGCGTCTCCCAGGCCGTCGGCGGCAGCATGAGTGTCAGTCCGCTGAAACGGTCCGGTTCGCGGAGCACCGCATGCAGCAGGGTCGCGCAGCCCATGGACGGTGCAACCCCGTGCACCTGTTCCCCTGGGAAGTAGGCGTCGAGAAGCAGAAGCAGGTCAGAGGCCAGATTCGTCCAGGTATAGTCCTCCGGGACGGCTCTGCCAGTGGAGTATCCGTGTCCGCGGGAATCATAGCGCAGCAGGCGCGTTCCGGACAGCCCGCGGCCGAGATCCAGATCGAGCAGGCGGTCCCTCTTTCTGCTCGAGGTCAGCCCGTGGAGCTGAACGACGGGGTGTCCGTGCTCATCACTGAACGAGGTGGCAAGCTCCGCACCCGGGACGGAAAAGGTCGACATGGGATTTCTCCTTCACTTCCGATGGCTCTGGTGTGGGTTAGGATACCGCCATGAGGCTCACCCATGTCACCCACTTACGGCTACCCTTCGGCCCACTGCACAGCTTTCAGGTGAGCCTTACCCCGACCGGTGACACCTCACCCGTGTCCTTTGATCAGCGCAGACACGTCTCCTTCGGGGATCGCCCCGGCAGCTGGATGGCGATGAGCATGCGTCTGTCCTCCCCTGTGGACAGGGAGAGACTCTCCGATGCCTGGTTGAAGGTCGTCGCCAGGCACGGCACGCTGCGCACGGTCTTCGAGCACGAACAGCCGGACGGGCACGACAGCGACGGTGAGGACGGCGAGCTCATCCTGCGCGAGATGGAGGTCTCGGGCGGCCGGTGGGTGGAGCACGTCGCGCTTCCGGGACAGTCGATGCGCGATCTCCTGCGCGAGGTCCTCGACAGCTGCTGTGTGTCCTTCGCCCGGCCCTCCTACCGGTTGTGCATCGTCGACAGCGCCCAGCGTCCCACCATTGTCATCGCCAGTGACCACTCGCATGTGGACATGTGGTCCATGCTCGTGCTGGCGCGCGACCTGCTGTCCGCCCTGGGGGGACGGGAATCGGCGTCCTCAGGCAACCCGCCCCCGTTCTCCGAGCACACCCGTTTCCTGCGCACCCGGGAACCCGCCCCGGACTCGGTGCGCGACAGGTGGCGCGAAATTATCGACGCCGGCGGTGGACACATGCCACGCTTCCCCCTGTCCATCGGCACCCCGGGCCAGCACCCGGAGCGGGTGGAGGTCCGCGATGTGTTCACCGTCGATGACACGGCGACCTTCGCCGCCCACGCCAGGGCACTCGGGGTGTCCACCCTCACGCTGACCACCTCGCTGATGGCGAAGGTGACCCGCGAGCTCGCGGGTACCCCGCTGCGCGCGCTGTTTCCCGTCCACAGTCGCTTCGACCGGGACTGGCACAACTCCGTGGGCTGGTTCATCACCAACTCTATCCTCGAGGTTGATTCCCCGGAACCCGCGGCTGCCGCCGAAGCCGTCAGGGAGGCCATCAGTCTGGGTTCATGGCCCCTGGAGGATGTTCTCGCACCCTGGGGCGGGATGCCGGACACACCCGGGATGTTCGCCGTGTCCTGGCTCGATCTGCGCCGGCTGCCGGTGAGCATCGATGACATCGGCCTCGAGGCCCAGTACATCAGCGCGGCGATGCACACCGACGGTGTCATGCTGTGGTTCATCCTCGATGACACCGGCGCCCACCTGCGCTGCCGCTACCCCGATACCCTCGAGGCCAGGGCCAATGTCGGGGCCTGGCTGACAGCGCTGGTGGCGGCCATGCAGGCCGCGGCGCGGGAATCCGCGGCCTCGCGCTTCCAGCTCGGGGAGCGGACCTACACCATCCAGCGTGCCGGGCGTGCCGACATCCCGGAGATCGTCGCGCTGCTGGCCGATGCCCCGGAAGCAACCGAGGCCCATGAGGGTGCCTTCGATGTCATGGCCGTCAATCCCGCGCACTATCTCGCGGTGGTCCGCGATTCCTCCTCTCGGATCACCGGTACCATGCAGCTGACCTTCATCCCCGGCATCGCGGATTCCGGGGCGACGCGCCTGAACATCGGCGCACTGACCGCCACCGACGCCTCCCTGATCCCGCCGATGCTGACGTGGGCGCACTCCCACGGCAAGGCCCGGGGCGCCCGGATCGCGCAGCTGGGCACGACGGATCCGCGGATGGAGGAGCTCTTCCGGGAGTGCGGCTACTCCGGGGACAGGCACACCCTGGAAAAGCCGCTGGGAAGCGCCTGAGCACGGCCTCTCCCGGCCGCGGGGGCCGGTCGGGGAACTAGGACTCGCTGCGCCTGAGCACGGCCTTGACCAGCTCGACCAACAGGAACACCGCGATGGAGGAGGCCGCGACCAGTCCCCAGTCCCGCAGTCCCAGCGGCGCCGAGTCGAACCATACGTGCATGAAGGGTGCGTAGATGAACAGCAGCTGGAGCCCCACCAGGGCGAGGACCGCGTACCAGACGATCCGGTTTCCCGTGACGGCCCGTGGTGTCAGCGCCGAACCGCCGAGGATCCGGCAGCTGAAGAGGAAGGCCAGCTGGCTGAACGCCAGGACGGTCACCGCCGCGGTCTGTGCCTGCGCGTAGTCGGTGCCGAGACGGATCTCGGTGAGGTACATCGCGAAGGTCATCGCGCCGATGATCAGCGAGGCCGCGACGACGAGACGGAAGTAGCTCCGGGAGAGTACCTGCTCATTCGCCGCGCGCGGGGCTCGGTGCATGGTGCCGGGTTCCACGGGTTCGGTGGCCAGTGGCAGTGACAGCGTCAGTGAGGTGACCAGGTTGATCCAGAGGATCTGCACCGGTGACAGCGGCAGCGACATCCCGAGCAGGATGGCCACGAGGATCACCAGCGACTGGGCACCGTTGGTGGGCAGCAGGAAGACGACCGATTTGCGGATGTTGTCGTAGATCCGCCGCCCCTCCTCGACCGCGCGTTCAATGGTGGCGAAATTGTCATCGGCCAGCACGATGTCGGCGGCCTCCTTGGTCGCCTCCGTGCCCTTGATTCCCATGGCCACACCGACATCGGCGCGGGTGATCGAGGGTGCGTCATTGACGCCGTCGCCGGTCATGGCCACGACCTCGCCCTGCGACTGCAGTGCACGAACGATCCGGATCTTGTGCTCGGGGCTGGTGCGCGCGTAGACGTCGACATCTCGGGCGACCCGGCGCAGTTCCTCCTGGCTCATCGCCTCGAGTTCGGTGCCGCTGAGGACGCGGGCGGATCCCCGCCCTTCGACGATCCCGAGTTCCCGTGCGATCGCGACGGCGGTACCAGCGTGGTCCCCTGTGATCATCTTGACCCTGATTCCGGCCTCGTGCGTCTCGGCGATCGCGCTGACCGCCTCCGGCCGGGGCGGATCGACGATGCCGACCACGCCGATGAAGGCGAGCCCGTCCACGTCGTGCAGGCCGAGGTCGGAGGCGTCGAGGTCGGTGGCGTCACGACGCGCCACACCGAGGACGCGCAGCCCCCGGTCGGAGAGTTCGGTGATGCGGCGCTCCCACCCGGCGCGGTCGAGATTCTCGGTGGAGGCGTCGGCACGCAGCTGCGAGTCGCAGCGGTCCAGAAGTCGGTCCGGGGCACCGACGCAGTGCAGCAGCCTGCTGCCGCCGGGAAGATCATCAACGGTCGCCGCGAACTTGTGGGCCGATTCAAAGGGCACCTCCCCGATCCTGACCGCTGTCAGATCCACACCGGATTTCAGTGCCAGGACCGTCAGCGCCCCCTCGGTGGGCTGGCCGACGAGCACCCAGCCCTGCTCCTTCTCCTCCACCCTGGCGTTGTTGCACAGGCCGGCCGCGATGAGCAGGGCGTGGAGATCCGGGCGTGATTCCGGATCCACCTGGGCATCCGCCGCGGTGAGGTGTCCCTGCGGGGCGTAGCCGGTGCCCTGCACATTGACGGCACCGGAATCGGTGACCACGACCCGTGCGGTCATCTCATTCTGCGTGAGGGTGCCGGTCTTGTCCGAGCAGATCGTGGTCACCGCCCCCAGCGTCTCCACCGCGGTCATTTTCCGTGTGATCGCGTTTCGACGCGCCATCTGCTGCACACCGAGCGCCAGCGTGATGGTCACCATCGCGGGCAGGCCCTCGGGCACCGCCGCAACTGCGAAACCGATCGCCGCGGAGACCAGCTCATCGACGGTGTAGTCGTAGAAGATCCGACCGACCAGAATCAGCACGAAGGCCAGGATGCCGACGAGGATGGACAGCTTCTTCGCCAGGGACTGCAGCTGCCTGGACAGAGGCGTCTCCGTGGACTCCACCTCGTTGACCAAGCTTGTGATCTTGCCTATCTCGGTGTTTGTACCCGTCGCGGTGACCACGGCCTCCGCCGTTCCCGTGCTGACGATGGTGCCAGAGAAGATCATGCAGCTTCGATCCCCCACGCCGGCGCTCTCCCCGACCGCATCGATGCTCTTGATCGCCGCGACCGATTCCCCGGTCAGCGCCGACTCATCGACCTGCAGATTCGACTCGCGCAGGAGTCTGGCGTCGGCGGGAACCCGGTCACCGGAACGCACCCGGATGACATCGCCGGGAACGATCGCCTCGGCGTCCACCGTCGACCAGGTTCCATCGCGCAGGACCTGGGCGTGCAGGGAGAGCATCGACTTGATGCTCTCCATCGCCTTCTGTGCCCTTCCCTCCTGAACGAATCCCACCGAGGCGATGGCGACCGCGGCGAAGGCGATAACACTGAAGTCCACCCATTCCTGCAGAATCGCCTTGAGCGCCGCGGCGGCGAGAAGGATGTAGATGAGCACATCATCGAAGTGGGAGATGAAACGGCGCCAGGCCGGGAGCGGCGCGGACACGGGCAGTGCATTCGGGCCGAAGTCAGCGACCGCCCTCTCCGCGTCCGGGGAACTGAGGCCATCCATCCCCGATCCCAGGCCTGCGAGGACCTCCTCGGCGGGATGGGCATAAGCCAGATCGAAGGCCTGTGTGGCGGGAACTCGTGTGGTCACGGTGACTCCAAATAGTTGGGGCGGAACATCCGGTATCTCAGAAATCTACTCGGTCCGAGTCTATGCCCGGTGTCTATGCCCGGTCCGAGCCGGTGGGTGAGCGTCAGTGGATCTCACCGAGGGGCTGCAGCTGCGTCTCCGGACTCCGGATCGCCTCACGAACCCGGTCGGTGTCGGATTCCTCCCAGCCCTCGGGGTCCAGGATCGCCGCCCACAGCCCCGCGGCGGCATCACCGTAGGCGTGACCGTGGCCAGCGGGCACACCGGCGGATAGCGCCATATCGGCCGCGACCTGCCAGAATGTCACCAAAGGCAGCCATCTCATGTTGGGATTGACATCCGATCCGAGCGGCTCGGCGAGCCAGTCCGGCCTGCGGTATATCAGGTCGAGGGACCACCAGGTGATGGGATCACTGGCGTGCTGCCAGTAGACGAAACGGGGGGCCTCCCAGTCCTGTGAAAGCTCAAGGTCACCATCCTCGGCGGCGAAGCGGACGTGGCGGCCGTGGTCGACCACCGGAAGAATCTCCCGCGAGCCGGGGTCGCGTTCCTCCGTCAGCCGGTGCCAGGGTTCGGCGAAGTTCGGGGTGCCGATGAGCAGTCCGCCATTGAGACGCGAGATCATGTCCTGCGGCGAGGACACCGCTCCCTGCATGCCGTAGGAGCCGAGACTCTCGCCCATGACATAGAGCTTCGGCCTGCTCGCCTCCGGCAGTTGCGACCAGCGTTCATAGACCGCCTCCAGCAGCAGCCGACCGGCCTGCAGCGGTGTCTGCCGATCCGCGAGATAGGCGAAGGGACTCTGCAGGTGGCTGTACTGCATGGCGGCGATGGCCGAATCACCGTGGTTGATGTACTCGAATGCGTCCGCCGCTGCCGTGTTCACCCAGCCGCGTCCGGTGGTGGTCACCACGAGCAGCGACGTCCTGTCAAAGGCCCGCGTGCGGTCCAGCTCGGCAACGACATTGTCGGCGATCTCTGCGATGGTCTCCGCGGAAGCCCGGCCGGAGTAGACGCGGATGGGTTCCTCGGCAGCCTTACCCGTCACCTCCTCGATCCTCGCCTGGTCCGGTCCCGCGGCGACGAAGCTGCGCCCGTCACGGCCCAGGGTCGACCAATGCTCCAGGGACTCCGGCGATCCCGACCTTTTCGGGCTCACCGGCTGCACCACCCCGGGGCGTGTGTTCTGGTCCGCCGCGAAGTAGCTCCGCTCCGCCACATTGAGGACGACGCGCGCCACCGCGCCGTCGAGCAGAGCGACACCGAGAATCACCAGCAGCGCGAGTCCCCCGACTTTGGCCACGGGAAGTGGCACCCAGCGGCGCCCGAACTCGGCGATGCGCCTCCAGAGCGCACCGATTCCGCGGGCGAGCTGGATCAGTGCGATGGCGACGATCAAGGCGATCAGCAGGACGAGAATATAGAGGCCGTCGCTGTCATCATCGACACCGATCAGCGCCCTGGTCTGCTTCTGCCAGTGCGCCCCGAGGATCATGAACAGCGGAATCAGCACCGCGGCGGCCACCCCGAGTCCGATCCAGCCCCATCGCCGCTGCTCCGCGGAGGGCCGCCAGGTGATCCCGGACCAGCGGAAGATCTGCCGGGCGATCAGGCCTACGCCGTATCCGCAGGCGAGGCTGACACCGGTCGCCAGTGCCTGGAAGTACCACATGCGCGGCAGCAGCGAGGGACTCAGTGACCAGGTGTCAAGCCCCGGGTTTTGTAGAGGGTGATTTACTTGTCGATCAGGCCGCGTAGGCCTGATACTTCTGCCATTCCTGGTGAACTTCCTTCGGCGGGCGATGAGCCAGTGCGGAGTGCAACCGGCGGTTGTTGTACCACCCGATCCACTTCGAGGTCGCCACGATCACATCGGTCAGCGCCGGCCACGTCCTGCGGTCGATCAGCTCGGCCTTGAACATCGAATTCAACGCCTCGGCCATCGCGTTGTCATAGGAGTCGCCGCGGGATCCGACCGAGGCCACGACCTTCGACTCCGCCAATGACTCGCCGTAGGTAATAGAGCGGTATTGCACTCCACGGTCGCTGTGGTGGATCAGCCCAGAGACGTCCTCACCAGCGCGAAGACGAGCCGACAGGGCCATATCCAAGGCATCGCGGGCCAACGAGACCCGCATGTGGTTCGTCACTTGCCAACCGATGATCTCACGGGTGTAGGCGTCCAACACAAACGCCGCATACACCCACCCGGCCCGGGTGGGGATATAGGTGATATCGGCGACCCACAGCATATTCGGCGCGGTCACGGCGAAGTTGCGCTCCACCAGGTCGACAGGACACTCGCCGGCGTCGGCGCTGCGAGTTGACGGTCTTTTCTTCCGCCGCCGGATCCCCTTCAGCCCGTCGGTCGCCATGAGACGCTCGACGGTGCAGCGGGCGACGTGACCGAAGGTGGCCTCGCGGTTGATCTCCGCCCACAGCTTCCGGGCGCCGTAACATGAGTAGTTGTCTTCGAAGATCCGGCGCAGTGCCCGGGTGATCTGCTTGTCCCGGATGGACCGGGCTGATTCAGGCCGTGATTTGTGGGCGTAATACGTGCTCAGGGCTATCTTCGCGCTGGTGGTGGCCAGGACGCGGATGATGGGCTCGACCCCGAACTGAGCACGGTTGTCGTCGATGAAGGTGACGATTACTTGTGTGGGCGGTCGAGCTCCGCCGCGAAAAAAGCCGAGGCTTTCTTGAGGATCTCGTTGGCGCGTTTGGCTTCGGCGAGCTCGGCCCGCAGCCTGCGGTTTTCTGTTTCCAGATCCATCGATTCGGCCGGTGTGTCGGTTCCGGATTGCTTGTGGGTGCGGACCCAGACGCGCAGGGTTTCCTTGCTCACGCCGAGTTCGTCGGCGATGCGGGTGACCGCGCCCCGGGCGGTGACGGGATCAGCTTGAGCGTGGAGCACGAGTTCTACAGCGCGCTGCTTGAGCTCGACAGTGTATTTGGTGGGCATGTAAGGGTTTCCTTTTCCAATTTCCTACCCTCCATTAAACCCGGGGCGAACCAAGGTGTAGAAAAGCAGGGCGAAGGCGAGGCCCACGGGATGGTAGCGGCTGAGGAATCTCCCCACGCCGGATCCAACCCTGTGCAACCCTGCTCTATGGAACCCGGTTGGCCGGGTCCTCCCCTGTGGTGCGGTGGTCATGGTGCTGCCTCCATCTGGGTCTGCGGACAACGGCGCCCGCCCTCCGAGATCCCTGGATTCGGTGAGGGTGGGCGTCGAGAAGCGGGGTTGTGCTACACGGTGACGGGAAGGCGTCCCAGTGCCTCGGAGGCGACCAGTTCCTGGATTCCCATGTCGAGTTCGGAGGTGAAACCGACGCAGGAGCAGTTGATCTCACCGAGAACGTAGGTGTCCGAGCCGTCCGCGGCGGTATCCAGCATGAAGTCCGCGGTCCAGATCAGCGGGATGTTGTCGCCGCCGAGCTTCTCCGCGATGACCGGTCGTGCCTCGGCGAACTGGTCCACCAGTTCCTGCCACTGCTCGGGCTTGTCGTAGGTGTACTTGGCGCCGGAGAACAGCGTCGCGGAGAAGTTGTCCCCACCCGCCGCCGGCTTCTTGTGCACGACGAACACGGGGTGCGGTCCGACGAGAAGGATGCGGATCTCGCCCTCGACGATGCGCGGCATGAAGCGCATGTCCACCAGCATTCCGTTGTCACCGATGATGTACTGGTCGCAGAAGTCCATGAACTCCCCGAGCTTGCGGATCTCGGTGTGGTTGTCCACGGCCTCGGTGGCCTTGATCTCGGTGTCCAGGGGAAGCGCGGTTCCGGGCTCGATGGAGTCGGCCAGTTCCTTGTCCACCAGCTGGACGCGCCAGATGCCCGAGCCGGTTGATCCGCGGTTCTGCTTGAGCACGCGCTCACCGTAGGACAGGGAGGTGGGGAAGGTCTTGTGGAAGGTCTCCACATCGTAGTAGGCGTGGGTATCGGTGGGAACCAGATCGGTGTCGGCGAGCTTGACCAGCGCGTCCTTGGCACCGTAGGCCATCATCTCCTCGGGGGTGGACATACCGACCAGTCCGGCCTCGGACAGACGGGTGAGCAGATCGAAGTAGCCGCGCTCCCCACCGGGGACGTTGCCGGGGTTGACGCGGGAGATGTAGCCCTCGAAGTTCTCGGAGACGTAGGCGAACAGGTCCTCGGTCCACTCGGGGCGGTAGTACACCACCTCGGAGTGTCCGCCGGCCTCGTTGATTGCGTTGACGATCGGCATGGTGTCCCTGCGGTGTCCATCGATGAACTTGTCGGAGCCGCCCTCGACTTCAAAAACGACGATGTTCTTAGCCATGGTGAAAATCACTTTCCGTGAATCCCCGACCGGTCGACGAGTGTCGGGTCACCGGTGGCGGGGTGTGCTCAATGTGGTCAAAGGGTGTGATCAAAAGAAGGAAATCACATGGAATGCTCGGAGATCTTTATGACTACTGCCTGGGTGACAACACAGAACATTCGCCCCGTCGCATACGTCCTCAGTCCCTATGCACTCTGGTGCGCCGTCTCGTTGACACACATGAGACTAAAGGAAGATCGCTACCCGTGCAGCGCCATCTTTGACGGAAGTAACTAAGGACACACCTGCGCTCCCACAATAGGCTGGATTACGCTGGTGATGTCCCACCACTCTCTTCGGAAGGCAGCGAACCACCATGGCAACACCGTTCGACCCGTTACCCCAATTCCAGGAATTCGCCCACCCCGAGAGGATCGTGTCCGCATCATGGCTGTCCGCGCGTCTGGGGTCCAAGGGATTAAAGGTCGTCGAATCGAATGAGGATTCCCTCCTCTATGACATCGGCCACCTGCCCGGCGCGGTGCGCATCGACTGGTCAAAGGACCTCAACGATCCGGTGACCCGCGACTACATCGACGGTGAGGCCTTCGCCGACCTGATGAACCGCAAGGGCATCGCCCGGGATGACACCGTGGTTGTCTATGGGGACAAGTCGAACTGGTGGGCCGCCTTCACACTGTGGGTCTTCGAGCTCTTCGGCCACGAGGACGTCCGGCTGCTCAACGGCGGCCGTGACGCCTGGATGACGGAGGAGCGCGAAACCTCCTTCGTCGTCCCGGAGTATCCCCCCGCCGACTACCCCGTTGTGGAGCGCGCCGATGAGGATATGCGCGTGTTCGTCAACGAGGTGCTGGCGTCCCTGAAGGACGATTCGCTGACGCTTGTCGACGTCCGGACCGTGGAGGAGTACACCGGAGCCACCGGCACCGGTGCGGTCGCCGGCGGCGCCCTCCGGGGCGGCCACATCCCCGGGGCGATCCACATCCCCTGGGATGCTGTTGTCATGCCCAACGGCAATTTCCGCTCCCGCGCGGAGATCGAGGAGATCTTCCGCGATCTCTCCCCCACCAGGGACACCGTGGTCTACTGCCGGGTCGGAGACCGCGCCGCGCACACCTGGTTCGTGCTCAGGCATCTGCTCGGCTTCGACAGTGTCCGCAACTACGACGGCTCCTGGGCCGAGTGGGGCAACATGGTCCGGATGCCGATATCCGTGGGTAGTGAACCGGGGTCAATAGCCTGATTGCCGGCTTTGCCGATGAATCAGGGGTGCACTAGCGTTATTGTCTAATGTGAGTGTTTGCTCAGATTTTGACTTCAAAGAAGTGCTCCTGCTTTTTCTGCCGAATCTCTGAAATCACCACACCCGGATGTGCAAGAATATGCCGTACAGCACCGGCATGCCCCATGCCGAAAAACTTTAAACCAGGAGGGTTTAGTGTCAGTCGAGACCAGGAAGATCACCAAGGTGTTGGTAGCCAACCGTGGTGAGATCGCAATTCGAGTTTTCCGTGCGGCGCGCGATGAGGGGATCCCCTCGGTCGCGGTCTACGCCGAACCGGATGCAGATGCACCCTTCGTGGAATACGCAGACGAGGCTTTCGCACTCGGGGGCCAGACCTCCGCAGAGTCCTACCTCGTCATCGACAAGATCCTCGACGCCGCCGCGAAGTCCGGCGCGAATGCCGTCCACCCCGGCTACGGCTTCCTCGCAGAGAACGCCGATTTCGCCGAGGCCGTGATCAACGCCGGCCTGATCTGGATCGGACCCTCACCCGATTCCATCCGTTCCCTCGGTGACAAGGTCACCGCGCGGCACATCGCGGACGCCGCGGAGGCCCCCATGGCACCGGGCACCAAGGAGCCGGTCAAGGATGCCGGCGAGGTTGTCGCCTTCGCCGAGGAGTTCGGCCTGCCCATCGCCATCAAGGCCGCCTTCGGCGGTGGCGGACGCGGCATGAAGGTCGCCTACAAGATGGACGAGGTCGCAGACCTCTTCGAATCCGCGACCCGCGAGGCCACCTCCGCCTTCGGTCGCGGTGAGTGCTTCGTCGAGCGATACCTCGACAAGGCCCGTCACGTCGAGTGCCAGGTCATCGCCGATCAGCACGGTAACGTCGTCGTCGCGGGAACCCGTGACTGCTCCCTGCAGCGCCGGTTCCAGAAGCTCGTCGAGGAGGCACCCGCCCCCTTCCTGACCGACGACCAGCGCGAGCGTCTGCACTCCTCCGCCAAGGCCATCTGCAGGGAGGCCGGATACTACGGCGCGGGCACCGTGGAGTACCTGGTCGGTTCCGATGGACTGATCTCCTTCCTCGAGGTCAACACCCGCCTCCAGGTGGAGCACCCCGTCACCGAGGAGACCACAGGCCTGGATCTGGTCCGTGAGCAGTTCCGCATCGCCGAGGGTGGAGAGCTCTCCATCACGGAGGATCCCACCCCCCGCGGCCATTCCTTCGAGTTCCGCATCAACGGCGAGGACGCCGGCTCCAACTTCATGCCCGCTCCGGGCCGCATCACCAAGTACCGCGAGCCCGCCGGCCCGGGCGTCCGGATGGATTCCGGTGTCGTCGAGGGTTCGGTGATCTCCGGTCAGTTCGACTCCATGCTGGCCAAGCTGATCGTCTGGGGCAGCACCCGCGAGCAGGCGCTGGAACGCTCTCGTCGCGCACTGGCGGAGTACATCGTCGAGGGCATGCCCACCGTGATCCCCTTCCACTCCCACATCGTCTCCAACCCAGCCTTCATCGGCGACGGGAACAAGTTCGACATCTACACCAAGTGGATCGAGGAGGAATGGGTCAACCCGATTGAGCCCTTCTCCGACGGCGCGGAACTCGAGGACGAGGAGAAGACCCCCGCACAGAAGGTCATCGTCGAAATCGACGGCCGCCGCGTCGAGGTGGCCCTGCCCGGCGACCTCGCTCTCGGTGGCGGCGCCGGTGGGGCCGCCAAGAAGAAGGCGAAGAAGCGTCGTGCCGGTGGAGCCAAGGCCGGAGTCT
Organism: Corynebacterium pacaense; assembly: GCF_900169525.1. GTDB lineage: Bacteria > Actinomycetota > Actinomycetes > Mycobacteriales > Mycobacteriaceae > Corynebacterium > Corynebacterium pacaense. Next base: position 1,025,698 of record NZ_LT821240.1, read on the forward strand.
CCGGCGACGCGGTGGCCGCCCCCATGCAGGGCACCGTGATCAAGGTCAACGTCGAGGAAGGCGCTGAGGTCAATGAGGGCGACACCGTCGTCGTGCTCGAGGCCATGAAGATGGAGAACCCGGTCAAGGCGCACAAGTCCGGTACCGTCACCGGTCTGCTCGTCGCGGCCGGCGAGGGCGTGACCAAGGGCGCCGTGCTGCTCGAGATCAAGTAGCACCACCCTCACCTCCCCTGTGATTGAGCACCCGGCATTCGCCGGGTGTTTTTTTCATCTCGGTGCCCGAGGAATCCGGCAGCGCCCATTCCAGCAGCTCCTCCACCATCTGGAAATGATCGATCTGCCCATTGAGAAAACGGTGGACCACCGCCTCGACCGATGCTCCACCGTGTGATCCCCGTGGCGCCGGGTAGAGAATCGGACGCAGGGTTGCGGCGGGGACCGCGGGGGTGTCCGTGCCGTTCAACCGAGCTCCTCCTCCAGGAGTTCAAGCCACACGCTGCGGATTATCGCCCGGCGCTGGGCGGAACCGTCGGCGAAGGAGGCCCAGTCGGGGGTGGGCGCGGCCGGGGTGGGCGCGGCTGGGACTTTTCGACCGTGATGCCCGCTGCCACTGGAAGATCCCCTGCATGGCTCGGTTTCGGAAGTGTTCATGATTCCCAGCCTAAAACCACGGCGGGCTTCCGTTCGCCATGTTAAATTTGTGTAAACATGTGGAGTTAATAGGACGGTTATTGCAAACCAGGCGGAAACACCTGCCTGGACACTATTTCGGAGGGCGCACGACAGTGGCCAAGTTGTACTCGGGGGCACGGATCCAGGCACTTCGCCGGGCCCATGGGATCACCCAGTCCGCCCTGGCGGAGCAGTTGAATCTCTCCACCAGCTATCTTAACCAGCTGGAAAATGATCGCCGCCCGCTGACCGCGACGGTCCTGATGAGGTTGACCACCACCTTCGATGTGGAGGCCAGCTTCTTCTCCCCCGACCGCAACGCCGCCGCCGCGACCGAACTCTCCGAGGCACTCGCGATGAGTGGCGGTCCCACCCTGTCCACCGAGGAACTGGTGGACCTGGTCAACCGGTTTCCCCAGATCGCCAGGCACCTGGTGCATCCCGCCACCACCGAGAGCGATCGCCGCACCGCCTATGACCACGTCCGGGACTATTTCGCGGCGCACCGCAACCACATTGATCCACTCGACCGCCTGGGTGAGGATCTCGCCGCCACGCTCGGGCAGCCCGGACTCCGGGTGACCCGGCTCGCCCACCTCCTGGACACCGATTTCAACATCACCGTCCGGTTCCGCTCCCCCGGGATCGAGGAACGCCGCCACTTCGATCCGGAGACCAGGCAGATCCACCTCCGCCATGACCTCACCGAGGCGCAGCAGTGCTTCCAGCTCGCCGAGGAGCTGGCGCCGCTGCTGCACCCGGATCTGTTCACCTCCCTGACAGCCGACCACCCCGACCTTCCGACGGTGAAGTCCGTTGAGATCGCCCGGACGGGCCTGGCCCAGTACTTCGCCGGAGCGGTGGTCATGCCCTATGAGCAGTTCCTCGGATTCGCCAGGGAGACCCGCTATGACATCGAGCTGATCTCGGCCCGCTTCGGTGTGTCCTTCGAGGCGGCCTGCCACCGGCTGTCCACCCTGCAGCGCAGGGGAAAGGAGGGTGTGCCCTTCTTCTTCGTCCGCTCCGACCGCGCGGGAAACATCTCCAAGCGCCAATCTGCGGCGACATTCCACTTCTCCAGGACCAACGGCACCTGCCCCCTGTGGGCACTGCACCGCGCCTTCGAGAGACGGGGACACATCACCCGCCAGGTCGCACGCATGCCCGACGGCCGGACCTATCTGTGGATGGCAACCTCAATCTCCGGGCGCACGCACGGTTTCGGGCATCCCTCCGCCGAATTCGCCATCGGACTGGGATGCGATATCGCCGAGGCCCCCAAGCTGGTCTATTCACAGGGTTTGAACCTCGATCCGGCCTCCGCGGCGGAGATCGGACCGGGATGCCGGTTGTGTCCGCGGGAGAACTGCGTACAACGGGCGTTCCCCCCGACCGGTAGGGAATCCCTACGTTGAGCAAGGAGAAGGAAAACTTGGAACCCACGGAACTCAATGGCGGTCGCTTCTACGCGCGCACGCTCCTTCACGACGCCCGCGTGGACGACCTGCCCGCCCTCAGCAGGGCCCTGGGGGAGGCGATCGACGCGGACTTCGTCGCCACGGCACGAAGTGACTGGCACAGTGACACCCGCTACACCTGGGTAATCTGCGAACAGACCCGGGTCGAGGCGCTGGCGCTGGCGGTCCTGTACCCCGGCCCGCGGCCGCGGCTGGAAGTCGTGCCCACCGCGCCGCCGGAGACCGCGCTGCCCAATGATCCGGTCCTTGCACCAATGACCGTGGGCGATGCCCTCCGGGAGGGCACCGCCACCATCACGCGCTGGGCGGAGGGATACCTGGGGCTGAAGCTCCGGTAGTCCGCCCGGCGTCACCGACCCCGCCGTCAGCGCTGTTCGATCTCCACCACGATCCGCTGTTCCGGCCCATTGTACTCGGACAGCGGGCGGATCAGGGAATTGTCCTCGTACTGTTCCACGATGTGCGCGGTCCATCCGGCGATCCTGGCGATCACGAAAAGGGGTGTGAAGAAGTCCACCGGAAAGCCGAGGATGTAGTACGCGGGCCCGGCGGGAAAGTCCAGGTTCGGTTTGATCCCGGTGCGCTCGTCCATGGCACGCTCCATGTTCTCGTACATCTCGACCCACTTTTGCCCGTCATGGCGCTCCGCGAGATTGAGGAAGGATTTCTTCATCGAGGGAACCCGGCTGTCGCCCCTCTTGTACACGCGGTGGCCGAATCCCATGATCACCTTCCTGCTGTCCAGGGTGGCGTTGACCCATTCCGCGGCCTTCTCCGGATCATCGATCTCCAGCATGGTGTGCATGACGAACTCGTTCGCACCGCCGTGCAGCGGTCCCTTCAACGCTCCGATTGCCCCGGTGATCGCCGAGTACACATCCGAACGCGTGGAGGTGATCACCCGTGCGGCGAAGGTGGAGGCGTTGAAGGAGTGCTCCGCGTAGAGGATCAGCGATTTTTCAAAGTCGCGGACATCCTCGGGATTGCTGGCGGGTGACTCCGGACCGTTGCCGAAGACCATGGCCAGGAAGTTCTCGGCGACCCCCTTGTTCTCGTCCGGTGCGATGATGCCCTTGCCGCTGCGACGCCGGATGTCCATGGCCACGGCCATGGGCAGTTGCGCCAGGAGGCTGTGTCCGACGTGCTGGATGTGCTCGGAGCCGGTGGTGAACTGATCGGGATCCTTGGTTCCCAGGTAGGACACGGAGGTGCGCAGTACGTCCATGGGGTGGCAGTCGACCGGCAGGGAGTGGATCAGGGAGATCAGGCCCGGATCCAGGCTGCGGTAGGAGCGTCCGCGGGCGTTGAACTCCTCCAGCTCGGAGGCGGTGGGCAGTTCGCCGTTCCACAGCAGATAGACCACTTCCTCAAAGGAACAGTGCTCCACCAGCTCCTGGACGGGGTAGCCGCGGTAGGTCAGGGAGTTGGATTCTGGCATGACCTTGGAGACACCGGTGTAGTCGGCGATGACTCCGTACAGGCCCTTGCGGACCTCGGTCGCGGGTGAGGTGGTGGACATGACTAGTCCTTCCGGGGGTTGGTGTAGGTGAACAGTTTCTGATCGAAGACGTTGTACTCGGAGTAGCGCAGAAGCTCATAGAGTCTGCTGCGGTGCTGCATCCGGTCGACCCATCCGGTCTGGGTGCCGGTCTCGGCGATGTCGCCGAGGGCGCTCTCGACGCTGCCCATGGCGATGCGCAGGGTGGTCACGGGGTAGATCACGGCGTTGTAGCCGATGTCCTGGAGCTGTCCGGCGGACAGCAGCCGGGTTTTGCCGAACTCGGTCATGTTGGCCAGCAGGGGCACATCGGGAACCGCGGTGCGGAAGCGTTCAAAGTCCTCCGGGGTGTGCAGTGCCTCGGTGAAGATCAGGTCGGCACCGGCCCCGGCGTAGGCCCTGGCCCGCTCGATGGCGGCGTCGATTCCCTCGACACCGGCGGCATCGGTGCGTGCGCAGATGACGAACTCGCTGTCGCGGCGCGCCCCCACCGCCGCGGAGATCCGCTGGACCATGGTCGATGTCGCCACCACCTCCTTACCGTCGAGGTGGCCACAGCGTTTGGGATTGACCTGGTCCTCCAGGTGGCAGCCGGCGACGCCGGCGTCCTCAAGCTCCGAGATGGTGCGGGCCGCGCTCATCGGTTCGCCGAAGCCGGTGTCGGCGTCGACAAGCGTGGGCAGGTCGGTCACCCTTGCGATCTGCCTCGATCGTGCGGCGACCTCGGTCAGCGTGGTCAGCCCGATATCGGGAAGGGCCAGGTCGGCGGCGATCACCGCGCCGGAGACGTAAACCCCCTCGAATCCGGCCTCCTGGATGCTGCGCGCAACCAGGGGTGAGAAGGCGCCTGGCATCCGCGCGATCCCCGGTGCGTTCAGTGCCGCCCGCAGTGCCTGTCGACGCTGCCGCGGTGTGGTGTCGGTGGAGAAGAGGTTCACAGCACACCCGCCCCGGTCTCGGGGGCCTTCGCCAGGATCTCATTCTCGATGACGATGTTGAGTTCACGCAGGTCATCGAGATCGGGGAGTTTCTGCACAGCCTCCAGGAAACGGTCCTGCTCCGCGGTGCTGACCACCCCCTCGGCGAGCGTCCGGAACTTCCCGATGTACTGCTCACGGGCGAAGGGCCGGGCCCCGAGCGGGTGGGCGTCCGCGACCGCGAGTTCCTCCTCGATGACGCTTCCGTCACGCATGGTGATCACCGCGCGTGCACCGAAGGCCTTCTCATCGGGGTCGATGGAGTGGTACCGGCGCGTCCATTCGGGGTCCTCGACGGTGGAGATCCGGTGCCATAGGTCCACGGTTTCGGGGCGGTTCGCACGCTCCGGTGAGTAGGAATCGGCATGGTGCCAGGCGCCGTCCTCAAGCGCGACGGCGAAAATGTACATGATGGAGTGATCCAGGGTCTCACGCGATGCATGGGGATCCATCTTCTGCGGGTCGTTCGCACCGCTGCCGATCACATAGTGGGTGTGGTGGCTGGTGTGCAGCACGATCGACTCGATGTTGGCGGTTCCGCCCGCCTCCTCGACGAGGGGTTTCATCATGCGCGCCAGGTCGATCGGTGCCTGCGACTGGTACTCCGCCGAGTGCTCCTTGGTGTAGGTGTCCAGGATGCCCCGCTTCTCCTCCCCCGCTGCGGGCAGCGGCACGGTGTACACGTGGTCCTTTCCGGCGAGCAGCCAGGCGATGACGCCGTCCTCGCCCTCCCAGATGGGTGCGGGTGCGCCCTCCCCGCGCATCGCCCTGTCGACCGCCTCGATGGCCATCTTGCCCGCGAAAGCCGGGGCGAAGGCCTTCCATGAGGAGATCTCGCCCTTCCTTGACTGGCGTGTCGCGGTGGTGGTGTGCAGCGCCTGGCCGATGGCCTGGTAGATCGTCTCCTCATCCAGGTGCAGCAGGGTGCCCAGACCCGCGGCGACCGAGGGGCCGAGGTGGGCGACGTGGTCGATCTTGTGCTCGTGCAGGCACATCCCGCGAACCAGGTCGACCTGGATCTCGTATCCGGTGGCGATACCGCGGATCAGGTCCCTGCCCGAGCTGCCCACCTGCTGCGCCACCGCGAGGATCGGCGGGATGTTGTCACCGGGATGGGAGTACTCCGCCGCGAGGAAGGTGTCGTGGAAATCAAGCTCACGCACCGCCGTGCCGTTGGCCAGGGCGGCCCATTCGGCTGAATAGGTTCCGTCGATGCCGAACACCGCGGCACCGTGGTCACGGGGGTGCGCCTGCGCCTGTCGACGTGCGACCGTGACCGGTCGGCGCAGCACCGAGGCCGCGGATACCGCGGCGTTGTCGATGATCCGGTTGATGATCATCTCCGTGGTGTCCCCGGGGACCTCCACCGGATCGACGGCGACCTGGGCGATCTTCCAGGCAAGGTGGTCCCTTGTGGGGAAGTCTTCGGCCGAAGCGTGGGTTCTTACTTCGTGGTTGAGCAATTCTCCTCCTCGGAGTGTACATGCTGTAAACAGTTGATGTACCTCACAGTATCAACGGGAGGTGATAGGCAACACTAAGAAAAGTGTGTATGTAGTGTGAGCAAAATAGTGGTTCTTTGCAAAGCCTGTGGAAGGCCCATGTCAGCAGCCATCCGCGGGTCCTCCCTCGCTGTGCCGCGGATCATGCCGGGGGCGGTCCCCCGGATACGACGGGGCCACCGGACGCGAAAGGGCCCGGGGAGGACAACCATCCCTCCCCGGGCCTGATCCACGGGCCGGAACCGCCTTGGAACCCGGCAGTGCGGAACCTACTCGACCTCGACGATCAGGTCCCCACCCTCAACCTTGGTGGCGGCGGGAACCACGACGCGGGAGATCACACCGTCCACGGGTGTGGTGATGGTGGCCTCCATCTTCATGGCCTCAATGATGGCGACGGCATCCCCGGCGGCGACCTCATCGCCCTCGGCGACGGTCACGGTGACCACGCCGGCGAAGGGTGCCGCGACACTGCCCCTGTTCGAGGGGTTCGCCTTCTCCGCGGTGGCGGTGACGGACTCCACGGAACGATCCCGCACCCGCATCGGCCGGACCTGGCCGTTGACATTGGCCACCACGTTGCGCATGCCCTTGTCATCAGGCTCGGATACCGCGTCAAGACGCACCACCATCGGTGTCGCGGACCTGGGCAGTCGGATCATCGTCTCCCGACCCTCGACGAGTCCGTAGAAGAATTCGCGGTCATCGAGTGCGGAGGTGTTTCCGAAGCGACGGCGGTGCTCGAGGAACTCCTCTGTCGGCTTGGGGAACAGCAGGCGGTTCAGTGTTCCACGCCGGGTCTCCCGGTTCGCGGAGCTGAGGTTCTCGCGCTCCTCCTCCGGGACCTCCACCATCGGATCCCTGCCCTTCGCCCTGCCCTCGAGGGCGCGGGTGCGCAGTGGCTCGGGCCACCCCCCGGGGGGATTGCCCAGCTCACCGCGGAGGAAGGCGATGACGGAATCGGGAATGTCGTACTTCTGCGGATCGGCGGCGAAATCGGCCGGATCGACCCCCGCCCCGACCAGGTGCAGGGCGAGATCGCCGACCACCTTCGAGGAGGGCGTGACCTTGGTGGGTCGACCGAGCATCTCGTTGACCGCCGCGTAGTTGTCCTCGATGAGTTCGAAGCGATCGGCCAGTCCCAGCGCCGTCGCCTGCGCCCGCAGGTTCGACAGCTGGCCGCCTGGGATCTCATGGCGGTAGACGCGACCGGTGGGCCCGGGGGTCCCGGACTCAAAGGGCGTGTACAGCGCGCGGACCGCCTCCCAGTAGGGCTCGAGGTCCGACACCGCCTCCAGGCTGAGGCCGGTGTCGCGGCGGGTGTGGGCGAACGCCGCGACGATCGCGGACAGGGAGGGCTGCGAGGTGGTCCCTGACAAAGGTGCGGAGGCGCCGTCGACGGCGTCGGCTCCCGCCTGCGCCGCGGCGAGGTAGGTGGCCAGCTGCCCGCCCGCGGTGTCGTGGGTGTGCACGTGGACGGGCAGGTCGAATTCCCGTCGCAACGCGGTGACCAGCTTCGTTGCCGCCGCCGGGCGCATCAGCCCCGCCATGTCCTTGATGGCAAGTATGTGCGCGCCGGAGGCGACGATCTGCTCGGCGAGCCTGAGATAGTAGTCCAGTGTGTAGAGCTGCTCATTCGGATTCGAGAGATCGCCCGAGTAGGCCATGGCCACCTCGGCGACGGTGGTTCCGGTCTCCAGGACGGCATCGATCGCCGGACGCATCTGGGTGACATCGTTGAGCGCGTCGAAGATGCGGAAGATGTCCACCCCCGAATCGGCGGCCTCCTGCACGAAGGCGCGGCAGACCGAATCCGGGTAGGGGGTGTAACCGACGGTGTTGCGTCCGCGCAGCAGCATCTGGATGTTCACATTCGGCATCGCCGCACGCAGCTCATCAAGGCGCGCCCACGGATCCTCGAAGAGGAAACGCATGGCCACGTCATAGGTCGCGCCGCCCCAGGCCTCCACGGACAGCAGTTCCGGGGTCAGCTTTGCGACGGCGCGGGCCGCGGGGATCAGCGCATAGGAGCGCACCCGCGTCGCCAGCAGCGACTGGTGGGCATCACGGAAGGTGGTATCGGTCACCGCAAGCGCATCCTGCTCGCGCAGCTCGCGCGCGAAGCGCTCCGGGCCAAGCTGCAGCAAACGGTCACGGGAACCGCGTGGCAGGGGAATATCATCGACCCTGGGAAGCTTGTCGATGGGTCGGGCCGCCGGCGGCTGCTCGCCGTGCGGCTTGTTCACCGTGACATCGGCGAGGTAGTCGAGGATGCGGCCGGGCTCGTCATCCGCCGGGGGCGCCTGCAGCAGGTGCGGGTGATCGGCGATGAAGCTGGTGGAGATCCGCTTGGTGGTGAAATCCTCCTCGCGCAGCAGCGCACGCAGGAATCCGATGTTGGTGGCGACGCCGTCGACGGTGAACTCCGCCAGTGCACGCTGGGCGCGGGCGACCGCGGTGGCGAAATCCGAGCCACGGCAGGTCATCTTCACCAGCATTGAGTCGAAGTGCGCGGTGATCTCCCCGCCGAGCTGGGCCGCCCCATCCAGACGCACACCCGCGCCACCGGGTGAACGGTAGGCGGTGATCGTTCCGGTGTCGGGGCGGAATCCATTGTTCGGATCCTCCGTGGTGATCCGGCACTGGAGGGCGGCGCCGTGGGTGCGGATCCGGTCCTGGGTGAGTCCCAGCTCCTTCAGCGTCGCCCCGGCGGCGAGCCTCATCTGGGACTTCACCAGGTCGACCTCGGTGACCTCCTCGGTGACGGTGTGCTCCACCTGGATGCGGGGGTTCATTTCGATGAACACGTGGTTGCCGGCCTCATCGACCAGGAACTCCACCGTTCCGGCCCCCTGGTAGCCGATGAACTTGCAGAACTTCACGGCATCGGCGCAGATCCGATCACGAAGTTCCGGATCGAGGTGCTGCGCCGGGGCGATCTCCACGACCTTCTGGTGCCGACGCTGCAGCGAGCAGTCGCGTTCATAGAGGTGGATGACCTCTCCCGTGGCGTCACCGAGGATCTGGACCTCGATGTGCTGTGGCTTGATCACCGCCTGCTCAATGTAGACCGCGCCGTCACCGAAGGCTGCGGCGGCCTCCCTGGAGGCCTCGGCGGCCAGCGCACGGAGGTTTTCCGGGTTGTCCACGAAACGCATTCCACGTCCGCCGCCGCCCGCCACGGCCTTGACGAACAGCGGGTAGCTCCTACCCTCCGCACTTTTCACGAGCTCATCGATATCGGTGCTCGACGCCGTTTCATCGAGCACCGGCAGGCCGGCCTCACGCGCGGCGGCGACCGCCTTCGCCTTATCGCCGGTCAGGTCGAGCACCTCCGGCGTCGGGCCGATGAAGGTAATGCCGTTCTCCTCGCATTCGCGGGCGAGCTGGGCATTTTCAGAGAGGAAGCCGTATCCGGGGTAGATGGCGTCGGCCTTGACCTTCTTTGCGGCTCCGATGATGGCATCGATATCAAGGTAGGCCTTGACCGGCGAGCCCTCGGTGCCGATGCGCACGGCCTCGGAAGCGAAGGAGCGGTGGAAGGACCCGCGGTCCTCGATGGGATAGATCGCCACCGTGGCCGCTCCGGTTTCAAATGCGGCGCGGAAAGCGCGGACCGCAATTTCTCCACGGTTGGCCACCAGGATCTTTTTGAATGCTGGCAGCGTGGAGGGTGCTGTGGTTACCACTGTTGTTGTTCCTTTCGACGAGTATCCGGCCGTAGGGTGATGGCAGTCACTCTCAGCACATCGTAGCCTGTGCGCAAGGAGTGCTTTCCACGTGTTCGCCCAAAACCGTGACAGCAATCAGGTCTCCGCACCCTCCCACCGCCGCCGCCGTGGGGGCGAAGCGCGAACTTAGCAAACCTTGCAAATACCCATCACCTCCCCATATCACCATGGAAGTGGCGGCGATCGTCGGTTTTCTCGTTCTTTGCAAACGGGGCTGAATACCCCCCCTAATGTGATGCAGGACCTATTGTGGCCGCATCGTAATTTAACTCACCTGAGAGGATCACTGATTCATGTCGGATACCGAAAACCAGGCCGTACGCACCTGGCTGGATGCACTGGAGAAGGCCACGGCGGAGCGGGAGACGGCGGGCGAGGCCGCCGCCGCACTCTTCGAGAGCGACGGATACTGGCGGGACCTCCTCGCCTTCACCTGGAATCTCACCACGGCAGAGGGCCGCGATGAGATAGCGGAAATGATCACCCGGACCTGGCCGCGCAGCGTCATCACCAACACCCGCATCGACGGCGAGGTGGCGGCGGAGGGCGATGATGTGCTGCGTGCCTTCATCACCTTCGATACCGGGGACTTCCACTGCCGTGGCGTGCTCCGTCTGCGCAACGGCTCCGCCTGGACCCTGGTGACCTCGGCACGCGAACTCATCGAGTTCCCCGAGAAACGTGGCCGCACCAGGGAGAAGGGCGTCGAGCACGGTTCGGCGGAGGAACGGACGACATGGGCGCAGGCGCGGGCCAGGCGACAGGCCGAGCTGGGCGTGAGCCAGCAGCCCTATGTCCTGGTCATCGGCGGCGGGCAGGGTGGCATCGCGCTCGGTGCACGGTTGAAGCACCAGGGGGTGCCCACCCTGATCATTGACAGGCATCCGCGGCCAGGCGATCAGTGGCGCTCCCGCTACAGCTCCCTGTGCCTGCATGATCCGGTGTGGTACGACCATCTGCCCTACCTGCCCTTACCGGAGAACTGGCCGGTGTTCACCCCGAAGGACAAGATGGGCGACTGGCTCGAGCACTACGTCGGAATCATGGACCTGGACTACTGGGGCTCCACCACCTGCGAGTCCGCGGAATTCGACGAGGACGCCGGCGTGTGGAACGTCACCGTCTCCCGCGGCGGCGAGAACATCACACTCCACCCCGAGCAGCTCGTCCTGGCCACCGGTATGTCCGGTGTACCCAACATCCCCCACCTGAAGGGCGAGGAGAATTTCGCAGGGGAGATCCGCCATTCCTCCCAGCACCCCGGAGGTGATGCCGACCGTGGCAAGAACGTCGTCGTTCTCGGGGCTAACAACTCCGCCCACGACATCTGCGCGGATCTCTATGAGCACGGTGCGCACCCGGTGATGATCCAGCGCTCCAGCACCCACATCGTGCGTTCTGAATCCCTGATGCGAGAGGTATTCGGTCCGCTGTATTCGGAGGACGCCATCGAATCCGGCCTGGACACCGATTCCGCCGATCTCCTCTTCGCCTCCCTGCCCTACCGCATCCTCAACGAGGCGCAGCGACCGGTCTTCGACAGAATCCGGGAACAGGACAGCGACTTCTACCAGCGCCTGGAGGATGCCGGCTTCCTGCTCGACTTCGGTGACGATGACTCTGGTCTGTTCCTCAAATATCTCCGCCGCGGATCCGGCTACTACATCGACGTCGGTGCCTCGGAGCTGGTCGCCGACGGCAGCATCCAGCTTCGACCAGGGGTCTCCATCGAGGAGGTCAGGGAGAACTCCGTGGTGCTGACCGACGGTGAGGAACTGCCGGCGGATGTGATCGTGCTGGCCACTGGCTATGGTTCCATGAACGGCTGGGCGGCCCAGCTGATCAGCCAGGAGGTTGCGGACAGGGTCGGACGCTGCTGGGGCCTGGGATCCGACACCACCAAGGACCCCGGCCCGTGGGAGGGGGAGCTGCGCAACATGTGGAAACCCACTCAGCAGCGCAACCTGTGGTTCCACGGTGGGAACCTGCACCAGTCACGGCACTACTCACGCTATCTCGCACTGCAGCTCAAGGCGAGGGCGGAGGGCCTGGACACACCGGTGTACAACCTCGCTCCCGTCCACCACGCCGGATGAAGAACCCCCGGGACTGACTAACCGAGGTCGTCGTGCTGCACGAGCTGGCGCGCCGCCTCGGTGATCGACCCGGACAAGGAGGGGTAGACCGCGAAGGTCTCCGCGATGTCCTCCACCGTGAGTTTGTTGGTGACGGCCACGGCGATCGGGAAGATCAGCTCCGAGGCGGTCGGGGCGACCACCACACCACCGATGATCAATCCGGAATTGCGACGGCAGAACAGCTTGACAAAACCGTGGCGCAGCGAACGCATCTTTGCCCGTGGGTTCGTCGCCAGCGGCAGCACGATCACTCGTGCGGAGACCTCCCCCGACTCGACCTGGGCGTGGGTGACACCGACCGCCGCGATCTCGGGACGGGTGAAAACGGCGGTGGCCACCGTCTTCAGGCGAATCGGTGAGACTCCCTCTCCGAGGGCGTGGTACATCGCCACGCGCCCCTGCATCGCGGCGACCGAGGCGAGGGGGAACAGATCGGTACAGTCCCCGGCGGCGTAGACGCCGGCGACCGAGGTCCGCGAGACCCGGTCAACCTTGATATGCCCGGAGGGTGCCAGTTCGATGCCGACATTCTCCAGACCCAGGTCCCTGGTGTTCGGGATGGATCCGACGGTGATCAGGGCGTGCGATCCGAAGATCTCCCTGCCGTCGGCGGTGCGTACGCGGACCCCGCCGTCCTCGATGCGGGTGACCGATTCCACGCGTGCGTGCTTCTCCAGCGAGACTCCACGCTCGGCGAGGACGGTTTCCAGGACGTCGGCGGCGTCGGCGTCATCGTGCGGAAGAATGCGGTCACGGGAGGCGACCATGGTGACCTTGACGCCCAGCTCGGCGAAGGCGGAGACGAACTCCGCACCGGTGACACCGGAACCAACGACGATAAGGTGTGTGGGGATCTCATCAATGTCATACACCTGACGCCAGGTGAGAATGCGCTCCCCGTCAGGCTTGGCGTCGGGGAGGATGCGCGGGGTGGCGCCGGTGGCCACGAGAACCAGGTCGCACTCGAGTGTCTCCTGCTCCCCCGTGGAGTGGGTGACCTGGATGTAGTGGGTGGTCTGGTTCGTGTTGTAGTCATCGAAGCGACCGACGCCGCTGATCAGACGGACCCCGGCGCGTTCAAGCTGACCACGCACATCATCGGACTGTGCCTGTGCCAGTGCCTTCACACGCATGTTCAGGGCATCGATCTCCAGGCGGGCCTTGCCGAGACCGCGGTTGAGACCCATATCGTCGGCGCGCCGCAGGTCGGTCTTGATCCCCGTTCCTGCGATGAATGATTTGGAGGGGACGCAGTCCATGGTGACAGCCGAGCCGCCCATTCCCACATCCTCGATGACCGTGACGTCCGCCCCGTACTTGGCGCCTGCCAGGGCGGCCTCATATCCTGCCGGTCCGCCGCCGATGATTACGATCCTCTTTGCCATTAAGGCACCTCCACACGTGTGAGCTGGGTGAATGCTGGGCTGTCACTGATGCGCGACCCAAGTCTAAAGCATATGTGCTGGTCACGCCGGGTTACGACAATTCCCAAACTTGGAGCCAGCCCTACACCCTACCCCTTTCAATGCTGGAGGAAAGCCTCGGACCTGCTGCTGTACTGCTGGACCAGTGAGCCGAAGAGCCGGACCCCGACACCGATGCAGCCCTCATCAACGATGAGGTCCGACTGATGCAGGTCCTGTTTCGGTCCCTGACCTGGCCAGCAGCCCAGCCGTGCCATCGACCCGGGTACGTGCTCCAGGTACCAGGAGAAGTCCTCGCCCCCGCTGGATTGTGGGGCCTGGACCACAGACTGGGTGTCCACATCGCGTGCGGCACTGGCCAGCAGCGCCGTTGCCACATCATCATTGAGAACAGGTGGGACACCGGGGTTGTAGATCAGCTCATGGTGCACCCCGGTCGGTGCCAGAATCTGCTCGACCAGTTCACCGACCAGCGGCCGCATGGAACGCCAGGTCCCGATGTCTGCGGTACGCAGCGTGCCGGAGACGGACCCGGTCTCCGGAATCGCGTTGGGTGCGTACCCGGCGTTGATCGTTCCGAACACCAGAACCGTTCCGGTTCGGGGATCGACCCTGCGGGAAAGCAGTCCAGGCAGGTCCACCACGACCTTCGACAGTGCGTAGACGACGTCCTCCGCCAGGTGCGGACGGGCGCTGTGCCCGCCGCTGCCGTGCACACGTATCTCTATGACATCGGACGCGGAGGTGATCGCCCCCGCGCGGACACCCACGCGGCCCACCTTGAGCTTGGGTTCAACATGCAGTGCGTAGATGGCATCGACCTGATCGAGCGCACCGAAGTTGATGACCTCGGTGGCCCCTCCTGTCATCACCTCCTCCGCTGGCTGGAAGATCACCCGGATCCCCATCGGAAGATCAATGGTGCTCAACGCGCAGGCAAGGGCGAGCGCGATCGTGGTGTGGACATCATGCCCACAGGAGTGCGCCACACCGGGAATCGTGGATGCGAAGGGAAGCCCGGTTGACTCGGTGAGGGGGAGCGCATCGATATCGGCTCGGAAGGCCAGCCTCTGGTCGCCCGCGGGACCGATGTCGACCATCAGACCGGTGCCGGGGAAGGCCACGGGTTCCAGGCCGTGGGCTCTGAGGACATCGGAGAGGAACTCCGTCGTGCGGTACTCCATGTGTGACAGCTCGGGATGGCTGTGCAAATGCCTGCGCCAACCAAGAACCTCATCCCGGTGGCGGTCCATCCACGAGGTAACCAGCGCACCAATATCCGTCACTGAGTGTTCCTTCCTAAAAGTCCGCGGGCGTATCCGGCTGCTCCCGCATAGCGGTAGAGTCAATTCTAGTAGCGAACCCAACAAGACCCGGAAATGGGGTGTTCATGGACGAGTTCCGACAGCTGTCATTCGGTACCGCAGGCATGCGCGCACCGGTGGGGCCGGCCCCGCATCAGATGAACGTCCTCCAGGTGACCCGCACCACGGCGGGTGTGGCCAGCTGGCTCGCCGAGCGGGCGGCCCGGGACCACATCCCCCATCTGGTTCCCGAGGATGAGACCGGTATCGGCCGCAGCATCTACCCGCAGGACGGTCCGCTCCGCGTGGTCGTCGGCTATGACGCCCGCTACGGCTCCCACACCTTCGCCGCGACCACCGCGGAGGTGTTCGCCGGCGCGGGCTTCGAGGTGATGCTGCTGCCCACCCCGAGTCCGACACCGATCATTCCCTGGATGGTCAAGCAGCGTGGTCTGGATGCCGGTGTCCAGATCACCGCCTCCCACAACGGTGCCGCGGACAATGGGTACAAGGTCTTCCTCGCCAACGGCCGGCAGCTCTACGCCGACATGGAGGCCGAGCTGGAGCGCTACATCGAGGCCGTGGAGGATCCGGTGCGGGTGCCGCGGGTGACGGTGCGACCGGTTTCGGATCAGGTTCGCCGCTACATCGATGAGATCGTGGACATGATCACACCGCGGCAGGCCGATCTGCTCCGGGTCAACTCCGAACGTGCCAGCCTGCGGATCGTCTACACCGCCCTGCACGGGGTGGGTGGTCGCGCGATGTCCAATGCCTTTCAGTCGGCCGGATTCGCCCTGGCCTCTCCGGTGAAGGCCCAGCAGTACCCGGACCCCACCTTCCCCACCGTCACCTTCCCGAACCCCGAGGAATCCTCCGCCATCGAGCTGCTGCTCGAGCGCGCCGCGGAGAAGGATGCCGATATTCTCTTCGCACTCGACCCGGACGCCGACCGCTGTGCTGTGGGTATCCGGACCGCGGACGGTGGTCACCGCATGCTCTCCGGGGATGAGACCGGGACGCTGCTGTCCACCCGCCTGGTGCCCGAGTACACCGGCGAGGGTGCGCCCCCGGTCGTGGCCACGACCGTGGTCAGTTCCCAGCTCCTCAGGATCATCGCCGAGGACAAGGGATGGGACTACACGGAGACACTGACCGGCTTCAAGAATCTCTCCCGCGCCGCGGACAACAGCCGGGGGGACCTGGCCTTCGCCTACGAGGAGGCGGTGGGAACCTGCCCGGCACCGGATCTGGTACCGGACAAGGACGGTATCGCCACGGCCCTGGTCACCGCGGACTGGGCGGCCGAGCTCAAGGCGGCCGGGGTGTCCCTGCAGACCAAGCTCGATGAGCTCTACCGCCGGTACGGATACTTCGCCTCGACCCAGATCGCGGTCCGCACCTCCGATCCCCGCGAACTGGTGGATTCCTGGTCACTGCATCCCCCGGAAGAGCTGATCGGGGTGCCGCTGATCGCCCGACCGCTCCCGGAGAACCAGGGTCTCAGCGTCAGCGGACGGCTCGACTCCATCCACATCCGGGTCATCGGCCGTGTCTCCGGGACCGAGGCCAAAGCCAAGATGTATCTCGAGGTCGCCCAGGCGAGCTCACATGAGGAGGCTTCGGAACTGCTGAAACGACTGCAGTCCGAGGTTGAGGGGTGGGTCGGGCAGCTCTAGGTTGCAGACTCAGGGCAGTGTGGGATCCACGGTTCGGCCGAGGACCCGGATGTCCGCCTCGCCGAGCTGCGCCGGGACCTCACCCGCGGCGTCGCGGGCGTCGAAAAGCAGTCTTTCCTCCTCGGTGGCCGGCCACCGGACATCGACGGCCACGGATGTTTCCACGCAGATGATGGACACCGGTTCGCCGACCGCGGGGAACAGTGCCGCCGGCGGCACGTTCAGCGCCCTAGCCAGGCGGTAGATTGTGGTCATCACCGGATCGATCGGGGCGCCGTTGTTGTTTTCATTGCGCTCCAGATTGGAGATGGTGTTCCGGCTCACCTTCGACAGCTCGGCGAGTCCCTCCTGGCTCAGCCCTCGGGCCCGGCGGATGTGTCTGAGCCGCGAGGACAGCACGAGACCGTAGCTGGCCCAGTGGTAGTCGTCGGTATCGGCGTACACCCACCCCACAATGCCCATCGGGTTGGACAATCACCGCCCAATACAGTGGGCACGGGCGGAGCTTAGAGCAGCGGGCCTCAGAGGTCGATGTTGCGGGGCCCGTAGAGCCGATCGCCGGCGTCCCCGAGTCCCGGGACAATGTAGGCCTGCTCATTCAGCGACGGATCGATGGTCGCCGTGACCAGGCGCACGGGCAGACCGGAATCCGCCAGGGCATCCACGCCGGGCTGTGCGGAGACCATGCAGATCGCGGTGATGTCGGTGGCGCCGCGCGCGGCCAGCAGCCGGATCGCGTGGAGCAGTGACCCGCCGGTGGCGAGCATCGGGTCGACGAGGAACACCGGCTGACCACTGAGATCCTCCGGAAGCGCCTCCAGGTAAGGAACCGGTTCATGGGTCTGCTCGTTGCGGGCGAGTCCGATGAAGCCCACCTGGGCATCGGGGATCATCGACAGCGCGGGATCGATCATTCCCAGCCCCGCGCGGATGATCGGCACGATGATCGGGGGATTCTCCAGGCGCGTGCCCGTCGCGGTGGCGACCGGGGTGTCCACGTCGAAGGACTCCACGGCCAGCTCACGGGATGCCTCGTAGATCAGCATCATGCCCAGATCCGCGGCGGCTGCACGGAAGGCTGCGTTGTCACTTCGCTCGTCACGCATGATGGTGAGCCGACTCGCGACGAGGGGATGGTTGACGATGGTGATGTCCATGCCCCTCATGTTAAATCATCCGCGCCCCGATCAAGATCGGGGGAACCTTCACCGGTGCTGCGCAGTCCAACAGGGTATGAGACTGGACCCGGAACACGCCCGCACCCTCGCCCACGAACTCCTCCGCACGCATGTCGGTGAGCTTTCCCCGCCGCCTCCACCACAGGGGGAGGGTCTGACTGAATTCCACCGGGTGTACGCCGATGCCCTCGGGGTGTATCTGGGCAATGTCACATCCCTGGCGCGGTCCTCCCGTGACATGGGCGAACGTGCGCTCCGAAACATCGAGGCCATCACCGCGCGGGACGCGCAGCTGGCCCACGACCTCGACCAGCTGGGCCACGACACCGGGCGGCCGGGGTGACACCGCTTGACCGGGCCCTGGCGGACATATCCGGGCACCTGCCCGCCGCCCTGCCGAAGGTGGCGCTGCCCGCCGTCCCCGACCTGGATGCCGCGGTGCACCTCGGCACCGTCTTCGGGGCGCACCCCACCGCGCTGATGGAGGTGGCCGAACGCATCGGCGGCCAGCATGACACTCTCGTGCACACCCTCGCAAGCGCCGCCCCGCTGATCGAATCCGCCCGCTCCGATCTCCTCGACCTCGGACTCGGGCTGCTCCGCGGCTCAGGGCCGCTCATGCTCCGGATGCTCTCCCCCGTCCCCGGTGCTGCCGGGTCCGCACACGCCGAACTGCTCGCACTGTGTACACAGGCCGTCCACGCCGCCGGCCGGCGCCTGGATGACCTCGGGCTGGAGCTGCTCCCCGTCACCAGTCGTCTCCAGGAGATCCAACCACTCGCCCACCGTGCCTCCGATGTTCCCGGTATCTCCGATGCCCCCGTACCCGCCCCGGCCCCGGACCCTGGCAACAATGAACCGGCGCACGCGGACGTGCCGCAGGAGGCACCCGCACCGCAGGAGGCCCCGGGGAACACGGCCGGCGAACAGGCTGTGGCCGCCGCCCGCAGCGCCATCGGCACCCCCTATCTGTGGGGTGGCACCGGTGCCGGGGGATTCGACTGCAGCGGCCTGACCCAGTGGGCCTGGCGTCAGGCGGGAGTGGAACTGCCGCGGACCGCCGACCAGCAGGCGGTTGGAAGGCCGGTGTCCTATGAGGAGCTCAGGGCCGGTGATCTCCTCGTCTGGGATGGACACGTGGCTATGTATGCAGGTGAGGGGCAGATCATTGAGGCCGGTGATCCCGTGCAGACCAATCCGGTCCGCACCTCCAATATGGGCATGGCATTTCACGGCTTCTACCGGCCAACCGGATAGACGGCCCCACCCGGGGTGAAAGCAGCACGGGAGGTGACGTGGAAAAGAGGTACCGACTAGGATTTGTGAGCATGGCTAAAAAAGGAATCGTTCCCGTCTCCATCTCACTGACAGAGGGTGACTTCTTCACCCTCTGGGCTCCGGGCTGGAGGGAGCAGGGCAACGAGTGGCAGGCCTTTCTGGGCAACGGGGATGACCTCTACGTGTTCACCTCCCCGGAGGAACTGCTGGTGTTCATTGAATCCGATGCCCCGCACGACCTGCGTTCCCACCCGCAGTGGAAGGAGTTCGCCGCCCGCGACGCCTCCAGGGTCGTTCCCGGGGAGGATTCCTCCTACGACATCGTGGGACTGCCCGCGCTGCTGGCGGAGCGTCCCTCCTACGCCAATGTCAAGGAGGTTGCCCGCATCTTCGCGCTGACCCGCAGTCTCGGCAACGTCACCGCCTCGACCCCGGTGACGGTCTTCTTCTCCTCCCATTCCGTGCTCGCCAACGTCGACCGCGGCGCCGACCACTACGCCGGCCCCAACGGCCTCGGGGAATGGTCCGCGATCGGTCGGGCGGTGCTGAGCAACTGGGATTCCGTGGTTGACGCCATTGATGAGGCAGTGACGGTCAAGGAGGTGGACAAGGTGTTCGTCGATGATGCCGCCACGCGCATCCGCGAGGCAGAGTCCGCCGCCGAGGCAACTCGCGAGGCCGAGGAGCAGGTGGCCAGGGAGGAGGCGGAGAAGGTCGATCCCTATGACACCTCAGCGTGGGGAATCGCCGGAATCGACCCGATCAGGATCACCATCGACGGTCGTTCCGTCTACACCCTCCGGACCTATCTGGAGGGCCAGCCCGTGTTCCTCGGAAGGTTCGGCGAGATCCACACCTTCAACAACCCCAAGGCACTGCTGCGTTGGCTGATCGAACACGATGACCATGATCTGGCCAGGGCCTCCACCTGGGGTGACCTGATGCTCGGAATCAATGCTGGTGAGACGGAACTGCAGGTCCACCCCGACAACTTCTACTCCTTCACCGGCCTCATCGAGGACATCAACACCTCCGTCGACGCCGTGGACACCCAGCAGATGGCGCGCGCCTACGAGCTCATGGCCGATGCCGCGGACTGGGCCGGCGACGATTCGATGAACTCCTACTTCTTGGCCAACCCACGGATGCAGGACTACATCTCCTACATGCTCGGCGCCTCCGACACCTCGGGATACGTCCCCCACGCCCCCTTCACCGACCATTCACAGTCCTGGCGCGAGCTCGAGGACATGCTGACCAGGCGATTCACCAAGTTCTAGGGTCGCAGCCACCGCCCCGACGCATCTAGATACCGCACCACAGCAGGGGAGCCGGTCACCTGCCCCCGGGTGCGGTGCGGATATTATGAGTCGATCATGAGGACAACACTGGTGGCGGCCGCAGCCGCACTCTCACTGCTCATCCCGCTCGCCCCCGGCACCGCGACGGCGCAGGGGAACCCGCCGGTGACCGCGGAGAACGCGGACAGGGTGGACGGCCACGAGGACACCTCCGGCACGGCCACCCCGGCTCCGCGCGAGTCCGCACCCGACACCGACGGCTGCCCTTATGAGGTCTCCCCCTCGCCCGCACACACCACCTCCGAGGCGGTGGCCCCCGGTGCGCAGACCCCCGCCGCCCTCGCGGTACCGGAGGTTCCCGCCGGTGGCGCGAAGATGTCGAACTGCGGCGTGACCGTCCCGGCGGGCATGGAGGTTCCGGCGGATCTGACCGCATCCGCCTGGATGGTCTTCGACCTGGATTCAGGTGAGATTCTGGCGGCAAAGGACCCCCACGGCCGCTACCGTCCCGCCAGTATCATCAAGGTTCTGCTGGCGCTGGTCGCCATCGATGAACTCGACCCCGCCAGGGTGGTCACCGGAACCAGGGAGGCCGCGGAGATCGAGGGTTCCAGGGTCGGTGTCGGTGAGGGTGGGGTGTACACCGTTGACCAGCTGCTCCATGGCCTGCTCATGGCAAGCGGAAATGATGCCGCTTATCTCCTCGCCCAGGAACTGGGCGGGGATGAACGGACCCTGGACAAGGTCAATTCCCTGGCGAGGGACCTGGGGGCCGAGGACACCCGCGCCGCAACCTACTCGGGTCTCGATGCCGCCGGCATGTCCACCTCCGCCTATGACATGGCGCTGATCTACCGGCGGGCCTGGCAGAATCCCACCTTCGCGGAGATCGTCGGCACCGACCACGTGGATTTTCCCGGATGGGGTGACAACGAGGGCTTCCAGGTGTGGAACGACAACGGTCTGTTCATGAACGATCCCGATGGAATCGGGGGAAAGACCGGCTATACCGATGACGCCCACCACACCTTCGTCGGTGCGGTCAATCGTGACGGCAGGCGCCGTGGCGCGGTGATCTTGGACACCACGGTCGACCACGGCCGTCCCTGGGAGCAGGCCCGAAAGCTTATCGACGCCTCCCTGGTCGTGCCCACCGGCTCAGCCGTCGGGCAGCTGGGTGGCCCCGCCGCGGACACCGGCACGGTGTCCGCGGCTCCCCCGGCCACCGTGCCCGGGGACTCCCCGGACTCCCCCACGGATCCGCTGACCGGTGCAATGCGGATCATCCTCCCGATCGCCGCCGTCGTGCTGCTGCTCCTGGCCGCCCTGGTGTGGACGTTCAGGAGGCGACCCTAGTTGGGTAATTCCCGGTGAGGTTGTGAACGAGGGCTGAGGGACCTGAACTCGTGTGGGTGACACTCAGCGAACCGTTGGTACCCGCCGCCGATGTCACCTTGAGCGCATGGTGCTGCCGGTCAGCGAGCACGGAGCCGATCAGGCCACCCCGCTCCGCTCCGCGGCCGGACGAACTCCGTTAGCTCCGGGTCCCGAGATGCCATTGGAGTGATCTGAGCCGGGTACGCGCGGTGCTGAAACACCGGCGACCGGCTGCGATGCGTGCGCCGGGGAGGTCCTCAGGTGGTGAGGTCGGGACAGACGAGTGCGGTGTGGAGAATGCCCGTATCTGCTGACCGCTGACGGAGAATCCCGCGAGATGTCATGCACTCAGTCTGGGATCACGGTGACGCGGGTGGTCACCGCTAGCGGTGGCCGCCATGGCCCTCCGACAAATCGCAAGGTGGCGCGGTGCATCCGCAGATTGATAGCCGAATTGAACGGTATATCCATCGGGAGCTTCGCGTGGTCACAACTGGGTACACCCCCGGGATGCTAGTGCTTCTTCACCACCTCGGCATTGGCCATCTTGTCATGGATGCCCCGCATCTGGTTGGAGGGATTGATCGAGGAACCGTAGACCGCGGCCATGATCAGTGTCACCAGTCCACCGAGAGCCGGCACCGCGCCGAGAAACTTCCACCAGTTGCGTTTGAAGGATGCGCCGGCGGAGAGTCGCGAGCCGGTGGTGACATCCCGGACCTCGTAGCCGAACATCTTCTTCGCCGGTGTCGCTCCCATGACCGATTCGAAGCCGACGACGTAGGCGATCATCAGCAGGGTGCCGAGAAGCCAGTCGAGCAGCCCATCGGCACCGAGGATCCCGATGATGATTCCGGAACCCACGGCGGCGATGATCAGATCGACAATCGCCATCTGCAGCCGGGTGCCCGAGGTCGGACGGTCATGAATCGGTGAGGGTGCCGCGAAACCGGAGTGTGTGGTCGGCAGCGTCGAAAAGCCCGGTGAACCGTACATCGAGGCGTTCACATTCCCTGCGAAGGGGGTGGGCGCCGGATCACCGAAGGCGTATCCGTAACCGCCGGGTTGGGGCTCCTGCGAAGTCTCCGGCTGCGGCGTGGCGAAGGGATTGTTGAAGGCGGTCGGCTGAGCTCCTGCGGACTGACCGGTGACCGGCCCCTGAAAGGAATCGAGGCTACCGAAACTACCCAGGTGGCGGATCTGGTCCCAGGTCAATGCGGCACCGGCGTCGATCCGCTCATCATAGATGGCCCGTTTCCCCGGGTCCGCCAGGACCGAGAAGGCCAGCACCGTCTGGGTCCGCCGGGGGTCGGTGTCCGGAACACCCATCTGTTCCAGGCGGAGGTCCCTGGCCGAGAGTACAAGTCCGAGTTCCTCGGAGTCATCACTTCGATCGAGATCGAAAGCGGAATAAAGGGTTGGCAGGTCGTTATTCATAACACCCACCCTATAGCGCGTGTCTGGCCAGCGGAATCGGGGAAAGCCCTGAATCCGGTTGCTCAGGGGCGCACCACGCCCCCCACGGACACCAGACCCCTAGTTCCTGCGCAGGAGGGCCAGTGCACCGGCGGCCGCCGCGCCCACCGCGACTCCGATTCCGACCTTCCGGGCAGCGTCGGTGGGTGCGGAGACCGGGGAGATCTCGGTGCGGACCTGGATCACCGCCGGCTCCGGTGCCGGCACCAGCGCGTTCTTCAAGGATTCCTCGGAGGTGGCCGCCCATGCCGAACAGTAGAGGAGGATCCGCCAGATCAGATAGAGCACAACCATGATGCCGATGATCGGGCCGAAGGCCACTCCCGCAGGGTTGTTCAGCGCGTTGGAGGCGAGCAGGGAGCCGAGTTGCTTGACCACCTCGAAGGCGACCGCACCGAGCAGTGCAGCCTGCACGCCCGGCCTGCGCGGAACCTTGGTCCGCGGCAGATAGACGATCATCCAGAAGAAGACGAAGAAGTTGGCCACCACGCCGATGGCCACCGCGATCACCCAGGTGATGTAGCTGATTCCGGGGACCGCCTCTAGTCCGAGGAATCCGAGAAACGCCGTGGTGGCTCCCGACGCCCCGACTGCGGTGATCCCGAAGGCGAGAATCAGTGCAAGGATGAGGACCACCAGGGCGATGAGATCCTTGATCTTCTTGTTCAGGAAACTGCCGCTGGTCGGATCGACCGCCCACATCCGGGAGACCCCGAAACGCAGATTGTCCATCCACCCCAGGCCCGACCACAGGGCGGTCAGACCACCGACGCCCAGGACGGTGCCGCGCTGGGCGATCGCGGTGTCGATGATCTGGTTGACCGTGGAACCGATATCACCCTCCAGGGCGTTGGTGATCTCATCCTGGATCTGCTGGAGCACCTCGGGATTGCGTGCCAGCATCACACCCGCGATACCGAAGACGAGCATCGCCAGGGGGAACACCGACAGCACGGAGAAGTAGGTGATCCCGGCCGAGAGCTGGTTTCCGCCCTTGGATCCGTACCGCTCGTTCATTCGCATGAGGTGATCGATCCATCTGGATCGCTCGCGGACCTTGTCCACCACACCGAGCTCGTCACGGTTCGAGCGTTCGATGCCGAACTCATCGGGTCTCGTCTTTTCGGCCATGGGATCCACCCTTCGGAAAACGTTGGAAATCACGTGGTCTGTACTTTTGTCACCCTCAAGGATAGGAAATCCGGCAGCGCCCGTGTGGTCGGGGACCTCGGGCGTGGCCGGATTGTGATCTCACGTGGTGCCTTTACCTGCCGCGCGGCGCCAGGAAGCCGACCCTGTCATAGACCTCGGCGAGAACACCGCTGGCGTACTCGTTGGCGCGGTCCGCTCCGATCGCCAGGACCCGCTCGAGTTCGGCGGGGTCGTTCATGTAGGTGTCGTACTTCTCCCTGAGCGGGGTGGTGAAGGCCTCGAGCGCATCCGCGGTATCGGTCTTGAGTGCGCCATAGCCCTTGCCCTCGTACCCCTCGACCAGTGTATCCACCCCGACGCCGGTCAGTGCCGATTGAATGACCAGCAGATTGCTCACACCCGCCTTGTTCTGCGGATCGTAGGCGATCCGCGCCTCATTGTCGGTCACCGCGGATTTGATCCTCTTCGCCGAGACCTTCGGATCGTCGAGGAGGTTGATGATGCCCTTGGGGTTCTCCCCCGACTTCGACATCTTCGCGGTGGGGTTCTGCAGATCGTAGATCTTGGATGCCCCGGTGGGGATGAACCCCTCGGGCACCTCGAAGACCGTACCGAAGCGGGTGTTGAAACGCTCGGCGAGGGTGCGGGTGAGTTCCAGGTGCTGACGCTGATCCTCCCCCACCGGCACCAGCTGTGGGCGGTAGAGCAGGATATCGGCCGCCATGAGCATGGGATAGGTGAACAGTCCTGCGGAGGTGCGGTCGGCGCCACGCTTGGCCGATTTGTCCTTGAACTGGGTCATGCGCGATGCCTCGCCGAAACCGGTGAGGCAGGTCAGCACCCAGGACAGCTCCGCGTGTGCCGGGACGTGGGACTGCACGAAGAGGGTGGAGCGCTCCGGGTCGATTCCCAGCGCCAGCAGCTGGGCCGCTCCCGCGACCGTGCGCTGGCGCAGCTCCGCCGGATCCTGATCGACGGTGATGGCATGCAGATCGGGGATGAAGTAGAAGGCATCATACTCATCCTGCAGATTGATCCACTGCTTGACCGCTCCCAGGTAGTTTCCAAGGTGGTAGGAGTCGGCGGTGGGCTGGATGCCGGAGAGAACTCTCTGGGTGGTGGTGGCTGTCTGCGTGGTGTCCTGCGAGGTCATGCTAAAACAGTCTAGTCATGGACTCCGCACCCACCCGGGCTACGGTAGTCAAAGCGCGATACCGGATGTGCCACCGGGGATGCGAGATGCCCGGCATACGTGAAAAAACCCGCACCGGCGGTGCGGGTTGCAATCGCTGAGCTGCTGCTAGAGCTTGCGGGACGTCGGTGAATGCACGTCCAGAGCCACGGCGATACCCCAGGTGATGATGGCACCGCCCGCCGCCATGATCAGCGCGGCAACCATGGACATGACGGTGTGCCCGATGTCGCTGGAGTACCAGATTCCGCCTGCGAGGATGATGGCGCCGACGATCATCAGCGCGAATGCCTTAACCATGTACGATCCTTAACTTTTCGCTCCCCGAGTCCGGGGAGTCGGCCGTGGTGAAGTTCAGGGTTCCAATCCTACCCTCAGATTCGGCGACTTTGCTAAACCCCGGATCAGCGCCGGAACATCCGCCACAGCCGCTGTCGGGGATCACGTTTGTACTCACGTTCCTGGTAATCGAAAACGGGCAGCGCCCAGCCCCGCCACAGCGACAACAGCCGCGTGCTGAAGGCGATGAGGACCGAGACGATCACCGTGATGTTCTCCGATGCGCCCAGCGACATCATGAGGAAGTAGACGCAGGTGGCCAGGAAGGCCACCGACGCGTAGAGCTCATTCTGGAATACCAGGGGAATCCGGTCGCAGAGCAGGTCGCGCAGCACGCCGCCGAACACACCGGTGAGCACGGAGGCGACGACCGCGATGATGAATCCGTGCCCCATTTCCAGGGCGATCTGGGTGCCGATCACGGCGAAGGCGGAGAGACCGACGGCATCGAGCACCAGGAACAGGGTGCGGAAGTGCTGCATGAGCACGGATATGGAGACCGTCAGAATCGCGGCTCCGATGATCAGCAGGAGAAAGTGCGGCTTCTCCACCCACACCAGCGGATAGTGGCCAAGGAGCACATCGCGCAGTGAGCCTCCACCGATGGCCGTCACACACGCGATCACCGACACTCCGAACAGGTCCATCTTCTGTCTGCCCGCGGCCAGTGCGCCGGTCATCCCCTCGGCGGTGATGCCAATGATCCAGAGAACGGTCAGCAGCATGGCTAGCCGTAGACCACGTTGAGGGGCGAATGATCGGACCACCGCAGATCATAGGCCTGTGCCCTGTCCACCCAGCTTCTGCGCGCCAGGTCCCGCATGGCCGCGGTGGCTGCCTGGTAGTCGATCCGCCAGCCTGCGTCGGTGTCGAAGGCCTTTCCGCGGTAGGTCCACCAGGTGTAGGGGCCGTCACCCTCCGGCTGCAGCCGACGCTGCACGTCGAACCACACGGGATCAACCGCCGCTTCCCGACGCCCCGCCGCCCCGGAGTAGTCGACCGCCCCGAGGAAGTCACCCGCCCCCGCGACCTGCGAGGTCTCATCCGGGAAGGTACCGAAGACCGCGTCCATGAAGGCACGCTCATCGGGGAGGAAACCGGACTTCTTCTGGTTGGTTCTCCAGTTTTTCAGGTCCTCGCGCCGGTGGCAGATGTTCCAGTCCCCGCCGATGACCATGTGGGAGTTGGCGCCGGCTCGCTGGCTGAGGATCTCCTCGAATTCGTCGAGGAAGTGGTACTTCTCATCCTGTTTGGCGGTTCCGGCGGAGCCGGAGGGAAGGTAGAGCGATGCCACGGTGACCGGGGAATCCAGTCCGGTGTCCTCGATGGTCGCCTCGATGTAGCGACCGGAGTCGAGAAAGGAACCGAATCCGATGGACACCCCCGTCATCGGCCGGCGGGAGAGAATTCCCACCCCTGCGCGTCCCTTCGCCGCCGCCGGGGCGCCGACGTAGTGCCAGCCCTGATCGAGTACCGGCTGCAGGGCCTTCTGCGTATCCTGCTCGCTGGCGCGTACCTCCTGGAGGAGGACGACGTCGGATGCCGATTGCTCCAGCCAGGGCAGGAAGCCACGGTTGTCCGCACTGCGTTCCTTGACGGCCGCTCTGATTCCGTTGACGTTGACGGTG
The DNA here is from genome assembly GCF_900169525.1 of Corynebacterium pacaense. Lineage (GTDB taxonomy): Bacteria > Actinomycetota > Actinomycetes > Mycobacteriales > Mycobacteriaceae > Corynebacterium > Corynebacterium pacaense. The sequence continues at coordinate 1,053,024 of NZ_LT821240.1, forward strand.
GTGATCTGGAAACCCATGCCCCATACAGTAGCGGCTGGGGCGGGCGGCCCCGCAACCGGCGGTTTTCGCCCGACCGCCCGGGGATATCGGCACCGATCCGCGGCGGGTCGGTGCGCAATCACCCCCGGACGCAGTCACCTCCCGGGGCGCGACTGCATCCAGACCATCAGTGTCCAGATGCCGATGGCGGCAACCGCGAGGCCCGCGCCGGCCAGCGCCGGTGCGCTGTAGGAGTAACCATGGGAGATGACCACACCGCCCATCGACGCCCCGACCGCGTTGCCGATGTTGAGTGCGGACTGATTCAGCGAGGCCGCCAATGTCTGCGCGCGTCCCGCGACATCCATGAGCCGGATCTGCAGGGAGGGGATCAGGGTGGAGCCGAAAAATCCGATCAGGCCGAAGTTGAGGGTGCCCGCGATCGCATTGCCCGAGGTGAAATAGAAACTCAACAGTGCCACCACGATGCAGCACAGGGCGACGAGGATGCCCCTGTCCACGTTCCAATCGGCGATCCGGCCTCCGACGATGTTGCCTCCGATCATGCCGAGCCCGTAGGCCATCAGCACGATCCAGATCAGGGATCCTGGCACCCCTGCCTGTTCGGTCATGGTCCAGGAGATGTAGGTGTAGACCGCGAACATGCCGCCGAAACCCACCGCGCCGATGGCCAGGGTCAGCCAGACCTGGGACCTTCTCAGCGCTCCGAGTTCGGTCATGGGCGAGGTCGGTTTCATCTCGGTCATGTGCGGAAAAAGGAACCACAGTGCCACCAGTGTCACCATGCCGATCACGGTGACCAGAATGTAGGCGAAGGCCCACCCGAGGGCGTCGCCGAGTGCCTGGGCCGCCGGCACCCCGATCACGGTAGCCACCGACAGACCCATTCCCACAAAGGCGATCGCCCGGCCGCGCTGCCCCTCCGGTGCCATGGAGGCCGCCGCGAGACTCGCCACGGAGAAGTACGCGCCATGGGGCAGACCGGCGATGAATCTGGCGAGCAGAAGCACCTCGTAGCTGCCACCGGCCACCGACAGCGCGTTGCCCGCGACGAAGGCCGCCATCAGCAGCAGCATCAGTCTGCGTCGTGGCACCCTGCCGGTGAAGGCGGTGATCAGCGGGGCACCAACCACCACGCCGAGAGCGTAGACGGTGATGATCAGTCCCGCGCGCTCCTCGGTGATGGAGAAGTCCCGTGCGATCATGGACAGCAGCCCCATGGAGACGAACTCGGTCACCCCGATGGCGAATCCACCCAGAGCCATGGCGATCATCACCAGGTAGCGGCGGGTTTCCGAGATCTCAGTCTGCCTGGGCAGGGGGCTGCGGTGGATCCGCCTATGGGAAACCCGCCCGTCCCCTGGCTCGGTACGGGTGATCACGGTGACCGGTTTTCTCCCTCTTTTCTGCATGTGGGAACACCCTATCGGAGACCCCCGCCGCGTCCGCAGCCCGCGGGGCGAGTCTGTGGCAGGGTCGCTGCGCGGCCCGCGCATGTGACACGCACCATTCCCCAGCGTTATTAGGTTGTGCTAATCTAAGTCGGCTTCGGCTTGATCCCATCGACCCGTAACGGGTCCGGATGAGCCGCCACATCCTAGTGCCGACCACGAACACGGAAAGAGAAAACATGCGTAGAAACCGCATTTTCGCAGGTCTACTGGCCGCATCGCTGAGCGTATCGCTGGCCGCATGCTCCTCCGACGAGGGAACATCGACATCGGCGAGCACCTCGGGTACCTCCGCGGCGTCCTCCTCCGAGGCCTTCCCCGTCACCATCGAGCACGCATTCGGTTCGACCACCATCGAGTCCGCCCCGCAGCGCGTCGCCACGGTCGCCTGGTCCAACCATGAGGTGCCCCTGGCCCTGGGCATCACGCCGGTGGGCATGGAGAGGGCGACCTGGGGCGATGATGACAATGACGGCGTCCTGCCGTGGGTGCGGGAGAAGCTGGACGAGCTGGGCGGCGAGGAGCCGGTGCTTTTCGACGCCACCGATTCCCTCCCCTTCGAGGAGATCGCGAACACCCGGCCCGATGTCATCCTCGCCGCCTATTCCGGCATGACGCGGGAGGACTATGACCAGCTCTCCCAGATCGCCCCCGTCGTGGCCTACCCCGAACTCGCGTGGGGCACCACCCTTGATCAGACGATCGAAATGAACTCCAGGGCGCTGGGCAAGGAGGCCGAGGGCCAGGCACTGATCGATCAGATCAACTCCGATATCGCCACGGCCATGGACAACCACCCCGCCCTGAGGGGTTCGACCCCGGTGTTCGCCTTCTTCGATGCCAACGACCTCTCCCAGGTCGGCGTGTACACCGCCGTCGACCCCAGGGTCCGTTTCCTCTTGGACTCCGGTTTCAACGAGGCCGAGGTCCTGAAGTCCTCCGGTGGTTCGGAGAGCTTCTATGAGCAGCTCTCTGCGGAGAACCCGGAGCAGTTCGATGATGTGGACTTCATCATCACCTACGGCTCCGATGACGAGGCGACCAACCGCGCGACCCTCGAGGCGCTGCAGGCGGATCCGCTGCTCTCGCGGATCCCCGCGATCGCGGAGGGCAGGATCGTTTTCCTCGGAGATGGCCCGCTCGCCGCGTCCGCCACCCCGTCGCCGCTGTCCATCCCCTGGGGTGTGGAGGACTACTTCGCCAAGCTCGAGGAAGCACTCAAGTAACCCGTCATGGCCACAGTTGTGCCCCCGCGGCCCCGGGCGGGCCGCCGTGTCGGTTTCATTTTCATTCTCTTCTTACTCCTGGGCCTGGCCTGCATCGCCTCGCTGATGTTCGGCGTGAGGTCCATCTCGGTCACCGACGCCTTCCAGTCGCTGCTCGGCGCGACCTCGACCACCGAGCAGGCGGCCGCCGCGAAACGGCTTCCGCGAACCGTGCTCGGGATCGTCATCGGTGCGGCCCTCGCGGTCTCCGGGATGACCATGCAGGCGGTCACCCGCAATCCGCTGGCCGACCCCGGGATCTTCGGTGTTCTCACCGGCGCCTCCCTGGCGGTGGTCATCGGGATCGCCTTCTTCGGTCTGGGTAATCCGGTGGCCACCATGATCGTGGCCGTCATCGGTTCCGCCGCGGCGGCCGTCTTCGTCTACACCGTAGGGTCCCTGGGCCGCGGCGGCGCCACACCCCTGAAGCTGGCGCTGGCGGGGGCTGCCACCTCCGCGGCACTGTCCGCACTGGTCAGCGCCGTTCTTCTGCCCCGCGTGCAGGTGATGGACAGTTTTCGCTTCTGGCAGATCGGGGGAATCGGCGGCGCGGAGTGGGACAGGATGACCATGGCCGCGCCGTTTCTCATCCTCGGCTTCCTGATCTGCTGGCTCAGCGCGGCGGGGATGAACGCCCTGGCCCTGGGCGATGAGGTCGCCACCGGGCTGGGTGTCAATGTTCTGCGCACCCGGTTGGTCTCCTCCGCCGGTGCGGTGCTGCTGTGCGGGGTGGCAACCGCGCTGGCCGGACCCATCGCCTTCGTCGGTCTGATCATTCCCCACCTGTGCCGCCTGATCGTCGGAACCGACCACCGCTGGTTGGTGCCCGCCTCCGCACTCAGCGGTGCGGTGCTCATCCTTCTCGCGGACACCCTCGGTCGGGTGATCACCAGACCGAGCGAGGTCGCAGTGGGGATCATCATGCCACTGATCGGTGCTCCCCTGTTCATCTGGATTGTCCGCAGGCAGAAGGTGAGGGACCTGTGACCGCGACACCTACTCTGCGGGCGGCCCGACGCTCGCGTGCCAACCGCCGTGCGCTTATCACCGGTGCGCTGGCGGTCCTGCTCCTCGCACTGTTCTGCTTCTCGCTGATGTGGGGGGAGGTCGTCTACTCCCCCGCCCAGGTCATCGACGTCCTGACCGGTGAGCAGGTCCCGGGCGCAAGCTACGCGGTGGGGGTGCTCAGGCTTCCGCGCGCGGTGATGGGTCTTATCTCGGGCCTGGCCTTCGGCGCCGCGGGTGTGACCTTCCAGACACTGCTGAGAAACCAGCTGGCCTCCCCTGACATCATCGGAATCTCCGCCGGGGCCTCGGCAGCCGGGGTGATCTCCATCGTCATCTTCGGTCTCGGTCAGACGGCCACCTCCATGGTGGCCATGTGTGCGGCACTGGGCGTCGCAACGCTTATTTATCTGCTCTCCTTCAGGGGCGGTTTCGCGGGAACCCGGCTGATCCTCATCGGTATCGGTGTGGCGGCGATGCTGAATTCGATGGTCACCTACGCGCTGTCGAAGGCCGACACCTGGGATCTGCCCACCGCCATGCGCTGGCTGAGTGGTTCGCTCAACGGCGCGACCTGGGAGCGTGCCCTTCCGCTGATCATCGCCGCGGCGGTGCTGCTGCCGCTGATGCTGCTGCTTTCGCGCAACCTCAATGTGTTGCGGCTCGGCGATGACACGGCCACCTCCCTGGGCATTCCCGTGGGTCTGACACGCATCACCGTGATCATCGCCGCGGTGGCGCTGATCGCCGTGGCCACCGCGGCATGCGGCCCGATCGCCTTCGTGGCCTTCGTCTCCGGTCCGATCGCCGCCCGGATTGTTGGCCCCGGCTCCTCGCTACTGGTCCCCTCGGCCCTGATCGGGGGCATCGTGGTGCTGGCCGCGGATCTTCTGGGACAGTACTTCCTGGGTACCCGCTATCCGGTCGGTGTGGTCACCGGTGCGCTCGGGGCACCCTTCCTGATCTATCTCCTCATTCGAAGCAACCGGGCAGGGAGCTCATTGTGACCATTGACAATCAGTTGAGTGCCCGCGGGATCTCGCTGGGCTACGGCGAGCACCCCGTGATCACCGATCTCAGTCTCGACATCGCCCCCGGCGCGATCACCTCCATCGTCGGACCGAACGGCTGCGGAAAGTCCACACTGCTCCGCGCGCTGGCACGTCTGCTCGTCCCGAGAAGCGGTGAGGTGCTTCTGAACGGCGTCTCGCTCGGTGAGCACCGTTCCAGGCAGCTGGCACGCACGCTCGGCCTGCTGCCGCAGACACCGGTCGCGCCCGAGGGGATCATCGTCGCCGATCTCGTCGGACGCGGGCGCCACCCGCACCAGGGGTTGATGGGGCGCTGGTCCACCCGTGACTATGAGGTCGTGGCCAACGCACTGGAGATCACCAACACCACCGAACTCGCCGAACGGCCCCTCGATGAGCTCTCCGGCGGTCAGCGCCAACGCGTGTGGATCGCCATGGCCCTGGCCCAGGACACCGACATCCTGCTGCTGGACGAGCCGACCACCTACCTCGATATTGCCAACCAGCTGGAGGTCCTGGATCTGCTCACCGACCTCAACCAGCAGCGCGGCACCACCATCGTCATGGTGCTCCACGATCTCGGCCTCGCCGCACGCTACTCCGATTGGCTGGTGGCCATGCACGACGGCCGGATCCACAGTTCCGGAACCCCGGCCGAGGTGGTCACCGAAGCCGCCATGGCGGAGGTCTTCGGCGTGAGATCACAGGTGATCACGGACCCGGTCTCCGGCAGCCCGCTGGTCATGCCGATGGGCCGCCACCATATCCGCACCACACGATGAAGGAGTAAATATGAGCACTGCCCCCTACGGACCGGTCCGCGCCAGGGTGCTCGGCGTTGACAGGCTGAGCCCGAGCTTCATCCGCATCACCTTCGGGGGCCCGGACATGGCGCGGGTGGGCGCCCGCACGGCGGTCTTCGATCAACGCATCAAACTGATCTTCCCCTCCCCCTGCGCCGAGCTGCCCGCGATCGCGGGATCCGGGGACTGGTACAACGACTGGCTGGCCCTTCCCGAGGGTTCCCGCGGTGCCATGCGCACCTACTCCATCCGCTTCTTGGAAATGGATGACCACAGTACCGAGTTGACCGTGGACTTCGTCCTCCACATGGAGCCGGGCCTGAGCGGACCGGCGGCGAACTGGGCCGCCGCGGCAGGGGTGGGTGATGAGATCCTGATCGTCGCCCCGCTGCGCGGCGCGGAGTCCGCCGGTGGCATCGAGTTCGACCGCGGTAGTGCGGAGTCGATCGTGCTCGCCGGCGATGAGACCGCGGCCCCGGCGATCGCGCGGATCCTGGAGGATCTGCACGGCGAGACGGTATCCGGCGCCGCCTTCATTGAGGTGCCCACCGCCGCGGACATACTCGACATCGACGCCCCCGCCGGTGTCGATGTCCGCTGGTTGCCGCGCTCGGGTGCGGCCCACGGGGAGGCACTCACCCCCGCGGTACTCTCTCATCTGGGCACCCGGCTTGACGACGCCCCGGTCCCCGCTGCGGACACCGCAGACGGGCTGCTGTGGGAGACACCGCACTTTTCCGGTGCCGGTGAATCAATCGTCCCGGACACCACCCTTTCCGGGGCCTATTACTGGATCGCCGGGGAAAGCGGTGTGGTTACCCGGCTGCGCCGCGCGCTGGTCCGGGACCACGGTCTGCACCGCTCCCAGGTCGCTTTCATGGGCTATTGGAAACTCGGCGTGGCCATGCGCGGCTGAACACCGTGACCCACCCCTCATGGAAACGGGGTTAGTACATGGCTGCCATGGGTACCGGCGCCACCACGGCGCGGTATTCTTGGTATCTGAACAAAAGAGCCCACATACACAAGGAGACTCATGTCAAAGATTATCTGGACCCGCACCGACGAAGCGCCGCTGCTCGCCACCTACTCGCTGAAGCCGGTCGTCGAGGCATTTGCCGCCACTGCGGGTATCGAGGTCGAGACCCGCGACATATCCCTCGCAGGCCGCATCCTCGCCCAGTTCCCCGACCTGCTGAAGGAGGACCAGAAGGTCTCCGACGCCCTCGCCGAACTCGGTGAGCTCGCGAAGACCCCGGAAGCCAACATCATCAAGCTTCCCAACATCTCCGCATCGGTACCGCAGCTCAAGGCAGCCATCAAGGAACTGCAGGACCACGGCTACGATCTCCCCGAGTACCCCGACACCCTCTCCACCGATGAGGACAGGGACATCCGCGCGCGCTATGACGCCGTCAAGGGCTCCGCCGTCAACCCGGTCCTTCGCGAGGGCAACTCCGATCGCCGCGCACCGCGGGCGGTGAAGAACTTCGCCCGGAAGTTCCCCCACCGCATGGGCGCATGGTCCGCGGATTCCAAGACCAATGTGGCAACCATGGATTCCGATGACTTCCGCCACAACGAGAAGTCCGTGATCATGCGTGACGCCGACACCGTGAGCATCCGGCACATCGCCGCCGATGGCACCGAAACCGTGCTCAAGGAATCCCTCCCGCTGCTCAGGGGCGAGGTGCTCGACGGCACCGTGCTCTCCGCCCGCGCACTCGACGCCTTCCTGCTCAAGCAGGTCAAGCGCGCCAAGGATGAGGGCATCCTCTTCTCCGCCCACCTGAAGGCCACCATGATGAAGGTGTCCGACCCGATCATCTTCGGCCATGTCGTCCGCGCCTACTTCGCCGACGTCTACGCCACCTACGGCGATGAACTGCTGGCGGCCGGACTCAACGGCGAGAACGGCTTGGCCGCGATCTACTCCGGTCTGGAGAAGCTGGACAATGGTGCGGAGATCAGGGCGGCCTTTGAGGAGACGATCGAGGGCGGACCCGATCTGGCCATGGTCAACTCCGCCAAGGGCATCACCAACCTGCACGTTCCCTCCGATGTGATCGTCGACGCCTCCATGCCCGCGATGATCCGCACCTCCGGACACATGTGGAACAAGCACGATCAGGAGCAGGACACCCTTGCGGTCATCCCGGATTCCTCCTACGCGGGCGTGTACCAGGTGGTCATCGATGACTGCCGCGTCCACGGCGCCTTCGATCCCACGACGATGGGCACCGTTCCCAACGTCGGCCTGATGGCACAGAAGGCCGAGGAGTACGGCTCCCACGACAAGACCTTCCTCATCGAATCCGACGGCCGTGTCGTGGTCCTGGCCTCCAACGGCGATGTCCTGATCGAGCATGAGGTGGAAAAGGGCGACATCTGGCGCGCCTGCCAGACCAAGGACGCCCCGATCCAGGACTGGGTCAAGCTCGCTGTCACCCGCGCCCGCCTGTCGGGAATGCCCGCGGTGTTCTGGCTCGATCCCGAGCGCGCCCACGACCGCAACCTGATTTCACTGGTGAAGAAGTACCTGGGGGACCACGACACCGAGGGTCTGGACATTCAGATCCTCTCCCCCGTAGAGGCCACCCAGCTCTCGGTCGATCGTCTCCGCCGCGGTGAGGACACCATCTCCGTGACCGGCAACGTGCTGCGCGACTACAACACCGACCTGTTCCCCATCCTGGAACTGGGCACCTCCGCGAAGATGCTCTCCGTGGTCCCGCTGATGGCCGGGGGCGGACTCTTTGAAACCGGTGCCGGTGGTTCCGCGCCCAAGCACGTCCAGCAGCTGCAGGAGGAGAACCACCTGCGCTGGGATTCCCTCGGTGAGTTCCTCGCCCTGGCCGAGTCCTTCCGCCATGAGCTTAACAACCACGGCAACGCCAAGGCCGGTGTGCTGGCAGACACCCTCGACACCGCCACGGAGAAGCTGCTCAACGAGGGAAAGTCACCCTCGCGCAAGGTCGGCGAGATTGACAACCGCGGATCCCACTTCTGGCTGGCCACCTACTGGGCCGATGAGCTCGCCGCCCAGACCGCGGATCCGGAGCTGGCCGCCACCTTCGCGCCCATCGCAAAGGCGCTCAATGCCGGTGCCAAGGAGATCGATTCCGCACTGATCGCCGTACAGGGACCGGCCGTGGATCTCGGTGGCTACTACCAGCCCTCCGACGACAGGACCACCGCGGTGATGCGCCCGGTGGAGGAGTTCAACGAGATCATCGATTCCCTTAAGCGCTAGCACCCCTCGCAACAGGCGCCCCGCAACCATCCGGATGCGGGGCGCTCTCGCGTGGGTGGATAATGGGGGAATGCGTTGTCACCGTCTTCTTCCCGCCCTCATGACCCTGCTTATCCTGGGATCCCCGATCCCCGCCTCCGCAAGGACGATCACGGCCGATGTGGACAACCGGACATGCGTCGTGGCCGATGCCCGGACCTCCCCGGTGGTGGAGTTCTGGGATGATCTCGAAGGCGATGTGCGCAACCGGCGCCTCGATGAACTCGACGCGCAGGATCCGGGGATAAGGGCCGATATCGAGTCCTATATCGCAACAGGCAGCCCCGGCCCCTCCCAGCTGCAGGAGCGGCTGGACTCACTGGGATCCGGCGAGGGACTGGCGATGCTGGTCCCGGAGGTGACCGATCCGGATGCGGCCGCGCAGTACAAGACCGAGTACAGCTACGACGAGGCACGCTCGACCGTCGACGCCATCACCGATGATCCCGCGGCCGGTGTCCTCGAGCAGCTCCGGCAGGCCGGAGGAACGAGGATCGCCGAGATCCGCACGGACACCTTCGCGCAGCGTTCGGAGGAGTTCAACGCCATCCAGCTGGGGCTGCGTGATGATTTCCAGGAGTGCATCGATGAGATCGACCGCGCCCGCCCCATCCCGGTCCAATACCTGATCCTGGGCGGCGCCGGTATCCTCGCGGTCGCCGCGCTGGTCATCCGCGCCTGGTCGAATTCACGCAGGTCGAACCGGCACTCGGGCCGTGATCACCGGGAGTCCCCCACGGCTAACCCCGGCGATTGACCCCGGACCGTAAACAAACAGAGCGGTACCCTTGAACTAGACCAAGCTGTTCAGTAGTGTTGTCGGGAGTGCGCCCGGCACACCCTAATCCCCGGGCGCGGACACCATGACAAACCTGAGGATGGAACCATGACCAAGAAGTACGACAATTCCAATGCCGCGGACTGGGGATTCAGCACCCGATCCATCCATGCCGGCCAGCCTGTCGATTCGGACACCGGGGCCCGAAACCTGCCCATCTACCTCACCACCGCCTATGTCTTCGATTCGGCGGAGCACGCCAAGCAGCGTTTCGCCCTCGAGGATTCGGGCCCCGTCTACTCCCGCCTGACCAATCCCACCGTCGAGGCGGTGGAAAACCGCATCAACTCCCTGGAGGGTGGCAGCCACACCGTGCTCTTCGCCTCCGGGCAGGCAGCCACCACCGCGGCCATCCTCAACCTCGCCCGTGCGGGTTCCCACGTGGTCACCTCCGCACGCCTCTACGGTGGCACCGAGACCCTCTTCCAGGTCACCCTGGCCCGGCTCGGCATCGAATTCACCTTTGTCGAGCAGCCGGACGATCCCGAGGCATGGCAGGCCGCGGTGAGGGACAACACCGTGGCATTCTTCGGCGAGACCTTCGCCAACCCGCTCGCCGATGTCCTGGACATCCCCACCATCTCCGAGATCGCACACCGCGACTCCGTCCCGCTGATTGTGGACAACACCGTGGCCACCGCCGCCATCGCCCGCCCCATCGAACTCGGCGCGGACATCGTGGTCAATTCACTGACCAAGTTCTACACCGGGAACGGTTCCGGCCTGGGCGGAGCGCTCACCGACGGCGGCCACTTCGACTGGACCGTTGAGCGCAACGGCGCCCCGGTCTTCCCCGACTTCACCTCCCCCGACCCCGCCTACCACGGCCTGAAGTACGCCGATCTCGGAGCGCCCGCCTTCGGACTGAAGGCCAGGGTAGGACTGCTGCGCGATACCGGCGCCGCCCCCTCCCCCTTCAACGCCTGGGTCACCGCGCAGGGCCTGGACACCCTCTCCCTGCGCATCGAGCGGCACAATGAGAATGCGATCAGGGTCGCCGAGTTCCTCAGGGACAATCCCAAGGTGACCAAGGTCAACTTCGCCGGTTTCCCGGAGTCACCCTGGTACGCCACCAAGGAGAAGCTGGGATTGAAGTACACCGGTTCGGTGCTCTCCTTCGAGATCGACGGCGGCAAGGACCGCGCCTGGGCGTTCATCGACGCCCTGAAGCTGCACTCCAACCTCGCCAACATCGGTGACGTCCGTTCGCTCGTGGTCCACCCCGCCACGACCACGCATTCCCAGTCCGATGAGCACGGACTGACCCGCGCCGGAGTCACGCAGTCCACCATCCGTCTGTCGGTGGGAATCGAGAACATCGAGGACATCATCGCCGACCTCGAAAGGGGTTTCGCCGCGATCTGACACACGTCCCGATGATCCGGTCATTGGACTAGACCGAGCTGTCCAGTTAAACTGACCGGAGCTCCCACCCACACAGAAGGCGGTCACCCCCGATGCCACAACTTGCGCCCGAAGCCCAGCTGAACCTTCAGCCGATCGGCGATGTCCGAACCGAGGCGGGGGCCCTGATACCGGAGGTGACCATCGCCTACCACCGGTGGGGAGAGTACACCGAGGACGCCCGCGGGCGCAGCAACGTGATCCTGGTCGAGCACGCGCTGACCGGCGACTCCGATGCGGCGCAGTGGTGGGGTGACCTGATCGGGTCGGGTCGGGCCCTGGACACCGACCACTACTGCGTGGTCTGCACAAATGTCATCGGTGGCTGCAGTGGAAGCACCGGGCCCTCAAGCAGGCATCCCGACGGTGGTTTCTGGGGCAACCGCTTCCCTGCCATCTCCATCCGTGACCAGGTCAACGTCGAGAAGCAGTTCCTTGACAGCCTCGGCATCACCTCGGTGGCCGCCGTGCTCGGCGGTTCCATGGGCGGGGCGCGTTCACTTGAGTGGACGGCGCTGCACCCCGATGTCGTCGACGCCGCCGCGGTGCTCGCGGTCTCGGCGCGAGCCAGCGCCTGGCAGATAGGCATCCAGTCCGCGCAGATCAAGGCCATTGAAAACGATCACCACTGGCATGAGGGCAACTACTACGAATCCGGCTGCAATCCCGCCACGGGCCTGGGCGCCGCCCGCCGGATCGCGCATCTGACCTACCGCGGCGAGCAGGAGATCGACGAGCGCTTCGGCACCTCGGCGCAGCGCGGGGAGAACCCCTTCGGCGCGCACCGCAGTCCGACCCAGCGGTTCGCGGTGGAATCCTACCTGGACTACCAGGCGGAGAAGCTGACCAGCCGCTTCGACGCCGGCTCCTATGTCATTCTCACCGACGCCCTCAACCGCCATGATGTCGGACGCGGCCGCGGTGGCCTGAACAAGGCCCTCGAGGCCATCAAGGTGCCCACCCTGGTCGCCGGCGTGGACACCGACATCCTCTACCCCTACCACCAGCAGGAGCACCTCTCCCGAAACCTGGGCAACCTGCTGGCGATGGCGAAGATCGTCTCCCCGGTCGGCCACGACGCCTTCCTCACCGAGACCCGCCAGATGGACCGCATCCTGCGCAACTTCTTCAGCCTGCTCAATACCGGGGACGCCAGCCCCTATGACTCCATAGAGTTCTACATCTAGGGTCCGGAACCTCAGGTCCGGGGTTTCAAAGATGTGGAAATCCCCTACGTCCTCGCCCTTTCTTCACAGGAAACTCCCGGCTCCATTTCAATGCGGGGGCTTAGATTGAGGGACATGAACCAGCACCTCCGTGTTTTTGCCGGACTGGCATTCGCCGCCGTGGCGGGTGGACTCTCCGGCTGCTCCACGGGACCGACGACGCAGACGGAAAACGTCGCGGCATCCATGACCTCGGTGAAATCGACCGGGACCCCGAGCATCTCCGCCAGCAACGCGGCCGTGGGGCGCTTCTTCCTCGGCCTGCTCTCCGAGGAGCAGCGCCTAAGAATCACCACCACGGGAATCACCGTGACGGACCTCAACCTCGCGCAGCAGACGGCTGTCAATGAAATGCTCAACGAGGTTCCCACCAACGAGCACATCGACGCTGACTGCCGTCTGCGCATCATCGGTGAACCCGCGGCCAACGCCGCATGGGGCATGGAGGTCGACCGTGGTGGTCAGGGATGGATCGCCACCTTCTCCCCCGATGGCAGCATCAGCGTTTCAGCTGCCCAGGGAGTCAACGGATAGCGCCAGGAACATCATCGCGGCCCCGAGGACTCCGGTGAAGGCCGCATCGAAGCGGCGCGAACGGACCGCAAGCAGTCCCGTGATCCGGGAATCGCAGAGAAGGCGCAGCACAGAGAGGAAGATCATCGCCGCGCCGAGTGTGAAAGTGGCCCGGCGCCAGTGCTCGGTGACCAGGAAGCCGGCCGCCACGATGATGCCGAGGACAAAGAGGAGCACACCGGCCCGCTGCACCCCCCGCGGCAGCCGCGAGGGTGCCAGACGGGCGTCGTGGGGGTTGTCGAGCATCGCTCGTGTGGCCGGGACCACCTGACCGGGAGTTTTCATCTGCGGCTACGCACCCGCGAGCTTTTCCGCACGCTCGACGACGTTGCGCACGAGGAAGGCTCGGGTGAGCGGACCGACGCCCCCGGGATTGGGGGACACCGCACCGGCGACCTCCCAGACATCGGGGTGCACATCACCGGCTAATTTGCCATCGAGACGGGAGACCCCGACATCGAGCACGGCGGCACCGGGCTTGACCATGTCGGCGGTGAGCATGTGCGCCTTTCCCGCGGCGGCGATGATCACATCGGCACGCCGGGTCTCCGCGGCGAGATCGCGGGTACCGGTGTGGCAGAGGGTGACGGTGGAGTTTTCCGAGCGCCGGGTGAGCATGAGTCCGATCGGGCGCCCGACGGTGACCCCCCGACCGATGACCACCACCTTCGCACCGTCGAGTTCAACCCCGAAACGGCGGAGCAGGTGGATCGAGCCGTTGGGCGTGCAGGGCAGCGGGGCGGGCTCATTGAGCACCAGTTTGCCAAGGTTCACCGGGTGCAGACCATCGGCATCCTTCGCCGGATCGATGCGTTCGAGAACCGCGTTCTCATCCAGGTGCCGGGGCAGCGGGAGCTGGACGATGTATCCGGTGCAGGCTTCATCGGCGTTGAGTTCGTCGATGACCGCGAAGAGCTCGTCCTGGCTGATATCCGCGGGCAGGTCGCGGCGGATGGAGTTGACCCCGATCTGCTCGCAGTCACGGTGCTTCATCTTCACATAGGAATAGCTCGCCGGATCATCGCCGACGAGCACGGTGGCCAGACCGGGGACGATCCCCTGATCCCTCAGCGCGGCAACGCGGGTGGCGAGATCGGTGAAAATCTCATCACGGTACAGGTTTCCGTCAAGTTTGATAGCAGTCACCTCCGCCATTATTCCACGCTCTAGACTCTTTCCCATGTCAACGCCTCCCCTGCACGTGGTTTTCGATAATCCCGTCATCCCACCGAACACCGGGAACGCCATCCGAATGTGCGCCGGCACCGGCGCCCACCTGCACCTGGTCGAACCCCTCGGCTTCGACCTGAGCGAGAAGCACCTGCGCCGCGCCGGCCTGGACTATCACGATCTGGCGGAGGTCAGCGTCCACGCCACCATCGACGACTGCTTCTCGACGCTTCCCTCCCGCATCTTCGCGTTCACCACACAGGCCACAACCTGGTACGCGGACACCGCCTTCGAGGAGGGCGACGCCCTCCTCTTCGGCACCGAGCCCACCGGTCTGCCCGCCGGCCATCTCCGGCATCGAAGGATCACCCGGGAGCTGCGCATCCCCATGCTGCCGGGGCGCCGCTCGATGAACCTGTCCAACTCCGCGGCCGTGGCCACCTATGAGGCCTGGCGGCAGCTGGGTTTCCCCGGAGGCGTGTAAACGCCGGACGCAGACCCGGATTGAATCCGGAGGTGAAAAAACCGGTGACGCGGGAAGGCCACCGGTGGTACCTTCGGGAACCTCACCGACCACAATCGATTCATAAGGAAGTGGCACATCTTGGGCACCTCAATCACACTCAACGACGGCACCTCGATCCCGCAGCTCGGGTTCGGGGTCTTCCAGATTCCGGACGAGGACACCACCGCGGCGGTGTCCACCGCACTGGAGGCGGGATACCGCAGCATCGACACCGCCGCCATCTACGGCAATGAGGGCGGCGTCGGTCGTGCGATCGCGGAGTCGGGGCTCCCCCGCGGTGAACTCCATGTCACCACCAAGCTGTGGATCTCCGATCTGGACAACGCAGGTGCGGCGCTGCGCACCAGCCTGGACAAGCTCGGACTCGAGCAGGTGGATCTTTATCTCATCCACTGGCCCGCACCGGCGGACACCGACGCCTACCTCCGCGCATGGCGTTCCCTGGTGGAACTCCGCGAGGAGGGCCTGACCAGGTCCATCGGCGTGTCCAACTTCCAGCCGGAACATCTCGAGCGCATCATCGACGACACCGGGGTCACACCCGCCGTCAACCAGGTTGAACTCCATCCGAGATTCCAGAACCTCGAGGTGGCCGCGGCGAACCGGAAGCACGGGATCGCCACCGAGGCATGGAGCCCGCTGGCACAGGGTGATGTACTCGGCGATGAAACCATCACCCGCGCCGCCGCGGAGCACGGGGTGACACCTGCCCAGATCGTCCTGCGCTGGCACCTGCAGGAGGGCAGGATCATCATTCCGAAGTCGGTCACCCCCTCCCGGATCGCGGAGAACATCGACATCTTCGGCTTCGAGCTGGCCGCGGAGGAGATCGCCGCCATCGACGCCCTCAACCGCGATGAGCGCCGCGGCCCGAATCCCAACGAGTTCTCCGGATAGCGGAGGCTCACACCCCCAGGCCGACGACCAGTGCCGGCAGCGCACCCGCGGCGGTGGCCCGCCAGGAGAAGCTCGCCAAGCGGCTCAGCTGCGTCCGGGCAGGGCTGATCTCCAGGATCGGGGTGCCCGCTGCGTGGGCGATCTCCGGAAGCGAGGCCGCCGGCTGGACCACCCCGGAGGTCCCGATGATGAGCACCAGATCGGCCTCCCCCATGCCGTCCTCGGCCATCTCCCATTCCCGCTGCGGGAGATTCTCGCCGAACCACACCACCCCGGGCCTGACCGGGTTCTCGCACAGTGGGCAAGCCGGTGGGGCGAACCCCGGCACCGGCTCCGCAGGGTAGTTGCCGTCATCGCGCCACGGCTTCGAGCAGATGGTGCAGCGGTAGTCGAAGAGACTTCCGTGGAGGTGGGTGACATCCACCGAACCGGCCCGTTCGTGGAGATCATCGATGTTCTGGGTCGTGATGTGGAGGTCGGCGCGATCGGCCCAGTGCGCCAGCGCCCTGTGACCGGCGTTGGGTTCGGCCCGCGCGGCGATCCCGGCGCGCCAGCGGTACCACGCCCACATAGGTTCCGGATCCCGGGCCCAGGCCGAGATGCTCGCCATCGCCCGGGGATCGACGGTGGACCACACCCCGGTTCGCTCATCGCGGTAGGTCTCCAGTCCGGATTCCGCGCTCATGCCCGCCCCGGTGAACACTTCGATGCGCCGGGCGCCTCGTACCAGTGCCAGAGCTGAATTCAGGTCCTCGGTGTCCATACCGCCTACGCTAGATGATCCGGGCTGGATGGCGCGGAGCGGAATTCTGAACCCCGGCTCCGAATTAGTACAATAGTTCGACGATGTGCGATAGTTGAGGCTGCCTCGAATCTACTTTAAGGATGTGCCGGACCTATGGTGATGGGACCCACCCATGCGATGAGCGGCGCGGCGGTCGGGCTGGCCGTGGCGCAGATACTCCCTGGTCAGTGGGGCGGGGTGGACACCGCGGGCGGGGTCATCATCTACGCCGGCCTCACTGCGGGTGCCGCGCTGCTCCCCGATCTGGATTCCCCCCAGGCGACGGTGTCGCGTTCCTTCGGCCCGCTCACCGGTGCGATCTCACGCTTCACCGAGAACACAACGCAGGCGATCGTCAACGCCACCAGGGGGCGCAGGGATCCGCGCTGCAACAACGGACACCGCACCTTCACCCACACCCTGTGGAGCGCACTGGCCGCCGGGGCTGGCGCCACCGCACTGATCGGCGCCTATGGAAGGCCGGCGGCGATCGGACTGCTGTTCTTCCTCCTCGGCCTCGGCATCCGCGGTCTCCTGCCGGAATGGTCCGGGTCCACGGACTGGATCATCGTCACCGCCGTCGCCGCGGCCCTGGCCTGCGGCGCCTGGTATCTGGTCCCCGCCGGCTCCTTCGAAGCGGTGCTGGGCTCGGCGGTCACGGTGGGGTGCCTGACCCATCTGCTCGGTGACATGGCCACCAGGGCCGGAATCCCGCTATTCGCCCCCCTGGTGCCGATCGGTGGACGCCGCTGGTGGAAGGTGAAGCTGCCCGGCGGCCTCGGCATCCGCGCCAATGGCCCCGCGGACAAGGTGCTGCTGCTGCTTTTCACCCTCGCCGTCATCGCCCAGCTCGGGCTCGTGTTCGCGGATGGCCCGCAGATGATCCTCCCGGAGGTATTCTCCGGTGCCACTCACCGCACCTGAACGGTGATCTGGACCAGCTGGGTCTCCGCAAGGGGGAAGACGGCGCCGGTGTCCTCGATCAGGACGGTGACCATCCCGGCGAGGGGTTTGTCGGTGATGGTGATCCGGGAACCGGGTGTGACGCCGTGGCCCGCGAGGTAACGCAGCAGCTCGGGGTCGGTGTCGTGCACGCGGGAGATGGACACGCTCACCCCCGGTTCGACGCTGGCCAGGGTGGTGTTGCCCAGATCCTCGATCACCCCCTCCTCGGTGGGGATCGGATCCCCGTGGGGGTCGCGGTCGGGGTGCCCGAGGTGGGCGTCGATACGCGCGATCAGCCGGTCCGAGGCGGCGTGCTCGAGCAGGTCCGCATCCTCGTGCACCTCATCCCAGGTGTAGCCGAGGACATCGTGGAGGAAGGTCTCCAGCAGCCGGTGTCTGCGCACCATCTCCAGGGCCAGCGCGCGACCGGTCGGTGTCAGGGTCACCCCGGCGTAGCGTTCGTGGTGGACCAGGTCACGGGAGGCCAGGCGCTTGATGGCCTCGGAGGCGGTGGGGGTCTTTTGCCCCAGGATCTCCGCGATCTCACCGAGCGTCGCCGCCCTCCCGGCGGAACGATCGGTGATGTCCCAGATCGTCTTCAGATAGTCCTGGGACTTGTCGGGAAGATCTGAAATGTGCATGGCTGCAATCGTAGTCTAGGTCTCCGGCGCGGAGACGAGCGCCGGAAGGTGGCGCCGGCGCAGCACGGTGAGCAGCTCCCGGCCGTCCGCACTGCTCAGATCCTCGCCGCTCATGGACACCGGACCGGGAACAAGATCGAATTTCACGGTGCACAGGCCGAGCTTGCGCTGGACCGGCCCCTGCCTCAGGGTCAGCTCCTGGATGTGGGAGGGGTGAATGACCGACATGCGGGGATGGAAGCGTCCCGAGTGGACGATGACGGCGTGCGTGCCAACCAGGGTCACGCCCTGCCTGGTGCGGTCGATCGGCGAGACCCAGCGCGCCGCGGGCGGACTCGTGAAACCGGGATGGTTCATCCGCGCCGGATCCGCGGACCGCTCGATCTCACCCCCTGTCAACGGCCCCACCAGCTCCAGCAGGGACAGTGCAAGCTCCCTCGATCCCACCGGCAGAATCTTCGTGGTGCCGCCCTGTTTGGTTTCCACACCGTAGCCGGCGACGGTCACCGAGACCCTCCACCACCCCAACCTGCGCCAGAGCAGCGGTTGGATGAGGGTGACTCCGTGGATGCGGTCGAGCGGGATCGACTGGCGCCTGCGATCGGCCAGGCCGTAGGAGACGTTGAGCACGTCCTGCTGCAGCACCGCACTGAACTTCCAGGATTTGTCCACCAGGTTCCAGACAGCGGGGATGAAACCGACGATCAGCGGAATCACGAACGCCACCCCCAGCGGGGTGAGCAGGACGATCAGGATGAAGATCACCAGCACCACGGTGCTCAGGGACAGCGCCGCACTCGCCAGGGTGCGGGCGATGGGGATCTCGGGCACCACGACCTGCTGCTTCTCGACGCCCACCGCGGCCGTACCCCCGGCCACCGCTGCGGCCTCCGCTGCGGCCTCCCCCTCGGCCGCCGCTGCGGCGGGCGGGATGCGGCGGTGGGTGGCGTCGATAAGCTCCCTGCGCAGTTGCTCCGCCTCCGACCTGCCCAGGTAGGCGATCTCGATGACCGACCCGGTGCCGCCGGCCGTCTCCACGCGCACCGCGGCCACGCGGAAGATCCGCGCGATGACCGATTCCACCAGGTCGACGGCCTGGATGCGGTCGTAGCGGGCGGTGCGCAGCTGGGTGTTGAAGACGCCGTGCTTGAGCTCGACCTCCTCCTCGGTGAGGCGGAAGCCCATCGCCTTCCACCAGATCTGCGACACCAGCCAGATCAGTACGCACGCCAGCACGAAGACCCCCAGGGAGAGCAGCACGGGAATCACCGCCACCCCGCCCTCACCGGAGACCAGGCCCCAGATCGTCGCGTAGGTGCTGGTGTTGATATTGACAGCCACCGCTGCGATGACGGCGAGGATGAGGGTCCAGAAACGAAGCAGCGGGGTCAGCCGGTGGACCCGGCGGTATTCCCGGCTCACAGCCCGCTCATCCTCTCGCGGGCCTGGACTGCGAGGCGTTCGCGCAGGGCGTCGGCCTGATCGGCGGGCAGCCCCTGGACCGTGGAGTCGCTCGAGGCCGAGGCGGTGTGGAGGTTGATGGTCTTCATGCCCAGCCACCGCTCGATGGGACCGGCGGTGACGTCGACGAACTGTATCCGGCCATAGGGCACCACGGTGAAGGTGTGCCACAGCTTCCCCTTGGTGATCAGCAGCTCATCGGATGTCTCCAGCCAACCGAGGCGTCGCACCTGCTGCGGAATCAGCCACAGCTGCCAGATGAACAGCAGCGCGAACACGGCCGTACCGATGTGGAACCACACACTGAACAGGACCCCCGGAACCGCGAATCCGATGGCGAGAACCGCCAGCCACGGCAGGCGTCCGATGTACCTGGCCGTGGTCAGTTTCGGTGAAACGGGGTGCATTGCCTCGTGTGGTTCCGGGGGATGCTGGCTCATGTTCACCATTGTGCCTGCTTAAGTGCCCGCGCCGCATATGGGGGCCGCTAGACTTGGAACCATGAAAACACGACTGCCCGCAGCCCTGCTCCTCCTCACCGCGACCGTGCTCTCCGCCTGCTCCCCTCCGAGTCAGCAGGATTCCACCGCCCCGGAGACCTCCGAGGTGCTGACCACCTCCGCCACCGCATCGGCCCTGGGACCCATCATTGTCCCCGCCGATGATCTCGCCGAGGTCTCCGCGGTGTCCATCTCCCTCGATCGGCCGTTGAGCATCACCGCTGGTGCGGAGACGACGGAAACCGCCACCACCACCGATGCCGCCACGGCTACGGAGTCCGCGGACTGGACCGCGACGATCTCCGATCCCAGCGTCGCGGAGTTCGTCGCCGGCGGGGTGCGAAACGGTGCCAGGTTCAACCCCGGGATCAAGGCACTGAAGGCGGGCACCAGCGAGGTCACCCTGGTGGGCCCGGACGGTGTCGCACATACCCTGACCCTGAAGGTGGTCACCGACAACGCCGCAACCGGCATCGACAGGTAGTGGCCAGATAGCGACCAGGAGCTGCCCCACACCTCCGGTTCCCCTTCCTTGAAGGTCAAACGGTGATCCGCCGACTCCTGGCGACGGGGTTTCCGTGCACTCCACTATGACGCGGAAAGCCTTCCCGACGGTTGCACTCTTTCATCAAAATCGAGGTCAACGGGGTTACCGTGGTTGGGTGCGAGCCCCTGGTCACCCCTCTTCGCCAACCCTGGAATCATCGTCACTGAGTGGGCTCCCGTCAGTTTGGATCTCCTGCTCCAGCAGCCTGTCCCCTCAACGCATTTTTGCCGGTGCCACGAGTCAATCCGCCTCCTTCGGTGCAGTCACCAGGGGATTCTTAGGCGAGTCATCGAGGTGCAGCGAAAAGATGTCGGGACGACCGTAGTGGCCCGACACATCAAAATCGAGGCTCTGCCGGATGATCTCCTCTCTGTCCACCTCGGCGTAGATAACGCATTCCTCATCAAAAACGGGACCGGCTATGACTTCGCCGGTGGGGGATATGACGGCGCTTCCCCCGCGCATCAGGGGTTCCCCCGGGTCAGTGGAAATGACGCAGTCGTAGTCATCGGGGTAGTCGCTGCGGTACATCACCTGACAGGTGGTGATCACGTAGCAGCGACCCTCGAGGGCGATGTGACGCATGCTCGGGATCCAGCTGTCGCGATCGTCGGCAGTGGGAGCACAGTAGATCTCTATTCCCTGGCTGTACATTGCGGACCTGAGAAGTGGCATATAGTTCTCCCAGCAGATGACGGTGCCGAGTGCCCCCGCCGGGGACGGCACCACTGGCAGGGTGGAACCATCCCCGAAGCCCCACACGAGGCGTTCCGCTCCGGTGGGCATGACCTTTCTGTGGTGCCCCACACGGTGGCCCTGCCCATCGATCATGACGGCAGTGCAGTAGAGGGTGCGGTTGACCCGTTCCACCACCCCGATTACAACAAAAACACAATGATCCCTTGCAGCGCCGGCGATTTCCGCAAGCTCGGGTCCATCGAGTTCAACTGCGCCGTTCCAATATCGGAGGTATTCATCTCTCCCCTGCTCCGTTCGCTTTCCGATGGGACTGCCAAATGTCAGTCCTTTCGGATAGGTACCGAGAAACGCTTCCGGGAAGATGATCAGTTCTGCTCCCGATGCCGAGGCCCCGGCGATGGCGTCCACGGCTTTCTGGGTCGTGGCCTGCGGATCGAAGGCAACGGATCCTAGTTGAGCGAGTGCGACGGTGGTCATTGAACGTACTCCTTGAGCTTGTTGGATGTCGGTGAAGAGGGGCCTGTCCTCCGGCCCTCTCCTTGGAACATTGGGTTAGGCGGTTCCCGGATTCATGATCAGCATTCACCTTTCCACGCTCAGAAGGACCGGTGAGCAGGACAACAGCCCCGTCTGTCCGTGGCAATTGACGTATTCATAGGTGGTGCTGGATTGCAGGGCGAAGACTTCATGCCATGTCACCACTGAACGCGCATCGCCGTATTCCTGCTTCTTGCGGATGGCATGTTCGAAGATGGCGGCGTGTGTGGCGTGACTCTCGGCCCAGTTCTCCAGTGTCCCAAGCCTGGCGAAGTGTCCCAGGACGGAGGTCTCGCGCCGTGGTGCCAGTGTTTCCTCATCAAGGCTGGTCATCACGCGGAGCGACAGGACATCCTCCAGGCCGGCATGTTCCTTCAGGTAACCCATCCCGGCCATGAGCTTGGGCTGCAGCTCCTGCTCATAGTCCTCTCGTTGTTCACTGTCCGACTCCTGCCAGTACTGGCCTGAGCGAATCACGATGGCGTTGAGCCCGACCTCGGCACGGAGGCGGCGCCCCAGGGTGTTTGGTGGAGCATTCCGCTGTCGGTGAGATCCCGGGGCCTCGAGCCGATCGATCGCCGATACCGGAAATCGGTCACGAGCCGCACCATAATAGCCGTTCGTGGTTGTCGGGACCCTGCGTGTCCCCTCGCACGCCGCCATCCCGAAAGGTCGGTCCGGATCCGAGTAGACCGTCTCCATCCGATCCAGTGGTACCTGAACAACCTCGTGCCATGCCCCGCATGTGACAGTTGCCGGATCAAGGGCGTCAAACCACCTCGGTAGAGCCGCCGACTGAAGCCACCGCGCATGCTCGGTGGCGTCCAGCCAGTAGCCGAGTGCGATGAGGTTGGTCATTCCGAGACTATCCCGGTATGTGAGCATTTCGTGCGCCTGAGGACCATGGTCGGTCCCCCTTCCGCGGGATTTCCCCGCCAGCTCGACGAATTTCCCCACTGCCGGATCGCTCATGTCCTCGACCTGCAGTGCCAGATAGTCTGAGGTGACCAACGATGTCGGCTGATCGAATCCCAGCGTCCACCGGGGCGCACGCGGAGCATGTCCCTCAGGCCGGCGTTCGGCGATACGCCGCGGGTAGTCGATCGTCCAGGTCATGATTCCTTCCTCGCACCGATGCGGAAGGGGCTTTGCACTGCACTGAGATCGGCGCCCTTCGTCTCCCTGACCATCAGCCCTCCGACGATGGCGAGAGAGGACAGCAGCCCAACCCAGACAAAGAATGCCCATTCCATGTCATGCTGGTTAAACCATGTCATGAGGTAGGGTGCGGTTCCTCCGAAGAGAGCGACGGAGACGGAGGTTGCGAAGGCGACGCTTGTCGCACGAATCTTGGTGGGGAACAGCTCTGAGGAGAAGGCCGGGTACATTCCCGCGCCCATCGCCCAGATCGACATTCCGGCTGCCTGTGCAATAAACAGTGTCCACGGCTCATCGGTGATCAGGAGTGAAACTGGGTAGTAGCAGACGATGGCGGCAAACCCCATCGCGATGATCATCGGCCTTCGTCCCACCCGGTCGGACACATGTCCCCATAGTGGCAGCATGATCAGGGCAACGCCCTGGGCGAGAAGACTGGCGAGAAACGCGCTCTGCGGATCCATTCCACGCGCGGAAATGGCGAAGGAGGCTGCGAACGTCGCCCAGATATAGTATGCGCAGTTGTGCCCGCACGCGAGCATGATTGTCAAAAGCCCGGACTTCACCACAAGAGAGGCGGGAATCGGGGTTTCTTCCTCGTCTTCCTGTTCAGTGAATTCGTTGCTCTCCTCGGCAGCGCGGCGCAGATAGAGCACTCCCAGCCCAAGTACCGCGCCGAGCACGAAGGCAAGCCTCCATCCCCAGGAAGTCATGGCGGAGTCATCGAGCATGAGATTCGCGATCGCTCCCACGGCGGTGGCGAGCATTACTCCGAGTGTGACTGCAAAGAACACCGAGCTTGACCACAGTCCGCGTCGCTGCGGTGGCGCAATTTCGGAAACATAGGTGTAGGAGACTCCGGACTCACCTCCGTGTGCGAGCCCCTGAATCAAACGCAGGACCACCAGAATGACGGATGACCATACGCCTATCTTTTCGTATCCTGGAGCGATCGCAAGCGCGAGGCTGGAAACCGACATGATCGAGATGGTGAATACGAGGACGAACTTGCGCCCTGCGCGGTCAGCGAGTCGTCCGAAAACTATGCCGCCCACGGGCCGCGCGATAAAACCGACCGCGAACACGGCGAGGGTGGCGAGCAATGCGGATGAGGAATCGGATTTATCGAAGAAGTGGGCGGCAATGTACGTGGAGAAGATGGCGTAAAGCGTCCAGTCGAACCATTCCAGGATGTTTCCCGCGACAGCGGCACGAAGCGACCGCAACTGGCCCGCCGTGACCTTCCTCTCCGACTGTCCGGTGATGGCGCCGACACCAGCGCCGGTTCCTGTGATTGTCATATTGTTCACGGTCCCTCCTAAGGGATGCTCACAGAGTTTGTGTAGTGGCCTGCTTGATGGATTCAAGCCTTGATGATGTGCACCACATCACCCATGTCTCAGAAACTACGGTCTTCAGAACTATTTAGTGAAGCTAAATCCATCGATGTCCACTATCAGTAGAGTTAATAGTGCGATCGGCACAGCCCTCCTGACGCTGCCGGTTGACAGGCTTTGACGCAACAACGCAGAATGAAAAATATCCATGCAGATGCGGAAACTTGCTCACCCCCCTTATTTCTGTCGAACGACCGAATAAAGCCACTGTCCCATGACAACCAACGTCTGTATAGCTAATAATGAGGATGTGGATCATTAACATCGCTAATTTAAGAGGCCTGGATCTCAACCTCCTGGTTGTCTTCCACGTCCTTATGCAGGAGAAACACGTCACCCGAGCTGCGGCGCGACTCCACCTGAGTCAGGGGGCGGTCAGCGCCGCGCTGGGTCGGTTGCGCTCGGTTTTCAATGACCCCCTGTTCCAGCGCACCAGAGCCGGAATGAGTCCCACACCGAAGGCGCTGGCGCTGGCGCCGAAGATAGCCCAGGCCCTGGTCATGCTCGATGATTTCATCTACCCCAGCACAGAGTTTGATCCGGCGACCACGACACGAAACTTCCACGTGGCCATGTCAGACGATGTGGAAACAGTGCTTGCCCCTTCAATTCTGCGGGCGGTCAGGAAGCAGGGGTGGAACGTGAGCTTCTCCCTGCACCAGACCAATAGTCAGCTCTGGAATGAGACCTTGGATGATCCGGAGATCGATCTGGTCATCTGCGCCAGTCCCGCACAGGTTTCCGCACACTACCGCGAGAGCGTCCTGTTCGCATCCAGCTATTCGTGCCTGTACTCAAGCAAGAGTTCAAGTTTCTCCCATCCGCCGACCCTCGATGAGTACATTGACGCACACCATGTCAGGGTTTCCTTCAATACGCGTCGCGGGTTCGTGGACGAGTTCTTCGAACTCCAGGGCAGGGAGAGGCGGGTGGAGGTGTCCCTCAGCCACTTCTCGGGTCTGGTCACGGCTTTGCACGTGGGTGATCTCATTGCGACGATCCCAAGTTACGCGGCTCGTGCGCTCGCGGAGAACACTGATCTGACCGTTTCCACCCCACCGATTCCCGTACCAAGGCACACGGTGTCCCTGTTGTGGAAGGTTCAGCAGGAGACGCAGCTTGACCACAAATGGCTGCGGACATTCATCGAGAGCCGTTTCGATGTGCCTGGCTTCAGTGGCGCAGCATGAATCACCGGAAATCCCGTGATCCGCGGCTGAGCAGCTCCCCCATCGGCAGCGGTTCGAGGCGGTCGGCAACCACGGTGACGGCTCCGGTGGCATTTTGCACAATGCCGCGGATGATCAGCGTTTTCGCGGTCCGCGCGAGCATCTTCTGCGCGGCCCAGAGGCCGGGCGAAACCATCACGTTCATCAACCCGGTTTCGTCCTCGAGACCGAAGAAGGTCACTCCGGCCGCGGTCTGCGGCCGCTGACGGTGCGTCACCACCCCGGCGATCCGCACCCGCGACCCGTCCTCGATCCCCATCAGCCGATCCGCGGGGACGATCCCCCGCTCATTCAGATGGGCGCGCACCAGCTCCATGGGTTGGCGGTCATGGCTGACGCCGGTGGCCGCAATGGATCCCACCATCATCTCGAAGGCGTTCATCCCCGGCAGCGCCGGCGCGTCGATCGCCGAGAGGCCGGGCAGCATGCCGGGGCGTTCGGTTGCGGCGATGCCCGCCTGCCACAGAGCTTCTCGACGCCCCACCCCGAGGCACTCAAGGGCCCCCGCCCTGGCCAGGGCCTCCACGTGGGCAACGCCGAGATCGGCCCGGCGCGAGAGATCCGGGATGGAGTCATAGGGGGCGTTGGCGGCCACGCGCGCCGCCGCCTCCGCCCCTAGGCCGTGGACCAGGTTCAACCCGAGGCGGATCCGCCCGCCGGGGGCGTCGGCCTCGACTCCGGAGTCATTGATGGTGATCGGCAGAATCTCCACGCGGTGGCGGCGCGCATCGGCGATCAGCGACTGCGGCGAGTAGAAACCCATCGGCTGTGCCCGCAGCAGCCCCACGCAGAACTCCGCGGGATAGTGGTGTTTGAACCATGCGGAGAAGTACACCAGGGAGGCGAAGGACTGGGAGTGGGATTCGGGGAAGCCGTAGGCGGCGAAGGCGACAATCTTGTTCCACAGCTTCTCGGCGGTCTCCCCCACGATCCCGTTCGTCTCCTCCAGCCCCTGGAAGAAGCGGGAGCGCAGGGCCGCCATGCGCTCGGGTGAACGCTTGGAGCCCATCGCACGCCTGAGCGCATCCGCCTCTCCGCCGGTGAATCCCGCGGCATCCACGGCGACCTGCATGAGCTGCTCCTGGAACAGGGGGATGCCGAGGGTCTTGCCCAGCGACCTCTCCAGCACGGGGTGGTCGTAGGTGACCGCCTCCCTCCCATCACGGCGGCGCAGGTAGGGGTGGACCGATCCGCCCTGGATGGGCCCCGGGCGGATCAGCGCCAC
Source organism: Corynebacterium pacaense (assembly GCF_900169525.1). GTDB lineage: Bacteria > Actinomycetota > Actinomycetes > Mycobacteriales > Mycobacteriaceae > Corynebacterium > Corynebacterium pacaense. The sequence continues at coordinate 1,079,628 of NZ_LT821240.1, forward strand.
CTCCACCACCAGGTCGAAGAAGGTCCGCGGCTTCAACCGCGGCAGTGTGGACATCTGTGCCCGCGACTCCACCTGGAACACCCCCACCGCGTCGGCGCGGCAGAGCATCTCGTAGACCTCCGGCTCGGCCAGGTCCAGCTCCCACAGATTCACCTCCACGCCGCGGTGCTCGGCCACCAGGTCGATCATGTGGTGGAGGGCCTCGAGCATGCCGAGTCCGAGCAGGTCGAATTTCACCAGCCCCGCGGTGGCGCAGTCATCCTTGTCCCACTGCACCACGGAGCGACCCTCCATGCGCGCCCATTCCACCGGAACCACATCGGCGATGGGCCGGTCACAGATGACCATGCCACCGGAATGTATGCCCAGGTGGCGCGGCTGTCCGCGGAACTGTGCCGCCAGTTCCACGACGTCATCCGGCGCCGTGGCGGTGCCCTTGGCCCAGGCATCCGCCGATCCCTGGGGATAGCCCAGCGCCCGGGCCGCGTCCCGGGTCGCCCCCCTGCCGCGGTAGGTGATCACATTGGCAACCTGTGCGGCGTTGTCCCTGCCGTACCTGTCGTAGACATACTGTATGACCTCCTCGCGCCGCCCGGACTCGATGTCTATGTCAATGTCGGGTGGACCGTCACGGTCGGGCGAGAGGAACCGCTCGAACAGCAGACCCGCGGAGATGGGTTCGGCGTTGGTGATCCCGAGGACGAAGCAGACCGCGGAGTTGGCCGCGGATCCCCTGCCCTGGCACAGGATGGTGTTGCGGCGGCAGAACTCCACCAGATCGTGGACGATGAGGAAATAGCCGGGAAAACCGAGCTTCTCGATCACGGTGCACTCATGGTCGATCTGTGCGCGCGCCCGCTCACGGATGGACTCCTCCCGGCCGCGGTAGCGCCTGTCGAAGTCACGGTCGACCAGTTCGACCAGCCAGGACATCTCGGTGTATCCCTCCGGGGTCTGCCACTTCGGCAGGTTCGGAGCCACCAGATCAAGGGTGAAGGCGCATTCGGCGGCCAGGGAGACGGAGGTTTCCAGCAGATCGGCGCAGTCCGGGTTCGCCCGCAGCATGGCCTCCCCGCTGCGCAGCCACGCGGCCCCCATGGGATGGAGGTGGCTCTCCGCATCCGCAAGTGCACTGCGCTGCGCAAGGGCGCGCTTGGCAGCGGCCAGTCTCACTGACTGTCTGGACGCGGCGGCGGGGCGGGTGCTGATGATGCCGCGCAGCTGCTTCTCCGCTTGGATACTCCTGAGAATTTCGTATCTGTCCGCATCCTCCGGCAACATGGAGCAGGGAAATTCCAGCACCACATTCTCCCGGCCGAAGCAGTCGATCAGTTGATCGATTGAGGTGCTCCACGCATGGTCCGCCAGGACCACCCAGTGCCCCGCACCCGCACCTCCGACCAGCTCCAGGGGAGGATACAGGACCTCCCCCTTCTCGCCGGTGGCCATTTTCGCCCCTGCGATCAGGTGACTCAGCCTGCGATAGCCCTCCGGCCCCCGGCACAGGACGGTCAGCACCCCCTCCCCGAGGCTGAGCTCGGCACCGAAAACGGTGTCCACGCCCAGTTCCGCGGCCGCCTCGGCACAGCGGACCGTGCCGTAGAACCCGTCCCTGTCCAGCAGTGCCAATGCGGACAGCCCGAGCTCACGGGCGCGGGCAACCATAGCCTCCGGATCCGATGCGCCGACGAGGAAGTTGTAGCTGCTGGTGGCGTGCAGTTCGGCGAAGGCGGGGCCCGGATCCACCGGGCCGCCACCAGGCGATGCGCCGTCCGCGGGGACCTCCGCCTCGTGCAGCACCGGCCTCAGGGGAGCAACCGCCCTGCCGGAGAGAATGCGGTCAATCTTCGACCAGGACAGTGGCCGGCCATTGAAACCGCTGACCCCACCGTTCCATTCCATGGTGTAGAATCTACATTATTAGAACACGTTTTCCAATGCTCTACCACCCCCCGCGGACGGCCTCCCACACCCCACCGGGTAGACCGAGCTGTACAGATGTCGGTCTAGAATGCTAGTGTCTACTCCCAGCAATCTGAATACACCCATCAACGCTTAAGGGACGACATAACCATGAAGCTTCGTCGCATCACCACCACCGCCCTCGCGGGACTCTTCGCAGCAACCGCCCTTGTTGCGTGCGGCTCCGACTCGGACGGCACCTCCACCGCGGCATCGGAGAATGCCGAGGAGGTCACCATCCGCATCGGCACCACCGACTCCGCGAAGGAGGCGTGGCAGGTCCTCGAGGACAAGGCCTCCGAGGAGGGCATCAAGCTCGACGTGGTCAACTTCTCCGACTACTCCACCCCGAATGAGGCCCTCTCCCAGGATCAGCTGGACGTCAACCTCTTCCAGCACCTGAAGTTCCTCGCCCAGTACAATGTCGGCGCAGGCCAGGACCTGACCCCGGTCGGTTCCACCGAGATCGTGCCGCTGGCACTGTTCTGGAAGGACCATGACTCCATCGACGGCATCGAGGGCGAATCCATCGCCATCCCCAACGATGAGTCCAACCAGGGTCGCGCCATCAACGTGCTCGTCCAGGCGGACCTGATCACCCTGAAGACCCCGGGCCTGGTCACCCCGACCCCCGCCGACATCGATGAGGGCGCCTCCAAGGTCTCCGTCACCCCGGTTGATGCCGCACAGTCCCCGACCGCCTACCAGGAGGGCAAGCCGGCGATCATCAACAACTCCTTCCTCGACCGCGCGGGCATCGATCCCAAGCTCGCGGTCTTCCAGGATGATCCGGAGTCCGAGGAGGCTGAGCCCTACATCAACGTCTTCGTCACCAAGGCCGATGACGCCGATGACAAGAACGTCGCCCGCCTCGTCGAGCTGTGGCACACCCCGGAGATCCAGGCAGCCGTAGAGCGCGACTCCAAGGGGACCTCGGTCCCGGTCGAGCGCACCAAGGAGCAGCTGCAGGCCATCCTCACCCGTCTCGAGGATGATCAGAAGAACTCCTAGGCTCCACAATCCGATAACGCCCCGCAGGCAGGTTGCATACCGCACTCGCCGCCGCGGGGCGTTATGATTTTCCCCTGACTGTTCCACCCCCATCGTCGAAAAGAGGACACCCGCCGTGTCAACCTCCGCGCCGCAGCCGGCGCCCGAAGGACGAGACCCACACGCGCTCCGGCCCACGCCGGGCACGCGGGTGGAGTTCCGCCACATCACCAAGATCTTCACCAACAACAAGCACGCCGAGACGCGCGCACTCGACGATGTCTCACTCACCGTCGAACCCGGCGAGGTCATCGGCATCATCGGCTACTCCGGTGCCGGCAAGTCCACGCTCGTGCGGATGATCAACGGTCTGGACACCCCCACCTCCGGTGAACTGCTTCTCGACGGCACCGACATCGTCCCCCTCCCCGAAGCCAGGCTGCGCTCCCTGCGCAGCCACATCGGCATGATCTTCCAGCAGTTCAACCTGTTCCAATCGCGTACCGCCGCCGGTAACATCGAGTACCCTCTGCAGCTGGCGAAGATGCCCAAGCCCGAACGCAAACGCAGGGTCAAGGAGATGCTCGACTTCGTCGGACTCGGCGACAAGGGCAGGAGCTACCCCGAGCAGCTCTCGGGCGGGCAGAAGCAGCGCGTGGGCATCGCCCGTGCGCTGGCCACCAACCCCTCCCTGCTGCTGGCCGATGAGGCCACCTCCGCACTCGATCCCGAGACCACCCGTGAGGTCCTGGAGCTCCTGCGCAAGGTGAACAAGGAACTCGGGATCACCATCGTGGTGATCACCCACGAAATGGAGGTGGTGCGCTCGATCGCCGACAAGGTTGCGGTGATGGAGAACGGAAAGTTCGTCGAGTACGGCAGCGTGTACGAGGTCTTCTCCAACCCGCAGACCACCGTGGCCCAGCGCTTCGTGGCCACCGCACTGCGCAACACCCCGGACAACGTCGAGGCCGAGGATCTCCTCGCCCACGAGGGTCGCCTGTTCACCATCGACCTCACCGAGAACTCCGGGTTCTTCCCCGCCTCCGCGAGGGCGACCGAGAACGGCGCCACCATCGATATCGTCCACGGCGGCGTGACCACCCTGCAGCACCAGTCCTTCGGCAAGGTGACGGTGCGTCTCAACGGCAATCCGCAGGCGATGGAGGACTTCTACCGGTCACTGTCCAGGACCACGACGATCAAGGAGATCGCACGATGAACGAGCTGATTCTCGCGGCCGACTGGAACCGGCTCGGCCCGACGTTCCGGGAGGCCATCCTCGATACCCTCCTGATGGTCAGCGTGACCATGGTGATCTCCGGTCTGCTCGGCCTGATCGTAGGCATGCTCCTCTACACCACGCGCTCCGGGGGCATCCTGCGCAACAAGGCGATCTACACGGTCCTCAACCTGCTGGTCAACTTCGTCCGTCCCATCCCCTTCATCATCCTCATCGCGGCATTGAAACCACTGACGGTGGCGGTGATGGGAACATCCATCGGCCGCGACGCCGGCATCTTCGTGATGATCATCGCCGCCACCTTCACCGTGGCGCGCATCGTCGAGCAGAACCTCGTGGCCATTGATCCCGGTGTGATCGAGGCGGCGCGGGCGATGGGGGCGAACCCGTGGACGATCATCCGCACGGTGATCATCCCCGAGGCCCTCGGACCCCTGGTCCTCGGCTACACCTTCCTGTTCATCGCCATCGTCGACATGTCCGCGATGGTCGGCTACATCGGCGGCGGCGGACTCGGTGACTTCGCCATCGTCTACGGCTACCGCGCCTTCGACAATGAGGTCATGTACGTCGCCGTTCTGGTGATCGTGATCATCGTCCAGGCCGCCCAGCTGCTGGGCAACTGGCTGTCAAAGAAGATCATGCGGCGCTAGGGCGTGTCTTGCAAATGAATTCTGTGGGAGCTGAGATCGTGGAGGTATGTCTCGATTCCAGCTCCTCTCAGACGACCAATGGACACTGATTGCTGATTTGTTGCCTGGTCCCACGGGCAAGAAGGGCCGCCCGTTCGCCGACGCCCGACTGATGGTCGAGGGGATCATTTACCGGTATCGATGCGGGATCGCGTGGCGAGACCTTCCTGATGCTTTCGGGCCTTGGCAAACGGTCTGGGCGTGGCATAGGCGCATGGCCGACGATGGTGTCTGGGATCGGGCGCAAGCGCGTCTGCACGAGTACGCAGACCGCGAGGGCCTGCTCGACTGGTCGGTATCGGTGGATTCCACGATCGCTCGTGCGCATCAGCACGCGACCAACACCAAACGCGTAAAAAAGGGCTATATCGAATTACAAGAATCCGCTGACCGAGCCGCCTGACCACGCAGTCGGCCGTTCTCGGGGCGGCTTGTCAACGAAAACACATCAGCTCGTCGATGGGCGCGGCCTGCCGCTGGTGACGATTTGCTCAGCGGGACAGGATGGTGACTCGCCGATGTTTATCCCGCTCATGGAACAAGTGCGGGTCGGCCGTCGCACCAGGCCCGATGCCGCGCTCTGCGACAAGGCGTACTCCTCGCGGGCGAACCGGGCGTACTTGCGCAGGCGTGGCATCGAAGCGGTGATCCCCGAACCTCGTGATCAGCAGGGGCATCGGAAGCGGCGCGGCATGCAGGGTGGCAGGCCTGCGAAGTTTGATGCGGAGAAGTATCGGGGAAGGAACGTGATCGAGCGTGGCTATTGCCGGTTGAAACAGTGGCGAGGACTCGCGACTCGGTATGACAAGCTCGCGATCGTGTACCGGGCCGCAGTTGTCCTCAACGGAGTGATCGCGTGGCTCAACCTTTTACAAGACACGCCCTAGCTTCCACCGTGCCTCTGGCCGCGGTCCCCCGTTCCGGGGGCCGTGGCCCTTTTTTCGCCCCGATGCCTTTCCTCCGGAAATCATCATTTGGCGATATATGATCTCAGGTGTGATTGAACTTCTCGCCGACAACCCGATCCTGACACTGTTCCTCGTCATCGCCTGTGGGGCGGCGTTCGGATCCATTCCCTTCGGCCCCCTGAGGTTCGGCGCCGCCGGCGCCCTGTTCATCGGACTCGCCTTCGGCGCCCTAATCAGCCCGGATCCCACCACGCTCACGCTCTACCAGAACCTCGGACTGGGCATCTTCGTCTACATGGTGGGACTGGAGGCAGGTGAGAGCTTTTTCAGGGATTTCCGCAAACACATCACGCTGATGGCAGGCGCCGTCCTGGCGGTCATCCTCGCCGCGGTGGTGGCCCTTGTCGTCGGCTCCCTGTTCGGCATCGACCGGCCAACGGCCGTCGGCGTGTTCTCCGGAGCATTGACATCCACGCCCTCACTGGCCATCGCCCAGGAACAGACCGGATCCGATGCACCGGCGGTGGGCTACTCGCTCGGGTACCCCGTCGGGGTTACGGTGGCGATCATCCTGGTCGCCCTGACCCTGACCCGGAACTGGCCGGCGAAGAAGGATGTGGATCACACCGATGAGCGGATCCTGCGCACCGTCCGCATCCTCATCGACCGCGATTCCGTGGATATCCGATCACTCGAGGAGGAGTACGGCGATCAGTTCGTGGTGTCCATGGTCCGCCATCACGGCCGGTCCCGGGTCGCGGAGGATGCCGATGAGCTGACCACACTGGGCAAGGGCGATGTGGTGACGGTGATGGCCACCAAGGCGGTCACCGATGACCTGGTCAGGTCCATCGGTTCGCAGTTGAGCGGACCGCACCTCTACCGCGATCCCCAGATCCTGGTGGGCAACTTCCGGGTGTCCAACAACAACGTCGCCGGCAACACCATCGAATCGCTGAATCTCCATGATGCCTTCAGTGCGCGGATCATCCGGATCCGGCGCGGTGATGAGATTCTGCTGGCCAACGATGACACCCACCTCGCCTACGGCGATATCGCGGAGGTGGTCTACCCCTCGAAGAGGCGCAAACAGCTGAGCACCTTCTTCGGCGATTCGATCCAGTCCTTCTCCGAGCTGGACTGGATCGCCGTCGCAGGTGGCCTGGCGATCGGCTACGCCCTCGCCCTGGTGGAGATTCCACTGCCGGGCGGTTTCTCCTTCGCCCTCGGTGCCGCCGCCGGGCCGTTGATCGCCGGTCTCATTCTCGGCGCGCTCCAGCGCACGGGCCGGACCGCCTGGCAGCTGCCACGAACCGCGAACGTCACCCTCCGCCAGCTCGGCCTCATGATGTTCCTCGCGGGCGTCGGCATCGCATCCGGCCGGGCGTTTTCCTCCACCGCGTTCTCCTGGTTCGGATTGACCGCGATCGCGCTGGCGGCGATCATCAGCCTGGTCGGCTGTGGCGGTTTCCTCCTCTTCTGCTATCTCACCGGCCGTTCCGCGGCCCGCGCCAACGGCGGTGCCTCAGGACTCCTCGGACAGCCCGCGGTTCTGCAGTACGCCCTGGAGAATTCCTCGGACACCCGCATCATGAGTGGCTACACCGCGACCTTCGCACTGATCCTCATAGTCAAGATCATCATCGTGCCGTTCATGCTGATGTGAGCGACTCACACCGCCCGGGCGGCCGCCCCCAGTACCTGATCGAGGGTGGGCACCCCCGCCGCCCTGCCCACCTCCTTGCCATCGTCCGAACGGATGATCACGGTGGGTGTCGAGGTGATGCCGGTGGAGTCAGCGCGGTCCGGATCGGACGCGATGTTGTGTTCAACAAGCCGGGCCCCCGGAATGAGGTCCGTGGCGCGGGTGAGCACGGCGCGGGTGCGGGCGCAGGCCCCGCAGAAGGAGGAGACGTAGAGATCGAAGATCATATCGGTGCTACAGCCTACTCCTGCGCGCCTGCACCACCACAGCGCACAGCACGGCACCGATGACCATCGCCGCGGTCGTGCCCGCGACCACCGTCGGATCGAGGTCGCGGGCGCCCACCCCGGTGACCGCGCGGGCGACATAGAGGCCGAAGATCCCTCCAGAGACCGCCCCGATCGCGGCGGAGGGCAGCGCCAGGGCGACCATCTCGGTGCACAGCACCAGGATCTGCCCCGTGCGGGTCAGCCCGATCGACCGCAGCAGCCACCGGTCGCGGGCGCGTTCGGCGACCATGAGGACGACGGTGTTGATCAGTCCCACCGCGGCGATCACCATGGCCACCACGGCCAGGAGACTGGACATGATGGTGATCCGCTTGACCATGTTGACGGTGTCCGTGCGGCCGGGGAAGGCCTCGGAGACGGAGTAGCGCCCGGGGAAGCCCGCGATCCGTTCGCGGACGGCGGTGACAACCGCGCCCCTGGCGGGTTGGTCGGCCGGGCCGTCGATAAGCATGAAAACGTTGCGCACCGGCTGCGCGGGCAGGTTCTCCACGCCTATTCCCAGGTCATCGGCCTTGAGTTCGCGTGCGGTGGCGACCACGCCGGGGTCGATGAGGACGAGGTAGTCATCGCGGTAGGCCACGGTGACCGTCACCGGCATCTCGGCGATCTCAACATCGATCTGTGCACCCTCGGGAAATGACGCCTGGTAGCCGGAGGTCTTGCCCAGCACGATGGTGCCGGGGGCGGCCCCGGTGTCACCGGCGCGCATGACCGCCGCGCCCTCCACGGAATCGAGCATGAGCGCGGTCACCGAGCTGCCGCCGGGCAGCTTCACACCGGCGATCGCCGGTGCCTGCGCGGCGGTGACACCGGTCACCTCCCTGATCGAGGCGAGCAGATCCGGGGAGACATCCTCATCCAGTGCCGACACCCGCACATCGGCTCCCCCGGTGCTCGCGGCCGAGGCGAGCAGATGGGTGCGGATCTCGCTCTGCCCGTGCAGCACCGCTGAGCTGAGAGCGGAGCCGGCGAGAATCACGGCGACCAGCGCCGCGGAGCGCGTGCGCTGCTTGCCCGCGAAGGCGAGACCGAGCTGCAGGGTGGGCAGCGGCAGGCGCCCCAGTCCGCGGGAGACCAACTGCAGCAGCGCGGGGAGAACGAGGGCGCTGACCACGAGAATGCCGAGCATCGCCGCCGCGGACGCCAGGATCGCCAGCAGCAGCCCCAGCTGCCCCGGGTGCAGGGGAACCTGCCTGCGCAGCCACCACGCGGCGGTTGCGGCAAGAACGGCGAGGACGAACCACAGCGCGGGCCGCCACCTGCCGACCCTGGACACCGAGGGGGTGCCCAGGGCATCAATGGTGCTGGAGCTGCACACACTCAGCGCGGCCGGAAGTGCGGCGAGCACCGACATGGCCGCACCCGCCGCGACGATCAGCCACAGCACCGACGGGTTCAGCCCGATGGCGTCCACGGGCAGCCTGATCCCGAAGCGTTCGGCCTGTCCAGCGAGCAGACGTGCGGCGAGCAGGCCCGCCGGGGCCCCGAGTGCGGAGGCGAGCACGCCGAGCACGGCGGATTCGATGATCACCGAACCCAGGATCTGCGTCGTGGACGCACCGACCGCGCGGATCAGGCCGAACTCACGGCGGCGCTCCCCGGTGAGCACCGAGTAGGCGGAGAAGACGATCAGAGCCGCCACCACGGCGGCGACTCCCACGAAGGCGGCGAGGAGGAGGAAGTAACGGTTGCGCTGACCGAGGTAGGCGTCGGAAAGCTTGTCGACGTGCGCCCCGGCCGTCTCCACAGTCACGGTCGTGCCCGGCACCTCCGGGAGTGCGGGGGCGCCACCTGCGGTGGCGATGCGGAACTCACCGCGGACGCCACCGTTGCCCCACTGCGCCAGCGCCGCCGGATCGGTGTAGAGCATCGTGGGTCCGCCGAGTGTTTCATGCGCCGCGGGCTGGAGGCTGCCGACCACGGTGACCGGTATGTCGTCCTCATACTCCGGAACCTTGATGAACACCTCGGTTCCCACGGCGGGTGCGTCCTGGAGTGTCGCCACGGCGATCTCTCCCGGGCCCTCCGGCAGCCGTCCCTGATCGATGGTGCGCCACTGCAGCGGCCCCTGGACGATCGACTGGATCGCGGTATCCCTGTAGATGCCGTCGGGTTCGCGGAGGGCACCGGAGATGAGCTCATCGAAGGCGGTGGCCCGAACCCCTGGCAGCGCCCGGATCGCGGCGTCCAGGTCGTCGGCCACCTCCCGGTCCTTCGCGGTGGCGGTGATCACGTAGTTGGAGGTGACGTAGGGCTTCGCGAACAACCCGTTGACACTGGTGATCAGCGTGTTGGTCAGGCTCAGGGCGGCAACTGTGAGGGCGACAGAGGCGAAGATGGCGAAGAAGAGGGAGGCATAGCGGAAACCGCGACGGCGCAGCTGCGCGAAGGCGAGACGGATCACCGGTACAGATCCTCCACCCCGGTGATGCGCCCGTCACGCATGGTGACCAGCAGGTCACCGCGCAGCGCCGCCTCCCTGTCATGGGTGACAAAGATCAGTGTCTGCCCGAAGCTGTCCACCACCATCCGGAAGAGGTCACCAACGGCATCGCTGGTCACGGAATCCAGGCTGCCTGTGGGTTCATCGGCCACCAGCACGTCGGGTTTGCTGATCATGGCGCGGGCGATGGCCGCGCGCTGGCGCTGGCCGCCGGAGAGCTCATGGGGCAGGTGCCGGAGACGGTTGTCAATCTGGAGGGTCTCCGTCACCTCCCGGAACCACTGCTTGTTCATCTTCTGATGGGCGAGCCGCAGTGGCAGGGTGATGTTGTCGCGCACCGAGAGGATGGGCACGAGGTTGAAGTCCTGGAAGATCACGCTCAAACGGGTGCGCCGCAGCTTCGCGCGCCTGTTCTCGGACAGGGAACTGATGGTCACCGGTCGCCTTCCCTGCAGCGTCACGGTGCCCGAGGTCGGTGTCGCCAGCCCGGACAGACAGTGCAGCAGCGTGGTCTTGCCTGAACCGGACTGCCCCATGATCGAGGTCCACCGTCCCCGCGGGATCCGCAGTTCGACCCGGTCAAGGGCACGGACCTCGGTGGAGCCCGATCCGAACACCATGCTCACCTGCTCGGCGGTGATGATCGGTGAGGAGTGACTTCCTGGTTCGGGCATTGTGCGGGGATCTCCTTGTGCGCTTGTGTTAACCGGTAGAATCTTAGCGCACGCACGGGCCGCCGTTTCTGCGCGCACAGGTACATTGAGGCCCATGAAACTCATGGCTTTCGATCTCGACGGCACGCTCCTGTTCAACGGCACCATCGCTCCCGGTGCCCTGCGCGCCATCCGCGACTGGCGCTCCGCGGGCAACCTTGCCGTGCTCGCCACGGGAAAATCCATCCACGCCACCAGGCAGGCACTGGAGGGCATCGACATATTCTTCGATGATTTCGTCCTCTACACCGGCGCGGTGGTCACCGACAGCGACTTCCGCGTGCGCCATTCCAGCACCATCAGCCACGAGGTGCTAAGCGGCGTGGTGGAGCTGCTCGGAGGCTGCGATGAGCAGATCAACGTCTACGCCACCACGCTGGACACCCCCGATGCGCTGATCCTGGACCGGATCAGCACCCGCACCACCGGGATCCTGGTCAACCCGCGGCGCATGGACCCCTCGGAGATCCCAGAACACACCTTCATCGGCGTCCCCATCTGGATTCCGGACAACGAGGATCTGATCACGCGGGTGCAGCGGAGCATCGCCGCCGAGTTCCCCGGGGTGGACTGCCACCGCAACCAGGACTTCCTGGACATCGTGCCCGGGGGTGCGACGAAGGGATCCGGCCTGCAGCGCCTGCTGGACTCCATGGACGGGGTGAGCGGCGGGGTGGAGACCTTCACCATCGGCGATTCCTGGAACGACCTGGACATGCACCGCTGGGCCGATGTCTCGGCTTCATTTACCTACTCACCGCGTGAGGTGCGGGCGGAGACGACCATGGTGGTCGATACCGCGGAGGAGTTCATCGCCCGGGTGCTATGAAGCGGGAGGCGTCACAGGTTCTCCACCTCACTGACCTTCACCGCCACCCACGCCGCCCCCGTCTTCGGCACATCCCCGCAGGATGAGACCACCCCGTCCACCTCACGCCGCTCCACCGCGACGTCGAAGGCGCGGCCGTCGGGGGTGTGCACACGGGTGCCGTCGACACGCAGGGAACCGGGTGCGGCACCGCCGATCCGCGTGACGACGCCCAACTCCGCCACCTGCCCACGGGCGTCCAGCGTGCCCCTGCCCCGGCAGCCGGGAAGGAAGAGCTCGCCGCGGCACGCGGCGGCAAACATCGTGGCGGTGGCCTCGGCGTTGAGCCTGCCGTAGGAGTAGTTCCACGGCATGAGCAGCATCGACGGCGCGAAACGGTGCCCCTTGGTGTGGGAGGATTCCCACACGCATCCGGCGGGGAACTGCGGGGCCACCGCGGCCGCGACCGGTCGGCCCTTGATCGCACAGCACCTGTCGCGCCTGCCGTGGGTGCAGATGAGCAGCACCGGATGATCCACCGCCGTCGCACCGTTTCGCCCCGGCGCGCTGAGATCGAGTTCGAGCAGCTCTGAGGGGTCGGTGAGCGTGAGCCGTTCAATGACCGCCTCCCCGCAGAACACCAGGAACACGGTGTGGGTTGAGACATTCCTGCCCTCGCGTCCCGGTTTGCGGATCAGCTGCAGTTCCATCCGGCTATTTTTAAGATGCCTTTTCACCGCGTCGCTGAGATCCGGCCCGAGCGTGTGTCCGTCCAGGACATCCCTGCTCCATGGTCCCGGATGTTCGAGCAGGACATATCCGGCCGCGGTTTTCGCTGTTCCGGGCAGGGGTTCCACGTCGTTGTCGGAGCATAGATTCAGGGTGGGTGCAACCATGGATGTCACTCTAATACTCGGGCACCCTGGTAGCATTCACCGCGAAGCTCCCGCTCCTTGAACGGAAACCAGGTGTCCAAGAGTCAGATCAACTCCGGAGGCTCCGCCAGAGGCGGATTGCGCATTCTGCTCAGGGCCGCAGCCCTGCTGCTGACTGCTCTGGTTGTAGGTGCCGTGGCCTTCATCGCCTGGCTTCTGCTGCCGCCCAATGAGCTGCCCCCGCGTGCGGACGTGGTCATGGTGGTGGCCGGGGCGAGCGACGGGCGTCATGAACTCGGGGCGCGGATCGTCGATGACCTGGATACCCGGAGCTTTGTTGTCTCCAACCCGAACGGCACCAGGGATGTGAAGGGATCGAGTTTCTGCCGTGGGGTGGACCGGCCGCGCAATGCCGAAACCTGGTGCCTTGATCCCCACCCTGTGACAACCGCGGGTGAGGCAATGACCCTCGGTGAGCTGGCGCGGGAGCAGGGGTGGGAATCGGCGGTGATCGTGACCAACCGGCCGCACTCCCGCCGGGTGGAGTACATCTTCCGGGACTGCACGGATCTGCAGATCGATGTCGTCCACATCAGCACAGTGAATCTGGAGCTGCTGCCCTATCATCTCGCGCGTGAAGCGGCCGGGTTCGGCAGGCACCTCCTTGCCGATCCCTGCGCACACCGCTGAGTGTGCGGGAATCGCCCGTTACTTTGATGGTGTCCCCATAATGGGGATAGTCGCTGGGCCCGGTATGGCTTATTTCCCCTGTAGTTACCATGATCCGGGGGGTGTTGTCGCCGGGCTACCAGGACACCCGTTGACTGCTGATAGGGACACGGACGAGTCACTCGACTCAGTTCTCTTTTGTAACGTGGGTGCCAGCATCGGATGTCGAGACACCAGCGACGAGGTTTGACCTGTCACTGTTGCTCCGACACCACAAGGAGGCCGGCCATGACCACCGGCACCATCGACGTCACCATCGGATTAGACGTCGGCAAAACCGCCCACCACGCCTGCGCCATGCTAGCCACAGGCGAGATCATCTACGACAAACCCCTGCCCCAGGACGAGGATCAGCTTCGCAAGGTCTTCACCGACCTCCAAGCCTGCGGCACCGTCCTGGTGGTCGTCGACCAGCCCAACACCATCGGTGCCCTGCCCATCGCCGTGGCCCGGGACGCTGGCTGCTTCGTCGGCTATCTACCCGGCCTGGCGATGCGCAAAGCCGCGGACTTGCACCCCGGCCGGTCGAAGACCGACCGGCGGGACGCATTCATCATCGCTGATACCGCCCGGACGATGCCGCATACCCTGCGGGCCGTGGACCGGGACAACGAAGTCCTCTCAGCGCTGAAGATGCTGTCCGGGTTCGATGACGACATCGCCAAGGACGCCACCCGCACCATCAACCGGCTGCGTAGCGTGCTGACCCAGATCTACCCGAGTCTGGAACGAGCCCTACCGTGCAGCATCATCACCCGACCTCTGGTGCTGGACATGCTCAGCCACTACGGCGGGCCAACGAGGTTGAAGAAGGCCGGTTACCAGCGGGTACACACCTGGATGTCCAACCGATCGAAGAAAGACCCCACGAAGCTGGTCGACGCGATCTTCGACGGACTCAAAGCCCAGACCGTCGCCGTACCTGGCACCACTGCCGCTGAGGTGGTGATCCCGCAGCTGGCGACCAACATCAAAGCCCTGCTGGAACAGCGGAAAACCATTGCTGATCAAGTAGAGGAACTGTTGGCTGAATTCCCTCTTCACCAGGTCTTGATATCCATGCCGGGAATTGGCATCAAGACCGCCTCCAACATTCTCCTCGCTGTCGGCGACTGCTCCGACTTTCGGTCAGCCGGCCACCTGGCAGCGTATGCGGGGATCGCCCCGGTGACACGAAGATCCGGCACGTCCATCCGAGGTGAGTTCCCGGCCAGATCCGGTAACAAACGGTTGAAAAACGCCCTGTTCTACTCGGCATTCGCATCGATCCGGTTCCATGAACCATCCAAGACCTACTACGAGCGGAAACGGGCCGAGGGTAAACGACATAACGCTGCAGTGATGTGCCTGGCCAGACGCCGGTGCAACGTCATCTACGCAATGTTGACCCGGGCCGAGTTCTTTAGGGAGATCCCCGCCAGAGTTGCTGCGTAGCCCACCTTCACCACGATCAGCTGGTCGACGCGAGTACGCCGGCCAGCTGCTCAACCACGCCCATCATCAGAATCGGGAGCTACCCCCGAAATGCTTTCCTGAATACAGGGCCTATCCCTTGACAAAAACATAGGGACACCCCCCTGCAACACCCGGATCGGCCACCGATAAGCAGCGGTGACGGGCTTTGCAAACGATTTACAACAATTCGTTCACAATTGTGATGATCGACCTTCTCCAGGTAGGTGGCCCCCGATCCCACGGGTTACGGTAAAGGAATGACTGTCGAGCCCCTCCCCCGACCCGCGCATCGCATGCGATATACCGCTGTAGCCGCCCTGAGCATCTCCGCGCTGCTCCTGGCCGGCTGCAGCAACGGTGGTTCCGAGACCGGTGGAACCGGCACCCGGGCTATGGAGACCATGTCGGCATCGGCCAACGGTGCGCAGTCGCATTCTTCGACGGCGGAATCGGCATCGGCCGGGCCGACCCCGCTCGGACAGGCGGACGCGGCGATGAAGACCCTGCGCCCGGAGGCCCCCGCACAGCTCCTGGTCACCGGGGTCCGCACAGCGTCGCACAGTGGTTTTGACCGCGTCGTCTTCGATCTGACCGGTGACGGCGAGCCCGGGTGGTTCATCGATTACACCGACAACCCCACCCAGCAGGGCAGCGGCAACGGCATTGCCTTCGCCGGGGATACGGCCCTGAACGTCAACATCGACGGCACGAGCTATCCCTTCGACCTCGGGATGGAGGATCCGGGCATCGGCAGGGTCGAGGGCACGAAGGGGATCGTCAACGAGGTCATCAGTGCGGGGACCTTCGAGGGACGCTCACAGTTCGTCATCGGGCTCAACGGCAGGCACCCCTATTCGGTGAGCGTGCTCCAGGACCCGCATCGCCTGGTAGTGGACATTCTGGCGAACTAGACCGCCATGCACATCACCACTCGCTCCTATCGTGACGGCCGGGTCATAGACAAGGATTTCCCACTCGCCGAGCTCTCGCAGCGACTCAAGGATGACACCACCACGCTGTGGGTGGACCTCGATGACGTGGAGCCGATGACGCTCGATGACATCGCCGAGGAGCTCCATCTCCACCCGTTGGCCGTCGAGGATGTGCTGGGCAGCCACGAACGCGCGAAGATGGTCCGCTACCCCACCCACCTCTTCCTCACCCTCTACGCCGTGCGGGCGCCGGAGGACAGCACGAAGCACATGGAACGCAGGGAGATCGGCATCTTCGTCACCCGCAACGTCGTGGTCACCGTGCGGCGGAACGCGAGCTTCGACATCGATCGTGCCCGCGAGGCATGGGAGGCGCAGCCCACACTCCTGGCCGAGGGCGCGGTGAGCATTCTGTGGGCCATCATCGATCTCACGGTGGACAGCCACTTTGACACGATCCAGACCCTGGATGAGCGGCTCGCCGAACTCGAGGAGCAGCTCTTCGCCGAGGACAACGATGATGACAACATCCGGCACAACGCCTACCGCCTGCACAAGCACGTGCTCACCCTGCACCGGCTGGCGCTTCCCACCCGGGAGATCGTGACGGCGATTCTCAACCGCTCCCAGCCGCCGTTGCCCGGGGTGATCATCCCCTACTTCCAGGATGTCTACGATCACACACTGCGGGTCACGGACTGGTCGGACACCCTGCGTGACCTCGTCAGCACCGTCATCGACACCAACCTGTCCATCCAGTCCAACAACATGAACCTGGTAATGAAGAAGCTCTCCGGCTGGGCCGCGATCATCGCCGTGCCCACCCTGATCACCGGCTACTTCGGTATGAACGTGCCCTATCCCACCGCCACGGAGCAGATCGGTGTGATCATTTCGGGCGTGCTCATCGCGCTGTCCTCGGTGGGGCTCTACATCATGTTCAAGAAGAACAACTGGCTGTAGCACGCCGCACGCGGCGGTCAGTACAGCGCGTGCCTGACGGCGTCCCAGCCGGGTCGCAGCTGCTGGTGGAAGTTGGTCCAGTTGTGCATCCCGTACTCGGGGTATTCCACCACCGCATCTGTCTTGCCCTCCCTGATCATGGACTTCTCAAGGTTCTGGGTACAGGTCATGGATCCGCGTTCCACGAACAGTCCGCTGACCATGGCTGCGAAGACCGTTCCGTCGTAGCTGTCCCTGACCTCCTGGTTGGCCGCGCCGTGCGCCGCGGACAGGTACACCGCGGTGCCGTTCAGCCCCGCCGGGTTGAGGGTGACGTCATTGTCTATCCAGTCCTGTGAACCGTACGGCCCCCACATGTTGTCAACGTCACCATTGTAGGAATCGACGGTGAGGTGGGTGATGGCTGCGCCCATCGGATCCATGGTGGAATAACAACCGGAGATGCCGATGGCCGCGGCGAAGGTCTCCGGATGGAGGTTTGCCATGCGCAGAGCTGCACCCGCGCCCATGGACAGACCGCCGATCCCACGCCGGCCGTTGAATCCCAGTCCGTTGGCGGGGTCCTCCAGAACGGAGGGCAGCTCCTCGGTGAGGAAGGTTTCCCATTTCATCAGCCCCAGAGCCGGGTCCGCCCGCTGCCATTCGGTGTACATCGACGAGGGTGCCCCCAGCGGCATCACCGCGGTGACATTCTCATCCCTGAATACCTCCTGCACCGTGCCGGTTCCCACCCATCCCGAGGTGGACTCGGGGGCGCCGATGCCATCGAGCAGATAGAGCATCGGTGACGGTTCCGCGGAATCGGCGGGCAGCATGACCTGGACCTGGACCACGCGTTTCATTGCCGGGGAGGCGATGTACCAGCGCTCACGGCGGTTGGGTGCATCCTCGACGCGCCTGTCCACGAGTGCGACCTGGCGGATGCCCTCATCAACCGCCGGTGGCCAACCCGCCAGCGGCTCCCTCGGTCGGCGGAAGGGGAAGCCGTTCTCGGTCATCCCCAGCAGGTCGGAGGATCCGACAACGCCGTCGAGCAGCGCCCCCGTCAGCCCCGGATACTGGGAGGAACCGGCGACCGACCCGGTGATCGCCTGATTCGTCGAGGAATCGGCGAATGATGAGTGCTCCTGCGCACCCGCGTGGGGGATGCCCGTGCCCGCAAGCGCCGCTGCAAGGGACAGTGAACAGAGCGCCGTGCACATGCGCCGAGGGTGTTTCGCCATGGGGGATGATCTTAGCGGCCCGTTCCCTGGCGGTGCACATCTGCTTCCGCAGGCACCGGCGGATGGACGCCTCAGGCGTCGACCGTGTTCTCCAGCACGGTGATCAGGGTGCGGTACAGGTCGTCCCTGTCGAACCGTGCCCTGCCCAACTCCCTGCTGCGGTGCCCGGCGCGCTCCAATCCGGAGGGATCGCTGACGATCGTTGTCAGCTGCTGCACCGCCGTGTCCAGGGAGCGGTCGAGCTGCCAGCCTGCGCCGGCCTCCACCACGGCGTCCTTGAGCCAGCCCTCGTGGTTGACCAGGATCGGTCGACCCGCCGCCAAGCCATCGAAGACCTTGTTCAGAGAGTTCACCTCCAGGCACGGATCCTCATGCAAGGAGGACAGGACCAGATCCGCGGCTGCGACGTAGCCGGCAACCTCCGTCTTCGACCTCTTGCCGATGAGCACCGAGTCCACATCCAGACCCAGTTCCGCGGCGAGCAGCCGCAGCCTCTGGCTGTCCCGCCCCTCGCCGATCAGGACGAAGCGGATTCCACGGTCCCTGACGGCCGCGGCCAGCCTGACCACCCATTCCAGGTGGTAGGTGGGCCCGAAGCCACCCGCGTAGACAACAACCGTCTCATCGTCGCCCCATCCCTGCTGCACCCGGAACGCCCGGCGTTGGGCGGGTGTCTTGTCAAAGACCTCGAAGTCACAGGCGTTGGGAATCACGGTGACCTCCTTCTGCGGCGCCACCTCCAGAACCCCCTTCTTCATCCCCGGTGACAGTGCGACCACGCTGTGCGCACAGCGGTATGCCATTGTCTCGAGTGTGAGGGCGATCCGGATCGCGAGGGGATTCCTCAGATACCCCAGCTCAATGGGGACAAAGGGCCACAGGTCACGCACCTCGAAGATCATGGGAACCCGCTGGAACACCTTCCCCACGATCCCCGGAACCGCGACGGTCAGGGGGGTGGAGCTGGCGTAGACGACATCCGCCTTCGTCCCCGCCGCCACGATGCTGGATTTGACCATGAACCTGGCGAAGGAGACCATCCTCTCGGGAACGGACATCGCATTGCGGTAGGGAACCGCCAGGCGATTCACCCGTATCCCCTCCACCTCGGTCTTCAGCGCCTTCGCTCCCCCGCAGATCATGGTCACGTCATGCCCATCGGCGGCCATGCGTCTGGCGAATTCATAGGGTCGGCTGCCGCCGTCCTCACCGGGAAGCTGAAAATGCTGGTGTATATACGTGACCTTCACAACACTCTCCTTGAATGATCCAACTGACAAATAACCCCCGTGAAGATGGGCACGGGGGCACATGGTTGGGAATAGATCCTCAGGGTAGCAGAACTGCGTTCCAAAAATCCGGGCTGTGCGGAACTTCCGTTTCAACACTACCCGGGGCATCACGCACCGCGGAAGCACCGGCGGAGCATGAGGGCGCGTACGCGTTCAGTACGTCGCCTCCACCCGCCACCGCCCCGCGGCCCAGATCAGCAACCATGCGGCCACCGCGGCATCATCGTCCACCTCGTGCCCCACCACCTGAAGCCGCGCGTAGCGGTTGCCCTCCGCGGACCACCAGCGATCATCCACCGGCCAGGGTCCCGCCCATCCGGTAACCAGGAAGTGCTTCTTTCCCCAGGCCAGGGCATAGGGTTGTGCACTGAGCACGGCCTCGGCGGTGACCTGGACGCGCTCACCCGAGGCACCGATCAGCGCCACCCGCGATGCCGGGTGGTTCGGCCCGCCGCCGAGCCGTGCCGGCAGCGGACCCGGAATCCTGCCCACCCACGGACCACCGGGGTCGCGCACCGGGTCACGCCTCTCGCCATAGGGCACCAGCTGAATGCGGTCCTCCACCCCCCTCCCCCCGACGGGTACCGGCTGCAGCACGGCATCCACCCCCAGCGTTGACTGCACCCGTGCAATCACCTGCCTGGCCAGTGCCCTACTGGCGCCACCGGTGTCCCACAGACCACCGCTGGCCATCTCCGGGGGCACGCACTCCAGCGGGGCGAGTTCGAGGAAGATGATGCCCTCCGTACCATCACCGTCCACCTCCCCCCGCACGGTGAGCCAGCCGTCGAGCTGCCAGCGGACACGGTCGGCGGTGGCGGCCTCCGTGAGCGCCTCACTGGTGCGCCACAGCCTCGAGACATCGGTACCGTCGGTGAATCCGGCCGTCACCCTGAGCACCTGGCACACCACGCCCGCCCCGGCGAGCACGCGGTGCAGTCTCATGGCCAGGGTGCGCGCCACGAACGCCGCCGTGTCCACCCGCGTGATCGGCTCCTCGGGCTCATGGGACACCTCCCACCCGGCACGGGTGATCGGCGGGGCGACGTTGCGCGCCTGCCGCGCGGTGGCGATGGTGTGGCAGCGCAGACCCGCCGCCCCGAAGCGCGTGGCCACCGAGGTCACCGGCAGTGCCGCGAGCTCACCCAGGGTGCTCACCCCCAGATCACCAAGTGCACCCACCACCTCCGGATCACACCCCAGCGCCTCCTCCGCAGCCAGCACGCGCAACGGCTGGCGCTGAAGAAAGCCTATCGACGCCCCCCTCCCCACCACGGCCGCCACGATGGCGGTGCTGATCTCATCGGCCACGCCGATGACCACGTCGGTGCCGCGCCTGGAGGCGGCGTCGATAAGCAACTGTGCGGCCCTGTCCTCCGAGCCGTTGTAGCGGGCGACCGCGCCCACCTCCACCGCGACCAGTCCGGGGCGCAGCACCTCCACGGAGGAGGCGACATCGCCGAGGGCTGCGACAACGGGTTCGAACTCCCTGCCGTCCCGGTCGGGATCATCATCGACCACCGTCAGCTCGGGGCACACCGCACGGGCCTGGCGCACCCGCATCCCGCGGCGCACCCCGCGCGCACGCGCGGCGTGCCCGCACACCCGGATGCGGTGACCTGCGGAAACTGCAACCGGGGACTGCGGGCTCAGCGCCTCGCTGCGCTCACAGAGCACCGCCTGCACCGGCCAGTCCGGGAACCACAGTGCCATGATGCGCATCACAGGTCACACCACCCGCAGCGCCGGGGTCGCACCGTGCCCACCAAGCAGCGCCTCGTCCTCGGTGCGGTGCACCACCACCGTCCTCGATGCCGCAGCCCGCCCCCTGGCCAGCACCCTCACCCTCATCTCCACACTGCGGATGCGACCGGTTCCCCGCCCGATCCCGCCATAGCCGGTGATCGACGATTCCACCCTCGCCGCAGGAGAAGCCACCTGCGTGCCCACCATCAGCAGCGCCGCCGCCCCCTTGCGCAGCTTGCCGAGCAGGGGCCTGGCCCTTGAGGGCGAAAGCATGATCTCCGGCCCGCGGTAGACCACCAGATCCAACCCCTCACACAGCACCGCGGCCACATTCAACGGCTCCGGACCCGGATCGGGAATAACGATCAGGTTATCGCATACGCCACCGGCTCCCACCAGCCCGGCAAGACCGAGATCGCGCCATCCGACCACTGCGGCACACCCTCCCGAGGCGGTGACACGGGTCAGGAAATCCAGCACCAGAAGGGGCTGTTCCCCCATCACCGTTACCTGCCTGCGCATCAGCCCGCCACCCGGAAAAAGGTCGGCCACAGCGCCGGGAGCTGCAACAACATCCCCGGGCGCGACCTGCGAATCGGACACCCCGCCAGCGGGGGCATCCAGTTTCAGCGCCGCCGCCCCCATGGAGGACATGCGTGAGCGCAGCACCTCAATGCGCTCCGCCCGGCCCAGCTGGGCCAGATCCTCCAGACCAGCAGAGCCCGGATCAGCCTGCCGCACACCCGTTCCATCCATGATCACTATTCAACACTATGTTCGAACGCCGGGCAAAGCTCCCGGACTCTCCGGTGTGTGCACCGGGATAGAGGTGGCAGTGGGATTTTTCGATGGGTCCTTCCACCTGCGCGGGCGGAGCCTCCCCCATCATCCGGAGAGTCACAAGGCACCAACGATGGCCCTCTGCCGACTCCACGCCCACCTCCCTTCCATCGGCCACGCACCCCGGGAGTAAGGTCGTATCTAGCGCCGTTCACCTGCGACGTATTTTCACCGCCTGAGGATGCACATCCCCCACGGTGAGGATGCCCCCACAATGAGCAAACCCCTGCCGCACCACGACACCGGCTTGCGATCTCCGCCCACGTGCACCGAGGCATCCCCTGTTTGTTTGAAGAAGCTTATCGACGCCGCCCTCCCCCGGACGCGGCGTGCACACAAGGACAGATCCAATGAAGACAATCTCGAGATTCGGCGGGTGGATGACCAAATGGTTCACACTCATCGTTGTCGCCTGGGCCATACTCAACTACTTCCTCCCCGATGTCAGCCTCTGGGCGAAGAGCTACACCAACTACCTGCTCAGCATCGTGCTCTTCGGCATGGGTCTGACACTCGGGCTCGATGACTTCAAGCGCATATTCAAAATGCCCCTCATGGTCATCGTGGGCACCATCGCGCACTACCTGATCATGCCGCTGCTGGCGGTGTTCCTCTGCTGGGTCTTCCAGCTCGACGGCATGCTGGCCGTCGGTGTCATCCTCGTCGGCTGCTGCCCCTCAGGCACCTCCTCGAACGTGATGTCCTTTCTCTCCCGCGGCGACGTCGCCCTCGACGTCTCCATCGGACTCCTGTCCACCCTGTGTGCACCCTTCGCCATCCCGGTTCTCATGCAGGCACTGGCCAGCCAGTACGTGGAGATCCCCACCGAGAAGATCTTCCTCACCGCACTCCAGATCGTGGTCATCCCGATTATCGCCGGCGTCACCGTGCACACCCTGTTCTCCAGCCAGGTGCACAAGGTCACCCCGGTTCTCCCCGCGGTCTCCCAACTCGCGATCCTGCTCATCATCGGCGTCGTCGTCGCCGCCAACCACAGCAAGCTGATCAGCAGGGAAACCGCCCTGCTCATCCCCGTGGTCATGCTGCACAACCTCCTCGGCTACGCACTGGGCTACCTCTTCAGCCGCCTCATGCACCTGGTCTACCCCCAGGGATTCCGCTACGCGCAGCAAAAAGCCATCACCTTCGAGGTGGGCATGCAGGACTCCGCCCTCGGTGCCACCCTCGCGCTCCGGGCCTTCGCCGGCGATCCGATCGTGGCCATCCCCTCCACATTCTTCAGCGTCTGGCACAACATCTCCGGCTCCGTCCTCTCCGCCTGGTGGCGCCGCCGCGATGACCGCCTCGGGATTGACCCTGATTCTCTGACGGGGGCAGCACCCAAGGCACGGGAAGCAGAACAAAAGGTTTCCTAGGCTCGCCGACTGGGTTCTACCGCCTGCCAATCTCACACCCAACGGATTCGACCCTGCCGGGTCACCACTCACGAGAGGACGGCCCGCTTAACGGTTGCTTACGCTATGTGGCGGGGACGATGATCTTCCACACACCTACATCATGTGCCTTGGGGCACATCCTATTTGTAGAGTCGATCAGATCACTTGGACCATCACAGAGCCAAGCCTTGATCCCATCCGTTCGTTGTGAGGAGACTGGACAATGCAACCGAAAATCGATGTCCTGTTGGACATCAAGACCACTCTGGGCGAGGGACCCGTCTGGGATGCCCCATCCCAGAGGCTTCACTGGATAGACAGCACCGACGGCCGAATTTTTCGCGCCACCCCGGGAGGAACAGAGCTACGCGCATGGGAGGTCGGCGAGCCCATCGGCTCCATGGCTCTCTACCAGGATGGCTCCGCATTTCTGGCCGCGCTCAAGAGCGGTCTCTACCGCATAGATATCGAAACCGGGGAGAAGACTCTCCTTGCAGAGACCGGTGAGAACAAAACCAGGACCCGGCTAAACGACGGCAAGGTTGACCGGCAGGGACGGTTTGTCGTCGGGTCCATGGACATGCTCGAGGAGGATCCACTGGGTCACTTGTACTCGTATACCGAGGCCGGCGGGCTGAGCATCCTGGACGAGGACATCATCTGCTCCAACGGGCCATGCTTCAGTCCAGACGGCACCCTGCTGTATTTCTGTGATACCTGGACCGGGGAGATCTGGAAGTACGATTACGATCCCACCACCGGGAGTGCCAGTAACCGGTCCGTCTTTGCAGAGGTTGATACCTCCCAGGGCGGAGCCGCTGACGGTGCCACCGTCGATTCCGAGGGATTCCTCTGGCAGGCACTGGTCTACAGCGGAAAGATCGTTCGCTATGCCCCCGACGGAGCCATCGACCGCACCATCGACATGCCGGTTCTCAAAACAACGAGCCTGGCGTTTGGCGGCCCGAATCTGGATATCCTCTACGCCACATCCATGGCAAAGCCGCCTCTTCCCCGCTTCCCCGAGGATGGCCAGCTGCGTGGCGCACTGTTCGCTATCACCGGAACCGGTGTCACGGGCATCGCGGAACCACGCTTCGGCGCAGGGGAGGGCTGACAGGTGTCCAAAGCTCTTCAATCAATGAAACAGATCCACCGCTACTCCTGGGTGTCACTGGTCGTCTGCTGGGTTATCTGGGTTCTCAACGCCTATGACCGGGAGATTGTCCTGCGTCTCGGACCATCCATCTCCAAAACCTTCAACCTCTCCCCCGACGCCTGGGGTGTCATGGCCGCATTCATCATGATCGCACTGGCCATTCTGCCTATTCCCGGCTCCGCATTGAGCGATAAGTACGGCGGCGGGCACAAGCGCGCCAAGTTCCAGGTTCCGTTGATCATCGGAGTTGCCACGCTCTCCTTCATCTCGGGATTCAAGTTCCTCAGCCACAATATCGTCACCTTCTTCGCGCTGCGCTTCGGCGTCAACCTCGGCTCGGGCTGGGCGGAACCGGTCGGTGTCAGCAACACCGCGGAATGGTGGCCCAAGGAACGTCGCGGATTCGCCCTCGGTGTCCACCACACCGGCTACCCCATCGGCTCCCTGTTGTCGGGCATCGGTGCCGCCGCAGCGCTGACCTGGTTCGGAAGCGCGGGATGGTCCTACGCGTTCTTCTTCACCCTCATCGTCGCCGTGCCCGTCATGCTGTTCTGGGTGAAGTACTCCACCGCGGACAAGATTGACACGCTGTACGCCGATATCACCGCCAAGGGGCTCACGCCGCCGGACATTGTCACCGGAGGCGCGGACCGACCCCGTGGCCTGCTGAAGAAGGTACTGGCCAACCCGCGCGTCACCGCCACGGCCGGCACCACCCTGCTCACCCAGATCGTCTACATGGGTGTGAACACCGTTCTCCCGCTCTACCTCTACAACGTGGTCGGGTTGTCCATGGCGGAATCTGCGGCGATGAGCGTAGTGTTCGCCTTCACCGGCATCATCGGCCAGGTGCTCTGGCCGACCCTGTCCGACATCATCGGCCGCAAGGTCACCATCATCGTCTGCGGTGTGTGGATGGCCATTAGCGTAGGGTGTCTCTACTTCGCCACCACCTCCCTCATCGTCGTCGTGGTGCAGCTCGCCTTTGGCCTGGTGGCCAACGCGGTGTGGCCGATCTACTATGCCGCAGCCTCCGACGCCGCTCCCGAGGGCGGCACCTCCACCGCCAACGGAGTGATCACCACCGCGATGTTCATCGGTGGCGGTCTCTCCCCGATCATCATGGGACGCCTTGTCGGCCTCGGCGGTGGCTGGGATTCCTCGACCGGCTACGTATACACCTTCATGTTCATGGCCGCGTGCGCGCTTCTCGGCGCGATCATCCAGATCTTTGTCAAACAGCCGCCCATTGTTCATTCGACAGGCAAGAGGGGCAGCCAGGTGCCCGCGTAGCACGTCTCCCCCCGTTGATGCCCCGTGCCCTGCCCCCGCCCCGGGGCAGGGCATGGGGCATTGGAACCGCACGTCACAGCCGCTTTTACTTAACAATTGCTTAACTGACCTACCCTTTGTGAAGATTATCGCACACCAGGAAACGTGAGTTAGGAAACAGTCAATGTCTTCACTTGATCAGCATCACATCGCTGCATCGACCTTCGCTGACCTGGCACGCGACCTTGGTGTATCGCGGGCCGCCGTGAGCTATGCCCTCAACGGCAAACCCGGTGTCTCCCCCGCCCTGCGCACGAAGATTCTGATGGAGGCACGCCGGAGGGGATTGATCACCAAGGACCTGGATAACACCTCCATCGGGTCCATCGGAATGATCCTCGCGGATCTGGGCAATCCCTTCTATGCCAATATCGCGACCGCGGCGACCAGGACAGCACGGGAGCAGTCGGTTGAACTCCTGCTCTCCCATAGCGCGGATAGTCCGGAGGCGATCGCGAAGGCCGCCGAGGCCATGACACAGCACGGCGTCAAGGGGATCATCCTGACCACACTCAACATCGGTGATGGTGGCCTGGTCCGGGATCTGCGTACCCGGCGCACCCCAATCGTGCTGTTGTCCCGGCGCGTTCCCCAGCTCGCAGACATTCCCTTCGACGGGATCGACGACTTCAGGGCCGGCTACGAGCTCATGGCGCATGTGATTTCACATGGATACACCGACATCGCCATCGCCACGGGAGGGTTCGCCTCCTATGCGACGAGCCGGAGAATCGAAGGGTTCCTCGCCGCCGCGAAAGCTGGAGGGCTTCGCATCCCGAAGACAAGCATCATGTCCACCAGTCTGAATGTGCTCGGTGGGGATATCGCCGCCGAGTATCTGCTGGAGAGCAGGACGCTCCCGCAGGTGGTGGTCTGCGGCGCTGATGCCATCGCCACCGGCCTCATCAACCGCCTGGCTCTCGCGGGGGTATCGGTACCGGGCGATATTGCGATCGTCGGTTTCGACGGCATCGCCGGCACCCAGCACCCCTTTCTCGATCTGACAACGATCGTGCAACCCACCGAAAAGATGGCACGCAGTTCCATCGCGAAGATTCTCCAGCTCGCCGGGGGCGGGAAGATCGACAACCCCATCACCATTCACCCACACAAACTTCATGTCGGTGGTTCCTGCGGGAGCCACTGACCGGATCTAGGAGATCAGATGATCTACACCCCCTTTGAAAACAAGAATGCCATCGTCACAGGTGCATCCAGGGGCATCGGCCGAGGAATCGCGCTCAAACTGGCGGGGCGGGGAGCCCGTGTCGTTGTTGCCGACGTCAACCTTGAGGCGGCGCAGGAGACCGCCGAGCTGTGCGGCAACGGTGCCATCGCAGTCTCCCTTAACGTCGCGAAGCCGGATGCGGTGCGCAGCACGGTCGCTGATCTCATCGCCGAACTCGGCCGGATCGACATTCTTGTTAACAACGCAGGCATCAACCGTGACGCCATGCTGCACAAAATGTCCGATGAACAGTGGGATTCCGTGCTCGCAGTTGACCTCTCCGGTGTGTTCTACATGTGCCGCGAGGTGGGAACACACATGCGCACCAACGAATACGGACGCATCGTCAACGTGGCTTCCGCCTCCTGGATGGGCAATATCGGCCAGACCAACTACGCGGCGGCCAAGGGAGGGGTGGTGTCGCTGACCCGCTCCATCTCCAAGGAACTGGCCTTCAAGAACGTCACCGCCAACGCCATCTGCCCCGGCTTTATCCTCACGGAGATGACCAGGGCGATCCCGGAGAAGATCTTCAACGATCAGCTGGCCAAGATCCCCCTCGGCCGGCCCGGTGAGCCCGAGGATGTGGCGAACCTGGTGGCTTTCCTCGCCTCCGACGATGCCTCCTACCTCACCGGCGAGGTCATCAACATCGGCGGAGGCTACAAGCTGTGACAACGATGATCCACGCCGCCGAGGTACCGTCGCTCATCCACAACGGCGATACCGTGGTCACCGACGGGATGACGCTCATGGGAGTAGCCGATGAGGCCCTCAAGGCGATCGAGGATTCCTTTCTGTCCAGGAATGAACCGCGCGATCTGACCTGGGTGCACGCGGCGGGCCAATCCAACCGTGTGGAGGGCCTCGCCCGTGTGGCCCACAAGGGCCTGGTCAAGCGGGTAATCGGGTCCCACTGGGGACTCAACCCCCCGATGGGCGAGCTGCTGGGCAACAATGAAGCGGAGGGTGTCTGCCTGCCGCAGGGACAGCTGTCCACCCTGTTCCGGACCATCGCCGCCGGGCGCCCGGGGCAGCTGTCCACGGTGGGAATCGGCACCTACATCGATCCCCGCAACGGGGCCGGTCGCATCAACCAACTGGCCGAGGACAATGTGGGGGCCACGGAATATGTGGACCTCATCGAGCTCTACGGCGAGGAATACCTGCTGTACAAGAGCTTCCCGCTGAACGTGGCCATCATCCGCGGGGACGCGATCGATTCCAACGGCAACCTCAGCCACCGCGAGGAGGCGTCGGGACTTGACGCACTGGCCATCGCCCAGGCCACCCACAACTCCGGCGGCATCGTCATCGCCCAGGTCAAGGCCGTGGTCGAGCCCGGTGGCATCACAGCCCGCGAGGTGGTCGTCCCGGCACCGCTGGTGGATTACGCCTTCGTCACCACTGATGCCGCAGCCCACCACCGCCAATCCCACAGCTTCCCCGAGTTCGATGCGGAGGTGATCTCCGGACACATGGCGCCTGAGAAGCTTGAGGAGGCCTTCGCCCTCCAGGAGACTCCGGAGCACCGCCTGGCTGTGGGTGCGCGGGGCGTCACCCTGGTCAACAGCGGCGACGTGATCAACGTGGGCACCGGCATCCCCGCCGATACCGTCGGCAAGGCGCTGGCCAAGGCCGAATTGCTCGCGGACGTCCACCTCACCGTCGAGTCGGGTACGTATGGTGGGCTTCCGCTCGGGGTGGTTGATTTCGGCTGCTCCATCAACCCGGAGGCCATCATCGGGCATCCGCAGCAGATGGATTTCTACAACGGTGGCGGCGTGGACATCACCTTCATGGGCGCCGGCCAGGTCGATGCCTCAGGCGATGTCAATGTCTCCCACCTCGGGGGCAAGGCCATCGGCTGCGGTGGCTTCATGGACATCGTCGACGGTGCCAAAACCATCTGCTTCCTCATGTCCGCGGGCGGTAAGTACACCAAGTATGTGGGCGAGGTTTCCCAGGTGAGCTTCTCCGGGAAGCATGCCCTGAACAAGGGCAGCCGGGTCTTTCTGGCCACCGAGTTCTACCTACTGCGGTTCACCGCACAGGGATGGACGCTCATTGAGGCCGATGATTCCCCCGAGGCCACTGATGCGCTGGAGCGCATTCCATTCACCCTCACCCCTGAACCTCACAATTCTTAAGGAGTTCTGAAAATGTCTGACAATAAGGTCGTATTCCTCGGCGGTGACCGCACCGCGGTGGGCACCTTCGGTGGATCCCTCTCCGGCGTCCCGACACACCAGCTGGGCACCCACGCCATGACGGCGGCACTGATCAATGCCGGGGTTACGGCAGAGACAATCGATGAGGTGATCATCGGCTGCGTCGGCCAAGTGGGCGAGGAAGCGTTTTTGGCTCGGCGAATCGCGCTGGGTGCCGGGGCCCGTGAGGATTCCACCGCGATGACCGTCAATCGCCTCTGCGGTTCCGGACTGCAGGCGATTCAATCGGCCGCACTGGAACTTCAGTCGGGAGATTCCAGGTATGTGGTGGCCGGAGGTGCGGAGAACATGTCGCTCCAGCCTTTCCTCGACTACCACGCCCGGGACGGCTGGCGACTCGGCGACCGCACTGTCATCGACGGCACCAAATCACTGGTCACCGATCCCTTTGGGCAGTACCCGATGGGTAACACCGCTGAGGCGGTGGCCACCGAGTTCGGCATCTCCCGGGAGGAGCAGGACGCCTTCGCCCTCGAATCCCAGTTAAGGGCCGCACAAGCTCAGGAAGCCGGGCTTTTCGACGCTGAGATCGCACCCATTGAGGTTCCCCGGAAACGCGAGACCGTAACCTTTGCCAGGGATGAGCACCTCCGGCCGAACAGCACCGCGGACAAACTCGCGGCACTGCGTCCGGCCTTTGTGAAGGGCGGGACCGTCACCGCAGGGAATTCCTCCGGGATCAATGATGCCGCGGCAGCCCTGGTGCTTTCGCTTGAGTCCACGGCCCGGGCCGATGGCCTCGCGCCCATCGGTGAGCTGGTGGCGTTTGCCAAGGCGGGCATCCGTCCGGAGATCATGGGTTACGCCCCCAGGCTGGCCACCGAACGGGTCCTGTCCAAGGCTGGTCTGAGTCTTGATCAAATCGACTGGATCGAACTCAACGAGGCCTTCGCCGCGCAGGCTGTCGCGGTGATCCGCGATGTGGGCATGGATCCGGCGAAGGTCAATCCACTGGGTGGGGCGATCGCGCTCGGGCACCCGGTGGGGGCGACAGGGTCGATCCTGGCGCTGCGCACCCTGATTAATCTGCGGCGGACCGGTGGTGAGTACGGTCTGGTCACCATGTGCATCGGTGGCGGCCAGGCTGTTGCTGCCATCATCCGAGTGAGCTCATAGCTCCGCTGCTAGCACCCGTAGAAAAGGCCCTCACCATGAGATTCATTATTGCACCGGATTCCTTCAAGGAATCGCTCTCCGCGTCCCAGGCTGCCCTTGCCATGGCAGCAGGAATTGAAAGAGTGTTCGTGGACGCAGATATTCGGCTCATCCCCATTGCCGACGGTGGTGAAGGCACCTGCGAAGTAATCACCCAAGCACTGGGAGGCGAGATTCACCGAGTCCAGGTGAGAGGGCCGCTCGGTATGGAGACCACCGCGGCCTTCGGCTATGCCCCCGACTCCGGGACAGCCATCATCGAGGTAGCTGAGGCAATCGGTATCCATCTGATACCTGCGGCCAGTCGCGATATCTGGAGGGCCTGCTCCTTCGGGGTGGGGCAACTGCTGCAGACAGCCCTGGATATGGGTGCGCAGAGGATCATCCTGGGCCTAGGGGGTTCGGTGACCAATGATGGAGGAGCCGGAATGCTCCATGCACTCGGTGTTCGGGTGCTCGATTCCGCAGGATCCCCGCTGCCCGCGACACCACGAGGACTCCAACAGTGCACATCCGTGGACTGGTCCGCAGTGGATCCGCGCTGGCAGGAGGTGGAGATCGTCATCGCCAGTGATGTCACCTCCCCGGCCACCGGGCCAGAGGGGGCGACGTACGTCTTCGGGCCGCAGAAGGGTGCGCAACTGGAGGATCTGCCCGCACTTGATACTGCTATCGGGCGCTGGGTCACCGCTCTGGAGGAGGCCTCCGGCCGGGCGATTGGTGAGCACCCCGGGGCTGGTGCCGCCGGTGCCCTGGCAACGGGACTTCTCGCCTTCTTCGATGCCACGATTACTCCCGGCGCGGATCTCATTCTTGATCTGGTGGACTTCTCCGGGCAGTGCGATGAGGACTGCATCGTCTTCACCGGAGAGGGGAAGATCGATGCCCAGACTGCGGTGGGGAAAGGCCCCGCTCGGGTGGCGGAACTGGCGAGGAAACGAGGTGCCCGAGCGTTCGCCTTCGGTGGATTGGTGGATGAGGGTGCCCAGAAGCTGCTCCCCGAACTTTTCGATGCCGTCATTCCCATCAATCGCAGTGTGGGCGATCTCGCGGGAGCGCTTGCCGGGGCGCAGGGAAACCTCCGCGAGGCCAGTGCCATGGTCTGCCACATTCTCGCAGCACACAGCAGGTCGTAGAAGGAGGCGGAGAGACACGATGATCAGCGGTACAGACTTATGGCCTGAGAATGTCATGGCCAGGGATCAACGGGGCATCGGATTCGATCCCGCGCTGGGTTCCTTCACGGGTGTCCCCGCCACTCTCTTTGAGGCCCTTGATATCAGCGCCTCACGGTTCCCGGATAAGCCGGCCGTGGTGCTGGAGCACGGGGAGAGCTACACCTTTGCACAGTTGAAGGCACGGTCCCTGCAGTTGGCCGGCAGGTTTTCCCACCTCTCCGTGTCCCCGGGTTCCAAGGTGGGACTGCTCCTGGACAACTCCGTGGAGTTCTGCCTCGCCCTCTATGCGCTGAGCAGGCTGGGGGCGGTGGCGGTGATGCTGCCCGGAAAGCTAAAGTCCGCAGCATTAATGGAACTGGTGGCACACTCACGGCCCGACATGGTGATTGTGGAACCCGATAGGCGTAGCCTCCTACGGGATTGCGGTTGCCCCACCATCACCATTCCGGAGATCCAGGAGATGGTGATGGAGCCCGCTCATGCGCAGCTTCCTGACGTCGACGTACATGGCAATGACCTGGCCCTCATGATGTTCACCTCCGGCACCTCGAGCAGACCGAAAACTGTGGCCATTTCGAATGACAACATCATCCAGGCGGCCATGACCTATGAACGAGTGTTTGCCCTCGGTCATACCGACCGTCTGATCTTTGGTGTGCCGCTGTACCACGTCACCGGTGTGGTGGCGATCATTGCGCAGTTCACCCTGACAGGCTGCACGCTCTATCTGCAGCGTCGCTTCCACCCCGAGCGTTTTCTGCTGTGGGCGCGTGAGGTGCGTGCCACCTATGTGCATGCCTCCCCCACCGTGTTTGAGCTGTTGTTGCGTTCCTGGCCGACGGGGTGCGAGATCCCGTCCATCAGGATTCTCGCCTGCGGTGCGGCAGTCATGCCTACCTCGCGAATCCTCCGGTTGAAGGAGAAGCTCCCGCACGCCGAGTTCAGAACGATTTATGGGCTGACGGAGACCACCTCGCCGGCGAGCATCTTTCCGGTCGATGCGGGTGGTTCTGAGCTCATCGGTGCCTCGGGGTGGCCGATCCCCGGCGTTGAGCTGCGCATTGTGGATGACCGTCGGTGCGAGGTGAACAGCGGTGAGGTCGGTGAGATTGAGGTCCGGGGTTCCACCGTGTGCCTGGGTTACATCACCGGGGATGGCCGGTTGGACACGGTGGATTGGCTACCCACCGGGGATCTGGGCTTTCTGGATGAGCACTGTTTCCTGCATGTGGTGGATAGGAAGAAGGATCAGATCAACCGCGGCGGTGAGAAGATCTACCCGCATGTGGTGGAGGAGGCACTGAGCAACATCGCGGGCATCACGGATGCCTGTGTTGTCGGCATTGACGACGAGCTCTACGGCGAGGTCGCGGGAGCCCTCTATGTTGCCGATCGCACGATTGCCCCCTCCCAGCTCACCGCGGAACTGCGCACGAGCCTGCCCAGTTTCGCCATTCCCTCCATCATGCGCCAGGTGGATGAGATCCCCAGGACAGCGGGGTTGAAGGCTGATCGGAGGGCTGCGAGGGACCTTCTAATTCAGGAATTGTGAATCAAAAGCACTGAAACCACATCTGACTCCTATCGATAGATGTATCTCCAATCCTTCTCATTGTCTGGTAAAAGCTCGAACAACAGTAGGCTAGTGGTCGGAAGTCGAGTCCGTTGATCTGCCTCATTGTTAGCATTTCATCGCGACTATGGAATGCCGACAGCGGCACTGCTTAAACTTGTTGACAATGCAAGGCGACTAATCCACCTCCTTGATCCGGCATTTCTCCGAGCATCGGAACACCTTAAATGTGACGGTCAGGCCCAGTGTCTACTTGGTCAGAAATGATCTGTCTGTCAAGCCCCGAGTTTTTGTGGAGGGTGATTTACTTGTCGATCAGGCCGCGTAGGCCTGAAGCGTCTGCCATTCCTGATGAACTTCCTTCGGTGGGCGATGAGCCAGGGCGGAGTGCAGCCTGCGGTTGTTGTACCACCCGATCCACGCCGAGGTCGCCACGATCACATCCGTCAACGTCGGCCGGCTCCGCCGGTCAATTAGCTCGGCCTTGAACACCGAATCCAGCGCTTTGGCCATCGCGTTGTCGTAGGAGTAACCCGGGATCCGACCGAGGCCACGACCTTCGACTCCACCAATTGAATCAGCCTTGCACTCCCCGGTCGCTGTGATGGATCACCCTCGGAGAAGTCCTCACCAGCAAAAAGCCGCGCCGATAAGGCCATATCCAAGGCGTCGCGGGCCAACGAAGCCCGCATGTGGTTCGTCACCTGCCAACCGACGATCTCACGCGAGTAGGCGTCCAACACAAACGCCGCATACACCCAGCCGGCCAGAGTGGGAACTTAAGTCATGTCGGCGACCCACAACATATTCGGCGCGGTCACGGCGAAGTTGCGATCGACCAGGTCCACCGGAGACTGATCGGCGTCCGCGCTACGGGTCGAGGGCCTTTTTTTCCTTCGGCGAATGCCCACCAGGCCGTCGGAGGCCATGAGGCGTTGGCCGGTGCAGCGGGCAATGTGGCCGAAGGCGCTCTCGCGGATGTTCTCCGCCCAGAGTTTCCGGGCACCGTAGCAAGAGTAGTTGTCCGCGAAGATGCGGCGTAGCGCCCGGGTGATCTGCTTGTCCCGGATAGACCGGGTTGATGTAGGCCGTGATTTGTGGGCGTAATACATACTCGGGGCTATCTTCGCGCTGGTGGTAGCCAGGACACGGATGATGGGCTCGACCCCGAATTGTGCGCGGTTGTCGACGATGAAGGTGACGATTATTTCTGTGGGCGGCCTGGCTCCGCTTACGACAAAAAGCCGGGGTCTTCTTCAGGATATCGTTGGCGCGTTTGGCTTCCGCGAGTTCGGCTCGCAGCCGGCGGTTTTCTGTTTCCAGGTCGACCGACTCGACCGGGGTGCCGGCCCCGGTTTCTTTGTGCTTGCGGACCCACACGCGCAGCGTTTCCTTAACCCACGCCGAGCTCTGCGGCGATGCGGGTGACCGCGCCGCAGACGGTGAAGGGATCTGACTGGGCGTAGGCACGAGTTCAATGGCACGTAGTTTGAGCTCCGGGGGGGTGCTTGAGGGGGTATGTGAGAGTTTCCTTTTCCAGTTTCCTACCCTCCCTTGAACCCGGGGCGAACCAGCTGCTGACAAGAGCACTGCTCAAAAGGACGTGACCCAGGTACCATCTGGAATCCATTCTCCGAACAGCTCATACGCGGCTCTCATGGACTCCATCGCTTTGGAAAATCTTACCCAGGAGCCCCAAGTACAGATTCCTCGGCATGGTGCGTTGACTTTCTGCCGCTGGTCACGCCATCTCCTTCCAGCGTCTTTGGGCGACGGCAGTGGTTCGATGCGTGCCCATGTTATAACTGCGAGTTCGCCGCGCCGGTCCATTGATCAGGATCAAGATGTCTCGTCCGCAGCGTACCGGATAGACGACGAACGCCTACTGGAAAGAACCTTAGGAGGCGACACCGATGGACGCACCACCCATGCCATTTATCGCTTGTTAGAGAGCTCGCACCGCACCTATCGACTAATAAATGCAGTAGCAAAGCCTTGAGTTTTCATTGCCAAACATAGATCTAGGCCGAATTTCTATTGACAAATAGAAAGTATTAGTTTTTACTTACTTTGCAATACACACATCATTCACAGGAAAAAGAAGGCGTTCGTGAAGCACTTGAAAAAATCCTCGTCCTTTGACGGATCCCGCGGCACTCGGTGTCGGCAAGCAACAACATCAATGGCCACAATTCTACTGGCTACCTCGCTTTGTATCCCTGCAGCCCAGGCTTTTGAATTCACCAGTTCTAGCAACATCAGCAGCGGATCAAGCTCACTTTCAACCTCAGCCGATCACGCAATTACCGAACTTCAGCTCAAATCCATCCTCGGCAGTCAAAACATTCCTGGAGCCCAGGTGGTTCACAGAAAAGGTTCCTTCACGGAAAGCTACGCGATTGGTACTGCACGCCTAGATCTCGAAACCCCGGTCTCTGAGAACACGATGTTCCAAGCGGCATCACTCACGAAAGTAGTCAGTTCGTATGCGTTTCTGAAACGCGTTGATTCCGGCGAACTTGATCTGGACACTCCCCTCTGGAATTACTACCAATCCCCCAGAATCGCCAACAATTCCGAGGCCCAGATGATAACCGCACGTATGGTTCTCAACCATACGACTGGTCTACCCAACTGGGCAGGAACCCCGGGAGATGCGAACTCGGAGCTGACGCCTCAGTGGACACCAGGTACCAAGTACGGATACTCGGGCGACGCATTCTTTTTACTGCAGCAAGTCGTCGAGCATCTTGAAAACAAGGACTTCGCGGATATTCTCAGGGACGAAGTTTTCACGCCTTTCGGCATGAGCCATTCCTCGCTTGTTTTTCGCGATGAAGACGTTCCCCTCATGACAGTCGGTCACGATGAGAATGGCGTACCAGGAAAGCTGAGTGAATACCGGCATGGAAATGACGCCTATACGCTGCTGACCACAGGCCTCGACTACACTTCCTTCATTCAGCGAGCAATAGTTGATGGGGAAGGACTGAGCAAGAAGATCCACGAAGAATGGTTGTCGCCCTCCTCTGACGCAAACCAAACTCCACCAAGTCCTGCGGATCCTTATATTTCCTGGGGATTGGGAGTCGGCTTGGAGGAGAGCAATCTGGGACCAGCCGTGTGGCATTGGGGAGACAATGGGACAAGGCGAGCGTTTTTCATTACGTTCCCGGAACGCGACGAGTCTGTCACCATGTTCTGGAACAGCAGCAATGGACAGAAATCAGCAGCGGCGACCCTGAAGCTGTTCCTTGGCAACACCGACTTCCACTCCATTGAATGGGTCGATGGCAACCCCGAGTAACAGCCGCACACTGATCTGACACCCATTTGTTGGGCGGACGCGGAAAGGTCTGCTGCACGGATAGGTGACAGTTGTTAGTCACACCGCGAGTGCGACATCTTTGGTCATTTTGGTCTCAAACTCGATAGGCGTCCAACGGACCAAGCGGATCTGGCGTCGACGCCGGTGGTAGGTTCGCTCGATCCAGGTCACGATCGCGATGCGCAGCTGCTCACACGTGGTCCAGGAGCAGCGGTCGAGGACGTTGTTGTGCAGCAGCGCGAAGAACGATTCATTGGCGGCGTTGTCTCCGCTGGAGCCGACTCTTCTCATGGATCCGACCATATGCGGTGACAGGCCAGGGCGCGGAGCATCTTTCGGCTGCGATACTGGCCGTATTCAACTGGTCGTCGCAACAGTTGGTTGTTGGACTAAGCGTAGCTGGTCTTCAAAGGCCTCTGCAGGCGTTTTCCATCCGAGGATGCCGCGTGGCCGGTTATTGATCCCTGTCGCTATCGCAGCGATCTCCGCGGCACTCCACCGGGAGAGATCAGTACCTTTCGGAAGGTAGTGGCGCAGTAGCCCGTTGAGGTGCTCGTTGCCGCCGCGTTGCCACGGACTCTTGGCATCGGCGAAAGACAACCGGGGTCTTCGTGGCTTCAGTGAACAGTGCGTGGGCTGAGATCTCCTTGCGGTGGTCCCAGGTCAGCGATCGACGCAAAGGCGGTGGTACGGGAATCATCGCCTTGATCAGCGCGTCCTTCATCGTCATTGCCACATAGCCAGCCAATGCGGGCCCATTCTTCTTCGGCGGAATGAGCCCATATCCGGTTTGTCGCGGTAAGTGAACGAGTATTGCGTATCGGGTGGAGCGCTCGATCAAGGTGGCCACTGCTGAACGTTTCAAACCGATGATCAGATCTCCTTCCCGATGGCCGGCAATCTTGCGGTCCTCGGCCTCTTCTGGCCGCTTGGACAGCACGGTCTCGGCTGTGACGTGTGCCCACCTCTGCTGACGCGTCCGCGCTCGGGGCATCCGCTTGGTACGGCCTCTACGAAGGTGCCATGACTGTCTGCGGTCAAGGCCACCGCGGGACTCGAGTTAAAGAGCCTGGTAGATCGCTTCATGCGAAATCCTCATCGTCGGATCATCAGGGAAGTCCACCGGCAACCGATTCGCGATCTGCTGCGGACTCCACGCTGTGACCCATTCGCGGTCCCCACGGTGGGGTTTGTTCTTTCCCATCCCATGCCGGCCCTTCGGGGCCGATGATCTCGCCATCAGCAGTGACAATGCCACCGCTGAGTTTGTCCTGGACATACTGGCGCAGTTGGCCGTGGGTTGCCAATTTCGCTATCTTCGGACGCCGGGCACGGCGTTCAGCGTGCCACTGGGCAGTCGAGGCCTTGTACGACAGGTGATACGTTCTCGTCGAGGCGTTACGTCGCAGCTCTCGTGAGATCGTCGAAGGGCTGCGGCCCAATCGACGAGCGATTTCTCGGATACCGATTTCCTGGGCTCGCCATAACGCGCTGTCTTCTCGCTCTGACGAGGAGATATACCGTCCTGACACGGTCGGGGACAACTGTGGATTCACACCACCAGCATGCCGGAACCAACGGTGGGCGACTGGCTCGGATACATTCGCTGCATCGCCTGCTTCTCGGGTCTTTGCTCCCTGTGCGATAGCCTGCCAGAACTTTACGCGGTCCTGTCTCCAGGCCACGGTCGGACGCCCTGGCGACACGATCTGTCCCCGATACGCTTGAACCCGTTTCTGTCTTGCACGGACTCCCATTGAACACCTCGCTGAGGTCGGTGTTGCAACGACGAGTTGAATACGGCCTGCGAGCCGCCAGCTACCCCGCCTGGCGGCTGCACCACTACAATCATCACCGACCCCCACACCGGCATCGGAGGCCTCTCACCCATCGATCGCGTCCACAACGTCAGTGGGAAGAACACCTAGCTGGCGGCGTCGACACCGCGCCCGCAGCCGTGGTTCCCTCGCAGTACACCACGGAAGATACCGAGGTCGGAGGCGATTGCGTTCAACGTCGCACCGGTCGTGGATTCGTACAGATCCACTGTCCGCCGCCGGAACTCGTCCGTGTAGTTCTTCCTTTCCATTTCCCAGATTCTCGCGTCCCAAGCACCGAGCTGGAATCAGCATGTCCAAGATCAAGGGTCAAGCCCCGTTATGAGGTGATTATGAACTCAGGGAAGATCCAAAAAAGCGCATTTGGTCTTTCAGAGGCGGCCTATCTGTAACTTCCAAGGAATAATGGATCTCCACATAAGTACCGTCTGCATAAATTAGCTCCGTACGGAACCACAGCACCCCTGTCCGATCTTCGGGCGCGGTAAAAGTAAGCTCGCCGCTGTTCTCATCAATGAGAATAGTGGCCCCCTTGAGTTCTGCATCTTCAATTGAACCATGACGATCCTTCATCACCTTGGCGCCCTGGGGGATCCCGCTGATAACTCCCTGGCCATCTATCACTTTCAACGGAATCTTAACGGTTTCACCATTACTTATTTTTTTGTCCTCTCGGGGCTGCGGGCTGTAGTAGATGTTATCCGCTACCTCAATTACCGAACGAGGAGTCACCTTGTCAACAGAGCCATCAGGGTAAACCGTTCTCACAGTCACCCGATCTGTATAAGATCTTTTCACCTTGCCGGGAGTGAAGCTAATACTCCCTGAGCCTCCCAAAGTGTGGCGGATTGTTCCAGTGTAGGAATCGAGGCGAGAACTGACTAGACCATCATCAATAGTGTCTGAGAAAGTGCCACTTTCAAGTAGGAATCGAGTGCCCTCTGGTAATTCACCCAAATTCTCAATGGTTTGTGATGCGGAATTTGATAAGCCTGATCCATCCCATGAAGCGCCAAGGCGCGCTTCTAGCGATTCATACTCAGGTTCATAACGGTCTGACATCGATCCTTGCTCCTGAGCAAAGGCATCCCCTACTCCGATAGAAGCTGTTCCGAGTAACACTCCGAATGAAACAGTGACAACTGTTAGATTGCGTGGCCAGATCACTAGTCTTTCTCTCCATTCAATACGTAAGAAGGTTTTGCTCTTTGCCCCCTATCCAAGAGGAGGACAAGGGAGTTCTATCATCGTATCTATCTAGAATAGAAACTTCAGAAATGATGTTTGTTGATGATTACTGGGTTCAGGTCTCCCACACCAACTCCCTTATAAGTAGCGTCTCGCATCGCGCACTTTTTGAGGGTTCGCATGTATAATAGCCTACTTTGGGTCGGTTGCCTCTCTTCAGGGGTCTGCTCCACGGATAGGTGGCATCTGATCTGGCTTGCCCGACAGGGCAAGTCTGGAAGGATGATCCTCATGGCCAAGCTCTATCCCCAGGAGTGAATCGCCCCGGGTTTGATGGAGGGTAGGAAATTGGAAAAGGAAACCCTCACATGCCCGTCAAATACACCGACGAACTCAAGCAGCGCGCTGTAGAGCTTGTCATCCATGCCCAAGCCGATCCCGCTACCGCCCATGGGGCTGTCACTCGGATCGCGAGTGAACTCGGAGTCTGGAAAGAAGCCTTGCGGGTCTGGGTCCGCAAACACAAGGACTCCGGTGTCGAAAGCCCCGCTGAATCAATCAACCTCGAGGCGGAAAACCGCAGGCTAAGAGCCGAGCTTGAACCGGCCCAGGTTTGATGCCGCATCTTTTCGAGTTGAGAGGATGGCTTCATGCCAAAGAAGATTGATGCGCAGGTCCGTGAACGAGCGGTCAGGCTGGTGCGCGAGCACCGATCGGAGTACCCATCGAACGCGAAGGCGATCGCAGCCGTTGCGCGTCAGGAGGGCGTCGGCGTGGAGTCGCTGCGCCGGTGGGTGATCCAAGCTGAGATCGATGCCGGCACCAGAGAAGGTCAAACCAGCGAAGAGCACGCTGAGATCAAGCGGCTCAAAGCCGAGAACCGTCGGCTCCGTGAGGACGTAGCGATCCTGCGCGCGGCGACGACTTTCTTCGCGGGGGAGCTCGACCCCCGCAACCGTTGATGATGGGCTTCATCGACCAGATGCGTTCGGAGGGCTTCGCCGTCGAGTCGATCGTTCGCGTCCTGCGTGAGCAGGGCATGAAGATCGCGGCACGCACCTACCGGTCCTGGAAACGCCCCCGGATTTCGGCCCGTACAGTAAGCCGACGCGATGGTCGTGGACGCGGTCCGTGACGCCGCCTGGACGACCGTCGAGGATCAGGCCGGTGAGCAACGTCGTCGGATGACTCCGGAGGGGTTGTACGGGCGGAAGAAAATGACCGCCCTGATCCGCCGCACCGCGCTCCCGGAGGCCTCCCGCGGGGCAGTCGACCGTGCCATGCGGGCATTGGGGCTTTCGGGCGTCACGCGGGCGAAAGCGATCCGTACGACGATCCGTGTGAAGGACGGGATCCGGGCCGGGGATCTGCTGAACCGGGACTTCACCGCCCCGCGGCCCGATCACACGTGGGTCACCGATTTCACCTATGTCCGCACTTGGGCGGGATGGGTGTATGTCGCGTTCATCCTCGACGTGTTCTCGCAACGCATCGTGTCTTGGCACGTCCAGACCACCAAGCATGTCGACCTCGTCATGATCCCGCTGCGCATGGCGCTCTGGGAACGTGACCGGCAAGGCCACCGAGTCGGCCCCGGACAACTGCGGCACCACTCGGATGCGGGGGCCCAATACACCTCCGTGATGCTCACCGAGCATCTCGCGCTCGAGGGTATCGCCGCCTCGATCGGGACCGTCGGCGATGCGTACGACAACGCGCTTATGGAGACGATCAACGGGCTCTACAAGGCCGAATGCGTGCGTACGACGATCTTCCACGACGGCCCCTACAAGACAATCGCAGACGTCGAGTTCGCGACCGCCGGATGGGTCGACTGGTACAACAACCGAAGGCTTCACGGTAGCCTTGGAATGGTCAGCCCCGACGAGTTCGAGGCGACCTACTACGCGGCCCTCACCGAGGAGTCGCTCCCCGCATAGAAGCGGCACAGAACCCGGGCCGGTTCATTCGTCGCTTCTCTGCGCAAGCGTGCCGCGTACCGGCAGTAGGCGTCATGTTTGTGTGGGGTGACCAGCAACTTTATTGGATCCGGTAAAGTGGTCGCCCCCTTTCACCCCGCAGCGGTGGCCCGTGTAGGCTACGTGCAACCCCCGGTGTCCCGTGTCTGCCCTAAACGGAGGGGGGCTTAAGATCCGCGTGGGTGACCTGGTGAACAAGTATCTGCCCCACGCGGGCACGGCGGGAACCGCCCGATACGGCTCACGGGAGGCGGGAATGATATCTGCCCCACGCGGGCACGGCGGGAACCTGCGCCTGCACCTCAGGGCTATTATTGTCGATATCTGCCCCACGCGGGCACGGCGGGAACCCACCGGACACGAATACCTCGGCACCCCCGACGATCTGCCCCACGCGGGCACGGCGGGAACTATTACAGGCAGAAAGAAACCCACACAGACAGGATCTGCCCCACGCGGGCACGGCGGGAACAACCAGCTCTCCATCTCCTGGACCAACACCGAAATCTGCCCCACGCGGGCACGGCGGGAACGGCTTACTCCGCTGCGACAAAGATCGCTACCACATCTGCCCCACGCGGGCACGGCGGGAACGGGGTTGGGGGCTGAGCGGCGGAAGCAGTTGGAATCTGCCCCACGCGGGCACGGCGGGAACCCAGATTGAGGCCATGCAAGATATGTGGACAGGATCTGCCCCACGCGGGCACGGCGGGAACGTGCCCTGGAGAGGAATCGAACCTCCGGGGCAGATCTGCCCCACGCGGGCACGGCGGGAACTCACACAGCCGCCGGCACCCTTCCACCGGATTTATCTGCCCCACGCGGGCACGGCGGGAACTCACACAGCCGCGTCTGCGGTCAGGGCATGAGAAAACCCCTAACCAGAATCCGGTTAGGGGTAAAAGAGGGGTTCTTAGGCAGCTGCTGCGATGACTGGGGTAGCAGCAAGTATCTTCCTAGCCCGCTCCAGCTGCCAACCCTCCCACAGATTGGGGTCAAGGTAATACTCACTGAGTCGATCGAAGAACTCACGAGGCAACGGGCTAACTTGACGTCGTAGTTCGCCAAGAACAGCCATTGAACCATCATCGGGTTCACCACATACGAACGGAAGTATGCAATCTAACGGCTTAGAATCGAGATGGGAAAACAATTCCGCTTCAACCGGGTCAGTGACGTTCATTTCGCGGAGGATAGCTACAGCGGTCCACATCGTTTCCATCCTTTCTAAGCTTAAGGTAACTGTCTAGTATAGCTGGGTTAAGTGAATCAGTCTTTTATCTGCTCCACGCATGCACGGCGGGAACGGTGGGATAGTGCGCGCTACTAAAAGTGCAGCTAGCTCTAAATTCTGCCCGTATTTTACCTACAGTTGCGCGCTATGCGTAAACCGTTCCGCATTACCCCTCGCATGCGGACACCGAGGTGCCCTAGACCCAGGTGAGCCAGCAACAACGCGGGCATGAAACCGCAGGTCAAATTCGCCGTGTAAGGCGTTGGAATCAGCGCGGTGGTACTGGCATACCCCTAAGCGCTCAGATGGGAACGGCCACTTCACATCGACGGTGTGAGCGCTTACCGGAAACGGTAAACGCCCCTCACTCCACCCTTTCAATAGGTCGACGAACCTTGATAAAATCAAACCACATACGCGACAGTGAGGAGGAGAGAATGTCTGAACGTGAGAAGGTAGTTGAGGAACTGAGGAAGTTTTTTCCGCTTGAGGCTGAAATCGTCGGTTACTTAGATGATCCAACTCTCGCTTACTCAGGTGCTGTTGCCATGAGTTGTGGTGAGGAAGCAGATGGCTCCATGCAGATCCTGGAGTCCATGCGCAATCAAACCACCCCCATTCCTGCTGAGCTCTACGCCCGGATGGTTGAGTATTACACCGATGTGGAGTACTGGGCCGACTTCGAGCTGGAACGCAACAAGAGCTTCCTTGAGAGAATCCCAGTCGAGCGAGCGGGTTCCCAGGGCCCATTCGAAAGCGCTCAACCAATCGGGTAAACGCCCCTCGCTCGGCAGTTGAAGTGGTCCGCACTTAGCCCGCACTTTCGATAGGCCACCCCACGATGGAATTCCCTGTTCAATGTGCCTTGATGCCTGCTAGATACCGATTTATGGGGCACAAGAAGGAACCCGTACATAATCGTACAAACCTGCGCAAACTCACTCATCCGTTCCAGAGGGTTCGGGGTTCGATTCCCTGATGGCGCACAATAACACCAGGTTGGAGCCTCCTACAGGGCTCCAACCTGGTCTTGTCGTTGGGGAGCGTGGGGCCCCCGGGCGCGCGTCCGGGGCGTCGAAAAGCTTTTTGTGCCTAAAACTGAGCTGCATCAAAGGGAAAGGCGGCTCAGATGGCACGCGCACTTGTACTCGTGGATGTTCAGAGGGATTTCTGCCCCGGTGGATCGCTGGCCACCGAGCGTGGCAATGAGGTCGCCGGATTGATCGGGGCCTACCAGCTGTCCCACGCCTCCGACTACGGCGTGGTGGTGGCGACACAGGACTGGCACATCGATCCGGGCGCCCACTTTTCGGACACGCCCGATTTCATTGATTCCTGGCCGGTTCACTGCGTGGCTGATTCAGACGGCGCGCAAATACAGGAAAAGGTGCGCACCGATCTCATCGATGAATTCTTCCGCAAGGGCGAGCACACCGCCGCCTATTCCGGATTCGAGGGCACCTCGGCCGGCGATGGTACGCCGCTGGCGGACTGGCTGCGGAGCCGAG
This sequence comes from Corynebacterium pacaense, assembly GCF_900169525.1. Classification (GTDB taxonomy): domain Bacteria; phylum Actinomycetota; class Actinomycetes; order Mycobacteriales; family Mycobacteriaceae; genus Corynebacterium; species Corynebacterium pacaense. The sequence goes on from NZ_LT821240.1 coordinate 1,123,765, forward strand.
GCATCGATTCCCTGGACATCGCGGGCATAGCCACCGATCACTGTGTACGGGCGACGGCCCTCGATGCCTTGAAGCAGGGTTTCCGGGTGCGCATTCTCACCAGGCTGTGTTCCGCGGTTGCAGAAAAGAGCGGCGATGCAGCTCTGGAGGAGATGCACGCCGCGGGCGCTCAGCTGGTGTGAATCAGCGCTCGGAGAGCAGGCGCTGGATCTCCTTGAGATCATTGCTCTTCTTGCGGCCGCGGACGACGCTGAACACAATGGCCCCCACAACCACGGCGGCGACACCGAGCAGAACCTTCTGTGTGTTGGGCTCGCGCAGCTTGGCGGTGGCCTGGCTCTTCGCATCATCGACCAGGTTGGCCGGCTTGGTGCGGTCGGCCAGTTCGTCGAGTGTGCTCGCCAGCTGGCGGCGGGTGCGTTCGATGTCGCGCTGGATGTCATCAATATTGCGTGCCACGGGGCTACTCCTGAGAATAATTAATTGACTCAATTTAACGCGTTGTGTTGAAAACCCGTTACTGCACGACCATATTACTTAACTGGTTGCCACCGTGCCGTGGTACCTCGGATCAAGGTGCCCATTGCCCTGCCCACCGGCTATTGTTGGATTCATGACTCACGCGCATCGACTGGAAGTTGGAGATACCCCGCCCGCATTCACCCTGCCGAATGATTCCGGAACCACCACCTCCCTGAGTGACTACGCGGGCAGACGGGTGATCGTGTACTTCTACCCCAGGGCCAACACGCCGGGATGCACGAAGGAAGCCTGTGATTTCCGTGACAGCCTCGCTGAGCTCAACGGGCTCGATGTCGACATCGTGGGGATCTCCCCCGATCCCGTGGACAAGCTCGTGAAGTTCCGTGAGGACCACGATCTTAACTTCCCGCTGCTCTCCGACGCGGACAAGTCGGTCATGACCGCCTGGGGCGCCTACGGCGAGAAGAAAAACTACGGCAAGGTGGTGGAGGGTGTGATCCGCTCGACCTTCGTCGTTGAACCCGACGGAACCATCGGTCTGGCGAAGTACAACGTGCGTGCCACGGGCCACGTGGCGAGAATCATCCGCGAGCTCGCCTGAATCCAGTGAGCGACAAAGACACGCTTGACGACGCCCCGGCGGCAGGCTCGGAGATCCTGGTGCCCCGGCGTCGCCCCGCACAGCAGCGCAGCCGGGAGAAGTTCAACAGAATCCTCACCGCCTCACGCTCCGTGCTTGTCGATCTCGGATTCGAATCCTTCACCTTCGACGAGGTTGCCAAACGCGCCGAGGTCCCCATCGGAACGCTCTACCAGTTCTTCGCCAACAAGTACGTGCTCATCTGCGAGCTCGACCGCGTGGACAATGCGGAGGCCGTCGCCGAGTTGAAGAAGTTTTCCGAGCAGGTCCCGGCCCTGCAGTGGCCGGATATCCTCGACGAGTTCATCGAGCACCTCGCGCGGCTGTGGCGCGAGGACCCCTCACGACGCGCTGTCTGGCACGCCATCCAGTCCACCCCGGCCACCCGCGCCACCGCCGCGGCGACCGAGAAGGAAATGCTGGAGATCATCGCCGGGGTGATGAAGCCCCTGGCCCGCGGGGCCTCCTACGAGGAGCGCATGTCCCTGGCCGGCCTGCTGGTGCACACCGTGTCCTCCCTTCTCAACTACGCCGTGCGTGATGTCGGCCCGGGACCGGAGGATGATCCCGCCTTCAATGCCATCGTGGTGGAAATCAAACGGATGCTGATCTCCTACCTGTTCTCCGTCGCCACCGGATAATCCTCCCGATCCCCCTACGGGTGTGGGCCCCCACAGGTGAGCATGCACACCGCTGTCGCGTAGTCTCCGTCATGGCTGATGCTGATCTGGGTACTGAACTCGCCCAGGGAGCCACGCACCTTCGCGGCCATATCCGGGGCCAGGCCGAGTGCGACCCTGCCCCAGCGGTCGGCGCGCACCTCTATCTCGGCCCACGCCACCTCCTCCTCCGGAATCACCGGGGGCCGGCCGTAGATGGCCTGTGACCAGGCCTTGATGAACGCCTCCTTCGCCGCCCACCGACCGGCGAGGTGCTCCACCCTGCGGAACCCCTCACGGTTGGCCGCTAATCGACGCTCACCCGCCCCGAACACGGCCATGAAGCTGCTGCCCGGTTGCGCGAGCTGTTCGGCGAAGGCGGGGATATGGACAAGGTCGGTCCCGATCGTAATCACCCCTGAGATTCTATGCTGGGGGACATGAGACTACTACTGAACATCATCTGGCTGGTTTTCGGCGGACTGTGGCTCGCCATCGGATACGTATTCTTCGGGATCATCGCGTGTATTTTCATCATCACCATCCCTGCGGGAATCGCCAGTTTCCGCATGGCCAACTACGCGCTGTGGCCCTTCGGCCGCAGCGTCGTCCAGAAGACAGGGGGAAGTGGCGGTGTCGCCGGAATCACCAACGTCGTGTGGTTCCTCATCGCGGGCGTCTGGCTCGCGATTGGACACCTGACCACCGCCGCGGCGCAGGCGGTGACGATCGTGGGAATCCCCCTTGCCATAGCCAATCTCCGGATGATCCCCGTTTCCCTGTTCCCCTTCGGCAAGCAGATCGTGGACAGTGATCGTATCCCCGCAGGTTATGAACCCATGGTGAAGTTCTAGGCGGAGTCCGTCCTGTGAGCCTCCTCCCTCCTCTTTCTCCTCCATTCCTTCAACCTCACCCGCAGCTTCTGTCCCCATAGCCCGGTCGGCATCTCCTCGGCGAAGGGCCCCTCGGGGCGCACCACCACCGGTCGGTTCATCGGTCCGATCCACAACACCTCCCCGAGCTCGTCGAGCTCCGGGGTAAAACGCCCATCCGATTTCATGTTGTGGTGGTGCTGGCACAGGCACATGAGATTCCACATCGCCGTGGGCCCACCAGCCGCCCAGGGGCGGACATGGTCCAATTGACAGCGGTCCGCGGGTACCGAACACCCCGGGAAGCGGCAGTGCGCGTCCCTTGCGATGACCGCCGCCCGCATCCGCTGACTCGGCCGGTATCCCTTCTCCACCGCGGAGTCCATGGCATCGAGTTCCACCTCCTTTGCCACCCGCTTCTTCCAGTCCCTGGCCAGCAGCGGGCCGAGGTAACCCACCCCTGCCATCCAGGACCTTCCGCCGGTTCGCGGGGTGTAGAGGTACTGGACAACCTGGACCGGGGCCTTCGCATCAAGAAACTCCCTCAGTGCCTGTGCCAGGGGAATCCTGGTGCCACCGACCGCCTCAAGGGAATCCTTGAACCGTCGGGCATCGGCGGTGGCCAACCTCGCGCGGATGTATGTGTGATCCCCCCTGCTCTGAAACTCCAGGTACTCCCCCTCCCGCTCACTGCGCGGTTGAGGACCACAGTGGGAAGGATCGAGTTCCTTGATCCAGCGTGTGATCAGCCCCGCAAGGTGTCCAGCCTGAATCATCATCTCCCCCGCCACCCGGGGGGTCAGCCGGGAGATGATGCGCTTCTCCAGAGGGTCAAGGATCGCCATCGCCGCGGGCGCGACCGCATCCATGATCCGGGCCAGGTAGGAGATGTTGACATGGAACATCTCCTCAACCAGTCGGCGCAGACCCGGGAGCATCCTGACCAGTGCCACCGCCCTGATGGCCTGGTTCACCTCATATCTGCTGCATCCCGTCGCCGCCATCAGCTCAGTGATCAGCGAGTCCGCGTCGTGCTCGTCCGCGTCCTCGAGAAGGAACCACCAGCGGTGGTAACTCGCCTTGTTGATCTCATAATTGATGAAGGACTGCGCCGAAATGGGATCCTGATGGGAGAAATATATTCTTTCGGCCACTTTTCACACACCTCCTCGAATAAGAGTTACTACACTCCGCATCATAGAAGGAAGGATGGACATCCACCCCCATCCGTTCGAATATATGATCGAGAAAAGCCCGCACACCTGATGTGTACGGGCCCTTCACTTTTTCTCCAGCCTTTAAGGAGTCAGCACCCCGTCAACGAGGCGGGCGCCCGAATCCAGCAGGACCGCCGCCTCGACCTCCTTCGCGGCGTCACCGTGTACACCGAGGTTGCGCTCGACGGGACGCTCATAGAGCACGCCGCCGTGCATTCCGTCGACGATCCGGCGCAGGCCCGCGGCTTCGCGCTCATGCGCCGCGGCACGCCACTCGGCCACGGCCTCCTCACCGCGTTCCAGACGCACCGCCTCGACGAATGCGTCGGGGTGGACCACGGCCACCAGGGCGGAGACGTGTCCGAAACCGAGCGAGGTGACCAGGCCGGCCTTCGGTGCGACAGCCCGGAGGTCCAGCGGCCGGCGCAGCCAGACCAGGTGCTGGTGTCCGGAGAGCACCGGATCGACACAGTCCAGTGAGCGGTTGGCCGGGACCAGTCCGCTGCGCAGCACCTGGGTCAGTCCAATGAGCTGGAAGGCCGCGGCACCGCCCTTGGCATGGCCGGTCAGGGCCTTCTGCGAGATCACGTAGAGCGGATTACCCGAATCCCTGGCGATCGCCGCAGCGATGCGCTCATGGAGATCGGACTCGTTGGGATCATTGGCGTTGGTGGAGGTGTCGTGCTTGGACAGGATGGAGATCTCATCCGGGGAGACACCGACGGACGCCAGCGACCGTGCGAGCCTGGACTCCACCCCGTCCCGTGCGGCACCCAGCGCACCGAGTCCCGGAGCCGGGATCGAGGTGTGCGCACCATCGGCGAAGGACTCGGCGAATCCGACCACGCCGAGCACCGGCAGGCCGAGATCCGCGGCCAGTGACGCCCGTGCCAGCAGCAGGGTGCCGCCGCCCTCGGACTCGATGAATCCGCCACGGCGGCGGTCATTCGCGCGGGAGAAGAAACGGTGCTCGATCCCCTTCGCCTCCATCGCTGCGGAGTCGGCGGTTGCCGCCATGTCACCGAAACCGGTGATTCCCTCCACCGACAGTGCGTCGAAACCACCGGCGACCACGAAGTCGGCCTTGCCGAGGCGGATCTTGTCCATGCCCTCCTCCACGGACACCGCGGCGGTGGCGCAGGCGGCGACCGGGTGGATCATCTGACCGTAGCCGCCGACATAGGACTGCATGACATGCGCCGCGACCACATTAGGCAGTGCCTCCTGCAGCACGTCATTGGCCCGTGGCTCGGCGAGGATGCGATCGACATAGATCCCTCGCAGTGACTCCATGCCACCCATTCCCGTGCCCTGGGTGGAGGACACCCGTGCCGGGTGCACCGCACCGAGCAGCTCGGCCGGGCTGAAGCCCGCGGAGAGGAAGGCATCGACGGTGCAGACGATGTTCCACAGTGCGACGGTGTCGAGGTTGTCGATCATGTCCGCGGGAATGCCCCAGACGGCGGGATCGAAGCCCTCGGGAACCTGACCGCCGACGAAGCGGGTCATTGCCATCCTGCGCGGCACCCGGATGGCCGAGCCGGCCCTGCGGGTGACGGTCCACTCACCGGTGGTGGCGTCGAGGGCGGCACGGGTCAGCTCCGGCTCGGATTCGACGTAGGTTTCGGCCTCCGCACGGGAACCGACGCTGAAGGTCAGATCGTGGTCCAGGTAGACGGTGGTCAGCTCGGGCGCGAGATTGTCGATCATGCCGTACTCCGGCATGTCATGGTAACGGCGGACACCGATTCTCTCCATGACCTCATCATGGAAGCGGCCGTAGATGTCCTCCTCCGCGACCTCCTCGCCGGAGGCGTCGTACCAGCCGGGGGTGGGGTCGGTGTCCCAGTGGATCAGACCTGTGCTCCATGCCAGCTCGGTCACGCCCGCGGCGCTGAGGGTGCCGCTGAGTTCGGCGTCGAAACGCGTTCGGGCCGAGCCAAGGGGGCCCAGTTCCCCGGCGCCGACAATGACCACCATGTCCTCGAGGTTCTGGCTGACACGTCCGTCGAAGTCGGGGGTGGTGGCCACGATCGGACGGTAGGGCGTCGGCAGCGCCGCGATGGTGCGCGGTGCCTCCTCGGCCTCGGCGGCCTCCACCCTGAGGGCACGGGCCATTTCGGCGAGATTGATCTCGGATTCACCGAGCCCGCCGGTGAAGTCGACGGTGACCGGCGCCCCGGCGGCCTCCTCGCGGATGTCTCCCGCAATCTGAGACACGAGCAGCGAGGCGATCTCCTGGGTGGAGTAGGTCTGCACACCCGCTTCCTCGGCCGCAGCCACCAACGGATCGTTCCCGCCCATCAGCCCCGTCCCGCGGACCCAGCCGATGAGGGCGTGGACCAGCGAGGTGTTCGCCCCCCATGCGCCCTGCTCGGCGTGCCAGCGGGTGACCACGGCGTCGAGCGCGGCCTTGGACTCGCCGTAGGCACCGTCGCCGCCGAAGCGGCCGCGGTTGGGCGAACCGGGGATGACAACGTGGAGGCGGTGCCCGATGCGGGTATCGGCACCCAGCGGCGCCAGTCCCGCGATCAGACGCTCCACCGACCACAGCAGCAGACGCATCTGCGTCTCCGCCTGTGGCCCGGCGTCGGCCATGGATCCGGAGACCCGCGGTGCCGCGAAGGGGAAGAGCAGGGTGGGCACGAGCGCGGGCTTGACCAGCTTGGATGCACCGTTGACGGTGGCGTGCTGTTCGGAACCGACCCAGCTGACGATGGAATCGATGTCGGTGAAGGAACTCAGGTTCCCCGGCACGATCCACAGGGCCGCCGTACCGCGTGCGGAACGTGCGTAGAGCTCCTTGTAGAACTCCAGGCGGTCGTGGCTGAGACCGGAGGTGGTGGCAACCACGGTCGCACCACCGGACAGCAGCTTCTCGACGACCGCCGCCGCGATCGAGCCGGGCGATGCCCCGGTGACAACCGCCACGTCCCCGGCATAGTCGAGGTCGGAGGTGTCGCGGGCCGCTGCGGCCAGTTCATCGAGACCGAAGTACTGCGCCTGCGCCGCGACGGCGTCCCCGGCTCCGGTGACATCGATCTCGGATGCGTCCAGTTCACCGAGCGCCACGCGGGAGACATCCTCACGCGCGGAGGCCCAGCGGTCATCGAGCAGGACAACGCGGTCCGCGTCGAAGGCGGGGGCAACCAGCCTCGGCCAGTCGGAGCCCATTTCCCGGGAGACGAGATCATAGAGCTGGGTGTCGGATTCGGCCGCGTCCACGCCATGCTGTGCGGGGGTGTCCAGACCCAGCTGGGCGAGGATGGTGCGCGCGGTGGCCGCAAGCACACCCTCGCGGCCGGTGACCTGTTCGGCGAGTTCGCCGAGTGCCGCGGAATCGACCACGCCCGCGCCGGCACCGCCGGAGCTGGGCAGGGAGACGCTGAGGCCGCGGCGGGCGGCGACGGCGCGGACGGCGGCGTCGATAAGCGTGTCCAGATCGGCGGCGGTGGCCGGTGCCGAGGGCTCGAGCGTGGCCAGCTCCCCGCCGCGCAGGGAGGCACCCTCGCGGGCGGAGATGACCACCTCGGCCACCACATGGTCGGCCCAGCCCTGACCGAGCTGCCAGGTTCCCGTCACCCGCTCGGCGACATAGCCGGGGCGTTTGCCCGTGGGTCCGGTGATCCGGCGCAGCGCATCCGCGGCCGCATCGGAGAGTACCGGACCGAAGGCGCGGTATCCCCTGGCCATCTTGGAGACGGTGACCTTGAGATCACCGAGCTCGGCGTCAGCCGCGCCATCGATCGCGCCGAGACCGAACTCCACGCCCAGATCCAGCAGCAGCTGGTTCCGGCGGGAGGAGACACCCTCGACGAGGGTCTCGATCGAATCCGTTGCGCCCATCTGATCGGGTCGGACCTTGGTCCAGATCGCGATGAGCATCTCGGTGGCGTCGGCGGGGGTGAACTCGATGTCATCCGGGCGCGGCCCGGCTGCTGCAACCGGCTCGGCAACGGTGGCCGGCGCGGCGGCCGCCACCTCGACGGTCTCCTCCCGCTCCGGTGCGGACTCGGCCTCAACCTCGCGGACGATCTCATCGGTGGCGAACACCACAGGGCGGTCACGCTCTATGTTGAGCACCTCGACCCGCGCGGAACGGTACTGCGGCAGGTTGAGGGTCTGGCCCATCATATTGGCCAGGGTCGGTGCCGAACCGACACCCACCTCGACGAAACGCTCGGCACCCAGGTCGTTGATCAGCAGATCCTGGGTTTCAATCCACCTCACCGGCGAAGCGAACTGCCAGGCCAGGAGTTCGATCAGGAGTGTCCGGGCGAGTTTCTGCTCATCGGCCGCCGCCGTCTCGAAGTCCTCGAGGATCCCGGTGATGTAGGGGGAATCCACGACCTTCGCCATGGATTCGACGAACTCACGGCTGAGCTCGAAGGGACGTGCGACCAGGTTCGGGATGTAGCGGTCGACCAGGATGTCCAGATCCAGCTGCTCGGGGATGAGCGAATCCAGGTGTTCGCGGAAGGCTCCGACACCGTCCCGCAGCCTCGAGGAGTGGAAGGGGACGTCGATGCCGGGAATCATGATGAAGGCGCGCTGCCCGGGGGCGCGGTCCTCCACATCGGCACGCAGCGCGGCCAGTCCCGCCTGTGTTCCGGCGACCGCGTACTGCAGTCCGGCCAGGTTGTAGTTGACTATCTCCAGGAACTCACCGGATTCCGCGGAGATCCCCTCCACATAGGAGAAGACGTTGTCGGCGGTCAGCCCCATCTTGTTGGGCCGGAGGGCGGCCAGGCCGTAGTTGGACAGGCCCTTGTCATCACGTTCCACCAGACGGTGCATGGTCAGTCCGCGACGGTAGACGATCTCCAGGACGGACTCCAGCGAGAGCACCCCGGCATAGGCGGCCAGCGCGTTGTACTCACCCACGGAGTGGCCGGCGAAATAGGCGCGCTGGTTGAGCGCACCGGCCTCGCGCATCTCCGCGATCTGGGCGACGCCGAGGGTGGCCATGCCCACCTGGGTGAACTGGGTCAGGAAGAGCACGCCGTCGGGATGGTGGAACCGCTCGCCCGCCACGGTGACCTCGCGTGGGTTGTTCTCCACGATCTCCAGGATGGAGAAGCCGAGTTTCGCCCGGGTATGGGCGTCGGCGCGGTCCCACACCGCACGCGCGGCCGCCGAATTCCGGCGTGCCTCCATACCCATGCCCTGGGACTGGATGCCCTGGCCGGGGAAGGCGTAGAAGGTCGTCGGCGAGGCCATCACCGCGGTCGCGGTGAGCACCGGGTTGCCCTCCACGGTCGCGGTGATCGAACGGACCTCGCCGCGTCCAGGGCGGGAGTCGATAGCGGAGCGCTCGACGGTGAAGGTGATGGTCTGCCCCGGCAGCACCGGAGCCAGCATGGTGGCGGTGTACTCGACCACCCGCGAGGCCGGGGTCTCGGTCTGCTCGTCACGGAAGGCCGCACCCGCGATGAGCTCGCCGATCGCGGAGGTCCACATGCCATGGACGATCACGCCGGGAAGCCCTGCAAGGGCGGCGGCGGTCGCGGAGACGTGGATCGGATTGCGGTCGCCGGAGACCACCGCGAAGGGCCGCATGGACTCCGGGGCGGTGACACGGGCCACCGCGCGGTGGGAGCGGGGGGTGTCGATGGTCGTGGGCAGGGCCGAGGTGTTGGTCCGCGCCACCGCCTCACCGCCGCGCCCGCGGATGGCGAAACGCTCGGACAGGGTGGCCAGTTCACGGCCGTCGGCGAGAATCTGCGCGCGGACCACGACCACGCGGCCGATCGAGGTGTCGGAGACCTCCTCGGCGGCCGCGGTGACGTGGAGGGCGACCCCGCTGTCCGCCGCGGGCAGCTCAGAGAGCATCACGATGTGGTGCTCGAGGTGGACCAGGGAGAGCATGCCCTCGACCACCGAGGCGGAATCGCTGCCCGGGATGATGGCCGAGCGCACCGCTGCGAAGATGGCGGGCCAGGCGCGGCCGACCAGGACATCGGGGGCGGTCGCCGCCGGGGCGACGGTGGCGGGCAGGTAGCTGGCGGTGACGTTGTTGTAGTCGGCGATCACCCCGGCATCGAGGGTGGTGTCCCAGGTGGCCACACCGTGGTCCACCTCGGCCAGGGTGCCACCGGCGGCGATTCTGGTGAGCTCACCCATCGCGGATTCGGCATCGGCTTGGGTGACCTGCGGGACCGTTCCGGGCGCCGCGGATTCGGGCAGCGTGAAACGGATTCTGAGATCGGTGGTGGTTCCGAATGCGGTGGAACCGGCCAGGGGAACGGTGAGGATCACGTGCTCGGCGTCGACAGGCTCGAGCGTCGCACCGGTGGGCGGGTGCGTTCCGTTGACCCACGCCTCCACATCGCCGAGGCGCTGGACCATGGAGGGCACGTTGCGGCCGGCCCAGTAGGTTCCGGGCGCCTTGATCAGCTCCGCGATCGGGTCACGGCGCACCTCGGTGGACTCGGCGATCCTGCCGATGGTCGCCTCGTTGAAGCGGTCCAGCAGCTGCGCGACCGGCTCATCGGCCACCGTGATGCCACCGACCGCGGCCGGCCCGGGGATGATGGCCACCTGATCCGCCTCGTAGCGGGCGTCCTGGGACTGCCACAGCGAATCGGAGCGCCACCACCTGCGGACGTCCCTGTCGATGACCGGCACGAAGTTGACGGGCTTGCCCGGGGTGCGGCACAGCCTGAGGAACCAGGCCACGTCGTCGGGGGTGAGCAGATCGGAGGTGGGTAGCTCGGAAGCGAGCTTTTCGACGCACGCGGCCGCATCCGCGGCATCGATGTCCACGGTGGGCACGAACTGTCCGTGGTCCTGGTCGATCAACCGGGCCTCGGTGCGCTCGAGCATCTGCTGGAAACGGTTCCTCCAGGAGATGTCGATCCACTCGCCGTCCACCGGTCCGGACAGCTCCAGGTAACGCCTGAGCCACTGTTCATAGCTCATTTTCTCGAGATCGCCGAAGTAAACCTTGGCGGTCCTCCCGATGGCTGCGATGATCTCCGCGCGACGGGCCGCAACAGCCTCGGCGTCCCCCGCGACCTCGTCGAGGAGCCTGCCCGCGCGGGCGAAGGAGTTGTCGATCTCGTGGATGTCCGCGCCGAGCTGGGAACGCCCTGAGGCCATGCCGTTGTTGGCGCCACCCGCGGGCACCCACTGCGTGGTGCCCCGGGTCGCCACCAGCATCTGCTTGACCGACGGGGAGGTCTTCGCCTCCTTCGTCGCCATGGCCGCGGTGCCGACGAGGATGCCGTCCACCGGCATCGGGGGCAGCCCGTGCCTGTCCGCCCAGGTGCCCGTGATGTAGTCGGCGGCGCGCTCGGGCGTTCCGATTCCACCACCGACGCACAGCACCACGTTGTCCAGGGCGCGGATGTCGGCGTAGGTGTCCATCAGGAGATCATCGAGATCCTCCCAGGAATGGTGGCCACCGGCGACTCCGCCCTCGATCTGGATGATCACGGGAATCTCCGGGATCTCCGCGGCGACAGCGAGCACCTGCCTGACCTGGCGCACCGCACCGGGCTTGAAGGCGATCCAGGGGAAGCCCCCCGCACGGAGGTCCCGCACCAGGGCGATGGCCTCCTCTTTCTCCGGCATGCCCGCGGTGATCACAATGCCGTCGATCGGCGCGCCGTTGGCGCGTGCCTTGGGCACCAGACGCTTGCCCCCGATCTGCATCTTCCACAGATAGGGATCGAGGAACATGGAGTTGAACTGGGCGTTGACACCCGGATCCAGCAATTCGCTGAGCTGCGCGATATGCGCCTCGAGCAGATCAGGTGTCACCTGGCCACCGCCGGCGAGCTCAGCCCAGTGTCCACCGTTGGCGGCCGCGGCGACGATCTCGGGATCCACCGTGGTCGGGGTCATGCCTGCCAGCATCATCGGACTGCGACCGGTGAGTTCGCTGAAGCGTGTGACCAGGCGTGCCACACCGTTGACAGTCTCCACCCTGGGTGCAAACTCGGAATATGGCCTGGGCAGCTTCGGGGCGAGGCCGGAATCGAAGACCATGGCCTGACCGGCGGCGTCACTGACCGCGAATGATCCGGCTCCACGGCCGGCGAGAATGGTACGGGTCAGGGGCACGACACCGCCGTCGGGGCCCACGTCCAGGATCCATTTCGCCCCCGCCGCCACCGCACGATCGACGGCGGCCGGCCAGTCCACGGGGTTGACCAGGACGTCGGAGGCGACGTCGCGGGCGGTGTCCGCATCGAGGCCGCAGGCCACGGCCCAGGCGACGGTCTGCTCGACCGCGTCCTTCATGGCGGGGTGGTGGAAGGCGGACTGCACCGGCAGGTCGGCGATGCGGGGGGCGAAGGGCTTTCCCCCGCGGAGCTTGTTCTGCACGGCCGCGGCGTCGGCTGCGGCGGCCACGGTGAGGGCATCGCTAACGCGGGCATTGTCGTCCGGGCGACCCACCAGGACATAGGCGTCACGGGCGTTGCGCAGACCAACCACCGGGCGGATCTCCTCCGGAACGTCGGAGCAGGTGGCATCGATCGCGTCCTGGAGCTGCTCGCGGGAGATGCCGGAGATGGAGACCATCGGCGAGTGCTCACCGCGGGCGATAAGCCCGGTCATCCGGGCGGTATGGGTGATCGCGGCACCGATGAGCTGTGCCAGGGCGAGCAGCTCATCGGCGCGGGTGACATCGCGCAGCAGATGGACGCCGAGCACACCCTGGGAGTGGCCGATCGCCGCAACCGCGCGATCGACGTCGAGATGCTGCAGCTCGAGTGAATCCAGGGTGGCGATCTGGGATACGAAGATCCCGGGGACACTCACCGCTGACTGCGAGGTGTCGAACGCGGGCGCCTCGGCGGCACCGGCCCACTCCACCGGGGAGAAACCGAAGGGGAAGGTGCCGGCCAGCTCATCTGCGACAGGAGTAAGGAGGCGCCCGGCGCGCCCGACAATCCCCGACACGTTGCCGCCGGAGCCCGCCGCGACCGCATCGCGGAGAGTCTTCAACCAATCGAAACCCTGGCCGGAGAAGGCGAAGGCGAAGGGCTCCCGGTCGAAGCGGTCGATCAGGCGGCTGGTGCGGAAGGTCCTACTCAATTCGGTCACGTGAGAACTCGCTCCTTGGTGTATCTCGGGCACGGACCCCGGGTAGAGGGGAACCGCGCCCGAGGGGGCTCGGCTAATGAAAAATGGCGCACCGGAAGACAGCGGTGCGGCATTGTTTAGATAGTAATATGCCATAAATCATGAGGAAAACGTCATCTTTTGCCCGCGGGGCGGCGTGCCACGCGCGCCACCTGCGCACCGGGGAACCCGGGGTGGAAAACCCCACGGAGATCCATCCCGGCCGATGACCCGCTCTCACTGTGGCCTGAAAACTTCTCCTACGCTGCCCAAATATAGCAACAGGCGGGTCACCCGCCGGCAACCGCCACCATCTCCCGAATGTTGTCCGGATCACTTTCTGGGAAGAGATTTTGAGATTCTCACACCCCGTGCTCACCTGGTGCGGCGCAGGAACTGGATGTAGGGGTCGGTCCCGGCGTTGTGCACCCGGGAGGTGACATCGAAAACCTCGGAGATCCACCCGGGGTTGAGCACCTCCGCCGGGGTACCCACCGCGAAGACCCGCCCCTGCTCGAGCATGAGGATCCGATCGCAGTACATCGACGCCAGGTTGAGATCATGCAGGACCACCACATTGGTCCGCCCCGCGGCCGCCGCGAGATCCAGAATGGCCAGCTGGTGGGCGATGTCAAGGTGATTGGTCGGTTCATCCAGATACAGCAGCGGGGTGTCCTGGGCGAAGGCGCGGGCGATGTGCACCCGCTGCTGCTCGCCCCCGGAAAGCGTGGAGAAGGATCGCTCCATCAGCTCGCCCACCCCGGTCTGGGCCGCGGCGCGTTCAACGATCTCCATGTCGCGTGCCCGCAGGCCCCGAAGTGCCGAGGTATACGGGATCCGCCCGAGGCAGATCACCTCACGCACGCTGAGCTCGGCGTTGGGCACCGCACGCTGTTCCACCAGGGCGAGGGTGCGGGCGATGGCCCCGGGCCGCATCCCCCGCACCTGCCGCCCGTTGAGCCGGACCTCCCCGGATTCCGGGGTGGCCAGTCCGCCCAGGACCCGCAGCAGGGTGGATTTCCCCGATCCGTTCGGGCCGACGATCCCGAACATCTCACCCTCCCCGACCTCCACATCCACATCCCGGAGAACCCGGGTTCCGGCGATGGAATAGCTGATCGACCGCCCGCTGACCGCGCTCATCGGGATCTCCTTCCGAATCTGATGAGAATTATCGCAAAGATGGGCACGCCCACCAGCGCGGTGATCACCCCGACGGGGATCTCCACCGGATCGGCAATGGTGCGTCCCATCGTGTCCACCCAGATCATGAACACCGCCCCCCAGAGTGCCACCATGGGGATCAGGCGGCGGTGCATCGAGCCGACCAGGAGCCGGCACACGTGGGGCATGACCAGCCCGACGAAACCGATGGCCCCGGAGCTCGCCACGATGGTGGCGGTCAGCAGCGCGGTGACCAGCAGCAGCACCAGCCGCGTTCTCACGATGTCAATGCCCAGCGCCGCGGCTGAATCCTCACCGAAGGCGAAGGCGTCGAGCACCTGCGAGTGCAGGAAGATCACGCCCGCGCACAGCAGGAGCACCACGGCCGTGATGCCCACCGTCTCCCAGGATGAGGAGCTCAGCGAGCCAAGCAGCCAGTGGAGCACGCCGCGCGTGGTCTGGGAATCGGCGGACATCATGATGATGAAGCTGGTCAGTGCCGAAAACAGCTGGGTGATGGCGACACCGGCGAGGATGATCTTCTGCATTCCCCCGCCGGCGGCCCTGGTCAGCAGCAGTACCAGGGCGAAGGACAACAGGGCGCCGAGGAAGGCGCCGGCCGACATCGCCAGCGCCGATGCCGCAGCCGAGGTGACCACCACCAGCACCGCGCCGGTGGAGGCGCCGGAGCTGACGCCGAGGATGAAGGGATCCGCCAGCTGATTGCGCAGCAGCGACTGCAGGACCACCCCGCACAGCCCCAGACCGGCACCGGCCAGCCCGGCCATCAGGGCACGGGGCATGCGCAGCTCCCATACCGTCGCCGCCTGCACCGTCGACAGTTCCGGCGCCGGGCCGAGGCCCACCCTGTTCAGAATCACCTGCCAGGCGTCCAGGGTGGACAGGTGGACGGGGCCGAAGGTCACCGACATGCCGATGGAGAACACCACCGCGGTAATCCCGACCACCGCCCAGAGCCAGGGGCTGAGTTTCTGGAGCACCACTAGCGCAGGCCGAGTTCCCGCAGCCCCGCGGCCACCTTCTCGGCACCGTCGACGGTGCGGATCGAGGGGTTCATGTCCGCTCCCGCCACATAGATGATGCGGTTGTTCCGCACCGCGCTCATCTGGCTGGCCACGGGATGGTTCTTCAGGAACTCCACCTTCGCATCACCGGTCTCCGCCGTCTGGGATTTGCGGGTGAGGTCACCGAGGACGAGGACGTCGGGATCAGCCTGTGCCACGGCCTCCCAGTTGATCTGTGGCCATTCCTCGGTGCGATCGGCGAAGACGTTGTCCAGGTTCAGCTGGTCCGCGATGATCTGCGGGGCGCCGTAGCCGCCGGCCATGTAGGGGGATTCGGAGTTGGCGAACCAGAAGGCGGCGGTGAGCGGCTCCCCCTCGGCCCGGACGGCCGTCATACGGGCGTCCAGCCCGTTGACCAGGTCCTGTGCTGCGGTGGGGGCGTCGAAAAGCAGACCAAGGTCCTCGATGTCGCGGTAGATGTCATCCATGCCGAGCTTCTCTCCGCGCTCGCCGTCATCATTGCCCAGACGCGACTTCACGCAGTCGGAATGCGCGATATATGCGGGTACACCGACCCTGGCGTAGGAATCGAAGGATCCGGAGGCGCCGTCGGAGAGGGTGCTGGCGAAGCTCGCTGCGACCAGGTCCGGTTCGGTGGCCAGGACGGTTTCCAGGGACGCGTCATTGTCCGCCAGACGCGGGATCGTCTCATTGGCCTTCTCCAGTTCGGGAAGGACCGGATCGGTCCAGGTGGCGGTTCCCACCACACGGTCCCCCAGACCCATCGACAGCAGGATCTCCGTTATGCCCTGGTTGAGGGCCACGGCGCGCTCCGGCGCCCGGTCCACCACGACGGAATTGCCGCAGCTGTCGACGGTGACCGGATAGTTTCCTGCGGGCTGCGCGGCGGTCGGCGTACTGGTGGTGGTATCGCCTGAGGAACACGCGACCACGGTCAGTGATGAGGCGATGATGATCGCCGCCAGGGTACGGGACTTGGACATGGATGGACCTTTTCCACTTAGCAGCCCGGATCATCGCGTCTCCGTCGGCTGACAACTGGCCCACCCCGGAGTGAGGCGGGCGCCGGCAGGTCTTCGGACTCCCACCCCCGGCGACCCGCGCCTTCCCGGTGTGAACCAGTGGCATCGAAACGGGCGCCTTCGCAGGTGGTTACCGCTGCGCGTCAGTCACGGATTCCCACCGTGTTCCCCGGCTCCGCCGAAATCGGAGCCGCCGGCAACGCTGAGTATAGAACATCGGGTGTCCCCCATCGCGGGGAGCCGGGGATGAGTGTGCCTTGACAACAGCATGGGACTGCTCTGGCAATTCCCCCTGAAACCCGCTTCGGCTAAAGACACCCGCCGACCAATCCGGTTCAATTGACCCGTCAACTAAATATCCCGTGCGGTGCCCCGCATCCGGGACCCGTCCAGAAGGAGACCCCATGCCCACCCCGAACATTCGCCGCCGCTGGATCATCGGCGTCATCACCCTTATTGCGCTGGTGGCCGTGATCCTCATCGGCACCCGCATCTACGCTTCCACCGTCTCCTCCCGCGCCGAGGATTCCCCGACGCTGTCCGCACCGCCGCCGGCACCGGACCGCGCGCAGGACCGGGCACCGACCGGGATCGAGGGAACATGGACGACCACCACCGGCTCCTGGGCCGGCTACCGCCTCGATGAGGTCCTCAACGGATCCGACGTGACGGTCACCGGCCGCACCGACAACGTCACGGCGACGATTGTGGTCACCGGACAGGAGCTTGTCGACGCCACCGTCAC
The DNA here is from genome assembly GCF_900169525.1 of Corynebacterium pacaense. Classification (GTDB taxonomy): domain Bacteria; phylum Actinomycetota; class Actinomycetes; order Mycobacteriales; family Mycobacteriaceae; genus Corynebacterium; species Corynebacterium pacaense. The sequence goes on from NZ_LT821240.1 coordinate 1,140,685, forward strand.
CGTCCCGGTCGCCGATATCACCACCGACTCGGACCGCAGGGACAACTATTTCCGGACCTCGGCGATCGACACCGCCGCGCACCCGGAGGCCACCTTCACGCTGACCTCATCGATCGACGTGTCCCGGGCCGTCGAGGAGGGACAGGCCACGATCCCGCTGACCGGTGAGCTCAGCATCAACGGGCAGACCCGGACCGTCTCCGTCGATGCGGAGACCGCGTTCGGACAGAACTCAGCCCAGATCATCGGCCAGATCCCCGTCACCTGGAGTGACTTCGGGGTGCAGGCGCCCGATCTGGGCTTCGTCTCGGTTGAGGATTCCGGCTTCATCGAGTTTTCACTCAACGTCGGGCGGAGCTGATCCGCCGCGCCGGGATGGGGTATGCCTCGTCGACGACCGGGCGGGCGACCTTGAGACGGTGACGTGGGGTCAATGCTGCGTTAGCATGAGACATCGAAGACCTCTCGTGTGACCGGGTTGGATTAAGGCACATCCCATTCCACACGAGAGGTCTTCGTCATGTCAGTCATGTCACCGAATCACACGGATTCGACCAACGTCTACGGTCAGTACACCTAGGGCAGCATCCAGGACAGCACCGTGGATTGCAGACCCACGATCAGACACATGGCCGCAAGCAGTCCGAGGCTCCACCAGATCACCTTGCGGAAGATCTCGGATTCCTTGTTGATCAGCCCCACCGCCGTGGCCGCGATGGTCAGGTTCTGCGGGGAGATCATCTTGCCCACCACACCGCCGGAGGTGTTCGCGGCGACAAGGAGCGTCGGATCGATTCCTGCCTTCTCCGCTGCTGCCTGCTGCAGGGTGGCGAACAGCGCGTTGGCGGAGGTGTCGGAACCGGTGACCGCGGTACCGAGCCAGCCGAGGATCGGGGAAAGGAAGGCGAAGGCCGCACCGGTTCCGGCGATCCAGTGGCCGATCGTGATCGTCTGACCGGATTGGTTCATCACATAGGCCAGGGAGAGCACCGATGCCACCGTGAGGATGGAAAAGCGCATCTTGACCAGGTTGCGGCCGTAGATCCCGAGCGAATCACCGGCGCTGACGCGGTAGACGATGGCGATGACGACACCGCAGATCAGCAGCAGGGTACCCGGTGAGGACAACCAGCTGAAGGTGTAGATTGTACTGGTTACGGGCTCCCCGTTGGCGCCGAGAATATGTCCGTGCAGACCCGGCCAGGGAATCTTGACATCGGTGGAGGCGAGAAACTTGATCGCCGGGGTCCAGAGCTTGGCCACCGAGAACACGATGATCACCAGGAGATAGGGAAACAGTGCCATCCAGGTGCGCGCCGGTGTCAGCGTGCCGGTCGCCGCCGCGGGGGCGGTGTTGTCCACGTCCTCGGCGCGCAGGCGCGCCCGCGCCTCATCGCCGCCCTTGGGCTGCCAGAAGCGGAGCATGATCACCGCGGCCGCGAGACCGCAGAGGGAGGCGATGATGTCGGTGAGCTCGACGGAGATCCAGGTGGCCGAGACCCACTGCGCCACGGAGAAGGTCACACCGATCACGAGCGCGATCGGCCAGGTCTCCCGCAGCCCGCGCTTGCCGTCGGCGAGCAGGACCAGGAAGAGGGGAACCAGGAAGGCCAGCAACGGGGTCTGGTGTCCGACATAGGCGCCGATGCTCTGGTAATCGATACCGGTGAGGTTTCCCGCTGTGATGATCGGGATGGCGATGGCGCCGAAGGCGACCGGAGCGGTGTTGGCCAGCAGCACCGTCGTTGCCGCACGCATCGGGGAGAATCCCACGGCCAGCAGCATCACGCCGGTGATCGCCACGGGCGCGCCGAATCCGGCGAGTGCCTCAAGAAGTCCGCCGAAGCAGAAGGCGATGATGATCGCCTGGACCCGCGGATCATCGGAGACGCGGTTGATGACCAGGCGCAGATCCTCGAAGCGTCCGGATTTCACCGTCAGGTCATAGAGCCAGATGGCGTTGATCACGATCCACATGATCGGGAAGAGCCCGAAGGCGAAACCCTGCGTGGCCGAGAGTGCGGTGAGATGGATGGGCATCTGATAGGCGAAAACCGCAACTAGGACGGCTACGAGGAGTGCGGTCAGTCCCGCCCAGTGGGCCTTCCACCGCAGCGCTCCCAGCAGGAGGAAGACGGTGGCCAGGGGAAGCATGGCAATCAGAGATGAGACGGCCAGGCTGTCCGCGACAGGGGCCAGGTCAGGTGTGTACATGTCAGGGGCTTTCAGTAATCAGGGTGGGATATCAGGAGGGCCGGTCAGGAGGGTCGGGTCGACTTTTCCAGGACCTCGAGGATGTGGACATAGGGGGTGCCGGTCGCCCGGGTCATCCCGATTTCGCAGGTGCGGTTGCAGGAGGCGTGATCTGAGGCGTTGAGTCTTTTCACATCCGCGGCCTCGGGTGCGGTTGCCGAGGCGGTGAGCTCGGGATGCAGCATCCCGCGGTCGCCGGCGAAGGCGCAGCATCCCCAGTTCTCGGGGATGTTGACGGTCTCGGCCGCCGACTCGGCGATGGCGCGCAGATCCCCCACCAGACCCAGGTGGGTCGAGGAGCAGGTGGGGTGGAGGGTCAGCGACTCCCTGGCGTGGGTCACCTCAAGCGCGGGCAGAACCTGCTCGGCGACGAAGCTCACGGCATCGACGACGGTGATCTCGGGATCCTCGTGCACCAGTTTGGCAAATCCCTCCGTACAGCTCGCCGCGTCGCTGATCACCGGAAGCCGGCCGTTGTCGCTGGCGGCCCGAACGCTGGCGCGCACGCGGTCCTCCATGGTCCGGTGCCCCGCGGCGTAGCCCTTTGAGCTCCACGGGGTACCGCAGCACAGCTTCTCCACATCGGCGGGCACCAGCAGGGTGATCCCGGCGCGCACGAGCAGACGCCTCAAGGCCTCGGTGACCCCGATCTCGCCGTCCTCTGCTCCGAACATGGAGTTCACACACGCCGGGACATAGACGCCGCGGACCTCGGTGCCCTCGCCGGGAGTCGCACCGAAGTAGCCGGAGTCCCTCGAACGCGCGGGGCCGCCACCGGGCAGGCCCGCGGAGTACTCGGGCATGACATCATCACCGACGACGGCACGTCCGACCGTGGTCACCCCCTTGACCAGGGGTGCGGGGAGCTTCGCGGCGGTGCTCAGGGCGATGGAACCGGCACGCGTCACCGTTGCCCATCCCTTCGCCGCCACGTTCCAGCCGCCGGCGAGAACAGGCTGCGCACTCTCGCGTCGCAGTCGCCTGACCAGGTCACCGGTGTTGATCTGGACAGGGCAGGCGGTCTGGCACATGCCATCGACCGCGCAGGTCTGCACGCCGTCGTAGTCGTATTCATCCTCGAGCCGATCCGCGAAGGCCAGGTCACCGCGGGCGCGTGCGGCGGCCTCCGAGCGGCGGATGACGATGCGCTGCCGCGGGGTCAGCGTGAGGTTGCGGCTCGGGCAGACCGGCTCGCAGTATCCGCACTCCACGCAGCGGTCCACCTCGATCTCGACCGACTCCGCCAGTTTGATGTTGCGCACGTGCGCCTGCGGATCCTCATCGAGGATGATGCCGGGATTGAGGGTATAGCCCGGATCGCAGGCGGCCTTGAGCTCCTGCATCACCTCGTAGAGTTCGTCGCCGTACTGTCGGCGCACATACGGGGCCATGGCGCGACCCGTTCCGTGTTCGGCCTTGAGGTTGCCGCCTGCGCCGAGCACGAGATCGACCATGCCCTCGTTGAAGGAGTTGTAACGGCCGAGTGCCTTATCACCCTCGAAGCGGTCGGTGAGCATGAAATGGATGTTGCCGTCCTTGGCGTGACCGAAGATGACGCTGTCGCTGTAGCCGAAGCGCTGGAAGAGCTCCTGCAGGCTTTCGCAGGTGGCGGCGAGCTTCTCCACCGGGACCGCGATGTCCTCCAGCAGCGCCGTGGTGCCGGAGGTCCTGGCGCCGGCGACACTGGCGTAGAGCCCCTTGCGGAAGTTCCACGCCGTGGCGCGTGCCAAGGGATCCGGCGAGAAGGTCACGGCCTCCCGCAGGTGGTAGCTGCCCAGCAGCTTCGTGCCCCGCTCGGTGTACTCGGCCAGCTGCTCCTGCGCGGTCGCATGGTACTCGATGAGCAGTGCTGCCTGCCTGTCCACCTCGAAACCCTTGATCGAGGCGGGGACGTTGTCCAGCTTCTGCCCCACCCGCAGTGAGGTGGCGTCCATCAGTTCCAGGGTGGCCGCACCCGAGTCGACGAGACCGGGCAGGGAGCGGGTGGCGTCGTCAAGCGTGGGGAACACAGCCAGCGTCGTGGTGATCAGCGGGCTGACCGCAACGGTGGTGAAAACGGCCTCCGCGACGAATGCCAGGGTGCCCTCGGAACCGATGATCAGGTGGGTGAGCAGCTGGGCGGGCGAGTCGTGGTCGAGGAAGGAGTTGAGCCCGTAGCCCATGGTGTTCTTCAGTGCGAAGTGGCGGGTGATGGTGGCCACGGACTCGGGATTGCCGCGCACCCTGCGCTGCAGCTTCACCAGAGTGTCAAAGAGTTCGGGTTCGCACTCCCTGAGCTTCCGGTCCGCATCCCCGGCCCCGGAATCGATGACCGTGCCCGAGGGCAGGACGAAGGTCATCGACTCCAGGGTGCGGTAGGTGTTGAACTCGGTGCCGCAGGCCATTCCAGAGGAGTTGTTGGCGATGACACCGCCGATGGTGCAGGCACTCTCGCTGGCCGGGTCGGGGCCGAGCTTGCGGGCAAACGGCGCCAGACGGTTGTTCACCTGGCGTACCGTCGCGCCGGGCTGGACACGGACACGGTGTCCGCCGTCCAGCACCTCGATGTCGCGGAAATGCTGGCGTACATCGACGAGGATGCCGTCGCCGGAGGACTGGCCGGCGAGACTGGTGCCGCCGGAGCGCAGCGTGACCGGAATGTTGTTCTCCCGTGCGGCGCGGAAGATGTTGCCAACCTCCTGCGCATTCGCTGCGACGACCACGGCCTCGGGTGTGTAGAGGTAGTGGGAGGCGTCGCTGGCGTAGGCGACGCGGTCGATGAGGCGGGTCCTGATTCTTTCTGGGTCCGAGACGGTGGCATCGAGAAACTTCGTCACCTGTGGGTCAGGGGTGATCGTTGTTGTCATGAGTCCTTCTAGGGGGTAGTTCTTGTCGGACAATCGGGCTGGATTGTCCGACAAGTATCACCCCTCCACGACCAGTGAGTCAAGTCACAGGGTGGGGGCGGGTGTGCCTTCAGCCCTTATGGGAGTCGGGGGAATGTGTGGCACAATCAACGCTGCAGAGAAATGGAGTGAATAGAGTGCGGCAACACAAGGGCTCACGCGCGGTGGAGATCGTTGAACACAGTCTCCGCGAACGCCTGTTCAGCGGGGAACTGAAGCCGGGAACCCCACTGGCGGAGGTTGATGTCGCGGAGCACTACGGGGTCTCACGCACCACCGCGAAGGCGGCGCTGGAGAACCTGGTCTCCTCGCGCCTGCTCAGCCGCCGGGCCTACCACACGGCGCGGGTGGCCGTGCTCGACCCGACGAGCGTGTTCGACATCTACCGCACGCGGGGCATCCTCGAGGCCGAGGTGGTGCGCAGTCTCGCACTCACACGCCACGTCCCGGATGCCGCATTCACCGCCAACGACGAGATCGCGGCGCTGATCGACTCCTCCCCCATGTCGCTGGTCTCCCCCGACATGCGCCTGCACACCGCACTCGTGGATGCGCTGGGCAGTGAACGCACCAGCATGATGTACCGCTCTCTCACCGATGAGATCCGCCTGTGCATGACCCAGGTGCAGAGCGCGACGCTACTCTCCAATGAGAGCATCACCCGGGAGCACGGCCTGCTGCTCGATCACATCGAGCACGGCCGCGCCGAAGAGGCCGCCCAGCTTATCGACGCACACCTGTCCCGTGCCAGCCGCAGACTGGTGAGCCAACTGTTGGCACAACAGTAGGCGGATCAGCCCGGGTTCAGGCCGTCATCGCCTCGTCGTGGTGCGTCCGCGACTCCAGCACGGTTGCCATATTGTCCTTTGCCCACATCTCCAGAGCCTTCAGCGGCTCCCGCAGCGACCGCCCCAGTTCCGTGAGTTCATACTCCACCCGTGGCGGAACCTCCGCATAGGCGGTGCGGGTAACCAAACCGTCACGCTCGAGCCGCCTCAGGGTCAGGGTGAGCATCTTCTGGGACACCCCCTGCACGGACCTGGAGATCCCGGAGAAGCGCCGTGGCCCGTCGGCCAGGGAACCGATCACCAGCACGGTCCACCGGTCACCGATGCGATCCAGCAGCTGCCGTGTCGGGCACTCCCTGACATAGGGATCCCATTCCGGTTGATCCATGACTGCCTCCTGAAGATTACACTTTACATAGGAGACTAACTCTCTTAAAGTGACTATTGCAAGCGCGGGAAGCACCGCTTCCGGCACAGTGGATTGATCAAGGAGAAGAAATGACACAGCTCACCGTCCTCGGCGGAACCGGTTACGCAGGGGCGAACATCGTTGCCGCAGCAGCGGAAAGGGGCCTCAAGGTGGTCTCCTACAGCAGGAAACTGCCCGACACCCGGATCGAGGGAGTGGAGTACCGCACCGGAGAGGTCTCCGATGACTCCGTCCTGCGCGACGCATTCAAAGACAGCGACGTGGTCGTCTCTGCACTCTCCCCCCGCGGGGAGCTCGAGGAGCCCGGCAGGTTCCGCGCAGTGATGAGGAAGGAGGCGGAGATCGCCGCCGCCGAGGGCGTGCGCCTCGGGGTCATCGGCGGAGCCGGCTCACTGCTGGTCGCGGAGGGTGGCCCGCGGGTCTATGAAACCGAGGGTTTCCCGGAGGCGATCAAGCCGGAGGCCACCATCCTCACCGAGGTCCTCGAGGACCTCAGGGCCAGCGATGAGGCACTCGACTGGTTCCTCGTCAGCCCCGCCGGCGGCTTCGGTGCCGGCAACCCGGGAACCGCGACCGGAACCTACCGCGTCGGCGGCGACATCCTGCTTGTCGACGCCCGGGGGGAGTCCAACCTCTCCGGCGCCGACCTCGGCCTCGCCGTGGTCGACGAGATTGAAAAGCCCGCCCACCACCGCACCCGTTTCACGGTGGCCTACTAGTTACCGGTGGCGGTATCGGCGAAGCAGGTCCTGATCGCGTCCTCGCCCGGTCGGGCGACAAAGGACTTGGGAAGCTGCGTGTCCGGATCGGGGTTCGGGGTGTCCTCGTACTTGTCCAGCATCCAGTAGTAGACCCCCTCCATCTCCGCCTGTCTGGCCGCGCTGCACACACCGAGGAACCAGTTCGCCTGAACCTGGGAGTTGAAGCGTTCCGGTTCGGGAACATCACCCCAGTACGAGGGGCGGGCGTAGGCACCATCGAGTGCCGCGATCCCGACCTCCTGCACCGTTGTCCGCTTCCTGAGCGCCTCCGGCTGCTCGGTGAGCAGGGCGAGGAGCTTGTCGGTGACCTGCGCGGAGGTGCTGTCATCGGCAAGATCGGTGTCCGGGTAGAAATCCAGCCCCAACTGGTCAAAGGGGACATCGGAGGTCCCGGAATCCCAGTTCCGGCTGTAGCTCAGAATTCCGTGGTAGCCCGCATCCGTGATCGCCGCGCGGAGGGCCGACCAGTTGTCGCTGTACCCCTCGAGTGAATTCAGCTCCACGCCGATGACGTACTCGTCCACCCCGTACTGTTCCAACAGCGGAACATAGTCGAGCAGCAGAGCCTGATATGACCGGAACCAGGCGTCGACGTCCTGCGGCTGAATGGTTCCCCTCCACGCCCCCGGGCTCTCCGCCCCGATGTTCGCCTCATCGATCACCGGTCGCAGCATCACCCGGAATCCGCGCTCCGACGCCGCCTCCAGCAGCACCCCCAGTTCCTCCACCGACGGTGTCTCCGCCGAATCGGCATACACGGTCGAGGGGTAGGCGCCGTCAACGAAGATGGGCACGGTCACCCCGAGGCTGTTGGCACCGAGGCTCTCGATGTAGTCCAACTGCCTGTCCGCGATGACCCTGGTCTCCGCGGCATTGAAGTGCTCCGGATTGTGGTGCCAGTACAGCTGTACACCCTGTTGGAACTGGCCCTGACTCCACAGCGCCTGCTTCTCCACGGGTGCCCGGGACGAGGAGGTCTGCCCGCCGACGGGACTCCCGGAATCCGATGGGGGTGTCTGTGCGCAGGCGGCGAGTCCGCAGAGCAGGACCACCGGGCCGATGGCCGCACCGATCCTGTGAAGCGGCGTTCCAGTCATCATTTCCTTAAAAACCTTTCAACAGAGTTCGGTCGCCTGGTGCCACCTGATCAGGAGGCGAGCTGGTTCTTCTCGAGGATGCCGATCCGGGGCGAATGCTGGGATGCGAGCGGAAGCAGCCGCTTCCACAGGGGCACGTAGACAACGCCGTGCGCCGTCTTGTTCCAGGTCGGCCTCCACGAGGGAAAGACGAGCTCAAGCAGCGAGGTGTACGCCGCCGTTGACAGGGTCATCCACCAGAACAGTGAGAACGCCAGATACTTCACGCTGGAGAAGATCCCCCGGTGCAGGGCGGCGACCAGTGACATGTACAGCATGAGCAGATTTCCCACGACCATGAGCAGCAGACCCGTATAGAACAGTGGCAGGGGGAACAGGGCGATGATGAACTGGGGTTTCGCGATGAAGTAGGTGATCGTCATCGCCCAAAAGACGGGAGCCAGAAGCAGTGACAGGAAGGTTCCGCCGACCGTGAGAAGGAAGCAGCTGTACTTTAGCCACCCCATGCGCCCGGCATCCCGGATCGGGTGCTTCAACAGCGCCAATGAGGTCTGGGCGTAGCCCTTGATCCACCGTGTGCGCTGATTGAATGCCGCACCGACCGTCACCGGCGCCTCCTCATCGGTCCAGCTGTCGAACATGACGGTCTTGAGGCCACGTGAGGCGATGGCGGCACCCAGGTCAGCATCCTCGGTGACGTTGTAGGGATCCCAAGCGGGTATCCCAAGTGCATCGGGCATGTCCTCCTCGGAGAAGGCCAGCTCCTTGAGCACCGCCATGGGAAAGTGGTTGCTGGTTCCGCCGAGGGGCAGAACGAGTCCCATCTTCGCCAGCCCCGCCATGATGAACTCGAAATGGACAATGTACTCATTGCCGAGGAACCTGCTCACCCACGTCGTATCCTGGTTCTCGAACACCAGCCGGGCCCGGACACAGCCGATGGGTTCATTCGAGGACCGGATTGCCGATACGGCCTTGCGGAGCTGTTGCGGATCCGGCCGGTCCTCGGCGTCAAAGATCACGACCATCTCACCGGTGGCCTTCTCCAGGGCATAGTTGCAGGCCTTTGGCTTTCCATAGGGCTTCATCCGGGGGACGATCACGATTTCGAAGTACTCCGGGAGATTCGCCGCGCGGGCCGCCTCGATGGTCTCGGGATCGTTCTCCTCAAGGATGAGCAGGCACTGCAGTCTGTCCTTCGGATAGTCCATGCTGCTCATCGACTCCACGACCAGGGGGATCATGTTGGCCTCACGGTACATAGGATGCAGGGTCGTGTACCTGGGCAGTGAGTCCTCGGGCACCTCCCTCACACTGGGAAACGAGTAGTCCCGGGAGCGCAGCGCCGCGGTGACCTTCAAACCGACGAAGAGCAGCTGGAAGACCATGAACAGGACCATGATCCCGAGTGCGACGGCTCTGGGCGTGAACACCAGGCCCACCGCGGTGAGTGCGGCGACCACCGTGAGGATGATCTTCTGGCGTCTATCCAACGTCTGCCTGGCGGATGTGCGTTTCACAGCGAGCCCTCTCTTTCATAGATCTCATAGGGCTGCGTGTCATACACTTTCGTCCAACCATCAAGTGCCGGGCTGCCGCTCAGGCTGCTGGACACGCGATCCGTGCCGTGCGAATCCGTTCGCATCACGATGACGCTGATGTTGTTCGATGTCGGGTCCTCAAGCGCGGCCTCCCAGTCGGGTGAACCCTCGTAGACGACACGGCTCTGGATGTCGAACACGGCCCGTTCATTCTCGAAGGATTCAATGAGCACCCTTCCCGTGGTGTTCCGGTCGATCCATTCTGAGGCCAGCTGCTGGCCCTCCTGCGCCTCGATTGAGTTGTGCGCCTCCCTGTTGCCAAGGATCATGTTGGTCGGATCGGAGACGAAAACGAAAAGCGAGTAGGTGGCCACCGCGGCGATTCCCAGGGTGCCCACGATCTGCCGGAGCAGGTATCTCCTCGGCAGGATGCCGACGAGATAGCCGCACGCGACGCTGCAGGGAAGCAGCGCGACCAGGGAGAACCGGATGTTGTACAGTTCGCCGTTGAACTCCGGCAGGAACATGGGCTGGCTGTTGCTGTAGAGGCCGTAGACCAGGAACAGCCCGGGAACCAGCAGGCTCAGGACAGCGACCGATTGGACGGAGCCCTTCTCCCTCGCCGTCAGGAATACAAGTCCGATGGCGGAAAGGAGCAGCACCGGGATGGTCAGGGTGTAGCGGAGGCCCAGGGCGTAGGTCTTGATGGACAGGGGCAGATCACCGGTTTGAATCGGTGAGATTCCGATCATCTGCTCCCTGCTGCTGTACTGCCCGCGAAGCCAGTTGAGAGGGTCATCGAAGATCAGATAGTTCCACAGCATCCATCCGATGATTCCCAGGAGCGCGATGTAGGAGAACGCGAGCAGCAGCCCCTGGCCCTTCTGGTCCCCCCGAAAGAAGCGGTACCCGTTCCTCGCGCAGGCATAGAAGACCACCCCGAGCAGGACGATCGTCATCACCCAGCCCTCATAGCGCACCAGCGACATCGCCAGAGTGGAGACCGCCCCGAGCAGGAGATAACGGTACTGGTCGGTCTGCGCCCAGGCGATCAGACACAGAACCGCGAGCAGCAGCAGCGCGTACATCAGCATCTCGCCCATGGGCGTCGACTGGAGATAGAGGATCTCCGGATTGAGCCCGAACACCGCCGCGCCGGTCCAGGCTCCCCAGTGGGACCGCGTCAGCATCCGGACTATTCCGAACACCGCCACCACGCAGATGACGTAGGCCCCCATGCTGATCAGACTTCCGGCCAGACCGGTGTAGTACAGGGTACTGCTCCACACCAGGGGGATCATGAGAATGTGCTGGAGCGGAAGCCAGATTCCGCCCAGCTGCCCGAGACCGGTCGCCTGGCCGACGACGATACGGCGTCCGATCTCGAGGTGGCTGAAGGTATCCTTGTACCCCAGCGTCGATCCCTGCCTGTAGAAAAAGATGAAGGCAACGACCGAAACGGCAGTGGCGATGAACACCAGAAGCAGGCGCGGATTGAACGGTTGCGCCGCCGTATGTCTCCCCATCATCGAAAGCACTGGGTCTCAGGATGCATTTCACTCGGGCCGGGGCCCGGAAAAATAGCAGAGTATCTACGCTTCACAGATTCTATTTATAGCACCACTGCGAATATCATAGGACATCCGCTAAGGTTAACCGGGGCCATGCTGCGCCAGGTGACGTGAAATGATCGTGAAATGCGAAAAAACTGCGGGCTGTATCGCTGTTGAGCCCGCAGTTTCCATGGTGCGCCCGGAGAGACTTGAACTCTCACGTCCTTCGGACACTGGAACCTAAATCCAGCGCGTCTGCCAATTCCGCCACGGGCGCGGTGCTGTCCGCAGATCCCTGGATCCCCGTCGCAGCGCACTTGATCATACAGAGGTGATCTTCAAGTTCCGAATTCCCTCGGCCCAAGGGGATTCGCTTGTCCGGGGAACCGGAGTATCCTTGATACCTGTGAGTGAGCAAGCGGGTCCTGCGGTTGAGAAGAAGAAGGCGAAGAAGAAGGTCAAACTCCTTCACGTTATCTTCCTCGCGATCTGCTTCGCCGCCGCCTGTGCGCTCGCGTGGTGGCAGTGGAGCCGCTTCCAATCCGGATCGGGCACCTTCCAGAATCTGGGCTACGCCTTCCAGTGGCCACTGCTCGGCGGCTTTCTCATCTACGCCTACCGCAAGTACCTGCAGTATGAGAATGAGTCCATTGAGCTGGAGAATCTCGAGGCCGAGCTGGCCGAGCATCCGGATGCACCGAAGCTGGCACGGCCGCACCATGAGGATGGGGGCGGGGTGACGCTGTCCAACCGGCCGAGTCTTGTCACCAACGATGATGAGGTCACCGAGATCGACCGGGCCTTCCTGCCGGAACGCCCCAGCATGGATGTCGACGAGTTCAACAGGATCAACGACCCCTCGCAGCGCAGGCGCAGGCAGTCATAGGAACTATTCCACCCCGTGATCCGACCTACTATTCCGAAGCTATGTTCACAACCCTAAGGAAACCCTCACCGTGACCACTCAGACCCCGGCCACCCCGATCCATCCGGAACGCAAAAAGAGAGTCCGCACCGCCCTCACCGCATTCTCCATTGCAGCGTGGGTCACCGGTGTCTTCCTGCTCGTCCTGGTGGCACGCATGATCCTCGAGTACGGCTTCCATGTGGAGCTGCCCGCCTGGGCCACCTTCATCGCCATCTTCCACGGCTGGGCGTACATCATCTACCTGCTGCTCACGCTGAATCTGGGACTGAAAGCCAGGTGGGAGCCCACGAAGTGGCTGACCACCGCAATCGCCGGCGTCGTCCCCTTCCTCTCCTTCTTTGTCGAGCACAATCGCCGCAAAGAGGTCACCAGAGCCTTCCAGCTGGATCAGCCCTGAGCTGCTGCATCCGCGATACGCGGCACGAGCGCACTCAGTGCCTTGCCGCGGTGTGACAGCGCATCCTTCTCCTCCGGGCTGAGCTCAGCGGCGCTTCGCCCTCCGGTGGTCTCCTCATCGGGCAGGAAGAGGGGATCGTATCCGAACCCGCCCAGTCCCCTGGGCCCCCGCAGAAGGTGCCCCTCCCAGCGGCCCTCCTCAACAAACTCGCGGCCGTCGGGGAGGACGAGTGCGCACACGGAGACGAAGGCCGCTCCGCGGCGCTTTTCCGGTACATCACCCATCTGTGCGAGCAGGAGTTCGTTGTTGGCCTCATCGTCGCCGTGACCTCCCGACCAGCGCGCCGACAGCACACCCGGCATACCGTTGAGCTCTGCGACCTCGAGCCCGGAGTCATCGGCGATGGTGGCAAGTCCGGAGTTCGCGACGCCGGCGCGGGCCTTGATCAGCGCGTTGTCGGCGAAGGTCCGCCCGTCCTCCACCGGTTCCGCATAGGACGGAACCTCGGACAGGGGAAGAAGTTCCACCCCTGAGATTCCCGCCTGATCGAGGATGCGCTGCAGTTCCCTGAGCTTCTTCGCGTTGTTGGACGCAACCAGAATTTTCATCGGATCCCCAGTGCCGCCTTCTGTGCCTGGATCAGCTCGAGGCAGCCCTTCTCGGCGTAGTCGAGCATCTGGTTGAGCTGGGCGCGGTCGAAGGTGGTGTGTTCGCCGGTGCCCTGGATCTCCACGAAGCGGCCGTTCTCGGTCATGACCACGTTCATGTCCACGTCGGCGCGTGAGTCCTCCTCGTACGGCAGGTCGAGGCAGGCATGGGCGTCGACAAGCCCGACCGAGACCGCCGCCACCGGCGGCAGCAGCGGATCCCCGGGGACCACACCCTGCTTCTGCAGGTGGGCGATCGCATCGGCGAGCGCGACGTAGGCGCCGGTGATCGATGCGGTGCGAGTGCCTCCGTCAGCCTGGAGAACATCGCAGTCGATGGCGATGGTGTTCTCACCGAGCTGCGACAGGTCGACCGCGGCGCGCAGGGAGCGCCCGATCAGCCGGGAGATCTCGTGGGTGCGGCCCTTGACCTTGCCCGCCATCGACTCGCGACGGTTGCGCTCCGCGGTGGCCGCGGGAAGCATGGCGTATTCCGCGGTCAGCCACCCCTCACCGGAGTCGCGCTTGAAGCGTGGCACGCCCAGCTCGACCGAGGCGGTGCACATCACCCGGGTTTTCCCGAATTCAATGAGCACGCTGCCCGCGGGATTGCTGGTGAATCCCCTGGTGATCTTGACCGCGCGCATCTGATCCGTGGCGCGGCCGTCCGCGCGGGTGAACTGAGAAGTTGAAGTCATGCTCCACAGGGTACCTGTACGGTTGCCGGCCCACAGTTCGGGGCGGGCACTGGCGGCGCATCCCCTGATGGAGCTCACCTCACCACGGCGAGTATCCGATCTCATCGGGTGCGCAGATCGGAATCATGGACAGGAACTCCTCCGAGGCGCCCCTGTTACGCAGCTCGATCCCGTTGTAGCAACCCTCCATCATTCCCCATCTGGTCGTCCCGGCGGGGCGGGAGACATTCCAGGCCCGGCCATCGAATTCGAAGGCCACGCGCCAATCCGTCTGATTCTGCGCTACCCAGGCGAAGCCGCCGTCGCAGTACCGGACGGAGGTCCTGACCGAGTCACGCCACTCCCACAGTGCATTATTGAACGCCCGGGGGGAACAGTCACCGCGGCGCGGCTCCGGGGCCGGGGCGGGAGCGGGCGGACCGGGAATCACGCCGGGCAGGGGGTTTGGAATCAGCCCCTGCTGCACCGCCCACAGGGCTCCTCCCCCGACAGCGGCGATCAGCGCAACCACGACGAGCGCGTCCCCTGCGGAACTGCCCTGCGCGCCGGTCGGTTCCGGCAGTTCGGATGAATCGGATGAATCGGAGGAATCGGAGGAGAAAGAAGACGGTTCCCCGCCGTCCAGGGCTGTTGCGGGGGCGGGCTGAATCAGGCCCGCCAGGACGGAGAGGGTCACGGCGAAGCTGAGCAGGGTTCTTTTCATAAAAACAGCATAAAGGAAGCTGGCATGCAACTGTCAGGTGAGGGGCTTTCGAGCGATCCCTGAGGGAGTGGGTCAGAGATCGAACTGCATGCCGGGGCGCCCGGCGATGATCGGCCCGTCGAAGTATTCTCCGGCGGCGGTGACCGCCCTCTCCGGATCGACCCACGGCGGAATGTGGGTGATAATCAGTTTCCCCACCCCTGCCAGGGTGGCGATCTCCCCCGCTTCCTGCGCCGAAATGTGCATACCGGGGGCCTTGTCCTGGGGGGAATCACCCCAGGTTGCCTCGCAGAGGAAGATGTCGGCATCACGGGCGGCATCGACGAGCGCCTCGGTGTAGGCGGTGTCCCCGGAATAGGTGATGATCCTGCCCGTGGAGTTTTCCACCACCCGCAGCGCGTAGGTCTCCACCGGATGGACGACGCGGTAGGGTGTGACGGTGACCCTGTCAATCAACTCCGGGACGCGCTCCTGCCAGGGGCTGAAGGCGAAGGTGTCGGACATGTCATCCACGCCATCGGGATCGTCGGAGCTGAGCCGACCCAGGTGGACCGGCGCGTAGCTGGGTGCGAAGCAGAAGTTCCGGCTCTTCGCCTCGGCATCGGGGTGGAAGCGCCGCCATACCATCAGCGAGGGGAAATCCGCGCAGTGGTCGGCGTGGAGATGCGAGAGGAGGACGTGCGCATCCGTCGGGTCCTGGACCTCCTGGAGAGCAGCCAGAACCCCCGGTCCCATGTCAATGAGCAGGGACGGAGCATCCCCTGCGGACACCAAATAACCGGAAGCGGGATTACCCGGCGCGGGTACACTGCCGGAGCTTCCAAGAATGGTCAGTCTCATATCGCCACTGTGCCATGTCTCACGCAACGGCGTGAACTTTTCCCCCTAAAATGTGCAATTTTCACTGAGTGACATTTTGTCGGATCTGCGTCACAATCGGACCAAGGAACCGCTGGCTCAGTTGGGCGAAGATCTCGGGGTCACCGGTGGATTCGAAGGAGTATGTCGGGGTGGGGTGCAGTTCGGGGTCGGCGAGCAGATCCCGCTGGCTGAGAATGCGCAGGACGTCCTTGGCCGTCTCCTCGGCACTGGAGACCAGGGTGACATGATCCCCCACTGCCAACTGGATCACCCCTGACAAAAGTGGGTAGTGGGTGCACCCGAGGACGAGGGTGTCCACCCCCGCGGCCTGCAGCGGTTCGAGGTATCCCTCGGCGATGTTGAGAATCTGCCGACCGGAGGTGACACCGCGTTCAACGAAGTCCACGAAGCGCGGGCACGCGGCGGCGTGGACCTCGATGGAGGGGCTGGCTGCGAACAGGTCCTGGTAGGCCCCGGAATTGATGGTTCCCACTGTGCCTATCACGCCGACCCTGCCATTGCGGGTCGTGGCCACGGCGCGACGCACCGCGGGCAGGATGACCTCCACCACGGGCACGCTGTAACGTTCCCTGGCATCACGGAGGAAGGCGGCGGAGGCGGTGTTGCAGGCGATGACGATCATCTTGCATCCCCGCTCGACCAGCTCATCGGCGATGCGCACCGCGTACTCCCGGACGCGGGCGATCGGCAGCGGGCCGTAGGGGCTGTGCGCCGTGTCGCCGATGTAGATGATTGCTTCGTGCGGGAGCTGATCAATGATGGTACGCGCCACAGTCAGCCCGCCGACCCCGGAATCGAAGATGCCGATCGGGGCATCGGCACCGGGTACGGGACGTTCAATCAAGGATCCACTGAAATCAGTCACGTGTCTCATGATAGCCGCGTCGGGGCCGCGACCCCGGGGCCAGGAGCTGTCCGGGACGCTCGCCGTGGCCTATGTCCGTGGCGGTCGCTGCGGGTTGAGGGAGTTGACCAGCTTCTCCAGCGCCTTGTCCAGCACCTTGAGCTCCTCCTCGTTGAGGTGGTTGAAGATCAGCTTCCGCACGTTCCAAACGTGGCCCGGGGCCGCGGCCTGTACCTTCTCCCATCCCGCGTCGGTGAGCACCGCGACGGTGGCCCGGCCGTCGCTGGGGTCGGGACGGCGGATGACCCATCCCGACTTCTCCAACCGCGAGACCACGCGCGAGAGGTGTGAGAGGGTCATGTCCGAGAGCTCCGCCAGCTCACTCATCCGCAGCTGCTTCTCCGGCGCCATGGAGATGTGCGCCATGGTGAAGTACTCGAAGTGGCTGAGACCCGAGTCCGCTTTGAGCTGGGCGTCAAGTTGCGCGGGCAGCCAGACTCGCAGCGACCAGAGATCGAGCCACACCTTGTGTTCTTCCGGAGTCAACCAGGGGTTCTCCGGGACTCCGGGGGAGTCGGTGCGTTCACTTGTCATGTCAATCAATCTTAGGCCCTCCGGCGGCCGCACACCTAGCGATTGAGCCCCCTGCGCCGCTTTTCCAGTTTCTTCTGTTCCTTCCTGGCCCGCAGCGCCGCGGGATCGTCCGAGGTGATGAAGGCTCCCGCGGCGATTCCACCGAGAGCCCCGAAGAGGTGTCCCTGCCAGGACACACCCGGCTGGGTCGGGAGCAGGCCCCAGAACAGGCCCGAGTAGATGAAGGCGAGTGCCACGCCGAGCAGAATCTGCTTGCCGTCACGGTTGAACACCCCGCGGACGATGAGATAGCCCAGCCAGCCGTAGATGAGTCCGGAGGCACCGATGTGGTTGGTTCCCACACCGCCGAACAACCAGGTGCCGATGCCTGCGACCAGCCCGACGATGAGGGTGACCTCCCAGAACACCCGCTTCCCGCCCATGCCGATGATGAAGCAGAAGATCGCTGCGGGGATCGTGTTGCCGATCAGATGCTCGAAGTTGGCGTGCAGCAGCGGCGCCGTGGCGATATGCCAGAGTGAACTGGGATCCAGGGGATGGATGCCGTAGTAGCTCAGCCGCCCGCCGGACAGGATGTTGAGGAACTCCACCACCCAGATCACCACGACGAAACCGATGGCGAAGGTGAACCCCGTCCGGGTCCTGGATCTGCTCTTCAGCTGCTGCCCGATGCCCGGGTCCCGGCGCTGCCACGGGCTCATCGACGTCGCGGGCGCGGTGTAGTTGCCGAACCCGGCGTTGTCGTAGGGGGAGGTTCCGAAGGGGTTGCTATTGCTCATTGCGTCAGTTCCAGGTAGGTGGCGAGTCCGTGGCCCGGGCCCGCGCTGGTTATGGCGTCGATGATAGCGGCCTGTACGCATTCGGCCGCCGCCGCGCACAATCGGGCGAGCGTCAGGGTATCCACACCGGAGCCGTCACCCGTGGAGATGGCGAACAGGGTGTCGCCGTCCATGGGCAGGTGGGACGGCCGCACCGCGCGTGCGATGCCGTCGTGGCCGCTCAGCGCCAGCCGCTTGGCCTGCGCCTTGGTCAGCGGGGCATCGGTGGCGATCACCCCTATGGTGGTGTTGAGGTTGGTTTCCGGAGCACCGATGGCGGCGAATCTCCCCACATCGACCGCCGCGCGCAGCGGCGCCCCGTAAAGCCGGCCGCTCAGCGCGTCGATGACCTCCCCGACCGGGTTGGCCACCACCCCCGCCGCCACCGTGAAACCCTCCACCGTGGTCGCGGCCTGCCCGAAACCGCCGCGCAGTCTGCCCGCCGTGGCACCGCACCCCGCGCCGACGCTTGACGACGCCTCCCCCGGCACCCCGCCGGGCCGCTCAAGGGCGTGGGCGACCGCGGTGTAGCCGTCGCTCGACCGCGGGCGGTGCCCGGGGTCGCCGACGAAGAGATCGAAGATGACGGCCGCCGGAACAATGGGCACGACGATGCCCTCGGCCACCTTGAAACCGATGCCCCGTTCCTCGAGTGCACGCATGACGCCATCGGCCGCCGCGAGGCCGTAGGCCGAACCGCCGCACAGCGCGACCGCGTGGACACGATCGACGGTGTTGTGCGGTTCGAGCAGGTCGGTCTCCCTGGTACCCGGTCCCCCACCGCGCACATCAACACCTGCAACGGCACCTTCAGGTGCCACCACCACCGACACACCGGTGTCCCCGAGGCTGACGTGGCCGAGATGGACGCCGGGGACGTCGGTAAGCATCCCCATCAGGCCATCAACGCTTCCAGCAGTGATTCCTGGTTGTAGGCCAGCCACTGGACGAGGTTCTCACGATCCTCCTCCGCGGCCTCGCCGCCCCCGGCGTCACCGGAGGCCACGTAGAGGCGGATATCATTGAGCCCGGCGACCCAGGCCGCGGCCTCCTCCTCGGTGACGCTGACGGCCACGTTGCCGTCGGGGCCGAGCGCGGAGTTGATCACCTGGAGGCTGGCGATCTTAGCCTTGACGATGTCGTTTTCGTTGAAGGAACGCAGCAGGGAGTTGTCGCCGTCATACTCCTCATCGCCCTCGCGCTCGAAATCCGGGAGGAGTCGGGCCAGGCCGGGATCACTCGGTGGACTCTTGTGCCCCGAGGGCATCCCGGTCATCTCCGCGAGTGGGTCCTTCGGCGCGGACTGTGCCCGTCGGATCAGCGCCTCCATCACCGCCGCCGAGAGATCACCCAGCACCTCCCGCTCCATCGGTTCAAAGGTGCATGTGAACCTCACCTGACGCATCAGGCTCCTGCGCTTCTTCCACTGCTCCATTGTTCCCCTATCCCGCCTGCTGCATCGTCGCCCACAGGCCGGCGGTGTGCAATTTCTTCACATCGCCCTCCACCTTGTCCTTCTCTCCGGAGCTGACCACGGCTTTGCCCTCGGTGTGCACCTGCATCATCAACTCGGTGGCACGCTTGCGGCTGTAGCCCAGAACCGTCTGAAAAACATAGGTGACATAACTCATCAGATTCACCGGATCATCCCAGACAATGCACATCCAGGGCAGATTCTCACTGCTGAGAACATTGACGTCCATCTCCACATCCGGCGTGGCAAGCGGAGCGGAGGGCGAGGACATCACCGGTGATGACGCAGAATTCTGGTGCCCATTCATGGCCATCAGCCTAGTCAACTGTCCCCCGCCGGTGCAGTATGTGACACCCCTTTCCCCTGCATCACACCTTCTACCAGCACAAACAGCTTCCCGCCGGCGTCCGTTGCGATGGCTGACACGGCCATCGCCCTTCTGCTAGCCTTGGACCCACGATGCCCAGCCCAGGGTCGGAATCCATCGAGGAGCCCCAACCCGATCAACGTGATCAACGTAGAAAAAGGGAAAGGATCCCCCATGCCCCGGTTCAATGCAAATGCCATTGAAACGTTGTCCAGATTGATACCCCTGCTCAGCATCATCCTGACCGCCGTACTCAGCCTGGCACCGTTCCTCTCCGGCCTGAGCAGCGGAAACCCCGGGGAACCGGTGGGGGTGACCGAGGAGCGCATGCGGACCGACCTGCTGACGGGCATCCAGTATCAGCGCGGGTTCGCCGGACCCGAGCTGGACCTGGAACGCCATGCCGCGGCGCAGACCTGGGCCGAGCGCAACGCGGCAAGCGGCAGTGAGGAGAACTCGCCGGAGGACATAGCCATGGTCCAGGCCCACCTCCCCTCGAATGAAGCTGACGCCGGTGCCTTCCTGGGTCTGTGGATGGGTTCCCAACCTCATGCCGCGGTCCTGCTGGATCCCGACAACACCAGGGTGGGAATCGGCGTCGCCTCAAACAATGGCATTACCTATGCAGTGGTCCAGTTCACGCGGGAGTAGTTCCACGTTAAGATCGGACGGATGAACGCACGCGCATCCTCCTACTCCCCGCAACGATCCACGGCTCTGCTCACCGACAAGTACGAGCTGACCATGTTGCAGGCCGCACTGGCCGATGGCACCGCCGGTCGCGACACCGCCTTCGAGGTGTTCAGCCGCAGGCTTCCCAATGAACGCCGATATGGCATCGTCGCCGGCACCGCCCGGGTGCTCAAGGCCGTCAAGGACTTCATCTTCACCGAGGAGCAGCTCGACGACCTGGACTTCCTCGACGACAGGACCCGGCAGTACCTCGCGGATTACCGCTTCACCGGCCAGATCGACGGGTACCGGGAGGGCGAGATCTATTTTCCGCACTCCCCGCTGCTGACGGTGCGCGGCTCCTTCGCCGACTGCGTGATCCTGGAGACCCTGATCCTGTCCATCATGAACTCCGACTCCGCGATCGCCTCCGCGGCCGCCCGCATGGTCACCGCGGCCGACGGCCGCCCGATCATAGAGATGGGCTCCAGGCGCACCCACGAATACTCCGCCGTCACCGCATCCCGCGCCGCTTACCTGGCCGGTTTCAGCGCCACCTCCAACCTCGAGGCCTCCTACCGCTACGGGATACCGGCCTCGGGAACCTCCGCGCACGCATGGACGCTGTTGCACGTCGAGGATGACGGCACGCCGAATGAGGCCGCGGCGTTCCGCGCGCAGATCGACTCCCTCGGGGTGGACACCATTCTGCTGGTGGATACCTATGACATCACCAGGGGCGTGGACACCGCCATCGCCGTCGCCGGCCCGGACCTCGGCGGGGTCCGCATCGACTCCGGTGACCTCGGTGTCCTGGCCCGCAAGGTGCGCAGGCAGCTCGATGATCTGGGCGCGCACAACACCAAGATCGTCGTCTCCTCGGACCTCGACGAGTTCGCCATCGCCGGGCTCCGCGGGGAGCCGGTGGATGTTTTCGGGGTGGGAACCTCCGTGGTCACCGGATCCGGCGCGCCGACCGCGGGGCTGGTGTACAAACTGGTGGAGGTCGATGGCATTCCGGTGTCCAAACGCTCCAGGAACAAGGTCAGCAACGGTGGTGCGAAGAAGTCGGTGCGCACCCACCGCGCCACCGGTACCGCCATCGAGGAGATCGTCTACCCCTTCCACGACGGGGCGCCCGACACCGGGAAGCTGGACACCCTGGAGCTGACCGTTCCGCTGATGCGCGACGGGGAGATCGTTCCCGGTCTGCCCGACCTCGAGCAGTCCCGCGCCTATCTCGCCAGGCAGCTGGTGTCCCTTCCCTGGGAGGGCCTTGCGCTCTCGCGGGATGAGCCCGTTCTGCACACCCGCTTCGTCGGATTCCCGGAGCCCATCTGATCAGTTGGTCCCCGGACAGGTAACATCCAGGGCGTGCCAATCGCTTTCACCCGCCGGACGGCGGCACTTTCCTGGGCCTCGACCCGCATTCTCCTGCTCGTAGTCGCGGCCCAGTTCCAGGCTCCGCTGGGGGATGTCCGCTACTACCTCAGGGAGTTGAACCGGGAGGCCTCCGGGCAGCGTGCCCTGGAGGAGTACCCGGATATCTCGATCTTGTCAAGCCCCGGGTTTTGTAGAGGGTGATTTACTTGTCGATCAGGCCGCGTAGGCCTGATACTTCTGCCATTCCTGGTGAACTTCCTTCGGCGGGCGATGAGCCAGTGCGGAGTGCAACCGGCGGTTGTTGTACCACCCGATCCACTTCGAGGTCGCCACGATCACATCGGTCAGCGCCGGCCACGTCCTGCGGTCGATCAGCTCGGCCTTGAACATCGAATTCAACGCCTCGGCCATCGCGTTGTCATAGGAGTCGCCGCGGGATCCGACCGAGGCCACGACCTTCGACTCCGCCAATGACTCGCCGTAGGTAATAGAGCGGTATTGCACTCCACGGTCGCTGTGGTGGATCAGCCCAGAGACGTCCTCACCAGCGCGAAGACGAGCCGACAGGGCCATATCCAAGGCATCGCGGGCCAACGAGACCCGCATGTGGTTCGTCACTTGCCAACCGATGATCTCACGGGTGTAGGCGTCCAACACAAACGCCGCATACACCCACCCGGCCCGGGTGGGGATATAGGTGATATCGGCGACCCACAGCATATTCGGCGCGGTCACGGCGAAGTTGCGCTCCACCAGGTCGACAGGACACTCGCCGGCGTCGGCGCTGCGAGTTGACGGTCTTTTCTTCCGCCGCCGGATCCCCTTCAGCCCGTCGGTCGCCATGAGACGCTCGACGGTGCAGCGGGCGACGTGACCGAAGGTGGCCTCGCGGTTGATCTCCGCCCACAGCTTCCGGGCGCCGTAACATGAGTAGTTGTCTTCGAAGATCCGGCGCAGTGCCCGGGTGATCTGCTTGTCCCGGATGGACCGGGCTGATTCAGGCCGTGATTTGTGGGCGTAATACGTGCTCAGGGCTATCTTCGCGCTGGTGGTGGCCAGGACGCGGATGATGGGCTCGACCCCGAACTGAGCACGGTTGTCGTCGATGAAGGTGACGATTACTTGTGTGGGCGGTCGAGCTCCGCCGCGAAAAAAGCCGAGGCTTTCTTGAGGATCTCGTTGGCGCGTTTGGCTTCGGCGAGCTCGGCCCGCAGCCTGCGGTTTTCTGTTTCCAGGTCCATCGATTCGGCCGGTGTGTCGGTTCCGGATTGCTTGTGGGTGCGGACCCAGACGCGCAGGGTTTCCTTGCTCACGCCGAGTTCGTCGGCGATGCGGGTGACCGCGCCCCGGGCGGTGACGGGATCAGCTTGAGCGTGGAGCACGAGTTCTACAGCGCGCTGCTTGAGCTCGACAGTGTATTTGGTGGGCATGTAAGGGTTTCCTTTTCCAATTTCCTACCCTCCATTAAACCCGGGGCGAACCAATCTGGCCGCTGCGCCTGATCAACTGGTTGACCAACGGCGATGAGAACCTGTTCATCATCGGTACCGCCCTGTTCTGCCTCATCCTCGATGGCGCTCTGAGCCTGTGGCTTTTCCGCCGCGGCACGGCGCCCGCCTTCGCCTTCTGGTTGGTCTTCGGGATGGCGCTGGCGCCGATGGTGGTCACCCGCCTGGATCTCATCCCCGGCGTGCTCGTTGCCGCAGCGGCAATCTGGCTCGCCACCAGGCCGCGCCTGTCCGCGGCGATCCTCGGTGTTGCAACCATGGCGAAACTCTGGCCCCTGGCACTTGTCACCGGTCTGGTCGGGCGGTGGAATTCACGCGGGACCTGGGCGAGGCTGCTCTCGTGGGCGGGTGCGATCATGGCACTGACGGCGCTGACCACCCTCACAACGGGGTGGTGGCGCGTGCTGTCGCCCTTCCAGTACCAGCATGACCGCGGCCTGCAGTCGGAGAGTGTGCTGGCGACACCGCTGATCTGGGCGGCCCATTTCAGTGACCACTGGGACATCAGACTCGCCGCATCCAAGAGCTTCGAGGTCTTCGGCACCGGCGTCGTGTTTGCCCTGGGTGTTTCAACGGTGCTGTCCGTTCTCACCGCCCTGTTCGCACTGCTGGTCACCGTGTCCAGGTTCTTCGGTTCGCGCGCCTACAGCCCCGCGGCTACGCGTGCCTACTGGCTCAGCCTCGCGCTCCTTATCGTGGTCACCGCCAAGGTCTTCTCCCCCCAGTATCTTCTGTGGATCGCGCCGCTCGTCGCGGTGCTGCTGGCACTTGACGGTGGAAGACACCTGAAGATCATCAGCGGGCTGCTGCTGCTCGCAGCATTGCTGTCCACCGTGGTCTTTCCGCTGTTCTTCGATGACTTCACCGGGGAGCACACGGGACTGGGCCCGACGTTGCTGACAACGGTGGCCCTGACCCTGCGCAATATCATCATGATCGCCATCACCGTGATCTCCTGCGATTGGACGCGGAGGACACTGCGCGCGGAGTTCTCCGCGGACCGCGGTGCACCCCGGATCCCGGAGGAGGTCGGGGCGTCGATCAGCGTCGGTGACGGCGCACCGCGGCGGTGAGAACCGCCTCAGAGCTCCCCGGTGAGAAACTGTGCCCGTCCGCGGCCGAAGGACCAGTCGGCGTCCGAATTCTCCACCAGGGAGATGATGATGTCATCGCCGCTGATGCCCAGCGCCGTGGCGAGCCTGTCCGCGACCAGCTCGTAGAGGCGCTGCTTGGCTGATTCCGGACGGGCCTTGCTGATGATTCTGATGATGGTCAGGTTGGGACCGCGGGTATATCCGAGACCGGTGTCCAGAGCCCGGATCTCAAAGGGCTCGTGCTGGGACAGCAGCTGGTAGCGGTCGGTATCGGGGACCTCGAACGCCTCGACCATGGCCTCGTGGATGGTATCGAGAAGCGTGGTCAGATAGGCCTCGTCATGACCCTTGATCACGTGGACGGCGATGAGTGGCATCGGTGCGGCACCTTTCATTCCAATTTGTAAGGACATTTGAACTGATGCCGACTCTAGTCCCGGATTCCGGGATGTGCAGATCTCAACGACCGATGCCCCCGCTTCCACGTGGATCCGTGGGCGGGGAAGGGACTTCGCGGCTGCCCGGAGGGACTAGAACAGAAGGTAGAGCACGGCGGTGAGCAGGAAGGCCACCACCGAGATCACCGAGGTGAACACGGTCCACACCTTCAGGTTGGTCTTGGTGTCAAGCCCGAGATAGCCGCCGACCAGCCAGAAGCCGGAGTCATTGACGGTGGAGGCGAAGAAGGAACCGGCACCCATGGCGATGATGATCAGCGCGACCCTGGCGTCGGAGACGCCCGCCGCGAAGATCGCCGGACCGAGCAGTCCCGCCGCGGTCGTGATGGCGACCGTCGCCGAACCCTGCGCCACCCGCAGCGCCAGGGAGATCAGGTACGCCGAGACCAGCAGGGGCATTCCCAGGTGATCCAGTGAGGTGGCCAGGGCGTCACCGACGCCGGTCTCGCGCAGCACCCCGCCGAACATTCCACCGGCGCCTGCGACCATCATGATACTGACCACGGGCTGGAAGGCCCGGTCCACGATCGCACTGAGATTGTCCCACTTGACCCCACGGAGATAGCCCAGGGCGACGAGCGCGAAGATCACCGTGATAAACAGGGCGACCGGGGTCTCACCGAGCATCTTGAGTACATTGGCCACGGCGTTGTCCGTCGAGATCGCACCAGTCTGCTGCAGGGTGGAGGACACGGTGTTTCCGGTGATGAGGATGATCGGCAGGAGAAGCAGTGAGAGCACCTGCCACATGGACGGCGGCGGGCCGGGGAGTTCCCTCTCGGTGACCTCGCTGCCCAGGATCGTCGGTACCGGAATGTTGAATCGGCCGGCGTACCAGGTGCCGAACTTGTAGCCCGCCAGGTACCAGGTCGGCAGGGCGACCAGGAGACCCAGCAGCACAATCAGCCCGACACTGCTGCCGATCGTCGCGGCCGCGGCCACGGGGCCGGGGTGCGGGGGCATCATGCCGTGCATGACCTGGAAGGCCGCGGCCGCGGGCAGGGCGTAGATGAGCACCCCGCCGCCCAGACGCCTGGCCACGGTGAAGATGATCGGGAACATGACAACCAGACCGGCGTCGAAGAAGATCGGGAATCCGAAGAGCAGGCAGGCCACCGACAGCGCCAGGCTCGCTCGCTTCTCGCCGAAGATCCGCAGCATGCCGTTGGCCAGTACCTCGGCCCCACCCGATTGTTCGAGTATCCGTCCGAGCACCGCACCGAAGCCGATGATCAGCGCGAGCTTTCCCAGGGTTCCGGAGAAGGCCTCGATGAGCAGGGGCACCAGTTCACCGACCGGGGTCCCTGCCACCAGTGCGGTCAGCGCGGACACGGCGACCAGGGACAGGGTCGCGTTGAGTTTGAAGTAGATGATCAGGAAGAGAAGTACCGCAATGGATGCGATCCCCAGAAGAAGCAGGGATGCGGTGGAGGTGAACACGGATGTTCCTTTCTAACTCGGTGGTCCGGTGGTCTGGTGCACCACCGGAAACATCTCTACCGCCCGCGGTGTGGACCGCAGGTCGGTGGCGTCGTGAGCGGAAGCCCCTATGCGACGGCTTCCAGGACATCGGTGGTTCCGGCCCCGAGCACCCGCTCGACCTCGGCCTCGGTCGGCATCGCGGTGGAGCACTCGAGGCGGGAGGCGACGATGGCGCCGGCCGCGTTGGCGAAGCGGATGGTCCTCTCCAGGTCCCAGCCCCGGATCAGTGCGTGGCACAGGGCTCCGCCGAAGGCGTCGCCGGCACCGGCACCGTTGAGGGTGCGGCAGTGCACGGCGGGAACGAAGACGGTTTCATCGGCGGTCCGTGCCAGCGTGCCGCGGTCACCCTGCTTGACGACGGCCGTTGTTATTCCACGGTCCAGCAGTGCCTGCGCCGCACGTTCGGGGTCATTCTCCCCCACCGCGAGCTCGCATTCCTCAAGGTTGCCCACAGCAACGGTGGACTGCTCCAGGCAGCGCTGGTAGCGCTGACGTGCTTGCTCGGTGTCCTTCCAGAACACCGGACGCCAGTCCAGATCAAAGACCGTGTGTGCCGCCGCGCCCCGCAACTTAAGGATCTCCAGGTGCGTGCCGTAGGAGGGCTCCTCCGAGAGTCCGGTTCCGGAGAACCAAACGACCCTGGCGTCGCGGACATTGTCCTCCGGGATGTCGGTGGTCCGGATCTGCAGGTCCGGGGCGGAGGGTTCGCGATAGAAGAAGAACGGGTTGTGGTCGGGCGGGATGATCTCGCAGAAGGTCACGGGGGTGTTGAGCACCGGATCGACGATGACGTACTCGTCGCTGACGCCGAGGCGCCGCATCTCCAGGCGGACCCACCGTCCGAACGGGTCATCGCCAACCCCGGTGAGGATGGCACAGTCCTCCCCGTACCGGGCAGCGGCCACGGTGACATTCATGGGTGAACCACCGAGGAACTTACCGAAGGTGCTCACCTCCTCGAGGGTGACTCCGGTCTGCAGCGGATACACATCAACTCCGCAGCGTCCGACGGCCAGGATGGCATGGTTAGTCACGACACAACTCTTTCCTGCTCGAAATGGGTGGCCCGCATTCAGCGGTGGCTTCCTCATTTCCGCTGATCAGAGCCCTTCTTGAAAGTCGTTACGGCCGTTTCGGCTTTTGTCCTCACATTAAGGTGACCTAATTGACTTTGTCAATACAATAGTGTGCTGTGACACTTGTCCGGGGATGTGATGAACTGCGGTTTCGATGATATGCTCGCTTTCATGTATGTGAATTGTCAGCTGTCATTTGACATGTGGCAAAGTTGAATCGAGCAGAGAATGAACAGCGATATCTACACCCCGGACATTTCCCTCGACCCGCACTCCGGCACCCCCCTGTACCAACAGATCGAGATCCCCATCGCGGATGCCATCCAAAGCGGTGAGGTCACCCCCGGCACGCTCATCGAGGATGAAATCTCCATGTCGCGGCGCCTGGGTGTCTCCCGCCCGACCACCAGGCAGGCTCTCCAGCGACTGGTGGACAACGGTCTCATCATCAGGAAGCGCGGTGCAGGCACACGGGTGGCATCCTCCCCCATCCGGCGCTCGGTCGAGCTGACCAGCCTCGCGTCCTATCTGCAGGAAACCGGACATACCGTGCACACGCGGGTGCTCAGCTATGCGATAGCACCGGCCACCGAGCACCAGGCCGCGATTCTCCGGGTCCCTGTGGGCACCCCCGTCGCCGCGATCGAACGCCTCCGCCATTCCGACGACACTCCTCTGGCGATCCTGCGCAACCTCATCCCCGCGCGCATCGCGCCCGACTATATCGAACTGGAGCGGGGATCGCTCTATTCTCTCATGCGCAGGTCCACCACCCTGGTCCGCGCCGATCAGATCATCGGCGCACGCAATGCCAGCGCCACCGAGGCGGAGCTGCTCGATGAGGTGCGCGGGGCCACCCTGCTCACCGTCCAGAGGACCACCTTCAACGAATCCGGGGAGATCATCGAGTTCGGCGATCACCTCTACCGCGCGAGCATGTACTCCTTTCGCACCGAGTTGACGGCCCTGTAGCCTCGGGCGCCGGGGATCCCCGACCCGTGGCCGGATCCGCCGCACCGCACGGCGGGCTTTAAATATGCGGAGTGTTCGCGACTAGAATGAACCGGATGTCTTCTGAAACCGAGCCCCTCAATGCCTCCACCGAGCAGTTGCTCACCGCTGCCGTAGAGGCGCTCGGGGGATCGCGCCGTGCCGGACAGGAGGCCATGGCCACTGCGGTGACCAGAGCCTTTGAGAACAAGCGGCACCTCGCCGTCCAGGCGGGAACGGGCACGGGCAAATCACTGGCCTACCTCGTGCCCGCGCTGCGGCACGCCCAGAACACCGATTCCACTGTGATCGTCTCAACCGCCACGATCGCGCTGCAGCGCCAGCTGGTCAACCGTGACCTTCCCCGATTGGCAGATGCCCTAGAACCGCTGCTCGAGCGCCGCCCGACCTTCGCAATCATGAAGGGGCGCTCGAACTACCTGTGCATGCACAAGATCTCCGCGCAGCCCGAGGAGGACGCCCTGATCGACCAGGGTGATCTCTCCTGGCTCGGTTCCCACATCTCCCGACTCAACGACTGGGCCAATGACACCGATACCGGCGATCGCGATGACCTTGATCCCGGGGTGCCGGACCTGGCGTGGAAACAGGTCAGCGTGACCTCCAGGGAGTGCATCGGCGCCACCAGGTGCCCCCACGGCGAGGAGTGCTTCGCCGAGGTGGCACGGGCGAGGGCGAAGGAGGCCGACGTGGTGGTGACCAACCACGCCCTGCTGGCCATCGATGCACTGTCCGAGGCCTCGGTCCTGCCCGATCATGAGGTGGTGGTCATCGATGAGGCCCACGAGCTGGACGGCAGGATCACCGCGGTCGCATCCTCGGAGATCACCGTCGCCAGCCTCACCTTGGCGGCGCGACGGGCGGGGAAGCTCGGCGCGGAGGGACGTGAGGAGCGGCTGGTGGAGGTCGCAGGGGATCTGGAGATCCTCCTCCGCGCCATGGAACCGGGCCGGTGGCGGACCATGGATGAGGGATCGACGGGTTCCCTGGTGGCTCTCCGGGATTCCCTATGGTCACTGCGCTCCACGATCGCCACCGCACCGGAGGGCGAGGCGGCCAATGACCCCGAAAGAAACGCCGAACGGCTCAACCTTGCCAACCACCTGCAGGAAATTCACGATTCCGTGGTCCGCATCCTCGGTGTCTTCGACGAGGACGACCCCTCACAACAACGTGACGTGGTCTGGCTGAGCCAGGACCACCGCCGCGGCGACGCCCTCCATGTCGCGCCACTGTCGGTGGCGGGTCTCCTCCATGAGCGGCTGTTCACCGACAACACGGTTGTCCTGGCGAGTGCGACGCTGACCATCGGCGGCAACTTCAACGCGATGGCCGCCAGCTGGGGTCTGCCGAAGGGCACCTGGGATTCGCTGGATGCCGGCACGCCCTTCAACCCGGCGAAGGCCGGGATCCTCTACACCGCGCGGCACCTGCCCGGCCCCGGTCGCGACGGGCTGACCACCGAGACCCTGGATGAGATCCATGAGCTGATCATGGCCGCCGGCGGCAGGACACTGGGCCTGTTCTCCTCCCGCAGGGCCGCCGAGCAGGCCACCGAGGCCATGCGCCTGCGCCTGCCCTTCGATGTCCTGTGCCAGGGCGATGACAGCACGGGCGCACTGGTGAAGCGGTTCACCGACTCGGAGAACACCTGCCTGTTCGGCACCCTGTCGCTGTGGCAGGGGGTGGACGTACCCGGGCGCTCGCTCTCCCTCGTGCTCATCGATCGCATCCCCTTCCCCCGCCCCGATGACCCGCTGCTGCAGGCCCGCAAAGAGGCTGCCGACGCCGAGGGCCGCAACGGGTTCATGGAGGTCGCCGCCACCCACGCCGCACTGTTGATGGCCCAGGGGGCCGGCCGGCTGCTGCGCAGTGTCACCGACCGCGGCGTGGTCGCAGTTCTGGACAATCGGCTGGTGACCAAGCGCTACGGGGGCTTCCTGCGATCCTCCATGCCACGGTTCTGGGACACGACAGACCCCGCGGTGGTGCGTGCCGCGTTGAAGCGACTGGTCGGCAGTTAGACCGTGGAAGCGGTGGGCGTCGAAAAGCGTGGTTTTCAGGCCCGCTGCACCAGTGGCCCGCCGATCGCACGCTGCAGCGCATGGGTGATCATCAGGTACATCAGCGGGGTGGTCACCAGCGCACCGATGACCACCAGACCGCCGACGAAATTGAGCAGCCAGGTGACCAGGAAGATCAGCACCGCCGCACCGAACTGCGTGGAGACGACCCGCCAGCTCAGTGAAAAGGAGTTGCCGATGCTCGCGTCACGGAGAATGAACATCGCGGGCACGACGAACATCAGGATGAACGCAATGATCAGGCCGGGAACCACAAAGAGCAGCAGGCCCACGTAGCACAGCGCCGTGACCACCAGCTCGGCCACGATCGGCCAGCCCAGGCCGTTGAGCCGGAAGAAGTCGCCGAAGGTGATGGACTCACCACGGACCACGCGGAGCGCGTTCCGCCAGCAGTTGAGCTGCCAGACCACCGCGTAGACCGCCAGCACGAGCATGGCGATGAAACCGATGACCCCCACACCCGCGAAGATTCCGACAGAGACGCCACCGGAGCCGTCTGGATCCGCGAGCGCGGCGGCGAGCAGCGGAATGAGCACCACCAGGGACACGATGACCGCGGCGGCGAAGAAGAGCAGCGCGGAAAGCACCCACGGCACCCAGGTGGCGATGAAGCCACGCCAGGCCTGCGTGAAGGAATCACCGATGTCAATCTGGTTGTTGGCGGCCTCGGCGAGGGTGGGCTGCGGGGCGTCCGGGGAGAACTGGCCCGCACCGTAACCCGGCTGCGACATGCCGTAGGGCCCGCCGTTGTAGCCGTTGTAGCCGTTGTCGAAGCCACCGGGGTATCCCCCCGTGGGGCCTCCGGGATACTGCTGACCGTAGGGATCGTTGGATCCCGGGTAGTTCGAATCGTAGGGACCAGTCATGCTCGCTCCTTGTTCAGGGTTGTACAAGCAGAAACCATACCTTCGCCGGCGCGGTAATCCAGCCGGGACGGGCGTCACGGGAACTTAGTTATGCAATTGCAACCACGGTCACCGAATCGGGGGCGACCTCGGTGTACCCCGCATCCCTGACCACCACGGCATCCGCGGAGGCGGCCAGTGCGCGGAACTCGGGTGTTGCCACCTCGCGGACGTGGAGCATGAAGTCCCCGCGCGCCCACCACTGCACCCACGCCAGCGGCCGTGCCGCCGCCAGCAGCATGGAGGCGTGCCCGACCTGCGCCGCGGCCTTGCCCAGCGTCATGTCAAGGCCGGCGTCTATATAGATCACGGGCCAGGCGTCGTCGATCGCGCGGGGCTCGTCACGTGGCAGCTCGGTGCCGGAGATCTGCAGTTTCCCGATCTCGGCCGGTACCTGCGATACCGGCCCGGGAAGAAAGGCACGGACCTGCGCCCCGGAGTCCTCGACGGTGACCCCGGGCAGCGCCTGGACCTTCTCCCACGCGGAGTTCCGCGCCCGGCGCACCACTTTGCGGATGAGGTGGCCGTACCAGGCACTTAAACCCTGCCGGAACTCCGGGTCCGTGGCCACCCGCGGGTCAAGACAGAGCTTGACGACGGCCCTGGCCGCCGCGTCGAGGACATCGGTGCGGCGCGGGGGGTCGGCACGGGGTATGTGGAGAACGATCTGCATGGCCTGCACCGTGGACGGATCCGCCGGATCCTCGGTGTGCGGGCCGTCCCCCGCCAGGGAGACCAGCAGATCATGAGCTGTTTCAAGCGGCGACTCAGGCATGCGGGAGCGGTACCCGGCGAAAGGTGCCGTCCTCCAGATCAGCGGAATCGATCTCATCACGGGAGATGCCGAGGATGTGCAGGACCTCATCCAGGAAAGGGTGGTTGACCGAGGTGTCGGCGATCTCCTTGAGCGCGGGCTTGGCGTTGAAGGCGATGCCGAGCCCGGCGGCGGAGAGCATGTCGATATCATTGGCGCCGTCGCCGACTGCGACCGTCTGGTACATCTTCAGCCCGGAGTCCGCGGCGAACTCCCGCAGGAACTCGGCCTTGGCGGCACGGTCGACGACCTTCCCGATCACACGCCCGGTCAGTTTCCCGTCGATGATCTCCAGGGTGTTGGCGCGCACATAGTCCAGGTCGAGTTCACTGGCGAGGCCCTCGAGAACCTGGATGAATCCGCCGGAGACCACCGCGGTCTTGTAGCCCATCCTCTTGAGGGTGCGGATCGTAGTCCGTGCCCCGGGGCTCAGCTCGATATCCGCCGCCACCTCCGAGATCACCGAGGCGTCGAGGCCCGCCAGTGTTCTGACGCGTTCGCGCAGCGACTCCTCGAAGTCCAGCTCGCCCCGCATGGCCCGCTCGGTGACTGCCGCCACCTCGGCCTCCTTGCCCGCATGCGCCGCGAGCATCTCGATTACCTCGCCGGTGATCAGCGTGGAATCGCAATCGAAGCAGACCAGCCGCTTGGACCTGCGCAACAGTCCGGCACGCTCAATGGCGATGTCCACGTTCAGCTCGGAGGTCAGCTTCGCGAGCGCCTTGCGGAGGGAGCTTGCGCCACCCGGGCTGGTGTCCCGCACGGTGATTTTGAATTCCAGGCCGGTCACCGGATAATCGGCGATCCCGCGGATGGTGTCGATGTTGGCGTCGTAGTCCGCGAGCGTCTGACCGATGCGCGAGATGTCGAAGGCATCCACCGGATCACCCAGGACGACCAGGACGTGCGATGACCGCGGGCGCGGGGAGCGCACCTCGTCCTGCATCTCTACGACCACCGATTGACCGTGGACCTTGAGGGTATCTGTCAGCCCCACGGTGACCTTCTCCTGCTTGTCGGGTGCGATGCCAACGAAGGCTGCGAGGCTGAGAAAGCCACGAAACTGCGACTGCTCGACATCGAGCACCTGCACCTGGTTGGCCGAGAGAACCCGGAAGAAGGCCGCGGTGACACCCGGGCGGTCCTTGCCGGACACGGTGATCACCGCGGGAAGATAGCCCTCCCGGAGGGCAACGTACTGCCCGGGAGTGGACGAGGGAGCGTCATTCAGCGAAAGTTCAGTCACGGTAGACATTCTTTCACGATTTGAAGCCGGATATGACATTGACCCCGGTAGAAAATCTACCGGGGTCAAGATCGAGTCAGGTGTACCGCTTGAGCCCTAGCGCGCGGGAGCCTCATCACGCATCGGGTTGCCGGTACCGACCGTCGGCTGGGATGCATCATCATGGTGTCCGGTGTGCGCTTCTGCACGCATACGCTCAACCATGTGCGGGTAGTGCAACTCGAAGGCGGGCCGCTCGGAGCGGATACGCGGCAGAGAGGTGAAGTTGTGGCGAGGGGGCGGGCAGGAGGTTGCCCACTCCAGGGAGTTGCCATAACCCCAGGGGTCGTCGACGGTGACCAGCTCGCCGTAACGCCAGGACTTGAAGACGTTCCAGACAAAGGGGATGACCGAGAGACCGAGCAGGAAGGCGAAGACCGTGGACACCTGGTTCAACAGGGTGAAGCCGTCGGAGTCGAGGTAGTCGGCGTAACGACGCGGCATACCCATGTTGCCGAGCCAGTGCTGGACCAGGAAGGTTCCGTGGAAGCCGATAAAGGTGAGCCAGAAGTGGATCTTGCCCAGACGCTCGTCGAGCATGCGTCCCGTCATCTTCGGGAACCAGAAGTAGACGCCTGCACAGGATGCGAACACCACGGTACCGAAGAGGGTGTAGTGGAAGTGCGCGATCAGGAAGTAGGAGTCGGCGAGGTGGAAGTCCAGCGGCGGCGATGCCAGCATAATGCCGGTGAGGCCACCGAAGAGGAAGGTGGACATGAAGCCGACCGACCAGATCATCGGGGTTTCCCAGGTGATGTGACCCTTCCACATGGTGCCCACCCAGTTGAAGAACTTCACGCCGGTGGGCACGGAGATCAGGAAGGTCATGAAGGAGAAGAACGGCAGCAGCACCGCGCCTGAGACGAACATGTGGTGCGCCCAGAC
The DNA here is from genome assembly GCF_900169525.1 of Corynebacterium pacaense. Lineage (GTDB taxonomy): Bacteria > Actinomycetota > Actinomycetes > Mycobacteriales > Mycobacteriaceae > Corynebacterium > Corynebacterium pacaense. The sequence continues at coordinate 1,175,002 of NZ_LT821240.1, forward strand.
GGCCATGGACAGCGCGCCGATGGACAGGGTCGCGAAGACCAGGCCGACGTAGCCGAACATGGGCTTGCGGGAGAATACCGGGATGATCTCGGAGACGATGCCGAAGAACGGCAACGCGAGGACGTAGACCTCGGGGTGTCCGAAGAACCAGAACAGGTGCTGCCAGAGGATCGCACCGCCATTGGCGGGATCGTAGATGTGCCCACCGAGCTTGCGGTCATAGAGAACGCCGAGCGCGGCGGCGAGCAGCAGCGGGAAGATCATCAGAGCCAGGATGGAGACGACGAAGATGTTCCAGGTGAAGATGGGCATACGGAACATGGTCATACCCGGTGCACGGAGGCAGAGGATGGTGGTCATCATGTTGATCGCTGAGGCGACGGTGCCCACGCCGGTGGCGCCGACGCCGACGATCCACATATCGGAGCCGATGCCCGGGGAGTGGATGGAGTCCGACAGCGGCGAGTACATCGTCCAACCGAAGTCAGCTGCACCACCGGGGGTCAGGAAGCCGGTGAGCATGGCGATACCACCGACGGTGGTGATCCAGAAACCGAAGGCATTCAGACGCGGGAATGCCACGTCGGGTGCGCCGATCTGCAGCGGTAGAACATAGTTGGCGAAACCCCAGACGATCGGGGTTCCGTAGAGCAGCAGCATCACGGTGCCGTGCATGGTGAACAGCTGGTTGAACTGCTCATTGGACAGGAACTGCAGACCCGGGCTGAAAAGCTCCGCGCGGATCAGCAGTGCCATTAGGCCACCGAGAAAGAAGAAGCTGAAGGACATGATGATGTACATGATGCCCAGCTGCTTGTGGTCGGTGGTGGTCAGCAACAGCCATGCCTTGCTACCTTTGCGGGCATGGCCGGTCGGCTCGGGCCTTGGGGGGGCGACGTGCCCCTCGACCCTGGGCGCCACAGCGGTCATAGGTTCCTCCTGACTACGGGACACCCCATCCGGGCGATGGGGTGCCCATTTTCAACACTGCCTCATCATAGGCGACAGACAGGATGTGAAGCCAGCCAAAATGGCCGGTATGCGGCTAACTGTAACCCCATTAGAGGTGCAGGGAAAATGTTTTGCGGTTGTTGATGGGACCGCTCGTCCATTCGGGATTGACGGTGAGCACACAGTTTCAGCGAAAGTTGTGAAGAGTTTCACATTTTCTTCCCGGTTTCACCAGTTCGGACTACTACTTCACCCCCTGGCCATGCAAGTTTTTATGCACCCCCCGCTTGGTGTCAACCTAAAGGTTGAGGAGGGTGGTTGAGGCCGGGGAGCCACTGCTTTCACACCCTTCCCACCGCTCCCGAGACACCGTGCTGGGCCACGCCCCGTGCTCCCGCGGCCGAATTCCCCGCCGGTGCACCGCTCGCCCGGAGCTAGATCCAGGGGGTTCCGAGACCGGTCAGGCCCGCCACCGCTCCGCAGCCGGCCCCGGCGAGAACCGCGGCCCAGGCGGGCAGTCTGAGCAAGGTGAGCATGAGCAGACACCCCAGGGCAATGACAAGTGATGCGATCCCGGTGACACCGGAGGTGATGACGGGTGTCCACAGCGCCGCGGCGAGAATCCCCACCACGGCGGAGTTGGCACCCGCCATCGCGGCGCGGACCCTGATGTTTCCGCGGATCCGGTCCCAGAACGGAAGCACGCCGATCACGAGCAGCAGACCGGGAAGGAACACGGCGGCCAGGGCGAGCAGGGCGGCGATCGGGGCGCGCCACCCCGATTGCATCTCAAAGCCCAGGTAGGCGGCGAAGGTGAACAGGGGTCCGGGCACTGCCTGGGCCACCCCGTACCCGGCGAGGAACTGCCCGGGGGTGACTGATGCCGCTATTGCGGGTTCGCCCTGCAGGAGTGGGAGCACCACGTGGCCTCCCCCGAAGACCAGTGCCCCGGCCCTGCTGAACGCATCGGCGATCCCCACCCACGGGTTGCGTGTGACAGCCAGCAGCAGCGGCAGTCCCGCAAGTATCAGTCCGAACAGGACCAGGGCGGCTATCCCGACGCTTCGCGGGAGCCGCACGCCAAGGGGTTCGGCCGCGGTGCCGACATACTTCCGGCAGAACACCAGCCCGGCGGCGATGCCGAAGGCAATCGCACCGACCTGGCCGAGGCTGCCCGGAAGCAGCAGGGCGAGACCCGCGGCCAGCAGACCGATGCTGAGCCGGCGAAGATCGGGGGTGAGGGTGCGCGCCATGCCCCACACCGCATGGGCCACCACTGCGACAGCGACAGCCTTGAGTCCGACCAGCAGCCCATGCCCGACCGGGCCGGAGAGGGAGACCGCACCTACCGCGAACAGGACCATCAGCAGGGCGGAGGGGAAAGTGAAGGCGATCCAGGCGGCGAGTGCCCCGAGCGGTCCGCCGCGAATTAGTCCGAGGGCGAACCCGACCTGGCTGGACGCGGGGCCGGGAAGGAATTGGCAGAGCCCGACCAGTTCGGCGTACTGCCGGTCGCTGACCCACGCCCGTCGCGCGACGAACTCCTCCCGGAAGTAGCCCAGATGCGCGACGGGACCGCCGAAGGAGGTGACGCCGAGTTTGAGGAAGGCCCGGAGGACCTCCCCCGGGCCACCGGATGATCCTGGATCCCGCGCGGTCATACCGTGCGCCAGGCCATGCGGGAGCAGCGGATCGGGGACACGTGATGGATCCGGTGACCCCCCACCCTCAGTCGAGGGATCGGAGTGTGCCGGGCGCTATCGCCCGCCGGTTCAGGTTTCAGCATCCATTCATTTTGATGGACGTCGAATCATTCCGCACCCGGCCCATGCGGCGAAGGGGACAGAATTCATCCGTTATTAATGTGGGAGATGAATGTGGCAGTCCCGCCAGGGCCCGCCACGGGGCGAGAGCGCGGACCTAGAAGTCCCAGTCCTCATCCTCGGTGTTCTCCGCCTTGCCGATGACATAGGAGGAACCGGAGCCGGAGAAGAAGTCGTGGTTCTCATCGGCGTTGGGTGACAGCGCGGAGAGGATCGCCGGCGACACCCTGGTTTCATCCGCGGGGAACAGGCCCTCGTAGCCGAGATTGTTCAGCGCCTTGTTCGCGTTGTAGCGAAGGAAGCGTTTGGCATCCTCGGTCCACCCGAGCTCATCGTAGAGATCCTCGGTGTACTGGGTTTCATTGTCATAGAGATCGTAGAGCAGATCGAAGGTGTACTCCTTCAGCTCGGCCCGGCGCTCCGCGGACTCCCTGGCCAGTGCCTTCTGGTACTTGTAGCCGATGTAGTAGCCGTGGACGGCCTCATCGCGGATGATCAGCCGGATGATATCGGCGGTATTGGTCAACTTGGCGTGGCTGGACCAGTACATGGGCAGATAGAATCCCGAGTAGAAGAGGAAGGACTCCAGGATCACCGAGGCGATCTTGCGCTTGAGCGGATCCTCGCCCTCGTAGTAGGAAAGGATGATCTTCGCCTTGCGCTGGAGATTGTCATTCTCCTCCGACCAGCGGAAGGCATCGTTGATCATCGGGGTCGAGGCGAGTGTCATAAAGATATTGGAGTAGCTCTTTGCATGAACGGACTCCATGAAGGCGATATTGGTGAGCACGGCCTCCTCGTGCAGGGAATCGGCATCGGGGAGCAGGGAGACGGCGCCGACGGTCCCCTGGATCGTATCCAGCAGGGTCAGACCGGTGAACACCCGCATGGTGGCCTGCTTCTCCAGGTCGTTCAGGGTTCCCCAGCTCTTGATGTCATTGGACACCGGCACCTTCTCCGGGAGCCAGAAGTTTCCCGTGAGGCGATCCCAGACCTCCAGATCCTTCTCATCGGCGATGGAGTTCCAGTTGATTGCCTCCACCGGCTTGGGGTGGGTTTCCAGGTAAGCCTCGTGTGCGCTCGTGTCAGCGTCTGCAGCCATGTGGTGCAATCGTCCCTTCATTGTTGGCGTGTAGATCTCAACCAATGACCTTACCCTCTCTTCAATACTTATCGACGCCCCTACCGGAGGCTCCCGGAAACCCCGGCACGGGCTTCCAGGTTGTTAATTTGGTCACATAAACGATGGGCAACCACCGCCGATGACCTCCTGCACCAGAGGTTTTCACGACCTCCATTTATCGGCATACATTATGGCGCTGAGCATTACATTTAGATAGATCCTTTAATGTGACCTGAGGCATAAAACGCAGTGATCCGCACCGGCCAACTTAGCTTAAGCAAACCGCAAAAACACGGGTTATGCTGCGCTAACCTTTGCTGACAAGCCCCTTTTGTCCGTGTAGCTTCTGTGTCATGGCTATCAACGAGAAAATCGCAACCGCGTTCAACAACCAGGTAACAGCAGAACTTGAAGCGTCTCTGGTCTACCTCCAGCTCTCATACGTCCTCGACGACCTCGGACTGGTCGGGATGCGCGACTGGATGAAGGCACAGAGCGAGGAGGAACTGGTTCACGCCCACAAGTTCTCCCAGCATCTCTTGGACCGTGACTACGTCCCCCAGATCGGCGACATCGCTCCGCCGAAACTGGATGTCACCTCCGCAGTGGAGGCATTCGAGGCATCCCTGGCACACGAGCAGAAAATTTCAGCCATGATCCGCGAACTGGCTGCGATCCAGGACGCCGAGAAGGACTACGATTCCCGCCAGCTCATCGACTGGTTCCTCAATGAGCAGATCGAGGAGGAGTCGACCGTACAGGAGATCCTGGATCGGCTGCGCATCGCCGGCAACTCCGGCTCCGGCATCCTGCGCATCGATTCCGAGCTCGGATCCCGCTAGAACCTCGATACCGGCCCCGCCCCCCACGGGGCGGGGCTTTTCCGATCCCATAACAATTTGGCTGTTTCGGCAAAGCGGGAAAGCAGATGTGTGAATAATGGTATTCACATTCAGCCGATATGTCGCCCACCCCGCCCTGTGAAGGAGGCACCCCTTGCCCCCGGTTCCCGAGAAGAAGTCGACTCCCAACGCCGCGAAGCCACTTCTGGACCATGTGCTCGAGGAGCTCGGCCAGGAGATTGTCAGTGGGGCCATCGGTGCGGGAGACACCTTCAAGCTCCTCGATATCAGTGAGCGCTTCAGCATCTCACGCACCGTGGCCAGGGAGGCGATGCGTGCACTGGAGCAACTGGGGTTGGTCTCGTCCTCCCGGCGGATCGGGATCACGGTCCTGCCACCTGAACGCTGGGCGGTATTCGATCGCTCCATCATCCGCTGGCGGCTCAATGATGAGGGCCAGCGCGAGGGTCAGCTGCAGTCCCTCACCGAGCTGAGGATCGCCATTGAGCCCATCGCCGCCCGCAGCGTCGCACTGCATGCCAGCAAGGAGGAACGCGCCCGCCTGCAAACCCTGGCCAGGGAGATGCGTGAACTCGGCGATGCGGGAATGGGGGCGTCCCCGCGCTTCCTCGAGGCCGACATCTCCTTCCATGAGCTGATTCTGCGCTACGCCCACAACGAGATGTTCGCGGCACTGGCACCCTCCATCGGTGCGGTATTGGAGGGCCGAACCAATCTGGGCCTCCAACCCGATGTGCCCGAGGCTCTGGCGCTGGACAGCCACGAAAAGCTGGCCAAGGCGATCATGGAGCGTGACGCCGACGCCGCGGAGGAAGCCTCCCGTGGAATCCTCAATGAGGTGCGGGACGCACTCTCCTCCATGAAATAGACTAATCTACAGCATGCAGCTGACGCAGCCCTCGATCTCCGTGCCCTCCAGTGCCACCTGACGCAGGCGGATGTAGTAGAGGGTCTTGATGCCCTTGCGCCATGCGTAGATCTGGGCACGGTTGATATCGCGGGTGGTGGCGGTGTCCTTGAAGAACAGCGTCAGGGACAGACCCTGATCCACGTACCGGGTGGCCACGGCGTAGGTGTCGATGATCCTCTCATAGCCGATCTCATAGGCATCGCGGAAGAACTCGAGGTTGTCGTTGTCCATGTGCGGCGCCGGGTAGTAGACGCGGCCGATCTTGCCCTCCTTGCGAATCTCGATCTTGGAGGCGATCGGGTGGATCGAAGAGGTGGAATTGTTGATGTAGGAGATCGAACCGGTCGGCGGGACCGCCTGCAGGTTGCGGTTGAACAGCCCGTACTCCATCACGTCAGCCTTCAGCTGCGCCCAGTCGGCCGCGGTGGGTGTGTGGATGCTGGAGGCGTCGAAAAGCATTCTGACCTTGTCGGTGGTCGGTGCGAAATCCGCGGGATCAAAACGGTCGAAGTACACACCCGAGGCGTACTCGGAGTTCTCGAAGTGGGCGAAACGCTCCCCACGCTCACGGGCGATCCGGTTCGAGGCACGGAGACACTGGTAGAGAACCGCGGCGAAGTAGGCGTTGGTGAAGTCGAGACCCTCCTCTGAACCGTAGTGGATATGCTCGCGGCCGAGGTAGCCGTGCAGGTTCATCTGACCGAGGCCGATGGCGTGCGCGGCCTCGTTGCCCTTGCGGATCGAGGGCACGGAATCGATGCTGGTCTGTTCGGACACAGCGGTCAGACCACGGATCGAGGTTTCAATGGTCCTGGCGAAGTCGGGGGAATCCATCGCCATGGCAACATTGAGCGAGCCGAGGTTACAGGAGATGTCCTCGCCGATCTCCGCGTAGCTCAGGTCCTCGTTGTAGGTCGAGGGCGTGGACACCTGCAGGATCTCCGAGCACAGGTTCGAGTGGGTGATGCGCCCCTCGATGGGGTTCGCGGCGTTGACCGTGTCCTCGAACATGATGTAGGGATAGCCCGACTCGAACTGGATCTCCGCCAGGGTCTGGAAGAACTGCCTGGCGTTGATCTTGGTCTTGCGGATCCGGGGATCCTCGACCATCTCCTCATAGTGCTCGCTCACGGAGACATCGGCGAAGGGCTTGCCGTAGATGCGCTCGACGTCATAGGGGGAGAACAGGTACATATCATCATTGCGCTTGGCCAGTTCGAAGGTGATATCGGGGATGACCACGCCGAGGGAGAGAGTTTTGATGCGGATCTTCTCATCGGCGTTCTCGCGCTTGGTGTCCAGGAAGGACAGAATATCCGGATGGTGGGCGTTGAGGTAGACCGCTCCGGCACCCTGACGGGCACCCAGCTGGTTGGCATAGGAGAAGGAATCCTCCAGCAGCTTCATTACCGGGATGACTCCGGAGGACTGGTTCTCGATCTTCTTGATCGGGGCTCCGGCCTCGCGCAGGTTGCTCAGCAGCAGGGCGACGCCACCGCCACGCTTGGACAGCTGGAGCGCGGAGTTGATGGCCCGGCCGATGGACTCCATGTTGTCCTCGATGCGCAGCAGGAAGCAGGATACCGGCTCGCCGCGCTGCGCCTTTCCGGAGTTGAGGAAGGTCGGGGTCGCCGGCTGGAAACGACCGGACATGATCTCATCGACGAGGTTCTCGGACAGCGCCCTGTCTCCGTCGGCGAGGGTGAGTGCGACCATGCAAACGCGATCCTCGAAGCGTTCGAGGTAGCGGCGGCCGTCGAAGGTCTTCAGCGTGTAGGAGGTGTAGTACTTGTAGGCTCCGAGGAAGGACTGGAAGCGGAACTTGAAGGCGTAGGCGCGCTTGAACAGGGACTTGACGAACTCAAAGTCGTACTTGTCCAGAACCTCCGGGTCGTAGTAGTTGTTCTCCACCAGATAATCCAACTTCTCGCTGAGGTCGTGGAAGAACACCGTGTTCTGATTCACATGCTGGAGGAAGTACTGGTTGGCGGCTTCACGGTCCTTGTCGAACTGGATCTTTCCATCATCGTCATAGAGGTTGAGCAGAGCGTTGAGGGCGTGAAAATCCAGCTGCTCCCCGCGCTTCACCGGCTCGGCGACGGTCTTTCCCAGTGCAGTCAATTTCTGTGACCTTTCAAATAGTTGCTTGCCATCGGTATTCAATTATCCGGAGCCATCAATGTTGATGAATCTGAACCCGGTGCGTTCAACGGACAGATTGCGGACCGAGACCCAGAGCCTCGGCGTTGTCCATGAGCCCCTGCCGGAGCACCCGGACATCCTCCTCATTGCCCATGAGCTCGAACCTGTACACATACGGCACGTTACATTTCCTGGCGATCTGATCCCCCGCTCGTCCAAAGTCCGTGCCGAAGTTCGAGTTTCCCCCGGCGACCACCGCCCGGATGAAACTGCGGTTGTGTCCGTCATTGAGGAAACGGATGACCTGCGGCGGGACCGGACGGGAGTTCTGACCCGAAATCGACGCTCCACCACCATACGTGGGAACCACGAGCACATAGGGTTCGTCCACCCGGAGCGGCTGCTCGGTGCGGGTCATCGGAATCCGTACGCTCGGCAGGCCGAGCTTCGACACAAAGCGATGGGTGTTGTTGGTGGCCGAGGAATAGTAGACGATCAGCATCCCCGAGCCCACCTCCCTTCCGGTTATCTCGCCGGTTATCTCTGCCCTCCACGCCCGGGGAGCCGGAGTGCCGGGGGCGGGGTAAAAAAACAAAATCCGCCAATCAGAACTGGTCGGCGGAGGGGCGTTGCTGCCCGCGGTGTGCGGACAGGAGTTTCTAGGCGACGGCTGCGGCCATTTCACGGATCCGCTCGGGGCGGAAACCTGACCAGTGCTCACCCTCGACCACCACGACGGGCGCCTGGAGATAGCCGAGTGCGAGGACGTAATCGCGGGCCTCATCATCAAGACTGATATCGACGAGCTCATAATCCAGACCTGCACGGTCGAGGGCTTTCTTGGTGGCGGTGCACTGCACACATGCCGGCTTGGTGTAAACGGTGATGGCCATGATCGGACCCTTTTCCTTCTCGGCCCCCAGCTTCGAAATGGGGCCTCGTGTCACTTTTTTTGGTTTTGTCCTGCAGAGCGTTCGTGCTCCCCTGCGGTATGAACAAACACTATACTTTGTGGTCAATTAGCGCAAGGAGCACTACATATAGTAGTTACATCAAGGGAATTCCCAGCACAGTAGTTGCCCACCCACCACATGTTGGGCCTCGCCGGAACTTCGTCTGACACGCCTGTCATTTTCCGGGCGGTCACCCCTGCCATTTTCCCAGCAGCGCCATTTTCCCGAAGGCCCAGCGTTATATAATTGTTACAATGCCGTGCTCCATTCCCGGCGTAACGCCACGCCCGGCCCGCGCCCGGCCACTACCCCGCGAGCCGAAACACAACCCCCTCATAGGGCCGCAGGACGAACCCACGCGGATCGCGATCATCGGGATAGTTGGACAGCAGTTGCCTTGAGGTGCCGAAGCTGACATCCCCCGGCAGGGTGAACTCCACCGCCTCCGCACTGAAGCTGCACACCACCAGCAGTGCCTCACCCTCCCCCTCCCGGAGGTAAGCGAAAACATCCGGATCATCGCCGTTGATCAGCCGGTAGCTTCCGGTGGTTACCAGATCACATTCATGGCGCAGCCGGATGAGCTCACGGTAGTGGTGGAACACCGATTGCGGGTCCTCCACTGCTTCCTCGGCATTGACGTGCACATGATTGGGGTTGACCGGTAGCCATGGCGTGCCGTCGGTGAAGCCCGCCTCCGCGCCGGCCGTCCACTGCATGGGCGTTCGTGCATTATCCCTTGACCTTGCGTGGAGAATGGCCATGGCCTCGCCGTCGTCGAGCCCGGCCGCGGTGAAATCACGGTAGGCGTTTTTCGAGTCAATGTCATCGAACTGCCCGATCCGGAGGAAATCCGCATTCGTCATGCCGAGCTCCTCACCCTGGTAGATGTACGGCGTGCCCTGCATCAGATGCAGCAGCGTGCCGAGCATCTTCGCACTCTCCACCCGAAACCGGCCGTCATCGCCGAACCTGGAGACCACTCGCGGTTGGTCATGGTTGCTCCAGTAGAGACTGTTCCAGCCGCGTCCGTTGAGAACCTCCTGCCAGTGCGACAGGACACGGCGCAGATCCGGCATCCGGGCCGGACACACATCCCATTTGCTGTCACCCGCCCGGTCGACGTGCATGTGCTCGAAATGGAAGATCATATCCAGTTCACCGTTGCGCGGGTCGGTGTATTCGATGGCCTGCTCCGCAGTGGTCCGGGGTGTCTCACCGACGACCATGACGTCGAAGTCATCGAGAACATCCCTGCGCAGGTCACGGAGGAACTCATGGACCCTGGGCTGATTGGCGCATTGGGGATAGTAGGAGCCGTAACCGTCGGGGCCCGCGGGAGTGGAGCGAAACTCCTGGTTCTTGGCAATCAGGTTGATCACATCCATCCGGTAGCCGTCGATGCCGCGGTCCAGCCAGAACCGCATGATCTCCCGCACCTCCGCACGGACCCGGGGGTTCTCCCAGTTCAGGTCGGGTTGCTCGGCGGCGAAAAGATGGAGGTAGTACTTTCCCACCGTCGCATTCCACGTCCAGGCGCTGCCACCGAAGGAGGATTTCCAGTTGTTCGGAGGCCCGCCGTCCACACCGTCGCGCCAGATGTAGTAGTCCCGGTAGTGCCCCGGGTCCGCAGAACAGGAGCGGCGGAACCATTCATGCTGGTCCGAGGTATGGTTGACCACCAGATCCAGGATGATTCTGAGGCCGCGCGCATGTGCCTGTGTGATGAGTTCATCCGCGTCGGCAAGCGTTCCGTATTCCGGCGCGACGACACGGTAGTCAGCGATGTCGTATCCGTTGTCCACATTGGGGGAGGCGTAGATGGGGTTGAGCCAGATGACGTCGGCACCGAGCTTCTGCACATAGGAGAGCTTGTCGACGACCCCCCTGAGGTCACCCACACCGTCCCCGGTGGAGTCACGGAAACTGCGCGGGTAGATCTGATACACCACCGCCCTGCGCCACCACGGCCGGTCATTCATCGTCATCATCCATCTCGGTGGATACCTGGTTGACGTGGACGATGGCCTTCCTTGCCTGCTCGATGTAGGTGTTGATCCTCTCCTCGGTCGGGGGCTTTCGCTCGGGATGCAGGGCGAGCTGGAGGGCCAGCGCCACGTTGGCGCCGGCGATGACCGTCGTGTTCGGCCTCCGCTGCGCGACCAGGGCGAACTCCTGGTTGACGCTGCCGCCGAGCAGGTCGGTGAGAATCACCAGTTCATCGTCTGGATCAATCTCCGCCATGACCGCTGCCACCTCATCGGCCACTGGAATGTTCTCCGAGTAGGCATCGAGGACATGGAACATTTCCTTCTTGTTGCTCACCAGCTCGATGGTGTGGGCGAGGCCGCTGGCGAAATGGCCGTGGGAGGCAATGATGAAGCTGCGCATGATCGGTTCTTCCTTAAACTCTTGATTAGGGGGCGAGGATGCCGAATCCGGCTGCGGCGATCGAGATGACCAGAACAACCAGAATGACGCGGGTGACCGACATCCACTTCTTGCCCAGGAGCCAGTAGATGAGGGCGGCGAAGACCGCGGGCAACAGTGCCGGCATGATCGCGTCAAGGACATCGCTCTGAATGTTCAACGAGACCTCCCCCATCTGGAAGACAAAGGGAACGTTGATCTTGACCACCGAGGCAATGAGTGCGCCGACGACGGTGAGGCCGAGTACCGAAGCAGCCTCCGTGAACGCCGTCAGCTTGTCACCCATGTTGGTGATCAGCTGAACTCCGGATTAGTAGCCGATGGAGAAGAGTTTGAATCGCAACGCCAGGAATACGATGTTGAGGATGAACCAGACTATGCCTCCGAGCGGGTTGCCCTGCAGCGCCATGTAGCCGGCGATCGAACCCATGATGGTGGGCAGCAGCACCCAGATGAGCGTGTCACCGACACCTGCGAGCGGACCCATGAGGCCCGTCTTGAAGGACTGCACGGCGGGCCCGGCCTTTCGGCCGTCCTTCTCCTCCATGGCCAGCACCGCACCCAGAATCAGGTTCGCCATCCAGGTGGTGGTGTTGAAGAACCGCGAGTGGTTGACAAGTGATGCCTTGTAATCGTCATCATCGGGGTAGATCTTGCGGAGGGTCGATGAGAGCCCGAAGACAACGCCGGGTCCCTGCTGGGTCTCGTAGTTGAAGACGTTGCAGGCCATGAACATGTAGCGGGCTGCCGATTGCCGGATATCCCGCTTGGTCAGGGAGTACGTCGGGGTGGCGCCGTCGGGGAGGTCGGCGTCGGTGGGAATGGGCTCACTCATCGTAATCAAGTCCTGTCTGTGCGAGTTGGGGCTGTGGGGAGGCCGCGGCGGCCGCGGAGGGGGTCGGCTCCGCGGTGGTCCTGCGGAAGAACTCGTAGGAGAATCCGAACCCGAGAAGTGCGATTCCAAGGATGGGCATGTTCAGGTAGGCCGCCAGGACGAATCCTATGGTCAGGTAAATCAGGTAGCGCTTGACCGGCATGTAGCGCAGCAGGATCGCGATACCGACCACGGGCAGGATTCCGCCCGCAACCTGCAGGCCCTCGGTGACCCAGACCGGAACGGCCTCGAGGATCCAGTTGACCACGGGCGCCCCGAAGAACACCGCGATGGCGGTGGGGATCGCCGTGGACAGGCCGAACAGCAACGGCCCGATCCAGAGCGTGCGCAGCGCCGCGGAGAATCTTCCCACCTCCACCTGCTTCTGGGAGGCCCGTGCGACAAAGTTGTTGATGATCTTGACCACGATGTCGAGCTGGATACCCAGCATGCCGACGGGCAGACCGATGGCCAGACCGACATCGATTCCCTGCCCGGTCTTGATGGCCACGTAACCGCCGACGATGGTGGCCAGGCCGTAGTTCGGGACCGATGAGCCACCGAGCTGCGCTATACCCAGCGCCATGAGCTGGAAGGTTCCGGCGATGACCATCGCCGTCTGCATGTCACCCATGATCAGGCCGACGAAGACGCCCACGATGGCCGGGAAGTAGGACAGTATGACGGGACCGTTCTGGTCGATCGTCATGATGAACGCTAGGAGGATGATGAGGATCATCTGGATGATCTCGATGGGCATTGCCGTCTCCTGTTTCCTTAGGTACCTGTTGTTGTCTGCTGAGTCCGCTAGATTTCGGTCAGCGGCTGCTCAGGATCGGAGGGAACATAGCGGATGGACAGCGGGATTCCACGGTCCCTCAGTGCCCTGAGGTCGGCTTCCTCCCGCTCATCCACGGCGACCCAGCTGGAGAGCTTCTTCTTTCCCTCGGAGTAGAAGATGATTCCGAGGTTGATCCCGGGGATCTCCACCCCTGCCTCCGCCAGGCGCAGATAGGTGGCGGGCTCCTTGACCACGATCAGCACCCGCTGGTTGGCGTAGTTGCCAGCAAGGAAATTGGCGATCGCCTTGTCCGTGTCGATGATCGACATCCCGGTGCCTACCGGCTTGGACAGCCGCATGCTGGATTTGAGCATTTCATCCCTGCTGACCGTGTCATCGATGACCATGATCCGGGTTGCGCGTGTCTCAGTGGCCCACCGCGTGACCACTATCCCGTGCACGAGGCGTTGATCCACTCGCGCGAGAACAATTCCATTAAACATGGTGACTCCTTCAAGTTATGTATACGCTTACATAACGGGGTGTTTGAGGTTTCAAGGTGAGTATAAGCAGGATTGTCAAGGTGATGAAAGCGTTTACATTGACAATATTGTGCAATCGCTTACATGTGTCTAACGTGGAGCATCAAGAGCACCTTTACTCGAGAGGATATCCATGAGTCCCCACCGCCGAGGTTCCAGAGGAGCCACCATCGCCGACGTGGCCAAGCTCGCGGGAGTGTCCACCGCAACAGTATCGCGAGCCCTTCACGGCTCCGCCAATGTCGGCCCCGGAACACTGGAAAAGGTGGCAAGGGCCGCCGAGGAACTGAACTTCAGCGTCACCCGCAGCGCATCGGCGCTGGCCAGCGGACGAACGAACCGAATCGCGCTGCTCAACGGAGGGCAGCTGGCACACTGGTTCGTCAGTGAGATCCTGCAGGGCAGCTACACCCACCTCAATCAATCAAACATGGACCTACTGATCTACCGTGCGGGAAGCCGCACCGAACGTGAACAGTTTTTCACCGCCCTGCCTGCGCGTCGAAACGCAGATGCCATGCTGGTGACCTCCTTCGCCCTTGAAGCGGAGGAGGTGACCGCCCTGGAGAGCCTGGGAATGCCGGTGGTCTACCTCAACATGCCCTATGACGACCGGCCCAACGTCTCCATCGACGACGTCGCCGCAGGCTCGGGCGTGGCCAGGCATCTCATCGGCCTGGGACACCGCCGGCTCGCCTTCGTGGGCACCGGCCTTACCCACCTGGGTTTCGATTGGAGCTCCGACGACCGTTCCCGCGGATTCGCCGAGCAGATCAACGCATCGGAGCACGCAATCTCCTTCGAGTCGATCACCGTTGCCAATACCCCGAGGGCGGCAAGCGAGGCTGTCACCCAGATTCTCAACCTCTCCCCCATCCCGACTGGAATCTTCGTACTCCATGACGAACTGGCCCTGGCGATCACCCACATCCTCCGCCAGCGCGGACTGCGGGTACCCGAGGACATCTCCGTGATCGGCTTTGATGATCACCCGCTCGCCGAACCCTTCGGACTCACCACCGTCCGGCAGCCCGTGGAGGAGATCGGCAGGCGGGGAGCCGAACTGGCCGTCAAACTGGCTCGGGGCGAGGACCCCGGGAACACCAACATCAGCATCCCGACCTCGCTGATCATGCGCACCACGTCCTCCACTCCGCAGGCGAGTGTCCTCCTGTCCTAACTGCCTGTCGCCTATCGCCTATCGACGCCCTTCACCGCGCTGCACAACGAGCAGCCCGGCCCCGGACCGGATCACGACGGCGGAGAACCCGGGATCCGCGTCCACCAGCGCACGAAACTCCGTCACCTGATCGGCGTGCGAGATCACATTGTCCACGATCAACAACCCACTGTGGGCGAGGACCCGGCGAAGCTCCGGCCAGTAATCCGCATAGAATGACCGCTCGGCGTCAAGAAAGATGAACGGCCACGCGCCATCCGCCTCGGTCTTGAGCAGCTCGCCGGCATCGCCCACCAGAACTTCGACCCGATCGCGGAGGCCACACTCCTCGAGATTGAACTCCGCCTCGGCGGAACGCTGGCGATCATTATCGATCGTGGTCATCCGCCCCCGCGTGGATCCCAGGGCATCGGCCAGCCAGATCGTGGAGTAGCCATTGGATGTGCCGATTTCCAGGAGCCGGTCGGGAGCGATGCCAACGACCAGCGTATGGAGGATCGCCGCCGATTCCGGCTCAAGATTCCGCCTGCGATCTACCCGGGATTCCTGGGTGGCATCGAACTGCCTACCCTCTTGATACAGCTCGGCCAGGGACTGAAGGAGATTGGTGTCCATCGCCTCATAGTAATGGTGGCAAACATAGTTTCAACACAGTGAGATTCAAGCCACATTCCAAACCCCTGCATCCTCATGCCACAGATTCCGGCCAAGCCCGGGTGAGGCTCTCCACAAACGGACAGCTCATCGCGGGAGCTGCGACCAGCTGACCGTCAACCCCAACCGCGGCCCGGATCCCCACCAGTACCCGCGCAAACGGACAGCTCATCGCGGGAGCTGCGACCAGCTGACCGTCAACCCCAACCGCGGCCCGGATCCCCACCAGTACCCGCGCAAACGGACAGCTCATCGCGGGAGCTGCGACCAGCTGACCGTCAACCCAAACCGCGGCCCGGATCCCCACCAATACCCGCGCAAACGGACAGTGAACCGGCCCGGGTTCTGTGCCGCTTCTATGCGGGGAGCGACTCCTCGGTGAGGGCCGCGTAGTAGGTCGCCTCGAACTCGTCGGGGCTGACCATTCCAAGGCTACCGTGAAGCCTTCGGTTGTTGTACCAGTCGACCCATCCGGCGGTCGCGAACTCGACGTCTGCGATTGTCTTGTAGGGGCCGTCGTGGAAGATCGTCGTACGCACGCATTCGGCCTTGTAGAGCCCGTTGATCGTCTCCATAAGCGCGTTGTCGTACGCATCGCCGACGGTCCCGATCGAGGCGGCGATACCCTCGAGCGCGAGATGCTCGGTGAGCATCACGGAGGTGTATTGGGCCCCCGCATCCGAGTGGTGCCGCAGTTGTCCGGGGCCGACTCGGTGGCCTTGCCGGTCACGTTCCCAGAGCGCCATGCGCAGCGGGATCATGACGAGGTCGACATGCTTGGTGGTCTGGACGTGCCAAGACACGATGCGTTGCGAGAACACGTCGAGGATGAACGCGACATACACCCATCCCGCCCAAGTGCGGACATAGGTGAAATCGGTGACCCACGTGTGATCGGGCCGCGGGGCGGTGAAGTCCCGGTTCAGCAGATCCCCGGCCCGGATCCCGTCCTTCACACGGATCGTCGTACGGATCGCTTTCGCCCGCGTGACGCCCGAAAGCCCCAATGCCCGCATGGCACGGTCGACTGCCCCGCGGGAGGCCTCCGGGAGCGCGGTGCGGCGGATCAGGGCGGTCATTTTCTTCCGCCCGTACAACCCCTCCGGAGTCATCCGACGACGTTGCTCACCGGCCTGATCCTCGACGGTCGTCCAGGCGGCGTCACGGACCGCGTCCACGACCATCGCGTCGGCTACTGTACGGGCCGAAATCCGGGGGCGTTTCCAGGACCGGTAGGTGCGTGCCGCGATCTTCATGCCCTGCTCACGCAGGACGCGAACGATCGACTCGACGGCGAAGCCCTCCGAACGCATCTGGTCGATGAAGCCCATCATCAACGGTTGCGGGGGTCGAGCTCCCCCGCGAAGAAAGTCGTCGCCGCGCGCAGGATCGCTACGTCCTCACGGAGCCGACGGTTCTCGGCTTTGAGCCGCTTGATCTCAGCGTGCTCTTCGCTGGTTTGACCTTCTCTGGTGCCGGCATCGATCTCAGCTTGGATCACCCACCGGCGCAGCGACTCCACGCCGACGCCCTCCTGACGCGCAACGGCTGCGATCGCCTTCGCGTTCGATGGGTACTCCGATCGGTGCTCGCGCACCAGCCTGACCGCTCGTTCACGGACCTGCGCATCAATCTTCTTTGGCATGAAGCCATCCTCTCAACTCGAAAAGATGCGGCATCAAACCTGGGCCGGTTCACAGCTCATCGCGGGAGCTGCGACCAGCTGACCGTCAACCCCAACCGCGGCCCGGATCCCCACCAATACCCGCGCAAACGGACAGCTCATCGCACCGCCCCCCTCAGCGGACACGAACGAAAGAAGCCGCCACCCGCAACATCTCTGTTACAGGTGGCGGCTCAAATCCCGCGAGTATCAGCCCTGGCGAGCCTTGAAACGGGGTTCCTTCTTGTTGATCACGTAGACTTTGCCACGGCGACGCACGACCTGGGCGCCCGGCTTGTTCTTCAGCGACCGAAGGGAATTACGTACCTTCATTGGGCGCTCCTTTCTCTCATGCGCAATAAGGCTAATTGAGCTCGGGTGATGAACACGCAGTTCGCGCGCGTCAACCCAGCTATGACACGAGGGATAATCTTAACCGACGAGTAGGGAACATCCAAAATTCCGCTGGCGCCCCCTGCCGCCCTGTCGTGCGACAGAAAATATGCCTACGATGTTGGCATGGCCAATTTACATGCATCGATCATCGATACCCTGCATACCCTCCCCTCCATTGACCCTGCGCGGGAGGTCGAGGAGCGAGTCCAGTTCCTCGTCGACTATCTGCGCGCATCCCACGGCAAGGGCCTGGTCCTTGGCATTTCCGGCGGCCAGGATTCCACGCTCGCGGGCCGTCTCTGCCAGCTGGCGGTCGAGCGGATCCGCGAGCAGGACACTTCCGAGCATGCCTTCATCGCGGTCCGCCTGCCCTACGGGGTGCAGGCCGATGAGGCTGACGCCCAGACCTCGCTGGCCTTCATCAGGCCGGATAGAAGCGTGACCATCAACATCAAGGATGCGACGGATGCCACCTTCGCCACCACGGCGCAGGCCATCGGACAGGCGGGCCTCAGCGACTTCAACAAGGGCAATATCAAGGCGCGGCAGCGGATGGTGGCACAGTACGCCATCGCCGGAGAGCTGGGTTTTCTGGTTGTGGGCACCGATCACGCGGCGGAGAACCTCGCCGGGTTCTTCACCAAGTTCGGTGACGGGGCCGCCGATATCCTGCCGCTGGCGGGCCTGAGCAAACGCCAGGGTGCGGCACTGCTCAGGGAGCTCGGCGCGCCGGAGTCGACATGGAAGAAGGTCCCCACCGCCGATCTCGAGGAGGACCGCCCCGCGCTGCCCGATGAACAGGCCCTCGGGGTGACCTACCACGACATCGATACCTATCTGGAGGACGCCGGCGAGATTTCGCCCGCGGCCAACGCACGCATTGAGCACCTCTGGACGGTGGGCGAGCATAAGCGCCACCTTCCGGCCACCCCCCAGGATCAGTGGTGGCGCTAGAGCCGCAGGGTCGCCTCGGCGGCGCGCACCAGTTGCACCCCATAGCCGGGGCCGTGGGTGAGCGCATGTACCGCGAGCGGGTGGAGCTGGTGCATCGGGGTGCGCCGTAGCCAGTCCCCCTCCAGCTTGACGACGCCCAGATATCCACGCCGGATCTCTTCAATGAAGGGTGCACCGAAGAGTGCCAGCATGGCCAGGTCGGTCTCAGGGTGGCCACCGTGGGCCGCAGGATCAATCAGAACCGGCCCCTCCGTACCGAAAAGCAGGTTGCCCGCCCAGAGATCACCGTGGAGACGTGCGGGTTCCACATCCACCGCCATGTTCAGTACATGCTCACAGGCGGCCTGCACCGTGTGCAGGCCGGGTGTGCTGAGGTGGTGGCGTCGATAAGCGGCGAATGCAAAGGGCAGCACCCGCTGGTCCACGTAGAACCGCGCCCAGTTGTCGGTGGGGGTGCATTCCTGCT
Source organism: Corynebacterium pacaense (assembly GCF_900169525.1). GTDB lineage: Bacteria > Actinomycetota > Actinomycetes > Mycobacteriales > Mycobacteriaceae > Corynebacterium > Corynebacterium pacaense. The sequence continues at coordinate 1,193,707 of NZ_LT821240.1, forward strand.
GCCGGGTGCCGATGTAGTTCGGCCCCGTCCACCCCGGCGGCGGCGAACCGAAGCTGTCGGCGCCGGCGCTGTGGATGATCGCCAGCTGGCGTCCCGCCTCCCGGGCCGCCGCGGGGGTCGGCGGAACCTCCTCCACGCGCACCGTGGTGATCTGCCGCTCATCGGCGCTGAGAACCTCCACGACCGCGGTCGACGCCTGCCTCAACCAGGTCAGCCCCGCGGCCTCGGCAAGTGCTGACCGGGGCTCGCGGGGCGTCTTGGTGAAGGTCTCCATCAGTAACGCTCGGGCTCCTCGCCGAGCTCAAACTGGCGTCCCGACACCTCTCTGGGGGTGATCCGGACATAGTTGTACTTCAGCGTGGGCACCCACGGCTTGAGGTCGAGGGTATCGGCATGCGCGATCTCGGCAGAGTCACGCACCAGCTCCGCGTTACCCTTGATCACCACGGACCAGGCGGTTCCCTCCTTGACCTCATCGACCTCGAAGAGCACGTCATGATTGAGGTTGATGGTGAACAGCTTGTTACCCTCCGCGGTACGGAAGTACAGGTTGCCCCCGTCCACCACATAATTCACGGGGAAGATGTCCATGTCGTCGCTTCGACGCACGACGATCCTGCCCAGCGTGGTGGAACCGAGAAGCTCGAAGGCCTCCTGCTCCCCGAGAACCCTGATGGGCCCGTTTGAGTCACTCATTGTGAACATCACTCCGCTCAACTAAAGAAAGGTAGATCATATTTCCGCCTCCAAGTTTAACCCGTGCGGTGCTACTCAGCGGACCCTGACCGCGGTGCGGCCGTGAAGTTTGCTCGCCATGAGATCGGCTCCCGCCTGCGCAACCTCGGCGAGCTCCACGACCTGTGTCATCGCATCGAGGACCTCGGTGTCCAGCGTCTCCGATAATAGAGCCCAGGCACGTCGCCGCTGGTCATGTGGCGCATCGACGGAATTGATACCCATCAGGTGCACGCCGCGGAGGATGAAGGGGAGTACCGTCGCCGGCAGATCGGGTCCCTGCGCCAGACCGCAGGCCGTGACCACCCCACCCCATTTGGTCTGGGCCAGGGCGTTGACAAGTGTGTGGGATCCCACTGAATCAACCACCCCCGCCCAGCGGGCCTTCTGCAGGGGCCTGCCGGGGCCGGAGAACTCATCCCGGTCACGTATCTCCGAGGCTCCGAGCCCGCGGAGATAGCCCTCGTGCAGCTCCCTGCGACCCGTCACCGCGACCGTGGTGTAGCCGAGCCTGTGCAACAGGTGCAGTGCTATGGAACCGACGCCCCCGGTCGCTCCTGTCACCAGGATCTCCCCGTCCTCCGGCTTGACCTTCTGTCGGACCAGGGCATCCACGCTCAGTGCCGCGGTGTATCCCGCGGTACCGAGTGCGCCGACCTGCTCCGCGGAGAAATTGAAGGGGATGTGCAAGGTCGATGCGGAGTCGACCCACAGTCGCTGGGTGTATCCGCCGTGGCGGCTCTCCCCCAGCCCGGCCCCGTTTACCACGACCTCGTCCCCGCGTCCGAATCGTTCATTGCGGCTCTCGATCACCGTTCCCACCGCATCGATGCCCGGGATCAGCGGCCAGATCCGCACCACTCCCCTGTCGCCGCGCAGCGCCATGGCGTCCTTGTAGTTGAGACTGGACCAGCCGACCTCGATGAGCAGGTCGCCGTCGCCCAGGAATGAGGGATCCCCGGAGGTGTCGCGGTAGTCCACCTCCACCTCGTCATTGACGCCTTTCGAGACGACGATGCTGTGGACTTCCTCGGTGCTTTTTGCTGTCGCTGGACTCATGGCAGTCCATAGTAATCACTTGCCGGCCGGCGGATCCCCGGGAAAGCCGAAACCCCCCTCGGCAGGGAGCCAGGGGAGGGTTTCTGGGAGATTACTGGGAGATTACTGGGAGATTCTCAGCAAACGGGGGTCAGAAGGAACCGTCAATGTCGCTGACCACGATCGTCTTCTCATTGACGAACTCCTTGATACCGAGATCAATGAGCTCATGACCGTAACCGGAGTGCTTGACACCACCGAAGGGGATGTCCGCCTTGACGCCGGTTGGCTGGTTGATGAAAACCATGCCGGTGTCGATGCGCAGGGCCACCGCCTGGGCGCGGTGGATGTCGGTGGAGAACACCGATCCACCCAGACCGAAGGGGGTGTCATTGGCGATGCGCACCGCATCATCCTCATCCTTGGCGCGGTAGAGCTGCGTCACGGGGCCGAAGAACTCCAGCTGGGAGGTCTCGGACCCTTCGGGGATGTCGGTGAGCAGGGTGGGACGGTAGAATGCGCCCTGCTCCGGGACGGGCGCGCCGATCTCCTCGACGGTGACGCCCTCGGAACGTGCCAGTTCGACCTGCTTGGCCAGATCGTCGGCGGCCTTCTGGGAGGACAGCGGAGCCAGGGTGGTGGCGGGATCCAGCGGATCGCCGGCGACGAGCTCAGCGACGAACCCCTTATACGCGGCGAGGAACTCGTCATAGACACTGTCGACGACGATCAGGCGCTTGGAGGAGACACACACCTGGCCGGCGTTCCAGTGCCGACCGAAGGAGGCCCACTTGGCCGCCTTTTCGATCTCGGCATCCTCGAGCACCACGAAGGCGTCTGCGCCACCGAGCTCGAGAGTGGACTTCTTCAGGTTCCTGGCCGCGGTCGAGGCGATCGCGGCACCCGCACCCTCCGAGCCGGTGAGAGCGACGCCACGGACCCGGGGATCGGAGAGGATCTGCTCGGATGCCTCGTGGGAGGCGAAGATGTTGGTCAGCAGACCCTCCGGGGCGCCGGCCTTGCGGTAGAGCTCCTCCATGGCCAGTGCCGACTGCGGAACGTTCGACGCATGCTTGAGCACGAGGGTGTTACCCGCGATCAGCTGCGGGGCAGAGATACGGATGACCTGGTAGAAGGGGAAGTTCCAGGGTTCAACGGTGTAGAGGACACCGAGGGGCTCGTTGACGATGGCAACGTCGGTGTCACCGAAGCCCTCCGCGCGGATGTAGCGCGGGGTCAGATGCTCTGCGCCAAAGCGTGCGTAGTACTCCAGAATCTTCGCGGAAAGTTCCACCTCGGCCTCGGCCTCCCCGATGAGCTTGCCCATCTCGAGGGTGAGGATCTCGGCATACTCCCGGGAGTTCTCGCGGAGCTCATCCGCGGCCTTCTGCAGCAGCGCGGCGCGCTGCTCGATGGGTGTCTCCCGCCAGCTGAGGAACCGCTCGTGCGCACCCGCTATGGCAGCATCTATCTGCTCAGGGGTTGCGGTGTCGAAGGTCTTGACGACCTCGCCGGTGTACGGATTGGTGGTGGCGTAAGCCATTTTTTTTTGTCCTTTCAGAATGTGTCCGGTGATATCAGGGGCGGATGGTCCGTCCGTCCCCGATCGCCGGCCCCACGAAAACTCGTGCAGATTCCACCCTACGCTCGCGGATATGACAACAACATGGATGATTGCTGAGAGTTTGGGAACACCCATGCTCACAACCGCCCCGACACTCCGTCGACGGTGGTGTCCGATTTCCGCCAGACGGCAACCGCGCCAACGTGGTTCGATTGAGCACATGACACACACCGTCGATCCGAAATTCCGCGAAAGGTACCGCGCCATTGATGCGCGGGACCCGCGTTTCGACGGCCAGTTCTTCACCGCCGTCTCCTCCACCGGCATCTACTGCCGACCGTCCTGCCCGGCGCGCACACCGAAACCGGAAAATGTCTCCTTCTTCCTCACCTCCGCTGCCGCCCAGCGGGCCGGTTACCGCGCCTGCAGGAGGTGTGCGCCGGAGGCCGCACCCGGCACTCCCGAATGGAACATCCGCGGGGACACCGCCGCGCGTGCCATGCGACTGATCAATGACGGCGTGGTGGACCGCGAGGGGGTCGCCGGACTGGCCTCCAGACTGGGATACAGCCCCCGCCACCTCAACCGGATTCTCCTCGCGGAACTCGGTGCCGGGTCGCTGGCGCTCGCCCGCGCGAGGCGGGCCCAGGCTGCGCGTTCGTTGATCATCGAAACCGATCTCAGCATGTCCAGGATCGCGTTCGCCGCCGGTTTCACCTCCGTCCGGCAGTTCAATGACACCATGCTGGACATCTTCGGTCTGCGCCCCGGTGATCTGCGCCGTGCCGGCGGCACCTCCCGACCCTCCCCCACCCTGGGAGTGGAGTTGCCGGTACGCCAGCCTTTCGACGCCCCCGGCGTCTTCGGCTTCCTCGCCGCGCGTGCGGTGGGCGGCGTCGAGGTCGCCGACCTCGGCGATCCCACCCGGCTGCGCTATGCGCGCACACTCACCCTGCCGTGGGGGCCGGGTGCGGTCGAGGTCGTCGCAAAGCGGAGTGCCCGGGGCTGGAACCTGCGGGCACAACTCGAGCTGACAACGCTTGCCGACGCCGCCCCCGCCGTCGCGCGGGTGCGCCGCCTGCTCGACCTGGATGCCGATCCGGTGGCCGTCGACCGCGGCCTGGCCGAGGATCCCCGTCTGGCGGCGCTGGTGGAGCGGACCCCCGGTATCCGCGTTCCCGGAGCGGTTGATCCGCACGAGCTCGTGGTGCGCGCGATGGTCGGTCAGCACATCTCCGTCGCCGCGGCGCGCACACACCTGACCCGGCTGGCCACAGGCATCGGGCACCCCCATGCATCGGCCTTTGAGGGGCTGGACACGCTGTTTCCCGATCCCGTGGAGATTGTCCGCAGTGACCTCCTCAGGCTTCCCGCCAGATCGCTCGGTTATCTGCGCGCCACCCTGGAGGCTCTGATCTCCGGCGAACTGGTTGTTGATGTCGGCGCGGATGCCCCGGAACTGAGCGCCCAGCTGCTGGCGCAACCGGGAATCGGTCCGTGGACCTCCGCCTACATCCGCATGCGCGTGCTCGGATCACCTGATGCGTGGCTGCACGGTGATGTGGCACTCCTGGCCGGTGCCTCGGCAATCGGACTGGCCGATGCGGATCACCGGACGCTCGCCGCACATGCGGACACCTGGTCACCCTGGCGGTCCTATGCCGCCATGCATCTGTGGCGCGCCGCCGCGGGAAGGAAACGGACATGAAGATCACCACCCTGGCAACGCCCGACGGGGATTTCACCATCATCGTCTCCTGCGGGGCCGTACTGGCCTCCGGCTGGACCACCGACATCGCATCGCTGCTGGCGCTGATCCACCCGATCCTGCGCCCGGATACCGGGGAGATGCACAGGACCGGGCCCGGGGACGCGGAGGTCGCGGCCGCCACCGACGCAGTGGGAGCCTACTACCGCGGAGAGCTCGATGCCCCAGCACGGATCCCGGTGCACCAGGAGTCCGGCGAGTTCCGCACGCACGCATGGGATGTGCTGCGCGGGGTTGGCCCGGGGGATACCGTTTCCTACCGCGAACTGGCGGAGCTGAGCGACCGTCCGGCCGCGATTCGCGCCGCCGCGGGAGCCTGTGCGATGAACGCCGCGGCACTGTTCGTCCCCTGTCACCGCGTGCTGCGTAGCGACGGTGGCCTCGGCGGGTTCCGCTATGGCACCGAAATCAAGCGGAGTCTGTTGGCGAGGGAGTCGCGACAGGTGCAGGCACCCTCCATTCCCGGGCTGTGACGATGACACCCGTGCCCGCGATGACGCTCAGCAGGACGGCGATCGCGGGCAGCCCGACCACGGCTCCGAAGGTGCCCGCCAGCGGATATCCGAGCAGAAAACACAGGTGGGACAGCGAGAACTGGGCAGCGAACACCGCCGGTCGCGAATCCTGGTCGCTGTTGCGGCGCAGCAGCCTGGCAGACGGGGTGAGAACCATGGAAGTGGCCGCGCCGAGCAGGATCCAGAGCACGGTAAGTATCACCCACTGCATCCTCCCCTGCGCCAGCGTCAGTGCCGCCGGGACGGCCAGCAGCGCGACCGGCACCACCGCGCCGCCGGTTAGCATGACCCGGCGATCGGGCACCCCGTCCAACACCCTCGGTAGGCCCAGCGCCACCACCATGGATCCCGCTCCGTAGGCTCCCAGGAGCAGTGCGACCTCCGCCTGTCCGCCACCCAGCTGTGCCCTGACGATCTCGACGGTGTTGACGATGACCATGGAGGTCGCCATTGCGACGACTAGGTTGAGTCCCATGAGTCCGCGCAGTTCGGGCACGCATCGGAATGCGCGGATTCCGCGGGTGAGGCGCTCGGTGAACCCCGCCGTGGTGTCCACGGGCCCGACCGGACCAAGCACCGCCGTGGACACGAGCGACGCGGAGATCAGAAAGCCGAGCACCGTGCCGAGGAACAGGTTGTGATAGCTGATGAACAGCAGCAACGCCGCGGCGAGCATCGGGCTGAGCAGAGATTCGAGGTCATAGGCCAGGCGCGAGAGTGACAGCGCCCGCGTGTAGTCACGCTCATCGGGCAGCACGGAGGGAATCAGCGCCTGGAAGGTGGGCGTGAAGGTCGCCGAGGCGGACTGCAGCACGAAGATGAGGATGTAGATCTGCCAGGCGTCCGTGACAAACGGAAGCATCACGGCGATACCGGCCCGGACCAGGTCCGCTCCAATCAGCACCGGCTTGCGCGGAAGTCGGACGAACAATGCGCTGATGATCGGCGCGATGGCGACATAGGCGATCATCTTGATCGCCATGGCGACGCCAAGCACGGCCCCGGCATCGCCCCCGGCGATATCGAAGGCGAGCAGCCCCAGGGCCACGGTGAGCAGACCGGTACCGATCAAGGCGATGACCTGGGCACTGAAGAGCCTCGCGTAAGTCCGGTTGCGCAGGACGCCGAGCATCAGTCCGCCGCCGTGTCCCGGGGTGGCGCGGGGTGCGGTGTGTGGTGGTGGGGCGGGATCTGGCCGTTGGACACGGCATGTTCCGCCTGCCTTATCGCCTCCACCACCAGGGTCAGGGCGTGCTCATCGGCGAGGCGGTAGAGCACGCTTGTTCCCTCCTGTCTTGTGGTGACCATGCGCGCCATCCGGAGTCTGGCCAGGTGCTGGGACACCCCGGAGGGCTTCTTTCCCACCAGTTCGGCGAGTGCCTTGACCGGGAGTTCCACCTGCCTGCGCAGAGCGAGGATGATCCTGATCCTCGTGGGATCCGAGAGCAGACCGAGAACCTCGGCCGCGAGGTCGACAAACTCGGAGTCGGGATCCATTCCACAAAGCTTCTTATCCGCATTCATACGCATATAGTAACATTAGTGGTGGTTTCCCGTCACTCCGAGAACCCCGAGGAAGCCGTCATTGCGACGCGGGGCCTCCGCTGCACCGACCACAGGCGCCGGTTGGGCCGGTGAGTTTTCTCACCGCATCCGCGACGGGAAACCGGGCCAGGGAACGCCGGAGACGGGCGGGATAAAGGTACGCCCATTCGAGGACCTGCTCAGGTGGAACCGGATCCGTCCAGCCCCCACCTGCACCCGCTCACCCTCCGAACAAACAGGGCCGGTGGCGGGTTTCAGAGCCCCGGCGAAGCCCACCTCCAGGAAAACCGGGACGCCACGAACATCCGTGCGGAAAACTCCGGCGCGCACCCTTGAACCTGCGGGAGGGCGGGGCGCCACCACATCCTGCGCGACATCGCCCCCGGCTCGCCGAAACGCACAAGACGCGTAATCTGTTGGTGAACGCAGGATCCTGTCAAATCGGGGGTGGGCACCAGCCCCTCCCCCGTGTGATCCCACGGACACAGTCACGGTTTGTTCAAGCAACTCGTTCTTCGAAACAAGGTGAGTGGATTTGCAGTTCCTCAGCGACATTCTCCGGGACCAGCCACTGGTCGCATTATTCATTTGTATCTCCCTGGGATATCTCCTCGGGAAACTCAAATACAAATCCTTCAAACTGGGCGGCATTGCCGGCACCCTGATAGTCAGTGTTGTCATCGGCCAGCTCGGCATCGAACTCAATGACACGGTGCGCACAGTTTTCTTTGCCCTGTTCATCTACGCGGTCGGCTTCCAGGGTGGCCCGCAGTTCTTCCGCGCACTCAATCGCCGCTCCCTCAACCAACTGCTCTCCGCGGTGCTGACCTGTGTCCTCGGACTACTCACCGTCCTGGTGGCCGCCTGGACATTCGGACTCGACCGCGGTCTCGCCGCGGGTCTCGCCGCGGGTGGACTGACACAGTCGGCGATCATCGGCACGGCCGGTGACGCCATCGCCAATCTCGGGCTTCCGGCGGACGTGACCAAGCAGATGCAGAGCAACGTCGCCGTCGGCTACGCCGTGACATACATTTTCGGCTCCCTCGGTCCGATCCTGCTGATCAGCTGGTTCCTGCCGATGATCAAGAAATGGGATATCCGCTCGGAGGCCATCAAGCTCGCCGCCAAGTTCTCCGGCGGTCGTCCCGAACTCGAGGACGGTCAGTTCAACGGAATGCGCAGCATCATCACACGCTGCTACCGCGTCGCCCCCGGCAGCCCACTGGTAAATCAGAGCTCCGCTGAGTTCGACAGGGACCTCGACCCGGCCAGCGTCGAATCCGTGGTGCGCAACGGCAAACAGATCGAGGCGGGGCCGGACACCACGATCCACGACGGCGATCTCGTCGTGGTCACCGGCACCAGGGAAAGTCTGGAACCCCTTGGCACGCGGCTCGGTGCGGAGGCGGAGCCTCCCGCCGGACTGGTGGAGGTTGAGGAAAAGCGCGAGGTCGTGCTCACCAATCGTGCGCTGGTGGGCTCGACCCTCGGCGATGTGCACCAGAAACTGAATGGGCAGTCCGACTACGGCATCTTCTTCAGCGGAGTCCGCCGAGGTGGAAAGGACCTGCCAACCCTCCAGCATGTGGAGCTGCACCGTGGCGACGAGATCACCCTGGTGGGTCGCCCCACCGATATCGATCGCGCACAGAAGCAACTGGGCTATCCCATCCCCGCGGGTGCGGTCACCGACTTCGTCTTCTTCGGCCTCGGAATCGCCATCGGTATGCTCATCGGTCTGATTGAGGTGCCCCTCTTCGGGGTTTCGGTCAGCATCGGCACCGGAGGCGGTTGCCTGGTCTCCGGCCTCGTCTTCGGCTGGCTGCGCGGCGTCCACCCGAGGTTCGCCTCACTTCCCACGGGCGCATCGAATTTCCTCCGAGATTTCGGCCTGGCGGCGTTCGTCGGCGCCGTCGGCCTCGGCGCCGGGGCACAGGCACTGACCGCCATCAAACAATCCGGGCTCTCCCTGCTGCTCCTCGGTGTCTGCGTGACACTGATCCCGACGATCCTGAGCTTCTTCCTCTCCTACTATTTGCTGCGCATCCGCAATCCGATCGAACTGCTCGCGGCGATAGCCGGAGGTCGAAGTGCGAATCCGGCCTTCGCCGCACTCATGGGCAAGGCCGGAAACGCCACCCCGGTGGTGCCGTTCACCATCACCTATGCGGTGGCCAACGTGCTGCTCACACTCTGGGGGCCGATCATCGTGAACCTCGTTACCACCAACGTCTCCTGACCCGGCACGGCAGCGTCGGCAAGCACAGCACACACCGGACCAACAACCAGAAGGAAAAACAATGACACGAAACAACACACCCGCAACGATCCTCCCCGACACTTCACTCAGCGAGGACCTCAGCCCCTTCGAGCTCAAGGATCTGCTGATCAAGGCCGCCTCGAGCGATTCCCACCGCCTCATGCTCAACGCCGGTCGCGGTAACCCCAACTTCCTCGCCACACTGCCCAGGCGGGCCTTTCTCAGGCTCGGTGAATTCGCCCTCAACGAATCGGAAAGGGCGTACTCCTACCTCGACAGCGGTTTCGGAGGGCTGCCGCAGACCGAGGGCATCATCAACCGTTTTGAATCCTTTGCCGCCACCCACCACGACGATGAGGGGGTGCGTTTCCTCCGCGCCGCGCTCTCCTATGTCGATGATCAGCTCGGTATCAACAGTGCCGACTTCCTCGCCGAGGCCGTTGCGGCCTCGCTCGGCTGCAACTACCCGGTTCCCCCGCGCATGCTGAACAACAGCGAGAAGATCGTGGGCGCCTACCTGCGCAAGGAGATGTGCCGCGACGCCGACACCGGGGCATTCTCGCTGGTCGCCACAGAGGGTGGTACCGCGGCGATGACCTACCTCTTCCAGTCCATGTTCGCCAATGAGCTGCTGCACCCCGGGGACAAGATCGCCATCGGCACCCCGATCTTCTCGCCCTACCTCGAAATCCCCGTGCTCCCCGGCTTCGACCTCGAGGTCGTCGACGTACGCATGGATCAGAACCTGGACTGGCAGTACCCGAAGGAGGAGCTGGACAAGCTTCTGGACCCGGCGGTGAAGGTCTTCTGCCTGGTCAATCCGAGCAACCCGCCGTCAACGAAGCTGACAGATGAGAGTCTGAAGGCGATCGCGACGCTGATCAGGGAGCACCGTCCCGATCTCTTCGTGATCACCGATGACGTCTACGGCACCTTCGCCGATGATTTTTCCTCATTGTTCGCCCTCGCCCCGGAGAACACGGTGCTGGTGTACTCCTTCTCGAAGTTCTTCGGAGCAACGGGCTGGCGTCTGGGCACCATCGGAATCCACGAGGACAACGCCATCGACCGCGCGATCGCCGCGCTTCCCGAGGAGACCCGGGACAGGCTGCAGCGCAGGTACTCCTCGCTGACCACGGACGCGTCGAGCCTGAGGTTCATCGACCGTCTGGTCGCGGATTCGCGCGCGGTGGCCCTCAACCACACCGCCGGGCTGTCACTTCCCCAGCAGTTGCAGATGACGCTCTTCGCACTGCATGGACTGATGGACCGCCTCAACCGCTATGAGGACGCCGCGAAATCCCTGATCCGGCAGCGCGAAACCACCCTCTACGCCAATATCGGTGCTCCCCGTGCCTTCCAGCCCGAGGACGTCGACTACTACACGCTCGTCGACCTGCAGGAGCTCGCCGGCGAGCTCTACGGCGACGAGTTCGCAGCCTGGTTCGCCAAGGGTGATCACGGTCGGGACTACCTCTTCCGGCTGGCCCGCGAGACCGGGGTCGTCCTGCTGCCAGGCAACGGTTTCGAGGTTGTCGACGCCTCCGCCCGCGTCTCGCTGGCGAACCTCACCGACTGGGAGTACGTGGCCATCGGTCGCGCCACCCGGACGATCCTCGATGAGTACCACGAACAGTTCACCAGCCAGGGCTAGTTTCACCACCGGAGGTGGCAACCGCCAGGCTGTAGCCGCCGGTGATCCCACGCCGACCGGTGCGGGGTCGCGAACACCGCGGCGTTAGAACACCGCGACCAGGCGCCCCGTGACCTCCCCCCTGGCGAGGCGACTGAGACCGGCGGGGATGTCGTCGAAGTCGATCTCGGAGAGGGCGATCTCCAGATCGCCCCTGGCGATCCAGTCCAGGAGTGCGGAGAGGTGCCCGGGGTTGCCAGCGGGTGTGGATCCACGCAGTGTTACGTTCCTGCTCACAAGTGCCATGGTGCTCACGGTGGCCTCGGTGCGTCCGAGACCGACGATGACCACCCGTCCCTCGGGCCGGACCGCGTCGATGGCACCGGAGGTCGTGGTGCCGAAGCCGGCGAAATCGATGACCGCGTCCAGGTCCTTTCCGGCAAGTCCGGACACATCGGAGACAATCTCAGTCACGCCGTTGGCGCGTGCGGTCTCCCACACCTCCTCCCGGGGTTCCGCGGCGTAGACGGTGGCACCGGAGAGCACGGCAATCCTTGCTCCGGTCATCCCCAGTCCGCCCAGACCGACAATGCCGATTCGGCTGCCCGGCGCGGCTCCGCCGTGAGCAACGACCCCGGTGTAGGAGGTCAGTCCGGCATCGGAGGAGGCTGCCGCCTGCGCCCAGGACACGCCCTCGGGAATGTGGACGGTTTTCGCAGCGGTCAACAGCGTGTACTCCGCATAACCGCCGCTGCGGGTGATCCCCGGGGCATCGCCCGCGGAGGTTGCGCTGACCACACGGTCACCAGGGCTGAATCCCTCGACATCCTCCCCCCTTTCAACCACCTCCCCTGCAACCTCGTGGCCGAGCACCACCGGGAAGGGGATCTGGAACGGGAACTGACCCTCGGTATACGCCACGTCACTGTGGCAGAGTCCCGCTCCGTGCACCCTCACCAGGAGCTGCCCCCTGCCCGGTGTCGGGGTGTCCACCTCGGCTTCGCGAAGTGGGGTTCGGGTTCGGTCGAGCAGCCAGGCTTTCATTATCTTACCTTTCCGTTTTCGGTGGTGGGGATACCTTTATTGTTCTCCCCACCACCCGGAAAATCGACCCCCGAGGGGTGTCCCGCGCCCACACCCGGTCTGGCCACCGGGCCACCGGGCTAGTCGTAGATCGCGATGAACCTTCCGACGTTTCCGCCTTCACGGAGTTTATCGATCGCCTCGGGGATCTGGGCTTGGGTGATGCGGTTGATCGGGGGATGCAGCTTCCCCGATCGCATCAGCTCCAACAGCGCCGCGAGGTCCTCACGCGTGCCCGAACTGGATCCCTTGATAGTCAGCTGCTTGTTGATGAGCTGGTAGGTGTTCAGCGGTGCCTCCGAACGGCCCATTCCCACCTGCACCAGCGTCCCGTACTTGGCGAGCACGTTCACCCCCGCCGCGGTGGTGGTTCCGAATCCGGCGAAGTCCACCACCACCTCCAGGTCCCTGTCCGCGAATGGTTCGCCCCGGGTTTAATGGAGGGTAGGAAATTGGAAAAGGAAACCCTTACATGCCCACCAAATACACTGTCGAGCTCAAGCAGCGCGCTGTAGAACTCGTGCTCCACGCTCAAGCTGATCCCGTCACCGCCCGGGGCGCGGTCACCCGCATCGCCGACGAACTCGGCGTGAGCAAGGAAACCCTGCGCGTCTGGGTCCGCACCCACAAGCAATCCGGAACCGACACACCGGCCGAATCGATGGACCTGGAAACAGAAAACCGCAGGCTGCGGGCCGAGCTCGCCGAAGCCAAACGCGCCAACGAGATCCTCAAGAAAGCCTCGGCTTTTTTCGCGGCGGAGCTCGACCGCCCACACAAGTAATCGTCACCTTCATCGACGACAACCGTGCTCAGTTCGGGGTCGAGCCCATCATCCGCGTCCTGGCCACCACCAGCGCGAAGATAGCCCTGAGCACGTATTACGCCCACAAATCACGGCCTGAATCAGCCCGGTCCATCCGGGACAAGCAGATCACCCGGGCACTGCGCCGGATCTTCGAAGACAACTACTCATGTTACGGCGCCCGGAAGCTGTGGGCGGAGATCAACCGCGAGGCCACCTTCGGTCACGTCGCCCGCTGCACCGTCGAGCGTCTCATGGCGACCGACGGGCTGAAGGGGATCCGGCGGCGGAAGAAAAGACCGTCAACTCGCAGCGCCGACGCCGGCGAGTGTCCTGTCGACCTGGTGGAGCGCAACTTCGCCGTGACCGCGCCGAATATGCTGTGGGTCGCCGATATCACCTATATCCCCACCCGGGCCGGGTGGGTGTATGCGGCGTTTGTGTTGGACGCCTACACCCGTGAGATCATCGGTTGGCAAGTGACGAACCACATGCGGGTCTCGTTGGCCCGCGATGCCTTGGATATGGCCCTGTCGGCTCGTCTTCGCGCTGGTGAGGACGTCTCTGGGCTGATCCACCACAGCGACCGTGGAGTGCAATACCGCTCTATTACCTACGGCGAGTCATTGGCGGAGTCGAAGGTCGTGGCCTCGGTCGGATCCCGCGGCGACTCCTATGACAACGCGATGGCCGAGGCGTTGAATTCGATGTTCAAGGCCGAGCTGATCGACCGCAGGACGTGGCCGGCGCTGACCGATGTGATCGTGGCGACCTCGAAGTGGATCGGGTGGTACAACAACCGCCGGTTGCACTCCGCACTGGCTCATCGCCCGCCGAAGGAAGTTCACCAGGAATGGCAGAAGTATCAGGCCTACGCGGCCTGATCGACAAGTAAATCACCCTCTACAAAACCCGGGGCTTGACACACCATCAAGTCTCTGCTGGTGACCGCACCGGTTGTTGTTCGACAGCGTTACACGGCGATGACAACTGACACTCTAATCCGGACCTTGTCCCGGTGCCGCCCACCTACGGACCTCATTGACCCTGCTAATGGGGCTTTGGCCAGTTTGAAGAGCTTGGCCACTACCTACAACAGGCTGCGGACAGAATGCGCTGAACTCGATGCCAAGATCGCTGATTTAGTCGAGACGATCAATCCCGAAATGGTACAGATTTTTGGATGCGGGACTGTTACCGCTGCAGAACTGATCGTCAGCGTAGGCGACAATCCGAAGCGAATCCGTTCACAGGCTGCATTGGCACATCTGTGGGGAGTCGCACCTATTCCTGCGAGTTCGGGACGCACGAACCGGCATCGACTAAACAGAGGGGGCGACCGGCAGGCGAACGCAGCCGTGCACCGTATTGTACTGGTCAGAATGCGGCACGATGAACGCACACGCAACTATGTTCAACGGCGAACCAAAGAAGGACTATCGAAAAAAGAGATCATGCGGTGTCTGAAACGTGCCATCGCCAGAGAGATCTACCAGGTTCTCTGCGTAGGCCGATCTGTAGACCAGCCGAGCAGGCTCAGGGGTGAGGAGTTCAAGGCCCGTCGGCTGGAAAAAGCCCTTTCTCAAACCCAAGTCGCTGAGAAACTCGGTTGTTCCCCGGCCAGGATCAGCGATATAGAAACAGGCAAACGCCGACTGCTGGAGTTGAAGATAGCCTACGAAGAATTCCTCAAAGCAGCTTGACACACCATAGGAGCATCACCGGGGATCTGAAAGGGACGCAGATCCGAGGTTTGCACAACCACCTTCCCCGGAGACCGCAGGCCTGGGACGGCTGACCGATCAGTGTCTCGGCGCGTCGCAGTGCACCGCCCATCGGGACTTCGTGCCGTCCGGGAGGAACGAACCTCTTCGCGTTGACGAATCCACCCCGTCGGCGTATCAATGGGATCATCGAAGTAAAAACGTCCCGCCATTTCCAGCCAGGCGGGACGAACACACGCGGGAATAGGCGAACCGTTACTTCTTCATCACTGAAGGAGAACGTATGCCCATTCCACAGCCCGTAGTCAGGCAATCCCTGAAGCCCCACTGGCTCGCCCTGAGCGGTCTCTCGGCGGTGTTCCTGTTCGGGATTCTCGACAATTCGATACTCAACGTCGCGCTGCCGACGATCGGCCGGGAATTGCACGCGTCCGCAACGGGGTTGCAGTGGATCACCAGCTCCTACGCGATCGTGTTCGGCGGACTCATGCTCGCCATCGGCGCCATCTCCGACCGGTACGGTCGGCGCCGTGTGATGCTCATCGGGCTCACCCTGCTCGCCGCCGCCAGCCTGCTCACCGTGTTCGTGCGGAACCCGGGCGAACTCATCGCCGTGCGTGTGCTGATTGGCGTCGCCGCCGCAATGACCACGCCCGGCACGATCGCGCTGACCTTCCGGCTGTTCGTTGATGACAGACTCCGAATCCGAGCGATCTCCCTCGTCACCGCCGTCGGGCTGATGGGCCTTGCCGCCGGGCCGGTCACGGGCGGTTTCCTGCTGGCGGTTCTGCCCTGGCAGGGACTGCTGCTGATCAACGTGCCGATCGCGATCATCGCCTTCCTCGGCATCCGGGCGGGAATCGCCCCCGACCGGCCGGAGGATCTGCATCCCGCCCCGATCGATGTCGCCGGGGCCATCCTGGGCACAGTCGCCATCGTGCTTGGACTGCTGACTCCGACACTGTTTGTCGAGGTCGGTGGGAGCTCGCCGCGGCCGTGGGCAACCACCGTCGCCGCGGTCATCGCTGGTGCAGCGTTCGTGTGGCGCGAGCGACGCGCCACGCACCCGCTGGTGGACGCCACGCTCATCACGCAGCGACTGGTCTCCGGCGGACTCGCCTACAAGGCAGCCACCGGGCTGGCCGTGGCCGGCCTCAGTTACCTCATCAGCCTGCAGCTGCAACTGTCCCGGGGATGGTCGCCCGCCCTCGCGTCGCTGGGCATGCTGCCCCAGGTGGCGACCCTCCTGGCGGTCGGGTTCGTCGTGGAGAGGTTCGTCGACCGCGTCGGCATCAACCACGCCGCGTGGCTCGGTTCCCTCAGCGTCGTGGCCGGACTGGTGATCTACGTCGCCCTCGGCTCGCAGGGTTACCCCTGGGTCGCTGTCACGCTCGTGCTGACCTCGGCGGGCCTGCGCGTGGTCGGCCTTGTCGCAGGCGTCAACGTCATGAGAGGCGCGCCAGAGAACCGCACCTCCATCGCCGCAGCCATGGTAGACACCACCGACGAGATCGCCTCCGCCGTCGGTACCGCGATCATCGGCACGATCATCGCGGCGATGTTCGTGGGCGATCTCACGGACGACCCGTGGACGGCGGTGCAGAGAACACAATTCGATGATGCCGCAACCCTCAGCGTCTCCATAATCACCGTCATCGCCGCGCTCCTCATCGCCTGGGCATTCAGACGGACCCGCACCGCACCCGCCCCGGTGGAACTCCGCGCGTCATGACAGATTGAGACACTGCGGGAGGAATCCCTCACCGTGGCCCGGAAACGCCAGAAGCCGCCCCGAAGGGCGGCCTGGCCGAACTATCCATCCTCTGACTTGATCTGCACAGGAGGTGTTCATGAGAACACCGGGTGCAATAAGCCACTCATGGTGGAGCTAAGGGGATTCGAACCCCTGACCCCCACACTGCCAGTGTGGTGCGCTACCAGCTGCGCCATAGCCCCTTGTTTCAACTCGTATTAATGTACATGCTCCGCCTCGGATTGGCCAAATCCGCTGGTCAAACGGAAAATCCCCCGCAGTGCAGGGGATTTTCGGAGTGTGCGTCGTCTAGCTGTTGAGCACGGCGGGGATCCACTGGTTGATGTCATCAACCTCGACGTCCTTGCCGTCACGGAGGACACGCGGGGAGGACAGGGAACCGGTGGTCTCCTCGAGGTGCTCGGCGTTGGCGGTGGCGATGTCGTTGGCCCGCCCCAGGTTCTCACCGTTCCTGATGGATTCGACCACCGAGGAATCGGCGCCCATGGACTCCGCGGCCGAGGCGAAGTCATCCTCGGACCACTTGTTCACGATATCGGCCTGATCCTCGAGGAGCAGGGTGCGGTAGTTCCAGTAGAGGCTGGCATCACCGGTGTCGGCCACCGAAAGGATGGCTGCGAGCGAGTGGGTGGAATGTCCGTCGGTGTTGCCCCGGTCGAGGAAGTTCAGCGGATGAACCTGAACGACGAGGTTACCGGCCTCGATCTCCGAGAGCATGTCATCATCGGTGTTCTCGGCGAGTGTGGCGCAGTGCGGGCAGGAAAAGTCCTCGTAGAGCTCAACCCTGGGTGCATCCGCTGCGGCGTTGTCGGAGGAGAGGGTGACGTAGTCTCCGGAGAGTTCCGCGTTCATGGTGACGTTCTCAAATTCCCGATCCGCCACGTACTCCGTCTTCGAGCCACGGCTGCTGATGACGATGTAACCGACCACGACCGCGGCGATGACCACTATCGCCACGAGCGCCCAGAGGAAACCCTTGCTTCCCTGGTTCGGGTTCTGAACTTTTGTGCTCATTGATTCCCTACCTTGAATTCCATTTCTCCGGTGCCACCCCTGCGGGCAGCCCGGACTTTACCCGCAATTGACCTTAAACCACCGGGGCACCGATTCACTCCTCCGGACGCCCTCCGAGATGGGATTCACAGTCGATTGGCGGGTTTCCACACCGAAACACCCAAACTCCCCTACTGACCCAGCACCTCGGAGACCAGGGCCTGTGCCTCGCGCTGCACCTCTGCGAGGTGCTCGGCGCCACGGAAGGACTCCGCGTAGATCTTGTACTTGTCCTCGGTGCCGGAGGGACGTGCGGCGAACCAGGCGTTCTCGGTGGTCACCTTGAGTCCGCCGATCGGTGCGTCATTGCCCGGGGCTCTGGTCAGCTTCGCGGTGATCTCCTCACCGGCGAGGGTGGATGCGGTGACCTGTTCCGGTGAGAGCGCCTTGAGCAGTGCCTTCTGCTCGCGGGTGGCCGGAGCGTCGGTTCGGGCGTAGGCGGGGGCGCCGTACTCCTCGGCAAGCTCCGCGTAGCGCTGTGATGGAGTCTTCCCTGTCACCGCGGTGAATTCGGAGGCCAGCAGGTCCATGATCAGGCCGTCCTTGTCGGTGGACCAGGTGCTGCCGTCCATGCGGAGGAAGGAGGCGCCGGCGGATTCCTCGCCACCGAATCCGATCTCGCCCGAGATCAGACCGGGGACGAACCATTTGAAGCCCACCGGGACCTCAACGAGCCGGCGACCGAGGCGGGCGACGACCCGGTCGATCATCGAGGAGCTGACCAGGGTCTTACCCACGGCGGTGTCCGGCGACCAGCCGGGACGGTTTGCGAAGAGGTACTCGATCGCCACCGCGAGGTAGTGGTTGGGGTTCATCAGCCCGGCGTCGGGGGTGACGATCCCGTGCCGGTCGGAATCGGCGTCATTGCCGGTTGCGATGTCGTACCTGTCGCGGTTGGCCACCAGTGAGGCCATGGCGTTCGGGCTCGAGCAGTCCATTCGGATTTTGCCGTCGGTGTCCAGCGTCATGAACCGCCAGGTTGCGTCGACCAGCGGATTGACCACGGTGAGGTTGAGTCCGTGTGTCTCGGCGATCGCGCCCCAGTAGTCCACCGAGGCACCACCCATGGGATCGGCTCCGATGCGCAGACCCGACTTCGCAATCGCCTCGATGTTGACCACCTTCGGCAGTTCCGCGATGTAGTTGCCCATGAAGTCATACCTGAGCAGACGGTCATCGAGCACTCCGCTCACCGAGACCCTTTTCACGTCCGCAAGTCCGCCCCGCAGCAATTCATTGGCGCGATCGGCGATCCAGTCGGTGGCCTCGGTGTCGGCCGGCCCGCCGTTGGCGGGGTTGTACTTGAAACCGCCGTCGCGCGGCGGGTTGTGCGAGGGGGTGATCACGATGCCGTCGGCAAGCGGGTGGGACGGCCCGGCCGTGCCCCACTGCACGTCCTTGTTGTGGCGCAGAATCGCCACCGACACCGCCGGCGTCGGGGTGTAGCGGCCGCGGTCGTCGACAAGCACCTCAACGCCGTTGGCCAGCAGGACCTCCAGCGCGGAGATCATCGCCGGTTCGGAAAGTGCGTGGGTGTCGCGTCCGACGTAGAGCGGACCGTTCTTGAAGCCGCGGTTGCGGTAGTCCACGATGGCCTGGGTGGTGGCCAGGATGTGCTGCTCATTGAAGGAATTGTCGAGGGAGGAACCGCGGTGCCCCGAGGTTCCGAAGACCACCTGCTGATCGGGGTTCTCCGGGTCGGGTGTCCGCGTGTAGTAGGCGGTCACCACCTCGGCGATGTCGATGAGATCCTCTGGTCGGGCGGGCTGCCCGGCACGTGCGTTGGCCATGATGCTCCTTGGAGGTGTCGTGTCTAGTTGTCCTCCATCATCCTCCGAATCGGATTCCTTCGCAGTGGATGTGCGAAAAACCTCGGGGGTATACTGCTATCCATGGATGGTGTGAGGGTTGGTGCCGGGGCCGCACTGGGTGCCTGCCTGCGCCTGGCGCTCACCATCGTTTTCGGTGCCGGTTTCGGCCCCAGCCTCGCCATCAACATCATCGGATCCTTCATCATGGGTTACCTCCGCCCCGGCCCGTTCTGGGGCACCGGTGTGCTGGGCGGCTTCACCACATTCTCCACCTTCTGCGTCCTGCTTATCGACGCCCCCACCGCCCCGGTCGCCACCGCCTACGCGGTCGCCACCGTTGTCGGCTGTGTCGGCGCATGGCTCCTGGGGGACCGACTGCAATGCTCCTCCTAGTCCTCGTCGCCGCCGCGGCCTTCATTGGTGGCTTTCTGCGCTGGGCGCTCTCACGCCACGGCTCGATCCTGCCCAATTCCCTGGCCTGCCTCGTGGCCGGGGTCCTCATCGGCCTGCCGCTGTCCCCGCTGGTGTCCGCGATTCTCATCACCGGCTTCTGCGGTTCCCTGTCCACCTGGTCGACGCTTTCCCGCGAGCTGGGTTCGATGATCAGGGAACGCAGGTGGGTACGGCTGCTCAGCTACGGCGGCGGCACGCTCGTGCTGGGTGTGTCGCTGGTGTGGCTGGGATCAGTGGCCGCGGTGTTTGTGGAACCGCTTATGATTTAGATGGCAACCAGGAGGACCACGGCGAGAATGAGCAGCGGCACACCGAGGACGAGCAGCGCCGCCACTTTTCCCGCTGTGCGCCCGACGTTGAAGGTGAAGTTCGACCCCGTGCCGGTGTCGATGAGGATCCGCGGATCCTCGGGATCCCTGTAGAGGATTCCCCACCACTTCCCGGCTTCCCCGGGCGGCAGCGGGAACTTCTGTCTCAGTGATGCCTGCACCCTGATCTGGGCCAGGATCAGCCCGGCGGAGGACGCGAGGATGGCGATCAGTCCGATGAGGAACACCGGGCCGCCGTGCCCGCCGTAGGTGGACCCGAGAATGCTCAGGATGATCAGGTTCATGATGAACATGAACCGCGCCAGATGAACCTGCATCCGCTCGAGACCCCCGTGGGTCCGGCGCGCGTCACCGGCTGTTGCAGCTCCCCCGCGCTGCGTCAGGGTCCCGGATTGCATGGAGATCAGCGTGGCGCAACCCACCATGACGACGATGAGGATCACCGGGCCCAGGAGGATGGAGGTGAGGAAGGCCCCGGGGGTCTTTTCCATGAAGCGGTCGGCCTCGCCCCCGGCGTTCCAGTGCACGGGCATGGGATCCGCCAGTTCCGGATAGATGATCCGCAGCATAACGACGGACGCCACCACCGTGATCAGGACGGCGGCGGCGATCCATGCCCACGGCATGGGGACCCGCGAAAGATTGGGCATCGGCTCCGGGCGCTGGTTCATAGCACCCGAGACTATCAGCCGGGTCAGTCGGTGATGGCCTCCAGGGGAGGCGTCCTCGCAGCCTTCGTCGCCGGCCACACCGCCGCGATCACACCGACCACCGCGGATCCGGCCAGCATCAGTCCGAGCTGGCCCCAGGGTATCGTCACCGCGGCATCCAGGCCCTCACCGGACATGACCGTGACAAAGGCCCATCCGAGACCGAGTCCGATGGCCATTCCGATCACGGCACCGTAGATGGCGATCTGAACGGATTCCAGGGTGATCATCGTCCGGACCTGTCCACGACCGGTACCCACCGCGCGAAGCATGCCGATCTCCTGTCGCCGCTCGATGACATTGAGTGCCAGGGTGTTGATGATTCCGATGATGGCGACGATCACCGCCAGAGCCAGCAGCGCATAGAGGATGTTCATCATGGTGTTGATCATTGTGACCGTCTCACCGGCATACTCCGAGGCGTTCTGGACCCGGACCACGATGAAGTCGGCGACGGCGTCCTCGATGTTGCTGCGCAGCTGCTCCTTATCAAAGCCCTCCGCCCCGTTGACAAGGATCATCTGCGGAACCAGCTGCTGGGAGAGCGGGGTTTCAGCAATCGACGCCGAGGACACGATCGCCGTTCCCAGTGCCTGGTTCCCGGAATAGGTCCCCAGCAGCTCGGCGCTGCCGATCTCCTGGTCCGCAGCCCTGAGCGGAACCGTCGAGCCGATCGACCAGCCCTGGGAGCTGGCGTAGTCGGCGTCGGCGATCAGTCCCGGTTTGCTCAGGTCGAGCGAACCCTGGACATTCTCCGTGTTCATCACCTGGGAGATGTCACCATCGGCGACGGCGCTGACCGCCTGCGCCCCGGGGAAACCGGGGGTTGCCGTCTCTCCGATCGTCAGCGGGGCCGCACTAATGGTGATCACATCCTCGACACCATCGGCCGCCGCCACGGCGGCTGAGGTCTCGCGCGGAAGGGTGATGGCACCGTTCTGCGGTCCCTGGAGAATGTAGTCGGCGGTGATCTGCTCCTCGATGAGGTCGCTGACCGCCTCCTTCATCGTCGCGGAGAGCATACCGATGGCGGTGACCAGTGCGATTCCCAACGTCAGGGCGAAGGCCGTGGTGGCGGTGCGTCGGGGGTTGCGCCGCGAGTTGGTCGAGGCCAGACGCCCGACCGCGCCGAAGGGTGCGCCCAGGACGCGTCCGAGTCCGCCGACGACGGGAATGGACAGTGCGGGCGAGAAGAAGAAGGTTCCCACGATCACGAGGAGTGCGCCCACACCGACGAGAATCGACCGGGAGGTGGTGGAGGAATCGGTCATTCCCGCCCCCGCGATGGCTGCCGCCGCCCCGATGGCCAGGATGACGGCGCCGGCGATGGTGCGCCCCTTCATCGAGGCCACGGAGGTGGACTCGATGTTGCGCATCGCCTCGACGGGTTTGACCTGACCCGCCCGTCTTGCCGGTGCCCACGCGCTGATCACGGTGACGACGGTTCCCAGACCAAGTGCGACGAGCACCGCCTGCGGAGTCAGCCCGAGGCTGCCCCCCATCGGCATGCCGAAGTTGCTGAGCACCGTCGAGATCACCCACACCAGTCCCATTCCCCCGACCACGCCGAGGGCGGAACCGAGGATTCCGATGACAATGGCTTCGAACACCACGGAGCGGGTCAGCTGGCCCTGGGAGACACCGAGGGCGCGCAGCAGTGCGAATTCCCGCATGCGCTGGGCGACGATCATCGAGAAGGTGTTGGCGATGATGAAGGTACCCACCAGCAGGGCGATCAGTCCGAAGGCGACGAGGAAGTACTGGACAAAGCCCAGTGCGTCACGGATCATGCCGGTGGTCTTCTCAACCAGGCTCTCACCGGTATCCACGGTGTAGTCCGCACCCAGTCGGGTGCGGAGGTCGTCGACAAGCTGCTGTGGCTCGACACCGTCACCTGCGGCGAGCAGCAGCGAGGGCACACTGGCGCCATCGGTGTAGCGTTCGAGGTACCCGGCCTCGGACATGGTCAGGGAAATTCCCGGGGTGGTCTGCGTGTCCATGTCGGTGATACCGGTGATGGTGACGGTGTAGCGTCCGGCGGAGTCGACCACGAGCAGAGTGTCCCCGATACCGAAACCGTGCTCCTCGGCGCCGGCCCTGTTGATCAGGACCTCCTCCGTGCCCTCCGGTGCGGTGCCCTCGACCAGGTTGTGCGGCATGCCGACGGCATTGTCCGCATCGTAGAAGATGCTGATCGACGGCTCGCCGGAGCCGGTCTGGATGGCCCTGGAATCATCGGTGGCCAGCACCACGGACTGCGAGGCGTTGACGTTGACCCGCGCAATCTCGTCATCGGCGCGCAGCTGATCCATGACCTCCCGCGGCACCCCGCCGTCGCCGTCGTGGCTGAGCACGACGTCCACGCCGTCGAGCTGGTCGGAGATCGCCTCATCGAAGGTCGCCGACAGCGCGTTGGTGAACATCATCGAGCCGGAGACAAAGGCCGTGCCGAGCACGACGGCAAGCACCGTCAGAAACAGCCTGACCTTGTGCGCGGCGATGTTGCGCAGAGAGATTCTGCGCATGGTTGACGATGAACTCATAGGGCAACATCCTCGATGCCGGCCATGGTGGCCAGGATCTCATCGATCTGCGGGGCGAAAAGCTCGTTGACGATCCTTCCGTCGGCCAGGAAGATCACGCGATCGGCATAGGAGGCGGCCCTGGCGTCGTGGGTGACGATGACCACCGTCTGGTTGTCCTGATCGACGGCGGTGCGCAGAATATCGAGGACCTCCTTGGAGGAATTGGAGTCCAGGTTGCCCGTCGGCTCATCGCCGAAGATGATGTCGGGGCGCGAAACCAGGGCTCTGGCGCAGGCCACTCGCTGCTGCTGACCTCCCGAGAGCTCCGCGGGGCGGTGCCTGAGGCGGTCACTGAGCCCGAGCCGTCCGGTGATCTGATCGAACCACTCCTGGTCCACCTTCCGTCCGGCGATGTCGGTGGGCAGGGTGATGTTCTCGGCGGCGGTCAGGGTCGGGACGAGGTTGAAGGACTGGAAGATGAAGCCCAGGCGGTCGCGGCGGAGCGCCGTCATCTCCTTGTCCCTGAGCTGGGACAGGTCGGTGTCTCCGATGAACGCCGAACCCGAGGTCGCCGAGTCCAGGCCGGCCATGCAGTGCATGAGGGTGGATTTTCCGGAGCCCGAGGGACCCATGATCGCCGTGAAGTGGTTGGCCTCGAACTCGACGTTGACATGATCCAGAGCGGTCACGGTGGTGTCGCCCTGGCCGTAGGACTTGTGCAGGTTCAGTGCCCGTGCCGCGGCGGCTCCAGCGACACGCCTGTCGGGGTGGATCTCCGTTTCCGGGGTGAAGGAGTTCTCGGACCCCTGCTCAGGGGAATGTTCGCTGTGCTTGCTCATTGACTTTTCGTGCTTTCCTTTTTCATCTCGGCTGGTTGTCCACGGGTGCTCGGCTACCTTGATCGCAGCGGTCCCCCGGTGCGCTGTTGCGGGGCGGGGATGAAACCACCACGCGGCACCGCCACCTTCGGCATTGCGGTCGAGCTTTTTACTCTGGCCACTCTACCGGGCTGGTGCCCGGACCTGCATCGGGGTAGTCCCCGATTTGGGCGGCGCCTGCGCGCTGGGACGCTGGGTTCTCCGCGCGGGCCGTAAGGTGTGTTTATGACACACGACATAGAAGTAACCAGAAATGATCGACCCGACATCAAACCCCGCTCCCGCGATGTCACCGACGGACTGGAGAGGTCAGCGGCCCGCGGCATGCTCCGTGCGGTGGGCATGGGCGACGAGGACTGGGATAAGCCCCAGATCGGTGTCGCCAGCTCCTGGAATGAGATAACCCCCTGCAATTTGACCCTGAAGAAGCTCGCCGAGTTCGCCAAGGAGGGTGTGCACTCGGCAGGTGGATACCCGCTGGAATTCGGGACCATTTCAGTCTCCGACGGAATCTCCATGGGCCATGAGGGGATGCACTATTCACTTGTTTCACGCGAGGTGATCACAGATTCCGTGGAAACCGTGATGAGCGCCGAACGCCTCGACGGCTCGGTGCTGCTGGCCGGATGCGACAAATCCATCCCCGGGATGCTCATGGCCGCGGCCAGGCTGAATCTGAGTTCCGTGTTTCTCTACAACGGATCCACCATGCCCGGAACCGCCCGGATGTCCGATGGAACGGACCGCGAGGTGACGCTCATCGACGCCTTCGAGGCCGTGGGCGCCTGCCGCGCGGGCACCATGAGCGAGGCTGACGTGGACGCGATCGAACGGGCAGTGTGCCCGGGGGAGGGTGCCTGCGGTGGCATGTACACGGCCAATACGATGGCCTCAGCCGCTGAAGCGATGGGTATGTCACTGCCCGGGTCCGCCGCACCCCCCGCGATCCACCGTGACCGCACGCTGTATGCGCGCCGCTCCGGTGAGGCCGTCGTGGAGCTGCTGCGCAGTGGGATCAGGGCCAGGGACATCATCACCACGCGGTCTCTGCGCAACGCGATCGCGGTGGTGATGGCGCTCGGCGGCTCCACCAACGCCGTGCTGCACCTGCTGGCGATCGCGCGGGAGGCAGAGGTGGAACTCCAGCTCGAGGACTTCAACGACATCGCCGACCGGGTCCCCCACCTCGGCGATCTCAAACCCTTCGGTCGCTATGTGATGAATGACGTGTTCAGGATCGGGGGAATCCCGGTGGTGATGAAGGCCCTGCTCGACGCCGGGCTCATCGACGGCGAATGCCTCACCGTCACCGGCAGGACCGTGGCGGAGAACCTTGCACGAATCAGTCCCCCGGATCCGGACGGTCATATTCTCCGCGCCATGGGGAATCCGATCCACAGCACCGGAGGGCTCTCGATTCTCCGGGGCAGTCTCGCCCCGGAGGGCGCGGTGGTCAAGACCGCGGGCTTCGACGCGGAGATCTTCGAGGGCACCGCCCGGGTCTTCGACCAGGAGCAACCTGCGATGGATGCGGTGCTCAACGGCGAACTGAACAAGGGAGACGTGGTGATCATCCGATACGAGGGACCCAAGGGAGGCCCCGGGATGCGGGAGATGCTGGCGATCACCGGAGCCATCAAGGGCGCGGGGATCGGAAAGGACGTTCTACTGATCACCGACGGTCGCTTCTCCGGCGGTTCGACCGGCCTCTGCATCGGCCACGTCGCGCCCGAGGCCGCGGACGGGGGCCCCATCGCCCTGGTTGAGGACGGCGATCTGATTCGGGTCAACATCCCGCAGCGCACGATCGACGTGCTTGTCGACGCCGGCACCCTCGAGGACCGCCGCGGCAACTGGGTCCGCCCGCACAACCCCAGAAACACAGGGGTGCTGGGCAAGTACGCCAAACTGGTGCACTCCGCCTCCCACGGGGCGGTCTGCTACTGACAAAAGTGTGTGGTCCCTGTGTGGTGACCCTCCCGACCAACAAGCCACGGGGGAATCACCAACACACAGGGACCACACACTACTTCTGCTTTAACAATCTTTTTAAGTTTTAGGTCGGCGGTAACCTACTCTCCCACACCCTCCCGAGTGCAGTACCATCAGCGTAACCAGGCTTAGCTTCCGGGTTCGGAAAGGGACCGGGCGTTTCCCTGCTACTATCACCACCGACACAACCACAACGGCAACCACACACCACCACACAACATGGTAGGCGATCGTGTGTCATGCCAGACACTGCATAGTGGACGCAAACACAACAATTCTTAAGTAAACACGCTTAATGCACACAAACCAACAGTTGTTTAAAATCGGATAATTAGTACCAGTCACCTCCACACCTCACAGTGCTACCAGATCTGGCCTATCAACCCCGTCATCTCCAGGGAACCTCAAAAGAAACCTCATCTCAAAACAGGCTTCCCGCTTAGATGCTTTCAGCGGTTATCCCTCCCGTACGTAGCCAACCAGCCCTGCTCCTGGCGGAACAACTGGCACACCAGAGGTACGTCCGTCCCGGTCCTCTCGTACTAGGGACAGCCTTCTTCAAGTTTCAACGCGCGCGGCGGATAGAGACCGAACTGTCTCACGACGTTCTAAACCCAGCTCGCGTGCCGCTTTAATGGGCGAACAGCCCAACCCTTGGGACCTACTCCAGCCCCAGGATGCGACGAGCCGACATCGAGGTGCCAAACCATCCCGTCGATATGGACTCTTGGGGAAGATCAGCCTGTTATCCCCGGGGTACCTTTTATCCGTTGAGCGACACCACAACCACAAGTAGGTGCCGGATCACTAGTCCCGTCTTTCGACCCTGCTCGAGCTGTCACTCTCACAGTCAAGCTCCCTTGTGCACTTACACTCACCACCTGATTACCAACCAAGCTGAGGAAACCTTTGGGCGCCTCCGTTACATTTTGGGAGGCAACCGCCCCAGTTAAACTACCCACCAGGCACTGTCCCCAACCCAGATCATGGGCCAAGGTTAAGGTATCCAATCCGATCAGAGTGGTATTTCACCAACGACTCACACACAACTAGCGTCACATGATCAACGTCTCCCACCTATCCTACACAAACCGAATCAAACACCAATACCAAGCTATAGTGAAGGTCCCGGGGTCTTTTCGTCCTGCCGCGCGTAACGAGCATCTTTACTCGTACTGCAATTTCACCGGGCCTGTGGTTGAGACAGCAGGGAAGTCGTTACGCCATTCGTGCAGGTCGGAACTTACCCGACAAGGAATTTCGCTACCTTAGGATGGTTATAGTTACCACCGCCGTTTACTGGGGCTTAAATTCTCAGCTTCGCCACCAACGTGACTAACCGGTCCTCTTAACCTTCCAGCACCGGGCAGGCGTCAGTCCGTATACATCAACTTAAACGTCTTCGCACGGACCTGTGTTTTTAGTAAACAGTCGCTTCCCTCTATTCTCTGCGACCACAATCAGCTCCCACCGCACGGTGTTCACCAACCATGGCCCCCCTTCTCCCGAAGTTACGGGGGCATTTTGCCGAGTTCCTTAACCACAGTTCACCCGAACGCCTTAGTATTCTCTACCTGACTACCTGTGTCGGTTTAGGGTACGGGCCAAACATGGACATCGCTAGAGGCTTTTCTCGACAGTACAGGATCACCAACATCACCCACACAGGGCTACGCATCACGCCTCAGACACATGACAGGCGGATTTGACCTACCCATCGTCCCACACGCTTACACCACAATCCAATAAGTGGCCTGGCTACCTCACTGCGTCACCCCATCACTTAGCTACTACCAGATCAGGTCCCACGCACACCACACCACCACATGCATCAAAGACACACACAACAGCGGGCATAGATGGTTAGTATCACTGATTCACCATGGGCGCCCACATTCGGGTACGGGAATATCAACCCGTTATCCATCGACTACGCCTGTCGGCCTCGCCTTAGGCCCCGACTCACCCTGGGAAGATTAACTTGACCCAGGAACCCTTAGTCATCCGGCGGATGAGTTTCCCACTCATCATTCGTTACTCATGCCTGCATTCTCACTCGCGCACACTCCACAACACCGTCACCAGGCTGCTTCACCGCGTACACGACGCTCCCCTACCCAACACACCCACAAGGATGCATTGCCGCGGCTTCGGCGGTGTACTTAAGCCCCACTACATTGTCGGCGCACAATCACTCGACCAGTGAGCTATTACGCACTCTTTCAAGGATGGCTGCTTCTAAGCCAACCTCCTGGCTGTTTTCGCGACTGCACATCCTTTTCCACTTAGCACACCCTTAGGGGCCTTAGCCGGCGATCTGGGCTGTTTCCCTCTCGACTACGAAGCTTATCCCCCGCAGTCTCACTGCCATGCTCTCACTTACCGGCATTCGGAGTTTGGCTGATGTCGCTAAGATTTTAGTCCCGCTAAACCATCCAGTAGCTCTACCTCCGGCAAGAAACACACAACGCTGCACCTAAATGCATTTCGGGGAGAACCAGCTATCACGGAGTTTGATTGGCCTTTCACCCCTACCCACAACTCATCCCCTCAGTTTTCAACCTAAGTGGGTTCGCGCCTCCACGACGTCTTACCATCGCTTCACACTGGCCATGGGTAGATCACCCCGCTTCGGGTCCAAGACATGCCACTAACACACCCTCGTTAGGATTCGGTTTCCCTACGGCTACCCAACACTGGTTAACCTCGCGACATGCCGCTGACTCGCAGGCTCATTCTTCAAAAGGCACGCCATCACACCACAAAGGATGCTCTGACAGTTTGTAAGCACACGGTTTCAGGTACTATTTCACTCCCCTCCCGGGGTACTTTTCACCATTCCCTCACGGTACTAATCCGCTATCGGTCATATCAAGTATTCAGGCTTACCGAGTGGTCCCGGCAGATTCACAGCAGATTTCACGAGCCCGCTGCTACTCGGGTACTAACACAACACCACCATGGTCATCTTCGCGTACAGGACTCTCACCTTCTACGGCAGGCGTTTCCACACCACTTCCACTAACAACCACAACCGATGCCACCGGCCGGCAGACCGGACACGCACTAGCCCCACAACCACCCACATGCAACCCCTGCCGGGTATCACACACATGGGTTTTAGCCATCATCCACGTTCGCTCGCCACTACTAACGGAATCACAATTGTTTTCTTCTCCTACGGGTACTGAGATGTTTCACTTCCCCGTGTTCACCCCCACACCGGCTATATATTCACCGGCAGGTGACCACACATCACTGCGGCCGGGTTTCCCCATTCGGACATCCTCGGATCAACGCTCAGTTGGCAACTCCCCGAGGCATAACGCAGCCTCTCACGTCCTTCATCGGCTCGACATGCCAAGGCATCCACCGTGTGCCCTTAAAAACAAACAACACCACACCACACCACCCACCAACCCGCCACAAGGACGAACCGGCAAAAGGCACGATGCGCGTTCGGATACACAAAACTTACAAAAAAATAAAGATGCTCGCGTCCACTATACAGTTCTCACACAACACAACACCAACACCACCACACCCACCCCACAACAAGGGAACAAGCGCAACAGACATCGATGCCCACAGGAAACAACACAACACACATGTCATCCCAGACACCCAACAGCATGCCACCTACCAACATTTCTCTTCCGCCACCACACAGATGATCATCTCCACCCGATTAATAACACGCCGATGGCAACCACATCCGGGTTCCAACACCGACACCGCACCCACACCACCAACCGGTGGCACCACGGGCACAGCACAAAAATAAAGCTCCTTAGAAAGGAGGTGATCCAGCCGCACCTTCCGGTACGGCTACCTTGTTACGACTTCGTCCCAATCGCCGATCCCACCTTCGACAGCTCCCCCCACAAGGGTTGGGCCACTGGCTTCGGGTGTTACCAACTTTCATGACGTGACGGGCGGTGTGTACAAGGCCCGGGAACGTATTCACCGCAGCGTTGCTGATCTGCGATTACTAGCGACTCCGACTTCATGGGGTCGAGTTGCAGACCCCAATCCGAACTGAGGCCGGCTTTAAGAGATTAGCTCCACCTCACGGTGTGGCAACTCGCTGTACCGACCATTGTAGCATGTGTGAAGCCCTGGGCATAAGGGGCATGATGATTTGACGTCATCCCCACCTTCCTCCGAGTTAACCCCGGCAGTCTCTCATGAGTGCCCACCATCACGTGATGGCAACATAAGACAAGGGTTGCGCTCGTTGCGGGACTTAACCCAACATCTCACGACACGAGCTGACGACAACCATGCACCACCTGTACACCAACCACAAGGGAAGGACTATCTCTAGCCCGATCTGGTGTATGTCAAGCCCAGGTAAGGTTCTTCGCGTTGCATCGAATTAATCCACATGCTCCGCCGCTTGTGCGGGCCCCCGTCAATTCCTTTGAGTTTTAGCCTTGCGGCCGTACTCCCCAGGCGGGGCGCTTAATGCGTTAGCTGCGGCACAGAAGTCGTGGAAGACCCCTACACCTAGCGCCCACCGTTTACGGCATGGACTACCAGGGTATCTAATCCTGTTCGCTACCCATGCTTTCGCTCCTCAGCGTCAGTTACTGCCCAGAGACCTGCCTTCGCCATTGGTGTTCCTCCTGATATCTGCGCATTTCACCGCTACACCAGGAATTCCAGTCTCCCCTACAGCACTCAAGTTATGCCCGTATCGCCTGCACGCCCGGAGTTAAGCCCCGGGATTTCACAGACGACGCGACAAACCACCTACGAGCTCTTTACGCCCAGTAATTCCGGACAACGCTCGCACCCTACGTATTACCGCGGCTGCTGGCACGTAGTTAGCCGGTGCTTCTTCTCCAGGTACCGTCACAAAAGCTTCGTCCCTGGCGAAAGGAGTTTACAACCCGAAGGCCGTCATCCCCCACGCGGCGTCGCTGCATCAGGCTTGCGCCCATTGTGCAATATTCCCCACTGCTGCCTCCCGTAGGAGTCTGGGCCGTATCTCAGTCCCAATGTGGCCGTACACCCTCTCAGGCCGGCTACCCGTCGACGCCTTGGTAGGCCATTACCCCACCAACAAGCTGATAGGCCGCAGGCTCATCCCACACCGAAAAATCTTTCCACCACACCCCAACAGTGCGGTCCTATCCGGTATTAGACCCAGTTTCCCAGGCTTATCCCGAAGTGCGGGGCAGATCACCCACGTGTTACTCACCCGTTCGCCACTAATCCACCCTGCAAGCAGGGCATCATCGTTCGACTTGCATGTGTTAAGCACGCCGCCAGCGTTCGTCCTGAGCCAGGATCAAACTCTCCACAAAATGAAAAAATATCACGGCCGTGAAAAGCCCGATAACCCAGCCAACAACAAAACCAACACCCACAACCACCCACACAAACGCAGATGACCATAAATGCCGACTGGCTGTCAACCAAAAATAAATGATCAAAAAACAACCACCACAACCCACCCAGACGGGGCAAAAAAAGGGCCATGATGAAAACATCGCCATCAATCATGCACAAACAATTCCCACCACCAACCACCCACACCACACGGCACGGACAACCAGCAACAGGCAACAATTTACAGTGCAGGGACATTCATGCAACCCCCACACCCGGCATGACCACCCGGCACCCACCACAACAGCAGGCACCAAAAGCGACAAAAGAAAAAAATAAATGGCACACTATTGAGTTCTCAAACAACACGCACAACCACCACAACCAAAAAGGAACAAGGGAGGAAGTGTCTTCTTTATCCGGCCAACGCCCGTTTTCCTAACCACCACACAACCAGACTCACTGGCGGGGCGCTGTCGGTCGCGCTGACTCACATAAAGTTACACACCCCACCGAGAAACCACAAACCCCCAGCTCACACCGGGTTAGGAGCTGACCCGTTCAATCTCGGCGCCGAGCTTCTGCAGGTTCTCCACGAACCTCGGGTAACCGCGGTCGATGTGGAAGACATCGTGGACCTCGGTGGTGCCCTCCGCGCACAGCGCCGCGATCACCAGTCCCGCACCCGCCCTGATGTCGGAGGACCACACCGAGGTAGAAGACAACTGCTCGATTCCCCGGATCACAACGTGATGGCCGTCGACGGTGGCATCCGCCCCCAGGCGGAGCATCTCATCGACGAAGCGGAATCTGGACTCGAAGACGTTCTCCGTGATCACCGACATTCCCTCGGCGACCGCACTGATGCCGATGGCCATCGGCTGCAGGTCGGTCGGGAATCCGGGATAGGGCAGGGTCTGGTAGTCGGTCGCCTCCGGACGGTGGTCCATCCGGACCCTGAAACCCTTCTCAAAGGTGTCCACGGTGGCACCGGCAAGCTTCAGCTTCTCCAGTGGCAGGTGCAGATACCTCGGGGCGATGCCACCGACGGTGACATCCCCCCTGGTCATTGCCGCCGCATAGGCCCAAGTGCCTGCGACGATCCGATCGCCGATCACCTCGTGGGTGGTCGGGTTGAGCCTGTCCACACCGTCAATGGTGATCGTCGGCGACCCCTCACCCTCGATCCGCGCTCCCATGGAGCGCAGCATCAGGCACAGGTCAACGATCTCCGGCTCGCGGGCGGCGTTGTCGAGTACGGTCCGGCCGTCGGCAAGCACCGCGGCGGTGAGGATGTTCTCCGTCGCCCCCACGGAGGGGAAGTCCAGGGTGATCTCCGCCCCCCGGAGGTTGGCGGCCTCTGCCACCACCGCGCCGTGAAGAATGCGCGTGCTGGCACCGAGCTTTTCCAGTCCGCTCTGATGCATATCGAGCGGCCGGGATCCGATGGCGTCACCGCCGGGAAGTGAAACTACCGCCCGTCCGCAGCGCGCGGTGAGGGGGCCGAGCACGCATACCGAGGCGCGGAACTGCGTGACCGCGGGAAAATCCGCATTCGATTTCAGTTCGGCCGGGGTGGTGATCCGGACGGTGCTGCCATCGATCTCGACCTCGCATCCCAGGCCCACCAGGACATCGCGCATCAGGGGCACATCGAGGATCTCGGGACAATTGCTCAGAGTTGTGGTTCCCTCTGCGAGAAGTGCGGCAGCCATGAGCTTGAGCACGCTGTTTTTCGCGCCATCAACACGGACGGATCCGTGGAGGCGCGCTCCACCGGTGACTAGGAATCGATCTTTCACCAGCCCCACCTTAATCAAGGGGACCCCCTCGGCGCGCGTTAGCGACTAGATTCAATGTGTATGGCTGTACATCTGACAAAAATCTACACACGGACCGGCGATGACGGATCGACGGGACTCTCGGACTTCTCCCGTGTCCCCAAGGACGATCCGCGGCTGGTCGCCTACGCCGATTCCGATGAGGCCAACTGCGCCATCGGCCAGGTTCTGGCACTCGGCGACCCTGGCGATGATATGCGTGCAACGCTGCTGCGTATCCAGAACGAGCTTTTCGACGCCGGCGCGGACCTGGCCACACCGATCGAGGCGGAACCGAAGTACCCGCCGCTGCGGATCGATCAGAGCTACATCGACCGCCTCGAGCGGGACTGCGACACCTGGAACGCGGACCTGCCCGCTCTGGATTCCTTCATCCTGCCGGGCGGATCCCCGACCGCGGCGCTTCTCCACAGCGCACGTGTGATCACCCGGCGCGCGGAACGCTCGGCATGGGTCGCGGTCCGGGAGCACCCGGACACCACCTCCACGCTGCCCGCGAAGTACCTGAACCGCCTCAGCGACCTGCTGTTCATCCTGTCCCGGGTGGCCAATGAGGGTGCGGACGTGAAATGGGTCCCCGGCGGCGAACG
Source organism: Corynebacterium pacaense (assembly GCF_900169525.1). Taxonomy (GTDB): domain Bacteria; phylum Actinomycetota; class Actinomycetes; order Mycobacteriales; family Mycobacteriaceae; genus Corynebacterium; species Corynebacterium pacaense. The sequence continues at coordinate 1,227,673 of NZ_LT821240.1, forward strand.
CTGATCAGTGCGGGATCAGGGCAGTGCACCGATTCGGCGCGCCGCATTGACCGCCTCGTAGCGGGTGTGCGCCCCGAGTTTGCGCATAACCGAGCGGAGGTAGCTCTTCACGGTCTCGGCGCCGATCCCCATCTCCTCCGCGGCCTCGACATTGGTGTGACCGAGCGCGACGCAGGCGAGGACATCGAGTTCCCTGGCCGAGAGCTTGGTGGACTGTTTGATCCGTACCGGGGTGACCATCTGATCGCACAGTTCCTCCAGGTCCCTGCGCAGCTCATCATCGGTGACCCGGTTGGCCAGCATCCTCAGTTTGGAGTGCGTGGACCGAACCTGCTCCCATTCCGCGCCGTTCATCACCCGGTTGGGTTTGAGCACGCCGCGCGCATCGGGGGATCCCGTGCGGCGCAGGGCCGAGTTGATGGCCAGTTCCTGCTCAAGCGCACGGGCGGTCATGGTGACCTCCTCGATCACGGTGTCGCCGAGACGCACCGCGGAGTGGACACCCACATAGAGCACACCGCGGACCTCACGGTGCACGATCACCGGGACGGCGACGATGGAGTGCAGACCCTCATCCTGGATTGCGGAGTCCTTCTCGTGGGAGATCACATTCGCCCGCGTGTAGTCGCTGACACCTACCGGTCGACGGGTGGCCACGACACGCCCACCCACCCCGACGCCGGGCTCGATGACCAGGTTCTGCAGGGCGGGAGTACGAAGTCCCACCCATTGTGTGATCTGGAGCCGGTTGTCCGGAAGCACCGCGGCAAACATGGTCACAGGTATTCCGGTTGCGGTCTTGAGGGACGAAAGTGCCGAACGAATTACATCTTCATCGTCCCTGATCCGCTGGGTATCCACCTGTAGTCATCCTCCTGCGTCACACCCGTGCTGGTACACCCATTGGTGTCTGACGGGTTCGAACCATCCAACAAATGTACAGTATAACTCCCCTTCGGGGGTGAACCTAGCCGGGTATTGACAAGACAAAGCCGCCAAGCGGTATCTGGATTTTTGGATTATGAGGGGTCTAGCCCGCCCATCACGGCGGTGCCCACCCCGCAGCCCCGCTCCCCGCGCGCCTCGATCGCGATGCTCGCCCAGTCCCGGCTCCCCACCTTCTAGATGAAGTACTCCAGCTCGTCCGCGCCACAGCTGGTCATGCAGTTTTCACCCGTGGTGGAGCGATTGAGCACCGTGCGACGGACTTACCCCCTGTTCACACCGTATTTCTCAGACCTGTCCAGCCACCACCGATTAAACTCACCCGAAACCCAGATCATCACCCCCATTCAGGGTGCCACCGTCCCGGGTGGTGCTGCAAATACGTGGCATACAACACTTTTTTCAGCCTAGCCACCGAATAGATCTTCGATGGTTCTGACCGGTCTTCCCACGACCTCCGACACCGCGAGCGCCCACGGCACCGACAGGGAGGCCGAATCCAGCAACCGCCGGTCGGCCATGATCACCTCCGGTGCACCGATGCTCAGCACCCCCGCGTCCATCACCGCGATCCGATCCGCCACGGAGTAGGCGAGATCGACATCATGGGTGGCCATGACGATGGCCCTGCCCTCCCCGCGCAGCCGCTGCAGGACGCCCATCAGTGCCTGTGACCCGGCGGGATCGAGGCCCGCGGTGGGTTCGTCGAGAAGCAGTGCGGCCGGTGACATCGCCAGCGCACCGGCGAGCACCACCCGCTTGCGTTGTCCGTAGGACAACTGGTGGGGAACACGGTCCGCCAGGTCGAACACCCCGGTCGCCCGCATGGCGGCGTCGACAAGTTCGCGCACCCGCGCGGGCGGCAGGTCCTGGTTCATGGGACCGAAGGAGACATCGGCGCGCACCGAGGTGGAGAAGAGCTGGTCATCGGGTTCCTGCAGCACCAGCTGCACGATCCGCCGCACCCGGTCGCGGTCGCGACGGCTGTGGTCCATGGTGCGACCTGCGACCTTCAGCGTCCCCGACCGTGCCCGCCACGAGCCGGCGAGGACCTTGAGCAGGGTCGACTTTCCGCACCCGTTCGCCCCGAGCACCACCAGAATCTGTCCGGGATTGACGCGGACGCTGGTGCCGCGGAGCACCTCCGTGCCGTGCTCGTGGGAGAACCTCAGGTCAAAGGCCTCGATCAGTGCCTCAGACATGTGACCTCCACAGCGACAGTCCGGCGATGGCAGCGAGCATGACGACGCCGGCCACCAGCACCCGCACCCGGGGTGCCGCGGTGTCGGTGAGCACCCTGCTGGCACCGGGGTCCGCTCGGAGCTCCAGACCCTCCTCCAGCGAACGCGCCCGCACAAGTGACAGGACGAACAGCGATGCCGCCTGCTGCCCGACCGAGTTGATCCACCGCCTCCATCCGGAATGGCCGAGCCTGGCGGCCTGCGCATCCCACATCGTCCGCGCGGTCAGCATCAGCGTCCCGATCATCCGGTAGATCAGCACGATGACATGCACGATGGACTCCGGTGTCCGCAGCGTGCGCAGCAGTTCGATCTGGCTGGCCATCGGCGTGGTCAGCGCGAACAGCATCATCGCGCCCATGCCGACGATGCAACGTCCGAGCACCCGTCCCGCCTCGCCCACACCCCCGGGGATCAGGATCAGACCCCCGGGGGTCAGGGCGAAGATCAAGGGCCCGATACCGAGTGCGATGAACGCCGCCGGCGCGGCCACCCGGGACAGGTACAGACCCCAGGGGACACCGGCCGCCCACGCCAGCGCCAGGATCACCGCGGTGATCAGGGGAAGTGCCGGGATCGGCGGAAGGGAGATAGCCAACGCGAGCAGGCCGAAGAGCGCCACCGCCTTCTCCCCCGGATGCACCCTGGCCCATCGGCTTCGGGCGGCGGCGAGTTCCAGGGCGTTAATGATCGGCCCGCTTCCCGGGCCCGGGTTCTGTTTCCGGCCCGGCTGCCGCGGTACGGATGCGTGCGCGACCACGGTAGACGCCGAGCACATAACCGAGGAAGCCCGCGCCGAGGGCGGCTTGGAGGGCGAAGAGTCCGGACTCGACCTCCCCCGGAAGATCCGAGACGATCGGATCGAACCAGGGCTCATAGTCGGGATTCTGTTCAGCCACGATCGTCTCGGCACCTGCGTCGGTGCCACCGAAGGGCTCCTCCGCATCGGGATCGCCGAAGTTGAGGAACATCGGGATGACCGCGATCGCGATGGCGATCAGGATCAGAAGCAGGGTGAGTGCCGTTGATTTCTTTCTGTTCATCTTCTTCCCCTATCCCGCGACCTGAGCCGTTGTCCGGTCGTCCTCGCCGGCCGACGGAACCTCATCTGCCCGAAGAACACCGAGGATGCGCAGCTCCTTCGTCGCCAGGGTGCGCAGGCTCCGGAAGATGATCACGGTGACGATCGCCTCGATGACCGCCAGCGGAAGCTGGGTGGGCGCATAGAGTGCGAGGAAGGTCAGGGCCGCGTTGCCGAACCCCGCCCCGTTGTGCGCCAGCGCCAGTTGCAGGGCGGTGACCATGTAGGTGGAGAGATCCGCGGCGAAGGCGGCAAAGAACACGGCCACCCCAAGTCCCGATCCCGCGCGCCGCAGCAGCACCCAGATCCCGTAGGCAACCCAGGGGCCGACGATCGCCATGGAGAAGACGTTGGCCCCGAGCGTGGTCAGACCACCATGGGCCAGCAGGAGGGCCTGGAAGAACAGCACGATGGTCCCCAGAAGGGCCATCACCGGCGGTTTGAACAGGACAGCACCCAGACCGGTACCGGTCGGGTGCGAGGATGATCCCGTCACGGAGGGGATCTTCAGGGCGGAGAGTACGAAGGTGAAGGCTCCGGCGGCGCCGAGCAGCAGCGCGGTCTCCGGCTTCTCCCTCAACTGCCGTCTCACGGACACGGCACCATGGATGACGAAGGGGGTGGATGCGATGGTCCAGCCCACGGCCTGGCTCAGGGGTAGGAACCCCTCGGCGATATGCATATTCTTATATCTTTCAGTTCCGGGCCCGGTGTCCCCGCGGGCCAACCCGATGAGAAGTCACTCAGCCCTGGGAAGCGGCTGACCGCGGCCACAGCCGGTCTCCTGGCTTGCCGTCATCCACAAGGCATCCGCACACCTTCCCGGAAGCCCGCGAGGGCATCCAGTGGTCGTCCGCGGAACGTGTCGGGCATACAGTGGCGGGGTCCGCTCCCGGATTCTCACCGGGATTCCCGTGCACTGTGGCTGCACACAATCTAACCAGGGGATGACCCCCGTGTCCGTGGAAGCACGGGATTAACTTCGCCGGAGCGCAATAACGGGGTTGAACCGGGATTAATTCATGCTCCGCCGGCGCACTCCACCTGCGCAACCGTATCTGTCTATAGCACCTGAACCGCATTGTCTACTTTGCGGGCCGCTTTTTGTGTACACTCTTGAGACATCGGGTACCCGCAATGCGCCCCGGATAGGCAGAATCAGGAAAAACTCTCGATAGGAGCAAACCCTTCATGGGCCACGTGTACAACAACATCACAGAGACCATCGGTCGCACCCCCCTGGTCAAGCTCAACAAACTCACCGAAGGCCTCGACGCCGACGTACTGGTGAAGGTCGAGTCCTTCAACCCCGCGAACTCCGTCAAGGACCGCATCGGCCTGGCCATCATCAACGCCGCCGAGGAGGCGGGCGCACTGAAGCCGGGCGGCACCATCGTGGAGGCGACCTCCGGCAACACCGGCATCGCTCTGGCGCTCGTCGGCGCCGCACGCGGATACAACGTTGTGCTGACCATGCCCGAGACCATGTCCAACGAGCGTCGCGTCCTTCTCCGTGCCTACGGCGCCGAGATCGTGCTCACCCCGGGTGCGGCCGGCATGCAGGGCGCAAAGGACAAGGCCGATGAGATCGTGGCCGAGCGCGATAATGCGATCCTGGCCCGCCAGTTCGAGAACCCCGCCAACCCCCAGATCCACCGCGAGACCACCGCAGAGGAGATCTGGGCGGACACCGACGGTGAGGTGGACATCTTCGTCGCCGGCTTCGGCACCGGCGGAACCGTCACCGGTGTCGGCCAGGTGCTCAAGGAGCGCAAGCCCGGTGTTGAGATCTACACCGTGGAGCCCGAGGCATCCCCCCTGCTGACCACCGGCAAGGCCGGCCCCCACAAGATCCAGGGCATCGGCGCCAACTTCATCCCCGAGGTCCTCGACCGCAAGATCCTCGATGATGTGCTGACCGTCTCCAACGAGGACGCCATCAAGTGGTCCCGCAAGCTCGCCACCGACGAGGGCATTCTCGGCGGTATCTCCACCGGCGCGAACATCAAGGCCGCGCTGGACCTGGCCGCGAAGCCGGAGAACGCTGGCAAGACCATTGTCACCGTCGTCTGCGACTTCGGCGAGCGCTACGTCTCCACCGTCCTCTACGAGGACATCCGCGACTGATCCCGCACCCCGGACCGCCGCTCCCTGCCCAGCAGGGGCGGCGGTCTCTGCTTTTCGACGCCCCCGACCGTGGCCCACGGCCACCGCGGCCGGCTGAATGTATTGATTCTCAGTTTCCCGTCGAGCACTGACAGCGCTGTTACACTTGCCGCATGCTTTCGTTCGTGAAGATGATTCGTGAAGATCTTGCCAATGCCCGAGATCATGATCCGGCGGCAAGAGGCGACGTTGAAAACGCCATCGTCTACTCCGGACTGCACGCGATCTGGGCGCACCGCGTGGCCAACAGGCTCTGGAGAGCCGGCCTCCGCGGCCCCGCCCGAATCCTGGCGCAGGGAACCCGCTTCCTCACCGGCATCGAGATCCACCCCGGCGCCACCATCGGCCGCCGCTTCTTCATCGATCACGGCATGGGGATCGTCATCGGCGAGACCGCGGAGATCGGCGAAGGGGTGATGCTCTACCACGGCGTCACCCTCGGTGGCCAGGTGCTGACCCAGACCAAACGCCACCCCACCATCGAAGACAACGTCACCATCGGCGCGGGTGCCAAGGTGCTCGGCCCCATCACGATCGGGGCGGGCTCCGCAATCGGTGCGAATGCGGTGGTGACCAAGGACGTTCCCGCGGAGCATATCGCCGTGGGCATCCCCGCGGTCGCACGCCCACGGCGCCGCGAGGAGCACGTCAAGCTCGTCGATCCCGACTACTACATCTGATCCTTCAGCCAAAACCCCAGCCACCCCGGATGCGTGTGACCCAGTTAGTTCTTGAGGTCCGCGTACCCGGGGTTCTTTCTGATGAAGTGGGCGACCGCCGTGCAGGAATCATGGATGCGGATACCCCCGGCCCTGGCATCATCGAGGGCGGCGCGGATCAGCGGCCCTGAGAGGCCCTGTCCGCGGAACTCGGGCCTGATCACGGTGTGGTTGAAGTTTCGGTAGTTCTGCCCGTCCACGTAGCTTGCAAAGCCCGCCGGGGTGCCATCCACGGTGATGATGAAGCGCTTCTGACCCTCATTGTGGCTGACCGCTATGGTGTGGTTCCCGCTCATGGTGGTGATTCCTCTCAATTTTCCTGAGAACACGTGTTAATCAGAAAAACAAGAAACCACCTCCATCAATTCCCGCTCAGGGACGTGATGGAGGTGGTAAATGTGGCCAGACCCGGGATCGAACCGGGGACCTTTCACTTTTCAGGCGAACGCTCTACCGACTGAGCTATCTGGCCATGGATGAAAACTACAATGTAGTAAAAATCCAGCGACCCTGACGGGACTTGAACCCGCGACCTCCGCCGTGACAGGGCGGCGCGCTAACCAACTGCGCCACAGGGCCTTGAAGCAATACGTAACAGGCCAGACAGAGTCTGCCGGACCGTGCTGCGCACAAGTGAATACCTTACACAGCACCGCGATCTGGGCACAAGTCCCCACGTGAGAGCATAAAAACACCCCTGGGAACGGGACGTCGGCGCAGGGGGTGGGAAAGCAAAAGAACCGGGGGTCCACACCTCAATCGAAGTGTGGGCCCCCGGCCAGTGCGTAAAACATCTGCGACCCTGACGGGACTTGAACCCGCGACCTCCGCCGTGACAGGGCGGCGCGCTAACCAACTGCGCCACAGGGCCTTTATATTCCACGTGTTCACGAGAACGTGGACAGTACTCCCAACGGGATTCGAACCCGTGTCGCCGCCGTGAAAGGGCGGTGTCCTAGGCCCCTAGACGATGGGAGCGCGTTACCCTGAGGTAACTCCTGAAGAATATACGTGATTTTTCACCGAGCACAAAATCTGTCGATGAGCTGGGGTTTCGAAGGGTACCGAGGGCTTGGTGACAGCAACCAAAAGCCCTCGCCCGGGACGTCGAAAAGTACAGGATGCAGCTATGGCCTATTGGAACCACAACACGGCGTACCATCCGTGGATACTCCGCCATCTCCACCGAGGGGCGAGGCTTCTCGACGTCGGCTGTGGAGACGGACTCCTGCTGCAGCGTGCGGCGCACCTTGGCTGCGTAACGACGGGCATCGAACCCGATCCCTCAGCGTACAATCGCGCTCTCCGGCGGCTCCACGGGAATGCGGCACTCCACAACTGCACTCTCGATGACCTTGATGCTCCAGACGCCTCCTTCGACGCCATCACCTTTGTGGCATCACTGCATCACATGGACACCACTGCCGCCCTGTCCTCGGCTCGACGCCTGTTATGTCCCGACGGAATCCTCCTCGTGGTGGGACTCACCGCCAACAAATCATTCTCGGATTGGGGCGTATCCGCTCTCCAGCTTCCGGTGGTGGCCACCCTCGGACGACTGCACGGCGAGACCCCGGACATCGGCGTTCCCGTGCAGTCTCCACGGGAAAGCTACTCCGAGATCGCTGCGTTGACACGGAAGATCCTCCCCGGACGCAGGTTAGGTCGCGGCCTCTACTACCGGTTTCTGATGGAGTGGAGGAACGTGCTGCACCGGGCGCCGCCTTCAGGTGCAGCTGCTCCATGACTTTGGCGGTCGCGACCCCACCACCTAAGGCGCACAGGTACCGTCCACGGAACAGCTCTGTCCCTCCTGAACAAGTTCGAAGGGACTCGCCGGATGCCTCGCCTCCCATTCGGTCAATGACCGTTCAATCGTGGACCGGAATACATCGTCCTCCTGGGCACCACTGATGGCGTAGGTGCGGTCAAACACGAAGAAGGGCACACCCGTGACACCGAGTTCCCTCGCTTCCCGGATATCGGCCCGCACCTCATCGGTGTAGGCATCCGACTCCAGTACAGCGCGTGTGACATCGGCGTCCAGGCCCGCCGTACGGCCTATCTCTACGAGGGTGTCCAGATCATCAATGTTGCGCTGTTGCGCGAAATGAGCGAGGAAGAGAGCCTGAGCCACCTGTGTCTGCAGTCCGTGATCCCTGGCCAGGTGAATGAGCCGGTGTGCCCGCACGGTGTTCGCCGGGATCGAGGTGCTCTGATCCATCTCCAGACCGACATTCGCCGCCAACTGTTCCACCTGGGAACCCATCTGCGCCGCCTGCTCGAGACTCCATCCCTTGGTCTCAGCGAGCATTTCATTGGTGGTGCGCAGCGGATACGTCTCCAGCCCCGGCATGAGCTCAAAGCTCTTGAACTCCACCTCTATTCGGTCCGAGCCACTCGTCGCCCTCAACGCGTCGTCGAGCTTCTTCTTGCCTATATAGCAGAACGGGCAGAGAACGTCGCTCCACACCTCGATCTTCATCTTGTCAGCCATGTCCGCTTCAACGGCCCGTTACGGGCGGGTATTCCCCGCAGGAGGCCGTGGGCGTCGAAAAGCAGAACCCCCACCAGTCCGGGGACTGATGGGGGTGGCATGTGGGCCCTGAGGGGCTCGAACCCTCGACCTGCGGATTAAAAGTCCGTAGCTCTACCAACTGAGCTAAAGGCCCGACTCGGCATATTTTAGCGGGTTGGTTCCCGATATGAAAAATGCCCCCACCGTTGAAGCAGGCAGGGGCAGTTCCGGGCTGTTCGAATCAGCCCTTCATGGAACCGGTGCTGGCCAGGTTCGTGTGGAACTGGAACGCGGTTGCCAGGTCGTGCGGGGTCTGGAGGAACTTGTTGGCTCCGGAGGTGGCGCGCTCGTAGTACTCCTCGAGCAGCGGACGGTAGTCCGGATGCGCGATGGAGATGATCTTTGCCACGCGCTCACGGGGAGCGAGGCCACGGAGGTCGGCGTAGCCGTACTCGGAGATCAGCACCATCACATCGTGCTCGGTGTGGTCGATGTGGGAGGCGAAGGGGACGATCGCGGAGATGGCGCCGTCCTTGGCCACCGACGGGGTGATGAAGGAGGAGATGTAGCCGTTGCGGGTGAAGTCGCCGGATCCGCCGATACCGTTCATCACACGGGAGCCGGAGACGTTCGTGGAGTTGACGTTTCCGTAGATGTCGGCCTCGATGAGACCGTTGGTGGCGATGAGACCGACGCGACGGATGACCTCGGGGTGGTTGGAGATCTGCTGCGGGCGCAGGATGATGTACTCGCGGTAGCGCTCGGCCTCATCGTTCATCTTCTCCGCGTACTCGGGTGAGAGGGAGAAGGAGGTTGCGGAGGCCACGGTCATCTTGCCCGCATCGATCAGGTCGACCATGCCGTCCTGGATAACCTCGGTGTAGGCCTGGATGTTCTCGAACTTCGAATCCAGCAGGCCCGCCATCACGGCGTTGGGGACGTTGCCCACACCCGACTGCATGATGTAGCCGTCATAGGAGAGGCGGCCCGCGGCGACCTCGCCCTCAAGGAAATCGAGGAAGTTGCCGGCGATCTTCTTGGAGATGTCATCGACGGGCTTGAAGGGTGCGTTGCGGTCGGGGGTGCTGGTCTCCACGACGGCGACGACCTTGTCGGTGTCGATCTCGATGTAGGACTTGCCGATGCGGTCCCCGGGCTTGTTGATCGGAACGGCGATGCGGTGCGGCAGCTTCGGGATGGACCAGATGTCATGCATGCCCTCTAGGTGCTCCGACTGCCAGGAGTTGACCTCGATGATGATGCGTTCTGCGGCGTTGAGGTACTCGACGTTGTTGCCCACCGAGGACGAGGGCACGATGTGGCCCTCCTCGGTGATGCGCACGGCCTCGACGATGGCGACGTTGAGCTGTCCGAAGAAGCCCTCCTCGACCAGCTGGCCGGAGTGGGAGAGGTGGATGTCCGCGTATGCGATCTTGCCCTCGTTGATCTTTGAGCGCATGGTCGGATCGGACTGGTAGGGCATGCGGAAGCGGATGGCGTCGGCTTCCGCCAGCACGCCGTCACAGTCGGGGGCGGTGGATGCGCCGGTGTAGACGTCGATGGCGTACTCTTCACCCGCGCTGTGAGCCTGCTTGGCGCGGTTGGCGATCGCGGTGGGCAGTGCCTTCGGGTAGCCGGCGCCGGTGAAGCCGGACAAACCGACCTTGTCACCGTGGTTCACAAACTGAGCTGCCTCCTCGGCAGACTTGATCTTGGAACGCAGCTTTTCCGAAGCAATGCGATCTGACATTGGTTACCTCCTCAGGTAACCGGAGCATTCCCACGGCACTCCGCATGCCCGGGCAATGCTGCCGGTGTGTTGTTTTCGCAGAACGTGCATGTATCCGCCATAAAGCAGTTTAGTCGCACCCACCCCAGGGACGGGCATGTCACTACCTTGGTGAATTTATGACGTACCCCACTCCATAGTGTTGTGCCGATAAGACTAATCCATCTACCCCTCCCTTGTCCGAAATACCAGGGATCTTTGCTCAATAAACACGGGATGTCACCCCCTTTCGTGCAGGCCCGCCGGTTCAAGGTGGCACGATCCAGCCGACCCCTTTTCGGCACGGGGGTAGCAAAACCACAAACGCCGTGCCCCGGCCCGACCCCCTGGGACCATTTGGTGACTGGCCTGACCGGTAGCACAATGGTTTCTGTGACTCTGCAGATCGGACCCTTCGCCCTCGCCTCCCCGGTGGTGCTCGCCCCCATGGCCGGGGTGACCAACGTCGCCTTCCGCACGCTCTGCCGGGAACAGGAACTGCAGCGCACCGGCACGGTCTCCGGACTCTACGTCTGCGAGATGGTGACCGCACGGGCACTCGTGGAACGCAATGAGAAGACCCTCCACATGACCACCTTCGCCCCGGATGAGAATCCCCGCAGCCTGCAGCTGTACACGACCGACCCCAGGTACACCTACGAGGCGGCGAGAATGATTGCGGAGGAGGGCCTGGCCGATCACATCGACATGAACTTCGGCTGCCCGGTGCCCAAGGTGACCCGGCGGGGTGGCGGTTCGGCGCTTCCCTATAAACGCAGACTCTTCGGAAACATCGTCGCGGCCGCCGTTCGGGCCACCGCGGGCACCGACATCCCGGTCACCGTAAAGTTCCGGGTCGGCATTGACGACGCCCACCACACCCATCTGGATGCCGGCCGCATCGCGGTCGACGAGGGCGCGCAGGCGGTGGCGCTGCATGCACGCACCGCGGCGCAGCGCTATTCGGGCGAGGCCGATTGGAATGAGATCACCAGGCTGAAGGAGCACCTGGCCGACACGGGTGTGCCGGTCCTGGGAAACGGAGACATCTTCGCGGCCCGCGACGCGGCCCGGATGATGGAGCAGACCGGCTGCGACGGCGTGGTGGTCGGTCGGGGATGCCTCGGGCGACCCTGGCTCTTCGCCGAGCTCTCCGCCGCCCTGCGGGGCACACCGGTCCCCTCCGAACCGACCCTGGGTGAGGTCACGCGGATCATTCTCCGCCATGCGGAGCTCCTGGTGCGCCACGATGGCGAGGTCAAGGGCATCAGGGACCTCCGCAAACACATGGGCTGGTATCTCCGTGGATTCCCGGTCGGAGGGGAACTGCGCGCCGATCTCGCGCGGATCTCCACCATCGACGAGCTCAGGCGACTGATCACCCCGATCGCGGATTCGACGGCGATCGCCGAGGATGCCGAGGGACCCCGCGGACGTAAGGGATCGGCGGCGAAGGTCGCGCTTCCCGATGGATGGTTGGACGATCCCGAGGATGACAGCGTCCCGGTGGGCGCCGAGATGGAGAATTCCGGCGGCTGATGCCCCACCTGCCGGAAAACGCCCCCGGCCGGGGTTGACATGCCCCTTCCGATCACCGTGATCAGCAGGATTGGATTAATCGGGCTATCCTGTACCGCATGCGTACGGCATATAGACAGCAATTGGACTCTTTCGCGCACAATCTCATCGTATTGTGTGACGTAACCAAGGACACCATGGCGAAGGCCTCCGATGCGCTGTTGCGTGCCTCCCTGCAGTCGGCGGAAGACGCGCTGTCCAATGCCGAACAGCTCGATGAGGTCAGGAGCCTCTGCGAGGATCAGTCGGTGGAACTGCTCGCTCTGGAAACCCCGGTGGCAAGGGATCTGCGCCAGGTCGTGTCCTCGATCTACATCGTCGAGGATTTCGACCGCATGGGCGCCCTGGCCATGCACGTGGCGAGTGCCGCCAGGAGGCGGCACCCCGAGCATGCACTGCCCGAGGATGTCGCGGGCTTCTTCAAGGAGCTGGCGAGGCTGGTCGCCGACATGTCGGACAAGATCAGGGATGTCCTCATTGAACCCAACACCGACATCGCTCTGGCACTGTCCACCGATGACGACGCGGTGGATGATCTCCAGCACCACCTGTTGCGGATGATCACTCTGCGTCCCTGGCCGCATTCCACACGCGAGGCCGTGGACATCGCGCTGCTGGCACGGTTCTTCGAGCGCTACGCCGATCACACCGTCAACGTGGCCTCCCGCATCGTCTACCTCAGCACCGGGATGCGCCCGGAGGAGTACCTGCGTCGCCGCGCCGACGAGGAGATCGAAGCGGAGGCGGAGAAGCGCTGGCAGGAACTGGAGAATCAGTTCCGCAGAAGCTGACGTCCTTCTGAGACACCGGAGGGGCCGGGCGGAGAATATCCGCCCGGCCCCTTCATTTCATCAGGTGTGGTTGATCTACCACCAACCGAGGACCTTGAACCAGAGTCCGCCGACGACGAACCAGATGGCCAGGGACACCAGCGAGCAGATGAAGCTGACTCCCCACCACTGTCCTGTCGTGTTGTAACCGGATCCGTACAGCGCCGGCCCGGGTCCGCCCGCGTACTGGGTCAGACCCATGTTGAGCAGCGCAGTGTACGCCAGTGACATCGCGGCCAGGGTGGGCGGGGCGCCCAGAGCGATCGCAGTGGCGAGGAAGGCTGCGTACATCGCGGCGATGTGGGCGGTGGCCGAGGCGAAGAGATAGCGGGTGTAGAAGAACACGAGGATCAGGATCACAAGGCCGATCTGCCAGCTCAGACCACCGATCGCACCGGAGATGGTGTCGGCGATCCAGCCGACGATACCGTAGGTGTTCAGCGCGCCGGCCATCATCACCAGAACGGCGAACCAGAAGATGGTGTTCCAGGCCGCCCTCTCCTTGACAATGTCCTCCCAGGTCATGATGGATGCGACCATGAGGATGACCAGGCCAATGAAGGCGGAGATGGTGGCGTTGATCCCGAAGACCATGTCTCCGACGACCCACAGCAGCAGCAACAGCACGAAGTCCGCGGTAAGAATCTTCTCCGCCCACGACATCGGTCCCATGTCGGAGAGTTCCTTCTTTGCAAAGGCTGCGATCTCGGGGGAATCCTTGATCTCCGGGGGATAGATCTTGTACACGAAGAACGGCAGGACGATCAGGGCGACGACACCGGGAACCAGGGCACCGATGAACCAGGAGGTCCAGGTGATGTCCACCCCGAAATCGGCGGCGAGCGACTGCATGATCGGGTTACCCGCCATGGCGGTCAGAAACATCGCGCACACGATGGTGTCGATCTGGGAGATCGCGATGGCGAGGAAGGCACCGGCCTTGCGGGAGGTGGGGCCGGCCTCGGAACCGTATGCGGATGCGACGGACTGCATGATCGGGTACATGATTCCGCCGCCACGGGCCGACGCCGAGGGAATGCCGGGGCCGAGGATGACGTCCGCGAGGGCGAAACCGTAGGCGACACCGATCATCTTCTTACCGAAGACCGAGATGAAGAACAGCGCCACGCGGCGGCCGAGTCCGGTCTTGATCACGGCCCTGGACAGGAACATCGCGATTCCGATGAGCCAGATGGTGGAGTTGGCGAAGCCGGAGAGCATTCCCACATCGCCCTCCTTGGGGCTGATGGGGGTCAGATTGAACAGGCCCGACAGGGTCAGCGCGATCAGGCACACCGCGCCCATGGGCATCACCTTGGCGATGATCGCGACGATGGTGGCCACGAACAGGGCCAGCATGTACCAGGCGCGGGGCTCGAGGCCCGCGGGCTCGGGGATCAGCGCAATGGCGACACCCACCGCCAGGGGAATCAGGGCCTTTCGCCAATCGAAGTACATTGCGGCACGTACGCCCTCTGAAGCCTTATCCGATGATTGTGTCCCGGATGGCTGCGGAGGGAGGGAATTGGAAACGCTTGTCGACATCTCAGCTTCCTCACACTTGTCGATGGAGGAGCGAGGCGAGAAACCTACGATTGGCCTTGAACGATTCAGCATCCAACCCTGCTCCAAGGATGTTTACATGTCCATGCTACTCAGCAACGAAGATTTCTCACAGCTGAATCCAACATTCTGGAGGTGAGTTCCAACACAAACCAACATTGCCTAAAGTAGCGCTTGAGCAGCACAAAGCCGCCGCACCCGATGGGTGCGGCGGCGTGGGGCGTCCGATTTGCTTATCCGAAGCGTCCGGAAATGTAGTCTTCGGTTTCCTTCTTGTCAGGATTCTCGAAGATCTTCTTGGTCGGGCCGATCTCAACGAGGCGGCCCGGCTTGCCGGTGGCCTCGAGCGAGTAGAAGGCGGTCTGATCGGAGACACGCGCCGCCTGCTGCATGTTGTGGGTCACGATGACGATCGTGAAATCTTCCTTGAGCTCGTGGATCAGATCCTCGACCGCGAGGGTGGAGATGGGGTCCAGAGCGGAGCAGGGCTCATCCATGAGCAGGACCTCGGGCTCGACCGCAATGGCGCGGGCGATGCACAGACGCTGCTGCTGACCACCGGAGAGGCCGCCGCCCGGCTTGTCCAGGCGGTCCTTGACCTCTTCCCAGAGGTTTGCACCGCGGAGCGACTTCTCAGCCACTTCCTTGAGCTTCTTCTTGTTCTTCTCACCGGAAAGGCGCAGTCCCGCGACCACGTTGTCCTCGATGGACATGGTCGGGAAGGGATTGGCCTTCTGGAAGACCATGCCGATGGTGTTGCGCACGGCAACCGGATCGATCTTGGGTCCGTAGATGTTCTCGCCATCAAGCAGAATCTCACCCTTGACGTAGGCGCCGGGGGTCACCTCGTGCATGCGGTTGATGGAACGAAGGACGGTGGACTTGCCACAGCCGGAGGGGCCGATGAAGGCGGTGACGGACTGGGCGGGAACCTCGAGGTTGACATCCTGAACGGCGTGGAAGTCACCGTAGTAGATATTGACGTCCTTGAGCTTGAGCTTCGACATCGCTATGTTTCTCCTAATGAGTTTCTTGGGAAAGAAGGTGGTGATTTACTGCTTGACCGAGAACTTGGCTGAGATGATTCGTGCACCGACGTTGAGCACAGCGATGATGAGGACCAGCGTGAGGGCTGCGCCCCACAGCTTGTCCAGCGTCGCCGGGGCGGTTCCCGCCTTGTACATGTCGAGCATCATCAGTGGCAGTGATGCCTGCGGACCGTCGACCGGGTTCCAGTTGATGGTCTGGGAGGAACCGACCAGCACGAGGACCGGGGCGGACTCGCCCATGACGCGGGCGATGGCGAGCATGACGCCGGTGACGATTCCCGAGAGTGCGGTCGGGAGGACGATCCTGGCGATGGTCTTCCACTTGGGGACGCCGAGTGCGAAGGAGGCCTCACGCAGATCCTGCGGAACCACGCGGAGCATTTCCTCGGTGTTGCGGATGATCACCGGGACCATGAGGATGACCAGTGCGAGTGACACGGCCAGTCCCGAGCGAGAGAAGCCGAAGAGCACGATCCACATGGAATAGATGAACAGGGCGGCGACGATAGAGGGGACGCCGGTGAGGATGTCAACCATGAAGGTGGTGACCCGTCCGAGCCGGTTTCCATTGGAGTACTCGACCAGGTAGATGGCGGTGAAAATGCCGATCGGGATGGACACCAGCGAGGTGATTCCCGCCTGGACGAGGGTACCGATGATGGCGTGCAGCGCACCGCCACCGGGCAGCATCAGCATGACGCCGGACTGTGAGGTGGTCCACCAGCTCGCTTTCAGGACCGGGGCCAGACCGCGGCTGATGACGGTCCAGAGCACCCAGATGAGCGGGATGGCCGCCACGGCCATCGCGGCGTAGATGATGACGGTGGCAAAGGTGTTGGTTGCCTTGCGGCTACCGGAGATATCGGAGAAGGAGGTCGTCTTCTTCAGCGGTTCATCCATGCGCGGTGAGACGGTTGAGGTGTTTGTCATTGTTCTAGCCCTTCTACTTTCCGCGGTTGACCATGGCTCGTGCTGCGGCGTTGACGATGAAGGTCAGGGCGAAGAGCACCAGGCCAGCGGCGATATAAGCGCCGGCGCGGGTGTCATCGTTGAACTCCGGTGCCGCGTTTGCGATGGCGGTTGCGAAGGTGGTGCCGCCGTCGAACAGCGAGAACCTGAATGTTGAGGACGGCGAGACGACCATGTACAGGGCCATGGTTTCGCCGAGTGCGCGACCGAGTCCGAGCATCGCGCCGGAAACGTAGCCGGACATACCGAAGGGCAGGACCGTGAGTCGGACGACTTCCCAGCGGGTTGCGCCCAGTGCGAGGGCGGCCTCGATGTGGCCCTTGGGGGTCTGAACGAAGACCTCTCGGGCGGTAGCCGCGATGACCGGGAGGATCATCACGGCGAGCACGATTCCACCGGTGAGCATGTTACGGCCGGTGGCGAAGGACGGGGAGTTCTGATAGACGGTGAAGAGGAAGAACCCGCCCGCCCAGCTCTCGAGCCAGGTGTAGAAGCCGGAGAGAGCCGGTCCGAGGACCTGCCAGCCCCAGAGACCATAGACGATGGACGGCACGGCGGCCAGCATGTCCACCATGTATCCGAGCGGCTTGACCAGGCGCTTGGGTGCGTAGTTGGAAAGGAAGACCGCGATACCGAGCGCGACGGGCATGGCCAGCAGCAGCGCCACCACGGAGATCGTCAGGGTGGCGGCGAGAAGATTGGGGATGCCGAAGTACATCGCTTCGACATTGGTGGTGTCCCAGGGACCGGAGTAGGTGAAGAATCCGGAGATTCCCTCAGCGTTTCTCATCAGAGACGGAACAGCACGCCAGATGAGGAATGCAGCAATCGCCGCGATCATAACGGTGATAATTGCGGCGGACGCTGTGGACAGGAACTCGAAGATTCGGTCGCCGGGGCGTTTGACGGAGCCGGAGCCCGATGTGATGGCCTTCTTCGAAAAAGGGGCCGGTTCTACGGAGCTTCCGATTGTGGCCACCGGGTTGGCGATCACCTGGTCTGGATCCAGGTTTCGCTCACTCGTGGCGGACTGATTTTCGGCCATGTCTTAGTTTTTCCTTAACTGGCGTGATTCTGTTTCTAAAGTGAATGCACTCCCCCGGCTGTCTCTGAAGAATCCTCGGGACAGCCGGGGAGATCAATGGTGTGGGCAACCCGGCGGGTCACCCACCTCCGATCGGACCTACTGGATGGCCTCGACTGCGGCTGCCAGACGGTCATGGTGCGAACCGGTGACCGGGATGTAGCCGAGCTCGGCGAGCTGGTCATCCTGGGAGTTCAGGGCCACGGTCAGGAAGTCCTTGACCTGGTCCCGGGTGGTCTGATCGTAGCCTGCGGAGCAGACGATCTCGTAGGTGGTGAGGATCAGCGGGTAGGATCCGGCATCCTTGGAGGCGAAGAGTGCATCGGAGTCGACGACCATGTTGTGGCCCTCGGTCAGGAACTTCAGGGAGTCCAGTGCAACTCCGACGGAATCGGCGTTGAGCTCGACCGGGCCCGAACCGAAATCGATGTTGGCGATTCCGAGGCCGGACTGACGTGCGAAGCCGGCCTCAACATAGGTGATGCCACCCTCGATGTTGGAGGTCTCGGTGGCGACACCGTTGGAGCCCTGAGCACCTGCGCCGACGGCGGTCGGGAACTGCTGACCGGTGGTGGTCCAGATGGAGGGCTGTGCGGCGGCGAGGAACTTCTGGAAGTTGTCGGAGGTGCCCGACTCCTCGGAACGGTAGACCACGGAGATGTTGAGGTCCGGAAGGTCGGTGCCCTCGTTCTCGGCTGCGATCGCCGGGTCATTCCACTTGGTGATCTCACCCTTGAAGATCTTTGCCACGGCCTCCGTGGACAGGTTCACCGAATCCACTCCGGGGATGTTGTAGGCAACGGCGACGGGGCCGATGACGAAGGGCAGGTGCCATGCGTCATTGCCCTCACAGCGTGCCTTGGCCTCGGCGGCCTGGTCATCCTTCATCGGGGAGTCGGAGCCTGCGAAGGCAACCTGGCCGGCGACGAAGTTGGTGCGACCTGAACCCGAGCCCGAGGGGGTGTAGGCAAGGGAGGCGCCGGGCACCGCGGAGCTGTACTGGATTCCGAAGTAGTCCATGGCGGACTGCTGCGAGGAAGCGCCCTCGGCGACGAGCTGACCGGTGGTGCCGGTCAGTCCCTCCACCGCAGCTGCGCCGGTGGAGGAGGCGGAGTCGGAGCTTTCGGACTCGGAACATGCAACGAGAGCGAAGGAGCCGGCAGAGATGGCGCCAAGAAGAGCAACAGAGCGCTTGAAAGTGAGGTTCACGGGAAGCCTTTCCGGTGTGTTGGAAACATCAAACGAGCAACTCCTGGAGGTGGTAGGACTGTACGAAAACCTCGGTCGGAGCATACTCACAAGCTATGAACCTAAAACCCGCACATGACCAACCATGGCAGATTTGGTAAACACACAATGAACAATCGGAAAGCATTGGGAGAATTTGTTGGCGAACGGCACCTCCCGGCCCCACGGGGAAGCGCAGATCACTAATTTGGAGGTGTTGCCCGGGTCTTTTCATAGACCACATGGCGCTCGGCGACCGTGAACCCGAGCGCGGCGTAGGCCCTGACCGCCGGTCCGTTGTCCGCCTCGACATAGAGGATCACCCGCTGCGCCCCCCGGGAGACCATGTGTGCGAGCCCGAGGCGGACGAGGGGATCCCCCAGTCCACGACCGCGGAACGCATCCGCCAGGCCGACCACGTAGATTTCCCAGAGTCGGGGATCATGGCGCTTGGTCCAGTGAAAGCCCGCCAGCTCGGGTCCCTCCCAGAGAAGGAGCACGTCCTCCTCCGTGAACCACCGTGCCGACATGGCCGTGTGCAGGCGGTCCAGATCCCATCCGCCCTGCTCGGGATGCCAGGAGAAGGCCTCGTTATTCACCCTGAGCCAGGCCCGCTCCACATCCGGGCGCTCCCCCCGCGCATCGGCGAGGGAACCCGAGGTGAATCCCGGGGGATCGATGTACACCGCCGCTGTCTCCAGGTCCCGACCCTCGACAGCCATCACCAGCAGCTCCCTGGTCTTGCGCATGTGCAGCGACGCGGCGAGCGCCCGCGCGCCCGCGGTGTCACCGTGTGCCCACACCGCGGGTGTGGGGGAGGCGTCGATAAGCCGGCGTCCGATGCCACGTCCGCGGAAGGCGGGGTGCACGGCCAGTTCCGTGCTCTGCCCGTCCGAGGAGGCCAGGCCGACGAGCGCGCCGTCCACACGGGCGGTCAGGTGCTCATGGCCGAGCTCCGGTTCAGTCAGCCCCCGCAGAAACTGCTCGGAGAAGGCATCGGTCCCGTCCTCCTCCGCCACCGCCTTCAGCAGATCCAGGGCCTGATCCGCCAGTTCAAAAGACTGTTCAGCACTGATCACCGTGTTTGTCATGGCACCAGACTAGCGCCACGCAGCGGTGGCGGCGGAGCCGTGACCTCAATGGGGTAAAGATATAGGTGTGTCAAAACCTCCAGGCAGGCCCTTCCGCGCCGCCATCGCCACCGCCCTGACCGTTCTCGTGCTCGGTGCGGTGCTCTGGGTGGCCGATTCGGTGTTCGCCACCCGGGCGGAGCGCCACATCTCCGAAAGCATCGCGGAGGAGGCCGATCTGGAAACCTCGCCCCGGGTGTACGCCGGCGGCGCCATTTATCTGAGTTCACTGGTCACGGGAACGCTGGACACCGTGACCATCGACATGCTCGATGTCGATGTGCCCGGAATAGGAATGGTCAACGCGAGCACCGTGCTGGACTCCGTCACCGTCACCCCGGCGCAGGTTCTCTCCGGCGACCTCAACGGCTCGGCGGTCGAGCTCTTCAGCCGTACGCTGCGCCTGGACGGCGTGGCACTGGGATCCCAGCTGGGCATCACCGACCTTGATATCTCGAACCCGCTCGATGTTTCCCCCACCGGGGGAAGCGCCTCCGAGGCCCAGCTCAGCGGCACGCCCACGGGCTTCGCCGAACCGGTTGCCGTCGTGGTCACCCTCCGGCTCGTCGGTTCGGAGTTCCACATGACACCCGTCTCGCTTGTCGACGGCCCCGACGGCACCACCCTCGACGACGTCGTCGGCGACTTCACCTGGAGCATCGACACCACCCAGCTGCCCCTGGCCAACCGTGTCAACGCGGTGAAGATGATGGGCGGGTCGATCTACTTCGAGTCCCAGGCACGCAACGTCATCGTCTCAACCAGGGAGCTGTCACCTCTGGCCGCCCCCGAGGATGACTCCGACAGCTAGCTCAGGCACGCACCCTGACTACGTCGCGCGCATAGTGGAGAAGGTGGCGGGCCCAGTTCATGGTGGGCGGGGAGGGATTGGTCCTGGGCGCGAAAACCTCCACCACCTCGGGAATGGAGGTCAGCAGCACCCGGTCGGGGGATCCCTCGAACTCGCCGTCGACCTGGAAACGGTCACCGCTGTCACAGGTCAGCTCGACGCTCTCCGCGTCATCGAAGAGGATCGTGCGCCGGCGCAGGATCCGCTCCAGACGCCTACCGTGCCCGATGCCCACCAGGTGCATCATCGCCAGCACCCCTCCGGCACCGCGGACACTCCTCAACCCGAACAGTCCCAATCCCACATCGAAGGAGTTGCGGGGATTGGTCACCACCGGCAACGGCCCGAGAAAGGTCCAGGGGTTGGTGTTGGACGCCAGCATCAGCGGAATCTCCTCGGCTTCGATGACCTCCCCGGCGGTGTCAACCGCGCGGAAGCTGATCTGCGGTGGCTTGACCTGGGCGCGCATCCAGGCCCGAACGCTGACCTGCAGATAGAGCATGGGCGAGGCGGCGAAACCGCGGGAGCGTGCACGCTCCACACGGGCGATGACATCGGCGTCGATACCGAATCCCGCGTTGACGGCGAACCAGCGTGCCGGGTCGTTGTCACCCTTCCAGGTTCCGAGGCTGATCGTCCGCCGCAGCTCACCGCCGATGAGATCAACGACCATGTTGGCGGCGGCCAGATGATCGGCGGGGTATCCCAACGCGCGGGCGAAGACATTCGCGGAACCGGTGGGAAGAATCGCCACCGCGGGCAACTCGTGGTGGGCGGGGTACCCGCCGTCCGCCGCCCCCAGCAGGCCGTTGAACACCTCGTTGACGGTGCCGTCGCCTCCCGCCACCAAAATGATGCCGACCTCCCCTCGGGTCATCCCGCGGACGATCTCCTCCGCGTGCCCGCTGTACTGGGTGAAGCGCGCCTCGAGCCGCACCCCCGGCAGCGCCATGACCCGTGGCATGACACGACGGAAGAGTTCCGCCGTCTGGGAGGTCGAAGCCGGATTAGCAATCACTAGAACACGCACGTTGTCCAACGATACTGGCTAAACGCTAGTCTTGGATGACATGAGTTCAAATGAATCAGCAAGTCACAATCCCATCCCCGGCACCGGGGCGGATGCCCCCTCGCTCTCCGATTCCGCAGCAATCAGCGGAAGTGATGCTGTCAACCTCGCCGCTGAACAGGCGAAATCCACCGCACACCGAAACATCCCCGGACTCGGCGATCTCCCGATCCCCGATGACACCGCCAACCTCCGCGAGGGTCCGAACCTCCACGACGGACTCCTCGCGCTGCTCCCGCTGGTCGGGGTGTGGCGGGGGGAGGGCCAGGCGGACACCCCCGAGGAAGGTCAGTACTCCTTCGGCCAGCAGATCGTCTTCGCCCACGACGGCGAAAACTACCTCTCCTATGAGTCCCGTCTGTGGAAATTGGACGCGGAGGGCGCCACGGTGGGCCCCGATGAGCGCGAGACCGGATTCTGGCGGATCAACCTCAAGGATGAAATTGAGTTCGTCTGCGCGCATGCCTCGGGCGTGGTGGAGATCTGCTACGGTCAGCCCCTCAACGAACGCGCCTGGGAACTCGAATCCGCCTCCACGATGGTCACCGCCACCGGACCCTCCACTCTCGGTCCGGGCAAGAGGCTCTACGGACTGCTTCCCACCAACGAGCTGGGCTGGGTCGATGAGCGACTGGTTGACGGTGAACTCAAGCCACGCATGTCCGCGCAGCTGCAGCGCGTGATCGGCTGACCTCCGCTCAGCCGAGCGCCCCGGTGATCAGCTCCCTGATCTGCTCCTCATTCCCGGGCCGGGGCATCTTGCGGCCATCGAGGCGGGTGACCCGCGCCGCGATCCTCACCGAGGACACCAGCCAGACACTGTCAGCACCGATGAGGTCGTCGACGCTCAGTTCGCGCTTCTCCTTGCACCTCCAGCCGTGACCGGTCGCGTAGTCGAAGAGGGCCGCCTGCGTGGTTCCGGGCAGGATGTCACCCCCGGGGGTCGGGGTGCGCAGCTTGTCTCCCTTGAAGCTGACCACCGTGGAGGTTGCGCCCTCGAGCACCCTGCCTTGGTCGGTGAAGATCACGTCGTCGAATCCGTGCGCCCTGGCATAGCGCAGGGCAGCCATGTTCGCCGCGTAGTTGAGGGTCTTCGCCCCGACCACCAGCCAGGGAGCCGGGGCGGGTTCCATCCCCCTGAGCTGTCCCCTGGTCGCATCGGTGACCCCGGGGAGGGCGGTGTCGATGGTGAACCCGCGGGAGCTGGTCATCACCGACACCCCCTGTACCCGCTGCCGCAACCTGACCTCGTCCACCCCCGTGACAGCCACCCAGCCCGATGCGATCCCGGTCGATGCGCGTCCCCTGGTCAGGGTCCATGTGCAGGAAGCGTCCCCCGCCCCGGGGTGCCCGTACCAGGCCTCCACGGCCATCTCCGTCGCCTTGAGCCAGTCCTTGATGATGGGCGTCGGGAGTCCCAGCAGTGCCGCGGAGGCGAGGAAGCGATCCGCGTGCCGCCCGGTGTTGCACGCCCGCCCCTGACGGATCAGAAGTGTTTCAAAGACTCCGTCGCCCCTCGTCACCGCGGCATCATCCCAGAAGACCATCGGCAGATTGGGATTGTGCTGCCTGATCGATCCCCCATAGGGTTCAACGATCATGATCACCGGGGAGGGGGTGGAAAAACGAGGGGGTACGGGAGCCATGAATGACGATTATGCCCCTTTCCGGGGCATCGCGCCCACCGCTTCCCCAGAGCTGGATGGACACTCCGGGGAGTTTTTGGCGTACCATCATGGGTGTGGCTAAAGAACACTCCGAGGTCGCGAAGGATACCGACCTGGATTCCAAGCGCTATCTCTCGCCCCTGCTGGCGCGTGATGGTGCCGCGGAGGCGCAGGACAATCCCGCCCAACCGGGCAGGAGCGGTGTCGCGTGGCACTACGGCGCCCCACTCGTCGAACAAAGAAACCTCGAATCCGGGACCGCTCTGATTGATCGCTCCAACCGCAGGGTGATCAGGGTCGATGGCCCCGACGCACCGGAATTCCTCAACAATCTCTTTTCCCAGAAACTCGATACCGCGGCCGATGGCTTCACCGCCGCCGCACTGGATCTGGACGCCCAGGGCCGGATACTGCACACAATGACGGTCACGCGGGTGGGTACGGTCTTCTACCTGGACACCTCCGCCGAGGAGTTCCTCACCCTCATCTCCTATCTCCGCAGGATGATCTTCTGGTCCGAGGTCACCGTCGAGGAGGCGGATCTGGCGATCCTCACCCTGGCGGGCGCGCCTATCGACGCCTCCGCCGCGGGTCCCACCTTTCAGCGGCGGGTCGACTGGGCGGGCCCTGCCCGCGTCGACCTCGCGGTGCCGCGCACGGGGCTCGATGCGGCCGTCGACAAGCTTATTCAGGCGGGTGCGAGGTTGACGGGTCTGATGGCCTACACGGCCGAGCGGGTGAAGGCCGTGGAGCCGGAAGCCGGGGTGGACCTTGATTCCAAGACCATCCCCCATGAGATTCCGCGGTGGATCGGTCGCGAGGGTAGTCCCGGCGCCGTCCACCTGAACAAGGGCTGCTACCGCGGCCAGGAGACGGTCGCACGGGTGGACAACCTCGGGCGTTCCCCGCGGCTGCTCGTGATGCTGCACCTGGACGGCTCGGCCCCCTCCATGCCCGCACCCGGCGCCGAGATCACCGCCGGTGCACGCACGGTCGGCCGCCTCGGCACCGTTGTTGATGACTGCGATCTGGGGCCGATTGCCCTTGCCCTGATCAAACGCAGCGCGCTTGATTCCGCGCTGGGTATCAACGATGTCTCCGTGAGCGTGGACAGGGACTCACTACCCGTCGAGGAGGGCAAACAGCGTGGACGCATGGCAGTGAACAGGCTCCGCGGACGCGAGTAGCTCCGCGCGGGGCAACCGAATATCCCAGGGCGACTGCTTTCTCCGGAAAGTCGCCTACTTAGGCATGTTTTATGCAGGTCAGGCGCATGTTGCGGAATTTTCGGCGGGAACAGGCTATTGTGTCTATCAGGAATACAGTTAAAACATTTATGAAGCCCATGGATCATCCAAATTCCCAGGATTTTCCGCTCACTCCAAGGGGGTCAGGCAATGGGTCGCGGTCGCGCGAAGGCAAAACAGACCAAAGTTGCTCGCCAGTTGAAGTACAGCTCTCCAGACATGGATCTCGATCAGCTGCAGCGGGAGCTGGCCAACCAGTCTCCCCGGCGTTCCTACTCCGATGCCCCTGATGATGATGACCAGCCCGCAGAATATGCGGACTGGAACGAGGAAGAGGACCATGGGCGGCGCGCCTATGGGACCCGCTAGTTTCCCCGACACCTGATCTGATCACTCCGGCTTCAGCCAGTCGCACGGAGGTGGATTCGTCCACCGCCGCGATATGCAGCCCTGTGCTCGGCTCCCATCATCATCTCGTGGCTCAAGGATTCCGTCGCACAAGCTGATGGCCCGCCCATCATCGCCCGACGGATTCTCCCATTCACAACTACCGCCTCGGACGGCGCGTGGTTTTTCGTGGACAGCTTCCCGGAGTGCTTCCCCTGTGTTCCCGCACTCCGGCACCTGGTCACGAGACAACCGCGTGCCGTCCGAGTCGTTTTCGTCCATGCGCAGTAAAACGACCCCGACCTCCACCCGAGGTCGGGGCCGTGGCCCGTGCGGAGACCCTAGTATCCGGGGTGCTCGCCGTTGAGCACCACCGTCGGCTCCCCGGTCTCACCGGTACGCACGGTACCCAGCTCCCAGCAATCAATGTGCCGCGCGGTTAGCATCGCCAGGGCGCGATCGCGGTCCTTCTCGGCCACGACGGCGACCATGCCGACGCCCATGTTGAAGGTCTTCTCCATCTCCTCGCGCGGAACCTTGCCCAGGGATGCGATCGTGCGGAAGATCTGGCCGGGTGTCCAGGTCGCGCGGGACATCTCCGCGACCAGGCCCTCGGGGATCACGCGGACCAGGTTGCCCGCGAGGCCGCCACCGGTGACATGGCAGAAGGTGTGCACCTCACATTCCGAGATCAGCGCCAGGCAATCCCTGGAATAGATCCGGGTGGGCTCGAGGAGTTCCTCGCCGAGGGTGCGACCGAGCTCCTCGACATGTCCGTCGAGGGGGAGCCCCGCCTTGTCCAGGAGAACGTGGCGGGCCAGGGAGTAGCCGTTGGAGTGCAGCCCGGAGGAGGCCATGGCGATGATGACATCGCCGGAGCGCACACGGTCCGGGCCGAGCAGCTCATCGGCCTCAACGACGCCCACCGCGGTCGCGGAGACATCGTAGTGGTCGGGCTCCATGACCCCGGGGTGCTCCGCCGTCTCCCCGCCGAGCAGTGCGCAACCGGCCTGCACACAGCCCTCGGCGATGCCGGAGACGATCTCAGCGACGTGTTCGGGCACCACCTTGCCGATGGCGATGTAGTCCTGGAGGAACAGCGGTTCGGCACCGCAGACCACGAGATCATCCACGCACATGGCCACCAGGTCGATTCCGATGGTGTCATGCTTGTCCAGCATCTGGGCTATGACCAGCTTCGTGCCCACACCGTCGGAGCCGGCGGCCAGGAGCGGCTTTTTGTAGCTGCCCAGTTCGAAGAGGCCGGCGAAGCCTCCGAGATTTCCCCTGACCTCGGGGCGGGTTGCGCGTTTGGCCAGCGGTGCGAACAACTCGACGGCTCGGTCACCGGCCTCAATATCGACGCCTGCTGCTGCGTAGGACGTGCCTTCGGTGGCGCTACCGGTGTCGCGGTGATCACTCATCGGTTTTCGCTTCTCCTGCTTGGGTTTCTTGGTGGTTTGAAAAAATTAGGGACGAGTGTGGGGAGGTTCTAGACGGCCTGCATCTTGAGAACCAGTTCCGCATTGGGATTACCCTCGGGCAGTCCCATGGGGTACCTGCCGTCGAAACAGGCACAACACATCTCCGAGCGTGGTTGCTCCGTGGCTTCAACCATACCGTCGACGGAGATGTAGCTCAGCGAATCGGCTCCGATGGTGGTGCGCACCGTCTCCACCAGCTCGGCCTCATTATCACTGGTTACGGCATTGGCGATCAGTTCCCCGGGGGTGGCGAAGTCAATGCCGTAGAAGCAGGGCCACTTCACCGGCGGCGAGGCGATGCGCACGTGTACCTCGGTCGCACCGGCCTCACGCAGCATGCGGATCACCGCCCGCTGGGTGTTGCCGCGGACGATGGAATCGTCGACGACGATCAGGCGCTTGCCTTTGATCGCCTCACGGAGGGGGTTGAGCTTCAGCCGGATACCCAGCTGGCGCAGGGTGTCCGAGGGCTGGATGAACGTGCGACCGACGTATGCGTTCTTGACCATGCCCTGGCCGAAGGGAATGCCGGAGGCCTGGGCGAAACCCACCGCCGCCGGCGTGCCGGAATCCGGCGTCGGGATTACGAGATCACCATCCGCGGGAGCCTCCCTGGCCAGTTGGCGCCCGATCTCCAGGCGGACCTCGTTGACCGATCGCCCCTTGATCACCGAATCGGGTCGGGCGAGATAGACGTACTCGAACACGCAGCCCTTGCGCGTGGTCTCGGCGAAGCGGGTCGAGCGCAGCCCCGATTCATCGATGGCGATGAGTTCGCCGGGCTCCACCTCACGGACGAAACTCGCGCCGACGATGTCGAGCGCCGCGGTTTCGGAGGCGACGACCCATCCGCGCGCCAGCCTGCCGATGGTCAGGGGCCGCACGCCGTAGGGGTCGCGCGCCGCGTAGAGGGTGTGCCCGTCGGTGAAGGTGAGGCAGTATGCGCCCTTGACCTCGGGCAGCAGTGAGCTGGCCGAGTCGAAGAGGCTGCGCCCCTCGCCGATTCCGTTGGCCAGCAGCGCGGTGAGCACATCGGTGTCAGAGGGCTTCTTGTGCGGATCGACCAGGCCGAGTTCCGCGGCGCGGTTGCGCAGCTCCACGTGGTTGATCAGGTTGCCGTTGTGCCCCAGTGCCACATCGGTGCCGTCGGGGGCCATCCGGAACATCGGTTGGGCGTTCTCCCAGGTGTTGCCACCCGCGGTGGTGTAGCGGGTGTGTCCGATGGCGATATCACCGTTGAGGGATTCGAGGATGGGCTCATCAAAGACCTGGGAGACCAGACCCAGATCCTTGAACACCAGAATCTGCTCGCCATCGCCCACCGCGATGCCCGCGGCCTCCTGGCCGCGGTGCTGGAGGGCGAAGAGCCCGAAGTAGGTAAGCTTGGCCACTTCCTCGCCCGGTGCCCACACACCGAAAACACCGCATTCCTCGCGGGGCGACTGTTCATTGCGATCATCGTAGGGGTAGCCCTGAAGGGGGCGCCGCGACGGATGCGCTTCGTTTGACTTGGGACCAGGATGGGTGTGCTGATCAAGTAGTGCCACGGGGGAAATCGTAGTCGCTGCATGCCCCAGAAACTAATACGCCGGACGGATCACAGGGGAAGGATCGGCAGGCGGGCGGAGATCTCGCCGGCGCGGGTACCGGAGGCACTGAGTCTGCCTGCGCTTTCCTCCTCCTCGAAGGAGCTGAGGCCGGTCGCAAGTCTCAACCAGGTGCGGGCATCGGTTTCCACCACATTGGGCGGGGTTCCCCGGGTGTGTCGTGGTCCCTCGATGCACTGAACGGCCACGAACGGGGGTACCCGGACCTCCACGCTGTGCCCCGGGGACTCCTGTGCGAGGGTGCGCGCGGTGAGTCGGACGGCGTTCGCGATCGCGCGTCTGTCCGGCTTCTCCCCCTCCTCGGGCCCGGCGATCCACGCGGCGACGGCGATGACGGCATCCCTGGTATCCTGCGGGTCGATCCTCATGAGGACCACTCTAGCCCGACGCGTTAGAGTATCCGTATGTCTGAGATCTACAGCGAATCCATTCCCCGTTCCCCCCAAGTCACCCTGCGTTTCATGGCGGCTCCGACAGACGTGCTGATGGCCGGCGCCCAGGGCATCGGTGGCGGCCGGGTGCTGGAATGGATCGACAAGGCCGCCTACGCCTGTGCGACGCAATGGTCGGGCACCTACTGTGTGACCGCCTACGTCGGGCACATTCATTTCACCCGGCCGATCCCCTCCGGCCACATGGTGGAGGTGCGCTCACGCATCGCCATGACAGGCCGCTCCTCGATGCACATTGTCAATGAGGTGTTCTCCGCCGATCCCCGCGACGGCATATACACCCGGGCCTGCGACTGCCTGGTTATCTTCGTCGCCAAGGACACCTCCACCGGCAGGACCCAGCCGGTACCGAAGTTCACTCCGCGCAACTCCGAGGAGGAGCGGGTGATGCAGTCGGCGCTCTCCCGGATCGAACTGCGCAAGGCCATCGAAACCGAGATGGAGAAGCAGACTTACGACGGCCCCTCGGATGCACCCAGGCTGGTCACCCGCTTCCTGTCCAATCCGACCGACGTCAACTGGGGTGGCAAGGTCCACGGTGGTACCGCCATGGAATGGATCGACGAGGCCGGAACCGCCTGCACCATGGAATGGGCCGCGGGTCACACCGTGGCTGTCTACGCCGGTGGAATCCGCTTCTACCAGCCGATCTCGATCGGTGATCTCATCGAGGTCGATGCCCGCATGATGCGCACGGACAAGCGCTCCATGCAGATGTCGATCCATGTCCGCGCCGGTGATGCGCACCGCGGCCGCGCCGAACTGGAGACGGCCATTCACGCGACGGTGACCTACCTGAACATCGACGTCGACGGCCAGCCCCTGCCCGCGAGGCAGTTCGTTCCGGTCACCGATGAGGACAAGCGTCTTGCGGAGCACGCGAACATCCTCCGTGAACTGCGTTCGCAGTACTCCCCCATGCCGCTGACCATGCAGACCACGCCCTTCCACGTGGACTGATCCCGGATCAGACCACGACCATCCACACCGCCACGAGGTGGACCACCGCGGCGACAACCGTCGCCGCGTGGAAGTGCTCGTGGTACCCCATCCACCTGGCCTGTCTCCCCGGCCAGCGGAACCCGTAGACCAGGGCACCCAGGCTGTAGACAACGCCGCCGGCGAACAGCAGCCAGACCACGGTGTGCCCCGCACCGGACCAGAGTTCCGGCACCAGCGGGATGATCAGCCAGCCGAGCGCGAGATAGACGATCACATCGAGCCAGCGCGGATGATCGATCCACACCATGTTGAGTATGACCCCGAGCACCGCGCCTCCCCAGGCCAGTCCGAGCATCCACGCCGCCAGTCTGGGCTCGAGTGCGATCAGGCACAGCGGGGTGTAGGTGGCCGCGATGAACACGGCGATGGTGGCGTGATCGGCGCGGCGCCACCAGGACACGGTGGCCAGGCGTCGCCACTGCCCGCGGTGGTAGGCGGCGGAGACCGCAAAGAGGCCGAACATCGCCACCGCGTAGATGGTCACCCCCAGTGCCTGCCACCACACCAGCGTCATCCAGGCGAAGGTGGACAGCACAGAACCGGAGACGATGCTCAAGATCGCGGCGATCTGGTGGAAGAGGCCCCTGGTGCGGGGACGTTCGCCGCGGTCGAAGACATAGCGCGTCAGTTCCAGGATGGGTTCGTCGGAGGTGGGTCTCTCCGCCCTGGCCTCCCTGATCCTCGGATCAGCGTCCATGTAGTCTCGGTCCTCTTTGTGCCCTGACGATCCTGATGTCATTGAACCTCTCCTGTTCTCTAGGCACCACTCATTCTACGTCCGGGCAAAAACAAACGGACCCCCGCGTTTGAAGAAAACGAGAGGGTCCGTCCGCAGGCGTGCGGGTATCAGTCAACCACTGCGTTGGCCCCGACGGCGTGACCGAAGAGCTCGGGCAGGGTGTCGGTCCAGGCCCGGCGCAACTGCTCCACGGGGATGTCGACGGTGGTGTCCGCACCTGCGACCGTGACCGACTCCGAATCATCGCTGGCGCCCAGCTTGAGCACCGGCACGCCGAACTCGGCGGCGAGGTCAACCAGCTCCGCACCGCGATCGGTGGCGACGAGAATCCGGGAGGCGGATTCGGAGAAGAGCGCGGTGAACAGGTCGGGATGGACCAGGGACAGGTCCACGTTCAGGCCCTTGTCCGCGTGGATGGCGAGTTCCGCGAGGGTCTGACCCAGTCCGCCCTCGGACAGGTCGTGGGCGGCGCTGACCAGATGCCTGGCCGCGGCGGCGAGGAGCAGCTCCCCCAGGCTCTTCTCATTGGCCAGGTCCACCCGCGGCGGGAGACCGGAGAGACCGGCGCCGGAGACCTGCTGCCAGATCGAGCCTCCGAATTCATCGAAGGTTTCGCCGAGGAGGTAGAGCTCACCGGCCTCCCGCGGCAGCACGTTCCCGATGGAGTCATCGACATTGTCCAGGACACCGAGGACACCGACGACGGGGGTCGGCAGGATGGCCTCCTCACCGGTCTGGTTGTAGAAGGAGACGTTTCCGCCGGAGACCGGGATACCCAGTTCCCGTGATCCGTCGGCGATCCCGTGAACCGCCTCCCGGAACTGCCACATCACACCGGGATCCTCCGGGGAACCGAAGTTGAGGCAGTTGGTCACGGCCACCGGGCGTGCCCCGGTGGCAACGACGTTGCGGTAGGCCTCGGCCAGTGCCAGCCGGGCACCGGTGTTCGGCTCGAGTTTGGTGTAGCGACCCGAGGCATCCGCGGAGACCGCTACCCCGCGGTTGGTCGTTTCGTCGATACGCAGCACACCGGCGTTGGCATTCTTCGCCTGCACGGTATTGCCGCGGACGTAGCGGTCATACTGTTCGGTGATGAAGGCCCGCGAACTCAGTGCGGGGGAGGCCACCATGCGCAGCCAGGCCTCCCTGATCTCAGCGGCGTCGACGGGGCGGTCGATCTCGCCCTCGAGCTGGAGTTCATCCTGCCAGGAGGGCCGCTCGACGGGGCGGTGGTAGACCGGTCCCTCGTCGATGGTGGACGCCGGTGCGTCGATGACCGTCTCACCGCGGTGAATGACCAGGTAGCGGTCCTTCTCCTCGGTGACCACACCGATCTCGGCGCAGGTGACATCCCATTTGGCGCAGATCTCCCGGAAGCGCGCGACGTTCTCCGGGGTGACCACCGCACACATGCGCTCCTGGGATTCGGAGGCGAGGATCTCCGCGGCGGACATGTTCTCCGCACGCAGCGGGACGGCGTCGAGGTTGACGGTCATTCCGCCGTCACCGGCGGCCGCCAGTTCGGAGGTGGCGCAGGCCAGCCCACCGCCACCGAGGTCCTGGATGCCCACGACCACGCCCGCACTGTAGAGCTCGAGGCAGCATTCGATCAGGACCTTCTCAGCGAAGGGGTCGCCGACCTGGACGGCGGGGAGCTTGCGTTCCTCGCCCTCCTCGAAGGATGCGGAGCCGAGGACGGAGACGCCACCTATTCCGTCGAGGCCGGTGCGGGAGCCGAAGAGCATGACCTTGTTTCCGGCACCTGAGGCGAAGGCGAGCTTGAGATCCTCGACCTTCAGCGTTCCCACGCACAATGCGTTGACCAGCGGGTTGCCCGCGTAGGACTCGTCGAAGACGGTTTCCCCGCCGATATTGGGCAGCCCGAGACAGTTGCCGTAGTGGGAGATGCCGTCAACGATTCCGGGAAGGACACGCTGGGTGTCCGGCGCATCGGCGGGACCGAAGCGCAGCTGGTCCATCACGGCGATCGGACGGGCACCCATGGCCATGATGTCGCGGACGATACCGCCGACGCCGGTCGCCGCCCCCTGGTGGGGTTCGACGAAGGAGGGGTGGTTGTGCGATTCCACACGGAAGGTCACGGCATTGCCATCCCCGATATCCACCACGCCGGCGTTCTCGCCGATACCGGCCAGGATCTTGCTACCCATCTCCTCGGTGGTGGTCTCACCGAAGTAGCGCAGGTGGACCTTGGAGGACTTGTAGGAGCAGTGTTCGGACCACATCACGGAGTAGACGGTCAGTTCGGCGTCGGTGGGACGACGACCGAGAATGTCCCTGATACGTGCGTACTCGTCCTCTTTCAGCCCGAGTTCGGCGAAGGGCTGGACGAGGTCGGGATTGGCTGTCGCCGCCTCGACAGTGTCATTGAAGGTTGTGCTCATGTTTTCTTGGGACTCCTTAGGCGGCGATTTGACCGACGGCGGACAGGAACAGCTCGAGGCCATCCAGTGACGGGCCGGTGAGCTTTTCGACGGCGTGCTCCGGGTGCGGCATCAGACCGACCACGCGGCCGTCGGCGCTGCTCACGCCGGCGATGGCGTTGAGGGAACCGTTGAAGTTGTCGGTGTACCGGAAGACAACCCGGCCCTCCTCCTCAAGCATCCTGATGGTGTCCGGCGCGGCCTGGAAACGGCCCTCTCCGTGCTTGGAGGGCACCAGGATGTGCTGCCCCTCCGTGAAGGTCGATGTCCATGCGGTGGTGTTGTTGACCACCTCGAGGTAGGTGTCCACGCAGTGGAAGTGCAGACCCTGGTTGCGGGTCAGTGCGCCGGGCAGCAGTCCCGCCTCGGTGAGAATCTGGAATCCGTTGCAGATTCCGAGCACGGGCATGCCCCTGTGCGCCGCCTCGACCACGGATCGCATGACGGGGGCGATGGCGGAGATGGCACCGCTGCGCAGGTAGTCGCCATAGGAGAAACCACCGGGAACCACCACGGCGTCCACGCCCCGGAGATCGGAATCGGCGTGCCAGAGGCTGGTGACCTCGGCACCGGCGATACGCGCCGCGCGCGCGGCGTCGACGTCGTCGAGGGTGCCGGGGAAGGTGATGACACCGATGTTCGCGGTCACTTGGCGACCTCTACTCCCACAACATCGAAATCCTCGATGACGGTGTTGGCGAGGAGTGTCTCCGCGATCCTGCGAAGGTCCGCGTCGGTGACGGAATCGTCGACCTCGAGCTCGAAGCGCTTCCCCTGACGGACGTCCAGGACACCCCTCACCCCGATACGACCCAGGGCGCGGTGTACCGCCTGTCCCTGGGGATCCAGAATCTCTGCCTTGGGCATGACGTTGACTACTACACGGGCCACGGTATTTTCCCTTTACTTAAAGCGTTGGGCGACGGTGTACTACGTGGACAAGTGTAACCGGAGAAACTGGTACAACCTAGCCAGCCTTTATACAGGCAGATTCGCCTCAATTGCTGCGATGACGGCGTCATCCTCGGGATCCACGGTGGGCGCGAAACGGGCGATGGTAACACCCTCCGGGTCCACCAGGAACTTCTCAAAGTTCCATTCGATATCACCCCCGTGCCCGTCCTCGCGTGGCTGCTTCTTGAGCTCGGTGTACAGGGGATGCTCGTGTTCACCGTTGACGTCGAGCTTTGCCAGCAGCGGGAAGTCCACCCCGTAGCGCTCGCGGGCGAAGGCGCACACCTGCGCATCGGTGCCGGGCTCCTGGTTGTTGAACTGGTTGCAGGGCGCGCCGATGATGAACAGGCCCCGTTCACGGTAGTCATCGAAAAGCCGTTGCAGTCCCTCGTACTGCGGCGTCAGTCCGCATTCGGAGGCGACGTTGACAACCAGCAGCAGGTGCCCCGCCCAGGTTGCCATGGTGGTGGTCGTGCCGTCGTTAAGCGTGATGCTCTGCTCGTGGATGCTCATGCGACCCCAGACTAGCGCCTTGCCTGAACCAACATGGAACAAATAAGCCACAACTAATGAAACTTTGGTGTCCTCCGGGTAAACCCGCAGGCGACCGCGGCCCCCACCGGGCAGCGTTGCCCATTCACAGGTAAAAGATAAGTCTTGCCCACCCCTCCCATCCAGATCAAAGGCCCATTGAACCCATGAACCACCCCAGAGCGCACGCACTGGCTCTCGCCATCGCGGGAGTCACAGTGACCAAACTCCTGTGCGTCCCCCACGCCGGCGCGGCACCGGACAACTCCCTGCCGGTCATCTCCGAGGTCTACGGCGGAGGCGGCAACAGCGGTGCCGCATACTCGCATGATTTCATCGAACTCCACAACCCCGGTGGGGCGGATGTCGATCTCAGCGGCTGGTCGCTGAGCTACCACGCGGCGAACGGCAACCTCGGGGGCACCACCGCCCTGTCCGGAACCATCCCGGCCGGAGGCAACTTCCTGGTACAGCAGGCCGCCGGAGCAAACACCTCCCTGGCCGCACTGCCCACCCCCGATCTGATCGGTGGTGCAAACATCTCCGGCAGCCAGGGTTCGGTGAAGCTTCTCGACGCCTCGGGCACCGTGGCCGACCTCCTCGGCTGGGGCGACGCCACCCTCTACGAGGGCGCACCCGCGGCCAGGACCACCAACGCGACCTCGGTGCAGCGCCTCCCCGCGGACCGTGACACCGACGACAACTCGGTGGACTTCGAGATCGTCGCGCCCACCCCGCTCGCCGGCGGGTCCACCCCTCCGACCGAGACGGTGTCCCGGGCCATCGCCGACATCCAGGGCAACGGTCCATCCTCGCCGATCACGGGCCAGCGCGTGAGCACCGCGGGCGTGGTCACCGCGGTCTACCGGGAGGGCGGCTTCGCCGGCTTCTACATGCAGTCCCCGGGCTCCGGCGGCGGGGAAAGGTCCGCCGAACAGGCATCCGATGGCATCTTCGTCCACCTCGGCGACCGAGGCGACTACCCAGCGATCGGCGACTCCGTCACGGTCACCGGCGACGTCGCCGAATACTACTCAATGACCCAGCTCACCGGGGCCACCGTCGCACAGGCCCCGGAGGCCCTCGAGGCGGTGACCCCGATCACCATTGACACCCTGCCCGCGGGGGAAAAGGTCCGCGAAGCCTATGAGGGCATGCTGGTGCAGCCCACCGGTGACTACACCGTGACCAACAACTACGATCTCAACGCCTTCGGCACCCTCGGGCTGGCCGCCGGCACGCAGCCCTACCGCCAGGCAACCGATGTCGTCGCACCCGGTGAGGAGGCCACCAGGTTCGAGGACACGAACAGGGCCGAACTGGTCACCCTCGACGACGGCCGCTCACGCAACTACACCCAGTCCGACAAGAACACCCCCCTGCCCTGGATCGTCAGCGACGGCTCAACGATCACCCCGATCCGGACCGGGGACGCGGTCGATTTCACCCGGCCCGTCATTGTCGATTACCGCTATGACCTGTGGAACTTCCAGCCGACCACCCCGGTCACCGGAAACACCGCCTCCGCCGATCTCCCCATCAGCTGGAAGGATTCCCGTACGGCCGAGCTCGACGCCGTCGACAACGTCGCCGGCGATTTCCACATCGCCAGCTTCAACGTCCTCAACTACTTCACCTCCCTCGGCAGGGACAACAACTGCGGCTCCTACGCGGACAGGAACGGCGTCCCCGTGACCGCGCGCGACTGCGCCGTCCGTGGCGCCTACACCCCCGACGCACTGGCCGACCAGCAGGCGAAGATCGTCGCTGCGATCAACAGGCTCGACGTCGACGTGCTCGGGCTCGAGGAGATCGAGAACACCGCCACCATCACCGGCGATCCCGCACAGCGCGACCGTGCACTGAACACGCTTGTCGACGCCCTGAACTCAGCCCTGGGCACCGAACGCTGGGCCGCCGTGAAGTCCCCCACCAGCCTCGGCACCGATGAGGACGCGATCCGCGTCGCCTTCATCTATGACACCACCACCGTCACCCCGGTCGGCGAATCGCGCATCTTCGATGATCCCGCCTTCACGGGCACAGCCCGCCAGCCCCTGGCGCAGGAGTTCCGGCCGCTGGATCAGTCCGGAGAGTCCTTCGTCGGAGTGGTCAACCACTTCAATTCCAAGGGCTCGGTAAGCAACGGGGACGTCGACCGCGGCGATGGCCAGGGTGCCAACGCCACCATCCGGGTCGCCCAGTCCCAGGCACTGCTCGACCATCTCGAGGCACAGGGTGACTGGGCGGACAAGCCGGTGTTCATTCTCGGGGACCTCAACTCCTACTCCCGAGAGGACGCCATCTCCACCCTCCTCGGTGGCGGCTTCACCAACCTCGTTCAGGCACACGGCGGTGGGGACACCTACCAGTTCTCCGGACGCATCGGATCGTTGGACCACGCCCTGGGCAATGACGCCGCGAGTAGGCGTGTGGTCGATGCCGAGGTGTGGGACATCAACGCCGACGAATCCATCGCCTTCGAGTACTCCCGACGCAATTGCAACGTCGCGGATCTCTTCGAGGCGGACAGTGTCTTCCGCTCCTCCGACCACGATCCGATCAAGGTCGGTTTCAATCTCAAGAAGGCGGATGGGCCGGTTGACCCTGTGGATCCGGTTGACCCTGTGGATCCCACGGAACCAGGCAGCTCAGGAAGCTCGGCGGGCTCCGTGTTCGCGGTGGTGGCGGCCATCCTCGCCGCCCTCGGCCTCGGTGCCGCCTTCCTGGGGCAGCTCTTGCGCTAGCGGGACCGGGCGCCTTCCTGAGCCGCGGTGCTTCCGAATGCATCCGAATACCGGCTCGGCCTGGCACCCTCCTCGAGGGCTGCCAGGGCGGCGGCCCGGAAATCACGGATAACCTTGGGATTTCCCAGGTTGCGTGCGGACACCGACAACCGGATGGTGTTCCCACGCGCGGCTCCACGGCGTGCGGCCGCCATCACATTGGTGCGCCACCATTTCGCCGCACCGAATCCCTCGCCGACCGAGAGGTTGCGGCATGGGAGAAAACCCCCCGTTGCCAGATCATGCAGGCCCCTGGTGGACGCTGCGACGGAGAAGCCGAATTCGGGGAGAACGTCGAAGGTCCCCTCGGACAGGCGCCAGCGTGGCGGAGCGAAGACATCGAAGGTGAAGCCGATCTTCTCCATCTGCCGGATCGCGCCACTGAGCCTGAGCCTCGCCTCGTGCTGTGCCAGACTCGCGAACTCCGACCGCCTGCCCTGTACGGCCTGGTCGAAACCATTGAGTATGAGTTCATGGCCCGCGTCGCGGTGGGTATCGAGCCAGGAGCGGGTACCCGGATCCCTGGCCAGGCGCCATTCGCCGTCGATTCGCGGAGCGACAAGGAGACTGACCCCTATCCCGTCCGCGCGCAGGTCATTTACCAGAACCTCAGCGGCCGAACGGGTCTGGTCGAAGATGCTGGAAACTGAAACGAATAAACGGCCGGACATGCGAACCATTGTCGCACGTCCGGCCGTTCACGTCGCGTCAGACGCGGGGCCGAAAGACCGCTACGGGTCCTGCCTGTCCACGACCTTCACCGTGGACTCGCGCACCGGCGCGTGATCGTGGGGATCCTCCGCACTCTGCACGTAGGGGATCTTTCCGTCGAGCACATCGTGGGCGCGCTGCTTGTCCAACGTTCCGGTCCATTTGCCGACCAGGAGGGTGGCAACGGAGTTGCCGGCGAAGTTGGTCAGGGCGCGTGCCTCGGACATGAACTTGTCAATACCGACGATCACGTCAACGCCGTGGAGCAGCTCGGGACGGTGGGATGACAATCCGGCGGCAAGGGTCGCGATACCCGCACCGGAGACGCCCGCGGCGCCCTTGGACGCAACCATCATGAACACCAGCAGTCCGATCTGCTCGCTGATGGACATCGGCATGTTCATCGCGTCCGCAATGAAGATGGACGCCATGGTCAGGTAGATGGCGGTGCCGTCCAGGTTGAAGGAGTAACCGGTGGGCACCACGATGCCGACGGTGGACTTGTTCACACCGACGTGCTCCATCTTGGACATCAGGTTCGGCAGCGCCGACTCGGAGGAGGAAGTGGCGAAGATGAGCAGGAACTCGCGGCCGAGGTACTTCACGAGCTTGAAGATGGAGTAGCCGGTGAAGGTCTTGAGCACCAGGCCGAGGACGCCGAACACGAAGATGAAGCAG
Source organism: Corynebacterium pacaense (assembly GCF_900169525.1). Classification (GTDB taxonomy): domain Bacteria; phylum Actinomycetota; class Actinomycetes; order Mycobacteriales; family Mycobacteriaceae; genus Corynebacterium; species Corynebacterium pacaense. Next base: position 1,266,149 of record NZ_LT821240.1, read on the forward strand.
GTGATGTAGAAGGCTAGGATCAGGATGCCCAGCTGAACGACGGCGTCGAATCCGGTCTCACCGACCACACCGGCCATGGCACCGAAGGCGCCGATGGGTGCCAGCCACAGGATCCAGTTCAGGATCTTGAAGATGAGCTTCTGCATGTGGGAGACGAAATCGACGATCGGCTGCCCCTTGGGGCCGAGCGACTGTGCCGCGAAACCGACGAGGATGGCGATGAACAGGACCTGCAGCACCGATCCACTGGTGAATGCGGAGAAGAAGGTGTCCGGAATGATCGACTGGATGGTGCCGACCATGCCGCCCTTGTGCGGATCCGCGGTGGCGAACTGTGATTCGCCGCCGGTCGGGATGTTCAGTCCGCTGCCGGGTTCAATGAGGTTGCCCACCACCAGGCCCACGGCCAGGGCGAAGGTGGACATCGTGATGAAGTAGGCCAGCGCGATGCCGCCGGCACGGCCGACGGTGGCGGCTGCCCGAACTGAACCGATTCCGATGACGATGGTGCAGAAGATCACGGGCGCGATGATCATCTTGATCAGGCTGACGAACATGGTGCCCAGCACCTTGAGTTCCTTGCCCAGATCAGGGGCGACGAGTCCCACGGTGATACCCGCGATCAACGCGATGATCACCGCGATGTAGAGCCAGTGGGTCCGGTCCTTCTTGGCACCCGGGGGCGGCGTGCCCTTGCGCGCAGTGGCGTTGGCGGAACGGGCTGGTCCGCCCGCACCTTTTGAATTCTCCACGAGAAATCCTCATTTCGGGATGGAATAAGTCACAGCCAACACCAAGTGCCCCCTGCCCCAGAAAAAGTCCTGGATGGGGATCACTGATGTGGTCCACCACGGATCCGCCGTGATGTGGGAACGCGGCCGTCAATCCCCGGGACGGGGGTCGGCCTTAATATGTTCCCCTCGATTATCGACCCCCCTTTGCGCAGCACACAAATCAGCACGGCTGTGAGTCAACTCTCGAATCATGCTATCTAATGATGGTGCAGGTCACTGGAAAATACACGGGGGTGAAGCACGCTGAATATATCCACCCCCGTTCAGGCGGAAGTCACGGAATCCGGGGGTAGATACTTTGCTACTTACCCGGTTTTCCCGCCCACCGGATGCTCTCGGTCGCCTGATCGACCAGCCAGGCGTACTCAAAGGCTGTTTCGCGCCACTTTTCATAGCGGCCGGACACCCCACCATGGCCGGCCACCATCTCGGTCTTGAGCAGGAACTGCCCCCCGGTCGCGGTGGCACGCAACCTGGCGATCCACTTGGCAGGCTCGACGTAGAGCACCCGGGTGTCATTGAGCGAGGTCACCGCCAGGATATTGGGGTATCGCTCGGGCTTCACGTTTTCATAGGGCGAGTAGGAGGCCATGTAGTCGTAGACCCCCCTGTCATGCAGCGGGTCACCCCATTCATCCCATTCGATCACGGTCAGCGGCAGCTCCGGCATGAGCATCGAGGTCAGCGGATCGACGAAGGGAACGACCGCCTCGATCGCCTTGAAGCGATCCGGTGCCAGGTTCGCCACGGCGCCCATGAGCATTCCGCCGGCGGAACCGCCCTCGGCGACAAGCATCTCCGGGGTGGTCCGGCCCTGCGCGATCAGCACATCTGCGACGTCGATGAAATCAGTGAAGGTGTTCTTCTTCGTGGTCATCTTGCCGTTGTCGTACCATCCGCGGCCCATTTCACCGCCACCGCGCACATGGGCGACGGCGAAGACCATTCCACGGTCCAGCAGTGACAGCCTGGCCACCGAGAACCCGGGGTCGATGGATGACTCGTAGGATCCGTATCCGTAGAGGAGCGTGGGATGGGCGCTGCCCGGATCCAGATCCGCGCGATGGACCAGGGAGACCGGGATCCTTGCACCGTCGCGGGCGTCGACCCACAGCCTCGAGGCCGTGTAGTCCTCACGCCTGTAACCCCCCAGCACCTCCTGCTCCTTGAGCAGGGTCCGCTCACCGCTGGCGACACGGTAGTCGAAGAGCTGCGCGGGCGTGGTGAAGGAACCGTAGCTGATGCGGATCACCGGGGCGTCCCACTCCGGATTCCCCGAGGAGACGACCGTGTAGAGCTCCTCATCGAATTCGAGCTCCTCGAAGGTACCGAACCCGCCGTCCAGGCGCATGACGGCGATCCTGCCGATCGCCCCGGAGCGGTAGCCGAGGACGATCTGGTCGCGGTAGGTGTCCACACCCTCAATGCGGACGTCCTCACGATGGGGCACCAGCGGATCAAGGTCGGACAGCGTTGTGAGCTTATCGACGCCCACCCAGCCGACCTCAAAGTTGGCACCACCTGCATTGTGGGTGACCACCCAGATGTCGGCACCGTTGACCACTGCGTGGTCGACGTCGTACTCCCGCCCCGTTTCACGGGGGACGAGCACCCGGGGCTCCCCCTCCGGGTCGGTGAAGGGCAGCACCCGTACCTCGGAGGTGATCTTCGAGGCGCAGCCGAAAAGAATGTACTTCTCCGAACGCGAGGTGCCAACCCAGGTGGAGAATCGCTCGTCCTCCTCGCGGTAGACCAGCACGTCCTCCTCCACTGGGGTGCCGAGCCTGTGCCGCCAGACGGAGTCCGGACGCCAGGCGTCGTCGACCCGCTGATAGAAGAGATAGTCCTCGCCGACCCATGTGGCACCGTAGAAGATGCCCTCCAGGACGTCGTCAAGCAGCTGCCCGCTCTCCAGATCCCTGATCCTCAGCGTGAAGCGCTCATCACCCTCGAGGTCCGTGGAGTAGGCCAGGTAGCGGCCCGATGTGGTCACCGTCGAGGCGCCGATGGCGAAGAACTCATGCCCCTCGGCCAGTTCGTTGGCATCGAGAATGATCTGCTCCCCCTCGGCCGGTGTGCCCTCGGGTATCACCGGCGGGGTCCAGGCATCGGCCCCCGCGGCGACCGGGATCCGGCAGGAGTAACTGTAGCTCTTGCCCTCCTCGGTGCGCCCGTAGTACCAGTAGTCCCCCGACCGCACCGGAACGGACATGTCCGTTTCCTTCACCCGGGACTTGATCTCCCCGTAGATCTCCTCGCGAAGACCCTCCAGGTGCGCCGTCTCCTGCGCGGTGTAGGCGTTCTCCGCCTCAAGGTAGCCGATGGTCTCCGGGGAATCCTTGTCGCGCAACCACTCATAGTCATCCACGAAATCGGTGTCGTGGAAGGAGCGGGTGACGGGATGGCGTGGGGCAACCGGCGGTGTGATTCGATCAGCAGACATAGGTTCCGATCATAACCGCAGCCCCGCGCCGAGCGTGGACCGGTGTTAGACGCAGTGGCCGATCCACGCGGAGAAGCTCTTGCCGGAGATCAGTTCATAGGCCTCGATATAGCGCTCACGCGTGGCCTCGACCACCGATCCCGGCAGCGCGGGCGGGAGGGCCCCGCCGTCTTTGTTCCACCCCGATTTCGGACCGGTGAGCCAGTTGCGGACGAACTGCTTGTCAAAGCTCGGCTGCACCTGGCCCGGCTCATAGCCCGCGGCAGGCCAGTACCTGGAGGAGTCCGGGGTGAGTACCTCATCACCGAGCACGAGCTGCCCGTCTTCGTCGAGACCGAACTCGAATTTCGTGTCGGCGAGGATGACCCCGCGCTCACGGGCGATATCGGCGGCCCGGGTGTAGATGGAGATCGACGCCTCGCGCAGCTGATCGGCGCGTGCCCGACCGAGTTTCGCCTCCACGGCGTCGAAGGAGACGTTGACATCGTGGTCACCGATGTCCGCCTTGGTCGCGGGCGTGAAGATCGGCTCCGGCAGGCGGGAGGATTCGACCAGACCGTCGGGAAGCTTGATGCCGCAGACGGTTCCATCATGCTGATACTCCGTCAGACCCGAACCCGTCAGGTATCCGCGGACCACGCACTCGAAGGGGAGCATGCTCAGCTTCTCGCACACCATGGCACGCCCGAGCACCTCCTCCGGAATGCGGGGATCATCGATGGGGCCCGCGAGGTGGTTGGGGAAATCGATGGCATCGAAAAAGAACTGGCTCATGGCGGTGAGCACCCTGCCCTTGTCCGGGATCTCCGTCTCCAGAACAAAGTCATAGGCCGAGATACGGTCGGAGGCGACGATGAGGATGGTGCTATCGTCGATCTCGTAGATCTCACGGACCTTTCCGGCGGAAAGATGCTTGTACTGGGACAGTTCAGGACGCATGATTAGGAAGTCTAGACCGCCGGAGGTGCTGCGGAAAATCATATCCGCCTCCGAGCCACTTTTGCCTGGGAAATGAAAAAGCACCCGCCTGGAGGGCGGGTGCGATCCTAGTGGGAACTAGGAGGAGAGCAGGCCCCTGACAGCTCCGTAGAGTGCCTCGATGCCGTTGATGGCGTAATCCCAGATTCCCTCGAAAATGCCGAGGACGCCGTTGACGAGATCAGTAGCTGAACCCATAGTGTTCACCTTTCTATAGTGAGTACCGGACTCTGTTCTGCCCGGCTCGGTGTCTCCAGTGTGGCGAATCTCCGATCAGCTTTGCAAACCCAATCCGCACCGAAAAGGCCTTTTGAACACTGTTCACGCGTTATACATTCGGTACATTTAAGAGTAGTCGGGTTTTATTCATAACAAATGCTTTATTAAAAATATTCTAAAATGAGACCGAATCCGGGCGTTCCGGTGCCGTTCCGGCGATCCCGGTGTCGTTTTCCGGCTACAGAATCTCCCCGGGTCGGTAGTCCGCCGCGCCCGGGTGGGCCTCGATAAGCATCTGGATGCGTTCCAGAACCCGGGACACCTGTGATTCGGCCGCGCCGATGAAGGCGTGCCGGTCGGCGAGTGCCGCCTGAAGGTCCGCTTCATCCAGGGGCAGCCGCTCATCGGCGGCCAGGCGCTGGATCAGGTCCTGTCCCCCACCGTTCTCACGCATGTTCAGGGCCACTGCGACGGCATTTTCCTTGATCACCTCATGAGCGGTCTCACGACCGACCCCGGCGCGCACCGCGGCCATCAGGATGCGCGTGGTGGCGAGGAAGGGCAGGTAGCGCTCCAGCTCACGATCAATCATGGCGGGGAAGGCGCCGAACTCATCGAGGACGGTGAGGAATGTCTCAAACATGCCGTCGATGGCGAAGAAGGCATCCGGCAGTGCCACGCGGCGGATGACGGAACAGAACACATCCCCCTCATTCCACTGCTGCCCGGACAGATCCGCGACCATGGTCAGGTAGCCGCGCAGGATCACCTGGAGTCCGCCGACCCTCTCACAGGAACGCGCGTTCATCTTGTGGGGCATCGCGGAGGATCCGACCTGCCCCTCCTTGAAGCCCTCGGTGACCGTCTCGTTTCCGGCCATCAGCCGGATCGTGTGGGACAGCGAGGACGGCCCCGCACCGAGCTGGACAAGGGCGGAGACGACATCGAAATCCAGGGAACGGGGATAGACCTGGCCCACGGAATCGAAGACGCGGTCAAAGCCGAGGTGCGCGGCGATGCGGCGCTCCAGCTCGGCGAGCCGGGATTCATCGCCGTCCATGAGATCGAGCATGTCCTGGGAGGTGCCCATAGGTCCCTTGATCCCGCGCAGGGGATAGCGGTCGAGGAGGTCCCCGGTCCGCTCGACGGCGACCAGCAGCTCATCCGCCGCGGAGGCGAACCGCTTCCCAAGGGTGGTCGCCTGGGCTGCGACATTGTGTGAACGCCCGGCCATCACCAGGCTCTGGTACTGCCCTGCGCGCCGACCGATGGCGGCGAGCACCGCGATCGCCTTGTTGCGGATCAGCTCGAGCGAACGGTGGATCTGCAGCTGCTCAACATTCTCGGTGAGATCGCGTGAGGTCATTCCCTTGTGGATCTGCTCGAAACCCGCGAGGGCATTGAACTCCTCGATCCGCGCCTTGACATCATGGCGGGTGACCCGCTCGCGGTCCGCGATGGAGGCCAGATCAACCTGGTCGATCACGGATTCATAGGCCGTGATCGCCTCGGCGGGGATCTCCACGCCCAGATCCCTCTGCGCCTTCATCACGGCGATCCACAGCTGGCGCTCCATGATGATCTTCTGCTCCGCGCTCCACAGATTGGAGAGCTCGGCAGAGGCGTAACGATTCGACAGGACGTTGAGGATCTTCTTCTTTTCAGCCACGGAAAATTATTATTCCCCACCCGGGGAGACAATTCCTAGTTCCGCGTCACATTCAGCCGTTCATCGATGAACTCCCCGATCAGGCGCACGCCCTCACGGGTCTCCTGTGCCGAAGCGCACAGACTCAGGCGGATCCACCGGTGCCCCTGCTCGGGATCGAAATCCACGCCGGGGGCGACGGCGACCCCCTTTGCGTCGAGAAGCTCATGCGCCCACCGCTCGGAATCATCGGTGTGGGCGGAGACATCGACCCAGATGTACAGCCCGCCGTCGGGATCGGCGAAGGTTCCCAGGCCGATCGCCGGCAGCTGTTCGACGAACACCTCGCGTGCCTCACGGTAGTTCTCCACGTGCCCGTCCAGTTCCGCGGCGGCCTCGAGGGTGAAAGCGGCGCGCCCTGCCGCCTGGCCGATGGCCGGTGCGCACAGCGCCAGCGAGGCCTGCAGATTCTCGATCGCGGTGACCATTCCATCGTCGACGATGATCCAGCCCACGCGCCACCCCGTCATGGAAAAGTACTTGGACAGGGTACCCACCACGATCGCCTTGTCGGAGAACTGGCGCGCCGAGGCCAGGGGGCGGCCGAAACTCATCCCGTGGTAGTCCTCATCGGAGATGAGCACGCAGTCATTGGCCTCACACCATCGTGCGATGCGGGCCAGTTCATCGGGATCGATGATTGTTCCCGTCGGGTTGCCTGGGCTGGTGATGATGACCGCTTTGGGGGTGTGCTCGAGCTCACGAAGCATCTTCTCGGTCGGCTGGAAGCGGGAGTCGGCTCCCGTGCGCAGATCGAGGATTCTGGCGCCAAGGGCTTCGAGAATATTGCGGTAGGCGGGGTACCCGGGGGCGGGCATCGCCACGTAATCGCCGGGATCCAGGGTGGCGAGGAAGGCCGCGAGGAATCCACCTGAGGACCCGGTGGTGACGATGACGTTGTCCGCGGAGGTTTGCACCCCGTAGGTCGCGGAATGCCAGTCCGCGATCCGCTCACGGAACTCCCGGTCCCCCACGACCTCGGTGTATCCGAGCGGGCCGGAACGCAGCGCGATCTCCGCCTCCTCCAGCACCGCCTCGGGCGCGCCGGTCACCGGCTGCCCCGCACAGAACATGATGGTGCTCTTTCCCTCCCGACGGCGGCGGTGCACCAGGTCGAGCATCTGCATGACCCGGAAGGGCTGGACCCTGCTTCTCTGGCTGAGCAGCGGCGACTGTTCACTCATGAACACACAATACGTGTGCCCGCGGGCTAGATCGAAATTCTGCCCTCGACGGCGGGCAGGGCGATGTCGGTGCGGTAGTGGCTTCCATCAAGATTGATACCCGCTATGGTGGCGTAGGCATTCTCACGGGCGGACTCGAGGGTGTCACCGGTACCGATGACATTGAGCACCCGTCCCCCCGCCGACACCAGCTCGCCCGCACCGTTGCGTGCGGTTCCGGCGTGCAGGATGTTCTCCGATTCAACACCGGTGATCACATCCCCCGTCCGCGGGCTCCCCGGATAGTTGTGGGCGGCCAGCACCACGGTGAGTGCATAGCCATCCCTCCACTCCAGGGGCGGTTGCGCGGCGAGAGTGCCGGTGGCCACCGAGTTGAGCAGCCCCGCAAGCGGCGTCTCAAGCAGGGCGAGGACCGCCTGGGTCTCGGGATCACCGAATCGACAGTTGAACTCCACCACCGAGGGTCCGTCCTGACCCCAGGCGATGCCCGCGTAGAGCAAGCCGGAATAGGAACAGCCGCGGGCGACCATCTCCCTGGCAACCGGCACGCAGACCTCGTCGACGATTCTCTGGACCCCGTCCGCGGGAAGCCAGGGCAGCGGCGCGTAGGCCCCCATTCCGCCGGTGTTGGGGCCCTCATCGTTGTCGAAGACCCGCTTATGATCCTGGGCGGGCAGCAACGGGACCACCGTTTCGCCATCGACCAGGCAGAACAGGGAGACCTCGGGGCCGTCGAGGAAGGATTCGAGCAGAACGGGGTTCCCGCCGGCGAGCACATCCTCCACATGAGCCCTGGCCGCCGCGAGATCCGGGGTCACGACCACGCCCTTGCCCGCGGCGAGGCCGTCATCCTTGACCACCCAGGTGGGGCCGAAGCGACCGAGTGCGGCGTCGATGTCCTGCTCCGTGGCACCGGGATGAATCGCCTCCGCGTGTGCGGTGCGCACACCGGCGGCGGCCATTACGTCCTTGGCGAAGGTCTTCGAGCCTTCGATCCGCGCTGCGTCCCTGTTGGGACCGAAGACAGCGAATCCCGCCTCGCGCAGGGCGTCGGCGACCCCCGCGACAAGCGGGATCTCGGGTCCGATGACAACAAGGTCCGAGTCGAGGTCACGGGCGAGAGCGATCACGGAATCCGCATCATCGACCCTGATCCCCGGATGAACCGTCGCCAGATCCCCCATGCCGGCGTTACCCGGCGCAACATCGAGTTGAGTGGTGGCTGGATCTTTGGACAGTCCACGAAGAAGGGCGTGCTCACGGGCGCCCGAGCCGATTAGCAGAATGCGCATAGGGCAGAAGTTTATCCTTTCGCCCCACACGGTGCCTAGTTCTGAGTTCCTTCCGCGGTCTGGTCCTGCTCACCCATGTAGAAGCGACGGGTGTTCTCCGCGCGCGCCCGTGCCTCCCGCTCCGCAACCCCCGCGCTGATATCGGCCTCCGCCCAGGCGGTGGAGCTCGCGGCGACGAAATCGGCGTACTCCTGCTCGGTGAAACCCCTGGGATCGAGCCCCTGCGTCAGTCGCTGCAGACCCCACAGGCTGAGATCCCATCCGGTTCCGGTGGCGCCCGAGCCGTATTTCTGCCGGAACTCCTCGGGGATGTCCTCGGGTTTCGTGCTGAATCCCGCATTGAGGGTGGAGGCCGCCTGTCCATCCGCGAGAACCTCCACGCTCAGGTAGGAGATGGCGCCGGCGTTCTCCCAGGTGACAAGGAAGCTGTTGTCCCTGCAGGATTCAATGCGACCGGAGGCGTTTCCCTCGATCTCATAGACGAACTCGTCGATTTTCACGTTGCCGAACCACTTCGCCAGGTTCTCCGAGGTGGTCAGAAGGAGGAAGAGTTCATCGGCGGGCACCTCGTAGGATGCGCCCATATGCTGGGAGATTGTCTCCGGGTCATCGAGGAAGACCTGACGGGATATAAAACTTGCGGTAGTCATGTACTCAAGGATAGTAACGTTGGGCACATGAGCTCAGTATTCACCAAGATCATCAACGGCGAACTCCCCGGCCGCTTCGTCTACCGCGCCGAGGGCGTGGCGGCCTTCCTGTCCATTGAGCCACTCAATTACGGTCATGTTCTCGTGGTTCCCCTCAGGGAGGTCGACCGGTGGACAGATCTCCCGCAACATGACTGGGATCAGGTCAACGAGGCCGCACAGTTGATCGGCAGCGCCATCGTTGAAGCCTTCGGCTCCGCCCGCTGCGGATTCATCATCGCGGGCTTCGATGTCCCCCACATGCACATCCATCTGTTCCCCACCAACAGGATGTCGGAATATAACTTCTCCAACGCCATGGCTGCGGATGCCACCGATCCGGTAAAGATGGATGATGCCGCCGCCCGGATCCGCGCGGTCCTGGGAACCGACCAGCACGGCTACCTCATCGACTAGTGCTCCTCCAGTGCCGGAAGCGTCACGGTGAAGGTGGTGCCCACCCCCGGTGAGCTGCTCACGGTGATCGTTCCGCCGTGCCCCTCCACCAGCGATTTGGTGATAGCAAGGCCCAGTCCCGAACCGCCCGAGGCACGGGAACGGGAAACGTCGGCGCGGTAGAAGCGTTCAAAGATGTGCGCCGCGTCCTCCTCGGACATGCCGACGCCGTCATCGCGAACCTTGACCACCACCTGCCCGGTCGCCGTCCCGATGTCTATGGTGACCTGTGCATCCGGTCCGCCGTGGTTGAGTCCGTTGTTCACCAGGTTGGTCAGCACCTGGTGGAGGCGGGTGGGATCGCCCTCGACGACGGGCACCGTGCCGGCGTTGTTGACAACATTGATCGATCGCTCCGGCCATGCTGCGCGCATGGAGCTTGTCACCGCCAGCGAAAGCTCCAGCAGATCGACGGGGTGCCTGTCCATCTGCTGGCCCTCGGCGCGGGTCAGAGCGAGCAGATCCTCGACGAGCACGCTCATCCGCTGCGCCTCCCCACCGATCTTGGACAGCACCCAGTCCGCGTCCCTGGTCGCACCCGAGTGGTACAGCTCCGCATATCCCTTCACGGAGGTCAGGGGGGTGCGCAGTTCATGGGAGGCATCGCCGACGAAGCGGCGCATCTGGGCCTCCTTCTCCTGCGCATGCAATATCGACGCCTGCAACTGCTCAAGCATTATGTTGAGCGCGTTGGCCAGCTGTCCCACTTCGGTGCTCATCGGCCACTGCGGGACCCTCCGGTCAAGATCGCCCCTGGCAATCCGCACCGCGGTCTCCTCCACTTGGCGCAGCGGCAGCAGCGAACGTCTGACCATGAAGAAGGCGGTGATGGTTATGGCCACCAGGACCAGCACGCCGATCACCAGCTGGACCAGGGTCAGGCGGTAGAGCAGTGTGGATTCACGCCCCAGACTCCGCCCGACCACGGTGATCACGTCGCCACTGCGTGAGGCCGTCACCCTCCAGTGTGTCGAGGAGGCCGAGCCCTCGGCCGCGGAGACGGTGTGCGGTCCGGTTCCGATCTCCGTCTCCGCCAGATCCGGGGCGGACTGGGCGTCATTGAAGATGATGCTCGAGCCGTCCGGGAAGACCTTGGCCACGTAGTAGTCACTGGGCGGACCCTGCTTGTCCCCGTCCGAGCTGAGCAGCTCGACGGTCCTGGCCCAGGAGTTCATGGCGGTTTCCAGGTCCTGGTCCACACGGGAGTAGGAGACCTCGCGCATCAGGCTGGACACGGCAACGGCGTTGACGAACAGCCCGAGACCAGCGATACCGACCACCAGGAGAATGATCCTGGTGCGCAGCGGGATCGTCCTCCCGGCGGCCCTCACCCGGCTGATCCTCTCCTCCGCATCAGTCTCGACAGGGGCCTGCGCCAGTTCAACGTAGGGGTTCGCGGATCTGGTCATGGCTTAGCTTCGGGGTGTACGGAGAACGTATCCCACTCCTCTGACGGTCTGGATGAGCTGTGGATCATGGGTGTCCACCTTCCGGCGGAGGTAGGAGATGTAGGACTCCACCACATTGCCGTCGCCGCCGAAATCGTAGTGCCAGACGTTGTCCAGGATCTTCGCCTTGGACAGCACGACCTCGGCATTGAGCATGAGATAGCGCAGCAGGTTGAATTCGGTCGGGGAAAGATCGATCAGTTCACCCGCCTTGGTCACCTCATGGGTCTCATCATTGAGGGTGAGGTCTGCATAGGACAGGGTTGCGTCATTGGCATCGCCCTCGATCGCGCCGCCCCGACGCAGGATGACCCGGAGCCTGGTGATCACCTCTTCGAGAGAGAAGGGCTTTGTTACATAATCATCGGCCCCGATGGTCAGGCCGTGGATCCTGTGCTCGACCGCATCCTTGGCCGTGAGGTAGAGGACCGGGCTGTCCAGCCCCTCCGCGCGCAGTTTGGTCAGTAGTTCGAAGCCATCCATCCCCGGCATCATCACGTCGAGTATGTAGGCATCGGGGCGGTTTTCACGGGCGAGTTTCAGAGCCTCGTTGCCATCTCTGGCAGTCAGGACATTGAAACCCTGGAATTTCAGGCTCACCGTGAGCAGTTCTACGATATTCGGCTCATCGTCAACGACGAGTACCTTGATCTGTCCCTCGGGCTGGTTTTCCATTGATCCTTCACTTCCAATGTAAGTTCACTGTGTGATCAAATCCAGTGAACACCAGCGCCCTGCACCTTCACTGACAGGTTTCTGTGAATGCCTTGTCAACCACGATCATGCAGCTCAACACCACTTCACCGCTTTAAGATCCACGCCCTCGGACTCCGCCAGCGCCTCCACCAGGGACAGGAGATAGGCCGAGTGCCCACGGTAGGCGGCGTCGAATCGCGGGTCCCCGATATACATCCGGGCAAGCAGCACCTGCTTGGATGGTGTGGTTTCATACCATCGTGAAATGGAGGCGCGGTGGCGGAGCGCCAGCGCGTCACCCTCCGCGGATCCCGGCCGGATTCCTGCGGTGGAGGCGTCGACAAGCGACTGGGCGAAAGACTCCAGCTCCTCCTGTGCCTCCCGCACGTCCTGCGGGGACATCTCTGCTCGAACCCGGCGCGACTGCTCCCACTCCGGGGTCTGACCCCACCGCTGCTCGGCTTCCTCCTGGTAGTCGGGCCAGTCCCGACCGAAAAGCTCGGCCTTGTCTTCGATGGTCATGGTGTTCTCCTTCAGAATCCGATCGACTGCCCGGATTTTCCGGCGCAGGTGCGTGATCTGAACCTCAAGGAGTCTCCGCTGCCGCAGGAGATGCTCCTTAACGGAATCCGGAGCCGTCAACAGCTCCGCTATCTCCCTCAGCGGCACGCCCGCGGCGCGGTACACCAGGATCTGCATCGCCTTCTCCATGTCCGCATCCGTGTAGAGGCGGTAGTCGGAGGCGGTGCGCCACTCGGGCTGCAACAGCCCGATCGAGTCCCAGTGCCGCAGGGCGCGGGTGCTCACGCCGAGCAGCTCGGCGGCTTCTCCGATGCTTCGATCACTCACATCAACCACCATGCAGCTTGACGCAGCGTCAGTGTCAAGACCCTACGGCTTCGGGATGTTCCTGAGGTTGGAACGCGCCAGGTCCAGCATCTTGCCGACGCCACCACCGAAGACCGTGCGCGTGGCCGCCTTGCTGAAGCCCATGACCTGCTCCCAGGTGATATTCGGCGGGATGGACAGCGCATTGGGATCGGTGACGATCTCAATGAGCGCCGGGCCGTCGGTGGCCAGCGCCTCGGCCAGCTGGGCGCGCAGGGTTGCGGGATCGGTGATGCGCACGCTCCGGATACCCGCAGCCTGTGCGATATCGGCGAAGTTCACCTGATCGTGGTCGGTCTCGAACTCCGGCTGACCCTCAACCAGCATCTCGAGCTTGACCATTCCGAGGGAGCTGTTGTTGAACACGATGGCCTTCAGGGGCAGTTCGTGGAGCTTGACGGTCAGGAGCTCTCCGAGCAGCATGCCCAGACCACCGTCACCGCACATGGCGATCACCTGGCGGTGACGGTCCGCGGCCTGCGCACCGATGGCGTGCGGGAGGGCGTTGGCCATCGTGCCGTGGCGGAAGGATCCAAGGAACTCACGCTTGCCCGTCGGGTTGTTGATGTAGCGGGCATGCCAGACGTTGCACATGCCGGTGTCGACGGTGAACACCGCGTCATCGTCGGCAAGCTCGTCCAGGAGGTCCGCGGCGAACTCCGGATGGATGGGCGTGTGCTTCTCCACATTGTGGGTGTAGGCGTCCACCACGCTGGAAAGTTTGTGCTCGTGCTCCCTGAGCATCTTGTCCAGGAAGGAGCGGTCCGTCTTCTCCTCGAGGTGCGGCAGTATGTTCTCGATGGTGGCCGCGACATCGCCGACCACCGGATAGGAAACCGTGGTGCGTCGGCCGATGTGGGCGCCGTTGATATCGATCTGCGCGACGTTGGCCGTGGGGAGGAACTCGGTGTAGGGGAAGTCGGTGCCGAGCAGAATCAGCAGATCGGCATCATTGGTGGCGTCATGGCAGGCGCCGTATCCGAGGAGTCCCGACATGCCGACATCGAAGGGATTCCCGTGCTGGATGTACTGTTTGCCGCCGAGAGCGTGCCCGATGGGTGCCTTGATCTTCTCCGCGAGAGTGAGCACCTGGGCGCGGGCGTTCTTGACGCCTGAGCCGCAGAAGAGGGCGACCGTGTCGGCCTCGTTGATCGCGGAGACCAGGGCTGCCGCCTCGGTGGGGTCGGGGAACACCACGGGACGACCGGTAGAGATAGTGGAGTTGGTGAAGGTGTGCTGCTTGCTCTCCATCTTCGAGACATCGCCGGGAATGACCACCACGGACACACCGTTGCCCGCCATCGTGGACTGGATGGCGTGATGCAGGACGCGATCACCCTGATCCGCGCTGTTGATCATCTCGCAGTAGGAGGAGCATTCCTTGAAGAGGATCTCCGGGTGGGTCTCCTGGAAGAAGGTGGAGCCGATCTGCAGGCTCGGGATATGGCTGGCTATGGCCAGGACCTTCGCACCGTTGCGGTGGGAATCATAGAGGCCCTGGATGAGGTGGGTGTTTCCGGGTCCGCAGGATGCGGCGCATACCGCCAGGTCGCCTGTGACAAGGGATTCGGCTCCTGCGGCAAAGGCAGCCGCCTCCTCGTTCCGCACGTGGATCCACTCGATGTCGGACTGCCTCACCGCGTCGACGACGGGGTTCAGGCTATCCCCCACCAGCCCGAATATTCTCTTAACACCCTGACGCTCCAGGGTCTCGACCAATTGCTCAGCGAAGGTTTGTGGCATTACAACTCCTAAACGTGGTGGCTTCTATTCCCAACCATTGTGAACATTGTGCCCAACCATTGTGCGCTCTCCGGAGGGGTTTGTGCCACGGCAGAAGAATCGGCGACGGACACTCCGGATTGTCACTGCACCGACCAGTCATTACAGTAACGCTTCGTGAAAGCAACTCCGAGAACCTCAGCAACGACGTCAATGGACACGCCCACCGCACCTCAGCGCTGGGCTTTTCTAGCAGTGATCAGTGCCGGTCTCTTCCTGATCGGGGTGGACAATTCAATTCTCTACACGGCGCTACCGGTGCTGCGTGAGGATCTGCAGATGACGGAGCTCCAGGGCCTGTGGATCATCAACGCCTATCCGCTCCTGATGGCCGGCCTGCTGCTGGGCACCGGAACGCTCGGAGACAGGATCGGGCACCGCTTGATGTTTCTGATCGGGCTCTGCATTTTCGGTCTGGCATCGTTGTCCGCGGCCTTTGCCCCGGGTGCCTGGGCGCTGGTGGCGGCACGCAGCTTCCTCGGGATCGGTGCCGCAACGATGATGCCCGCCACCCTGGCGTTGATCCGAATCACCTTCGAGGACGAGCGTGAACGCAACATGGCAATCGGAATCTGGGGATCGGTGGCGGTGGTGGGGTCCGCCGCAGGTCCGGTGATCGGCGGAGTTCTCCTGGAGTTCTTCTGGTGGGGTTCGGTGTTCCTGATCAATGTCCCGGTTGCACTGGCGGCACTTATCCTCACCGTCGCGGTGGCGCCTGCGAACATGCCGAACCCGGACTCGCGCTGGGATCTGCTCTCATCGATCTACGCGCTGATCACCCTGGCGGCTCTGGTGGTGGGAATCAAGGAGGTGGTCTCTCCGCAGCGTCAGATGTGGTTGCTGGCCTCGGCGCTGATCGTGTTCCTTTCAGGTGCGGTATTGTTCCGTCTCCGCCAGCAGCGCCTGACCCAACCGCTGATCGACTTCGATCTCTTCCGCAACCGGATCTTCAGCGGTGGTGTGATAGCAGCCGGAATGTCCATGTTCGTCATGGCCGGAGTCGAGATGACAACCACGCAGCGTTTTCAGCTGTCGATCGGGTTCACCCCGCTGGAAGCCGGACTGCTCATGGTCTGTCTGGCGGGGGCCGCGATACCCACCTCAATCATCGGTGGCGCCTTCCTGCACAGGTGGGGCTTCCTCCCGTTGATCTGCGGAGGTTTCCTCGCCGCTGCGGCCGGCATCGCGGTATCGATCTGGGGCGCCACCCATGACAACGGCCTGCCCGCATTCGCCGTCGGGCTGGCGCTCATAGGGGCCGGAGGCGGTGCGATCATGTCGGTGGCCTCCACGGCGATCATCGGATCGGCGCCGATCCGAAGGGCGGGCATGGCCTCCTCGATCGAGGAGGTCTCCTACGAGTTCGGAACACTGTGCTCGGTTTCGCTCTTGGGCAGTCTGTTCCCGGTGTTCTATGCGATCCACGCCCCGGAACAGGTCTCGGGCAGTTTCTCAGCAGGGGTCCATCATCCGGAGTTCGGCGACGCCGCAAGGGTGGCATTGGACAGCGCCTACATAAACGTCCTGACCATCGCATGTGTGACGGCCCTCCTTGCCGCCGGGGTGACGGCGTGGCTCTTCCGTGGCAACCCCGGACGGGCCACATATCAGGACAAGGAACGCGTGCTCCCCTAGAGTCATCTCACATGACTATCGCCGCACAGAAACCGCGATCTGCAGCCGGTTCCGGCTCCGTTGGTGCCTGGGCTTTCTGGGACTGGGGATCGGCGGCCTTCAACGCGGTCCTGGTCACCTTCATCTTTTCGGTGTACCTGACCGATTCCGTCGGAGCGACACTGCCGGAGGGGTCCAACGCCACCTCCCTGTACTCCATGGCCGTGGCGATCGCGGGTGTCATCGTCGCGGTGGTTGCCCCGGTGATGGGCCGACGATCCGATATTCGTGGGACCCGCAGGAGATCGCTGAGAACCTGGACGCTGATCACGGTCGGCCTGATGTTCGCACTCTTCACGGTGCACAACACCGATCCGATGTACTTCTGGCTCGGAGTGTTCATCATGGCCGTTGCCAATGTGACCTTCGAGTTCGCCGAGGTGCAGTACTACGCGCAGCTTTCCCAGATCTCCACCAGGGAGAACGTGGGTAAGATCTCCGGATTCGGCTGGTCCATGGGCTATTTCGGTGGGATCATTCTGCTACTCCTCTGTTACTTCGGATTTGTGGCTGGCTCGGGCGAGACCAGAGGGTTTCTGGGTATCCCGATTGAGAACGGACTGAACATCCGCCTCGTCGCGGTGTTCGCGGCGGCATGGTTCCTGGTCTCGGCGATTCCGGCACTGCTGAAGATCCCCGAGATCGAACCCCAGGTCACCGAGGAGCGCCGGCCACGGGGAATCATCGCCGCTTATGCAGATCTCATCGATCAGATCAGGGGTTTGTGGCGCACCGACCGGAACGCGGTGTTCTTTCTCATCGCATCCGCGGTTTTCCGTGACGGACTGACCGGAGTGTTCACCTTCGGCGCGATCCTCGCCGTGACGGTCTATGGCATCTCCGCGGGCGATGTTCTCCTTTTCGGTGTCGCAGCCAATGTGGTCTCCGCCCTCGGCGCCCTGCTCGGTGGCTTCCTCGATGACAGAATCGGCCCCAGGCCGATCATCCTGGTGTCACTGTTCCTCATGATCATTGATGCACTCATCCTGTACTTGGTCGACGGTCCCCTGATGTTCTGGATCTCCGGTCTCGTCCTGTGTGCATTCGTCGGTCCGGCTCAGTCGGCGTCGAGAAGCTTCCTCAGCCGGTTGTCCCCGGAGGGTCAGGAGGGTCAGCTTTTCGGCCTCTACGCAACAACCGGGCGCGCCGTTAGCTGGATGGCTCCGGCCCTGTTCGGCCTCTTCGTAGGTTTCACCGGCGATGACCGCACGGGAATCCTGGGGATCGCGCTGCTGCTCCTTCTCGGTGCACTGCTGCTGCTCGGCGTGAAGTCTCCTCCGAAAGTTCACTAGTCCTGTCCCGTCGCCCGTTTTCTGGCTGCGTTTCGACGCGCACGCCGCTTCTGCGCCACCGTCCGCATCCAGCGCAGCCCCATCGGGCTGAATGGTCCATCGAGATCCGAGGCTGTTTCCGTGCCGTCCTCCTCGGTGAAGTAGACCACCCCCTCCTCCTCGTCCAGGCGGTACTTCAGGCGCCCCTCGGTTTTCTGGTTGTGGTGGTACCGGCAGAGATCGCAGATATTGCACGGGCTGGTCGGGCCGCCATCGGCATGGTTGCGGATGTGATCACAATCGCAGCGGAAGGCGGAAACGGTGCAACCCGGTACCACGCAGTGACCATCCCGGGCCTTGCAGTAGAGCTTCATGCCCTCGGGAACCACGTAGGAATCCGTGCGCATATCCCTGGCCCTGTTCATGTCCCGAACAAGACTGACCTGGGCCCGGATTCTCTGCTCATCGGCGTAGTCGAGGTAACCGGGTCCGTCCATGTAGATCGGCGCATCCTCATCATTGATGGTGAACACGTTGAGCACGACCTTCGGGGCGACGGCACCGGTGATCAGCTCAATAAGCGCCTGGGGAGCCGAGACACCGTTTTCGCTCGCATACTCATGGATGGCGGCCTCGACCACCGCACCATCCACCGGATCCAGCACCCCCTCGATGATCGTCATATCAAAGTCCGAGGTCCGGAATCCGAGACTCTCGGTGTCCTTTGCGCTGTTCTCCCCGTTCGCAATGGCCGGATCAAGTTCGCGGATCCATGCGCGGATCTCCTTGAGGATCTTCTTCTTGCTCGGCAACCACTGATTCGCCCTCTTGGGTGTGAGGAACTGGGTCAGCCTGCGATCGATTTCGGTGAAGATCTCCGTGGCTTCGGGATCCACCTCGTTGAGAACAACGGTGATTGCCGCCATAACGTCCAGATCCACATGCCAGAGAACGCTGATGAGTCCGGAGAATGAGGGAAGTTCGCCCAACATCGCGAGGGCATCGAGATAGCGTTCGGCTTTTCTCTCCCCCACGCCGGTGCGACGGGCCATCTGACGAAAGCTGAGGCCAGCATCCTCGTCCTCGTTGCCCGTGAAGGCCATCCACAGCAGGTAGTGGTTGTAAACGATCACCCGCGAATGAAACGCAACCGGATCATTCCTGTCATTGACCGAGTAATAGGCCCCGGGATTCTCACCTCCCAGTTCAGGTGGTAGAAGGTCTAGATTCAGTGTCATTTCCGCCCCGCCTAACTAAATTAGAATTTTTGTTCTAATCAATTTTCGCACACGAGAACGGTCCATACAATCGAACACCAGGTGATTTTTAGGTTAAGTACCAACTATATGGAATAGAACATATCGGCCAATCATGAGCGGCCGGTCCACCGACCTCAACAGGGCGGCCGCCCCGGGAGCTCTACTCCGGAAGTTCGAACTCAACCCCACCCGACCATGCAATATCCACTTCGAGGATCTCCGCCAGTTTCGGGAGGGTTCGACTCGACGGACTTCGCAGCTGAACCTCAACGCCGAGATCCGGCATCAGTGCCGCCGGCGGAACGTCCAACGCATAGGAGAGTGAATAAAGAGTCTTCAGACTGGGATTCGCCGGCTTGTTCGGCTTACCGGAGGCGTAGCCGCGCTCAATGTTCTGAATGAGGTTTCTGCTCACCCCGGACAGTTCCGACAGCTGCTCCTGGGTCAGACCGCGATACCTGCGAAGCTGCCGGGCCCGATGCGCCAACGCCGATCCGTAGGTTTCCCATTCGAGATCGGGTGGCGGCTTCTGCATACAACAAAATGTGCCCTGAGGCTGGAACAAAGTCCGCACATTATATTGTGCATAGGTTTATTGCGGTGGGACCCCGCTCCCCCTACACATCCCGCGCGATCAGCTCATCCAGGGGCTCCGGCGAGAGGAGGAAGGGGGCGATCTCCAGGACGGTGAACGCCCCGCTGTGCCCGAATTGGCGCAGACGGTGCGCCGCCCGACCGTAGGCGATCTGGACGGAGGCCGTGAAATCGGGATTCCGGTCGAGCTTCAGCGTGTACTCCACCAGGTGATGGAATCCGCCGGTGTCGCCAGTGGTGATCACGTGCCCACCGTGAGGCATGCCGGAGTGCTCGGCGTCAAAGGTCGCCTCATCGATGAAATTGACCTCCACCTCGTATCCGGCGAAATAGTCCGGCATTGTGCGGATCGCCTCTTCGATCCGCTCGTGGTCGGAGGGCTCCGCGACCACGAAACACTGACGTCTGTGCGTCTGTTTTCCGGTCAGCCCATCCGCCTCGCCCCGGCGCGCCTTCTCCAGCGCTTCCTCCGATGGCAGGGTGTACTGCACGGCTTTCTTCACCCCGGGAATGCGGCGCAGCGCGTCGGAGTGTCCCTGGGACAGGCCCGGACCCCAGAAGGTGTGTTGCTGGTGATTGCTCAGAACGGCCGCGCCGTAGACGCGGTTGAGGGAGAACATACCCGGGTCCCAGCCGGTGGAGACGACGGAGACGGTACCGGCGGCACGTGCGGCTTCGTCCATGCTCCGCCGGTGACGCGGAATATCGCGGTGGTTATCGTAGGTGTCCACGGTGTTGGCGTATGCGGCGAGCCCCGGCGCCAGGGCGGGGATGTCGGTCGCGGAGCCCATGCAGAGGAAGAGGACATCCACCTCATCGGCATGCCTGTCCACCTCGCCGACACTCCACACCGGCACCTGCGTGTCCAGGGTGGGACGGCGGGAGAACACACCCACCAGTTCCATGTCCGGCTGTTCCGCCAGCAGCTTCTCCACACTTCTACCAAGATTTCCATAGCCGACGATGGCCGCACGGATCTTGCTCATCGATATCCTCCACAGTCACGGGTCATGTACTTCCCGAGCTTACCGAGGGGGCATACTGATCCCATGTTTCAGGGATCGTTGCATCATCAGGGCAGGGAGCGGACATTCACCGTCGTGGAAACAGATGCACCGTCACCCGATCTGTGCGTGTTCTTCCATGGTTCGCGGCAAACCGGGACCGTCGCCCGGAAATTCACCAACTTCACCTTCGACACCCTGAGCACCCGTGGGTGCGTGGTGTGCTACGTTGACGGCGTCGATAGGCATTTCAATGATGCACGGCTCGGACTCAGCGAATCCACCCGCGAGCTCGGGGTCGATGATGTTGGTTTCTTCACCGCGCTGCTCCGGCTGATGCACGAGCGCTACGGAATCTCCCGCGTATTCGTGGTGGGCTATTCCAACGGCGGGCAGATGGTGATGCGGCTGATGCACGAGGTGCCCAAACTGTTGGACGGCGCAGCGACCATAGCCGCGAACTTCCCCACCCGTGGCAACACGCTGCCGTCGGTGCTCAACCGCAAACCCCATCCCGTTTCCTACCTCGCCATGGCGGGGACCGCCGATCCCTTCTCACCCTACAGCGGTGGCGATTCCGGGATCAGCGCCAGCGTGCGACGCGGGCACGGGCTGTCCGCGCCCGATTCGGCCGCGTACTTCGCACGCAGAAACCAGCTTGACGACGCCCCCCTCCGCACCCGTTACGCCACCAACGTGGTGGTCGACCGTTGGCGGGGCGCGGCGCCCGTCGAGCTGTGGACGCTGATCGGGGTCGGCCACCTTGTCCCCAGCGGGCGGGACTATCCCCCATTTCTCGGACCGTCGACCGATCAGCTGGTGGCCGCGGAGGTGATCGGGGATTTCTTCGGTCTGCTACCCCGCGGCGATTCTGACCAGCCCGCGTAGCTTCGCCTCGAACTTGTCACTGACGGCGAGGACCGCGTAGGCCGTCGGCCAGAATTCACCATCATCAAGCAGGGCTCCCTCATTGAAGGCGATGGAGCCGTAACGCGTGTCAAATTTCGATGCCGGCTGGAAGAATACGATGACCTTTCCCTCCCTGGCGTAGGAGGGAAACCCGTACCAGGTCTTGGGATCCAGCTGCGGAGCCTCCTCCGCCACCACACGGTGAAGCAGTTCGGCGATCTGTTTGTCATTGCCCTCGAGAGCTTCAATGGCCTCCACGCACTGCTTCGCCTCCCGCTCCTTCTTAGCGGTTCCGGTTCCGCCGGCCTCCTCCTTGCGGAGTTCCGCTGCGCGCTGCTTCATCGCTGCAAGTTCCTCTTTGGAAAAACTCATGTTCTCACGCCCCTGTTGCCGTTCGACCCTGTCCACGACCGTGCACAGAAAATGACTGCATTACCAGTGACCACAGTACCCACATAAAGGAGTTGTGATCAGGGGGTGAAGAGCAAAATGAGCTGGAGATGGGACTTGAACCCACAACCTACGCATTACAAGTGCGTTGCGCTACCAATTGCGCCACTCCAGCACTGTATCCGGGTACAGATCACCGAATACACCAAAGTATCGTAGCCTACCCGGTTCCCCGGATGGGAATTGGCAGCCCAGGGTGCACAAATCGGTCGACGGTGCGAAGCGCCGAGCACGGAGGCTAAGGTAACTCCTAGATAATCCATGCGATCACAACCTCGATTGGATCCCGCTCCGTGGCCGAATTCCTCAAGAAGCTGGTGAGCTTCGCTACCCGCAGCGGTCGCATCGCCACCATTGACGCCGCGAAGGCCGCACCACCGCCCTCGCCGCTCGCCCCGATTGACCTCAGCGATCACAGCCAGGTCGCCGGTGTGATGAACCTGGCCGCCCGAATCGGGGACATCCTGCTGTCCTCGGGAACTTCCAACAATGACACCCGCGCTCAGGTCAGGGCCGTCACCTCCGCTTACGGCCTGTACTACTGCCATGTCGATATCACAATGAACACCATCACCATCTTCACCAATATCGGAGTGGAGCGGAAGACCCCCGTCAGTGTGTTCCGCGTGGTGCGGAAGCTGGACACGGACTTTTCCAAACTTTCTGAGGTGGACCGGCTGATCCGTTCAATCCAGGCGGGCGCCACGCCCCCGGACGTGGCGGAGAAGATCCTCGAAGAGCTCGAGCAGTCCCCGGCCTCCTACGGATTTCCGACGGCCCTGTTCGGATGGGGGGTGATGGGCGGCGCCGTCGCCATCATGCTCGGAGGTGGCTGGATCGTCTCGCTCATCTCCTTTGTCACCTCCATCATCATCATCGGCAGCTCGGCAATTCTGGGTAGGCACGGGCTGCCCCAGTTCTTCCAGAACGTCCTGGGTGGCTTCATCGCCACGATGCCCGCGGCCGTCGCCTACAGCATCGCCGTGGATTTCGGCTTTCAGATCAAACCGAGTCAGATCATCGCCTCCGGCATCATCGTCATGCTCGCCGGCCTCACCCTTGTCCAATCCCTGCAGGACGGCATCACGGGCGCGCCGGTAACCGCGAGTGCCCGCTTCTTTGAAACCCTCCTGTTCACCGGTGGCATTGTCGCCGGTGTCGGCCTGGGTATCCAGTTGTCGGGTGCCATCGGCGTCAATCTTCCTCCCCTGGAGACCATCGCGGCCGCCAACCCGGCCTCGACCCTCGTGAGAATCCTCGCCGGTGGAGTCACCGCCGCCGGATTCGCCGTCGGCTGCTACGCGGAATGGTCATCGGTGCTTCTCGCCGGGGTCACCGCGTCGGTCGGCTCCATCTTCTACTATTCAATGCTGCTCACCGGGTGGGCGGGGCCGGTCATCGCGGCGGCGACGGCGGCGACGGCCATCGGTTTCGCCGGCGGACTGCTCGCCCGCCGGTTCCTCATCCCACCGCTGATCATCGCCATCGCGGGCATCACCCCGATGCTTCCCGGTTTGTCCGTCTACCGGGGTATGTATGCGGCGCTGCACGATCAGATGCTGGTCGGTTTCACCAACGTCGCCGTGGCCATGGCCACGGCCTGTTCACTCGCGGCCGGCGTGGTCTTCGGCGAATGGGTGGCCCGCCGCCTGCGCCGTCCGCCCACCATCAAGCCCTACAAGGCTCTGATCAAAGCCACCCAGTTCTCCTTCCGCGAACTGCGCGCGAGCGAGAACCAGCGCCGTGAGGCCAGGGCCGCCAGGCAGACTTCGAGGAATCAATCCCAGAGAAAACTCCCCTGAACCTGCCATGGGCGATAACGGGATGGATAGCGTAGAATGTTGGGCTGATCGCTTTCTACTCTCCAGGAGGATCCTTGCCGGGCAAAATCTCTGACAATCGCACCACTACCGCTGAATCTCTTCACGCCGTGGAGGAGGAGACTGCCGCAGGTGCGCGCAGGATTGTCGCCACCTATTCCCGGGACTTTCTCGACGGTGTCACCCTGATGTGCATGCTCGGTGTCGAACCCTCCGGCCTGCGCTACAGCAAGGTCTCCGCCGAGCACGAGGAGTCGCAGCCGAAGAAGGCCGCCAAGCGCACGCGTAAGGCACCGGCCAAGAAGGCTGCGAAAAAGACCACCGCGAAGAAGACAACCAAGAAGACAACCGCCAAAAAGACCACCAAGAAGTCCTGAGCCGGGGCACCCATGGATGAGCTCAACAGTTTCGTGGTCGTGGCGAACCGACTGCCGGTGGACATGACCGTCCACCCCGACGGAAGCTACAGCATTGAGCCCAGTCCGGGAGGCCTGGTCACGGGACTGTCCCCCGTCCTCGAACAACACCGGGGATGCTGGGTCGGATGGCCGGGAACCGTCGATGTGGCTCCCGAACCGTTCCGCACCGACAGCGGCGTACTCCTCCACCCCGTCCCCCTGAGCGCCCATGACTTCGAGGGATTCTATGAGGGTTTCTCCAACGCGACCCTGTGGCCGCTGTTCCACGATCTCATCGTTCCCCCCACCTACAACGCGGACTGGTGGACTTCCTACCGGCAGGTGAACCTCAAGTTCGCCGAGGCGGTCAGCCAGGTGGCCAGCGTGGGGGCAACAGTATGGGTCCAGGATTACCAGCTGCTCCTGGTTCCCGGGATCCTGCGCCAGATGCGCCCCGATCTCAAGATCGGCTTCTTCCTCCACATCCCCTTCCCCTCTCCCGATCTCTTCCGTCAGCTGCCCTGGCGCGAGGAGATCGTCCGCGGGATGCTGGGCGCGGATCTGCTCGGCTTTCACCTGACCCAAAATGCCGAGAACTTCCTGACTCTTGCCGCCCAGGTCGCCGGCACCGCGGGTTCACACACCGGCCAGCCCGACGAACTGGTCATTGAAGGTGCCGTCGAGGTACGCGGGGTGGGCGCCTCGGTGCACACCCCGGACGGCCGCACCGTCGGCGTCGGTGCCTTCCCCATTTCGATCGACACCTCCGTGGCCACGGGGGCGTCGTCACGCAGGAAACGTGAGTTCCGCCAGGAGCTGGGCGACCCGGACATCGTCTTCCTCGGCGTGGACCGCCTCGATTACACCAAGGGGATCCTGCAGAGACTGCTCGCCTTTGAACAGCTCCTGGAATCCGGGGCTCTGGATCCGCGGCGGACGGTACTGCTGCAGGTGGCCACCCCCTCCCGGGAACGCATCGAGCACTACCGGCTTTCGCGTTCGCAGGTCGAAGAGGCGGTGGGAAGGATCAACGGGCTCTACGGTCGCATGGGCCACCCCGTGGTGCACTACCTGCACCGTTCGCTGCCAAAGTCCGAGCTCCAGGTGCTCTATGGCGCAGCGGACATCATGCTGGTTACACCCTTCAAGGACGGCATGAACCTGGTGGCCAAGGAATACGTTGCCGCGCACAGTGAGGGTGATGGAGCACTTGTACTCTCCGAGTTCGCCGGCGCGGCGGCGGAGCTGACCGAAGCCTATCTGTGCAATCCCTTTGATCTGGAATCGATCAAGCGGCAGATGATTGCCGCGGCGCAGGATCTGCGCAACAACCCCGAATCGGCGCGCAGCCGGATGCGGGCGAACAGCCGGCAGGTGCACGAACACGATGTGAACGTCTGGGCGAGCAGTTTCCTCACCTGCCTCGAGGAGTTGGACCACCAGTGAACAAAGCTCTGAAAACGGCCGGTGCGCTGCTCTGCGGTGGTGCCCTCGTCTCCTGCGCCGACACCACGGTTCGCATGGGCGACTCCACCTGGCTGGTCACCAACATCTACCTCTTCCCCGGTGATGAGAATGTGGTCAGCGATCTCGTTGCCACGCAGCCCTCAATCGACTTCGGACGGACCTCGGTCACCGGATTCACCGGCTGCGTCCCTTTCCAGGGGCGGGTCTCCTTCGATGACGGGGGACAGCGCGGGGACATCAACAGGGCGGATCACATCACCTTCAGCGAGCTCACCTTCGATGAACTCCCCGAGGACTGCCTGGGCCAGGAGCGTCTGATCCACGAGGACCTGGTGGCGCTGCTTCCGGAAGCATTCGAGCTGTCCCATAGATCTGATACCGAAATTCTTCTCACCAGCGATGTCGATGCGCTGGACCGGCCCTCAATCCGTCTGGTTTCCTGGGTGTCCCCGAACAGTTGAGCGCGGATCCGTACACTGGAAGCATGACTGAGACCCCCTCGACCCCCTCGATTCTTGAACTCGCCGAGACCAACAAGCTGCTCGTGGTCTCGGATTTTGACGGAACCATCGCCGGATTCAGCAAGGATCCCTACCTGGTTCCCATCAACCAGAAATCGCTCAAGGCGGTCAAGGATCTTTCCCGGATGCCGAACACCGACGTGGTCATCCTCTCCGGGCGTCACCTGGCCGGCCTGGCGAGGGTCCTCGACCTCGGCGACTACCCGATCACCATCGTCGGCTCCCACGGTTCCGAGGATTCCTCCCGGCCGCGCTCACTGAGCCAGCGGGATCAGCAGCGGCTCGAGCGCATCGAGGCGGATCTCAACAGCATCACCGACGGCCACGATGGAGCGTTCGTGGAGGTCAAACCCTACCACCGCGTGCTCCATTTCATCCGTGTCTCCGATCCGGAGGCCGTGGCGGGGATCATCGCCCGCGCCGAGGAGATCGACGCCTCCGGCCTCCACGTCACCCGTGGCAAGAACATCATCGAGTACTCCGTGTCCACCACAACCAAGGGGTCGTGGCTGGCCGCGGCGGTCAACCGCATCCAGCCCTCTGGCATCATATTCATCGGCGACGACACCACGGATGAGGACGGTTTCCGGACGCTTGTCGACGCCCCCGGCGCGCTGACCGTCAAGGTCGGCACGGGCGACACGGCCGCCATGACCCGCGTGCCCGACATCGAGGCGGTTGGCTCCCTGCTGGAAAAACTCGCCTATCACCGCATGCAGCACACCGAGGCCAAAAGCCTGAATCACTGAGCGCGAAGCGCCGCGACCGCCCCTGCGAGCTGCCTGGCCGCCAGGTCGAGTCTGTCCTCGCCGACGTTGCTGTAGGACAGACGCAGGCGGCGGTCTGAGTCGGTGCCCGGACCGGAGGGGAAGAAGGACCCCCTCTGGTACTCCACCCCGTGCCTGCTTGCCGACGCCGCCAGCGCATCCGCATCAATGGAATCATCCTGCAGACGCGGCCACAGGAAGAACCCGCCCTCGGGAACCTGAAGGTCGAAGAAGCCCGGAAGCTCACGGTCAAGGGCATCGACGAGAGTGCGGGCGCGGCCGGCGTACACCTGATTCGCCCGTGCCAGCTGCCTGTCGAAGGCCCCGGGATCCGAAGTCAGATACTCAGCGACGATCGCCTGCACGAGCAGGGAGGTATGCGAATCCTGCCGCGACCGGAGCGCAATGGCGTCTGCGGCAAGTTCCTCGGGAAGACGGATCCAACCGAGCCTTAGCCCGGGCCCGAGAGTTTTGGTGAATGTGTTGACATGAATGACCCGGTCCGAACCGTTGAAGGCCGACACATCCACCGGAGCCCCCGTGAAGTTGATCTCGCGGTAGGGATTGTCCGCGATGACGTGGAAATCATGTTCCTCCGCGAGCTCCACCAGCTTCCTGCGGCGCTGCTGGGACAGTGACCCCTGGCTGGGATTGTGGAAATCCGGGACGGTGTACACAGCACTGATTCTCTGACCTGCGCGCAGGATCTCCTCCAGGTGATCCACATCCAGGCCCTTGGAATCCACTCCGATGGGAACAACCCGCGCATCGGAGATCTCGAGTCCGCGGAGGAACAGGGGAAACACCGGATTGTCCACGGCGACCGGATCACCCCGCTCAACGACCAGCGATACAGCCAGATTGAGCCCGTGGAAGCCACCGTTGGTGATCAGCAGCTGCTCGACCGGGACATCCTCACGCTCCGAAATCCAGGAGAGCAGCTCCGGCCACCCCCGTGTCCTGCCATATTGGAGCGCCGGTGCCCCCGGTCTCGCCAGGACCCTGACCGCAGCCTCGGAGAGCTCCGCGGTGGGCAGGAGCCCGGGATCCGGGATACCACCGAGCAGCTCGATGGCATCGGGGCGGGGATTACGCAGCGTTGCATCCCCGAAACCCTTCGGCTCGGTGAAGGCCCTCACGAGTGCGGTCCGGCGGTTTCTGTTCGCTTGTGATGTTTCTGGTGTTTTCAGTGTCTGGGTCATGGTGCACCTTTGTCTTTCGGGTGGGCCTGAACTTCCTGCGCACACTCCGGGAAATCTCACGGGTTAATGTTGTGACACGCTAGAGAACAGAACGATCTGTCTGCAATGGTTACTTCCAACCGTGAAGAATGGAGGTAACCGCTGCCCCAGGTGGAATCAATGCAGCTAGATCCCCATGTCCGTGATTTCTCTTATCCAGAAACAAATGCTTGGCCACTGCCCCCGACCTGCGCTTTGATGGTGGGATCACTTCTCTGATCCACATCCGGAGGACCCGCATGACCACACAAATAGACCAACTAGTCCATTCCAGACTTGATTCAATCGACGCGCTGCCGCTGGTGGAGGAACTCGCGCGCGAGTACGCCGGCCGGTACGAGGGCTATACGGGCTTTAATAAGCCGGCGAACTACCCGGATGAATCGAAGATCTACCCACCGCTTCTCTTCGAACCGCCGTACGGGGATTTTCTCCTGATCCGGCGCGGGTTCGACACCGTCGCCGGTGGCGCCTTCATGTTCCATGACGAGGAGACCGCGGAGATCAAACGCATCTGGACCTCGAGCGGACACCGGCGCCAGGGGTTGTCACGGACCATCATGGGCGCCCTGGAAAGGGAGATCGCCGAGCGCGGCTACTCGCGCATCTTCCTGACCACCGGCCCCAGACAGCCCGAGGCGCGCCACCTCTACCTGAGCCTGGGCTACACCCCGCTGTTCAATCTCGATGCCGATTTTGAGAAGATCGGGAAGCTACCCTTTGAAAAGGAGATCACTCCCTCACGCGAAGGCGTGGATCTTTCCGGCCTGAGGGCGCGGTGGCGCGGTCTGCGACAACGCCAGACGATCAACCGCACCTTCCGCTGGCGCGACCGGCCCGGGCTCCGTCTGGAGAACCTCACTCCCCAGCAGCGCACAGCCGCCGACCGTGCGGCGCAGGAGACCCTGGGACGGCTGTCACACCAGCACTGATCCTCAGGTCGCCGGTGTGGCGACCGTGATTCCGGCGTTGAATCCGGTCTCGAGCATCACCCTGGTCGCCGGAGGCTCCGGGGTGTCTGCGATATTGTTCTCGATCATCCCGAAGAGCAGGTTCCCGGCCTCGAACCCCTTGCGCCGGTTCGGTTGGATCACGGTTGTGATCTGGTGCGCCAGCGCCAGCTGGGTGCCGTCGAAACCCGTGACGGAGAGTTCACCCGGCACGGAGATGGCGTGGGTGGAGGCGTACTCCAGCACTCCGAAGGCGAGGGAGTCCGTGGTGCACAGGACTGCAGTGAGGTCGGGGTGGGATTCCAGGAGTGCACCCGCGGCCGCAATGTTGTGGGCGCGGTCGTTGAGCCAGCATTCGATCACGGGCACACTGCCCGGTTCCAGACCGTGGGCGGCGAACACATCCAGTGCGCCCCGGATACGTGACTGCTGAACGTGGTGCTGGGCGCCTTCGAGGCGTTGACTGCTCACCCGGGCGTCGTTACGCACTCTGTCCAGGCGGATCGAGAGGATCCCCACCCTGCGGTGCCCGGCCTCCATGAGCACCCGGGCTGCAGGGGCTATTGCGAGGTAGTCGTCGATGCCGACGAAGGGCAGCCCCACCTCGTCCGCGGGCTGATCGCAGACTACAGCGGGTAGACCCCTGGCCTTGACCGCAGCCAGGTGCGGATCATCCTTGGCCACCGAGTACACCACGAAGCCGTCGACCACCGCCTTGCTTATCAGCTCCTGCGCCGACACCCCGTCGAAGGAGGTGTCCGGGCTAGCCGGGACGAGGGTGAGCATGGTGTCGGACCCATAGGCCGCCTCCGACATGCCCGCGAGGAAATCCACCGAGGCCATGTCCTCAAATGCGTAGGAAAGGTGCTCGGTCAGCAGCACGCCGATGCTTCCCGCACGCCGGGTGCGCAGGCTGCGGGCCATGGGATCGGGTCCGAGATAGCCCATCTTCTCGGCGGTGTCCAGGATGCGCTGGCGCAACTCGGCCGAGAGCTGCTCGGGCCGGTTATAGGCATTGGACACGGTGGTCCGCGAAACGCCGAGCTTCGCCGCGATTGAAGCGAGGGTGCCATAATGCTGAGGTCGCCGTGCCATAATTTTCTAAACCTACCAGTAGCCGCCGTTCTATCCGGGTTTTCAATTGATTTTCATGTTGACAAGCGTTTTCACTAGTACTTAGCTGAAACCATGAAACCAACACTCAGGGCCCTCGCCCTCACGCTTCCCCTGGCCATGCTGTCGCTCACCGCCTGCTCCGCCTCCGATGAATCATCGGAGGCGACGCCACAGGACGGCGGCACGATCAACATCGTCACCTCCACCCAGGTGTGGGCCGACGTGGCACAGGCGACGGTCGGGGACGCCGACGTCAACGCCATCATCGTCGGCGACAGCGCGGACCCCCACTCCTTCGAGCCGACCGCGGCGGACATGGCGAAGGTTGAGACCGCGGACATCATCGTCGTCGGCGGTGGCGGCTACGATGCCTGGCTCTACTCCTCACTCGACGACAACGACTCCCGGATCATCCATGCGCTTCCGCTGAGCGAGCACGACCACGGGGACGAGCACGACGGCGATGACCATGACCATGGCGGCGACGTGGACAACGAACACATCTGGTACTCCACCGAAGCCGTATCCGAGGTCGCCGGGGACATCGCCGACAAGGCGAGCGAACTCGACTCGAACATCACGGTCACCCCGCAGGCGGTCACCGCGAAGATGGACGAACTCCATGGCCGCATCCACGATCTTCCGGCCGTGCGCGTGGCCCAGACCGAACCGATCGCCGACTACATTGTCAAGGACTCGGCGATGATCGAATCCACCCCGGAGGGATACCGTGCCACCACCCTGAGCGAGGGTGAACCCTCCGCCGCCGACGTGGACTCCTTCCAGGAGCTGATCCGGAACAACGGCATTGATATCCTGATCTACAACCCGCAGTCCGCCACACCGGTTGCCACCAGTCTGCGGGATCTGGCCCAGGAGAATGGAATCGCGATCGTCGAGATCTCCGAGACTCCCCCGCTGGGCGAGAATTTCCTGGATACCTTCACCACCGCGGTGGACAACCTGGAAAAGGCAGCCACGTCCGCCTAGTCCCTCCCGCTTACCCACTGGAATCGACACGATGCTGTTATCTTTCACCGACGCCGCGGTGGATCCTCTATGGAAGGATCTCAATCTCGAGCTTCAACCCGGCGAGCTGCTCGTCGTCCTCGGTCCCAACGGGGTGGGAAAGACCACCCTGCTGGGCACCATCCTCGGTACCCGCCATCTGACCGCAGGCAGCGTCCGGATCGCCGATGAGGCGAGGCACCACATCGGAGTTATCCCGCAGCAGCGGATGTTCCCACCGGATCTTCCGCTACGGGCCCGCGACCTGGTATCGCTGTCCGCGGCCCACGGGGTGCTGCGGGGCCGAAAGCCGCCGAAGGGTGATGTCGACGCACTGCTCGCCCGGGTCGGTGCCACCGGGCTGGCACAGCGTCGCGTGGGCCAGCTCTCGGGCGGCCAGCAGCAACTGATCCGCCAGGCCCAGGCGCTGGCTGTCACACCGCGTCTCCTGCTCGCCGACGAGCCCCTGCTCAGCCTCGACCCCGGCGTCCAGCAGCACACCGTTTCACTCTTCGCCGAGCTCAAGAAGGAGGGTACCGCTCTGATGGTGGTCACCCACGACATCAATCCGCTCATTGAACATGTGGACAGAATCCTCTACCTGGCCCCCTACGGCCACACGATAGGATCGGTTGATCAGGTGATGCAGTCCGAGAAGCTCAGTGAGCTCTATGCCGCACCGGTCAACGTTGTGCGTGTCGACGGCCGGATCGTGGTGGTCTGAGATGGATGTCTCCACCTGGTTCGCCGACACCCAGCACCTGCTCGGGGTGGGGTTCGTCCAGCACGCCCTTCTCGCTGCCGCCCTGCTGGGCGTGCTTTCAGGGGTGCTGGCCCCCCTGATCGTGGTCAGGCAGATGTCCTTTTCCGTGCACGGTACCGCCGAGCTCGCCCTCATGGGTGCCTCCGCGGCGCTGCTGTTCGGCTTGAACGTCGGGGTGGGCGCCGTCGTCGGCTCCGTGCTGGCCGCGATTCTGCTCGCGGTACTTGGCCTGAAGCAGCAGGACAGCGTGGTCGGCGTGATCCTGAGCTTCGGGCTCGGCCTTTCCGTGCTG
Organism: Corynebacterium pacaense; assembly: GCF_900169525.1. Lineage (GTDB taxonomy): Bacteria > Actinomycetota > Actinomycetes > Mycobacteriales > Mycobacteriaceae > Corynebacterium > Corynebacterium pacaense. The sequence goes on from NZ_LT821240.1 coordinate 1,298,230, forward strand.
TTCATCCACCTCTACCCGGGCCGTTCCTCCACCGCATTTTCCCTGCTCACCGGACAGATCGTGGGTGTGTCCTCGGCGTCGCTGTGGATCCTGACCGCGGTGACGGTACTCGTGGTCTCGGTGATGATCATCTGGTGGCGGCCGATCCTGTTCGCCAGTGCCGACCCGGTGCTCGCGCAGGCCTCCGGCGTCAACGTCCGGCTGATCGCCGTGGGCTTCGCCGTGCTCGTGGGGCTCAGCGCCTCACAGTCCGTGCAGATCGTCGGTGCCCTGCTGGTGATGGCGCTGCTGATCGTCCCCGGCGCCTCCGCGGTACAGGTGACCTCGAACCCGTTGAAGGCGGTGTTTCTGTCCATGCTCTTCGCCGAGGTCGCCGCGGCGGGCGGCCTCATCCTCTCCCTGGCGCCGGGGCTGCCCGTCAGCGTCTTCGTGACCACCATTTCTTTTGTGATCTATCTGGTGTGCCGCCTCATCGGCTGGCTGCGCGGCCGCGACGCGCAGCGCGACGAGGATGCGTTAAGACGCCGCCAACTCCACGGCTGAGGATCCCACCGGGCGCTCACGCGTCCACGTGCACCGGGTCGACGCTCAGCAGGCGGTCACCGGTGTGCACCGGCCCGACGGCCTGGACGCCCACCGGTCCGGTCTTCCTGGAATTGGACACCACCACCGGGGTGGTCACCTCATAGCCGGCGGACCTGATCCCCTCGATATCGAACTCACAGAGCAGATCGCCCACAGCCACCTCATCGCCCTGCTTCTTCAACGGAGTGAAATGCTCACCCTTGAGATTGACGGTATCAAAACCGATGTGCATGAGAATATCCACATTCTTTCCATCTGCGCCTCTGGATCGCACGGCGAAGGCGTGGCCGGAGGGGAAGGCGACAACCACCTTGCCACTGACCGGCGAGAGCAGACGTCCCTCGGAGGGAATGATCGCGACGCCCTCACCCAGTTTCCCCGAGGCGAACATCGGATCCGAGACTGAGGAAAGAGCTACAGCCTGACCGGTCAACGGGGAGGAGATCACCGTTGCATCCTCCGCCGCCTCCACCACTGGGATGGCCTCAACGACCGGGTCCGCCTCCACGGCATCCGGATCGATGCTGCCCCGACGCTTGACCAGATACCTTCCATAAGCGAAGGCCGCGGCAAATGCCACCACGAAGGTGGTCACCGCACAGACCATGAACATCCCCATGTCGGAGGCGCGGATGGAGACCACGCCAATGAAGCCGGCGGCCCCAAGTGCCACCGCCTTGATGTTGAACACGGCTATGAGTGCGCCACCGATCGCGGCGGCGCCCATACCGATGAAAAAGGGCCAACGCAGACGGAGATTCACACCGAAGATCGCTGGTTCGGTGATCCCCAGCACGGCAGAGATGCCCGAGGCACCCGCCAGACCCTTGAGCTTCTCCGAACGGGCGAGGAAGAACACCGCCAGACACACCGCTCCCTGGGCGATATTGGCCATGGAGGCCGTGGCGAAGATGAAGGATCCACCCTGGTTGAACAGTTCCAGCTCGATCGGCGGGAAGGACTGGTGGAGACCGGTGATCACAATCGGGGAGTAGATCAGGCCGAAGAGGAAACCGCCGAACGGGCCACCGAAGTCGTAGAGGCTCTGCAGCCCCGAGGCCAGCCAGTCGCCCAGCCAGCGCATGACGGGACCCACGGCGATGAAGGTGAGGAAACCGGTGATGAGCAGTGTGATCAACGGAGTGAGGAGGAAATCCACCGTTCCTTTGAGGTGCCTGTGCAGGAACTTCTCGATGGTGGCCAGGATCCACGAGACGACGAGGACCGGGAGCACCGTGCCCTGGTATCCGGCCTGGGCGACGTCAAGGCCGAAGAGGTTCCAGTAGGTCATGTCTCCCGCGGCGATCGTCTCGGCCACACTGTAGCCGTTGACCAGCGTTGGAAACACCATGGCCATACCGATACCCGCACCAAGGAACTCGTTGCCACCGAATCGCTTGGTGGCGGTGAAACCGACGAGAACCGGCAGGAAGGCGAAGGGTGCGGAGGCGAGCAGGTTGATCATTTCCGAGGCGCCGGTGATGGCGGGGTACCTGTCCACCAGGGACTGCGGCCCGAAGAGATCGGCCGCGGTGAGAACATTGTTCAATGCCATGAGGAGACCGCCGCCGACCAGAATCGGGATAAGTGGCACGAAGATGTCAGCGAGTACCTTGACGGCCCTGGTAAACCAGTTGCCACTGTTGGCCGCGACATCCTTGAGCTGTTCGGTGGAGACGGCGATGTCCTTCGACGTCGCCCTGTCCATCTCGTCGAAGACGCGGTCCACATCGCCCGGGCCGACGATGACCTGGAACATGCCTCCGGTTTCAAAGGTTCCCTTGAGATCGGGATCGTTGTCGAGCGCATCGCGGTCAACATCCTTTGAATCCTTGAGTACCATCCTCAGACGGGTGGCACAGTGGGCTGCGGCGACGATATTCCCCTCACCGCCGACGCCGACGATGACACGCTCGGCTACTTTTTCGTGGTCCATTGAATCTCCCTGGGCAAGAACACCATTGTGATGGAATTGAAGGCTTAGTCCATATTCAACAATGCTTGGTTGTGCCCCTCCAGAGATTCCGAGAAAGTGTGACCAAACCGTCACACCCTTCTTTCCGAGTAATCTAAATCATGTCCGAGAAACTACGTAGCGCGAAGGCTACCCGCCCATTTCCTGCAGTTATCTCGATGGCGGTGGCATCCTCAACCATCATGAGTTCCCCTGGCGGACAGGCCACACTTCTGCGGTCACCGGCCCTATCAACAGTTATGCGCTGACCGTCCCACTCCAGGTGGACGTCCGATCGGATATCCACCCGGACGTGCTCAGCACCCAGTGACAAGCTGCGTGCCTGTCCCTCCGGGACAATGAGCTCCTGGTGGAGCACCCCGTCCACCAGGCGCAGGATCCGGGGCACGCTCAGGCAGTGCACCCACCCCTCCTCCGACACCGTCGGCTGATCGTCCTGACCGGGCAGCCCCATCCAGCCCATCAACACCACCCCGGCGCCACCCGCGGTCACCTGCGGAGCATAGAACTCATGGCCGTGATCGAGCTCGCTGAACCCTCGCAGCACGGTGAAGGTGGTGTCGTGGAAGCGACCGACAAGGTAGCCGCACTGGTCGGAGCTCGCATAGTGCGTCAGATCCCCGTCGATGCGCTCGAGTCCCTGCGGGCAGATGATGAGCACATCGAGTTCCTCACCGCTCACCTCGTCGACCATGCTGAACAGGTTGGGGCACTCCCACATGTAGCCACCGGGCACCACGTCCGCGGCGGTGCCCGGGGCCGCGGTGGAGGCGTCGATAAGCAGTTCACCGTCGAAGTGCCAGTTCTCCAGGTCCGCGGAACGGTAGAGCACGGCGGAACCGGTGCCGTCATCGCGCTGTGCACCGAGGATCATCCGCCAGCCCGCACCTTCCTCGAAGATCATGGGATCGCGGTAGTGCGCCGTGAAACCGGCGGCCGGGCCGTCGATGAGGGGGTTGCGCGGTGATCGGAGATGGATACCTCCCATCGGACCCGTCGGATCCTCAACCAGGACCATGTTCTGGGTGGCCCGGCGCCCCTCCGCGGCCTTGAGGTTGCCGGTGTAGAACAGGCGCAGCTGCCCTCGGTCGACCACCGCACAGCCCGAGTAGCAACCATTGAGATCATAGGGCATGTCCGGGTAAAGGGCATCGGGGTGGTGGTACCACCGCAACCGGTCGGCGCCGGTGAGACTGGTGCTGGCATGGCCCCAACCCGTGCGCTTGTTCCCATGGGGAAAGCCGGGATCATGCTGATAGTAGGCGTGGAGGATATCCCCGTCAAGGTAGAGACCATTGGGGTCGTTGAGCCTTCCGGTCGGGGGCGTGAGGTGGAAGCGGGGGCGGAATCGCTGCATGCTTCCACAGATTACGTAGCCGTGCGCAGGGATGGTGGAAAAGACACCACAGAGTGAGCGGAATCCCACGGATGCACCGGATCCCGGCGACCTTCTCGGGCATACTGGCTATAACCACGTACCAAGCAAGTTCACCCAACCGACGGAAGGTACTGCACATCATGATCACTGTCTGCGGGGAGGGCCTCATCGATCTGGTTCCCACCGACCAGGCTGCGGGCCCCCTCTCACCGCTCCAGCCCGCACTCGGCGGCGGACCCTTCAACGCCGCCATCGCATCGGCACGACTGGGCGGGGAGGTCCAGTTCCTCTCTAGGTTGTCCACCGATGCCTTCGGCGAGGCCCTCCACGCAGCCCTCAGGCACAACGGTGTGTCCACCAACCTGGTCCAGCGCGGTGAGGAACCCACCACCCTCGCCGTGAGCAGCATCGACGACTCCGGCTCCGCGTCCTTCAACTTCTACGTGGAGGGCACCGCGGACCGTCTCGTTGATCCGCCGACGGTAATGTCCGGATACGCCTGCTTCGGCACCGTCTCCCTCGTGCTCGAGCCCGGTGCGGGCCGCTACCTCGAGCTCCTGCGCACAATGTCCGACGCCGGCTCCTTCATCGCACTCGACCCGAACATCAGGACGATCTCGGCCACGGACACCCACCGCAGCAGGCTCCTCAGCGTGCTGGACCGCGTCCATCTGCTCAAGCTCAGCGAGGACGAGGTGGATTTCTTCGGAGGACCGGACGTGATCGCCTCGGTGCCCCTGATCGTGATCACCCGCGGCGGTGACGGGCTGACCCTGGTCCGCGGATCGACGGTCATTGACATTCCCCCCGCCGAGGTGGAGGTGGTGGACACCATCGGTGCGGGGGACACCATCCTGGCCGCACTGATCGTGGAGCTGGCGCGACGCGGCATAGGGGTTGACGGGATCCCGGATATCCCGGAGGACACCCTGGCCGGGATCCTCCGTTTCGCGGCGGCCGCCGCCGCGATCACCTGCTCCCGCCAGGGCGCCCAGCCCCCGACCCGTGACGAGGTCGAGGCCCTGCTGAACGGGGCTCCGCCGGCCTAGTTCGCGGCCCTGCGCTGGCGGGCGAACTCCGAGAGCACCACGCCGGCCGCGACCGAGGCGTTGAGGGACTCGACCCACGGTTCGGTGGGGATGGACATGATGGTGTCGCAGTTCTCCCGGACCAGCCGGGAGATGCCCTTGCCCTCGCTGCCGACCACGATCACCACGTTGTCGGTTCCGTCATAGGTGTCGAGTGTGTGGTCGCCGCCCGCGTCGAGCCCCACGACCTGGTAGCCGTTCTGCTGGAACTCCTTGACGGTGCGGGTCAGGTTGGTCTCCCTGGCCACCGGCACCCTGGCCGCGGTGCCCGCGGAGGTCCGCCAGGCCACAGCGGTGACGGATGCTGATCGACGCTCGGGAATGACCACACCGTTGCCGCCGAAGGCGCCCACGGAGCGGATGACCGCGCCGAGGTTGCGGGGGTCGGTGATGTTGTCGAGGATGACGAACATTCCGGGTCCCGGCGCGGCCGCGGCGTTGGCGATGAGATCATGGACATTGGCGTACTCGAAGGGCGGAATGGCCAGGCCGATTCCCTGGTGCATGCCGTTCCCGGTCATGCGATCGAGTTCGAGCCTGTTGACCTCGATCACCGGGATGCCACGGCCGGCGGCGGTGTGCACCGCCTCGGTGAGACGATCATCATTCGCCGCACCCTCGGCGACATACAGGGCGGTGGCGGGCACCCGGGCGTGAAGGCACTCGATGACCGGGTTCCGGCCGACGACCAGCTCCGTCTGATCACGTTCGTGTCGACCCTGATCCCGGCGCTGCCGCTCCACCTTGCGTTTGTGCGCGGCGTGGTAGGTGCGGTCCTCGGCCCTGGGCGTCGGTCCCTTGCCCTTCAGGCCACGACGAACCTGACCGCCGCTGCCCTTCTGCGCACCCTTCTTGTTGGTCTTGCGGACACCGCCGTGACGGCCATCGTTTCCTGCCATGATGAAAATACCTTTCTCGAAGTCTCACACTCTACTGCAGTTTCCACGATGCACCATCGGCCGTGTCCACCACATCGATTCCCGCGCTCTGGAGGCGGTCGCGGACCTCATCCGCCACCGCCCAGTTCTTCTCGGCGCGCGCCCGTTCCCGTCGTTCCAACTCGGCGCCGACCAGGACATCGAGCGCCTCCTGTGCGGCGACGGCCAGGGAGTCGGTATCCACCCACTTCTGCGAGAGCGGATCGATGCCGAGCACCCCGGTCATCGCCCTGACAGCCGCTGCACGCTGCAGCGCCTGCTGCCTATCGCCGCGGTCCAGGGCGCTGTTGCCCTCGCGGACGGCGTTGTGGATCTCGGCGAGCGCCTTGGGCACGGCGATGTCGTCGTCCATCGCCGCCGCGAAACCCTCCGTCCACTCTCCGACCTCAATACCACCGGTGGACACCGCGCCGGCACGCTCGAGGAAGGACTCGATCCTGCGATACCCCGCCGCCGCCTCCAGCAGCGCCTCCTCGGAGTACTCCAGCACCGAGCGGTAGTGCGCGGAGCCGAGATAGTAGCGCAGTTCCACCGGACGGACCTTCTCCAGCATCCTCGGCACGGACAGGACATTACCCAGTGACTTGGACATCTTCTCCCCCGCCATTGTCACCCAGTGGTTGTGCATCCAGTAGTTGGCGAACCTGTCACCCGCGGCATGCGACTGCGCGATCTCATTCTCATGGTGCGGGAACTGCAGGTCCAGCCCACCGCAGTGGATGTCGAACTGCGCGCCGAGGTAGTAGGTGGCCATCGCCGAGCATTCCAGGTGCCAGCCGGGGCGCCCCTCGCCCCAGGGGGTGGGCCAGCTCGGCTCGCCGGGTTTCGCCGCTTTCCACAGTGCGAAATCCTGCGGGCCGCGCTTGCCGAAGGAATCCGGTTCACCCTGCTCCATGTCCTCGACCCTGTTGCCGGAGAGGGCGCCGTAGTCCGAGCCCTCCGCCGCGGCCCAGGCCGCGACATCGAAGTAGACGGAGCCGTCGACGACATAGGCGTAGCCGTTGTCCATCAGCCGCTGCATGTACTCCACCATCTGGGTGACATGACCGGTGGCGCGGGGTTCAACGCTTGGTGGAAGCACCCCGAGGGTGTCATAGGCCCAGGTGAATTCCCTTTCGTAGGTGGACACCCACTCCCACCACGGGCATCCGTTCTCCGCGGCCTTCGTCAGAATCTTGTCATCGATGTCGGTGACATTCCGAACGAAGGCCACATCCAGTCCCCCGGCGAGCAGCCAACGGCGCAGGATATCAAAGGCAACCCCCGAGCGGACATGGCCGATGTGCGGCTGGGACTGCGGGGTCGCACCGCACAGGTAGATCGACGCGTGCCCCGGTCTCAGGGGAATGAAGTCGCGCAGCGAACGGGTACCGGTGTCATAGATGCGTAGAGTCACGCATCCAAGTCTAACTGGAGGGGCAAACCCGCGATCGGCTGCGGCATCATCGCGCGGGCCGAGGTCGGGACGGATCACCGCACGGGGAAACGGCGGGCATCGATGCTGCGGTAGAAATCGAGGTAGCCGAGCCCCGCCGCGGCCTCCTCATCGAGGATGACACTGGCCCTGGGATGCAGCTGCAGAACCGAGGCCGGGCAGAACGCAGAAACCGGCCCCTCGATCATGCTGCGCACGGCCTCGGCCTTGGACGTGCCCGTTGCAACGAGGACCAGGTGCCCGGCCCGCATGATGGTCCCCAGCCCCTGGGTGATGGCGTAATCCGGGACATCCCCGACGGAGTCGAAGAAGCGCGCGTTGTCCCGCACCGTCTGGGGATGCAGGGCCTGTACCGTGGTTTCGCCGTTGAGAGAACTCGACGGTTCATTGAATCCGATGTGCCCGTTGACTCCGATCCCCAGCAGCTGAACACCGACGCCCGCCCCGACGACCCGCCGTTCATAGCGTGCGGCGGCGGCGCGGGGGTCGGGGTCGGTGCCATCGGGGCCCACAACCTCCGAATCCTCGATATCAATGTGCGCGGTGAACACATCGCGAATCGTGCGGTGGTAGCTGTGGGGATCCCCGGGGCCCAGCCCGAGGTACTCATCGAGCAGGAACGCCCGGCAATTGCGGAAGGACAGCTGACCCGCGCCGACGCGGCGTATGAGCTCGCGGTAGGTGGGCAGCGGAGAGGAACCCGTGGCCAGACCGATCGTCTCGTTCCTCCCCACATGCCCGGAGATCAGGTCAGCGGCCGCGACGCCGACCTCCTCGGCGCTGTCGCGAATGAGAATGTCCACGTCATGTCCTTCCTGTGCGGGCCGGGTGGCCTCAGGCCCGCCACACCACGGCGGTGGCGATGGCGGCCCGACCCTCACCGCGTCCGGTGAAACCGAGATGATCGGTGGTGGTGGCCGACAGTGACACCGGGCAACCGAGGATACCGGAGATAACCTCCTGGGCCTCCTCGCGACGCGGGCCGAACTTCGGGGACTGCCCGATCAGCTGGGCCGCGACATTGCCGATGCCGAAACCCTCGGACTCGAGGAGTTCACAGACCTCGACGAGAAGCTGGGTGCCAGAGACGCCGTCATACTCCGGGCGTCCCACTCCGACGAAGGAGCCCAGGTCCCCCAGTCCGGAGGCGGAGAGCAGGGCGTCGACGATGGCGTGCGCCACCACATCTCCGTCGGAGTGGCCCTCGCAGCCGTCGACGCCGGGGAACAGCAGGCAGGCGATCCAGCAGGGTTTTCCCTCCTCGATCTGGTGGGCGTCGGAGGCGATGCCGACGCGGGGAATAATGGGGTCAGTCACCGGGCACCTCGAAAATGGTCGGTTCAGCTTCATCGGTGATGCGCTGGGCGAGCATCATGTCAATGGGCGTGGTCACCTTGAACGCCATGGGATCGCCCTGCACGCAGATGACCTGCGCGCCGAACCACTCCATGAGGCTGGCGTCATCGGTGGGAACGAATCCCGGCTCGGGATCGGCGAAGAACTTCTCATTGGCCGCGCGCAGCGTGGACAGTCGGAACCCCTGGGGCGTCTGCACGGCACGCAGGTCCGCCCGCGAGGGCGTGTCCAGGACGTAGCGACCCTGCTTGTCGACGCGCTTGATGGTGTCCGCAACGGGAAGCACGGGGACGACGGCGTCCGCGCCGTCGAGGACCCTGCCCGCCACGCGGGCAATGAGGCCGGGGGGCGTCAGCGCGCGTGCGCTGTCATGGATGAGAACGGCGGCGTCGTCAAGCGTAATGCTCTGCAGCCCCGCCCAGATGGAATCGGCGCGCTCATCACCGCCGTGGACGAACCGTACCGGAAGGTTGGTCTCGAGGAGTCCGCGCCTGCCCAGCAGCGCACGGGCGTAGTCATTCATGTCCGGGCTGACCAGGATGATCACCTCGTCGACCATCTCGGAGGTGATCATGGCCTGCAGGGAGCGTTCGACCAGGGAGCGGCCGCGCAGCGGTACGAAGGCCTTGGGAACGGGACCACCCAGGCGGGTTCCCCGCCCCGCCGCCGCGAGCAGGGCGATCACCGGCATGCCCGTGGTGAACATGCCCGGCCTAGTCCTCGTCGTCGTCGAAGCTCAAATCATCCAGATCCACATCGGAATCATCGAAGTCATCGAAGGCATCCTTCTTCTCCTCGTCGCCGAAGAGATCCGCGCGGTGACGCGCGATGGTCTCATCGACCTGTGCGAGGAAATCATCGGCCTTCTTCTCGTCCACCGTCTCCGCGAGGGCCAGCTCACCGACGAGCACCTGACGGGCCTTGGCGAGCATCCGCTTCTCACCCGCGGAAAGGCCACGATCCTGATCGCGGCGCCAGAGATCGCGGACGACCTCGGCGACCTTGTTCACGTCACCGGAGGCGAGCCGCTCCTGGTTGGCCTTGTAGCGGCGGGACCAGTTCCCGGCCTCCTCCACATCGACCTCGCGCAGTACCGCGAAAACCTTCTGCAGCCCCTCCTCGCCGACGACGTCGCGGACACCGACGAGCTCGGCGTTCCGGGCTGGCACTCGGACCACCAGATCGGACTGGTTAATCTGGAGAACCAGGTAGTCCACCGTTTCGCCATTCATCTCGCGCTGTTCGAGGGCTGCGATCATCGCGGCCCCGTGATGCGGATAGACGACGGTGTCTCCGACCTTGAAATCCATTCCCACTCCTTGAATCTTCACGCCATTTCCCCGGCGGGACAGGCCCTGCGATTCTACCATGAATGGACTAACCCCATCCCCGCGACGAAAGGGGTGGGCCCCGGCGGGAGGAAACAGCCGTGGGTCCAGCGACGGGATGCCGACCCGGGCGCGGGCCCATGCCCCTTTTGTATGCCCCCGTCTACACCCTTGGTTGCCGCAACCGACTGTGTGAACCGCCGCGGACGGGCTAGGGTGATGGAGAGAATATCCGGAGTTTCCTCCGGACCGGATCCTGGAATCTTGACCTTATGGAGGCCGAACCCGTGAAGTCCCTGAAGTCGGTTGCCCGTCGTGGCGCGATCATGACCGTGGCCGCTGTGTCTGCGCTCGCTCTTGCCTCGTGCAGCGCGGGCCAGATCACCCAGACCTCGAGCCAGGTCGCCGCGGTCGACGGTGCCAGCGTCAATTCCGAGAACGGTGCCATCGCGGTCCGCGATGTCACGGTGCACGTGACCGAGGGCGGCGAGGCCGGCCTGAAGTTCACAGCGATCAACCAGGATCCCGAGAAGGCCACCCACACCCTCGAGAAGATCTCCGTCGACGGAACCGAGGTGGAGTTCACCGGCGCCGAGCCGCTGAAGGCCAACTGCTCGATTGTCGCGGACATCGAGGAGGAACTGGACAAGCTCGTTGAGCCCGACGCGGGTTGCATTCAGCATGTGGCCACCACCCTTGACAACCCCGGATTCGCCTACGGCGGCGTCGTTCCGGTCGAGTTCACCTTCGACACCGGCGTGGTCAACGTCGATGCCACCGTCGCCGCCCCGGTCCACGATGCCGGCACGAACGACCGCAACGTCGGTGGACACGCGGAGCACTCCGGCCACTAGAGGCACTGCGCCTGACAGGCAACCCGGGTCCGCTTGCGGCCCGGGTTCTGTGCTATTCGAACATGTTGGTGGGAGTATGTCCACCCCGTTGTCTAAGGTGAGTGCATGGCCAAGAAACCCCGCAGTGTGCACACCTGTTCCGAATGCGGATACTCCAGTCCCAAATGGTTGGGGCGCTGCCCGGAATGCGGCTCCTGGGGATCCATGGAGGAACACGCGCTGGGTGAATCCGGCGCCGGGGCACGGGCTGCGGTGTCCGGAACGGCCCCCGCGGGACTGACCCCCACCTCCCCCGCCGTGCCGATCGCCGAGGTGGTGGCAGCGGCGTCGACGAGCATATCCACCGGAATCGGTGAGCTGGACCGCGTACTCGGCAACGGTGTGGTCCCCGGTTCGGTGGTGCTGATGGCCGGCGAGCCCGGCGTGGGCAAGTCCACGCTGCTGCTGGAGGTGGCCAGTCGCTGGGCCTCGATGAGGCAGGGCGGTGGCACCCGCACGGCTCTCTACGTCACCGCCGAGGAGTCCGCGGGGCAGGTGCGGCTGCGCGCAGAGCGCACCGGCGCGCTCAAGGACACCCTCTACCTGGCCGCGGAATCGAATCTGGACGTGGTCTTCGGACACGTCAACCAGCTCAAACCCAGTCTGCTCATCGTGGACTCGGTGCAGACCATGCACGCCTCCGGTGTGGAAGGCGTTGCGGGCGGGGTGGCACAGTCGCGCGCGGTCACCGCGGCGCTGACCACGCTGGCGAAGACCACCGGCGTCCCCATTCTCCTGGTCGGCCACGTGACCAAGGACGGCAATGTCGCCGGGCCCAGGGTCCTCGAACACCTGGTTGATGTGGTGCTCAACTTCGAGGGTGACCGGCACTCCTCGCTGCGCATGCTGCGTGGAATCAAGAACCGCTTCGGCGCCACGGATGAGGTCGGCTGTTTTGAGCAGCACTCCGACGGTATCCGGGAGGTGGCCGACCCCTCCGGACTCTTCCTCTCCCACCGCGGTTCCACCCCGGACGGCACCGCGGTGACCGTGGCCATGGACGGTGTCCGCCCCCTGCTGGCCGAGGTGCAGAGCCTGCTCGTCGATGCCCCGTCGAAGAATCCCCGCAGGGTGGTCACCGGGCTCGACCCCACGCGCGTCCCCATGGTCCTGGCGGTGCTCTCGGCTCGCGCGGGTCGGGCCACCCAGAACAAGGACGCCTATGTGGCCACCGTGGGCGGAATGAAGGTGGGGGAACCCGCCACCGACCTGGCTGTCGCTCTGGCCACCGCCTCCGCGCTGTCGAAGAAGGCGCTGCCGGACAAGACCGTGGTGCTCGGCGAGGTCGGGCTTGCCGGTGAGATCCGGCGGGTGCCCAATGTGGACAGACGCCTGGCGGAGGCCGAGCGGCTCGGCTACGAGCGGGCGATCATCCCCGCCGCCTCCCCGGTGAAGAGGTCGGGGTTAAAGATCACCGAGGCGGCCTCACTTGTTGACGCACTGGCGGCGGTAGGGTTATAACCCATGCCCTCCCCCACGACCACGATACCGTCCACACCCTGCGTGGCACCCTGGAACGCCTGGCGCCGGGTACCCCGCTCCGCGACGGCCTGGACCGCATCGTCCGGGGCCACACCGGCGCGCTGATCGTCATCGGAGATGAGGAGAACGTCACCGCGATCTGCGACGGCGGATTCGAGTTCGACGTCCCATTCGCCGCCACCCGGCTGCGCGAGCTGTGCAAGATGGATGGCGCGGTGATCCTGTCCTCCGACGGTGACCGGATCAAGCGCGCCAATGTCCAGCTGATCCCCTCCCCCACCTGGCCCACCCAGGAATCGGGTACGCGCCACCGCACCGCGGAGCGCACCGCCCTGCACACCGGGGTTCCCGTCATCGCCGTCTCCGAGTCCCAGAACACCATCACCCTCTATGTCGAGGGCAGGGCGCACGTGCTCGAGCAGCCGTCGGCTATCCTGGCGCGCTCGAATCAGGCGCTGGGAACGATGGAGCGCTACCGCAATCGGCTGGATCAGGTGAATCAGCGCCTCCACCTGGCCGAGCTGCACCACTACACCTCGGTGATCGATGTGGTCTCGGTGATTCAGCGCGAGGAGATGCTGCGCCGTGTCGGCGAATCCATCGATGGCGATGTCCTCGAGTTGGGAAAGGATGCCAAGCAGATCCGGATCCAGCTCTCCGAGCTGCGCGGTGACAATGACAGGGAGCGTCAGTTCATCATCAGCGACTACCTGGTCACCGACGGCATCCCCACCCCGGAGGAGGTCGCCGCGGCGCTGGCCGCGATCTCCGATCTCGATGACAAGTCACTGATGAAGGCGGCGAACATCGCCCGCATCCTGGGGCTTCCCCCCACCGACGAGGCGCTGGATGAGCCGGTGATCCCCCGCGGCTACCGCACGCTCAGCCGCATCCCGCGGGTGCAGAAGTTCCTCATGGACAAGCTCATCGGAACCTTCGTGCAACTCGATGCGCTGCTCGCGGCGTCCCAGGAGGAGATCAGCGCCGTGGACGGCGTGGGATCGCTGTGGGCCCGCCACATCACCGACGGACTCGCCCGCCTGCGGGGTTGACCCTGAGAGGGGGCCTAACCCAGGTTGAAGGTCAGCGCCTGGGAGGGGTTGGTACCGATGACGGTGTGCAGGTAGTAGGAGCCCACCGGCACCTCCTGGCGGCTCGAGCACTGCTGGGGCGCCGAGGTGGTGCGTGACCAGGTCGCCTGGAAGTAGCGCTCCTCACCCGCCGGGAACTCACGGGTGCCCGTCTCCACCGCCGGGTTGCAGTCCACGTCCGACCAGACGCGGGCATTGGTGGCCAGATCGTAGATCTCGAAGCGCAGCACCTGCTCATCGAGGTCGATGCGGCAGTCCGCCGCGGTGGGGTTGGCAACCGTCATGAATAACTGCGGCTGCTCACCCGGGCCGTAGTTCGGCTTGTCGGAGGTGGCGGTGAGCACCAGGTCAGCGAGCTCGCAGGTCTTCTTCGCATCCGCCGCCTGGGTGGCCGTGGTGGTGGTGGGCGCCGCGGAGGCCGAAGGTGAGGTGGCCGTGGTGGTGGCCTCCGGGCTCGGGGTGGTGGCCTCCGCGGTTGAGGTCTCCGCGGCGTTCTGCGTCTGCTCGGGGGAGGCACCTCCCCGCAGGGCGACCACGGCCCAGATGATCAGCGCCACGACAAGGAGCAGCACGACCAGTGCGGCGATGCGGCGGCGCTGATAGATAACTTCACTGTGCTTTGGCGGTTTCGGCGTACCCACAGGCTTCACTCTATTCCCTGCCGCTCCCCGCGGAGTGCATTAGCAACTCTGGCGTGTTGGGAAACCCCTGCGGAGGCTAGTCCACGTTGCGGGTGATCACAGGCACGGTACGGCCGTCGGAGAGCTGGTAGTGCACGCCGACGATTCCCACCTCACCGGTTTCCACCTTGGCGTGGATCTCCGGGGAACGGGAGAGGATCTGATCGACGGTGGCCACGACGTGGTGCTTCTCAAAGTCCGTGATCGTGCTCAGGCCCTCCGCACGCGCCTCGAGAATGGAGGGGGCGACCTTCTCGATCAGTACACGCTGGTAGCCACCGGGGATATCACCGCCGTCGAGCGCGTCCGCGGTCGCCTTGACCGCGCCGCAGGACTCATGCCCCATGACGATGACCAGGGGCACACCGAGGGATTCAATGGCGTACTCGATGGAACCGAAGACCGCCTGGTCGAGGATCTCACCTGCAGTGCGCACGACGAAGAGATCGCCGAGGCCGACATCGAAGATTATCTCCACCGGGACCCTGGAGTCGGAGCAGGAGATGACCACGGCGGCGGGCGCCTGACCATCACGCAGCTGACGTCGGCGGGGCGCATCCTGGTTGGGGCGGTCCTCGTCGAAGTTGATGAATCTTTCATTGCCCGCAACCAGGGCGTTCCACACGGGTGCGGGGGTGCGTTCGACATTTCGCAATGGCATGTCCCCATTCTTCCACCGTCCGGCTTTCCCGTGCGAACGACCCTCGGTTAGGATGTGCGGGACATGTCACATACAGCCCTGCAGCACGCACTATTGAACTGGTTCGAGGCCAACGCACGCGACCTTGCCTGGCGCGATCCGGGCACCGGCGCCTGGGGAATCCTGCTCTCCGAGGTGATGAGCCAGCAGACCCCGGTGGCGAGGGTGGAACCGATCTGGCTGGAGTGGATGCGGCGCTGGCCCGCACCCGCGGATCTGGCCGCGGCATCGCCGGCGGAGGTCCTGCGTGCCTGGGGGAAGCTGGGGTATCCGCGCCGCGCACTGCGCCTGCGCGAGTGCGCGGCGGTGGTCGTCGACAAGCACGGTGGCCGGGTACCGGAGACGGTGGAGCAACTGCTCGAGCTGCCTGGTATCGGCGACTACACCGCGCGCGCGGTGGCCGCCTTCGCCCATGGACAGACCGTACCGGTGGTGGACACCAACGTCAGACGGGTCTACCACCGTGCCATCGGCGGACGTTTCCTCGCCGGCCCGGCGCGCCGGAGGGAGCTTGCCGACGTCGCGGACCTGCTCCCCGCCGCCGCCGGGGGCGAGGCACCGGTGTTCTCAGCGGCGCTCATGGAGCTCGGGGCACTGGTGTGCACCGCCTCTGCACCCGACTGCGGGCACTGCCCGATCCGGGGGCTGTGCGCATGGCAGCGCAACGGCTGCCCCGCCCCCTCCGCGGAGGAGCTGGCCTCGGCGAGCAGGCGCGTGCAGAAGTTCGCCGGGACCGACCGTCAGGTTCGCGGCCTGATCATGGACGTGCTGCGAAACGCCGAGGGCGCGGTGCCCAAGGCGAGCATCGATGTGGTCTGGCCCGATGACGCCCAGCGCTCCCGGGCGCTGTTCTCACTGCTTGACGACGGCCTCGCCGAACAGGACGGGAACGGCTACTTCCACCTGCCGCGGTAGGTGAAGCCGCCGGGCAGCTTCACCCAGAGTCCACCACGGCTGTTGATGGTCAGCGGGCCGACCTTCTTCGAGCCGGAAACACCCGATCCGGAGAGGTTGAGCCAGCTGTCCTTGCCGGTCCTGACTTTCTTTCTGTAGTTCAATCCCATGGCAATGATTGTAGATGCCGAGGGGGTCACACGGACGCGATGGTGCGCCAATGCAATAAAAATCATCGGGGCCTATGGTGGAGGATGTACTTGTAGTCCAGGCAAATAAATAGGAGACATAATGTCAAAGGTTGCACTGATCACCGGCGCTGCACAGGGAATCGGTCGTGCCATCGCAACGAAGCTCGCCGAGGATGGGTTCGACATCGCCATCGCCGACCTCCCCTTCCAGGAGGAGGTCGCGGCGGAGACCATCGCCGCCGTCGAGGCCGCCGGCCACAGGGCCATCTTCATCGGCCTCAACGTGGCGGACAAGGCGAACTTCGACGCCGCCGTCGATGAGGCCGCGGAGAAGCTTGGTGGCTTCGACGTGCTGGTCAACAACGCCGGCATCGCCCAGGTCAAGCCGGTCCTTGAGGTCACCCAGGAGGATCTGGAGAAGATCTACCCCATCAACGTCTATTCCGTGTTCTACGGCATCCAGGCCGCTGCACGGAAGTTCGACGAGCTCGGGGTCAAGGGCAAGATCGTCAACGCCGCATCGATCGCGGCCATCCAGGGCTTCCCGATTCTGGGCACCTACTCCACGACCAAGTTCGCCGTGCGCGGCCTGACCCAGGTGGCGGCGCAGGAGCTCGCACCGAAGGGTCACACCGTCAACGCCTACGCCCCCGGCATCGTCGGGACCGGAATGTGGGAGCTCATCGATGAGGAGCTGAGCAAGATCAACGGCAAGCCCAAGGGCCAGAACTTCAAGGAGCAGATCAGCGGCATCGCCCTGGGACGCACCTCGGAGCCCAGGGATGTCGCCGGTGTCGTCTCCTTCCTCGCCTCGGAGAACTCCGACTACGTCACCGGCCAGGTCATCCTGGTCGACGGTGGCATGCTCTACAACTAATCCGCAGGTGTAGATCCGCCGCGACCTCGCCCGGGGTCGCGGTTTTTTTCAACCCACCGCCCCGCCCGCACCCCGGCCGACACCGTCAGGAGCCACACCGGTGACCCCAGCACACGGACACGCCCACCGACTCCGAGCCCGGATCCGCACGGCCCTCCACGGTTCCGAGTTCCAGATCTCGCTGATCCGGATCGCCAAGTCGGTTGTCGCCGCCACGGCGGCATGGTGGATCTCGATCACCCTGCTGACCACGGACTTCCCCTTCCTGGCACCCTGGACCGCGTTGTTGACCATCCAGGTCACGGCGCTGCGGACCATCTCCCACGGAGTGCAGACAACGGTGGCCTCCATACTCGGCATCACCGTCACCTTCATCATCGGCCACACCCTGGGCGTGTCCATCTGGAGCTACGCGCTGGCCCTGGTGATCGGTCTGCTGCTCGCCCGGTTGCGGTGGATCCGCGATGAGGGCATCGCCGTCGCCACCACCTCGATCTTCATTCTCAGTGACGGTTTCAGTGAGCAGTCCCAGCAGTTCGGTGAGCGGATGGCCGAGATCGCGGTCGGGGTGGGCATCGGGATCGCGGTGGAGCTGCTGTTCTTCCCGCCGATGCGGGACAGGCAGGCCAACGCCTACATCGACAGTGTCACATCGGGATTCGGCCAGGTGCTCACGAGCATCGGCGAGACGGTCTCCACCACCTGGGATGCCGAGCGCTCCCGTGACTGGCTCCGCAGGATCGACGCCATCGACGTGGAACTGACCTCTGCGTGGTCGATCGTCCGATTCGCCAGGGAGAGCCGCCGCGCCAACCCCCGCGCGTATCCGGGTCTGAGGTTTCCGCGCCGCCGTGCAGGGGACGCCGACTTGGAGGATCAGCCGGGCTGGGAGAACATCCTCGGGCTGTCCACGGACGCGGTGGCGCATCTGAAGACCATGACCAGGGTTCTCCATGACACCTCGGAGTCCGGGATGATCTGGGGGGATGACTTCAGACGGCGGTGGTCGGGCATAGCCATGGACACCGGAGCCGCGCTGTCCTCACCGGATTCCGGCATTGACGCCGACGCACTCCTGCTGCGCCTGGATCAGCTGGCCGCGGAGCTGCCCGGCAACCACAACCCGGACACCGGACAGTGGACCGGCTACTGGCCCGTCTACGGCTCCCTGATCACCGGGCTGCGCCACATCATCACACTGACCTCCGAGCTGGCCCGGGGCACGGGCACGGGACGGCGGGCATAGTGTTCCGGGTCACGCGGCGGTGGACGGGGAGGGATGGAACCCAGTTTTCTATAGCGTTATAGATAAAACTGCATGCGCCGGTTATACTCGGCACAAAGCGACGCCGGCACCCCGAAGGAAGATATGCACGAACCCGCGAGAGAGCTCACGGTCGGTTCCTTCTCCAGCCGGCGCCCGCGTTATGGAGACCACACCGAGCGAACCCACCCCACCACCGACCCCTGACATCCTGATCCCGGGGAGAAACATCATGCTATCCACATTCGCCGTCCAGGTACTCCACTACCAGTCCATCGAGGGCTGGAATTCCGAATCCCGGTCCGGGGCGCTGCTTTCACACCTGAGCGACCCAGCTGGCACGACACCGGACTTCGTGCGCGGGGTGATAGATGAGTTCATCGCAGAGGATCGCGCGCTTGAGCCCCGTCCCCGCCCCTGGTTCAACCGGCGCCGCGGGCACCAACCCTATCAGCACCATGACTATCCGGTGCTGTGGAACACCGCGGCGCTGCGCTCGGCGGAGTTGCTCAAGGAACTCGAGGCGCAGGTGAGCACCGCGCGGATGTGTCAGCTGCTGGAACGCTACCCCGGGGTCGCACAACCGGATGCCACGGGGTTGAGCAGGGTGCACAACTTCATCCTCGGCGACATCTACACCTGGGCCGGTGAGCTGCGCACCATCGACCTCGGCCGATCGGGGATGCACTTCGCCTCCCTGCACCAGATTGAGCACCATCTGCAGATCGCCGGCGACGCCCTGCGTAAGAGCACCGAGCCGCGCTCGGATACCGCGGGGGCGCTGGCGGACTTCCTGGCGCACCTGATCTGGGCGCAGCCCTTCCGCGAGGGCAACGGCAAGACCGCGGTGACCATGATCCTGGCCCTGCACCCCGGACTCCGGCTCGACCGGATCAGCAGGCGGGCCTGGTACGCGGCCTCGGTGGCCTCGCTGCCGGTCACCGCCAGCACCGCGCCGGATCCGCAGCCGTGGAAGATGCTGATGCAGTCCACGCTGCCGGTTCCCAGCGACGCCCTGCACTAGAGCTTCTCGACGCCCACCCGGGCGTCCGGCACCGGTTGGGCACGCGGAAAAACCGGCGACGCGGGGTCGCACACCATCATGGTGCACGACCCCGCGTCGCCGGTTGAACCCTGGCGGAAACCGATCAGGAGCGTTCCTGCTCGCCGCCGCCCTCGGGTGCGGAGTCCGGGCCCTCATGGGCACCGGTGCCGTAGTAACCGCCACCGGTCACACGGTCGGGATCCCCGGAATCCGGGGAATCACTGCTGGCGTCCTCCTCGAGGGCACGCAGCTTCTCCAGATCCACGTCATCGAGGGAGTCGGACTCGGGGACATCACCGTCGGCGGCGGAATCCACTGACTGGATGGCCTCGGCCGCCTCCACGGAGAGCTCCGGGAACTTGTCCTTCGGCAGCGGCTTCGGCCGCGGGGTGAAGGTGAACTTGGCGGTGTCGGTGTTCTTCGACTCGCCATCCCAGCCCTCGACATCCACGGTCACGATCTCACCCGCACCGATCTCACCGAAGAGAATCTTCTCCGACAGCGCATCCTCGACCTCGCGCTGGATGGTGCGACGCAGCGGCCGCGCACCCAGCACCGGATCAAAGCCACGGGTGGCCAGCAGTGCCTTGGCCTTGTCGGTCAGTTCGATCGCCATGTCCTTGTCCGCCAGTGCCCTGGAGACGCGGGCGATGAGCAGTTCGACCATCTCGACGATCTGTTCACGGGTCAGCTGGTGGAAGACCACGATCTCATCGATACGGTTGAGGAACTCGGGGCGGAAGTGCTTCTTCAGCTCATCGTTGACCTTGTTCTTCATCCGGTCGTACTGGGCATCCGCATCCGTTTCGGATGATCCGGAGAAGCCCAGCCCGACGGCCTTGGAGATGTCCGCGGTTCCCAGGTTCGAGGTGAAGATCAGCACGGTGTTCTTGAAGTCCACCACGCGGCCCTGACCGTCGGTGAGACGGCCGTCCTCGAGCACCTGCAGGAGGGTGTTGTAGATCTCCTTGTGCGCCTTCTCGATCTCATCGAAGAGCACCACCGAGAACGGCTTCCGGCGGACCTTCTCCGTCAGCTGGCCACCCTCCTCGTATCCGACGTATCCGGGGGGAGCACCGAAGAGCCTGGAGGCAGTGAAGCGGTCGTGGAACTCGCCCATGTCGATCTGGATCAGCGCGTCATCGTCTCCGAAGAGGAAGGACGCGAGAGCCTTGGACAGCTCCGTCTTACCCACACCCGAGGGACCGGCGAAGATGAAGGATCCGGAGGGACGCTTCGGGTCCTTCAGACCCGCACGGGTACGGCGGATGGCACGGGAGACGGCCTTGACGGCATCGTCCTGGCCGATGATGCGCTTGTGCAGCTCATCCTCCATGTGGAGCAGCCGGGAGGATTCCTCCTCGGTCAGCTTGAACACCGGGATTCCGGTCCAGTTCGCCAGAACCTCGGCGATCTGCTCCTCACCGACCTCGGCGATCTCCTCGAGATCACCCGAACGCCACTGCTTCTCCTTCTCCGAACGCTCCTCACCCAACCTACGCTCCTTGTCGCGCAGACCGGCGGCCTTCTCAAAGTCCTGGGCGTCGATCGCGGCTTCCTTCTCCCGACGCACATCGGCGATGCGCTCATCGACCTCACGCAGCGACTCCGGGGCGGTCATCCGCTTGATGCGCATCCGGGCGCCGGCCTCGTCGATGAGATCGACGGCCTTGTCCGGCAGGAAGCGGTCGTTGATGTAGCGCTCCGAGAGCTGTGCCGCCGCGGCCAGCGCCCCATCGGTGATGGAAACGCGGTGGTGCGCCTCGTAGCGGTCACGCAGACCCTTGAGGATCTCAATGGTCAGTTCGACCGACGGCTCGGGAACCTGGACGGGTTGGAAACGACGCTCGAGAGCGGCGTCCTTCTCAATGTGCTTGCGGTACTCATCGAGTGTGGTGGCACCGATGGTCTGCAGCTCACCGCGGGCCAGTTTCGGCTTGAGCAGTGAGGCGGCATCGATGGCACCCTCGGCCGCACCCGCGCCGACCAGGGTGTGGATCTCATCGATGAACAGGATGATATCGCCGCGCTGGTTGATCTCCTTGAGCACCTTCTTCAGGCGCTCCTCGAAGTCACCGCGGTAACGCGAACCGGCGACCAGGGAACCCAGGTCCAGCGAGTAGACCTGCTTGTCCTTCAGGGTCTCCGGAACATTGCCGTTGACAATGTCCAGGGCCAGCCCCTCGACGACTGCGGTCTTGCCCACGCCCGGCTCACCGATGAGCACGGGGTTGTTCTTGGTGCGGCGGGAGAGCACCTGCATGATGCGCTCGATCTCCTTGCCACGACCGACGACCGGATCCAGCTTGCCGTCCTTGGCGGCCTGGGTCAGGTTGCGTCCGAACTGGTCGAGGACCAGAGATGTGGAGCGTTCGCCCGTGCCACCACCGCCGCCGCCACCGACACGACCACCCGGTGCGGAACCGGCTCCGACTGCGTCTCCGCCGCCCTGGCCACCCTGGCCGCCCTCGGGCGATGCACCCTGGCCACCCTCGTATCCGGAGAGGAGCTGGATAACCTGCTGGCGCACCCGGGGCAGATCAGCGCCGAGCTTGACCAGCACCTGCGCCGCGACGCCCTCACCCTCACGGATGAGGCCGAGCAGCAGAAACTCGGTGCCGATGTACTTGTGACCCATCTGCAGGCCCTCGCGGAGGCTGAGCTCCAGTACCTTCTTGGCACGCGGAGTAAACGGGATGTGCCCCGTGGTCGGCTGTGAGCCGTGACCAATAATCTCCTCGACTTCCTGACGGACGGCGTCGAGGGAAATGCCCATTGATTCCAGGGCCTTCGCGGCAACGCCCTCACCCTCGTGGATGAGGCCGAGGAGGATGTGTTCCGTACCGATGTAATTGTGGTTGAGCATGCGCGCCTCTTCCTGCGCGAGCACAATCACGCGGCGTGCACGATCGGTAAACCTCTCGAACATGTCTCTCCCCTTACTTTTCACTTCTAATTTAACTTTCACCCACTCTAACGCCCGCGGTGGACAAAACTTCCCCACTTTTTGTGCACCGAGGACACCTGCATGCTAAGGGATTTCAATCAGCACTGCTCAAGGGGTATTTTTCGGCCATTCCCGGGGCTGTACGCCTGTAGCGAACACCCTCCGGGAGCGGGTTCTCCAGCCTTTTTCAGCGCCCGTCCGCCACGGACCCGGGCTCCGCGGAGAGTGCGACCAGACGTCTGCTGTAGGGGTGCGCCGGCGCGGCGAGGAACTCGGTCAGGGGACGGTCCTCCACCACCTCCCCCTCGTGGAACACCGCGACGCGGTCGCTGACGTAGCTGATGACATCGAGGTCGTGGGAGATCACGATCAGTGCCAGGTCCATGGTCTCGTTGAGGTGCAGCAGGAGATCCAGGATGTGGCGCTGCGCCACGGAATCGAGGGCGGAGGTCGACTCATCGCAGATGAGCACCCGGGGATCGACGAGCAGGGCCCGGGCGATGGACATGCGCTGGAGCTGTCCGCCTAAGCAGCGGGCGGGAATCCGATCGAGCAGCTCCGGTGGCAGCCCCACCCTGGCGACGGCCCCGCGGATCCGTTCATCAGCGGTGTCTGCGGGAAGTCCGCTCACGGCGGCGCCGAGGCTGTCACGCAGCGTCAGCGTCGGGTCGAAGGAGGAGTAGGGTTCCTGGGCGATCAACGCAACCTTCGTGGGAGTCCCGTCTGCCCATTCCCGCACCACGGTTCCGGTGCTCGGGGTGTCCAGACCCGCGATGATCCTGGCGAAGGTGCTCTTGCCGGATCCGGAGCGTCCGAGCACCCCGAGGACCTCGCCCTCCTCGAAGGTGAGGGTCATTGTGCGCAGGGCGATCCTTTTCCGGCGGCGGCCGAAACTGTGGGAGATCCCCTCGGTATTAAGGATCACCGGCGTGTGGTCGCGGCCCCGGGCACGCACGGTCACCTCCGCGCCGTGGAGCAGTGCGCGCGTCACCTCCTGCCGCGCCGAGGCGAACAGATCCCGCGGAGTACCCTGCTCGACGATCACCCCTCATTGATCACCATGATCCGATCCGCACACTCTCTGATGCCCGCGACATCGTGGGTGAAGAACAGGACCCTGAGATCGCGTTCCTTCTGTTTGCGCTGCAGCAGGGCCATCACCTCGGATTTCAGGATGGGGCCGCAGGAGGTCGGCTCGTCGGGGGGCATCCCTGAGACGTCGTCGCCGTCGGACAACCCGACCTCGTCAGGCAGTTGACCGATTCGCGGTGCCAGCAGCCTGTGCCCGCGCAGTCGACACCCCCATCGCCTCGAACAGATGGCAGCGCACGCTCATCCTCGGGTTGAGAACGCGCTTGGACAGCTGGAGGAGCATCGCCACGCGCCTGCCGGCGTCCATGGCGGTGCCATCCAGCGAACCGAGGTCCAGCCCGCCCACGCTGATGCCTCCGGTGGCGGTGGCCCCGGCGGGAAGCAAGCGGTCCACTGCCCTGGTCAGCAGCATCTTCCCGGAGCCCGAACGACCGACGACGGCGAGGAACTCACGCGGGCGAAGACCAGCAGCTGAGCGAGGGCAGCAGTTGCCGCCCGCCGATGGTGACATTGAGGATGGCCAGGTGCGCCCGCGTTGCTATCCACTTATCCCCACCTCCGTCTCGAGCACGTCTCCCCCATCGGCGGACCTGGAGATGCGGTTGCCGATGAGTGTGCCACTTGCACTGACGCTTGAAAATCGCCACTCCCGGTGCGATCTGCCCCTGGGGAGTGAGGGTGGCGCAGGGCTGCGCCTCCGCCAGCATCGATCCCCAGTCCAACCGCGGTGGCTGCACCCCGATGCCCAGATAGGACAGTGAGACGAGCAGGATCAGCAGCAGGCTGAAGCGCAAGGTGGTCCGGGCGAGGACCAGGGCGATGAGGATGCGCAGGACGTGGCGGCGAAGAATGAACCACCACCCCGCGCCGACGTGCCATGAGGCCTCGACCTAGTGGACAGAACCTGGCCCGAGCACGGCGATGACCGGCAGCGCGACAATGATCTCGGGAAGCACGAGCAGCACATCCTTGAAGCACAGGAACACCTCATCGGGCCAGCCACCACGCACCGCGCTGAGCAGACACGTTCCACCCTGTGATTCCCGGTGACAGACAGGGCACGAAAAAGACCCGGGCCCCATCACCGTGAGGTGATGGGGCCCGGGCTTTCGCTACTTAGAGCTGCACTGAGTTCCGAGTGGAGATTAGAACTTCAGGAAGCCGGAGATTGCCGGGAAGATGGCGGCGATCAGAGCGATGATTGCGGCGATAGCTGCGAAGGGAGCGAACTGGCCGAGATCGGAGGAACCGATGGCAGGAAGCTCGGAGGATCCACCGGGGGTGGAGCCGTTGTCGCCGTCCTCATCGGGGACCGGAGCCGGGATCGGTGCCTTATCCAGGTTACGGACGTACTGCACCGGCTCGACCCAGGTGTGGCCGTTGAGCAGGATCTTGGCGTAGGTGGCGACAGCGAAGGCCAGCTTCTGATCCGCGTAGAAGTCAGCATCGTTGTTGTTGGTCTCGTCAGACTCCCAAACCAGGAACCAATCTTCAGCTGCATCATCAGCATCGTTGAGCAGATTGATGTTCGCGTTGGCAGCGAAGATCAGGTTCGGGACCAGTCCGCCGTACCACTGGCGCAGGGTCTTGCCCTCAATGTTGACATTTTCCGGGCTGTTGTACAGCTCGGCGTAGCGGCCACCGACGTTGAAGGTGGTGGCGAGCAGACGCAGGGTGTCGCGCTGTGCGGTTGCACGCTGCAGGAAAAGCTGACGCACGATGACGTCGGACTTCTGAGCCTCACGGTTGGCGTTCTCGGAAGCGGTCTGAGCAGCCAGAACCTTGGCAACCTCAGCGTCGACAGCCTTCTTCAGTGCCTCGAGAGCCTTGATGTGCTCACGGGTGACGTAGTCGGCACTTGACTGATCGGTGGTCCACTTGGCAGCTTCCTTCCACTGCGCGTCAACCTCTTCCTGCAGGTCAAGGAGCTCATCGACAGATGCGGAGATGTCGACGTTGTCACCCTTTACGCCGGGATCGGCAACCCAAAGGTTGTTGAAGTCGGGGAAACGGGTACCGGTGGTGACGTTCTTAGCGTTGACGTCATCGATCAGGGACACAACGTTGGGGTTCTTGTTGTCGATGACACCCTCAGCATTGCGCAGTGCGTCACGGAGAGCCTCCCACGCAGCGGTGGCAGCCTCATCCTTCTGCTGTGCGTAGGCAACGGACTCACGCGCGGTGGTGATGTTGGCGGAAGCGGTGGCCAGCTGTGCCTCTGCCTCCTCCTGTGCCGCGTAGAAAGCAGTCTTGGCTGCTTCCTCGGAGGGATCGAATCCGTCCTCGGCTGCCAGGAGGTACTCGCTGACGATGGTGGAGATGTTCTTGGACTGGTAGGCGGCGAGGTAGTCACCGGTCGCGTCGGTGAGATCCTTGAGGGTGTCCTCGTCGTGATCCTTGGCGGTCACGCCAACTGCGGCGGAGCCGTCAGCGGGAGAGAAACCGAGGTTCTGGGAGATAGCTGCGGTGTTAACCGGAGCTTCCTGGGCGAAAGCGGCCGGGACGACGGTGCCGGAGACGGCGGTGGACACGGCGATTGCACCGGCGAGTGCCGCGGTGCGAAGCTTGTTCTTGAACATTGTTGAGGTTCTCCTCATAGGTGTCGAAAGGCAGTTGGATGGACCTGAGATCAAGCAGGTCTTCCGGTCTTGCGCGACATGGAAACGCTTTGAGTGGAGTAGAACCCCTCTCGCAATGCCGCCGTTTGTAGCAGCCTGTCGCTGAGGTGAACTATATGAGATCTCTGGGATAGTCGCCAGAGAACTCCAATAGATACCCGCCACTCTGGATATCACCTGGCACGTAAATAACAGCATGATCACAAAGAAGCCCCAGCTCAGCCACGGTCCGATCGACGATTTAAAGATCCTGTCAATTTACCCCCTTCCGGGGGTGTGGAACCATGCACCCGGGTTAATGCAATCCCAGCGACCGACGTTTCCGAACCGATTTCTCCGGGCCTGGATCTCCTTATTGACACCCCCTGAAATTGGGGGTTCATGCACGCCAGGGCGGTTTTTGGCCTTCGGTATCGGCGCCCGGGAGGGGTTCGTTACACATAACTTTCATGTAAGAAATTAGAATTTAATTATGAATAGATGCCTGTCAACAATCGGCTGAGCTATCCTCAGTTTTGAGCCCCTCTGAACCCCTTTTGCCGCCCGGATTCCAAAACCACCAGCTTAATTGCCAGGAAAATATAAGGAATACTCAGCTTCACCGTGATAATAGCCACCGCGGCCCGGGTTCCGGCGATCCGACCGCGCCCGGCCCCCGATATCCGGGGCTCCGGAGCCTCCTCCGCATTCCGGGGGCGCGGTCCCGGACCATCGCCCCGTGACGTGAATTAATTGTTGACCCGTCCTCTATATATAAAGGCATAGAGTCAACTGTGCGAAAGCTGTATAGCATGTTCGCTTCATGTTGCCAAGCCATACAAGCAAACACCCGGGACCCCGTGGACGGGGGCGGTCCACCGCGTGGGGTATCCTCGGCACCGAAACTTCACGCCCACCCACCCTCGAAAGGAACCACTCCACGTGCGTTTCCTCAACAACTCCACCCCGCCCTATGAGCTGACCTACTCGGACGTGTTCATGGTCCCGTCGCGTTCGGATGTCGGCTCCCGGATGTCCGTCGATCTGAGCACCGATGACGGGACCGGAACCACCATTCCCATCATCGTGGCCAACATGACCGCCGTCGCCGGTCGCCGGATGGCCGAGACCATCGCACGCCGCGGCGGGATCGCCATCCTCCCGCAGGATGTGCCCGCGGAGATCGCCGCCCAGACGATAGCCAACGTCAAATCCGCCGATCTGGTCTTTGACACCCCGATCACCATCAAGCCGCACCACACCGTCGGCTACGCGCGCAACCTGCTGCACAAACGCGCCCACGGTGCCGCGATCGTACTCGAGGGCAGCAAACCGGTCGGGCTGATCACCGACAAGGATCTCGAGCAGGTGGACAACTTCACCCAGGTCGGCGCGCTGATGAGCACCTCCCTACTCACCCTGCCCGATGACATCACCCCACAGGAGGCATTCAACATCCTCCACTCGCACAGCCGGAAGCTGGCCCCGGTGGTCAGCGCGGACGGCGATCTGCGCGGCATCCTCACCCGGGCGGGCGCGCTGCGCGCAACCATGTACTCACCCGCCGTCGACAGCAACGGCCGCCTGCGGGTCGGCGCAGCGATCGGCATCAACGGTGACATCGAGGGCCGCACCACCACGCTCGTCGAGGCCGGCGCCGACGTCCTGGTCGTGGACACCGCCCACGGCCACCAGGGCACCATGATCGAGGCGCTCAAGCGCATCAGGGCGCTGGGAGTGGAGGTGCCGATCGTCGCGGGCAACGTGGTCACCGCCGAGGGTGTGCGCGACCTCGTCGAGGCGGGCGCGGACATCATCAAGGTCGGCGTCGGTCCCGGCGCGATGTGCACCACCCGCATGCAGACCGGTGTCGGCCGCCCGCAGTTCTCCGCGGTGCTCGAGTGTGCCGCCGCCGCGCGCGAGCTCGGCGCGCACGTGTGGGCCGACGGCGGGGTCCGCGATCCCCGTGATGTCGCGCTGGCCCTGGCCGCCGGCGCCTCCAACGTCATGGTCGGCTCCTGGTTCTCCGGAACCTTCGAGTCCCCCGGCGATCTGCGCTTCGAATCCGACGGCAGGATGTACAAGGAATCCTTCGGCATGGCGTCGCGGCGCGCGGTGGAGAACCGCAACCAGACCGTCGAGGCCTTTGAAAAGGCCCGGCGCGCGATGTTCGAGGAGGGGATCTCCACGGCCCGGATCTACATTGACAAACGCCACGGCGGCGTGGAAGACCTGGTGGACAGGATCATCTCCGGGGTCCGCTCCTCCTTCACCTACGCCGGGGCGGACTCCATCGCTTCCTTCCATGAGCGGGCCACCGTCGGTGTCCAGTCCACCGAGGGCTATGCGGAGGGCAAGCCGCGGGCGTCGAGAAGCTGACGCCACCGCGCATCACCGGTGGGCGGTGGACACACGCGCCGAGGTGATCAGTCCTCCTCGACCCGCCTGACAAACAGCGAGGCCACCAGGGCGGCCACCGAGATGATACCGGCTGAGATGAAGGCGACCCGGGTTCCCGACCCCACGGCCGCGGCGTGCGCGCTGCCCGCATCGGTGGCCAGCATCGTGCCGAAGGACAGCGCCGCGATCATGATCGCCGTGCCCGCCGCACCCGCCAGCTGCTGGAGCGTGTTCAGGATCGCGGAGCCGTGCCCGTAGAGCACCTTGGGCAGGGATCCGAGCGCGGTGGTCATCAGCGGAGTCATCATCAGGCACATGCCGATGGAGAAGGCCACGTGCATGATCACCACCAGCCACACCGGGGTGCCGGCACCGAGGAGGGTCAGCGACCAGGCGGCGAGACTGAAGATGATCGCGCCGGGAATCAGCAGGGGCCGCGGCCCGACCCTGTCATAGATCCGGCCGATGAACGGTGCGACCAGGCCCTGCATCAGACCGCCCGGCATCACCACAAGGCCGGTGACCAGCGCGGTGGCGCCGAGGGAGTTCTGCAGGAAGATCGGAAGCACCATGATCGTGCCCAGCATCGCGCCGAAGGCGAGCAGGATGGCCACCATGGAGAAGGTGAAGTTCGGGATCCGGAAGGGACGCAGATCCATCAGGGCGCGGTCATCGCGACCCAGCTTCACCTGGCGCCGCAGGAACATGGCCAGGGCGATGACACCGACGACGAGCACCGCGATCACCGGCAGACCCTCTCCTGCCAGGATCTCGCCTATGGAGCTGAAGCCGAACACGAGCCCGCCGAAGGCGATGGCGGAGAGCAGAACCGAGGGGACATCCAGCGGCGACACCTTGGTCTCCCCGATGTTGCGGATCAGGGCTCCACCGACGGCGAGGGCGACGACGACGATCGGCAGCATCATCCAGAACAACCAGTGCCAGGTCAGGGAGTTGAGGATAAATCCGGATACCGTCGGGCCGAGCGCCGGCGCCACCGAGATGACGATGGAGATGATGCCCATCATCGAACCCCTGCGCTCGGCGGGAACAACCGTCAGTGTGACGGTCATGAGCAGCGGCATGATCAGCGCCGTTCCGATCGCCTGGATGATGCGGGCGGTCAGCAGCACCGCGAAGGTCGGGGCGAGGGCCGCGGTCAGTGTGCCCACCGCGAAGAAGCTGAGCGCCGTGATGAAGATGGCCTTCGTGCTGAACCTGTCCAGCAGGAAACCCGTGGTCGGGATGACCACCGCCATGGTGAGCATGAACCCGGTGCTCAGCCACTGCGCGGTGGTCTCCGGAACCCGGAAGTCCTCCATGATCGACGGCAGCGCGACGGAGAGGATCGTCTCGTTGAGGATCATGATCGTTGCGGAGACCACGAGGATGGACAAGACGATAATGACCTCGCGTGGCAGCGCCGCGGAGGTCTTCCTTGTGGTGTCAGTTGTCATTGTTTTTGCGTCGACCTTTCACGGCTTATGGGGAAAACTCCCCAATCGTGCCATAAGGCCCCCGCGGTCTCAATTCCGGACTGTGCGGGCGTCGAGAAGCATCCGTCCGGACAGCACGCCGGGCAGACCGCGGACGGTGAGCACCCAGGTGCTCACCCCGATCGCCGCCCACGCCGCGCCCAGCACCGGGAATCCGGAGCACAGCAGCAGCGCGCAGCCGCCAATGCCGCCGATGAACCGCAGCACCCGGGCCACCGGACCTCCGCCGTAGCGCAGCCGCACCGCGTGATCGCCCGGGGTGCCGCCGGTGACCAGCACGCAGATCAGGACCAGCACCGCGGCGGCCAGGCCCGCGGTGCGGAGGGGATCATCGATGCCGATGACCCCGTAGACATCGGCGATACCGAGGACGACGGTGACGGTGGCCGAGGCCAGCGCGTAGGACAGGAGATCGCAGATCATCGCGAGCATCCGGCGCGCCCTTGTCACCGGCCGCGGCGCCGCGGGATCAATCTCCTCCCGGGTCCCGGGGACCATCAGGGCGCACAGTGAGCCGAGCAGTGCACCGACGGTGTTCAGGAGGAGATCGTCGACATCGAAGACGCGGTACGCGCAGGGATAGATCCCCCACACCCCCGTCAGCTGGGTGACCTCGATGAACAGCGACAACCCGAAACCGAGCAGCGTGGCCGAAAGCACCCCGCGCCCGGCGAGGGTGCGCAGGAAGAACCCGAAGGGGAGGAAGAGCACAACGTTCAGCGCGATCTGCAGGATCACCACATCACCGAGCAGACCGGGGACCACACCACCGTGGCGGGCAACCGCCTCGAGCGCATCACTGCGCATCAGCAGAAGGTTCAGGTTCCTTCCCGCGCAGGTGAAGGCGTGACGGTCCGGCAGCGGCAGCAGGGTGAAGGCCCAGATGGCCCAGAAGTAGACCAGCGCCCCCGCCCACATCACCGCCCGGCCCGGTGTCAGCCGCCCGCGCCTGCGGTAGCTCAACGCCACGAAGGGGACGAACAGGAGCACCCCGGCGATCAGTCCCGCCCCGACCGCACCGGCCACCATCACCGCATGATCACGCAACACACCTGGGTATTCTGCCACCCCGGTCGCTGCTGTGGTCGCAGTGCTCCGGTTATCCCCTGGCCTCCGGCTTGACCATGGGGAACAACACCGTCTCGCGGATGCCGAGCCCGGTCAGTGCCATCAGCAGACGATCGATGCCCATGCCGCATCCCGCGGTCGGGGGCATGCCCTGTTCCATGGCCGCCAGGAAATCCTCATCGAGCACCATCGCCTCATCATCGCCGCCGGCGGCGAGCCGCGCCTGGTCCTCGAAGCGTTCGCGCTGGATGACCGGATCCACCAGCTCGGAATAGCCGGTGCCCAGCTCGAAGCCGCGGACGTAGAGGTCCCACTTCTCGGTCACACCCGGCTTGGTGCGGTGCTGACGGGTCAGCGGGGAGGTCTCCACCGGGAAATCGCGTACGAAGATCGGCCCGTGGAGCTGGTCCCCACAGAGCACCTCCCAGATCTCCTCGACGAGCTTGCCGTGGCCCCAGCCACCCTTTGCCGGAACCTCGAGTCCCACCACGGCGGCCAGTGCCCTGAGCTCCCCGACCGTGGAATCGATGGTCACCTCCGGCTGACCGGGAAACTTCCGCGAAAGTGCCTCGTTGAGGGAGGGGTACATCTCGATGGCTCTCCACTCGCCGCTGAGATCGTAGGTGGTGCCGTCGGCGAGCGTGACAACCTGGGTGCCGAAGACCTCCTCCGCCACGAACTGGATGAGCCCCTTGATCAGTTCAGCCCCGGTGTCATAGGTGCCCCATGCCTGGTAGGTCTCCAGCATGGCGAATTCCGGGGAATGCGAGGAATCCACGCCCTCGTTCCGGAAATTGCGGTTGACCTCGAAGACCTTCTCCATTCCTCCGACCACGCAGCGCTTGAGAAAGAGTTCGGGGGCGATCCGCAGGTAGAGATCGATGTCCAGGGCGTTGGAGTGGGTGACAAAGGGCCGTGCCGCCGCACCGCCGTGCAGGGTCTGCAGCATCGGGGTCTCCACCTCCAGGAACCCCTGGTCCTCCAGGTAGCGGCGCAGCGCGCGCATCACCTTCACGCGGGTCAGCGCGTTGGTCCGCGCCTGCTCGCGCATGATCAGGTCCGTGTAGCGGTGGCGCACCCTGGTGTCCTCGCTCATGTCGGCGAAGGCGACGGGCAGCGGCCGCAGCGACTTGGACACCATGGACCATCCGCCGGCCAGGATCGACAGCTCCCCGCGCCTGGAGGCGATGACCCGGCCGCGGACGGAGACGATATCGCCCAGGTCCACGATGGCCTTCCAGCCCGCCAGGGCCTCCTCGCCGACCTCGGCGAGTGAGAGCATTGCCTGCACCGTGGTCCCGTCGCCCTCCTGCAGCGCGGCGAAGCACAGCTTGCCGGTGTTGCGGATGAACATCACGCGACCGGCCACCGCCACCACGTCATCGGTCTCCTCACCGATCTCCAGGTAGCGCACGCCCTCGGCGTCCCCCTCACCGACGACGTACTTCTCCCGCAGCCCGCCTATGGAGATCGTGCGGTCGACCTCGACGGGGTATGCGTCCACTCCACCTTCCAGAAGGCGCTCGCGCTTCTCGCGGCGGATACGCAGCTGCTCAGGCAAATCGGCGGAGGTGTTCTTGGAGGTGGATTTGGAATCAGTCACGGCTTTCAAGGTTAGCCGATGCGGTGGTGCGTCGCGGAATCAGGCGTCGATGTTCCTGAAGCCTATTCCCAGCGGCAATCCGACGTTGTCACTGAGTTCGACGGACCCGAGTGTGACACCGACGAAGAGCCGGGCGTCACCCCTGTCCGGCGCCGGTCCCAGGTCGAGTCCGCGCAGCTCGATGTAGTCCGGCTGCACATCCGCGGCTGCGAGAACCCCGCGCACGGTCTCCACCACAACCTCCGCGCCGTGCTCGGCGGCGTGCGCACCGGCGGTCAGTGCCGCGGCGATCGCCGTCGCCCGTTCGCGGTCGCCCGGATCGATCTCGGCGTTGCGCAGTGACATCGCCAGCCCGTCCGGCATCCGCACGATCGGTATGCTGTGCACCGCCACCGGCATCAGCAGATCACGCACGGCCAGGCGCACACCGACCACGAGCGTGAAATCCTTCTCCCCCAGCATCACCGCGGTCGCCGCGGTCGCACCGAGCAGCGCGAGCACGCGGGTCAGGGCCTCCCCGCCTGTCGACGCCACGGAAACCGTGGTCCGCAGCCCACGTGGCCACAGCGTGGCCGGGACGTAGGGAAAGATCGCATCGACGTGCTCGGCCCGCAGCCTGTCATGGTCGGTGTCCGGACCGGCGTAGGCGACCACGACCACCGCGCCGGGCAGACGCCGGGCGGCACGGATCATGGAGATGTGCCCGGCGTGCAGGCCCTCACCCAGGGGCACCAGCACCACCGGCCTGCCGGTTTTGCGCAGGGCGGTGCCGAACATCCGGATCGACTCGACGCTGTCAAAGATCCTGCCCTGACCACGTTCGAAGCTCAACGGTCCTCCTTCTGAATCGCCCACAGCTCAACATCCTGCGTCCCCGAGACCTCCGCCTGGCGGCGCGCCAGGTCCCGGAACAGCCGTTTGCGCCCGGGATCCTCGATCGATTCATACTGGTCGATCAGGGTCGGCAGCGCCGGAACCTGCGGGGAGCGGCCGAGGGAACGGTTGACGATATCGGCGCTGACCTCGATATCACCGAGGAAGGAATCCACAAAGCGCACCGCATCCTGGTGGACGGTGCGCAGAAAGCCGGCGTAGCTCAGCGCCGCCGCCAGCTGCCTGCGCTGCGCATCGGCGACCTCCACGACCTGCCCACCCAGCTCACCGACGAGCAGCCCGACGATGGTCTCCCCCAGTTCATCGGTCGCCGCGGCCACCCAGCGGTCCTCCCCGAGGGGGTGGGCAGCCATCACGATCGCCCCCTCAGTCTCCAGGGGATCCATGACCTGGATCCCGTGCACGAGACTGGTGTGCAGAAACATCTGGCCGCGATGGGAATGCAGCGCGAGCCGTTCCACGGTCTCCGGCAGCCGGGCATCGGCGACCGCAATGACCACCAGTTCGACATCCCCGATCAGTGCGGGGTTGTGGACCTCTGTGACATCATGGCCCGCCTCGCGCAGTTCCGCAAGAAGCTGGACCGGGTTCTCACCATCCGCGAACACTCCCACCCGGAGCCTGGGCGCACGCACCTACTTTCCCTGCTTCCGGGCGGAGGCCAGCAGCTCGGCCACCGACAGTGACCCGGAACGCTCGTCCCGGCGACGGCGGCCACCGGAATCAGCCTCATCCTCCGGATCCCGGCGCCTGCGCCGTCCGACCCGCTCCTCCTGCACGGGCTCGGCCACCTTCTCCGGCTCCGGCAGCGGTTCGACGTAGCCGGTGGCCACCGGGTCGACGACCGGGGTCTCCAGCAGCTTCTCGGATTCCAGCTCAAGGACACGGCGGGCCTCGGCGCGCAGCACGTTCGGCTCGATGGTCCATTCGCGCCCGGAGAGCTCGGACAGCGCCGTGCGCATCTCCTCGAGCTGCGCACGGATCTCCTTCAGCGTCTCATTGTCGTGAACGCGCATCTGCAGTGCGTGTTCCTTCTCCAACCACATCACCTCGGCCTTCCGCTCGGCCTCGGCCTTTTCCCTCTCGGAATTGTAGAGCGCCTCCTGCGCCTCCATCTGCTGGCGGGTGGCCTCAATCTGATTGCGGGAACGGTAAACCAGGAAGAATCCGATGATGGCTGCCCACAGTGCCGCGAGCAGGGCGATCTTCATGGCGCCGTCGCTATCGGCAAGGAGCATGATCACGCTGGCTATCAGAGCGAGGGCAATGAGAACACCAAGCAGGATCTGTCCACGGTCGGGTGAATTTCCCGCGGGAGAATTCTCGTGCGACAGTTCGTGACTCATGAATTCCAATCTAGCCGATTGTCTCCCCGGATTGGGTAGGCGGGACTTGACACCCTCGTTCGAGGTAGACACCGGCCGCACTGAGGGCGATTCCACCCAGCGCCGAGGCCAGAACACCGGGCAGATCCGCGGAGGCGGCAATCAGATCCCCGACGCGCGGAAGGACGAAACTTCCCACCCCGACATAGGCTCCCCCGATGACGGCCCCCGTCCACGCGGCGGCCTTGCCCAGCATCATCAGGTACGCCGCCGTGACCGGATTGAGCTGGCTGCGGTCCTGACCGACCTCGCCCTCCCCGACCCGCGACCTGACGCGGTGGCCGGCGAAGAAGCAGAACACCGCCAGGATCCACAGACTGATCGAGACGGTGACCGGGATGGTGGTCATCGACCCGTAGAAACGCCAGGTGAAGATGGCGGCGACCGCCGCTGTGAAACCGCCGGCGCCGATCAGCATCGCCACTGATGTCCTAGTCATCTGCGTCATCCGCGCTGAACTCACCCACCCTGGTCACACCCTCAACGTCGGTGGGATCCAGATTCTCCACCAGGCTGCGGACCGGACTGCCGTGCAGCACGGCCCCGGGTTCCGCCTCCAGCCACGGGATGAGCACGAAGGCACGCTGCCAGGCCCAGGGGTGCGGAAGGGTCAGCTCTGGATCCTCAGACAGCAGCTCCCGGTCCCCCTCGCGGATCTGCACTATATCCACGTCCAGGGTGCGCGGACCCCAGGTGCGCACACGGACGCGCTCGGCCCGCTCCTCCAACCGCTGCCCGCGACGCAGCAGCTCCAGCGGCGTGCACTCGACGTCGACCACCACGACGGCGTTGAGGAACTCATCCTGATCCTCCACTCCCCAGGGCGGGGTGGCGTAGATCGAGGACAGGGAGACGATCTCGTCGCGGAACTCCTCAACAACGCCGGACAGCAGGGCGTAGCGGTCGTTCATATTCGATCCGATGGACAGTACGGCGCGCATCTATGCCCCCATCCCTGACTGAGAGGCCCGGGTCTTCCGCGAGCGTCTGGCCACCACGGCGACATCGGCGAAGGTCCGCGGAATCGGGGCCTTGGGTTTGTGGATGCTCACCTCGACCGCGTGCAGCACGGCGAATCCTTCCATAAGCGCCTCGGCGACCTCACCGGCCACCGTCTCGATGAGATCCCGGGACGGCCCCTCGACAATATCGGCCGCCATCACCGCCAGGGCACCATAGTCGACGGTGTCGCTGAGATCATCGGAGGCGCCGGCGGCGGAGAAATCCAGCCAGCAGGTGATGTCGACGATAAACGGCTGGCCCTGCTCCTTCTCGAAGTCGAAGACGCCGTGGTGGCCGAAGCATTCCAGGCCGCGGAGTTCAATGCGGTCAGCCACGGGTGCCACCCCCCGCGCACCAGAGTGCGGCCACATCAACGGCGTCGCGGGAGACGGGGACATTGTGCACCCGCACCCCCCACGCACCCATGTGCGCCGAGATCGCCGTGACAGCGGCCGTCGCCGGATCCGCATCGGCCGGGGTGACCTGTACCCTGCCCCTGCGCACACCGGCGAGGAAACGCTTGCGCGAGGCGCCGACGAGGATCGGGAAGGCGCCGTCGATAAAGGAGGGCAGTGCGTTGAGCAGGGCCCAGTTGTCCTCCCTGGACTTGGCAAAACCCAGGCCCGGATCGAGCACGATCCGATCCTCGGGGACACCTGCGTCGATGGCGCGCGCGGCCAGCTGATCCAGGCGGGCGTGCACATCGGCGACCACGTCCCCGCCATGATCGGCGCGCCCGGTGGCATCGCCGAACTGCAGGGTCTTCCAGTGCATCAGGCACACCGGCACCTGCGCATCCGCCATCACCTGCAGCATCGAGGGATCGGCCAGTCCACCGGAGACATCGTTGATCATGGAGACCCCGGCGGCGACCGCGGCGGCGGCGACCGCGGCGCGCATGGTGTCCACCGAGGTGGGGATCCCCTCGGCGTGCAGGGCCGCAATCACAGGCAGAACGCGGTGTTCCTCGGTGCGGGCGTCGATACGCACGGCACCGGGGCGGGTGGACTCACCGCCCACGTCGACCATGTCCGCGCCCTCGGCGACCAGTTGGCGGGCGTGCGCG
Organism: Corynebacterium pacaense; assembly: GCF_900169525.1. Lineage (GTDB taxonomy): Bacteria > Actinomycetota > Actinomycetes > Mycobacteriales > Mycobacteriaceae > Corynebacterium > Corynebacterium pacaense. The sequence goes on from NZ_LT821240.1 coordinate 1,334,980, forward strand.
ATGGCACGGTCGGCATCGAGGTACCTGCCGCCGTCGGAGAAGGAATCCGCGGTGACGTTGACGATGCCCATCACCAGGCAGCGACCGGGGACACTCAGCTCGGCCACGTTCATCTAGCGACCCCGAATCAGGGTGAACACCTCGGCGCGGGAGGCGGCGTTGTTCTTGAAACCGCCGCGGACCGCCGAGGTGGTGGTGATCGCGCCGGGTTTGCGGATGCCGCGCATGCCCATGCACAGGTGTTCGGCCTCGATGACCACGGCGACGGCCTGGGCATCGAGCTTTTCCACAAGTGCATCGGCGATCTGGCGGGTCAGCCTCTCCTGGACCTGGGGGCGCTTGGCATAGAGATCCGCCAGCCGCGCCAGCTTGGACAGGCCGGTGACCTTGCCGGACTTGCCCGGAATGTAGCCGATGTGGGCGACCCCGTAGAAGGGGACGAGATGATGCTCGCAGGTGGAGTAGATCGGGATCTCGCGGACCAGGACCAGTTCCTCATGGCCCTCGGAGAAGGTCTTGTCCAGCACCTCGGTGGGATCCTCGTGCAGACCGGCGAAGATCTCGCGGTAGGCGCGCGCGACGCGGGCGGGCGTCTCGAGCAGGCCCTCACGGTCCGGGTCCTCCCCGATCGCGATCAGCAGCTCGCGCACGGCGGCCTCCGCACGGGCGTAATCAAATTCCTCAGCCACGCTGTTCCCCCTCGGGTCCGACCTCATCATCTCGCGGTGCCGTCTTCTCATCGATGACGGCCGGGTGCTCCTCCGGCTCCGCGGTGGACGGCTTCTCCGGGTAGTCCGGGCGCTCATTCTCCGGGAGGCGGAAACCGATGATCTCGGTCGGCGCGTCATTCGGACGCGGTCGCTCCTCGTGTTCCCCACCTGTGGTCTGATCCATCAGTTCCGGATCGCCGAAGCCGTAGGCCTTCATCCCCGGGTGCTGGGCCCCGGGATTGGTCCTGGTGGCGTGGTGGGCATAGGGATTGTCAATTCTGCCCGGAACCCTGCCCGGGATCTCCTCGGAGGGCTGATCGGCGTGCCTGCCCGATTCGGTGCGCGAGGGCTTCGCGGTGCCGGGGACGACCCAGTCGGAGGGTGGGGGTGTTCCCGCATAGCTCGGGGCGGAGGGTCGCTCGGTGGACCCGGTATCCGTCGACGACGGTGCCACGGGCAGGACGCCCTGCTCCTCCAGCTGCCTGCGACGGCGTTCACGCGCGGCCTTGGAGGCCTCAAGAATGGAGAACTTCTTCGGCGGTTCCTCACCGCGCTCAATGGCCAGCTCCACCGGCGTGAGAACCGGCTCGCGGCCCTCCTGCCTTGGGAAGCGCGCGGTTTCATCGGGGAAGACCTCATCGATGCTGCGCGGGACGATATCGGTGAACAGCGCCTCCAGATCCGGTCGGCGCAGCGTCTCCTTCTCCAGCAGCTTCTCCGCCAGTCGGTCGAGGTGGTCGCGGTGGTCCGAGAGAATCCCGTAGGAAATCTCATGGGCCTTGTTGATCAGGTAGGTCACCTCGGTGTCGATCCGCGCGGCGATGTCCTGGGAGTATTCCAGGGATCCCCCCGCACCCCGGCCGGAGAAGGGATCACCCTGCTCCTGGCCGTACTTGACCAGACCGACCTTCGGGGACATGCCGTACTCGGTGACCATGGCGCGGGCGATCTTGGTGGCCTGCTCGATATCGGCGGAGGCGCCGGTGGTGGGCTCGCCGAAGACGAGTTCCTCGGCCGCGCGTCCGCCCATGGCGAACACGAGGCGGGCGAAGAGTTCATTTCGGTTGTACATGCCCTTGTCATCCTCCTGGGCGGTCATGGCGTGACCGCCGGTGCGACCGCGGGCGAGGATGGTGACCTTGTACACGCGCTCGATGTCGGACAACGCCCACGCCGACAGCGTGTGCCCGCCCTCGTGGTAGGCGGTGACCTTCTTCTCCTTCTCGGAGATGATCTTGCTGGAGCGGCGCGGACCGCCGACGACGCGGTCGGTCGCCTCCTCCAGGGCATCGGCGGTGATCACGTTTCCGCCGACACGGGCGGTGAGCAGCGCGGCCTCGTTGAGCACGTTGGCCAGATCCGCACCCGACATACCGGCGGTGCGCTTGGCCAGGGCGTTGAGATCGGCATCCGGTGCCAGTGGCTTGCCCTTGGAGTGCACCTTGAGGATCATCTCCCGGCCCTTGAGATCCGGGTTGGTCACCGGGATCTGGCGGTCGAAGCGTCCCGGGCGCAGCAGCGCGGGATCAAGGATGTCGGGGCGGTTGGTGGCGGCCATGAGGATCACCCCCTGGCGGTCACCGAATCCGTCCATCTCCACCAGCAGCTGGTTGAGGGTCTGTTCACGCTCGTCGTGTCCGCCTCCCATTCCCGATCCGCGGGAGCGGCCGACCGCGTCGATCTCATCGACGAAGATGATGCAGGGGCTGTTTGCCTTGGCCTGTTTGAAAAGATCCCGCACGCGCGAGGCGCCGACACCGACGAACATCTCCACGAAATCCGAGCCGGAGATGGAGTAGAAGGGCACCCCGGCCTCGCCTGCGACTGCGCGGGCGAGCAGCGTCTTGCCGGTACCGGGCGGGCCGTAGAGCAGCACGCCGCGCGGAATCTTCGCGCCGAGGGCCTCATAGCGGCTGGGATCCTCGAGGAAGTCCTTGATCTCCTGCAGCTCATCGACGGCCTCATCCGCACCCGCGACGTCGGCGAAGGTGTTGGTGGGCATGTCCTTGGTCAGTTCCTTGGCCTTGTTGCCGCCGAAACCGAACATGTTGCCCTGGGAACGCGACAGGAAGAACATCAGCAGGCCGAAGAGAATCAGCATCGGCAGGATGAAGCTGAGCATGGACACCAGGAAGTTCTCCTGGGTCACGTTCGTGGTGTAGGAGTCCGCTCCGGAGGCGGCGACCTTGTCAAAGATGCTCGGGGCGGTGCGCGCCGGGTACTTGGAGATGATCTCGGAGACACCGTCGCGCTCATCCACGCTGATGGGGTCACGCAGGGTGAGGCGGACGCGCTGCTCACGGTCGTCGATCTGGGCTTCCTTGACGTTGCCGGCATCGAGCTGGGCGATGGCCACGGAGGTGTCCACCTCGCGGAAGTTCCTCGTATCACTGGTGAACAGCGAGGTGAGGAAGAGCAGGATGAGGACGACGGCGGCGATGCCACCTATCTGCAGATATTTCTTGTTCTTCATTCGCAGTGGCGGACTTCCCTGAAGAAGCCGACCCGTGCCTTTCTCGGGTTAGGTGAAACTGATGCTGCCTATAGCGCTTCTAACGAAACGGGGAGCCTTTTCGTTCCCGGACGCGGGTGGGGGCTAATCCTGGTAAACCCTGGGCTCGAGCGTGCCCACCCACGGAAGATCGCGGTAGCGCTCCGCGAAGTCGAGCCCGTATCCCACCACGAACTCATTGGGAATGTCGAAGCCGATATCGTACATGTCCAGGTTCGTGGTCAGCCGCTCCGGCTTGCGCAGCAGAGTGATCACGTTGAGGGACTTGGGGTTGCGGTTCTTCAGGTTGCGCATCAACCAGGACAGCGTGAGGCCGGAGTCGATGATGTCCTCCACGATCAGTACGTCACGGCCCTCGATCTCGCGGTCCAGATCCTTGAGGATCCGCACCACGCCGGAGCTGGAGGTGGAGTTTCCGTAGGAGGAGACCGCCATGAACTCGCACTGCGTGGGGATGTCGAGCATGCGGGAGAAATCGGAGAGAAAGTAGAACGCGCCCTTGAGCACGCACACCAGGACGAGATCGTCCTCGGCGTCGCGGTACTCCTCGGAGACCCGTTTGGCCATCTCCGCGATCCGGGCCTTCAGCCGCGTCTCGCTGATCAGCACCGATTCAATATCTTCACCATAAGAATTCGGAGGGACGTTGAGGTCCTTCACATCCGCCGTCTCCACATTGAGTGCCATATGTCTGTTGTGCCTTCCCGAGCTCGTGAACGATCAATCGCTGAACATAAGCTTGCCATCTCGGCGCACCACTTCCAACCTTCCCGTGGCGTCCCCGCCGACCGCGACGCCACCCTGACCGTGCCAGTGTGTCAGGAGACGGTCGACAGCGTCGATGATGCGGGAGGTGACCGCGACCCCGCCGGTGCGCAGGAAGTGAGCCAGCATGCGGTGCCGGACCGCGGTGGGCTCCGCGGCGAGCGCGACGGGGAAGCCGTCCAGCCACTCACCGCACCGCTTCTCGACGCCCGCCTCGAGCACACCGGAGTCCTCCGCCGCGCGGCTCGCCGCCAGCGCGAGCGCGGGCACCGCGTCGCCGCCGCTGATCTCACCGAGCAGCGGCAGTACGCGCTCCCGGATGGCTATCCTGCGGAAACCCCGGTCGGTGTTGTGCGGATCCGACCAGGGCCTCAGTCCCAGTTCGGCGCAGGCACCGTGGGTGTCGGCGCGGCGGATGCCCAGCAGCGGGCGGATCACGTCCACGGAATCCAGTCGCGTGCGCACGAGCATCCCGCCCGGGTTGCCGCGCAGGCCGCGCAGCAGGAGGGTCTCGGCCTGATCATCCATCGTGTGCGCCACCCAGATGCTGTCGGTGAGCTCGGCGAAGGCGCGGTAGCGCGCCTCACGGGCGGCGGCCTCCATGCTTTTGCCCGCCACCTCCACGCGGCGGATGATGGCTCCGGCGCCCATGGCGCGCGCCTGGGCGGCCGCGTTCTCCGACACCGCAGCGGAGCCGGGTTGCAGATCATGGTCGATGCATATCGCCGTGACCTCCGCACCCTCGGCCAGGGTCGCCGCGAGCAGCGCCAGCGAATCCGGTCCGCCGGAGAGCCCGATGTGCACGTGGGGTTGGATAAAGGGGCGCACAGCGACCCGCAGCGCCAGGAAATGCGGACTCGACCGGGGAAGGTCGAGTTCGCCGATGCGGGCCGGCATCAGAACTCCCGCAGTGCGGAGGCCATCTCGTCCATGGCCTCCCGCGCGCCGAGGATGTCGGAGTCGGTGGAGACCATGGCGAAGGTGAACACCTGGCCGCTTCTGGAGGTCACCGTTCCCGCCAGCGCCGAGGTCTCGGTCAGCGTCCCCGTCTTCGCACGGACCCAGCCGGCACCGCTGAGATCGGCGTAGCGGTCGAGCAGCGTGCCCGACCCTGCCGCGATGGGCAGGGTGCCGAGCAGGGGCCGGATCTCCTCATCGGTGGCGGCGTGCTGGAGGATGTCATCGAGCAGCTGGGGGGTGATCAGGTTGTTCGGGCTCAGACCCGAGTTGTCCACCAGCGCCACGCCGCCGGTATCGAAGCCGCGCCCGGCGAGGATCTCGAGGGTCAGCGCGGAGGTGCTGGCGGAGTCGGTGGCCAGTCCGCGGTGCTGCGCGACCTCACGCCCCAGCGCCTCCGCCATGACGTTGTCGGATTCCTCCATCATCCGTCGCATGCGGTCAAGGAGGGTCTCCGAGTCCGTGCTGGCCACCACCTCTGTACCGGTGGCCCCACCCGCTCCGGAGGAGACCGCGCCGATTCGGGAGGCCAGCTGCGCGGCGACATCGAGGGCCGGTGTGCGGCTGCGCGGGAGATCCCCCCTGGTCCCGCCGATGCGCCCGCCCTCGAGCATCACCGGTTCGACCGGGGCGATGTAGCCGGCATCGATGTCCACGTCCTCCCAGCCCGGCGCGAAGTTCTCCGCGCTCCAGATGGAGGTGTCCACCAGGACGGTGTCGATCCCGCGGCCGGCGAGCTGGCCAGCGAGATCGTCGAGCTGCGCGGCGCTGAGAGTGACATCCCCGGCAGCCCTGATTGCTGCGGTGTGGGCATCGTTGAGCACCACCTCGGTGGTGATCCGGTCATCCCAGCCCAGCTCATAGAGCGCTGCGGTGGCGGTGAGTATCTTCGTGGCCGAGGCGGGGCGGACCGGGGTGTCGGGGTTCTGTGCCCAGATGACCTCGCCGGAGGCGACCTCGCGGGCGGTGCCGACAAAGCTGCCCAGCCGGGGGTCGGCGGCCATGCTCCGCAGCCGAGCGCCGAGCGCGGAGAAGTCCGGGGTGTCCTCCACCGCGGCGGGGGCGGGAACGATCCCGTCGCCGGGTGCGGCGATACTCAGGGCGGGGGGATGCGTTAGCGAGTTCGCGCGCTGATTGACCACGACGCCACCGCCGATCGTCGCCGCTACCACCACCCCTACGCCGACGGACACGGCGATCCACCACTTGTTCTCCACAGCTTTCATCCTCCCTTGACGGATTTCCACTGTATCGCGCCACCTGGACACCCATGATCGGCGGCACGCGGTAGGATTTGTTTAGTCTTTCGCACGTACCAGGAGAAGAGGATGTTTTCATGAGCGTTGAAGTAACCGTCGAGATCCCCAAGGGTTCACGCAACAAGTACGAGATCGATCACGAGACGGGCAGGGTCCACCTCGACCGCTACCTGTTCACCCCGATGGCCTACCCCCTCGACTACGGCTTCATTGACAACACCCTCGGCGAGGACGGCGATCCGCTGGACGCCCTGGTCATCCTCCCCGAGTCGGTGTTCCCCGGCGTGGTGGTCGATGCGCGGGTGGTCGGCGTGTTCAGGATGACCGATGAGGCCGGCGGCGATGACAAGCTGCTCGCGGTCCTGGACGATCCGCGCTTTGAGCACATCCAGGACATCGGAGATGTCTCCTCCTACCTCAAGGATGAGATCGAGCACTTCTTCGTCCACTACAAGGACCTGGAGAAGGGCAAGCACGTCGAGGGTGCCGGCTGGGGCGACAAGGCCGAGGCGGAGAAGATCCACGCCGAGGCCATCGAGCGCTACGGCAAGTAGCCACCACGATGCCGGTCGGGGTCTTTGACGGGGGGATCGGTAGTTTCGATCTGGTCCGACGCCTGCGCGGGGCGTATCCGGACCAGGACATCATCTACCTCGCCGACCGTGCGAGCTTCCCCTACGGTGCACGCAGCCGCCCCGAGCTGCTCGCCTCGGTGACCCGGGCCACGCGGTATCTGATCGACAACGGCGCCACCAGCGTGGTGCTCGCCTCCAACGCCCCGAGCGTGACCGTGCTCGCCGAGCTCAGACAGCGGTTCACCGTACCCATTCTGGGTGTGACGCCACCCGTGCGGGAGGCGCTGGACGCCCTCGGTGATGATGCGGTAGTCGCCGTCGCCGGCGCCGGGGTCATGGTGGACAGCCGGGAACTCCACGATTACATCCGTGAGCGCGCCGGCTCCGGGAGCCACCGCGTTGTTCCCGTCCGCGCCGACGCCCTGATCGCCCTGGTGGAGAACGGCGCCTTCCTCGATTCCCGGCGGGTGCGCGGACCCATCCTCGGCTTCGTCTCGGATCTGCGCGCACGGTACCCGAAGCTGGCCGGCATCACCCTGTCGAGCACGCATCTTCCCTGGCTGCGCCCCGCCTTCGCCGAATTCTTCCCCGACCTCCGCCTCTTCGACCCCGCCGACGGTGTCGTGGAGGATTTCGGGAGGCTGGCGACACCGGGAAGCGGGACCCTACGGTGCGTGGTCACCGAATCCCCGGAGCATCCCGTGTCGGAGTTCCGGGATCTGATCGCCGCGCTCGGCCTCGGCATCGACCCGACGCCGGTCACCATCAGCGGGTGACCTACTCCCCAGCCTGCCGGTATCCTCGTCGCAGATCATCGACCACGCGCGGGTGGTCGAGAGTGGACGGCGGCAGGTCGCGGGGCTGGTTGTCCAGGCCGAACACAGCGGCCGCCGCCAGCACCCCATCGTCGAGGAAGGTCAGTTCCGGGGTGTCGCCCCGCAGGCCGAGTTCCATCCCCGCCGGACCGCACAGTTGGAATCCCCAGTCGCCGAAGGTGGGCACGTGGACGTGGTAGGCAATGACGCCACCGCATCCGGCGGAGCTGAGGGTGGAACCTACTCGCCAGAACACGTCCGGGGTGGTGTAGGCGCTGGAGGCCTGGACCACCATGCGGCCACCGTCATTGAGGCGTGCGAGGGCGAGCACGTAGAACTCCTCCGAGTACAGCCTGGCCATGGTGTCGTTGTCGGGGTCGGGAAGGTCGATGATGATGGCGTCGTAGCGGGTTCCGCCCGCACCGCCGGAGCGCAGCCAGGTGAAGGCGTCATCGGTGATCACCCGCACCCGCGGATCCTCCATCGCGCCGCCGTTGTCCTCACGGAGCACGGTGTTGGCCACCTCGATCACCTCCGGGTCCAGTTCGACCTGGGTGATGGAGAGATCGGGGAAACGCAGCAGCTCCCTGGCCGCCAGTCCGTCCCCTCCCCCGACGATCAGGACGGACTCCGCGGACTCCGAGAGCACCGGGTAGACCAGGGACTCGGTGTAGCGGTGCTCATCCCTGGTGGAGTACTGCAGCCCGCCGTTGAGATAGAGTCGCCGGTCCCCGCCGCGCTGGGTGACCACGATGTCCTGGTAGTCGGATTGGTGCGCGTAGATGACGGGGTCACTGTAGAGCTGCTGCCTCGCGGTGGTGACGATGCCGTCGGAGCGGATGAGCAGCGTTGCCAGCACGCACATCGCCAGCAGCAGGGCCACCACCGAGACGAGGAAGTGCATCCTCGGCAGCAGGTGCCGCAGCAGCACACAGCCGACGAACAGGGCCGCGACGAGGTTGATCATTCCGGCCGCGGCGGCCCCGCGCATCATGCCCAGCCACGGCAGGAGAATGAACGGCCAGGCGAGGCCACCGATGAGCGCCCCGAGATAGTCCGCGGCATTGAGGGTGGCCACCAGTGAGCCGGTGGTGCGGGCATCGGCAAGTCTGCCGCGCTGGATCATCGTCATCAGCAGCGGCAGCTCCGCGCCGACGAGGATACCGATGGCGGCGGTGGCGAGCACCAGCACCCACAGGGACTGACCGATCACCGCGAAGGTCACGTACAGCACTATCGCGGAGGTGCCGCCGACCAGCCCGAGGAGGGTCTCCACACCGAGGAAGGTCTGGGCGGGCCAGCGCAGAAAGGGTTTGACCAGCAGCGCACCGAGTCCCAGGGCGGCGACATATCCGGCCACGATCAGCGATGTCTCCACGATCCCGCCGCCGTTCAATGTGGTGGACAGCGAGATCAGCGCCAGCTCGTACACCAGCCCGGAGGCGGCGCAGATGGCCACCGAGACCAGCAGCAGCCACCGCCAGACGCGGGAGAGCTCTAGATCAGGCATGCAGCGTTAACCGCGCCCACAATCACCAGGATCACCGCTGCGACCACCGCACCCGAGCGCAGCGTCGGATCCTCGACCAGATCGCGGAAGCGTCCGGGGATCAGCACCTCCAGCAGCACCATCACCACCACCTGGATCAGCAGGCCGAGCAGCCCGAAGACCGCCGTTTCAACCAGGCCCTCCCAGAGCACATCGGAGGAGGTCAAAACGGCGGTGACCACGATGATGCCCATGGAGACCTGCTGTGCCACGGTGATCGCCGCGGCGTTGGGCAGATGGTGCACGAACACCAGTTCATGCAGCTTTCCCGGGGTGATCAGGTCCAGAATGACAAACCCGAGCACGAGGATCAGCGCCGCCAGAACAAAGTACGAAAGGGTCCCGAGGGTCCCGTTGATCAGATAGTCGCTCATTTTCTTCTCCTACTTCACGCCGCCGCCGGATCCGGATGACCCGCCGCTGGATCCGCTCGGCGACGAGGGTGCGAAGCCCCCGCCGAGCCAGATGAAGGCCCCGCTGTTGACCCTGGAGAGATCCTCCACCCCGACCCGGCACTCGGGGGTGCCCTCGCCGCTGACGATGACCAGGTTCTTCGGGTACTTCATGTAGGTGTCGCCGGTGGCCGGGTCCGTCCTGGTCTCCTGCGGGGTGTGCATCGCGCTGATCGTCTCCACAACGTTGGTCTCATTGGCGCAGGAGCCGCCGGGCCACCGTCCGCTGATGTCGGACTCGGTGGAGTTGCGCGTCAGCAGCGCCGCGAAGACGCAGAGGATGGAGGCCACCAGCAGCAGGATGCCGATTGTTCTCGCCGTTGCCGCACTCATGGTCTGTAGGTACTCCTCGTGCTCACGATCGTCTTCTCCCGCGGGTAGAGGTGGTGGGTCCACCAGGTCCACGTCCCGGCGTCGAATTCACCGGCCAGCGCGGTCAGATGGTGCGGACCCTCGCCGGGGAAGCTGGCGATCAGCCAGCCCCGCCTGGCCGCGATCTCCGCGGCACGCCTTTCGAAGTCAAGGGTGGAGGTGTCGGTGCGCAGGGTGTAACCCCGCTTGTCGACGCTTAGGGGAAGCGGACCCGCGGCGTGGCAGGAGACCTCCTCACGGAAGCGCCCGGAGGGCGCCTCGACGGTGACCACGTGGGACCCGCCGATCACGGCGAGGTGGAGGGTGGTGGTGTGGGCGTCGATAAGCATCTCGGCGAGCACCGGCGGCAGGTCGGCGTTCCACCGCACGCCGAGGCTGGCGGCGCTGACGTCAGCGGGTGTGATGTCGAGCTGTTGGAGCATCTACTGCTCCGGGGCCGGGTAGACCTGGAGTTCGCCGGGAAGCACCTTCCAGCCCAGCGAGGACTCCCAGGAACCGTCATCGCCGTACCTTTCGAAACCGAGCAGCCTGTTTCCGCCGGTTTCGGCCATGTCCCAGTAGGTGTAGCTTCCGGATTCACCGACCCCGGTGGTGCCCTCGGATCGGTAGGTGCCGGCACCGCTTTCGGTCTTGCGGTAGCGGGTGCCCTCCACGGTCAGCTCGGTTGCCGGTTCGACACCGAGATCCGGCCGCGAGATCCACCAACCGAGATTGAGCTGGCCCTCGTCATATTCGACGCTGAGGTACTCCCCGCCCTTACCTCCGTCGAGAAGATACTCGTGCCAGACGTACTGTCCCTGGCGCAGTTCGATCGCGCCGCGACAGACATAATCAACGCCCCCGTGGGAGACGATCGCACCAGGACCGATGACACCCGGTCCGAAGCTGCGGTAGTCATCGGAGAACTTCAGCGGATCCTGCCTGGGCTGAGGGGCCGCGTCGGGTGCGTTGCGCTTCCTCGCGGAGTACACGAGGAAGAAAACGGCCAGGGCACCGAGGATCACGGCGAGGATCAACCAGGTGGAGTTCATTGAGGGGGTCTCCCTGAGTCGTCGTTTGATGGGTGTGCCCATCCTACAGAACGTCGTCTTCCCAGATGCCGCCGAGCTGATGGATCGCGAGCCCGGGAAGGTGCATCTCTCCCGACTCGGCGAGCAGCTCGATGCCGCGCGCACCCTCGGCGGGGAAGGAATAGGAGCTGATCGAGGCCTCCCCGTCCCCGATGAACACCTCCACCGAACCACGGTCAAGGAGGATGCGCAGGGTGAGCTCACCGCCCTCGACGGGGTATGAGCGGTAGCCGAGGTTTCCCGGTCCGGTGGTCCGCCTGTCCACGATCACCCGCGAGCTCTGCGCATCGTAGGCGATGTAGGTGCCGCGGCCGGGGGCGGTGCGGTGCACGATGATCCCCATCCGCTCGGCGGTGGATGCCTCCAGATCGATGCGCAGGGTGATGTCCGCGGTGGGGGCATCATCAACCAGCGGCAGCGTCTGGTTGGTGCCCACCCGGAGTTCGCCGAGATCCCGGCCGCCCCGGCGCAGCCCGTCGAGCTCGGTGATCGGACGGTTGCGCAGCCGCAGCCGGTCATCGAGCCACAGTTCGCGCGGCACCGTGAGCTGACCGAACCACCCGTCCCCGTCAATCTGCGGTGCCGCGGGGATGGTGAAGGAACCCATCCATGCATAGAGGACACGCCGCCCGTCCGGGGTGAGATAGGTCTGCGGGGCGTAGAACTCCGCCCCGAAGTCGGTCATGGCGAAGTCGGTGCGCTGGTTGAATTCGCGGCCCGGTGCCCACTCGCCCACCACGTAGCCGCTGGTGTGGTCGTTGCGGTGGTCATAGCCCCGCTTCCGCAGCCCCATGGGACAGTAGAGCAGCACCCAGGAATCGCCGAGGGGGAAGAAGTCCGGACACTCGAGCATGAACACATCGGGGTCCGGGTCCTCGAAGAGAATGCGGTCGAAGGTCCATTCACGCATGTCCGTGGAGGTGTACATCCAGACCTGGCCGCGTCCCCCGGCGGATGAGGCCCCGAAGATCATGTAGCCGGTGCCCTCGTGGACGAAGACCTTCGGGTCCCGGAAGTGCGGCAGGCCCTCCGGGCAGTCGACGATCATTCCGAGCTTTTCAAAGTGCACGCCGTCCCTGCTCTCCGCCATGCACTGCACCTGGAGGTTGCCCTCGTCCTCATTGACCCCGTTGCGCCAGCGGTGACCGGTGTAATAGGCCAGCAGGGTGCCGTCCGGGCCCTCGATCGCGCTCCCGGAGAAGACGCCATCACGGTCCTCCGCGATGCTCGGGGCCAGCGCGATGGGTTCGCGCCGCCAGGTCAGCATGTCCGCGCTGGACACGTGCCCCCAGTGCATCGGACCCCATTGTTCGCTGCGCGGGTTGTGCTGGAAGAATACATGGTGCCTGCCGTCGAAGTAGCTCAGTCCGTTGGGGTCGTTGATCCACCCTGCCCTCGCCGCAATGTGGAAGGTGGGGTACCACCGGTCATTCCGGGTGGCCCGGAGAATGTCGGCGGCGCGTTCGGCGTCGAGAAGCTGTTGTTTCATGTTGTACTCGCTGTCCTCTGGTCGTGGTGTCAGTGTGTCTGGGATCCGGTGCCCACGGCCCCGGTTGCGGCGACCTCGCGCTCCCTGAGCTGCCTGTCGGTGTAGAAGGGATCACCGAAGACATCCTCGTCATCGCGTTTGAGGATGAAGAATCCGTAGATGCCCGCCACCGCGACGATGCCGGCGATGACCATGAAAGTCGGCTGGTAGCCGAGACTGTCGCGCATGGATCCGAGCACCGGGGAGAGGATCACGTTGCCCACCTGCGCCGAGATCTGAAATCCGACCATGTACAGCGTCGCGGAGAGCATCGGGTTGAAGTGCAGGGTGAAGTAGCGGAACACCGGGAGGATGCAGAGCGCGACCTCGGGGGCGTGGAACATCTTGATGAAGGAGACCGCGACCGGATCGGAGAAGATCGCGCAGCCGCCGATGCGCAGGCACATCACCAGGATGCCGAGCATGAGGGTGTTGCGCACCCCGATTCTGCGCATCAGCAGCGGAACCGCACCCATCATGGCCGCCTCGAGGAAGACCTGCACGGAGTTGAGCACGCCGTAGATCTCCTGCCCCCGTTCCTTGCTCTCAAAGAGACCGGTGTAGAAGTCGGGGAACATCTGCTGATCGAAAACCGTGTAGAAGGTCCAGGTGAAGAGCACGAAGACGATGATCGCCCACAGGTTGCGCATCTTGAGCAGGGCGAGCATCTCGCCGATGCCCGGGGTCCGCTCATCCTCTGTGGTGTGGTTGAGCACCGTGCCCTGGACGGCGGGTGTCTTCCACAGCAGCAGCACCAGCAGGCTGAGCACGCCGAATGCGGAGCCGAACCAGAAGTTGAGGGCGGGGTTGATATTGAAGAGGAATCCGGCGGCGAGCGCGACGAGTGCGTAACCGAAGGATCCCCACATCCGGGCCTGGCCGTATTCGAAGCCGAAGCGCCTGGACAGCCGCTCAGAGAGAGCCTCCAGCAGGCTCGCCGAGGCCATGAATCCCGCGGAGAGGAACACGGCACCGAGGACCACGCCGACCATGAAGCTGCTCTCCAGCAGCGGCCGGTAGACGAAGACGGCGAAGGGGCCTATCAGGCTCTGCACCACCGCGGCCCCGATGACGAGGTTGCGGCGGATGCCCAGTTTGTCCTGCATGGTGCCGTACATGAGCATGATGATCAGGGTGCCGATGGAGTTCACGGAGTAGACCGTGCCCACCTGTGCACCGTTGAGGCCGAGCCCGGAGCTGTCGTTGGTCAGCCAGATCTGGAAGAAGGACCACCAGATTCCCCAGGATGCGAAAAACAGCAGCATAGAGGCGGAGTTCTGGAGGTAGGCGGGATTTCGGAAGGTTGATGCTCCGGATTTGGACCGGGCCGCGGAGGGCGTTCTGGACACTGGATTTCCCCAGCCTTTCAGGTGAGAGGGTTGTTGATCACAAAGTGCTAAAACGTTTTACTAACTTCAAGCTAACAAGTGTGAACGCAGCCGTCCATACCTTCTATTGTGATCTCGGTCACTGCGGGGCGGGTGCGGGACGGATTCCGAACTGTGAGACCATGGACGGGTGGATATTCAAGGAATCCGGGGCAGTCATGGCCGATAAGCGTGCGACGATCGCCGACGTGGCCGCCCGGGCGGGAACGTCCATCACCACCGTCAGCCTCGTCCTGAACAAGCGCAAGGGTTCCCGGATCTCGGAATCCACCGCGCGGCGCATCCACGAGGCTGCGGAGGAACTGAACTACAGTGCGAACCCCACCGCACGCAGCCTGCGCACCAAGAAATCCCGGACCATCGGGTTCATCTCCGACGAGGTCACCGTGACCAGGTACGCCTCCGCGCTGATCCGCGGCTGCATCGATGTCGCCGAAAGGACCGGAAACACCGTCCTGATCAGCGAATGCTCCTTCGGGGCCGATCCGCTCAGCGCCACGATCGAGGCGATGAACACCAGGAACGTCGACGCCCTGGTCTTCGCCCTGATGCGTGCGCACCACATTGAGATCCCCACTCTCCCGGCATCGGTGAACGCGGTGATCCTCAATGGCACCGCAACCGTCGCCCAACCCGGCGAGAACCCCTGGAATCTGCCCAGCGTGCTCCCCGACGAGTTCGAGGCCGGGATCACCGCGGGCCGGAGACTGACCTCCGCGGGCCACCGTCACATCGCCCTGATAGGCAGGGACGACAGGCATGGCGATCCCGCCTTCTCGGTGACCGTCACCGAACGCATGCGCGGACTCGACACCGCCCTGGCCGAGGAGGGGCTCAGGTTCCGCCAGGAGATCCACGACACCGAGTGGGAGCCCGAACTCGGATACCGGGGCGCGATGGAGATTCTCGGTCGAAACAACACCCTTCCCGTGGACGAGAGGATCACAGCGATCGTGGCCGGCAATGACCGCATCGCCTTCGGCGTCTACCAGGCGGCCCAGCGGTGCAACTACTCCATCCCCCGCGAGCTCTCCGTGATCTCCTTCGACAATGAGATCCTCGCCACCTATCTCCGGCCCGGTCTGACCACGCTCGAACTCCCCTACCTCGAGATGGGACTGACCGGCACCTCGCTCATCCTGGAACCGACGACGCTGCGCAGACACAAAAATGACCGCACCTCACTTCTGGTACCCATGCCCCTGATCGAAAGGGAATCAATAGCCCCTCCGCCGACCGGAGTCCGCACGACGCCGACCGGGTGACTACCCTTGATCCCACAACCCCCACCGCGAAGGAGTTCGACCATGCAGGAAGTCAATGTCAACGAGGTTCCCAAGGGCGCACAGATCATCGATGTCAGGGAGCCGGACGAGTTCGCCGAGGTTCACGCCGTCGGAGCGGTGAACATACCGATGTCGGAGTTCACCTCCAGGGTCGGAGAGCTCGACCTGGACCGCGACATCTATCTGATCTGCAAGTCCGGTGGCCGCTCCGGTCAGGTGCGCGAATACCTTGAGCAGCGCGGGATCGATGCCATCAACATCGCCGGCGGCACCTCCGACTGGGTGGCCCAGGGACTGCCCAATTCACGCTCCTAGAAGCGGCGCCACCCTCATGCAAGAGTGGATGAGCAGGGACAACCCCCTCAACTTTTAGTTGGCCCGACCCCATGATTAGCCAGATCAACCTTTAGTGTCTAAGGTTCTAGGCATGGCATCGCATCCGGACATCCCCAGGGATCTTCTAGAATCCCCGAGCTTCCAGCTTGAGCGTCTCCGACGTCGCACCCGCGACGAAGTCGAGTCCCGGCTGACGGAGCTCGGCACCACCATGCGGGAGTACTGGGTGCTCACCTGCCTGACGCACTCCGATGCCGCCAGCCAATCCGCACTCTGCGAGCTGCTGGCCATCGATGCATCGGATATGGTCAGGCTCATTGACGCACTCGAGAATCACGGCTGGGCGAAACGCGCCCGGGATCCCAGGGATCGCCGTCGACAGATCGTCGCCTCAACGAAGAAGGGCAGAACCGCGCAGGAGGAGTTGCTCGCGGTGGTCACCACCGCCGAGGACACCGCGCTCGATGAATCCACATCGAAACAGCTCAAGCACCTTCGGAAACTTGCCTCCGCCATCATTTCCACCGAAGAGGACTAATCATCACCGTGGCACTGACCAATGTTCCCTCCCAGTTCCTCAGGGCGGCCCAGGCACCGCCGAAGCGCACCTTGTGGGACATCCTCGTGGAGGTAGCCTCCACCCACCCCGAAGCCGCCGCCATCGACGACGGCCAGATCCTGACCTACTCGGAACTGATCGACGAGGTTGAAAACCTCGCCGATTCAATGCACGGGCAGGGAATCCGGCGCGGTGACCGCGTCGGCATCCGCATGCCCTCCGGCAGCCGCGACCTCTACATCGCCATTTTGGCAACCCTGGCCGCGGGGGCGGCCTATGTCCCCGTCGACGCCGACGACCCCGAGGAACGCGCCGAGATGGTCTTCGGGGAGGCGGGCATCAACGCGCTTTTCGACGCCCACGGCTTCCACATGATCAGGGCCACACCGGGCGGCGACATCCGCGCACCGCGGCTCAACGACACCGCCTGGATCATCTTCACCTCTGGATCCACGGGAAAGCCCAAGGGCGTGGCGGTCTCGCACCGCTCGGCCGCCGCCTTCGTCGATTCCGAGGCACGGAAGTTTCTGGTCGACCATCCCCAGGGTCCGCTCGGCCCCGAGGACCGCGTGCTCGCCGGGCTCTCGGTCGCCTTCGACGCCTCCTGTGAGGAAATGTGGCTGGCCTGGGGACACGGCGCCTGCCTCGTTCCCGCTCCGCGCTCGCTCGTCCGCTCCGGCATGGATCTCGGCCCCTGGCTGATCCGACGCGACATCTCCGTGGTCTCGACGGTTCCCACCCTCGCCGGACTCTGGCCCGCGGAGGCGCTGGCGCAGGTGCGCCTGCTCATCGTCGGTGGCGAGGCCTGCTCACAGGAACTCGTCGAGCGGCTGTCCACCGATGACCGCGAGGTGTGGAACACCTACGGCCCCACCGAGGCGACCGTCGTCGCCTGCGCAACCAGGCTCTACCCGGGCAGACCGGTGGGCATCGGCCTGCCGTTGGATGGCTGGGACCTCGTTGTCGTCGATGCCGCAGGCGACCCCGTGGCCATCGGTGAGGTCGGCGAACTCGTCATCGGCGGCGTCGGCCTGGCCCGCTACCTCGATCCGGAGAAGGACCGTGAGAAGTACGCGCCGCTGCCCAGCGTCGGCTGGCACCGCGCCTACCGATCCGGCGACCACGTCCGTCTCGAGGAGGACGGACTCTACTTCGTCGGGCGTGTCGACGACCAGGTCAAGATCGGCGGCCGCCGCATCGAGCTCGGCGAGGTCGATGCCGGCGTTGCCGCCCTTCCCAACGTCCGCTCCTCCGCCGTGGTGGTGCAGACGACTGGCGCCGATCAGAAGGTCCTTGTCGCCTATGTGTCACTGGAGGATCCGGAGCAGGGTTTCGATCATGATCAGGCGGCCGCCCGTCTGAGTGACTCGATGCCCGCGGCCCTCGTGCCCCGGATCCACGTCATGGATGACCTGCCCGTGACCACCTCCGGCAAGGTGGACAAGAAGTCCCTGCCCTGGCCGCTGCCCGGAACCACCGTCGAGGCCGAGGGCCTAAGCGACACCGAGGCCTGGATCGCGTCGATGTGGGTCGATGTGCTCGGCACATCCGTGACCAGCCGCGACTCAGATTTCTTCTCCCTCGGCGGCACCTCGCTGGCCGCCGCCACCCTGGTGGGCAGGATCCGCGAGAAGGTCCCCTCCGTAGCGGTGCGCGACCTCTATGATCACCCGCGCCTGGAGAAGCTGGCCGAACGCGTGGAACACATCGCCTCCGAGACGGGAGTCTCCCTGACCGACTCCACCCCGGTGGTCAGCAGGGATGTCACCCCGGTGTCCGCCGGGACCCGGATCGTCCAGTCACTGATCCAGATTCCGATCATGACGCTGCAGGCCGCACAGTGGATCGCGTGGCTGGCCCTTGGCAACAACATTCTGGCATCGCTGGGCTTCGACTGGGCCCGGCCGATCAGCTGGTGGCTGGTCATGGCGATGGTCCTGATCTTCGCCACCCCCCTGGGCCGCCTCCCCATCGGCGGTTGGGGTGCGCGTCTGATAACCGCCGGAATCACGGCCGGAGACTACCCGCGGGGCGGTTCGACGCATCTGCGCGTCTGGGCCGCGGAGAGGCTCGCCGACGCCTCGGGATCACGTAACATCTCCGGGGCGACCTGGGTGAACTACTACGCCCGCGCACTCGGGGTGACCATGGGCAAGGGCGTGGATCTGCACTCCCTGCCACCGGTGACCGGCATGCTCAGGCTGGGTGACCACTGTTCCATCGAGCAGGAGGTAGATCTGCGCGGCTACTGGCTCGACGGGGACATCCTGCACCTGGGGGGAATCGAGATCGGCAAGAGCGCCCGCGTCGGCGCCCGGTCCACCCTCATGCCGGGCACGAGGATCGGTGACGGCGCCCACCTGCAGCCCGGTTCCACCGTCACCGGCGACAGGAACATCAAGCCGGGTTCACGCTGGGCGGGTTCCCCTGCCCAGAAGGTGGGTCGTGCCAAGCACCGTTTCCCCGATGCACATCCGCCGCGTCGTTCGCGCTGGGTGCCCATCTTCGGGGCGACGTCGATCATCCTGTCGCTGCTGCCGCTGGCCGCTCTCGGCGCGGGTGCGGCCCTGACGCTGTGGCTGTCCCACCTGACCACCCTGCCGATCGTGTGGGCGGTGCTCCTGTTCTCCCCGCTGGGCGCGCTGCTCGCCTTCGCCACCTACATGGTGTCGATCTGGATCCTCGTGCGCCTGCTCAGCATCGGTGTCCGGGGCGCGATCACCCCGGTTCGCTCCAGGCTCGGTTGGCAGGTCTGGGCGATCGAACGACTCATGGACGATGCCAGGACTTACCTCTTCCCGCTCTACGCCTCGCAGCTGACCCCGCTGTGGCTGCGCAGCCTGGGGGCGAGGATCGGTAAGGATGTGGAGATCTCAACGGCCGTGATGGTGCCCAAGCTCGCCGACATCCGCGAGGGCGCCTTCCTGGCCGATGACACCCTGATCGGCGGATACGAACTGGGCAACGGCTGGCTGCTGACCGGTGAGACGCGGATCGGTAAGCGGTCCTTCCTCGGAAACTCAGGTATCGCCGGACCCGAGCGCAAGTTGGGCAAGAACTCCCTGGTTGCGGTGCTGTCCTCGACCCCGAAGAAGGCGAAGGCCAGCTCCAACTGGTGGGGCTCGCCGCCGGAGCGGATGCGCCGGGTGACCATAGAGGTCGATGAGGGTGAGGCCAAGACCTACAACCCGGGCGTGGGAGTCAAGATCGCCCGTGGACTGGTGGAGACCGCACGTCTGCTCGCACCCATGTCCTCCGGGGTGCTGGCTGCCCTGACGCTGATCATCCTGCAGTATCTCACGGTGTCGGTCGGCCTGTGGTTCGCCTGGCTGCTCGGCGGTTTCGTCCTCATGGCCGTGGGCGCCGCGGCCATGCTGCTGACCGTCGTGGTGAAGTGGGTGTGCGTCGGCAAGCACCGGCCCGGCGACCATCCCCTCTGGTCCTGGTTCGTGTGGCTCAATGAGCTTCAGGATGCCTTCGTCGAGTCCGTTGCCGGCCCCTGGTACCTCGTGCCCAATCTCGGCACCGGGTGGATCAACCTGGGGTTGCGGGCGCTTGGCGCGAAAATCGGCCGCGGGGCGTGGATCGAGAGCTACTGGTTCCCGGAGACCGATCTCTGCCGGGTCGGGGCCGGTGCCACGGTCGGTGCCGGCACGGTGGTTCAGACCCACCTCTTCCAGGATCGCGTGATGAGCCTGGACACGGTGACCATCGCCGCCGGCGCCACGCTCGGGGACCACAGTGTGGCACTTCCGGCAGCGCTTATCGACGCCTCCGCCACCATCGGACCAGGTTCCCTGGTCATGCGCGGCGATCGCGTTCCGGCCCATACCAGGTGGCAGGGAAACCCCATCGAACCCTGGCTCAGCACCTAGGGCGTGTCTTGCAAATGAATTCTGTGGGAGCTGAGATCGTGGAGGTATGTCTCGATTCCAGCTCCTCTCAGACGACCAATGGACACTGATTGCTGATTTGTTGCCTGGTCCCACGGGCAAGAAGGGCCGCCCGTTCGCCGACGCCCGACTGATGGTCGAGGGGATCATTTACCGGTATCGATGCGGGATCGCGTGGCGAGACCTTCCTGATGCTTTCGGGCCTTGGCAAACGGTCTGGGCGTGGCATAGGCGCATGGCCGACGATGGTGTCTGGGATCGGGCGCAAGCGCGTCTGCACGAGTACGCAGACCACCAGGGCCTGCTCGACTGGTCGGTATCGGTGGATTCCACGATCGCTCGTGCGCATCAGCACGCGACCAACACCAAACGCGTAAAAAAGGGCTATATCGAATTACAAGAATCCGCTGACCGAGCCGCCTGACCACGCAGTCGGCCGTTCTCGGGGCGGCTTGTCAACGAAAACACATCAGCTCGTCGATGGGCGCGGCCTGCCGCTGGTGACGATTTGCTCAGCGGGACAAGATGGTGACTCGCCGATGTTCATCCCGCTCATGGAACAAGTGCGGGTCGGCCGTCGCACCAGGCCCGATGCCGCGCTCTGCGACAAGGCGTACTCCTCGCGGGCGAACCGGGCGTACTTGCGCAGGCGTGGCATCGAAGCGGTGATCCCCGAACCTCGTGATCAGCAGGGGCATCGGAAGCGGCGCGGCATGCAGGGTGGCAGGCCTGCGAAGTTTGATGCGGAGAAGTATCGGGGAAGGAACGTGATCGAGCGTGGCTATTGCCGGTTGAAACAGTGGCGAGGACTCGCGACTCGGTATGACAAGCTCGCGATCGTGTACCGGGCCGCAGTTGTCCTCAACGGAGTGATCGCGTGGCTCAACCTTTTACAAGACACGCCCTAGATGTACTGACCCGGAGCGTTGTTGACGTAGGAGAGACCTCCGTAGTCGAGTTGGAGCTGTCTAGGTTCTCAACTCGATCCCACGGAGGTCTCTCGTGTCCCACGTTAATGCCCGGCTGACTCCGGCTGGCAGGTTGATCATGGTCCAGCGCATCCAGTCGGGTCGTGCGGTCGCGCATGTCGCGGCGGAAATGGGTATCTCGCGCACGACGGCGTGGCGGTGGTGGCGCCGGTTCCGGGAACACGGCCCGGCAGGTTTGCAGGATCGTTCGAGCGTGGCCCGCTCGCACCCGCATCGCACGGGCGTGTGTGTGGAGACGCGGGTGCGGATCATGCGTCACCTCACACGTCGCGGTCCGGTGTTCATCGCGGGCAAGCTCGGCCTGCATGCCTCAACGGTGGGGCGTGTGCTGCGCCGCCACCACGTCCCGCTGCTACGGGAGCTGGACCCAGTCACCGGGGCCGTGATCCGCGCGACCCGCCGATCCGCGCGACGCTACGAGCACGACCATCCAGGCTTACTGATCCACATCGATGTGAAGAAACTCGGCCGCATCCCTGATGGCGGCGGGTGGCGTCTGCACGGCCGCGGCGAACGCCCGAAACGCAAGCGCGGCCTCGGCTACGACTACGTCCACACCGTCATCGACGACCACTCCCGTCTCGCCTACGCGGAGATCCATGACGACGAGAAAGGCACGACAGCGGCCGGGGTTCTCGAACGCGCGATCGCGTTCTACGCAGCCCTCGGGGTCACGGTCGAACGGGTGATCAGTGACAACGCGTTCGCCTACCGCCACTCGACCGCATTCCGGGACGTGATCAACGCGCACGGCATCGGGCAGAAGTTCATCAAACCCCACTGCCCCTGGACGAACGGGAAAGTCGAGAGACTAAAACCGCACCATCGCGACCGAGTGGGCCTATGCGAGACCCTGGACCTCCAACGAGGACCGAACCGCCGGCTTGACGACCTGGCTCGACTACTACAATCTAGACAGAGCCCACCTCGGCATCGGAGGCAAGACCCCCATCGACCGAATCAACAACGGTCGAGGTCAGTACACCTAGATGGCGCCGGCGCGGATCACGGCGAACCGCCGGTCCATCCGCGCCCGCATCGTCTGCCCCCAGCGGCCCGTCGGCATCTCCTGTGCCAGCGGCCCCTGGGCCCTGCTGCTCATCTCGACGTTGCAGGGCCCGATCCACCTGACGTCACCGAGGCAGTCCATCGTCGCACGGAACCGGCCGTCGGATTTCATGTTGTGGTGGTGCCGGCACAACGCCTGGAGATTCCACGCGACTGTGGGGCCGCCCTGCTGGAAGGGAATCACATGGTCGATGTCGCACAGATCCGCCGACACCGTGCAGCCCGGGTGCCTGCAGGTTGCGTCCCTGGCGATGACATAGGCCCTCAGCACCGGACTCGGGGTGTAGCCACTCTCGATCCTGGTGGCCACCTCATCGAGGGGAACGGTCCTTTCCACCATGCCGCCGAGCCGCTGTGAATCCTGCCGACTCAGGTACCCCACCTGCGGCATCCAGGAAACCCCGCCTGTCAACGGGGTGTAGACGTACTGCACGACCCTGATCGGCGCCCTGGTGTCAAGAAACTCCCGGAGAGCCTCGACCAGACTCTTCTTCCCCTTGCTGATTTTTTCCAGTGCGGAGTGGAATCGCCTGCCCTCGACCCCGGAGAGCAGTCCCCGAATCTCGGTGAAACCATCCTCGTGGCGGAAGCTCAGAAACTCCTCCGTTCCGGATCCGCGGGTACGGCGCGTGACCGTGCCCGGCTCGAGCTCCTTAATCCACATGGTGATCAAGCGGGCGATGACGCCCGCCTCGGGGAGAAGCTCCCCACGGCTTCGGGGGGTGAGGCGATCGACCAGGCGGGCATCGAGAATCTCCCAATGAGCGGGGTCCGCCTGTGCGACCGCCTCCATGATCCGCGCCAGGAAGGCGATGGACAGGAAGTAGTGATTCTCCTGCACGAGCCGCAGCCGGGGCAGGTTGTCCATGGCCTCCATGGCGGTGACGGCTTGCCTGATGGAGTGGGGGGACTGGCCGGTGATGCGTTTGAGTTCCACGATCAGCGAGTCCGCGTCCTGGCTGTCCCTGTTGACCAGGAGCATGGCCCAGCGCTGGTGGATGAGCATGGTGAATTCGAAGTTGTTGGCGGATTCCGGGTTGTCCGGATCCTGATGGGAGTAGAACACGGTGTTCGTCATCCTCGGTAGCCTTTCCGTGTAGAAGGAGTCACGGTCAATGCTAAGTCGAACACCTGATCTACAACAGCGCGCGGAGGCGGGGCTGTGGACAACCTACTCACGGGGCGTAGTTATCCACAGAATCCGGGCAAAACAATAGACCCCCGGCGCGCCCGGGGGCCTATTGTGCTCAGCTGCGATTAATCACCGATCTGGTCGCGGCCGCGGAGCACGATCCGCGAATCCGGCGTACCCACCAGCTCGTAGTCCTTGTCGGTGTAGTCAAACTTCGACAGCACATAGCGCATGGCGTTGATGCGTGCGCGCTTCTTGTCATTCGACTTGATGGTGATCCACGGGGACTCATCGGTGTCGGTGTAGCGGAACTGCTCCTCTTTGGCGCGGGTGTAGTCATCCCACTTGTCCAGGGATGCCAGGTCCATCGGGGAGAGCTTCCACTGGCGCACCGGGTCCACCTGGCGGATCGCGAAGCGGGTCCGCTGCTCCTTTCTGGTGACCGAGAACCAGAACTTGGTCAGCGAGATTCCCGAACCCAGAAGCATGTTCTCCAGCATCGGAACCTCACGGAGGAACTCCGCATGCTGCGATTCGGTGCAGAATCCCATGACCCGCTCCACGCCGGAGCGGTTGTACCAGGAGCGATCGAAGAAGACGATCTCACCGGCCGCCGGGAAGTGCTCGATATAGCGTTGGAAGTACCAGGAGGTGGACTCACGCGGACTCGGCTTCTCCAGCGCGACGGTGCGGGCACCACGGGGGTTGAGGTGCTCGTTGAAGCGCTTGATGGTGCCACCCTTACCCGCTGCATCGCGACCCTCGAAGAGGATGATGTGACGCTGACCCGTCTCCTTGGTCCAGTTCTGCCATTTCAGCAACTCGATCTGGAGAGCGCGCTTGATCTTCTCGTATTCATCACGGGAGATGCGCTCATCGTAGGGGTAGGTTTCGCGCCAGGTCTCAATCGGGGTACCGTCCGGGCGCAGAAGTACCGGATCATCCTCATCGGAATCATCGACAACGTAACCTTCAATTTGAGCGAGGTCGATGACGGGGAGATCATTCTCAGTGGTATCAGCCATGAAGTGGATTCTACTCACGTTGCCTGCTTCAGGCGCGCTAAGAGCACAGTTCCTAGCGCGAGATGCGAAACTGCATAGGAAATGCCCCCACCCATAGGGGCGAGGGCATTCACCATCACCTACCGCGAGGGCCAGAAGCGGATCTAGACCAGACCCAACAGCTCTGCGACGGCGTCGGCCCAATCAGCAGCGGAACCCAGCAGATCGAAGATGCTTCCGATGATGCCTTCGTTGGAAAGTGCGGTCCAGTTTTCGAGGAAATCGTTCATAGTTACTCCTTGGTAAAAGATGTGATGGGAGGATCAAGCAGGGTGACAGCCAGGCCGTCAGGACGCCTTGCCCTTAGGAAGAGAAAGCCTTGAAAGCGGTGCTGGTGACCTCGAGGCCACCCTTGGCGCCACTGACGAACTCGACAATCTCCTTGAGCAGACCGGGAATACCCTGGACTGCGGTGCCGATATTGGAGCCGAAGGTGGCGAAGTCAGCGAAGGCGCTCTGGATGAGGGAAAGATCCATATTGATATCTCCTTGAAAGGACCAGCAAAGGGGGCTGGCGATTGTTTTCGATTGCTGACGTCCCCTAGGCACGCCACCGCATCGGTACTCAAGAGTTCTCCGCACCTCCACCTAGGGATCAGCCGTGACGGGTGCGGAACAGGATCGATACCTGTCCTTCTAACGATATTGGTCAACCTAACGGTAGTCAAGCAACGGCACCCAGCCCAGGCCTCCTGGACTGAAAAACATCAAGAAACACGGGGGACTACAACGCAAAAAGCCCCCGCCCGAGAAGGGAGGGAGCATTCACAGTTGATGCCTCAAGGGCAGCGACTGAATTAGACCAGCTTCAGCAGCTTGGCAACGGCGTCGGCCCACTTGCCTGCGCTTTCGAGCAGGGTGAAGACGGCCTCGACGATTCCGGTGGAGGACAGGGTGGACCAGTCATTGAGAAATTCCATTTTTACTCCTTATGAGAAAAGTATGAGAAAGGCGGGGGATTCAGAAACTACTTGGAAGAACCAAGGTTGCTGCTGGTGAGTGCGACGTCACCCTTGGCATCCTTGACGAATGAAACGATCTCGAGCAGCAGCTTGGGAATGCCACCGAGTGCCTTGCCAATGTTGGTGCCGAAGGTGGCGAAGTCAGCGAGGGTGCTCTGGATGAGGGAAAGATCCATATTGATTTCTCCTTGAGAGGACCAGCAAAGGGGCTGGTGAAGGTTTCCAATTGCTGACGTCCTCAGGACGTCACTACAATATTGAACCATACTTTCAGCGCCCGTCAACAGGAAAGCCAAACATCTCTCAGCTCGCATGAGACGTCGGTTTATTGCCCGCGCAAAATTTTTAAGGCGAAATGAAGGACCCTGAACAGGGGTTATTCTCAGGCAGGAGAATTTCTACAATAATTTTTGTGGAAGTTTGTGACCTTCGCGTAACAAGAATGACTCAGTCGTCGATTAGAGCCAGGATCACGGTCAGACCGAGCGACGCATACACCAATTCGGGGGTATTTGCCCTGATTCTTACACCTTCCGCACCCGGCGGCGCGGCAGGTGCGCATGGACGCGGGCGTCGATAAGCATGCAAACGTCCCCTGCACCCACCGTGGAGGGTGCAGGGGACGTCTATATATAAGGTGTGGAACGGGGCCTAGAATCCGCCCATTCCGCCCATCTCGTCAGCGCCCGGGACTGCCGGTGCTGCGGGCTGGGGCTTGTCGGCAACGACTGCCTCGGTGGTCAGGAACAGAGCTGCGATGGATGCCGCGTTCTGCAGAGCGGAACGGGTCACCTTCACCGGATCGTTGATGCCGGCCTCGAGGAGGTTGACGTACTCGCCCGTTGCGGCGTTCAGGCCCTGGCCTGCGGGCAGCTGGGAGACCTTGTCGGCGACGACGCCGGGCTCCAGGCCCGCGTTGGCGGCGATCTGCTTCAGCGGTGCGTTGAGCGCCTCGCGCACGATGCGGACGCCGGTTGCCTCGTCGCCACTGAGCTCGAGGTCACCCTCGAGGACATGCGCGGCGTGGGTGAGAGCGACGCCACCGCCGGCGACGATGCCCTCTTCAACGGCTGCCTTTGCGTTGCGCACTGCATCCTCGATACGGTGCTTGCGCTCCTTGAGCTCAACCTCGGTGGCGGCACCGACCTTGAGCACTGCAACGCCGCCGGCCAGCTTGGCCAGACGCTCGTTGAGCTTCTCACGGTCGTAGTCGGAGTCGGAGTTCTCGATTTCGACGCGGATCTGGTTGACACGCCCCTCGATCTGCTCCTGGGAACCCGCACCATCGACGATGGTGGTGTCATCCTTGGTCACGACAACCTTGCGTGCCTGGCCGAGCAGCGGAAGATCGGCGGTCTCGAGCGAGAGCCCGACCTCCTCGGAGATGACCTGGCCACCGGTGAGGATGGCGATGTCCTGCAGCTGCGCCTTACGACGGTCACCGAAGCCGGGGGCCTTGACCGCCACGGACTTGAAGGTGCCACGGATCTTGTTGACCACCAGCGTGGACAGGGCCTCGCCCTCGACGTCCTCGGCGATGATCAGCAGGGGCTTGCCGGACTGCATGATCTTCTCCAGCAGCGGAAGCAGGTCCTTGATGTTGGAGATCTTGCCGGAGACCAGGAGGATGTAGGGATCCTCGAGGACGGCCTCCAGGCGCTCGGCGTCGGTGGCGAAGTAGCCGGAGATGTAGCCCTTGTCAAAGCGCATACCCTCGGTGACCTCGAGCTCAACGCCGAAGGTGTTGGACTCCTCGACGGTGATGACGGAATCCTTGTTCAGCTTTCCGCCGCCCACGGCGTACATCGCCTTGGCGATCTGCTTGCCGATGGCCGGATCGGCGGCCGAGATACCTGCGGTAGCGGCGATCTGCTCCTCGGTCTCGACCTCCTTGGCGGAATCGAGCAGCTGCTCGGTGACCTTGGCCACGGCCTTCTCGATGCCGCGCTTGATGCCCATCGGGTTGGAACCCGCGGCAACGTTGCGCAGGCCCTCCTTGACCAGTGCCTGTGCGAGCACGGTGGCGGTGGTGGTGCCGTCACCGGCGACATCGTCGGTCTTCTTGGCTACTTCCTTGACCAGCTCTGCGCCGATCTTCTCGTACGGGTCCTCCAGCTCGATCTCACGGGCGATGGTCACGCCATCGTTGGTGATCGTCGGTGCGCCCCAGGACTTCTCCAGGACAACGTTGCGACCCTTGGGGCCGAGGGTGACCTTGACGGCGTCAGCCAGGACGTTTAGACCCTTTTCAAGGCCACGGCGTGCTTCCTCATCAAAGGCGATGATCTTTGCCATGTGTTTGTGCTCCTCATTGATTACAGGACGACACTCACGTCTTCCACCCGGCAGGCGCCCGCGACGGCACGGTTAGTGAGTGTGGACCAACCTCACCCGCCAAGCAGTTTCATGATCATTTATTGGCACTCATACGAGTTAAGTGCTAAGTCCGTTTTAGCAGTCGGAGCATGAGAGTGCAAGATGTGGGGGCCGTTGCTTTCAGGTTCACCTGGGCTTTCCCAGACCATGTTCGCCAGCGGCTAACAGTTCAGGGAGAATTCACGGCGGGTTCACAATGTTTCACCGATATATATATAAGGTGGACAGGCATGACTCAACCACGCAATGCCCAGGACATCAAAAATCACATCGAGGGCCAGCGTGATCAGATCTTCACGCAGCTCAGGCAGATCGTCTCCTTCAATTCGGTGCACAGCGACCCCTCGCTGATCGACGCCTACACCGGCGCCGCCGGCTGGGTGCGCGGGGCACTGACCGATGCCGGCCTCACCGTGACCGAGCACCCCGCCGGTGACGGCACCACCAACTTCATCGGCACCAGGACGGGCTCCCCCGACGCCCCGACGGTACTGCTCTACAGCCATTTCGACGTGGTCCCGGCCGGCGATCCCTCGTTGTGGAGCGCCGATCCCTTCACCCTGACCGAGCGCGAGACCGAGCACGGCGTGCGCTGGTACGGTCGCGGTGCGGCTGACTGCAAGGGAAACCTGGTCATGCACCTGGCCGCCCTGCGTGCCGTCGACGCCGCGGGCGGCACCCCGCTGAACCTCATCTACGTCGTCGAGGGGTCCGAGGAGATGGGCGGAAGCGCCCTCAACGCCCTGATCCATGAGCAACCCGAGCTTTTCGACGCCGATGTCCTCCTCATCGCCGACAGCGGGAACACCGCCGCGGGCACGCCGACGCTGACCACCACCCTGCGTGGCGGCGGCCAGATCACCGTCACCGTAAACACCCTCCACGCCGCCGTGCATTCCGGACAGTACGGCGGGGCCGCACCCGACGCGGTCGCTTCCCTGGTGCGCATCCTCGATTCGCTGCGGGATGAGCACGGGCGCACCACCATCGACGGCGTGGATTCCTCCGCCGTCTGGGAGGGTGCACCCTATGACCCGCAGGCCTTCCGCACGGATGCCGGCATTCTCGACGGCGTGGAGATAATGGGCGCGGGCGAGAATCCCGGTACCCTGCTCTGGGCGCGTCCGGCGGTCACGGTCACCGGCTTCACCTCGACCCCGGTTGCCGAGGCCCTCAACGCGGTCCCGGCCACCGCCTCGGCGAAGCTGAACCTGCGGGTGCCCTCGGGACTGGACTCCAACGATGTTGCAGCGAAGCTCAAGCAGCATCTGATCGATCATGCGCCCTGGGGCGCTAAGGTCAGTGTCGTCGTCGACGACATCAACCAGCCCTTCTCCACCGATGTCACCGGCCCCGCACTGTCCGCGCTCGCGGAGTGCCTGTCGGCGGCCTACGGCGACCGCCCCACCGTCACCACCGGCAGCGGCGGCTCCATTCCGCTGTGCACCGAGCTGACCGAGCTCAACCCCGCAGCCGAACTGGCCCTCTACGGGGTCGAGGAACCGCTGTCGGTGATCCACTCCGCGGATGAATCAGTAGATCCGCATGAGATCAGGGACATCGCCACAGCGGAGGCATTGTTCCTGCTCAACTACCCGGGTTAGGCACCGCGCCGTTGGCGACATTCGCACCAGTACCCCCGAATGGAGGTACTGGCTTTTTATGTTCGTGACATGGCTTGATCGTCCATGTGACGGTGGTTACTATGAGCCTCGTGACTAAAACCATTGACCTTAAGCGAGTAGCCGAGGCTACGTACCCTGCTGCGGGATCTTAGGACTGACTCCCCGCATCAGGGGAGTAGTCGTTAATCACCACCGTAAAGCTTAAGAGTCGGTCCTCCACCTAACAGGATCTTTCACAGCACATCTTTTTTCACTAAAGAGATCCGCTCATTCCGCCCGACGCAAAGGACCGTGTCAATGTCTATCTCCACCCGCAACCGTCGTTCCACCATCACCGAGTTCCGCACCGGAACCCCCGCCCCCATCCAGTCCGAGCCGCGGATCTACGCCGACGATCCCTTCCGCGCCCGGTTCGGACACCAGCTGCCCCGTGGCCTGCGCGAAGAGGCCCGCGGCATGGAATGGCGCACCTTCGCCAACACCTATGCACCCACCGGCAACCTGCGCATCGCCCAGCTGGAATCCACCGCCCGCCGCGGCGGCATGTTCCACTTCACCGCTGCCATGATTTCCACCACCGGTTCCGAGCGGAACACCGACAGCACCGAGATCACCGCCACCGGCCCGATCTCCGCCTGCACCAACCTGCTGGCGGACGCGGGACGCCGGATCGAGATCCTCGAGTTCCACCAGTTCGACATCTTCGAGGCCACCGTCACCTTCATCTACGCCGGGAACAACAACCGGCACGCCTGGGCCATGGGCTTCGGCGGAACCACCGAGCAGTCGGCCGCCGCGGCCATGAGCTCCGCCGCCCACCTGATCTACGGGTAGAGGCTCGGATAGCAAGCTCCTAAAAGTACATAACAAGGGGTAAGCCACGGGGGTGCCACAGGCATCCCCGTGGCCCTTTTTCCGAACAAAAAGTTTCATCCCCGATCCATCACCCTCTGACCTGCGGAAATGCCACGCACATGTGCGGAGCCGCCTCCAATATATACTGCCTTCCGCAGGATTCCGTTGGTGGCTCCCACGATCGGCAGGTAGACTGCCCCTGTATTGGCCACGCCTATGGACGTCGCCTGAGCATGGGTGTTTCTCAGTTTCTCACTTCGTGGATCTTCGACGTGCGTTGTCTCGCTGGGGCCGCACACAGGTGGACGGCGCTGTCCTTTCAAAGGGGCCGTGGCTACGTTAGAGGTTCATAACACGTAAAGGGGACTTGGAGAAAACGTGCTGACTCTACTTCTCGCCCTAACTGCCGCGGCAGTTCTGGCCCCGCTTCTCATAGCCACCCTCGGACGTTCCGCGTTCCTGCTCCTGGCGCTGGTGCCCGCGGGAGGTTTCTTCTGGGTCGTCACCGAGTTCCTCAACGGCCGCTTCAGCGAAGGCGGCCGGCTCCACGCCCACTATGAGTGGATGCCCTCGGCCCATCTCGACATCGACATGCGCATGGATTCCCTGTCCGCACTGTTCTCCCTGATCATTCTCGGCGTGGGCGCCCTGGTGCTGGTCTACTGTCACGGCTACTTCGATTCCAACCCCGGCAGGCTCAGCGCCTTCGGTGGTCAGCTCGTCGCCTTCGCCATGGCGATGTACGGTCTGGTGATCTCGGACAACATCCTGCTGATGTACGTGTTCTGGGAACTGACCTCGGTGCTGTCCTTCCTGCTGGTCGGATACTACGGCGAGCGCGCATCCTCCCGCCGTTCGGCGGCGCAGGCCCTGATGGTGACCACACTCGGCGGACTCGCCATGCTGGTGGGCATCATCCTGATCGGGACCGAGACCGGGGTGTGGACCTTCTCCGATCTCGCCGCGTACCCCGGAAACTGGGCGGAGGTACCATTCATCGGTGTCGGAGCGGTGCTCATTCTCGCCGGCGCACTGTCCAAATCGGCCATCGCACCCATGCACTTCTGGCTTCCCGGGGCGATGGCGGCACCGACCCCGGTTTCCGCGTACCTGCACTCCGCCGCCATGGTCAAGGCCGGCATCTATCTGGTCGCACGCCTGGCGCCGGACTTCAATGTCATTCCCGCCTGGTATCTGACCATCGTCCCGCTCGGTATGCTCACCATGATCATGGGTGGCTGGATGGCACTGCGCCAGAAGGATCTCAAACTGATTCTCGCCTATGGAACGGTGTCCCAGCTCGGCTTCATCATCTCCGTGATGGGAATCGGAAGCCGGGAGGCCATGCTCGCCGGCCTGGCGCTGACCTTCGGGCACTCACTGTTCAAGGCCACCCTGTTCATGACGGTCGGGGCCATCGACCACACCACGGGTACCCGTGACATCCGCGAACTCTCCGGGCTGGGACGCAGGCAGCCGCTCATCCTCGCACTCGCCGCCATCTCCGCCGCCTCGATGGCGGGTATCCCTCCGCTGTTCGGGTTCATAGCCAAGGAGACCGCAATCGACGCGATCCTGCACGAGGAGCTGCTTCACGGCATGCCAGGCACCCTCATGCTCGGCGGTATCGTCCTCGGTTCGATCCTCACCATGGCGTACTCGTGCTACTTCCTCTACGGCGCCTTCGCCACCAAACCGCAGACCCATCCCAGCCAGGGCGGGATCTCAGCCGCCGTCGAGCAGATGCACCACATCTCCCTGAAACTGTGGATCGCACCCTTCATCCTCACCTGCATGACCGTGGTGTTCGGCCTCTACCCCTCACCGATGTCCGCCCTCCTGCTCAGCCATCTCGATGCGATCCTCCCGCAGACCGCTGGGGAGTACCCCACCTATCTGGCGCTGTGGCACGGGTTCAACGTCCCGCTGCTGCTCTCGGTGATCATCATCATTTCGGGATTCCTGCTCTACCTGAAGCTTCCCCTCGTGCTGAGGTACCAGCCGAGGGCCGCCGCCCTCGGCAGCGCCGAAACAGCCTACGATGCGGTACTGGACTACCTCCGGTACATCTCCCTGCGCCTGACCGCATCGACCCAGCGCGGTTCACTGACCCTGAACGTCGGCGTCATCTTCCTGGCACTCGCGGTCGTTCCGATCATCGCACTGGTCACCGGGGAACGCAATGCCGTGCGCATGGAACTGTGGGACACCCCCTTCCAGGCACTGGCGGCCGTGATCATCATCCTCGCCGCGATAACGGCCACCCAGATGAACAACCGTCTCTCCGCCCTGATCCTGGTCGGCGTGACCGGCTACGGCATCGCGGTGATCTTCGCCCTGCAGGGCGCCCCGGATCTGGCCCTTACCCAGACCCTGGTGGAGACAGTGACCATGGTGGTGTTCATGCTGGTGCTGCGCAAAATGCCCACCGAGGTCACCTGGCGCGCCGACCCGAAGAACTCCCGCCTGCGGGCCTGGTTGGCCGCCGCCGTGGGAATCACCGTGGTGGTGGTGACGATTTTCGCCATGAACGCCCGCAGCACCCTTCCGATCTCTACCTACATGCAGGACCTGGCCTATGAAATCGGCCACGGCGCCAACACCGTCAATGTTCTGCTGGTGGATCTGCGTGGCTTCGACACCTTCGGTGAAATCTCCGTTCTGGTGGTCGCCGCGACCGGAATCGCCTCACTGGTGTACCGCAATCGCAGCTTCCGGAGGGATTCCCGGCGGCCGACGCTTGCCACGAGCGGGCGCAGGTGGCTGGCCGCCTCGGTGGACAATGAGCGCGCCCAGAACCGCTCCCTGATGGTCGATGTGGCAACCCGCATCCTCTTCCCGTCCATGATCCTGCTGTCGATCTACTTCTTCTTCGTCGGGCACAACTCCCCCGGCGGTGGCTTCGCCGGCGGACTCGTCGCCGCCCTGGCATTCGCGCTGCGTTACCTCGCCGGGGGCCGCGACGAGCTCGAGGAGGCACTGCCCATCGACGCCGGACGCATCCTCGGCACCGGACTTATCGCCTCGGCCGCCGCGATCCTGTGGCCAATGATCATCGGCGAACCTCCACTGACCTCGCACATCCTCGATCTCACTCTGCCCCTGATCGGCGATGTGCACGTGGCATCCGCGCTGTTGTTCGATCTGGGTGTCTATCTCATCGTGATCGGACTGGTCATGCACATCCTGCACAGCCTCGGCGGCCAGCTCGACCGCGATGAGGAGATGCGTAAGCAGCGTGCACGCGATCGGGCACGCCGTCTGGCCAGGACGACGCGCCGCAAGCAGCCGGTCATGTCCGCCAGCTCCTCAACCTCCACCAAGGACGGGAGATCCACACCGCGTCCGCTGCCGTCGATCAGACCCCCCGGCGCCAGCGGCGGGGAGACGATAGGCGAGAACGAAGAGAACAACCGCGAAGGCAGGGAGAGATAGATGGTGGCCAACCTTTTCCTTCTGCTCGCAGCGGGTGGCCTCATCGCCTCCGGCGTCTACCTCCTGCTCGACCGCGCGATGACCAAGATGATCATGGGTCTCATGCTCATTGGAAACGGCGCGAACCTGCTGATCCTCGCCTCCGGGGGCGCGGCCGGCTCCCCGCCGATCCGCGGTCGTGAGAGCGAAATCTACGGCGACAGGATCGCCGATCCGCTCGCCCAGGCGATGATCCTGACCGCCATCGTGATCTCCATGGCGATGACGGCGTTCATGCTGTCGCTCGCCTACCGCCAGTACCGCTACAGAACCGAGGACTTCATTGAAGATGACACCGAGGATGTCGCCATCTCCGTGCGCCCCGCTGTTGCATCGGCAGCTCCCGACCACGATGCCTCCGACGATCCGGAGACCGGCCGTATGACCTCCGAGGGCGATGAGTTCGGCCCGCAGTCCTTCGAGGCACCGCTGAAGGGAGCGGAGGATGACTAGCCCCCTCTATGACTCGGTCCTGCCCCTGCTTCCGTACATGGTCCCGCTTCCGGTGATCCTGCCCGCGGTGGCGGCGGCGCTGACCCTGGTGCTGTCCAAGTACCTGCATGCGCAGCGCACGATCGCGATGATCACCCTGCTCTTCCTGATCGGGCTCAACGCCACCATGCTCTTCCTGGTTGATCGCGAGGGGATCCAGACCATCCAGATGGGCGGATGGGACGCCCCCATCGGCATCACCCTTGTCGCGGACAGGCTTTCGGTGTCCATGCTCACGGTGTCCTCCATCGTGCTCTTCTCGGTGATGTGGTACGCGATCAGCCAGGGTATCCGAGACGGCGGCAAGGATGAACCGGTGGCGGTGTTCCTGCCCACCTACCTCCTGCTGTCCATGGGTGTGAACCTGGCCTTCCTCGCCGGTGACCTCTTCAACCTCTACGTCGGATTTGAGGTGCTCCTTGTCGCCTCCTATGTGCTACTGACCCTCGGGGCCTCGCCCGCCCGGGTGCGTGCCGGCGTCGGCTACGTCATGGTCTCCATGGCCTCGTCCATGGTGTTCCTCTTCGGCCTCGCGATGGTCTACGCCTCGGTGGGCACCCTGAACATGGCGCACATCGGCCTGCGCATGGAGGACGTTGCCTCCGGGACACGCTCGGCGATCTTCGCGGTGCTGCTCATCGCCTTCGGCATCAAGGCTGCCGTCTTCCCCCTGGATTCCTGGTTGCCCGACTCCTACCCCACCGCACCCTCCCTGGTCACCGCGGTCTTCGCCGGCCTACTGACCAAGGTCGGCGTCTATGCCATCATCCGTACCCGTTCGGTGATCTTCACCGACGGATCCATGGACACCATGCTGATGTGGGTGGCGCTGGCGACCATGATCGTGGGCATTCTCGGTGCCATGGCACAGAACGACATCAAGCGTCTGCTGTCCTTCACCCTCGTCAGCCACATCGGCTACATGATCTTCGGGGTCGCCCTGGGGTCGGCCGCCGGGCTGTCGGGGGCGATCTTCTACGCCATCCACCACATTCTGGTGCAGACCTCCCTCTTCCTCGTGGTGGGTCTGATTGAACGCCAGGTCGGGTCCTCCTCGCTGCGGCGTTTGGGTTCCCTGGCCTACCTCTCCCCGGTGCTGGCACTGCTGTACTTCATTCCCGCCATCAACCTCGGTGGTATCCCGCCGTTCTCCGGGTTCCTGGGCAAGATCATCCTCCTGGAGGCCGGCGCCGAGGACGGAACGTGGCTGGCGTGGGTGCTCATCGCCGGTGCGGTGATCACCTCCCTGCTGACCCTCTACACCATGGTCCTGGTGTGGTCGAAGGCGTTCTGGCGCGATCGCAAGGATGCCCCGGACGGCGCCACCGTCCTGGCCAGGCCGGCCCCCCTCGTCGACGTGCGCGACGAGGTGGCGGTGAAAGACCGCGACGATGTCGGGCGGATGCCTGTGGGCATGGTCGTCTCGACCTCGGTGCTCGTCTTCGCCTCCCTCGCCGTGTCCGTGCTCGCCGGGCCGCTGTCCTCCATCACCGGCCGCGCCGCGGAATCCGCCCAGGATGTCAGCATCTACCGCTCCGCCGTGCTCGGCCCCAACTTCGAGGAACCGGGGCGCACGCTGGACATGGAGCGTTACGACGCCAACCGTGACGATTACGATCACCGTAACGACTCGGAGCTCGGCGGTGGCGGCGTTGCCACCACAGTTGAAGAGGAGGTCAATCCGTGATCGCTGGTTTCAGGCGCCGCCTGCGCCCCCTGTTCGTCCTGTGGCTCACCGCCATGTGGGTGATGCTGATGGGCGAGTTCAGCTGGGCCAACTTCATCGCGGGTTTCCTCGTCGCCATGGCAGTGGTGCTGTTCCTGCCCATGCCGGCGATGCCGGTGGTCAACATCTCCATCCGCTGGGGTGCGCTGCTGGCCCTGATCATCGAATGGCTGTGGGACCTGTGCAAGGCCTCGGTGAAGGTGGCCTGGCTGGCGCTGCGCCCCGCCGATCCGCCGAAGACGGCGATCCTGCAGGTGCCCATGCGCGTCCAGAACGATCTCATCCTCGCCCTCGCCACGGTGTTGTACAACCTGCAGCCGGGCGGCACGGTCTCCGACATCGATATCGCCAACCGCATGTGGACCATCCACGTTCTCGACGCGGACACACCGGAGGATATCGACCGCGAGATCGGCAACGTCTCCCGGCTCGAGGCCAAACTCATCCACGTCTTTGAAAGGAGGTAGGCCCAAGATCATGGATCACACCCTGTACACCAGCATCCTCACCGTCGCCGCACTTTTCTTCTGCCTGTCGTTCCTGTTCACCACCTACCAGATTCTGGTGGGGCCGAACTCCATCGACCGGCTCCTCGGCCTGGACGGCACCGTGTCCATGATCCAGTGCGCACTGGCAACGTACATCTGCTGGTCACTGGATACGACGGTCTCCAATGCCATGATCGTGGTCGCCCTGCTCGGCTTCATCAGCTCGGTATCCGTCGCCCGCTTCAGAAAGAGGGATGGTGCCTGATGAACATCCAGCTGATCACCGACATCATCTCACTGGTGCTGATCATGTGCGGGGCCCTGCTCTCCTTCTCCGCCGCGGTGGGTCTGATCCGCTTCCGCGACACCATGTCGCGCGTGCACGCGATCACCAAACCGCAGACCACGGGGCTGATCCTCACCGTCCTCGGCGCGCTCATCCGGATCCTGGGCCACGATGAATTCGATGTCGCCCAGCGCGGCGACATGGGAATCCTCGTGCTCCTCGTCCTCTTCGCCCTGCTGACCAGCCCGGTCACGGCGCAGCGCGTCGGCCGTGTGTCCCGCCGCGAGGGCCTCTACGGCGACCGGGACGGCCTCACGCGTAACGACGCCCCCGCCGAGCGCGGGGTGCGGAAGTAGCCGGCTAACGCAGGAAAACCGACAGCAGCTCCGCGACCTCACGCGGATGGGTCGTGAAGGTGCGACGGGTCGCGCCGGGGATCGTGGCATGCTCCGCGGCCGCCGGTGCATCGCTGCCGGTGATGGTCAGGGTGGGCGTCGATACGCTCTGGTGGTCGCTCTTCCGGAACATCAGGCGCCTCCTAAGCGGTGCCGGGAAGGCCAGCACCAGGTGGCTCACGCGCCCCGGCTGCGCGGCAGCGATCCGCAGCGCCACGGTGGCGCCGACCCCGCACCCCAGCAGCACCACCCGGCGCAGCTCGTGCTTGTCCAGCAGTGCCTCCACCGCCGTAGCGCCCTGCTCCACCGACCCCGCCCAGGGGGCGATCCGGGGACGCAGCCCGAGATCCGCGGGCAGCTCGTTGATGATCTCGGTGTACTCGTCCGGCATCTGCCGCGCATCGGGTACGACGATGAGATGCCTACTCAAGAGGTTGCAGCTCCTCCAGCTCATCACAGGCCAGATCGACGGCGGCGATCCAGGAACCGGTTCGCGTGAATTCGCGACGCTGGCGCTCGTAGCCGCCCCCGCGCTCGAGTATTTCCAGCACCAGCTCCAGCTCGCCTGCGCATCCCAGCTCCGTTGCCAGCGGGTGCAGGGAGGAGACCAGTCTGCGCAGCTCATCCTGGACCATGGCCTCATCGGTATCGCGGGAAATGATGATCTCCGCATCCAGCCCGTACCGCGCCGCACGCCACTTGTTCTCGGCGACGTGCCAGGGCTGCAGGGTGGGCAGCTGCTCGCCGTTGTCGATCATCCGGTCATAGTGGACCACCAGGCAGTGGGTGAGGGCGACAATGGCCGAGAGCTCACGCAGATTGGAGGTGGAATCACAGACCCGGACCTCGATGGTGCCCCACTTGGCTGCCGGCCTGATATCAAAGTGCATGGAACCGGTGTGGTTGATAACCCCCGACCTGCCCTGGTCCGCCATGTACTGCTCCCATTCCGGCCAGCTGGAGAACTGGTAGGGCAGACCGGCGGTGGGCAGCTGCTGATAGAGCATGGTGCGGTTGGAGGCGTAGCCGGTATCGATACCGTCCCAGCCGGGAGAGCTCGCCGAGAGCGCGAGCAGGTGCGGATAGTTGGTCAGCAGCGCATTGATGATCGGCCACACCCGGTCCTCGTGACTGATGCCAACGTGGACATGGATTCCCCATATCAGCATCTGGTTGCCCCAGTACTGCGTCCGCGCGATGATCTCATCGTAGGACCCCTTCTCCGAGACCGGATTGTCCCGGAAGTCGGAGAAGGGATGGGAACCGGAGGTCCACAGCCGCAGACCGAGCTGCTCGGCGGCGCTGTCGACGGCGGACAGTGAATGCGCCAGCTCGGCCACCGCCTGGGGCACCGTGTCGCAGATGCCGGTGACCAGCTCGACGGTGTTCTGCAGGAACTCCCGCTCGAGATGGACCTCGGGGTGTGCCGCCGAAACGATGTCGATGATCTCCGCCGCTCTGGGCGAGAGATCACGGGTGTCCGGGTCGACGAGTGCGATTTCCCACTCCACGCCGAGTGTGGGCCTGGGTGAACGCCTGAATTCGATTGCCTCTGCCTGAGCCATAACGTCGACCTCCTCTGCTTGATTTAGGGTGCTGTGCCTTTAAAGTGCGGTGTCCTGGACGAGCACGAGGACAAGGGAGTCCCTGCCCTCGGTCTCCTTCGGCAGCGCATCGGATCTCTCCTGCGCCACCCCGCCCACGCGCTCGGCGAGTTCCCTGGCCTTCTGCTCCGCGTCCGGGTTCCCCGGGGTGAAGTAGACGGTGTTCTCCGGGAGGAGCACATCGGGAAGGTTCCCCGACTCCACCACGGGGAAGTCGCCGCGCAGTTCATCGGCGACGCGGGCGGCGAGCTGGGGGACGGTGGAGTTATTGAGCACATGCAGCGTTCGCACCGGCTCCGCCGCTCCCCCCGCGGCTGCGGGCGCCGCCGGGGATGCGGGTGCCGTCGTCTGAGGGAGGGTGGTGGATTCGGTGGTTGCTGTCTCCGCACCGGTGGTCGTGGCCGGGGATGCGGTCGCAGCGGGGGAGCCCGCCTGGGTGCTGGAGGAGGTGGTCGCCACCGCTCCCGTCCCGGAATCCCGCGAGTTCATCGACCACAGCGCCCACACAGCGAGCAGCACCGCGACCGCGATGAGGATCATGGCCAGCCCGCGCAGGGGCAGCCCGGGGCCCGCCTTCTTTTCCTCCGCCCCGCCGTGGCGGCCGGAGTCGGGATTCCGCATGTCCGATGTCATGTCGGTTATTCTATCTTCCCGGCGCGACGCCGTAGCCTGGACACCAGCGTTGGATTCACCTTCATCGCCTCAGGGGCATCGATAATGATGTTCAGACGCTGGTAGTAGCGCACCGGTGAGATACCGAAGGCCGTTCTGATGGCATCCTCCTTCGCCCCTGTCCCACGGGGCGCGGTGGCCTCGAACTCCAGGATCATTAAATCATCTGCGGAGAGCATGCCTAAACTGTAGGGCATGACTGTCCGAGCAATTGTTATTCACGGCGACCCCGTCCTCCACCACCCGACCGCACCGGTCACCGAGGACGTCTCGGAGCTGCAGGATCTGATCGCCGACATGTACGAGACGATGGAGGCCGCCCACGGGGTGGGCCTTGCGGCGAACCAGATCGGGGTCTCCAAACGGATCTTCGTGTACAACTGCCCGGATGACGAGGGACACCTGCACCGCGGCTGCTTCATCAACCCGGTGCTGGAAACCTCCGAGATCCCGGAGACGATGCCGCTGGACGACGGCAGTGACGAGGAGGGGTGCCTGTCCGTTCCCGGCGAGGGCTTCCCCACCGGCCGCGCCGACTGGGCGAGGGTGACCGGGCTCAATGAGCACGGCGAGGAGGTCTCCGTGGAGGCCACCGGCTTCCTCGCCCGCTGTTTCCAGCACGAGGTCGGGCACCTCGACGGTTTCGTCTACACCGACACCCTCATCGGGCGCTGGAAACGGCAGGCGAAGAAGGCCATCAAAGCCCACGGCTGGACCGAGGCCGGTCTCACCTGGATGCCGGGCGTGGACGAGGACCCTTTCGGTCACGATGACTAGCCTGCCTAGGTTCCGCTCCGAGAACCCGAGGATCGGCGACCGGATCGTGCTTCGCCGCCTGATCGGCGACCCGGCGGGTGCCGATACGCTGTGGAGTGACATCATCGGCCATGTCATCTCCCTGGATCCGCTGGTGGTGCGCCCGCAGTCCATCGGGGGCATGCCCTCGGAGGCGGAAGCCATCGAGGTTCCCCGGGAGCACATCGCCGTGATCAAGATCCTCTCCCCGCGCACGATCCGCAACTCCGACATCCGCGCCGTCGAGGTCGCCACCGCCAAGGCGTTCCCCGGCATCGCCCACGAGTGGTCCGGCGGGTGGCTGCTGCGTGCCGGAGACGGGATCGCCGAGCGCTCCAACTCCGCCTCGCCGCTGGGTCCGGGCACCGGATTCGAGGCCGTGCCCATGGATGCGATCACCGGGTTCTACGCCAGTCACGATCTGCCCGTGCGGCTGCACATCCCGGAACGCATCGGCAACCCGGCACTGAAGTTCATTGCCACCGAACCAGGAAAATGGGAGTTCGGCCCCGAGATCCTGGTGATGACGGCCCCGCTCGCCTCCCGCGAGCCCACCCCGCTGCCGGAGGGACTGAGCTTCCGCATCGATGACCAGCCCGATGAGGAGTGGCTGGGGATGTACCACTTCCGCGGTCGCGCCCTCCCACCCGAGGCCCTGGAGCTGCTGCGCACCAGCATCGACGGGCGCATGGGTTTCGGCCGGATGGTCACAGGTGCCGGGCAGACGGTGGCGATCACCCGCGCCACCATCACGGCCTCCGGTTCGCGTACCTTCCTGGGCTACTCCGCGGTCGAGGTCGCCCCCGCTTTTCGACGCCGCGGCCTGGGCACGGCACTGGGGTCCCGCATTCTCGACTGGGGCGCCCAGATGGGCGCCGGGGAGGCGTACCTGCAGGTGGTCTCGTGGAATGCGGCCGGCATCGGGCTCTATGAGAAACTCGGTTTTCTCGAGCACCACCGGCACCGCTACGCGGTGCGCAGTGGTGGGTGAAGCCGCGGTTGGGCGTCGTCACGCTTCGGCTAGGGTATAGGGCATGCGCATCGCCAACTGGAACGTCAACTCGGCCCGCACCCGCGCGGACCGCATGGTGGAATTCCTGACCCGCAATGACGTGGACATCCTGCTGGTGCAGGAAACCAAGTGCAGGGACGACCAGTTCCCCACCGGGCGCTTCACCGCGATCGGTTACCACGTCGCCCATTTCGGCCTGGACCAGTGGAACGGCGTGGCCATCATCTCCAGGGTCGGCATCAAGGATGTGCACACACAGTTCCCGGGCCAGCCCGGCTTCAACAAGAATCCCGCCGCGCCGCAGCTGACCGAGGCCCGTGCCATCGGCGCCCTGTGCGGCGGCGTGCGGGTATGGAGCCTCTACGTTCCCAACGGCCGCGAGATCGCCGACCCGCACTATGACTACAAGCTCCGCTGGCTCTTCGCGCTGCGCAACCATGTGGCCGAGATCCTGGGGGCCGATCCCTCGGCCCGACTGCTCCTGGGAGGTGATTTCAATATCGCCCCCACCGACGCCGATGTCTGGGACATCTCCGCATTCGAGGGGAAGACCCACGTCACCGAGCCAGAGCGGGCGGCATTCGAGCAGCTTCTCGAGGCCGGGCTGAGTGAAACCACCCCGGGACCGGGGACCTTCACCTATTGGGACTACAAGGGTGCCCGCTTCCTCCGTGGCGAGGGCATGCGGATCGACTTCCAGCTGGCCTCCCCGGCACTGGCCAGCACGGCGACGGGAAGCTTCGTTGATGTCGACGAGCGCCGGGGCAGGGGCGCCTCCGACCATGCCCCCGTGATCGTGGACTACAACCTGGACCCCGCAGGGGCCTAATCCCCCATGACACTGCAGATCGATCTGGAGATGTGGCAGACCCTCGGTCTGATCATCGATTATTCCATCAAGATCCTGGCCATCGGCTACGTCCCCGAGGGCCGACGCCCCAGTTCCTCCACGGCGTGGCTGCTGACGATTCTGCTCATCCCTTTCCTCGGCCTGCCGCTGTTCCTGCTGATGGGTTCGCCCTACATCAACCGCAGGCGGCACCGCATCCAGCAGGAGATCAATGATCTCATCGACGATGTCCACGCCGACGTCCCGGATTTCCCGGAGGGCATGACCGTTTCCAGCGAACTGGAATCCGTGATCCGGTTGAACCGGAAACTGACCAGCATGCCGGCGGTCACCGCCACCAACCACGGCGTGTACAGCGACTACCAGCAGTCCCTGGACAGGATGATCGCCTCCATAGACGCGGCGCGGTCCTACGTCCATGTTGAGATCTACATCATGGCCTGGGACCAGACCACCAGACCCTTCTACGAGGCGCTGGAGCGCGCGGTGCGGCGCGGGGTCAAGGTCCGTCTGCTCTTTGACCACGTCGGAAGCTGGAAGTACCCCAACTACCGGCGGCTGGGAAGGGAACTGACCCGTATGGGTATCGACTGGTACCTCATGCTCCCGCTGCAGCCGTGGAGGGGGCGTTTCCGCCGACCCGACCTCCGCAATCACCGGAAGATGCTCATCGTCGACGGCCACACCGGCTTCATCGGCTCCCAGAACATCATCGATTCCAGTTACCTCATGCGGCGGAACCGGCGCATCGGGCGGCACTGGATGGATGTCATGGTCGAGTTCAGCGGACCGGTGGTGTCCTCGATGGAGATGGTCTTCGCCGGTGACTGGTACTCCGAGTCGAATGAAACCCTGGAGATCCACGATCACGACGAGGTCCATGAGCCCAGCCCGGATACCGTCGCCGATTCGGAGATCAACCTGGTCCAGCTCGTCCCCTCCGGCCCCGGATACACCACGGAACCGAACCTCCGGATGTTCAACTCCATCATCCACCACGCCAAACAGCGCCTGGTTCTGTGCAGCCCCTACTTCGTCCCGGATGAATCACTGCTGGAGTCCGTGACCTCGGCGTGCTACCGCGGGGTGCGGGTGGAGCTACTGGTCTCCGAGCAGGCCGATCAGTTCAGCGTCAACCACGCCCAGTCCTCCTACTATCAGGCGCTGCTGGAGGCCGGGGTGCACATC
Source organism: Corynebacterium pacaense (assembly GCF_900169525.1). Classification (GTDB taxonomy): domain Bacteria; phylum Actinomycetota; class Actinomycetes; order Mycobacteriales; family Mycobacteriaceae; genus Corynebacterium; species Corynebacterium pacaense. The sequence continues at coordinate 1,378,059 of NZ_LT821240.1, forward strand.
TACATGTACCCCAGGCCCACCGTCCTGCATTCCAAGTTCGTCCTCGCCGACCCCGACGGACCCGATCCGCTCGGTGTGGTCGGTTCCTCCAACATGGACATGCGCAGTTTCGGTTTGAACTACGAGGTCTCACTGATGGTGGCCAAGGGCAACCTGATCGGCGAACTCAATGAACTCGCCGCCAGCTACGAGCAGGCGAGCCTGAAACTGACCCTGGACAGGTGGAACGAGCGCAGCTGGGGCAGACGTTATGTGGATAACGTCATGCGCCTGACCTCGGCACTGCAGTAGGGCTAGTCAAGGGAGGCGACCCCGCCGCGACCCGCCACGTAGCAGGATGCGGCGGCGCAGAAACCACAGACCACCATTCCGGTGCCCATGGCCAGCAGCGCATTCGAGCCGAGACCGACAAGCGGACTGATCACCCCGGCGAAGGAGAACTGGACAAAGCCCATCACCGCGGACCCCGAACCGGCACGCTTGCGCACCGCGGCGGTTCCCAGCGCAGTGGCATTGGACAGGATCACCGGGACGTGGGAGATGGCCAGGAAAAGCAGGATGAGCACGAGCCACAGGTGCGGATACACCAGGCCCGTGATCAGAATGAGCACGCTGAGGACGAAGATATCGAAGGCTGCGACCTGCATGATGTGGTGCGGATGGAAGCTCTGCAGCAGCCTCTTGTTAACGAGTCCGGCCAGCGTCATGCCCAGCGCGTTGCCGGCAAACACCAGGGAGTACATCAGCGCGGGCACCCCGAACTGCTCCTGGAGCACGAATGAGGAGGCGGAGATGTAGGAGAACATCGTGCCGAAACCGAAGGCGAAGGCACCGACATAGGCGAGGAACCTCGGGTTGGAGAGCACATAGGCGAAGTTGTCCCGCATACCGCGCAGACCTATCGGTGTCCTGTTCTCCACCGGCAGCGATTCCCTGACGACCAGGCCGGCGACCAGCAGTTGCGCCACATTGATGCCGGAGAGCACCCAGAACACGCTGCGCCAACCGAAGGGCTCGGTGAGAAAACCTCCGACAATCGGCGCGATGACCGGCGCGATACCCTGGATCAGCATCAGCAGGGTGAACGCCTGGGCCGCGGCGCGGCCGCGGGCGAGATCGGGCACGATCGAACGCGCCAGAACCACACAGGCACCGCCGCCGAGACCCTGGATCAGACGGGCGAGGATGAGGATGCCTATCGACGGCGCGAGCGCACACATCACCGACGCCAGCAGCGAGGCGATCACACCGCCCACCAGCAGGCGCTTGCGTCCCATCGAATCAGAGAGCGGACCGATGAGCAGCTGCCCCACCGCCATGCCTACCATGAAGGCCGAGAGGGTCAGCTGCACCATGGACTGTGTGGTGTCCAGTTCACCGGCGATCGCGGGTAGGGCGGGCAGATACATGTCGGTGGAGAGCGGGGGCGCGGCTGACAGAAGTGCCAGGCCCATCAGAAGAGGAGTGGTCAGTTGTTGGCTTCTCTGTGCCATCGGGTCGTGTCCATTCGAAGAGGTCCCCTTGAGTCGGGGCTGTCGTACAACCCAGTAACCTTAGCCTAAAAGTTGCCGAACGCAGTTCCGGATAACCCCGGGGTAGTCGGTAGCTCCTCCCATATTTTTTAGTCTGTTCATCCCCTGTCAATGTACGATTCAAGATGAATACACCGGAGGATCAGGAGGAAGGGAGCGGGGCACTGCATGACGAGTCCAGATCACCGATCCCCGGTCCGGAACCCGCTCCCGTCCACCGTTGACAACCCGGTTGCCGCATTCCTCCCGGGGACCTTCCACCCCATAAACCCGAAGAACATTCCCATCGGAAACGACCAGGTGCTGCTGTCGATCTGGGGCAAGCTCGTCCGGTGGATCCTCGTGCTGCTGGCCATCGTGGTGGTGATCGTCGGCATGAACCTGATCACCGACGGCGTGTACAACGTCGGCGGGTTCCAGACGGCGCACCTCTACCAGCTGGCACGCAATCCCCTGGTGGGACTGCTCATCGGAATTCTCGCCACCGCAGTCGTGCAGTCCTCGACCACCACGACCACCCTGACCGTGGCGGCGGTGGGCAGTGGACTCGTGTCCGTCCCCGTCGCCGTACCGCTGATCATGGGCGCCAATATCGGCACCACGATCACGGCACTCATCGTGGCCTTCTCCTATGTCGGCGACCGCCGCGAGTTCAGGTTGGCCTTCTCCACCGCGGCGATGCACATGTGGTTCAAGATCCTCGTGGTCGGCATCCTGGCACCGATCGAGCTGATCCTCCACCCGCTGCAGCGCATCAGCTCCACCCTTTCCGAACTCATCCTCGGGCGTGGTGTGTCCACGATCCCGACCACCGGCATGATCCGCGGGCTCACCGATCCGATCATCGATCTGATCGGCATGAACGGTCTGTTCGGCGCCATCGGCAGCGATCGCGTCGCCGCCGTGCTCTGCCTGGTCACGGGAAGCCTGTTCATCCTCCTAGCGGTCCGCGTCATGAGCAACCAGCTGCGCATCATCACCGCCGCCACCGCCCATACGCTGATGGATTTCTTCGCCACCGCCCCTGGTTCCCCGCGACCGACCTACCGACGCAGCTTCCTCGGTTTCGGTGCCGGGGCGCTGTTCACCGTGCTGGTCACCGCCTCCTCGGTGACGGTGGCCTCGATGCTGCCTTTCGCCGTCTCCGGCACCATGAAGCGCCGGGCGATCCTGCCCGTGATCCTGGGTGCCAACGTCGGCACCACCCTCACCGCCCTGCTTGCCACGCTCGCTGTGGTGGGTGACAACGGGGAGTTCGCACTGCGTGCGGCACTGATCCATGTGCTGATCAATCTCACCGGTGCGCTCGTCGTCCTCGGGATCCCGAAACTCGGCGATGCCATCTGCCTGCTGTCCGCCGCGACCGCGAAGGTCGCCCGTCGCAGCTACAGCATCTCCCTTGCCGTTATCCTCGGGCTCTACATCGCGGTGCCCGCCCTGGTCCTGGTGATCTACACGATGGTGAACTGAAGGTCGGCGCCACCGCTGAACCTCGTCGAGGTGACTCCACCCACCCACACCCGGTCCCCCTCAATGGAGATGTGGACCTCGCCGGCGCGCTGCAACCTGGTGCCCTGTGACGCGACATAGCCGCTTCCCGCCCGTCCATCGCGGTGCAGCCACTGGGCCACGGAGGCATTAAGACTGCCCGTCACCGGATCCTCCCCGAGCCCGTGGATGAAGGCGCGAATCTCAAATTTGTGGGGTGAACCCTCCGGGTAGCCTCCGAAGACCCCGACCTCCATGCCGGGGAAGGCGTCGAGGTTGGGCGCCAGGTCGAGCACCTCGGCGGCGTCGGCAAGCTCCACCGCCGCCCAGTGCGGACCGTTGTCCACCCACTGATGGTCGATGATGCGCTCCCGTGGCACCCCGAGTGCGCTCGCGATATCCGAAAGATGCTCCTCCTCCACCGCTCCGGTGCGCAGCGTCGGGGGGAGCCAGGAACGCCAGGGGTCGGCCCGGACTTCTCCTGATCTCGATCAGGCCGGCGCCGCATTCCTGCACGATGGTGTCTGCACGGACGGGTGACCCACCGCCCTCGAGCCAGGCGTGCGCACTGCCGAGAGTCGGGTGTCCGGCGAAGGGCAGCTCACCGACGGGTGTGAAGATCCGCACCCGGTAGTCGGCCTGCTCCGTCGTGGCAGCGCAGAGGAAGGTCGTCTCGGTCAGATTCGTCCATCTTGCAATGGTCTGCATCTGCTCGGTGGTCAGCCCGTCTGCCCGCCCGATCACCGCGACGGGGTTGCCCCGGTAGGGCCGCGACGAGAAGACATCGACCTGCCGGTAGGGATGCTCCATGCCGCAGGTACCCCTATGCATCCCGACGCTGGATCTGGACGATACCGGCGATGAACAGCACCAGCGCCCACACCGCGAAGTACACCCCGCCCATCGCGGGGGACCATCCCGGATCGGCGGCCGCATAATCGGTGATGAAGGCACGCAGATTGGTGAAGGGACCGTACTTGGCCACATACTCACCGATGTTGGGGATGAACGCCAGCAGGTCCTCCAGTGCCAGCTGCCACATCAGCAGCAGGGTGATCGAACCCGCGGTCTGGCGCAGCAGCATGGCCACACCGGAGGAGAAGGTCACCAGCAGAGCCGCGGTCACGGGGTACTTCCACATGATCGCCAGGGCGCGGTCATTGTGCCAGACCTCAAGCGTGCTGCTGGAGATCTCCGAGGCGAAGAGCTTGGCCACGTAGAAGGACAGCAGGGCTGTGAGAAAGACGATCAGCATGGAGATCACCGTGTACAGCAGCCACTTGGCCACCATCACCACCCACCGCCTGGGCGTTGCCAGGAAGGTCTGCTGCTGGTAGCCGAAGCGGAACTCTGTCGTGTACATCATCACCGATTGCACGATGACCACGAGGAACCCGATCAGATAGAGGCCGGCGACCACGCTGTCGGGCAGCAGGAGCAGGGTGGCCATGCTGTCGCCGGTGGCGGTCCAGCCGGTCAGGGCCGCGAATCCCACGCTGACGAAGACGATCAGTCCGGTTGTCCACCAGAATGATTTCGTGGTGCGCAGTTTCGTCCATTCGGAACGGAGAACGTTGAAAAAGCCGGTAAGCATCTATTTGCCCTCCTGATCCTGGGCGGATGTCTGGTACTGCACGGTGTGGCTGGTGGTCTCCAGGAACGCCTGCTCGAGCGAGGCGCGGTGCTCGGTGAGCTCCAAAAGTCCCAGCCCGTTGGAGAAGGCCAGGCGGCCGATCTCATCCGTGGTGGCCTCGCTGATGCGGAGGATCCCACGGTTCTGCTCATCGGTCGCGCGGGTGAACCGGACACCGTTGGCCTCCAGCAGCGCCGCGAGTTCGGAGGGGTTCTCGGCGCGGACGACCACCGTCTGGGCGGAATGGTCCCTGATGAAATCCTGCATGGGCGTGTCCGCGACGAGCCTGCCACGACCGATGACAACCAGGTGGTCGGCGGTCAGTGACATCTCGGAGAGCAGATGGGAGCTGATCAGGATGGTGCGTCCCTCCGCCGCCAGGTTCTTCAGGAGGGTGCGCACCCAGTGGATGCCCTCCGGGTCGAGTCCATTGACCGGTTCATCCAGGATCAGAAATTCCGGATCGCCGAGCAGTGCACCCGCAAGTCCCAGCCGCTGCCCCATGCCGAGGGAGAATCCGCCCGCCTTCTTGCGGGCGACGGCGCTCAGCCCCACCAGTTCCAGCACCTCATCGACCCGGGAGGCGGGTATCCCGTTGGCCTGCGCGATCCATTTCAGATGGTTGGCTGCCGAGCGGTTGGGGTGGATCGCCTTGGCATCCAGGAGCGCACCGACCCGGGTCAGCGGGCGGGTGAGGTTGCGGTAGGGTTGCCCGCTTATGGAAGCTGTTCCCCGTGTCGGGTTGTCCAACCCGAGGATCATGCGCATGGTGGTGGATTTGCCGGCGCCGTTGGGGCCGAGGAAGCCGGTGACAATACCGGGTTTGACCTGAAAACTCAGATCGTCGACCGCACGTACCTTTCCGTAATCCTTGGTCAGGCCTTGGACTTCAATCATGCTCACCAGTCTGTCATAGACACCGTCCGCGCGACTTCAGCGGATAGGAACTCCCAGGTTCTTGCGAAGGCGGGCATCAGTGGGAGCTCACCCACCTCCCCGACCGGCACCCACCGGAGTTCCAGGGATTCCTCATTGGGGGTCAGCGCCAGCGGTGCGCCGTCCGCGACCCGGGCGATCACGGTTGTATAGGACCAACCGCCGGCGAGTTCCGGGCGCGCCGGGTCCGCGGGAAAGGGGCCGGCTGTGGTGTGGGCGTCGATGAGCACGACCTCGTCCGGGCTGATCCCCGTTTCCTCGGACGCCTCCCTGAGCGCGGCCTCCTCCACCGTCTCATGGGAGTCGCGGGCGCCGCCGGGCAGAGCCCAGGTTCCCCCGTTGTTCGTCCAGTGCGCGCGGTGCTGCATGAGCACCTCCCTGTCGCCTTCGGGCCCGGTTGCGATCAGCAGCAGACCGGCCGCCCCGTTGCGCCCCCACATCGCCGTACCGTTCGGTCCCGCGGCCCATCCGTCTCCATCGCCCTTCATAGTGACCACCTTAGGCCAGCCAGCGGAAAGCGCGCGGAGGGCGAGCGGTGCCCGGCGCTTTATCCACCGATGACATCAGGCTATTCTGAAACAATGACCCGGGAAGGAAATGCGGATCACACTCCTGTGGCACGCACGGCGGTTGACGTTCAGGGCGAACGGCCCTCAGCAGTCGACTCCGGCGCGCACAATCCGCCGCTTCCCCCGGGTTTCACCACCGACAACGCCACCAACAACGCCGCAGACACTGCCACAGACAACGCCACAGACAACGCCCAGGACGGGCCCGACCACTGGCTCGATTCGGTGCCGACCGGCGTGCGCTCGCGCCGCGGGGTCGTGGCCACCATCATCCAGGAGACCTTCGGCCAGCCCTTCTTCCTGGCCAGGCGAATGTGGAGTTTCGTGGCCACCTCGCCGGGAAAGATCACGGCAATGACGATGGTGATATCAATCGCCATTTTCGCAGCCGGTTATGCCATGTCGCTGTCCTCGGATGGGCGGCAGACACAGCTGGATGATCTGATCACCAACACCGAACCCGTCTCCTATAACGCACACGTTCTCTACACCTCGCTCTCGGTCGCGGACACCACCGCAACCACCGGGTTCGTGCAGGCGGGGATCGAGAGCCCGGTCAACCGGGTTCGCTACAACACCGCCGTCGACCGTGCCGCGGTCGCTGCGACGGATACCGCGGCCTCCCTGAATCAGGAGGACGGGCGGATAATGGAGCTGCTCACGGAGATTCAACGCCAGCTTCCCGTGTACACCGGCCTGGTGGAGACCTCGCGAACCAACAACCGCGCCGGCAATCCGGTGGGTGTGGCCTACATGGCCGATGCCAGCGCCATGATGCGCAATGAGATCCTGCCCGCGGCAGCCGAGCTGTACAACATCACCAGCCGAAAGGTCTCCGAACAGCAGCTCAGCGTCACCCGCCCGCAGTGGATCCCGCTCTCCGGGCTGCTCGCGGCCCTCGGGATGCTCATCATCGCGCAGTGGTGGCTGATGCGCATCACCAGGCGGCGGATCAACCGGGGCTTCGCGTGCGCGACAGTGATGATGCTGGTGGCCACCATCTGGGTCTCGGCCGCGAACTGGGCGACGTGGCAGGCGGGCACCCAGGGCTTCGAGCAGGCCGCCGGCCCCCAGAACGCCATGACCACGGCGAGGATCTATGCGCAGCAGACCCGCACCACGGAGACCCTGGCCCTGGTCCGCCGGCAGTCGGTGCAGGGTTCGGGCACGGGATTCGACGCCACGATCATCCAGATCAACCGAGCCGTGGACGAGTACGAAAACACCCTGCACGCCCAGACCCCGGAGCACATCGCGCTGATCGCCGAGGTCCGCGACGCGGCCGGGGCCTGGCAGCGCCAGCACGAGGCCTTCACCGAGGCATTGTCCACCGGCAACTACGCCACCGCCGTCTCGGCCGTGCTGGAGACCAACGCCGAGGGAATCACCGACTTCGACAGGCTGGACAGTGCCCTGTCCCAGCTGATCATCGATTCCCGTGCCGCGATGCGGACCTACATCCAAAGTGGCCTGTCCGCCACGGCGCTGGTGTCCTATATCGTGCTCATGCTCTCGGTCGCCTCGGTGGTTGCCCTCTGGCTCGGTATCAGACCGCGTCTGCAGGAGTACCTATGACCATTTCGTATCGACGCCCCCACCGCCGGGTGGCCGCCACCGTGGCGGCCTGCGCCCTGGCCGCCTGCTCACTGACCGCCTGCGCCGGTCCGACACCGGAGTCCCCGGTCAACTACAACCAGCTGGACCCGGGGGCCGGTCCGCCGCTGCCCCCGGATTCCGAGCTGGAGGCCGCCGGCTCCGTGGCACCCCAGGAGATCGTCACCGACACCTGGGAGGGATCGCTGCGCCCCGATAGTGCGACACCGGAGGAGCGGGTGCCCACAATCTTCAAACGCGGACGCATCATCGTCGGTGTGGACCAGTCGCAGAATCTGCTGAGCTTCCGCGATTCCCTCACCGGCACCCTCCAGGGTTTCGAGGTCAGCCTGGCCAAGGAGATAGCCAGGGACATCTTCGGTGACCCCGAGGCGGTGGACTTCCGCTACGTCGATTCCATCGATCGCGTCCGGGCGCTCCAGCAGGGCAATGTCGACATTGTCATCCGCTCGATGGCGGTGACCGAGGACCGCGCCAAACAGGTCGAGTTCTCCACCCCCTATTACCGCGCCCAGACCCGGCTGCTGGTGATGGACAACTCCGGGATCACCTCGGTGGCGGACCTGGCCGGTCACACGATCTGCGTGGCCGAGGGATCCACCGCACTGCAGAGGGCGCGGGCCATCGCCCCGGAATCGGACATCCTCAAGACCCGGAACTGGGCCGACTGCCTGATGGCGCTCCAGCAGCAGCAGGCGCAGGTGATCCTCGGGGATGATGTCATCCTTTCCGGTATCGCCGCACAGGATCCCTACACCAGGATCCTGCCGGCCTCCCTCGGGCTGGAGTACTACGGTGTGGCCACGGCCAAACAGGTCAGTGGGCGCGATGTCAGCGGGCTGGTCCGTCAGATCAACTCCACCCTCGAGCGCCTGCGCAACGACGGCACCTGGTGGAACCTGTTCAACCAGTGGTTCGCGCCCTATCTGACCTCACTGGGGCCACCGGCCCTGCAATTCAGGGAGGAGAACCCCGATGAGTGACAAGGACGAGGATCCCGGTACCGAGGCGGTCCTGTTCGACCCCTTCGCGGACGACGAGGAGGAGGACGGGGAGGACCTGTCCATCTTCGACGACGACAACCTCGGCCTGCTGCTGCACGACCTGGAGGGCATCCGTGCCACCCAGGGGCAGTTCCGCCCGGATTCCGGTGACACACCCACCGTGACCACCGCCGCCACCGCGGCGACTCCCGGACCGGCGCCCGGCGCCGACCCGAGCGAACGCAGTCGTCGTCAGGCAATTTCGCTGTTCCGTGAACGCCGCAGGGTGCGCCGCGAATCCCGACCGGTGGCCGACGGCATGGTCCAGCTGCCCTTCATCACCCCCACCCCCGAGAGCGAGCTGCTCATCGACCCGGAGGCGGAGCTCAAACCGGGGATCGAGGCCCCGCAGCTGCGTGCCGGGGACATCGTCGCCGATCAGTACGAGGTGCTCGGGGTCATCGCGCACGGCGGCATGGGATGGATCTACCTGGCCAACGACCGCAACGTCTCCGGCCGCATCGTGGTGCTCAAGGGGATGATGTCCCAGGCCAGCTCGCAGGATCAGGGTACAGCGGTGGCCGAACGGGAGTTCCTGGCCGACATCACCCACCCCGGGATCGTCAAGGCCTACAATTTCATCGACGATCCCCGCGTCCCCGGCGGTTTCATCGTGATGGAGTACGTCAACGGGCCGTCACTGAATGATCGGCGCAAGAAGCAACCCGATGGTGTGCTCGGCCTGGATCTGGCGATCGGCTACATCCTCGAGGTTCTGCCCGCCATGGAGTATCTGCACAGCCGGGGCGTGGTGTACAACGATCTCAAACCGGAGAATGTCATCGTCACCGAGGACCAGGTGAAGCTGATCGATCTGGGCGCGGTGACCGGTATCGGGGCCTTCGGATACATCTACGGCACCAGGGGCTTCCAGGCGCCCGAGGTCTCCACCGAGGGGCCCTCCGTCGCCTCGGACATCTACACCATCGGCAGGACCCTGGCCGCGCTGACGCTCAAGATGCCTGTGGAGGACGGCCAGTACAAGCCGGGGATCCCCTCCCCCAACAGCGAACCACTGCTGCGCAGGCACCTGTCCTACTATCGCTTCCTGCAGCGGGCCACCGCCACCGATCCCGCGGCGCGGTTCAGCTCCGTCTCGGAACTGCGGACGCAGCTCTACGGTGTGCTCCGGGAGATCCTCGCCGTCCGCGACGGCAGACAGTACCCCGCCCAGCATTCGCTGTTCTCCCCGCAGAGAAGCACCTTCGGCACCAAGCACCTGGTCTTCCGCACCGACAAGATCATCGACGGCATCGACCGTCAGGTCCGCATCACCTCCCCGGAAATCGTCGCGGCCCTTCCCGTCCCGCTGATCGACCGCAACGACCCCGGATCCCGGCTGCTCTCCGGCTCCTCCTACGCCGAACCCTCGGAAACACTGGAGTCGCTGCGCAACGCCATGAAGGATGAGCGCTATGCCGATTCCATAGAGATTCCCCTCGGCGTGGTGCGCACCCTGCTGGATCTGGGATTCACCACCGAGGCGCGAGCCTGGCTCGCCACCCTCGAGGAGCGGCTGGGCAGGGACTGGCGGCATCACTGGTTCTCCGGAATCACCTACCTGCTTCTCGACGAATACCCCATCGCCCAGGAGCACTTCAACATGGTGCTCACGATCCTGCCCGGGGAATCGGCCCCTAAGCTGGCGCTTGCCGCCACCGATGAACTGTTGCTCCAGCAGGGTGGCTTCGACAACACCGCCCTGCTGACCCCGGAGGTGGCGGCCGCCACGGCGAACCTGGACCAGGATTTCGAGAACCTGGACTCCACCACCTTCGAGCAGCTCAGCGACACCTGGTCCCACATCACCCACGAGCCCAATGTGCTGCGCTTCCAATGCCTGCGTCTCTACGCGCTGGTCTGGGCCACCAACCCCACCACCGTCTCCTCCGCCTTCGGTCTGGCCAGGCAGCTGATGGCGGAGAATCAGATTGAGCTCGCGGTCTCCGCGCTCGACCGGCTCTCCCCCTCGTCCAGGCACCACCGCATGGCCACGCTGACCACCATCCTGCTGCTGGTCAGCTCCAACCTCAGCGAATCACGGATCAGGCGAGCCGCCAGGCGACTCGAGGAGATTCCCACCAATGAGCCGCGCTTCAACCAGATCAGGATCGCGGTGATGTCCGCGGGGCTGACCTGGTTGCGTGAATCCGGATTGAAGGCGGCGGCCTCACCCAACCCCCTCTTTGAGTACCCCTTCTCCCAGAAGGGACTGCGTGAGGGGATCTCCGCGGCGCTACGGGTGCAGGCGCGATCGGCGCCCTTCGCACGCCACCGCTACGCGTTGGTGGACATGGCGAACTCGGTGCGGCCCTTCACCTGGTTCTGAACCGGTCGGGGGCCGCCGGGGCCCCTCAGGCGAAGGCGACCGCGTAACGGGCGATCGCGAGCTCCTCATTGGTGGGGATCACAAAGACCTTCACCGCTGAGTCATCGGTGGAGATCAGGCGGGGGCCGTCATTGGGCAGCTCATTGCGCTCGGGGTCGACCTTGATCCCGTACATCTCCAGCCCCGCCAGCGCATCCGCGCGGACGAAGGTGGCGTTCTCTCCGACACCGGCTGTGAACACGAGGGCGTCGACATTGCCGAGTGCGAACATGTACGAGCCGAGGTAGCGGCGCAGCTGGTGGATGTAGACGTTGTAGGCCGACCAGGCGTCCTGGTCGCCTTCATGGATCATCTCGCGCAGCGCACGGAAATCATTGACGCCGGCCAGTCCCTTGACACCGGATTGTTTGTTCAGCAGATTGTCGATCTCATCGATGCTCATGTTCGCGGTGCGTGCCAGGTGGAACACGATGCCCGGGTCGATGTCGCCGGAGCGGGTACCCATGACCAGGCCCGCGAGCGGGGTCATCCCCATCGAGGTATCCACCGCCTTGCCGCCCCGGATCGCGGACATGGAGGCGCCGTTACCCAGGTGGAAGGTGATCTGGTTGATCTCCTCCGCCGGCCTGTCCAGCAGCTCGACCAGCCTTCTGGACACGTACTCGTGTGAGGTGCCGTGGAAGCCGTACCTGCGGATACCGTGTTCCGCTGCCACCTTGTTATTGATGGCGTAGAGCGCCGCGGCCGGGGGCAGGGAGTGGAAGAAACCGGTGTCGAAGACGGCGACATGGGGAACGTTCGGAAGGATCTTCCTGGCGACCTCGATGCCGTCGATGTTGGCGGGATTGTGCAGGGGTGCCAGTGGAATGAGATCCCTGATCATGTCCACGATCTCATCGGTGATCAGCTCGGGGGAGGAGAAGAGGATGCCACCGTGGACGACGCGGTGTCCGACTGCGATGATATCCACCTGGGTGGGGCCGCAGCCACGCTCCTCCATCAGCTCGAAGGCCAGGCGCAGGCCCACGGAGTGGTCGGGGATCGGGGAATCGAAGACGTGCTTCTCCCCGTCGAACTTGAGCACGATGCGGCCGAGGTCCTCGCCGATCTGCTCAACCAGTCCGGAGACGAAAGGTTCATCGGTGGCGTGGTTCTCCGGATCAACAAGCTGGAACTTGATCGACGAGGAACCGGAATTCAGGACGAGTGCCAGTGACATGGTTATTTCCCTCCGGCCTGGATGGCGGTGATGGCTACGGTGTTGACGATGTCCGGGACGGTCGCCCCACGCGAGAGATCGTTGACGGGTTTGTTCAGCCCCTGCAGGATGGGCCCGACGGCCAGCGCGTGCCCGGTGCGCTGGGCGGTCTTGTATCCGATGTTCCCGGCCTCCAGGTCGGGGAAGATGAACACGTTGGCGTGCCCTGCGACCTCCGAATCGGGCATCTTCTTGCGGGCGACACCGGGATCGACGGCGGCGTCGAACTGCAGCGGGCCATCCACCTTCAGCTCCGGATCGATGCGCTTGGCCTCGGCCAGGGCCTCCACCGCACGATCGACGTCCGGGCCGGTTCCCGAGACCCCGGTGGAATAGGAGAGGATGGCGACCCGGGGGTCGATTCCGAACTGGGCCGCGGTTCTGGCGGACACCACCGCGATCTCACCGAGCTGGGCCGCGGTCGGGTTGGGGTTGACCGCGCAGTCGCCGAAGGCCCAGAGCCGACCGCGCAGAACCATGAGGAAGACCGAGGAGACCACTGAGGCCTCCGGGACCGTCTTGATGATCTGGAAGCTCGGCTTGATGGTGTGCGCGGTGGTGTGCGCGGCACCGGAGACCATTCCATCGGCATCACCGTTGTGAACCATCATCGTGGCGTAGTAAGAGATGTCCTTCATCGTCTCCCTGGCCTCCTCGAGGGAGACGTTCTTCTTCCTGCGCAGCTCAACGAATTGCTCGGCGAACTCCTCCAGCTTCGGATCGGTCAACGGGTTGACCAGATCCGCCTTGGACAGATTCAGCCCCAGCTCCGTGGCGCGGCTGGTGATCTCCTCCGGATCCCCCAGGATGGTCAGCTCACAGATATCCTGATCCAGAAGCTGGTGGGCGGCCATGAGGATGCGGTCGTCCTCCCCCTCGGGCAGCACGATGCGGGCATCGGCCTCACGCGCCTTGTGCAGGAGCCAGTTCTCGAACAGGACCGCGCTCATCACCGGCTTGAGCGCGGGCACCCCGTGCAGCGCCTTCTTCAGCTTGGCGGTGTCCGCCCTGTCATTCGCCGGGAAGGCGGCGGCCACCACGGCCCCCAGCTCCTTGGCCTGGGTCCGCGCCAGCGACACGTGCGGACCCCGGCCGTCCACGAGGAAGAGCATGGGCACGGCCAGCGCCGCCGCGACCTGCGCGTCGAAGCTGACATTGCCGGCGCCGACGATTAGCGCGGGTCCGTTTCCGAGAAGATCCGCGGACAGCACCTTGGCCATGTCCAGCTCCTCCTCGTGGATTCTCACGATGGGCAGTTCCAGATCATGCGCCAGTTTCTCCAGATCATAGCCGTCAAAGTTGCGGTTGACGGTGGTGATCAGAACTGATGTGGGGGTGTCAGACATACATCGCCTTTCTTCGAACAACGTGGGCTGTCACAGGGAGCTGGAACCGGCTGTGCCATCCGGCACTATCATCCAAGTGTTGTGATTCTTCGCATAGTTTAGCCCTCTTTGGACGTCTCCACACCCCGGTTGCAAACTTTTTCCTCCGCGGATTCTTGCTGGGAATATTCCATAGGGCGATGAGCTGCACTGATCTAAAGCTGCGAAGAAAACAGAATTTCCGTGTTACAGCTTGCGAAGATCATTTTGCGAAGATCTCCCCCGCGGTCCCCCACCGCGGAGAAGGTAAGTGCCCCCTTTCATAGATCGGGTGCGACCACGTATCATGAGCGGTTGATTGCACTGAAGAATCCCCCGCCCGCTCGGCACCGCTTCGAATCGATCACCCAAACCGGGATCCTCCGGTTGACCACCGATGAATAAGGAAAAGAATCACCCATGTCCCGTCCCCTGCGCGTCGCCGTCGTTGGCGCTGGTCCAGCTGGAATCTATGCCTCCGACCTCCTGATGAAATCCGGCGAGGACGTCCAGATCGACCTTTTCGAGCGCATGCCGGCACCCTTCGGTCTGATCCGCTACGGCGTCGCCCCCGACCATCCCCGCATCAAGGGTATCGTCAAATCGCTGCACAACGTTCTGGACAAGGATCATCTGCGCTTCCTCGGAAACATCGAGATCGGCAGGGACATCACCGTCGAGGAGCTGCACTCCTTCTATGATGCGATCGTCTTCTCCACCGGTGCCACCGGTGACCAGGACCTGCGTGTTCCCGGCTCCGATCTCAAGGGATCCTTCGGCGCCGGTGAGTTCGTGGGCTTCTACGACGGCAATCCCGATTTCGAGCGCTCCTGGGATCTCTCCGCGGAGAAAGTCGCCGTCATCGGCGTGGGCAACGTCGCACTGGATGTCGCCCGCATCCTGGCCAAGACCGGCGATGAGCTCAGGGTCACCGAGATTCCGGACAATGTCTACGAGTCCCTGGCACGAAACAGGGCCACCGAGATCCACGTCTTCGGACGCCGCGGCCCCGCCCAGGCCAAGTTCACCCCTCTCGAGCTCAAGGAGCTCGACCACTCCCCCACGATCGAGGTGGTGGTCAATCCCGAGGACATCGACTACGACGAGGGCTCGGAGAGGGCGCGCCGGGAGTCCAAGTCCCAGGACCTGGTCTGCCAGACCCTCGAGCAGTACGCGATCCGGGATCCCAAGGGCGCCCCGCACAAGCTGTTCATCCACTTCTTCGAGTCCCCGGTGGAGATCATCGGTGACAACGGCGAAGTGGTCGGGCTGAGGACCGAACGCACCACGCTTGATGGACAGGGCGGAGTGACCGGCACCGGCGAGTTCACCACCTGGGATGTCCAGGCGGTCTACCGCGCGGTCGGCTACCGCTCCGAGGCCGTCAACGAGGTCCCATTCGACCCGGAGCGCGCGGTGATCCCCAACGACGGCGGACATGTCATCGATCCCGCAACCGGCGCACCCATCACCGGCCTCTACGCCACGGGATGGATCAAGCGCGGCCCGATCGGGCTGATCGGCAACACCAAATCCGACGCCAAGGAGACCACCGAGATGCTGCTCTCCGACTACGCCGCCGGTTCACTGCCCGAGCCCGCGCACCCGGAGCGCGAGGCGATCCTGGAGTTCCTCGATTCCCGCGACATCGCCTTCACCACCTGGGAGGGGTGGCACCTGCTCGACGCCGCCGAGCGCCAGCTCGGTGAGGCCGAGGGTCGCGAGCGCAAGAAGATCGTGGAGTGGAACGAAATGGTCAGGCACGCCCGCCCCGAATACGAGATCTAGCCTCGACGGTGGGAATTCAGACACGGTGCCCCGCGCTGCGAGGAGAATCACCCGCCACCGCTGTCCGGAGTACACCCCCGGGGCCCCGCTCCACCTGATTCGGCCGTGCTCCCCCGGAAAACGGGCACCGCGCCACTCCCGTTGGTCCGGTTGCCCGACCCGATGGGGCGATGCTCCCTTCAGCCCGGGCGGCGGGGTCTTTTCAGCGGGGCGTCACCGAACTACAGTGTCATTCCCATGAACACCTATTTCGCAGTCACCAGCCTCGCGGACATGAGTCCGCTCGAGGTCCACAAGCTCTACAAGCTGCGGGTTGACACCATCGGCACCGGCATCGATGACGCCGACGCCAACCCCGGAACCCACCATGTTCTGGCCTGGGACCACACCGACCGGCCTTCACCGGAGCTGCACGGATACGCGCGGATTCTCCCGACGAGCACCGGGGTCCTCGAGGTCACCGAACTCAGCCACCTCTATGCCGTCGACGGTTCCGGGTTGGTCCGCGACATCCTCGACAACGCGCTCCGGCTCGCCGCCGAACGCTACCCGGACCGGGATGTCGTGGTCACCGCACCGGAGGATCTGCAGGGTCTCTATGAGAGTTTCGGCTTCCGCAGCTACGGTCGGCCCGGGGACGGTGGCCACCCGATGATTCTTTCCACCACCCGCCTGCACGCCGTTTATGGAGATAAGGTTAACGCCTGAGCCCCAATGGGGTGTGCGGGCGCCCATCCCCGGCTAGGATCAGGCGCATGACCCGATATTTCGCCGTTTCCAACCTCCACGAGCTCGGCCCTCTCGAGGTTCACAAATTGTACAAGCTGCGCGTGGATGTCTTCGTCCACGAGCAGGGCACCCCCTACGCGGAGATCGACGATGCCGACGCCGCCACCTCCACCCACCACATCCTGGCGTGGGAGCGTGCCGCCTCCGGCGTCACTGTTCTCGACGGTTGCGCCCGGCTGATCCCCACCACCGTCGCCGATCTCGCCGCCGCAACCGGGTCGACGCTCACGCTTGACGACGCCCCGGTCTCCCAACTCGGCCGCCTGGCGGTGGCCCGGGAGTTCAGGGGTACCGGCCTCGCTGATGAAATCATGCACAACGCACTTCGCCTCGCCCATGAGAAGCACCCGAGCAACGATGTGGTGCTCACTGCGCAGTCACCGCTGCGCAGCTTCTACGAGGGTTACGGCTTCAGCGTCTGTGGCTCCGAGTTCCTCGATTCCGGTGTCGCCCACCTCCCCCTGGTCCTCGGCGCCGCCGAGCTGGCCGACTACGCGACCGCCCCGCGGGCCTGATACGGGATCAGCTGTCCCTGGCCAGGAGTTCACGGACGCGGGGGATGACCTCGGTGCCGTAGAGCTCCACGGCGCGGAGCCTGGCGTCGGCGGGCTGGGCCCCCATGGTGTAGATCATGTCGAAGCGCCCCACACCCAGGCGCCGGATGGTTCTCGCTATCTTGCGGGCCACGGTGTCCGGGGAACCCAGATACATGGACCCGTGCGCGACCTCGGCGTCGAAATGCTCTCTGCGCAGTGGCGGGAGACCGCGTTCCGGACCGATGATGGCGTGCATCGCCTCGTATCCGGGGTAGAACGCGTCGAAGGCCTCCCGGTCGGTGTCGGCGATGAACCCAGGCGAGTGCATCCCCACCGGGAGTTCGGGGGTGCCGAACTCCCTCGATGCGCGCCGGTAGAGATCGATGTACGGGGAGAAGCGGGCCGGATCGCCACCGATGATCGCAAGCATGAGCGGGAATCCGTACCGTGCCGCCCGCACCACCGACTGCGGGCTTCCGCCCACCCCCACCCAGGTGGACAGTGCGCCCGACTCCGTCTTCGGGTACACCTCGACCCCGTCAAGCGGTGCACGGACCGATCCCGACCAGGTTACCCCGCGCTCGTCGAGGAGACGTGCGAACAGCTCGATCTTCTCCTCGAAGAGCACCTCGTAATCGCTCAGGTTGTATCCGAACAGCGGAAACGACTCGGTGAAGGAGCCCCTGCCCAGAATCACTTCGGCGCGACCCCGTGCGATCGCGTCCACCGTCGCGAATCTCTGGAACACCCGAACGGGATCATCGGAGGAGAGCACGGTCACCCCCGATCCCACGCGGATCCGATCGGTACGGGCCGCGATCCCGGCTAGGACGACCTCGGGGGCGGAGATAGCGTACTCACGTCGGTGGTGCTCCCCGACGAGGATGACATCCACCCCAGCCCGATCCGCGACAACCGCCTCATCGAGGGTCGCTCGGATCGCCTCCGCATAGGTCACCGGTGCGCCATCGGCTCCGACGGGGACATCGCCGAAGGTGTCCAGGCCGAACTCGATCCGCTCGGGGTGTGGTTGTGTGGGCATAATGGACTTGTGCTCCTAACGTGATGAACGGATTCGGTGGCACCCCGGGGGGTGCACCGTTCCCATTGATGGTTACTCATAGAGAGCAACAGGGCCGCATCCCGCGGTAATCCCGGCCTTGAACACGCACTTTGATGTTCATTACGAACACGGAAGGAAGCAATACACCTTGTCACCACATTCCGAAGGCACCCCCGGCACCCCCTGCTCCCCCGAGATCCAGTCGATGGTGCGGGACATTCTCGAACGCGTCGCCGACAAATGGTCCATGCTCGTCATCGGCGCCCTCGCCGACGGCCCCAGGCGCTTCACCGCTATACAGGCGGCGATCCCCGGCATCTCGCATCGCATGCTCACCCGGACCCTGCGCACCCTGCACCGCGACGGCATGATCACCCGTACCGCCTACGCGGAGGTGCCGCCGCGGGTGGATTATGAACTGACCGCCCTCGGCCGCACGCTCACCGCACCCGTTGACGCCTTCGTCGGCTGGGTCAATGAGCATCGTGGCGAAATTGAGCACAACCGTGAGACCTTCGACGCCTCCTGAACCTCCGCCGGCCCCGGGTGGTATCCCCCTGCACCCTAGACGTCGAAGACGTTCGACCCGGGGTGGACGGTGATCGCCGCGGCCGCACGGGTGGCCCGCTCACGTGCGATCTCCACATTCTCGGCGGTGGACACCGCGACTCCCATGCGCCTCCTGACGAAGGCCTCAGGTTTGGCGAAGAGCCGCAGATCGGTTTCCTCCACCGAGAGCGCCTCGGCCAGGCCGGTGTAGGTCACGGCGACGGAATCGACGTTTCCGTAGATCACCGCCGAGGCTCCCGGCGACACCAGCGTGACATCGATGGGCAGGCCGAGGATGGCCTTGGCGTGGAGCTCGAACTCCGAGTTCCGCTGGGTGGCCAGTGTGACCAGCCCGGTGTCGTGGGGCCGTGGTGACACCTCGGAGAAGTAGACGTCGTCACCGGATACAAACAGCTCCACACCGAAGACGCCACGTCCGCCCAGGGCGTTGGTGATCCTGGCGGCCACAGAACGCGCGTTATCCAGTGCGCAGTCACTCATCTGCATGGGCTGCCAGGATTCCACATAGTCACCGTCGCGCTGGCGGTGGCCGATGGGTTCGCAGAACCAGGTGGCGGGTTTGGTGGTGCCCGGATCGATGGAACGGACGGTCAGCAGGGTGATCTCATAGTCGAAGTCGACGAACTCCTCCACGATCACCCGCGAGGTGCTCACGCGGGCCCCGCTCATGGCGTACTCCCAGGCAGCCTCCAGATCCTCGGGTCCCCCGACCACGGACTGTCCCTTGCCGGAGGAACTCATCACCGGCTTGACCACGCAGGGAAATCCCAGCAGTCCCGCCGCTACCTCGAATTCCTCGAAGGTGGAACAGAACTCATAGCGCGAGGTGGGCAGTCCCAGCTCCTCCGCCGCGAGCCTGCGGATGCCCTCGCGGTTCATGGTGAGTTTGGCCGCGCGTGCGGTGGGGACGACGGTGGACACCCCCTCCTCCTCGATGGCGAGAAGCTCATCGGTAGCCAGCGCCTCGATCTCGGGCACCACGAAGTCCGGCCTGACCTCCTCGATCAGACTCCGGACCGCGCGGGGATCGGTCATGTCGATGACATGGGCGAAGTGGGCGACCTGATGTGCGGGAGCGTTCTCATAACGGTCCACCGCATGGACCTCCACGCCCAGGCGCTGGAAGGCGATGGCTACCTCCTTCCCGAGCTCACCCGATCCGAGCAGCATCACGGTCGTGGCGTTCGGGGACAGCGGGGTTCCGATATTCTCGGGCACATACATGGGCTTGAGCCTCCTTGCGAGCTGAACATCCTGTTTGTCGTTCGAGTATCCCACGCCTACGCGACCCGCCGTGGTATGAAGCGCTATTTCGCGGTGAACTAGTTTCTCCCGCCCTCCCCGGACAGGAACAAATCCCCACCAGTTGCTCGGTGCAACTGGTGGGGAGAGGTTCAGGGCCGTGCCGGGTTCTAGATCTCGGTGAGATCCTTGTGCATGGTCTCCTTCATCGGGATGATGGCGAAGAGGGAGATCACCGCGACGATGATGAGGTACCAACCCACGGACTGCACACCGAAACTGGCGTTCAACGCGGTGGCGATGAAGGGTGCGATCGCCGCGCCGAGGATCGAGGAGACATTGTAGGAGATGCCGGAGCCGGTGTAGCGGACGTTGGTGGGGAAGAGTTCGGGGAGGACGGAGGACATCGGTCCGAAGATCAGGCCCATCAGGAACATGCCGATGGTCAGGAAGGCCAGGACGGAGCCCTCGGTCGCGGTCGCCGGGTCCAGGAAGAACTTGAAGCACAGACCGAAGATGATGATGGCCACCGTGGTCCAGAGCAGGGTGGGCCTGCGGCCCCTGGTATCAGCCAGACGCCCGGCGAGCGGGATGCCTGCGACGAAGGCGAAGATGGAGATCAGCTGCAGCACCAGGAAGTCGTTGTAGTGGATTCCGAGGCCGATCCCGGCGTCCCTGCTGCCGATTCCATAGGAGAGGATCCAGGTGGTCACCAGGTAGAACATGGTGTAGCACCCGACCATGATGAAGGTTCCCTGGAGCATGGGCAGCTTTGCCGTGCGAAAGGCCTCCTTCAGCGGGGACTCCACCTTCTTGCCGGTGTCCACGGCGGCCTGAAAGACCGGGGTCTCGGTCAGCCGCAGGCGCACATAGAGTCCGATGATGACCATGATCGCCGATGCCAGGAAGGGCAGGCGCCAGCCCCAGGCCATGAAGGCGCCTTCGGGGTCGCCGTTGGTGTGGCCGAGGGCGGTGACCAGGATCAGGAAGAAGCCGTTGGCGATGAAGAAGCCGAAGGGAGCGCCGAGCTGGGGCCACATCGCGGCACGGGCACGCTTGCCGTCCGCCGCTGTCTCAGAGGCCAGCAGTGCGGCACCCGACCATTCGCCACCGAGCCCGAGGCCCTGGCAGAACCGCATGAGCGCGAGCAGGGCGGGGGCCGCGATTCCGACCTGCGCGTAGGTGGGCAGGCAACCGATGATGAAGGTGGCCACGCCCATGGTCAGCAGCGCACCGATCAGGGTGGCCTTCCGCCCGACGCGGTCACCGAAATGGCCGAAGATGATCGAGCCCAGGGGCCTGGCCACGAAGGCCAGCCCGAAGGTGGCGAAGGAGGACAGCAGCCCGATGGTGGGGTTGTCCGACTTCGGGAAGAAAAGGAAGGGGAAGACCGCCACTGCCGCGGTGGCGTAGACGTAGAAATCGTAGAACTCGATCGTCGTGCCGATGGTGGAGGCAAATGCCACGCGGCGACGATCCCTGTGTGTCAGTTCGGGTGTGGAGTTTTGTGGCCGGTCAACGGTGGTCGACATGAAATCCACCTTTCTCCTATCTCATCGGAAGTTATGAATCAACGATAGGCTCCCACCCTGTGAGATTACAAGTCGGTGTTTGGAGACCTCAATCTCATTAGGTGAGACTTGTTTTCCGAAGTTGTCCGCAACCCACACAAACGGAAACGCCCCAACCAGAGGTTGGGGCGGGAAACGGGGGCGTCGAGAAGCTCAGTCGGCCATAACGTCGTGGAGCACGATCGTCTGGTCGCGGCCGGGACCGACACCGATGTAGGAGAAGCGCGCACCCGAGAGCTCCTCGAGGCGGCGGACATAGTCCTGCGCCTTCTGCGGCAGCTCCCCGAAGGAGGTGCAGCCGGTGATGTCCTCGTCCCAGGCCGGCATCGTCTCAAAGATCGGGACGGCGTGGTGGAACTCCGACTGGGTCATGGGCATCTCATCATGCCGAACACCGTCGACGTCATAGGCAACGCAGATCGGGATCTCGCCGATGCCGGTGAGCACGTCGAGTTTGGTCAGGAAGTAGTCGGTGAAACCGTTGACGCGGGAGGCGTAGCGGGCGATCACGGAATCGTACCAGCCGCAGCGACGCTTCCGGCCGGTGTTCACACCCACCTCGCCGCCGACTGTCTGCAGGTACTCACCCCACTTGTCAAAGAGCTCCGTCGGGAAGGGACCCGCACCCACCCTGGTGGTGTAGGCCTTGATGATACCCAGGCTCGAGGTGATCCTCGTCGGACCGACCCCCGATCCCACGCAGGCGCCACCGGCCGTGGGATTGGAGGATGTGACAAAGGGATAGGTGCCGTGGTCCACATCGAGCATGGTGGCCTGGCCGCCCTCCATAAGCACATGTTCGCCCCTGTCAAGCGCCTGGTTGAGCACCAGCTCGGCATCGATCATCATCGGGCGCAGCCGCTCGGCGAAACCGAGGAAGTACTCAACGATCTCCTCGGCGATGATGGCGTTGCGGTTGTACATCTTGACCAGAGTCTGGTTCTTCACATCGAGGGCGGAATCGATCTTCTGGCGCAGAATGGATTCATCGAAGATGTCCTGCACCCGGATGCCCACGCGGGAGACCTTGTCGGCGTATGCCGGCCCGATTCCACGGCCCGTGGTTCCGATCGCCCGCTTGCCCAGGAAGCGCTCCTGCACCCTGTCCAGCACCTGGTGATACGGTGCGACGAGATGGGCGTTCGCGGAGATCCGCAGCCGGGAGGCATCGGCGCCGCGGGCCTCGAGGCCATCGATCTCCTCGAACAGTGCCTCGAGGTTGATCACCACACCGTTGCCCAGGATCGGAACCGCGTTCTCGGAGAGCACGCCGGCGGGAAGGAGCTTGAGCTCGTACTTCTCGCCGCCGACAACGACGGTGTGCCCGGCGTTGTTTCCGCCGTTGGGTTTGACCACGTAATCGACGAGCCCGCCGAGAATATCCGTGGCCTTACCCTTGCCTTCATCGCCCCATTGGGCGCCGACGATCACGATTGCAGCCATTGGTTTTCCGTCA
Source organism: Corynebacterium pacaense (assembly GCF_900169525.1). Lineage (GTDB taxonomy): Bacteria > Actinomycetota > Actinomycetes > Mycobacteriales > Mycobacteriaceae > Corynebacterium > Corynebacterium pacaense. Next base: position 1,400,840 of record NZ_LT821240.1, read on the forward strand.
CATCCGATCCATGAATTTGGACACGCGCGCATTCACGCACGCAAGACGTTTCTTCATATTACTAGCCGCCGGGCGGTTTGCTGGCATTGGAATACTAGGATTATCCGCATGCGTCTCGTGGTTCTCCGTTGTCAGGCACCGACATTCACTGATTTCTCCGGTGCCCCCACACCGCCGGAGATCCACGATCTGCCCGCGGTGCCCGGCCGCCGCGATCTCCGGATGCTCGATGACGCCTGCTTCGATGTTCTGCCCGTCGACCCCACGCCCTCACTCGATGAGATAACCAGGCAGCCCGAGGTCGCGCATCTGGCGCAACCCCGTCCCGCCCCGCAGCGCCCCGGGCAGCGGCTGCGGATCGTGGTCATCGGTTCCGATGCCGCCCTCTCCGCCGTACTCACCCGCCTGATGCGCGCGGACAACCTCTGGGCCGAGGTCGGCTACGTCCCCCTTGACCCCGCGTCACCGGCGGCTCGGAACTGGGATCTGCCCGCACAAACCGGTGCGGCGCTGCAGCTGGCACTCAACGGCGGCATCCGACCGGTGCCGGTGATCCGCGATGACGCCGCGGTGGTTGTCGCAGGTTCCGCGGGCATCACCGACTGGGAGGCGGAGGAGATCACCGCGGAGATCATCATCGACGATCACGTTCTCCTGCGTCACGCGGCCACGGAGTCGACCCCGCGGCACCGTATCGTGGGAGCCCGCCTGGTGCCCATGCTCGATGCCCCCGGAATCGTCGCGGTGCGCGTGGAGGAACGGCAACGCCTGTTCGGGCGGAGCAGGCGGGAGCTGCCCGCAGAAAGCTTGTCGACGGGCCGGGCGCTGCAGGCCGGCGGCCCCGCACTCAGGGTGACCGTGGACGGGATCTCAAGAAAGCGTCCCGTCGAACGCGTCACCTTCTACCGGCACCTGCGCGACCTCCAGATGGTGCGCGGGCAAGCGGACTAATCCGCCTCCTCGTGCCACACCTCCGGCGGATAGGCGGGGGTGTGGGAGGTGGGTACGAGCACGGAGACGGCGGACTCCCTCGACATGCCGCAGATCTGCAAGAGATCGACGATGATCGAGCGCGACTGCGCCAGAATGACCTGGGCGGAGAGCACCCGCCCCTGTGCCACCTCCACGCCCACCTGCGCACCCAGGAGCCTCAACCGGCGCACGAGCTCCGGGATCTCGATGGCCTCGCTGACCTCCTTGTGCCGTTCATAAAGTTCGGAGAGGCTCAGCGCCACCGAGGCCAGCTCCTCGATGATCTCCACCTGCCGCTCGCTCACCTCGTCGCCGTCCTCGGTGAGCACGAAGGCGCGCCTGGCCAGCACGCGAACATTGCGGATCATGTTGTCCACGGGGCTGAGAATCCGGAACAGCGAGCGGATCCTGCTGCGGTTACCCCACAGGAAGGGTGAGAGCGTGATCATCTCCTTGCCGGAGGAGGCGGCGGTGTTGAGTTTGTCAACGTCGGCCTGGGTCTTTCGGACCGCATCCAGTGCCACCCCGAGCGCCTTGGCGTCCTTGGCACGCAGGGCGTCGGCGACGTCGTAGAGCACGCCGGAGGCGATGCCGAGGAGGTTTGCCACCTGGATCCGCCCGGCGCGCAGCGGCGAGGTGGGGATCAGCGCGGTGACGAGGATTCCCACCACACCACCGATAAAGGCGTCAATCATCCGGTCGAAGCCGGCGCTCTCCCCCGGCGGCATGATGGTGGCGATCAGAATTCCACCGATCGCCATCTGATTGCTCACCAGTGGCGCCTTCGACAGGAAGGAGGCGACGGTGAGCGCGGCGGCGATCACCACGAACATCTGCCAGTGTCCCGTCCCGATCTGCAGGACCACCAGGTCCCCCACCCCGACGCCGACCGCGCAACCGAAGGTGAGTTCGGTCGCCCGTTTGATGCGGTCGCCTCCGGAGAGACCGAGGATGATCACCGCCGAGATCGGAGCGAAGAAGGGCTGCGGGTGCCCGGCGATCTCAACGGCGAACCAATAGGCGATGCCGGCGCCCAGGGCCGACTGCAGAATGAACAGTGCCCTCGCACGCACCCGCAGAACCCTGTTGCGCAGCGAACTGTCGATCTCCGAGAGCCGGGCGAGCGTCCCGAGTTTCTTCTTGGCCATGTCCCCAACATTAGCGATACTCCCGCGAACGGGAACAACCCCGACCGGGGCGTACATCTCCCGGTCGGGGCTGCGTCGTTTCGCCTGGCGGACTACTTGGCGGTGGAGGTACCCACCGAGTGCAGATCCTGGCAGGCCTCTACGACACGGGCGGCCATTCCCTGCTCCGCCTTCTTCATGTAGGAGCGGGGATCGTAGGCCTTCTTGTTGCCCACCTCGCCGTCGACCTTGAGAACTCCCTCGTAGTTCTCAAACATGTGACCGACGATCGGACGGGTGAACGCGTACTGGGTGTCGGTGTCGACGTTCATCTTGATGACACCGTAGCCCAGCGCCTCCTCGATCTTCGCCTTCTCCGAGCCGGAGCCACCGTGGAACACGAAGTCGAAGGGCAGTGCGTCATCGGGGAGTCCGAGCTTCTTGCGGGCGACCTGCTGGCCCTCGAGCAGGACCTCGGGACGCAGCTTCACGTTGCCGGGCTTGTACACACCGTGGACATTGCCGAAGGTGGCTGCCAGCAGGTAGCGGCCCTTCTCTCCGGTACCGATGGCGTCGATGGTCTTCTCGAAATCCTCGGCGGAGGTGTACAGGTTCGCGCCGTGCTTCGCCTCGACGCCGTCCTCCTCACCACCGACAACTCCGATCTCAACTTCGAGGATGATGTTGGCGGCCTTCGCCTTGGCCAGGAGCTCCTGGGCGATGACGAGGTTCTCGTCGATCGGAATGGCCGAACCATCCCACATGTGCGACTGGAAGAGCGGCAGTTCACCGCGGTCCACGCGCTCCTGGGAGATGGCGATCAGCGGGCGGACGTACTCATCGAGCACCTCCTTCTGGCAGTGGTCGGTGTGCAGGGCGACGTTGATGCCGTAGCTCTTGGCCGCCTCATGTGCGAAGGCGGCGAGCGCGACCGCACCCTTGACCTTGTTCTTCACCGCCAGGCCGGAGCCGAACTCCGCGCCACCGGTGGAGAACTGGATGATTCCGTCGGATTCCGCATCGGCGAAACCCTTGAGAGCTGCGTTGATCGTCTCGGAAGAGGTGCAGTTGATCGCCGGGTAGGCGAATCCGCCCGCCTTGGCGCGGTCGAGCATCTCGTTGTAGACCTCGGGAGTTGCGATTGGCATAGAGTGTCTCCTCCATCAGGTGAGCCGTCAAAAGACATGTTCATGAAAGTTTTCGCGCGGCCACTAGTGTGGCTGCGTGTACGCACCGCCAATCCCCCATGCGAAAGTGTCCGATTGTTTCCGAATGGACACGATATGTGGTTCTGGCGACTGCCTACTGCCAATTATGCCTGCCCGACGCGAGTTTTGCCGTGTGTTGTTTCATTCCCCACATTTCCCGGCCAAAACCGCAGTTCGCGCAGGCGCCTAAGTGGTGGCAGAGGCCGTTTTCTCATTCTCGTGCCCCGCCACCCTCGCCGCAGCTTCCATCAGCATCCATCCGGAGAGCTGTACCGAGAGATCGCGTTCATCCACACGGACGACGCTGACGATCTCGTTCAAACCGGAAGATCCGAGTCCGAAATTCTGCGGTAAACGGGCATCCGAGGTCCAGTCGGTGGCGAAGATCGGTAGACCATCCACCTCGAGCCGGTGCGCCCACACGCTTTCCGCGGAGTCGAGCACCATCCTGGCGGCCAGACGTTTGGTCCGCTTGTTCGCCGCGGAATCATCGGGGAGGCGGACCGCGACATCCGCCAGGTACCTGACGAGGATCCCCTTGAACAGTCCGCCGTCACCGTCGCCGGTATCCCAGTCGATGACGTTGTTCCTGTTCGCCATCCGCCGGTGCACCGCCTCGACCAGTGAGCGGATGTGGGAGATGAAACGCATCGAGTCCTCGGCGATATCGGCATCGCGGACACTGTCCACGTTGGTCGAGGAGACCCCGGAGCGTTCCCGCAGCTTCAGGGCGATCTCCAGGCACGCGCCCAGGGCGACACCCTGGCAGTAGGGATGGATGTTTCTTACCAGGTCGGGACCGTGCATGCGCATCCGCAGCCCATCCATGACCAACCCGTCATCGTCTATGAGGTTGTCAAAGATCCAGTCGGTGATGGCGATGGCCTGGTCGAGCCGGCCGGTGCGTGCCATCATGATGGCCGCGGGACCGTTGGAGGGAACATTGTAGAAGGTCTCACCCGACCGCCAGGGCAGCACACCGGTCAGGGAATCTATCCCCCCGATGATGTTGAACTCGAGTGCCTGAAGTGATTTCGGCGCGCGAACCTTGCGCACCTTGTCGGCCCTTCCCAACGCCAGCGCCAACCAGGCCTTGTCGTCGAAGTACTTGTTGGAGGTCAGCTTCTTGATGTTGCGCAGCGCAATGCCGCGAATGGTGTAGCGGATACGTTCCCTGCGGGCCTTGGTGGTTCGCCTGTTGGCGGCGTCGACAAGGCAATCGAGGTAGTGCGCCTGCCACCAGTAGTGCCACCGTACGAACAGCTTTTCCTTGGTGTTGGCCGGCCACGCCACGAGCCCCAGATTGCTTCGGGGCAGGCCCCAGACACGAGCGCCGTGGCGCTCATTGATGGCTGATTCAGCGAGATCAGCGCGGTTGACCCATTTATCTAACACGTATAATTTTCTTCACTCCGGTGGGACTGCCCAGTCTGTGGATGCTGCTAGGAAGTATAACGAAAATGTATCCGGTGGGCAGTATGTTCACCATGCCGTCCCCGGATCCGCGTGCTCACGGATCCATGCATGCATGGCGATACCGGCGGCAACCCCGGCGTTTATGGAACGCGTCGATCCGTACTGCGCGATGGAGCAGGTCATCAGGGCCCCTCGCCGTGCCGCTTCGGTGACTCCGGGGCCCTCCTGGCCGAAGAGCAGCAGGCACCGCTCGGGCAGCGCGGTCGACTCCAGGGGCACCGAACCGGGGGTGTTGTCGATGGCCACCACGTCCAGGTCCCTGGCCCGCGCCCAGGACAGCAGTGAGTCGACGTCCGGGTGGTGGAGGAGATGCTGATATCGGTCGGTGACCATCGCGCCGCGACGGTTCCACCGCCGCCTGCCGACAATGTGGACGGTATCCACCGCGAAGGCGTTCGCCGTACGCACCACCGTGCCGATATTGGCGTCATTCTCGAAGTTCTCAATGGCCACGTGCAGCGGATGCCTGCGGGTATCAATGTCCGCGACGATCGCCTCCCTGCGCCAGTAGCGGTAGGCGTCGACGACGTTTCGACGGTCACCACCGTCGAGCAGCTCGGGGTCGAACCGCGCATCGGTGGGCCGGGGCGCAGCGGGGTGCTCCAGCTCCCACGGGCCGGTTCCCACCCGGGATTCACCCCATTCGGTTGGACCCGGCGCGCTATCCGAGGTCAAGGTCATCGAGTCCGAGGAGGAACCGGTAGGGCAGGCCCTCAGCCGCGATGACCCGATCCGCACCGGTGTCACGGTCCACCACGGTGGCCACTCCCACAACCTCCGCGCCAGCCTCCCTGAGTGCCGCGACCGCGGTCAGGGGGGAGTTTCCGGTGGTTGTGGTGTCCTCGACGACAAGCACCCTGCGGCCCACCACGCTGGGGCCCTCGATGCGGCGCTGCATTCCGTGCTTCTTGGCCTCCTTGCGGACAACGAAGGCGTTGATCTCGGGGCCGTCGGCGTGCATGACGGCGGTGGCCACGGGATCCGCGCCCAGGGTCAACCCACCGACGGCGTCAAAGTCCCAGTCGGCGGTTGCCTGGCGCAGCAGCTTTCCTATGAGCCTGGAGGCGCGGGCGTGCAGGGTGGCGCGGCGGACATCGATGTAGTAATCGGCCTTCGCTCCGGAGGACAGGGTGACCTCGCCGTGAACCACCGCGAGTTCCTTGATCAGTTCGGCCAGTTCAGCGCGCAGCTGCGCGTCAACTTCAGGGGTAGACATGGACGAAGGTCCCTCCTCGAGATTGTTATGGGGTGCTGCACTCAGCATAGAACTCGGCCCGGTAGTTCAGGATTCCGGTTCCTGTATTTCCGGCGGGGTCGATGAATCCTCGAAGATTCTCGAACCCCCGTTGAGATCACGGATGATCCGCGTTCCGTTGTAGTCATCGGGTCGGGACGGGGTGCCGTCGGCGATCGAGTCCACATCATCGGCCCCGAGTTCCCTCGGTTCCACGACCCCGCGGCTCTCCGGGTGGGTGCGGGAGTCCGGCCTGATCACCAGGGGCTGGGTGAGATCCTCCTCGTGCGGCGCGGGTCTGTCCGGGGTACGCTCCGGCGCCGGGGGTTGGATGCGGGTCGGTTCGATGAGGGCGAGGTCGAGCCTGCGCGCCGTGCCGTTGCGCGGTGGCAGGGTAAAGGAAGAGTCCACCAGCAGTGCCAGCGGTTCGATCATCGCATCCCATGCCTCCGCGGTGCTCGAGCGCACCGTCTCCGCCAGCACCCAGTCGGATTCCATCCACACAGCGGTCACCGCCTCCGGCATCGCGTCCAGTGCCGCCCTCACGCGCTCGTCCACCAAACGCCCGGCCACCCCGGCGTCGTTGCTGAGCAGGCGGAAGCCGGAAACCTCCCCCACCTCGAGCAGATCCTCCGATTCCTCGACGGACTCACCGCCCCGCCTGAGATCAACGACCACGTCCGAGGCCGGGCCGCGGCGCATGGCCATCACCGGGACTCCGGCGAGATCGACGAGATGGGTCTCATAGCCCACGGCCATGCCGCTGACCACGTCACGGGCCGCAGCGCCGGCGGCGGCCGCACCACGTGTCCACTCGTCGTTGAGGAAGGCATCCTCCCTGATGAAGTCGAAGCCATGGCGGGTGGCCCAGTGTTTGCGCTCACGGCGTTGACCGCCGCGCAGGGAATGCAGGAATGATCCCTTTTCCGTGGGTGTCTCCTCCTGCGCGGGCTCGGTATCCGCTTCGCTCTCCGCCTCGACCTCCACCTCGCCGACCTCGATCTCGGCCTCGCGGACATTCGGGACCTCGATGAGCTCCGCCTCCGCCTCGACATCGAGCTCCTCGGCGGGATCCTCGTAGACGGCCCCCGACTGCTCAACGGTGGCGTCCGTGCGCAGAGCCGGCGGCTCGACGCCGTCGGCCACGGACTCCGGCGGCCCCGGAACGGGGTCGGCGGATGAGGCGCGCCTGTGCGAATCGGCGCGCCAGAGCGCTATGCCTGCCGCGAGAATGAGTGCGGCGATGATCAACACCAGTGCTTCCATCACACAACACACCTTAGCGGCAGCTGGATGGAATCCGGGGGTTTAGCGTTCGACGGGATTGCGCGGATCGGCGCTCCACTGCGACCAGCCGTTGAGGTAGTGCGCGGCCCCGCCGAGTCCGGCGATCTCCATCGCCGCCAGGACCTGCGCGGAGTGATTGCCCGAACCTGAGTAGACGATAACGCCCTCACCGCCGGTGATACCCGCGTCTGCGAAGATCGACCGGAGCTGCTCGGGGGTCCTGAAGGTGAGGTCGGGATTCAACATCGACCTGGCCGGGATGTTGAGGGCGCCGGGAATGTGCCCCGCCTTGAGGTCGAGGTGCTCGCGGCGGCCGGCGAATCGCTCGGCGTCGCGGGCGTCGATGAGCAGTCCACGGTGCGCCTTGACATCATCGATGGTGGCGGTGGGCAGCTGACCCGGGTTGGGGCGCACATTGCAAAAGTGCGGGAAATTGCCGGGGCCGCCCGCGTGGCCGTGCCGTTCCTCCTCCCATCTGCGCATACCGCCGTCAAGGATCCGGACCCCGGGGATGCCCGCCCAGCGCAGAATCCACCAGGCCCGCGCTGCGTAGAGGCCCCGACCCTCGTCATAGACCACGACCTCCCTGTCGGTGTTCAGACCCCAACGACGGAAGGAGGATTCCAGGCTGGCGATGCTGGGCAGGGGGTTGCGTCCCTCCGAGCTGCTGGGGATGCCCGAGAGCGAGGACGCGGGATCACAGAAGAGGGAGGTGGGAATGTGCTCGGAACGGAAGAGGGTGAGACCTGCGCCTTCTATGGGCGCCCAGAAGGAGGCCAGTACGGTCAGCTTCCTGCCTGCGTGAATCGATTCTGCTAGATGGGCTGGGGACATCGTGACGCTCATAGTCCGAAACTCTATGCGCAAGTTGGTGATCGCGCAGTTTTACCTCCACCCGCCGGTGAGGATCTCCGCCTCCTCGTACATTCCCAGGCTGTGGAGATCAATGACCAGTTGAACCGGAGCGACGAAGAAGAGGTTTCCCCGACCATAGTGCCCGCTCAACTCGGTGGCAGCCGCCGGCAAAACGATCAGGTCCGCCTCTGCCGCGGTGTCCACCCGCTCTCCGAAGTCGTGCTTGTCGACGCCCCCGCCCGCATGCCACAGCACCGTCGTGCCCTCGACGTAGCGCCCCAGCGTCAGGGCGGCCGCGGCCGCCCCGGAGAGTGCCCACGGCCCGGAGTGGGCGTCGATAAGCTCAAGTCCACGCAGGTCACCGCGATAGAAGCGGGCGCCGGCGCGGTGTGCAATGCCCTGCACAATACCGGCCTCGGAGACCAGCGTGAGCGGGTCGTCTATGCCCCAGCGCCCGAAGCGGTCCAGCCATTCCACCACGGCCTGATCATTGGGGTCCTCGGGCACCGAATCATCGATCAGGGTGCGTGCCGCCGCCGCGGCGTAGGGATCGCTCGCCTGGCCCGCGGTGACGGTGATATCGAGTCCGAGTGCCAGGGCCACCTCCCGCAGGGTGGACAGCGTCGGTTCGCTGGTGCCGTCCCCCACCCGCTTGAGCGTGGAACGCGAAACCCCCGACCGCCGCGAAATCCGGGTCGGTTGCTCCGCCGCCAGGGCAATCAGTTCCTCGATCTTCACGTTCTCACATGCTAGTCCGCCGGACACCACCCACCGGACGGGGGTGGTGCAGTGACGGCATTCACGGTAGTTTCATCTGGCGTACCATTCTCGTTCCTCTCCCCGACCAAGGAGACCCCCTGAAGCAGTTTCACCGGATTCTGATCAATACCCTGATCGCGAACGTGACCACGGGTTTCCTTTTCTTTGCGCTGACCTTCTGGATCTACCTGCAGACCAGGAATGTCGCCCTCAGCGGCATCATTTCGGGAACCTACATGGCGCTCATCGCAATCGGCTCCGTCTTCTTCGGCACCGTGGTCGACCACAACCGCAAGAAGAACGTCATGGTGGCAGCGGCGGTGAGCACGCTGACCTGCTATGTTCTGGCCGCAGTGGTCTGGGTGCTGTGGGTCGACGAAAACGGCGCGAGCATTTCCGATCCCGGTCTCTGGTTGTTCATCATCCTGATCACCTGCGGATCCGTGGTTGAACAGATGCGCAATATCGCATTATCCACGATCGTGACCCTCATGGTGCCCGAGGAGGGCCGCGACAAGGCCAACGGCCTCGTCGGTTCCGTGCAGGGTGTGGCCTTCATGGTCACCAGCATCATTGCGGGAATGGCCATAGGATTCATCGGCATGGGTCCGACCCTTTGGATATGCCTGGCGCTCACCGTCATCGCACTGATCCATCTGATGCCGATCAGGATCGAGGAGCATGAGGTGGTGGTCGGCACGGCGGTGAAGGAGCCGGGCGCCCTGCCGGTTCCGGATCTGGGAGTGGTGTCGCGGGGCATGGATCTCAGGGGATCGCTGAGGATCATCATGTCGGTTCCGGGACTGCTCGCCCTGATCCTGTTCTCCTGCTTCAACAACCTCATCGGCGGGGTGTACTCCGCGCTCATGGATCCCTACGGCCTTGAACTGTTCAGCCCGCAGCTGTGGGGAATAGTCCTGGGGGTGACCGGTCTGGGTTTCGTCGCCGGTGGGGCGATCGTGGCCAAGACCGGCCTGGGAGCCAACCCCGTCAGGACACTGCTACTGGTCAACCTCGGCGTGGCGCTCCTCGGCATGGTCTTCGGCATCCGGGAATGGTGGTGGCTCTTTGTGCTCGGCATCTTCCTGTTCATGCTGACCATTCCCGCCGCGGAGGCGGCCGAGCAGACGATCCTGCAGCGGGTGGTTCCCTTCCGCCAACAGGGTCGCGTCTTCGGTCTGGCCATGGCAGTGGAGATGGCGGCGAATCCGCTGTCCACCTTCATCATCGCGATACTCGCCCAGGCCTATGTCATCCCGTGGATGGCCGGCGCGGGGGCGGACACCATAGGCGGCACGATCCTCGGCGAGGGTTCAACCCGGGGAATGGCACTGATGTTCGTCATTTCCGGGTTCATCATGCTGGTGGTGGTTCTCCTCGCGCTTCGCTCGCGCCCGTACCGCAGGCTGAGCGAGTACTACGCCAACACGAGCCAGGATCTCGCGGGCGGAGAGGGCGGGCGTTGATCCACGGGAGGTCCCGCGATTATCCTCTCAGCTCATTTGCCTTGCCCGTGAGGATTCTCGTGGCGGTGGTCAGAAAAGCTTCGCCTCTGCGCGTCAGCCCGCCGTGCTGAGGAAACAGGGCGACTACGTCGAGCTCCTGATGGTTTCCCTCCAGGGACAGAGCACTGTATTCCAGTCCGTCATAGTCAACCGTTCGCCCGGGACGCTGCGTGAGAAGGGAATAACCGATGCCCCGGGCAACCAGTCCCCTGGCCACCTCGAAGTTGGTTGTTCGGTACTTGATCCTCGGAACCAGTCCCTCGGCGTCGAACAGGGAGAGGAAGTACTTGTCAGCAGGCTCAAGGCCAAACAGTATGAATGGTTCGTCCTTCAGCTCCGCCAGAGAAACCGAGGTCGACGATGCCCGCTCCATTGAGGGCGGAACAAGCACGTAGGGAGGGAAACCCGCCAGTTTCACCGGTAGGCCGATTCTTGATAGATCCTCGGTGAAGGCGTAGTCGTACAACACCACCACATCGGCATTGCCGAGTTCAAGATCCTCGATGACCGTGCTTCTTGAGCCTTCGGAAAACTGGACCTCGACATCCGGATACTCCTCGGCGAACGCAGCGACCAGCCCCGGAATTAGTGCGGGGGCGAGAGTGGAGTAGCAGGAGACCCTGAGCGTACCGGTGAGTTCATCAGTCCACCGTGCGGCTTCCCGCTCGAGCTCAGCGGCATCCCGGAGCAGGTGGCGAGCCCGGTTCAGTGCCTTTCGCCCCTCCCTCGAAAGGCTCAAACCACGGGGATGCCGCAGGAACAACTTGATATTCAGGGACTTCTCGAGATCGGCAATCGAGTTGGATACCGCGGATTGCGAGATGAACAGCTTCTGCGAAGCCGCCGTCACCGTACCGCATTCAGCAACGGCGATGAAGTACTCCAATTGCCTCAGCGTCACAGCCATTCAGTTCCTCGATTCCCTGGTCCATCAACTTCGCCGACAGAAGGAGGCGGAGGCCTCACTGTCCCCGATCCTTGTTCCTGATCAGCCTAGATCGCTGCGACCCGTGGAGGTGAATCCCGATGGGCGACATCGAGATCTGAATCCCTGAGCAGTTCAATTCCCCTGGTCTCAGGAATGGTGTACACGGTGGCCAATCCGACCAGTGCCACCACAATGAGCGTGAACGCCGGGACCATCTCGTTTCCGGTCGAGGATATCAACCAGGTATTGAAGTAGGGCAGTGTTCCCGCGAAGAAGGCGCCCGCCACGCTGTATGCCATGGACAATCCACTCTGACGGGTTCGCGTGGGGAAGAGCTCTGCGACGGTTGCCGCGTGTGTCCCCAGGATCAGCGCAAGGATCGCCGACAGGGCGAAGGTGGACAGGAATCCCGCCATCTGAGATCCCGTGTTCATGTAGACGAACAGCGGGTAGGACATCAGCGCGAGGAGCCCACCGGCAACCAGGAGAACCGGCTTCCTACCGAGACGGTCCGAGGCCAGGCCGGACAGCGGAATGATGACCACCGCGGTCAGAGACGCGACCGTGGACAGCAACGCAGCCTGCCCACCTGTGAGACCCACAATCTGCTCCTGATAGGTGATGAGATAGACGAGGACCACATAAAAGGTGCAGTTCATGAAAATCTCGATGCCGACCGTCTGGAAGAACTGTTTGCTGTTCTTCTGAAACACCTCCCTGATGGGAGCCTCGGCGACCGCGCCCATCTCCTGGAGCTGCCGGTATTCCGGTGTGTCCTCGATCCGTGAACGAATGTACAGGCCGACCAATGCGAGCGGAACGGTGATCAGGAAGGGAAGCCTCCAGGCCCATGCCTCGATCTGTGCCTGATCGAAAACGGCGAACATCACCGAGACGAGAATCGAGGCGAGAAGGAAGCCGAGTACGGATCCGAACTCGATCCAGGAACACCCGAATCCTCTTTTCCTCGGAGGGGAGTACTCCGCGAGGAACGCGGCTGCGGAGCCGAACTCCCCGCCAGCTGCGATCCCCTGAATGATTCTGGCGATCACCAGCAACACCGGCGCCCAGATTCCAATTGATTCATAGGAGGGGATGATTCCCAGCAGAAGGGTGCCTGCCGCCATGGTAACGATCACGATTGAAAGTGTCTTCTTGCGCCCGAGTGTGTCCCCCAGGTGACCAAAGATCAACGAACCCAGTGGCCTTACGAAGAAGGCGATCGCGAATACTGCAAAAACCGACAACAATGCCGCTGTTTCATCCTGCTGTGGGAAAAACACGTGAGAAATCGTCGTAGCCATGTACGCATATACGGCCCAATCGAACCAATGAACGAGTACACCGATAGCCCCGGCAACTATGTTCTTCTTCAGCCCCTTCTCCGAAACAGGCGAAGACCCTACTTCACGCTCAGTCATTTTCCCTCCTGGGGTTTGATGGAATTTTTCAAGCCGGAACTTGTGCTAGTTACGTTAGGACCTTGGAAGTGTGATCACCATTACTCAATTTCAATAGACCTATCGAATTTTCCGAAACCGTGAGGTCAAGATCACATATACGACCTTCCCGCAGGTCAAGGAATCGCGGTGGATGAACCGCGAAGAGACGCGACGTCGGGGATTGGCCGATCACGGAAGAACACCGCGAGCTGTGTTCAATCAGTTTTTCCCATAACGCTTTCACTTTTAAGTATTTGATAAACGAATCCAACCGTTCAAAACTATTGACCATCAGCCGGCCGCGCCCGATTGCGACGACTGAACAACCAATCACATCCACCCGACAGGAGTAACGCAATTATGTTCGATGAATCGACAGAGGTCGTTGTCGTGGGAGGTGGGCAGGCCGGTATCGCAATGAGCGAGCACCTGACGAATGCCGGGATCTCCCACATCGTCTGTGAAAAGGACCGGATCGCTGAACGCTGGCGAACCGGCAGGTGGGACTCGCTGGTGGCCAATGGACCCGCATGGCACGACCGGTTCCCCAGCCTGGAGTTCAGCAACGTCGACCAGGATGGGTTCGCAGGCAAGGACCAGGTGGCGCAGTACATGGAAGACTACGCCGCATTGATCAACGCACCTATCCGTTGCGGGGTGGAGGTCCGCGCGGTGACCCCGTTGGTATCCGAGGACGGATTCAGGGTTGACACGAGCAATGGAACCATCCATGCGGGGAGCATCGTCGTCGCGACCGGCCCGTTTCAGACTCCCGTTATTCCACCCGTGGTCCCCGAGTCTCCGCGGATTTTCCAGATGCATTCAAGTTCCTACCGCAACCCTGAGGAGCTGCCCCCGGGAAACATCCTTGTCGTGGGTGCGGGTTCCTCAGGTGTGCAGATTGCATCGGAGATTCAGGAGAGCGGGAGAAGGACCTATCTTGCGGTCGGACCGCATGAGCGCCCTCCCAGGTCATACCGGGGCCGCGACTTCGTGTGGTGGCTGGGGGTGCTCAAGAAGTGGGAGCAGAACACACCTCCGACGGGAGCGGAGCACGTAACAATCGCGGTCAGCGGGGCCGATGGTGGCAAGACCATCGATTTCCGGAATCTGGCTTCCTCGGGAATTACTCTCCTCGGTCGGGCCGGTGGTTACGGCGATGGCATCCTCCGCTTCGACGACGATCTGGAGCAAAACATTCGCAACGGCGATGCCAACTATCTCGCACTCCTCCGCGAGGCGGATGACTACGTCCTTCGGACGGGAATCGACCTTCCCACCGAATCCGAGGCCCACCAACTCGGCCCACTTCCGGACAGCGTCACCTCACCGATTCGGGAGCTGAACCTGGATAAGGAGAACATCACCACCATCATCTGGGCCACGGGCTTCGGAGTCGACTACAGCTGGTTGAAGGTTGACGGTTTCGACTCAGGGAAGCACCCGGTCCATCAAAGGGGGGTCTCATCCGTGCCGGGGGTCTACTTCATTGGTCTCCCCTGGCAGACCCGACGCGGATCCAGCTTCATCTGGGGAGTCTGGCACGACGCGAAGTACATCACTGACCAGATTGCAATTCAGCGGAACTATCTCCAATACCGTCCATCAACCTCGGTGGACCACATCTCACTTTGAACACCCGTCCCGGATCCAAGGAGTTACACAATGAAGTACAACCGAATTCGACCCTTCAACACCAAAGACACCTACCCGGAGCAGAATCTCGACAATGACCTCTGCCAGGCGGTGGTGGCGGGCGGTGTCGTCTATCTTCGTGGCCAGATCGGCCAGGACCTGGAGACCCGCGAAAGCGTGGGCGTGGGAGACGTCGAGGCACAGGCAGAAAAGGCAATGGCCAACATTGCACTTCTCCTCGGCGAGGCGGGCGGTGACCTGCAGGACATCGTCAAGGTAACCGTGTACCTCACCGATATTCGCTACCGGGAGACCGTCTACCAGGTCATGGGGCGATGGTTGAAAGGAGTCTTTCCGGTTTCCACGGGGATTGTCGTCGATGCCCTTGCCCGACCGGAATGGCTCGTCGAAATCGATGCCACGGCCGTGCTGGACGGTAAATGATGACGTTCTCGATTATCGCACGGGATGCCACGGGGGCATTCGGAATGGCGGTGAGCTCCTCCTCCCCCGCGGTTGCGGCGAGGTGTCTCCACCTTCGCTCCGGGGTGGGCGCCGTCGCATCACAGAACATCACGGATCCACGGTTCGGTCATCTACTCCTTGATCAACTGGCGGCCGGCGGGACTGCGCAATCCGCTTTGGAATGGCTCAGTACACGGGACTCAACGCTCGACTACAGGCAGATCTGTGTTCTGGGAACCTCGGGCGCGGGCATTGCGCACTCAGGCAAGCGGGTTCTAGGGTGCAGCCATCAAATAGCCGGACCCGAAACCTCAGGGGAAGCCTCAGTTACCGCGGGTAACATGCTCAAGACCCCCACCGTCGTTGATGCGATGCACACCAGCTTCAATTCAAGTAGCGGGGACCTGGAGATTCGCCTGCTGATCGCTCTGGAGGCTGGTCTGGCTGAGGGTGGAGAGGAGGGCGACGTCCACTCCGCGGGATTGGCGGTGGTCAGGGACTCAGGGTGGAAGGAAAGCGATCTCCGGGTCGATTGGAGTCAGAATCCCATCCCCGAGTTGCGCACCCTCCTCGAGCTCTGGTTGCCGCAGCGCGATGACTACGTGACCCGGGGCATTCACCCCGCGACCGCACCGTCCTATGGAGTGCCCGGAGATGAATGACATCAAAACCGAGGTCGAGAAGACCCTGGAAACCCATCGGAGCGATCTCATCGAGCTGTCCCAATGGCTTCACAACAATCCGGAGCTCGGCTGGCAGGAGTTTGAATCCTCTCATCACTGTGCGGAATTCCTCACACGGCGCGGATTCAGTGTGACTGAGCAGTTCCTCGGACTGGAAACGGCATTTTATGCGACGTTCGGCGATGGGGACAAGAGGATCGCCTTCATGGCAGAGTACGACGCTCTACCTGGAATCGGCCATGCCTGCGGTCACAATCTCATCGCGGCAATGTCGATCGGATCCGCATTGGCGCTGGCCGGGGTCGCCGGGGAACTCGGGATCACAGTGGAGGTCTTCGGCACCCCTGCTGAAGAAGGGGGCGGGGGCAAGATAGAACTTCTTGAGCGCGGTGCATTCACCGGCCTGGACTTTGCGATGATGGTCCACCCTGCCCCGGTCGATGTTGTGAGGGCCGAACCGATGGCGGTCATGCATTGGGAGGTGACCTTTAAGGGGCATGCGGCACACGCTGCTTCCTATCCGACGCAGGGTATCAACGCCGCGGATGCCTTCACTGTTTCTGAGGTTGCGATAGCCCTTCTACGCCAGCAACTGCCGCCTTCGGTCAGGGTCCACGGAATCGTGACCCACGGTGGTGATGCTCCAAATGCCATCCCCCATTCAACACGCGGACGCTGGTATGTCCGAGCAACAACCATGGAGGAGCTGGCGCACACCGCAGTCAGGGTCCGCCGGTGTTTTGAGGCGGGGGCACTTGCCACGGGATGCACACTTGAACTCCGGGATGAGTCAAAGCCCTATTCAGATTTCCGAACCGATGACAGGGCCTCTGAATACTATGAGGAGAACGTCCGGCGGCTGGGACGGAGGATCAAAACCTCTGGACCCGAGACGCTGATGTCCCGGGCGTCGACCGACATGGCCAATGTCTCCCAGATCGTCCGGGCAATCCATCCGTACATAGGAGTCGACTCATATCCGATCCTCAACCATCAGAAGGAGTTTGCCGATGCCTGTGTGGGACCGACAGCGGAGAAGACTCTCTTCGAGGGGGCACTGGCACAGGCCTGGACGGCGGTGGACGTGGCCATGGAACAGGGTCAGTGATCACGCAGAGCCGTGATCAGCTCATCCTTGTTCATCTTCGAGCGGCCGTCGATGTCCAGTTCGGCGGCGCGCTTTCTCAACCTCTCCACGGTCCAGTCCTCATAGCTTCCGGACCTACCGCCCTTCCTGCCCACCGATGAGCGCGACGATGCGGCTGCGGCGTTGGCGATGCGGGCGGCCTTTTCCTTGCTGGCGCCCTCGTCCCTGAGTGCCTCATAGACCTCGCCGTCCCTGACCGATGGTCCGCCGGGAGTGTCCTCCGGCGCGTTATCCCTTTTCTTGTTCATATCCGCCCAGATTATAAGCGCAGCGTCGACCGCGGCCACGGTCCTGTCAAAGCTGTGCCCAACCGGATCCGCCAGACCGAACCCACCACGGTGCTCCAGGTCCACGAAACCGTGGAGCGTGGATCTGAGGAATCTGAGCTTGTCCACATCCCGCGTGCCGACCCCGTAGCCCTTAAGTGCCGAGGCCACGGCCACAAGTGCGCTGTGTGCGGCTTTCTCCCAGCTGGGATCGGCGCGGTGCTGCTGTGTCAGCGGATACGTGCCCGGGTGCCTGCGCGCGAAGCCCCGGTAGGCCGCCGCGAGTGCCCGCAGCGCCTCACCGCCCGCCAGTCCACGGGTGCTCTCACCGAGTTCAGTGGCGAAGTCGGTGGTCACCGCAACCGCCATGCGGGTGGTCAGATCATCTGATCCACTGACGTGTTTGTAAAGGCTCGGTGTCGCCACATTGAGACTCCTGGCGAGCACGGCGAGGTTCACCTCGGCGGAACCCGTCGCATCGGCGATCTCAACGGCGCGTTGGACCACCTTCTCCGGGGTCAGGCCGGCCCTAGCCATGCCGGATTTCCCGGAGGAAGGACAGCACGGCCCCGGCGACCTCATCGGGTTTCTCGAGCATCGGTGCATGTCCCGCACCCTTGACCATGAACAGTTGGGAACCGAGCTGGTCACACACCCATTCCGCCTCAGCCAGCGGATCCTTCCAATCCGGGTCCGCATCACCCATCACCACCAGTGAGGGTGCCGTGACCCGGGGGATCCACGGTGAGACAACGCGGTGATCGCTGCGGGCCGTGCGTTCGAATGCCTCCCACCGTCCCGGTTCGCGGAGGTTGCGGGTGGTCTCCGCCGCTCTGTCCACCGCATCCTCACCGAGACCCGGCCAGAGTCCTGCCGCGTAGGTACGCCACACCGCCGGACCCCAGGGCCGTTTGAGCGCGAGTCGGAGCAATCCGCGCATCACGGGGGAACCACCGTTGCGGAGAAAGGGACCGATGAGGATGAGCCCCGCAACCCTGCCCGGCTCGCGCCCCGCAGCGATCGTGGCCGAGGCCGCGCTCAACGAGGCCCCGACCAGGACGGCCGGACCTCCGCCGAGGACGTCGATGGCACGGAGCAGATCGTCGGCCGTGGCCTCGTCACCATAGGCGGCGAAGCCGGTGTCGGATTCACCGTGCCCGCGCAGATCGATGGATACGACTCGGTAGCCGGAGGAGGCGAGGATCCCGGCGAGGGGGTCGAAGGCATCGCGGGAATCCCCGATTCCGGGCGAGCAGATGAGCAGGGGTCCCTCGTCGTCGCCACGGGCGGTGGTGGCCAGTGCACCGCCTGACACGGACAGTTGGCTAATAGTCATAGCTTTTAAGCTACGTCTATTAGCCACTACTGTCAATGCCCGGCCCCGGGGTGACCGGCGGCAACCCTTCAGTCGATGGCGGCGGCCTGCGCGGCCTTCTTCACCGCGACGCTGCGCCTGGCGATCGGCCAGAACAGCACCAGTGCCCCGGTGGCGATAAGGCTCGTCCACACCTGGGTTCGGCCACTGTCGGTGGTGAGCATGACCACGAAAATGGCGATGACACCGACGATGAGCAGGATATTCAGCCAGGGGAACAACCACATCTTCAGTTTCAGGCCATCAACCTGTTCAGGCGTCATCTTCATCCGGAGACGCATCTGGGTCACTGCGATGAACACATAGACGAAGAGTGCAACCAGGCCCGCCGAGTTCATGATGAAATCGAAGACACCGGACTCCGGTGCCGCGAAGTTCACGATCGTCGCAGCCACACCACCGATGGTGGAGGCGAACAGCGCGACGATGGGAACGTTGCGCTTGTTTCGCACGGTGACGGCCCGCGGTGCGTAGCCGCGGTCACCCAGCGCCGCGAGCATGCGGGACGCAGAGTACAGGCCGGAGTTGAGCACGGAGATCACCGCGGTGAAGATCACCAGCTGCATGATCATCGAGGCGCCGGGGAGCCCAAGGAGGGAGAAGACGTAGGTGAACGGTGCCGTGGCGACGCTGGTCGGTTCCGGAAGCTCGTCCCAGGGCACCACGGCCGCGATGACGGTGACGGCTCCGACGAAGAAGAGCAGGATCCTCCAGATGATGGTACTGGTGGCCTGCCTGACCCCCTTGGCGGGATCCTCGGACTCGGCCGCCGCCATGACCGCGATTTCGGTACCGAAGTAGGAGAAGATCACGATCGCCACACCCGTCAGGGCGACGGAGATTCCGTTGGGCGCGAAGCCACCGTGGTCCCAGAGGTTTGATACCGACATCTCGGCACCCGGCCACAGGCCGAGTGCGAAGAGCGTACCCGCGACCAGGAACACTGTGATCGCCGCGACCTTGATACTGGCCAGCCAGAACTCCACTTCGCCGAAGGTGCGTACCGAGATCGCATTGGTGGCGATGAAGATCAGGAGCAGAACCATCGACCAGGTCCAGGATGGGAGGAAGGGGAACCACCCCGTCATTGTCTCGCCACCGAGAACCGCCTCATAGGCGAGGACACCGACCCAGAAGTACCAGTAGAGCCAGCCGACGAGATAGCCGGCCCAGTCACCGAGTCCGACCCGCGCGTACTCCATGAAGGAGCCTATCGACGGCCGTGCCGCGGCCATCTCACCCAGCATCCGCATGGCGAGGAAGACGAGCAGTCCGCCCAGCAGGTAGGAGATGATGGCGGCGGGACCGACATTGCGGATGATGTTGCCGGAGCCGACGAAGAGACTGGCGCCGATGATTCCACCGAGGGTGATCATGGTGACGTGTCGGGATCTCAGCTTCTTGACCTCGTTGACCGGCTCATCTGAGCCTGCCGTGTTCGGGCCGTTCTTCTGTAGAGTCATTGCTTTTCCTTAGTTGAGCGCGATGTACCGGACATCGAGGTATTCCTCGATGCCTTCGCTGCCGCCTTCACGGCCGAAACCTGACTGCTTGATGCCGCCGAAGGGTGCTGCTGGGTCCGAGATGGCACCGCGGTTGATGCCGACCATTCCCGCGTGGAGGTTCTCCGCGAGGTACTGGGCGGTATCGACGTTGGTGGTGAATCCGTAGGATGCGAGTCCGAACTCGGTGTCGTTCGCGGCCCGGATGCCCTGATCGAGGGTGGTGAAGGTGGTGATGGTGGCCACGGGTCCGAAGATCTCCTCGTGGAGGATCCGGGCGTCCGCCGGCACGTTGACGAGCACGGTCGCCGGGTAGAAGTAACCCGGGCCGTCGGGGAGGGTTCCCCCGGTTGTCGCCTGTGCGCCTGCCGCGAGGGCGGCGTCGACAAGCGATGCGATGCGGTCCCGCTGTTTGGCGGTGATGACGGGGCCGAGGGTGGTGGCCCCGTCCAGGCCGTGACCGGGGATTACGGCCTCCATGGCCCGGGTCAGGCGTGTGGTGAACTCCTCCGCTATCGACGCATCGACGAGGAAGCGGTTCGCCGCGATGCAGGCCTCGCCGCCGTTGCGCATCTTCGCCTGCATGGCACAGGTGATCACGAGGTCCAGATCCGCATCCGCGGCGATGACGAAGGGGGCGTTGCCGCCGAGCTCCATGGAGGTGTGCAGGAGATTGTCCGCGGCCTGGCGGACCAGCTGGCGTCCCACCGGGGTGGAGCCGGTGAAGCTGACCTTGCGCAGGCGCTGATCGGCCATGAGGTGGGCCGACATGGCGGCGGCATCGGTGGTCGGGAGGATGGAGACCAGACCATCGGGAACGCCGAGCTCGGCGAAGACCTGCGCGAACACCTCGCCGAGCAGGAGCATGGTCAGCGGTGTTTCATGCGCCGGTTTGACGATGACAGGGCACCCGGCGGCGAGTGCGGGTGCGATCTTGCGGGTGGCCATCGCCAGCGGGAAATTCCACGGGGTGATCGCCAGCACCGGACCGACCGCGGCACGCGAGACGAGGATGTGACCGTTTCCGCCGGGGGCGGTTGCGAAGCGTCCGGGAATGCGGACGGCCTCCTCTGCGAACCAGCGGAAGTACTCGTTGCCGTAGGCGACCTCACCGCGGGCCTCCGCCAGGGGTTTGCCCATTTCGATGGTCATGGTGCGTGCGAAGTCCTCGCTGCGCTGCGCCACGACCTCGAAGATGCGGGTGAGAACCACCGAACGCTGCCGCGGGGAGAACTCCGCCCACTTCTCCTGCGCGGCAACCGCGGCGTCGAGGGCACGGGCCGCATCGGCGATGGTGGCGTCGGCGACCGTGGCCACTGTCTCACCGGTGGCCGGATCATCCACCTCGAAGGTGGCCCCGGAGGAGGAGGGCACCTGGGTGAGACCCAGCCAGAGATCGGTGGGCAGGCCCGTTGGAAGCTGAGGTTGAGGAATGCTCATGGTCGTTGATGTCGCTTTCGTGAGGATGAGGTGTGCGGGATCTAGCTGTTGGCTGCGATGGCACCGACGAGGACGTCGAGTCCGTCACGCAGCAGTTCCTCACTGATCACCAGCGGAGGCAGGAGCCGGATGACGTTTCCGTCGAGTCCGCAGGTGAGGATGAGCACTCCCTTGGCCAGGCAGTCGGCG
The DNA here is from genome assembly GCF_900169525.1 of Corynebacterium pacaense. GTDB lineage: Bacteria > Actinomycetota > Actinomycetes > Mycobacteriales > Mycobacteriaceae > Corynebacterium > Corynebacterium pacaense. Next base: position 1,422,335 of record NZ_LT821240.1, read on the forward strand.
GCGATCTTCTTGGTGGTGGCACCGTCGGGGTTGCCCTCGGCGTCGGTGATCTCGATGGCCACCATGGCACCGCGGCCGCGTACCTCGGCGACGCGTCCCTGAGCGGTCAGGGGTTCAAGCACCTCGCGGGCGATGGCCTCGATCTCGCGGGCACGGGCGGCGAGTTCGAGCGTCTCCATCTGCTGCAGCGAGGCCAGCGCGGCGGCGCAGGCGACGGGGTTGCCGCCGTAGGTGCCACCGAGGGCACCGGGCATGGGGGTGTCCATGATGTCGGCGCGACCGGTGACCGCGGACAGTGGCATGCCGCCGGCGATACCCTTCGCGATGGTCAGCAGATCAGGGATAACGCCCTCGTGGTCGACGGCGAACCAGTCGCCGGTGCGGCACAGACCGGCCTGGATCTCATCGGCGATGAAGATGACACCGTTGGCCGTGCACCATTGACTCAGCGCGGGCAGGAAACCCTCGGCGGGGGTGACAAACCCGCCCTCGCCCTGGATCGGCTCAACGACGATGCAGGCCAGGTTGTCGGCCCCGATCTCCTGCTCGATCATGGTGATGGTGCGCCCGGCCGCCTCGGCGCCGGTGAGTCCGTCACGCAGGGGGTAGGACATCGGTGCGCGGTAGATGTCGGAGGCGAAGGGGCCGAAACCGTCCTTGTAGGGCTTGTTCTTGGCGGTCATGGCCATGGTCAGGTTGGTGCGGCCATGATAGGCGCGGTCGAACACGACGACGCCATTCTTACCGGTGTGGTTGCGGGCGATCTTCACTGCGTTCTCCACGGCCTCGGCACCGGAGTTCAGCAGCACGGTGCGCTTGTCGTGGTCACCGGGCGTGATCTCGGCCAGCTTCTCCGCGACGGCGACATAGGACTCATAAGGCGAGACCATGAAGCTGGTGTGGGTGAAGTGCCCGACGGATTCGCGCACGGCCTCGACGACGGCGGGGTTGGAGGCTCCGACGCTGGTCACGGCGATGCCGGAGGCGAGGTCGAGGAAGGAGTTGCCATCTGCGTCAACCAGAACACCGCCGTCTGCGTCGACGACGTAGCCGGGCAGGCTGGGGGTGACGGCGCGGGGGACCGCGGCATCACGACGCTTCGCCAGAGCAGCGCTGGCCGGTCCGGGCAGTTCGGTCACGACGGAGCGCTTCTGGGGGAGGCGGTAGGTCAGATCTTTCATGGTGTCCCTTTCAGTGAAAATGTGAGGTGGTGCACGTGATGTGAGTGAGTATGCCGTGGGGTAATCTCGGAACGATATGGCCACCATGTCGATTATGGGTTGACCATTTGTACAGATTGGAGGCCACGCGGTGGCAATTTCTTTTGACCTGCAGAAATCCGATTGGCCACGGGAGGAGTGGCTCCCCCTCAACTGGCTCTATTCGCTGAAGAATCTGGAACTCACCCCCATTCGGACGGGGCATCCGGAGTTTCTGCTCTGCCAACCGAGCGAGTTGAAGGATCCCGGAGAGTTCCTCGTCCAGGGAGCGGTGGTGCTCACCGTCGGGCTCGCCTTCGAGAACTCGACGGAGGATTTCCACGGGTACACCAGGCGCCTGGCGGAGATCGGCGCAGTGGGCATCGGATTCGGCACCGGCCTCGTCTTCGAATCGGTGCCGGATGATCTCATCACTGCGGCGGAGGAGACCGGGCTCGCCCTGTTCGAGGTCCCCCGGAGAATCCCCTTCCTCTCCATCCTCACCGCGGTGCAGAGTGAACGGCTCCGCAGGAGCCGGCGTCAACAGGAACGGCTCCTGGACATACAGGAGAAGCTCAACTCGGCCGCCATCCACGGCGGACTCCAGGAACTGATCGACACCACCTCCGATTTCCTCGCCGCGGCCATCGCCATCTCGGACAACGACGGTCGGATCGTGGCAACACACGACCGTGGCCAGGTGAAGGCATCCGCGCACGCCCGCGAGGTGGCCACGGCGGGCAAGGCGCTGAGCAGCGCCGACACCGTCGGTAACCTCCACCGCATCATGCAGCGGATGGAGCAGCAGGGTGAACGCACCCACCTCATGGTGGTGATCGCCGAACACACCTTCCACGGACCCGAACGCAGCATCATCAAACATGCGGCCGGCCTCGCCGACATCCTCCTCCAGCGACCCATCTACCTGCGCCGGGCCCGCAATGAACTCAACACCCTCGCCCTGTCCCTGCTGCTGCACATCGACGCCGGCGACCAGGCCATGGACAGTGTCCTGGATTCGGTCTCCGACGCCTCCGGGAGGGTACGCCCCGTGCTCATCCACGCGGACCGTGCACTCCCCCTCAACCGCGCGCTGAAGCACCTCGACACCTCGCTGGCCAACCAGGGCCGGTATCTCTTCGCCCTGGACACAGGTCCCCTGAGCCGCCTGATTCTCGTCCGCGGATCACGCACCGTACAGGATGTGGTCAGCCGATTCGGCGCAGCGGGATCCTCCATCAGAATCGCCGTGGGCGAACCGGTACCGTGGCGGGAACTGACCATGGAACGGGTGCGCGCCCTGGAGGTCGCCGTGCAGACGCTCTCGCTTGGCGACGCCGCCGGCCCCTACGAAGCCGGTTCCGGCTGGCTCCAGGATGATGCGGTCCGCCAGGCCCTCGACCGCCGGGCCGCGGAAACCGTGGACAGGCTCACCACCCATGACGCAGAGAAGTCCACTGATCTCATGCGCACCCTCGAGGCCTATCTGCGCAGCGGCGGGGCTGCAAGCGCCGCAGCCTCCTCCCTCGGGGTGCACCGCCACACCCTGCGCACACGGATCACCCAGATCGAGGACATCTGCGAGGTGGATCTCTCCGACCCCTTCACCAGAGCTGAGCTTCTGCTGGTCACCGTGACGCGGGTGGTGTGAGAGGCACATCAATTCATCCCTCTTCAGCGCGGGGATCCTCCGGATCAGTATCTTTGGGGAGCAAATCACCGACTCGCCGGAGCCATGTCAATGGTACCCCCAGAATCGGAGAGGGTGCCTCCCCGTGAGCTTCTATTAATCGCTAAAGTGCGTATTCCCGCACACCGTCGCGACCACACGCACCTGCAGGATGGCTCACCCCGCTAGGGCGTGTCTTGCAAAAGGTCTCGCCACGCGATCCCGCATCGATACCGGCAAATGATCCCCTCGACCATCAGTCGGGCGTCGGCGAACGGGCGGCCCTTCTTGCCCGTCGGACCAGGCAACAAATCAGCAATCAGTGTCCATTGGTCGTCTAAGAGGAGCTGAAATCGAGACATACCTCCACGATCTCAGCTCCCACAGAATTCATTTGCAAGACACGCCCTAGGTCAACCCCTGCATGATTCGATCCAGGGCGCCCAGGTGACGTTCGAAGGCATCCCGGCCGGCCCGTGTCACACTCATCCGTGTCGTCGGGGTACGACCGGCGAACGCCTTGGTGATCCGGAGATAGCCCACGCCCTCCAGAATGCCGGCATGCTTGGACAGGAGTGAGTAACTCACACCGAGTTCCTCCCGCAGGGTCTGATAGTCCACGGAGTCAACGGAGTTCAGCGCGGCCATCAGGGTGAGACGAACCGGGGAGTGAATGCGGTCATCCAGCGCTGCCCGCGCCTCGGCGAGGTTCATTTCTTTCCCTGCCGAATCAGGCGCAGCCCCACCACCGCAAGAGGCAGGCAGGAGACTACAGCCACCGCTGTCGTTATCATCCAGGAGGTGCCATGGTTCAGTGGCACGATCCAGAACCATCCACCGATCACTACGGCCGCCATGGGAAGAGCACACGCCGCAATGATCAGGCGCCGATGCCCGAGCGGATGAACCCTACGGACGGTGACCATGCAACGCGTCACCAAGGCAATGAACACGAGAAACACCGCCTGGGCGAAAAACCGGATGATCCCACCCCAATCCCAGAAATGGGATTGGAAGATCACCGTCATGAAGACAGCCATCCCCGTAGCCTGCAGAAGAACAAGCCGCCCCTCCTTAGCGGACCCCACCGAGGCGTGCCAGCACGTCCGTCCCTCGCCCTTTCCGAGAGGCGGCCAGATGTCCTTCGCTGTATTGTCACCCATAATATCTTCCTAACTGACATTTTACGATTCGTCAACAGCTTTACCCATAGTTGAATACGAAGTACTGATCAACGCGGCATTCCAGAAGATGGACAGGCTCGGTGAAGGCAGCGACACTCCGCGCAATGTCGCACCGCCCTATCCCATCGAGTCGAGATCACCCTCAGCCACGGTGATCAACCCCTGTTCGACATAATCCCCGATGAGCACGGACAACCCGTGCGCCGGCGCATCCACTGGAATGTTCACCGACACCATTCCTGGCAGCGGCTGAATGTGGCGACACCCGAGCGCCTCCAGGTGAGCGAGCAGGGTGTCAATGAGGGAGGCGTCGACAAGCATCCGGAGGGTGGTGTTGCCCCCGCGGATCTCCACACCGCGAAACTCGCACATCCCCTCCACCCACTCCCCTCGGACGACATCCCCGAGGGCACACTGCGTTGACACGGCGGGGACGGACACGATGATGAATAACCCACCACCGAGATCCTCAACGAGCACGTGCTCAGACTCGGCCGCCGAAACGTCCAGCGGAACCCGCATCATCATGCGCGTCGCCACACACACCTCCTTTTCAGGCAGACGGAGATCCTTCGGAACCACCGGGGCCCTCGGCGTTCCACCTGCGCGCATAGGTATCAACATACTTCTGCCCCGTGACAGCGGCGATCTCCCGCATGAGAGCATCTGTCGCGGCACGGACCGAATCCCTGTCATCGGGGTCCACCCCCGACAGGTCGAAGGGGGACAGCACTGTCACGGTTACCCGCCGCGGCAGGATCTTCCGCCACCCCGGTCGCGGCTCCGTGCCGGTGATCGCCACGGGAAGAATCGGTGCGCCGGTGGCCAGGGCAACCCGAATGACACCGGTCCGTCCCTTGTGCATGTTCCCGTCCGGCGACCGTGTTCCCTCGGGGTGAATCCCCCATGCCTGCCCCGACCCCAACAACTCTATGGCGGCATCCAGCGATCCGGTAGCGGCGTCACCACCGCTGCGATCAACGGGAATCTGACCCGCCGACGTAAAAAACCAGCGCTGGAGTCTGCCCTTCAGACCGGTTCCGGTGAAGTAGTCACTCTTGGCCAGGAACTTCACCTCCCGGCGCGCCGCCATGATGAGATAGAAGGAGTCCACAACAGCAAGGTGGTTTGCGGCTAGTATCACCGGGCCGGTGCGGGGAACAAGATCAAGCCCCTGAAAGCGTGGCCGACCGAACACGCGGAGCGCCGGGCCGATCACGATGAAGCGTGACACGTAGTAGACCACGGTTGAGGATGAGGGCATATGTCTGATTCTAGATGCAAGCGAACACCACAGGTTTCTGATCTGCCAAAGATCAGCTCTCATAAGGAATCAGCACCCGCCCATAGCTACCTGGGCTTGCCCGCAAGTCGTGGACAGGTAGTTAAGCGGCCAACAATGCCGCAGCTGGCTGATCAAGTGATATTTCATAGGCCACCGGGCTAAGGAAACCGATGGCGGAATGGTTCGTCCCGGGTTCAATGGAGGGTAGGAAATTGGAAAAGGAAACTCTCACATGCCCATCAAGTACACTGACGAGCTCAAGTAGCGCGCTGTAGAGCTCGTCATAAACGCCCAGTCCGATCCCGACACCGCTCACGGGGCGGTCACCCGGATCGCAAAGGAACTGGGAGTCTCGAAAGAATCGCTGCGGGTCTGGGGCCACAACCACAAAAACTCCGGGGCTAGCTGTACTTCCCCGACACGTTGTGAACGCGTTCTGAATGGGTTTGTCCTCTGATCCCGGTGTGGGGTCGGTGACGATTGTAGTGGTGGAGCCAGGCGTCGTAGGTTGCGGCTCTGGCTTCTTCGCTGTCGTAGGTTGGGCTGTGTCAAGTTCTGTAGACAGTAGAACGCTTGTTTGTTGAGTTTGCTCAGGGGTGGTGTGTCTCAGTTTTGGTTAACTACTTGCTGAAGCTTCGCTTTAGCGGACTCCACCTTCCGCGGGATCTCCTCAGCAGTAGCGGTCCACACATACGGGCGGGGATCATCATTATGCCCATCTAAGAACCTATTGATACTGGCAATCAAGCTCCCCACGGTAGGAAAGACACCCCGTTTAAGGTTCTTGTCCGTCAACTCACGAAACCAGCGTTCGACCTGATTGAGCCAGGATGAGGACGTGGGAGTGAAGTGGAAATGAAACCGCGGATGCTTATCCAACCATTTCTTCACCTCGAGGTGTTTATGTGTGGCGTAGTTATCCAAGATCACATGAACCTGCAAACCCTTTGGTACCTGGGAGTCAACGGTGTTAAGGAATGTCAGAAACTCCTGGTGGCGGTGCTTGGGCAGACGCGACCCGATCACTTTTCCTGTGAGTACGTCCAGGGCGGGGAACAGTGTGGTGGTGCCGTTTCGCTTGTAGTCATGGGTCATGGTGTCCCCTCGGCCTGTGACCATCGGTAATGATGGCTGGGTCCGATCCAGGGCCTGGATCGAGGATTTCTCATCCATACACACCACCACCGCCTTGTCCGGGGGGTTGAGATAGAGACCGACAACGTCGATGAGTTTCTCGGTGAACTGTGGATCCGTGGAGATCTTACAACTATCCACCCGGTGGGGTTTAATACCCAGGGTCGACCAGATCCGCTGCACGGTGGCAGGAGAGATCCCGACTTCCTTGGCCATGGTGCGCACCGACCAATGAGTGTGCCCCACGGGGGGATTCTGGTGCATGGTCTTTTCCACCAGATCAATGATGGTAGCATCATCAATGCTGCGTTTACGTCCCCTACCTGAGGCGATGGCACCGAACCTGGTGAGGCCATCTGCATGGTAATCCTTGCGCCACGCACGTACCGTGACCGCTGTTAACCCATAGGTGGAGGCGATGATCGAGTTGGCAATACCCTCACCGGCAGCCAGGAGAACCTTCGCTCGGATTACTTCCCGGTGCGGGGATGCTGTCGAGGCGGCAATCCGGCCCAAAATGGCCTTGTCGGTCTCGGTGAGAGGTAGTGGGGCTGCAGGCGCACTCAAGGAATCATGATACCGTACTACTACTACTTAGCCATTTGAGAGACACACCACTAGGACGGACAATGCTCTGGCGGAGTCTTTCAACGCCGCACTCAAGCGGGAGGTACTTCAAGATTCCAAGGCATTTGCCAACCAGTTGACCTGCCGCCGGGACGTTTTCTACTGGTGTACCCGCTACAACACGGTGCGTCGACATTCTCGGTGTAAATATCTCGCCCCTGCAGTGTTCGAAGAGCGGGGTTATGCTATGCCAAGAACCGCTTCTTAATTAAATCCCCTGTGATGCTACTTTCCGGGGGCTGGGCCCACCTTCAAGTGACTCACCCGCTCGATATCTCGCAGCCCACGTCGATGCTGTCGCGGGGGAGACCTGGAAACGATCTGCGGCTCGACGAACCGGCCAGCCCTGATCATCGATTAGGGTGGCAAGAAGCTTCCTTCCAACTGGCGTGAGAGGTGCTTTAGCATGGGACACGAAGACCTCCGGATCATCAGTGTGTGTGGTAACCCACATCCTGCCGGAGGTCTTCTTCACCGCGCAATGCGTTCACAACGTCCCAAGGAACTACACAACGTCCCAAGGAACTACAGCATCCGCGACACCGCCTGCACTGGTCCGATCAAGTGCTTAAGTCGGACCTGTTACTAAGGAATTGCAATCGCTGTGTCGGTGAAGGAAGTGCACTTGACTCATCCGGAAAGGGCCGAGTTTCATGATTCAACACTTCCTAAAACAATTCCAATCGGCCTTTTAGCTCTGCCTGCTCACGTCGAGCTTCTCGCCGCCGTCGGCGACGTCGACAAGCACGGCGTCACCGTCGCGGACAGTGCCCGCGAGCAGTTCCTTGGCGAGGGTGTCGCCGATGGCCTGCTGGATGAGCCGGCGCAGCGGGCGCGCACCATAGGCCGGGTCGTAGCCGCGGTCGGCCAGCCATGCCTTGGCGGCGTCGGACACCCGGAGTGTCAGGCGGCGACCGGACAGGCGCTGCGCCAACTGCCGGATCTGGATCTCCACGATGTGGGTGAGCTGCTCCGGGGACAACGGATCGAAGATCACCACGTCATCGAGACGGTTGATGAACTCCGGCTTGAAGGCCTTCTTCACCGCGTCCATGATCTGCTCACGCGTGCCACCCGCACCCAGGTTGGAGGTGAGGATGAGGATGGTGTTGCGGAAGTCCACCGTGCGTCCCTGTCCATCGGTGAGTCGACCTTCGTCGAGGACCTGCAACAGGATGTCGAAGACGTCCGGGTGCGCCTTCTCCACCTCGTCGAAGAGCACGACGGTGTAGGGACGGCGTCGGACAGCCTCGGTGAGTTGGCCACCCTGGTCATAGCCGACGTATCCGGGGGGAGCACCGACGAGACGTGCGACGGAGTGCTTCTCGCCGTACTCGGACATGTCGATGCGGACCATGGCCCGGTCATCGTCGAAGAGGAACTCCGCGACTGCCTTCGCCAGCTCGGTCTTACCCACTCCGGTGGGTCCGAGGAAGAGGAAGGAACCGGTCGGACGGTTCGGATCGGCGACACCGGCGCGCGAACGGCGCACCGCGTCGGAGACGGCCACCACGGCCTCCTCCTGACCGACCACGCGCTTGCCCAGCACCTTTTCCATGTTGAGCAGCTTCTCCGTCTCACCCTGCATCATCTTGCCCGCGGGAATGCCGGTCCAGGCGGACACCACCTCGGCGATGGTGTCGGGCGTGACCTCCTCGGAGAGCATGGCATTGTCCCCGCCACCGATGTTCTGCTCAGCTTCGGCGACCTTCTTCTCCAGCTCGGGAATCCGGCCGTAGCGCAGCTCCGCGACCTTGCCGTAATCGCCCTCACGCTCGGCGATGTCGGACTCGGAACGCAGACGCTCGAGTTCCTCCTTGGATTCACGGACCCCGTCGATGGCGGATTTCTCGTTCTGCCAGCGCGCCTTGAGCTCGGAGAGCTTCTCGCGTTCGTCGGCAAGCTCGGAACGCAGCTTCTCCAGGCGCTCCCGTGATGCTGCGTCGCTCTCCTTCGACAGCGCCACCTCCTCGATCTCGAGGCGGCGGACGATGCGTTCGAGTTCATCGATCTCCTGCGGCGAGGAGTCGATCTCCATGCGCAGCCGGGACGCGGCCTCATCGACCAGGTCAATGGCCTTGTCGGGGAGGAACCTGCTTGTGATGTAGCGGTTGGACAGCTCAGCTGCGGCGACCAGCGCGGAGTCCTGGATGCGGACACCGTGGTGGACCTCGTAGCGTTCCTTCAGTCCGCGCAGGATTCCCACCGCATCCTCGACGGTGGGTTCACCGACGAAGACCTGCTGGAAACGACGCTCCAGGGCGGCGTCCTTCTCGATGTACTTGCGGTATTCGTTGAGCGTGGTGGCACCGACGAGGCGGAGTTCACCGCGGGCGAGCAGTGGCTTGATCATGTTTCCCGCATCCATGGCGGACTCACCGGATGCACCCGCACCGACGATCGTGTGCAGTTCGTCGATGAAGGTGATCACCTGACCCTCTGCCCCTTTGATCTCATCGAGGACGGCCTTGAGTCGCTCCTCGAACTCACCGCGGTACTTCGCGCCGGCGACCATGGAACCGAGATCCAGGCTGATCAGGGACTTGCCCTTGAGGGATTCCGGCACGTCGCCGGCGACAATACGCCGTGCCAGCCCCTCGACGATGGCGGTCTTGCCGACACCGGGTTCACCGATGAGCACCGGGTTGTTCTTCGTGCGGCGGCTAAGAACCTGAACCACACGGCGAATCTCCTGGTCACGACCGATAACGGGGTCAATCTTTCCCTCCCTGGCCAGCTTGGTCAGGTCGGTGGAGTACTTCTCCAACGCCTGGAACTGGCTTTCCGGATCCTGGGTTGTCACCTTCTGACCACCGCGCACAGAGGGGAAGGCACCCTTGATCGCGTCATAGGACGCACCCGCGTTTCTCAGCAGCTCCGCGGCATCGGAGCTGCCGTGGGCGATGCCCGCGAGCAGCACCTCGGTTGAGACGTATTCATCTCCGAGTTCCCCGGCGAGTTCCTGGGCGGCGGTCAGCGCATTGAGTGCGTCACGGTTGAAATTCGGGTTGGCCAGGTTGGTACCCGATGCCCTCGGGTAGGAATCAACGAGCTTGGCGGCTTCGAGAAGGATGGCCTGCGGATCCACGCCCACGGCCTTGAGCACCGGCGAGGCCACGCCGTCCTTCTGCTCGAGAATCGCCACCAGGAGGTGGGCCGGCCGGATATCCGGGTTGCCGTTGGCGGATGCCTTCTGGAGGGCATCCTGCATGGCCTCGGAGGTCTTGGTGGTGGGATTGAATGAACTCATACGTTATGTCCTTTCCTTGTCACGCCCAACCTGCCCGAAACATGCACGCAGGTCAACGCGGTATTATTGAGGTTTCTATCCTGTATAACGCCCAAGGGGTTTAGTCTGTTCCACTCAAGTACAAAAAGTTGAGCGCTTGACGATCAAGTTTCCTGACACCATCCCCCAGATTACGCCAACGCCGCCGGGGTCGCAGGTGCTGCGGGGTGGGCGTCGGCACGCATTCCGTCAACGACGCACCCCGGGATGGACGGAAATGCTAACATTGTTGATGTGGCAACAATGTTCGAGGCAATCATCATCGGAGCGGGCCAGGCCGGCCTCGCGGCGGCACACGAACTCACCCGCAGGGGCCTGGTCCCCGGCCGCGATTTCCTGGTCCTGGATTCCAATGAGGGCCCGGGCGGGGCGTGGCGCCACCGCTGGGACTCCCTCACCCTCGGCCGAGCCCACGGAATCGCGGACTTGCCCGGCCTCACCCTGGACAGGCCGGAGGGTTCCGTACCGGCCTCGACGGTGGTCGCCGGTTACTACGGTTCCTATGAAGAGAAGTTCTCCCTGAAGGTCGTCCGCCCCGTCCGGGTGACCCGCGTCGAACCAACCGACCCGCAAGATCGCACCAGCCCCCTCCGTGTCAGCTCGGAGGACGGGCGCAGCTGGCTGACACGTATCGTTCTCAATGCCACCGGCACCTGGACCAACCCCTATGTGCCCTTCATTCCGGGAATCGGCAGCTTCACCGGCCGGCAGCTGCACACCGCCAATTACCGTCGCGCCCGGGACCTCTCCGGACAGCGCGTGCTGGTCGTCGGAGGCGGACTCAGCGCGGTGCAGTTTCTCCTCGAGCTTGAGGGCACCGCCGAGACCACCTGGGCCACCCGACGTCCACCGAATTTCACCGAGGGACAGTTCGACGGGGGCTGGGGACTCGCAGTGGAACGCGCGGTGCGCGAGCGGACGTTTTCCGGCAGACAACCGGCCAGCGTGGTCCGCACCACCGGAATCCCCATGATTGAGCCGTACATGGACGGCGTGGCACGGGGAATCCTGGTCAGCCGGGGAATGTTCGACAGGATCACCCCGGACGGCGTCATCTTCGGCACACCGGCACCACCGCGGGCGCAGGGCCTCGGACCCTCGGACGCCACCCGGCTGGCAGTACCGGAGAGTTGGCGCCCCTTCCCCGCGGGCACGGAACTGAAGGCGGACACCATCTTCTGGAACACCGGCTTCCGCGCGGCGCTGCGGCACCTCGCACCCATGAGACTGCGCCGCGGCAGGGGCATTCCACTTGTCGACGAAGTGACCCCCGCCGTGGATCCGCGGGTCCTGCTGGTGGGTTACGGTTCAACGGCCTCGACGATCGGCGCGACCCGGGCCGGTCGACTGGCGGGCCGCACCGCGGTGAAGCTGCTCCGCCGCTAGTTGTTGACACATCACCTAAGTGGTGGCAATGTGGAATCCATGAAAGCATTCGGATTTTTGAGTTTCGGCCACTACCAGATAGGCCACGAACGCGAGATGCTCCACCAGGCACTCGATCTGGCCCGTGAGGCGGACAGTATCGGCGTCAACGGCGCCTATTTCCGCGTCCATCACTTCGCACCACAAAACGCATCACCCATGCCGCTTCTCGGTGCCGTCATCGGCGCCACCAAGCACATCGAGGTCGGTACCGGTGTCATTGACATGCGCTATGAGAATCCGCTCTATCTCGCGGAGGAGGCCGCCGCACTGAACCTGCTTGCCGACGGCAGAGTCGCACTCGGAGTGTCCCGGGGATCGCCCGAGCCCGCCGACAAGGGCTGGGAGGCCTTCGGCTACAACGGTGGCGACGATCCCCGTGCCGCTGAAATGGCCAGGAAGAAGTTCCTCCGCTTCCTCGATGCCATCGACGGCGAGGGCATGGCGGTCGCCGCGGACTCCCAGTACCCGCGGATGTACCGCCCCGGTGCCGCTCTTCCGATCTTCCCGCACGATCCTGAACTGCGGAAATCCATCTGGTGGGGCGCGGGATCCAGGAACACGGCGGAACAGGCGGCCAGGGACGGCGTCAATCTCATGAGTTCCACCCTGCTCACCGAGGCGACCGGACAGAGCCTCGGCGACCTGCAGTACGATCAGATCCAGCGCTATCGCAGTACCTGGAAGGAATCCGGCCACGACTGGACGCCCAGGGTATCTGTGTCCCGGACGGTCTTCCCCATTGTCACCGACCGGGACCGCGAACTCTTCGGGCTCCAGGGACAGAGCGAGGACCAGATCGGAATCATCGATGACACCCGCAGCACCTTCGGCCGCTCCTACGTCGGATCACCGGATGAGCTGATCGATCAGCTCAGGGCCGATGCCGCCGTCATGGACGCCGATACCCTTATGCTCACGATCCCCAACCAGCTGGGAGTCGAGATCAACGCCTCCATTCTGCGCAACTTCGCAGAACACGTCGCCCCGGCACTGGGCTGGAAGCCGAACTGGGAGGGCAAGGTCGAGGGCTCCACGGTCTAGTTGTACCTCGCCACACGCGCCCTTATCGACGCGCAGGTCATGGTACCGGCGCCCGGAGACCCGTTTCCAGCCGCGGCATTCTCCGCGCCATGATCGCCGCCCTGGTCCGTGTACCCGGGAGCTGCCGGGTCCGTGAATCCTGCACCCTGAAACCCGTGTGCTCGAGATGACCGGTCAGTGCCTCCACGGACCAGTGGTATGCGGTGGTCACCGCATGTTCAAAGGGCTAACTGTACTTCCCCGACACGTTGTGAACGGGTCAGGTAGGCGAAGGCCTCCGGGCAAGATGTGGGTTACCACACTCACGTCTAGACACCGGAGGCCTTCGTGACACACGCTAATGCACCCTTGACGCCCGAGGGGCGTCGTCGTCTTGTTGTTCTCATCGTCGATAGACGCTGGCCGCTGCGGCGAGCGGCGCAACGGTTCCAGTGCTCGCCCGCGACGGCGAAACGGTGGGCCGACCGGTACCGGGCAGGGCTACCGTTAACGGACCGCAGCTCGAAGCCGCTGACCTCGCCGAACCGACTACCACGCAAGACCGAACGGCGGATCGTCGCATTACGGTTCACCCGCTGGTGGGGTCCGCACCGGATCGCGTACCACCTAGGCTCGCACCGATCCACGCTCGGGCGGGTACTGGCACGATACGACATGCCCAAGCTGGTCAACATCGACCAGGCCACCGGGCTGCCGGTGCGCAAGCCCACACCGGTCCGGTACGAGGTCGCAGCACCAGGCCAGCTGGTGCACGTAGATATCAAGAAGCAAGGCCGCATCCCCAACGGTGGCGGGTGGCGCGCCCACGGTCGCGGATCACCCCAAGACCGTCGCGCTGGCACTGCCCGCGACAAGGCAGCACGTGCCGGCGCGGCCAGCTCCCGCGACTACCGCTACCTCCATCACGGCGTGGACGACCACTCACGGCTGGCATACTCAAAAATCCTCGACGACGAACGCAAGGAGACCGCGGCCGGGTTCTGGACCCGCGCCAACGCGTTCTTCGCAAGCCTGGGCGTGACCGTCACAGCCGTGATGACCGACAACGGTTCCTGCTACCGCTCCCGCGCCTTCGCCAACGCCCTGGGTGAGAACATCAAGCACAAGCGGACCAAGCCCTACCATCCCCAGACCAATGGCAAAGTCGAGCGCTTAAACCGCACCCTCGCCACCGAGTGGGCCTACGTCAAGCCCTACGCCAGCGAAGCCGAGCGAGCCACCGCCTACGAGACATGGCTGCATCACTACAATCACCATAGACCCCACACCGGGATCGGCGACCAGACCCCCTCAGAACGCGTTCACAACGTCACAGGGAAGTACACCTACAGCTAACCCGCCGTTCCTGCAAAGAAGCCGAGGAACAGGCTCCCGCCATCACCGATGGCCCGTGCGCACTCCGCCAGTGGCTCGCCGATCAGCTCGGGTCCGGTGTGAATGTGCGAGAACGGGGCCGGGACTCCGCCGAGGAAGTCCGTCCACTGTCCCGGCCCGCACCCGACGTCGGGCACAGGACCTGAGATCCCGCGCGCCCAGGCGAGCAGAGGCGCACGCTCGGATTCAAAGGGAGTGGTCGATCCTGGCGACACCATCGATGTACTCCCGGGCCCGCCTGGAGTAGGCGGACACAGGACCCGATCACTCATGGAGCCGACCTGCCGCGCCGCCACCCCTGGGAAGTAGCAGCCCCCGGCGGAGGGTTTTCCAGCATCGCAGCCGGTGAGATTCCGGACAAATCCCTGATCGGGGTGCACAATGGAAGACGTGAATCATCAACCTACTAACGCTGTGGCCTCCCGAATCGAGGAGAACTCCGCGGCTTTTCTGGGTGCGGTTCTGGACAGGCTCCACACCGCGGACGCGCTCGCCCACCTCTACCTCCCGGGCCAGTCCGATCGGACCCACGTGTCCCTCTGCTCCTCCTTGTCCACGCTCATCTCCACCGTCGCCGATCGGAAGAACGTCGATCGGGTGGTGCTGCGGGAGGCTGAGTCACTGGCAACGGACTACCGCCGTTTCGGAATGACCCCGGAGTTCTATCTGCTGTTCAGTTCCATTATTCAGGAGGAGCTCCGCAAGCTGTGCACGGACCTGTCCTTCGAGGAGGTCTTCCACGCCGAACGTGCGGTGGAGATCGTTTTCCGGGACATGGCCGAAACCACCCGCCGGCTGGATCTCGCGGGTGTGCCCGCATCAACCGGCGCCACGGTCGCCGAGGTGGAAAGGAGAAGCAGGCGGTTCTCCGTCGTGCGCCTGGTCGCCGACCGGCCACTCGACTACCGGCCGGGGCAGTACATGGCCGTGACCGCTGATTTCCTGCCGAATGTGTGGCGATTCCTCTGCCCCTCGATTCCCCCCAACCAGTGGGGCCAGGTTGAGTTCCATGTGCAGTCCGATGCCGACAGCATCGCCACCCTCCTGGCCTCCACCCAACCGGGCGACCGCTGGAGGATCGGGAACGGGCTGGGCAATCTATCGGACAACGCCATCGAATCAGGTGCGGAGCTGCTGCTCGTCGGTTTCGCCACGGGCCTTGCCCCGCTGCGTTCGATCATGCTTGAGATCGTGAACAGACCCAACCCGCCACGGGTGCACTTCTTCGTCGGCGCGGAGTACCCCGGCGAGCTTTACGAGCTGATGGGATTGTGGAACTTCGCAGCCGCCTGCCCCTGGCTGTCCGTGGTGCCCGTGGTCACCCACGAAATCGATGAGTGGTGGGTCCAGGCCACAGAGGCGTCGCGGCCGCCCCGCGGACTGCATCTGGTGCAGGTGGGTTCGCTTGCCGACGCGGTGACCAGCTACGGCACCTGGTCAGATCGCGAGGTACTGATCGCAGGACCCGCAGAAAAAACGGAAGGGGTCCGTGACGCGATGATCGCCAGGGGCACGCCGCCCGGAAGCATCCGTTGCCTTTCCTTCTAGCACCACAGTCGTGTTTAAAAAGTGTGTCCACGTTGCGTCTTTTGTGCCGTTTCCTCTGCTCGGCACCGAACTCAAAGGGATGCCCGGGCTTCTTCCTTCGTTTTAGGACCTGATCATCACGCTCAGGGATCGTTGCTTTTCATCCCGTGGGCGCGCAGCCACCGCCGATTGAACTTCGATGGGTAATCCCTGTCCGCCAGCACCCGATCCGGTCTTTTCCGGTCTCGCCCACCACCTATCCGCGGGACAGATATGGCATCCTTGGTCGCGGCCGGCATTGTTTTATCACTGGTGTTTCCCCGGCTGGCGCGATGGACGATGCGCGACCGCGTCCATCTGCAACAAGATGGGCTTTCCTGGTCAATCCACCCCGTGAACTTCCTATGCAGTGATCTACCGGTTCCAGATCACGCGGATTGTTGTCATTCGTTAGTGCCCTCTGTGTGGCGGGGGTGGCTGATACCGTGCTGATGGACACGGTTGATGGTGGAGTCAATGGTGACGCACCTGCGGCGTCGTTGAGGGACTGCACACGGGTCAACGGTGTCATCCATACCCCGTCTTTGGACCATTGATGGAAGTCTGTACGCGGTGTTCCAGTTTCCGAACCGTTCGGAAGGATCCCGCCAGGCCGTGGCCTCCACCATCAATCGTCGATCAACGGGGGCGTCCGCCTATCATGCAGGGTGGGAACAACTCGCCAATGATCGCCCAGATTTCATCAGAAATGACGTCTGGTGAAATGGATGCTATTTTCCCGGAGCCACAAACTGAAACTCTTTGGCAGCACACCCTAGGACAGGACCGGGATGGACTTCCGGATCCGGGACACCAGTTCCGGATCGATGTCCGCGATGATCGTCTGCTCCCGGTCTCCGCCCTCGGCGATCACCCGACCGGCCGGATCGATGACGGCGGAATGTCCGATGCCGGCGGGGCCCGTCCGCTCCTCCCGCGGTCGTGCCTGCCCGCAGGCAAGGATCCAGGAGGTCGAGTCCAACGCCCTCGCCCTGCTGAGGACCCGCCACTGCTCCACCTTGTCCGCTCCATCCTGCCAGGAGGTGGGCACAACGATCACCTCGGCGCCCCTGCGTGCCAGATCCTTGAACTGCTCAGGAAAACGGATGTCATAGCAGATGGCCACACCGACTCTGACGCCGTCGCACTCAAAGACATGCAACGTGTCTCCGGGTTTGACGGTATCGGACTCCCGGTAGCCGAAGGCATCATAGGTGTGGATCTTGTTGTATCCCTCGTGGAGACCCTGGCCCGTGACCAGCGCCGTATTGTGGACCCTGTTGATTGAATTCCCATCGCGCCGGACCGTATCCGCCGTGGTGAACATACCCGCAACGATGACCACCCCCAGGTCCTGTGCGAGATCCTTCAACGCTTGTGCGAAGACACCGTCGTCGAGGTCCTCGGCCTGCGCGTCGAGACGCCCCGTACCGAAGGCCTGGGAGGTCGCCTCGGGAAACACCAGCAACCGTGCCCCCTGCTCCGCCGCGGCCGAGGCACGGGACCGCACCAACTCCAGGTTGGCTCCTTTATCTGCTCCGGTGGAGATCTGCAAGAGTGCAATACGCATGGTGCCCACCCTATGTGGATAACCGTCACCTGTACACAGATCAGCGCCATAGCAGGTTGCCGGGCCCCGGCGATCCGGGTTCTATTGTGGACATGAACCCCAACGACCTGCACATTCATCCCGAGTTCGACTCATTGGCCGCGTCGGCGCACACCGAGATCCGGGCCCCCCATCTCAATCTCCCTCTGCTCACCGGGGCCACCGCAGCCGCACTGACACGCGCGGAGGCGCTCTGGCGGTCGGACCTCGCTCGTTCGGATACCGCAGTCGGAGACCAGCTTCATGGCATCCGCGATCTCGCACGGACCTTCCGTTCCATGGATGCAACGCTGGGTTCGGCCCTGGGGCGACTGTGGTGACCCTTGCTCCGAGCAGCGGGGATATGCGCCGTTCCGCCGAGATCCTGCACCATGCGGCGGAATCCATGCTGCAGCGGCAACGGGATCGGTACCGCCTTTGGAACAGGCTGGCCGAGCATGTGTCCGCCCTCGCATTCACCGCGGGATTCACCGCCTTGAGGAACGCGGCTGCCCCGGTCGCCCGCACGGCGGAATCCATGTCCGGGGTGGCGGAGGTGCTGAGGGAGACCGCAGTGGTCACGGGGGACCTCGAGGGCTATCTGGCCATCATGGAAGATATCGCCGACTATTCGCCGTCCATGACACTGATGCTGGAGAAGCTCGCCGGGCTGGCCCTACTCCTGGATTTCATGTGCGCCCGCGAGATCGAGGCACTGTGCACCGGCACGTCAGTCGGCCCGGTGCGCAGACTGCAGGAGTTCGGGGATCTGCCCTCGGAGGCGGTGCATCAGTACAATCTGATGAACGCACCACCGGAGATCGCACGGATTGCCGTGGACAACCCCGATCTCAGGCTCCTGGAGGTCGGCGGAGGGAACTTCGTTGCGAGCATCGGAGATATCGATACCTCCGCGGCGGTGGCCACCATCGTCCCCGGTGTGGGTTCCTCCGATCCCGCCGGGTGGCACACCCAGATCGACCGCGCCCGTACCGTGGCGCAGTCGACGGGCGCTGCGACGGTGCTGTGGATGGGCTACAACGCCCCACGGTCCATTCCACACGCACTGTCCGGATCTCCGGCCGGTTCCGCGGGGGCGGATCTGCGCGAGTTTCATGCGGGCCTGGCCCGCCGCAATCCGGACCAACGCCGAGTGAGCATCGGCTACAGCTACGGATCCACGGTGGTGGGGGCGGCGTCGACCGGCGGCCACGGCCTTGACAGCGATGCGGTGGTGCTGGTGGGCAGTCCCGGCGCGGGGGTGCTCCGAGCCGCGGATATGAATCTCAACAGCGCGGAACCCCGCGTCTACGCGGTAACGGGTCGGGCCGATCCGATCGGCTTCGCCGCCACCGCCTTCGGCGGGATTCACGGGGTGGATCCCACAACGGCACCCTTCGGGGCACGGGTGTGGGATTCCGGGGTGGGGCATTCGGACTATTGGAATGACCCCGGTTTCCTGGCCAACCTCAGGGGGGTGGTCGCAGGTCAGTAGCGGATTGCCACACGGCCGTCGATCTTGCCCTTGCGCATTCGGTCGAGGACGTCATTGATCTCATCCAGGGCGCACTCGCTGACGGTGGGCTTGATCAGTCCGCGGGCGTAGAAATCGAGCGCCTCGGCCATGTCCTGCCTGGTGCCCACGAGTGAACCGCGGATGGTCAGGCCCTTGAACACGATCTCAAACACCGATGCGGGGAACTCTCCGGGGGGAAGACCGTTGAACACGATAGTCCCGGCGCGGCGCGCCATGTCGATCGCCTGCCGGAAGGCCTTCTCATGGACCGCGGTGACCAGCACTCCGTGCGCCCCGCCGCCGGTGTACTCCTGGACGACCTCGGCGGGATCGCCCTCACGGGCATTGACGGTGAATTCCGCCCCGTGCCTGGTGGCCAGATCAAGCTTGTCCTGGGAGACATCGACGGCGATGACCCTGAGACCCATAGCGACGGCGTACTGCACGGCGATGTGCCCGAGTCCGCCGATGCCGGAGATGACCATGAACTGACCCGGTCGGGTCTCGGACACCTTCAGCGCCTTGTAGACGGTCACACCCGCGCAGAGAATCGGGGCGGCCTCCACGTAGTTGGTGACGCTCTCCGGGATTCTCGCCGCATAGCGGGTATCGACGAGCATGTAGCTACCGAAGGATCCGTTGACGGTGTAGCCGCCGTACTCGGCGAAGTTGCACTGGGTCTCACGACCTGTGATGCAGTACTCACACTCGCCACATGCGGACCAGAGCCAGGCATTGCCGACGATGTCGCCGACCTCGACGTTGTGGTGGTTTCCCGGTCCGAGCTCGATGACCTCGCCGATACCCTCATGGCCCGGGACGAAGGGCGGCTCCGGCTTGACCGGCCAGTCCCCCTCCGCGGCGTGGAGGTCCGTGTGGCAGACCCCGGAGGCGATCACCTTCACCAGTGCCTGATTGACACCGGGCTTGGGTACGTCAATGTCCCGGATGTTGAGGGTGGGGCCGAACTCATCGACAAGTGCTGCTTCAAACTGGGTGGGGATTGTGCTGGTCATGCGTAATACTCCTTCTAGTTCTCAAGCGTGGGAAACAATATGGGATCAGAACAGGCCCGTGGGGTTCGGGTCGTAGGACACCAGGAGGTTCTTGGTCTGCTGGTAGTGGCCGAGCATCATGAGGTGGTTCTCACGCCCGATGCCGGACTCCTTGTAGCCACCGAAGGCGGCGTGCGCCGGGTAGTTGTGGTACTGGTTCACCCACACTCGTCCGGCGTGGATGGCACGGCCCGCGCGGTAGACGGTGTTCTGGTCGCGGGACCACACCCCGGCACCGAGTCCGTAGTTGGTGTCGTTGGCGATGTGGATGGCCTCATCAAAATCGGAGAAGGTGGCCACGGACAGAACGGGGCCGAAGATCTCCTCGCGGAAAATCCGCATGTCGTTGGTGCCCCTGAACACGGTCGGCTCGATGTAGTAGCCGTTGTCCAGTCCGTCGATCTTGTTGACCTTGCCGCCGGTGAGTGTCTGCGCGCCCTCCTCCGGTCCGATCTTGAGATAGCTGGAGATCTTCTCCATCTGCTCCTGCGATGCCTGGGCCCCCATCATCGTCTCGGTGTCGAGCGGGTTGCCCAGCTTGATGCTCTGGACCCGTTTGACGCCGAGTTCGAGGAACTCATCGGCGATGGACTCGTGGACGAGGGCGCGGGAGGGACAGGTGCAGACCTCGCCCTGATTGAGGGCGAACATCGCGAAGCCCTCCACCGCCTTCTCCCGGAACGCGTCATCCTGGGAGAGCACGTCGGCAAAGAAGATCGAGGGCGATTTTCCGCCGAGCTCGAGGGTGACCGGGATGATCTTGTCCGCGGCGGCCCTGTTGATGATCTTGCCCACCTGGGTGGAACCGGTGAAGGCGATCTTGCCGATGCGGTCGGACCCGGAGAGGGCGACACCCGCCTCCTCGCCGAGTCCGTTGATGACGTTGAGCACGCCGTCCGGGATCAGATCCCCGACGATGTTGAGCAGGTAGAGAATGGAGGCCGGGGTCTGCTCTGCCGGCTTGAGAACGATGGTGTTGCCGGCCGCCAGTGCCGGGGCGATCTTCCAGGTGGCCATGAGAATAGGGAAGTTCCACGGGATGATCTGTGCCACGACACCGATGGGCTCGTTGTAATGGTAGGCGACGGTGTTGTGGTCGATCTGGGAGGAACGGTCCTCCTGCGCACGAATGGCACCCGCGAAGTAGCGGAAGTGATCCACGGCCAGGGGAATGTCGGCGGCCAGTGTCTCCCGGACAGCCTTGCCGTTCTCCCAGGTCTCGGCCACTGCGATCTCCTCGAGGTGCTCCTCGATGCGATCGGCGATGCGATGCAGGATCAGTGCACGCTCAGCGACCGACGTCTTTCCCCAGGCATCGGCGGCCGCGTGCGCGGCGTCGAGAGCCTTTTCCACGTCCGCCGCCGTGGAGCGCGCGACCTCACAGAAAACCTCACCGTTGACGGGGGAGATATTCTCCATGTAGCGGCCCTCGACCGGGGCCACCCACTGGCCGCCGATGTAGTTGTCATAGCGCTTCTCGTAGTTGACGATTGAACCTTCGGTCCCGGGATTTGCATACACGGTCATCGCTGGTTTCCTCTTCTCTCTCCGGTCACCACACAGAGATCTTGTGCGTCAGGTGACAATGAATCTGATTTTGTGACCGCGAGCACATTTGCATCGCGTATGTGCCACCCTATGCCGAAGCTGCCGGAGCCCGCCACGAAAATCTCAATCGTGCGGCATTCCCGCAGGAAAAGGCCCACAGAATTCACAGATAGCACCCTATTACGGGGGTATTATTCGGAAACTGCCGATATAAAATCGTTCCTCAAATGGAAAAACGGACTGTGCGCAATTCACACAGTCCGTTTCGGGAGTATCCAGGGACCCTAGCAAAGTTGGCTAGGACGAGCGGCGCCTTCGCCGTTCCCACGTCACCACGGCCGTCGATCGAGGCACGTGGACCAGCTCACCCCGTGTCCGGGCGCCCGATCCCAGCTGCCGCTGCAGCTCCTCGTTCGCCTGCGTGGCCTCGGCGAGGGAGGCCTTGAGGTTCCGGTTCTCCTCGGTCAGTTGGATGATCGACTTGATCCCGGCGAGGTTGACACCCTCCTTCTGGCTCAGCCGCTGGATCTCACGGAGCAGTTCCACGTCCCGGACGGAGTACCTTCGTCCACCGCCACGGGTACGCTGCGGCATCACCAGGCCGAGGCGGTCGTAGGTGCGCAGGGTCTGGGCGTGCATGCCCGCCAGTTGCGCGGCGACGGAGATAACGAACATCTCGTTGTGCGCTTCCTCCGGTGTGCCCTGTTGATCTGCCATTATTATCCTCCGCCTCCTTTCCTATCGTTGGTTTCCGGCCCAACCCTGACGGGGATTGAATCCGGACGCCTTCTCAGCCTCCGCATAGGTGCGCAGGTGCTCTGTCGCGGCGTCGTCAAGCTTGGTTGGAACGGTGACCTGGAGGGTCACCATGAGGTCACCCGGATTCTTCTTGGATGCGATTCCCCTGCCGCGAACGCGCAGGGTACGGCCATCCGGGGTGCCCGCGGGGATCTTCAGCTTCACCGGCTTGCCCAGGGTGGGCACGGAAATCGTGCTTCCCAGCGCGAGTTCGGCGAAACTGACCGGTACCGTCACCGCGATGTTGTTGCCCTCGCGCTCAAAGAGGGCGTCCTTGCGCACATGGACCTTGACGAAGAGATCACCGGAGGGCTTTCCGTTGGGTCCCGCCTCACCCTGGCCGGCGAGTCGGACCTTCTGGCCATCCTCGACTCCGGCGGGAATCCGGACGGTGATCGACCGGGTCTTGAGAACCGTTCCGGTTCCCTGACAATCCGGGCAGGGATCGGTGATGATCTCGCCGGTACCACCACAGTCCGGGCACGGTGAGGAGAAGCCGAATGCTCCACGGTTCTCCGAGGTGTAGCCGGTGCCCTCACATCGCGGACAGGTGGTCGGATGCCCGGAACGCGAACCCGAACCGTGGCAGGTGCTACAGGGTGAGTTCGCCGTCAGTGTAACCGGTATGGTGGTCCCGTTGGCCGCCTCGGCGAAGTCGAGCGTGATGTCGGTTTCTAGGTCCGATCCCCGCGCCGGCCGAGTTGACTGGCGAGGACCAGCGCTGCGGTTGAAAAGGCCACCGAAGATATCGCCCAGACCGCCGTCCGCAGAAAAGCCTCCACCTTGTCCGGCTCTTCCGAAGGCGTCGCCGATGTCGAAGTCGTTCGTCGACGTGCGAAACCCACCGGGATATCCGGCACCCCCGCTTCCGAAGCCACCACGTACGCCACCCGAGGCAAGCATGGCCTTCAGTTCATCGTATTCCTTGCGCTTCTTCTCATCGCCAACCACGTCATAGGCCTCGGCGGCCTTCTTGAAGCGCTCCTCCGCCGCCTTGTCACCGGGGTTCTTGTCCGGGTGGTTCTCCCGTGCCAGTTTCCGGTAGGCCTTCTTGATCTCATCTTCGCTGGCGGACGAGGAGACCCCCAGGTCCGCATAATAGTTCTTATTTGCCCATTCGGCGTTTTGCATTGGGCATCTCCTCCTCTCGCTGGAGCTGAAAAACAATCCGGCTGAAGCTAGGTTCTATGTAAAATTCTTCTCACATTAATTTATAACGATTTGCCGTCCATGCACCGGCGGGCACCCATTGGGGGTGAACCCGTGCCCGCCGGTGGAGAAACTGTGGGCCGTGGACAGCGGCGAAACCACATGTCGTGCCCCGGACTGGATCCGGGACATCAACTAGTTACCGGGGTTCTCCGCATCGGCGATGATGACCATCGCGTTGCGGATCAACCTGCCATTGAGGCGGTACCCCTTTCGGAGGACGGTACCGACGACCTTGGTGTCCCCATTGGAGAGATCCTGTACCGCTTCGTGGATCTCCGGGTCGAAGGCGTCGCCGGGAGCACCGAAGGCCTCGACCTTGAGACCACTGACGATGCCGCGCAACTTATCCGCCAGCGCCTTGAAGGGACCCTGTGTCAGGTCACCGTGCTGCTCCGCGAGATCAAGATCATCAAGAACCGGAAGCAGCTGCGAGATGACGCCCGACTTGGCGGTGTCGATGATCCCCTGACGGTCACGTTCGGTGCGGCGACGGTAGTTGGCGTACTCGGCGCTGACCCGCTGGAGGTCCTCGGTGCGTTCGGCCAGTTGCGTCTCCACCGCGGAAATCGTCATGGCGGCGTCGGGATCGACATCGGCGAACGCCGCGTCGATCTCCGCCTCCAGGCCGGGGTCGATCTCGGGTGTCACCTCAGCGTCCTGTCCCGCCTCCGGATCCTCGTTCGAACGGGCGGCCGCCTCCTCGGCGGCCTGTTCGGCTCGATCGGCGGAGGTGGCCTCCGGATCGGTGTTCTGGGGATCGCCGGGGTTATCGGGCATTCCGTTGGGTGTTGTCATTACTTCTTATCCTCACCATTGTCGTTGGCATCGGTGTCATCCTCGACAACCTCAGCATCCACGACGTTGTCATCGGCTGCACCGCTGGTTCCGGCTCCCGCGTCAGCCTGGGTGGCACCTGCCGCCGCCTCGGCCTCGTAGATGGCCTTACCCATCTCCTGGGACTCGGTGGACAGCTTCTCAACGGCCGACTTGATGGCGTCGAGATCCTCGCCCTTGAGCGCCTCCTCGACATCCTTGGCTGCCTGCTCGACCTTTTCCTTGAGGTCTGCGGAGACCTTGTCGTTGTTGTCCTCGACGAACTTCCGGGTCTGGTAGACCATGGACTCGGCCGAGTTGCGGACCTCCTGCTCCTCGCGGCGCTTCTTGTCCTCCTCGGCGTGAGCCTCGGCATCCTTGACCATGCGGTCGATCTCCTCCTGGGAGAGCCCGGAACCATCCTGAATGGTGATGGTGTTCTCCTTACCGGTGCCCTTGTCCTTGGCGGTGACGTGGACGATGCCGTTGGCGTCGATGTCGAAGGTGACCTCAATCTGCGGAATGCCACGCGGAGCCGGTGCGATTCCACCGAGCTCAAAGGATCCGAGCAGCTTGTTGGCGGAGGCGATTTCACGCTCACCCTGGAAGACCTGGATCTGCACGGAGGGCTGATTGTCCTCAGCGGTGGTGAAGGTCTCCGAACGCTTGGTCGGGATGGTGGTGTTCCGTTCGATGAGCTTGGTCATCACACCGCCCTTGGTCTCAATACCAAGGGACAGCGGGGTGACATCGAGGAGCAGCACGTCCTTGACCTCGCCACGGAGGACGCCGGCCTGGAGTGCAGCACCAACGGCGACAACCTCATCGGGGTTGACGCCCTTGTTCGGCTCACGGCCGCCGGTGAGCTCCTTGACCAGTTCGGTCACTGCCGGCATACGGGTCGAGCCACCGACGAGGACCACGTGGTCGATCTCGGAGACCGAGATCCCGGCATCCTTGACAACCTGGTTGAAGGGGTTCTTGGTACGGTCCAGCAGGTCCTGGGTGATGCGCTGGAACTCCGCACGGGACAGGGTCTCATCCAGGAAGAGGGGGTTCTTGTCAGCATCTACGGTGATGTAGGGAAGGTTGATGCTGGCGTTCTGGGAGGAGGAGAGTTCAATCTTCGCCTTCTCGGCTGCCTCGCGCAGACGCTGCAGTGCCATCTTGTCCTTGGTCAGGTCAATGCCGTTGGAGCTCTTGAACTTCTCCACCAGCCAGTCCACGATTCGCTGATCCCAGTCGTCGCCACCGAGCTCATTGTCACCGGAGGTGGCGCGCACCTCGACGACGCCGTCGCCAATTTCGAGCAGGGAGACGTCGAAGGTACCTCCACCGAGGTCGAAGACCAGGATGGTCTGTTCCTTGTCGCCCTTCTCAAGACCGTAGGCGAGGGCCGCCGCGGTCGGCTCGTTGACGATACGCAGCACGTTGAGCCCCGCGATCTGTCCGGCCTCCTTGGTGGCCTGACGCTGGGCATCCTCGAAGTAGGCCGGCACCGTGATCACGGCGTCGGTGACCTCCTCACCCAGGTACGCCTCCGCGTCCCTCTTCAGCTTCATCAGTGTACGCGCGGAGATTTCCTGTGCGGTGTACTTCTTGCCGTCAATGTCAACGGTCCAGTCGGTGCCGATGTGGCGCTTGACTGAACGGATGGTGCGGTCAACGTTGGTGACCGCCTGGTTCTTGGCGGACTGGCCGACGAGCACCTCGCCGTTCTTGGCAAAGGCCACGACGGACGGGGTGGTCCGGGATCCCTCTGAATTGGCGATGACTACCGGCTCGCCGGCCTCCAGTACCGCAACCACCGAGTTGGTGGTACCAAGATCAATTCCTACTGCACGTCCCATTAGGGTTCCTCCTATATATTGTTGTGATTCACAGTGTCCACGGCTGTTGCCTCAGGCCCTTTATTGAGCCTCTGACACTCAAGCTTACATCGATTACAACGGGCGTATCATCAAAGTTGTTCCCGCTAGACTCAACTTTCTCTAAAGTTGCAGGTCAAAGCCTATAAAAAAGTTCACTATTTGTCCGGAATCCAGACAGATCCGCGCCAAGGCAACGAATCCGGAACCGAACTGAGACTGAAGCGAAATACATGCCAGTGGCTCCTGTGGCATAGTGAACTCTCGTGAGCAAAGAACCTGAAAAATCAACCCGCCCGGACAACCCGGGCGTAGTTGCACCGACCGCGGCATCCGAAGCGGCCGGTACCGGCGCCACCCCGGACAGTGACATCTCCGATACCCTGCTCAATGCCGTCGAGGGAAACCGGGAGATCTCCCCGGCCCTTACGGATCCGGGAGAGGATGAACTCATCCCGGCGAAGAGTCCGGTCTCCCCGGGTGACGGGGTCACCGACCGTGGAGTCATCCTCGGCCGTGACGGGCGCTGGCTCTCCGGCTGGGCGCTCCGCTTCATCGTCCTGGTGATCGCCGGTTTCATCGCACTGCGCATGCTCGGCTACATTTGGACCGGACTGCTGCCGGTCCTGCTTGCACTGCTGGTGTCCACGGTGCTCTGGCCCCCAGTGAAGTGGATGCGGGCGCACGGAGTCCCCGCGGCACTCGCCGCCCTCCTGACGATTGTCGGTTTCTTCGCGATCATCGGCGGTATCTTCACTGCGATGGCACCCAGCGTGGCATCGCAGACGGAGGAGCTGGTTGACCAGGCGACCGAGGGGTTGAACTCCCTAAGCGACTGGATCCAGGGCCCCCCGCTGAACATCGATGTGGGTCAGTTCGATCAGGCGATCAACGACATCACCTCCTTGCTGCAGGATCAGTCCACCACCATCGCCTCGGGTGTCTTCAGCGGACTGTCCACCGCCTCCTCGGTGGTGGTCACACTTGTCGTGATGCTCGTCCTGACCTTCTTCTTCCTCAAGGACGGGACGAAGTTCCTGCCCTGGATGCGGAAGTTCACCGGGGAGAACGCGGGGTGGCACCTGACCGAGGTGCTCACCCGCACCTGGAATACCCTGGCCGGGTTCATCCGCGCGCAGGCGATCGTTTCACTCGTGGACGCGGTGTTCATCGGACTCGGCCTGCTCGTGCTGGGGGTTCCGATGGCACTCGCACTTGCGGTGATCACCTTCTTCGCCGGCTTCATCCCTATCATCGGTGCCTTCACCGCCGGGGCCCTGGCGGTGGTCATCGCGCTGGTGACCAACGGAATCACCAACGCGCTGCTCGTCCTCGCGCTGATCATCCTGGTCCAGCAGATCGAGGGCAATGTCCTCTCCCCGTTCCTCCAGTCCAAGGCGATGAACCTGCACGCGGCCATCGTCCTACTGTCTGTCACCGTCGGCGGTACCCTGTTCAACATCATCGGTGCCTTTCTTGCGGTGCCCGTCGCGGCGACGATCGCGGTGTGGATCCGCTACCACTCCGAGATGGTCGCGCTGCGCGCCGGCGAGATCACGATCGACGATATCGAGATAGCCACCGCGAAGGGCGCACCGACCAGCATCAACAGCCAGGAGGCCTTTGCCTCGGTGCGCAAGAGACTGGCCCAGATCGGACGGCGCAGGCCGGGTTCAAAGCACTAGGGCGTGTTTGATAAATGGTTCAGCCAGGCGACCATCGCTCTACACATCACCCCAGACCGGAACACCACACATAATTTGTCGTAGCGAGTAGCTATACCTCGCCAGTTCTTGAACTCACAGAACCGACGTTCCACCACGTTACGACCCCTATAGGAAGTCGCGTCGAACTTCGGAGGCCGGCCACCCTTCGAGCCTTTCCGCTGTCTGTTCCGGATCCGGTCATCAGGCTCCGGGATGGTCACCTTGACCCGGTGTTTCCGGCACCAAGAGCGCACTTCCCGCGAGGAATACGCCTTGTCACCGCGTAGTTCATCCGGCCGGGTACGCGGCCGACCGATCGGCCGAGGAACCCACAGGCCCTCCAATAAGGGAACCGCCTGCGGGTTGTCACCGGCGTGACCAGGGCCGATCAAGATCACCAGGGGCAGGCCCTGCCCATCGACTAGGGCATGGGTCTTGGTTGATAGCCCACCCCGGGAGCGTCCGAAACCGTGGTCAGGCCGCTCGGTCAGCCGATTGTTGTAATTCGACAAAGCCCCCTGTGTGGCGGGTGATATTCGTAGCGTGCTGATGGGCACGACTGATCGTCGAGTCGATGCTGACCGACCAATCCACCAGGCCTTGGTGGTCGGCTGCGGCAATCAGGGGGGTCACGATCTCATCGAAGGTGCCGTCTTTGGCCATACGGTTGTGCCAGTGGTAGACGGTCTGCCAGGATCCGAAGCATTCCGGCAGGTCACGCCAGGGAATACCGCAGCGGATCCGGTAGATGATGCCTTCGAGCATGAGTCGGGGGTCGGAGAAGGGGCGACCCTTTTTGCCGGTGCGATGGGGCAGCTTATCGGAGATCAGGGCCCATTGGTCATCGGTGAGAAGTTGGAAGCGCGACACGGGATCTATGGTCCCATGCCACGCTACCCTCAATTATCAGACACGCCCTAGGCCCCATCCGGATATGAAAGAAGCCGTGGTCCGAGCACTGAACATTCAGGCTCGGGCCACGGCTTGATCCGCTTATGGAAGCTGTGTCAGATCACCGCGTACACACCCCAGCTGAGAATGAACCCGACCAGCGAGAACACCGTGGACAGCAGTGTCCAGGTCTGCAGGCCCTGCTTGACCGTCAACCCCTGGTATCTGGTGACGATCCAGAAGCCGGAGTCGTTGACGTGCGAGAGGCCCAGCGAGCCGAACCCGATGACCAGTGCGATGAGCGCGGCGTGGACCCCGTCGATGCCGGCATCGACGATCGGGGTGGCCAGCAGACCGGCCGTGGTCAGCATCGACACCGTCGCCGAGCCCTGGGAGGCGCGAAGCGCCAGCGCCATCAGATAGGCGGTGAGGATCAGAGGCATGTTCGTGTCCACCAGAAGGTCGGAGAGCACCTGGCCGATACCTGATTTCACCAGCACGCCGGCGAAGGCACCGCCGGCACCGGTGACGAAGATGACGATCGCCACGGCGGGCAGCGCTGAATCGATCAGCGATGATCCCCTGGACAGCGACCACCCCTGCTGGCGGCCGATCACAATCCATGCAATGATCACCGCGGTGAGCAGGGCGACCGGGGCGGCGCCGACGAATGCGATGATCTCGTGGGCCGTGGACCCCTCGACGGTGACCAGGGACCCCGCTGTTCCCACGAGTATCTGGACGATCGGAAGCAGAATCACTCCGATCACGGTCCATGCGGAGGGCGGATTCGTCACCGCCTCGGGGGTCTCGGTTGCCGGGGAGTCGCCGAGCACCATCCGGTCGACGTTGAACAGCTTGGCCGCGAAGTAGCCGATGACAACGGTGATCGCCGCCAGGGGCAGGCCGCTCGCGAGCATGGTGCCGATTTCCGCACCGACGATCTCGGCGGCGGCAACGGGTCCGGGGTGCGGGGGCAGGGTCACGTGGACGGTGAGCAGCGTCCCGGCGACCGGCAGCCCGATCTTCAGGGGGTTGATGCCCGCCGTTCGCGCGAAGCCGAAGACGATCGGCGCCAGAATGATGAACCCGACATCGAAGAACACCGGGATGCCGAGAATGAAGGCGGCGGCGACAATGGCCGCGACCACATGCCTGGCACTGAGTTTTCCGGTGAAGTACCGGGCAAGTGCGTCCGCGCCACCGGATGCCTCGATGATCCGCCCCAGCATCGCCCCCAGGCCGACAACGACCGTGACAGATCCGAGCGTGTTCCCGATGCCACCGGTGACGACGCCGACAGATTCCGACAGCGGGATGCCGGAGAGGACCGCGGTGGCCAGTGCCACGACGAGCAGGGCGACGAATGCGGGGACCCTGAGCCAGATGACCATGACCAGCAGCAGCACCACGGCCGCCAGCCCCAGCCCGAGGAGAGCGAGACCTGTCATCCCTCAAGCCTTTCCGGTGCGATGACGCGGATGATGGAGGAATCGTCCTGCGCACCCATGCCGCGAACCAGACCGGCGAGGTATTCCTGTTCGGCCGCCGCCGCCAGGGGTACCCCGATGCCCGCCCTGCGCGCGGCATCTGTCACGATTCCCATGTCTTTGACAAAAATGTCGAGGCGGCTTTTGACTTCCACCGGCTCGTCTCCGTAGGCCCCGAGCATCCTCTCGCCACGGTCGCCGAGCATGAACGACGCAGCGGCACCGCCCATCAGTGCCTCGAGCGCCGTCTTCTCATCCAGGCCGAGTCGGTTGGCCAGCGCGAGGGCCTCCCCGGCCGCGGCGATGTGGATTCCGCACAGCAGCTGGTTGACGGTCTTCATCGCCTGGCCCTTGCCGGCTTCCGCTCCCACCCTGACCAGGGTCGATGACATCGCCTCGAGCACCGGCAGCGCCGATTGGTAGGCGGCGTCGTCCGCCCCTACGGTGACCAGCAGGTCGCCGAGACCCGCACGCACCGGGCCGCCGGAGACGGGGGCGTCGACAAGGTGGATCGAGCGTTCACGCAGCAGTGGCAGCACCGAGGCAATCGCCTCGATCCCCACGGTCGAGGTGACCATGACCGTCGAACCTGGTCGCATCACCTCGGCGATGCCCCGCTCGCCGAAGAGTGCGTCCTCCAGCTGCGCCTGGTTGCGCACCGCGAGCAGCACCAGGTCCGCGCCTGTCGACGCCTCCCTGACATCGGTGTGGACGTCGATTCCGGCTTCCCGGCCGAGCGCGAGACGCTCGGCGGAGATGTCGACACCGCGGACGGTGAACTCCGCAGCGAGATGCCCGGCCATGGGCAGGCCCATGGCACCGAGGCCGACGACGGTGACGGTTGTTGTGTTCATGATGGGACTCCTTGTTACTGTGCTCGGGAAAGGGTGGACACGACATCAACGAGTGAGCGGTCATTGCCGACGTTGCCTGCGAAGACGATGTAGGGAACGCCCGCGGCGGGGCCGTCGTCAAGCCTCCACATCGAGATGATGCCCGGCTGCATCGGACCGACGACGGTGGCACGCGTCATCTCCAGGCCGCGCGAAGCCACATCGGAGGAGGTGATTCCCCCCTTGGCGATGACAAATCGCGGCGTGACCGCATAGACGGTGATGTTGACAATGTGGATGAGGGCCGCCGACACCGACCTGGCTATGGACAGCGATTCCTCGGCGTCAGCGCCCGTGACCAGCTCACGAGAGGTGTGGAGAACCACGTTTCCCCTCTGGAGCTCGGCGATGACGCATCCGGCCAGTTCATCGAGGTACCCCGCACTCCCCTCGGAGAGGACCCGGCGCACATCCAGCTCGATCACGCGGGCACCCCCGGCTTCCATAAGCGCGCCGAGCTGCCGGGTGGTGGTGGGCACATGTGAACCGACCACGATCAAACCACCGAGCGTATCGACGGCGGCCGTGCACGCCCTGCCGACGGCGGCCGCGTCCAGCGGCCTGGGCACCTCCTGGCCGATCCGGGCGCGCATGAAGGGCGGTCCGACGCGGTAGATGAAGTGGGCCCCCGCCGATTCCGCCTCGATGATGCCCAGTGACAGCTGCCGGAGATCGTTCTCGGTGACCGCGTCAGCGACGATGGGCTGGCGATGATCCGCCCTGAGCAGCACTTCGGCGATCCTTTTCGCACCGGACCGGATGGTATCGAGGGTCAGTCGGATGACGTCTCCTGCGGCGATCCTCCCGCCGGTC
This sequence comes from Corynebacterium pacaense, assembly GCF_900169525.1. GTDB lineage: Bacteria > Actinomycetota > Actinomycetes > Mycobacteriales > Mycobacteriaceae > Corynebacterium > Corynebacterium pacaense. Next base: position 1,454,322 of record NZ_LT821240.1, read on the forward strand.
TTCTCCTCCACCCACGCGCCGAGATCACTGCTGGTGTAGCCGAAGGTGGCGTCGTCCGCGAACTCGGATTCGCCGACCAGGATGAAATCCCCCGTACCGTCGCCGGCGTAGTGCACGCCACCGATGGTGATCCGACCGGCGTCCCCGAAGGCCGGAACAATGATGATTCCGTTGACTCCCTCGCCATGGGCTTCGACGCGGTCCGCCAGGGTATCCGGCTCCAGGGGGAAATGGCCCCGGAGCGTGGAGTCGCTGCGCGAGACGAAGGTTACCCTGAGGTTGTTCTCCCTGGCCACAGCCAGTGCGGCGTCGGCGACGTCGATGTTAATCCGCTCCGCGTCCGCGGCGGAGAGGGATCGCGAGTTGGTCATCACGTAGATCGCGGGCGAGCCCTGGGCGAGGGCCCACTCCAGATCTCGTTTCTCCCAACGGGTGAGCACGGGCAGACCGGCGATGGACTGGGTTCCGGTGGGATCATCGTCAAGAACGACGAACACGGGTTCGGCCGGATTGGCGTCCGCGGCGGCGCGAACCGTGGCGGCCCCCACCTGCGCCTCCGGGGGGTAGTCGCGGAGAAGCTCCGCAAGGTCAAAAGTCTTCATTCTCCACTTCCTAAAGTCATTAGACCTCTGAGGTCTTAGGACATGAATCTAGGCGTTGTGGGACATAAAGTGAAATTTATGTGATGAGCATAACAATCCGAGGGAAGAACTGGACGTCGTCATGGACCTCCATCCCCGGGTCGCCGTCGGAGTGTCACGGGTCCCTATTCCAGATGGGCGGCGATATCCTCACTGGTCTGATCCATATGCGCACGCATGGCGTTCTTCGCCCCCTCCTCATCGCGGGCCTCAATCGCAGCGAGTATCTCCCTGTGATGCCAGCTCGCGTGCTCGCGGATCTCCGGAATAGAACTGGTGAGTTCACGGGAGGCGACGAGCGCATCGTTGAGCGGCTGCATAATCGCGGTCAGGAAGGGATTCCTGGTGGCCAGGAAAATCTGGTGATGGAAAGCCATGTCGGAGTCCCTGCAGGTGGAGGCGTCACCCACGGCTGAGGCGGCATCATAGATCTGCACCTGCCTGTGCATCTCCGCAATGTCCGCGCTTGTGGCGCGACGCGCGGCGTGCCCGCAGGAGCCGACCTCGATCATCCGGCGGATCTCCACCAGATGATCCCCGACCTCCTTCTCACTCATGTCGCGGGAGACCATGCAAACCAGTGTCTCCACACTGCGCCACTGCTCCCGCGGAAGAAGAAAGGTTCCGCGACCGTGACGGACATCGACGATCCCTCGGTCGGAGAGGATCCGGATCACCTCACGCATCGTCGGACGGGATACATCAAGATAGGCGGCAAGATCCGCCTCTGCGGGAAGCGGGGTTCCCACCGTGAATTCACCGGCGGCGATACCATCGAGCATACGGTCGATCCCCTGAGACACCAGATCCCTGCGCATGGCTCTCCTCCCTGACGGTTCTCGCGTCTACAGCATAACCGGAGCACCGGATACGCCACCACTGACCATGCGCTGACACCGGCCACGCCACCCCTCCCTTCAGACGTTCAGGGCAGCACCGACCGCACCATCTCGCCCGCCCTGCCCAACGCATCGATGATGCGCGCCCGATGGGGCACCACGCTGCGCCGCACCCCCGACACCGACAGCGCCACCCTCGACTCCCCATGCCTGACAGAGAAGGCCACGCCGAAGGCCGCGACACCTCGCGAGACATCCTCATCCGAGGAGCCGTACCCCTCGCGTCCCACCCGCGCCACCCTGCGGAGCAGCTCATCGGCGGTGGTGGCCGTGTTGGCCGACAGCTGCGGAAAGGGCGCGGCCTGCAGTACCGCGTCCACCTCATCGGGGAAGGCGCCCAGCAGTGCGAGGGATGCCGCCCCGGCGTGGCTTGGAAGTGTCATTCCGGGACGCAGGATCGGCAGCCCGATGGCACCCCCCTGCCGCCAATCGAGGCAGATCGTGGCCCCATTTCTGCGGAGGCACAGATAGCTCGTGACACCCGTCTCGTCCCTGAGGAGATCGAGGGCCGGTGCTGCCGCCCTGACCTCAGGAATCGATCGCTGTGCGCGGGCCCCGAACCGCAGCATCCTGGTGCCGAGCCCCACCGAGCCATCGGGTTGACGCACCAGGAACCCGGTGGCGGTCATCGATTCAACGATGCGGTAGATGGCGGACCGCGGAATCCCGGTCCATCCCGACAGCTCCGTGTAGGTGAGATTTCCATGTTCGGCCACGGCGTCCAGGACCGCGTCGATGTTGCGGAGCACCGGGCTCGGGGAGGATTGATGGTCAGGCATCGGCGCACGGCCCGCCCGCGGGCCAGTCCCCGCCCCACCCCAGCGCCCACGATGCCGTGGCGGCACCGGACCGCACCGAGGCCCTCACCTCCTCCGCCCGTTCCCGCAGGAGCTCCCTTCGACCACTGACAGAAATCGCGGCCATGATGTCTCCGCGGTGATCGAACACCGCCCCGGCACAGGCGGCGATACCCGGGGTGACATCCTCGTCCGACCATGCGGTCCCGGTCATCCTCACCTCATCGATGCGGTCCAGCAACCGCCTCTTCTCATCCGCATCGCCCCCCAGGCGGCCGACCAGTTCGGCCCGTTCAGTATCCGGTGCGTATGCGAGCAGCACCAAAGGTGCCCCGCCCCGCCCGAGCGGAAGCGAATCCCCCAGGCGCAGTACCAGTGAGCGCACGGCGGTCCCCTCCATCCTGTCGATACAGACTGCGTTCCCACCGGACCGCACGCAGAGAAAGGTCGTCTCACCGGTGGCCTCATGCAGTCCAGCCAACGCCGGTGCCACAACGCTGCGGATGTCGAGATGCCACATCACCGCGGAGGCCAGCCGGATGAAGGTCACGCCGAGGCGGTATCGCCCACGGATATGGCTTTTCTCCACCCAGCCGAGCGAGGTGAGACTGCCGAGGAGACGGTAAACACTGCTCTTCGGCTCTCCGATGCACTCGGCGATCTCGGCCACGGTGGGCTCACCGCGCTCCCCCATCGCCTCCAACGCCTGGTCCGCCTTGATGAATATGCTCAACCCGGCGCCGGAGTCGGGGGATCCGACGGCACGGGGAGGCGAGAGAAAGTCCGGCACATGGCTCCTGTCCACATCCAACGCTGTTTGATAGAAAGTGTAGCCACGGTGGCGGTCAGCGGTTCAACTGCCGCTGCGCCACGGCAACCAGGCCATCCGCATCGAGTTCGTAGTGCCGGTACAGGTGGGTAGGTGGCGCAATGAGACTGTACTCATCGCGGATCCCGTGCCGGTGGAGCCGGGCCCTGGCGGGGTTCTCCGCCATCACCTCGGCCACCGCGGCTCCGAGGCCACCAATGATGTTGTGCTCCTCCGCGGTCACGATCACCCCGGTGCGCGCTGATACCTCGCGAATCAGGGCCTCATCGATCGGCTTGATCGTCGGCATGTCGATCACCCCTGCGGAGACCCCGGCTTCCCCCAGCATGCGTGCCGCCTCGAGGGAGGGATGCACCAGCGATCCGCAGGAGATGAAGGTTATATCCGTGCCCCTGCCGTGCTCGATCCCCCGTCCGAACTCGAACCCCTCATCCCCGGAGTAGATCGTCTCGTCGCGTCCGCGGCCGATCCGGAAATAGATCGGCTCGGGCCAGTCGATCGATGCCCTGATGGCTGCGCGCAGCTGGGGACCGTCGGAGGGGGAGACCACTGTGAGACCGGCGAGCGCCCGCATCGTTGAAATGTCCTCTGTGGCGTGGTGACTGGTGCCGTAGAAGCCCAGCGAGATCCCGGTGTGATGGCCGATGAGACGCACCGGGAGACCGGTGTAGGCCACGTCCATCCGGATCTGTTCACAGCAGAGCAGTCCGAGGAAGGAGGCGAAGGTGGCCACGAAGGGCTTGAGTCCCGCCGAGGCCATGCCCGCCGCCGCAGAAACCATGTGCTGCTCCGAGATGCCGAACTGAATGAAACGTTCAGGGTGGTGCCTTTCAAAGAGCGACAGTCCATTGGAGTACTTCAGGTCCGCGGTGGCCGCCACGACGGGATGGCCCTCGTCGACCAGGTCCATCAGCCCGAGCGAGAGATGATCCAGTCCCGGATTCAGCGCATTCAGCGCCCTGTACTGCCATGATCCCGATTCAAGTGTTGTGCTCATGCGTTTCCGCGTCCCCTCTTGATCTCTTCAATTGCCCGTTCACCGTCGCGTGGTGTGAGATAACCGAGGTGCCATCCCGGTTCCTCCTCCATATAGGACACGCCCCTGCCCTTGACCGTCTTCGCAATGATGCACACGGGAATTCCGTCACTGTCCTTGTCGCGTGCCCGCACCAGGGCGTCATGTACGGCGAGGACATCATGACCGTCGACGGTGACCACCTCCCAGCCGAAGGCACGCCATTTCTCGGCGACGGGTTCAACACCCATGACCTCATCGACCTGCCCGTCGAGCTGGTAGCCGTTTCTGTCGACGATCGCGATGACCCTGTCAAGACGGTGATGTGCCGCGGAGAGCGCTGCCTCCCACACCTGTCCCTCCTGGAGCTCACCGTCGCCGATCATCGCGAACACCGTGTAGTTCCTGCCCGTCATCCGCCCGGCAAGGGCCATGCCTATCCCGTTGGAGAGTGCGTGGCCGATCGATCCGGAGCTGAAGTCGATGCCTGGAATCCTCTTCATGTCAGGATGGTCACCGAAGGCGCTGCCAAGCCTGGCGTAGGTGTCGAGCTCGGAAGGCTCGAAATACCCGAGGTCCGCGAGCACCGGGTACATGCCGACCGCGGCGTGCCCCTTCCCGATCACAAAACGGTCCCGATCCGGATTCTGAGGGTCCCCGGGCGTGAGGTTCATGACCGAGTAGTACAGCGCGGCGAGGATCTCCGCCGCGGAGAACACCGAACTGTAGTGTCCCGTCTTTGCGATCTCTATCAGCCTGACCGTCTCCGTGCGGATGAACTCGGCCTTGGATCGGAGGAGGGATTCCAGGTCCCCCCTGCTCAACGGGCTCTGCATCTGTGTCCCGGTTCCACGTTCAGGTCGCTGTTGTCTATCTTCCATCACTTTCCCTTCACCTGTGGTGCCGGTCCCGTCCCGTGGGTGGGTGGATCCGGCACTCCACACCATGAGCACAAATTATCATAATATGAAACCCAGGTCTTTAAATTGATAATTAACCGGGGTAATACGATGACCGCACGCTGCGGGCGAAAGCGTCCCCTGCAGCGTGCGGTTATGGAAGCGGACCGGCCTCAGCCGTGAACGGGTTGTGACGGCCCCGTGGAGGCCGGGCGGGGAGTACCGTCATCAACGCCGGTGGCGGGGCCGAACTGATCGTCGAGCTGAACCCGTGCCTCCTCGAGCGCCAGATTCGCACGGTAGCGGCGGAAACCGAGATAGGTCAGTCCAATGCCGATGATGATGATCACCGCCTGTACCGGCGCCGCCGGAAGATCCAGGCCGACGGCCGCGAGCGCCTTCGGCAGGTTCAGGGCGACGATCAGGGTACCCACCATTCCACCCAGCACGGTGGCGTTGATCCTCGAGATCATCCAGGCCCCAATGGGGGCGGCGATAGCACCACCGATGAGCAGAGCCAGTACGGCTGCGAGGTTGGACACCAGATCCTGCCACAGACCGACGACGAAGCCGAGGGTCGCGGCCAGGGCGACGAGAAACTCCGCCGTGTTGACGGTTCCGACAACCTTACGGGGTTCGGTTCTCTCCAGGGACAGCAGCGTTGAGGTGGTCACCGGACCCCAGCCACCACCACCCGAGGCGTCGATAAAGCCTCCGACGAGGCCGAGTCCGCCGAGGAAACCGGTGGAGTGGGGCCGTTCGCTGTAACTGCGCCGCACCCGCCCACGGCTAAATCTCCATACCAGGTTGATGCCGATGGCGGCCAGGATCGCCGAGGTCACCGGCGCCGCCGCCTCCATCGACAGATTCGACAGGAAGGTCGCACCCGCAAAGGCTCCGAGAGCACCGGGCACCCCCAGACGCAGGACCACTCCCCAGTCCACATTGCCGAACTTCCAGTGGCTGATGCCGGAGACGAGCGTCGTTCCCACCTCCGCGGTGTGCACGACGGCCGATGCCTGAGCCGGGCCGAGACCCGCAAGCAGAATCAGAATGGTGGTAGAGGTGACACCGAAACCCATGCCGAGGCCGCCGTCGACAAGCTGGGCCGCGAGCCCCGCGATAGCGATGAAGATGAGTGTCAACATTTTCGAGTTCCTTGCGCTTTAGATTTGGGCGAGCAGGCCACTGAGCGCAGCCCGGTACCGGGCCACCACAAGCGGCGTCAACGCCGTGGTCAGCGGACTGGAGTGGGTGATGGTGCACCCGGTGGCCGCGGAGATGTTCCGTGAATTCTCCACGACCCGGTCAAGCAGAAGTCCCTCGGTGACGAACAGGGGCAACAGGTGCAGACGTCTGTGGCCCGCGGCGACCTCCATGACCCCGGCTCCGCCCGAACCCGGCCCGCCTGTGGCAGGAACAACCTCGACACCGTGCCCTGAGGCGCGCGCCACCGTGTCCGCGAGGTCCACCACCGCTTCATTGGCCTCCACATGGGAACTGCCGACCGAATAGAGCACCACATGGGCTTCGGGATGGGCGTCGCGTTCGAGAACCGCCACAAGCAGATCCGCCACATCCGATCCCGTACCGAGATGCGGCCCGACGAGAAGCTCCACGCCGTGATTGTTCTGGGCATCGCGCACCGCGGCCGGCACATCGACCTTGTTATGGAAGGCGTTGGTAAACAGCAGGGGCACAAGTGCCGCCCTGTTCACACCGAGCGCGGCGAGATCCTCCACCACCGCGTCCAGCGACGGCTCCGAGAGATCCAGGTGGGCCTCAACCGCCATGACACCGAGAACCTCACCCGCTGAGTTGGTCAGGTTGGTAATACCTGCTGCAGCGGAGGGCTTGCGGGAGCCGTGCGAAAGTGTGATCAGGGGAATCATGGTTGTCCTAGATGACCCAGTTGTTTCGCAGACGGTGACCCGCCAGGCCGGCGGCGAGGGTGTCCCCGCTGCTCTGGTCGATCAGCAGGAAGGAGCCCACGGCACCGCGCGCCGCGTAATCCTCGACCGGAAGCTCCGAGGCGACGTCGATGCGCACATGCGCGATGTCATTGAGCCCGAAGGATGCGGGCGCCTCATCATCATTGATGCCGTCGATGTCCAGAAGGCGGTCGATGGCGCCGATTCGTCCGCGCTCCAGGCGGGTGCCGTACCGCACCTTGACCGGCGCACCCGGCTTGAGTGACCTGTCGGAGAGCCCAACGACGGTGGCCTTGAAGCTGCGCACCTCCTCGGGACGGTCCTCACCGGCGATGAGATCGCCGCGGATGAGGTCGATCTCCTGCGCCAGCCGCAGGACAACCGCGTCGCCGGCGTGGGCCGACCTCAGTGGACCATCAGCGGAGTCAATGCCGGTGATCTCGGTTGTCCTTCCCTCGGGCAGGTGGACGGTATCACCCACGGTGACTGAACCTGCCGAAACCGTACCCGCATAGCCACGGTAGTCCGTGGAGTGCTCCCGGATGACATACTGGATGGGGAAACGGAATCCCAGCTCGTGTGCACGCCCCCTGGTGACCTCGACAGTCTCCAGAATATCGAGCACGGTGGGGCCGGTGTACCAGTCCATGTTGGTCGAGCGTTCCACGACATTGTCGCCGAGCAGGGCGGAGATCGGAACCACGCGGGCGTCGGTGACCCCGAGTGCGGCCGCGAGGGCGGTGAACTCTTTTTCTATGGAACGGAACACCGTCTCGTCGAAGTCCACAAGGTCGATCTTGTTCACCCCGAGCACGACGGTTTTCACCCCGAGCAGCGCCGCCACCGAGAGATGCCTGCGTGTCTGCTCCACGACGCCGTAGCGGGCGTCGACAAGCAGCACGACGACCTGTGAGGTGGATACACCGGTGACGGTGTTGCGGGTGTACTGCACGTGACCGGGGGTGTCCGCCAGAATGAACGTGCGCTTGTCCGTGGCGAAGTAGCGGTAGGCGACGTCAATGGTGATGCCCTGTTCACGCTCGGCGCGAAGTCCGTCGACGAGCAGTGACAGGTCGAGTCCGTTGAATCCGCGGTCGGCGGAGGTGCGCTCCACCGATGCGAGCTGGTCGGCGAGGACCGACTTGGTGTCGTGCAGCAGCCGGCCGACGAAGGTGGACTTGCCGTCGTCGACGGATCCTGCGGTGCACAGCCGCAGCGTCTCACGTTCGGCGATCTTTCGCGATGCCTTCTCTAAACTGGGGGCGGTCATCAGAAGTAACCTTCCTTCTTGCGGTCTTCCATGGCGGATTCACTGAGTCGGTCATCGGCGCGGGTCGCGCCACGTTCGGTGAGGGTCGAGGTGGCGATCTCCTCGATCACATCATCGATGGTGCGTGCCTCGGAGAGGACCGCACCGGTGCAGGACATGTCGCCGACGGTGCGGTAGCGCACGGTCCTGGTGACAATCTCCTCGCCCTTCCTCGGACCACCCCATTCGCCGGGGGTCAGCCACATGCCATCGCGCTCGAACACCTCGCGCTGGTGGGAGAAGTAGATCGGGGGGAGTTCGATGCCGCGGGCGCCGATGTACTCCCAGATATCGGCCTCCGTCCAGTTGGAGATCGGGAAAACGCGGATGTTCTCGCCGGGGAGATGCCCGCCGTTGTAGAGATTCCACAGTTCGGGGCGCTGACGGCGCGGATCCCACCCTCCGAAGGAGTCACGGACGGAGAAGACGCGTTCCTTGGCACGCGCGCGCTCCTCATCGCGACGGGCGCCGCCGAGAACCGCGTCGTACCCCTGTTCGGCGATGGTCTCCACCAGGGGCACCGTCTGCAGCGGATTGCGGGTGCCGTCCGGGCGTTCCTGGAGATCGCCGCGGTCAATCCAATCCTGGACCCGGGCCACCCGGAGGCGGGCACCGGTACGCTCAACCAGGCTGTCGCGGAACTCCAGGACCTCGGGGAAATTGTGTCCGGTGTCCACGTGCATCAGCTCGAAGGGGACCCCGGCGGGGGCGAAGGCACGCCGGGCCAGCTCGAAGACCACCACGGAGTCCTTGCCGCCGGAGAAGAGCAGTCCGATCTTGTCAAACTGTCCCGCGACCTCGCGCAGGATGTGGATGGATTCGTTCTCCAGGTCCTTGAGGTGTGGGGAGAGCTCGTTGTTAATCGCAGTGGTCATGAGTGAAGTCCGCATTCTGTCTTGGCGTTGCCGGCCCAGCGGCCGGCCCGGGGATCCTGCCCCTCGGCGACCGGCAGGGTGCATGTCTCGCAGCCGATGGAGGGGTATCCCTGATGGGTCAGAGGATGTTCAATGAGGTGGTTGTCTTCGATGAAGTCCGTAGTGTCCTCCAGCGACCAGGTGATGATCGGGGAGATCTTCAACCGACCGGTGGCATCGAGGCTCAGGCTCGGAGCCTGCGCGCGGGTGGGTCCGTCCGCACGGCGCAGACCGGTGACCCATCCGGCGTAGGGACTCAGCGAGACCGCCAGCGGCTCCACCTTGCGCATGCGGCAGCACGCGGTGGGGTTGGAGCGGTAGAGGTTGGGTCCGTAAACGTGGTCCTGATCCCTGCGGGAGAGCAGAGGCAGGGCTGTGACCAGATTCTGCGGGTAACGCTGATCCACCTCACGGGCGACCTCGAGGGTCTCCGCGAAGTGGTAGCCGGTATCCAGGAAGAGGAAATCCGCATCGGGAAGGTGTCGCGCGGACAGCTCGGCGAGAACTGTGTTCTCCATGCTCAGGGTGACCGCGATCCGACCCTGGACGTGCTCCGCCGCCCACGTCAGGATGGTCGTGGCATCGGCCTCATAGAGCTCGTCGGCGTACTTGTCGACGAGTGCGGCGTTGTGTTCGGCCACCTCCGCGGGCAGCGCAGCGGTGCTGCGCGGGCCCTCCGGGGAAATCTCGGGGTCCTCCAGTGGACCCGGGTTGGACAGGGTGTTGAGCAGATTCATTGACGCTCACCTCCGGGTAGTGCGTGGCCGTGCCTGGCCAGGGATTTCTGTAGCGCCTCCGAGGTGGAAACACTGGGTGCGGGCCGGTGGACGGGATCGTCCTGGCCGTGGTACTTGACCTCGAAGACGCGGGTGCAGTCGGCGCACAGCCAGGCGAACTCGGTCTCCTCATCGGGAAAGAGCACCTCACCGGCGCAGTAGGGGCAGTACAGCGGGTGATTGCGGTTCGGATTGGGTTTTCTGCGCAGGCTCATTGGAGATCCTCCTCCGCGGCGCGCTGCACCCAGTCGCGGAAGTACTCATCGGGCTCGCGCTGCTCCTTGAACTTCGTGACTACCCGCACCACATAGTCACCGACCTCATCGGCGATGACCTTGTGACCCTTGAGCTTGCGCCCGAAGTTGGGGTCGAGGTTCATCGAGCCTCCAAGGTGCACCTGGAAACCCTCAACCCGGTTACCATCGGCATCGGTGACGGTCTGACCTTTGAGACCGATATCCGACACCTGCGTGCGGGCGCAGGAGTTCGGGCATCCGTTGAGGGCGATCTTCAGGGGCACGTCCAGGTCCCCGAGACGCTCCTCCAGGTCGTCGACAAGCTCGATTGCGCGGGCCTTGGTGGTCACGTGGGCGAGCTTGCAGAACTCGAGACCGGTGCAGGAGATGATGCCGCGTCGGAACTCCGAGGGTGTGGAGTACAGCCCGACCTCGTCCAGTTCGCGGGCGAGCTCTCCGAGCTGGTCCCGCTCAACGTCAAGAAAGAGCAGTTCCTTTTCCGCGGTGGTGCGGATCCTGGTGATGCCGTGCTTCTCGGCCACATCTGCGATGGCGATCAACTGCTCGCCCGTGGTGTGCCCGACCGTCGGCTTGACGCCGAGATAGAACCTGCCGTCTCGCTGCGGATGGATCCCGATGTGGTCGCGGTATCCAGGGTTGGTCTCGATGGCGGGTCCGTCGATCAGCTTGCGCCCCAGGTACTCCGTCTCCAGCACCTGGCGGAACTTCTCGATTCCCCACTGCGCCACCAGGAACTTCAAACGTGCGCGGTTGCGCAGGCGGCGGAAACCGTAGTCTCTGAAGATGCCGGCCACGGCGGCCCAGACCTCGGGCACCTCATCAATGGGGATCCATGCACCGAGTGGCTGTGCGAGCATCGGGTTGGTGGACAGGCCACCGCCGACGAAGCACTCGAAGCCCGCCCCGTGCTCGGGGTGAACCGAGGCGACGAAGGAGATGTCCTGGATCTCATGGGTGACATCCTGGCGGGGGTTGCCGGTGATGGCCGACTTGAACTTGCGGGGCAGGTTGGTGAACTCCTCCGCGGCGAGGTAACGGGACTTGATCTCCTCAATCGCGGGTGTGGCGTCGATGATCTCATCGGCCGCCACACCCGCCACCGGGGAGCCCAGGATCACGCGCGGAACGTCGCCGCAGCCGTACATGGTGGACAGGCCGACGCTCTCGAGCTTCTCCCAGATGGTGGGAACATCCTCGATGCGGATCCAGTGGAGCTGGATGTTCTGCCTGTCGGTGAAATCAGCGGTGGAACGGGCGTAATCGCGGGAGATCTCACCCACCGCACGCAGTTTCGCCGGATCCGCCTGACCGCCGTCGAAGCGCACACGCATCATGAAGAACTCATCCTGGAGTTCGGAATTCTCCAGCTGCCCCGTCAACTCCCCACCGAGGTCCTGGCGACGCTGGGTGTAGATTCCCAGCCACTTGAACCGTGGTGCAATGTCCTCCGGGGCGATGGAGGAGAAACCCTTCTTCGAATAGACGTCAATGACACGTTGACGGACCTCGAAGGCCGGCTCCTCCTGCTTGATCCGCTCATCGCCGTTGAGCGGATCCCTGCCGTCGATCTTCCACTGGCCCTCGGGCTTCGGCTTACGCGCTGCGCGGGCCGGGCGCTCCGGCTTTCCAGCCTCGGTGGTCGTTGTTGCTGCCATGGATGGTCGTTGCTCCTGAGAACGATAGTGGTACCTAGTTAGTCAAAGAACTTAGACGTACCACTCTGTCTATACCAAGGATTAGATTCAGATTTTTGTGACCCATCTGGCATTCACCCTCAGAATTCAAGCTCCGACCTGGGAAGATTAGGTTACATTCACCCTGAATTTAATAGACTGTGCAGTCTAGCCATACCGGTGACCGTGAATATAATTAGAGAGAATAATTTACCTGTTCTTCAGCTGCTGATAGCTTTACAGACCAAGCGGTCTACACCACTGTCTGGTCACGGACCCCTCCATAAGCACAATCTGGCACGAAAGGTAGAAGCAGATGACCACTCCCCCGCGCCCGCTGCGCGTCGCCGTCATCGGCGCCGGTCCCGCAGGGATCTACGCATCCGATCTCCTCATCCGCAATGAGGAGGTTGAGGTCTTCGTGGATCTCTTCGAGCAGATGCCGGCACCCTTCGGGCTCATCCGCTACGGCGTCGCACCGGATCATCCGCGTATCAAGGGGATCGTGAAATCGCTGCACAACGTCCTGGATAAGCCTCATCTGCGACTCCTTGGCAATGTCACCGTAGGCCGCGATGTCACGGTCGAGGAACTGCGCGAGTACTACGACGCGGTGGTCTTCTCCACCGGAGCTGTCGCCGATCGCGAGCTGAACATACCGGGAATCGACGCATCCGGCTCCTACGGGGCCGCCGATTTCGTCGGCTTCTACGACGGCAACCCGCGCTTCGAGCGCTCCTGGGACCTCTCCGCCCGGTCCGTCGCCGTGATCGGCGTTGGCAATGTCGGCCTGGATGTCGCCCGGATCCTGGCGAAGACCGGAGACGAGCTCAGGGTGACCGAGATTCCGGACAATGTCTATGAGTCGCTGTCCCGGAACAGGGCAACCGAGGTCCACGTGTTCGGACGCCGCGGCCCGGCGCAGGTGAAGTTCACGCCACAGGAACTCAAGGAGCTGGACCACTCCCCCACCATCAATGTCGTGGTCGACCCGGCCGATATCGATTACGACGCCGCCTCGGAGGAGGCGCGCCGCGCCTCCAAATCCCAGGATCTGGTCTGCCAGATCCTGGAGCAGTATGCGATCCGTGAGGCCAAGGAGGCACCCCACACCCTGCAGATCCATCTTTTTGAAAACCCCGTCGAGGTACTGCACAGGGACGGCAGCGTGGTGGGTTTGCGCACCGAGCGCACCGAGCTCGACGGACGGGGAGGTGTGCGGAGCACCGGGAAATTCACCGACTGGCCGGTCCAGGCCGTCTACCGCGCCGTCGGATACAGGTCGGACGCGGTCGCCGGGGTCCCCTTCGATTTCGAACGCAATGTCATTCCCAACGACGGTGGCCATGTGCTCGACAACGCGGGCGTCGAACGCATCCCGGGACTCTACGCCACGGGCTGGATCAAGCGCGGCCCGGTGGGCCTGATCGGCAATACCAAATCCGACGCCAAGGAAACCACGGATATGCTCATATCCGATGCGGTCAACGGAGCACTCGAGGTTCCCACCTTCACCGACCCGGAGGCGATCACCGAGCTTCTCGACGCCCGCGGGGTCCCCTTCACCACCTGGGAGGGGTGGCACCGCCTCGACTCGGCCGAGCGTGCACTCGGCGAGGCCGAGGGGCGGGAGCGCAAGAAGATCGTGGACTGGGAGGAAATGGTCAGGCACGCCCGCGAAGTGCCGGTGTGCATCTAGCAATCGGGGCTCCCCGGGAAGCCGAGGGTTCAGATGCATCGGGTCGCGGCGCTCGATCTTGCGGCAGTCGAGGCTGTAACCTATCGTTCTACAGGTATCAGATACGACCATGCCCACCGGGAGGAACCATTGACCGACGCCATCCCACGACCCCCGACGGGATACAGTCTGGATGAATTCAATTCCGCCGACCCCGTCAAACTTATCCCCGAGCTCGCCGAACTGTTCGGCAGCCCTGAGCTGGGCGCGGCAGTGGCGGGGCAGCGGCCCTTCGACCACGTCGAGGAGGTCTGCGCCTGTGCCTCATCCGCCCTGTCGGCGATGTCGGACGAGCTTGTTCTCGCCGCGGTCGATTCCCATCCACCGATCGGTGGAGCGGTGACGGCGGGCAGCCGCTCCGAGTCTGAGCAGTCCACTGCGACGGCATCCGGATCAGAGGGTGAACGTTCCGCCATGGCCGACATCATCGCCCTGAACGACAAATACTCGGACACCTTCGGTCACGTCTTTCTCATCCGTGCGGCCGGGCTGTCCGCAACTGGAATTCTCACCGCGCTGCGTGCCAGGCTGGAGAACTCCCCGGACAGGGAACTGGAGGTGACCCGGCGCGAACTCGCAGGGATCAATGAGCTCCGCCTGCGGAGCCTGATCCGGCAGAAGGATGGGAAATGAAACTGTCCACCCACGCACTCGACACCGCGAGCGGACGGCCCGCGGTCAATCTGGTGGTCAGCCTGGTCCGCCTGGAGGACGGTCGCCCAGACGGAGACCCCACCGTGGTGGCAACCGATGCCGACGGTCGCCACCGCTTTCCCGACCAGCTGGGCGATGGCATCTGGCGGCTTCGTTTCGAGGTGGGCGAGTACTACCGTACGAAGAACACCGCCACTCTCTATCCCTGGGCCGATGTGGTGTTCCTCGTGGAGGACGCGGGCTCCGATCATCTTCATGTTCCGCTTCTGCTATCCCCCTTCGCTTACTCCACCTACCGCGGAAGCTGAGCTACCGCCCCAGATATCTCGGTTCCCGCGCAAACTGCTGGCTTCCCCCGGAATGCGGTCCCACCTCAGTTATCTCCCGGAACTCAAATTCCCGGAAATCGCTCATGAATGAGGCCCAGTTCTCGCGCGTGATATCGGTGGCGACTCTTCCGGAGAGGCGGTTGAGTCCCGCGAAGATCCCCGAGAGCTGGTTTCCCGCCACCCCGTGGGACAGCCTCGCCCCGGTGGACAGATGGAACAGTCGGGAGACGTACCCTGGCGCCCCGGCGACGGGTTCAAACTGAAATCCGTCTCCGAGATGGGGGTATGCACCGAGTGGATGGTGCTCAGCCGGTTCAAAGGCATCGGACCACAGTTTGATGTCCGGGAGAAAGTGGCGAAGCTCGGGTCGCAGGGACAGATCGACGACATATCCGGTCGCCGAGATGATAAAGTCCGCGACGTGCTCACCGCCCTGCTCGTCGACGATCACGATCTCCTCACCCTGATCTCCCATTCGGGTACGCACGCCCGCCCATTGCGAATTCATTTTCAGCGAGAACCCCGGGTAGTCGAAGGCTCGCCAGATCGAGGCCTGGGTGGGTGGCTGGGGCAGGCCACCGTTGAAACAGGTGAACTCCCACTTCTCAGCGTCACTGAGGTCGAAGAAGTGCTCCTGCATTCCGGGGAACTCCATCCAGCGGAGCGGATTATTGGATGGAACCTCGCCGCGTCGCATGTGCACCTCGACCGTGGCGGCCCCGGCTTCCAGAGCGGTTGAGGCGTTATCAAAGCCCGAGGCTCCACCGCCGATTACGGCGACCCGCCTGCCCCGCAGTGCCTCAAAGTCGATGGCATCCTCGGTGTGCGCCCAGAGATGCCCTGGCAGCCCACGGATCATCTCCGGTACCTGGGGACCGCCTCCACCGTCTAGTCCCAGCGCAAAGACGATTCGCCGGGCGCGGAAGTCCTCCCTGTAAAGCTCCCCGTCGGCGCCGTCAATCTCGGTGCGAACGGTGAAGTTTCCGTCGGCATCCGGAGGCAGAACCTCCGTCACCCTGGTCCGGAAGCTGACATCGGCATCGGTGACCTTGCGGTACCAGGCCAGATAGTCGTTCCAGTCCAGGCGGGGGACAAGGGTGATGTCCTCCCACGCACGGTTCCCGTAACGGGCCTCGACCCACCGTCTGACATGCAGGGAGGGAACATCGAGTTCGATTCCCTTGAGATGCTTCGGACTTCTCAGAGTGTGCATCCGGGCGTACCGCGCCCAGCACCCCACCTCCTCCTCGGGCCCCGCTTCGAGCACCTTGACCCGACCGATCCTTTGACGCTGAAGCGCGAATGCGGTGCCGAGGCCGGCCTGGCCACCCCCGATGACGATGACATTGTAGGCACCGTTCGGGGGATCCGGCACCCAGTCATGGCGATGGCCGATGAGTTCGCGTTCAGCACGCACCTGTTCCTCGAGTTCCTTCAGTGCGCCGTCCTCCGGCGTCGGGGTCACCTGAATCGAAAAGGTACCGGTTGTTGGTGGTTCTTGAGTTCTGAATGTCATGGCGAAACGTCCTTCAGGGTGGTCGCTCAGGGTAATCCGCGCAGTCGGAGGATGATTTACAACATCGCCCGACGCGGTTATTCTATCACCCTATAGGTATTTGGCCCGTTGTCCAGCCCCCACCCACATGGCAAACGTCTCACACCATCCCGATCCGCTTGCCCGAAACACAGAACCCGAGGTCCACCCACATGCCCACCATTTTCCGAACCAGCGATGCCCTCCTGGGATCCGGTCCCGCGGCGACACGGGGGCCGGCAACCATCGTCGTCTCCGACTCCGGGGTGATCGCCGCCATCCTGAATTCCGCGGATGCCGAAGTGACCCCCACGGCGGGGACGGTGGAGGTCACCGTGTCGGAGGGACAGGTGCTCATACCCGGGATCGTCGATACCCACGTGCACACCAACGAGCCAGGAAGGACCGAATGGGAGGGATTCTCAAGCGTCACCCACAGCGCAGCCGCCGGAGGTGTCACCACCATGATCGACATGCCCCTGAATTCGATCCCCTCCACGGTGACCATGGATGCTCTCGAGCTCAAGAAGTCCATCGCCCGCGACAAGATACTTGTCGACGCCGGCTTCTGGGCGGGGGCGGTCCCCGGGAACGTCGGCACCGGCGAGCTCCGACGGCTCTGGAATGAGGGACGCGTCTTCGGATTCAAGTGCTTTCTCATCGATTCAGGTGTCGAGGAATTCGCACCGCTGAACCCCGAGCAGCTCCGCACGGCAATGACGGAGATCGCGGATTTCGACGGACTCCTGATCGTCCACGCGGAGGATCCGGGCCAGATCGAGGCGGCCCACCGGACCCAACACGATCAGGGGGGCGTGGGAACCACCTATTCCAGCTTCGTGGCCACACGACCCGCGGTCGCCGAGAGCGCTGCAATATCGACGGTCATCGAAATCGCCGGGCAGACCGGCTGCCGAGTGCACATCCTGCACCTCTCCGATGCCGGATCGATCGCTCAGATTAAAAGTGCGAAACAGATGGGGGTCAAGATCACCGCGGAGACCTGTCCCCACTACCTGGCCCTGCTGAGCGAGAACATCCCCGACGGCGCCACCCAGTTCAAATGCTGCCCACCGATCAGGTCAGCGGACAACCGTGACGCGCTATGGAAGGGTCTGGCGGAGGGCATCATCGACACAATCGGCTCCGACCATTCGCCATGCACCATCGACCTCAAGCGCCTGGACACCGGATCCTTCGGCGATGCCTGGGGTGGGATCGCATCCATCCAGGTCAGTCTCCCCGTCGTGTGGAGCCAGGCGCATAGAAGGGGGTTCCAGCTCAGCGACGTGCTGCACTGGATGAGTGCCGCCCCCGCGGAGCTGATCGGGCTGCACGATCGCGGAAGCATCGAGGTGGGAAGGCGGGCGGATCTCGTTGCCTTCAGTCCAGAGGAGGCCTTCACCGTTTCCGCCGAGAAGCTCTACCACCGCAACAAGATCAGCGCCTACTCCGGCCAGCACCTGTCGGGGGTCGTGCAGTCGACATGGATCCTGGGAAAACCGGTCTTCCTCAGGACAGCGCACGACGACACCACCGCCCCGGCTTTTCCCGGCGCCCCTGGAAAACTCACGCCCCGACCCTGAACCCCCATAGGGGTAATCTGCCGACTCCTCTTTACGCGTACCGCCCGCAGGGTTTATTCTATCGCTCGACAGATATTTTTCTGTTGCTCAATAGAAAACTTCAACCAGGCAAAACTCGTCAGGTTCGCGACCAAGGAGTAGCGCAATGAGCCCACATCCCACCCCACAACTCTCGCCGACAGACGCCTCCGACGTATCTCCGGTCCATCCCGTCGATCAGCGCCCCCCGGCGTTGAAGCTTTTTCTGCTCGGACTCCAGCACGTACTTGCCATGTACGCCGGCGCGGTCGCCGTCCCGTTGATCGTCGGTGGCGCCATGAATCAGGCCGGGCAGCTGCGTCCGGAGGATCTCGCCCACCTGATCGTCGCCGACCTGTTCATCTGTGGCATCGCCTCCATCATTCAGTCCGTCGGACTCTGGCGATTCGGCGCCCGGCTTCCCCTGGTCCAGGGCGTCTCCTTCGTTGCCGTCGCACCGATGATCAGTATCGGTTCGCAGTACGGAATCACCGCTATCTACGGCTCTGTCATCGTCACCGGCCTGGCGATGATGCTCCTCGCGCCGTTCTTTGCGCAGATCATCAGGTACTTCCCGCCCCTGGTCACAGGAACGATCATCACCACCATCGGATTGTCCCTTACCAGCGTCGCCGCGAACTGGATCCGCAACACCTCCGTACCGGAGTCCGAGCAGGGGGCTCCGATGAACTTCCTCCTCGCCGGATCCACCCTCGTGGTGGTACTCCTGGTCCACCGTTTTGCACCTCCGCAGTGGCGTCCCATGGCGGTGCTCAGCGGAATCATCGGCGGCACGATCCTCGCCCAGGTCCTCGGCCAGACTGACTGGTCTCGGATAGCTACCGCAGAATGGGTCGGGGTGCCCCGTCCATTCCAATTCGGTCTGCCCCAGTTCGAGGTTGCCGCCATCGTCACCATGCTCATCGTCGGACTGGTCATCATGACCGAGACCGCGAGCGATCTGGTTGCCGTGGGACAGATCGTCGACAGGCCCGTGGACAGGCGGGGACTTGCGGACGGACTTCGCGCGGATGGCCTCGCCACCTTCCTCGGAGGAGTGTTCAACACCTTTCCCTATTCCGCCTACGCCCAGAACGTGGGTCTGGTCAGCCTGTCCCGGGTACGAAGCCGGTACATCGTCACCGCGGCCGGCGTGATGCTGGCATTCCTCGGCCTGCTGCCCAAGCTCGGCTCGGTGATCGCATGCATCCCCTCCCCCGTCCTGGGTGGGGCGGGAATCGCTCTGTTCGGAATGGTCACCGTGTCCGGTATCCGCACCCTGAGCACCATAAAGATCGATGAGACCAGGGCCCTGATCATCGCGGTTTCAATCACCGTCGCCCTGCTTCCCTCCGTCTCACCGACGTTGTACGACAACATCCCGGAGGCGATCGGAATGCTCGCCCATAGCGGGATAGCCTCCGGCGCGATATGCGTGATCCTCCTGAACCTCCTCCTCAACAGGAAGAACAATGGACATCTCGCGGATCCGGTTATCGGAAACGGGCACGTTCAACGGGGAGAAACTGCGCGGGACGGCAGGGCCGAACCGGCATCGCTGCCCGATGCGGAACCAGCCCGTCGCTGATAGTTGCACCCTTCCCACCTTCCACTTTCCACCAGCGAGGTATACACCATGAGTATCAGCACAACCCCAGAAGTCAACGCGGTCCATCCCGTCAATGCCGATCCGAACCTGATCAATGATGATGTGGCCCCGCTCAAACACCAACGCTGGGGAAGCTACAACATCTTTGCCTTCTGGATGTCCGATGTCCACTCTGTCGGCGGTTATGTCACCGCCGGCGCGCTCTTCGCTCTCGGTTTGACCGCCTGGCAGGTTCTCGCCGCACTTCTCGTTGGAATCACCATCGTCTATGTGCTGTGCAACCTCATCTCGTTGCCCTCGCAGCAGACCGGCACTCCCTTCGCCGTGGTCTGCCGTGCGGCATTCGGAATCAATGGTGCGAAGGTCCCGGCCATGATCCGCGGTCTGATCGCTGTTGCCTGGTACGGGATCCAGACCTACCTGGCCAGCCATGCGCTCACCATCCTCATTCTCAAACTCTGGCCGCAGGCCGCACCCTACGCGGACAAGGAGCTGCACGGGTTCCTCGGCCTCTCCGTGATCGGCTACGTGGCCTTCTTCACGCTGTGGGTGCTCCAGGCCTTTGTCTTCTGGCGTGGAATGGAGGCGATTCGCAGGTTCATCGATTTCTGCGGGCCGGCCGTCTACCTTGTCATGTTCCTTCTGGCCATCTACCTGGTCAGCCAGGCGGGATGGTCTAATATCAACCTGAACCTGTCCGAGCACCAGCTCAGCGGTGCTGCGGCCTTCGTCGCCTTCTGCGGAGCCGTGGCAACGGTGGTCAGCTACTTCTCCGGCCCCATGCTCAACTTCGGCGACATAGCCCGCTACGGTAAGAGTCAGAAATCGGTGCGCCTGGGCAATCTGCTCGGACTGCCGTTGAACTTCCTTGTCTTTTCGGTCCTGGTCGTAGTCACCGCCTCGGCCACCCTCCCCGTCTATGGAAGGTTGATCACCGATCCGGTGGAAACCATCGCACAGATCGATAACACCTTCGCCATCGCCTTCGGCGCCCTAACGCTGATCATCGCGACCATCGGCATCAACATCGTGGCCAATTTCATCGCCCCGGCCTTCGATTTCTCCACAATCGCTCCCTCAAAGATCTCCTGGAGGGCCGGGGGAATGATCGCTGCGGTCGGTTCGATCCTGGTCACTCCCTGGAACCTCTACAATTCACCGGAGGTCTGGTTCGCCCCGGGTTTAATGGAGGGTAGGAAATTGGAAAAGGAAACCCTTACATGCCCACCAAATACACTGTCGAGCTCAAGCAGCGCGCTGTAGAACTCGTGCTCCACGCTCAAGCTGATCCCGTCACCGCCCGGGGCGCGGTCACCCGCATCGCCGACGAACTCGGCGTGAGCAAGGAAACCCTGCGCGTCTGGGTCCGCACCCACAA